>QFWI01000009.1 GCA_003149345.1 Vampirovibrio chlorellavorus | reverse complement strand
AAGGGTTTATTTAGAAAAAGCGTCAGTAGCAATACTGGCGCTTTTTGTTTCTCCTATTGCCCTCACCAGGCACTCAAGCTTGGAACATGCATGAGCTTTTTGAGTCTATTGCTGTAGTACATTCGTTTATTTTGTGACTGGTGAGGCTTATTCATGCGCCATATTTTAATTTATTGCTCTTTGTTTTTCTTGTTGGCCTCTGTTATCGAGTGTGTCCAAGCGGAGTCCTTGATTTTGACCGGCCCTGGTGTCAAGGTTGAGAAGCGCAACGGTTGGTTTGGGAGAAATTCAGTCAGTTATCAGGATGCTCTTGGCAATAAGGTTGAACGCTCGAGGGGGCTATTTGGTGGCGAAACGAATCGCACGAGTGTGTTTGGTTCGCAAACGGTTATCTCTCCTCGAGAGACCTCTGTCATTGCTCCTAACGGCACGCCTTTAGTCCGTTCTCGTAAAACCTGGTTTCATGGAAAAGAAACCCAAGTTGACGGAAGCGCCATACTGAATTCATTCAAGGGTATTTTGAATCCATAAAAAAAGGCCTTTACGGAAATCAGGTTCAGATACATTTATTTCATTGGGAATTTCCCACAACAACAAATGTCCTGAGTTTCCGTAAAGGCTTAATTTTTGGATGAGGCTGAGGTGTTAAGAAGAACCCAATTACAGAAGTTATCATAGTTGATAGCTTAATGTTTGTATATTAAACAATTGGGTATAAAGGCGGCTCAGTATAAGTTGAGCGATGGAGACTGCTCTCCCTGATGCATGGGCAACAGGAAGCGAAATGTACTGCCCTTGCCCAGTTCGCTTTCCACGCTCAGTTTCCCTTGGTGCGCTTCAATGATTTTTTTCGAAATATAAAGCCCTAATCCGGTTCCAATATGCCGATACCGTTTTGCCATGGAGGCGTAGGGCTCAAATAGGGTTTTTTGGATGGTTTGTTCAATGCCGGGGCCGGTATCTGTCACGGTAATCTGCACGCTATCCTGGCTTAAGTGGGTTCCTATTTGGATTTTCCCGCCTTTGGGGGTATAGTTAACGGCATTTTGTACCAGATTATAGATCACACGCTTGATTTCAAGTCCATCCACCGGGATACTGGGGACATTGGGGTCAAGTTGGAGAGTCAGCTCCTGATTTTTTTCCTGCGCCAGCCCAATTAAATCCAGGTTAACGGTTGAGGCGATGAGTTCGTTGACATCGATAAGCTCCATTCTGAGCATCATGTGACCACTTTCAAACTTGAAAGCTGTCAGCAGGTTGTCAACCATTTGGTACATAAATCGGTTAGAGCGCAGCATTTCCTGAATGACGGTGCTTTGGTCTTCTGTAATGGGGCCAAAACGCTCGTTCAGCAGCAGCTCAAAAATCCTGAACTCTGCTTTGATGGGTGTTTTTAAGTCATGGGTCAAGGTCGCCACAAATTTTTCCCGTTGTTTCTGGTTTTCCAGTAGCACGTCCAGAACTTTCCGATGTTCAAGCGTGTAACGAATGGCCCGTTCCAGAATGGGCGCATCAATGCGGTCTTTTACCAGGTAATCCCACGCTCCGGCTTTCATGGCTTGTATGTCAACCTCACGATCTTCCTGGCCGGTCAGGAGGATGATGGGTTGGGTGCATCCCTGGGCAATGGCTTCCTGCAACAAATCCAGCCCCGTGTGTTCATCCAGCCGATAATCAATGAGGTAAATGTCGTGGTTCGCCTCCTCGATCAAAGCCAGGCCCTGTTCATAAGAGCAGGCCCAGTCCAGTAAGTGTTTGCGCCCCACGATTTCCGAAATAATCCTGCGCGTGATGATGTACTCATCCTCATCGTCATCAACCAGCAAGACACGAATGGGTTGCAACTCGGACTCTGCTTCAGAGGGCTTGGGTAGGTAGCTCGACAATTTCAAACCAGTATTTCCCCAATATTTTCATGGCATTTAATAGCGATTCGTATGAAATGGGCTTGGTCATAAACGAATTAACACCCAGATTATACGTGCGAATAATATCATCTTCCTCTTGTGAGGTGGAGAGAACCACCACCGGGATATGCTTCAGCGAGGGCTCTTTTTTAATAATTTCAAGCACCTCCATACCGGTTTTTCGCGGCATGTTCAAATCCAGCAGGATTAAGTCCACAGGAGGGTAGCTTTTATTGGTAAACCTGCCGCGATGGTATAAAAAATCCAATACCTCTTCCCCATCCTCAGCATAAGAATACAAGCAACGGGGGATGTTGCGATTTAACGCTTCCCTGATTATTTGGCGGTCATCGCTGTCATCATCGGCAATAAGGATATGCGGGTTTTTGATGCTGTTGTTCTGGATATTCAATGCTATCTTCCTGACGGCTAATGGACGTAACGTCTATTATTTCTGATATATGGGAAGAGAGATTATAAAAGTAGAGCCTTCGCCCGGTTGGCTTCTGGCGGTTATATGGCCGTGGTGGAGTTCAACAATCTTTTTACAAGTGGCCAGGCCAATTCCGGTACCCGAGAATCTGGACGCCGTGTGTAATCTTTGGAAAACCTTGAAAATACGATCCAGATATTGTTCATCAAAGCCAATGCCGTTATCCTGAACGGAGATTTCCAGCATGGGTACTTCATAGGAATGAAGCTGATAATGTATTAAATTACCATAAATATGAATATGCGGGCATACCCCGCTTCGGCGAAATTTCAGGGCATTTTGGATTAAATTCCGAAATAAGATTTGCATTTGCGCTGCATCGGCTTCAATCACCGGGAGGGGATCGATGCTGATAGTTCCACCGGCTTGTTTTAACTCTGCCTCCATCTCAAAATTAATATTGGGTAATAACAGGTTGAGGTTGATGGGTTTAAACTCGGGATTCCGAGGGGTTATACGCGAATAGTCCGATAGCGCCCTGAGGAGGTCCTGCATGCGTGAAACGCCCGCCTGCAAGCGCTGAATGTCCAAGCGGGACTCCGGCTGGAGCCGCTCTCCTTCCCGCTGGCTAAAGCGTTCCGCATAAAAAGCCACCTTTCTCAACGGTTCCTGTAAATCGTGAGAGGCGATGACCGTGAACTCTTCCAGGTTTTTGTTGCTGAGAATTAATGCTTCACGCTCTCGCTGGAATTGTTTTCGGGCCGTAATATCACGAATAATGGCTGTGGCCATCATGGTGCCTTCTCCCCCCTCCCAGGTCGACAAAGAAAGCTCTAGCGGGAAAGTTGTTCCATTTTTTTTCAACCCCTGCAATTCCAGCAACTTCCCGCTCAGCCGGGATTCGTGCGTTTCCTTCACCCGCTGCATACCCTTCAGGTGCGCGTCCCGGTAAACAGGAGGGATCAGGGCGACTAGGCTGTTTCCGGTCAGTTCGTCGGGTTCATAGCCAAACATTCGGTTGACCTGGGTATTGGCCGATACGATGGTACTTTCCATGTTGGCGACCATAATGCCATCCCTAGCGGATTCAATAATGGTTCGGTATCTTCGTTCGGAAATGCGCAGCGCTTCCTGCATCGCCCTGAGTTCTGTAATATCCTGGGCTTGCAGGATGATACAATGGGGCGCTTCCTCAATGGTGTACATAATGGCCACGGAGACCAGAACCCATATCAGGTGTCCGTCCCGGTGTCGAAAGGTCTTTTCAATCCAATAAGACGGGATTTTTTTTTGTAGCAGGCTTTCGTACAGGTTTTTCTCGGTTTCGGTCATGTCATCGCCATACAGGATGCGGATGGGATGTTCTTGTAATTCCGTTGCGCTATAACCCAGCATAGTTTGCAAGGACTGGTTGACCCCCTGGATATTGCCGTTAAAATCCACCAGTACCTTCCCCACCGGACTGATTTTGAAAATTTCCTGAAAGCGCTGTTCGCTTTCCGCCAGTGCTTGCAGGGTGGCCTTTTGCTGCCAGGCCAGGATGATGCCGACCAGGGTAATCAGGAATACGGTCAATAATTCCTGCCAGGCAAGCTGTCTGGCGGCTTGGTGCAATTTCTGGACGTACAGGGTCACCAGTTCAAGGTGCGGATATTCCAATTGGCGCAGCAGAGTGTTGTTTGATTCCATGAGGCCCCGATACGCCTCGTTCTGCCTGTTACCCTGCTGCTGGAGCCGCTGTAATTTTGCCTCGTTTCTTTGTATCTCCCCATAAATTCGGAGCCGCCGTTGGAGTTCCTGTTTCAGGGCGGGATCGGTGGCCTTGGGCACATGGATGGTTTCAGGATCGGCGGGGAGGGTAATGGCGCCGCCGTTGATCATAATGCCTAGGTTGTTTTGTAGTTGTTTGAGAATAAGATTGGACTCATTCGGTAACGCCTGACTTCGGTTGTAAAGGCTGAGGGCGTATTCTTTTCTCAATTGCAGATGCCAGGTGGTAAAACGAACCATTTCCTCTAGTTGTTGATGCAGTTGCAGGGTGTACAAGCTGTATCCCATGGTCACCAGGATCAGGATCAGAAATAACTCGGGCAGATAGTTGAAAGGCTTTCCTGGGAGGCTCTTCAGGAAAGCCAGGGACATAATTCGTTTGATGAGGGCGGGAACTGGCATACGGCCTTCAAATTCAGCTTATCTGGCCCGGTTTACATCACCGGGCCAAGGCAGTGACTTTATAAATCCAGACTTGCGTTCTAAAGCAATAGGCCATCAACAGCACCACGCCAGGCCAGATTTGCCCAGTAACATCAGCCTCTGATGTTCAGGCGTTCCGTTCAATGCCGATCGCGTGGTGCTGTATGGTCTTACTTCAGTGGCAATTAGACCAGATTTTCTTTCACGGCTTTCACCGCGGCCTGCACCCGATCGTGTACGGAGAGTTTTTGTAAAATACTGCACACATGGGCTTTGGCGGTATGCACACTCACCGACAGGCAATCGGCAATCTCAGAGTTGCTTTTGCCCTCCACCAGCAGCGTGAGTACCTGGTTTTCCCGCTCGGTCAGTTGCAAGTCCGCCCGGGCGGCTTGCCCGTTGCCTTTGGGGCGGATATTGCTACTGGAGAACATCTCCAGAGCCATGCCAGCGATGGCCGGATCCAGCCAGGCAGCCCCTTCGAAAACAGATTTGACGACCTCGATCAGCCGGTTGGAAGTAATCTCCTTCAGGCAATAGGCGTTGGCCCCTGCCGACAGGGCGGCCAGTACCTCGTCCTCCACCTCGTGCGAGGTCAGGATGATGACTTTAATGTTTTCGTCAAAATTTTTGATGGCCTTGGTCACCTCAATCCCGTCCATGCCGGGCAGGCCCAAATCTAACACCACCAAATCGGGCTTGAGTGATTTGATCATTTCAATGCCCTGTTCTCCCGTTTCGGCCTCTCCCACCACCTCAATCCGAGGATCTTCGTTGAGGACGGAACGTAAACCGATGCGCACCAGTTTGTAATCTTCAACCAACACCAGACGAATGACTGAGCTTTCAACCTTTGTGGATGTTTGGATCATAATTAACCTGCTAATTGACCTACTACCTAACCCTGGATGTTCGTCATTATAGTGGGGATAATCCTGTCCCGTCTATCACTAACTTAATTATTAAAATTTAAGGGGAAATTGACTTGAGTCCTTGCTTTTCCCTGTTTTTCAAGTCTTTTTGCAGAGCCTTTTTGGTTATTTTGTAGCCAACTGGAGAAGCCCGGTTGGGTAATGGTTAAACAGTAGTCTGACCGGGTTTCGTAGCCAGAAATTATGACTGCGCTCGGTTTTTTATTCACCAACCCGGCAAATTGAATGCGCTATAGATGGGTTTACGGGGTGTAGATCCCTGAGATTTATTTTTATGGCTGAGTTTTGGACGATTGCCCTAATTGGTAACATCGTTTAATATTTTTTACAGGGAAACGATGGAAACGTGAGCTATATAGAGTGAGATATATGGAGACCCCCAACATGTATCCAAAACTGCTGCCTTTGCTGAAAAGGTTTATCTTCGTGCGTCAGGGCGCATTTAATCGCTACTATGAGGGAAAGCTGGTATCCGTGGATGTTGATGCGTTACAAATCCAGTCCTACAGGAAGGATGGTAGCCCGGAGGAGCTGTGGACCATTGCCCTGGATACCATTACCGAATTTTCGGTCGGGGGCAGACACCTGGCCGAGCTGGCGTTAAAAGTCTCTTTTTTGTCCTCGGATGAGATGAATACAAATTACGATGGGGAAGTGTTGATGCTGGAAGGAAGCGCCACCGACGTCGTGTTTAAACCGGCTGCCGATGAGGTTTCCGAGTAGGGCTTTCCCCCTTTAACATATGGATTCAGCGCTGACGGGTCTTAAAAATTGTGTATTCCGAAATTAAAAAAGGGCTTCGGCCCTTTTTTAGTGCCAAAAACCGCGAAGCCTCCACGGCAGGCTCAACTTTTGTCCGGGCCGATTTTCTGCTAGAGTTGATGGACTATGATTAAACAAAAACTTCTCAATCACCTGTCCTCAGCGCTTTATAAAGCGGCTCCCCAACTCAACAGCCTGACCGTGGATGACGCCATGGTTTCCGCATTTCGTCTGGAGCGCCCCCGCAACCCCGAGCATGGCGACTATGCCGTGAATGTATCCTTTCTGGCCCGCCATACCAAAATGGCCCCCCCTAAAATCGCCGAAGTGCTGCAAGGGGTGCTGTCCGATGAGCGCATGGCTGTGACCGTGGTGGGCGGCTATCTCAACTTTAAGCTATCCACCGAGTTTTTGGCCGAAGCCCTGGTGGAGATCATTCATTCCCCGGCCCCGGGTCGCAATACCGGGCTGGCTGAAGAGCGGGTATTGCTGGAATACGTTTCCGCCAACCCCACCGGGCCTTTGCATATTGGGCATGGCCGCTGGGCCGCCCTGGGCGATGCCATCATTCGTTTGATGCGCCATTGCGGGGCCGATGTGACCGCCGAGTTTTACATCAACGACGCTGGCGTGCAGATGGGCAACATCACCACCTCGGTGTACTGGCGCTGCGTGGAGCTGCTCAAGGCGGACGGTCTGCTTTCGGTGCCGGTTGAGATGCCGGAAACCCTGCCCTACCCCGGCGAGTATGTGCTGGATGTGGCCAAGGCCTACTTGGCCGACGCGCAGCGTCAACAGCAGTTGCTGGCCGCCGTTGGCGCTTCTCCCGCCGAGCCCGCCGCCGAAGTGCTGCAAGCCATTCAAACGTTTTCCCGTGAGTTTTTGCTAAGCGATCAGCGGGCCTTGCTGGATCGCATGCGGGTGCCCTTTGACAACTGGATTTCTGAAAAAGCGTACTTGTACGATCGGGGTGTTATCCCGGAAACGCTGGATGCCCTGTCCCTCAAGGGCTTTACCTATGAGGCCGAAGACGCCTTGTGGTTCAAGTCCACCGAGTTTGGGGATGAAAAAGACCGGGTGTTGCGCAAGTCCGATGGCAGCTATACCTATTTAATGCCCGATATCGCCTATCACCACGATAAATTCAGTCGTCAGGACGCTCAGGGCCACCCCCGCTACAACCGGATCCTGAATATTTGGGGCGCCGACCACCATGGTTACATTCCCCGCATGCGGGGGGCCATTCAGGCGCTGGGCCACTCCCCGGAACAGTTTGAAGTGCTGCTGGGTCAGCTGGTCAACCTGATTGTGGATGGCGAGCGCACCCGCATGGGCAAGCGTCGTAAAATGCTGACCTTGCAGGATGTGGTGGATGAAGTGGGCGTGGATGCCACCCGCTTCTGGATGGTTTCCAAGTCCGCCGATACCTCCCTGGATTTTGACGTGGATCTGGCCGCTTCCGCCACCAGTGAAAACCCCGTGTTTTATGTGCAGTACGCCCATGCCCGCTGTTGCAGCATATTGCGCAACGCCGTGGACTCCCCGGTCAATGTGGATTCCGGCGACGTGGCCCAGCCTTTTGTGACGGAAGAAGCCTTACGGGCCTTTGAGCAAACCCTCAGTCCTCAGACTCTGGCGCCACTGTTTGACAGTCTGGATCAGCCCAAAGACCAGCAGGTGTTAAAGACTTTGCTGTTAATGCTGGACGGGTTTGAAGACGTGGTGCTGGATGCCGCCCGGTTTCGCTCCCCGCATTTTGTGACCCAGTACGCTCAGGATGTTTCGGCCCAGTTCCACTCCTTTTACGGGGTGTGCCGCATTTTAACCCCGGAGCCCTCCCTCACTCAGGCCCGCCTGATGCTGATTCGAGCCATCCAGAAAACCCTGGCCCAGGCCCTGGACTTGCTGGGGGTCTCCGCGCCGGAGCGCATGTAGGCTGCTGGGGTTGAACGCCTGCCGCGATCCGTTGCCCGGACGCTGGTTCAGCGCGTCTTTTGCCGCGTTTGTAAAAAAAACTTCATAAACTAGCATCAAGATCACTTCACTCGCTTTTCTCCCCCATAACAAGTAAGAACTGAGCCTTGCTGGCTGGCAGTTCAAGTGGGTACTAATCGAAACGCTCAGGCGTTTGCGATTGCGAAAAAGTTGAAGAGATGAGATTTGCATTGAAAGCCATATCGGTGCTGCCCTTTGGGGTTGCGTTGCTGACTGCTGGTAAGGGCTCCCCAGCGATGGTAGCCTTGACCGCTGACCCGCAAGCCCGACCAAGCTGGGTTGTGGAGGGCCGCTCCTCGATGAATGCCTCACGGGTAGGCTTGGGGGCACGTTTCGGGTTCGGCCAGTGGCTTTGGGGAGTGTCCGGGTTAATGGGTGTGATATTGGGAGTGAAGAGAGGGGATGACGACACATTTCGTGAAGGGGGAAAAGAAAGTGCCTGGCGACAGGTACTGTGTCATACCGAGTAAGTGCTGTCCCGCTCTTTAGCCGGGGTGAGACCGCCTTACAACTAACCACCGGGAGAGCCATATCTCCCGGTTTTATTTTTTTGGAATGATCCCCTACCGTGCTGCTGGGAAGGTGGCAATCAATGCTTCATGACTCTTTCAAAGGGGCTTTGCCCCCTTCGACCCCCACTGGCGGGGGGACAGCGATGGCGCTGGACTCTGTTCCCCCGCCAGACCTCCCCATGTAGTCGTCTTAAATCCAGTGTAATCTTGTCTTGCTTGAAAGCCACGCTCACTCCTATCACTTAGCTTTGTCATTCCTGCTTGCACGGGAATACAAGAGACGCTCAAAAAAGCGGCCCGGTTGTCCGCTGGGGAGAACCGGGCCGGGTGTTCATATTTGTACTGGGTTATGGCAGCGCGATGCGGGAGATGACATTGGCCGGGTCTTGCTCGGACACGAATACGGCGTTGTTCACGGTGTCCATAAACAGGTTGTAGGGCTTGTTCAACCCGCCAATCAACACACTGGTTTTGCCATTGGCGTTAATACGGGCCACGTTGTTCAGCAGGTAGTTGGCCACGTACAGTTCGTTGGTTTTGGGGTTGTAGGTTAGGCCGATGGGGCCTTTAATGCCTTCCCCGGAGCTGAAGACGGTTTTCTCGCCGCTGGCCCCTACCCGGTAGATGATGTTTTTGGAGTAGTTGGCCACGTACATGAAGCCACCCGGCCCGATGGTGATCCCGGTGGGCCCCTCATATCCCTTGGAGAAGACTTTGACCGTGGCCTTGCTGGCTGTCGACGCGGCGGCTGCCGGTTTAGTCGCACTGGGGGCGGCTGGTTTGCTGGCTGCCGGTGTGGCCGTTGGCTTATTGGCTGTGGCCGGTGCGCTGGCCGGCTTGGTGGCCGTGGCTGGGGTGTTTTGTGGCTTCAGCTCAGGACGCAGCTCATTCAGCTTGACTCGTGCCTGGGCGTACTTGGGATCGCTGGCCGGGATTTGAGAGAGGATGTTGATGGCCTCTTCGCTGCGGTTCAGCTTTTCCAGGCACAAGGCCAGGTTGTATTTGGCGTTGCTATCCGCCGGGGCCAGGTTCACGGCCTTCTGGAACATATCGGCCGCGTCCGGGAAACGTTTGAGCTGGTAGTAAATAGAGCCCATGTTGTAGTAAGCGTCGCCATAGGCCGGATCGATTTGAGTGGCTCGGGTAAACTTACCCAGGGCGTCATTGACCCGCCCCTGATTGTAGGCCTCAATGCCCTGGTTGTAATTCTGGATGGCTTCCAAATTGTTGGAAGCCTGGGCCGTTTCGGTGGGTTGGAGCCACAGGCTGCCCGCCATCAGGCCACTGAGCAGGATTAAGCGTAAATGACGGGGATGAAACCGATTGCGCATGAATTGACTACCTCTTACTTTAAAACCGGTTAAAACGGATTTGGGGCCAATCAGAAGGTTGGCTTGCGGGCTGCCGGTTTTTTGCCTCTCGCTGAACCTGAAAAAAGTTGTTCTCTGCTTGTTACAGGAGTCTCTCTCTCTATCCCTCTTGCTTGTGATGTTTTTTGATTGCGGACAGCCTGGTGCGGCTTTCCTGGGTGACTGTAACCTCCACCGTGGCGTGATCCGGCAATGTGCCAGTTCATCAGTTAAAGGATGACGTAATAATCGCACACTGGTTCTGTTCTTGAAAAGGGGCCTGTATAAAACCGCCGCACGCCCCGCCCTCTGGGGGATGCCAAGGGTCTGTACTATAATACGAAGGAGCCGGTGCTGGCTGACAGCCACTATCTGACCAGCGTCCGGCAGACCCAACTCCGGTTGCGGCTAAAGCTGTTTTTGAGAGAGGTCACTCCCTTTTGCTATCCCTGGAAGAAGTACAGTTAAAGCTGAAGGACTTGCGGCAGGCGGTGTCCATTGAGAAGGATCATCGCTACATCGACGTGCAGGGCCGCAAGAAAACGTTTTCTCGCTTTGTGTATGAGACCCTGAAGGAAATGCCCCCACTGACGCTGGACGATGGCAGCGGGGCGGATAACCCCGTGGATGTGTTGCGTCGCAAGTTTGAGAACTACCCCTTCATGGATCTGGGGGGGCGCATGCGCACCCTGGAAAGCATGGAGCAGTTTTTAATCGCCCTGTCCCAGCAGGGGGCGGCCCAGCGCAAAGCGCCTAAATTATCCACGGCGCCCCCCCGGGCGGGTGGAAAATCCATCCACGAGCTGGAGGTGAAGTACCTGAAAGGGGTGGGGCCCAAATTGGCCCAACTGCTGGGACTGGTGGGCATTCAGACTGTGGAAAACCTGCTCTATTACTTTCCCCGGCGCTATCTGGACTACAACAACCGGGTTAAAATTCTGGATCTCAATCAGGGCGATGAGGTCACCGTCATCGGCACCATCCGTTCGGTCAACGCCTATAAAACCAAGAACGGGCTGGCTATTGTCAGTCTGGTCATTACCGATGACACCGGCATGATGGCCGCCAACTGGTTTCTGGGCAAGCTCAGTCAGGCCTCGCTGGAAGCGCAGAAGGATCGCTACCCCAAGGGGGCCGATGTCATGCTGTCCGGCAAAGTGAAGTGGGACACCTATAAGAAAATTCCGGCCATGGATCGCCCCCAGCTGGAGATTTTGAGCTATCAGGACGCCACCGGGGTGCAGGAGAATGACTCTCTGCATGCGGGTCGACTGGTGCCCATTTACGCCCTGACCGAGGGGCTGAACCTGCGCTTTCTGCGCAAGGCCATCCATCAGGCCCTACAGGATTATCTGGACAGCATCATCGACCCGGTTCCGCAGGCTGTATTGCAACAGTACGGCCTGATGCCCCTGAAAGCGGCCTTGCGGCAGATTCACTTCCCGGAAACCCGGGAGCTGGCCACAGCGGCTCGAGAACGTTTGGTCTTTGACGAGCTGTTCTACGTGCAGTTGCGCCTGTCCCTGATTCGGCAGCAGTACAAGCGCACCGTGAAGGGGCTGAACCTGGTCTATCATGCCGGTGGCTACGCCGAGCAACTCAAGCAGGCCTTGCCCTTTGCCTTGACCGGGGCCCAACAGCGGGTCTTGGATGAAATCTCCAAAGATATTGCCTCCGATGAGCCCATGTACCGAATGCTGCAAGGAGATGTGGGCAGCGGGAAAACCGTGGTGGCCATTCTCACTCTGTTAGCCGCTGTAGAAAACGGGTATCAGGGCGCTTTGATGGCCCCCACCGAAATTCTGGCCGAGCAGCACTACCGCAAGTGCGTGGAATGGCTAACCCCCTTGGGCTTGCGGGCCGGTCTATTCGTGGGGAAATCGGGCGCCAAGGAACGGCGGGAGTTGCGCCAAGCCCTGCTGAACGGGCAGATTCACGTGGCCGTGGGCACCCACGCCCTGATTCAGGACGATGTGGAGTTTGCCAAGCTGGGCATCGTGGTGGTGGATGAGCAGCATCGCTTCGGGGTGCGTCAGCGCACCTTGCTGAAAAGCAAGGGGCAACACCCGGAAATGCTGACCATGACCGCTACACCCATCCCTCGCTCTCTGGCTATGACTTTGCACGGCGATTTGGACGTGTCCATTCTGGATGAATTGCCGCCGGGCCGAACGCCCATCAAAACCACGCTGCTGACCCATTCGCAATTGGGGCAGGGCTACCAGCTCATTCGGCAGGAAATTCTGAAGGGGCGGCAAGCGTATATTGTGTTTCCCCTGATTGAGGAATCGGAGACTTTGTCGGCCAAAGCGGCCACCTCCGAGGCGGAACGCTTGCAGCAGGAGGTGTTTCAGGATTTACGCATCGGCTTGCTGCACGGCAAAATGCGCCCGGATGAAAAAGACGCCGTGATGAGCCGCTTTGCGACGGGCGATTTGCACATTCTGGTCAGCACCACGGTGGTGGAAGTGGGCGTGGATGTGCCCAACGCCACGGTCATGATCATTGAAAACGCCGATCGCTTTGGCCTGTCCCAGTTGCACCAGTTGCGGGGCCGGGTGGGGCGATCCTGCCATCAATCCTACTGTGTGCTGGTGTCTGACAGCAAAACGGAGACCACCTTGACCCGCCTGAGCATTTTGACCGAGAGCGAGGACGGCTTTTACATTTCCGAGCGGGATTTGGAGCTGCGGGGGCCGGGTGAGTTTCTGGGCACCCGCCAAAGCGGTTTGCCGGATTTTGTGCTGGCCGATTTGATTGAGGACAAGGACACGCTGGAAAAAGCCCGCAAAGCGGCTTTCGCCATTGCCGCCGATTCGGACTATCTCAACCGGCATCCCCAGTTGCGGGACATGGTGTATCAAAAAACGGACGATACTTTTAGTACGCTAGGTTCTGGCTAGGTTGACCGGGAGGGGGGGGGTAGGCACGGCGCTATTTTCAGGCGTTGATTTCCGGGTGCGGGTTGGCCGGATCGAGGTGCCGATCTCGAATTTCCGAAAGCAGTCCGGCAGCGGCGGCCTCAATGTAATCCAGCACCCGATCAAAGCCTTCCGCCCCGCCATAATAGGGATCGGGTACTTCCCGCATGTTGAGTTGGGGCGCAAAATCCAGGAAGTAACGCACTTTGTTCTGATGGCCGTTGGGGCACATGCGCATGACGTGATCGTGGTTGAGGCTGTCCATGACCAAAATATAGTCGTACTCCTCGAAATGGCGCTTTTGAAATTGCTGGGCCCGATGGTTGCTGAGATCGATGCCCCGGCTCAGGGCGGCGGCGTGAGAGCGCCGATCGGCAGGGCCGCCCACATGGTAATCATCGGTACCGGAGGAGGCGACTTCGATATAATCCCGGAAGCCGCCGGTTTGCACCATGTAATGAAACACCCCTTCCGCCGAGGGAGAGCGGCAAATATTGCCCATGCACACAAACATAACTTTAATCTTTTGGGCTGGCTGGCTGTTGGCTTGTGACATGGCGTTGGTCTCTCCCCTGGCTGACTGATGCCTCAAACGTGAACGCTCTTTATCATACGCGTAAAGCGCAGAAACTGTCATTGCACGGACGGGTGGGAGGCGCAGCGGCAACTGTGCTGCTCGTGCGTCGAGAAAATGATACGAATGACCGCGCCGTGTTATATGATAGAACCAATATAAAGGCAATTGTTATTACGGAGAGTTTTGGCATGAAAGTTTTGGTATCGGGCGCGTCCGGCCTGGTGGGTTCGGAATTGATTCATGAACTCAAGCGCAAAGGGTATCAGCCCATTCGGCTGGTTCGTCGCAAGGGCTTGACCAGCGATCCTGAAATTACCTGGGATATCAAGGCCGGTCAACTGGATCCCAAGGCCCTGGAAGGCATTGACGCGGTCATTCACCTGGCGGGAGAAAACATTGCCGGGGGTCGTTGGACGGATGAGCGCAAGCAAAAAATCGTGCAAAGCCGGGTGCAAGGCACTAAATTGCTGGCAGAAACCCTGGCCAAGCTGGAACATCCGCCCAAGGTGTTTATCTGCGCCTCTGCTATTGGGTTTTACGGCAACCGGGGCGATGAAGTGCTGAATGATGTCAGCGCCAAGGGGCAAGGCTTTTTGGCCGATACCTGCAAACAGTGGGAAGACGCCTGCCAACCCGCCCGGGATAAAGGTATTCGGGTGGTGAACAGCCGCTTTGGCATTATTCTCAGTCCCAAAGGTGGCGCCCTGAAGGCCATGTACTGGCCCTTCAAGCTGGGTTTGGCCGGTGATTTGGGTAACGGCAAACAGTACATGAGCTGGATTGCCCTGGATGACGTGGTGGGCGCTTTGGCGCACATGCTGACCCAGCAGGATCTGCAAGGCCCGGTGAACGTGGTGGCCCCGAACCCGGTGACCAACCACCAGTTTACCGATGTCATGCGCAAGGTGCTGATTTGCCCCATGTTGCCCATGCACTACTGGACGCCTCCCGCTCCGGCTTTTGCCGTGAAGGCCCTGTTGGGGGAAATGGCCGAGGCGCTGTTGCTGTCCAGTCAACGGGTGCAGCCGGTGGCTTTGTTGGGCAGCGGCTACGAGTTCCGTTACCCGGATCTGAAGCCCGCTCTGGAGCATCTGCTATAAGCGCTGGGGCTATCGTTTCGTCATTCAAATTCATTATTCAAAAAATCATCAAAAAAGAGAGAAGGCTGTGGCGGCCCTCTCTCTTTTTGATCGAAAACAGCCGCTCATCCAACGCCCGTCCTGGATTGACAAAGCAACGTGACAGAAGTGAGCGTGGCTTCCTCAGAGGGTGCTGTCACTGGATTTGAGAGGACTGCATGGGGAGGTCTGGAGGGGGGGGCAGCGCTGTCGCTGGACTCTGTTCCCCCTCCAGTGTGGGTGACAGGGGGCAAAGCCCCTTTGAAAGATTTAGCGCATGATTATCAGTACTAAAAAAGCCTGATCATGGTGATCAGGCTTTTAAATCTGAGGAGGAGGAGGCGCTTAAGCGGCTGGTTTACTTGCTGCTTTTGCTCTCTTTGTAGGCCACGTGACGGCGCAGGGTGGGATCGTATTTTTTGATTTCCATCCGCTCCGGGTTGCTACGCTTGTTTTTGATGGTGTGGTATTCGTGGTCGCTCTCGGTGCTTTTCAGCGTGATGTGAGCGCAACCTTCGCCTTTTTTTGCCATGGTCAAAAATTTCCTTTGAATCTGAGGGGGATTGCGTGGATTCTATCTTAAATCAAGCAGGAGGGGAGTCAAGGGGCGGCCCCCCTTTCAAGTTGGGAGGGAGTTTCGTACAATGGAAGCAAACACGAAACACAAGCGCAATCGGTAAGGCGGGTTTAAAGCATGGGTCAAGAACAGGCGGGCAAAGTCCAGGCCAGGCAGCAAGCCGGTGCTGGCAAGGCGAATTTTAAAAAGCTGGGCGTCATCGGGGCCGGAGTCATGGGTCAGGCCCTCATCCAGGGCCTTCTGCGCAAGGGCATGGTCACGCCTCAAACCCTGTGGGCGGCCGCCAAAACGGAAGCCTCCTGCCAAAAAATCCGGGAGACGCTGGAAATTCCCGCCTTCTCTAACTATAACGACCAGTTGGCCGATACCGACGTGCTGTTGCTGTGCGTGAAACCCACTGGCATTAAAGGCGTTTTGGAAAAGCTGAAAGCCGGTGGCCTGAAGCCGGATACCCTGATTATCTCCATTGTGGCCGGGGCCACCATTGAGACGATGGAAAGTGCCCTGGGCACTCCAAACCCGGTCATTCGGGCCATGACCAACACCCCCTGCACGGTAGGGCAAGCCATGACCACTATTTGTGGCGGCACCCACGCCACGGAAGCCCATTTTGCCATTGCTCAGCAGATTTTTGAGGCGGTGGGCGTTTGTATGCCCCTGGATGAAGCCCATTTCAACGCCGTGACCAGTCTGGCCGGTAGCGGCCCCGCCTATGTCTTTCTGATTATGGAAGCCCTGGCCGACGGCGGGGTGCGGGTGGGCCTCCCTCGGGACGCCGCCTTGCGTATTGTGGCCCAGACCCTCTTGGGAGCGGCTACCATGGTGCAGCAATCCGGTCGGCACCCGGCAGCCTTGCGGGATGACGTGACCACGCCTGCGGGTTGTACCATTGGGGCCTTGTTGACCATGGAAGACGGCAAGATTCGCTCTGTATTGGCCCGTGCCGTGGAAGAGGCCACCAAAATCGCCGGTAATTTGGGCAAAGAGAAAAAGTAGGCAGAACTGAAAGCACTATCAAAGTCCGATTCAATTGTTTGGGAGAGATTAAAATGACCGTGAACGCCACCCCCACCAGCCCCCTGACTACCCAAGACTACATTCAACTGGAAGATCAGTATGGGGCGCATAACTATCACCCGCTGGATCTGGTCATTGAGCATGCTGAAGGCAGCTGGGTCTATGACGTGGAAGGCAAGAAGTACCTGGATTGCCTCAGTTCCTATTCAGCCCTGAATCAGGGGCATTGCCATCCCCGCATCCTGAACACCCTGAAGGAGCAAGCCGAGAAAGTCACCCTGACTTCCCGGGCCTTTCGCAATAACCAATTGCCATTGCTGTATCAGGCCCTGCACGAAATTTCCGGCCTGAGCCGGGCCCTGCCCATGAACTCCGGGGCGGAAGCCTGCGAGACGGCCATTAAAATGGCCCGTAAGTGGGGCTATAAAGTCAAAGGCATCCCGGATAATCAGGCTGAAATCATTGTTTTTGAGAACAACTTCCACGGGCGCACCATCAGCATCATCAGTTTTTCTACGGAAGCCCAGTACAAGGACGGCTTTGGGCCCTTTACCCCCGGCTTTAAAATCGTGCCTTACGATGACGTGGAAGCGGTCAGAAAGGCCATTACCCCCAACACCTGCGCCGTGTTTATGGAGCCCATTCAGGCTGAGGCGGGCATCCTGATTCCCAAGCCCGGTTATATCAAGCAGGTGGCCGAGCTGTGCAAACAAAACAACGTGCTGTTTATCGCGGATGAAATCCAGACCGGTCTGGGACGCACCGGCAAAATGTTCGCCTTCCAGCACGAGGGCGTTCAGCCGGATGTGATCGTGGTGGGCAAGGCCCTCTCCGGCGGATTCTATCCGGTGTCTGCCGTCATGGCCAACGATGAGGTCATGGGCGTGTTTCACCCAGGCGATCACGGCAGTACCTATGGCGGAAACCCCTTGGGGTGTGCCGTTGCCCGCACGGCCCTGGATGTGATTCGGGAGGAGAATCTGGTGGAGCGTTCCGCCACCCTGGGCGAAAAATTCCTGAACCAGTTGAAGACCATCCACAGCCCCCACATCAAGGAAGTTCGGGGGCGGGGCCTGTTGATTGGTATTGAGCTGAACACCAAAGCCCGCCCCTTCTGCGAAGCCCTGAAAGCCGAAGGCGTCTTGTGCAAGGAAACCCATGATTTCGTCATCCGCTTTGCTCCTCCACTGGTGGTCAGCGAAGCCGATCTCAACTGGGCCTTTGAGCGCATTAAGAAGGTCATTGAAAGTTTTTCCTAATCGGATTTTCCCAATCTGAAGAATCAGCCCCAAAATCGGACTATACCGCCCGCATGAACCACTCCTGTCAGGGAAAAAATCATCATCATCATCCTGAAGAGCCGCACCACCACGGTGCCGGTGATTCCAATCATGAGCATGGCACTCACGCTCACGACGAGCATACTCATGATCATCACGGGCATGGACATCATCATCATCACGGGGGGCATAGTCACCATTTGGGTGTAATCCTGTCCGAGCGGCACTTTAAAGTGTTGCGCTGGGTGTTCGTCCTCACCTTTTTGTACCTGATGGTGGAAGTGGCGGGCGGCATTCTCTCCGGCAGTTTGGCCCTGCTGGCCGATGGCTTCCACATGTTCGCCGACTCGGCGGCCATTGGTTTGTCGTTGTTCGCCGCTTGGCTGTCTCATCGACCTGCGCCCAAGCATCGCACCTTTGGCTACCAGCGGGTGGAAATTCTGGCCGCCTTTGCCAATGCCCTGCTGTTGGTAGGTATGGGGCTGTTTATTTTCTGGGAAGGCTACGAGCGCTTCTCGCACCCGGAACCCATCAAGGCCAGCCTGATGCTGTGGGTGGCGCTAGGGGGCTTGATCGTGAATATGATTTCGGCAAAATTGCTGCATGCCGATCATGACCATAACCTGAACATCAAGGGCGCTTACCTGCATGTGATGGGGGACTTGCTGGGTTCGGTGGGGGCTATGGTTGCCGGTGGTCTGATTTGGGCCTTTGACTGGCGCTGGGCCGATCCGGTGATGAGCTGCGTTATTGCCCTGCTGATTTTAGTCAGCGCCTGGGGTCTGCTTCGGGATTCGGTGAACGTGTTGCTGGAGAGCTGCCCCAGCCATATCGACATTGAGGAAGTGCGCACGGCGATTCTGGCGTTTGACGGGGTTGTGTCGGTACACAATTTGCACGTGTGGAACATTAACATGCAGCGCATGCTGCTGGCCGCCCACATTGAAGTCTCGCCGGAGGCTTACAGCGGGGAAACGCTCAATCGGGTGCAAAACGCCCTGAAGGAGAAATTTGGCCTGTCTCATGTGACCCTGCAACTGGAAGTCAGCGGCCCTTCTGCCGCATAGATTGTCGAGGGTTCCTCGTTCAACATGGCGGCGGCCCCATCCGGTTTCTACTCGGGTTGGATGACTGGCGGGATTGGACACTGACCCGCCTGGGTCAGGGAGAGAGCAACTTTTTGGCTGGAGGGACTTTCTATAGAAAGCGTTCACTTTTTTGTAGTTTGTAGATAATTTTTCAGGATGAATCTGTGTATGAACACCCTCAGTAGCCCGCTCGCTTCTTCGTCCGCTGTCCGGTTTGGTCGAAAGGATCACGGGGCTTTAGTCCCCCCGGAGGCCTCCCCCCGGCGTGCGAACAATCATCGCTCCCGTTTAAACGGCCCTGAGACGGAAGGGCTTGCTCGCAATTTGTTTGAGGATCGTTTTGTTCAGATGCCCGCTGATAGGAACGCTGCTGGTGGGAATGCGGCGACTCATTCCCGGGCTGCCTTGCAGGCTCGGCTGGAGGCGCTGGTGCGTAACGCTACTATTCCCAACGGGGTAGTGACCCTGAACGACACAAGAACTGGGGTTATCGCCCCCGCCTATGAGCTCACCTAGCTCGCCTTCAGATCATCCCCCCGCATTAATCAGCAAGGACAGATAGCCTTATGCAAGCCATCAGGACTTTTTTCGCTCCCGCCGCAGCGCCGCGTTTTGGACGCAGGGATCATAGTCAGCCAGCAGCGTCTGGTCAGGGGCCAGCGGCGGTGCCTCAAGCCTCGCCTCTGCCCTCCACATCCCCTCATTTCTCGCCCCTGTCCTCATCGCCCCCGCCCTATCCCCCGGATGAAGTGGCTGGAGCCGGTCAAGGCGTCCCGTTAAACTTTTTTTATCAGCATCCCCGCACCGGTGAGCTCCACCATTCCGCCGGGCTTGTGGCCTTGCTGAATTTGGCTCGGGATGGAGAGCGCGATTTGCAGACGACGGCCACCCCCACCGAGTCCTCGGATTATGAGGAGGGGCAACTGCAAGACTCCCCTGAGTCTGAGGTGACTAGCAGTCCTACTCTGCCACGCACCGCATACACGTCCAGGGTGCCGTTTATCTTCATCCCTCCCGCCTTATCCCCCACAGGTGCTGCCGCTGAGCGCCCCAGCGAGGAAATTTTGAGACTGGCGGCAGGCGGCGCTGAGGCACGACGAGGCCGCTCGGGGCCATCTGCCGATCGAGAGCGGGAACCTTTACCGTCCGAACGGCCCTTCCATCGCAGGCGTGTCTTGAATGAACCCACCCCAACATCCCCCACGCATGAGGTCGTCTTCGAGCGCTCTGGCTCAAGGCCAGGGGGGCCATCCGCTTATTACGAACTGACCTGAAACGCGCTATTTCAGTAAGGATTGAGTGGCGGGCTAGTTTGCCGGGGCTTTTGCTTTTTCTGCCTGAAGATACCCGTATAACTCGTGAACGTCCTCATCGCTCAGAACTTCCGGCCCAAAGGCAGGCATCATGGGCGAGTAGGGTTGCCGCAGCAAGGCCTTGAACGCGCTCTCCTTAGCCAGCACCCTTGAGTTCAGGACGACGGCATTGGGGCTGGGCGTTTGACTCATGCCCTGATGGCAGCTGGCGCAGTGGGTGATAAAAAGCTGCTGCCCTTTGGAGGCCACTGGGGTGGACTGTGCTTGAGTCGCAGGGGCGCTGTCCGTGTTTGCCGCAGGGGTGGATTGGGGGAGCTGACCACAGCCGCCCAGGGTGAAAATGGCTATCAGCAGCACCGGTAGAATGGATGTGTTCATAACGTCTGGGTCTCCCGTTGATGATACAGTTTGGCAGGTGGATAGCCCCATTGGCAGGGGTACAGCCCAAGCATAGTACAGCCCATGCGGGCATGCAAACGGGCAGACGAAGGCGGCAATTCGCAGCCGGGGGCTGATGATGGCGAGCAAAACCGACCCCATTCGCTTTGGGTATCCCCTTTTGAATTGACTGAGCCTTGGCATATAATGACTTATGGAAGACACTGGTGGAGAGAATGAGAGGTAAACTGGTATGCCCATGCTGATTGGAATTTTGGTGGCCATGGCGGTGATGTACCAGTTGTATTTTCGTTTTGATACCTGGTCGAGCGAGGATAAACCCGGGGTGCGCTACGAGCACGACAACCTGACCGGGGAAACCCGTATTTTACAACCAGGGGCCAAGGTGAACGTGTTTGCCCGCATTCTGGGTTCCGGCGGTCGAAACGAAGGGACTTCCGAGCGGTTTTTGGAGCCGCTGGACGAGGATTTGCGGGATGCAGACACCTCGGCTCAATCGGTATCAGTGGAAAAGAAGGAAGCCGACAGTCCCCGCATTGATTTGAAAAATCCGGTTCAACTGGAAAAAGTGGCCCGCCCGGTACCCATCCCCCGAGAAGTGGTGGTGGCCAGTTCCGCCCCGCCGGTGCCCGGGGGGAACCCCGCTTCTGATCGGGAAGAAAACCCCTTCGCCGTGCGACAGGTGGATCTGGATCAGGACGGCATCAGCGAGGAGATTATCCAGAACGCCAAGCAGTCCGATGGCTTGCTGGATATTTCCATTGTGAAAAACGGTCGGGAAATTTTCTTTGGCCGAGGGCGTCAAATTGCCTTGCTGCCCACCCGCAACCGGGGCTGGGCCGATATTGCCCTGAAGGCGGGCTCGGAAACGTTGCAGGTTTTTCGTTACGATGTACGGGCCTCTGCCTACAAGGCCCTAGAAAATTTCTAGCGGTAGACTACCTAGCGGGATACTCGCTATGGGTGAGGCTGCCTTCAGAACACGTTTCTAAAACCGCGTGCAGCTCAGACAAACAATGCATTGCCTCTGGCCAAGCGGCCCAGTACTCTTTTATAACTCGCTGTACTCAAACAGTTACAAACGCGCTTTGAAGGCAGCCTCACCCCTATAAATCGGCAGATAAGGAGCTTGTCCATGACCTCTCCCCCCAATACCACCCAGGCGTTAAGCCCCACTGAAATTGAAGCGGCCTTGCGTGAGTTGCCCCAGTGGCAGTTTCACCAGAATGCCTTGCAGCGGGTTTATGAGGGGGCCAATTATTTGCAGGCGCTGGAAACCCTGAACGCGGTGGCCCGCCATGCCGAGGCCGCCGATCATCACCCTGACTTGCAACTGAACTGGAAAACCCTGATCATTCGCTACTGGACGCATACCATCAACGGGGTTAGCCCGCTGGACGTGACCTTGGCCCATCAGGTGGAAGCCCTGTTGTCGGTGTCGGGCACGGATCAGGGACACTGAGCGGAGCGATGCCCCAGGCGTCAGGCATCCAGGATGGATGCAAGGGTCGCTCGTTTTCTGAACCCCGATGGGGCAGGCTTGTCCTGATGGACAATGATGGGAAGGGCCCCGCTGTTATATAATAGGCTTTGTCCCATTGTTTCGGCTGGCTTGTCCTGTTAGAGAGGCTGCGTTTGATGATTATGTTCTTTGTACGAACTCCCGCTGTGGCCAAGCGTCTGCTGTGTCTGGCCCTGTTGGCCGCCATTACGGGGGGGGGCCTGCTGTCCGCTTCGGGTGGAGCCTTCGCCCAGCCTGCTGTGCCGCCCTCCTATACTCCGCCGGATGACTACAGCAGCACCGGCAATCTGGATGAGTACGCCCAGTTTTCCCAGCAGGGCAGCAATGCCTTTAATAAGGGCCAGTTAACCCAGGCCATTGAAGCCTTTGAGCGGGCTTTGACCGTGGCCCCGGAGCCCAGCCTGCCGGTGGTGTATAACAATCTGGCCGTGGTTTACATCAAGCGGGGCAATTATTATCACGATAAGTTGCGGCAAGACCAAAACGCCCTGAATGATTTTCGCAAGGCCCATTTTTACCTGAGTTCCGCTTGGCCGGAAGGAGCCGAGCGCAAGCCCCTGCACGAAAAAAACCGGCAAGTGGCCAGAGAAAACCTGAACATCGCCTATCGCAACCTGGGTATTAACGGCGGGGACAAAAACAAGCACCTGGAAATGGCCAAGCAACTGCGTTTGCAGGGTAAATTCCCGGAAGCCATTGTGGAATACGAACTGACCCTGGAGCTGGACAAGAAGGATCCGGTAGCGGCCAAGGCCCTGGGCGATTTGTTCACGGTGGTGAATCTGCCGGAAAAATCCAAAAAATACTATGCCGTGGTGGTCAATGATGTGTCCAGTCCCGGTGGAGCCAGGGCCGCCGCAGGGATTTCCCAGGCGGATACGCTGGTGCAGTTGGGCAATGCCCAATATAAAACGGGGGAAATTGACAAGGCCGTGGTCAACTTTGACAAGGCCCTGACCATCGACCCCACCAATGTCAGCGCCCTGAACATGCTGGAGAAAATCTGGCAGAACGAGATTAAATTCAACCCCAACAGCGTGTTGGGCCATGCCAACCTGGGCAGTGTCTTCCAGAAAAAGAAGATGTTCGAGCAAGCGTATCAGCAGTACAACGCCGCCGAGCATTTTGCGGAGATGGATCGCAACACCCCCTTTGAGGTGAAGAAGATGATTCGCCTGAACATGGGCACCCTGTTTCAGCAGCAAAAGGATTATCAAAAGGCCTTAAGCGCTTACAACACCGTCTTGCAGGTGGATCCCCGCAATTTATTAGCCAGCTTTTACAAGGCCACCGTGTTCCAGGAGTCCGGTAACGTCGACGGGGCCATCCAGGGGTACAATCAGGTGCTGGTCATCGATCCCAACTACGCACCGGCTCAGGAAAAACTGCTGACCCTCATCAAGCAACAAAGTGATCCAGCCCGTGTGGCCGCCGGGTTGAAGCAATACGCCGATCGCTTTCCTGGCAACGCCACGGTGCAAGCGCAGATTGGGGAAGAGTTTCATAACCGCAAAGATTTGGACAACGCCGTGTCCTTTTATCAGCGGGCGCTCAAACTGGATCCCAAGCTGGCCGGTACCTGGGCCAATTTAGGGGCCATATACCAGACCCAGGGCAAGCCCGATCTCAGCGCGGACGCTTTCCAGAAGGCTCAGGCCCTAGACCCAGGCAACGAGACGTTTAAGCAATTGGCCCAGTCGGCCCGCCAAGGGTTGGGATACGAGGCCTATCAACAGGCCGTGCAGTTGCAACAGCAAGGCAAGGCCCGAGAGGCGTTACCGCTCTTCCAGAAAGCCCTGAGTTTTGACGATACGCCCGAAATTCACGCCGCTTACGGTATCAGCCTGCAATCCGCTGGCGATTTGGATGCGGCCATTGCCGAGTACCAGAAGGCCATGGCCAAGGATGCCAAGGAGCCGGATTACGCTTATTATTTAGGCACGGCCTATCACCAGAAAAAGGATTTAGCCAAGGCTCAGGCGGCTTACCAGAAGGCTTTGAGCCTGAAGCCCGGCTATGCGGAAGCCAAGCAGGCCCTGGCCTCCATTGAGCAACAGGCCGCCTCCCAGGATCTGGAAAAGGCCATTGAAGCCTACAACCAGCAACGTTATCCACAGGCCTTGACCCTGGTTAATCAGGCCTTGGCCAAGAACAATCAGGACGCCATGGCCCACTATTACAAGGGTCTGATTCTGGATGGGCAGAAGAAGCCGTCACTGGCCGCTCAGAGTTATCGGCAGGCCATTCAGTACAACCCCGACTTTACCGATGCCTACTACGCGTTGGGCGTAGCCCTGGATACGGCCAAGGACACCCCCGGCGCTAAAACCGCCTTTGAGCGCTTTTTGGCCTTGTCCGGTAGCAACGAGGATGATTTTGTGAAGTACGCCCGGGAGCGGGTCAAGACCCTTCCCTAGGGGGCGCAAAGGCCCTGTTCATCTTCAGGGGATTGCTTGGCAGATGGGTTTACTCAATGATCAAAGTGCTTGTGAGAGAAAATTCCGGTATCGGTTCGGGTTTGTTTTCATTACAATAGTGGTCAAGGGAAAACTGAAGAACCGCCGTAAATAAGAACTGCCGTGAAAGAGATCCATCCCCATGTTCACAGGACTGATTGAAGAAGTGGGCCGGATTGCCCAGGTGGAAGCCAATGCCGCAGGTAGCCGCATCCGGGTGCAAGCTCAGCGCGTTCTGGAAACCATCGCACTCGGTGACAGCATTGCCGTGGACGGGGCCTGCATGACCGTCATCGCCTTTGATGAGAATAGCTTTACCTTTGAATCTTCCCCGGAAAGCCTGTCCAAAACCAATTTCTCCACGTTTCAGCCCGGCAAGCGGGTTAATCTGGAGCGTCCCCTCACCCCCAGCAGCCGCATCGGTGGCCATTACGTGACTGGACACGTGGACGGGCTGGCCCGGGTTGTCTCCCGAGAGCCGCAGGGCAACAGCATCGTGTACACCTTTGAAGTGCCGTCTGAGGCCATGGCCGCCCTGCTGGTGCCCAAGGGATCTGTGGCGATACTGGGCATCAGCCTGACCGTGAACACCGTGAGCGACCATCGCTTTTCGGTGGCCATCATTCCCCATACCTTGTCTCATACCAGCCTGGGCGATTACCAGCCCGGTGATATGGTGAATATCGAGACTGATTTATTGGGCAAATACGTGCAACGCCTCATGCGTGGCCAAGCGGGCGGAGAAAACCCATACTGCGCCACACCAGAGGCATTACAGCCTGAGTTGACCTCGGTGTACCCCACTCACGCCACCGTGGAAGAGAGCATCTCCATTGATGCGCCGTCGTTGGCCCCGGCCATGAATTCCATTGGCTTAACCCGCAAGCCGCCCGCCACCGCTCAAATTCACACGGGCAGCTGGTTTAACCACGATCCTGAATAACTGTTCCTCCCTCGTGATCCGGCCCCGCTGCCGGTTCCCGGTGCCGCTTAAGGAGTGCCCGCATGACAGACCCCCATACCGACCTGCTGCCATCCGATGACAGCCACAGTATTTTTAGCACTGTGGAAGAGGCCATTGAGGCCATCCGCAACGGGGAAGTGGTCATTGTGGCCGATGATGAGGATCGGGAAAACGAGGGCGATTTCATTTGCGCCGCCGAAAAAATCACCCCGGACATCATCAATTTAATGGCCGCCGAGGGTCGGGGCCTGATTTGCCTGACCCTGACCCCGGAAACCTGCGACAAGCTGGCTTTGAGCCAGATGATTTCCCCCACCCAGGATCCTTTGGGCACCGCCTTTACGGTCAGTATCGACGCTTCCACCAAATATGGGGTAACCACCGGCATTTCCGCCAGTGATCGGGCCGTGACCATTCAGGTGGCCGTGGCCCCGGATGCAACCCCCTCTGATCTGCGCCGACCGGGGCATATTTTCCCCTTGCGGGCCCGTCCCGGCGGTGTGCTGGAACGGGTGGGCCAAACCGAGGCCAGCGTGGATCTGGCCCGCCTGGCTGGCTTGCAACCGGCTGGGGTCATTTGCGAGATTTTGAACCCGGACGGCACCATGGCCCGTCGCAACGAGCTGGCCGAAATCGCCCGGCGGCTGAACATGAAATTTATTACAGTGGCCCAGCTGATCAATTACCGCCTGCGCAAGGAAAGCATGGTCACCCGGGAGGCGGTGGCGGAAATGCCCACCCGCTACGGTGATTTTAAAGTGTATGCCTATCGCAATCACATTGATGGCTCCGAGCATCTGGCCCTGGTCAAGGGCGATGTCAGCCAGGCCGGCGAAATCGCCGCCGACGAGGAACTACCGCTGGTGCGGGTGCATAGCGAATGCCTGACCGGAGATGTGCTGGGCAGCCTGCGTTGTGACTGTGGGGATCAGTTGCATGCGGCCATGGCCGCCATTGAGGCCCATGGCAAAGGCGCTTTGGTTTACATGCGCAGCCATGAGGGCCGGGGCATTGGCCTGCTCAATAAAATCAAGGCTTATGCTTTGCAGGAAAAAGGGCTGGATACGGTGGAGGCCAATCTGGAAATGGGCTTTTCCGCCGATTTACGCAACTACGGGGTGGGGGCTCAAATTCTGCTGGATTTGGGCATTCAGTCTTTCAAGCTGCTGACCAATAACCCTCGCAAAATCCGGGGATTGGATGGCTATGGGCTGGAAATCGTGGATCGCGTTCCCATTCCCAGCGTCCCGCACAGCCACAATCAGCAATACTTAAAAACCAAGCAGGAAAAGTTGGGCCACTGGCTGGACTTCGGCTCTGCCGCCAACACCCTTAACCCGGAATAAAAAGTATCCGACGAAATAAAAACCGCTGAACGCAAAAGGACTAACGCTATGCCAAACGTGTTTGAAGGGAAATTGATCGGCACCGGCCTGAAGATCGGCATTGTGGTGTCCCGTTTTAACGATGTGATTACCGAGAAACTGCTCAGCGGGGCCATCGGTGCTTTAACCGCCCACGATGTGGCCGATGCCGATATGACGGTGGCCTGGGTGCCGGGAGCCTTTGAACTGCCGCTGGTGGCCTCCAAATTGGCCTTGTCCGGGCAGTTCGATGCCATTATTACCCTGGGTTGCGTGATTCGGGGAGCCACCACCCACTACGATTACGTGTGCAACGAAGCGGCCAAGGGCATTGCCGCCGCTGGCCAGAAAAGTGGCATTCCGGTGATTTTTGGGGTGATTACCACGGAAAACATTGAGCAAGCCATTGAACGGGCCGGATGCAAAGCGGGTAACAAAGGCGTGGATGCCGCCATGGCCGCCCTGGAAACGGTGAACCTGCTGAAACGCCTGAAGGCCGAGCAACTCGTTTTGTCTTAAATCGCCTTAAAAGTGCCCGATTGGCTGCCTGTCGTGTTTCGATTTATTGGCCGCAGGTGTTTTCGTCGTTGGAGAGATCCAGGCCGTAGCGATCCGCGGTGCTGAGCAGGGCGAGTTTCTGGATTTCATAGGCCACACTGTCGAAAATAGGCCCCAGCGAGGCAATGTCCTTGGCGAAAAAGCCTTGTCCATTGGGGGTCGAATTGGCCATGTCGTTCATTAAGGCTTCATCGGCCTGGATTAACCCGACGGTAAACAGGGTAACCCGCTGGTTTTGGGGGGCGCCACAGCCCAACTGGCTTTGGGCAAAATCCCTCAGTCCACCGGAGCCGAACGGGCCGTTAGAATTGGGGGCCTGATTGGGGGCGGGCTCCCCGTCAGTCATCAGCACTATAATACGTCGCTGGATGCTGGTGTCCGCCAGTAACTGCTGCCGGGCTTCCGCCAAGGCCAGGTAGATATTGGTTGCCCCTTCCATGCCCACCGCGAAGGAACTTGATTTTTTGGCGGGATCCATGCGGTTGAGCCACAGCATTTTTTCACGAATTTTATCGAATACAACGTGCGGTTTTCCCTGTCGATCGGTTCTGACCACCGCCGATTGCAGTGGCCCCCCATAACCATTTGCGGGGGCGAAGGCCCAGGGGAAATAGCCGACTTTAATGGCGTTGACCACACTGGATCGTTCTTCCAGTTTGAGCAACAGCGACAAGGCCGCGGTTCTGGCGGCTTCAAACCGGGAGAGTTTATTATTCACCACTTGAGACCATTGTTGTAGATTTTGCTTTTCCTGGCAGAAAGGAACAATATAATTTTGCCGGGCGTACACAGATTCAGCGTCGCCTTCCAGCACCCAATCCCGGTTAAAAATATAGGCCAGGCGATTGTCAAATGCCTGGGACGTGGCCAGCCAGGCTGGGGAGTTCGCTGGCATGTCGCACTTGAACAGGTTGTTGCTTCCCAGGTAGGATTCATTGAAAAGGGTGGCCGGATTGGGATCGCTTCCGTTTGCGCCTGCCATATTTTGCAGGCTTACCAAATCCAGGGTTTTGTTGTTCCACATATCCAGGGGTTGGGCAACTGGATCCGTGATTGCAGGAAAGTCGTAGCCCCAGCCGGTATCAGTGCCTGGGGTGGGGAACGGCTTGTACCGATACCACAAGAAGGGCAGGGCAAAACTCAGAGACTTTTGAGTTTGTTGATTGCCATTAATGTTGGGCGGCATGCCTTCTTTTGATGCAGCATTGGCCATGGAGCCCGACCGATCCAGGGCGATTAAGACCCCCGTTTTTTGTTGGGGTTGATTGGCCACGCCTGTAAACTTGTAAAAGTTGACCGGCATGGACAACAGCGGCTGGTTTGTTGAGGATGCCCCCTGATCATAGATGTTCAGTACGCCTTTAAAAAAAGAGTAGCCATCCGGCGGTTTGTTGCCACTATTGGCCTCGTTAATGGGCATGACTGTCCATTGGTACTGTAGGCTGTCCTGGACGGATTGGCATTTTTGACTGCCAGCCGGGTAGGATTGTTGGCGGGTGGGAACGGTAAAGGAGCTGCTGGTGCCAGCGGGTAGGCATTGAAAGCTGGAATAATCGCCTGATAAAACCTGGTTGGCCAGATTGGTGGCCAAAATACCTTCTTTATTTTTAAAACCGGTCATTTGCGCGGCGGAACCTTTTCCACTGGCGCTCATGGGCCCGCCAATCGATTTCACCAGGGGCACCAGCGCCAGCGCCACAATGGCCATGACTAATCCCAATTCAAGCAGGCTGAGGCCCGTCGGGGCATTCAATCGGAGACTGCTATTCAAGTTTTGTCGGCACATGGGGCGATACTCTTCTGTTGCTGTCTTCTGAGTTGTTATCTGCTGGGCGGTTGGGGAGATTATTGTGGTAATTCAACGTATCGGCGAATTTTACACAAACTTGAGGCTGAAATAAGTTTTGTAAAATTCATTAAACTTTAGCCCATCCCATACCGATAACTACAAAATGACACCGGATTGTGCTGGATTCAGTTTGTCGTATGGCCACATCACTTTTGATCCACCAGATGAAGGTTTTTGAACCATGGGCATTTTTTTATGATGGCTTTTATGAGTAGTTATTTTGCTTTAAAGCGCTTGGGAATTGCCAGGGTTCGGGCCTCTGCGGCAGAGGTCGGTCAGGGTGGGCTGATTGCCATTGCCGTGGTGCTGTTAATCACCTTGACGGTCGGGGGCGGCTTACTGGGCAGCATGTCCCAGCAGAACGCCCATCAGGCCATTTTGACGGCCCAGAACGCCCAGGCGTATTACGCCGCCCAAGCGGGGGTTCAGGAGGCCATCGCCACCCGCATGCTGCCTCGCAGCAATTACCTGAATTTTGACAGCAATATCGACTCCTCGGACGGCATTCCCTATTTCCTGAAGGCTTATTATGCCACTTCCGGGCGAATTTCCCTGGATTTGAGCAACGACAACAGAGTGATTGCCAAATACCGATACATGGTACTGGGAGGCGATAGCGCCAGAGAGTCAAAGAATAGCTATTTCCCGGAGACTGAGCCCAACAAGGACGATCCTTATTTATTAAGTGTGAACAAGATCTTCAACCCCTTTATCGTGGTGAGCGAAGGGGTGATTTGCCATGCGGACGCACAGTTTGGCAAGGCGCTGGTCAATAAATTCGAAGGGGCTGGCGCTTCCAAACTGCTGGACGCAGCCTGCCAGGCTGGCTCAAGGCGGGATCAGGTGATTGTGGTGGCTCAGGTGAAGCTGCAAAACCCGGATGGGGTGACCGCGGATAAAATTGTGGGCCAGCATCTCTATAAAAATCCTCAAAAAATTAAATTACCGGCGGGCACCTTTGTACCCGGTTACGGCTGGATGGACGCCAATTCGGAAATTAATTTTGACACCATGTGGCGAGCCAATCATCAGGCCAACAACACGGGCGATAAAAATCCGTTAACCTTGAAGAAGATTGTGGTTTACAACTTTACCGAAAATCAGGTCATCAAAAACTGTGATGTCAACGGCCCGACCAACACTAGTTGTGGTCCGATAATTACCAACATCCCCAGACAGGCCTTGGCTTTTCGACTTTATTTCAATGGCCCCTTCGACTTCCGTTCCATCTCTCCCCGTACCAATTTGCGGGATAATTCCCTGCAAGATTGCAAGGGCTCTAATGCCAATAACTGCCACATTCGGGTCATGCCCACAACCGGTCCACCGCCCAGAACAGCTTACCCCTCCAATATTATTCTTCCCCTGTATCCAGGTGGCACCCAAGTGATTGTGTTACCGCCTTTAAAAGCCTATGGCAAAAATGAAAAATTCTCTCTGGAAATTGATACCACCAAAATGCGCTCTTTTAATGGAGAACGTGGAAAAGTGAACTATAGTATCGACTTCCAGGCCGATAATAAGTGATGAATTTCGCTCCAGTAACCGCATCCAGCTAATACCGGTGTCTGATGAAAAAAAATTCTGAGCCACACGAAGTCGCCCGCTATTTTTTTCAGGCCCTGTTACAGAGCCAGGTGCATGTGTGCTGGGGGTTGTTTTCCGATTACTCCCAAAAAGAGTTTGTTCAGTGGACGCTGAAAGATATTTACCAGCAAAACCCCAAGGCCGCCGAAGCGGCCAAGCTGGGCCCCCCTGAAGTCAAGCTGATGTTTGAAACCAACAACCTGGACTTGGTGCTGCGCTTCTGGCGGCGCTTTGTAAGGCAGAGTCAGGCCGCCCAGTTCGCCCGGTACGGTTATTTTTCCACCTTGTCTGGCCAGGGAAAAACCGCCACCGTGGAAGCGCACCTGGTATTCCCCAATGGGCAGGAACAGCGGGTCAATCTCATTATGGTGAACGAGCGTGGCGGCTGGCGGCTGGGTTACCTGGAATCGAAGATGCCGTTTTAGCCGGTGACCTTGTGATGGGCTTCCTGCGCTTCAAATATTACTGAATATGAAGTTGTGGCCGCCGGTGGCAATTGAATGGCTTGAGGAGCATTTACAATAGAGTCACACAATGCCCCGTCGCTTGGGGTATTCTTTCTATAAGCCCTGTCGCGTGGATATCCATGATTTCGCTCCCGCCCAGCTTCTTTCGTCAAGCCAGCTCATCCACTCGTCCTGATCGCGGATCGAGGCTGTTTTTTCAGGGCGCTTCCAAAGCCCCTGAAAAATCCTCACAGCCACAAGACACCTTTCAATCCAGCCGGGGGGATGAGTCTCAGTCTGTTTCACGGGCCGCTTCTCCGGCACCCGATCTGGAAGCGCTGGCCAATTCTACGGCCTCCCCGCTTCACAATGACTCTCTAAACAGCTTTCTCCAGGCCATGGGGTATGTGCTTCCACAAACAAAGGGTGGGGCCGAGGTAGCGTCGGGGTTCAATCCCAACCTGTCCAACGCGCACGGGGATACCTTGCTGATGCTGGCCGCAGGCTATGGCAATGCCAGGGTAACCCGACAACTGGTTGCCATGGGCGGGCAAGTGAATGCCCAAAACCCTTATTTCAAGAACTATACCCCACTGGTGATGGCCATTCTGGGCAACGCCCCGGACTGTGTGGAGGCGTTACTTCAGTCCCCCGAACTGGATTTGCACCTGACGGACACGGAAGGAAACCCGCCGCTGTCTTTTGCGATACTGGTCAATAGCCCGTCTATCCTTCAGATGCTGCTTGACAAGGGGGCCAATCCCAATCAGGCCAACTATGATGGTCTGACCCCACTGGCGCAGGCCTGTGGTCTTGAAAACCTGAGGTTGGCGCAAAAACTGTTGGCGGCCAAGGCCGATCCCAATCGGTCTGACCTGGACGGAGACACCCCCTTGCTGATTGCGGCGGCCCGAGGGAATCACAAGATTGTGAAGGCGCTGTTAAAAGCCAAAGCCAATCCCAATCACTGCAATGACTTTGGCATTGGCCCACTCGGTTTCGCCCTTTTTCGGCAAGATCGAGCCCTTGCCAAAGTTCTGCTGGATCACGGCGCCCAACCGGACGCCTTGAATAACCGGGGACATACCCTGCTGACGGAATTATGCCAGATGGACGTGCCGGAGGCCGTTGATTTATTGCTATCCCTGGGGGGCGACGTCAACCAGCCCGATTACCATGGCGTTACGCCTCTTAAACAAGCCATTCTCCACAGTCAGCCCCGGGTGGTGGCCAGATTGCTGGCAGCGCCCGACTTGAAAGAGCGGGACGATATACAGCGAGCCTGGCAGGCCCTGAAGGGCGAAGAAACCCTGTCCGAGCAGGCCCGTTTGCAGTTGTCGAACTACCTGGCGGCCCCTTTCTTTGCCAACCCCTTGAGAGAGAGCCCCGGGCTCGATCTGGCCCCCGTATTCAGCCGGTTTGCCCGGGTGAGCCATAATTTTCAGAATAATCCACAGCTGAGGGCCTTCAAGCAGAACTCGCCCGAAGGGTACAAGCAGTACTGCGCCGATTATTTGATGGATTTGATCCTGTCCCCGGATGTGAATGAGACGGATGCGCATGCGCCGGACGCGGCGGAGACTGCTGAAAACCCCTACGATGATTTTCACGCCCATGATCTGCCCAGTGCCCAGCCGGAGCCCCATCAGGTGCCTCCCCAGCTTGTGGCTGGCCGGCATACCTTGCTGAGTCCCCTCGATTCCCGGCGTATTAACGCCAACCTGGAGCGACGCCTTGTTGAGCTGAAGCAGGAACGTCCGGTTTACTGGCGAAAAATGCGGGCGGATGAGCTGTATCGCCTGTTTGAGAATCATCAGGCCATTGAGGCGGCAAAACAGGAAAATCCGGCGGATTACCTGTTGGCCTGCAAGGCCTTCTTGGGACTGATGATGCATTGCATCTCCGAGATGGATGAAAACCCGGTGCTGACCCGCAGCTTAACCCCAAAAACCTATCAAAACTTTTTCAGGGCGGAAATTACCCAGATGCTGGACAAAAAACAATTGCATCCCCTCTTGAATCATTTTGAGCTTCATCGCTTGTTGACCTTGCCCTGAGTCCCCTGTTTTCAGGCGAGGCGCAATTTTATCTTTGCGATGTTTTGTTTACACTGTTAGGCAAACCGGACGGCCTGCGCCCCTGAAAAAACGACCGCCCCCTGAACCCTCAGGCTGGTGCCTTATTCAAGGTTTACCGCCAGACAGGCCCCTTGCCTGAAGCCCATGTCGTGGATAATTTCCTGATGCTTGAACCTGCTTCACCCCTGAAAACCGGCACGCCCCCTGCTCCTCCCAAGACCCCTGAAAAACTGGGGCCACTGGGCGAAAAGTTGTTGAAGGGCAAATCGCTTCAAAAAAGCCCCAGCCTGAAGGGGCAATTGAATTTTGACCAATTTCTCGGTCGGCCCAAGGCTTTGCCCCCTGCCGGGCCGAAGGAACCTGATGGGCCACCGGGGGCTTTGAACAACATAAATAAGTTGAACCACAATCTGATCAGTGCCAAGCCATCCGTGGAACCTCGTCAAGTCGAGGAAGCGATTGGGGTTGTAGAGCGTGGGAACCGGCTTTTAACCCAAAGTTCATACATCAACAGCTTACGTGCCCCGCTGGGCAGCCCGCAGCTTCAGGCGTTTGCCGAACAACGGCACCGTGCCCTGACCCTGCTGGGTAAAGTCGGCACAGGGCCGAATCTGGAACCTGTGCTTGGTGAAGAGGCCCGGCAGCTCGCTTTGGACTGTTTGAAAAACTTGACCGACCCCCAGTACTATGAGCCTCCTGAGAATATAGCGCCCATTCTGGGCTTTTATATCCAGACCTATCCCCAGGTGAGTTACCAGGACATGATGGACACCATGGAGTATTTGGAAACCTGTTACGAAGACGGTTTGGAGCGTTACCCCAATTATCGGGAACTCAAGCGGGCCTTGGCCGCCAAATTGTCCCCGTCTTGCCAGGATCAAACCCGGGATCAAACAACGTCCGATATGGTTTAAGTCAGATATGGTTTAAGGCTGATCTCCAGTGTATCCAAACCCGATTCAATTTGGCTCTCCCCACGGGACGTCCCATTCCCACTCTCTTCCGGGCCACGTCCAATCTCCTCCTCCGGCTCATGCCCGCTCTGAGTCCCTGCCCGTGGAGGTTCAATGGCCTGAGGCGGTGAACCACACGGATGTCTTTGTGCGCTGTTTCGGGAATGACCTGGGACGCCATCCGCAGCTTCGGGACGTGTTTTCTCGCAGCCCCGAGATTGGCGACGCTTTAATCGGTCATTATCAGGCTCGGTTGAACAAGGCCGCCAAACAGGGACTCACCCAGGTTGTACAAAATATAGCGGACTGTCTCAGCGGCGTGGATCAGCCAGCGGTTTGGGGCAAGCCCTTGGTGGCCGCCGCCGAAAACGGTCATTTGCGGGTTGTGAACAAATTGCTGGGCAAAATTCATTTGGGGCAAAACCAAGCGGTCATCGCCGATGCCCTTGAAAAGGCCGCCGCCAGGGGGCATCAGCCTGTGGTGACGACCCTGCTGCAAAAGACGGACATCAAGGAGGATTCCGTGGCCCTGGCCATGGCCTTGCGACGCGCCGCTGGTGGCGGTTATGAGCGTGTGGTGACAACGTTGCTGGCGGACACCCCCATTCAAGACGATCCACTGGCCATGGCCTCCGCCTTGAAAGAGGCCGCCCAGTATGGCCACCTTGCGGTGGTGTCCGAATTGCTGACGGCTAGCCCCGTGGCCCGCAATGAGGCCGTGGTGAATGAGGCGTTGACCAAGGCGGCCAGCTACGGGCACAAGTCCGTGGTGCGGATACTGCGGCCCCACACCCAGCAGCCGGGGCTGGAATCCCTGCTGGAGCAAATTTACATCAGCAGGCGATCGAACCGCTATTCGCGATAATGGGGCAATAGAGCCCGAACGGAGATTGGGCGGAGCGGGCACCGGCAACGTTCGGTCAACGATCCTGCGCCAGGCACGTAGCGAGGCGGTTTGGTTTTATTGTGTATGAATCAGGATCCAACGCCTGATGACAGTGTGCCGATCACGGCGCCCCGAAAAAATTTTTGCACCAAAAGGATTTTTATATGTTCTCAAGCGTTTATTCCAGAGTGGGGAGCGGTTTCTTGAGTCCCGCCCCGGCCCCCACGGTTTCTCCGACAGTCGCCAGCACCCACTGTGAGAGACGGTACGGCGTTCCGGCTCCGCTGAGGTTTGCCGGGCCGTCGGATTCCATTGCAGTCCAGCAGTCGGAAGCGCTGTGCCTTGCCGCGCGAAACGGGGACTTTCAGAGGCTGAAGCCGTCTCTGGAGGCAGGGTTTAATCCAGACTTTGAAGACTCCCTGGGAAACCGAATTCTGCACTATGCCGTTGAATGTCGAAACAGAGAAGCCGTGCAGGCATTGATCAGCGCAGGGGCCCAGGTGGATGCGCTGGATGGGACGTTTCATCGAAGAAGTCCCCTGATGATTGCCGCTCGCAGGGGATCTTTGGATCTGGTGAAGCGCTTGCTTCAGGCCGGAGCCAACATTGAATTGCCGGATGACCTGTATGGATGCCGCCCCCTTCATCATGCCGCTATTGGCGGGCATGTGGAGGTGGTGAAAGGGCTGTTGGACGCCGGTGCCGTGGTGGACGCCAAGGATTACAAAGGGGCCACGCCGTTGCAATTGGCCCAAAGGATGAAACGTGCTGAAGTCGTTCAACTGCTGGCCCAGGCCGAAGCCGAAGCCGCCGAAGTCGTTCAGCTATTGGCTCAGGCCGAAGCTGCCGAAGTCGCTCAACGATTGGCTCAGGCCGAAGCTGCTTCTGACCCTCCTTTTCGAGGCTTTCCCATTCTGCCGCTTGTTTTTCCTGAGTCTATCTTCTTCGCCAAGCGCCCACGAACCTGACGATCAATGTGGGCTGGCGGCGCTTTGGGGTGGGATGACTCGACTAGTCCAGCCAGTCCTCGGTAGCGACCAGACAGAGCCGCAAGTCAGCATAGAAAACGGATGGCTGGGATGGCGGTACTCCGGGCTCATTAGTTTGTGTTTTTGAACCATTTTTTAATCCGTTGAAACAGATTTTTGAAAAAGTCAGTCATCCTGGAAAAAATCGACTTGCGATTTGGGATATTTTTAGAACTGTACGATGTCGGATTTTTCTTGAATGCTTTCATCTCCGCAACAGCGGGGTCTGACAATGAACCCACCCCATAGTTCTTGCCTAATTCTTCGTCACGCTTATGACTGCTGAATTGTGCCTGAAGAATGGCCATCTCATCCAGCGAGGCGTTGGGGTCTATTTTTAAACCGTCATTCTGAAGCTTCTTCAGGCGTTGTGTCTTTAATTTTTCTTCCGTGACATCAATTTTATTTTTTTGTCGTTGCGCATCAAACATACGGCGCGTCAGCTTTGCCAAGGGGGCAACTCCCGCTAATCGCTCCTGACTGAATGTGGCATGGTCTCTTTGGATTTTGAGAGGGTTATTTTTATCCATGACTGAAAAGTCAGGAAGAGGCTCTTCAGTAAAAAGTTTATCCCTTTCCAGCCGTTTGTAAAAACTATTCACCCCTTTAAAGGTAAGTTTTGTTGAGGTGAAAGAACTGAACCTGTATGGTTCTGTTGTAATCACTGATGTTTATCTCCAAAAAACCTAGCCATAATATGATCAAAGCAAGGGTAGATCTTTTATTGCGGGCCGCTTTAACCTCATCCCTGTCAACAAAAAAGCCTTCCGGTTTGAAACTCGGAAAGCCTTCTAGTGTGTGTGTTTCCACTTATTTGAAAGTGGCGGGGTGGACGGGGCTCGAACCCGCGACATCCTGCGTGACAGGCAGGTACTCTAACCAACTGAGCTACCACCCCGCGTGGGGAGTTCGTTTGAGAGAACAGGAAATTTATAACATAGCCGTCTGGGGGACACAAGCGAAAATCTTTCAGATTGGCTATAAATCACGGTTAAAATCTGGAAACTCTTGCTAATTCACTTTGTGACCTAAAGGTAAAAAAAAGGCCGCATAAAGCGGCAGACTAAAAGAGGGGGGATGTAGGAGTTATTATAGGAGAACTTTTTAGAAAGTTAGCACCGGGGCGTGGGGCTTTGCGAACCCAAACCGGCTTATATCCAGACAGAAAGCCATCTTTACAAATATTTGTTTATTTATTTTTATGTTTCAATGACTATTGAAATGTGGTGGGGAAGTCGAACACAGCCATAGTCTGTCTGAAGCTGAATGAACACTCCTTTAAGCCAAGTCCAGTAAAGCTGAGCCGTAGGGCCTTAATAGCCCGTATAGCGATTTCCCCTACGATACTGGGGCGAGCGTCTGAATTTGCCGGATACTGGCAGAGAACACTTTTGCATGACCGCATAGCGCAGGCAGTCCATCACGTCCTCGTATGGATGCTCCTGTAGCGGCGTCTCCGACTCGGGGGAACTGTAACGATACCCTCCCTCAAAGGCCTCAATCAGCTTTGCGCAGGCATAATCCACCCGCAAAGCTGGGGTGTTTCCCACTGGACGGGATAATTGCATCCGCATTAGTTCCAGTCCGTCCTTGATGGGAGCCCGATCGAAAAACGGAAAAATGCCCAGACTGTTGAGAATCTCGATACTGGTACGCACGTTCTTATCAGAACGCTGGGCACCCGCCGGGTCGCAAATGTCCTCCACTGGTACGCCCGGATAGTACGTGTCGGTGATGGCCTTGACCCGATGGGCAAAATCGGTGAGCAACACCTGGGCGCCCACCACTTCCCGCAGCACCAGCAGGCGATCCTCACTATCGAAAGCCAGGAACAGACACGCTGGGCAATGGTAGCCAAAATCCCAGCTGCGAATGAGTCTGGTGGGCTGGAAATCCTGAAAATTTCCCTTGTTGGCCTCCTGGAAATTGGAAAAGACCCGGTTCTTCAGGGACAAATGATAGTTAATATCAAGCTCCCGAGCCAACTCGTCCTCGCTGAGGCGCTGCCGCTGGGTGGCGTACCAGGCCTCATCCCGATCGGGATGCTCCCGCCAATGCACCCGTAACACCCGTATTTGCCCGGAAAAGCGCAGTTCGGCAAAGCGATTGTTTTTTCCGTAGGGGGTACCCACCACAATGCGGCTGGGGGTGGACTGCCCGGCGGAAGCGTAAGCGGCGTCCTGGGTGGGCCAAAAGGGAAACTCATCGAACAGCACCGCCTTGTAGCGTCCCCCTCGTCCGAAGTTCTCGTTGCTGCTTTCCCCGGTAATGGTGTTGCCGTTCACCGGGTTTAACAAGCGCAACACATTGTCGTGGACGCTCTCCTGAAAGCCTGCCGGACGCATCCAGTGGGGCAGCCAGCTGAGGTTGTAGCGTAGTTTTTCCATTAACGTGGATAAATCCCCCTTGCGATCCACGGCCTCCTGCTTGCGGGAACCCAGATGGAAGTTGGCCCCCTCCCGAAACAGCCAGAAATACTGGAAGGCCAACAGCACCAGCCAACTCAGGCCCATGTCCCGGCTCTTTTCAATCAGTAAATCCTGTCCGGTTTCGATGGCCTGCACTAGCTCCACCAGCGCTTTTTCCTGAAAGGCATAGGGCACAAAAGGCAAGTGGGGCTGCTCCTTGCGGGGATCAAACGTCCAGCAAAAATGGCGGAACCAGAAGCGCACGTCCCGCTTGCACCAGGCCAGCAGCGCAGCCTGCAATTCGGGGTGGCGATCCGCCGCCTGGTACAAAACCAGACGACGGGCCAACCACGGGCGGGGGCTGTCCTGAGCCTTATCTGAAGGGGGTGATTGCTCTGAAGGCTCTGAGGTTTCTGAAAGGGGCACGGTTGACTTCCCCTCCCTCAAAAGCCCATAAGGGCCATGGCGATTTGACTGCTGGCCTTCAGTGCGCTTTCCCGATCAATACGGTTTTGCTCGGACTGGGCCAGGGCATCCTGACGGCTGGCCTGTAAAGCCAAGTTGGCTTTTTGCACCGCCAAATCGGTGGCTCGTTGGCTTTCATTCAGCAAAACACTACTGCCGTTGCTTTGTAAGCCCCGGGCCTGATTGTTCAAATCGGCCAGATAGTTTTGAAACAGGGCAAAGCGACGCACCCGGCTGTCTTCATCGGCCCGAAACAGATCCTCGCCCAACAGGGCCGCCTGTTTGCTGGCTTCGGACAGTTGCCCCAGCCGATTGCCCTCCATCTGGGCCAATAAATTTGTCCCAAAAGTGGCGTTGTAAGCCCCTCCGAAGCGCTTGGCCAAGCTGGAACGGGTGCGGGCCAGTTGAGCGTCGGCCTGGGCGTTGATATCGGATGATTGCAATTCAAAAAAGTCACGGGATCTCTGATTGATGGCTTGCTGCCGCACGGGGTCGGGCTGGTTGAGTTCCTTGGCCAGTTGTTGCAGACCTTTTAGACTCTCCTCCACGGTTTGTTTGGTGACGGGGTTCAGCTCGCTTTTAAAAGTCTGCTGGCCGTTTTGGGTGGTGGTCACATAGCGATCCCCGGTGGGACTGTTGAATTCCACCCGGGTGATGGGCGGTGGGGCAGACACTTGAACAATCTTGGTGGTACTCTTTTTTTTGCGTCCGAGTGACATGATGGGCGTCCTTCTCCTTGGTTAATGCCATTGATGGCAGTGAATGATTGGTAGTCATTGATTGAAGATTTCAATCCGTCTGAGCTGTTGGGCTAAGCTGAGGCAAAACTGGAGGCAATCGCTTTGGCAATCGTTTTGGCGCAATCAGGCTCCGGTAGCGTGTGGCGCTGAGGCTGTAAACGGCCACATCCCGCAGCAGACCACCCACGGCAATGTCCTCCCGGAACAAGGCTTCCCGCTGAAAGCCAAAGCGCCTGCAAAAACCCATGGCCCCCCGATTGTGGGTTTCCAGTTCGGCCTTGACCTTGATGAGGGCCAACTCGTCAAAGGCGGCTTGCAGCAGGGGGCGCAGGGTTTGCTCCACGCACCCCGCCTTCCGAAAGCCCGGGTGGCTGACCCCATGCAAAAAGGCATGTCGTCCCGGTTGAATGTCCGACAAGGCCCCAATGGCGCTGACGACCCCATCGGGCTGCACGAACACCCATAGCCAGGGCATGCAGGCTGCCGTGTTCTGCCACAGGGTCTCCACGTCGTCACTCAGGCTGTCACTGCGGGAGGTGTCATCCAGCAGGGTGTTCCGGTGCAAGCGTAGCAAGTGGCGAATGCCCGGCTCGTGAAGAACCAGTGTTTCGGCTGTGGTTAGCTGACAGACCGGACTCATGGGCTTAGGGCTCCCAATCCTGAATGTAGGTGCGCACCCGATTCAGCAATTCCTGCTCGCTCAGTTGTTCCAAATCGGCGGGGCTGAGGGTGGATTCCGTTTTTTTGCCCTTGCCGCTGGCAGGCGTGGCGGGGCTGTCGGTGGGGGTGCGTTTTAAAATCAAGTCCACCGCCCAGATTTTGTCTTTCATGCTGTCGGAGTCCAATGCCTCATCGATGACGCCCAACACACGCTGGTAGCGATCAGAGAGGGCATCCAGCAGGTTTTTGAGCTTGGGCAACAAGCCGGTTTGGGGAGGGATCTTTTTTGGTTTCATAGAATTTCATTCCTGTGTTTGGGCGCGAGCCAGTCGGCTCAGGTAGTCCAACGGAGGTTCCTTGCTCCGGCTGATGCGCGCGGTGTACTCACTGACCAGAACGCTTGCGGTGCTTGGGGCTTTTTGGCCTTGCACCCGGTGGGCCTTTTGCCAGTCGCTAAAGCTGGCGGGCATCAAGCTACCCTGAAGGCTGTTGCGTTGGACCAGGTATTTGTACTTGCACCGCTTGCAGCGTTTTTTATAGAGCAAAGCCTTTTGGGTGCTGTGGATACGAATTTCCAGCGTCTTGAAAAACAGGCTTTGGCAATGGGCGCATTGGTACGGCATGGTCTTTCCCCCGGTTGGTTCTGGTGTCGCCCGCGCGGAGGCGGGTGGTTTTAGTATGCCGTTGCTTGTTATGTTTTCCCAGCGAAGCAAATTTATGAATTTAGGATGTCTATCCTAAAAACCTTTTTTCTTTTGAAAGGGGGCCCGCCCCCTTTGCATCCCCCGCTGGGAGCGCCTGCGCCCCCAGACCCCGCAGAGTTTTGCTGCGCATGCTTTTAGATGTTTACTTGCGAATGTTCTATTTTGAAAAAAGAGGATTTTTCTTTTGAAAGGGGGCCAGCCCCCTTTGTATCCCCCGCCGGGAGCTCCTGCGCCCCCAGACCCCGCAGAGTTTTGCTGCGCATGCTTTTAGATGTTTACTTGCGAATGTTCTATTTTGAAAAAAGAGGATTTTTCTTTTGAAAGGGGGCCAGCCCCCTTTGTATCCCCCGCCGGGAGCTCCTGCGCCCCCAGACCCCGCAGAGTTTTGCTGCGCATGCTTTTAGATGTTTACTTGCGAATGTTCTATTTTGAAAAAAGAGGATTTTTCTTTTGAAAGGGGGCCAGCCCCCTTTGTATCCCCCGCCGGGAGCTCCTGCGCCCCCAGACCCCGCAGAGTTTTGCTGCGCATGCTTTTAGATGTTTACTTGCGAATGTTCTATTTTGAAAAAAAGAGGATTTTTCTTTTGAAAGGGGGCCCGCCCCCTTTCCATCCCCCGCTGGGAGCGCCTGCGCCCCCAGGCCCGGCAGAGTTTTGCTGCGCATGCTTTTAGATGTTTACTTGCGAATGTTTCTGTTTTCAAAAAAGAGGATTTTTCTTTTGAAAGGGGGCTCGCCCCCTTTGTATCCCCCGCTGGGAGCGCCTGCGCCCCCAGACCCCGTAGAGTTTTGCTGCGCATGCTTTTAGATGTTTACTTGCGAATGTTTCTGTTTTCAAAAAAGAGGATTTTTCTTTTGAAAGGGGGCTCGCCCCCTTTGTATCCCCCGCTGGGAGCGCCTGCGCCCCCAGACCCCGTAGAGTTTTGCTGCGCATGCTTTTAGATGTTTACTTGCGAATGTTTCTGTTTTCAAAAAAGACTTTTTTTCTTTTGAAAGGGGGCCCGCCCCCTTTGCATCCCCCGCCGGGAGCGCCTGCACCCCCCAGATCCCTCCAGATAGAAAATGCAAGTGGCTGGTAGCTGAGTATTTTCGTAACTGTAAGCTGTCACAGACTAACGGTGTTATCTTCGAATGGGGCAGGCCCCATTCGAAAGCGAGGCAAGAAACCGTGATGTTTTCAGGAGTCACAGAATATGCTGCTCTAAATTCTGTGGGGTCTGGGGGCGCAGGCGCTCCCAGCAGGGGTTCTTAAGGGGACGGCGTCCCTTTATAAAAAACGACCCCTTTGGAAAAAGATGATCTCAAGAAGAAAGTCACTATTTTTTAAAAAGTCACTATCCAAACCGTCAAAAAAGAAAATAAATACCCTTTGGGGCAAGTTTACACTAAATGGTTTTTGTCAAATAAACACCAAGAAATAATTAAGTTTTGTAAACAGGTGCATTTGACCACTCTGACTAAAGCTCCGGCAGGGCTCTTTTGTTTGTTTTTATTTTTATTTTTCTAAATGAGGAAACTCAGATAGAATAGTTTCATCGATTGGAAACACACTTCCTAAACGGATTCAGTGAAAGATTTAGCAGAGGGATGGGACCCGCGCCATGATGGACGCCTTGAATCAGCTTAAGCTGCCGAAATATCAGGCATTAAAAAATCGGACGCTGGCCAAGCCTGACGCCACGCCAGCAACCACGCCTGTGGCTTTTGGACAGAAAACACAGCCTATCCACCGGCAAAATGGCCACCAGGGCGATGTGTTTATCAAGTCCACACCCGCTGCGGTGAGCAATGCCAGCAAACTGGCGGCCCTGCCGCCCAAGCAAGGCAACCAGATGGTCAGCGCCTTGCAAACCTTCGCTAAACAAGCGATCACCGGGAATAATCCCTGGCTGAACGCCCTGCAAAAGTTAAGTCCCTTGATGGAAGCCATTCCTTCGGCGAGCAAAATGCCCAACCCGCAACCGTTGGGGCCCGCCAATCACCCGGTGAACAACCGGAACAAAGCAACCTTGTTCGCTGGTGCGGCCGTGGCTGGTGCCGGTCTGGGCGCACTCAGCGGACTGGTTCTGGGGCCTGCCGCCCTGGCCGCCAATCCGGCCTTGCTCAATAAGGCCATCGCATTGCTGCCCACCCAACTGCCCTAGATTTCTCTCTCCTTCAATGTAACGTGACTGATAACTAACTGCGACTGATAAGGTGATAATTGCCTGCCCTAACCCGGAAGCTTCTGGTTTCCGGGTTTTACCCTGCGCAATAGAATTTTTCAGGTCAGTATCCCTTCACGACCCGTTTCTAAAACTGCGGGCAGCAGCGCAGGGCTTGGAAACTAGCGCCAGTGTATGAACTTTGAGTGCGCTGTGCTCAAACAGTGACAAACGGGTTGTAAAGGGATACTGACCACTTTTTTTAGTCCAAAAGCCCACCCAAATGACTATTTGAGTGAGCCGCTTGGATTTTAATGGACAGGCAATCAGCCGCTACACGGACAGTAACTGGGCGCTGATGGGCTGCTGGGACACGGGATCCACTTGCAGTTGCCGCAACTGGGCCTTGCCGCTGACAAAGCCGGACAGCACAAAGTGCTGGCTGCCGTGCATAATCAACTGGGTTAATTCGTGGGTTTTGGCCTGAATTTGCATGGATTGCTGATTTTTTCCGTACAGGGTGACCGGTATGAATCCGGCAGCCCGTAATTGACGTGGATTCAGGGTGGTATCCCGCTCGCTTACCTTTAAATCGCTTTGCCTTACGGTCTCACTTTGCTTGGCCATGGGCGCTCTCCCTCTCTTTAAATGCCTGTTTACTTGCGAGCCATTGGGCCATGACAAACCCGATGGTCTTCTCACGATAGGGGATGCCAATAAAGGGGTCAAGTAACAATACAGGGTTGATACCGGCCATGAGGGTTGCCAGTCCCCAAAATGAAGACTGCACAGCCAGATTGGGATGGGTGGCACACGTTACGGAGTCTCAACATTTGCGCCTTGGCCGTGTTCCGGCCACAATCAGGGTCAGTCCCAATGTTTGCCGTGAGTTTTATCCCATGTCTCAGTCAAAGCCCCCGTCAGAAACAGTCCACCCTGAAATCATCTACATCCTGTGTACCCCGGACGCCTTCCAGAAGGCCAACCGCCAGGGACAATTCATCACCGACAGCCTGGCTACGGAGGGGTTTATTCACGCCTCACCGGCTCACCAGCTGAACCGGGTGGCCAACGCCTACTTCCCCGAACAGGAGGAATTGTTGCTGCTGAGCGTGGCCGTGGACGCCCTGCACCCCGAACTGCGCTGGGAGCCCTCCACCCACGGAGAGCTGTACCCGCACCTGTATGGCCCCTTGAATCTGGAAGCCATCATTCAGACCGAAGTCTTTACCCGGCAAGCCCACGGGGCGTTTGAGATCACCGTCCGCTAAGGGCCAGGAAGGCTCATCCACGGGTCGGCGCCGGGACTTTTTAACCAGGGATATCAGGGCGCCTTGCGAAAAGGGCCTTCCCGCAAGGCCTCTTCGTAAGGGGCGCTGAGACGGGCCCCGTCAAACAGCACCACCCCGCCCAATCCGGCCTGCCGCACCGTGTCAATCTCTTCCACCAGGCTGAGGGGGCCGGTGCGGTTGTACAGGGAAAAAATACCCACATACACCGGGATTTTCCCTTGCACTTGCTCCTGGAGTTGATCGCATTGCAAGCGCATACGTCCCAGGTCAGTGGAGAGCCCAATGGGGGTCAGGGCTTGAATATCCCCCTCTTTGGCCCAACGGGGGTAGTCCTGCAATTTCAGGGCGTAGGTGGGATCATGGCTTGGAAAGACCACCGCCGACACCATTAAGTTGGGTTTCAGGGTACGTGCCTGCTGAGAAATGGATTTCACGAAGCTGGAAACCTGTTCCTTGCGCCAGCTGACCCAGCGGTTCCACAGGGGGTGGCTGGGGGTGAAGGTCACCGGATCGGCAGACGGCAGGGCGGGCTTGGCGACGTTTTTGGGGATGGGTTTCCCGGCTTGCTTGAGCCCCGCCAGCCGCTGGTTTTCGGCAGTGGTGCGTTCCGCTTCAATGACGGCTATAAAGCGTTTCCGGGCCACTTCCGTGTAACCCCAGGTGGTGCCCAGGTAATTCGCCTTGCTGACCGCAGCGCTGGCCGGGTAGCGGATATAGTCCAGGTTCAGCCCGTCCACGTCATACTCGCTGACCATTTCCATCAGTAGTTGGTTTAAAAACTGGCGTACCTCCGGGTTGGCCGGATCCAGAAAGTAATGCCCCGGCTCGATGTTGGAGATGACCGGAGTCGCCGTATTCCAGTGGGGGCGCTGGACGTTGCGCCACTCGGGATGTCGGCTCAGGATGGGGCCATACTGCTCGCTGTTTTCCTTCTGGTTTCCCGCGAAAAAGACCTGGGCCCACACATGCACCTTCAACCCCTGTTGGTGCGCCTCTTCAATCCACAGCTTCAGCGGATCGCCGCCCCGGTAGCGGGGATGCTGTTCGGTGAGCCCGTAAGCGGCCATAACCTTGCTGGGGTAAATGGTTTTGCCTTGATAGTAGGTTTCCACAAAGACTTGCTGAATGTTGGCCCGTTTCAGGGCGGCCACGGCCTGCCGGACTTGCTGCGGGTCGTTGCCCTCCGGGCGAATCCAGGTGCCCCGGAAGGCGTTGGACTCCGAGGGAATGGTATTGTAAAAAGCCACGTTGGCCGCATGCACACAACGCTGGGCCAGACTGGCCATGGCTTCCGTAACCGGCCCGTTTTGCTGGGCCAGTAATTCCGCACGGCATTGTTGGGCCTGTGCCAAATGCTCCGGGTAGGCGGCAGAGGCTCCGGGCTTGGCCGTGGCTTCTGCCAGGGCGGCATCCACCTCGTTCAGGTAAGTGGCCGGGGTGAATTCCAGAGTCAGTTTACCGGTCTCAGGGCTCCAGCTGGCCAGAGAGCCCACTTTGCCAAAACGGGCCAGCCACTGGGCCGCTGATCCGTGGGCGCTGATGACAAAGCCGTTGGCCGGGATATCGCTATTACCGGGGTTGCGTTTGACCACCCGGCCATGTTCAACCACTGCTTCCAGTCCGGCTTGATTGGTGCCCGTTTGTGGGCCGGAGGTCGGGGTGTAAATCATCAGCTGGTTTTCCCCCCGGAAGCCCGGAATCCCTTTGTTCGCCGGTTGACTGAGGGCGTCGGGATCGATAGCGGTATAGGGAAAGCGAAAGGTGGCCTGGGTCTGCGGTCGGGCCGGATTGAGAAAACTGGGCGCTTCCGACTGGGCCACGGCCTGATTGCCCATTCCCCAAAGCAGGGATGCCCCGGCCAGGCCCAACAGACTGAGAAGGCAAAGGGTGAGGGCCAACGGGGCTGTGCGGGGGGTATTGATGGTCATGGGCAAGGCGCCTTCCTGAATCTCTCTATCGGTAACCGTTCCAGCAATCAATCTTCATTTTAACCAACGACCTCCATTGTAACCAATGGGTTCCATTCCGCCAAAGCGTGGAATAATAACAATAGAAGTATTTGGACAGCTGCCGTCTGTCAACTACGGAGTGAGTTCTGTCGTGTCTCCCAGCCCCTTTTCCCATGATCCGTTGGGCCTTTTTGTACCGGAGTTTCAGTCTTTGTTGGCGCAATTTCTTCCACAGTGTCGCTACGCCAAGGATCTGGAAACCCTGCTTGCGCCGGGCAGCGGGTTTCACCTGCATTGGACGGATCAGGAAGTGCGGCTGGAGAATTACTACCAGCCCGCCCATCCCGACCGGCCTTACACCGGGGTTTGCTACGAGTTGACCTATCAGCTGGGCAAGGCCTTGCAGAAAGCGTTTGGAAAAACCTACCTGCTCATGGCCGCCGATGGCAATTGCGCCCCCTTTTATGAGGATAGCCATACCAACCACACCTTTATTCTGGCCACCCCATGGGGGTACCTTAACACGGTCATCCAGCATTTTCAGGCCGGAAACACCTCCATTCCCCCCAAGGCCTGCCTGATCGATCCCTCCTTCCAGCGGTGGGGTTTTTCGGATGGCGTTCGGGCTGACCCCACCCTGCAAAGCTACCAGGTTAAGGGCGTTTACGATTTTGAAGCCATCAGCCCCCAGGGGGATTGCTGTGAGGTGCTGCCTTTTCACCACTTTGAGAATGGGCTGGTGGCCACGCATACCCTGCCCTTGGGTTTATTGTCTTTTGTGGCCCCGGACTTAATGCCCGGGGAAGGTGCGGTTGAGTCCGCTGATCCACTGGTGGTGTTTGGCTTCCAGCGCCCACCGGAACAACCGGATCGGCCCTTGGTGTTTCTGGGAGGTCGAGATCCTGCCGAGCTTTACCCGGTCATCCGACGGGACTGGGAAGCGCAGTTGCCGCCCGCTCATCCGCTGAACCGGTTTTTGGGACGGCTCAGAGAGGCTCTGGCTTCCTGAGAGTGTAGTCCATTGGCTCAGGGGTATGTTGGATGACCACTGCGAATGGGGTGGGTCTTTCGGCACAAGCGTAGGCCTGAAATTGAGCCCGTCAGGGAATGGAATGACCGGGGCCAGGGGGGGTATACTAATCCCTGTGAATGGCCACCAACGTGGACTTCACAGCCCCTCTACGGATCGATCCGGGAGGGGCACTCATTTGGAGGCTTTTTGAAAGTGGAACAGGCGGCCCAGGCTATTAACACCTTGTTAAACAGGGCGCTGGGCCGTCCACTGGCTGGCCGGGATGGTCTTTAGTTGCAGGGCATGCAAGTGCCGCTCCCGGGCTTCTTGCAGCACGGTATGCACCAGCCGGTGCTGATCCATGATGCCCACCCCCTCAAATTGGGGCGAAACCACCACCATGTTCAGATGCGTGGCTTCCACACCGGGGGTGGCCCCTGCGTGACCGGCGTGCTTCCAGCTCTCATCCTCAATCTCCACGTGGATGGCGTCCAGTTCACGCGTTAATTTTGCTTTTAAGTCATCAATGACAGACATGGGCGGTTTCTCCATAATCGTTTGGGGGCATTTTGGGGATATTTGTGGGAAATTTGTCGGTTTGAGATCACTACAACAGGCTCTGGGCGTCAATATCCAGAATAAAATTCAGGTCTTCCGGCAGGCGATTTTCCGTGGCCCGGCGGTAAAACTGGGTGATCAGCCGATGCCCGGCCTCTCCGGCGAAGTTTTTGACCAGCAGGTGCAATCGGAATTTGTTCTGGATGCGGGGCAACACGCACGGGGCAGGGCCCATTAGGGTCATGTGCTTGCCCAGTTCACCATCGGCGGCCTGGATTTGTTCCCGCAAGTGCAAGGTGGCCGCCTGAATGAACTGCTGGGCCTTTTTCTCGTTCTCGCAACTCACAATAAAGCGAAAAATCTGGGAATAGGGCGGAAAGCCGCACAGTTCCCGCTGCAGGATTTCTTCGGCGTAAAAGTTGGGGTAATCCTGATTTTTAGAGTGGGTCAACACCATATGCTGGGTCTGCACCGATTGAATGATGACCCGACCCGGTTTCTGCCCCCGTCCGGCTCGCCCGGCCACCTGGGTGAGCAATTGAAAGCCCCGCTCGGCGGATTTGTAATCCGGCAGGCAAAAGGCGGAATCGGCGCTGACCACGCCCACCAGCGTGACATTGGCCACGTCCAGCCCCTTGGCCACAATCTGGGTGCCAATTAAAATATCGGCTTCCCCGGCGGCAAAGGTTTCAAAAATTTCCACATAGGCGTTCTTGCGCTGCAATACATCGCTGTCCAGCCTTAACACTCGGGCCTCCGGGAATTTTTTTATGACCTCATCCTCAATGCGCTGGGTGCCCACCCCGCTGTGGCTCAGCTCCATGCTGGCGCACACCGGGCAATACGCGGGGCGCTCGCTTTCGTAGCCGCAGTAATGGCAGCACACCTGATTGCGGGTGCGGTGAAAGGTTACCGCCACATCGCAGTTGGGACACTGAAACACGTGATCGCATACGGTGCATTGAATGGTGGTGTAAAAGCCCCGGCGGTTCAGCAGGATAATGGACTGCTCGCCCGCTTCCAGATTGATCCGCAACTCCTCAATGAGCGAGCGGGACAACTGCCCCTGATGGCCCTGTCCCCGCTCCTGCTTCATGTCCACCACCCGCACCTCGGCCAGCTGGCTGTTACCAAAGCGCTCCGGCAAATGCAGGATGCGACTGTCCCGCTGGGCCTGATAAAAGGTGCTGATCTCCGGGGTGGCGCTGCCCAGAACCACTTTGGCTCCGGTGCGGCGGGCCAGTTCCAGAGCCAGGGTTTTGGCGTTGTAGCGGGGGGCCGGGGAATCCTGTTTGAAGCTGCCCTCATGCTCCTCGTCGATCAAAATCAGTTCCAGATCCTTGATGGGCGCCCAAATAGCCGATCGAGCCCCAATCAGGATCTTGAGTTCCCCGGTGCGCAGCTTGTGCCAGGTATCGGCCTTTTCCCCGTCGGACAAGTTACTGTGCCACAGGGCGATGTTTTCTGAGCCAAAGTGGTTGATAAAGCGCCGGGCGATCTGAGAGGTCAGGGCGATTTCCGGCACCATCATCAGCACGGCCTTGCCCCGCTCCAGGGCGTGGCGGGTCATGCTCATATACACTTCCGTTTTGCCGGAGCCGGTAATGCCATACAGCAGGTAGGGCTCCTCGCTATCGCCGTTGACCACCGTATCCATGGCCTGTTGCTGATACTTGGACAGGGTAAAGTGGGTGCGGGCGGCCAGCTTTTGGAACAAGGCCAAGGGATCCCGGTGTTCGGCCACCTCGGTGATGGTAATGACCCCAGCCGCTTCCAGCTTTTTGACCGTGGGCGGGGTGGTGCCCAGCACGTCCAGCAGTTCCTTTAGGGGCAAGCCTTCCGGGCGATCCTTGAGCTGGGCGACAATCTCCTGCTGGCGGGCGGACAGCGCAGCCTGCTCCAGTTTGTCCAGGTTCAGGGTGACCCGTTTGACGGTTTTGGCCCGGGTTTTGGCGCTGAGTTCGGTTTCCACCACCACGATGTCCAGCTTGCGCAGGCGGGCCAACAGCTGATTCATGGCCTTGACCGGCATACGCAAGTGTCCGGCCAGATACTTGGGAGAGTATCCTTTGGCGCTCTTGCCGCTGCACAGTTCATCGTAAGTGGCGGCGTTTTTATACAGAAAATCAATCAGTTGCAGGGCCTTACGGGCTACCTCATTGGGAATGCGGGCCACCACCAGGGGCTCTTTAAAATTGGGCCCCTGATAAACCAGTTTTTTGGGGCGCTGCACCAGATTGGCGGGCAAGGCGCAAGCCAGTACCTGCGGCAGCGGCGTGGCGTAGTAGTCGGCCACCCACTGGATAAAGTCGTAATACTCGGCGTCAAACAGGGGTGTTTCATCCAGAATGTCTGAGAGTTCCTTGAGCTTGTAGGCCCCTGCGTAAGTGTTGCTCAGGCCCACGATAAAACCGGTTAAATCCTGCTGGGCCCCGAAGGACACCAGCACCGGCTGGCCGACCTGCGCCACTTCCCGGAATTCTTCGGGTACCTGATAGGTAAAAACCTGGCTTTGCAGGCTTTTGGCGGTCATATGCACCAACACTTCCGCGTAGCAAGGCAAGGACTCCGGCAGGGGGGCAGGGGTGTCTGGTTGTAAAATGGTTTCCCAAAGTGGTAGGTTCATGGTTTTATTATGCGCAAGCTCTGCCCCGTTTGTCACCTTTCATGATACCGTCACCCAAAGGGCACCGCTTCTGACATCGGCTGACCCCAGCTGTCCCCCTTTGACATGAGCGCCCGGATGGTTCCACCTGGACGCCCTTGGCGAGGGTTTTTGCTCAGCTAGTGTGCCCATCTACTGTGCCGAAGTCCTCGAATCATCGGTTTCACGCCGCTGTCGGTCCCATTTCTCTTTGGGTTCAAGAACGGACTTGCAAACTGGATTAAACTGTCTTATTTTTTTTAAGCATTTCATGTTGTCATGTTTCAAATTTCAGTGTGCAAGTGGGTATCATGTTGGGGAAAGCGCTCGGGCCAAAGCGGACGCTGGCTTTGTAAGACGGGCATTGTAAGCATAAATGAGAAGGGATGAATTGTGGTGATGCAAGTTTCCGACAGCCGCATCCGTGGCCTTTTTAAAACTCCCGCCAGGAATGGGGGCGCAGGCGTCAGGCCGGGGACACCACCAGCCTCCACCGCTCCCAGCGGCAAACCTGCGCATCCCGTTGCGCCCCTGTCTTCCCAGCCCGCAAACGGCGATCGTCTTGAATTGAGCGGGCCCTATTTTGGCATGCAGCCTGCCAAGCGGATGACCCGGGTGCTATCGGCCATTCAGGAGGAGGACTCCGATGTGGAGCGGGATCAGGAAGCGGAAAGTTCAACCCCAACGGTTCTCCCTGCCGATGTTTTGGCCCGGCAAGTGGATGCCGCGTTTTCACCGCAAGATTTTCGGGCCTGGCAAATCATCGGGGACAATTCCAATGCCTTGCATGAAGCCCTCAAGCGGGGCGCGCCAAACAGGCCCGATCGTCACCTGTTCAATTTCTTGAGCGCCAGTATGCTGAAGGCGGGCGCCAGTCCCGCCAGACAGGACGAGTCCGGCCTGTCCCCCATTGCTCAGGCCGCCAATAGCGGCAACCTGACCGGGCTGGATCTGCTGGAGCGGCAAGGCGTTGCCCTGAATGAAACCGAAGCCCGCAAGGGCCTCTTTGAAAGCGCCAAGCAGGGACATCTGGGGATGTTGCAGCAATTGATGTCCAGAATTCCCGCAGGACAGATCCCGCGCGATCCGGTGACCTTGCGCACCCCCTTGCACGTGGCCGCGGAATACGGCCAGAACAGGGCCATCGAGATTTTGACCCGTCGCCCTGACCTGGACATTGGGGCGTGGGATTGGCAAGGACGTCAAGCCCTGGGTCTGGGTGTGGAATACGGGGATGGGGAAACCGTAAGCCTCCTCTTGCGGCACCCGGAATCCAACCCCGGGGCTCAAAACTGGTTGGGGGAAGGGCTTCTGCATGTGGCGGCCCGCTGTGGAAACGCAGAAACGGCCCTGGCCTTGCTGCGGCACTCCCTGATTTCGGTGAACCATCCCAACATACTGGGTATTACCCCCTTGATGATGGCTGCCATCAAAGGGCATGAGCCGTTTGTTCGGGCCCTGATCCAGCTTCCCGAGCTGGAGTTTAACAGTCAGGACATCAGTGGCTACACCGCCTTGGCCCTGGCCCTGGAAAACAACCGGCAAGCGGTGGTGGAAACCTTGTTGGCCCACCCCTCCACCGATGTGAATTTGGCCAATTACGCCAAAGAGACGCCCTTGTCCCGACTGATTCGCCGCTCGACTTCGGACGTAGAGATGATTCGGCGGATGCTGAGCCATCCGGCCATTGATGTCAATCGGGCTGACTGGCTCCGGGTGACGCCGCTCATGCAAGCGGCGGGTTGGGGCAAGGAAAGCTCGGTGCGTCTGTTGCTGGGGCATCCTGGCATCCAGGTCAACCTGCGTGATGATGATGGGGATACGGCCCTGCATTATGCCGCCTTCACCGGAACCCTGGATTGCTTGAACGCACTGTTGGCAGCCCCTGATCTTCAGATCAACGCCGAGAATTATCAACAGCAAACCCCGCTGATACTGGCGGCTAAGAAGAAAAATCTGCCCGTTCTGAAAGCCTTGCTGGAGCATCCGGCCGTTGATGTCAACCTGTCCGATCTGGGCGGCGATACGGCCTTGCACGAAGCCGTGGGGACGGAGAATCAGGAGGGGGTGAAGTTGCTGTTGTCCCATCCGGGCATTGATGTCAACCCTCGCAATCAACTGGGCAGCACACCGTTAATACTGGCCGCCCTGATGGGCTTGGAAGAAACGGTCAAGGCGCTGCTCAGCCACCCGCGGATTGAGGCTACCATTCCTGACATGTGGGGGCAAACCGCCCTCTATTACGCCACGGAAACCGGCAATCAGGCAGTGGCGGAGGCCATTGGCGACCACCTTCGCAAGCGTCGGCAAAACGCGCAAGCGGCGGGCAAAACAACCGACTAGCGTGAATTAAAACGCTTCCAAACGGCATACACCGGCCAGCCCAAAGCGGTCAGGGCCAGTCCTGCCACGCTGGTGAAAAACTTGGTGTGCCACAAATCCGCCTGAAAGCGAACCATGTAATCCGGGGTGAAAAAATCGCCAAACAGCAGGAAAAAAGCGATAAACGAAGCACCGGCAATGTAAGCCACTGGTAAAACAAAATCCCGTTTACGGGTCATGCGGAGGGCGTCGGGCACCCGTTGACTCAGGCGAATCAGTCCCAGCATGGTCACAATGTAAAAAATCAGGGCGGAGAAAACAATATAATCCAGTAGTTGCCCATAGGTGCCTGATAGCGCCAGTACCGCAGCCCAGGCAAACTGCACCCACAGGCAAAAGTTGGGGGAATGCGTTCTGGGATGCACCTGCCCGAACTGCTCAAACAGCAGGCCATCCTTGGCCATGGCGTAAAACACCCGGGCCCCGGCCAGCAGCATGCCATTCAGGCATCCAAAGGTGGAAATCAGGATGATCACCGCCATCAACAGCACTCCGGCCCCCGGAAAGACCACTTCCATGGCGGCGGTGGCCACCCGATCCTCGGGGGCGCTCTGGATGAGGGAGAGGGGCAACAGGTTCAGGTAGGCCAGGTTGGCCAACAGATAGAGGACAATGACGGTGACGGTTCCCAAAATCAGCGCTTTGGGCAGTGTTTTGGAGGGCTCCTTCACCTCGCCGCCAATGAAAGTGACATAATTCCAGGCATCGGCGGAAAAGAGCGCTCCCACCGAGGCAAAGGCAAATAAGGTCAGCCAGTGTCCCTGCATTGACTGGGCGGCGGGCAGGGTCAGCGACCAGTCCACCTGGGTCAGGTTTTTACCAAAAGCCAACCCCACGGCAATCAGCAGGATGAGGGCCAGAACTTTCAGGCTGGTAAACACGTTTTGCAGCAGGGCCCCATTGCGAATGCCGGTGCTGTTAAAGGCGGTCAGCAAAAAAAGCACCAGCACGGCCAGCAGGCTTTGGGCACTGACGGGAAAGCCGGGCCACAGCGGGGTGGAGGAAACGCCGGGAATCAACACCCCCAGGTACTTGGTGAAGGCCACGGCCACGGCGGCCAAAAATCCGGTTTGAATGACCGTGAGCAACACCCAGCCGTACAAAAAGGCGGGCAACTCGCCCCAGGCCTCTTTCAGGAAGACGTACTGTCCTCCGGCCCTGGGCATGTAGGCGGCCAGCTTGCCATAGGAGGCCGCTCCCAGCAGGGTCAGCACTCCGGCAAAGATCCACACGGCCATCAGCCATCCCCCGGTGCCTAAGGTTCGGGAGATATCGGCGGAGACAATGAATATACCGGAGCCCACCATGGAACCCGCCACGATACAGGCCGCCGAAAACCAGCCTAAGGTTGGTAAAAGCTCGGGCGACGGGCCGCCTGTGTTCGTATGGGGAGAGCCCGCGACCTCGCTCACCCTAGCTGTCCTGACTGGAACCGCTGGCTTCAGTCAGTTTTTGCTGGGCCAGCTTGTGCTGATCTTTACGAATGTGCTTGACGTGCTTCCAGATGTAGAGGACACCCAGCACCACCAGCAGGCCGATAATGGCGTAATCGAACTTGTGCCAGATGGCCCGGAAGGCCTCCAGATTCTCGCCAAAGTAAACGCCCACGTACACCAGGCCGTAGCACCAGATCAGGGAACCAATGAAGGTGTAGAGGATAAACGGGTAGAAATGGGCCTGCAAAATCCCGGCGGGCAGGGAAATAAAGGTGCGCACCACCGGCAGCATCCGGCAGATGAAAAAGGCCATATCGCCGTATTTATCCACCCAGCGCTCGGCCTCGTCCAGATCATGCTCACTGAGCAACAGCCATTTGCCGTACTTCAGCAAGAAGGAGCGTCCTCCGAACAGGCCGATAAAGTAGGAGGGAATGGAGCCGATGACACAGCCCACCGCTCCGGCCAGGGCGGCCAGGTGAAAGTTCAGTTTGCCCTGCTGCACCAGAAACCCGGCGTAAGGCATGATGAATTCGCTGGGCAGGGGCACGTTGGCCGACTCGATGGCCATCAGTAAGGCCACACCCACGTAGCCCAGGTAGGCGATGACGCTGTGAATAAAAGCCATTACCAGCTCTAATAGGGTATGAAAAAACTCCATGTGCCACTCCTCATTGAATCGCTCGGTGTACTATCGCCCAAGGGCTTGCAGCCAGTTGATTCCGATCATCAGGGCCCCGGAAAACAGGAACGTCAGGGGAATCGTAAGAACCCAGGCCCATAAAATATTACCGACGATGCCCCATTTTACCGCAGAAAGTCGTTTGGTTGCACCCACGCCCATAATAGAAGAGGTGATGACGTGGGTGGTGCTAAGGGGGACGCCAAAATGGCTGGCGGCCAGAATGATGCTGGAAGCGGTGGTTTCGGCGGCAAAACCGTGGATGGGTTGCAGCTTGAGCATTTTGTTGCCCAGGGTATGAATGATCTTCCAGCCGCCGCTGAGGGTGCCCAGGGCAATCATACTGGCGCAGGACACAATCACCCATAGGGGCACATGAAAGTCCGAGCCCGACTCAAAAAACCAACTGGGGAAATGCACGCCGGGCATCTTGCTATAGGTCAGCAAGGCTAGGGCGATGATGCCCATAGACTTCTGGGCGTCGTTGTTGCCGTGGGACAGGGCCATAAACATGGCGGAGACCACTTGCAACTTGCCAAACGTCCAGTTAATACGGTGCAAGTGCACCCGAAACACCAGCCAGGTCAACCCGGCCATAATCAGCAGGCCCAGGAGAAAACCGGCCAGCGGGGAGGTGAACATGGGCAATACGATCTTTTGTAGCACGGTTTCCCAGGAAATGTGCTGATAACCGTTGCTGCTGGCGAAAAAGGTGGCCCCCAGCAAGGAGCCAATCAGTGCGTGAGAGGAACTGCTGGGCAGACCCCACCACCAGGTCAGCAGGTTCCAGGTAATACCGCCGATTAAAGCGCACAACACGATGGGCATGGTGATGGACGGCGCGTCCACGATGCCTTTGCCGATGGTGGCGGCTACTTCCGTACTCATCAGGGCCCCGGCAAAGTTGAAGATGGCCCCAAACATCACGGCCACCCGAGGGGTCATGACCTTGGTGGCCACCAGCGTGGCGATGGCGTTGGCCGCGTCATGGAAGCCGTTAATATAGTCAAACACCAGAGCCAGCCCGATAATGGCTAGCAGCATCAGCAGTTCGGGGCCGAATTCCATAATCCAGAAAACTCCTTACCTGCCCTAGGTGTGCTTTAGAATGATTTGCATGGCCACGTTGGCCGCGTCCCGGTACTGATCGGTGACGTCTTCCAGCATTTCGTAGATGTCCTTGCGCAATATCAGCTCACGCACGTCCTCAATATCGTGAAAGGAGCTGGCAATCAGTTGACCCAGCACCACATCGCCCTGATCTTCCAGTTCGTGCAGGATGGCGGCCTTGGCGTTGACCGTGCGGGAGTTCAGTTTGCCGGACAGTTCCCGAATCAGGGCCGACATGGCCTCGGCCTGGCGATCAATCAACTCCACGAATTTGTTGAAATCCCCGTTGTAGGGGTACATGTGGTGGGTGTTCAGGCGATCGGTGATTTTGGTGACCAGCTTGGGGATGTTGTACAGGGCCACGGCGAACTCCTGAAGGTCTTCCCGGTCAAAGGGAGTGATCAGGGTGCGGCAGATTTCCTGAGTGAGGGTTTCCTGTATTTTCTTGGCTTCCCGCTTGTGCCGGTAAATTTCCTCGGCGGCTTCCTTTACAATGGCCTCATCATCACGGTGTTCCACCAGCTTTTTCAGCAGTCTGGAGCAACGGTTGGAGGCTGTTTCCAGATCCTGAAGCATTTTAAGGAATTTATCTTCCCGAGGAAGCAGATTAAACATCGAAAATCGCGCTCTTTGTCGTCAGGGGTCACATTTTAGGGGAGTCAATATTTTAAAGGAGGGAGGAGGGTAGATATTGCCGCATTTTATGATCAAATCCCCGGGGGAAAGCAAGCTGTAATTCTGAGTAGCGCTTCAATTCGCAAATTTCGTCCAAAATGGAAAACGGGCCGTGGCGTCATCTCAGCCCCGGTACTCGGGTTCGAGGGATTCCAGTTGGCGCTCCTGCTGGGGCATGAGCTTTTTGAGGATGAGGTGCCCCAGGTACAGCAAGGGGGTAATGCCCACGGCAATGATAAACTTCCAGGTGTAGTTGCCCATGGCCAGTCGCAGCATGTCATGGAGGGACATTTGCCCCCAAAAGGCGATTGAGGTCACAATCAGGGAGTCAAACAACTGGGAAATGACCGTGGAGCCGGTGGCCCGCAACCAGATGAATCGGTGCTTGGTAATGGCTCGAATGGTGTGAAACACCTGAATGTCCAGCATTTGCCCAATGAGGTAGGCCAACAGCGAAGCCACAAACATGCCCGTGTACTGCTTGTAAATGGTTAAATACACCGGCTTGGGAATGAAGGTGCCCGCGTCTACGGGTAGCCAGCTGCCCACGGTCAGGTAGGCGTAGGCCAGCAGGCACATGCCAAAGCCCACCCAGGTTACAAAACGGGCTCCCTGCTTGCCGTAGAACTCGTTCAGCAAGTCAGTGAGGATAAAGGTGACCGGAAAGGGGATAATCCCGGCGGAGAGCAGCACCGGGTCCTTCAAAAACGGCAGGCGGAAGGAAAACAACATGGCCCCCACCTCATCGGCGATAAAGAGCGAAATCACAAAAATGGCGGTCAGCCACACAAATATTTTTTGTGAACGATCGAAACGGTTCCAGGTGGTCACGGTAGGTCCTTTGGGAGGGGGGCTGTTTTTTGTGCGCTCTCTCGGGAAAAAATCGGGCGAGACAGCAATCAGGCTTGATTATCTCACAAGCCAGGCAGTAAGCTATCAGGGAAAGCGTTGAACGCAAGGATTTTTTTGATGGTGTGTCGAATTGCCCTGACCGGGGGGATTGCCAGCGGCAAGTCCCTGGCCGGGGAGTACCTGAAAGGCCGGGGGATTCCGGTGATTGATGCGGACGATGTGGTGCATTCCCTCCTGCGTGAAGACGGAGACTTGAAAGCCCACATTCGGGAAACCTTTGGCCCGGATGTGTTTGATGAAACGGGAGCGGTGGATCGTCCGGCTTTGGGGGCGCGGGTGTTTCAGCACCCGGATCGTCGTAAACTGCTGGAAAGCTGGATTCATCCCAAGACCCGGCATCAAATTGAGGCCTTCTTTGCCCAAAACGCCGATCAACCCGCCGTGGTGGCCATTATTCCCCTACTCTTTGAGTCCGGTTTGGCCGAGCGCTACGATCAGGTCTGGCTGCTGGATACCGATCCGGCCACTCAGCTGGAGCGTTTGCGCCACAAGCGGGGGATGAGCGAAGCGGACGCCCTGGCCCGCATTCAAAGCCAGCTCAGTCGGGAGCAGAAGCAGGCCATGACCCGGCAACATCCGGGTGGGGTGATTTTGCCGAATACAGGTACGCCGGAAGCGTTGCATGAGGCTTTGGCCCGTCTTGTATCCGACCTTGCCTCTACCTGAGCGGGCTTGAGGAAGTCTTGGGAGCGTTTGCTACCCAAGCCCTGCGGACAGGCAATTGTTGTCTTTTGGTTGTTTTTATTTTCTTGTAGTCACCCACTGGTAATGACTCACTGGTAATTACCCAAGGGGTGACGTTTTGTCTGAAGTATTTTGTCTGAAGTATTCAAAGCGCAAATGAAATCGGTTCTTGTACCAAGCTCTGCCTTTTTTGTAGAGCCAAGTTGACCGTGTTTGAACGTACAGTTTCATAAATTGGATCGGGAACGCTTCTGGCTTTCCCGATGGAGAGTTTGTCCCATGATTTTGAAATCGCTCCAAACGCTACAGGTTCAGCAATGGGTCTGGCCACGCCTCTGGATTTCCGCCAGTTGGAGGCCTTTAGTCCTGGATTGCAGTGGCCTGAAGCGGCTGTTGGCCGAGCTGCTTGCCATCTGGTGGCCGACGCCATCATGGGTGGTATCCGGGGGAAGGGTATCTTCCCGGTTAGTCGTAAGAGAGGAGAGAGCCGTTAGGGGTGCGATTCACTATTGAGTCGCGTTATGTGAGGAAAAAGGCCGGTGGCCTTTGTGTTGCACGACTGGATGATAGCGAGGATTTAATGTCCTCGCTTTTATTTTGCCAGCCGCTAGAGGTGATTCAGGGCGATTATTCAGGGATGTTATTTATTGAGGTTATTCTAGGCCCCCTCCGGCCTGCGAGCGCTTGAAGGGCCGCACGTTGTGAGAGGGGGAAGAGAAATCATCCGCTTCTTTGGTGGTTGACTGTTCAGCCTGGGTACGGAAAACCGGTTTCCAGGGGCCTTTTTCCAGCCACCGCACCAGTTCCTCCTGAGGGATGGGCTTACAGACATAAAAGCCCTGAGCCAAATCACAGCCCCAGTCATTCAGACGTTGCAGGGTCAGCTCGTCTTCCACCCCTTCGGCCACCACCGAAAGGCCCAGACTTTTGCTGAGGAGAATGGTGGTTTTGACAATGGCCGCGTCATCGGGGCTGCGGTTCATTTCCCGGATAAAGGAGAGATCGATTTTCAGGGTGTTGATGGGCAGTTTTTTCAGGTATGAAATGGAGGAATTGCCGGTGCCAAAGTCGTCAATCGAAATCTGGATGCCCAGGTTTTTCAGTTTCTCGGTGACTCGGGCGGCGTTTTTCACGTTATCAATAATCACGTCTTCCGTAATTTCGAGTTCCAGACAATGAGGCGGAAAATTGTGGCGCAGCAGGATTTCGGCCACGGTCTCGGGAAAGCTCAGATCGCCCAGGTTTTGTTCCGTAATATTCACCGACAACAGGATGTCCACGCCCTGATGATAGAGCTGGCTGATTTGCTGGATGGACTTTTCCAGCATGACCAGGGTCAGGCCGCCAATCAGGTTGTTTTTTTTGGCAATGGGGATAAACTCCGCCGGGGAAATCATGCCGCGTTCCGGGTGACTCCAGCGGGCCAGCGCTTCCAGTCCCTTGACCTGATGGGTGTTGCAATCCACCTTGGGCTGGTAATAGGCTTCCAGGTCCTGATTTTTAATGGCTTCTCGCAGATCGTTTTGCAATTCTATGTGTTTGCGGTTGTACTCATCCATTTCCGCGTCGTAAAAAGTAAAGCAATCCCGGCGTTCCTTGGCCCGGTACAGGGCAATATCCACGTGTCGCATCAGCGTATCCAGGTCTTCGCCGTCATCCGGGTATAAAACAATGCCCATGCTGATTCCCGCTTTTATGGCCATGCCATCCAGCAGGATGGGCTCATCCAGCGTTTTTTGAATCCGTTGTGCCAGTTGATTGACGAATCCGTCATGATCCAGTGAGTCCAGGATGATGCCGAATTCGTCCCCGCCCAGGCGAGCCACAAAGTCGGTGTTGCGTAGAATGTTTTTCAGCCGGAATGCCACCTGTTTCAGTAAATGATCTCCGGCCTGATGGCCCAGGGTGTCATTTACCTGTTGAAAGCGATCCAGATCGCCCAGCATCAGGGCGAACCTTTGTGAATTTGAACTGTCTTTGTTGGCCTTGATTTTGTCGCGAAGCGTCTCTTCCAGCAGGGTACGATTGTGCAGACCGGTCAGAGGGTCAAACATGGCCATCTTGCGCATTTCTCGCTGCATGCGCAACCATTGTTGCTTGTTTAGTAAATAGACCAGCATGACGCAAAAGAATAGTATCCAGCCCAGGGCGTGGAAATCGATGAGCCCGGCCAGGTGGGACTGGGAGAACTGGTGGCCCAAAGGTTCTATCCAGCCGGAGAAAACGGTATCAACCGCAGAGGTGTCCTGGGGTTGCGTGACGGCCTGTGGTCGGGACAGCCATTGGCTCACCACAGGGGCGTCCCATGCCTGTGCCCCGGGGCCTTGCCAAATCCATTTGGAAAACATTGTGGAGAAACCCATCACCGTACTACCTGCCAATTAAAAATGCACTAAATGCTGCTTCGGCTGAATGCCCGGGATCTTTAATTTTTATCAATATTTCTTAATTAAAGCAGATATGAACGAAAGATATCCGGTTGAGATGCCCCTGAGAGACTATCCGAAAAGCCTCCATTTCGGGCGTCTCCTGCGTTCGTGCGCTGCTCAGTTTCGTTACTGATCAGTATAAGCGCCTTGCTTGCGCGTCCTGGTATTAATTTTTGAGGGCCTTGTAGCCACGCCGAACTGAAAACTTTTCGGATAGTCTCTGAGGCGTTCTGCCGAAGTTTACATTTTGTATTACTCGCGCATGCTGTCATCAAAATGTCACAGGACTTCCATAGGATGACCTCAGAATCCAGGATATTAAAGACTAGGAAAGCTCGTGCCAAAATGGCCATCAACCCTGTTACAACCAGCGTTGCCCGCGAAGTATTGCATACCGCCCTGGCGGGGGTAGCCACTAAAGGGGTGGGCAGTGGCTACCGGGTTTGGGATGATCGTAACGCTCCCTGGCGAGTTAAAAAGAACACCATCCAGCGGGAGTCCGCCACCTTGGGAATGGTTTCCGCCTTTACTGCCGCACTGGACTGGTTGGGCCATCAATTCAACCTGAAACATATCCCTTTTAAAGGACTCAAGACCTTTCTGCAAAAGGCTGCCAGTCATCAAATCCTGCTCAAGGCCATTCCCATTACCCTCGGTATTTTCGCCGCTGAGGCCATTAGCCGGAAAGTCGCTCCTCGCAACTTGTGGAAACCCGGTGGCGAGCTGGATGAAAGCGTGATTGAAGGGGATCGTGATCTCGATGAGGATGATCGGGACGAGGATGCCATTCAGGACAAAGCGCTTCAAAAAAAAATGAGCGAGGCCCATCATTCCATCAAACATCAGCCGCTGACTTTCGCCCAGTCGGGTTCCGGTATGGACAGCCGCCCTTCTCCCTTGGCCACACCGGTTTTTCCCCAGTATATCCCGCGGTATTTCCCGTCTGGCCTGGCCAGCCATTCGGCGCACAACCCGTTTTTATCCGCCCCGCTGGGGCCGGTTTTTACGGCCACCCTGGCCTAGTTTCCCCTGTTTCGGTTATCATGCCTTCGGGTTAAGGCCTGCCCTGGTTTTAGTCCAAATCTCAATCCAAATCTCAGTCACACTTTTCCAACGGATCCGCCACCCCCATGACCTCCCGCATTTTGGTTGTTGATGATGAAAAAGACCTGGTGAACCTGGTTCGTTACAACCTGGAAAAAAATGGCTTACAGGTGGAGTCCGCTTACAACGGTTCATCTGTGTTGCCGTTGGTGGAAAGCTTTCAGCCCAACCTGATTATTCTGGATTTGATGCTGCCCGATCGTTCCGGGTACGATATTTGCCGTGATTTGAAAGGCGACGCGGAAACCCGGCACATCCCCATTATCATGCTCACTGCCCGGTCTTCCGAGTACAACCGGGTCACCGGTTTTGAATGCGGGGTGGAGGATTATGTCATCAAGCCATTCAGCCCCAAGGAACTGGTGTTGCGAGTCAAGGCCATGTTGGCCCGAACCTCTGGCTTCAGGCCCAGCGAGGTGGAAGGCAAACACATTGTATTGGGTCGCCTTAAAATTTTTCCAGACGAGTTCCGGGTCCTGGTCAACGATCAGGATATTTCGCTGACCCACACCGAGTTCAAAATTTTAATGGCCCTGGCCAGCCAGCCCAACCGGGTCAAGACCCGGGAGCAAATGCTGGAAACCGTTTGGCAGGAAGAGGCGGAATCCGTGATGGATCGCACCGTGGATGCCCAGGTCAAGCGCCTGCGGGCCAAGCTGGGCCCGGCGCGCGACATGATTGAGACGGTTCGGGGGGTGGGATACCGCATTACCATGAACGGGTCAGCGAACGGGTCAGCCAACGGAAAGCGACCGGAAGGCTCCCCGTCTGAACTCCCTTTGACGCCTGTCACCAACCCCCATTAACCATTAGAGAACGAAAATCTCCCCATGACCAGTCCTCCCGCGCCTTCCTCCAAAAGTTTCAGTCAACTCAAGCATCTGTTCCGGGAGCAGCATATTTTGATGATGCTGCTCAAAGAGTTTCGGGATGGCATCCTGATTTGTGACCGGCACGGGCAGATTTTGCAGGTCAACCGCTCCCTGAGGCAGTTTTTGCAGCTGAGAGACGAGGTGGTGGGCCAGCAAGTAGAGGCGGTTATTCAGAATCCCGTGTTTTTAACCGCCATGCACAGGGTGCTTTCCACGGCCAACACCTGCGTGGAAGAGATTACCCTGGAACAGGGCTACCCGCAGCCTTTGTTTTTTGAGGCGCATATAGTGCCCATTAACATTCCGGGGTTTCTGGGCTCCGGGGAGCCCGAGGTGCGCCCCATAGTTCCGCTGGAAGCACCTAGCCCGCAAACGGTGGACGGCTGTGTGATCATCTTCCACGACATTACCGATATTCGCCAGACTGAGCGCATGCGCCGGGACTTTGTGGCCAACGTGTCCCACGAGTTGCGGACCCCGTTGAGCGCCATTGAGGGGTATTCTGAAACCCTCCTGGACGGGGCGGTCGATGACCCGGCGGTCTGTCTGGACTTTATCAAGGTCATTCATCGCCATTCCCTGCGGCTGACCCAATTGGTTGAAGACCTGTTGGATTTGTCCAAGCTGGAATCCCCCGATTACAAGCCGGAGTTTCTGCCCACCTCGGTCGAGGGGTTGATTCAGCAGGTGCTGACGTTGGTTCAGGACAAGGCCGATGAAAAGAAGATTCAGATTTCTGTGGAAATCAGCGAAAACTTACCCAGGGCGCTGGCGGAGTTGAGCAGTTTGCAACAGGTGTTAACCAACTTGCTGGACAACGCCATTAAATACACCCCCACCGAAGGGCGGGTGGTGATCCGGGCGGGCCTGAATGAGCGGGGGAAAATTCAGGTGGATGTCATTGACAACGGCATGGGCATAGACCCCAAGTACCATTCCCGCATATTTGAGCGGTTTTACCGGGTGGACAAGGCTCGCTCCCGAGAGATGGGTGGCACCGGGCTGGGTCTGTCCATCGTCAAGCACATTGTGCAGCTGCACAACGGGGAAATTTGGGTGGAAAGCAATGACAGCAAGGGCTCCACTTTCAGCTTCACGCTGGAGCCGGGGCTTCCCGCCGATGTATCGCAGGCTTGAGGAAGTGTTTGCCGGGTCTGTGGACAGGGTTTGTGTCCTAACCCGCTAGTAGCCGCTCCCAAAGGGTTTGAGGTTCGGGGCGGGGCGGCAGGGTGATGTTGGATTGTGCTATGTGCTTTTCCAGTAATTCAATAATCTCAGTATTGCCAGCCTCCGTGGCGTATTCCAGCGCGTTATTGTTGAAGAGACCGGAGCGGGTGGTGACATCTATATCTGGATGAGCCAAAAGGGCTTTAACCACTTTGGCGTTCCCACTTAGAACTGCCGCCGAGAGTACGGTTGAGAGGACGTTGTTGCCATTGCCAGCTCCGGTTCGGGCGTTTACGTCCACATCGGGCATTTTGAGCAAGGCCTTCACAATGGGCAAATAGCCATATTCCACGGCCACATGGAGCGGGGTATATCCATTGATGGTCGAAGTGCTGGTCCGGTTCCGGTATCTTTGGGCTTGAAGCGAGCGATTCCTTTCCAGGCCGGGGGTGGTTTCAATCAAATCGGCCAGTGCCTGCTGCTCCTTTTCGGTCAGGGGGTCAAAGCCTTCTGGTTTTGGGGGAATCTGTTCCGGCTGATCCCCTGCCAGCAGGGCCTGAATGTTTTGGCCCGCCAGGTGATCAAAAGCGATCAGCCTGGGGTTTTTACAGGGCAATATCGTGGTAAATCGATCCAGACGGGCCTGGGCCCGCTCACGCTCCTGAGCGGTAGGGGCCGGAACGGCAAATACGCTCTCCAGCTTTGTGGCAAGCTGCTGTTGCGCGGGGCTACCAGACAGCAGAGAATCAATCAAGGGAAAACTCTCTGGTTGTGGCAGTTTTGCGTTTTTTGCCTTGAGCATTGTGTGAAAGACATTCAGCAGCGCTTGTTTGTGCTGCGGCTGTTGACTGCCTTCCGGCTGGTCTGCCCGATTTGACGAGGTGATGGCCTCATAGAGGCTCTGCAAAAAAAGCGCGCCGCCCTTGCTACTCAGGAAAAAATCGCTGCTGAGCACCTTATCCGCCCAGGGGATCGCCGTTGCTGGAGCCGATACGCCATGTCCGGCGGTGGCGAGGCCCTTGCCTTTGTCCGGGCTTGTGCTGATTTTGGTGTCTTTTCCGGCGAAACTGGGAGCGCTTTGTTGAGTGCGGGTTGGCTGCTGACTATTAGAAGATTGCAAACCGGGAAGTCCAGGGGAAATCTGCATAGGGGCGTCCTCAAAAAATGGGTGCGTATCTCAAAAAATAGAGAGGGTTTTAACTCGTTTTACCCGAGGGGGAACCCTGAAAGGTGAGCCGTAAAAGGTGAATAGTGAAAAGTGAATAATGAAAAGTGAATAATGAAAGGTGAATCAAGAAGATGAACGATGAAAAAGCAATAGTGAAATTTGAAACCGGACCTCTGGGCCCTGAAGCCTGTGAGGCAGGGGGGCGGATAGCGCCCGGCGCAAGCGCATTCCCCAAGCGGGATCGCAGGCCAGCGATTCGGTTGCTGTAATAAAGCACCAAAACCCAAGTTTGTGCGCCTGCCCGAAAAGGACATACAAAAAGACCCGCCAGATAATAATCGGGCGAGTCGGGGATTGCTATATGTTAGGGGGTATCTTCATCCTGAATCGCAATTGCTTGCGTTTCACTGTCTATGGATGCCATTATGCGTCAGTTGTAAGACAACTTGATGACAGTTTGGTGACGATTTTGTAAAGTCTGGCATGGGTGTAATCCGGTGGTCATAAGGGGGCACCTCCCTTAAAGCGGCTTTTGCCCGCTGTTTGTGGTATGGTTATGGGGCTTAAAAATCAACTTCTTCGATTTTTTCGCTGACATTCTAGTTCTTCATTCTGACTCAAGCCTGCTGACTCAGGCCTGACCAAGGCGATCAACTCAAAAACGGGACTTCTGCCATGCGTATCCAATCCTTTGGAAGTCATTACCCTGTTCAATATGCCCTGCCGCATCCTATGCAGCCGACTGCGCCGCTGGTGGGGACTTCGCCAGCGTTTGGGGTCAAAACCGTTTCGTTTGGGCAGGTGACCCATCCAGTCCCCAGCAAACCCAGCCCGCCCTTGAATCCCGCTTTAGGCCGAAAACTGGATATTTACGCCTGATTCAATAACGCCTAATCAAAAACGCGGGGATGGTGAGTGGCCCATCCAGCTTGTTTACAGGGTTGTGGACAAACGCACATGCGGCAATGGGTTTGCGCAATGCCGGGCAAAGGAAAAGGCCTGGGCAATACTTTCCGTGTGCGATAAGTCGGTTTGGGTGCGGGCGTGCTGACCTTCCCGCTGGGCGGTGGGGTCGCTTTCCAGGGCGTAGCTGGTGTACATGGACACTTCCTTGAGGTTCAGGTCGGGGCGGCCCATAAATTCCACCAGATACTTGGTGTACAGACCTTCATTGCCCTTCTGGATGGCTGGCATTTTGGGGCGGGAGGCGTATTCAATCCAGGTGTTGGCCAGACCGGGGCCGGGTTCCGTTTCCCACTGCTTTAAAGCGGTTTTGCCGGAGCGAAACAGGGGACCGTTCATGAGGGGGGTGCGGCAGGCATCCAGAAAAATCATGTTGAAGTAGCTGCCCGCGTTCTTCAACTCCTTCAGCAAATAATCCACGGAAACCGCGCTTTGCTCGAAGTCGGGGGGCAGGGAGCCGGTAAATTCGGTGGGAATGAGGTAATTGTTTCCGTTAATAGACCCGCCGTGGCCGGAATAATACACTAGGGACACGGCCCCCGGATTCTCCCGCAACTTGTTGGTGAACTGGCGCACCTGGGCCTTCATGGCTGGCCCGTTTTGGTTGTAACAGGTCATGACATAAAACCCTTGCCGACGCAGCAGGCTGGCCACCCGCTCGGCATCCCGGAGGGGGCCGCCCTGCAAATCGTTATCGTAACCAACGTAATCATCGTTGGCCAGCACCAGGGCCACCCGTGGGGGACAGACGGGTAAGCCCAGCGAGGTTGGGGTTTTCATTTTCTGAAGCTGGATGACCCGGCCTTTGTCTTGCAGGGCCAGGTTGTGCAAACCCAGATCCGAGTAAAGTTCGGCCCGGTTTTCGTAGGCGGCGCTGTTCATGGGGTTGATGCGGACGGCCTGCCCATAATCGTTCAGGGCCAACTGGTAATCCCGCTGGGCGATTTCCGGTAGCCCCACTTTCTGGGCGAAGTCTCCTAGATAAACCCACAGGTTGCCCCGGTTCAGGTAGGCATTGTAAAACTGGGGATTAATGGCAATGGCCATGCTGTAATCGGCGATGGCGCCTACGTAGTCTTTTTTGGCGGCCTTGGCTACCCCACGCTTGTTTAAGACCTGCACGTCGCTGGGTTTCAGGGTCAGGTACTGATCATAGGCCTGAATGGCGTGTCCAAAGCGGCTGGCTTTGTAGTAAGCCTCCCCCAGGTCGTAGTAATGAAAGGCCAGTCCCTCTGGCGTGAGGGCCTGCCGCCAGGGGGTAAACTGATCGCCGGGGACGGGCGGGCCAAACAGCGGGGCGGAAAATGGCACGGGTGACTGAGGCCCTTTGGCAATCGGCGCAAAGGGCGCCAGCGGGCGCTTGGGCGTAAGCGGATTCGTGACGGGAAAACTCAGGGAGAACCGTGCCTTTCCAACAGAAAGTGACGCGTCAGGGAAACTGAACGAAAGAAAACGAAACCTGCGTCTATTTTGCCCAAAACCGAGGCCGCTGTTAAGTTTATTTTTAAGCGAGGCTGCCTTCGCCTATTTTTTAATGGGTACGCACGGGGCCTTGCAACAGGGGACGGTGGGAAGCCTTGGCAATCCCTCGCAGCATGCCGTTGAACACCAGGTTGTGCAAAGGGGCCACCGCGTACCAGTACAACAGCCCTCCCAGGCCACGGGGGGCGAACCAGGCGGTTTGGGCCAACTCCAGTTGGCCGTTTTCAACTGGGGTGATTAAAAATTCCAGTACGGCCAGCCCGGGTACTTTCATTTCCGCCAGCAGGCGCAGGCGTTTGGGCTCGTCCACGTTCAGTACCCGCCAGAAGTCCAGAGCGTCCCCCGGATAGACCCGTTCGGGATCCCGACGTCCCCGGTAGCTGCCCACCCCGCCGAAGAGTTTATCCAACAGTCCCCGGATGCTCCACAGCCAGTTACCGTAATACCAACCGTTTTCCCCGCCAATGCGCACAATGGCCTGCCATAAGTCGTTGGCGCAGCCTTCCACCCGAATCACCCGCCGATCCTTGAACAGGGTACCGCCCGACCAGTCCGGGTCGCCGGGGTAGCGGGTTTCCACTGGCGGCAGGTAGCCGGCGTCCGTCCAGTGGCTTTCCACGCTCTGGCGGACGATATTGTCCAGGGCCAGATGGATGGCCTCACGCACGCTCAGCAAGTCCTGGGGGATGATCTCCCGGATGCGGCTTTCCCCACAGATGACCGGGTTCCGCAATCCTTCGGCCAGGGGCCGGGCGATGCTAGCCGATACCGGGGTGACCAGATGAATCCAGTAGGAGCTGAGGGTGGGCGTAAAGAAGGGAATGGGAATAATCCAGCGATGGCCCAGCTTGGCCTCTTCCGAATAAATTTCCATGAGTTGCCGATAGGTCAGAATATCTTTCCCGCCGATGTCATAGGTTTGTCCGGTGGTTTCCGGGTGTTGCAGGCAACCCAGCAGATAGTTGAGGACATTGCGGATGGCGATGGGCTGACAGGGGGTGGACAGCCATTTGGGGGTGATCATGACCGGCAGGCGATCCACCAGATAGCGCAAAATCTCGAAGGAGGCGCTACCCGATCCGATGATCATGGCCGCCCGCAGAACGGTGATTGGCACCGGGCCTTCGCTTAAAATCTGGGCCACTTCGGTGCGGGACTTTAGGTGCTTGCTGAGATCGCCGTCATCGTGCCCCAGACCGCTGAGGTAAATAATGCGGCTGAGCCCGGCCTGCTGGGCGGCTTGCACCATGTTGGCCGCCGCCATGCGATCCACCTCGGAAAAATCCTGATTGGAGGGATCCATGGAATGCACCAGGTAGTAGGCCACCGTACAGCCTTTCACCGCCTGGCTCAGGGAGTCCAGATCGGTGACATCCACGGCCGCCAGTTCCACCAGGGGGTGGTGACCCCAGCTGCGGCTCTCCAGTTTTCGGATGGAGCGGCTGGCCGCCCGCACCCGGTAACCCGCCTGGAGCAAGCGAGGCACCAGACGGCCCCCCACGTAGCCCGTGGCCCCCAGTACCAGAATGGTTTGCTCATTGGTTTGCATGGCCTTCCCCCTTGCCGGGAACGGGTGAGATGTGGACGTGCCGTTCCGGTTCCCTACTACCTTATCTTAACGGATGATTTGAAGAGTTAGGATTAGGAGAGGGGGCAGTTGCTCTGGGCGCTTTGGGCAATGACGGACAAGAAGGCCGCGATCACGGTGTCATGCTCGCCCACCGGGGGGAGGATCTCCACTTCCAGCCCGTCAAAGGCCATCATGACCTGTTCAGTCAGCATGGGCAAATCTTTACTGACATGGCCACCGGCGGACATAAACAGGGGCAGCACCTTGATGTGACGAACCCCTTGCTGATAGGCCGGTTCGCTGACATCCAGCAGGGAAGGGGCGCACATTTCCATGTAGGCCAAATCCACGGCGGATTCCCCCAGTTGCTGGCGGGCTTTATTCAATAATTCCACAAAGGGGGCCTGCCAGCGAGGATCTCGGCTGCCGTGGGCCAGTAACACCAATCGGGTGGCAGATGCGTCGGTGGAAGTCATGGGTAAACTCCTTGTGGGTTGTTGGTTCAGGGGGTGGTAACCGCCGTTTTGAGGGACTCTAAAATGGCCTGAGCGGCCCGGCGACCCGTGGCCATGGCCCCGTTAATGGAGGGGGTGTCCAGGTAATCGCCGCAGTGGAAGAGCCCGTCGCCCAACCGGGCCGGGGCTTGGGTCAGGGTGTTTTCGGGAATCGTCAAGCGGGGCAGGGCCTTGTGAATGGTGTAGGCTTTCAGGAAGCGCCAGTTGTTAACCGCATTTCCAAACCAGCCTTGTAGTTCTTCTTGCACCGCTGCCACTAGCGCATCATCGCTTAATTCCGTTTGCAGCACCGACACCGAGATGAGGTGCTGCCCGGCTGGAGCGTAAGCGGGCGATACCAGGCTGGGCACGCACAAATTGTTCACCAGACCGCCGGGTTGGGCGTTCAAGGCCAGAATAGGCAGATCCAGCGGGGCCGTGGGTTCGGCAAAGTAGAGACAATGCACTCGGTTAAAGGCCCTTGGGGGCAGGGTTGGGTACAGCTCGGCAGCGTCTTTGGCATCGGTGGCCAGCAAAATGGCCCTGGCGCTCAGGGTTTCCCCGGAGGCCAACGTTACTTGACCGCCTTGCTGATCCGCTGACTGACCCGATTCGATGCGGGTCACTTTGGCGTTCAGGCGTAAAACGCCGGGGGGTAAGCCATCGGCTAATTGTTGGGGAATGGCCTGCATGCCGTGGGCGGGCAGTACCACGTCACCCAGGGCAAACATGCGAAACACAAACTCAAAAAAGCGGCTGGAAGTGGCCAGATCCGACTCCAGGAAAATACCGCCCAGAAAGGGGCGGAAAAAGCGTTCGATCATATTTTTGGAAAAGCCGAAGTTGCGCAAATAGGCCAGCGTGGTGGTTTCCGGGGATTGGAAGCAGCTTGAGTGCGAGCCGGACAGCACCTGTTGCCGCAGCTTGGCCACTTTGAATTTGTCCATGAGCGTGCCAATGGAATTCCCCACGCTTTGGACGGCATCCCAAGGGTGCCGCCAGGGATCGGCTACCTTTTCAAAGCCTTGTCCCGTCCAGATCAGGGAACCATTATAAAAAGGTTTGAGTTGCAGGCGGTCATAATCCAGCAGGGCCTGACATTCCGGGTAAGCGGAAAGCAGCACCTGAAAGCCCCGATCCAGCAGGAAGCCTTCAAAGGCATCGGTTTTGACCCGTCCCCCCACAGATTCCGTGGCTTCCAGCAGCTGGCAGGACAGGCCTTGTTGGTTAAGCAGTCGGGCGGCGGTTAATCCGGCCAGTCCGGCACCGATAATGAGCGCATCAATCCGGGGGTGAGACATTCCTATGCCCTTTCCAAGACTTCACGAGTCCAAAACTTGTCCAAAAAAGAAAAGATCACACAGTGTTGTGTGATCAAAGAGTTCTCGTCGTATTATCCAGGATTTTATATAAAGAGTCAGTTGGAAAGTTGTAGAACAACGGAAGCACCAAATAGTAGAGCGGTTAAATTTTGCTAAAGTCATATACCGAAAGGTATACTAGAATAATAGATCCAATCTGAGGAATGTCAACCCTATTCCCTCATTTGAAGGATGAGCCCAATGGCGAGGGCTGAAAATGCTTCTACCGTATGGTATACTTCAAGGCAAATCCTGGTCTGATGGTTTAGCCGGTTTTAAACACTTATTTTAAGTAACTGTTAATTAAGATTTTTTACCGGGATCAAGCTTCATCCACTTGACTCACAACCGTTTCATATCAACCTATATTTAATCGCAAGCGAGTGACAGCCCATGACGCCGCAACAATCAAAATCCTCTGTTGTCCACACCGCCGGTAAAAGCAAACCGGGCGATGCCCGTGCTGAAATTTTGCAGCACGCCAAGCAATTGTTTCGCCAAAAGGGCTTCAGTGCCGTTTCCATGAACGATCTGGTCAGCTCGGTGGGACTCACCAAACCCACCATTTATTACCACTTTACGGACAAGGAAACCTTATTTACGGAAGTGGTGGTGGAAATGATGCGCCACGGGAACGAAATGCTGATGGCGGGCATCAAGCGCTGCAAGGACTTCCGGGAGAAGCTCTATCGCCTGTCCGAAGGGTATTTCCGCTTTTCGCCCACCTCACTCAGCACCATGGTGCGCGACGCCAGCGAGCATCTGGATGAAGCCCATATGAAACAGGTGGTCGATGCCCATCGCTTTTATCTCATCAGCCCCATTATCGGGATTTTTGAAGAAGCCCGGCAGGCGGGGGAAATCGGCCCCTCTGAAAACCCGGATACCCTGGCCCTGTATTTCATCAGCTGGATAGACGCCATGACCACCCTGAGAATGGCCCACGAAGGTCGAGATTTTGACACCCGGGCCTGCGCCAGCAAAATGGTGGATATCTTTCTGGATGGCATTGCTGTGCCTCCCACACCGCCCGCTTCGGAACCGACCGCATGAGCGCCGTTCTGGTCTGGTTTCGACAGGATTTGCGGTTGGCCGATAACCCGGCCCTGACGGCAGCCATAAAAACGGGTTTGCCCCTCATTCCCGTCTATATTGGGGATGTGCCCGGCGAAGGGGCCTGGCCGTTGGGAGCCGCCGATCGGGTGTGGCTGCATGGCTCCCTGACCGCCCTTTCCAGCGATTTACAAGCCTTGCGATCCCGGTTGGTTCTACGCAACGGAGAGAGCCTGGGCGAACTGGCCCGCTTGGCCCAACAGACTGAGGCCCGACAAATCCACTGTAACGCCCGTTATGAACCGGAAGCCATTCGTCAGCAAGTCGCCTTGCAAAGCGCCCTGGCGGCTCAAGGCATTGAGCTGGTCATTCACAAGGGCGGCACCCTCATCTGGGAGCCAGACTCGCTGCAAACCGGTAGCGGCAATCCCTATCAGGTGTACACGCCCTTTTTTAAGCGCTGCCTGGAGAAACTGCCGACACTCTCCCCCTTGCCCGCCCCCCATAACCTGAGCAGTCCAGCCCAGTGGCCGGACAGCCTGACCCTGGACGATTTGGCCCTGCTGCCCAACATTCCCTGGGACAAAGAGATGCGGGCCTTTTGGCAACCCGGAGAGCGGCCCGCGCAAGCGCTCTTGCAATCGTTTATGGCTGAGAAGCAGGACGGCTATGGTACGCAACGAGATATTCCCGCCGTGGACGGTACCTCTCGGTTGTCGGCCTATCTCAAGCACGGGGAAATCTCCCCCCGGCAAATCTGGCAGGCCGTGGCTGATACGGAACGGGCCAGCGGCAAGCACTTCCTGCGGGAAATCGCCTGGCGAGAATTTGCCTACCACGTACTGTTTCACTTTCCGCATACCCCGGAGCAGCCTCTTAAGCCCAAGTTCAACGAACTGCCCTGGACGCTGGATGAAGCGTTCTTTTCCGCCTGGTGCAAGGGGGAAACGGGCTACCCCATCGTGGATGCCGGGATGCGACAACTGTGGCGACTGGGCTGGATGCACAACCGGGTGCGCATGATCGTGGGATCGTTCTTGACTAAAGACCTGATGATCTCCTGGTACGACGGGGCCCGCTGGTTTTGGGACACCCTGGTGGACGCCGATTTGGCCCAGAACAGCCTGAACTGGCAGTGGGTAGGCGGTTGCGGGGCCGATGCCCAACCGTTTTTCCGAATTTTTAACCCCATCACCCAAAGTCAGAAATTTGACCCGGATGGCACGTATATTCGCCGCTGGGTGCCGGAGCTGGCCAAGCTACCCGCCAAATACATTCACGCCCCCTGGGAGGCCCCGCCGTTGACCTTGCTGGATGCGGGCGTTCAGTTGGGTAAAACCTATCCGCACCCCATCGTGGATCATGCCGTCGCTCGCAGCAAGGCCTTGGCCCTGTACAAAGGCATCGGCCAGCCCGTCAGCTGAACGGAAAGCGGCTTTCAGCAGGCTTTAAATCACATCCTGCTCCCACTGCCAGGCTTCTTCCGCTTCTTCCAGAGAGACCGATAATGCCAGTTGTTCGTGCGTTTCCGGGCTGACGACCAGCAGCAGCTGGTTAAACACAGCCTCCACGGATAAAGGCGCTGCGGGTTGCCCCAGTGGAATGACGGCTTCTACCTCATCGGCTCGATGACGTAACCACTGATCAATCAGGCGGGCCTCCTCGTAGAAAATCTTGGGAATGGCCGTGGATTGACTCAGATTACTCAGGGCCACAAGCGTCTCCGCAATCCAGGTTCGCCAGGCGTCCCAGTCCAGATGGCGGGCATCCAGGGTTTGCCAGTCCTGGGGTTGCCCCTGAAGCACGCTGAGTACCCGAAACTGGCCGACCTGATCACCGGTCTGATCACTGGTCTGATCAAGGGGCAGCCCACCGGGTAACACCAGCAGGCAATGGCGCTGCTCCACGGCCTCAATCAGGCGCTCGCTGGCTTTGCTTAACTGGGTCAATTGTTCCAGTTGGGCATGCACCAGGGCGGCCTTCTCAAAGCGCAGGGCCTCGGTGTAAGCGTCTCGCTTGGCGATTAAGCCGTCCACGGCGTTACAGGGCTGTTGCCGTAAAAAACGCAGAAAATCCGCCACCAGGGCCTGATAATCGCCCTGGCTGATTTTTGCCGCACAGGGGCCGCTGCACAGGCCCAACTGGTATTGCATACAGGGCGAGTGCCGGTGCGCCTGAAAGGTCTGCTCGTTGCAATCGCGCAGGCCAAAAATGCGGTTGAGGTTGGTCACCCGTTCCTTGAGGGCGCTGATGGCGTGAAAGGGCCCCACGTAAGCCATGGTGGGGTCTGTGGTGTCCGCCACTACCCGCAGCCGGGGGAAAGCCTCCTGCACGGTAATGCCCAGAAAGACCATGCGCTGGTAGTTTTTGATTTTTTGGTTGAAAAAGGGCTGATGCTCCTTGATCAGCCGGGATTCCAGCAACAGGGCTTCCAGTTCCGAGCCCACCACGGTCACTTCAATATGGGCCATTTGCCGCATCATCACGGCAATTTTGGGAGGCAGGCGAGATTGCTTCTGGAAGTAGCTCTTGAGGCGTTTTTTCAGGTTTTTGGCCTTGCCGATGTACAGAATGTCCCCGGTGCGGTTTTTCATAAAGTACACGCCGGGCCCGGTGGGGTAGTGTTTCAACTGTTGCCGATCAAAGGCCAGATCGTCCCGGGTACGTCGAACCCGCTGGGGGAAGGGCGTACAGCGACTCAGCAGCTGATCAAAACGGGACACGCCTTGTTGGTTCAGCAGGGGGAGCAGCCGGGCAAAGACCTTGGCGGCGGTAATGGCCGCATTGCCGTTGCGTTCCAGCCCATTGGTTTCCAGATTGAAATGGGTGGCCAGTCGCTTGAGCTGGTAGGAGGGTAAGCCCGGTAAGGTGGTTTGGGCCACCTGCCGCAGGGAAAGCTGGCGGTCTCGTGGCTGGGTCAGCTTGAAGTGGCGATAAACCTTATTGGCCTTCAGGCAGGGATTGGCCCACAGGATCACATCCCGCCCTATAAAATGAGCGATGCTTTGCAGGGTGTCCGGTGTCAAGGCGTTGTCGGGCACACTGAGGTGCAGGGTTTCGCTGATTTCCCCCCGCCGCAGTTGAACGCAGCTGATTTCCGTGAGAACCGTGGGGGGCTCGTTGCCCGGCGCCTGACTGGCACGGTGTGTGCGGGACTGCCGGGTGGTCACTGTTTTTACGTCAATCAGGGTAAAGCGAACGTCGAGCAGTAAGGGGCTGGCTACCATGTTTCTCTCTTGCTTTTGTCTCTCTCTTATTTTTTTGCAGGCTCTTAATTTCAAGACTGAAATCGGCACGGGGCGGTGCTTTTGTGGTGCCGTCCGACCCTGGGGGCGATTGGTTTCTGGTTGGTTTTGTCTTGTCTTATTGTAGCATTGCAGGCGAAGGGGAGCGGCGGGCTTTGAGGCCTGAGGGACTTGGCTGCCGCTGGCGGAACTATCCCTTGAAGCAGGCGGAAAGCCGCTTGCCCATCCCTTGGGCCAGCAGTTGAAAGCCCAGTTTCACCCATCGCAAGATCAGGCGGCTGCCCGATTTTTTGACTTGAGCGGAAGTCTGCGCTTGTCCGAATGATTGTACGGACTGAAACACCACCTGGGCGGCCCGATCAACCCCCGAACTGGCAGAGGGGAAAACAGGATTGGAACCAAAACGCAAACGCACATTCATGGGCTGGGGAGGCCTTTCAAATCACTTGTGTACAGAAAAAACAAAGGCGTTTTATTTTTGCGCCGTCCGACCGGATCGGGGCTGGGGCAAACGGGTCAAAACTGGAGTACAATAAGGCATCCGCATCCGCTGGGTTGAAAATATTTTGAGTCTGAAACACTTCAGGAGGACGCTGCTTATGTCAGAATTGGCCACCTTTGCCGCCGGTTGTTTTTGGGGCGTGGAAGACGCTTTTATGCAACAGCCCGGCGTGTTAACCACCGTGGTGGGCTACACCGGCGGGCACACCGAAAACCCCACCTATCAGCAGGTCTGCACGGACACTACCGGCCATGCCGAAGCGGTACTGGTGGAATTTGATCCGGCCCAAATTTCCTACGAAACCCTGCTCGATCTCTTCTGGCGCCTGCACGATCCCACCACCCTGAACCGCCAAGGCCCCGATATCGGCAGTCAGTACCGCTCGGCCATTTACTACCACAGTCCCCGGCAACAAGCGGCGGCCCTGGCTTCCCGGGAGACCCTGGAAAAAAGCGGGCGATTCACCCGGCCCGTGATCACCGAAATCACGGCGGCCAGCCATTTTTATCCCGCCGAAGAATATCACCAGAAGTACAATCAAAAACACGGACGGCATTGCCATATTTCCTTTTAGACCCGTCCGTTAGCCCTTAAAAAACCCCTGTTCCGCATCTCCGCATCTCACGGATGAGCGAACAGGGGTTTTGAATGCTTTGAGAAAACTAGGCGGCTTGCTTGGCCAGGAACCCGGAAATCCATTGCTTGGCTTGGCCAAACCAGCCTTCGGAATAATTCAGGAGAATATTGCCATAAGTGGTCACCTTCTGGGCAATGCCTGTTCCGGCCAACTGGTTGAAAGGGTTTTTGATAAAGCCTGGAATGGCGGCGCCCACTTTACTGGCCAAGCCGGGAAAGTAGCGGTGAATGGCCAATCCGCCTAAAATCAGCCCACCCAGCTTGATGGAAGCGTTCAAGGTTCGTTTGATCAGCCCCGGCTTCTTTTGGGAGTGGCCGGACTCATAGCGATCCTGCGCGCTGCCACTGTGCAGGTTGGTAAAGCGGGCCTGCTGCGCCCCTGTGGCGGGGGAATGAAAAGAAGCGGAATAACCACCGTGAATGGGTGAAGGATTCATGCGGGTTTACCTCAAGTGTCTCGGTTGCCAGTGAACTAAAGTTATCCGCATAAAAACAATTTTCCGATTTCTTGTGCTGGGAGATTCTTCCTATTTTTTCCAAAAACGACCCACTAAACCACCCACCAGGGGTAATGCGCTTAGTTTGTCAGAAATCGCCTTGGAGATTATATCGGTTAATATTTTCTGATTTTCAGGACTGGCCATCGCTTGGGAAACACTGTCAGCTCCTATTTGGGTGGCCTTCTCTTCCAAAGCTTTCAGATCCTCCTGAGGAACCTGAGCTAAAACGTTCTTAAACTCTTTCAACATGCCCGAAATAGGAGCTTCAGAACCTTGACCCTGAGCCGTCTCAGGGATCGTGGCTTTTTGAGCCGCTTTGGCTTTTAGTTTTTGTTCCTCAGACTGAAAAAGGCTGAAGAACCCGCTCTTTAAACGTTGATACGGGCTTTGGGCATGATGCTCGGCGTCTTGCGTTTTACACTGGGCAAACGCCTTACGGGCGTTGTTGAAACGGGTGAGAAGATCCCCGGGCTTTTTCCATTCGGATAAGGCTTTAGCGGCCGCCTGGGCATTTTTACCCCCAACGGCTTGAGCCAATTGAATAAAGCCAGGGTAAAAAAACCAGAGCAGTCCAGCGGCAACCCCAATGGTGGTAAACATACCGGCCACCACCGCACCGGTGGTCAACAGAAATTTTTTGATATTTTTATTCTTTTTCGGTGTCGGGGAGTCCGCTGGCAGGGTGTAAAAGTAATTTTGCACCTGGGGTTTTTGAGCGGCGGTAGGGGCCATACCAGCATGAAGGCCCACTGGCGGGTTGCCTGGCATGCCGACCGGATTTAACACCTGGCTGGGGGTGGGCAAGCTGGGCGTTGGGGCTAAAAATCCATTGGCGGCAAACGGCCCAGGGGTAGCCAAATTTAGACGTGGGGCTGAAAATCCACCCACGGATGTGGGCGCCACTGGCCGGCCGTATGGAGAAAACGCAGGTCTGGTGGATGAGGAGGCGTTGAAAGGCACGGCAGAGGGGGCTGTCCTGGCATAGGGAGACAAGCCCGCATTGCCCATCGGCTGGGGCCGTTGGTAGGGATTGCCGGGGTTGAAATTGAAAGCGTAACCCATAACCCGAAACGCCTCGTTGGTTGGCCTGCATAAAGGTGACTAACTGTGGGGGATTTGGTGAAGTTGACTATATAAAAGAGGAACAGCGTTTTTTGTGCCACCGGCGTGATAGGAAAATTTCCCTATTTAAAAACGGAGCGCTTGCGGTTTAGTGTAGGCATGAATACATTCTTTTCTTTCCTGAATGGGCAACCCCTGAGCAAAGGCGGCTTCCGCATGAGCGCCCCCTCCGTCCCTTTACCCGAGAAACATGTCATGTTGCCGGTGTTCCTGTTTTTTGTCATCGGCGGGTTACTGGCCTACATGGACAGTCAGTTGGGCCTGAACACCCTGCTGCTGGAAGGCGTTCACGCTGGGGTGGTGACCATCATTTTTATTTTCTGTTTGTATTACGGCAAAAAGTATCCGCATATTCGCCACTTTGGCTGGAACAGCATTTTGTGGGGCATGGGTTTACTCATGTTTGGCACCTGGATGGACATTCTGGATGATCCGCCGCAAGTGTGCGCTTTGGGGCAAGTCAGCTTTCCCTTTGGGCCCAGTTGGCAGCGAGCCTTCATTAAAAAAACCATCGGCTATACCACGGGCATCGGGCTCTTTGCTTACGGCTTTTTTCAGTGGATTCCCTGGATGGTGAAAACCCGGGGCAGCATTCAATCGCTCAACCAGCGACTGAGCGCCACCAACCAAAAGCTAAATCAGGCCCTGATGAGCCTGGATGAGCATGTGGAATCCGAGCGGATCAACATCTCCCGGGAATTGCACGATGATGTGGCCCAGCAATTGAGTTTCCTGAATATTCAGGTGCAGCTGTGTCGCAAGGCTTTGGAGGCGGGACAGCCGGAGGGCTTGCAACAGGCCCGGTCTCAACTGAACGTGATGGGCGGCAGTGTGTCCGAGGCGCTGAAAAGCGTGCGCCAAATCAGCGGCAACCTGCGCCCGGAGTCGCTTTTCTCTCTGGGGCTGATTCCGGCTCTGGAACATTTTGTGGAAAAATTGCAAAATCAGGCACCGGAAACCAGGATTCGCTTTCACTTTATCCCCTTGCCCGGCTACGAAAACGCCACCCGGCTGGAGAAGTTGCTCAACGATCAACAGCTCCTGCACCTGCTGCGGGTCATTCAGGAAGGCACCCGAAACGCCTTGAAACACGCCCGAGCCAGTGAAATCCAGGTGACAGTTAGCGAGGAATCCATGCCAAACATTCACGGAGAACGCCTGGGGGAGCGCCTGCGTATTGCCATTCAAGACAACGGGCGAGGGCTGCCCTGGCCGCAAATTCCGCCGGATGAGCAATTGATTCAGGACGGGCATCTGGGTATTGTGGGCCTGAAAGAGCGGGTCAAAGTCCTGGGCGGAACATTCAGCCTGAGCAACCGGAGTGAACAGTCCGGCGCCATTTTGGAGATTCAGATTCAAGCATGAGTACACTGTGTATGAACCAGACCATTAACCCCCGACGGGTCGATCCGGCCCCCATCCGCCTTTTGCTGGTGGATGATCACCCCATTTTGCGGCAGGGCATGCGCCAGCTGCTGGAGCTGCATGGCGGCCTGCAAATCTGCGGCGAGGCGGGCGATGGTGAAAACGCCGTGGTGCAGGCCCTGGCCCACAAGCCCGATATCATTTTAATGGACATTAATTTGCCCAAGCTCAGTGGCTACGAATCCAGCCGGGCCATTCTAACCGCCTGGCCGCAGGCCAAAATCATCATTCTCAGCAATCAGGACGATCCGCATGTTATGAAAAAATGTCTGGATCTGCCGGTCAAAGGCTTCCTGCTCAAGGATATCCAGATTGAGGATCTGGTGGAGGCCCTGCGCAAGGTGCAAGCCGGAGAAACGCTGGTCTTGACCGCAGAATTGGCCAGCAAGTTGCAAAAGCACCAAACCAGTGCCGCCGGACAATGTCTGGACAGCCTGACGGAGCGGGAGCGGGAAGTCTTGCGGGCCTTGAGCAAAGGCTACACCAATCAAAAACTGGCTGAATTATTGGTGGTCAGCCCCAAAACGGTGCAAAATCACCTGTACAGCATCTACCACAAAATCGGGGTGAACAACCGGGCGCAAGCCATTGTGTGGGCGCTGGAAGCCAATTTATAACCCCAAAAAACTCTCAAAAAAGAAAAACCGACGGCCCGGATTCACAGGCGGTCGGTCGCTCAATTTCCCCTCTCGTTTCAAATGGATGGCGTTGCGCTTCCTTCATTTTGATGTTGTCTGCGTTGCGTTAAACGGGAATCGGTTTGGCTATAGGGGCGCACGCAAACACCCTTTGGGTCATTGTGTAGCCTCGATACGACACCAGGCACTTTCAACCCAAGGAGAGCGCCTTGCGCTAGCCTTAAACTGTTTGCTCTGTAAAACCACTTGAATTGCTTGCGCTTACTATACAACACTGAATGTGAAAAACCGATGACAGCATGTGCTTTTTATTTGAATACAAGCGATTGCCAGAAGAACGTGGTTTTGGAGGACAACAAGAGACTGCGCGGTTTTAGATGACTGCATGGGGAGGTCTGGCGGGGGACAGGGGGCAAAGCCCCCTGAAAGGCCCATAGCATCGTGGATTCCTGCTGGCTAATGGTTCCTTTTGAATGCGCGTGAAAACAAGAAGAAATGAAAAACGCCGAACCCTTAATGGATTCGGCGTTTTGTGCAAATGATGATCCTTAAAGGGCTTTCACCAGCAAATCGGTCATCAACTTACTGAACTTGGCGGGCTCTGGCAGGGGGCTTCCTTCTGCCAACAGGGCTTGTCCATACAGCAAGTAACTGTAGTCCGCCAAGGCGGCATCCTGTTGATTGGCGGCAAATAAGGCCTGCAACTTCTGGTTGAACGGGTGGTTGGGATTAATTTCCAGAATCCGCTTGTTCTCCGGTACTGGCTGATTCATGGATTTCAGCAGCTGCTCCATCTGCGGGGATAAATCCGAAGCGTTACCCACCAGACAGGATGGCGAATTGGTCAGACGACTGGACAGACGCACTTCTTTCACGTAATCGCCCAACTGGGATTTCATAGCGCCCAGCAAATCGCCAAACGTTTTGCCTTTTTCGGCCAGTTCCTGTTCGGCCTGTTTTTTCTCGTCCTCGGTGCCCAGTTCCACGGTGCCTTTGCCCACGGACTGCAGTTCAAACTCACCGAACTTGTAAACCGATTGCGTCCATATCTCATCCACCGCATCGGTCAGCAACAACACCTCGTAGCCCTTGTCCCGGAAGGCTTCCAGGTGCGGGGAGTTTTCGATGGTTTTGCGATCTTCGCCAGTGGCAAAATAAATTTTGTCCTGCCCCGGTTTCATGCGGGAAACGTAGTCTTTCAAGGTGGTCAATTCGGTGGCGCTGTGTGTGGAACCCAGCTTCAGCAAGCCCAGCAAGGTTTCCTGGTTTTCCCGATCCTCGTACAGGCCTTCCTTCATGACTCGGCCAAACTCGCTCCAGAACTTCAGGTATTGCTCGGCGTTGCTGGTGGCCATGTCTTCCAAAGTACCCAGCACCTTTTTGACCAGCCGGTTGCGAATGGCTCGAATCTGACGGTTTTGCTGCAAAATTTCCCGGGAAATATTCAGGCTGAGATCCTCGGAATCCACCACGCCCTTGATGAAGCGCAGGTAATCGGGCATCAGCTCCTTGCAGTCATCCATAATGAAAACCCGTTTGACGTACAATTGCACGCCTCGCTTGCCTTCCCGGTAATATAGGTCATTCGGGGCCTTTTCCGGGATGTACAGCAAAGCGCGGGCCTCAAAGGTGCCTTCCATCTTCATGCGGAACCAACGCATCGGCTCGTGCCAATCATGGGAAATATGCTTGTAAAACTCCTTGTACTCGTCCTCACTGACCTGATCTTCCGGGCGAGTCCAAATGGCCTGCATGGAGTTCAGGGTTTCCCGCTTGACGCTGGTCTTAGCGGAACCTTCAATGACCTTACCTTCGGCGTCCCGATCATACTCGGTGTGGGTCACATCCATCTGGATGGGGTAGCTCACAAAGTCGGAATACTTTTTGACAATGGACTTCAGCGACCATTCGCTGGTGTAATTATTCAGCCCATCCTCCACATCTTCCTGCTTCAGGTGCAAGGTAATGCGGGTGCCGTGGCTGGCCCGCTCCATCGGCTCAATGGTGTAAGTGCCATCCCCTGCGGATTCCCAGCGGGTACCGTGTTCTTCTCCGGCTTTGCGGGTTTCCAAAGTGACCTTATCGGCCACCATAAAGGTGGAATAAAAGCCCACCCCAAATTGCCCAATCAATTCTGGAGACACTTCCCCGTGTTGCTGCTTGCGATCTTTGAGGGCGTTCATAAACTCCCGGGTGCCGGACTTGGCAATGGTGCCAATCAGGTTCACCACATCCTCACGGGACATGCCGATACCGTTGTCCTCAATGCTCAGCGTTCTGGCTTCCACATCGGGAATCAGCAAAATCCGGGGCTCATCTACCTTCGGTAAATCCGGGTTGGTCAGCGATTCAAACTTCAATTTGTCAATGGCGTCAGAGGCGTTGGAAATCAGCTCTCTCAGGAAAATATCCTTGTTGGAGTAAATGGCGTGGATCATTAAATCCAGCAGTTCCTTGGTCTCTGCCTGAAACGTATGACGTTCAACCGAAGCGGTGGACATGGGCGTTTAAACTCCTTCAATTCAACACGGAATTTGCTGCCAGTATTATAAGCTGAGTCGGTCGGCATTCTGGTTGAACTTAAGTCTTTTTTAAGAATTACATTTTTCTTTTAAGGGGGCTTTGCCCCCTGTCACCCCCACTGGCGGGGGAACAGAGTCCAGCGCCAGCGCTGTCCCCCCTCCAGCCCTCCCCGTGTTTTAAGGCGGGGATCTGTACAATTAAACTTCCTGCTTCTTGCGGTGAGAGAGCCTCTTATTGTTGATTCGATTCCAGTTATCCTCGTAAGCCTTGCTCCTTTGGCAAGCCATATTCTTGTGGTAAGCCTTGCTCCACTTGGCAAGCCATGTTCCCTCGTATCAGGTGGCCCTGTCATTCCCGCGCAGGCGGGAATCCAGAAAAGGAGTGTAGGAATGAGCCCGCTCAGAAGAATGGCGAGGCGGGCTAGGGAGCGTCCGATTCCAGTTTGCCTTGCAGGGCCTGGGCCAGATAACTAAGCGCATACTGGGTGAACCAGTGCTTAATGTCCTGCCGACTGTAACGACTGTTCACCAGCACCTTTTTAACCCATATTGATTTTCTCTGGTCGACCCCGCCCTGAGCAATGCCAACATACGCCAAGCCCACCGGCTTCTCTTCGCTGCCGCCATCGGGCCCGGCAATGCCGGTAATGGAGAGCGCCACATCCGCCCCGCTATATCGCAGCAAGCCCTCGGCCATGGCCTGGGCCACCGGGAAACTGACCGCTCCATGCTGCGCCAGCGTCTCTTCTGGCACGTCCAGTAGCCGTGTCTTTTCCGCGTTGCTGTAAGTGACCACATTCAAATGCGTGTAAGCGCTGCTACCGGGCACGTCGGTCAATCGGCTGCTGAGCAGTCCCCCGGTGCAAGATTCCGCCACGGCCACCTGCCAGTTCTTTTTCAGTAGCCAATGGGCCACATACGCCTCCAGCGTCGCCTCATCGCCTCCAAAGTAATAGTCAGGGCAACGCTCAATCACCCGCTGACTCATGGCTTCCACCAGAGCCTCCGCCGCCGCCGGACTATCGGCCTTGGCCGCCACCCGGATCTTCACCTCGGCCTGCCCGACATACGGGGCCACCGTGGGATTGGCCGATTGCATCAAATCACTGAGCAACTCTCCCAGCTTGGATTCCCCGATGCCAAAAAAGTGCAAGTGCCGGGCCAGCAACACGGCGGGTGTCTCTCCGGCCTGCGCTTGCCACCGACGAATCCACTCCGCCCCCTGCGGCCACAGGGCGTAAAGCTCCTTGGGCACACCGGGAAAAGTCAGCAAGCGAATGGGTTTCCCCGCTGGAGTGTTGATTTGCCAGGCAATGCCCGGCGCCGTTCCCAGCGGATTTTTGACCGTTTCCGCCCCCTCGGGCTTTAGGGCCTGCTTAAGGTTACTGGGAGACATAGGCATGCCCCGGGCGATAAAGCGATTGCGAATGGTCTCCTCTGATTCAGGATCGACCACCAGCGGGGTCTGAAAAAAATCGGCGAGGGTGGCAATGGTCAAATCGTCATCCGTGGGCCCCAAGCCGCCGGTGAAAATCAGCAAATCGGATCGCTCACAAGCCTGGGCCACAATGCCCTGAATGCGGGCCGGGTTGTCTCCCACGGTGAGGTGATAATGCACATCCACGCCCAGTGCGGCCAGTTCCTTGGAAATCCAGGCGGCGTTGGAGTTGATCACGTCTCCCAACAGCAATTCGCTGCCCACGGCGATAATTTCTGCTTTCATCCGCTTTATCCTCAAACAGGTCATAAGGTTTCTATTATCTCTCAGCCGCTGGGTTTGATATACCTTGAAGCTTCCAGGGAGCTTCCGGGGATTTCCGTGTCCGTTGAATGCAATTTCTCTAAAAAGGCAACAGTGTGGCTTCACCGGTTTTACCAGAGTACCGCCTGCTGCTTTTTCTCCGGTTATACAAGGCTCCGTAGCATTCAATTTTTGGACTTTCCAACGCCATGTCCCCCATTACCCTGTCCACTCTGCAAACGCCCTTACTCAACTTAAAGCCACTCCGGGCTTCAACACCCGCTGGAATCAACAAGCCAGCCAAAACCCCAGCTGCAAGCAAAGCCGCGGAGAGTCAACAAGCGAACAAGAAACGCTCATTGAAAGCAGAGATAGTGGAAGCAGGGGTGCTGTTGGTGGGCATTTTTTCGGACGCGGTGTTTTTCATCGGCTATCCCCTGATTTTACTGTGCCAGAAATTCAAAAAATGGCTGTGGAAGCGATAGGGAGCTGTCCACCGAGGAATGCATGCTCGCAAAGGCGCTCTGATTGTGTTTGTGGCCCGGTTTGTAGTCTGGTTTGTAATTATTTGTAAGGGCTGGCAATTCGCCCTTATTGATTGTTTTTATTCTATTGTTGGGTGACCCGTTGATGGGTCGAACACGATTCACTGGGCGGCAGGCCCGGTGACGGCTTGGCAGAGAGAGGCATCGATATGGACACAGGATAAATCCGAACGTGTGTGGCAAGCGTCTACCGTGGCGTGGGCGTGTTGACCCCATCCGCCGCAACAGCGGCATCATCCATCGAAAAGCTATATTCAGAAGGCGATATTCAGGATCTTTCCTGGGCATTGACTTCGGCAGACTGGGCCTGGCAGGGGCGTATCGCTCAATCGCCACGCTTCAGGGCCGAATTCAGTGCGCACGACAGATTTTTGGGTAGAGTCGGGTAGAGTGATGATGGGCTGGGATAAGTGGAACTCTGAAAGCCGGAACCGCATGGTTCCGGTTTTCGTCATTATCGGGCGCTGCGCAACCAGTTCAGCAGATACCCCAATGTGGCCAGTTGGGCTACTCTGACCACGGGGCGTATCAGGTCTTGCAGCAGACCGCTGGACAGCCCGCTGCCCAACAAAAAGCCAGCCCCCAGCACGTAGCCAAAACTTTTGAGGGGAGAATCCTTGACCCGCTGCTGCCAGTCCTTGTAAAAATCCAGCCGGTCTTCAATTTTGTGGGCAATCTCGGTAATTTCCTGTTCTTTAACGTTGCGCTTGGTGCGCAATTCGCCCATGGTGGTCATGGCGGACTCCTTCGATTAGACGTTTCAGGCTGGTGTATCCACCTGCATTTGCTCACTGTTCTTGCGTAACTCCAGGATCACGCCCATCACCAGCAAGCCGGTTACCAGCAGATACAGCCCCGTGGTGATCAGCGAAGCCCACACCACGTTCAGCCACTGAGACAGGAGCAGGACGATGCTGATGCCTCCCAGTAGCAGGCTGGTAAAGCCTGCCAGCAAGGCCACCAGACCCAATACCACCGCAACCATCAGTTTTTGGCTTTCAGCCTTGAGTTCCGCTTTGGTCAGGGCGATTTGGGTGGTTAACAGTTCGCCGACCTTGACGATTAAATCGCGAACCAGTTGGCTGAACGTCAGTGAGTCTGGGCGACCCGATGACCCCGATAGCAATGATGCACTCATGCCGGAAATCTACCTCCGTCTGAATTTGGTCGTCTGAATTTGGTCGTCTGAATTTGACCCGATCAACTGGCACAGGAAACCGGTGCTAAAAATCTGAGCGCCGTCAGGCTGAAAGCTGCCGGTTAATGTTCCGGGTTTTGAAACGCCCTGAGCAGGGGATAACGGTAAGTGCGCTCCCCGGATAATAACCGGCCCAGCAAGATGCCAGCCACCAGCCCAAGGATCAGGCTCTTCCCCGGATTTTGGCGAATCAATTCACGAGAGGAGCGCAGTAAATCATCGGACATGCCTTTGGCGTCCTTGCTTTCCACATAGGAGGCCCAGTGGCCAATCCGTTGGGACGTCTGGCGGAGCTGGGCGGAAGTTTTACCGCGGGCACTGTCGATTTTTTGTCCCAGTTGGTTGCCCAGGCTGGAGGCCTGTTCCTTCAGCTTTCCTTTAATCTCGTTGGCCTGTTCGCTGACCCGTTCCTTGACTGCGGTCAAGCCTTCCTTGCTCTTTTCGGATGTGTCAGCGCCGTAGCTGTTCTCACTGCCATATTCTGAAGAATACCCTTGGTCGCTCATCATCGCGTCTCCTTTGGTTGCTATCAGCTGCTTCTGTTGAAACTTCCAGTGACTTGACTTGCAGTGGCTTGAAACTGAACCAGCCTCTGCCCGAAAAAGCTTGTTCCGAGGCCACCAGCCACTTATCGGTTTCGTTCTTGCCATCTTCCGGGGTCAAAAACAGAATCCCCCGCTTTCTGGCTCATTCATCCATCGATCAAAGCGATCGAGGAAATCAAGTTGCGCAAACAGAAGCTTATTGTGGCAAGTCAATCCACACACAGCAATTCACCGATTGTCTACACTGACCTAGCCGACCAGCTAGCTTTGCAGGCTAGCTATTCAGGATGGAGACAGCCTAAACCTCCGGGTAATTGTGCGACCCCTGGCAACACCGATACATTGGCCGTATGACAAAAACGATCGACTGAAAGGAACCTGTGATGAAAACCACCTATGTCCTGTCTCTGGATAACGATACGGCCTTGTTTATTGAGCAACTGCGGCAGCAATCGGGCAATGAAGATCCCAGTGTCCTGATCAATCGCCTGTTACGCCAGGAGCTGTAACGGATGCGGATTCCGGCTCGTCACAACAATGAAAATACCCTTCAGCCGGAAATGGAGCGCATGATTGAAGCGCAAATTCCCAGCGCGGGATAAACCGGCGCGGGAATGGCAAATCGCAAGGTCGGGGATCACTCTGTTTCATTTTGATCACCCAGTCCCGTTAAAAAACTTAAAAAATTCGGTCACCGGGGCTTGAATTGGGAGCGGTATTGGCATGAAAAAAGTTCCTTATCAGCGCTACGAACACGCCGGCATGAGTCTTCCCGATCGGGCCTTTCCGCATTGCGTTACGGAAGGGGTGTGGTTGTGGTCAACGTATGTCGATGCCTTGGAAATGGATTGCAATGGTTACCTCATTCAAACCCAGGGGCAGCAGGCCTTTCTGGTGGATCCTCCGTGCGCCGGGCCGGAGGTGCTGGACGCCTTTTTAGCCCTGCCCAGACCGCACAGCGTGATTTTAACCAACGCCCATCATGAGCGGGCCAGTCAGGCCTTTTGGGAGGCTTTCCACATTCCCGTGTTCGCCCCGGAAGCGGATGCGCCCCTCCTGGACAGTCCGCCGGATCATACCTATCGGGCTGTAACGGCCTTTCCCAATGGGTGGCAGGCCATTGCCCTTCAGGATCAGAAAACGCCGGGCGAATGCGCCTTGTACCATGCTGGGGATCGCATCCTGGTGGTGGGTGATGCGCTGATGGGTCATCCGTTCCAGCGGGTATCGCTTCAGTGGCTATCTCAGGGGGATGCCGAAGAGGGCGAACAGCAGGCCGTTGAGCTTTACGCCCGCCACAGGGACGCCATTCAGGGGCTACAAGTCCTGCGTGGGTTGGATATTGAAGTGGTTTTACCCGGCCACGGGGATCCGGTGTTACGCTATGGCGCCGGGCTGATTCAGGAGGCCTTGCTTGAGGGGGCCCGAGCCCTGATGGCCATTGAGGATCCGACGGGATTCAAGGGGTAAACGGTCTGGGTGTGGGTTGCAAGGTTTCAAAGCGACGCAGGGTTTTCAGTTTCAGTTTTAAGCCCGCTTTTAAACGGCGAGAAAACCGTTCGCAGCGTTCTTCCAGCAAATCCCGCTGACGGCTGGAATCCAGTCCATCCACCCAGTGTTCGCCCAGCACTTGCACCAGCAAACTTTCCAGTGCGTCGGAATCGATCTCCCGATTGCGATCCTCTAGCGGGAGGGTCACGTTCTGATAAAACTGCTCCAGGGCATCCAGGACACGCTCCCGTACTTTTCGCCGACGAAAAACGCTGAGCTTTACCAATGTGGCAACCATGGCCGCACCTCATCCTAACAATAGACGACTGTGTTTGTGCCCACCATTAAAGAACAGCCCCACGCCGCCAACCATTACTCATTGGTCTAGAATTGCCGGGTAGGTTTCCGAGACATGATTACTCATTGGCCTAATTTACAGCGTTCATCTCCACGGGCCAGACGGGCCTATGCTTGCCCGTCCAGCCACTCCGCCAGACAAGGCTGGAATTTGGTGGGGGTAAATTCGTAAATGGCGTATTCGGCCACGTTTTCGGTGTGGAAGGGGTCTTCCGCCAGAATGCGCAGCAAGTGTTCCCGGCTATCGGCCTTGGCCAGAATCACCCCGCCTTGTGGGGGATTTTGCCGTCCTGAAATTAAAAAGACGCCCTGCTGGTAGTACCGATCCAGATAGGCCCGATGGGCAGTCGTGTGGGCTTCCACCACGGGCATGGGTTGCTTGTAGGTCAAAATTACGGCAAACATACAATCAGTAGTCCTTCTTAATTGTCACTGTCCATCCAGCGCTGCAGGCACTCAAAGGCCCGTGTGGCCGCTGCTACCACCACCGGTTCTTCCGCCGGAGTGATGGTGGTATCCAGATAGTCTTTAAACGCTTTCCACTGGCTCATGGTCTGGGAGCCATAGCCCCGGTAGTAGCGCAACCCCTTTTCATCCAGCTGGAGTTGGGCTTGAAGCCGTTTGGCGATAAATTGCGCCCCGTGGGTGGAGCCTTCCATGACATAAATACACCCCAATGCCTGCGCCATGGATTCGGTCGGTGGCAAGTCCGTGCAAAGGGGCAAGGCTTCCAGGGCCTGCGGACTCACGCCCAAATCGGTTAAATCCTGAGTGAGCAAAGGCAATTTAAAGCGCTGCTGGTACTGTAACGCTTCCATCAAGGCTGGGTGACGCCGAAATGATTCCTCCAGCGGTTTGTAGAATCCGTAGAAGCGGGACAGCATCTCCACGTATTCATCCCGGCTAAAATCCTCACTGCCCAGGCGGGTGAACCGCTTGGCGTTTTCAATGGCATCGTGGCAAGCTGCCGTTTCTACCTTCAGGGTTTCGCTAATCATGGCGCGGGCCTCTCTCACATGTAATCAATACGGAGACGCCCTTACCTTACTCCTGCCGTCAGGCGGGGTCAAGCAGGAGTCCAGTCCGGGATCTCGCTGGATAGTTTTAGGGGGAGCCGGTGATATTTTCCAGCCCGTATTCGGTGACCAGCAGGGTGTCGGCCACGTGGGCGGCCAGGCTGCCATCCTCGGTCAAAAACGTCCAGCCGTCCTCCGCCACTGTAAACTGGGTGCTTCCGGTAGAGAGCATGGGCATTAATGTAAAGCAGAGGCCCGGGGTGAGGGGAATCACGGTTTGCAAGTCGGCCGGATCATTGGGCACATCGGGGGCTTGATGGAGCTGTTTGCCAATGCCGGAGCCGCCCAGACCGGCAATAACGGTGAGACCAAAGTCCTGGGCGGTTTGCGGAACTATGGCCAGCAATTCGTTCAGCGTTTGCAGGGAGGGCCCTGCCGCCACCACGCGTTGAATGACCGCGTTTGTGCCCGCTATCAAGTCGGGCAAGCCGGGTTGTGGAGGCGATCCGACCCAAAAGCTACGGGCCGCTTTGGCGTGAATATTGCGATGTTCGGCGGCGGTGGCGATACTGACCAAATCGCCCGCTTGTAATTCCCGCTGGCGAGAGGGCGGGCCATTCACGATTTCTTCGTTGATGGACACGCAAATGGCGTGATTAAAGCCGTTAAAGCTTTTAAAGGGGGCGGTGGAACGGTGCTGGGCCAGCAGCTGATTGGCCAATTGTTCCAGTGCGGCCAAGGGAGTTCCGGGCTGGCAGTGGGCTTGTAAGGCGGCCAATACCGTTTGGGTGATCTTTCCGGCCTGTCTCAAGGCCCGTAAATCCGACTGGTTTTTCAAAAGCCCCATGGCTCTCCTTTCAGCGTTCAGTGCGCCTGTTTTAAACGGGGATTCCGGCCAAGGCTATCACCCGGCATCAAAACTTTTCCAAGCGTCTCCAAATAATGATTGCCATTGCCCCCGAGCTTATCCCATGATGGTAACTGAAGTCGATCAAAATGCTCAAGCGGGATTTGCCCCCATGTTTCCCCCTTTTGAACTGGAACAATACCTTTTGAGGCACGAACCCCGGATGCGTGTTTCCTTATGCGCGTCTGGGCTGGAAACCATGTCCCTGTCGGCGTTACTGCCTTTGATGAACGCCGAGTTAGAGGCGCTGTGGGCACAAACCAGCCTGGACTACACCCATCCGAAAGGTTCAATGGTTTTAAGAGAAGCCATTGCCCAGCAATACGATACGCTGACGGCTCAGCGGGTCGGGGTGTTCGCCGGGGCCGCTGAGGCCATTCTCTGCACCTTGCAGGGCCTTTTGACCCCAGGGGATCATGCCGTGGTCATTACGCCCTGTTACCAGTCTTTGCTATCCATTCCGGCCAGCCTGTGCCAAGTGTCCACGGTCAGTCTCCGGGAAGCGACCGGTTGGCAATTGGAGCTGGATCGGATTCAAGCGGCGCTGACGCCCAATACCCGGGTCATCATTATTAATTTTCCGAACAACCCCACCGGGGCGCTCCCCTCGCTCTCGGTTCTGTCTGAACTGGTTGAAATGGCCCGAAAACGTGGGATTTACCTGTTCTCCGATGAGGTGTACCGTCTGATGGAGATTGATGTGGCGGATCGCCTGCCACCCGTGGCCACCTTGTATGAGCGGGGCATCAGCGTGTCTAGCTTATCCAAGGCCTATGGCTTGCCCGGCTTGCGGATCGGCTGGGTTGCCTCTCAGGCCCCGGAAGTCTTGGAGAAGGCCATTGATATCAAGCATTACACCAGTATTTGCGTGACGTCACCCGGTGAGGTGCTGGCTTTGAGCGCTTTGCGGGATGGGGCGGCCATTGTGGAGCGGAATCTTCAGCAAATGAGGGCGAATTTGCCGATGATGGATCAGTTTTTTGAGCGGATGGGCGAGCATTGCCGTTGGGTTCGCCCTCGGGGCGGCTGTTTGGGGTTTTCTCGCTATCTGAGGGACAAAACAGCGGATTCGTTGTGCCAAAACTTGTTGAAGGCCACCGGGGTAATGGTTTTGCCCGGCAGCTTGTATGGCCCTTATTCAGCGCACTTTCGGATCGGTTTCGGGAAGAAAGACTGCAAAGAGGCTTTGAGTCAGCTCGAAAGTTTTTTGGTCACCCACCGCTCGGGCTAGGGCCAGCCGTACCGGTCACCCCGGAAGTTCTTCTTGAGCTTCCATTCAGTCTGTTTCAATGAAATCCCAGGCCAAGGGTGTGCCCCGCTTTAGGGCTTTCTTGGCCCGTTTGCCCAAGACCTCGTCCCAATGTTTGGGGGGTAAGCCAAAGCCGGGACGAATGGCCCGGATATTTTCCGGGGTCAGTGGCTCCCCCTGGGCAATATCGGCGGTCACGTAAAGCGATCGGCGAAACACCCGATTTTTTCGCTCGTTCTCGGTGGGGCTTAACCCCACGCCTCCCAAGGCCCGGTGGGCCAGCCGGGTCTCTTCCACCAGTCGTTTTAATTCATCTGGTTCCAGTGAGAATGCCGAATCCACGCCGCCTTCCGCCCGAGAAAGTGTCACATGTTTTTCAATGGCCACCGCCCCTAAAGCCACGCTGGCCACGGCGGCGGCGGTTCCCAAGGTGTGATCGGATAAACCCGCATATACCCCAAATCGTTCCTGAATATAGGGGATGGTGCGCAAATTGCTGTCCTTGGGGTCGGCCGGATAACTGCTGGTGCATTTTAGCAAAATCAGCGGCCCACCCTGGGCCTGTTTAAAGGCCTCTACGGCCTCGGCGACTTCCGCTTCATTGGACAATCCGGTGGACATGATGGTGGGCTTGCCGGTGGCCGCCACCTTGCGAATCAGGGGAATGTCCACAATCTCAAACGAGGCGATTTTAAACAAAGGAACATTCAGATCCTGCAAAAAATCCACGGCCGTGGCATCAAACGGAGAGCTAAAGCCGATCAAGCCCTTTTCCCGGCACCGATCAAAAATGGGCTGGTGCCAGTCCCAGGGGGTGTGGGCTTTTTGGTACAGGTTATACAGCGATTCCCCCTTCCACAGGCTGGTGGGGTCTTCAATAAAAAACTCGCCCTCACTGAGATCTAGCGTCATGGTATCGGCGGTGTAAGTCTGGATTTTTAAAGCGTCCGCACCGGCTTCGGCCACGGCATCCACGATGGCCAGTGCCTTTTCCAGCGAGCCATTATGGTTGCCCGACATCTCGGCAATGATAAAGGGTGGGTGATCTGGCCCCACGGCACGATGGGCCACCTGAAAATTCTGGTGATTAGAACCGGTAGGCATACTGTAAAATCCCCTGCGCTCCTTGTGGGGACACCGCCTGGTATCCCGCCTTTTCAAACACTTTAACCGAGGCCACATTGGCCGGTACAATCTGGGCGTTCAGTTGCCGAACCTGTGGATAATGCGCCGCAAGCCAAACGTGACCAGCCACCAATAAGGGCGCTCCCAGGCCTTGTCCCATGCGTTGCGGCACTAAATACACCGACACCAGAGCTTCCGCCCTATGGAAATCCGAGCCCGGCTCAGCATTCAGATCATAGCGCAGCACCCCCACGGGCTCTCCATCCACCTCGCCAATGAGTAATACCCGTTGAGAATTTTGCAAAGCCGCTGAAAACCACCGGCAGTGACTTTCCCAGTCAATTGCATCGGGTTGCAATGCGAACTGCCGCACCGCCGGATGATTCCGCCACTGAAATAGATTCTCCCGATCACTCAGGGTAACTGGACGAAGTTGAATTGGGGTCTCACTCAAAACCAACGTGCCTCAATGTCGGGCCACCACCAGGGGAGAACGTACTCTCGGCTCCCCCTTCTTATCATAGGCATAGACGGGCAAGTGAACAAGAGCCTCCACTGCCTTCGGCAGTCATCCCGCATTCCAGCGGAAATCTTGGCAGTTTTGGGCCAGACCCACCGCCCAGGTTTTACACCCAATGGCCGAACACAGGCTCCCTAACTACCGCTATACTGAAGAAAATGCCCTGTTTGACCCATCTCCTTTCCCAGCCCTTGCGAACGAGGTAAGAGCCCAATGCCGTCTTTCATTCCCTACGGTCGACAAAGTATCAACGAAGCCGACATTCAGGCCGTGGTTGAGGTGCTGAAATCGGATTTTCTGACTCAAGGGCCGGCTATTGAACGCTTTGAGCAAGCCGTGGCCCAATACTGTGGCGTAAAATACGCTGTGGCTGTCAGCAACGCCACCGCCGCCCTGCATATGGCCTGTCTGGCCCTGGAACTTGGGCCGAATGACTTCTTATGGACGGCGCCCAACACCTTTGTGGCTTCCGCCAATTGCGGACGCTACTGCGGGGCCAGTGTGGATTTTGTGGATATTGACCCCGCCACCTATGTCATGGATGTGTCGGCATTGGAGACCAAGCTGGAAACGGCAAAATCTCGGGGAAAAGCGCTGCCCAAGATCGTGATTCCCGTGCAGTTTGCCGGCCAGTGTGTGGACATGCAGCGTTTGGCCCAGCTGGCAACGGTCTATGGCTTTTCCGTGGTGGAGGACGCCGCCCACGGTATTGGCGGACAATACCGTCAAAAGCCCATTGGCAGTTGTGAGTACTCCGAGATGACCGTGTTCAGCTTTCATCCGGTCAAAATCATCACCACCGCCGAAGGGGGCATGATCACCACCAACCGGGAGGATCTCTACCAAAAGCTCTTGCGCTTGCGTTCTCACGGGATTACCCGGGACGAGTGTTTTATGTGCAACCCCTCCGAAGGCCCCTGGTATTACGAGCAACTGGAATTGGGCCTGAACTATCGCATGACGGACTTGCAAGCGGCCCTGGGGCATAGCCAGATGCAGCGGCTGGATGACTTCGTGGCCAAACGACATGTTTTGGCCCAGCGCTATGATGCCCTCCTTGCTGAAGTGCCGGTGATTCGCCCCCAGCAGCACCCGGACAGTTACTCGGCCCTGCACCTGTACCCCATTCAGGTCAGTCGCCCTGAGCTTCGCAAACCGGCCTTTGAAGTCCTTCGAGCAGCCAATATTGGGGTCAACGTGCATTACATGCCGGTTTATTTGCAGCCCTACTACCGGGATCTGGGCTTTGCGCCCGGCCTGTGCCCCAATGCGGAAGCCTATTATCAGCGGGCCATTAGCCTGCCCTTGTACTACGATCTCACCGAGGCGGAGCAGGATCGGGTGGTGGAAACGCTCAAGGCGGCCTTGGCATGAGCTGCGTCATTATTGTTCAGGCCCGTATGACCTCCACCCGGCTGCCGGGTAAGGTGTTGATGCCGGTCTTGGGTAAGCCGTTGTTGGCTTACGAGCTGGAGCGCCTGCAACGGTGCGAGCAGACTGACGCCCTGATGGTGGCCACCACCACCAACGCCAGTGATGATCCGGTCGTGGCCTTGTGTGAGGGGCTCAACGTTCCCGTGTTTCGAGGCTCTGAGCATGATGTGCTGAGTCGCTACCATGGAGCTGCCCAGCAGGCACAGGCGGAAACCGTGGTGCGGGTGACTGCCGACTGTCCCCTGATTGATCCCGCCGTGGTGGATGGGGTCATTGCCCACTTTAAAGCGGCCCAACAAGGAGCCCCCCCCACAGAAACCCAAAGTGCGCTGGATTATGTCTCCAACACCCTGGTGCGCAGTTACCCCCGAGGGCTGGATGTGGAGGTCTTCTCCCGGTCAGCGCTGGAAATTGCCCAGCAAGAAGCCATTGAGCCCGCTCATCGAGAGCATGTCACCCCTTTTTTCTACAAGAACCCCCAACGGTTCCGACTGGCCGCTCTGGAGGCTCCCCAAAACTGGTCACATCACCGCTGGACGGTGGATACTCCCGAGGACTTTGAGCTGGCTAAGCGGATACTGGAGACCCTTTATCCGGTCAAGCCCGACTTTAACTGCCAGGATGTGTTGGCGCTATTGGAGCAACACCCCGATTGGGTGGCCCTGAACGCCCACATTGAACAGATCAAGGTCTAGTATTACTGTTGGATAAAGAATACGAGCGAACCCTCCAAACGCGTGAAGCCAATATTGATCTTGTCATCGCTCGACTGATGAGCCGACGACAAGCCCCTCAGACGGACTTCCCGTATAGTTCCCTGGGAAAAAGCGATGGGGCCCTGTCACGTCTGACTATTTCTTGCTTTTTATTACCTGTAGGAGTTGGACTCTATTTTGTTGTGTTTTCAGTAATATGATAACCATTCTTAATTTATTTGGTATTTTGCAGGTCTTATGAAAACGTCCCCTTACGCCTCCCAATATCCCGCCCACCCTGGGAGGCTTCAACCTCCCACAAGGCCTCCCTCCCTGAACGCACTGGCTGAGCTACTGGAATCCCCTGAGTTTCCCCCGTCTCTGGATACGCTGAGGTTCATCGAAACCTCCCCGGAGCCAGAGCCACTGATACCTCCTGCGCCAGCCCTGAATGAACCCAACAGCAGTGCCAGTTCCCGATGGGGAGCCCTCCTTTGGGCCACCCAATGGGTACAAAAGCTATTGGCGGTTAAAAATAAGCAACAACCCTCCATGCAGGCGGCTAGCGGGGATCGGGTCACTCACCCCCCTGACTCCCCCCAGTCGGATGGCAAGCGAAAGTTTGCGGAAGCCCTCGAGAGTCCATCAGGCGCTCCTGACGTATCGAAATCCAGGGAAGCAGAGGCTGAACTCACCTCCGACCGTTCCGATGCGGTGACACGGCCCAAACGGGTGCGCTATTACTATGATCCCAAGCGGATCGAGGAAGCCCGTCAACTCCATGAAAATAACGTGCCTTTGGGTGAAATCGCTCGAAAGCTCAGCATTCAGCGCAGAACCTTAAATCGCTGGCTGGGCTTGGAAACGGATCCTGCCCAGCAACGAGAGCGCCTTTTACAGTTACACCACCAGAAAGTGCCCCAGCGAGAAATGGCCAAGCAACTGGATTTACCCTTGCCCAAAGTGGTTCAACTTCTGCAAGAGGCAGGCTTGGTGAAGAAGCGGGAGCAGGCCCATCAGCGGCACGCTAAAGACGTGCGGGAGCAAGCGCTTCAGTTCAGAGACGACGGCGTGGACAATGCCGAAATCGCCAAACGATTGGGAGTGCCCAAAGGGACCGTCAGTTCCTGGGTCACCCAGGCAGGCTTGAGCGCTCCTCAAAAAAAGCTGGATGATACCGAAATCAGGGCACTCCGGCAGGAAGGGCGAACCCAGCAAGAAATTGCCGAGACGCTGGCGGTTTCTCGTGAAGCAGTAGCCAAACGGCTCAAGAAACAAGGGCTTTCTGCCCCGCAGGTCAAATATTCCGAGGAACAGCGGGCCAAAGTGGCGGAATTGTACCATCAAAATTTAAAGCTCAAGGATATCGCCAGCAATTTAGGAATCCCCCAAGGCAGCGTGGGCTATATCCTCAATACCTTGGGCCTGAAAAATCGCAATAAAGCGCCCATGACCGAGCAGCAGAAACAACAGGCCATTGACCTGCGGGCGAACGGCCATTCCGTCCAGCAAATCGTTCAGACCTTGGGCTTCAGTCAGCACACCATCAGCAAAGTGACCTATCAACCCCAGAAAAAGCAAAAAACCGCTGAGTCCTCCGATGCGGAGTAGCCTTGAGTCAGCAGTCTGAATAATTTTGAGTAAACAGCCTGAATTTTCCAGGCCTGCTGTTTACAGAATCGTCATCAAATGGAACGTTGGCTGGGACGGTTGTTAACAGCAGGCGACCTGTACTGTTAATGCGCCTTGGATCTTCGTTTGCCAATGAATTTCCCGATCTCAAACACTAGGCCGGGCCTGCCTGATCGTTCATTGTTGGGAATGCGCCAGCCGCTGACCACAACCACGTCGTGTTTGTGGTTATGGTAAACCAGACCCAACACGGTTCCGGCAAAGGAGTGCGTGCCGGAGTAATATTCCACAATGGCCTGAAGCTCTTTGGTAATGGGATGTTCAATCCCCCCAATAAAGGAAACCACATTGCGATCGAATATTTGGCGTGTGCCCGCGTTGATCCCGGCGGTCAGGCGGGTTTTGAGTTTGGGGAGTCGGCCGCTTAAGTGGGAGTAGCCATAACTGCCCACGCCATTGCCTTGCAAGGACACCGGCAGCATATACCCTCCCGTCAGCTTGAAGTCCCGAGCGGGAAAGCGCTCTTTGAGCAGCGGAATCACCGATTTGAAGCCGAGGGCCACTGTGAGATTCTCGGTTTTAGGCAAGCCCGCATCAAAAGTGGTCACCGCTAACTCGGTGGTATCACTCAAGCCATAGGTGAAAAAGTTGGTTGTTTTCCAGCTGGCTCCCGGTTGCCGAAGCCGCAAAAAAGACTCATTCATCACAAAGTACTGGCCCTTTGGGGTTAAATCCGCCGAAGGCAGGTTGATAATGGCTTGCTGGGCATGGCCGGGTAGGCCGATTGTGCAAAGAGCGCCTACCAGCACTGGCAGCAAGTGTTTGAATTTTTCAACAGGCTTGAGCCAGGCAACTCCTGCCCCAACTTTTTTGGAAACCCCTGAAATCAAGTTTGTCGTTCGACAAAAAATGCGATGGATGCGGGACATCGGGTCAATCCATAATTATATTGGGACTAAAAACAGGTTTTATGGCGACTGGGGCGGGTTTTCAGATATCATCCGCATAGGGCGATTTCTGGAATGGAATGCGGTGAGCGGTTAACGACTTGGGGTGATCGAGCGTGTGTTGACTATTGGGTTTTATTAGCCCTGATGCTATCCCATTTGCTCGTAACTGAACGGGATCTCACTACTGATGACGGGATGTTTTGGTTTAATTTTATAGAGAACAGGTTGCTGGGATACTTTTAACATAAAAAACGGTTTGAAACATGCGGGTTCCCGTATTGAAAGCGGAAGAAGGCAATAATCTCTGTCTTAGCCTCTTTTCCTTTTCCTTTTTCATTTCCTGTTCTTGTTGATTGAGTGTTCCTCTCAATCAGACCGGTAAGTCAGACCGGGGCTATACTCCCTGGATTAAGCGATCAACCAGTCGATCGCTGATGGGGTAGCCGGTCACTTCTTCATCGTACACAAATACCGGGGTCGGGTTGCCTTCAAAAAAAACATACTCCTGTTCAGGGGTGCGGCGCAGATCGATGCCCGTAAAAACCAGATCCAGCGTGCGGGCCAGCTTCAGACAGTCTTCGGCTACGGCTGCCGGAAGGTCAATTTTGACGCGGGGGGCATTCTGATCCTCTCGGAAGTCCAGGGTGTTGCTCTGGATTTCCATGGCGTAAATCTCATCCCCCAGCACATAGGCACGAATGTCCGTACCGGGGACAAATTCCTGTAATTTGACCGGAGAGTAAGCGAGTCCTTCCAGTCGCTCGGGGGAAAAATCCGCTTCGGTCAGCATTTCCGTGTGAGCCCAGCCACGCACGGGTTTGTATATCACTTGCTTGCCCTGTTGCTCGTAAAATGCTCGCAGCTGTTCAGGGTTGTTGGTAATCAGGGTATCAGGAACCCGGATGCCCGCCTGCTTCAGTAATTTCAGCTGGTAGCCTTTGTATTTGTGCATTTCAGTGGCTTCCTGACGGTTGATCCACAGGCAGTCAAAGCATCGAAAAAAGCTGCCAATGGCCGATTCCAGATTCCAGTAGACCGCTTCCTGCAATACCGGATCGGTTTCTGGGGGCGCCAATACCCCCCGTGACCAGCGACGATACACGGAACGAATTTCTTTTAAGGCAATCTCGTCCAGGCCGCTAATGGTCATGAAACCTGTTGCCAGATCATCGGGATCAAAGCTGAGTTGAATATCCCGGGGGAAGCGGGTCGTATCGAAAAAACAGGCGCGCTCGCCCCGTTGAACGATCTTGTGATGAATCAGCGCGGATGGCATGTCTTCCGGTGTGCCAACAATCAGAATCATGATGAGCATGTACCAGCCTGGTCAACAATAGGAATGGCTTTTTCCCTGATTGTTATTTTATATTATATTGCTGGAGAAGTTGTATCAGCAGGTAAATGGTCTGGGCAATGCTGTGCGCGGTCGGCGGAATATTGCCGGACTCGTTATCGCTGGGGAATTTCAGGGTTTGCGCCGTGCCGGGTTGCTTGGGCGGAATATTGCC
>QFWI01000008.1 GCA_003149345.1 Vampirovibrio chlorellavorus | reverse complement strand
AAGGGTTTATTTAGAAAAAGCGTCAGTAGCAATACTGGCGCTTTTTGTTTCTCCTGACATACCCATTGAGTGTTTGAGCGGGTGGTTATAGCAAATTTTGTTGCAGTAATTCATCCAGTGCCTGAATGTCTTGTTTTAAGGTCGGTAATAGAGCGGTTATTTCATCCATGTAATTGTTTGCTACCATCTTTTCCAGATGGACGATGGTTTGAAAAGGCCCCTCCGTGGTGAAGGCGCCGAGGATGCCTTTTAGCTGATGCAGGTGATGCTGTAATTCTGCGCTATCATTTGTGAGCAGCGACTGGTTGATATCTGACAATAATTTTCTGGATGTTCCACTAAAGAGGGGCGCGGTTTTTTTTAGGAGGGAGATATCTCCCTGTGATTGCTTTAAAATCTTGCTGAAATCTAACCAGTCCGTTTCAAGCGTTACTTTTTTCTCAGCAGGGTTATTTGTGTCCCGACACATTGATGGGGTGGACTCACAAGAAGCAATGACGGACTGCACTTTTGCTAGAAGCGTTTCTATTTGGTAGGGTTTGGAGAGATGCCCATTCATACCCGCCTGGATTAGGACATCCAGTTCTGTTCTCTCGTCCTCAGCGGTTACGCCAATGATGGGTAATAATTCTTTGGGGAGTATTTGCCGTATACGCTTTGTTGCTTCCACGCCATCCAGTTCCGGCATGTGCACATCCATTAAAATCCCGGCATATCTGGTATGTTTTATCTTTTCCAGACATTCTTTACCATTGCAGGCCCACTCTACCTGGTACCCACTTTGGGTCAGGACATACTCAGCGAGTCTAAAACTGATTTCATTATCTTCGACTACCAAAATGTTTTTTTTCATTGGCGTTTCAGGGGCATGTACATGAGCAAGCTATGATAGACAGTGTCAGTTTATTATAACCAGCCTGCACTCAATTAAATATGGTTTTACTTTGATGGATGGCACTGATAAGAGATTTAATTCAATATAATTCTGAAAAGTTTGCTTAATTGCTGGCATTAGCCCAAAAGGCTGAGTTCCTTTGTGGTCTTTAATCGTTCTCTGATTTTGTAGCTATTCATCGAATTAAAGTATAAGATAAAGAATACCCTTATATTTTGCGAATGTTTTGGCTTCGATAGCACCGGTTCATAACGCAGGCTTGAGTTTATCAGGCTTGTTTTACTTGATTTAGCACCATTAGTATTCTCCCCATGAGGTTTTTTTTGATGGTTGATCAATCTGTCGTCACATCGAATGTGCAAGTCATGATTGTTGATGATGATGAAATTACCCGCATTGGCTTAAAACATGCCTTGGAGAAGATGCAGCTATTCACCATGATACACGAGGAATCAAGCGCGAATGCCTTGCTGTCTCAATTGGCCCAAGAACCGGTTGACCTGGTCTTGCTGGATATAGGGATGCCTGGAATCGGTGGCATTGAGGCGACTCGTCTCATCAAGCAACACTTTCCGCATATTAAAGTCCTGATATTTACATGCCATGATTCCGAGGAGAAGGTCAGCGCTGCTTTAAGCGCTGGGGCCGATGCTTACTGTGTTAAAAATATCAGCGTAGAACGGCTGCGGCTGGCGATTGATTGTGTGTTGCAGGGGGCGCTTTGGCTGGATCCCTTAATTGCCCGCAAGGCTTTGGGTGTTTTGGGTCAGTCGGATAACCCCGCCGTGCCTGAACAACCGGCTCCGAGTTTGTCTCATCGGGCTTCAAAGCGGCTTGATTTGACTGAGCGTGAGTTTGATGTATTGCGTTTGATTACCCAAGGCAAGAGCAATAAGGAGATTGGTGTGCTGCTTGAAATCTCTCCCTACACGGTGAAAACCCACATTCGCAACCTGACCCAGAAGCTGGGGGTTGAAGATCGTACTCAGGCCGCTGTGAAGGCATTGACCGAAAGTCTGCTGTAAGGCAAGCTCCTGAGTGCTTAATCCCTGAGTGCGTTGTGGATCATTTCGGCTACACTCTGGTTGAAGCCCGGTAATCCGGCAATCTCTTCCACTGTTGCGGATTTAAGCTTATTTGTATTTCCAAAATGCTTCATCAGCGTTTCTTTTCGTTTGGGGCCAATCCCCTTAATACTATCCAGTACGGATTGGGTGGCTTGTTTTCCGCGTAAGCCCCGGTGGTAGGTAATCGCAAAACGGTGGGCCTCATCCCGGATTTGCTGCAACACAAATAATGCCCCGGAGGTGCGTGGCAACAGGACAGGTCGTGATTCTCCCGGAAAATAAATTTCCTCAAACTTTTTGGCCAGAGAGATGATGGGCTGATCGTGAATGCCGAGCGTGCCCAACGCCTCTACAGCGGATGATAATTGTCCTTTACCGCCGTCGATGATGACCAGATTGGGCGCTTCCCACCCTTCCTGCTCTTCAAGGGCCCTACGGAACCGTCGGGTGATAACCTCGTGCATACTGGCAAAGTCGTTCGGCTCTCCTTCGGCAATCTGGATTTTAAATCGACGGTACGCCTTGCGATCGGGGACACCATTGGTAAAAACCACCATGGAAGCCACGGTTTGCGCCCCTTGGAAGTGGGAAATGTCATAACATTCCATGCGGGCCGGAAACTCCGGCAGGGCAAGGGCGGTTTGAAGTTCCAGCAGGGCTCTTGCCGGGTCGTTGCGATGACTTTTCTCTTCTTGACCTTGCGCTTGCTCCAGGGCTTCAGTGGCGTTTTTAATGGCCAGCTCGATTAATTCCCGTTTCAACCCCTTTTGCGGCTGGGTCAGGCTGATTTTTTTGCCCCGCTTTGCGCTGAGCCACTCCTGAAACAAGCGCTCATCCTCAATGGGGGCTTGCAGGATAATTTCATCGGGCAGATCCTCTTTGTCCTCATCCTGGTAATACTGGGTCAGGAAAGCGTGATAGGCTTCCTCCGGGCTGCTTTGATGGGTGAGAACGATATCGTGAGGACGACTGCCGATGAGCTTGCCCCGGCGAATGTTAAGTACCACAATGGCACACCGGCGGGCGTTACTGGCCATTGCCACAATATCCTGACTGACTTTGGTGTCCGGGTAGTAAATTTTTTGCTGGGCCACCACTTCCTGAACCGCCAAATAGCGATCCCGTAATTTGACGGCCAGTTCAAAGTTGAGCGCTTCGCTGGCGCGTTGCATTTCCGATGCCAGTCGCTCTATCAGGTCGTCGGCCTTCCCCTTCAGAAACAATTCTACTTGTTTTACCACTTCGGCATATTCTTCGGTGGTTACCAACCCCTGGCAAGGCCCAGAGCAAGTGCCGATGGAGTAATTCATGCAGGGTCGGGTTTTAAACAGGGGTTTACGACGCTGCCTGAGCGGAAAGTGTTTGCGGATGACCTGTAGGGTTTTGTACATACTGCTGCTATGCACGTAAGGCCCAAAAAATTTACCTCGCCCGGTGGGATCTCGGGTGATAAACAGGCGCGGATAAGGTTCCGCGCTGAGCCCTATCCAGGGAAACTTCTTGTCGTCTCGGAGCAAAATATTGTACTTGGGCCGGTGCTGCTTGATGAGGTTGTACTCTAAAATGAGCGCCTCAATCTCCGTGTCGGTCAGAATATAATCGAAGCGGGCCACCTGTTGCATTAGCACAGCAACCTTGGGGGCCAGACCGGCGGGGTTCTGAAAATAGCTTTTGACCCGATTTTTAAGATTCTTGGCCTTGCCCACGTACAGCAGTGTGCCATCCGACCCAAACATGCGATACACACCGGGTTGATCCGGTAAGCGTTCCAGAGCGGTTTTAAAGTCAAAGGAAGGCGTTGCGGACTGTGACATAGAGACCTGCGTGGCGAATGAGGGTATCCCGGCGACCAAAGTCCACCAGTGGGACTTTGCCTGTTGCCAGTCCCTCTATTATCGCTCTTTTATCAATCCTTCGCTATAGGCCCAAAGAACGCTATAAACCCTATGTTATCGATCCGGGGAATGTGGCAAGCCCCGGAAGTTCAACCCGTCCGTGTTTCCAGTCCTTTCAATCAAGGGCTTCGTGTTTCACCCTGAGAAGGCCACACCCTCGCCGAGGCGATGCAATGGATGTAATGACTTCTCCAGTCCTTAATCTCGTTCAACCCACATCGTTTGTTATTGTGTAGCAATTAGTACAGCAATGGTTTTGAGTGACCAGCCCATTTCAACCAACCCTGATAGAAGCGGCAAATTATTTCCTGGCAGGGCAATGGTACTGTGCAAACGGGATCTCTCCCAAGCGTCAGTCACAGGCGCTGCCAGCGGGTTCACTTACTCTAGAATACCGCCTTTTACCAGTTGGGCGAAGACATCAGGGTTTTGAAGCGCCACTTGGGCCTGTTCCATGGACATCTGGCTGATGTCGTTAACCAACTTGGCTACATTGGACTGTCCACCACCGGACTGCTGACTTAACCCTGCCAAACGACCGAAGTCAATGTCAACGGTGTCTGCTTCCGGGCCAGTTTGAGACCTGAGGTTATTTTCTTTTTTAATGCGTTCTGCCTCGGCGCCTTTGTCTTTAAAGAGACCTGCGTTCGCAAAACGGGTGAGTTTCGCTTGAAAATTATTATTAATATCCATTCTCAATATCTCCTTGGGAATACTCTCTCTTTATAGCTCTCAATGGAATGATTTCTCTCTGTATGTGCATAAAACCCATGAATCTGGTTTTGATGTCAGCATGACGCCGTTTTGTTTATATATATTTACAAATATATTACAAGCCTAACAGATTGCCGTTGTTCAGCCCAGCCTTGTCTGGAAGACAGCAATAACAGGGATGATCATAATGGCTGAGTCTGCAATGCGCAATTTGAGGGGCTAAATCTTTACGTTTTGATAGAGGCACACCTGAAACCGGAATGCCCGGTTGGCCTTCTGGGCCATGTTTAAGGCTTTCTATGGAAGATGACGTACAAACTGCATCCCTTAACAGGGAATCAGGCTATGATAAAGGAGAGGGCCGAGGCGCCTGTACCCGGCATAACTTGCGCCCGGCTGCGGTCCGGTGCGAGGGAATCAATGGGGAGAGCGGGTTCCCAGTCGGATGATGGCCAAAATTTAGGCAGGGAGTACGCCGAGATGTCCGCTAACTGGTTGCGAGATGGCTTACTGTGGATTTACAGCCGACTTTTACCGGCCATATTGTCGTTGGCCGCCCTGTTAGGTCTTTGGTTTTGGGGACAGCAGCAAGAGCAGTCCGTTTATGATCTTTGGTGTGGGTGGTCGGCCCTTGCTGCCAACAAAAGCCCGGTGACCCTGGTATTGATAGACGATGACTCCATTGCCCGTTTGGCCAAGCGCTTTGGCCCCATGCCCTGGCCCCGGCCAACGTATCTACAGATTTTCCAGAAGGTTCAGGCCCAATCTCCCGCTGTGATGGTGTTTGACGGGCACTTTGCCCATCTGTCTCAGGCGGAGGATCACCGTTTTTTTGAGGCGCTTGCCCGGTTCCCGAACCTGATTATTGGGCTGGCCCTGCCAGAGCGTCCAAGTGCATTGAATGAGCTGAGTGCCAACCCACCGTCTTATCACCGCCTGAACCTGGGAGTGGTGAGCATCCGGGAGGACGCGGATGGGGTCATCCGCCGGATCAAGCCCTATGAACAGCTCCAGTCCAAACCGGCTGAAGTCTCCGCTTTTGGGCGGTCGGGCCTTTTCCCGGCTCTTTCTACCGAGGCTGCCAATCAGTTCTGGACTCGAAAACACCCGAACCATCCAGGGCGTCTGGAGGTGAGTTCCACTGAGCAGGGGACTTCCCATCTGCGGTTTAGTTCCGTGCCTCCTGCCTCGACGCTTCATTCTCCGATGCTTCCTTCCCGGACTCCTTCCCGGACTCTTTCACGGATTCCGTCCGGTTTGCCTTTAGCCAGGGATTTCTCCTACCGCTTGCGCTGGTCTCGGATTCTCAACCCGGTTTCCGGGGAATACGCCCGCAGTCATTCCGCCATTCCGGTGTGGCGCCTGTTTGAGCCGCAGGCCGTTTCCCCGGATGCCTTGAAAGGACGAGTGGCCCTGATCGGATCCTCGTCCACCCTCTTTCGGGACTTTCATCGCACCCCCATGGCCTACCGGCATTTGGGGCCGGATATCCATGCCACGGCGATCGATAATTTACTCAGCGGGCAAGCCATCCGTCGGGTCAGCCCGGCATTCAACGGCTTGGTGCTGTTCGTTTTGGTTGTGGCCGTGTTTTGGCTGCGGCTGGGCCTCAGCAGTCTGGGCAAAACGCTGCTTTATACGACCGGTGGCATGGTGCTTTACTGTTGGCTGGCCTTTTGGTTGTTCGCCCACCATTCCTTGTGGCTGGATGTGGCCACCCCGGAGCTGTTCATGATGGGCGCCTTCCTGGCGGGCAGTACCTACCGCAGCCTGTTCAAGGAAAAGCAGTTGGCGGCCATGGAAAAAAGCCTGACCCAACTGGTGGATCCCGAAGTGTTGCGGGAAATCCATCGTCAGGCCCATGTGCTGAAACCCGGTGGCCAGAAGCTGGAAATTACCTCCATGTTTGTGGACATCCGTAACTTTACGACCCTCTCGGAGCGCTTGCCCCCTCAGGAGGTAACGGCCCTTCTGAATCAGTTTTACGGGCGAGTAGTGGAGATCGTGTTTAGTCATCAGGGCACCATCGATAAATTTATGGGCGATGGCATCCTGATCATTTTTGGAGCCCCCCTGCCCCAGGCCAATCATCGTCAGCTGGCTGTACAGGCCGCGCTTGAGGCCCTTGAGGAAACCGGACGGCTGGTTCAACACTGGAAACAGAGTCTGGGTTTTGACACGGACATTGGCATCACCCTAAACAGTGGGACTGCCTTTGTGGGCTTTCTGGGGCCTTCGGACAAACTGGAGTATACCGCCGTGGGAGACACGGTGAACACGTGTGTCCGCTTGCAAGAGCAAGCCAAGCAACTGCACACACGCCTGTTGATGAGCGAATCCACAGTGGTGAGGGAGGCCGCTGAGCCGGACGATAGCTTTGGGGCACAAGCCTTCCTGCCCCTGGGTGAAGTCTCTGTCCGTGGCCGAGAAGCCAGCATACGGGTCTTTACGGTATCGCAGGCGCTTTATGGGCAACCGGACTAGGGTTTGGCAAGATTATCCTGTTTTTTTCGATCGTAAACGGCGCTTTCCGCTCCCGCGGCTCTCAATAGCTTGATGCCATCCTGATTATGCTGGCGCATGCACCAGTCCAGGGCGGTCATGCCGTCTTTATCCCGCCGGTTCAAATCCACTTTGGGGGTGTTCAGTAATTGCTGGAGGATGGGCGTGCGGCCATAGCGGGCGGCCAGGATGAGTGGGGTGCGTTGGTCCTGGTTGGGTTTGTTGGCGTCCGTTTTCGCGTTGCCCAGCAATTGCCGGACGATAAAGTCTTTACCATACCGAACCGCCACGGCCAGGGGGGGAAAGCCGTTTTTGTCCGCTTGATTGATTTCCTCCCCGGAGAGTTTGGCCAGTAAGGGCTCAATGCGATTCGTGTCGTTTTTAAAGACCGCTTGCCCCAGCGAGGACATGTCTTTCAAGGCCGTGCTGGTTTCCGTTTCCTTGGGTTGCTGAATCTCGGTTTGCGGGATGGGTAGCGAGGGCCGTGCGGAGGCAATGGGGACTCTGCGGGGGCCGGTGACGGGAATAGGCACGGGGATGGGCTGTAGTTCGCCAGCGTTTACAGTCAGACGGCGAGCAGCGGTGGTTCTTTGTGTTTTGGCACTCTGGCGGTGATCGGCTGGATTCGGTGCCGTGGATTGCTTGTGAATTGCGGTAATAAGGCTGAAAGTCATCGTCTGCATCCCTTCCTGCTTATTGATATGATTTGCGTACATTTTATGGCCACTTGAATAGGACGGCTGTTTGCCGCACTTTGATGAAACCATTCACTCCCCATTTACTCTATGACAAACAGGCGAATTTAATAAAGTAAAAAATCCTGCCGTTCAGGTCACCTTAAGAGGAATGGTCAGGCCGTGGGATCCGCTGTCCGATACTGCCTAAAATTGGTGAAGCCCCTGTTTTTAGAGGAGGACGGCAAGCCCCGGCAAGGGTAGGATCAAGAGCAGCAGTGTATTATGAGCAACGTTGGAGCGAGGGTGTGGATCCAATTACTCCGCAATCGGCACGCACTACCACAGAGACACTTCGAGCCATGGTGGTGACGCGCTACTTTAGCCTGGAAGGGCACATACACTTTCCACGCCTGGGCAAGGAGGGACGCCGTTTGTCCAACATGCTCAACAGCGATCGCAAGTTCATTGCCATGACCCACGTTAAAATTATCAACCGGCTGAATGGTACCCAGGATCCCAATATTTGTCCTTTTATTCAGGTCAATGTGGAATCGATTGAGTTTATCCAGCCCTATGAGGATCTGGAGTCGGAGGGCAGGGAGGCCAGTCCGTCTATGATGCCCTGAGCCAGTCGGCCATAATCAGCTTCAAACAGGACATCATGGTAAAAGTCAGGGTAGTTGAGCAACTGTTTGGGTGTGTTTAGGGGAATGCGCTCATAGGCCTGCCTCATGGCCTTGGGGTCACAGACGATATCCTGCCCGGGAACGACCATTAGGGCGGGTATCTGGAGGGTTTTTATTTCCCGCATGGCCTGGTTGCACCAATCTCGAACGCCCAGTAAAAAGCCGGGGGTCAGGGGCATTTTCAGGGCGCCGTTAAATTGGGGATCGTTCAGGATGGCCGGGTTGCGGGTGATGGCCTCTAGGCCATAGGGTAGGCGGGTACGGGCTTTGCCCCCCAGAAACAGATGACTTAACACGTTGCGCAGGACATAAGCCGGGCTGAAGGTTTGCGGGTGCGGTTTGTAAGCCGGGGCTAGCAAGGTTACGCTGGAGAAACGCTGCGGATGGCGGGTGGCCAGCAGGGTAGACAAAACCCCACCCAAACTGATGCCGCACAGGGCTATTTTGTCCGGCGTTTGTGGGTGAAGTATTTGCTGATGAAAGGCCTCCAGATCCTGCCAGATAATGGGAGCCTTGGGCAGTGGGCTCTCGACCGGGTTGAGGCCAAAGCCCCTCAAATCCGGGGCGAAGATGGGGTTGTAATGGGGTAGCAGCAATTCCAGAAAATGCAGGGCCCCTTTGACGGAGCCGCCCAATCCGGGGATAAACAGCAAGCCCTGTCCACTGGTTGGCGGGGTGGGGTGGCTGAGCAGGCCATATTTCAGCGGGATGCCATCACTGGCGGTATAGGAGCGCACTTCAAACATACTGGGTATCATAGGGTGTGTGTGGCAGGAAAGGCAAGCCTGTCTCAGATGCTCCCCCTTTTTTAATTGAGACTACACTTGAATTCATGCCAAAACCGGATTGGGTGACGATTGGTACTGGGTCAGGCATTGGTAATACGCCTCCCGGTTCAGGATGGGAAACCCCAGGGCGATGAGTCGCTCAAAGTCTTCCGGGGTGGGCAGGCTGTAATAATGGCTATCGGCTTCAACCTGGGGCAGGGTTGGCGGACTTTGCCCGTTCCTGTAACATTCAAGCGCTTGCAGGATACTGGCCGCCGCTGGTTCATAGAGGGCGATGGTGTGTTCAAACAGGGATTGCCCGGCTTTTACGGGGAAGGCGCGTCGATCCACAATGGCCCCGGTGTCAATGGTGCCATCGGTAACGGTGTGCAGGGTAAAGCCGTATTCGCTGCGTTGGTGCAGCAAGCTCCAAAAGGTGGCCAAAATGCCCCGATACTGGGGCAGCAGACCCGAATGCAGGTTTAAAATGCCCAGCCGGGGGATTTGCAGCAGGGGCGCTTTAAAAATATGCCCAAAGCGAATGGAAATGATCAGATCCGGGGCAAACTCGCCAATTTCCGTCAGTACATCCGGGGCGTGAATGCTGTCAATCAAGCGCATGGGGGCGGCGTAGCGCTGGCTGAGCTGGTTGAACGTCAGCAGGCTACCGGGGCTCTGGTTGGGTGAAGTGCTTTCCAGTTGGGGGAACAGGAATTCATTCAGCAGATCCTGCTCGTAGAAGCGCAGATAGGTGAGGGCAGCCCCGTGGGCCCGGGTGCCTGCCACGGATTCGGAGAACAAGACCTTCAGCTCATTCTCTGGGCGTTTTCCTGTTGGGCTGAGGGCGGGAAAAAGATGATTGAGGGCGATGTTGGCGTAAATATCCCGATTGACGCAGAAAAGGAGCTTCATGGCAGTGGGCCTACTTGGCATCAAACAAAACAGGCTTTATTATGGCCCCAGCCCTTCCAAGAGGCAAGAATCCCCTTGTTGCGGCCAGCTACTCAAAAATTTCTCTCCATAATGCTACATATGACGCATCAACGGACGGTCCAACTGCACCGGGCCTGGTCGGGCCCAGCAAAATGGGTGAAGTACCTCCATCGCAGTCGGTGGGCCCGAAGCAAGCGGTGATCCATAAAAGATCGTCACCACCCAGATTGGGGCCGGCAGAGCCATTCCAGTCAATGGCAATGGTTTCACGGCCCTGGAGTACTCCGTTAATGCTTAAGATGACCGCTCCATTGGTCAAAACAAAGCCGCTGGTGTTGGCTGAGTCTCCATAGACTAAGCAGCCCTCTGCTGCCAGATTGGAGACGCATTCTTTGGTATAGTTCAGATTATTCCTGAAATGTTGTTTCATAAGGCTGGGAGTGGCCACTTGTGAAGTATCTAAGGCCGCTGTTCGGGTTATCTCGAATACGGTGGCAATGGTTTCCTTGAAGATTGCTTTTTTCTGAGCCTCTTGCTGGCTCGTCAGGATTTTAGGAATCGTAAAAGTGGCAATCTCCCCCAAAATGAGAAGAGAAACAAGCAACTCGGCCAGGGTAAAGCCTTGCCAGCTTAAAGGCAGTGGCTTTGGAATTTTTGGAAAATCGCCAAGCAAGTCTCCAGCTCCTGAACTTCGGTCGTATCTTGCTTATCGTTCAGAGGGGCGAAAACTTTAATGATTCAATCATTTGGGCAGTCGTTCGGGCTTTGGGCCGCGCTTTTGGATGCGCCGACTTGCCACAGGTTTCATTGCGTGCTGGAGGGGCGACCTTAACTGAACATGGGGTCGCTGTTGTAGCAAACAAAGCCAATGATGAAAATGACGGCGAATAAAATCAAAATCTGAAGCATAAAAACGAATCTCCAATTGCTTGGGTACAAGGACATAAGCAATTAAAGATCCGTTTTATGACAAAATTGCCCCAATTTTGGATGATCGGAATTTTTTAGCGGGCCGCCACAGGCGATTTCCCGAAGTATTCTTGCCAACGGGCATCTACCTTGGCCTTGGTGTCACTATCCATATCGATTTCATCCGGCCAATCCCGATCAAAGCCTTCGGTAGGCCATTTCTTGGTAGCGTCAATGCCAACCTTACTGCCGTAAGCCCACAGCGGGGTGGCGTGATCCAGAATGTCCATGGGCCCATCGGCAAACATCATGTCCCGCTTGGGATCGGTGTTGTTGAACACGTGCCAGGCCACCTGGCTGAGGTCATGCACATTGACGTGCTTGTCCACCACAATGACGTACTTGCTGAACATCATTTGCCCAAAGCCCCACACGCTGCTCATCACCTTTTTGGCGTGGCCGGGGTAGCGTTTATCAATGCTCAAAATCACGCAGTTGTGGAACACCCCTTCCCAGGGCAGGTTCATATCCACAATTTCCGAGATAAACAGCCTGAGCAAGGGCAGGAAGATACGCTCGGTGGCCTTGCCCAGGTAGCAGTCCTCTTGGGGGGGCTTGCCCACAATGGTGGTTTGGTAAATGGGGTTTTTGCGGTGGGTAATGGCCGTGACATGCAGCACCGGGAAGTCATCGGCCAGGGAATAGTAGCCGGTATGATCCCCGAAGGGGCCTTCCCAACGCAGTTCATCCAGCAGTACGTAGCCTTCCACCACCAGTTCGGCGGTGGCGGGCACTTCGTTATCAATGGTTTTGCACTTCACCATTTTGACCGGGTCGCTGTGCAAAAAGCCGGCCAGAATCATTTCATCAATGCCCGGCGGCAGGGGGGCGGTGGCGCTGTAAATAATATGGGGGGCGCAGCCGAAGGCGGCGGCCACTTCCACCCGGTCTTTGCCCAGACGGCGGGCGTTCTCATAAATGCGGTTGCCGTCGTGGTGTTTGTGCCAGTGCATGCCGGTGGTGGTATTGTCGTACTTCTGCATGCGGTACATGCCCACGTTGCGCTCACCGGTGGCCGGATCTTTTACAAACACGCAGGGGTAGGTCATAAAGGGGCCGCCATCATCCGGCCAGCAGGTAATGACCGGCACGGCATCCAGCATGGGTTGGCCGGGATCGGTAATGACCACCTCCTGACAGGGGGCGGGGCCCTTGTGATCGCGGGGCAGAAACTTGTTGAGTTCGGCCAGCTTGGGCAGCATCTGGATTTTTTCCCAAAAGTTGGTGGGAATATCGGGCTTAATAAAGAACTCGATGCGCTTCTGGATTTCCTCATAACGCTCCACGCCCAGGGCTAGCATCATGCGGTTATGGGAGCCCATGGCGTTGATGAGTACCGGCATGTCGTATTTTTCGCCGTTGGGGCCATGCACGTTGGTAAACAGCAGGGCTTTATTCTGGTTGCCGGGCGCTTTGCTAACGCGGTCGGTAATTTCCGTAATTTCCAGGTGGGTGCTGACCGGGGCGGAAATTTCCACCAATTCGTCCGCTTTTTCCAGCAATTCAATATAACCGCGTAAATCATTAAATTGAGGCATGAAAATCGTACTCCTTCAAACAGCAAGTCAGCTTCGGGGGGACGGGTATGAGCGGGGTGGGCAATGCAAACTCGGTATCTGCAACGGGACTGAAAGCACCAACTGTATCACTGAATCTAATTTTGAATATACTTTTGAAATCGTTAACCACTGCAAAAAGGGAATGGAATTTTTTGGTGGTTTTTAAATGGCGAACTGGCTCCATTACTGGGGAACAGTAGCACAAAGCCCGGCGTTCTCAGATGCTTTTTCGCAAGGAGTTATCCACAAAGTCTCCTCAGGTTCAGACAACCAGGGAAAATCTTGTTAAAATAAGGGGCGTTGTTGCAGTTTGTTTCAGCCGTTTGTCTCAGTTAGAGCGTTGTGAATTGAAGGGAATATCTATGCCTGCCGTTTCAGCCCAGAAAAGCGCCTTGTGGTTCCGTCAGTGGTTGACCTTGGGGCTATTGTCTTTGCTGTTGCTGGGGGCGGTTTCTCTCAGCGGGTGCAACTGGTTTGGCCCCAAGCCCGTTCTTCCTCCGGGCCAGCAAGCGCCCATTGCCGCCGATGAAGTGGCCGTGTTTTTCAGTAAATACCAGGGCAACCAAAGTATTGTAGGGCCAGTCATTCGTAAACTACCGGAAGTGGCCAAGGCGGAGCCCCTCAAATTTGCCTTGGCCGAGTTGCTGAAGGGCCCCAACGCGGAGGAGAAAACGCAGGGCTTCTACACGGAGATTCCCAAAGGGACGCAGCTGCTGGGGGTGACTCAGGACCCTAAGGTAGTGACCATTAACTTGTCCGGGCAGTTTGCCACCGGGGGCGGCTCCACCAGTATTACCCAGCGCCTGGAAGAGTTAAAGCGCACTGTGAAGGCCCTTGATACCCAGCACGAGATCACGGTGCAGGTGGAAGGAAAGCCTCTGGAACTGCTGGGTGGAGAAGGCCTGGAAGTGCCCGGCACCTTGCAGTCAGGGCCGCAATAGTTTTCAGGAAAAACAGATCCACTTGATTGATTGTGGATAACAGCGTCTTTGACCGTTGGGTAAAAGGCGCTGTTCTGTATGGTTTTAAGCCCCCTGAACTCAGGTGTGATGGGGGCTCTCGCCTTTTTGTAAGTCCTCGGATCGCAGTCGGTTACAAATTAATTCTTTGAAAAAGGCAATTCCCCCCCAATTGATTGTTTTTATTTTTCTATAGAGAGGTCGTAGGCGGTTTAAAAATGTTTGTGCAGGTAGCTCGTTAATATATTGCTGGGTTTCTCAACTGACGCGTTCCGGCATATATCAATGGGTTGAAGATACTGTGTAGTGCGTTTTTGGACTGGTTAGAGGAGAGGGTGAATCGTTATGGTTGCTGTTCCACAATCTGTGAATGTGGTGAATGTCAATAATTATTTTATGGGTGGCCCCCCCAGCATGGGCGGTATGCCTGGTATGGGTGGCATGCCAATGATGGCTGCACAGCCTTCCAGCATGGATCAGTTTATGTACGGCATTAACGCTCAGGTGGCCATGGCTACAGCGGCCCCGTGTGGCTGTAATGTCGTGGACTGGGCGCGATCTCTGGCCGCTGGGCAACAGCAGGGGATGCCTCCTGGGGCCGGTGGCGGTGGTGGCGGTATGGACCTCATGGTGCAGTTTTTCATCATGATGGCTCAGGCATTATCGGTCAAAGTGCTGAAACAAAAAGCCGAAAAGTAACCGGTCTCATCGGGCGATCTTGGCGGTCGGGGGTGTTTTTGTCCCCGACCGTTCACGCATTGTGGCCTGAGGCCAGTGGCAACGAAGCTGTTTACACAGACCTGCTTTGTTTGTAGAGTTAAACCAGACAGGAATGATGAGGTGTTGGGCATTGATCAGCCGCCTCCGGCCGATAAACGTTTGCCTGATATTCCCGTCCCTGTTTTTTCAAGGAACAGTCGCTGACAAGGGGGCTCCATGACCGTCGCAACCGATATTCTGGCCGAGGGTAAAACCAAGATTCTACAGGCCGCAACCCTGCCCGAACTGCTGTCGGTCACCTTCAAGGACGCAGCCACTGCCTTCAACGGCAAAAAATATCAGGAGATTCCTGGTAAAGGGGCCCTCAACGCCAGTATTTCCGCCTTGCTGTTCCAGTTGCTGCAGTCTCATGGGATACCCACCTGCTTTGTGCAAAAGGGCAGTCAGCCCAGCGAATTGATTTATCATCGCCTGACCATGATTCCGCTGGAGGTCGTGGTTCGCAATTACGCTTACGGCAGCATTGTCAAGCGCTTCGGCCTGGAAGAGGGAGCGCCCTTCCACAAGCCCCTGTTGGAATTTTTTCACAAATCCGCCGATGATCCGCAAATTACGGAAGATTTAATTCTGGAATTCCATTTGGTGCCCACGGAAGGGGTTTTACAAACCATTAAGCGTTTGGCCCTGCAAATCAACGAGGTTTTTGTGCCTTATTTTGAGGCCTGTGGTATTCGCTGCGCCGATTTTAAACTGGAGTTCGGGCTGACCAAAGAAGGTCTGGTGGTGCTGGGCGATGAACTCAGCCCTGATAATTTTCGTTTGAGAGACATACAGACGGGGGCCGTGCTGGATAAAGACGTGTTCCGGCTGGACCTGGCCGATTTGCGGGAAACGTATCAGGGCTTGCTGACCCGTCTGGAAGCGGCTTCCCAACCGAGCCAGACGGTGTCCAGAACCTACACGGCGGAAGTGTATGTACACAGCCGCAAGAATATTCTGAATCCCGAAAGCAAGGCGATACTGGAATCCTTGCAGGCCCGTGGGTACAGCAGTTTGAAGGCGCTGTCGGCAGGAAAACGCTTTACGCTCAAGGTGGAAGCGCCTAGCCTGATAGCCGCCGAGCAGACGCTGAAACAACTGGCGGAGACTGTTTTGAGCAACCCGGTGATCGAAGATTACGAATTGATTTTCAAGAATTGAGATGTTCCGATGAAATTTGGCGTTGTTGTATTTCCTGGCTCCAATTGTGAAAAGGACATGGCCGATGCCGTGCGCCTTTATTTAAAACAGGATGTGACCTTTTTGTGGCACGATGTGTCTGACCTCAGGGGCGTGGATGTGGTGCTGTTGCCTGGTGGCTTCAGTTATGGCGATTATCTGCGCTCCGGGGCTCTGGCCCGTTATTCTCCGGTGATGGAAAGCGTGAAAGCCTTTGCTGACAAAGGTGGCCCGGTTCTGGGCGTGTGCAACGGCTTTCAGATACTGACGGAAGCCCATTTGCTGCCAGGGGCCTTAATGCGCAACCAATCGCTGAAGTTCCAGTGTGAACAAGTGGAAGTGCTGGTGGAAAGCACTCGCACGCCTTTTACCGCCCTGTATCAGGCCGGGCAACATTTGCGCTTGCCTATTGCCCACGCCGATGGCAATTTTGTGGCCGACCCGGATGTGTTGCAGCGGCTGGAGGACAATCAACAGGTGGTCTTGCGGTATACCAGCGACGTGAATGGCTCGGTGAGCCGGATTGCCGGGGTGTGCAATGAGAAAGGCAACGTGGTGGGCATGATGCCCCACCCGGAGCGTAACTTGTGGCCTACGGCTTCCTCTCAGGGCGGCAACTGGAATGGGGATGGCCAGGGCGTCTTTGATTCCGTGTTGCAGTGGGGCTTGGGCTTGCTAAAAGTCTAGAGGCCAATAGAATAGTCTGGTCACAGGCCGACCTTGCTTGCGATACAGGGACTTCAGCCCTCGTTTGATGGGCCGAGCGCTGCTATAATCAATAAGTGCTGAACCATTGCCCCTGCGGGCGGAGATGGCTTGCTCGTTAATATGCGCATATGATGCGCTGGATTCTTATGAACTGTGAAAGGTTGGGCGATCTGTGGGACGTAAATTCTGGATTTTGATCACGGCCATGCTCATGGGCTTTGTTGTATTTGGCATTTTTTTTCAATTGATGTTTAACGCACGTCAAAGCCAGAACAAAAGCCACTTGGCCGTGCCCACCCAGCAAGAGTAACCGAATCGCCGGAGCTTATTGCTCAGGCAGGGCTGCCGGTTGTCAGGGTCAATGCGGTTTCCAGGCGGTGTGTCACCACTTCTTTGCCCAGGATGTACAGGGTTTTGGATAAGTCCGCCCCCTGGGTACGACCGGTGACGGCGGCCCGGATGGCCCACATGACCGTTTTGGTCTTGATGGGCTTCATGCTAGTGGTAAAGTTTTTAACACTCTCTGCCAAGGTCTCCGTGGATTCAAAGTTGGCCGTGGCCAGAAAATCATTTTTGAAATGCGCCAGAATGTGAGCGGGTTCCGGCCCGGTGAGTACCTCGCCCACCAGTTGGGCATCCAGAATGACGGTGCGGCCAAAGAAATAGTTCATTGCTTCCGGCAGCTCGCTGAGTACCGTAATGGGCTCACGCACAGCATCCAGAATGGCAAACAGTTTGTCTTCGCTGTATTGGCTCAGATCAAACTGGTGTAGATAGGGCCGGGCCACAGCCAGTAATTCCGGCAGGGGCAGGGTGCGGATCAGTTTGCCATTGATAAAGTTGAGTTTGTCTTTCTCAAAAATAGCGGGGCTGTGGGTAATACGCTCCAGCTCAAACTGTTGGGCAAAGTGGGCCATGGTGCCAATCTCTTCACCATCCGGTGGCGACCAGCCCAGCAGGGTCAGGAAGTTGCAAAACGCTTCGGGGAGATAGCCCTCTTTGATATAGTCGGACACAGCCACGGCACCATGGCGCTTGGAGAGCTTGGTGCGATCGGGGGCCAGGATCATTCCCACATGGGCAAATTGGGGTGGGCTTACGTTAAAGGCTTCGTAAATCATGATTTGTCGTGGGGTGTTGGAAATATGATCCTCCCCCCGGATGACGTGCGAGATATTCATTAGCATGTCATCGACCACCACGGCAAAGTTATAGCTGGGGCTGCCGTCGGACTTCATAATCACAAAATCGCCCAGCAGTTGGGTGTCAAAGGAAACCTCTCCACGAACGGCGTCCTGAAAGGTCAGGGTGCCGCGTTCATCGGGGATGCGGAAGCGGATGGAGGGTTTGCGGGGATTTCCCTGCTCGTCCGGTTTGCTGGCCAGCGCTTCACGAACTTTGGGGTCTCTGCAAGCGCCGCTGTAAACGTAGGCACGCTTTTCTGCCTGGGCGGCTGCTTTTTCAGCCTCCAGCTCAGCTTGGGTCAGGTAGCAGTGGTAGGCTTGTCCACTGGCCAGGAGTTTATTGGCCCATTCCTGGTAAATGGCGGTACGCTCGGACTGGGCATAGGGGGCATATGGGCCGCCGACATCCGGGCCTTCATCCCACTGGAGGCCCAAGGCCTTCAGGCTATCGTAAATATTTTGGGTGTAAATATCCTGAGAGCGTTCCCGGTCAGTGTCTTCAATCCGCAAAATGAATTGACCGCCGTGCCCTTTGGCGTATAAGAAGTTAAAAAGGGCGGTACGGGCAGTCCCCACGTGTAAAAAGCCGGTAGGACTGGGGGCAATGCGAACTCGGATGGGGGAAGACATGACTTTGGGATACCTGTTAAACGATTGCTCTTTATTATACCCGACTCAAGATGCTTTACAGAATAAAAGCCTCGGAATGATCAAGTGGATGACCAAGGGGCTTTTATCAGGAATCGAGAAATAAGGGCGCGATAGGAGGTGCCGGTCAGCCGCGTTTCTGCACGACTTCGACGGACACACGGGCCACGCCGGAGCCCAGCATATCGATTTTCTTGGCGGCCCCACGGGATAAATCGATGATACGTCCGTGGGCAAAGGGGCCCCGATCGGTGATTTTCACGTAGCAGCTTTTGCGGGTGCGCTGGTTGATAACCCGGACGATAGTGCCGAAAGGCAGCGTGCGGTGGGCGGCGGTCAGGGCGAACTGGTTGAACCGGCTACCATCCGCGGAACGGCGTCCGTGGAAGTAGGGCCCATACCAGGAAGCCATACCCGTTTGCACCTTGCCGGTGCTTTTGTAGAGAGCGGCGCCATCCGCCAGATTTTCCAGGCTTTTGTCATCCAGTGCCGGTTGGCCCAAGGCCTGGCGCAAGCGGTTGCTATACAGCAAGGCCAATTTCAGCGGGGTTTCCTGGGCTGTCTTGGCTGACAGGGCATCCACGGTGACCAGGGTTTGATCGCCCGCCTGAATGACAGGCAAGTTGTTGACCAGGGCCGGACGAATGCTTTTGGCCGTCGGCTGATTGTTTTCCAACAGTTGATTCAGTCGGCTGGCAATGGTTTTCACTCGGGTGTAGGAGTCCATGCCTGAACTCTCGCCCTGAAAGCGGAGAATCTCAGCGCCATTTACAAACAGGCTGGTGGTGCTGTCATCCTGGGGGAGTACCTGAATCACGGTCGGTAAGGTGCCGGGCCCGTTGCCGATGGTGAAGACATCGGCTGTATCTCTAGGCTGCTCCTGGGGGGATTGATCCGCATTGACATTGAAATCGGGGTGACTGATAATGGATGCTAACTGAAAGGGTTCTTGCGAGTTAGAGGTGGCGTCTGTGGCTTCGGCTTGGGCAAGTACGCCGCTCATTAAGCCGGCCTGTCCTAGCATTACTGCTGATGCCAGCAGTGCCGCCAGTTTCTTGTTAATCATCTATGTGCTCGCTCCTGTTACTACATCAACGGGGTAAGAGGAAAAATTGGAGTTAGACTCAGTTGCCAATTAATGCTATTAGCAATCTGGGTAGTTTGGGTTCCTCTTGAGCGATCCAAAACTTACACCGATTAAAACCTGTACCGCAACCCGTGGGAACACTGTCTTTACATTTTGTTTATATTTACTGAGGCAAATTTAAAATTTTATGTTTCAAAAATATATACAATTGAGTATGGTGTCATATCAGGCACTGTGTCATTTTGATATTTTCTGCATATAAAAAAGGCAACTGTAAAGAAAATGAAGGAAAAAGCCTGTTTTTTAGTTGGTTTTTTAACATTATTTTTAATATTTTAATTAGGATTTAAATAAAATGTCTAAGGATTGCCATCACGGTAGACAACATATACGTCACCATCATCACCATATCGGGGTGGCAGAGGGGCTATCTGCTCAACACGTTAAAAATCTTCAGACTGTTATGGTTTTATCGGTTCTGTATCTGTTTTTGCAGGCTGCGGGCGGATTTTACTCGGGGAGTTTAGCCTTGTGGGCCGATGCCGGGCATAAACTGGCCGATATTGGCGCGATTGCATTGGCGCTGGCCGCTTCCTGGTTCGCCAATCTGTCCTCCTCCCCGCAAAAGACCTTTGGGTTCTATCGTTTAGAGATTCTAGCGGCATTTGTGAACGCCGCCGGGCTGATGGGGGTCTCGGTACTCATTTTTATCGAGGCGGTGCAACGCCTGCTTCACCTGGGGCAGGGGCATGTTCATGGCCATATCATGGTGGGTGTGGCCGGTCTGGGTTTCCTGATTAACGTTGCTTCCGCGGTAATCCTTTATCCTTCCCGTTCCTATAATTTGAACGTGAAAGGGGCTTTGCTGCATGTGATGACGGATATCGCCAACTCTTTGGGAGAAATGCTGGCCGCTGGGGTCATTCTGTGGTTTGGCTGGATGTGGGCCGACGCCCTGATTGGGATTGCCATTTCTCTGATGGTGCTGACCAATGCCGGGCGGGTGTTGGGTGAGGCTTTGAACATACTGATGGAATCCGCCCCGCCTCGCTTGAGCGTTCCTCACATTCAGGACTTCATCCTGCGACATCCCGGCGTGCAGGATGTGCATGATTTGCACGTTTGGACAGTGACCACCGGGAAAGAGGCGCTGCTGGCCCACGTGCAGGTGGATGAAGCCCATTTCCACGACGACACTGCCAAAGCGCTTGAGCAAGAGCTTCGTGACGCCTTTGACTTATGCCATATTACGGTGCAGCTGGAGCCGCCCGGTTTTGAGGAGGCCGTGCTGCCATTTTAAAGTCGAGTCTGTGTTGGTGGGCCCGGGAATGGCCCTTGACGGCCAAGGCTGGTGAGCCCCGCCGCCCGGCTAGGCTCCCTGTTCTGCCTGGGCCTGTGGTTGAGTGAAGGCCTCAATGAGTGCGGTGAAGAATTTCATAAAAGCGTTCATCATTTGGCCTCCGTCGGAAGGATTCAGCATTGCCTGAATCAGTTCCGTGAAGGCCGTAACAACTTTGGTGATGGTGGATTCAGGAGACGGTTGCTCTGGATTTGCCGCAGATGGGGTATCCACCGTTCCGGTTTCGGCGTCCTCCGCGGCGCTGGCTGTATCGCTTTCAGTCTCCGGGGGAACGGTACTTGACTGCCCGGAAGCGATGGCTTCCAAGTCGCTCAGGGTGAAATGGCTAGCCCCTGCGTTGAAGTCATCGCCAAAGGCAAAGCGGAGGTCTTGGGCGGAAATGACGTCATCCTGCTGATCGCCGCTGGCGAGCAAGGCCAGTTCGTTTGCACTGATAGCGCCATCGCCATTCATATCAGGGAAGAGCCCTTGTGCATCTTTACCACCCAACACCATGGCGGCATAGAGGCGTCCCAATTGAATATCTGCTTCGGTGGCGTTCGGGTTGTTTAGTAACTGGTATGCGGCATTGGCCAGCTCTTGCTTGTCTACCAGGCCGTCCCGGTTATCATCGGCCATAATTAACCCTTGCTGGGCTGCCCCCAGATTGACAAAATCCCCTTCTACTACCTGATCCGCTGAGAATGGGTTTTGAGCATCGGCTTGCGTGGCTGACTGGCTCCAGACGGAGGAACCGTGACTACCCGAACTGCTCAGGGTGTGGGGTGCCGATGAACCAAAGGCTGAATTTCCGCTTACAGTCATTGTTAATATCGCTCCTCACGCTAAAATCCTGGGCGTTAACGCGCCGATGCCGCCCATCAGGATGAAGTACCTGGATACACACTCTCTCTGTTTAATTTTAAAAACAACCAATAGTTTAAAATTGCGATACCGTCGCCTCCAGAAGAGAGGCGGGCATTCGTCTGCGTTAAATTCAGCCCCACGTCTGGTGAGAAACGGTTGTGGGGCTGGGTGTGGCTGCATAGTCCAAAACACTAGCCGGGCGCTTGATTACCGGTTATAGGTATGAACACTTCAAGCCACGGTCTCTTTGGGCAGACCGGTGGTCTTTTGATGCTTTACAAGCTTTAACAACTTGTATAACAGGGGCTTGCGCTGGGGGGCGTTTTTAATAACCCTTGGGGGGAATGACCAGTTTTTGATCCAGTTGTAATTTATCGGGACTGCTCATATTGTTGGCCCGCTGGATTTTATCCACGTATTCCGGGGCGCTTGAGCCATAGACCTTTTCAGCGATCTTGCCCAGCGTATCGCCACTGACCACGGTGTAAGTGGTGTTTTTGCCGGTGACTGTTGTTTCAGTTACGGGGCCCGACTTGGTTGCGGCGGTGGTGTCGTCCGTACCGCCCTCTGGTTTGCCTTGCAGCAGTTCTTCATTGGCAGGGGCCAGTAAGTCCGTGGCGCCGGTTTGTACCTGAGGACGCATCACCAGCAGCAGGAAAACGGCGCTGGTCAGGATGCCGCCCACGACCAGACCCGCCAGAAACGCCACCAGTGGGTTACGCTCTTCTTTATGGAAAGGGCGGGCGTTAGACCACAACATATCCAGTTCCTGAGGCAATTCGTTGTCCGCCCGAACGTAAACGCCCGGTATTTTTTCCTGAGTGTCAGAAGGCATATCCTGATTGTCTCCGAAGTCTTGGCCGAAATCTTTGGGCACCATCATAAAAAATTCTGTCCTTTTTATATAGCGCATGCGCGTTTTCCAATATAAAGAAGCATTTCCGTATGAAATTGCTGTGCGAAGCCGAAAAGGGGCAAATCAACTCTCTAACGAAACGCGCTGCGAAATGGCGAACTACCGGGGCCGGGATACCAGTATTATTGCTGACAGTAACGGAACGCTTGGCTCTCGGCAGCCGACTTTGATATTGTACTATAACTTATTTCCACCCTTTAGCAGTCCTTAAGCAGTTGCCATACTTTTTTACAAGAACCAGCCTGATGACAGTCCGTCTGTGCAGGAACATGGATCTCTATTATAAGGAGGCGGCTGACCCAAAAAAGCAGGAATCCCCGTATGACCTCTTCATCCTTACCCAAAGCCTTTGAGCCCAAAGATGTTGAATCCCGAATCTACCAGTTTTGGGAGTCTCATCAACTGTTCAAGCCGGAGGCCAACGCGCAGCCCCAGGGCAAGTTTAGCCTGGTGATCCCGCCGCCCAACGTGACCGGGGTGTTGCATATGGGGCACGCCCTGGATTCCACCATTCAGGATATCCTGATCCGCTGGCACCGCATGCTGAACCACAAAACCCTGTGGATGCCGGGTATGGATCACGCCGGGATTGCCACCCAAAACGTGGTGGAGCGTAACATGCGGGAGCAGGGCGGGCAAACCAAGGAGGAAATGGGTCGGGAAGCCTTTGTAAACCATGTGTGGGAGTGGGCCAACGCCCGTAAATCTGATATTGCCAACCAGTTCAAACGGCTGGGCGTTTCCCCGGACTGGGAGCGGCAGCGCTTTACCCTGGATGAAGGACTGAGCCAGGCGGTGCGGCACGCCTTTGTGCATTTGTATGAGAAGGGCCTGATTTATCAGGGGACTTACATTGTGAACTGGTGCCCCCGCTGCGTGTCGGCCATTTCCGATATTGAGACCGACTATGAGGACGAAAGCAGCTTTTTGTGGGAAATCGCTTATCCTGTGGCGGATGGACGTCCCGTGAATGAAGCCGGGCATCCGTATTTGGTGGTGGCCACCACCCGCCCGGAAACCATGTATGGGGACATGGCCGTGGCCGTCAACCCGAAAGATCCCCGTTATAGCCAGTACATTGGCCAAAAGGTGCGTATTCCCCTGACCAACCGGGAAATTCCGGTAATTGCCGATGAGTATGTGGATGTCAGTTTTGGTACCGGGGCGTTGAAGATTACCCCGGCCCATGATCCCAATGACTTTAAAATTGCCCAGCAACACGGTTTGGATCCCCTGTGGGTGATTGATGAGCGGGGTTGCATGAAGGCGGAAGACTTTATGCCCGAGGACATCCGGGGGGTGGATCGCTTTGATGCCCGCAAGCGCACCGAGGCCCTGCTGGAGCAACAAGGCTTTTTAATCGCCAAAAAAGAACACAGCCACCGGGTGGGCCATTGCCAACGGTGCAGCACCACCATTGAACCCTTGCTGTCCAAGCAGTGGTTTGTGAAAACCCAGCCCCTGGCCGAACGCTGTCTGCGCTCGCTGGAAGCGGGTGAAATTCGCTTTATCCCGGAGCGTTGGACTAAGGACTACGTGCGCTGGCTGACCGATATTCAGGATTGGTGCATTTCCCGCCAACTGTGGTGGGGACATCAAATTCCTGCTTGGCATTGTGCCCAGTGTCGGGGTGTCACTGTTGCTCTGGAAACCCCCAGCCAGTGCAGCGCTTGTGGTTCTTCCGAGATTACCCAGGACACCGATGTGCTGGATACCTGGTTCTCCTCCGGGCTGTGGCCGTTTTCCACTATGGGCTGGCCCAATACCCATGCAGAAGATTATAAAAACTTCTACCCTACCGATGTGCTGGTGACCGGCTTTGACATCATTTTCTTCTGGGTGGCCCGGATGACCATGTTCGGGCTGGAGCTGACCGATCAGTCGCCCTTCCATACCGTGTACATTCATGGCCTGATTCGGGATGAAAAAGGCCAGAAAATGAGCAAGTCCAAGGGCAACACCGTGGATCCGGTGGAAGTGATTGATGAGATCGGTTGCGACGGCTTCCGCTTTGGACTGACTTCCCTCATTACTTATGGCGGACAAGACATTAAGCTGAACAAGGAAAAACTGGAGCAGGGCAAACTGTTTGGTAACAAGCTGTGGAACGCTTCCCGCTTTGTGTTGATGAATATAGCGCCTGAGGAAGGCCAGGGCGTAGACGATCAACCCATTGATCACAATGCCTTGTCCTTGATGGATCGCTGGGTGCTGAGTCGCTACAACACGGCCGTGCGAGAGGCCAACCGCTTGTTGGGCGAGTTCAAGTTCGGGGAGCTGGCCGATACGCTGTATGAGTTTATCTGGAACGGCTTTTGCGACTGGTATGTGGAGTACGCCAAAAAGCAGATGCAAGACCCGGCGCTGCGGGCCAACACCCAGCGCATTTTATTGCACGTGCTGAGTGGTACTTTGCGCCTGATGCACCCCATCATGCCTTATATCACCGAGGAAATTTTCCAGAAGCTGCCCCACCGTAAGGAACAGTCAGTATCCATCGCCCCTTACCCTCAGGCGGACGAGTCCCTGATTGATGACGGTATTAGCGAGCGGATTGATTACCTGCTGGAAGTGGTGCGCTCCTTGCGGAATATCCGTCAGCAGTACACGGTGCCCCATCAGCAATCGGTCAAAGCCCACGTGGTGACTACTGAACCCATGGAAAAAGAGGCCATTGAAAGCGGTTTGGCCATTCTGAATCACTTTATTCGCCTGGAGCAGTTTGAAGTGCGGGAGGTGGTGGATGCCCGCCAGGAGCATGTGGCCGTTAACGTGGTGGGGCACAGCCGCATTGTGGTCTCATTGGAAGGCCTGATTGATCTGGGCCAGGAGCTGGATCGGGTGCGCAAGAAGATGGACGCCCTGATCAAGGAAAAAGATCAGCTGGATAAGATGATGATGAACTTTGAGTTTCTGGAACGGGCTCCTTTGGCCGTGGTGGAGAAGAACAAAGCCCGCTTGCAGGAAGTCAACAAGCAGGTGAAGGCCCTGGAAGAGCAGCTGTCCAGCTTGAGCAGCTAAGTCATCCGGTTTTTTTAAATGCTATGGGGGCGGATCACAACCGCCCCCGTTTGCTTCAGGACGTTTCAGTCTAGTCTGTGGGACTATGGCTTGCTAGCGGTCTGGGCAGGCGTCGGCTTGAGCGGTGCCCGTCTGGAAGGGCCAAACAGCGCCGCGATTCGAGGGCGCAATTCCTTGTCCAAGGATGGATCGCCGGAGGGTTTGGCAGATACAAGCGCTGGCGGCGCTTTGGGTGGGTTGAGGACTCGCTGGAAGCAGTCCGGGACGTCTGTGACCTGCGTGGTGCCCGGAAGATGTCCCGGCAGATGACCGGGACGATGACCAGTGCTTGGCGAAGGCCCTTTGGTTTTGAGAGTGCCCGCGGTAGTCGCGAAGGAACGGCTATTGTTGGGCAGGCGTTTCAGCACGCCCAATACGGATTGGATCATCAATACCCCCTCTGACAGGCTTTGGCCTGTCTCCTCATGTGAACTTTTAAATGTGATTGAAAGACTCTGGCGTTAAAGCGAGGCCTCCAGGCTACCTGGGCCAACCCGTTTGCCAAGTGTTTTTTCACTTGTTGGTATTTGAATGAATGAAGCCCGAAGCCATTGGTTTCATGGGTGTTTACTCTGAAAAAGGCAAGCCCCAGCGTGTGCGGCTTGCCTTGGTGGTAAGAAGTTTGGATGAATACCCCAGTTTTTTACTTTTTAATGGGCGGTTGGGCCTTTTGGAAGGTATCCGCTTTTAAAGGCTGCTGAAGACCAGCCTGAGGTTTGGCGGCCATGGCTTGTTTTGCTTTTTCGGCCATTTGTTTGACGGAGGGTGTTTTACCACCAAAGCTGATAACTTGCATAAGACTCCCTTCTAACAATATGCATAGACGATTTGTGACGAACGGAGCCACCCGGCCAGACCCCCTGACCGCGCTCCTAATCCCAAGACAGAACCTAAAGTGATTGAATAATCATCAATTTACCGCATGCAGGCCAACTGTAAAGCACCCAACGTTGGCGGTTGATGATTTTGTGTGTTTTTTTAGTGCTAACCAGGGAGGGTTGGAAATTCGATGGGGGGACAAAAGGCTGTTCCTGAAAACTTAGGGTCTTTTGAACACCATCGCCACACCACTGTCATAAATTCAATGTAAACTTTTGTAACTTTTGACGCTCAAGTCTGTCGCTCCTTTTGATTGGAATCCATTTCTGAAGCCGGATCCGAATCAGAAGTGGAGAAATGCAAGAGAAAACAATGGGGCTTTGGGGGAATCGAATGGAGTGCCGTTGTTTTTATTGATCTAGCCCACTCGATCGGAGCAATTGTTTACCAGAGAAACTTGATTCAACGGCTTTCAGCTTGCGTCTGCTTTTGATAATATTTCTCAATACAACGCCTCGCCCGATCAAGTCGTTTATTTTTCACCTCAGTCCCTCTTTCAGTATCTATTTCAGTATCTATTAATGAAGGCCCCAAATTGTATGGCAGCTTCTTATACCCTGGAAAAAGCCACCGTGGGTGAGACGCTTTGCGTCAAGGCCATTCTGGATGATGAAACAGCCACCGTCGCTATGCGACTGGGCATCGCGGAAGGCGAGATTATTTACCTGGCGTCCAAAGTGCCGGGCGGCCCCGTGATCATTCGACGGGGCGGGATGGAGATTGCCTTGGGGCGGGAACTGTGTCGGGGGATTGAAGTGCAGCGGCAGGAAGGAAGTGTTCGATGAACATGGCTGCTCTCCCAGAGTCCAACGGGTTAGCCCTGGGTAACCCGGTGTCCACGGCGTCGGCCCCGCAAACCGTGGTACTGGCCGGAAACCCGAATGTGGGCAAATCCCTGTTTTTTAACGCCTTTACCGGCTTGTACGTCAATGTATCCAATTTCCCCGGTACCACCATTGACGTGCCCAAGGGGCAGATGGACGATAACACCCGACTGATGGACACGCCCGGTGTTTATGGCCTGTCGGGGATGAGCGAGGAAGAGCGGGTGGCCGAGGACGCCATTTTGGGCGCCGATATCATTATTAACGTGGTCAGCGCCATCAGTCTGGAACGAGATTTATTTTTAACCCAGCAGATCATTGACTACGGCAAACCCTTGATTGTGGCGGTGAACCAGATGGATGAGGCGGCTTCTCGGAATCTCACCGTGGATTTGACCCTCCTGGAAAAGCTGCTGGGTGTCCCCGTACTGCCCACGGTGGCGGTGCAGCAGGAGGGCTTAACGGCAGTCAGGCAGGCCGTGACCACGGCCCGTTTGGGCAATGCCACCCCCGGTGCCCCGGAACCGGATGAGATTAAGAGCCTTGAGGCCAATCTGGCCCATCGCATGAAAATTTACGGGCTACGCCGACAGTACGTAAACGCACTGGCCGCTCAGGTGGTCACCGACAGCACTCAGCCCGGTTCGGTGCGACAATTGCTTTCTCAGCGGGTGGGACAGGCTTTGCTCAATCCGTGGGTGGCTTTCGTGGTCATGCTGGTGGTACTCTACGCCTTGTATCAGGTGATTGGCATTTGGGTGGCTGGAGACCTGGTCACCTTGACTGAAGGTAAGTTTATGTTGGGCGAGGACGCTGGCTTTTGGCCGGGTCTGGTGCCCGTGTTGCAAGGCCTGATTGCCCGTGTCTTCCCGGAGGGTAGTTTTCTGTACACCGTCTTTGGCGGGGAGTTTGGGGTGCTGACCATGAGCATCCGCTATATTTTCGGGGTTTTATTCCCACTGGTATTGGGCTTCTACATTTATATTTCCATTTTGGAAGACTGTGGCTATTTGCCTCGTGTGGCGGTGATTTCCGATGGCTTGCTGAATAAAATCGGCCTGAACGGGCGAGCGGTCATTCCCCTTATTTTGGGGCTGGGCTGCGTGACTATGGCCACGGTGTCCACCCGGGTGCTGACCTCCAACCGGGAGCGCACCATTGCCTCCACCATTTTGGCCATTACCATTCCCTGTTCGGCCCAGTTGGGGGTGTTAATCGCCCTGATGGCCAAGGCCGGTGGTTTAAAAGCCTGGGGAGTCTATATTGCCGTGCTGTTTGCCGTGCTGATTGCATTAGGAACCGTTCTGAACAAAGTATTGCCGGGGCGCTCCACCAGCCTGATTCTCGATTTGCCCCCCATGCGCATTCCAAATTTCAAAAATATCGCCCGCAAAACCTGGGTGCGCACCATGGTTTTTATCAAGGAGGCTGCCCCCCTGTTCGTGCTGGGCTCCTTGCTGGTGGCGGTGTTGCAAGCCACTCAAACGCTTCAGCTGATTGAGCAGACTTTGGGCCCTGTGATTAAAGCGGTCTTGCACCTGCCTTATGAGACCGCTCAGGTGTTTATTATGGGGCTGGTACGTCGGGACTTTGGCGCCGCTGGCCTTTATCTGATGGCCGACCATATTACCCAAGCCCAGTTACTGACCTGCCTGATGGTGATTACCCTGTTTGTGCCCTGCTTTGCCTCAGCCACCGTGATTTGGAAAGAGCGAGGCATTAAAGAAGGCCTGACCGTATTGGCGGGCTCCTGGGTCATTGCCTTTGGGGTCGGGGCTATTATTGCCCGCTTGCTGGAGCTGTTTCCGGTGTTGGGCTGAGCCCCTTGCATGTTGCTGCCCGGTTTTGCCCCCCTCCGCTGAATCCTTCAGCTGATGGAGGAAGTGTACGCTGCCTGCGGTTACAGTGAAACAACGACCGGTTAGAGAGAGCCAGATGGGGTGTACGCATGAATTTTGGAACAGCGGCGTCTATAGGGTTGGAACTGATACAGGGTAGTAACGGCATGGGGGCCGTGTTGAAAGGAGCCTTGGGTGCTGCGAAGCTGACTCAGGGAAAGGGCTTTGCCCAAGTGGCCCAAAAGTTGGGCTTGTCTGATGGACTCTCGGAAAAATTGGGCCAGCAGGTGGGGCAGGCCGTGGGCGAATTGGCCAATGCCATGGGCAGCCACAGCGGGACTCAGGTTTTGAACGCCCTGCAATACTTTGATGCCGATAAAAACGGGGCCATGACCCGTGATGAACTCACTCAGGGACTGCAAAAATTGCAGGATCTCGGGCTGAGTCAGTCGGGGGCGACGGCCAAACTGTACCAGATGGGCGATAACCTGCTGAAAAACTATGAGCGTTTGGCCGCTCAGGACGGAAACGCCACCACACTCAGCTTTAAGGATGTGGGCGCCCTGATGGGTAAAGATGGTCAGGCCACCACTTTGTCCAAAGCGGATTGGCAGACCCTGAACGCATAGAGGCCACTGGGAACACTTCCCGGGGCGTTATTCCAGGGGTTATTCCACTTCGGCGGCCCGGATTTGGGCACCCAGAGGAACACGGGTGACCGCTAGACACACCAGCTTGTTGCCGGTCTCTTCCGGGTTGGCCGCTTCGCTGCGGAAGGCCCGGGCGGCTTCCATAAAGGTGGCCCCGGTGGTGGTGATGTCATCCACCACAATCACCTTTTCATAGCCGGAGATGACACCGCTCTTCAGGTACAAGCTCTGGGAGATATTCTGCAAGCGGGTCTGTTTGTCGTGAATGCGATGCTGGGGTTTGACTTCCCGCATCCAGCTGAGTAGATCCGGGCGATAATCGTAGCCAAAATGGCGGGCCATTTGGCTGGCAAACAGCTCAATGCGACTGAGTTCCCCGTGATGGGGCGGAATAGGAATGACCAGAACGTTTTCCGGGTGAACCACTTTAAAACCGCTGCTGGGGGGCAGGCTTTCCCAGTATTGGGTCAAGAGCCCAGACAGAACCGGGATATGTTCCACCCGGTTATAAAACTTGTGCCCATACAGGATGCGTTTGATGTTGGGATTGAAATTGGTGGCCGCGTGAATGGCGCAACTGGGGCTGCTTAAAATGGCCTTGGGCTGGCGCAGTCCCAGTTTTTCATGGCAGCGACCGCAAAATTGAAGGTGATCCGGGCGTTTTTGCTGACAGGATACACAGGTTGAACTGGCCAGTGCCAACTTTACTTTGTCAATGAACGTATCGATGAACATGCGTCACCCACCCAAGCCCATCCAAAGGAGCTAAATTAAACGATACTTTTGGGTCTAACCGACAGAGAATAGGTACAAGAATTACTCGTTACTTTTTGATTCACCAAATTGATTTATAACATCCAAGTGCGTCTGAATTTTTGAAAATACTCAATATGATTTTAATATCAGAATAGCATATTGGGAAAGGGGTTAAATGCTTGTTTTTAAATGGTTTTTGAGGTTTCTGGCCGGTGTTTTTTCCTGTCGGCACTGGCGAACCCGCATCCATGAGGGGAAGTGCTACTGCCCCGACTGCGGGCGGGGACTGATCTTTCAGTGGGTGGCCTTGCGCTGCGCCCATTGCCAAAGGCGGGTGGAAAGCCGGTTGTGGTTTGGGCGGATTTCTCCGGTGCAGCGGTGCTGTGCGCGTTGTGGCCATTCCGGTGTAGATGCTGTCTGGCTGAGCGAACCAGCCTATTTTCAGTTGCACAAGGCTCAGCTGGTTTTGGTGGCGGAAGAAGGTTGTCGTGCGGAACCTTGGGGGGCTTGCCGGGAATTCATCAGTGTCAGGCTGGCTGCCGCTGTGCGAATGGTGCCAAGGGCGACTTTTGGCACCAGTGATTTGCGCCGTTTGGCCGTACCGGCCCGTTAGAGACTATCCGAAAAGCCTCCATTTCGGGCGTCTACTGCGTTCGTGCGCTGCTCAGCTTCGTTACTTATCAGTATAAGCGCCTTGCTTGCGCTATCCTGATTTGATGCTTGAGGCCTTGTAGCCACGCCGACCTGAAAACTTTTCGGATAGTCTCTTAGACAAAAAGGCGTTTACCCAAAGGTCTTAAAGGACAGGTCAATATTTTTGTCGATCACCTTTTGTACGGCGTCAATTTCGGTTTGCACGGCCTGTTGCTGAGTATCCACCCGACGGAGTTGCAGTTCCAGGGATTTATCCAGGGTTTGCAGGGCGTTAATGCGCAACTGGATCTGTACTGCCTGGGCTTCATCAGGATCCAGCGGGGTGACCGCCGTGATGAGCTGGTTGGTGATATTGGCCAGCTGAAGGCGGGACTGGTTAATTTGTTGACCAGTCAGCTCCAGATCACTCTTGCGAGCGGTCAGGGCTAAAAATCGACCTTGACTAGCGCCTAGACCCAATGGGGAAATCCTTCCTGTTTATCTGTTCATCAGCCGTACTCATTTATTCGGCACCGCAAGCCGAACCTTTAGGAATGTAACGTTCTGTTAATATCTCTGCTTTCGTGGACGCTTTCAGGCAGAAGCGGGGATGAGTCCGTGTTTAACGGTCTACGGGCATTCGTGTTACCATTGCTACGCGGTATCAGCCGCCCTTTTTTCAGGTTTCCCCTGCCTTGTGTCACAACGCCCCAATCAGAAGTTGACCCCAGCCTTTATGACTTTGTCCCCTATGACTTACACTGAGCAAGTTCAAAAACGTCGCACCTTTGCCATCATCTCCCACCCGGACGCCGGGAAAACCACCCTGACCGAAAAGCTGCTGCTCTACGGTGGGGCGGTCAATCTGGCTGGATCGGTGGCCGCAAAAAAGCAACAGCGTCAAGCCACGTCTGACTGGATGGCCCTGGAACGCCAGCGGGGGATTTCTATTAGCTCTACGGTGCTGAATTTTGAATACGATGGGTTTCACATTAATTTGCTGGACACCCCCGGTCACCAGGACTTTAGTGAGGATACCTACCGTACCTTAATGGCTGCCGATAGCGTGATTATGCTGCTGGACAACGCCAAAGGGGTGGAAACCCAGACCCGCAAGCTGTACCAGGTGTGTAAAAAGCGGGGCATTCCGGTGGTCACCTTCATCAACAAGCTGGATCGGCCCGGTCGGGAGCCGCTGGAGTTGCTGGATGAAGTGGAAAAGCTGTTTAACATCCGAACCTGCGCCTTCAACTGGCCCATCGGCATGGGGGACAGCTTTAAAGGGGTTTACGACCGGCGGGAGAAACAGGTGCATACCTTTGAGCGCACCAGTCACGGCAAGTACAAGGCCCCGGTTTCGGTGGCTGATGTGCATGATCCGGCGGTAAAGACCGCCTTGCCCGAGGATGTGTACACCCAGTTGGTGGAAGAGATTGAAATTCTGGATATGGCCGGGGAGGAATTTTCCACCGAGCTGTATTTGAAGGGCGAGATGACCCCGGTCTTCTTTGGCAGCGCCGCCAATAACTTTGGGATTGAGCTGTTTTTATCCCAGTTTTTACGCTTGGCCCCCATGCCCAGCGCCCGGAAAACCAGTAACGGGTCGGTTGACCCGGCGGCGGAGAATTTCTCCGGGTTTATTTTCAAAATTCAGGCCAACATGGATCCCCAGCACCGGGATCGCATCGCCTTTATGCGCATTTGTTCCGGCCAGTTTTCTCGGGACATGCAGGTCAAGCACCCCCGCTCGGGCAAGATGATTCGGCTCTCGCATTCGCATCGCTTGTTCGGGCAAGACCGGGAGACCATCAACGAGGCCTACGCCGGTGACATCGTGGGCCTGAGCAGCAACGACCAGTTTGCCATTGGTGATACCCTGTGTGTGGGCCCCGCTCTGGAGTTTGAGCCCATTCCCACCTTCTCGCCGGAGTGCTTTGCCCTGCTGCGCAACCCCAACCCCTCCAAGTACAAGCAATTCCAGAAAGGGATTGATCAACTGCGGCAAGAAGGGGCCATTCAGGTCATGTACCTTCAGGACTCCGGGCAGCGCAATCCCATTTTGGCCGCCGTGGGCCGTTTGCAGTTTGAAGTGGTGCAGTATCGCCTGCAAAGCGAGTACAACGTGGAAACCGATATTGAGCATCTGCTGGAGTTTACCCACGCCCGCTGGTTGGTGGGGCAGCCTACCGACCTGGAAAAAGTGGAGTGGATTGTGAACGCCCGCAAGGCCGAGGATGCCGATGGCCGCCCCGTGGCCCTGATTAAAGGCGAATGGGCCCTGAATTATATGGTGGAGAAAAACCCGCATATTACCTTGCAGGACACGCCTTACTGAGTAAACAGTCGTCTTTATGCTTTAGGATGGCTCTTTCCCGCTTTTACTTGTGGCCTTACAATAGCCCTATGTTATGCAGGGCAGAGGAGTGAGGCTTGTGAGCGTGGAAATTGTTTCGGAGCAGTCTCCGAAAGGAATGAGCACCGGTAAAAAATGGCTGATCGGTTGCGGTGGTTGTTTGACGCTTTTGGTGGTGCTGGCCATCGTGGTGGTGGTACTGATTTCCAACGGTTGGAATGCCCTTCAGAAAGGCAGCAATGAGTCGGTGAAAAAGCTGTTTGGGGATAGCTACAACGCCGAAGGCTACCTGGCCTTTGGTCTGCCTCTGAACAAGCCGGTCAACGGCAGCATGGTCATGATGCTATCCAGCGATCAGAGCACCATGATTTTTGCCCTGGATACGGAGGGGCTGGGTCAGCGCTTGTCGCTTTTGGAGAAGACCGACGACAAGGCCTTGCAGGAATTCTTTAGCGCTCTGGGTAAAGACTTCCTCAAGAACAGCCAGGCATCGCAAAGCAGTACCGGGAAATTTGAGGGGCTGGAATTTCAGAAACCCCACTTTGTGACGTTGAGCGCTCAAAAGAACGTCCAAAAGCGCTACCCGGTGGTATATGCGGTGATGGAGACTAAAAAGAATGAACAGACGACCTACATCCCCGTGACGGCGGCCCTGATTCCGGTCAGTCATCAGCGGGCGGTGCTGTTGTTGGCCCTCTCCCCATTGCAATCCTCCACGGTGGCCGGCACCAATTTCGAATCCGTCCAGAAGACATTGGAAGCAAAATTGAATGTGGTGGTGAAAGACAGTGAGCTGGATGATCGCCTGCTCTCCATCACCACGGCGGATAAGCCTGCCCATTAATCGTCTAAAAAAAACGACCGGCTAGACGTCAAAATAGCGCTTTAAAAATCGCCCGGTGTAGGAATCCTCGCATCGGGCGATTTCCGGCGGCGTTCCCTCGGCCACCACAAAGCCGCCCCGGTTGCCGCCTTCCGGCCCCATATCAATAATATGATCGGCCACTTTAATGAAGTCCAGGTTATGCTCAATAACCACCACGGTATTACCTTGATCCACCAGCCGATTCAGGATGTGCAGCAGGTTTTCCATGTCCGCCCAATGCAGGCCGGTGGATGGCTCATCCAGCAAGTACAGTGTTTTCCCAGTGCTGCGGCGGCAGAACTCGGTGGCCAGCTTGACCCGTTGGGCCTCTCCGCCGGATAGGGTGGGGGCCGGTTGTCCCAGCTTGATGTAGTGCAAGCCCACGTCGTTCAGTACCCCCAGCATTTTCTGGATGCGGGGCAGGGTGTGGAAAAACTCGTAAGCCTCGGCCACGGTCATATCCAGTACTTCGGCGATGTTTTTGCCGTGGTAGGTGACCTCTAAGGTTTCCGGGTTGTAGCGTCGGCCATGGCAAACCTCGCAGGTAATATGCACATCGGGCAGGAAGTTCATCTCCTTAACGATGACCCCATCCCCTTTGCAGGCCTCGCAGCGTCCCCCAGAAACGTTGAAGCTGAAGCGCCCCGGCTTGTAGCCTCGCACTTTGGCCGCCTCGCTGTTGGCAAACACGTTGCGGATGGGATCGAAAATACCGGTATAAGTGGCCGGGTTGCTGCGAGAGGAGCGCCCGATGGGGGACTGGTCAATATCGATCAGTTTATCAACATGCTCCAGCCCGCTGATTTTTTGAAAACCGCCCGGCTTGACCAGATTTTCCCCAAAGTGGTAACGCACCGCCTTGTATAAAATGTCGAACACCAGGGTGGACTTGCCGGAGCCGCTCAGGCCGGTGACGCAAATCAGCTTCTCCAGCGGAAACTGCACGGTGACATTTTGCAGGTTGTGAAATGTGGCTTTGTGGACGGTCAGGTGCTTGCCACTGCCGGGGCGAAAGTGTTCCGGGATTTGGATGCTGCGTTTGCCGGACAAGTACTGCCCAGTCAGGGAATCCGCGTTTTTCATGACCGCTTTGGGCGATCCGGCAGCCACAATGCGTCCCCCGTGGACGCCAGCCTGTGGGCCAATATCCACCACCCAGTCCGCGGCCCGAATGGTGTCCTCGTCATGCTCCACCACAATCAGGGAGTTGCCCTGATCCCGCAGTTTTTGCAGGGTTTGGATGAGTTGGTTGTTGTTGTGCTGGTGCAGACCAATACTGGGCTCATCCAGAATGTAGAGAATGCCTGACATGGTGGCCCCCAGTTGGGAGGCTAGCCGAATGCGCTGGGCTTCTCCGCCGCTGAGGGTGGCCGCCGGGCGGGCCAGGGTCAGGTAATCCAGTCCCACTTCCAGCAAAAAACGCAGGCGTTCTTCCACCTCGTGCAGGGGTTGGCGGGCGATGGTCAACTGAAACTCGCTGAGGGTCTCTGGCACACTTTGAATGAACAGCAGAGCTTCTCGAATGGACAGTTCGCACAGTTGATGAATGTTTTTGGCTTGCTCGCCCTGTCCCAGGGTGACGGCCAAACTAAAGGGCTTCAGGCGGGCTCCGTGGCAAGCCTCGCACTCCCGTTCCCGCATAAAGGTTCGGATGTAGGCCTTGGTGCTTTCGCTGCCGTGTTGCAGGCGGCGCTTCATGATGTTCATGACCCCATCGAAGCCGCCCACAAAGTCAAACCAGTCGGATTCTTCCTCATCGGTGTCCGTGGCAAAGCCATAGCCTTCCTGAATCAAGGCATCGCCCTCTACCTGCTTGCGAAACTCGCCATAGAGCAAGAAGTTTTTTTCCTCGGGCTTCAGTTTGGCAAAGGGGGTGGTGGCGGAAAAACCGTGTTTTTTGGCCAATTTTTTAATAAAGGTGGGGTAGTAACGCCCGGTGAATTTCTCAAAGGGGGCAATGGCTCCCTCTTCCAGGGTTTTGTCGGGTTCGGGAACCAGCAGGTCCTCGGCGATTTCAAACTGCACGGCCAGTCCCTGGCACTGGGGACAGGCCCCGTAGGGGGAGTTAAAGCTGAACAGGCGGGGAGACATCTCTTCCAGGGTTTGGGCGGTGTCGTCATCCTCATCGGCGTTGCTGGACAGGTGCAGGGAGAATGCGTAGTCTTTGCTGCTGCCGTCTTCATTCAGGCGCTGTACCAGCACAAAGCCATCGGATTTTTTGAGGGCAGCCTGCAAGCCTTCCATCAAGCGCTGCCCGGTGGCGTCATCGGCTTTCAAAATCAGGCGGTCGATGACCAGTTCAATATCGTGGCGCTTGTTGCGCTCCAGTCGGTAATCCTCTGGCAACTCTTCCAGCAGGTGCATGGCTTCATCAATGCGCACCCGCACGTAGCCTTCCTTGCGCCACTGGCGGAACTGGGCGTTGTATTCCCCCTTACGGCCCCGCACCACGGGAGAGAGTATTTGCAGCTTGCTGCCCTCCGGGAAGGCCCGCACGGTGCTGAAGATACTTTGCAGGGTATGGCTGGTCAAGGCCTGGCCGGTTTTGGGATCGTGGGGAGTGCCCACTTTGGCGTAAATCAGGCGCAGGTAATCATAAATTTCCGTGACCGTGCCCACCGTGGAGCGGGGGCTTTTGGTGGTGGATTTCTGATCGATGGCGATGGCCGGAGACAGCCCCTCAATGCTTTCCACGTCGGGCTTCTCGAACTGGCCGATAAACTGCCGGGCGTAAGAACTGAGGCTTTCCACGTAGCGGCGTTGCCCTTCCGAGAAGATGGTATCGAAGGCCAGGGAGGACTTACCGGAGCCCGACACCCCGGTAAATACCACCAGTTTGTCTCGGGGGATGCTCAGGCTGACATCGCACAGGTTGTGCTCGTTGGCCCGTCGAATCTGGATTTCATTCATAAACGGCGTATCCTGATCAGTATTGCTAGGTCGTGGCATTCAGCTTCAACAACAAGCTGGCTCTCTATGGTGGGCCCACCGGGGCCAGGGCATTCAAGTTTTGGTAAAACGGGTCGATAAGGGTGGTAGTGGTTGAAATCTTAGGACGTCACTGAATGGCTTTTTTTCGGAACGATGGCTCACCAACGGCTGATGATTTACCTGATCCAGACAGTGGGTCGGGTGGGTTGCCGGATGTTGACCATCATTCTCCCAAATCCCATTCTCCCAAATCCGGCCCGCTTTTCAAGCAGGAAGCTCACCCGGCTGGATCTTCGGTCGGCTCATTAAGCGACTATTTGGCCCGCCACTTGAAGGCGGAGAGCGATGAAGGCGGTGCCGCCACCGGGCCTGCCACGGCACGGGCGAGAAGCGGTTTTAACTTGCGGCAACCTCCCCCGGAGGCTCGGCCCGAATATGCCACGGAAGGGCAGTTTTTGAACAGTCTGGATGTGGATTTACCCGCCGGTCTGGAGCAGTACTTGCCCACCCTGATTTTCCGGTTGCGGGTGATGAAAAAAAGGCTGGACGCGGAGATTTTTGAGACGCGGGGTTTGTTGAACAAATACCAGCGCTTGCCCGATCCTTCGCCCGATATGCGGGATCGCATCCGGGCGGTGCAACATCGATTGCGGGTGTTGGAAAATCAGGAGCGACGGGTCAGTTGGCAGTTGGCCGATGCCTTACCAATGGGGAAGTGGTTCTTTGTCGTTGCCCAGGCTGTGGGCAAGTGGCAGCGGCGGGTAGACAGTCTGGGGGATAAACTCTGGCACAGGGTATTGGCATTTTTTCACGGGCGGGCCTATTTATCGGTAGAACGGGCCGGGCGGGAGCTGGTGGAGCTGGAGGGGCTGTATCGACAGCGCTCGTCCGATAAAGTCATTTCCAGTGCCGAGCTGGGGCAATTGATTAACCGATACGAACATACCTTGACCGAGGCCGAGAAAAACGCGGCTGAACTTTCCCAAACTTCCTTTTGGAGTCGACTGTGGCAAGAGGCGCGTGGTCTGGTAAAATAAAATAACAATACCCGGTGAGTCCTTGAGCAAGCACCGTCAAGCGAAACGTCCACGATAGAGAGGCTATGAGCAAATACAGCCGTCGGCGTCGGCCCCGCCAGATTTTTCTGGGCAATTTTTATTTAAATCCCAGTGTGCAGTACCTGACCACGGTGATTAGCGCCATTGCTCTGGCAGGGTTTGTTTTTTCCGGCTTTTTGTTGTTCCGCTTCACCGATGAAGAGGATTTGATTAACCGGGGCAAAACCCAGTTGATGGAAGGGAAGGTGGCCTGGGCCGCCAAGACCTTTCAGACGCTGGTGTCGCATCACCGGGACAGCTATGAAGGTCACTTGCTGCTGGGGCAGGCCTATTTACAGCTGGATGAGCGTCGCAAGGCCGAGCAGGAGTTTGAAATCGCCGCCTCTCTCAAGCGTCGGGACAAGGATGCCGCGCCGGACATTGCCATGAGTAAAGTGGCCATGGCTCAGAGTGATTTTTCACGGGCCGAGACGATATTGGTCAAGGCCTGGCGCAAAAGCCGCAAGGATGTCGCCTTGAAACAGGCCTTGTTTGAACTCTACGAGCATTGGGGCAACACCCTGTATGATGCCGAAGTGAAAGACTACGCCCAGATTGTTCAGAAATATCAGTCTGCGCTTTACTATGCCAGCGACTATCAGGCCCAACAGGTGATTGAACAACGAATGGTGGAGTGCATTGAGGCCTACACCGAGCGCTTGATTGCCCTGCGCGAGTATGAAACCGCCATTCAGCAACTGAAAGTCTCCCTGCGCTACAAGTATTTGCCTGATACGCTCATTCAAATCGCCGAAACCTACAACCGCATGAACCGGCTGGATGACTCGATTACCTGGTTCCGTAAGGCGTTTGACGTGAGCCCGGATGTGGTTGGGCTGCGCCTGATTAATGCCCTGCTGGAAAAGGGTCAGCAACTGGAAAAGGCTAAAAAGCCGGACGAGGCCAAAGTTTATTTCGACGAGGCCGATAAAATCAGTCAGAATGCCAAAGTGGCCTTGGATATGCTGTATCCGGTCACGATTTCCAGCGTTAAAATCAACAACGATCTCGATGACGTTACCGGGGAATTTGATCCCGCTATCACGGTGAATCTATCCAATGATTCCACCCGGGATTTGAATTTTCTGGCGGTGAAAGCCGAGTTTGTGTCCGGGAACGCCGTGATTGCCACAGTCACCAAGCGGATTGCCACGCCGGATAATCCGCTGCCGTCCAGGGTCTTGAAGACATGGCGTCCGGTGAACCGTTTAAGCGTAGAGCTGAAGCCCGATGGCAAGCTGAATGTGCATGCCCTGAAGGAAGGCAAGTTGACGGTGAAGATTTCGATTGCCTATCAGGATGGGGATGATGCTGTCTGGAAGCTGAAATCCATTCAGGAAGCCTCTATTTCCACCGGCACCCTTCGCCCGGTACTGGAAGCCAAACCCGTTTAAGTGCCGGTTTGTTTGAAGAGGGCGCTGCCTTTCAGGGTGAGCCACAGGGGCACTAGCGTGAGCAGTAGCTCGCTGAGGACGGGCAGGTTTTGAAGGATGGTAAACCCTGCCAGTTGAAACAGGGCAAAAATCAGGGCAAACTGTCGCAGGCGGCTGGCTTCCGGGAGGAGCAGACACAAGGGCAGGAACATCAACGGGTACCAGGGGTGAAACTTGGCGCTGATAAAGGCGATCATGATCACGCTGACGAGCGCGATTTCCCGAAGGAGCCCCTGCTCAGTCATTGGGGAGGCTTTCAGGCTGATCCCTTTGAGGCTGATCCATAGTCGCCAGCCGTAAAAAACAGTGAACGCCGCCCAAAACAGTGGCTTGATGACGGACAGAAACTGCGTTTGGACGGCCTTGGCCGGGGCATGGAACCACTTGAGCGGGTAGTAAAGCCCGCCTGCCAAAAGGCTGATCATGGAGTGCTGCGGTTTCCCGGCGTTATCCAGCAGGGCGTTCCAGGGCCAGGGCCGGGCGGGATCCACATAGCCCGACCCCAGCCATAAAAGCAGCAGGACAGAAAGCCCCAGCCCGGTTAGCAGGGAGACCATCGCTTTTTTTCGCCATAAAGCCAGAAGGATAAAAGGCGCTGCCAGCAGGGAGGCGTACTTGGTCAGGATGGACAGGGTTAAAAGGGGGAGACAAGTCCACTGGAGCCGCTGGCTTAATAGCCCCCATAGGGCCAGCAACAGCAGAGTGACCATGATAATGTCGTTATGGCCATTGCCCACGGCGTGCAACAACACCAACGGGTTGGCCCCCCAGCAGTAGGCGGCCAGCCAGGGTTTGGCGTGTCCCAGCAATCGGCTGATTTTAGCCACCAGCCAGGTGGAGGCCACCAGAAGCAACCCGTTCAGGATTTTGAACCCCAGAAAAGCGGCGGTAAAACTGGGCCCACTCCAGCGGGTTATCCAATCCGTCAATCGGGCAAAGAAGAATCCGTAGGGGCAGGGGTTATCAATCCAGTGGGCCTGGAACAACGGGCTTGTTTGCCAATGCGGAATCTGGGAAATGGTGGTGAGATACGGGTTGGTGTGGAAAACGCTCTGCTGGAAGCCGCGGTTCAGGTAGCCAAAAATATCACTGCTGTGGAAGGGGGTGGTAAAAATCAGGATGGCTCCGCACAGGGCCGTCCAGCTCAGGATGGTTCGGCCCAGGGCCGCATCCCCATCCGCTGCCATGGGGCTGGGTTCCTGTTGCGTGAGCAGGCGGTAACCCCGGTAAAACAGCCAGCCCAGCGCCACAATCACCAACGCTTCCAGCGTGTCCAGAAGCACTCGGCTGGCCAGCTCGTTGAATCCCGGAAAATGCCAAATCGTCCCTTGCCAGGTGCCCCTGATGTATCGGGAAAGGCGGGTGTCGCTTTGTCCGTAGTACAGCCACAGCAACAGGCTGGGAATCACCAGTAAACTGTAGAGACCCAGGCTCTTTTGTTGTAACCGCCTCAAGAGACTATCCGAAAAGCCTCCATTTCGGGCGTCTACTGCGTTCGTGCGCTGCTCAGCTTCGTTACTTATCAGTATAAGCGCCTTGCTTGCGCTGCTCCGGCCTTGTAGCCACGCCGACCTGAAAACTTTTCGGATAGTCTCTAAGGGATTTAGGGTGTTGGTTTTTAGCATTGGGGGCCTTTCCGGTAGCGCCACTGTCCGTCAATCATGACCGCTTGCACCGTCGTGCTGGGGTCAAGCACCAGGCTTTCGGGGAGGGTGAGGCTTGTGTTCGAAGCGGTCTGCCAGAGTACCCAGTCCGCTTGTTTTCCCGGGGTCAGAGAACCCAGTTGATGGTCTAGGCCTAAGACCCTGGCCCCGTCAAGTGTTAAGGCGCTCAAGGCCTGGGCGTCACGCCAGCCGTGCAAGGACTGGGCCAGACGGGCTTCTTCCCGCAGATCCAGGTTGGGTGTGCTGAGACGCCCATCGGTGCCCAGGCCGACCGGAACGCCGGTGGCATCCCAGTCCGCCCAACGCAGGGTTTGCCCGTGCAGGGCCAAATTACTACGGGGACAATGCGCAATCCCTGCCGGGGAATGGCGTAGGGCCTCTCGATCCGTCGGGCTGGTATGAATGGCGTGGGCGAGAATGGTGCGCTGACTCAATAAATGGTTTTCCAGCAGGCCCTGCACAGGGGAGCGCAACGGCTTTTCCACCCGGAAGGTCTGTCCCAGCACGTGTTGGTGTAAGTGTTCAATGGCGCTGGGTTTTTGGGCCAGATAATCCAATTCGGCTTCCACTTCGGCCAGATGAGTATGGATGAAGGCGGGTTGCAAAGCCTTTTGCAGGGCTTGCCAGGCCGGAATGGAAACATTGTAGAGGGAGTGTGGGGAAAGGCCCAGGGTGATTAGCGGGGCGGCAGCGCTGGCTTGTGCCAATTGGCCATAGGCTTCCAGCCAATGGGCTATCTGAACGGGCTCAAAGCCCGGATGAAAGACTTCCAGAGCAACCAGGGCCCGAAGTCCCGCTTCTTGAAGGGCCTGGATGCTCTCGGGGCCAGCGGTGATATCGTTCACGCAGGTGACGCCACTTTGCAGGCACTCCTGCACGCCAAAGCGGCAGCGTTCTAGCCTCTCTCGAGGGGAGGCCTGCCCCCGATTGTTCTCGACGACCGCCAGCAACCAGTCAGTAAACGATTGGTGGGGCGCTTTGGGGATGGGCTGAGCGAAACTTTGCTCCAGGTGGATGTGCGTGTTGATGAAGCCCGGTGTGATCAAGCTGCCGGGAATCGGTTCCGGGCATTTGGGTGGTGCCGCTGGGCAGTCTGTGTAGGCGCCCAGCGAGTGAATGCGGTTGTTTTCCACCGCCAAAAAGCCCCATTCAATGGGAGGCCCATCAACGGGCACGATCCACTGCGCGCTGTGATATTGAAGTTGGGAGAGGGGGTGGGTGGGCATGGGCTGTTATCTGTTATCCGGGTGGGCTGAAACCATCTGTGGGGCACTCCTAGAGCATAGACTGAGAAGATGTACCCGTAAAGCCGAAGATGGCAGCGCAGGGGTGGGAATGGCTCGGGGGCTTTGTCCTTGTTATAATACAGGCAAGTCAGAGCGGTTTATTTATAATAGTTCTTATCCTCAAGCTTCCTAGAGAAAGGTAAACGACCCCGCCATGAGCGATAAAGCCAAGTCTTCTTTTTTATGCGATAACCCGGAAAAAGCCATGATCATCATGTTCCCGCTGATTTCCTTTGCCCTGTTTGTGGGCGGGGCTGTTTTATGGTGGCTGGTGCAGTTTATTTTGTCGCTTTAGTTCAAGTTGTTGGCATGTTCTTGTTGAGAGACCAAGGCTAGGTAGTTCCCTGGCTTGGCTTCTTTTTTTTGATTCACCGGGCCAGGAGTGACAAGAGTTTTTAGGAGCGGGGCGGGTATGACCAGCAGAACCTTTATGTCGCCAATGATTAATCCGTTGGTAGTGGCTGGCGTCCGCCTGATGTTGCCTTTTCTGTTTCGTCACTTGTCTGGACGGCTTTCCATCCATATTTCCCAGCAGGATCTGGCCAAGCTGAAGGAGTACCAGAATCAGCGGATGCTCCTGTTGCCCAATCACCCCACCGGGGAAGAGCCGCTGATATTGTTTGAAGTGGCCAGGCGCTTGAACGAGGTGTTCCACTTTGTGGCTGCCCGAGAGGTTTTTGATTGGGAGCGTGGCTTTCGGGGCTGGTTGCTGCGCCGGGTGGGGGCTTATTCGGTGATTCGGGGGGCCGCAGATCGGGAGTCGTTTATGACCTCTAAAAAAATCCTGATGGAGGGCCTGCATCGCTTGGTTATTTTTATTGAAGGGGAAATTTCTCGTGGAAATGAGACTCTCATTCCCTTTGAGTCGGGCGTCATCCAGCTGGCCTTTTGGGCACAGGAAGGCTTGGTGAAAGAGGCCATCAAGCAGGCCCGCTCCGGCTCGGAGCCTGCTGCGGCGGCAGCCCCTCCCATTTACATTGCTCCGGTTGGTATCAAGTATTTTTTCGCCCCCGGTTTTGAACCCACTGTAGAACAGGCCCTACAGCGTCTGGAAATGGCGGTGGGCTTAAAGCGTAATGCTCGCCAGGATTGGTACGAGCGGATTGGGGCCATCGGGGAAGTCGTCTTGAAAGTCCAGGAAGAGTTACATCACGTAACCCCACGGCCGGACGCCAGTTTTACCGAGCGTGTGGAGACGATTCGCAGTTCGATGTTGCAGAAAATGGAACTCTTCCTGGACATAACGCCGCATCCTGGCGCTACCACCTTGAATCGCCTGCGGGAAATTCGCAACACCATGGATCACTTGATTCACACATATGAGGACCCCACCGATTTGACGGATTACCAGCGCCGCATGGTGGAGCATTTGCGGGTCGCCCTCAGTGACTTTTATACCGATCTGGATCGGGTGGTCTATTTTCTGACCTATGACGAAGCCTATCTGCGGGAGAGCCGTTCGCCTGAGCGGTTTATAGAGATGGTTTGTCGCTTGGAGCGGGAAATCTACGGTGAGGTTCGCCTGAGACACCCACGGGTGGCCGTGCTGAAAGTGGGGGAAGTGCGTAACCTGCAAGCGTGCTTCCCGCAATATGAACAGGACAAGAAGGGTTATGTCCGACAGTTGGCTGCCGAGCTGGAAGAAGATATGCGGGCCATGATTTTGAGAATGCCCAATCCATTCCATCATCAGGGCTAACCCGATCGCTCAGGCCGGACAGTTTTTTCTGCATAAAAAAAGCCTCTGGCAACAAACCAGAGGCTTTTTGAGTTGTGTCCAGAAAACGAATTAACGTTTGGAGAACTGAGAAGCTTTCCGGGCTTTTTTCAAGCCGTACTTCTTACGCTCTTTCACGCGGGCATCACGGGTGAGGAAGCCCTCTTTCCGCATGACGACTTCGTATTCCTTGTTGATGGCTTTCAAGGCACGGGCAACGCCCATACGGATGGCGATAGACTGCCCGACAACGCCGCCGCCGGTGGCATTCACCAGTACGTTGTAGCGATCTTCAACGCCTGCGGCGACCAGCGGTTGCTTGACAGGAATGTGCAAGGCCTTGCGGTTGCCCAGGTATTGCTCCATGGATTTACCGTTAATGATGACCTGACCGTTACCGGGAACCAGACGGACGCGAACAATTGCTTCCTTCCGACGGCCGGTGCCACGGGTGCCTACTTTAGGATATGCGGCTGCCATTAGTTAGCGCCCTCCTTTGCGAACTGGTAAGAAACAGGTTTTTGAGCGGCGTGCGGATGCTCCGCGCCAGCGTAAACAAACATTTTGTGGAACTGTTGGCGTCCCAGCGTATTGTGGGGCAGCATACCTTTTACGGCGATCTCAATGATTTTGTGCGGACGGTTTGCTTGCATATCGCAGAATTTAACGGTCTTCAATCCACCTGGGTAGTGGGAGTGACGGCGATACAGCTTGCTGGTGAACTTACTGCCGGAAACTTTGACTTTCTCGGCGTTAATCACGATCACGAAATCACCGGTATCGATATTTGGGGTAAATTGCGGTTTGTGCTTGCCACGGAGCAGGTTTGCGATTTGGGAAGCCAAACGTCCCAAGGTTAGACCTTCGGCATCGATTACCCACCAGGTACGCTCAAGCTCAAGAGGCTTTGCGGAATAGGTTTTCATTGTGTGGAGACTCCATTTGGGTTGATCTGAGTAGTTGTGTTAGCTGTCGGACACGGGAATCCGACTCGAAGTAGTTGAACGGGGAGGGGTAAACAATTGCCATAAGGCTCAAACCTTCAGGGCGAGCGGGTGAAGCTGCCTTGGTTCGGTCGCGCTCAGATAGCACTTGTAAAATACTTTCTGGTGACAGGGAATTTTCAGGATTCCCGATGAGCAGAAGCTGACCAGCGATATTCCTTACCATTTTATAAAGAAAACGGTTGGCGGCAACGTCAAAATTAATAAATTCGCCATCTTGCTGTGTCTGGATATGCCAAATCGTACACAAGTCGTTGGTTTCCGGGGAACTTGAGTCTTTAAAACTTGTGAAAAAATGAGAACCAAGCAGGTATTGGGCTGCCTGATTCATCCGTTCCACATCCAAAGACTGAGAATAGTGGGCACTGTCATTACCCATGAGTGCTGAGCGTTGGCGACTATTGTAAATACGATAGCGATACCATTTGCACTGAGCCTCCCGGCGGCTGTGAAAGTCTGGGTGTGCGTTCAGCTGAAAATCCCGAATAGACACCGTGTTGGGAAGGCGTGCGTTCAAAGCCGCCGCCAGGTTGGGGATATTTTTTAAAGCGCCCTCCGGGAGATCAAAATGGCCTACCTGGCCGTATGCGTTAACGCCAGCATCGGTTCGTCCGGCAAAACTGACCGCGGAAGTGGTTAAGCCCAGTCTTGACAAAGCCAACTGAAGTTCTGCTTGAACCGTTGGCAGGTTGGGCTGAAATTGGCTCCCATGAAAGTCTTTGCCACAATACTCAACCAGAAGAGCGACTCTGGTGGTTGAATCTTGCTCTTCTGGTTGCGATATATTCAATTGTGAAATGGCGTTGGTCATGCCTGTTCTTTTCACAGCTCGCCGCGTAATCGAAATTTATTCGGCTAACTCGTAAGTCAGTTGAATCAAGGCCATCGGAGCTGCATCGCCGCGGCGTGGGGGCATTTGAATGACGCGGGTGTAGCCACCTTTGCGGTTTTCAAAGCGGGGGCCGACTTTGCTGAAAATGCGACGAAGAACCGTTTCTGGCACTTCCCGATTTTTTTCATCAGTCAGCATTTCACCAGTGCGGCTATGGTAAATCAGGTTCTTCACCTGACGAATGGCATGGACATCACCACGCTTAGCCAAAGTAACGATACGGTCAGCGTGCTTTTTCAAAGCTTTTGCCCGCACCAGGGTTGTGGTGATCTCATCATGCGTAAACAAGCTGGTAGCCAAAGTGCGGATCAACGCCTTGCGCTGATCGGCAGGTCTGCCCAGATGGTCAACTTTACAGCGGTGTCTCATGATGAATGTATTCCTTTTAGGTTGTGATCTTTAATAATAATTGCTATTCAACGTCAACCGGCAGAACAGTGCCTTCCGGATCCGGGCGCAAATACAAACTGAATGCTTGAAGCCGCTCAATTACCTCATCGGAAGACTTCTTGCCGAAGTTTTTGATGTTTAGCAAATCACTTTCAGACTTGGTTAATAACTCGGCGATGCTGTTGATATTGGCACGCTTCAAGCAGTTAAAAGCACGAACGGAAAGCTCTAAGTCCTCAATGGTGATATTGGGGGCTTGAACCTCTTCCTTACTTTCGCTTTCCGGCTGGGTTTGCGTTACCAGCGTAGGGATCCCGCTCAAAGAAGCAATGGGAACCAGGTGCTCAATGAGCATGTTCGCCGACTGACTGAGTGCGGAGCTGACATCAATACTACCGTTTGACCAGATTTCCAGAATCAGTTTGTCATAATCGGTGCGCTGTCCAACCCGGGTGTCCTCAACCGTGTAAGCCACACGACGGATGGGCATGTAAACAGCGTCCAGAGTCAGAGTGTCAACAGCCTTGTTCGCAGTGTTGGTATCGGCGGGAACGTAGCCTTTACCTACTTCGGCGGTCATCACGGCGTGAATGCTGGCGCCTTCGCTCAAGGTACAAATGTGCCAATCGGGGTTAACGATTTTTACATCCGCAGGAACCTCTAGGTCGCCGGCCACCACAGGGCCCGTCTTATCGGCATCCAATCGAATGTAAAGCGGCTCGTCGCTGTTGCTCTTGAGTACAACACCCTTGAGGTTTAACATAACGTCCAAGACGTCTTCAACCACGCCGGGAATGGTTGTAAATTCGTGGGTAACACCTTCGATACGCACAGATGTGATAGCACAGCCTTTTAAGCTGGAGAGTAGTACACGTCTCAAGGAGTTACCCAAAGTCGTACCATACCCTCTCTCCAGAGGCTCAATCACAAACTTGCCATAAATGGAACCATCCGAATCAGTAGTAGTGTTTACACACTTGATATTCAGTTGCTGATCCATGTGATTTATTGCTCCAAAATTAATACTTTACGAAGTAGATCAACGCGACTGGGATTAACGAGAGTAGTATTCGATGATGAGTGCTTCGTTAATGGTTTGATCCAAATCTTCGCGCTCAGGAGTACTCTTGAATTTAACCACCATGTTGGTCTCATCTACTTCCAGCCAGTGTGGAACCATGGGAGAGTGGTGAGGGTTGGCAGCTTGCAGGTTTTTTACCAACGCCTTACTTTTTTCACGAATGGCCAGCAGATCGCCGGGCTTCATTTTGTAGGAGGCGATGTCTACTTTGTGACCATTGATTTCGATGTGACCGTGACTGATCAGCTGACGAGCTTGAGGACGGGTCGTTGCCAAACCAGAGCGGTACAAAATATTGTCAACGCGACTCTCTAAAAACTGAAGCAAAATGGTACCGGTCACACCTTGACGGCGTACGGCTTTCTCATAAGTGCGACGGAACTGTTTTTCAACCAAACCATAAATACGACGCACTTTTTGCTTTTCAGCCAGTTGCAAAGCGTATTCGGACAACTTCTTACGGGCTGCGCCGTGCTGACCTGGCGGGTTGCTGTTTTTCATTTTGGCGGCTTTGGGGCTGATATCCAAAATGGTGCCGGCTCTGCGGCTTTGTTTGAAAATAGAATCGCGATAACGTGCCAAGGCGAAAACTCCTACTTAGGCTTTAGTAATTAAACTCTACGGCGCTTGGGGGGACGGCAACCATTGTGAGGAATGGGCGTCACGTCCTTGATCAAGCTAATTTCCAAGCCAGCCACTTGCAGCGCACGAATGGCCGTTTCCCGACCAGCGCCGGGGCCGCTGACATAAACTTCTGCAGAACGCATTCCGTTGTCGATGGCCTTTTTAGCCACGGACTCTGCGGCAGATTGTGCTGCAAACGGGGTTCCTTTGCGAGCTCCCTTGAAACCTTCGGAACCAGAACTACCCCAGGCAATGACGTTACCTTGAGGATCCGTTGCGGAAACAATGGTGTTGTTAAAAGTGGACTGAATGTGGACAACGCCCTGGAGAATATTTTTCTTCTCTTTGCGTTTTGGTTTTGCAGACTTGTCAGCCATATCGACTTTATATCTCCATAATAAAGCTTGTTAAAGTGAAGTTAACCTTCAGTTGAAGACCTGTTTGTACTCGCTGAGCTAAAAACAGAAACCCTGATAGCCCGTTGCTTAATCTTTAAAATTAAGCCTTCTTCTTCATCGGTGCAGAGCGCTTGCCGCGGCGAGTCCGTGCGTTCGTTTTGGTGCGTTGACCGCGGGTCGGCAAACCGCGCTTGTGGCGCTGACCACGGTAGCAATTAATTTCAATCAAGCGTTTAATGTTCAGCGATTCAGAGCGACGCAGGTCACCTTCAACCTGGTAATTTTTTTCAATCTCGTCCCTGAGGGCGTTAATTTCAGACTCAGTCAGATCATCAGTCCGCTTGTCCGGATCAATCTTGGTGATCTGCAGAATTTTACGGGCCAGCGAAAGGCCAATGCCGTAAATATAAGGCAGGGCATATAACATTTTTTTATTTCTAGGGAGATCGACTCCAACGATTCTTGCCATTAGGACTCCTGTTTAACTGGTCTTCAGAACTGATGAATAGAAAGAGGGAGGTAGCACAATGAGTTGTGCTTTTGTGTACTCAAGACAAACAAAGTTAGTTTAAAAACAAACCATAATCAAGAGGGTGACTTGTATCGAGTACAATTTTATAAACTTATGTAAAAGCCTGATCGCTGGGTTTTAACAAGAAAACCAACCTGTTAGCCAGAATCTACAGTGCTTTACTAAGGTATTACCCTTGGCGTTGCTTGTGTTTCGGATTCAGACAAATGATAGCAACCCGTTTCTTGCGTCGGATTACTTTGCAATGTTCACACATTTTTTTGACAGATGTACGGACTTTCATGGTCTAACCTTCGATTTTATGGGGGATGGACTTTACTTGAGACGGTAGGTGATTCTGCCACGGGTGAGGTCGTACGGCGATAATTCAATCTTGACTTTGTCGCCAGGCAGAATGCGAATAAAGTTTTTGCGAATTTTACCAGAAATATGGGCCAGGATCACCAAACCGTTTTCCAATTCTACCCGAAACATGGCGTTGGGTAGAGATTCATGGACGGTGCCTTCCATTTCAATGACATCTTTGGCCATAGATTTTTTTTTGGTTCCTAATAATGCGACTGGGTGTGCTGGAAATCACTTCAGGAGGGTGAGAATCTCAGGCTCTCCTTTGACAACCACTACTGTATGCTCAAAATGCGCTGAGGGCAAGTGATCTTTTGTTAGAACCGTCCACTCGTCTTCCGCCGTATAGACGTCGTCACCGCCCAGATTGAACATGGGCTCAATGGCTAAAACATTGCCCTCTTCAAGGGTGGGGCCAGACTCGCCGGTTCTAAAATTGTGAATGAAGGGGGCTTCGTGCGGCTTTTTGCCGACACCGTGCCCGCCGTAATTGCGAACCAGCCCGTAGCCGTATTTCATACAGACGTCTTCAATGGCTCCTGACACCTCATCCAGGGGATTTCCCGGCAGCATTTTACTGATCCCTGCCATCAGTGCCTCTTCGGTGGCTGCAAGTAGCTTTAAAACTTCAGGTTTCACCGTGCCAACGGGCCAAGTGACTGCCGAGTCGGAGTATAAACCCTTGTAAATAGTTCCACAGTCGACGCTGACCACATCCCCTTCCTGAAGAATTCTATCAGCCTTGGGGATGCCATGAACCACTTCTTCATTGACCGACACGCACAGCGTGGCCGGAAATCCATAGAGTCCTTTGAAAGCAGGCACCCCGCCAGCCTTTCGGATGAAGGCTTCCGCGATTTCATCCAGTTCCAGGGTTGAAATGCCTGGCTTGATGGCTTCTCGCACAGCAAGGTGTGCTTCAGCGTTAATTTTGGCTGCCGACCGAATAAGGCTGATCTCGTGTCTGGATTTACGGTCAATACGTTCCGGCATGTTTAATTTCCTTGAGAAGCGGCGGTTAAGCCCAGCAGCGGCTGAATGATTTGCTCAATGGCCTGCGTTACTTTTTCGGGTGCTTGTTCGCCATTAATTTCGGCCAACAGTGCTTTTTCTTTCAGTAAGGCAATCAGTGGGTTGGTTTCTTTTTCGTATTCTAGAAGGCGTTTATCCACGGTTTGTGGCTCATCATCGGCCCGGATAATCAGTTCGGCCTGATCAATGTCGCAAAGCCAGAGGACTCTACCTTGTGTGTCGGTCAGAGGCTGACCGCTCTCATTGGTTTTTTGTCGCTTGGGAGCGAGTCGTTCGTCATTAACGTTGTAAACGTGGCGCGCATTTTCTGAGCAGAAACGGCGTCCCGTGGCTCTTGTCCTGACCACATCCAGACTGACGTTCAGGTAAATGGTCTTGCTGAGGATGGCACCCCACTGTTGGCATAATGTCAGCAATGCATCTGCCTGTTCGTTGTTACGGGGAAAGCCGTCCAGGATAAAGCCTTTGGCCTCTGGATGACTGGCTGCCAGCGCTTCAAAGCCCTTTTGGAATACTTTGACGACTGTATCAATGGGTACCAGCTTACCATTGTTCATGTAAGATTCAAGCTCTGCCTTGAGTTCGGGATCTTTCCCCTCTTTCAGAATGGCTCGAAAGGTAGAGCCCATATCAAACGTCGGCAAATGGTAACGCTCAGACAGAATTTGGGTTTGAGTGCCTTTGCCTCCGTTGGGAGGGGCCACAAACGGAAATAAGAGTTTGCCCTTTAAGGCTGGGCTGTCATTGCTCATAAATCATCCCTTTTCGGAGTGTGTATTTATTTCAGGAAACCTTCATATTGACGGGCCAATAAATGCACCCGGATCTGGTTGACCGTGTCAAGCGCGACACCCACCATGATGATGAGCGAGGTTGCACCCAGTCCTTGCAAGGTGGTAATTCCCGTGATGCTGGTGGCGGAACTGGCAATCAAAGTGACCGCGGCCAGAGCGAAGGCACCAATGAATGTCGTTCGACTCAGGATTTCGCCCAGTTTTTCCGCAGTGGGGCGACCTGGTTTGACGCCTGGAATGGAACTGCCGTACTTCTTGAGATTGTCAGCGATTTCCTTGGGTTGCATGCTGGGAATAATCGAGGAGTAAAAGAAGGTAAAGAACACGATCAGCAAAAATTCCGCCACGATGTATGCTGGCTTGCCAGCAGCCAGATACATGGTGTAGAAATCAAGCACATTGCGCATCAGGCCGGTCGGGTTTTGCTGCTGCAGGAACGCAAAAATAGTGCTGGGGAAAGCGAGAACAGCAAAGGCGAAAATGATGGGCATCACGCCAGCCGGGTTGATTTTAAACGGAATGTGCGTATTTTGCCCGCCGTAAATGCGATTACCGACTTGACGCTTGGCGCTGACGATGAAAATTTTACGGGTGGCTTCCTGTAAAACGATGATTAGGCCGATGGTGACCAGATAAATGGCTAACAAGATGACCAAAAAGAAAGCCTTTTGGGCGTCATTGGAAACCAATTGCTCGGTCTGAGTCCAGTAGAAAGGCACGCGGGACAAAATACCGGAGAAAATCAGCAGCGAGCCACCGTTGCCGATTCCACGCTCGGTGATCATCTCTGAAACCCATAGAGCAAAGACTGAACCGGCAGTCAACGCCAGAATGGCCTGAACATAAAATACCCAGGGGGTAATGCCCGGATCAATCGCTCCTGCGCTGCCAATGAGACGGAGAATCAGCCCTGCCTGGAACATGGCCAAAACCACAGTCAGGTAACGGGTGTATTGAGAGATTTTTCGGCGGCCAGCCTCACCCTCTTCCTTCTGCAATTCCTCCAGCCGCGGAATCACCACGGTGAGCAGTTGCATGATGATGGAAGAGGTAATGTACGGGCCAATCCCAAGGGCCAACACCGAGACACTGGTCAGTGCGCCACCGGAGAACATGTCCAGAAAGCCGAGCAATTGACTGCCCAATGCCCCTTGAAGCCGATCTGCGTGAACGCCCCAGACGGGTACTTGCACACCCAGCCTGAACACCGCCAGCATGGTGATGGTAAATAATAGCTTATTTTTGAGGCCGGACGCTTCCCAGATTGCCTGGATGTCGCCGACTCCCGGGATTGCGCCTGCTTTGGGCTTAGCCACCGAAGAATCCTCTTAAAAATACACGGTATGGTGAAACGAATTATTTGCTTTCGGCTTCAGCGCCCATCAAACGGATGGTGCCACCAGCCGCTTCGATTTTTTCTCGCGCGGAAGGGGTCACATAGTGAGCTTCCACGGTGATTTTACGCTTGACTTCGCCTTTACCCAGAATGCGGATGCCGTCGTGCTTGATTTTCATCAGGCCGCCGGTCAGCAGCAGGTCGTAGGTCAATTCGTTTTCTTCCGGTAACAGGATTTGCTCCAGGTCTTCCACATTCAATTCCAGCCACTGGCGGGGATTGACCAGCTGGAAGCCGTTGATTTTGGGCATCCGACGGTATCCAGGCATCTGACCGCCTTCAAAACCGCGTTTTCTGGAACGACCGGAACGCTGGCCTTCACCGTTGTGACCCCGATTGGCGGTTTTACCAGCGCCGCTGGCGCGACCCCGACCGACCCGTAACTTGGCCTTGACAGAGCCTTTGGCGGGTTTCAGGTCACTCAATGACAGAAAAGCAGAGCTTTCGGTAGCTGCTTCAGTTGATTTATTAGCCATGATTATGCGGTCTCCACGGTGAGCAGGTGAGAAATTTTGGTGATCATGCCACGGATAATGTCCGTATCGTAATGCACCACGGTGTGATTGGTTTTGGTTAAGCCCAAGGCTCTGGCCACACGGCGATGCTTTTCAGGGCGACCCAAAAGACTGCGGGTCAGGGTCACTTTGACCTGACGATCGCTTTTTTGTTGTTCGTTTTTAGCAGACATTTGAAACTTTCTCCAACGTTAGTGGCAATTAAAGCAGAATTTCTTTGACGGTTTTGCCACGACTGCGAGCGATTTGCTCGAAGGTGCGCAATTCAGCCAGGCCCTTGAGTGTGGCGCGAGCGACGTTCAAGGGAGAGTTAGAGCCCAGGGACTTGGACAGGATGTTTTCAATCCCTGCCAATTCCAGCAGCGCACGAGCCGCACCACCGGCGATTACCCCGGTACCTTTAGAGGCGGGACGGAGTACAACCACACTACCGCCAGCCTTGGTTTTGACTGGGTGAGGAATGGTGGTGTTGTGCAAAGGAACCGTGATCAGGCTCTTTTTGGCTGCGGCAACGCCCTTTTGGATGGCGCCGATGACTTCGTTGGATTTACCGATACCGATGCCGACCTGGCCTTTGCCGTTCCCGACTACCACAACGGCCCGGAAAGACATCTTCTTACCGCCTTTAACAACTTTGGTTACCCGGCGGATTTGAATGACTTTTTCTTTCCACTCGCTGCGCTCTTCGTCCTCTGCTTGGGAAGGGCCTGCGTTGCGACGATCGCCTGGACGACCGGAGCCACTGCCGGGACCACGACCTTGGCCGCCGCCTCTTCTGGGGCCGCGTTCGCCGCCACGTGCGGGCTGCGCTGGGGCCTGAGGTTGAGCGGATTCGGTCACAGCATCCTGAGCCACCGGGCTTTGCTCCTGTTGCAATTCGTTATCTTGGGGCATTTCGTTTGTCATTACCTTTTCAATTCCTATGTAAAGGGCTATTGCTGCAATTGCTTGCAAGAAGTAAAGCGCATTTTTCTCGGGTTAATTAGAAAACTGCGGGTTAGACAAGGCTTCCGTGGACACTGAATACGGATAGAGGGGACTCTATGGGCCAAGCCTACATTGAGGACTGTTACTCTAACAAAAGCATATGGCACTGACAAGATTTGTGTAAATTTGCCTTGTTTTTGCGTGTTCGCACCCTTTTAAGGTAATCTATGTTGCGTACCACTTTACAACGAGAGAGGTAATGCGTGGCGTGAATCGTTCTGTGTTAATAGTGGCACTTTTTTCCTTGTTTATGGCGTTTTTGGGCTTTTCTATCAGTCGGGGCAATGCGGTTGCTCCGCCCAGCCGTTCTATGGAAGCCCTGCCGCAGTCTCAGGATCACAAGCCTCCTGCTGGGGCGTCTTATCGATTTGTCGCCATGGGGGATTGGGGGGCTGGAAGCCCGTTCCAGAAGGAGGTCGCCGCCCAGCTGATCAGTCGTTATCGGCAAGCGCCTTACGAGGCTGTTTTGCTTTTGGGCGATAACATCTATCCCGATGGCAATATCAAGAAACATGGGAAGGCCTATTTTACTGACCTGTATACCCCTTTGATTGAGCAATCGGTTCAGTTTATTGTGGCACTGGGTAATCATGACGTATTGGCGGGTCATCAGGCAGACCAGTTGCGGTTTTTTAACATGCCCGGTTATTATTACGCGGTTCACAAGCCGGTGGTTGATATCTTTGTCATCGATAGCAACCGCTTCGCCAAGGACGAAGTGCAGCAGCGCTGGCTGAAAAATGCATTGCAGGACTCCAAAGCACCCTGGAAAGTGGTCATGGGGCATCACCCCATTTACTCCTCCGGGGATCATGGCCTGAACTCCGGACTTCTAAAAACCCTGGAGCCCGTTTTGGTCAAGGGTAAAGCGGATTTGTACCTGGCAGGTCATGATCATGAGTACGAGCGCTTTCAGGCCATGCAAGGCGTTACGCATCTGGTTTCAGGTGGGGGAGGCGCTTATTTGCGCAATTTTGATAAACCCTTGCCAGGCTCCCTGGTGCGAGTAAAGGCTCATCATTTTCTGGACTTCAGTGCCAGTAAAAGTCAGTTGTCCCTGACGGTGATTTCCAAGACCGGGGAAGTGATTGATCAGGCCCAGTGGCGCAAAAACGCAAATGGCCAGCTGCCAGCCTCGGCCGTGGCTGCTCCCAAATTTGCCTCGCCCCGATAGTGTGGGCATTTTTGTTTTTTGCAGTCTTGCAGACATTTGCATACAAGTAATGGATTGAATAATGACTCATACGGACGCCTCTCTCAAGCATAAGTTGGCCCGGAAAAAGCGGCTCTGGAGACTGTTAGCGCTCAGTGTGGCCCTGATACTGGGTGTATTGGGTTGGGCGTTCTGGTTTGAGGATTTTGACTTTTACCATCCTGAATCGCCGTTGCTTTGCACGGAAGCGCTTACAGCAGAGCGTCCCCTGCGGTTTATCGCCTTTGGGGACTTCGGGCAGGGAACGCCCTTTCAGACACGTTTGGCCGATGAAATGGTCAAGCTGAGTAAGCGGAAGCCTTATGGGCTGACCCTGTTGCTGGGGGACAATATTTATCCTAACGGGGATATCAACAGGTTGGCCAAATCACATTTTGAAGACCCCTATGCCGGACTGATTGCTCAAAAAATGCGTTTTCTGGCGGCGATTGGGGATCATGATGATCGCAAGGGGCACAGAGAAGATGAGATGGCATACTTCAAGATGCCCAAAGATTACTACAAGGTCTCTGAGGGGCCGGTGGACTTTTTTATTTTGAACACCACTTATTTCGTGCGAAATCCAGAGCAACGTGCCTGGATTGCCAAGGCGCTGGCTGAGAGTAAAGCGCCCTGGAAGATTGTGGTGGGTCATCACCCGCTTTATTCGTCCGGGCGGAACGGAAATACGGAAGGCACTCGGGCCATTCTGGAACCATTGCTGGTGAAGCACAAGGTGGACTTGTATCTGGCGGGCCACGATCATGATTATGAGCGTTTTGCGCCCATTCAGGGCGTTCGTTATATCGTGTCCGGTGGCGGTGGGAGTTACTTGTACAACTTTAAGCAAATCCAGCCTCATTCTGAGGTTCGCCTGAAAACGCATCATTTTTTGTTTGTGGAAGTAACGCCCAAGCATATCTGGATCAAGGCCATCAATCGTCACGGCGAAGTGATTGATTGTCTGGATTGGGACAAGCAGCGGGCGGGTTCTGGTGCCAAACCGCCCACGGGAAGTGTGCTATAGCCGAGCTGTTTCTTGGCACTTCTCTGGGTGTGACTGATTGCGTTTTCGCTATGCTTGCCGAGAACGCCGAGATCAATGTCGAGCATCTTCTTTCAATTGGCCCGTTACTACTCAACAGATTCTTGTGTATAATTTTGTTAAGTAATCGGATTGTTGGCTAAAGTTTTGTCGGCCACAGATCGAACTTTAGGCAGTCCGGGCTTGTCTTTTCATTGGATCTGCCTGCCATAACGGAAGAGTGTTTCTGGCGATGAAGGTAAAAATCAAGGAACTGGCCAAAGAGAAAAAAGATTGGAGCCTGTACAGGCTGGCCAAGGAGTTAGGCTTGCCCCAGCAGACCGTTTATTCCTGGGCCAGCGGTCGGACTCAGCCCAGTTACGACAACATGGATCGGCTGTGTGATATCCTGGACTGTCCGGTGGGTGACCTGTTTGAGGCGGAGCCGGTTCAGAAGAAGCTGTTCTAAAAGCCTCCGGGTCGTCAGTCCCCACAGTGGCGACGATGTAGAAAGGCATGTAAGGCGTGTTCTGCTCGCCAAAGTCAAGCCAGCTTTCTTTTTTGTTTTGGGATTTTCGCTTTTTGCCTAGACTTTCACGCTGGGCTTTTGCCAAACGTCGCCAATCAGAACCTCTTCAATCAGCGGGGGCGGAGTGACGGGTTGTGGAGAGAAGTGGAAGGCTTGTTTTAGCACCTCAAGGGCTTCCCAGTGATCTTTATCCCCAGAGTGGAGTTCTACCAGCGTTTCGCCTTGCTTTACGGCATCGCCCACCTTCTTGTGCAACACCACGCCCACACCCAGGTTGATGGGGCAATCCTTGGTCAGGCGTCCGGCACCCACCAGTTTGGCGGCTTTGGCCACTTCCAGCGCGTCAATCTCGGCAATATAGCCCGATTGTGGCGAGGGCACCATGAGTACCCGATCCGGTTGTGGTAACAGGCTAAAGTCATCCAGAATGCCTACATCGCCCCGTTGGGCCTGAATCAGGGTTTTAAATTTGGCCAAAGCGGTTCCATCATGCAGTTCCGCTCTCAGGGTGTTTTCGGCGTCCTCCAGACTATCAAACCGTCCGGCCCCAATGAGGGCCACGCCGCCCAATCGAACGCACAAGTCTTCCAAATCTTGCGGGCCCTGGCCTTTCAACAGGTTGATAATCTCAATGACCTCCAGGCTGTGGCCGATGGCGTAGCCCAAGGGTTGATTCATGGCGGAAATGACGGTGGAGATACTTTTCCCCAGGCGTTTTCCCACTTCTCGGCAGGTAAAGGCCAAGTCCTTGGCTTCATCCAGGGTGCCCATGAAGGCCCCGGAGCCATACTTGATGTCCAGCACGATGACATCGGCCCCGGCGGCAATCTTTTTGGAGATCACAGAGGCCGCAATCAGCGGAATACTGGCCACGGTAGCGGTTACGTCCCGCAATGCGTACATTTTGCCGTCGGCAGGGGCCAAATCGGCAGTCTGGGAGGAAATGGCCAGGCCCAGTTTCTGGATTTGCTCCACGAATTCAATTCCGCTGAGGGAGGTTTTAAAGCCCGGAATGGCCTCTAGCTTGTCAATGGTACCGCCCGTAAAGCCCAGTCCTCGGCCTGACAGTTTGGCCACCTTGACTCCGGCGCTGGCCAGCATGGGGATCAGCGCCAGGGTGGTTTTATCACCGACTCCGCCAGTGCTATGCTTGTCAACCACAACGCCCCCGGCTTCCGATAGGTCGATTTTTGTTCCGGAATCCACAAAGGCCTGGGTTAGCCAGGTGGTTTCATCCATATTCAATCCCTGAATGCAAACCGCCATTAACCAGGCCGAAATCTGGTAGTCGTGGGCTTTCCCCGATTCCATCATGCGCACCAGCGCGGCAATCTCTTCGTGGGAATGGGTTAACCCCCGGCGTTTTTTATCTATAATTTCAATAATGTTCATGGACAGTGCCTGCGTAACTTGACTGAATAGGGTCGACTGAATGTAGATGACTGACTGTGGACAACTTAAATTTTATGGAAATACGGCGCTTTCAAGCGTCATTGCCAAAATTATAGCCCAAAAGCCAAACAGGATTTTTAGTCTATGTCATTTCAGGAACATTTGGCCGAAGCCGTCGCCTATATTCAAAATCATTTGTCCGGTCAGTCTCTGAAGGGGCTGGTCATTTTGGGTTCTGGCCTGGGCGCCTTTGCGGATACTTTGAAAAACGCGGTAGTCATCGATTATAAAAACATTCCCCACTTCCAAAAGTCTTGGGTGCAGGGCCATGCCGGACGATTGGTGATTGGCGAGGTTGCACCGGGTTTCACGATTGCCTGCATGCAGGGGCGGTTTCATTACTACGAAGGGCACTCCATGGATACAGTCGTGTTTCCGGTGCGGGTGTTGAAGCAACTGGGGCTCGAATTTTTGATTGTGACCAACGCCGCTGGCGGGATTAACCCCGAGTTCCAGCCGGGTACCCTGATGATGATTGAAGATCATTTGAACTTGATGGGAGATAATCCCCTCCGGGGTGAGAACCATGATAGTTTGGGGCCCCGTTTCCCCGATATGAGTCAAGCGTACAGCAAAGCCCTCCGTACCTTGGCCCAGCAAGTGGCTCAAGAGGCCCATATTGACCTGGCCAGTGGTGTTTATGCCGGGCTGAGTGGCCCCACTTACGAAACCCCGGCGGAGGTGCGCATGTTGCGTTCGCTGGGAGCGGATGCTGTGGGCATGTCCACCGTGCCGGAAGTGATTGCGGCCAATCACATGGAGCTGCCGGTGTTGGGGATTTCCTGTATTACCAACGCCGCCGCCGGATTGTCCGAGCAGAAACTGAGTCATCAGGAAGTCATGGAAACGGCTGAGCAAGCCCGTCAACGTTTTACCACTTTGCTCAGTGGGGTGTTAAATCAGTTGGCTACGCAGTCGTCCGCTTCTCTCTCTCAGGTGGGGCTATAATGAGCGGATTTCAACTAGAAGAGTTTCAGGCTCAGCTCGATTTTCCGCTGGATGATTTTCAGGCGGAGGCCATTCGGCAGATTTCCGAGGGGCACAGCGTGGTGGTTTGCGCTCCTACCGGGAGTGGGAAAACCATTATCGCCGAATACGCGGCCATGCGGGCCTTGTCTGAAGGGAAAAAGATTTTCTACACCACACCGCTGAAGGCCTTGAGCAACCAGAAGTACTTTGACCTTAAAAAGCAGTATGGCGAGGCCAACGTGGGTTTGCTGACCGGGGATTCTTCCTTTAACCGGGATGCCCGCATTATTGTGATGACCACTGAAATCTTCCGTAACATGCTCTACGGCATTGAGGGTGATAGCAGTGTCCTGAGCTATCTGGGCTATGTGGTGCTGGATGAATGCCATTACATGAACGATTCCGAGCGGGGCACGGTGTGGGAAGAGTGCATTATTTATTGCCCGGACAACATTCAGTTGATTGCCCTGTCCGCCACCGTGGCCAATGCCGCCGAGCTGACTGACTGGATCAATGAGGTACACCACGATACCCGGTTGATCTGGAGTGATTTCCGCCCCGTTCCCCTGCGTTTTTCTTTCTACGATCGGGACCGGCTGCTGCCCCTGTTTGAACCCATTGGCGCCGACGGGCAGAAAAAACTGAATCGCAAGCTGAAGCTGGACATGAAAGGGCAACGATTCGCCAAGGGCAGCCGTTTTTTCCGGCCCAATGAGCTGATTTCCGTGATGGCGGAAAAAGACATGCTGCCTGCCATCTTCTTTACTTTCAGTCGTAAGGATTGCGATAAGCACCTGGAATTCACCTTTCCCCTCAAGCTGTTGTCTCCCGCCGAGCGCAAGGAGTTGGAGCGCAAGGTGGATGAGTTTGTGGCCCAGAATCCTTTTCTGGAGAGTAGTCCCCAGATTAAGTACATTCGTAATGGCTTTGCCAGCCACCACGCCGGGCTGCTACCGGCCATGAAGCACTTGGTGGAGACCCTGTTCCAGCAAGGCCTGATTAAAGTGGTCTTTGCTACGGAAACCCTGGCCGCGGGCATCAACATGCCTGCCCGTTCCACGGTCATTACCAAGATTTCCAAGCGCACCAACGACGGGCATCGCATTCTCACGGCCAGCGAGTTTCTGCAAATGTCCGGGCGGGCCGGACGGCGGGGCATGGATGAAGTGGGCTACGTGATCATCGTCAGTTCCCAGTACGAAGGGGCCCAAGAGGCCGCCACCCTGGCTAGTAGTCCGCCGGAGCCCTTGAATAGCCAATTCACCCCCACCTATGGCATGGTCTTGAATCTGCTGCAAAAGCACAGCTTAGAGCAAGCCGAATTCCTGATCCGCCAGAGTTTTGGCCAGTTTACCGCTGCCCGGCGGTTACGCCCGCTGGAGGAGTCCAAGGCCCACCACGAGGCCGAATTGCAGCAATTGCTGGATTTCAAATGCCCGGTGGGGGTCACGGATAAGGATTTCCAGGGGTATTTGCGGGCCAAGGAACTGGTGCATGAAACCGCCCGTTTTGTGCGCATTCTGCAAAAGCAACTCAAACAGCATGGTAATTCGCCGGAAGTGCATAAACAGCTCAATCACGAGCAGGGCAAGCTGAATAACCTGCGAGCCACCATTAACAGCAGTCCTTGTAACCGCTGCGACGTGTTGCGCAAGCACGAGCGGGTGGAGGAGCGCATTCAGCGGGAGCAGCGCAAGCTGAAGACGGTGAACCGGTTTCTGGCTGAAGAGAATGATACCCACTGGCGTCGGTTTATGAACATCTATAATCTGCTGCGGGAAACGGAATACCTGGACGCACAGGACAAGCCCACCCGTCGGGGGGAGTTGACCGCCCAGATCCGTTCGGAGAACGAGTATGCCATGGCGGAAATCTTGCTAGCCATCGGTGTCATTGATGATTTGACCGCCCCGCAGTTGGCCGCTTTGGTCTCGGCCTTGCTGAATGACAGCAACCGGGAGAATCTATACGTCAAATTCCATCTTTCCAATGCGGTGGTAGAGGCCTTAAACAAGGTGGATCTGCTGTTACAACGGGTGGATCGCTTGCAGCGCAAACACAAGGTGGCTGTGGGCATTATTTTGAACCCGGTGGCCAGTGGGCTGGTGGAAGCCTGGGCCTTGGGCTGGGCCTGGGAACGTCTGGTGGGCATTACCAATATTGGGGAAGGCGATATTGTGCGCTTGCTGCGCCGCACTGCCGATATCCTGCGGCAAATCAGCCGCATTGATACCTTGCCCCTGAAGATTCGCCTGACCGCCAAAGAGGCCCTGAAGTTGATTGATCGAGAACCCATTAAAGAAATCGAGCTGATTGAAGAGCCGGTGGTCGCTGCGGTGGCAGCGGCATTGCCGGTGGAGCCGACCATAGCAGGAGGGCAATTATTGCCGTTTCCCAGTGTTGATTCTGATAGGGGCGTTTCTCAATCTTTGGCTGTGAAGTCCGAAGCCGGGGAGGCGTCAGAAGCGGAACCGGAATCCTCCCTTGACGTCGACAGTGTCGTCGGCAGTTTCCAGGAGGCCTTGCCCCCAACCACGGAGTTTCCCCAGGTATGAGTGACCCCAATAACCTTGAGCCCAAGATGAATGAGCCTTCCGCTACGTCTGAGGTATCCTCCCCTGATAGGGCCACTCGATCCAAGTTGCCGGATTTTCGCCCGCTGGGAACCGTTCGAGATTATTTTACAGAGCTGATGCGGCAGGATAGTATTCGTTAAGTACTTTCTCCTGCTCAATCCAAACTAACAGGTGTACAATTAAATTTATGACTCAATTTCAAACTCTCCCCCTGGATGCCGCTGTTTTAAAATCACTGGATCAGATGGGTTATCACGAGATGACCCCCATTCAGGAAATGGCCATCCCCAAACTGTTGACCGGGCAAGACTTTTTAGGGCAAGCCCCTACCGGAACCGGTAAAACCGCTGCCTTTGGCATTCCACTGATTAGTCGACTAACCCCTGGCACCGGAACTATTGATGCCTTGATTCTAGGGCCCACCCGTGAGTTGGTGCAGCAAATTGCCGAGGAGCTGAACCGCATTGGCGCTGAAAAAGGCATTCAGGCCCTGCCCATTTTTGGCGGGGAAAACGTGTTTGTGCAAAAAGAAGCCCTGCGGGAGCGCAAAGCCCAGATTATTGTGGGCACCCCCGGTCGGGTGCTGGATCACATTGGTCAGGTCACCATGGATTTGTCCCAAACCCGCATGGTCATTCTGGATGAAGCCGATGAGATGCTGGATATGGGCTTTCGGCCCGATATTGAGTCTATCTTCAAGCATTTACCCGGCGGGCGGGAAACCTGGCTGTTTTCGGCCACCGTGTCCCCGGAGATTCGTAAAATCGCCGATCAGTATATGTATCACCCGGAAGAAGTGCGCATCCAGCCGCAAACCAAAACCGCGGAAAATATTCAGCAACTGTACTACGTGGTGAAAGACGAGGAAAAGCACCGCCTGCTGCGCCAAATTGTCAAAGAACATCCCGATATGTACGGGATTGTGTTCTGCCAAACCAAGCGGGATGTGGTGCTGTTGACCCGTAAAATGCGGGATTACTACCCCATTGATTGCCTGCACGGGGCCATGGCCCAGGGCGATCGGGATCAGGTCATGGACGCTTTCCGTTCCGGCAAGTTGAAGTTGCTGGTATCCACCGATATTATGGCCCGAGGCATCGATGTGGATAACCTGACCCATGTCATCAATTTCTCCCCACCCCACGATCCCGAATCCTACATTCACCGCATCGGACGAACCGCCCGTAAGGGTGAGACCGGGGTGGCCATGACCTTTTTCAACCCCTTTGAAAAGCGGGCCCTGGAACTTCTGGAGCGTCGGGTGAAGATGGGCTTGCAAAAGCACCCCAGTTGCGAATTGGAGTTTGAGGATGCGCCGCCCAAAGGCTTTGGCCGTTACCAAGGGCAGGGCAATTCCGGTTTTGGACACGGGCGTGGTGGACAAAAGCCCAATGGTCATAACCCGAATGGGCAGAAACGTCGCCCTCGCCGTTCCGGTAAGCCAAACCCGGTCGCTGGCCCAACAGGAGCCACAGTCACGCCCACCACGGCGGAAAGTTAACGCCTTCAGGGCATCCTTTGATAGCCATCGGTGAGTCCGACTAAAAACACTTGAGCCTGGGAACAGTCTTATGTGGGGAATCGTCTTTGGGTTTTGTGGCGTGGCGCAAGGACGGCAAGATTCTTATGGGCAAGATTCTCAGGGATGGTTCAAAAAAAGGCGTGCTTCTGATTCATGGGCTGACCGGTTCTCCTCTGGAGATGCAGCCGGTGGACGTCTCTTTGCGGCAGCAGGGGTATCACACCCGACTGATTACATTGCCCGGCCATGGGGAGCGGCCTGACAAACGCTTTTTTGAGACCTCTGCCTTTGAGATTCTGGATCACTGCGCCGCTGAGTATGAGCGGTTTGCCAGTTCAGTGGATGAGGTTTATATTGTTGGGCATTCGTTGGGGGGCATTTGTACATTATTAACCGCAGCCGTTCAGCCGCCCAAGCTGGGCGGAATCGTGGTGTTTTCCGCCCCGTACGAGCATGCTTACTTCTACAATCACATCCGGGGACTGACCCAAATGTCCTTGCCGCAACTGGTTCGCAGCCTTTATCTGGCCCCGCGGGACAGAATTGCGTTTACTCGACCGGATGTGAAGCTGTGGAATGTGCCCAAGCTATTGCAACAAACCCAAATTATTTTTTCACTGATGAAGGAACAGGTGGGCCAGATTCAGGTGCCGGTCAGTTTGGCCCATTCCATTTATGACTTAACCATCCCCTATCGGGAAATGGAAAAACTGGCCCAGGTGATTGGGCAATCCGCCCCGGTCAAAATGACCGCTCTGGAGCGCTCTGGGCATCGTATTTTCCCGGTCAGCCAGGACATGGACATCGCTGTGCAGGTCATTCTGGATTTCCTGGAAGCCGATTGCCAGGCCATGCGAGACCGCTGGCCCATCCGGCAACCCGTTTAGCCTGAGGCTGACTTGGTGTTACTGGAAATTGTCGAGGATTTTTTGATCCGCTTCCAGTCCGCAAGGCGTAGCCCGGTAAACAATGACCGGCTGCAACGGGTTTTCCCGATACTGGCGCACCACGATTTCATAGACACCGTCTTTGTCCAGGTCTTCCACAATACGGTTGGGAATGGTGTGGGCCCGGAAGTTGGCCAGGGGCTGCCCCGTGTTGCTGGTCACTCGCACGTGGTACTGCTTTTCCACCGAAGTCGGAAAAAACTGAATCAGTGCCGGGTAGCCATTCAGGTTGGCCGTTTGCTGGGCGACACTGGCCCCCGTGCCGACCGTGGCGTTGAGGTCGAACGGGCTGGGCTCCGGGCTGCACACGCTGCCAAAGGAAGCGCTGGTCAGTCCCCCTTCCGGGTTGTTGGTGGTTAGGGATTGGCTGCTGCTCTGAATGCCGCCCAAGGGCACCACGGCATTGCCATAAGGGACGTAAACCAGGCTGAAGTCCCGATTGCTAAAGCTTTTGTAGGCGGGCATCTCTTTCATTTTTTCGATGACCTGGATATAGCTGGGCCAAAAGCCGGGTTGGTGTTTCATGGCGTCCCGTTGCACGGCATCGGCCAGCTTGAACATGGCATCCAGCTTGCGGGTGGTGGTCACTTCCGGGGTGGAGTCCTCCAGGTTTAGATCGGCCTCTACTTCCGCCATGCCGTAGGCCAGGGCGGAGAACTGATCCTGAAAAAAGTCGTTGGCCTTACGCAGAAAGAACAGTCCGGTTTTGTTTTGCTTAAAAACCAACTGGGCGTAGCCGTGGTCAAAGCCCAGCATCAAATCCTTCTCGTTGGTCATGCGGCGTTTATGAATGGCGTCCAGCAGCTTGTCTTGGCTGCCCGGATCCAGGTCATGGTAAGCCCGACGGATGGCTTCCATGTGAACCAGCAGTACCGGCGTACTGTTCAGGGCCTGAATCACCTGTTCCGGGGTGGTGAATTTCTCCGGGAAAGCCTTGGCTGAGGCGTACCCCTCCACGCTCAGCGGAAGCGATCTCAGTAAGTCAATGGAGGCAGCCTGAGCGGGGATGGCACTACTCCACAAAAGCCCTAGACAACTAACCCAGAGGCCCATTGTTTTTGCGTGTGTTTTTTTCAGACCGCATTGTTTGAGGACTTTGCGAATACCGCTCAGGTTCATGCCTTACTCTCCCGTTTTTTTCTGTTTGGCGCAGACGCTTGGAATGAGTTTATTCAACCACCCAGTGAGGGTTCCGTTAAAGACAGCGGTTCGCCTCGTCCAAAAAGAAGAGGTTGGGGGCTGGCTCGCCAATACAGTCTAACGCTCTCTAACTCCAGGTGTCCTGTCTTTGGGTCAGGCGATTGAATACATTGATTTTAACACGCCTGTGGGCTGAGCCCAAACTGATCTCGATTGCGCTTTTTTACTTGATTCTCCCGGATTCAACCGGCACAATGGGGTACAGGCGGCCCTCTCTTTTTCTTTTTAGTGCGTTCTGGCCGGTGTCGTTTGTGGCCAGCCCACCATCTCAAGGAATATGTTTTGAGCCAAGTCCGTTTTTTCAGGCGTTTTGAACAGTACCCGTTTAACACATGGGTGCTGGTGATGGCCTTGGCCCTGGGGCTGACGGCTCTGTTTTATAACGTGCCGCTTTTATCGGGGCCCCGCTGGGTCAGAGAGGTTTTTGTCTGGCCGCTAACCGCAGTGCTGGTTTTTACCTACTGGCAAGGTTTTTTAGCCCTGAAAAGGCAATCGGTTTCCCTTAAAACCCTGTGGCTGACAGGATTGCTGTTGGCCCTGCTGGCTTTGACCATCCCGCCGTTTCATTCTACCGATTTGTTTGGCTACATCAACCGGGGCTGGCAGCAGTGGCATTATGGCCTCAACCCCTATGTTCATACCGTCGATCATATTCCCCACTGGGAGCAGGACCCCATGATCACCGATCACTGGGTGAACAACCCCAGCCCTTACGGTTTTTTGTATTTGCTGCTTGCCAAAGCCCTCTGTGCCTTGGGGGCGGGCCATAAAGCGCTGACCGTGTTCGTGTTTAAGGCGTTTAATGTCTTGATTGTCGGGTTGACTGGCCTGTTGATGGTGGCCGGGGTCAACCGGCTGAACCGTGGCCAAGGGAAGACTCCTCCGCCTGCGGCGTTGACGGGCTCCCAAGCGCTCTATTTGTATTTATGGAATCCTTTGGTGCTGATTCACGCCATTAGCAATGGGCACAATGACAGCGTGATGGGCTTTTTCGTCACCCTGGCCGCCTTTTTGGCTATAGCGGGCCATTGGTTGTGGATTTTACCGGCCTTGATGGCCGCTACGCTGATTAAGTACGGGGCGGTGGTGATTCTGCCGTTGGCTATGTTGTTTTTGTTTAAAAAAAGGGCTTTGGGTGCTTTAATAGGGAGCTTGTTCTTGGCCGCTGTGCTTTTTGGGGTGAGCGGGCTTCCTTATCTGCCGGATTGGCAGCAGTTTCACCTCACGGAAATCAATCGGAACGCCTTTGTCAGCCATGGGTCGCTGCATTCTTTTGTGTATGCCCTGTTCAAGAATCTGGATAAAACCCTGTTACCCAGCTTGCATCCCCACCGGGAGACCATTCGGGCTATTCTGAAGAATGGCTTGCTGGGGGCCTATGCCCTGTTTCTGGGTGGGCTGTGCTGGCGGCGATTGCGGCAAGCTGATTACGCGCCTTCTTTGTGGATTCGGGATGCCCTGTTGGCCATGGCGGTGCTGATTGGTCTGGTCAGTTTGAAGTTTTATCCCTGGTATTTTGGGATGTTTTTTCCGCTGGTTCTTTTCCTGGCGCCTGCCGACTGGCTTCAGCGAATGCTCATCGTGGTCTCTTGCGCCCAGATGTTGTCGATTACCTTTGTTGGACAAGCGCATTTGCTCAATTTTGTACTGATGACCGGCTTGCCCCTCGTTTATGTGTGGCGCTTGAAAAATAAGGCAACTCACCTCAAACCAATCCTGACTCAAGCGGATGAGCGGGGAGTGAGGGGCGAATGAAACGAGTCAAGCCCTGGGCTTGGGCGCTATTGGTCATTATTCTGGTGGTTGCGGCGATGACCCGTTTTTACAAGCTGGAGGAAAAAAGTCTGTGGAGTGATGAGATCGCCACCATTGCCACCAGTATGGGCAATTCCATTGACCCAGAGGCTTTTGCCCTTCGGGGAGACCGCTTTGATCCATCCCATCCGGTTCCCGCTTCCGTTTATTTGTCCAAGGCCACCCAGTCCCATGGGGCTGGCAACTGGGGGCAAACCGCTGAGGTATTGAAAGCCAACGTGCATCCCCCCTTGTTCTTTATGCTGATGAACCGCTGGATTCATCAATTTGGCCTGGAGCCCGGCACCTTGCGAATCCCGGCGGCCCTGTTTGGATTGCTGACGGTGGGCCTGATGTTTGCGTTGGCTCTGAAGCTGGCGGATTGGGATTTGGAGAACTTTCAGGGGGTCCGGCGGGAAGGCTTCGCCTTGCTGGCCACCGCCTTTATGGCCTTTTCCGCCTATCAGGTGGATCATGCCCAGGATGCCCGGCAATACACGCTATTAATTGCCTTGGCCTTGTCGGCCTGCTGGCTGGTGGTATCTCTCATTCAGTGTCAGGGCCAAAGTCTCTGGCGATGGGGCCTGTTGGCTTTATTGCTGGCTGCCGGGCTTTATACCCAGTACTTTTTTGGCCTGTTTGCCGCATGGGTTGTTGTTTGTTTACTGGTGTTTGGCGGGCGACAAAAGCGGGTTTGGCAGGGGACGCTGGCTTGCTGCGTGTTGGTTTTGCTGCTGCTGCTGCCGTGGGGGTCTGTGTTTGGGCAGCAATTGGTGTTTTTGAAACTGGCCGGGCATTACACGGCGGGGTTGTGGAATCCGGTTCAATTGCCCGAGAAACTGTGGCGCATTTTTTGTGAGTTTTTTCTGCCGGAGAACAAGGCCGGCAAGCTGGTGCCGGCGCTGGTGTTACTGGCCTGGGGGGCCGGTTGGGGCTGGCGACGGGCTCAGCGGAAGCAGACGGAAGCCGGTGCCGACGCAGGGAAAACCATCGGGCTTTCCACTGTATTTTCCCCTGTGCTGGCCCTGATTTTATTGTGGTTGCTGGTGCTGGTGGGTGGGCAAATTGGCCTGGACTTGTTGAAGCACTCGCATACGGCCACCATTCGTCGGTATTTGTTACTGGCCAGTCCGGCAGTGTATTTGCTAATGGCTTACGCCCTGTGCGCTGTTTTTAAGGAATGTTCCGCCGGACGGATGAGACGCTGGCTGCCCCTGATGATAACGACTGCCATGTTGGCCCTGATGCTGGGCGATACCTGGCATTACTTGCATCGGGATCATACCGCCTCCGATGAGTTTAGGCTGGCTGCCCGACAAATCAACGGAGAAGCCCACCCCCAGGATCTGGTGCTGGTGAGTAAAACCGGGGCCATGGCCGTGGGACTGGCCTATTATTTAAAGCCCACCACCCGCCTGTGGGGAATCGATGTGCCCACCGCCACAACGCTTGCCTCTGGCTCTGAAACGGTCAAAGGCCTGACCGCCGTGATTGGTCAGCTACCTGAGTCCGCCGGGGTGTGGTTGGTGTTTTCCCATACCGGGTCCAGCACCCGCAATCGGCTGAGTGGGTTGTTGACCGACCTGGGGTATCGGGCTGGCCCTGAACAGAAGGTGCCTGGGGTGCGATTGACCCGTTGGGTCAAAATACCCGAGTGAACCGAAATTCAAAATAGTGACATGTGTAGCAAAAAAATCCTCAAAATTGTTTTCATGCTTGTACAGGGGATTAGGCAGTTTTCTTTAGAACGTTTAATCACACGATAGAACAGGCAATAGGGGACAATGATTATGGCATATCCTTTCGCCGGTTATGGCGGCGGTTATGGTTATGGGTACGCGCCTTCCTATGTTCCGACTCCCGGTGGTCTCACACCCGGCAGGGTCGGGGCGGTGGAGAGTACGCCCACAACCCCTTTCGAAAAAACCAGTGGAAAACTCCACACGCATCAAGAAGGCGTTAAAGGCTCCTGGATTGGGGCTGGCTCTGGTGCCGGGGCGGGCGGTATCCTGGGTGCGGCTTTAGGCTACAAGTTGTCTGGCAAGAGCGGTAAAGCAGCTCTTTTTGGGGGACTTCTTGGGGCTATTGGCGGGGCTTTGGGTGGTATCTTCGCCGGTAAAAGCATTGGTCAGGCCAAAGCGGCTGAATCCGACGCACGTGATGATGGCAAATTCAATGGATCGGATAGAGGCGACTTCCAGTCGGATCGCACCTATAACGGGGTCTTCTAACCCCCTCTCCAATACCCACTTCTGCAACCGTCAAAGTCGCATGGCTTTGGCGGTTTGCTTTATGATTTGCTTTATGAAAGGCGGGGCTGCACTCACAACCCGTTTGTAACTGTTTGAGTACAGCGAGTTCAAAAAGAATGCCTGGCACACTTGCCATAAGCGCCCTCTATTTGTTTGAGCTGCACGCAGTTTTACAAACGGGTTGTGAGTGCGGCCCCACTTTGTGAAATGAAGCGGCAGCGACACAGCAGTCGTAACAAAAGCATCGCAACGTCTTTTCAAAACCCATATTTGAGAGAAAATAGATTCGTATCCTTTAATACTGATTCGGCGAGGTCAGTAAGGGTTCTAAAAACAGAGTAAATAGACGCACTGCCTGTTCGGCAAAAGCCTTCCGGGGTTTGAGTCTCAGCAACAGTATTGGGTCTACAGAATCTGTTCAATAACACCATGCCCTCCTCGCCCAAAAACAGGAGGTTTTTTTATGGCTACACATCCCCCGTTGCCGGGCAGTGGGAGTTGGAACCGGCGACACGTGATTGATTCCGCATCGCTGACGTATGACGAAGTGCAGGAAGTGCTGCGCACAGCCGCGTCCTTTTCCCATATCCTGAGTCGACCGGTCAAAAAAATACCCACCTTGCGAGGCAAAGTGGTGGTCAATATGTTTTACGAAAATTCCACCCGTACCCGCACCAGCTTTGAGCTGGCCGCCCAGTATCTGAGCGCGGACGCCATTAACTTTTCGGTGTCCAGTTCCTCGGTCAAAAAGGGGGAGTCCCTGATTGATACCGCCGAAACCCTGGCCGCCATGGGCACTGATGCCGTGGTCATTCGTCATGCCAGTTCCGGGGTGTGTCAGCAGTTGGCCAATTACTTCGGGGATCGCATGTGCATCCTGAACGCCGGGGATGGGTACCACGATCATCCTACCCAAGGCTTGCTGGATTTGTTCAGCCTGAAAAATCGCATGGATAGCTTACACGGAAAAAAAATCGTGATTGTGGGGGATATTCTGCACAGTCGGGTGGCCCGCAGCAATATTCACCTGCTGAAATTATTCGGGGCCGATGTCCACCTGCTGGCCCCCTCGACCCTGTTGCCCATGCATATTGAAGCGCTGGGTTGTAAAGCGCATACCGATATTGAAGCGGCCTTGCGGGACGCCGATGTCGTGATGTGCCTGCGTATGCAGCTGGAGCGTCAGCGGGCGGGTTTAATCCCGGCTTTGCGTGAGTACATTCGCTTTTATTCAATCACCCAGGAGCGACTGGATCGGTTTTGCAAGCCGGATGTGCTGGTCATGCACCCCGGCCCCATGAACCGGGGGGTAGAAATCGCCAGTGATGTGGCTGATAACAAGCAGCTGTCGCTGATTACCAATCAGGTCACCAGCGGGGTGGCCATTCGCATGGCCCTGCTGTACCTGTGTATGAGTACGCCTGCCGAGCGTTCCGGTCTGGAGCGTTTTCAAAGTAATCAGTTTCAGGGCAGCCAGATTCAAGACCGTCAGATGGATCAGGGCTTGCAGAAAGGAGTGTTGGCCGTATGAAGACCTTATTAAAAGGCGGACGGGTCATTGATCCCGCCTCTCAGATGGATGCGGTGATGGATGTACTGATTGACGGGACTCAGATCGCTGCCATTGCGCCCCAAATTGCGTCAGACCAAGCGGATGAGGTCATTCAACTGACCCCACAGCACTGGGTGACGCCGGGCCTGGTGGATGTGCATGTCCATTTCCGTGATCCGGGTAGCCCGGATAAGGAAACCACGGAAACCGGAGCGGCGGCGGCCATTGCCGGGGGCTTTACCACCGTTTGTGTCATGCCCAACACCTCGCCAGTCATCGATAGCACCCCCATGGTGCAGTACATTCTCAATGCGGCCAAGCCCACCGGTATCCAGATTTTCCCCATCGCCGCGGTGACCCGGGGGCTGGAAGGGGAGGAGATGACCTCCATCGGCACTTTGGTCAGTCAGGGGGCCGTGGCTTTCTCCGATGACGGCAAGCCGGTGTCCAGCGCCAATATGATGCGCAAGGCCCTGGAATACTCCAAGATGTTTGACGTACCCATTGTCTGCCACGCCGAGGATTGCTCCCTGTTTGGCAACGGGGTCATGCATGAAGGGTATTACTCCACCCTGCTGGGCTTGCCGGGTATTCCTTCTGTGGCCGAAAGCGTGATGGTGGCCCGGGACATTGAACTGGCTCGCTTTACCGATGGCCGGGTTCACTTTGCCCATATTTCCAGCAAGGAAAGCGTGGCCCTGATTCGTAAGGCCAAAGCGGAAGGGCTCCGTATTACCGCCGAAACCACCCCGCATTATCTGGCCCTGACCGATGCCTGCTGCCAGACTTATGACCCGGATTTCAAAATGAACGGTCCCTTGCGGGGAGAGGCCGACCGGCAGGCCTTGATTGAAGCGGTTCTGGATGGCACCATTGACATGATTGCCACGGATCACGCTCCCCATACCCCGGATGAGAAATCGATGGCCTTTGACTGCTCGCCCAATGGGGTCATTGGGCTGGAGACTTCGTTGGGGGTGGTGTTAACCCAGTTGTTCCATACCGCCAAGCTCAGTCCCACGGCCATTATTGAACTCATGGCCTCCAAACCGGCGGAAGTCTTCAAGCTGAAGGACTCGGGCAAACTGTCGGTTGGGCAGCGGGCCGATATTGCGGTCATTGACCCGGAGCAGGAATGGACGGTTGATCCGGCTCAGTTCCGCAGCAAATCCCGGAACAGTCCCTTTAAGGGGCAAACCCTCAAAGGTCGGGCCATCATGACTTTTGCCAACGGCCAGTGCCTTTTTCGGCAATCCGGCGTGTTGTTGGCCACGCCCTCCGTTTAGGGACAAGTCCATAGGCTCACCACAAATCGAATATCCCTCTTGAGTAACCCTTGCTTGAGAGGGATATTTTTATGTTTTATGGAGACAGGGCACAAATTGTTACCCATCGGGTTTATTTTTTATGTATGATGCCCAAATAAGGTCAAAGTTTTAAGCATTGTTTCGCTTCCCATGTTCATCTCGTCCGTTCAATTCAATACATTTTGTTGGTGGTGCCTCGCTATTGAAGGGCCGCCGTTCTCAAGGTAAGACTGGACATTGACTTAAAATTTTGAGAAACCGGCAGACTTCAGCCCCTTGGCAAGTACGTCGGTTTTTTTGCTAGAACTCTTTTCGACTCCCTTTTGTTTTACGCCCTTTTCCCGGAAACACAAGTTTACTGATGTCTTCTGTTGAAACTCAAATTGCCAAAGTGCCGCTGTTACTCCAGAAAATGCCTTTCTGGGAGCGAAGCGTGGGTAATTTGCTGCACCTCAGCGAGGGGCAAAATGGCTTGTCCTGGATGTCCTTTATTCGGGATACATCGGTGGCCTGGTTGCCCAAACTGGTGGTTTCCCGCAGCCTGATTGAAATCTCGGAAAGCACCTTTCTGGAGTTTTTAGAATCCGGGGTGGTGTACTTTTCCGTGCCGGTGGCCGCCCAGGGCATGCACAAGTTTTTCCGGCGGCAGGCGGAAAAGAGCTTTAACCAGAATTTGTCCCGGGAGTATTTGGGGCATTCCGTGGCCAAGCTAACAGAGTTGGCAGAAAAGGTCGGGCATGAGGGGCTAAAAAAGGAGTTACCCCATTTGGTGGCGGTCAAAGCGGCTACCATTTTGGGTCCTATGGTGGCGGTGGGGTTGGGTTGCGAATATTTGATTAATTACAGCAAGAACTTAATGACCGCCCACTTTTTTAAAAAGGATAAATTCAGTGACATTGTGAATTTGTCCAAGGGGGAGATGAAAACCGGCGAGGAAAGTCAGGTGGTCAAAAAATCCCTGCATCGGACGCTGGCCACCCTGGGCCTGATGGGCGGGACGTTGCTGGGTTCGGTGGCCTTGGCCAAATTTGGACACCGCTTGCCTCAAAAACCGCTGGCGACATTCAGGCAAAAACTCCTCCGCCATCCGCACTTCGGCAAACTGGGCCGCTGGGTACCGCAAAATCCGATTGGCGCTCTGGTGGATCATCTGGACTATGACGCTAAAAAAGGTGGTTTTTCCATTTCGGGCAAGCAGTTACGCTGGTACATGGCCGCTTCTATTCCCGCTTACGCCGACGCGGCCCGGGACAAGCTGGAGCGGGTGGAGGCGGTGTCTCGGCTGGGTGTCATTATGGGCTATCTGGCGTTTGGGCAACAGGCCCTGGAGCGAGGCATGTTGAGCGTCATCCGAAAATTTCGCCCGGATTTACACCGAGCCATGGTGGCTCCGGTAGGGCCCAGCGGGAAAATGCAGGTCATGCGCCTTCAGGATGTGGTGGAGCGGGCGTTTAAAAAGGAAAATGCCGCCCAAGGGCTCCAGGTAGTGGCTTTTGAGAAAGCGGAAGGCTTACTGGGCAAGGCGGATGAAGCCGCTGCCCGCATTGCCGCCGATGCTGAGCTGAGAAAAGCCATTTTGGGGAAAAACGTATTGTTTGGTGTGCCCATGGTCGTGGGTATCCTGGGCACCGGTGTGGGAGTGACCCTGCTGAACCAGTTCTGGACCAAGTACCGCTTTGGCAAGGCCCAGCAGCCGACCGCAGTACTCGGTGCCAGTCCCCTGCCTGCCAGAGGCGGCTCAAAACGCCCAGGGGTGGCCGCTGTTCAACCAGCCCCGTTTGGCCCCTATCGCCCCGTAGCCAGCCCCTTGCTCGGTCAGGAATTTTCCGGGCAGCAAAGCCGCTTTCCCCGGACTGCGGCTGCGGCCCCTTTTTCAAATATAAAGCCTAGCCAGCCCTGGGCATGGCAGATATAATGCTTGCAATTGTCCAGCATATGCTGGCCGCCTGTTCATCCCTGTAATTGGTATTCCAGACCGCCTTAAAAGCGTTGAAATAAGAGCGTTGAAACGGTTGCTTGTATTGTAAAGGTTTATGAGGCCTGCCTTTTTTGTGTTTTTCACAAAATGTATACAGCCCCTTAACGAACGCCAGGATTGCGGACACAAAATTGCATTGGCCGTTTTAATACCACTGACCAACCAGAGTAATTCGGTGTGACAAAGGTTTCCCCCGTTCATTCAATAGCCTCAACAACCGCCCAAGTGCTGAAACAAAGCAAGTTGGCCAAAGCCCTGGCTTTTCAGGAAGGCCAGGGTGGGGGAACCACCATGAAGTTTTTGCAGGACACCGGCACGGCCTGGATGCCTAAAATCCTGATTTCCCGGAGCAAGGCGGAAGGGGCGGAGGTCAGCCTGCTGGAGTTTGGCGAGTCGGCCATGACCTATGCCTTGCCCACGCTTTTGGGGCCGGGGTTGGCCAATTTATTTTTTAAAAGCGCAGGCAAAAGCGAGGGGTTTGGCAAACAATTACTCACCCAGACCTTTGAGCAATTGAAAAACAAGGGCAATGCCGAGGCGGTTCATCGGGCCATGGCAGCCAAGGCGGGTATGATTCTGACCACCATTGGCGGGATCGGCCTGTGGGGGGAGTCTTTGGTCAATTATGGCAAGAATTTGATGACCGCCAAAGTCTTCAAGAAAGATACCTTCAGCGATGTCATTAATTTAGGCCCGGCCCCTGCGAACTCAACCACTGAGTCACAGTCCACCGGCTCACAGTCAAACGGGCCACAGTCTATTGATGATAGTCCGCAGGTGCGCAAGGCCAAGCGTCGGATTCTACAGACCACGGCAGCCTTTGGCGGGATCGTGGGCAGTTCTGTTTTATTGGCGCGCTTTGGGCATCGCTTTGGTTGGTCGAAAGCCCTGTCCCAAAAAATGGTCAAACACCTTGATTTTGACTTTGCCCATAAAGAGGGCGGTAAAGTGGCCTTTGGTCTGGGGAACCGCAAGGGCTTGCTGGGGGCCATCATGCTTACCTGCTCTATTCCATACCTGGATTCTGCCCGGGATGGGTATGAGCGGCTGGAAACGGCCATTCGGCTACCAGTGGTGTTCGCCTATATTTTGTACGGTCAGGAACTTGTACAAAAGCTGATGTTCAAGACCTTCCCCTGGTTGTTCAAGGGGGCCCTGGACGAGAAAAACCAACTGCTCAGCACCCGGCAGATTGCGCAAAACGCTGTCCAAGGGCATTGGAAAGAGGGACAGGCCTGGACTTCGGACATCCAACAGAAAATCCTGGCGGACATGAAGCGGCCCATGGCTTCCAAGGCCATGACCGTGGCTTTTCCCTTACTCAGTGGGATTTTTGTAACCGGCATTGGCTTGGGCTTGTTCAATCGCTTGCTCACTGCGCATCGTTTCAGAAAACAGGCCCAGCCGCAGTCCTCTGTCCCGGCTGAGGGTGGGGGTAGCGCATCCGGGTTGGCCACGCGGGCCTTCACCCGCTCTGCCATCCCTTTTGGGTTGCCAGCCACGTCTTTTCAGGCCTGGCCAGGTCATCCTGCCAACCCCGGTTTTACTGGATTTCAAACCCTGAGCGCTCCCTTGCCGCTTCCCGCGCCACCCCGGCAGTCGGTGGTGACGCCCGTGGCATATCGTTAGTGAACGCCCATCCGCAGATACAGACACTCGCAAGGTTTTGAAAAAGGCTTGCCTGTGTTTCCAGGGCTGTCATTAAGCGGGGCTACCGTCAAGCGGTGGTATCGGGGATAAACTGCTTGATTTCCAGCAACTTGCCGGGCCGCTGCCCCAGGCTGAGCATAAATTCCTCTAGCCGGTTGCCGGGGACAAAGTAGTTATTCAGGCGAACGGTATGGCTTTCGTGATGCACTTCCATCATTTTAACCACGTAATGTTTGGCGTCCCCTACTTCCAGTAGGGAGGTCTCATCGTTCAGCCCGTTGCTGTCATGTTTAATGCTGACGTAGTTAAAGCCATCCGGGCTGATGACCATTTCCCCGCCTTCTTCCACTTCAAAGTGGAAGTGTTCACCTCGGCGGTACTTTTGGAAAATACTGATGACTTTATTGCTGAGATCGTCGGTGGTCATGGTACTTTTTCCTGTTTAAAAGGGGTGTGCTATTGAAAACCCTGGTTTGACTTTGAGTCTCGCTTGGATTCCGTTTGATTGAAGGGGCTTTAGGGACTCCTGGAAAGGCGCCTCGACAGATTAATCCGTCTTGGCGATTCCGGTTGGGGGGTGAAGCCGCTCAATCCATAATTGTAAGTCCAAACCCTCGCTACGTGCTTGGCAGTCGTACCACATCAGTATTAGGGCACTGACGTAGTAAGGCATTATCAGGCAGTTGGCCAGGCTATTCCACACGTTCCAGGCTGTTTGCAAATAAAGGGGGATGGTTTGATGGAGTCCCAGCCGGGTTTGTTCAATGCCCATCCAAAGCACCACCGGACTGAGCAAAACAGACAAGATGGAGACACTGAGCAGCAGCCCACACACACTAAAGCCGACCAGCCGTGGAAAGTTTCTGAAGATCAGTGTGAACGATCCGGTGACTTTTTTCCAGAAATCGGGCTTTTCTTGGTCGGCAGTGGCAATGGCGGCAATGGGAAAGTTGAATAAAAACCATTGCAGACTGATCAGGCAGGTCAGTAAGCCCAGGGACAAGGCCCCAATCATCAGAATAGAAACCCCGATCATGATCTTGATGCTTAGATTGCCAACGGCCAGGCTAGAGCCGACCAAGGCCCCCACCGTCAAAGCCACAAAAAGAAAGCCCCCATAAAAAACAATGACGTTCACGACAATCATCCCCAGGAACAAGCCTCCCAGCAGGAGGATTAAGCCGGTCAGTGGCAGCCAGTTTTTTTTCAGGTGCAGCAGGCATTCCCATAGAGAGGGTGCTTGCTCTTGAAGCAAGGCCAGATAAAAAAAGCGGCAAAGCAAAGAAAAACTGATCATGTAGGCCACTGTGGTGGGAATGACCAGCAAAAAACTGCCCACCAGCAACAACAGGCTGGTTTGCAACTGGGGCAGAGTGGTCTGGGTCAGGAAAGCCGAACTGGATAAAAGGCTGATTAAAAAGTGCAGGGCCGTGTTCAGCAAAGTCAGGGGCAGGAGGACTATCAGTACCTGTCTCAGGTTTAAGCGCAGCAGGTTCCAGGCCCGGCTAAGCAGCATTAAAACGCTTTGGGGCTGGTAGATCATAGCGCGGCTGGCGAGGGTGTTCATGATGCAGGGGGGCCTGAAGACTGAACGGATTTTTCTCTCGGCTCAGGGCTTCTCAATCCTTCCGTCCCGGATGGGGCCATTTGCCTCAACACATCCTGAAAGGTCTTTAACAGTCGAAACTGGTATCCACACCCTTCCGCCAGTTTGCCGCCCATCAGCATGGCGTGTTCCGATGGGTACTGGCGGCAAAAATTGGGGCGGTTCTCATATATCCCGCAGGACTTGTCCGCCTGCAAATGCACACACTGAAACAACAGCCCCGCTTCGTCACTTTCCGCTAGCAAGGGCTTAAAATACTGGTATTCCGGGTTCTTGGCTTTTATATCCTCAAACATGGCCACGCTATTAATGGTTTGCTGGCCGTACACCAGGTAGATGTGGGAGCAGCATTTGCCGCACTGGTTACAACCGCCCGTGCGCTCGTAATACTGCCCTTGCACGGCACCGCTTTGGCTGGGCTCCGTGCCTTTTAAAAATGATTTGACGATCTCTAACATTCCCTTATTGTAGCGTGTTTAATAAGAGAACGAAGTGACAGAAATAGAACAGGGCCTTGTTAGCCAACCAGGTTGAGTCGGCGCTGTGTCTGGCCAGAATGTCCAAACCCGGAATGTCTAAACCCGGAATGTCCAAACTGTGGCGCGCCCTGAACGGCCTTTTTTTCCGCCACCTCCAGAATATAGGAGTGTGTCACGTTATCATCATTTCCGTAAATGGTAGCCACTTTTTTAAATACTTTTTGCGAGCCCGGCTGCTGAGCGTTATTGACGTGTAGGTCTTTGATGGCTTTTTCATCAATACCGTTATAAAGCGCTTTCTTTAGTCCATCCACACTACGAACCACCACTCTGGTTCCCGTTTTCGCGGTGTTTAAAATCTGCTGCAAGATTTCGATTTTAGCTTCCGTTGGTATCATAATGGCCATGCCGATGTGGCTGTAATTTTGATAGTTGAAGTCTTTCCCTTCGATATGCTCGAAGTTGATCCGTTCTTTGCGTTTTGTAGCGTCAGCAGCTGCTATTGCAGGGGGGATGGCCTCAGCGTCACTGTCAATTCCGGTTACGTTTTTAGAGAAACGGGCGTAGGAGATAACCGTATTGGGTTGGGGGCCGCTGCCAACGAAAACAGCTCTGGACTTTTTTTTCATTTCGCTAATTTGGGCTTCAAAATTAGCCATGGAAGAATTGAGTTTACTGTATTGGCTGCTTGTGTTGGCCAGATTTTCTTCTTTTTCTTTTTGCTCCAGCATCAGGGAGCGTTGCGCGTATTGCTTCTGAAGCGTTTCTACTTCGGCCTTGTGTTTATCCAACACATATTCGCCCAGTGTTTTTTGCCACTCCGGCTTTCGGGCGGTCTCCTTGAGCGTGTTAATCCAGGGCGGGGTAATATTTTGGTCGGATACAGGCGCTTCCTCTGCTTGCTTCAAAATCGTTTCAAAGTCATGCTCAAGTTGAAAATAGTCCTCAGAAATGGTGTCCAACACATTGGACTGTGGCTCCTTAAGCAGGGCCCCCAGATAGGAAAGACGGGATGGAGAGCCTGCCTGCGTTTGGTTCAGTTGGGGTAATAAAGGTCTTGATAAGCTGTTGGTTGATTGAGACAGGGCGCTGAGCATCTTCTTGTTTCCTTGTTTCATTTGCGAATACTTTTAAAAAGGGCTGTTCCTGAATTTTCGTTAGGCTCCCAGGGTGAGCAACGGTTGTAAATAGGTGGCCAGGGTCACGTGTTCGGTTTGTTGTTTAATAGCACCGGCCCGTAACAGGTTTAAAATGTAATCCACCCGGAACTGCCCCATGGTATCGGCCATGGCTTTGAGTTGCTGAGGGCTGGACTCCAGTCGGTACAGGATGTCGGTGGCCTGCAGGTTGGGGTTTCGTAGCGCTTCCTGTTGCAGGGCGGTCAGGTAGTTGACCTGGGCCCGGTATTTTTTACTGTTAATACGCTTGCCCTCGTTCACAATGGGGCTGCCCATACTCAGCAAACCTTGCCAGTGTTTGATATCCAGCGTACCTTTGAGGACCTGGCTCGCCGTAATCATGGGGACCCCAAGGAAGGTGAGCGCCCCGTCCACTTCCCCTTTGCTTTGCAGGGCTCGCATAAGTACAGGAAGATAGGAAATGATGGAGAAGACCATTACGAATTGAGATAGCCGACTGAAACGCTGCGGGATTTTTTTAAATTCAGCAGGCCATTTGGAAAAATTGCTCAGCTTTAGTTGGGGGTTATTACGGATTTCTCTTTTTTGTGCCCAAAAGGCCGCACTGGCAGCAATGAATGCCAACAGGTTTAGTTGTGCCCCAATGGCGGTTTGATAGGGCTGTGGCTTTTTCAAATCTTCCTTATTTTTAATGGCCTCCTGCAGGTTTTTCCAGGGGCCATTCGACAAAGTGTAACGAAAGTCCTTCCCCATAAATTTCAGGGTGTTCCATAATTCGCGGAAAAAGCCTTTCTCATCGGCCCGTTGCTCGCCTTTAAATGCCCGAAACAGGCGATTTTGGTCAAATTCCCGTCGCTGACCGGGGTTGTTGGTGTTTTTAATGTCGTTGGTCTCTCCCGAAAACCAGAAAAACGAGCTGAGGTAGGTGAGGGTTTGGAAATAGGGAATTTCGACTTTCAGACAGGTAAGCGCTTGGGTCATGGTACCAGTTAAAGAGGAAAGGCTTTTGGACGGTTGTTGGGTATTAATACCAACTTGATACCCGGTGTTTAGTTGAAGTAATCCGGCAAAGCTTGCTGCCCGAGTGAAATTGGCCTTAATGGTGTCGTAATTCGAGTTTTGTTTAGCCCACTGTTCGACTTTTGTGCCCCATTTTTCCCCCAGACGATTGCCGATTGCGGTTTTTATATTGCGTTGAACGGAGGGTTTGGCCAATGCTTTGGCTAGGTAAGGAGAAAGGAATAAGCCCCCATTGACTACTGTCATGCCGGTCAAGCTGGTTTTGGCCAGAATATCCCAGCCGTTGCGCTTGGGTGGGGCGCTCTGGGTCAACGTGGCGGGTGCCAGGGCAGCGGGTTGAGTGTCCTGAGGTGGATTCCAGCCGTAGCCGCCCTGGCTGGCGTCCGCCAGTGCATTCAACCGTCCAGTCCGAACTGGCGGCCAAAGGGGTGGAGCATTCACAGGTGCGCTGGCGAGAGAAATGGTGAATACCTCAGGGGGACATGGGGTGCGAGTGTTTGAGAATGATTCTCAAAGTATGACAAATGAGAATAATTTTCAATAGAGGAGACAAAAGAAGTCAGAATGGAGTGTTTGACGATTGCCTTTTGGTGATTCTGACTCATGAAACCCACCTCTTTCAAACCCAAGGGGGCTCAGGATTTGCCCCTTGGAACCAGGAAACAGAACAGGAAACATAGGTGAGGCTTTTGGTTGTTTTGGCTTGCCTTGGCTCAGTAACAACTTTTGAGATTGAGGGCGTTAGTACCTCTATCCAATCCCTATCGGATTGAATGTGTTCATCTCTTTTTTCAGTTTCCAGTAATTTCCTTAAAAAGGATTGTTCAAATGATTACGCCAGTTTTTGCTTCCTTGTCACCGCGCTCAGTCTCCCGTCAACCCCGTCAGGCAGACCCGGCGGCTCCTGTGGTACAGCCCAACGGCAACCCGGTGGAGCGTCATGGGGAAGCCATTCCAGGTATCTTAAATGACATTCAGCAGATTATGGGCCAGCGCAGAGCGCAAAACCAAAACGCCGTGCGCTTTGGGATGGATGCCCAGCCACCGCAACAACCAGAAGATGCTCTCATGGTAGAGGACGAGGAGGAAGAGGAACCAGTAACCCCTCCGCACCAAGGTATTCCTCAGGTTGTTCCTAATGCTCCCTGGGTTAATCACGTGGCTCCGCCCCATCATCAACAGGAGGGTGAGGAGGGTCATATTGAACCGTTAATGCTGGATTTTAATCCAGGGATGCACCAGAATCAGCAAGCGATAGTGCCTCCTACGCCCGCCAATCCTTTTGCACAGGCTCGGGCCAATATTAAGTCTCCTGAAAAACCACCGCAGCAGGAAGAAGAAAAGTAAAATTTCGTCGCTTTAGAATGAAAATCGCCGGAAGCGCAGAACCCTTCTGGCGATTTTTAGATTGAACAGGCTCGACTTATCTTGGATTCAGCGTAGCGGGTTTTGAGATTGTTTTTGTAGCAGCAGCCACAAAAAGAAGGGACAGCCCAACATGGCGGTAATCACGCCCACCGGGATTTCGGCAGGGGCGATGATGCTGCGGGCCACCGTGTCGCAAACGGTCAACAGGCTTCCTCCCAGCAAGACGGCCCCCAGCCACAAATAGCGGTGATCGTTACCCACCAGCAGCCGTGCGATATGGGGAGCCATGAGCCCTACAAAGCCAATAGGGCCACAAATGGACACAATACCGCCCACGGTCAGGGAGGTTCCCCAAAACAGGATTTTGCGGGTTCTGTTCAAATCCACGCCCCGGCTGGCCGCGATGTCATCGCCCATGGACAACAGGTTGAGTTCGGCGGGCAGGCAGGCGATAAGCAACACGCCCGGCGTGACGAAGAGGGTCAGCTGCATCAGGCTGTTCAGGTCTACGCCTTCCAAACCGCCCATCAAGGAATGCAAAATGCGGAACACGTTGGTAAAATCGCTCAGATACTGGATGAAAGTCACTGCTCCGCCAAAAAAGTAGTTAATGGCTACACCCGCCAGCAGCAGGGTGCTAATGGAGAAGCGTCCCCCCAGGCTGGCCAGTTGATAAACCAGCAGGGTGGTCAAGGCGGCTCCCAGCAAGGCCAGTAGTCCGGGCGCCCCAGAAAAAGGAAATACCCCGGCCAGCACAATGGCCAGTACACTTCCGAAAGAAGCGCCGCTGGCCACCCCAAAGGTAAAGGGGGAGGCCAAAGGGCTGCGAAACAGGGCCTGAAAGACCATGCCGCATAAGGCCAAACCAGCCCCGGTGATAAAAGCGGCCAGGACTCTGGGCAGGCGAACCTGCCAGAAAATATCCGCGTCCAGCGTTTGTGAGGCGTTTAAATGCCAGGGGGCGATCCACTGCATGCCAAAGCAGGGTGCCAAAAAAAGAATCAGGCAAGCCAGGGCTGCCAAGGAAATCAGGGTGCTTTGAGGCGCTCGTCGATAGAGGGCCTGGTTTTCGGACTGGCTCATAGGCCCGATCCCTCGGTCTGCGGCGGGGGGTGATCAAGGGGTGAAGGAGGCTGAGGCACCAGCCAATGCCCAGACGGATCCGCCCCAGCACCATGTGGACTGTTGGGTGCGGTCAACTTCAGAAAGGGAATCTCAAATAAGGCTTCCAGCGGGTCGGGGTGCAGGGTCTCCTGGGCAGAGCCGTTCAATAGGATCTCTCCTTGCTTCAGCCCCAGAATGCGGTTGGCGTAATGGGAGGCGCTGTTGAGATCGTGGGTCACGCACAGGATGGATAGCCCATCCTGTTGATTCAAATGGCCCAGCAGGGCCAGAAGTTCCTGTTGGTTTTTGGGATCCAGAAAGGTATCGGGCTCATCCAGCACCAAAATCTGGGGTTGCTGGGCCAAGGCCGCCGCAATCATCACTTTTTGCCGCTCACCACCGCTGAGATTGCCCAATGGACGTTCTGACAGCTGGCTCGTACCGGTTTGACGCAAGACCTGCTCCACCACTTGCCGATCGTGTTCTTGCGGGGCGGCCAAAGGTGGTAAATAAGGGTAGCGGCCCATCATGACAAAATCCCACACAAGCTGGGCCTCGCTGAATGCACTGACCGCTAAAGACTGGGGGACATAAGCCAGGTGTCGGGCTTTTTCTTTGGGAGACAGTTGGTTCAACGGTTGATTTCGCAGCAAAAATTGCCCCTTGCTCACTGGAAGCAGTCCCAACAGGGCTTTAACCAGGGTGGATTTTCCGGCTCCGTTGGGCCCAATGATGGCCATAAAATCACCGGCCCGCAGCTCGAAAGAAACGTCCTTCAGGATGCGCTGGTTTTGCAGGCACACCTGAATGGAGAGCGCTTGTAATAATAATGGGGGAGGGGAATCACTCATGCTTCCAGTGTAATTCAGGGTGAATGGCCTCGGCAAATTGCCTCAGGATTCGAGGAAAGCGAGGGCCGGGAATGACCATATAGTCTTGCCCAAAGTGATACACCCGATGGTGCTTGACGGCGGCCACCTGGGACAGGCTTCGCCACTGGGCTTCGGCCATGGCGTTTTGTTGGGCCTGTGAAAGCGAGACACCCGCAGGGCCCAGCGATTCGGTGGTTTCAATAATCACATCGGGATTCAGCCGCAAAATGCCCTCCGCGGAAATTTGCAGGAAGCCTTTTTTGTTTGAGGGTAACACGTTCCGGCCCCCGGCCATTTTGACCAGTTGGTTGTAAAAGCCGTCTTCTCCCGCTACGAAGGCCCATTTCAGTTTTTCCGATTGTACGTTGCGATCCAGCACCACCAAGACCTTGGGCCGACTGGACGCCTGCTTCAGGGTGGCGGCGATGCTGTCTATCTCCTGCTGTAATTGTTGATGGAGTTCTCGGGCTTGGGCTTCCCGGTGGCAGGTTTTCCCCACGACATCAATGGACGTCAGAATGCCGGGAACAGTCTGGTGATCCACAGGCAATACTAGAAATCCCAGCGCCGTGAGTTGGTGGCTGAGCTGGATTTGTTCTCCGCGCAGAATGACCAGATCCGGCTTGAGACGTAGCAGGGCTTCAGTATCCGGGTCGACGTAGCCCCCCACCTGGGGTTTGGCCCGGGCCGCCTTGGGGTATTTACAGTAGCGGGTCACCCCGGCCACTTGTACGCCCAGATTCAGGGCGTACAAGACTTCCGTGACACTGGGCGACAGGGACACAATGCGCTTGCAGGCAGTGTTGAGGGCGGTGTGTGGAGCCGTCCGGGTTGGGTTTTGATTACACCCACCAAAGGTGGTGGCCAGAATTAAAAAAAGAGTCGCCAGCAGCGCCCTGAGTTTGAAACAGGGGGAAAATTTGCGAATGAACTGCTGGCGATACATAGCGATGGTGAACGACTTTTTTTAATGAGGGTACATGGGCAGGCTTACAGCGCCCAGCGTAGGCCGCCGTAGGCGGAGATACGCGGATTGCCGTAGCCTTTGACGGTTTCATAGGGGGTGTCTAAAAAGTTGACCAACCGCCCATACAAACTGACCTGATCCGAGAGGGCCAGCTCCATGGCCAAATTGATCAGGGTGTAGGCTTTTAGCTTCACCGGTCGGGCCGGAAAGGTAAAGAAGTCCAAATCACTGCGCTGGCCGGTGTGGGTGATGTCCAGGTTGATATTCAGCCGTTTGATGGGCTGGTAGTTGATATTAAAGGACGCTTTATTACGGGGACGCCGAAACAAGGCATCGCCCTGGGTGCTGCTGGGCCCCAGATCCTTGGTATCGGTGTAAGTATAGCTGCTCCTCAGTTGCAGGCATTTAAACGGCTGGCTGGTGATGTAGGCTTCCAGCCCCTGCATGCGGGCTTTGGCAACATTGGTATAGGCGGTGGAAAACAGCCCGGTGGGACGAAAATCAATCAGGTTGCGCACCTGATTCTGAAACAGGGTAGCCCCCATCTGTATTTTATTGCCCAGCAAGGCTTGCTCCAACCCAAGATCCCAGCCGACGCTGGTTTCTGGCAGCAAGTTGGGGTTGGCCCCGAAGGTGCCGTACAACTGGGACAGGGTGGGCGCTTTAAAGCCCGTGCCAATACTGCCTTTAATGCTGGTACCGGTGCGTTTGATGGTGTAGATGGAGTCGGCCCGGAAATTGTGATGACCCCCAAAGCGGTTGTGGCGATCGTAGCGATACCCGAGCGTGGTGAACCAGCGATCCCACAGCTGGATGCGATCTTGCACGTAAAAGGCCGTATTGGTGGCCGAGCGCAGCTGGGCGGCAGTGTTAAAGGGCCCAAAAACGCTAACCGAATTGTAATAGGAATCGCCCCATTCATGCTGGACGTTCAGCCCGGTGGTCAGGGTGTTGGTGCGATGCAGCCGGAAGTTGTTCTGAAAGTCAAAGTTTAGCAATTTTCCCCGGTAGCGATCGTGGCTTTTACTGGAATCTAGGGCATCCGGCTCGTTGAAGTTTTCCCGGCGCACGTTGGTGAAAGCCAGTCGGGTGACTTGCTCGTAGCGATCGCCCCATAGCTTTAACCGGGAGCTGCCACTCACTGTCAGGGTGCGGTTGGTGCCGGTGAAGTTGGGGTCATCGCCGGTGTAACCGCCGTAACTGTCCAAATCAAAACGGGAACGGGTGAACAGGCTGGCAAGATCCAGGGTCAGGTTTTTGAACGGCGTGTACTCGGTGCGGGCGGTAATGGTGGTGTTATGGTAACCATCTCGTTCCGCGTTGCGATAAAAGGTACCAAAGGAGTTGAGACCGTATCGGCTGCTGGCCGCCGAAATCCCTCGTACATCCTGCCTGGTGATGTGTAGAAACGATTTCAACTTGTCGCTGTACTGGCCTCCGATGCCAATATCCTCTTGTAAAGTCCCCTGAGAGCCTGCGGTCACTTTGGCGTATAAGGTGGGTTTGCCGGGCTCGCCTTGCCGGGTAATGATGTTGATAACCCCGCCCATGGCATCGGAACCGAAAATGCTGTTCTGGGGGCCCCGAAGCACCTCAACGCGCTCTACGGCGTCCGGGCTGATCTGATCCAGATAGCTATAGGTGCGATCCGGGGAGATGGGATCGTTCATGCGCACCCCATCCACAAGAACCAGGGTGTGGCTGGCGTTCATGCCCCGCATAAAAATAGAGGAGGTGGCTCCCAGGTAGCCGTTGCGCACCACGTCCACGCCGGGTACTTTGGCCAGCACTTCGGTGAGCGAAAAGGGCTGCATTTGCTGAATTTGCTGCCGGGTAATGACCGTGGCCGACGTGCCGGTCTGGTTGCTGGGAATGCCAATTTTGGTGGTTTGCAGCAACAGGGGGGCGGTAGCGGCGGGTTCCAAGGGGGGGAGCGCATCGCCGCTGGCGGTGGCTTCCGCTTGACCTTCCGCTTGAGCGGCGCTTGGTAGGCTCAAGTCCAGGCCGTCGGAGGTGTCGGTTTCTAGAGCGATTTCTTCTAGCGGAATACCAGATTCTTCCCCCTGGGCGGTGACGAGCATACTGGAACTGACTAGCAATAGCAGGCCTAAAGCGATGGTACGGGCCTGTTGATTAAAATGGAATAAAGAGAACTGCCAGCCTGAAAGCTGAAGTGAAAACTGGAACAAAATGGGGTTCCTTCCTGCGTCAAAAAATTTACGGCGAGACAGGCCAAACTCAATCAGGCTGAAACTCCGTTCAAAAAAATGCAGAAGTGCCTGACGAATGCGCCTTGACTATGAATTGGATGACTATCCAAACAGCCCCGTGGCGGGGGAACCCACTAATCAAACTCGAAATGGTGCGCAGACATACTCATTATCCTCTTCGTGCTCGCAAGAGTGTAAACAAGCTCCCCTACGGTGTTCTGACTTTCCATTGCCCTTAAAAAGCAACGAATTCACAGTTGCGGCACAGTCCCGGATTTTCACCGGGTTTCCCGAATATTGGACGAGCCTGATAATAAAAACACAGAGTTTGCGTTCACGCAATCAGTCAGTCGCTGTCCTGCAAAAATCCCCCGTTTACAAGTAAACGAGGGATTTTTTCTCTCTGACTAATTTTTCTACCACCAGCCACGGCGGGGAGCGGGGTGATTTTTATAATAGCCCCAGCGATTGCCTGGCAAGTAGGCCACCCGGCCTGGCCGAACCCAGGTCTTTTTGACTACGGGTCTGTAGTATCGGTGTTTTTGAACCCGGTTGTAATTCCAGGAGCGATTGCGCCAGCCGTCCCGGTAGTCATCGCGATCATGGGCAAAGGCGCTATTGCCGAAAACGGTGAGCGCTAACAGCCCCAACACTCCAAGCCCGAGCATTGCCTTACGATTGATCATGTGGTTCATTCTCCATCTCCTCCTGTAAAAAACGAAAATGTGGTTTGCGAAGTTAAAAACTACCAGCGGAACCGGTTGTTACCGAATGTGCCCTGGCGTCTCAGGTATTCATAACCGAGCCCGGCACCGGCCCCAATTACAGCCCCTTTAATGGCTCCATCGCCGCGGTAGCCGTCGGGGGCCAAAATACCGCCAATCAGGGCTCCGGCGCCGCCGCCAATGGCCGCTTTTTTCACGTAGGGATGCCGCTGGCCAAAGGTGCCCCAGTTGCTGTTATAGCGAGAGTCATAATACCGATTGTAAGATCGATTGTGCGCTTCGGCTGTTAAAACCAGCATATTGGCGGCCAGTATGCCCAGCATGGCTGGTATGGCCAAGAATTTTGTCAGGGGCTTGTAGGCACTTCTCATGGTGTTATCTCCTCTTCCCGAACATTACCGAACATTGGCGTTCACATTTTGTTTACGCAACAGTCGGGTCAAGAGTTTCAAAAAGCAGAAGTCAGTTTTGGGAAACTGCGAATTTTCAAAGTGTGTATTCCGATGAAATTTGGCGCTTGCAAAAATTGCTGAGGCCTGGTGAACCCTGACCTCAGCATTGTTTTTTCTACCTTGTGTCATGATTTAGGAAGGTATCAGATCCTGGTACCGGGTAACCGGTTCTCCGGTTTTTTTGCTTACAACCACATAGCGGTGATGTCCATTTTGCCCTGGTATTGTCAGTTTGTTTTGAAATGTTGTTTTCTTTAAAGGAATAAGGGTCACTGGTGTGATGAGCTTTTTTTCTTTGATCTCACTTTCAATACTTTCGCCCAGAGAGATGGCCAAATAGCGAGCTTCCTGGATTGCTCCACCCGGTGGTAATTTCCTGATAAGACAGAGATTGTTGTGGTTGGTATCTTTCACTAACCTGGTCGAAGAGGTGGGAGTGTCCCCAAAAAATTCTTGAAACGCGGTCAGGCAGTGCCCGGCAGTGCCATCCTGTAGGCAACGAACCAGAAAATGATGTTTTTCTTTTCCATCCCGCCACGTGTCCAGATGAATGCTTTGACTTTTCTTTATAAACAGCATCAGCGTGATGGTATCTGCGAGGCTTTCTACCGAAGGGTATTTTCGGGAAATTTTCTCATCATGGAGCTTCCCTTTCGTATTCTTGGACTCTTCTAAAGCCTCTGTTATTGTTGCTCTTATTGTTGCTTTGTCCTCATCATCATCCAGTTTACCTAGCATTTCCTCGATAGTCTCTGGCCACACTGCTTCCACGGTTTTTCTGTGTTCAATTTTTTCTTTTTCCTGAGGCTCACTGCGTTTTTTTTTCTTGACAGGGGTATCCCTTGGAGCTTCGCTGTTTGGGAAGGGGTTATGCCTTTTTGGGAGCCTTGTAAATGTGTCTACCTGGACATTATCAGGGAACATACCAGATACCTTACTCGGCGTAACTTGCTCAAGTGGCTTTGGGAGCGGAGACGATAACGGTGTTTTTATCGGGGATTGAACAGTTGGAGTAATGCTCATGGGGCGGGTTCCTTTTATAGGGAATTCAGCTTATAGGGAATTCAGCGTTTTAATCGGAGTGTATTTCTTCAGGCCGACAAGTGATTGAGCACCAACTTCATCGACTGGTGAACAGGAGGGTTTGTGCGCAATCTTTTTTGTTGGCAAGCGTTTTGTGGATGGTTTCTGGAGCTACAATATTACAAGGTAGATGAACGTTATTCAGATACCATGAAACCGGACTGAGTTCCAGAATTGCCGTTAGATATAGCCTTTTAGCACATTTGTTAGGCCTGGAGTTTTCTTACACTGTAGATAGCTTCGATCTGCACCTCTTTTTCTGGCTAAGCACAGCTTCTGCTCTGGCTCCCTCTACTTTGGACTCCCTTTACTCGGAACTCCCTCTAGGCATTGAAAGTACTTTTGACGGATGACTCTTGTTTCATTTTCCCTGCCCAGCTGGTTTGACTACAGCGCCACGTTTTTGTTTGCCATGGCCGGAACCTTGCTGGCCTTGCGCAAGGGGTACGATATCGTGGGCGTGTTTACGGTGGCCTTTGCCGGTTCCGTGGGGGGCGGCCTGATTCGGGACGGGGTGTTTTTGCAACAAGGCCCACCAGGAATTACCACCAACGGCAATTACCTGATTCTTATTGTGCTGGGGGCCTTGGTGGGGGTGCTGTTCCAGCGACGGGTGCCCCGTTTGCAGCTGTTGATTGATATGGTGGATGCCCTGTGTCTGGGGGCTTACGCCGTGGTGGGTTGCGATAAAGCCATGTTGGCCGGTCTGGCCATGCCAGCTGTGGTGCTGGTGGGCGTGGTCAATGCCGTGGGCGGTGGCATTTTGCGGGATATCCTGATTCGGGAGGAGCCCTTGATTTTCAGGCCCGGGCAGTTTTATGTGGCCGTAGCCCTGGTGGGTTGCCTGACCTTTGTGCTGCTCAGCCAGTTCGTCCGCTGGATTGGCCACTTCGAGGCTGGGCTAATCAGCATTGCGGTAACGTTTACCTTGAGAGCCTTGGCTATGCGTTACAACTGGCAAACCCCCAGCCTCGCGGTCAAACTCTCGGAGTCGGAGCCCACCCAACCCTGACACTCGGAATATCAGCGATGACTGTCTCTCTGGCCTGAGGCATTCTTGGTTGATGGGGAGTGGAGCCGTTCGGTTGTTTTTAAAGAGCGAACTGGCTCTATAACTGGAAAAATCAAATCAAAGCTACCAAAAGACGTCAATATTTTTAAATATTATTAAAACAATATCAAAATTTCGACGAAAGTCGTGTTCATGCAGGTACAGGGTTGATGCATCGGTATCTCAGAAGCGAGGTATCGATCTTTGTGGGGTCGTAACCCAATGATGGCAGGGCTTCAAGGGGTACGCGGTGGAATGGGGGTTAATAATGAGAATTTCAGGCTTTAAGTTCAGCTTGCCCAAGTTGAATGGGGCACGGGCATCATCGGCTTCCAAAAGTGCTTACCAACGGGCGGCAGGCTCAAGTCCCTTTGCCAGCCCCATCGGCCAAGGGTTTTTCCAGCGGGGCGGAGTTTCTTTTGAACCGGGCAAGCCTGGCCTCAGCGCTTCCTTGCAAGGTCTGGGTGGGCGATTGATGAATAGTTTCCGGTCAGGGGTGAGTGCTTTACGCAACCTGACCGGTAAAGTGTTTAATTCGGGTTTCCAGCCCTACGGTAAACCGCAGGCATCCGGGAACTGGGCCAGTCAGTTTACGGGATATTCCTATGCTGCCCCGGGCAAACCACAGTTCACACCCCGGCCCAATCCATACGGAGATGGGGGCTGGGCCAGCCAGTTCACAAGACCTCAGGCGCAACATTCTTCCGCTGCTGGCGGTAAGCCACCCGGAGGGCAGGCCGGTTCAAAACCCAGACCCCAAGGGGCAACCCATCAAGGCCCCAAGCCAAAACCACAGGGTACACCGCAGGGCCAACAGTCTGCGGGAAGTCGCCCCCACAGCTTTCAGGCCGAACAAGCCAGGAAACAGAAAGATGCTTTAGGTGCCCTGGGTCTAGGACATTTGGATCTGCAAAACTTATCACCCAGCGACAAGGCTGCCCTCCGCAAGTCTTACTTGAAGTGGTCCATGAAAAATCATCCCGACAAAGGCGGAGACAACGCGTTGTTTCAATCCGTCAGCGGGGCCTTGGGAGACTTCGTTAGATAGCGGACGGGTATCCACATATATTATGTTTGAGCAGGGCCGAGTGGCTCTGCTCAAGCGTTTCCGCCACTAAGCAGACTGACCACCAGACGGCGCGGATTGGGGCTGTACTCCTGCGTCTTTAAAGCGGGATAAACCGTGCCACCGGAGGCGCCTTCCACGGTTTGCCCCAGATCGTTTTGCACAAAGCGAACCCCTTGGGCCATATCTTCCTGACTCATGGTCTGGATACTGACGTTCAAAGCCTTCAGGGCTTGCAAGTTATCCGGTGCGATTTGGGCCACCCGAATGGCATCGCCTAACGGTGCTTGCAGATCATCCAGTCGCAAGCCCAGGAATCGGATGCTCACATTGCGAAAGGCCGGTTCCCAAGCCGAAGCTAGCTTGAGAGCGGTGGCGGTTCCGGTCAACAGCCCACCACCGCCAATGGGGGTGATGACGACGACCTCCTGATAAGGGTGTTGGCGCAGTCGTTCCCCCACTTGAGAGAGTAGCTCCAAACCCAGCGTCCCCTGACCAGCCACAACCCACGGATCGTTGTACGGATCGAGGTAGGCCTCATCCTCTCCCGGGTTGGCCATGGCCCAGGCCCGGGCTTCATCAAAGGTATTGCCCTTAAATAGTAAATCGGCCTGAACACCGTTGGCATTCAGACCGTCAATGGCTTTACTCAGTTTCTCCAGTTTAAGGGCGGCGGTGTTACCGGGGACGACCAGGCGCACCGCCTGCGGAAGAAGGCGTTCAGCCGCCTTGAGGACGCCCAGGGCGTGGTTGCCGGTGGATGCGGTGAGAAACCGTTTGACGTGGTTGCTTTCCATGAACTTGGCCATGCCCACCACGGCACCCCTTAACTTATAGGCACGGGTGGCGGTTTGATCTTCTCGCTTGTAGTACAAATGGGGCAGCAAGCTGGATGGGGTTAAGGCCGTTAAGGGCGCTTGGGGTTCCCCACTGTTGACCAGGGCCGGATTAAAACGAGCCAACAGGCGCAGATTATCTCGATAGCGATCCAGTATGCGGCTGGCTTCCAGAATTTGGGCGTACCGGTGTACCAGCGGCAAATAGGACTGAATGGATAAACCCGCCGGAAAGCCCGGCAGCCTAATTCGTCCGTCCGCATCAATGGCCGGAATGGTGCTGGCCGCTAGATGGTTCGGATCGAATTTCAGGTAGGCGTTTGGGCTTTCCAACATGGGTCTATCTCGCTCTCTTCTCTAGTTTTTATCCCGATTGACCAGCTTATTGCCAGACAACCAGCTCATCATGCCACGGAGTTTTCGGCCAGCCACTTCCAGCGGGTGCTGGCGATCGGCTTCCACCCGTTTTTTCAATTCGGGCATGCCGCTGCGGTACTCTTCCATCCATTCACGGGCAAACTCGCCGGACTGGATTTCAGTCAGAATTTGCTTCATGGCCACTTTGGTATCAGCGGTGATCACCCGAGGCCCCCGGCTGACATCGCCGTAACGGGCCGTATCGCTGATGGAGTAGCGCATGTCTTCCAGGCCGCCTTCATACATCAGATCCACGATCAACTTCAGTTCGTGCAGACATTCAAAGTAAGCCAGCTCCGGGGGGTATCCGGCCTCGGTCAAGGTCTCAAACCCGGCCTTGACCAGAGCGGCGGCCCCGCCGCACAACACGGCCTGCTCCCCGAAAAGGTCGGTTTCGGTTTCGTCTTTAAAGTTGGTTTCAATGACCCCGGCCCGACCGGAACCCAGGCAGGCCGCATAACCCAGGGCCAGCTCACGGGCTTCGCCACTGGCATCTTGATGCACGGCAAACAGGGAAGGCACCCCCCGCTCCCGCTGATACTCCGAACGCACCAGGTGGCCAGGGCTTTTGGGGGCAATCAGGAACACGTCCACATCGGCGGGTGGCACAATTTCCTTGTAATGAATGCTAAAGCCGTGGCTGAACACCAAAGCCTGACCGGGTTTCAGCTTACCTTCAAAGTATTGTTTGTAGACGGGGCCGTGTTGCACATCGGGAATCAGGAACATGATCAAATCCGCCCACTCGGCGGCCTGCTCCAGAGAGATGGCTTCCAGGCCCGCTTCCTTCACCTTGGCTTCGGTGGCGCTGCCAGCACGTAAGGCAATTTTGACTGTGGCCCCGGATTCTTTCAGGTTTAAACTCTGTCCGTAGCCTTGGCTGCCAAAGCCCACCACAGCCAATTTTTTGGCCAGCAGTTTACTGCGATCAATGTCCTTATCGTAAAAAATATTCAGGGTTTGGGGGGCGTTAAGCGTTGTGGGCATGGGCCATTCTCCTTTGAGGCTGATCTTGAATAATATCGGATACGAACAGGGGGGTAATGTTGGAGGCGTCAGCGCTGTTCTTCGCTTCCGCCGCTGGTTGAAGGGTGTGCGCTTTCAGCACGTACACTTGCTTTTGCAGAAATTTGACCAGTTTTTCAATGGTTTTTTCATCCTGCTTTTCGAAGGTGAGTAGAATTTCCAGTTGATGGTTGTCGCACAGGGCGGAAGCCATCCGTTTGGGGATGATGCCCCGATGGGTCAGGGCGCCCAGCACCCGATCCAGAGCCCCCAGGCGGTTTTGAGTCAGGCAGTATAAATGCTGCGTGTCGCAAGACTGGTTGGGATCAGTCATTTCAGAACCTCTTACATTATGGGTGGGTGATAATTGCATGATTTGTTTTCCTGTTTTTCTGGATTCCCGCCTGCGCGGGAATGACGGAGAAGTGTCTGTCATTTACTCTTCGACGAGCATGTCCTCGTTGGCCCCGCCCGCCGGAACCCACGGATAAACGTCCGCTTTTTCCCGCACCCGGAAATCAATTAACACCGGGCGATCGGTGATGGCGTAAGCCTCCCGGATCACGGCGTCCACCTCCTCAGGGCGCTCCACCACAAAGCCGACGCAGCCGTAGGCTTCGGCCAGCTTTACGTAATCGGGGGAGGTCATTCTGGATTGGGAAGGGCGGTTCCAGGTTTTATCCTGCCACTGGCGTACCATGCCCAGATAGCCGTTGTTGATGATGGCCACTTTGACCGCCAAGCCATGATCGCGGGCTGTTGCTAGCTCTTGCAGGGTCATCTGGAAGCTGCCGTCTCCGGCAATGTCCACGACGGTTTTATCGGGAAAAGCCGCCTGAACCCCAATGGCCGCTGGAAAGCCAAAGCCCATGGTGCCCAATCCCCCGGAACTGATAAAGCTGCGAGGACGATCCAGGTTGAAGCGCTGAGCGGCCCACATCTGGTGTTGGCCTACTTCGGTGGTCACAAAGGCGTCCTTGGGCAGGTGGTGGAAAAGGCGATCCAGTACGAACTGTGGGGTCAACACGCCTTCCAGGGTGGGTTGATTTTTACGGCGGATTTTCCAGCCCTGCATGGTGCGGAACCAGTGAGAACGGGTATCCAAGGCCGCCCGGTAGGGGGCCAGGTCTTCCGTTTTGGCCAGTAACTGCTGAAAAATATGTTTGATATCCCCTTGCACCGGCAAAAAGGCGTCTACATTTTTTTGCAAGGTGCTGGGATCTAAATCGATGTGTACGATTTTGGCGTGGCGGGCGAAGCGATCCGGTTTGCCCGTTTGCCGCTCGCCCAGCCGGTTGCCCACAATCAGTAACAGATCGGCGTTGGCAATGGCGATGTTGGCCCAGTACTGGCCATGCATGCCACAGAAGCCCAAAAACTGAGGATGACTGGTGGGAAAACCCCCCAGGCCCATCAGGGAGTTGGCCACCGGTAGATTAAAACGCTCGGCGAAGGCCTTGATTTCGGCATGGGCCCCGGCGTTGATTACCCCGCCCCCGGCCAGCAACACTGGCTGCTTGGCTTCGGCTAACAAGGTCAAAACGGTATCCAAATCTGTCTCCGTGAATGATTCCTCCACCGTGTAGCCGGGCAGATCGATGGTGGCCGCGGCGTAGTCAAAGTCCGCTGTTGCCAGTAAAACATCCTTGGGAATATCGACCAGCACCGGGCCAGGACGGCCTGTGGTTGCCACGTGGAGGGCTTCCTTAATGGCTTGGGCCAAATCTTCGGCCCGCCGCACGATAATGTTGTGCTTGGTGACCGGGCGGGTAATGCCTACTATGTCCGCCTCCTGAAAGGCGTCGTTGCCCAGCAGAGCAGAAGGCACGTTGCCGGTAAATGCCACCACGGGAACGGAATCGTAATAGGCGTCCGCCAAGCCGGTGACCAGGTTGGTAGCCCCCGGGCCTGAGGTGGCAATGGCCACGCCGGGTCTGCCGGTGGCACGGGCATAGCCTTCCGCCATGTGGATGGCCCCCTGCTCGTGACGCACCAAAATGTGGTTCAGGCTGGGAAATTCCGGCAAGGCTTCATAGATGGACAGAATCACCCCGCCAGGCATGCCAAACAGGGTGTCCACCCCTTCGGCCACCAGGCAACTCAGAAAAATCTCCGCCCCGGTCAAAACGCTGCGGTTTGGGTTGGTTTCGGGAGCCGTGGCATTGCTCCATGCCAGTCGTTCGCTAGGCGCGGCCATAACACCCTCCTTGCGTGGTAATTCGGTTTTGGGTGTTGGCGGCGGCGGTGGCATTCAAGGCGAACGCAACCACCCCGCTAAGGCGAACGACCGTGGGTGGTGTGCCCAGCAGGAGGACGACCACGCGGTTCAGCAATTTGGCGAAGGCTTGGTAGTTGCTGAAAGTCTGGGTGGTCATTGGGCGACTCCTTTTTTATTTGAGTAGACTAAACAAACTGGAATAACGGGTGATGGGCCTTAAAGCAAAACCGCCGATCCCTGGGGGCCGGCGGTCTGTTGAATCTGGTGTTCTCTCGTTCTGAACAGGATTCAAATCCCACCGGCAGGGCCGCTGAGAATGACTACGAGAATAATGACTACGCTGTTCAGAATGTTCATAAGAACGAAATAAATTCCGTACTAAATAAGTGCCAAAGTTAAAAAAGAATGGTTCTTTATTACACTTTGGTAGGTGTCATCATAACACATAGCTCAGGAAAAACAATGCCAATAATTTGGAGGATGATAGGTTGGCTCTGGCCCCCAGCGTCGTCCAAGACGAGCGCCCGGATTGGCGAATCGGAAACGGGTGTGTACAATAGAGAACGCAGAGTTGAGGGAGGTCGTCAATGGCAGTCCGTGGCGTCTGTGAGCCTGGTTAATCATACCTGTAGTGCCGATGCAGGTTGTTTCGGAGTTGGATGTTTTTGGGTGATAGCGCTGCGCCGAATGGGTCAGCTGCGTTGATCTCCCAAGTTTTAGAACCAGCTGCCTAGAGCCCCAGCTGCCTAGAGCCAGTGTTTAGAGTTAGAGCCAGTGTTTAGAGAAGGATAGAGAGCATATGCCGAATTTTTCACCGCCGGTACCGGGAATGGGCCAAGGGGGCAGCAGTAACCCTGGATTGGCCCTGATGCACCCCGGCGATAGTGGTAACGCCGTGCGGGTGATCCAAACCCGACTGGCGCAGTTGGGCTTTCATCAGGGGGCCATTGACGGGACATACGAAGCCATTACCCAGCGGGGGGTGGCCGCCTTTCAAAGGGCTCGTGGATTGTACCCCACCGGACTGGTAGATCATCAAACCCTGCGGGCTTTGGGGTATGAGGTGGATCCGGCGGCGGCCCGACCTTCCCAGGCGACTCCTTCTATTGAAGTGGTGGCCAAGTTATTTCCCGACGCGCCGGTGAACAACATCCGTAATTACCTGCCTTTGGTCTTGCGGGCCTTGGCGGAGCGCGGCTTGGGGGATCAATCCATGGTGCTGATGGCCTTGGCCACCATTCGGGCTGAGACGGCCAGTTTTGCGCCCATTAGCGAGTACAAATCCAAGTACAACACCGCTCCGGGTGGAAAACCTTACGCCTTGTACGATTTTCGTTCCGATCTGGGCAACAACGCACCAGGCGATGGCGATCGTTATAAAGGGCGCGGCTTTATTCAGCTGACCGGCAAGAACAATTACGCCACCTACTCCCAAAAGCTGGGGCTGGGCGACTTATTGCTTCGCCAACCGGATGCCGCCAACGATCCGGTGATTGCCGCCCGTGTTTTGGCCGCCTTCCTAAAGGACAAAGAGTCTATCATCCGGGCCGCTTTGGCCAAAGGTGATTTGAAAACGGCTCGCAAGTCGGTCAATGGGGGCACCCACGGTCTGGATGTCTTTACCCTGACCTTCCAAAAAGGGGCTGCCATGCCCAATTTGGCCTACGCCTGACCGCAGGGGCCAAAGGGTAGCGTCGGTCTCTCGGTTCTGGCCATTAGACTGCTTCTACTACGGCAGAATGACCAGCACCATAAAGGGATCGTACAAGACCAGGGCATGCTCAGCCAGGGCCAGCTTGATGTCCTCATCGCTGAGCGATTCTGGATGCTCATCCAGCGAGGCCAGGGCCTCAAACACATTGTGCTGCCGTAGCAGATGCAGGGTCTTTTCCTCGTTTTCGTTGCGAGGTTCGTACTGACGAAGCTGTTCTAAGGTGGCCTCGGCGACATCGCCGCTGATATTGTGCAAAATCTCCAGCATGCAATGGGCCTCCAGGCGCAAGGAAGGTTTGCGCTGGGTGGGGCGAATCTGCTCGTGCTTGTGATCATCAACGGCGTCTACGGTGTCGATTCCGTGAATGGTCTCCATATCCGGGTGAGAAGGGCCGGATTTGAAGAAGACGATGGGGGCCGAGCCGTAAATGGAAGGATTCCAGAGCAGGCTGGTTAAAACCCGCAGGGCTTCCGGGGTGACCTGGCCGTTGTTGGGCGCTACGATTTTTTCCAGCACCTTGGAAACCGTGGTGGTTTGTAAGAAACGCAAGGCTTCCAGCTGGCGACCTCGCAGGCCGCTGGCAATGGCGGACATGGTCATCAGGGCGTCGAAGGGCAAACCGTTCTGGCCGGGCCTGATCAGCAGTTGCAGGGTTTCCAGCAAATCCTGGGTTTGCAGTTGTCCAAACCGAGCCGTCGGAGCGCCCACCAGTGGTCTTGGCGCTGCCGGTGCCGGTAGCGGAGATCCTTGCAGATAATTCAAATCTTCGTTGGAAAGCCGCAGGGAGTCCTTGGCCAACTGAGCGGCCAGTTTGACATCCCGGGCGCTCAGGCTGTCCTTCACGCCGTCCATGTTGGAGATGCGCTGAAAGACCTGCGGGTTTTTGCGCATAAACAGGACGAAGTCTTTCTCTTCCTGGCTCAACTGAGACAAAGGCAGGGCCTTGAGTTGCTCAAAGGTCAGGGTTCTCAGGCGAAAACGCTGAATCAGGTTCAAAATTGCCCGGGTGCTGATGTCCAGCCGGTTGCCTTCGTAACGGCTGGGGAGCTTGGCGGTCGCTTCAGCAGGGGGGGGATTGGATACCGGAGGGGGTAACTCCTGACGGGGGGTGGTTTTTTCTAATGCCGAAGCTGCCGCTTTGAACAGCCTAGACTTTTCAAAGGGGTTAATGGTGTTATCGGGTCTATCGATGGGTGACATCGGCATGATGGTGTAAAACCTCTGCGGTACAAATTCTGTTGTGAAATGACGAAGCGAAGATGCTTTGTTCCTAACGGCTTTAATTTAATAAAAACCAATCAAGAGAAAATATTGTATGAAACTCACGCCAATATTGTAGCGCTTTCAGTTTTTTTTACCAGTGATCAATATTATGTAGGTGAGGCTGCCTCACTAATTATTATTCGGGAGTGGACTCTTTCAATGGCTCTGACTTTCCCTGCTGAGCGATGTCGTCGTGGTACTATCCAAAACGGTTGATTCAAACCTATATAATCCCAAACTATCAAAAGCTTCCACTCCCTGCTATTTTATGGGAATTCTCTTTAGCCCTGACCCTGCCAGTCCTGTGAACCCGACCTGAAAACGAGGTGCCCGTTATGCTTCCAGCGAAACTGACTCAAACAACGCTCTCTGTGCCCGCACTGGTTGAAGCCCTGGGCCTGGCGGCGCATGATGAGGGTGGTTATTTTCGGCAACTTTACCAGTCAGACTGGACGGTGCCGACCGCCCGTGAGGGAAGCGCCCGTTACGGGCTGAATACCATTTATTATCTACTCACCGCGGAGAGCCCCAAAGGCCACTTACACCGTAATCAATCGGACATTGTGCATTTTTTCCACGCCGGGCATCCGCTTACTTATTTTCTGCTCAGTCCTGAGGGTCAGCTCAGCACGGTGGTGATGGGGCCCGATCCTGCTCAGGGACATGTGTTTCAGATGACGGTGCCCGGTGGCTACTGGAAGGCTTCATTCCTGGCCTCGGGAGACTTTGGCTTAATCAGTGAGGCGGTTTGTCCCGGCTTTGACTATCGGGATCGCACGTTGGCCACACCGGCTATGGTGCGGCAGGAGTTCCCCCAGCACTGGGAGGCACTGGCCCCTTACGTGTTGGAGCATCCTGTCACGTAAAGCCCTAGTAAGATAAAAAAAGGTAAAGCGGCTCTTGCCCCACTCGCAGCCGGTGGTGGTTTTTGTTTCCCGCATTCGTTTATACTGGGCTCGGTTGTTCTGCTCCCGCTTTCGATTTTTTAACGCGTTGCCAATTTTTGTTTTGATTTTCTGCCAGGAAGGATTTGATGGATGTCCCCCAACGATTTGAGACATAAAAGCCGCCACGTGATGGATGGGCCTGCCCGTGCCCCGCATCGGGCCTTTTACCGGGCTATGGGACTGAAAGACGAGGACTTTCAAAAGCCGCTGGTGGGCATTGCTACCACCTGGAACGAAGTGACCCCCTGCAACATTACCTTGCGGGATCAAGCGGCCCACATCAAGCGGGGGGTGGACGCCAACGGCGGGATTTCCCGGGAATTTAACACCATTGCCGTCAGTGACGGTATCGCCATGGGGCATGAGGGCATGAAGGCCTCCTTGGTGAGCCGGGAAGTGATTGCTGATTCCATTGAATTGGTCATGCACGCCCACCAGTACGATGCCCTGGTTGGTGTGGCTGGCTGCGATAAGTCGTTGCCCGGTATTTTGATGAGCATGGCCCGCCTGAATGTGCCCTCTCTCTTTTTGTATGGGGGCACCATTATGCCGGGACGTCTGGGTGGTAAGGACCTGACCATTGTGGACGTCTACGAGGCAGTGGGCGCTTTTACCACCGGTAAAATCACAGAAAAAGAACTTTACGACATCGAATGTTCGGCCTGTCCGGGGGCTGGTTCCTGCGGGGGGCAATTTACCGCCAACACCATGGCCTGCGTGGCTGAAGCCATGGGCATGGCTTTGCCCGGCAGCAATGGCTATCCGGCCCTGGATCCAGGTCGGACGACCGTAAACGAGCAGTGCGGCGAGGCCATTATGCGCCTGTTGCGAGACAATCTTCGTCCCAGTGATATTATGACCCGAAAGGCCTTTGAAAACGCCATTCGGGTGGTGGCTGCCACCGGCGGATCGACCAATGCCTGTTTGCACCTGCCTGCCATTGCACACGAGTTGGGGATTGACTTACCCTTGAGCCTGATTGACCGGATTTTCAATGAAACCCCCACGCTGGCTGACCTCAAGCCGGGCGGTAAATACGTGATGAACGATTTGTTCCGCATTGGGGGCGTTCCCGTTTTATTGAAAGCCTTGCTGGACGCTGGCTTGCTGCACGGAGACTGCCTGACGGTCACCGGAAAAACCATGGCCGAGAACCTGAAGGATGTGGCACTGCCCACGGATCAGGACGTGGTCTATCCGGGCGCTTCTCCCATCAGCCCGACTGGCGGCCTGAAGATTCTCTACGGTAACCTGGCCACCGAAGGGGCCGTGGTGAAAGTGGCCGGTCTGAGCCGTCGGGTTCATCGAGGGCCAGCCAAGGTGTTTGACGGTGAGGAGGCGGCCTTTGCGGCCATTCAGCGTCAGGAGATCAAGGCCGGGGACACGGTGGTCATTCGGTATGAAGGCCCCAAAGGCGGGCCGGGCATGCGGGAGATGCTGTCGGTGACCGCAGCCCTCTACGGTCAGGATTTGGGGCAAGAGGTAGCCCTGATTACCGACGGTCGTTTCAGCGGCGGCACCCGTGGCCTGTGTGTGGGGCACGTGGGGCCGGAAGCCTTTGTGGGTGGCCCCATTGCCTTGTTACGCGATGGCGACATGATTGAAGTAAATGCGGAGACCGGTGTGTTATCCGTGGTCTTAAGCGATGCGGAGCTGGCTGCCCGGAAGGCCCAGTGGCAAGCACCCATGCCTAACTATGGCAAAGGCGTGTTATGGAAATACGCCCAGCAAGTGGGCCCTGCCGCCATGGGGGCGGTGACGCACCCCGGCGGAGTGATACCTGATCAGACGGCGGGACAGACAAGGGAGCTAAAGTCCCTCAATCCGGCTTAAACGCCCGGTCTAAAAGCGTCGTTTCAAACTTCAAGTTTTCACACTGAAAAGCCCGAGTCTCCCTTGGAAGGCCGGGCTTTTCAGCGATAGACTTTAAGCTGTGAAAGGATTGGAAACCAGAGGCTTTGCGGCGTCCGGCGTTCTATCCATGGAAAATGCAAGGGAAAGGGCCGGCGTCAGTTCGGTAAGGGTTGACCGCCGTAGGCCAGTCCACTTTCGTTGGTCAAGGTGCTGCGGATTTCGAGCAATTCCGGGAAAAAGCGCGTTTTAACCCCTTTTTGGAGTACCTGCGTGGCCAGTCCTTTTAAAGAATGGGACTCCGTACCAATGGTTCTGGCTACCAGGGCCAAGTGGTGGGCCCGCCATTTGTGGAAGAGATCGTCAAAGTCCATCAGCGCTTCGGCCAGCGTATGTAACTCCATATGGTCCTGGTAGTCCGTATAAATTTGGCGAATGGTCATTTGTCGACGGGTGAGCAATTGATGAAAGGCCTCGCCCAAGATGGGGGCCATTTCCAGCAACCAGTTAAAGCCGGGTGATTCCATGCCGCTGCCTTGCCCCAGTACCACCCGGATTTTTCCGTATTCCACAATACTGATGTGGCTGCCGATTAAATCCACCTGCTGAATCAGGAGTCTCTGACAGTCGTGTACCAGCCTCAAGCTCCGCAAGGCTACCCACAGCTTGTCTTCGTTCATGGCCTTTACCAGCGCTTTGAGCTCTTTCAGCATCAGCTTCATCCACAATTCAGAAGCCTGATGGGTCACCTGAAACAGGAGTTCATCCGGGCTGACTGTCTCCGACGGTGTTTTTTGCAGACTGAGCAGCTCTGGGGTGCGCAGGTACTTTTCATAGTCGGTTTTGCCCTCCCCAATGGGAAAGCCTGGGATATAATACCGTCCCGTCACATCCGGGTGGGGGTGGGAGGCGCTGGATTTTTCCACGGACTCACTGTTGATAGACTCACCCACGGTTCACGATGCCTCGATTTAATGGAATGAGTCTTATTATCCAATAAAAACCAACTTGCTTCAAAGGGGAGGCTGAGGGGTAGTGAAGCAACACGGGTTTAGGGTTTTTTGCCACAGCCTTTATTAATCCGGGCCTCTACCTCACTGGCTTTGGAGGAGCCCAGACTTTTTAATTTGTCCAGCTGGGCTTTGGCTCGGGTCATGTTGCCCTGGTTGCAGTATTCAATGCCCAGGGCCACCCGAGAGTTATCCAGGTTGGGGTTCAGCTCCAGTGATTTTTCATATTCGGCAATGGCCAGATCAGGCTGGTTGGCCGATTGATAAGCCCAAGCCAAAGTGGCATGGGGGTAAGGGTTTTTGGGATCCAGATCAATGGCCCGTTTGGCCTGCTCCTGAGCATCGGCCCAGCGTTTCTTTTCCGCGTAAACCCAGGCCAGGTTGGCGTGGGCCCCCGCATTGTTGGGATCCAGGGCCACAGCGCTGATGAGATGGCTTTGGGCCTCGTCCCACATCTTTTGTTCGGCGTAGGCCCAGCCAATTTGCACATGACCCTGAACGTTGCGAGCGTCCGCCTCCAGAACGGCCTTGAATTCCTCAGTGGCCCCGGCCCAGTCACCGGCTTTGGCTTTACTGTTACCCGCATCCAGATGGGTTTTGATAAGCTTGGCATCGGCCTTCCTGGTGTCAGGGAGGGAAGCGCCGCCTGCGCCTGGGGAGGCGGATTGCCCTTTTGGCAGGAAGGGCATTTTTTCCAGAAGTTCACAACCGCTCAAACTGGCACTGACAAAAAGGGTAAAAAGGGCCAGAAGGTAAGCGTGGCGCTTTTGACTTGCTTGCTTAAATGACATTTCAGTCGATACTCCCAGAGCATTGAGGGGAAACAGGTCAACCTGGCAAAGCCGATGAACCTGACGCCAGATCACTCATTTTATTGTAGGGACTTTCTCCGCGTTTGCGCACTGAACGTTCTAAAGTTCCTTTTTTCGGCGGAGAATCATCAAGCGTTCGATGCCACGGCGGCTGTTGGCAGGCTGGCGTTCTTCCAGGGAACTGATGTCAAAGTCATGGCCAAACAGGGTATTTATCTCCTCCAGCGTGCTGCTAAACGGAGGGCCATCGGGATCATCATGCTCCCAGAAAACGCCGATCAGGGAACCCCCAGGCTTTAGCAGGTGCGTGACGGTTTTCAGGTAATCGGTGCGTTGCTTGGGCAAAATGGCGCAAAAGCAGGTGTGTTCCAAAACATAGTCAAACTGGTGAGCAAAGGGCGAATCGGGGTGGGAAAGGGTAAAAATATCGACCTGCTGAAAATCGGCCCACTGCCCATAACGTTGGCGGGCCTCCTGCACGGCGCTGCTGGCGTAATCAAAACCGGTGACCTGAAAGCCGTGTTGTGCGAATAAAGCGGCGTCGTGGCCACGTCCACATCCCAGTACGGCCATAGCGCCCGGCTTTAGGCATTCAGGTGGGTTTTTGAGCAATGCCACAAAATGCGGAGAAGGGCCTGCCAAATCCCAACCTGTGTTTTGGGTGATGTAACGATTTTCCCAAAAATGAACATCCAACATGCGGAAACCGATCCAACGCGCTTGCTGTGGGTAACAGGGTTCTTTCGCCCGTCACTCGCCGATAACTGGGAACATTGTACCACCGCTATTCACTGGAATACAGGTGACGGGCTAGTTCGAACTCGAGTGGGCAGGACTGATCTGCGGCTCTGGTTTTTGGTTGAGGAATTGGTAAGTGGCCGAAACGAGGTGAACAAGGGCCAGGCAAAAGGCTCCTGTGGCCACCGGGGGGATGGGCAGCAGCATAACGCCACCCACGCTGTAGCCCAAAGTCCACATCATGTTTTTACGGGGCTGGCCAAACAGTTTTTGAATGACAGGCGGCTTTTTGGGAGACAGCGTTTGGCTGTCCGTGCCTCCGGTTGAGGCGGTTTGTGGGTGTTTTCCTTGAAAGCGGGCAGGGTGGGTGGCTTGTCTGCGCAGTTCAAACGTATCAGCTCTCTCCTCCGCCTGTATTTGCTGGAAAGCGCTCGGCGCGGGGTTATTTTTGGCATGCAGTTGAGGACGAACAGTTTCAATCCGAATCATAATGGAAATCTGTCAATTCTGAGATGTAAATGAAGCCACTTGAAAGGCTGGACACAAAGCCCTTTTCTTGAATTTCTTAAACCTACAACAAACAAGCGTCTCTGACAAAATCCTGGCTGCCAAGATGTTACAAAGGCTTAAAACGCTTGTGGCAAAGTGAGCGCTAGGCTTGTCTTTAGCTGGAAAAACGTATTTATTGCGCTCTGCTCTTGAGGAAAGCGGCAAAGGCGATGTCCATCAGGCCCGTACCCACCAGGATCGTCCCCACGAACAAGGGTTCAAGCCCACTCTCGGGAAAGAGCGTTTGGGCCTGTGCCTGAAAGATCAACATCCAGCCACCCAAAGTGAGTGGCAAAAGCGATGCGCCCAAAAGCAGGGCGTAGGCAGGCAGCTTTTTCTCGTTCCGGGACACGGGTTGTTCTCCTTGTTACGGGAATAGTTATGGGAATGCGGTCAGTTTAAGGGGTGTGATGCCAAGGTATTCAGTACCAGCGTAGAAAACGCCTGCAAGGTTTCTATATCCTGCTTTTGGCCTGATGAGAACGTGGATGAGGACGTCGGGGTAGGCAGGGGCATAGTGACTGTGACAACTTTCCAATCCGTTTTTGGCTGCACAAAATGGGCTTGTAGCACCGCTTTGTACCATTGCCAGCGATTGGCGGTGAGGCCGGTATCCCACTGGTACCAGATGGCCTCATAGTAGTGCTGCCGGTTGTACTCATATTGGATGACCGGAATGGTATAAGCCCGTTGGTTCAGAATCAGCTTTAAGTGGGCGACCTGTCTAGGTTGCAGGCCCTGGCCCACCAGGCATCCCCAAAAATTATGAATATACTCCGCGGATTCACTTTGAAGCACCGTTAGCAGCAACCGTTGGTGATTGTGGTGATAAGCCCGGTTGATGATGTGGGCGCCTGCCAGCGATTGTTTTTCGGCTTCTGACAAGGCCAGATCCTCTCCCGTCCACTGGGCCAGTTGTTGGGGGAAATTTAGATGAGGCTGTCCTTCCTGGGTGCCGGGCGGCTTGCCCATAGCATGAAAGGTGATGACACCGAGAAACAGAACAGCGGTGATGCCGGTAATGAGGTCGTTTTTTACGGGGGAAACGGGGGGCGCTATGGGTTGGCCTGGGTGCCCCATTTTGGACGGAAACTTGGCTTTCAACCAGTGGCCACTTTCCCAAATGAGATAAAAGCCAATGGGTAGTAGAACATAGTCCAGATTGGTATGAATGGCCAGCGCTTGATCCGCGGTGGTAAAGTAGGCAACCAGTGCGGTAATGCATAACCGGATGCTATTCAGGATCAAGGCAAGAATCAGGGAAACGGGGATGAGTAAAGCCAATTCCAGTTTTTGAAATCCCTCGAAAAGCTGCTTGAGCAGGCCTGCGAAAATAAATCCAATCCAGCTTTGGAGACCGCTACAATCGGCGGTAATTTCGAAGGTCTCACCTTTAATGTACATCAGGTTCTGGTGATAGGTGAGCGGAATAAATAAAGCGGAAAATTGGGTGGCCATCCAGGTTGAAATCAGTTGCAACGGGAGGCTGATGGCTGTGTGGATTTCAGCGTTTACAACCGGCAGCAGAAACGCAGAAAACAGAAAAAAGGGTAAACAGCCCAGGAAACGATTAAAACCAAGCAGCGTCCAGCAGGAAAAAGCCAGAACGCCCAAATAGCTCATCCAATACAAGGATTTAATATGGAGGAACCCAAACAGGGCGTGAAGCAAAAGAACTCCCGACAATAAAGCCAGCCCTGTCCAGCTTGTGTCCAGAAAAGTTCGCCAGCTTGGCGCTTTGGTCATTTCACGTTTTAGCCCCTTGTACAAGGCAAACAGCAACACGGTGGCAGCGACCAGCTGGATTAAATTCTGTTCCAGGGGGCGTTGCCATAATGTTTGCAGCCAGCTGGTCAGTACCGGCAGACTGATGAGAAGGAGCAAGACGGCCAGTAACAAATATTGCAGGATTGAATTTTTCCGCAATTCAGAAATTTTCACCGGGCAAATTCTCCGGGTTCTCTCGCCAAGGGGGAGAGGGTTTCAAGGATCAAAACGCTTGTGATTTATAGGAAAACCCTTAAAAAGATTGACATTTATAAAAACATCGATCAACATTCAGATGAGGGACTCTTTATTTCTGACCAATTAATTAATGAGAGGCATTGCTGTGAATCAACTTTTCAGAATCGCTGGTTTGCTGTGTACGGTGACAGTTCTGTTGCTCAGCGTATTAACCCTTAGCGCTGAGGCGGCCCCCGGAAATGGAAACGGAAATGCCAACGGACATGGCAATGGGAATGGGCCCAAAAAAACGCCGGGTCTGGCCCTGGTTGCGGTTGCGGCATTATCATCCGCCAGCTATGTGGGTTATAAGCGGCTTAAAAACAAATAAACCCGCCCAAAAGAGCTAAAGTCTCATCAAAATCCGACCTTGCCGCTTTGAGAGCAGGGAGTTGAAAGCCGGATTTGGGGAACGCGGCTCTCGATAGTTTTAGGGTTTGGCTGATTCGGCCTTGAGTCTGTCATTTGATTTCAGCAATTCAGTGGGACATGGGGCGCCAGGCTCCATTCAGCGATCGCTTGGGAGGGATCGAATAACTCCTGTATTTAAAGGATAAAGTCTGGCTTTGCTTGGGACTAATATGAACATGACCGGTTGGGATCGGTGATTGACCGAAAACGATCTTTAGCCTGCCGGGGCTATCGCTTGTTTTTTCCCAAGCGAAGGAAGGGTTCAAAAGGTCTTTTGGGAGAGCTGGACAGCCATGGACTCCATTTTTCTGGTTTTAAAGCGCCATCGCTGGCTGGCCACCGCTGTATTCTGTTTTTCGTATCTGGTTGTCATGCTGATTCACTGTTTAAGCGCCCCCGTCTATGAGGTGAACTCCAGCGTCTACATTCAGCGTAAAATTCCAAACCAGTTTCAGGCTTACGAGTACGACGACACCTTGGATCACATCCGTATTTTAAAGTCCAATCTGGTCATTGATAAAGTGGTGAGTCGGCTGAGGAAGGAGTTTCCCAACCGTAAGGATGTGGGTGAAGCCTTGTTGCTGAAACGGTTGAGAGCCGATAGTAACGTCAGCACAGAGCTGAATCAGGTTACCAAGGTGATTGATCTGTATTTTCAGGACACCTCGGCTCATTTTGCCAAAAAAGTGCTTGACCACACCCTCAAATCCTATGAAGAGGCGCTGGCTTATATCGCGCAGGAAACCCGCTTAAAAGGGATTGATTTCTTAAAGGTACGTCTGGCGGAAGTTCAGAGGAATCGGCAGCGGTTGGCCGAAAACCTGAAACAGGTAGAGGCTTCCAGCGGCACCACGGACATTGATCTCAAGAATTCGGAACTGGTCAAGTTAAAAAGTAATTTTACACAGCTCTTGGGCACCACCAGCGCGGAGATCCTGGCCACAGAAAAGCAGATTAAACATTTGGAAAAAATACTGGGGTTATCGCCCTTACAGGTGCAACGCCTGGTTGGCATTAAAAGCGACCCCAAGCTGGAGATTTGGCAAAAGCAGTTGGCCCTGGAAAAGGGAGAACTGGCCAAACTGAAATCCGCCTTTACGGATAGCTATCCAGTGGTGCTGGAGAAGGAAGATGTCATTCATCGCCTGGAGCGTTTGATTAGTCAGCGCATTCAGAGCAGTTACAAACAAAGTATTCATCCTGCCGCTCTGGGGGGAGAGGACAAAGCCTTCAGTGATCTGGACGTCACCTTTGGCAAGCAGCTCATTGAACTGACCACCCAGCGGGCAGCCTTGCTCCAGCAAAAATCCTATTACGAGAGTTTTTTGTCCCAGCTGAACAAGGGCTTTAAAGCAGTGGCCTTTGAGAAAAAGGACATGGATGACTTGAGGTTGGCTCTGAATGCCTTGAAAAGTGAAGAGGAGAAACTTCAGGATAAAATTCAGGAAACCATTTTGGAGCAAGCCAACTTACTGAATTTAGGGGCCTTTGTGGTTTTGACACCACCGGTGGAGCCTCAACAGGGAGAGGCTGTATTTCCGATTTCCCTGAAGACCACTGTGTTATTGGGAGGCATTGCCAGTCTTGTGTTGGCTTTGTCCAGCGTGGCCATCGCTGAGTTTCTGGATCCCAGAATTCCATTGGTGGAGAGACCGGGGCTGCCATTGGGTTATTTTTCCGGCAGGCTGCCCCGCACCACGGAAAAATTGTACGAGGAGCTTTCTGCGCTTTGTCAGGGTATCGCCCTTCAAATTCGCAAACGAGGGCTGCAAACCCTGTGTTTTATTTCCCTGTTTGATCATTCGGACTCTCGGTGCGCCTTACCCATTTATGCCGATGGCTCCAGTAAAAAGCCCGAGACATTCTGGCATCCTGGTAATTTGGCCAGTGTACTGAGCGGACTGTACGCCTTTAAGCATCCTGAGTTGAAAATTTTATATTTCACGCAGCGTTCAGCACCATTGGATGGTTTCATTCTGTTTAATCCGTTTCGGAATAAACTGCTGGTGCTGAAACTGGGTCGCCTGGAGTTGTATCGCTCCTGTACCCAGGAAAATCTTTACCTGTTGCTTGCGGACACTTTGGATGAAGATATCCTGGATCCCTGTTTTCTGAACAACTTGCAAGAACAGCAGGGATTCCACATGATCTTTGTGCATCAGTGGATGTCCGCTCCCGGTGATAATCAGGCCAGCGCCAATCATCAAGGTATTGCACGGCAGAACCGGGTGGCCTTGATTGAGGATATCGCGGATGGCGTTATTGTAGGGTTTTCAAAGTCTGCCAGCGATGTTCGGGAATTGCAATTTCTGGCGTCCTCGATTCAACCGGAGCAACTGATCGGGAACATTGTATTCCCTTAAAAACGTTTCCTGAGCCGAGCTTGAAAGAATAAAGAAGTATGTTGCTGAGTCTGAGAAAAACGGATCAAAAATTCATCACCGCGCTTTGTGGGCTTGCTTTACTGGCGTTGTCCAGCATTCAATCCGCAATGGCCATGGACAAGGTTGGAATTCCAGAAAAACCCACTCGTTCGGATTCCTCTGCCACCCGGTTTTCATGGGCGGAAACCGACAGCAATCCGGCTCCGCTTTTTCTAAACTCCCTGAAAAGTACCTCTTCCGTTGTGCTGACGGAGAAGGACTTCTCTGTCTGGTGGACGCAGTTTTTGGCTCAAAACTCAAAACCTGAAGCTCCGGGTGAGGTGGAAAGCGCTCATGCCGGTACATCAACCCCCTATCCCGATGAGACCGGTTTTCATCCGGTTTCGCTCAACAAGAACGAGAATCGTCCTTTACTCGCCAAAGCGCAGTGGCAGGACTATTACTTAAAGCCGGGGGATGTCATTTCCTTGCAGGTATTGAATCATCCAGAGTTTTCGCTCAGGAATATTTTAATTGCCCCGGATGGCACCATTGCCTTGCCCTTACTGGGCAAAGTCAATGCCATGAATCAGAGTGTGGAAAGTCTGACTGCTCTGTTGACTCAGGGGTTTGCCAGTGCCTTGCGTTATCCGGTTGTTACGGTGTCACTGGACAAAATTGCCCCGCAGAGAATTTATATTCTGGGAGCGGTCAAAAAACCGGGACTTTACTTGCTGGATGGGCAGGATAATTCCTCCTTGACACCAGCCGGGGTTAATCCTCCCAGACTGGATTACCACCTCAGTACAGCTCTGGTGAAAGCTGGCGGCTTACTGGCCGATGCGGATTTGGCCCATGTCAAAGTGTTCAATCTGGACAAGACTTCATGTGTTGAGGCTAACATTGTGGAATTACTGGCTTACGGCGCATTGATGAACGATGTGGCTCTGGGGCTGGAGGACGTGATCTATGTTCCCCGACTGGATAACGCGCAGTGGAATCACCCTGAGGTGTTGAAGCTGCTGGCAAACAGCAATTTGGGTCAGGATACCTATCCCATTCGGGTCTACGGTTATGTGACTCGTCCTGATGTCTACCAGTTAAGCCCAACCGAAATGAGCTTGCAGAGTGTGCTGGCCAAGGCCGGGCTTGATATTGACAAGGCGCAGCCCAAGCAGGTGATTGTGGCCAGAACCCTGCCCAATCAACAAATGCTGGCTTTAAAAGTGGATGCCACCAAGAAAGATATGATCCTGTTTCCCAATGATTCAGTCATTGTGTCCAAAGGTAACTGGAAGCACTGGATTAAATCGGCTTTCGGCGCGGCTTCGGCAATCACCTTGCCTGCTGCCAATATCAAGTACATTCTGGATAATACCAACGTTGTCACCCCATGATGCATCCCCGTCCACTTGCTCAGGCTCGTTCATTTCCTGTGGCTTTGTTTGGAATTTTAGCGGTCATGATCATTGGGCTTTGGGCTGTTTTTTTTCAATCCGCTTTCTTGATTGACGCCCTGGGCCTCTCCCCCAAGATCCACCTTCTTTTTGGTTTTTTACTGCCGATAATTCCTTTGTTCTGGTTTTTGAGCTGGAATAACAGCCGGTTTTGCCTGGTGATTTATACTTTTCTGATTTTTTTTGGAGACGCTTTTTCCGCGCTATGCGCACCGGCTTTGATGGCTGCCACGCTGCCCAACTGTATTTATCTGATGTTGCGCTGGCGTAGTACCCGCTTGCGATTTCTGGTAGCGCCCTTGGTACTGCTGGGACTAATCTCCTTTTTTACCGCCATCGCCCTGGGTTCCGTTGAAATACCCGTCCAACTCACCAATCGCATGCAATTCGATCCGGGGTTTCCCGCACTGTCTTTGGGCTGGGCTTCCTCTTTGCTGGGGTTTACCATAGTTTATCCACTCATTTACATTCCCTGTTTGCTTTACGATCTTAGCGTCAATCATCCTCTATTTTTAAAGCGTTTTCTGGTTGCGCTGAGTGTGGTGTTTAATGGCATTCTGTTGTATGGCGTGCTTCAGTTTGTACTGGCCGGAGGCATGATTCGGGTCTCTTCTATCATGCGTCTGCCCACGCGGCTGGGGCCATTTATTGTCGTATTTTTGACGTTGGTTGGCAGCCATCTGGCTTTGGCCAAGGGTAAGGAAAAGGTTTACTGGGTCGCTACCCTGATGCTGAGTCTGGTGGTTTTGGGTATGACCCAGACCCGAATCGCCATTGTGGCTCTGGGCTTGGTGGTAATCATGACGGCTTTGTCGCTGGTGGTGACTCAAAGTTGGCGGCAAGTTAAAAATTTTATTGGGGGATGCCTGATTGTTATAGTGCCGTTGGCTTTGTTCCTGTTCGCCACACCCGATTTGGGCAGGCGGTTTTCACCGAGTCAAATTGAGTCGGGCAACAGTAGCCGGGAAAAAATTATCCAGGATTATCAAGCGGGCATCAATCTTGAGAATGTCACGACGTTTCAAACCACTGCCCGGTTTTTGTTTGGCTATGGGATGTTTCGGGAGCGTCAACTGGCCCACTTTAACTTACATGATACGCTGGCCTGCGCCTTATCGGTATTTGGGGTGGTGGGCGCCACGCTATACTATATTCCCTATCTGTTGATCACTGGTGTGTTGTTATTTAAGACCCTGAGTACCGCCGACTTGTCCCGTAATATCGGCTACGCCATGGCTTGCTGTGGCTTCCTGATTTTTTTTCTGACCGGGGCGTTTCACAACAAACTGTATTCCCCCATTGAGACCGCATATGTCTGGCTGGTGGCAGGCTTTGTGATTCATCAGGATTTGCCGGTTTTACTGGCAGGGAGAAAACCGTGAAGCCACTCAAAGTGATTTTGCTGGCCCATGAGCATTTATATGGCGGCGGCACCAAACAGACCTTTTTATTGGCGGAGGCCTTGGTAGCCCGGGGGGTGCAAACGGTATTGGTTTCCAACGCGGAAACATCCTGGCTGGGTCAGGCGCTTGAGCAAAGTGGTTTACCGGTCAAGACCTATTACTCTCAGCTCATCGATCGGGCTATTCGGCCTTGGCAGGAGTTGAAGGTGCTTTTTTTCATCATTCAGGTTTTTCTCACAGAAAAGCCGGATGTGGTGCTGGCCTCGGGGGTTAAGTTGATTGGGTTGAGCGGTGTCGCCGCCTGGTTGTGTAACGTTCCCAACCGGTTTGCCATCATTCGAGGGGAGGGCGCTCCTCCGGGGTCTCGCACCCTCAAAGTGATTTACGCCATGCATCGGTTGCTGGCCCTGCTTGGCGTCCGCTATATCACGGTGTCCGAGTATATTCGGCGGCAGATGATTGATCATGGCATTTGTCGCCCCGATCGGATTCAGACCATTCATGATGGTATTCCGGTTTCAGCGTTTACGCCCCTTGCTGAGGATGAGCAATGCTTTGCTGATTCCTGGAAATTACCCCCTAATGCCTTCAAAATCGGTATGGTGGGTCGCCTGGTAGCAGGAAAGCGGTACGATTATTTCATTCAGTTGATGATCGCTTTATGTCGAGAATTTCCACAGGTCTATGGCGTTTTGATTGGGGAAGGGCCGGATCGAGCCCACTTGGAGAGTCTGATTCAAGTTTCTGGTTTTGCGGATCGTCTGGTGATGGCAGGGTACTGTGCTGACATGCCAGCCGTGTATCGCAGCCTGGATTTCACGGTTTTATTTACCGACTACGAAGGATGTCCCAACTCCGTTTTGGAAAGTATGGCGGCTGGTGTGCCTGTGCTGGCTTCTGATGTTTGCGGGATTGGTGAAATTTTGGAGTCAGGGTGGAACGGATTTCTGGTGACTCATGGGGATGTGGAGAGCGCTGCCATCTTGATGAGAAAAGCGATAGAAGAACCGGCGTTTCGCAAGTCAATGAGCGAGAATGCCCGGGACTCCGTTAGGCACCGTTTCGACGCCAGTCAAAAGCTACAGGAGCTTGTTTCGCATCTGCTTGTGTCGAGTTCGCTCTGAATGCGAAGTTGAATTAAAGTTTGCCCGGCCTTCGCCGACATCAACCAAAGTAGAGTCAAGAAAATGCTTGTTGGGTATTGAAACATGACGATGTCTGAACTTTCCGGTATGAATTGCCTTGTCACTGGCGGGGCTGGCTTTGTAGGCTCACACCTGGTGGATGCCCTGGTGGCCGAAGGTCATCAGGTGAGTGTTTTCGATAATTTATCGACGGGGAAACGTTACAATATTATGCGCCACGGCACCAAGGTTGAGTTTATCCAGGGGGATATCCGGGACATGTCCGCCTTGGCTCAAGCCTGCCAGGGGAAAGACATTGTTTTTCATAAGGCGGCCATTGCCTCCGTGGCGGAGTCGGTTCGGGATCCTCAAAGTACCTATGAGGTCAATATTCTGGGAACAGGGAATGTGTTTGAGGCGGCAGGGGCGGCTAAAGTCAAGCATCTGGTCTTTGCCTCCAGCGCCGCGGTTTATGGCCCGATGGAGTATCCTGAGTGTCACGAGGATACACCGCTTCAGCCAGCCTCCCAATATGGGCTCAGCAAACTGGTTGGTGAACAGTACGGGCGATTTTATGCCGGGTTCCACAATATGCAGGTCACCTGTTTGCGATACTTTAATATTTACGGAGCCAGACAGAGCCCCAGCTCTGACTACGCTGGCGTTATTTCTTTATTCATTCACAATTTGTTAGCAAACAAAAACCTGATTGTGTTTGGGGATGGGAATCAGACTCGTGATTTTGTGAATGTGGCCGATGTGGTACAAGCCAACCTGAAGGCGCTTGCCAATACTGGGCAGTACCCGTTTGAGATTTTGAATATCGGAAGCGGTCAAAAGCGTTCTTTGCTGGCGTTGATTGAAGCGCTCAGAGATTTGGGTTTCCAGCGTTTTGACGTGGAGCATCGACCGGATCGTCGGGGCGATTTGCGGCATTCCTCATCCAATATTAACAAGGCAAAGAAGCTGCTTGGTTTTTGCCCCGCGGTTGCGTTTAAAGACGGACTGGCTGAGGTGGTGGATTATATTCGACTTCAGAAAGAGTCCTCAATGGGCTCTTTGCAGGCTGGTGAGCCTTTTGTGAATGACCCGGACAAAGCTTGCAACGCATAACGCATAAGGTCAATTGAGGAGTTTGTTTCTTTTGATGGAGCCTTCATCTTTTTCCAAGCAGTCTTCCCTGCCGGAACCGGAAGTGGCGTCGGAACGTTTTTTGCTGGAATACATGCCGTTTACACCCTCTGTGGAATACCGTCGGTGGTATGGCTTTAAACGGGTATTCGATGTGATTCTGGCGAGTTTTGGATTACTACTTTTCGCCCCTCTGTTTGTGCTGATTGCCATTGCCATCAAAGTCACTTCGCCGGGCCCCATTTTATTTCGACAGGAGCGATTGTCGATTTATGAAAAGCCTTTTACCCTGATTAAATTTCGTACCATGGTGGATAAGGCGGAAGCTCAAACGGGCCCCACCTGGGTTCAGGAAGGGGATCAGCGCATTACGCCCCTGGGACGATTTTTACGAAAAACGCACATTGATGAACTGCCTCAGCTCTGGAATATTTTATGGGGTGAAATGTCATTGATTGGCCCCCGCCCGGAACGTCCTGTCTTTGTAAAACGCTTCCGCGATCAGGAGGTTCAAAATTACAGTTGCAGGCACTTTTTCAGGCCCGGTATCACCGGCTACGCCCAAATGGAAAACCCGAACCCCACGGTGGATCAGATTCAGGAAAAAACAGACGCGGATCTTTGGTACATTACCAACTGGAGTCTCAAGCTGGAGCTTTGGCTGATGCGTCAGACGGCGGTGTACTTTTGTCGTTCGCTCTTGAAACTGATTTTAAAATCGTCCAGCTCCGCCCATCATCCGGCTAGTCATTCGGATAGTCATTCATAACAATGCGCATTAACCTGAATTTTTTAAAGTCATTGCAGGAATCGATTCATCCTGGTAAAAACCCCTTGGGTGACTGTCGGTTTTTGACGCCGCTGGGCAGGCCCGGTGGCGTCACCATTGCTATTTTGCAACTCCTGGTGGTGGGGCTGACTTTTTTGAAAGAAATTGCCATGACTGCCTGTCTGGGGCTGGCTCAGTTCATGGACGCTTATACGCTGGTGAATAATATTCTGATATTTACCAGAAGTTACTTTGAACAGTTGGGCTATGGTGCCCTTATTCCTGCGGTGACCCAATTTGCTCCGGCAGAGGAAAGCCGTGACCTGACGGGAGAGGCCGTTCAGGGTGAAGCATCCTTTTCACAGCAAGCGCTATTGGTTGTGCTTCTCAATTATTCCAGCCTGTTTACTGTGCTGGTGGGGATCGCTATATACCTGCTGCATCAGCCGATTGCCTGGTTAATCGCTCCAACCTGGGGTGGGGAAAAATTGCAGTACCTGTTACTATTGACCTGGCTGGTTTTGCCGGTCTGCTTTGTCTTTCAGGTGGCTGAAATGTTTCGGGTACTGTGCATTCAGGAAAAGCACTTTGGCTTGTACCAGTTTCCCCGAATTATTAGCTTGTTGCTCTTTATTGGCGGTTTTGTGTTGTTGCAAAGCAGTTTGGGGCCGCTGGCACTGCTTATTGCCTTGCCGGTTTCTCAATTGGTGGAATTATTGATGTACTGCGTGGGACTGAAAATTCGCCCTCGGTGGGTGTGGCATACGCCTGGCTCCGCCTCTTTCCTGCAAAAAATATTGCCGGTCAGTTTGAGCTGGGGTGTTTTTTCCCTAAGTGCCCTGGTCGATAACTTCTTTCTGAGCTTTCTACCCACCGGCGAGCCCAGCGCCTTTCGGTATGCCTACGTGAGTGTTTTGATTGCGGGCAGCCTTACCGTGGTGAATCTTCAAATGGTCAAATTGGCGGACTTGAATCAAGCCTGTTCCGAAAAAAATCTGGAGAAGGCCCTTGCTATTCTAAAAAGCGCCAGCGCTCAAATCCTGTTGTGGAGTCTGCCCTTGATTGTGGGTTCGATCGTGTTCGCCCCCTGGTTGATCAAGCTCGTGTATGAACGGGGAGCATTCACGGCGCACAACACGTTGCTGGTATCACAGTGTTATCAAATACTGATTGTGATGGTTCCGTACACGGCACTCTGGCGTTTGATTAGCAGCTGTTACTATAGCCTAAACCTGATGCGGCCTTTGCTTTTGATGGGCGTGATTTTATTGGTCCTGCGCATAGGCATGGACTGGCTGGGGATTCATCTTTTGGGGTTACAGGGCATGTCCTGGATGGTGCTGATTAATTCCTATTTATTGTTAATGGTGCTGAGCGGGTTCTTACTCCGTGTGAGAGGCAGGTTTAAGGCATCGGCTTACCCGCTGTCAGGCTCCTGAAAGATTTACATTAACTTACTGTTAGTCTGACTTACTGACCAATAATCAAATCGCCCTGGGATTCCTTCAAATACTCTTTTTGCTTGGCCTTTTCCGCCAGCTTTTGGCGAAGCGCTTGATTGTATGCTGTGGCCTGCTTGAGCCCCCCCTCGGCAAACGCATTGGCAAGATCCTGAAGTGTCTCTTTTTCCGCTGGGGCCTTAAAGGTTTGATGAATTTCAAAGTAGGAAAAAACACTATCCATGAGGTTCAAGACCTGCTTTGTCATTTTTGCCTGATCACTTTCGGACAGGATATAGACATGGTTGACCGCTTTGTGCGTGACGGGGTTTCGGTCATAATTCCGTCGTTTTTTTTGGGACTGGTGTAGCCCGAGTATTTTGTCGCTGCCCAAAGATTTGAGGTTGTTCATTAACTGAGAAACCTTGTATTCTTTCTCCGCGATTTTGACCACACAATCGCCAATAATGGTCTGGACATCATTCGGCAATGAACCTAAAAAATGGATGACTTTCGCCAGTTCAGGTTTTTTGTCGTGCCACCGCTGCTGTTTTTTACTCATATAAGCATCCTGCTCTCAAACGCATTCCCAAAACCAAAGCATAACAGCCGCCACGATTTTGGAAATCCTCTAACAGCAGGAGTCAAGCCCAACCGCTGGGCGGGGTGTGTACGATTCGAGTCAGGCTTGGACTCTAGTTAAAATCAGCGCGGCTTTTTTTCGACAAAGCCGTTCACCACTTTGCCTGAAAACTGACTGCCGGGATAGACCACGATTTTCCCGTAGCCGCTATCAAACTGAACCTGGCCACTCACCGTACTGCCATTGCGCAGTTCCAGTACATTAACCACAGGCTTGTTTTCTGCCTTCTTCTTGCTATTGGCGGTCGCGGTTTTGTTGGCCGAGGAGAACGCGGAGGGATCCCAGCCGGGGCCATAAACCGTGGGTGCTTCCGGGTTGCCAGCCTGGTAGGCTTGATAACTGGTTGGGCCTTCCCCGGAGACTTTTCGCCCATTCACGTAGATGCTTTGCTCTGGGGTAATGACTGTGGTTTGGTTCATGGCGCCTTTGACCGTAAAGCCATTGATAGCGGAAAGACCGGTGGGGCCCACCCGCACGGTGGAACTGTTATTACCGCCAATGACGATGCCTGAGCCCAAGCTTTGAGTGCGCTCGGAAAACAGGATGTCTGTGGCCTTACTACTGTCCAAGGTGGCCAAATGCCCTCCCAGTGAAATCAAACCGCTGACTTCCGAATTCTCAAGGGCCACTTCATTGCCAGCGCTAAGCCGCTGGTACACGCTGGCGTCATGGAGAATAATGTTGTGTCCTGCGGCAATGCTCTGACTCACCTTGCTGTGCGTAATTTCAGCGTCCTGCCCGGCGGCAATGTTTTGTACTTCCGCGCATTCATTGAGAATGATACTTTTTCCGGCGGAAATATTTCCCTCAATGGTGCAATTGCTACAAGTAATATTGCGGCCTGCGGCCAGTTTGCCGCCTACTTGTACGGAACTGAGCATTAAATCGCGTCCGACCGAGGCCGAGCTAATGGATTGCGAAACCAATTGCAAATCAGCGGCGCTGGTGTAGTGGTTGCTTCTGGCCTGGGAAAGGGGCATACACAACAAGGAGAGGGCAAGGATGGACAGAGGGGCGAGCAGGAGGCCGGAAATTTTTTGGTGCATTTTGTGGCGCGTCACGGGCATAATTTTCTCCTGGTGTGTTGGCTTGAAAGCTGAGTAAAGCTGAGTCGTGAATCCCGTTTCAAGCTAACACAACCAAAGGCATTTTGCACCGCCGAGCAGTGCTGGGTTGACCTTGTTAATCCGTTCAGCGCGCTTGACTCAAAGGGGTAGATTCTCCCAATGCATGGGCTTGGGTGGGTGTTGGGACGGGGTGGTTTGGACTTCTTGCCAGTTTTCTTGCTGACTTAGCTTTTCCGATTCCGCCAGCCACTGAATGACTTGGGCGTCCGTGCATTGTGGAAAACGTTCATACCAGGCGCTAACCGCTTCAAAATTTTCGGGCTTTTCCAGGCAAACCAGTTCATCCACTTCATAGCGGAGCTGGCTTAACAGGGGGCGGGTTCCGACCGGAACCGCCAGAACCACTTTGGCCGGATTCATGGCCTTCAGCGCCTTTAGGGCCGCCCGCGCGGTAGCGCCTGTGGCCAGGCCGTCATCCACAACAATGGCTGTTTTTCCGTTCAGTCCGGGAAAGGGGCGATTCCCACGGTACTGCCGAAGTCTGCGATTTAACTCGGTTTTGGCTTGTTCAATCCGGGCCTGAAGGGCGTTGGGTTGTAGCCCCAGCATGACCAGAACGTCCCGGTTCAAAATCAAGACATTCTCAGGGCCAACGGCCCCGGCGGCCAGCTCTTCATGGCCGGGCGCCCCAATTTTGCGAACCACCAGCACATCCAGGGGTTTTCGCAGACGACGGGCCACTTCAATGGCCACCTCGACCCCTCCTCTGGGGAGCCCAAAGATCAGGCAGTTTTCCCGTTCATAAGGCAGTAACGCTTCTGCCAATTGACGTCCGGCATCAGCACGATCTTTAAACACCATAGAAACCACCTTTCCTGGCCTCTTTCCTGGCCAATTGATCCGGGAGCATCATAGCAATTCATGGCTTGTGCGCCATTCCACAGATCGGCAATAATCCGGTGGTTTTGGGTGATTTAGCCCTTCAGTTTTAGGAGCAGGTTGGCTACCTGGGCTCCCAGATTTTCAATGGCGGCTTGTTGCTTGTCATCTTTCAGGTGGCCCTCCGGGGTAAAAGCCTCGTGGGCTCTGGAGATAGCAACCTGTTCCGGCAGTACCAGAACTCCGATATTTTCCAGAATAGAGCGGACAGGCGTTAGTCCCCGCAAGCCTCCCAGCGCACCGGGAGAAGCACTCATCAGGGCGCAGACCTTGCCTTTGAAGCAGGCCAGTGGGGCTTCTCCCTCCGCAGGGCGAGATGCCCAATCAATGGCGTTTTTCAGAACGGCGGTGATTGAGCTGTTGTATTCCGGGCAGGCGATTAACAGGCCTTGGTGAGCGAGAAGCAAATCCTTGAATTGTCTGGCACTGGAGGGTAAGCCCTGGGCTTCCTCCAAGTCTTCGTCAAACAAAGGCATGGGAATCGACTTCAAATCCAGATAAGTTACCTGAGCCCCCGCTTTTTCAGCGCCCAGCCCCGCGAGTTTGACCAGCTTTTTATTGTAGGAGTCAAGGCGGGTACTACCGGCAAAAACGAGGATACGGGGTGTGGCGCTCATTGGGTTGGGCTCCCTGTTTAGACTGTAAAAAATGAAAAAATCGGGATGCCCCATTAAAGCATACTCCGCTCAGGGGCGGCTTGTTGAGTGAATCGTTTGGTTCGGTTCTGGCTGTTGCTTTTTATTTATCAAATTTTTCTTTATGATGAGCTTGTTTGTAATGATGAGAGACAAGGGGAAGCATGGTGGCCAGAACTGCGTTGTGGGTATGGTTAAAGAAGTTGACCGCAGAGGCTATGGCCCAGAACCTGGAGAGGCCTTTGACCCGTCGCCAGTTTCTGAAGGGCTTGTCCGGTACGGCGCTGACTATCGGCGCATCTTCTTGGTGGCTGGCCAATGCCCAACAAAGTGAAGTGTCCGGCAATGTGCGTCCTTCGCTGGCAGGAGGGGCATCAGGCAAACCCCGGGTGGTGATAGTGGGTGCCGGGCTGGCCGGTTTGGTGAGTGCTTATCGACTCACCCAGTTGGGCATTCCTTGTGAAATTTACGAGGCCAGCCACCGGGTGGGTGGACGGGTGTTCACCCGCCGCAACGCCAACGGGGATGGTATGTTTGTGGAATTGGGCGGGGAACTGGTGGATACCAATCATGAGGCCTTGATTGGGTTATGTCAGACCCTCAATGTCTCTTTGGAGCGTTTTCCCGAAGCTGCTGAGAACATTCAGCCCGCTTTGTTCATGAACGGTTCACAGGTGAAAACGGAACAGGATGTCATTGAGGCTTTCCAGCCATTGGCCGAGGCGTTGGCCCGGGATTTGAAACGCATTTTCCCAGACGGGGAAATTCGTGTTCCCACGTATCAGGAGCCCTGTGGGGCGGAGTGGCTGGATCGGATGTCGCTTCAGGAATACCTGGACGATTTAACGGAAGTGCCAGAGTGGCTCCGCCGTGTTATTAAAGCGGCTTACACTGGTGAGTATGGTCTGGAGCCCCAGGATCAATCCGCCTTGAACTTGCTGTTGTTGATTGACCCTGACACCGGCGATGGATTCCGCATGTTTGGGGAGAGTGACGAGGCCATGCGGGTTCAGGGAGGGAATAGTACGTTAGTGGACGCCTTATACGCTGCCATTCGTGGCCAGGTGCCCGTTCACTTTGGATATAAACTAGCCCATTTGGGCGGAGACCCACAATCCCTGGCCCTCACCTTCCACCATCGACGCCGAAAGCATGCGGTTCAGGCCGGAAAAGTCATTCTGGCCCTGCCTTTTTCCACGCTTCGGCAAGTCCAGGGTCTGGAGACCCTGGGTTTATCGGCACGCAAGCTGAAAGCCATAAAAGAGTGGGGGTATGGCACCAACAGCAAGCAGATGATGGCGTTTAACAGCCGTTTCTGGCAAAACCCATCGGCACCGTTTCCGGCGAACACCGGGGAGTTATTTACAGACTGGCCCAGCCAGTGTTATTGGGAAACCAGCCGGCTACAAACGGGGAGCAAAGGCATTCTGACCAATTTTTTGGGTGGGCAGGCGGGTTTGGACGCCAACCACAGCCAATGGCGCAAGGCTTTGTCGGACCTGGAACAACTGTTCAAGGGGCACGCTACCGAGGCATATACGGGCCAGCAGATCCTTATGAACTGGCCCCGTCATCCCTGGGCCAAGGGAAGTTATTCCTGTCCCGGCCCAGGTCAGTACACCAGCCTGATGGGTGTGGCCGGTGAGCCGGAACTGAGTGAAAGGCTTTTCTTTGCCGGGGAGCATTGCAGTGTGGACTGGGCTGGCTTTATGAACGGGGCCGTGGAAAGCGGTTTGGTCGCTGCGGAGCGTGTGGTCGGCGCTCAGGGGCTGCTTGAGTCTACGGAGAGCTTGGGATAAGCTGGACGCTCACTTTGTAAAGCCTGGAAATAAAGGGAAGGGTTTACGTTCTGCCTTGGGCGTTCGCTTGGTGAGCCGGTTAATGTACCAAAGCCTGATTTTGAGCCAATGCTTGATTTTGGGTTTTCAGGGAACTAAAATGCTGAAACTATTCTACTTTGCTCATCCCCCTCAGGAGAATTCATTTTTATGCGTGAAGCAGTCCACCCTCAATACAACAAGGTAAAAGCCACCTGTGTGTGTGGAAACACCATCGACACCGGTTCTGTGCTGTCTGAAATCCGTTTGGACGTTTGCAGCGCTTGCCATCCCTTCTTTACCGGTACCCAGAAAATCATGGATACCGAGGGTCGGGTTGAGAAGTTCAAAAAGCGCTACGCCAAATCCGAACAGAAATAGTTTTACAACGCAACCGAACCACCCTGCTTGCAGGTTAAATCGGTTGCGTTTTGGTTTTTACCCGTTTATGAGCCTACAACCGCAGAAAGAGCTTGAGCTTTACACGTTATGAAAGGTCTTGAAAGTTTATTAGAGAAGCTGAAAGAGGTGGAAGTCACCTATCACCAGCTTGGGGATATGTTGTCGGATCCTGCCGTATTGTCCAACTCTAACAAATTGCAGGACATTTCAAAGAAGCGGGCCGCTTTGGAAGACACCATCGAGGTTTTCGACGAGTGGAAGCAGAGTAACACCGATTTGGCAGATTCAAAGGAACTGCTCAAGGGCGAAACCGATTCTGAAATGAGGGCGTTTTTGCAGGGTGAAATTCAGCGCTTGGAAGGACACCTGGAGGCCTTGGCGCATCGGTTGCAGATTTTGTTGCTACCCAAAGACCCGAATGATGATAAAGATATTATGCTGGAGGTTCGGGCTGGCACCGGTGGTGATGAGGCCAACATCTTTGTAGGTGATTTAATGCGCATGTACTTGCGTTACGCCAGCACCATGGGTTGGCAGGCCAGTATTTTAAGCAAGTCCGAGAACGAAATCGGCGGTTTTAGCGAAGTCATCATCGGCATTAAGGGGCAAAACGTTTACAGCGCCCTGAAATACGAGTCTGGTGTCCACCGGGTGCAGCGAGTGCCTGTTACCGAGTCTCAAGGGCGGGTGCATACGAGTGCCGCTACTGTGGCCGTCATGCCGGAAGTGGAAGACATCAGCATTGAGATTCGCCCGGAAGACATTGAAATCATCACCGCCCGCAGTGGTGGCGCTGGTGGACAGAACGTGAACAAGGTGGAAACCGCCGTTCGCCTATTTCACAAGCCTTCTGGCATTCAAATTCACATGACCGAAGAGCGAAGCCAGTTGCAAAACCGGGAAAAAGCCATGGCTTTGCTGAAAGTGAAGTTGTTTGACCTGGAGCAGCAAAAGCAGCAAAAAGAAATCACGGATTTGCGGCGCTCTCAGGTTGGTACTGGGGATCGCAGCGAGCGCATCCGTACCTATAATTACCCTCAGGATCGTTTGACGGATCACCGGATTGGCCAGAATTTTTCTCTGAGTCCCGTTATTGATGGGGATTTGAGCGAATTACTGAATCAGTTGGCTTTGGCTGACCAGCAAGCTAAAATGGAAAAACTGGCAGAGACGTCAGTTTCCTGAGCGGAAAAGTTCGCTGTCAGATCGTTCCATTCGGGAATTTTTTGCCCGGAAGGCCAATTACTCGGGGAATGTACTGTATGAAATCTTCAGTCCAGCTAACCAGCGACCGCATTCAGGACACTTTATACGCCTTTATGCGCAGCCAGATTTTGTTTACGGCCATTGATCTGGACTTGTTCAGTTACATTGCCGAGGGCGACAACCAGCTGGAGGCCTTGCAAGCTCGTCTGTCATTGAGTGAGCGTGGCTTGCGCCTGCTGCTGAATGGTTTGGTGGGCATTGGATTTTTAAACGTCTCTGGCCGTGGGGTGTACACCTTGCCCGATGATGTGGCCCACTTTTTGGTAAAGCCTGAGCCCACCTATATTGGGGGGATGGTACATCATTGCAAGTGGTTGTATGAAAATTGGTCGATGTTGACCGATGCGGTCAGCTCGGGGCAACCGGTGGGGGGAGCCCAAAGCCTTGCCCAGCTGGAGATTTATTTTTCGGAACTGGTGAAAGGCCTGTATGTCTCCAACTATCCCACTGCTCAAAAACTGGCTGAGATTCTGGAGATTGGTTCTGCCTATCGTAACCTTGAGATTCTGGACGTGGCGGGTGGTTCCGCGGTTTGGTCGATTGCTCTCTTGGAAAAAGACGCTGGCAGCCAGGCCACCGTCCTTGATTTTCCTTCAGTGACCCATGTGGCGGAGAGTTACGTGGAACAACATGGCTTGAGTGACCGCTTCCGTTACTGGCCAGGGGATTTGGAAGCCATGGATTTGGATGGGGCACGTTTTGACGTTGTGGTGATGGCCCATATTTGTCATATGCTGGGGCCCATGGCCAGTCAAAAAGCTTTTCAGAAGCTGAAAAGCGTACTAAAATCCGGTGGGCGTCTGGTGATTGTTGACTTCGTACCGGATGACTCCCGTTCCAAGCCGGGTTGGCCCTTGGTCTTTGGGGTGAATATGCTGATTACAACCCCGGAAGGCGATGTGTTTACTGGCGATGACTACAGACAGTGGCTCCAGGCGGCAGGCTTTGATAGAATCACCTTGCAGGAAGTTGATTCTGAGGTGACCGTGGTGATTGGCCAGGTTTAACAGACTGTAAACTTCGGATCGATTTCGTTTTGGCGGTTGAATCTCTGGGGCAAGGGTGTTATATTTTCCTAAGTTTCCCAGCCGGTGTGGCGAAATGGTAGACGCAGTCGACTCAAAATCGACCGCCGCGAGGCATGTCAGTTCGACTCTGACCACCGGCACCACTTCATTCGAAGCCTCTGATAGTTTTAAAGACGGTAATTTCGTTTTTTAAAAGTATCAGGGGCTTTATGGTTGAAAAAGTAATTTGGGAGGCCGTTTTAGCGAGGCTGAGTGCTGGTGAGAGACTGGTCTGAGGCAGGCTGATCTTTTAGTTGATTACCACGCTTTACGCCCAGTGACTGGCAATCTCCCGAAAGGTCTTAAAGGCTAGCGGAGTCGATGCTGTAAAACTGGATGCCCTATAAAACCGGGCATCATGGTTGATGGATTGTGAAATAATTATAGGTAAGTGCCCCTTCACAATACGTTTGTAACTGTTTGAGTACAGCGAGTTAAAAAGAAGGCTTGGCAAATCTTGCCAGAAGCAATTCCTTGGCTTGTCTGAGCAGTACGCAGTTTTGCAAGCCTGTTGTGAAGGGACACTTACCTATTAAAAATTAGCGATTAAGGCGAGATGGACGATGTCTAAAGGATGGGTTCTTTACGATGCGAATTGCCGCTTGTGTCTGGACTTCAATCAACGGTTCCAGCCCCTGCTGAGCCGATGCGGCTTTGAAACGCTCCCCTTGCAGACCGGTTGGGTCAAGGAGAGAATGGGCTTTAGCGCCGATCATGTGCTGAGTGCCCAAGAGCTAAAGGAAATGCGGGTTTTAACCTCGTCAGGTCGGTTTTACGGCGGCGGCGACGCATTGATATATATTTCGCAGTTTATTTGGTGGGGGAAGCCATTGTATTGGGCGTCTTTTATGCCTGGGGTGCGATGGTTAATTGGCAAACTGTACCAGTTTATTGCCCGCAACCGGCATTGTTATGGCAAAGTGTGTGGCCTGAAAGACGCTAAGTAGGGCTTGTCTCCTGAATCTCGGCTTTTCTGTCCCGCGAACTGTTCAGTCCCTTGGAGAGCATTAAGGCCACAGCGGTGACGCCGCAGACAGCGGCTGCGAAAAACAAGGTGGGTAGCAGGAAGCCGCCCACTCCCAGACACAGCGTGGTCGCCAATAATGCGCCAATCACCCTGTTTTTTGTTTTCTCTCCGACGGGAATGACGGTGGTGTTTAAAACTTGGGCGTTTTGGTTTTTGTCATACGCCGAAATACTTATTATTTCCACGATATCCCCGTTTGGCTTGACTACGGTCGCCCAGGGCTGGTAGTGTCTGGACTGACCCACGGCCTTAAGCCCGCTGTCATCAGCCCCAAAACGGGGGTGAGCATTCCTGGCATTCATATTGATGGCCGGTTTAACCACTATCACTATCCACCCTGCTTGGGCTCTCTCCAAACCCATCCATTAACTTGACTGGTTATACTAAACCGGCACAGCCAGTTCTTGTGACGCTTTGCTTGAACCGGTGCTTTGTTTTGACGGGTCTACTGTCTACAGAGGAAAGGGCTTGAGTTAAAGCAGGACGCCGCTGGAATAGTAGACTTGATGCGGAGCCAACCTGGTTTTTGTTACGGCTGTAGTTATAATTAAAGGTTGCTCAGTCAACTTGAATTGACCTATCATAGGCATTACTTGTCAATTCGCTAAATGACTATGGCTTCACATCATCACGCTGGTAATGGTCACCATTCTTCCGCGGGCGAGCATCTTAGTCCTTTTCAGCGACTCCGTGCTCTTATCAAGGAAGACAAAAAAGACCTCCTCATTCTGGTGCTTTACACCATGTTGGCGGGCTTGCTTACGCTGGCCGTGCCATTAACCGCTCAGGCCCTGGTAAATACCATTGCGGCGGGGGTGTTTATGCAGCCCCTGGTGGTACTGACCACGCTGCTGTTTGTGGGCATGCTGTTTATTGGGCTGCTTCGGATTTCCCAGTTTTTTCTGGTAGAAGTTTTACAACAGCGTTTGTTCGCCCGGGTGGCCCTGCGACTGGCGGGGCAGGTGCCCTTTGTGCAACACAAAGCCCTGATGACCGACTATCCGCCAGAATTAATGAACCGCTTCTTTGATACCATTCAGGCCCAGAAAGCCATGTCCAAGTTACTCATGGATGGCCCCGCCACCATTCTTCAGATTTTGGTGGGCTTGATATTGATGGCTGTTTACAGTCCCATCCTGCTGGGTTTTGACTTGTTTATCATCTTTTTTCTGCTCTTTATGGCCTTTGTGCTGGGTCGCAACGGCGTTAACACCAGTATTGATGAATCTGTCCAGAAGTACCGGGTTGCCGGATGGCTCCAGGAGCTGGCCCGTTGTCAGGTCAGCTTCAAAGTGGACGGCGTTCCCGGTTATTTGTTTAAAAAGGCCGATGAGCAGGTCGTGGACTACATCAAGGCGCGCCATTCCCATTTTCGGGTGCTGTTTCGTCAGGTGGCGGCCAATTATTTTTTTCAGGCCGTGGCCAGCGCCGGTATTTTAGGGATTGGGGGCTGGTTGGTCATTAATCGTCAATTAACCCTGGGCCAGTTGGTGGCGTCAGAGTTGGTTGTTCTGATCTTGATTTCGGCCACCGATAAACTGGTGATGATGTTTCAGGACTGGTACGACCTGCTAACCTCGGTGGAGAAAATTGGACATCTGACCGATTTGCCGATGGAGCGCGAAGGGGGCATTTTGATGCCGCGTCAGGAAGGCGGGGCTCATGTGATTTGTCAGGATCTCTACTTTGATTACAGCCAGCCCGAAACTAAGATTCTGAAGGGCCTGAGTTTGTCCTTGCAACCCGGAGAAGTGGTTTGTTTGGTGGGGGCCAGCGGCGTCGGTAAATCGACCCTGGCAGAAATTTTGTGCGGTTTACTGGAGCCAAAGTCGGGTGTGGTACGCATCAACGGATTTGATGTTCGCGCTCTGGATCTGCACAGTTTGCGTCAGGTGGTGGCTTTGGTCGGGGACAGCAACGAGATTTTTGATGGCACCGTGGAAGAGAACATCGCGGTTGGCCGCCCTCACGTTCGGGTAGAGGACATTCACTGGGCCCTGGAAATCACCCAGTTGACGGATGAAATCATGGCTTTGCCCAATGGGCTGCAAACCAGTCTGATCAGTGCCGGAAGAAACCTGTCCAGAGGGCAAACCCAACGGTTGATGATTGCCCGGGCGATTGTGGATCGTCCCAATTTGCTGATTCTGGATGAAGCGTTTATTGGTATTGATGAATGCACCAAATTGAAGATTCTGGATACGCTGCTGGATCCGGTCAATCCGTGGACTGTCATCGGGATTTCCCATGACGCCGATGTGGTCATTCGGGCCGATCATATTATGGTTCTGGCCGATGGGGTGATTGCCGAATCCGCTTCCCTGAATGCTTTATCCTTGCAGCCCAACAGTCGCTTCTCGGAACTGTTCCCCAAGTTGGTTTCCAGTCTGGGAGGGCAATGAGCATGCGCACCGGGTTTATGAATTCTCAATCCCAACAACAACTGGTTTCGCCTCGCTTTTTCAGCTGGTTGGTGTTGTGGACTTCCTTCATGTTGTTTTTGGGGGTGGTTGCCCTGATTTTCGTGCCCTGGCAGCAAACCGTGATTGGTAAAGGGAAAGTCACCGTTTTTTCTCCCATGCAGCGCCCTCAGGGCGTTGAGGCCCAAATTTCCGGGCGGTTAAAAAAATGGTATGTGATGGAGGGCCAAACCGTTCAGGCGGGACAGCTGATTGCCGATTTGGTCGACATTGATCCCAAGTTTCTGGACGTCAATCAAATCCAGACACTGGAGGCGCAGCGGGCCGCGTTGGAGGCTCGCAAGTCCGCCGCTGAAACTCGCATTGTGGCTTTGCAACGCCAAATGAGCGCCCTGGGTCAATCACGCCAGTCCGCTATTCCTGGTGCGGGCGAGAAAATAGGTCAAAATCAGGATCGCATTCTGGCGGCCCAGCAAGGACTGACCGCTGCCCGACAAAATCTGGACACGGCCCTGTTTAATTACAGCCGAATCAAGGAGCTTTATCAGAAAGGCTTGCGTTCCAAGCGGGATTTTGAGTTGGCCGATCTGGACAAGGTGCGGGCCCAAACTGGTGTGGAGCAGGCCGAGGCCCAGCTTCGCGTTTCTCAGCGAGATGTCAAGGTGGCTCAGTTTGATCAAGGCAAAGTTTCGGGAGACACAGCGGCGGCTTTGGCCAATGTGGCGGTGTCTATGGCTTCCGCTCAGGAAACTATCGCCTCTACGGTCAGCGATATTGCCAAGCTGAATGTTGATATCCAGAATCTTCGGCAGCGTACCGGACAGCGTCAGATCAAGGCTCCCGTGACCGGTAAGGTGGTTCGCTTATTGCAGGTGGGTTCCGGAGAAACCGTTTCAGAGGGCGAGGTTTTGGCCGTCGTGGTTCCAGATACGAAAGATCAGGCCGTTGAACTCTACGTTTCCGACTGGGATGTGCCACTGGTTTCCGAAGGGCGGTTGGTACGCTTGCAATTTGCAGGCTGGCCGGCGATTCAGTTTTCGGGCTGGCCAATGATCGCCAGTGGAACCTTTGGTGGCAGAGTGGCCGTGGTGGATGCCGTTGATGATGGCAGGGGGCGTTATCGCATTCTGGTGAAACCGGATCTCAAGTCCATTGCCGCAGGCAAGGATGAGCCTTGGCCCTCGGGCAATTATTTGCGCCCCGGTACGGAAGCCACCGGCTGGATTTTGCTGGATCGTGTTCCTTTAGGCTATGAACTGTGGCGTCAATTTAACGCTTTCCCTCCCACGTTGAAAGAAAAACCAGCGGATTCCGACAAGGATGGGGATTACGCTGGCGAATCCGAGAAAGAAAAGCCGGTCAAACGGAAAGTGAAAAAATGAAATTTTTTCCACTCAGCTTAACGGTTTCCTGGTTGTGTCTGTTATTCCCGGCGGTGGTTCTGGCTGAGCCGTTACTGGAAGTTGAACTCAAAGAGCTGAAGATGGAGAATCAGCAAGCCAAGGATCGGGAATTAACGCTGGAGAAGGTGTTAGACCAGGTGCGGCAAAACCATCCTAAACTTTTCAGCGCCGATTTGGAGCGTCGGATTGCCGGGGCCAAGTTATTGGAAAAACAAGGGGCGTTCGATCCGGGGATTTCGCTGGAGACCGATTATTTGCGCTACAACGACTTCAGCAAGCGGGGCAAGATTAGCAAAACGTTTGACAATGATTTGTCTTTCAACTGGCTGACCCGTTCGGGTTTAAGGCTCACCACCGGTGGACGCTATAACACGGGCGATGTGAAGCCCCCCCTTTATCCCACCGGGGACTCCGGCGAATATTACATTGGGGCCAAGCTGCCGCTGTTGCGGGGTTTTCGTATTAACGAAAAGGTGGCTGCCGAGATGCAGGCCGAGATCGGAATCCCGCTGGCGGATGCTGCCTACACAGAAACAAGGCTTTCTATCCTGCTGCAAGCCGCTTATGCATACTGGAACTGGGCCATAGCCGATCGCAAGGTTACTGTGGCCAAGAATATCCTGAACCTGGCTGAAGTCCGATGCAAGGCCATTGAGGAGCGGGTTCGTCAGGGTGATTTGCCCAGGATTGACGCCGTGGAGGCTTGCCAGGAAGTGCAGCGACGTCAGGGCTCTCTGTATAAATCCACCCGAGAGTTTGAAAAAAATGTGTTCAAGTTGTCCCGGTATTTGTGGGAACCCGCGGGGAATCCCAGCCCACTGCCCAAAGCGGCTGAAATTCCCGTGCAGTTGCCCGAACCACTGCCTTTTAGTGACGATGACTGGATGGAAGGCCGCAAAGCGGCGCTTGAGAAGCGTCCCGAGCTGAAGGGCTTAAACCTTCAGAAGGAGATAACGGAAGTGGATTTGAAGTTCGCCAAGAACCAGCGCCTTCCGATTGTTGATTTATTCGCCACTCCCGGCTATGACACCGGTGGCTCCTCCATTGGCCCCAGTATTAAGGCGGGTGTTATCTTGACTGTGCCGCTTCGGCAGCGCACCGCCAGAGGTTTGATTGCGGCAGCCCAGTTCAAGATCCAAAAGCTGGATTTAGAGCAGCGGCTTTTACTGCAACAGGTTTTGCTGGAGGTGGATGACGCCGTTTCTGCCATTAACGCCTCCTTTCAACAGTATCAGGCGGCCCGACGGGAGTATGATTTGGCCCGTGAGCTGGAGCAGGGCGAACGAGACCGATTTGAATACGGTGACAGCACTTTGTTTCTGGTCAACCAGCGAGAGCGTTTAACCGCCGAAGCCGCTGTGAAGCTGTTGGATCTGGAGGCTGAATACCATCAGGCCAAGGTTAATTTTCAGGCAGTGACTGGCCAGCTCTAGCGCTGCTGGATTTTGAAGTTGAGTTTTTTCAACCGTGTCCTATTCCCCGGATGGGCGGATTAAACGGGCATGGCAAGACCCGGAACGCTCACCGGCTGCAGGAGGCTGTAATTTAATCTATTCCGGCTTTAGCTATCCGAAAATTCCAGTATTCAGGGAAGAGAGAGGGTGGTGGGTTCCGGGGTAAATCCGCGACATGCCTGCGTCAGCGCTGGCCTGCCTCTTATAGAGGCCGTTACGGTGACCCGCCACCTCATTCAGTCATGGCACATCCATTAACTGCTGACTTCTGTTGGATGGTACGGACGGTTTAGCCGGAAAGATTCAGGGGCAAGCGGTATCCTGATTGGGCTTCCTTGAGTGAGTGTGTATATGGGCTTGAAGCCCGAATTTTAACTTTTGTTTAAAAAAACTAAAGTTTCCAGTTTCCGGGTCGAGGTTTTAATGAACAGGCGTAAGAATGCGGATAAAGAACGTGCATTCTACAAAGCAACGAATAGAAAACGGTAAATGCAAATGTTAAATATTAAAATGCAAAACGGATATAGTTGCCGTGCGCATCAGGGTCAAGGGATACTGGAATACAGCTTGATAGGCGTTCTGGTTCTTTTTATCTGTGTCGGCACGCTGGAAATCCTGAATGGCGGAATGGGTAAGGCCTTGCAAAAGCTTTGGGACGACATGGAAAGCAGGCAGCGCCCAGCAGTCGCCATCACAAACCCGCCCAGCGGTTCAAGCCAGTCTTCCAGCAATGAGGGACTGAAATTTGTTACCTTTAAGGGTACCACTATTACTCTGCCCGGCACGGTTAATAATATGGAAAAGTCCATTGAGACACTGGGGGCCAATGGCACGACTAAGATATTGGCCAACAGTCTGGAAGCGTTAATTGAAAAGCTAGTCGCCAAGAAGGAAATCAGTAGAAAACAGTCCCAGAGTCTGATTTATCTGGCGAACAGTGGTCATGCGCTGGCAAAAATGCACAAACTGACGGAAGACGCCATTGCCAACACCAGCACGATTGAAGAATACCGGGCTGTGATCGAGAATATTCCAGCCCTGGTGGATTTAGACGAATATGGTTATCACTACCATAATATTGGTTGTTACTTCCCGCATGACGCGGATCCCTTGGAGCCAGGCGTTGAGCTTCAGCTTTTTGGTGTGACCGGTGACTTTTTGAGGGCTTACCATCAGGCTGTGGCCAGTGGCGCGCTGAATGACCCTGCGGTTCGGGTCGTGGTCGAGACCCTGACTCGAAAGATTAGTAACTTAAGCACTGTTGCTAGTCATACTTTTGAGTCGCTCGCCCATAACGAAATCTCCCACGGTGATGTGAGTGGGTTTATTGCTGAGAATATCGCCAAAACCCACGATAAATCAGCCCAGATATGTGCTACCGGAAACGGTCAGGACAGTGGGACGCAGTGTAGCGGCGGTGGTTCGTCTTGAGCCGTAAAAACCTTGAGGGCTTTGCGGTATCCATTAAGTTTTTTTAAAGTTGGGACGAAAAACTAAAGTTCTTCATAGACAGACTGAAAAGAATACGAAGGGCATACAATGATGCGCTTTTGTCGAAGAACCTATTTTTAGAGTATTGAGTCAGCGATGGTGAGAATGAATGTCAGGTATTAAAATGCAAAACAAATATAGTTGTCGGACGCATCAGGGCCAAGGGATCCTGGAATACTCCTTGATAGGCGTTCTGCTTCTGGTTGTCTGTATTGGCGGCCTGGAAATCTTTAACGGTCAAATGAGCAAGACCTGGCAAAAACTGTGGGACGACATGAAAAGCAGGCAGGGCTCGGCGGTTGCCATCACAGGCCCATCGTCTCCATCGGCTCCCTTCACTCCGCCATCCAGATCTTCCCGTGCTGAGGAGGGACAACAACGGGTTACCAACAGATTTGTCACCCAGAAGGGCACTGTGATTACCCTGCCCGACACTGTTGACACCATGGAAGAAACCGTAAAGACACTAGGTGCCAACGGCACTACTATGGTATTGGCCAACAGTCTGGAAGCATTAATCGATCAGTTAGCAGCCAACAATGAACTCAATAAAACACAGGCACAAAAGCTGATTACTCTTGCAAATCAGGGTCATAAGTTGGCCAAACTCCAAAAACTGGCTGAAGATATTGTTGCCAACACAGCAACGACTGCTGAATACCGCGCTCTTATGGAGAGTAATCCAAAGATTATGTATATAAGTGAGGAGGGTTTGTACAGTTTACATATGGGGTATTATTACCCTGTTGATATGGATCCGTTAAACCCATATGCGAACCTTGATGCTGATGGGGTCGTTGGTGAGTTTTTGAAGACCTACCATGCGGCAGTCGCCAGTGGCGCGCTGGATGACCCTGCGGTTCGGGCAGTGGTGGAGACCCTGACTCGAAAGATTAGCAATTTAAATACTGTTACCGCGCTTACTTTGATATCACTCGCCGATGACGAAATTTCTCACAGTGATGTGAGTGGGTTAATTGTTGAGAATATTGATAAAACCCATGACAGCTCAGCCAAGATATGTACGACCGGGAAGGGTCAGGATAGCGGAACGCAGTGTAACAGCCGTGGCTAAAGGGGCTTGATCCGTAAAAGCCTTGTTGATAGGAGCTTCAGGGCTTTGCGGTGTCCATTAAGTTTTTTTAAAATTGGGGTGAAAAGCTAAAGTTTTGAATTGATAGACCGAAAAGAATACGAAGGGCACACAATGATGCGCCTTTGCGAACAGCCTATGTGCCAGAGTATTGAGTCAGTGATGGTCACAATGAATGTCAGAAAATAATACGCAAAACGGAGTCAGTGGTAGGCCGTATCAGGGCCAAGGGCTACTGGAATACTCCCTGACAGGCGTTTTGGTTCTTCTGGTCTGTGTTGGGGGCCTGGAAATCTTCACGGGTGAAATGAGTAAGACCTGGCAAAAATTGTGGGACGACATGAAAAGCAGGCAGGGTCCGGCGGTTGCCATCACAGCCCCGCCGTCTCCATTGGTTCCGTCGGCTCCGCTGCCTAAGCCCCCCAGTGTTGATGAGGGGCTGCCATTGGCCGGCAAGAAATTTGTCACCCAGAAGGGCACTGTGATTACCCTCCCCGACACTGTTGACACTATGGAAGAAACCATAAGGACACTGGGAGCTAATGGTACTACTACGATATTGGCCAACAGTCTGGAAGCCTTAATCAAGCAGTTGGTGGCCAATAGTGAGCTAGATAGAGCCCAGGCTCAAAACCTGATGACCCTTGCCAACAAGGGGCATGCTATTGCGAAAGCCCAAAAACTGACGGAAGAGGCTATTCTTAATACCCGAACGAGTGAAGAGTTTATGACTATTCTCGAAAGTGATCCAAGCCTTTCTCTTAATATAAATGGCACTGTTTACCATTCTTTAGGTGGCTATTCCTACAATGACTCTTCGGATCCGTTACAGCCTGACCTGACATCTTGGGGTGCGACCGGAGATTTCTTGAATGCCTACCATGCGGCTGTGGCCAGTGGGGCGTTGAATGATTCTGCTATTCGAACGGTGGTGGATACCTTGGCCCGCAAGATTAGTATTTTAAGTATCAGTTCAGTTTCTACTTTTATATCGTTCTCTGGTGACGAAATCTCACAAAGTGAAGTGAGTGGGAACATTGCTGAAAATGTCGCCAAAACCCACGATAAATCAGCCCAGATATGTACGACCGGGAAGGGGCAGGATAGCGGAACGCAGTGTGCCACTGGTGGCTAAAGGGGCTTGAGCTGTAAAAGCCTTGTTGATCGGAGCTTCAGGGCTTTGCGGTGTCCATTAAGTTTTTTTAAAATTGGGGTGAAAAGCTAAAGTTTTGAATGGACAGACCGAAAAGAATACGAAGGGCACACAATAATGCGCTTTCGCGAACAGCCTATTTGATAGGGTATTGCGTCAGTGATGGTCACAATGAATGTCAGAAATTAATACGCAAAACGAGGCCAGTGGTAGGCTGTGTCAGGGCCAAGGGCTACTGGAATACTCCCTGACAAGCGTTTTGGTTCTCTTGGTCTGTGTTGGTGGCCTGGAAATCTTCACCGGTGAAATGAGTAAGACCTGGCAAAAATTATGGGACGACATGAAAAGCAGGCAGGGCCCAGCGGTTGCCATCACAGCCCCCCCGTCTCCATTGGTTCCATCGCCTCCATCGGCTCCGCTGCCTAAGCCCCCCAGTGTTGATGAGGGGCTGCCCTTGCCTGGCAAGAAATTTGTCACCCAGAAGGGCACTGTGATTACCCTCCCCGACACGGTTGACAAGATGGAAGATACCATAAAAACACTGGGTGCCAATGGTACCACGACGATATTGGCCAACAGTCTGGAAGCGTTAATCAAGCAGTTGGTGGCCAACAATGAAATTGATGTAACACAGGCCCAAGACCTGATTAATCTGGCCAATCAGGGCCATACGATTGCCAAAATGCAAAAACTGACGGAGGCGGCCATTGCCAAGGCCCGAACGATTGAAGAATATCGGGCTATTATCCAGAATGATTCAAGCATTTCTGTCAACGACATAAATGGTAGCGTTTACAGCCATCCTTTGGGTGGTTATGCCGCCGATGAAAAAACGCTGGATCCATTACAGTCAGATACTGTCTCTTGGGATGAGACGGGTGTCTTTTTGAAAGCCTACCATAAGGCAGTCGCCAGTGGCGCGTTGAATGACCCTGCGGTTCGGGCCTTTGTGGAGACCCTGACCCGCAAGATTAGTGAATTGAGTAGTATGTCAAGTTATTATTTTATGGCGCTGGCCAATGGCGAAATCTCACCAAGTGAAGTGAATGGGAACATTGCTGAGAATATCGCCGAAACCCACGATAAATCAGCCCAGATATGTACGACCGGCAACGGCCAGGACAGCGGAACGCAGTGTACCAGTGGTGGCTAAAGCGGTTTGAGCTGCAAAAGCCTTGTTGATAGGAGCTTCAGGGCCTTGCGGTGTCTATTAAGTTTTTTTAAAAATTGGGGTGAAAAGCTAAAGTTTTGAATGGGCAGACCGAAAAGAATACGAAGGGCACACAATAATGCGCTTTCGCGAACAACCTATTTGATAGGGTATTGCGTCAGTGATGGTCACAATGAATGTCAGAAATTAATACGCAAAACGAGGCCAGTGGTAGGTTGTGTCAGGGCCAAGGGCTACTGGAATACTCCCTGACAGGCGTTCTGGTGCTTCTTATCTGTGTTGGCGGCCTTGAAATCTTTACCGGTGAAATGAGTAAGATCTGGCAAAAACTGTGGGACGACATGAAAAGCAGGCATGGCCCGGCGGTTGCCATCACAGCCCCCCCGTCTCCATTGGTTCCATCGCCTCCGCCGTCTAAGTCTCCCAGTGTTGATGAGGGGCTGCCATTGGCCGGTAAGAAATTTGTCACCCAGAAGGGCACCGTGATTACCCTTCCTGAAACCGTTGACAAGATGGAAGACACCATAAAAACACTGGGTGCCAATGGTACCACGACGATATTGGCCAACAGTCTGGAAGCGTTAATCAAGCAGTTGGTGGCCAACAAGGAGCTGAATAAATCACAAATTCATAGCCTGATTAATCTGGCAAATCAGGGCCATACGCTGGCGAAGCTTCAAAAACTAACCGAAGACATTATTTTAAACACAACAACGACCGCTGAATACAAAACTCTACTGGAGAATAATCCAACTCTTGTGTCTGTAGATGACGAAGGTTTTCACATTGTACATATGGGTTGCTATCACCCAGAAGATGTTGATCCCTTGCAACCAAATACTGATATTCAGTTATATGGTGTAGCTGGTGAGTTTTTGAATGCCTACCGTGCGGCTGTATCCAGTGGGGCGCTTGATGATCCTGCGGTTCGGGCAGTGGTGGAGACCCTGGCCCGAAAAATTAGCAATTTAAATAATATTTCACGCCATACTTTTGAAGCACTTTCCAGAGATGAAATTGTACATAGTGAAGTGACCGGTATTATTACTGAGAATATTGATAAAACCCACGATAAATCAGCCCAGATATGTACGACCGGGAACGGCCAGGATAGCGGAACGCAGTGTACCAGTGGTGGCTAAAGCGGCTTGAGAAGAGAGTCTGGGGGAACGTTGGGCCGACCTCGAAAGGGCCACAGAGACGTTCCAAACCAACCACTATAACCGCCGCTATGATTTCCAGAGCCCCAAGCCAACCCCAAATTGGGCCAGTGCGGGCAAATGGCTGGCGGTGACTGCCAGAAGCAGGCCGCTAACACGACTGACGTATGGCCAATTCACGCAAGAGACTCCTTTCACGGTTTCTCGTGAAACAGTCTTTTTTTTGACGTCAGTTCAACCTTTAGGTTCTTCACGTCTTGCCATAAGCGTCGAAAGTCTTCTCAGCTGAAGCTTAAAAACCAACCGGAGATTCCCGCTCGGGGCAGCGTTGCTAGCTAACAGCAGAGGTGCATAAAAAAATCTGCCCACAAGCAGATGTCAGTTTTTATTTACAACTTCTAAAAATTTTGCGGATAGGCCATACGGACTGCGGACAAAATTCTCAACGAATGACTGAGTGAAAATGTTGTGAAAGATTTGGAGCGGGAGACGGGGCTCGAACCCGCAACATCTTGCTTGGAAGGCAAGTACTCTACCAATTGAGTTACTCCCGCAAGGAGGAACTTTCACATCGGATATAAACCAGTTATCAACACAAACCAAGAGAGGATGGTCGGGATGACAGGATTCGAACCTGCGACCCTCTGCTCCCAAAGCAGATGCGCTACCAAGCTGCGCTACATCCCGGTTTATAAGCCTGATGAGAGAGTATGCTAATCCTACAACAATGTTGGGTACGTGTCTATTCTCGGCAGTCAAGCCGTCCGGTCAGGTCATGTTTTATCCGTCTGCTGCCATTAGCCTGCTTTCAGGGCCTTCTGGGCTTGATACTGCTGGTCTAACAAGGCCAGCCGTTGTTGCAGCCGTTCCATTTTTTGCGACATATTGGGTAACGGCCAGAATTGGGCCAGAATTTCCACAAATTCCATTTCATTCCGAAGGCCTTGAATTTGCTTGGACAACTGCTTGAGTTGCTGTTCACGGACTTTTGCTTCAAAACGCTTTTGTAATTGCATCATTTGCCCCTTTCACTCTGAATTGGATATTGGTTGGTTACGACCTCTTCCAGGCTGTGAGTTGGGATGGGAACTTGGCAACCGCGCCTTGATCAAAGAGGGCTGCTCTGTGCCGGAGAGGGTTGGGTTGGGATGGGATGAGGATTGTATGATGATGGATATACTATATATAAAAATTTGCGAGCCAGAGAATTGCCTGGATGCTTCCCGGGGAGGTGTGTATCGTTACAAACTGTTACATTGATAACTATCGGCGGGGTACAAGTTGAGGGTGCCAATCAGCCGGGGTTCACGGTAAGATGTTACATCATCTTGATTGCGTGCGGATTGTGCGCCGTGATGCGTGGCGGCCCAACAGCTATGGGGGCAAACAGTGAGGCTTTTTTCAATATGAATGTTTTAGAATCCTGTGTTTTAAATACCCCGATAGAGGCCAACCGCCTGAGCCTGAGCCCTGTCGAGCGGCAGCCCCATTTTGAGATCCGGGATACCCAAACGGGCCAGTGTTTAGGGCGACTCCACCGCCGCGAAGATGCCACTCACCGGGTGGAACTCTTCTGGGGGAAGGGTGGCTTTATGGGCATGGTGACCTCGCCCAAAGGTGGACATTATTTTGCCTTGCCCGGATCTTCGGTTTGCGTGGGCGGGGTTGAACTGTCGCTGGCCGGGCAGCCCATTACCGGAAATCCTGCCAAGCAGCCTGCCGAGTCGAAAGCGTATACTCCCCAGGCCTATTCCATGCAGGCCACCATTTTGGGGGCCGGTCTGGCCACCCGGTTCGAGCGTATTTCCGGGGATAGTACGCATTACTCCAAGCCTGCTGTTCCGCTTTCCGGGCATCGAAGCGTGATTGAATGCATTGCCAACAGGCTGGTGGCTCACGGGTTCCGTAACATTATTGTCAACACCTTCTTCAAGCCAGAGTCGCTGATGGCCAGTCTAAGCCGTTGCCAGGAAGGGCAAGTGGCCTACATTCATGAGTCAGAACCTTCCGGGACGGCTGGGGGTTTGCGTAAAATGCTGACAGAGTCGCAGTACCAGCCCCTCCTGGATCTCAATCAGCCGTTGCTGGTGGTGCAAGGGGATTCTGTCACCGATGCCGATTTTAGCGCCCTGATGGAAGCGCATGTCAGCCAGGGCGCCCTGCTGACCATTGGATGCCAGTGGGTGGATGAGCAGGACGTGGATAAATTCGGCATCATTGTGACCGATCAGTCCGGTGCGGATGGACAATCTGGGAAGATTGCGGCCTTTCAGGAAAAGCCCAAGCGCGAGGAGGCCAAATCTCGGCTGGCCAATACCGGTTTTTATATTTTCTCCCCCCGTTGCTTTCCCCTGATTGTCGAAATCTACAATGACGTTTTGGCCACGGCCCAGCAAAAAGCCCGTCAGGCGGGTGCGCCGTTACCCACTGAGGCCGCGCTGGATTTTGCCACCGATATTTTCCCTGTTATTTTGGAACGGAGCCAGGCGCAACCTGAGCTGGGCGCCTTTTGGGCCCAAAAAGTGGATGGGTACTGGAGCGATATCGGCAACCCGGTTCAGTATCTGGAAACCATTCACGATTTATACGCGGGCAAAGTTCAGATTCCCTTGCCGGAAGAGACAAGCCTGTACTACCGGGATGGCATTATATACTGGGAAGGCGCTCAAGCCATGGCGGAATCGGAACAGGCCGTTCTTCAGGGCAATGTGCTGGTGGCTCTCCCCTTTGCGGGTTAAGAATTCTCATTTTTTTCTTACTTTTTCCCTCCGAAACGATCTTGTTTGTGTTTTCATGGCATCAAATTATCTTCAGACGCCTTTCTAATCAGTGATACTTTCAGATTAAGCGATATCTTATCCATCAACCGGTTTGTGAACCAAAGGTACTTCAGGGCATGTCTGCTCCAACCGGGATAGGCGCTTTGCCTGTTCAAAAGAAAACCATTCAAAAGCAGTCCGTGGTAGCCAGCGCTCCCACTTTGCGTTTGCCCGGGAAAAATCCAAGTCAACCTCGCTTTTCCGGTTTCGCGGAGGCGGCTGGTTCATTACTGGCCCGGGGAGAGACGCCCAAGTGGTTGCAAGAGACCTTTCTGTTTACCGCTAAGGAAGGCGCTAATGCGGTTCTACCGCTGGAAGCCGCCGTGGTAGCAGGACGCACCCATAGCGCTTATCGCCGGGATGGCTGGATGGAAGTACAAGAACGTGTGTTTGAGGAGCTGGCCGCCGCTGCCATCTGGCTGAAGGGCGTGGATTTTCTAAAAGATCGCTTCAAGTCCGCCCAGATACGCTTTTTGCCCCAGTATAAGCATCTGAGTCCTGATATCGCCTGGAATCGGCCCTGGGGCAAATTGCCAACCGTGGATTTAACCGCCCAGGAACTGTTTGCCAAAGACAACAAGGAAATCAGTTCCTTGTTGCGTTTGAAGTCTGCCCGTTGGTTATTTAGCGTCGGTCTGGCCTTGGCCGGGGTGGCTTATGTGGTTCCAACCCTGAACCAGTTGAAAACCAAGGGGATTATGAGTTATCAACTGTCTCGCAGAAAGCGTTCTCAGGAAGGCGATAACGTCCAATTCGGCGATCCGAGACCCTTGGGCGCCAATGCCCTTTCTCAGGGAGGGCAAACGGGCCTGAATAATCACGCCTTTGGTCAGCAATTGAGTCGAGTCACCAATTCTGCCAGCGCACTTCATCCCACATTCAACCCTGTATTCAGCAAACCATCGATCCAATTAGCCAATTCCGGGAGTTTAATCAATCCATCTCAGCCTGGGGTAACCTTTAACCCAAATGGTTACGCCAAGGGGTTTTTCCCAATCGCTTCTGGGCCAATCGCCCAGGGTCAGCCGGTTCGCTTTGGCGGTTTTTCCGGCGGCTCGTCCGTTACCCAGGCGTTGGGGCACTTGGTGGATCAAACCCCTTACGGCAGCATTCTGGTGGTGGATGCCGGCATTGCCGGTGGCCGGGGCTATGTGGCCAGCAAGCGTAGCGGTTTTGAAACCGTGGAAGTGATTGTGCGGGACTTGGGCTCGCTGTATTTTTACATTTTATCCGTCCCGCATATTATGAAGGGGCTGGGTGCGGCTGCGGATAGCGCCTTTAAAACCAGCAGCAGCCTGGAGCCCCAAATTGCCAAGGCCCTGCACGATCAGTTGAAGTCGGCCGACAGTCTTTCTGCGGTGAAAGTAGCCCTGCAAGGCCATGGACAGTCCGGTATGATGCTGCCGGAAAGTTGGCTCAAGACGCAAATTCGAACTGCGGACCCCCTTAAAGTGGCTAATTTCCTGTCTCTGGAGGCTCAGGCTTATCTGGGGAACGACAAAGCCCAGGCCTTTGTGCAGCGTATCCGCAAGATCGGGGACAACGTAATGCCTGATACCATTCAGGAATGGTTGACCGAGATTCATCAGGGGCAAGGCGTCTTTCAGGGGTGGGCGGCTGAAGAACGCAAAAATCTGGGAATCGCCCTGAAGCAGGCATTCCGGCATAGCGTGGGGATGACGATCGATCTGAATGCGCCCCAGGACTTTGTGGCCTTGTTGGAAAAGCAGGCACCCGGATTTGCTGGGGTCTTTAATTCCCTGGGGGCGTCCGGGCAGAAGGCTTTTGAAATGAGACTGCGGGGCATGGCCACGGTGGATGCCTTTGATCAGGCCCATGCCATGTTCCAGCGCACCATTAATCTGTTGCGCAATCCCCTGAAGGGGTTTGACTTTTCCAAGGCCGATGAGTCGGCTGAATGGCTGAACGGGGTCAAAAACCGGGGGATCCGCCAAGAAGACCTGGGCAAAGGGAATCTGCCCAAACCGGATCTGCACAAAGAGGGCCGGGAAAAGGCTTTACAGGCAATGGAGTCGCTTATTGCGCAAGCCCGGAGGGCTGGCCTGAAGTCGGAAATGCCATTGCTAGAGCATTACCAGGGGCAAGTCAAACTGTTGCTCTCCCCAGATACGGGACGATTGTTTTCGTTGGCCACCCAGGCAGGAGAAGCGAGCCTGAGCCACAAGCTGCGAGAATTGTTGCAAGGTGGTCTAGTCAACGACACCGCTTTCCTGCGGCAGGCTCAGGAGACGCTGGGCCAGTTTAAACCGGACTCTCGTGCTTTTGCCGATCCGGCCCGCGCCCAAAAGATGCGGGAGGCCATTGGCAAATACAGTGAGGCCCTGCTGAATTATCTTTCCGAGCAGGGACAGAAGGATGTGAAAACAGGACTGGATCGCTTTTTCAAGCTGAACCGTAACCTGAATTACACCGCCCGCTCGGCGGCTTTGTTGGGCACCATGGCCTGTTTGGGCTGGTTGGTGCCGCATGTACAGACTACTATCACCAAGCGCTTGACCGGTCAGGATAAAAATCCCGGCATTGCCAACACCGCGGATCGGTTGGGTTACGGCGATCTCAAAGCGGCTGCGGCAAAGCAGGAATCCAGCGCTGCCAACGGCGAAACCAAGGGCATTCAACCAGCTGGCTTGCCACCGACGCTGGCCAATGGCATTTTTGTAGGCCAAAACACGCCCCGGTTTTATCCCCGTGTTGGACAAACCGCCTACCAGAATTAATGCCTAACCCAGGCTCCCGCTGATGCTAACCAGTGGCGTGTCGGTTGGATGAGAGCCCGGCAAGGGGTGTGACCCGGCCGAGCAAAGCAGATAGGTCAAAGCGCAAAGCAGGCTTATCAGCCCTAGCGCGTTTTCTGACGTGAGCCCGGTGTTTTGCATGATTGCACTGCCCATTCATTAATAACCCTAATAATAAAAAACAAAACAATTTGAAAATTGCCTTTTCACGGGGTTCTGCTGAAGGGGCTGCATTGTCTCACTGTCGGGCAAGGTTTTTTCGATATTACGCTTTGTCCGACTTGCCCGGACAAAGGATTGATCTTGGTAGGGTCGGTAGCTATACTATAACAAGTAAAGTAATTTTTATAAGGATATGAATGCGTGTCGAAGACGGTGGATCAAATGACTGAAAACCTTACGGAACAAGCGATTGAGGCCCACTCGTTACAGGATGTCACTGAGAACCTGAACCGTTTGATGCATGCCGGACTCTATGGTGTGGAATCGCCCATTGAGCGGGCCATGGAGCTGATTGGCGACAAGTATTCCTTCCAGATTATTCACTTGCTGTATCAACTGGAGCGGCAGCGCTTTGTGGAGCTGGAGCAGCAAATTACCGGGATTTCTCCACGAACGCTCAGCGCCCGGCTGAAGCACCTGGAAAAGTTCCGTTTGATCAACCGGCACCAGTTCCCCACCATCCCGCCCAAGGTGGAGTACGAGTTGACCGAGCGGGGTCGGGATTTGGCCAGCACCCTGAACCACCTGGAAACCTGGGTCAATCGCTGGTTCCCGTACGCCCCTTCCACCGAATCTTAAGCCGGTTGGTTGAGCAACGTCTGGCGATTGGGCTTTGTTGCCGGGCCTGTTGGCAGGCTTGTTTTAAATTGGATCTCGCCGCGTTTGGGGGATGTCTAACTGGAAAGTTGGCGCTGTTTTGCGTTAATCCGCTAGAATAGTAGGGATAGAGAGAATATTCATCGGGCGCTATGTTTCGTAAGCAAACCCCCTATTTGTACCTGATTTTACCGGCGATCTTCATGGTCAGTTTCTTTTTTCTGCCCTTGCTGATGGCTTTTGGCATCAGTTTGTCCGATTATTCCCGCGATATTTACCATCCCAGCTTTGTGGGCCTGCTGAATTACGCTCGACTGGCTCACTCCGCCCCTTTCTGGAATGCCCTGCGCAATACCTTTGTGTTTTTGCTGGGGGTGGTTCCGGCCATGGTGGTGTTTCCCATCTTTTTGGCCTTGCTGCTCAACGGCAAACTCAAGGGCATGGCCATTTTTCGCAGTCTGATTTATATTCCGGTGGTCATTTCCATGGTGGTGGTGGGTATTGCCTGGCGCTGGTTGTACGCCGATGATGGCCTGATCAACTGGCTCCTGTCGCTGCTTAACTGGCCGAAGGTTGGTTGGTTGGTCAGCCCGGACATTGCCCTGTATAGCGTGATGATCGTGGTGGTGTGGAAGGGGCTGGCCTACTACATGATGATGTACCTGGCCCACTTGCAAAGCTTGTCTTCGGAATTGTACGAGGCCGCCGAGATTGACGGGGCCAGCCTGTGGCAGAAACACTGGCACGTGACCCTGCCCCACTTGCAGCCTACGATGGTCATGGTGGCTATTATCAGCACCATTGGCAGCCTGAAGGTGTTTACGGAAATTTATGTGATGACCCGGGGCGGTCCGGTGGGAGCCACCAAAACGCTGGTGTACTACATTTACGAGCGGGCCTTTGAAAATCTGGATTTGGGCATCGCCAGCGCGGCGGGCATTGTCCTGATGCTGATTCTACTGGCGTTTAGTTTGTTGGAAATGAAGCTCTCCCCCAAAGACGACAGCACGCCCAAGCCGCTCAAACCCGCTGGCTCCGCCTCTGCCAAAAAGCCTCCCGGCGGGTTGACTACCGGCAAGTTGACTGTGGGGGACGCTGCCGGATGAAATCCGTAACACTCAAACAAAGCCTGCAATACCTGCTATTAAGCCTGCTGGTGCTACTCTCCGTGTTTCCCTTTTTGTGGCTGCTGTCGACCGCCCTCAAAAGCCCCACCGAGAATGTGTTTGCCTACCCGCCGCAGTTTATTCCGGCGCAGCCTACGCTACAAAACTTTATCAGCGTGTGGCAGAAAGTGCCCATGCCCTGGTTTTTCATCAACAGCATCGTGGTGACCCTGCTCACCATTTTCTTTAACATCAGCCTCAGTGTGATGGCCGCCTATCCCCTGGCCCGCATGCGTTTTAAAGGGCAAAACGCCATCTTTTTCAGTATTCTGGCTACCATGATGATTCCCTTTCAGGTGCTGATGATTCCCCTGTATTTGATTTGTCTGAAGCTGAACCTGACCGATGCCGCCGGGTGGGTGAATGGCTGGCTGGGGCTGGTGCTTCCCTTTGCGGTTAGCGGCTTTGGCATCTTCTTTGTGCGGCAAGCGCTGGTTACTTTGCCCAAGGAGTTGGAAGAATCGGCGGTGCTGGATGGGTGCGACAGCCTGCAAATTCTTTGGTACGTGCTACTCCCCCTGATCCGGCCCACCTTGGCCACGCTGGCCGTGTTTGCCTTTATGGCCACCTGGGGAGAATTCCTGTGGCCCAGCATTATTCTGTCGGAACCCAGCCATTTTACCCTGCCGGTGGGGCTGGTGCAGTTGCAAAGCGCCTTTAGCGCGGACTGGAAGCTGATCGCGGCGGGTACACTGCTGTCCATGGTGCCCATGCTGGTCTTTTTCTTTGCCCTGCAAAAATACTTTGTCTCAGGAGCCACCAGCGGGGCCATTAAAGGCTAGCGGCATTGAAGCGGGAACCTAAAAGCCCACCAGCGTACTGACCGGATCGTAGTACATGTCGCTTTCGGTTTCACTGGCGTAAGTTTGTTTCAGGCCAATCTTCAAGGGACTGCCTCCCTGGGCCAGTTGGGTTTCGTCAATTTCTGCTGCGGCGGTGCTTGCCGTGGCGCCGGTGGCTTCAAAGTCTTCGGTTCTCTGGGCCTCGGCTTGCAAGGTGGACGCCGTGGGACGCGTCAGAGACACAGGACTATTGGGCATTAGCAGGGGCGTGGCAATGGCCAGAATGAGTACGGCTGCGGCCATGGGCGTGTATTTTTTCCATAAAAAGCGCTGCGAGGAAACCAGCGTGGCGGGCGCTGCGGTTGTTTCGATCTCGGCAATTTGTGCCATGATGCGCTCAGCCAGTCCCACGGGAACGTCCACAGCTTCCAGGGCGCTCATCGATGCGCTTACACAGGCCAGATCGTTCTGGTAGGCCTGACAAGCGGGGCATTGGGCTAAATGCTCCAGCAGGTCGCCTTTCATGGCGTCCGACACGGGTTGGCGTTCCTGTAGATTGAAAATAACGTCCTGAGCCTGTTCACAGGTCAGTTGAGGGTGCTTGGGTGGCTGCACGGGTGTGGTCATGAGGCCATCTCCTTTACGGCGTGTTTCAGTTTTTCGGTACCGCGCTTAATCCAGGTGCGTACGGTATTAAGAGGGATTCCCAATGTTTCGGCCACGGCTTCGTAGCTGAGATCCTGCTGATAACGAAGCAGCAGGGCTTGTCGGTATTTATCATCCAGCGTTTGCAGGGCCTTCAGCACTTCCTCCGTGGAAAGTTTGCGTTCCAGCTGCACCACCACATCGTCGGCGGTTTGATGCTGCGCTTCCGTCCAGGTGCCTTCTTCCTCCATGGCGTTCAGGGAAACCAGTTTGGATTGTTTCCGCAACTGGCTGATGGCCGCATTGGAGGCGATGCGAAGAATCCAGGGCTTGAAAGGCCGTTGACGGTCGAAATTTTTCAGATTTTGGTAGGCTTTCACAAAGGCCTCCTGGGCAATCTCTTCGCTGAGTTCATGGTTCTGGGTCATGCGGTACAAATAGTTGTAAACGGTCTGAAGATAACGCTGCATGAGTTGGGAAAACGCCTTTTGATCCCCGCACAGGGTGCGGTCAATTAATGCTGAATCCTCGGGCTGAATTGCCGGGTCTGGATAAAAGGTCAGGGGCATCGCATTGTAGGCTTGGCGTCAACAAAACAAAGAGAAGCAACCATTGGTCGGGGGCTGGGTGGGGGTTAGTAGTCGTCCGATGAATGGTGATGCCCACCACCGTTTGAACGTTGGGCCCAATGCTTGGCCTTGATGGCCTGGAGTTTTTGCAGTTGCTCCGGGTTTAGTTGGGAGCGCATGCTGAACCAGGTTTTAAGGCGGATTTCACTGAGTCGTCGTTGCAGGTCGTTGATCTCGTTGTTCAGGTTGCGGGCACCTGCTTCGGTGGCGTTGGGCGATTGCAGGTACTGCATCATGGCCTTGCGCTTGGTTCTAAGCTGTTCTCGCAGAGATTGGCTTTGGGCTCGCCCCTGCTCCATGGTGCTTTTGACTTTTTGTCCTTGTTCTGGGCTCAGACCTAGGTCTTTTATCATCTGCTGATGGCGCTCATCGAAAGAACTGGGGGCATGAGCCGCCCGACCCTGCATACGCCCACCCTGACTGGCCTGATTGGGTGGATCTGCCGAGGCCAAGCCCGGTAGCAAATTCAACAACAAGGCCAGCGGTAGCGACAGAATGGCCAGCTTTTGCAAAGGCATCCGGTTACACATGCTGATCTCCTGATTGGTATGGACAACTATAATACACGGCGGCCCCCTAAAAAGTTTCAGTGGCTTCCGTCAGCCCACGATCCAGGAATGCAGGGCTCAGTCCATCAGGCAGGCGCTGATGTAGGTTTCAACGGTTTTGGACATCATGTGCCGAAAGACCTGCTTGCGCAACCAGGCTTGATAATACCCGGATTGTTCGCTAAATAATATTCTGGCCGCATCGCCCTTGAACAGGGCATCCACGGTTAAGGAGTGGCAAAAGGCGGTCATGGCTTTGGCGGAAGCAAACAGGGAGCGCAGCAGGGACTCGGCCTCTCCCGCATCAAAGGAAGAAACCGCTTTGCAGGCGTACACCCGGAAATTCTCGGCGTACTCTTCCTGAATGTCCTGCAAGCGGGCTTCACTGAGATCGCCCCGATAGAGGGAACGGGTGGCTTCCAACAGCCAGCGGGCCAGATTATCGACCAGCTTTAATTCGGTTTCCGTAAAGGGATAGTTCTCGCTGGAAGCCCGTCCGGCACCGGCCAGGCGAATACTGCGGCCATCCAGGTAGGTTTTGCGAAACAGTAAAATATTTCGCTCCATATCAATCTCAAACTCCTCATCCAGAATGTCCAGCACGGCCTGATCCGAGAAGCCAAACAGGACCACGCCCCAGTTTTCCGGGCCTAGTAAAGCCTGATACCGACTGAGCATTTCCGAGGGGCTCAAATCGAGATAGGCTTGCGTATCAGCTCGCCCTTCCGCTTCCCAGGGGGCCGATAAAATGGCAAATTTAGCCGCCAGATTTCTCACACACACTCACCCAACACGCTGCTTGCACTACCGTTTATTATAGTGGATTTTCATCGGCGGAAGGGCGTTCGACGCTTCCTGCCCCCTCAGGTCTTTTTCGGTTCATTCTGACAAAAGACTCTGACTGAAGAAAAGGGTAATCCCTGGACTTTGCGTGGCGATGTCTTGGCCTCCTGTTTTCTCAACAGGTGGGTGTCCTCCGTGGCCATCGAGGTTTCCAACAGGCCTGCTTGCGCAAGGTTGGTATACGGTGATGCCATCGCGTTATCAGGACTCCCGATTATGGCGGGTAGAGTCAAGACATCGAACCACATCCAGGGATTGCATCTATTATCTCCCATGACGGGATTGGCTCGCAACGCCTTTTTTGAATTTGCGTTAAAAATCAGCCGGATAGGCTAGTTGGATCGTCGTGTTGGATCACTTGTAATTCAGCTCGCTCTCGCAGGATCTTCCGCAGTAAATGGATCGATTCGGGGCGGTGGGCGTTTTCGTTGATGAGTTGGTTCATAATGTCCTGCGATTGTCGGAGTTGCCGCTCCCGATGCAGCTGTAGCGTTTCCGGGATGCTGTTCTCCCGAATCCAGGCCAATTGGCGAATGATATGAGACGGTTTCTCTTTCGACACGTGACACCCCTTTCCTGCAAAACCGCTTGCAGCGGTCATCCACTCGTTCCTGATGAGAAATCACACGGGATTCATAACTCCATCATGGCCCAGCTTCTTTTCCCCTTCATCGGGCAGGTGATTTAGGCCCCTGGATATAAAAAACTTGGGTATAAAAACATAAAAATAAGTAAGACGGCCTTCACCACACGTTTGTAAAGCTGCGTGCAGCTCAGACAAGCCGTGGCGTTGCTTTGGGCAAAGTTGCCCAGAATTAATGTTTGACTCGCTGTACTCACACAGTTACAAACGTGTGGTGAAGGCAGTCTTACTTAAAGATAGATAGACCAACTGGCATTTTATTGGGTTGGCCTAGGGCTCAGCGACCACCCAAACCCCGCTTTCCGGCAAAAAGGGCAGGTGGGCAGCCTGAATGCGTTCACCGGGCATTAAAACGGGGATGCCGGGCGGGCAATGCACCACGGTCTCCTTGGCGATTCGGTTCAATGCCGCTGCCATGGGCACTTTCTGTCCTTTGCGGAAAAAAGCCTCTCGGGGGGGCAAAATCATTTCGGGTAAACAGGCCTGCTCTGAAGCGACCGTTTCCTGTTGGAGAGCCGCGAATGGGAGAGCCGCACTGGGCAGGGCTGTATCCTCTGCCGTTATGACTGTCTGGAAAATCTCAAAATCGGCTTCACTCAAACCCAGGTTGGCCAGATACAAAACGCCACCCGGCTTGGCCGACTCGTAGGCCAATTGTTGTTCCGTTTCCAGTGTTGCACCCCAGTCTTCGCCGGATTGCAGGGGATGGCTGAGGTATAACTTGCAGGGATCCCAGAATTGGGCGGCTGCCCCCTGAGGCTGATACAGTCGTATGTGGTTCAGAGAGGCTTGCAAAGTACCTCTAACCGCCCACACCTGGCTCAACAGCCATTCGATGCGAGCCCGCCCGGCGTTGCTCCCCAGAAAGCCACAGGTGGCATCCAGACTGGCCATCAGCAAATAGGAGGGGCTGGTACTTTGCAGGGTATTCAGGGCTTGCTGAAACAGAGCAGGAGCGACACAAGAGCCCTCAGGCAAATGTGCTAAGGCACTTTGGGTCAGGCTACCCCCGCTTTTGTGCAGGGAGTGAATGACCACATCGGCCCCGCTGTGGCAAGCAGAGGTCGGCAGTTGATCGCTCAGGGCCCACAGGCTGCCGTGGGCTTCATCCACCACCAAAGCGATCCCTTGTGCCTTGCAAAGCTGGGCAATGGCTTGGATATCACTACCCAGCCCTTCGTAAGTGGGAGAAGTCAGGAACAGGGCGGTGGCATCCGGGTGCTGATTGAGCTGGGTTTGAACTTGCTCGACGGTCACCGGGCCCCACAAGTCCCACTCTGGCAAATGACTGGGCAAAAACCAGACCGGATGGGCACCGGAGATAATCAGGCCACTTAAAACCGCCCGGTGGGCATTCCGGGGAATCAGCACCTTGGCCCCCGGTTGGGCCACACAAAGCATGGCTGCCATTAACCCTACTGAGGCTCCGTTAATCAGCATAAAGCTGTGGGACACCCTGAATAGCTCGGCCATGCGCTGCTGAGCTTCTAAAATTACCCCATCCGGCTCAGACAAAACATCCAGGCCCTCCAGTTCGGTCAAATCGTAGCGAAACGGCTGGTTCCAGATTGAAGCGTCTTCATACAAACGTTGACCGGCATGGGCTGGCACATGGAAGCGCCTGCGGTCATGCCGGTCATAAGTTTTTAACGCATCAACCAGAGGGGTCTCCAGTTGATGCGTTTCTACTTTTTTATTAGTTGGGGCTGGCTGCACTCAGGGGCTCCAGACCATGCTGGGCGCGCTCTGCGTCGTTGACACCCTTCATGGTGAGGTTGATGCGACCACGTTCGTCAATGTCCACGACCTTGACCAGCACTTCATCGCCCACTTTGACCACATCTTCAACCGCTTGTACCCGTTGTTGGGACAGTTGGGAAATGTGAACCATGCCATCCTTGCCCGGGAACAGTTCCACGAAAGCGCCGATGGGGATGGTGCGGACGACTTTGCCCATAATCACCTGACCACGCTCAATCTTACGGGTCAAACGCTCGATGATGTCTTTGGCCCGAGTGGCGCCTTCACCGTCCACGGAGGTGATGGTGACCAGACCGCTGTCTTCGATGTCAATGGTGGCACCGGTTTCATCAATGATGGAGCGAATCATTTTACCGCCGGGCCCAATGACAGAACCAATCTGGTCTTTGTCGATGGTCAGGGTAATGATGCGAGGGGCCCAGGGAGACAGTTCCGAACGAGGGCCTGCCAATACGGCGGTCATGCGATCCAGAATGGTCAGACGGCCCACTTTGGCTTGCTCCAGGGCCGTTTTCATAATCTCCAGCGAGATGCCCTGAATTTTGATGTCCATTTGCAAGGCAGTGACGCCATCACGGGTACCCACGACTTTGAAGTCCATATCGCCCAGGAAGTCTTCCACACCCTGGATGTCGGACAACACCACGGATTTGGAACCTTCTTTAATCAGACCCATGGCAATCCCGCCCACCGGGGCTTTGATGGGAACACCGGCATCCATGAGGGCCAGTGTGGCGCCGCAGGTGGAGGCCATACTGGTGGAACCGTTGGATTCCAGAATGTCGGAGTTGACCCGGATGGTGTAGCCAAATTCCTCTTTGGAAGGCAGAACTGGCAAAATGCCACGCTCAACCAATGCGCCGTGACCAATTTCCCGACGGCCAGCGCCCCGCATGGGTTTGACTTCGCCCACGGAGTAACCCGGGAAGCTGTAATGGTGCATCCAGCGTTTTTCGGTTTGGGGATCCACGCCGTCCAGACGCTGTGCTTCGCCCGGGGAGCCCAGGGTCGCTACGGAGAGGGCCTGGGTGTTACCGCGGGTGAACAGGCCGCTGCCGTGGACACGGGGCAGAATGCCGGTCTGGCAGTTGATGGGGCGAATGTCTTCGTTGCGACGACCATCGGCCCGCACGCCTTCTTCAATGATCATGGTGCGCATAATGCGTTTTTCCACTTTCTTGAAGGATTCGCCCAGGTAATCCAGCGGCTGGGCCAGCAGGAACGCCTTGATGGGATCCGTGTCGGCTTTGGCTTCCAGAGCGCCTTTTACTTTTTGTTTGGCGGCTTCCAGTAGTTCCTTACGACGACTGCGATCAAACTCGTGATAAGCGGCGAAAATGTCTTTTTCCGCGGTTTCTTCCACGAAGGCCAATACTTTTTTGACATCGGCTTCCAGAGCGAACTCAAAGGGTTTCTTTTCCACGCCGCATTGGGCGGTGAATTCACGTTGGACTTTGACTTGCTCCCGAATGTGATCGTGGGCAAAGGCCAAGGCCTTCAGCAGATCGTCTTCGGAAATGAACTCAGCGCCAGCTTCCACCATCATGATGGAGTCTTCGGTTCCGGCTACCACCAAGTCCAGATCGCTTTCCTCTGTTTGCTTGAAGGTCGGGTTGACGATGAACTGCCCGTTCAGGCGAGCCACACGCACGCCACCGACTGGGCCGGAGAACGGCAGACCGGAAAGTTCCAGGGCCATGGAGGCACCGAAAATCGCCAGCACGTCCGGTTGGATGTTGCTGTCCATGCTGAGCAGCGTTGCCACCACTTGCACATCGTTGCGGTAGCCATCGGGCCACAAGGGGCGGATGGGACGGTCAATCAGGCGGGAAGTCAGGGTGGCCTTGTCGGAAGGCTTGCCTTCCCGCTTCAGGTAACCACCGGGTAAGCGGCCCACGGAGTACATTTTTTCTTCAAAGTCAACCAGCAGCGGAAAGAAGTCGATGCCGGGACGAGGAGACTCACTACCAGTGGCGGTGACCAGCAGAACGGTGTCATCGCAGCGGACTAGCACGGAGCCGGTGGCGGCCTTGGCTAGGCGTCCGCTTTCCAGATGCACTTCTTTGTCGCCAATTTTAAACGTTTTGGTCTGTAGGTTTGGAAACAGGATTTGTTCGTTCATAGAGTTCTATCTTCTTTCTATACTTCTGATGTTTTATTCCGTGGATGATGCAGCTATTTTACAGCCTTTTGAGGGGCTTCGTCAGCATCAAAGGCGAAAATTATGATTGGCATTGGATTTCCCCTCGTGATACTCCCAAGATCGCTGCCAGGCCCACAGGCTGGAAAAATGAAAAACGGGCACAAGGCCCGTTTTTCTGGGAGGTTTACTTCCGGATACCCAATTTGGTGATCAGTTCTTTGTAGGCTTCCGGGGTTGAAGTCTTTTTGAAATAGTTCAGGTAGCGGCGACGGCGACCGACCAGAATCTGCAAACCACGCTGGCAAGCAAAATCCTTGCGATTTTCTTTCAGGTGCTCAGTCAGCTCGCTGATGCGCTTGCTCAACATGGCAATTTGCACGGGGGCGCTGCCAGTGTCATTGGCGCTAACGGCATGCTCTTTGAAAATGTCTTTTTTTTGTTCGGAAGTCAGGGGCATATTTCTTTTATCGCCTTTTGATTTTGGATTTACTTCGAGTAATATGGAGCCTATTATGTACGGTGATAAGAAAATTACAATAGCACCTTTGAAATGACTACCCCCTATCGCGCATTTTGCAACATATTTAAACAGTTAGCACCGTTGGGTTTAAGTTTGGCTGTGGTGGCGGTAAGCCTGACGGGCTGCCAGAATAACCCGGGCAACGGGGAAAGCGCCCAGCTCCGCAAGGCCAAGCAGCTCATTGAACAAGGGAACTTCGAGGAGGCCTTTGTAGAGTTGAATCAGGCTCTGGATCAGGCTCCCAGGGATCCCAATCTGCATATTAACCTGGGCTGGCTGTATTTGTACACCAACGATCTGGACAACGCTACCAAGGAGTTAACCCAGGCGGAAACCTTAGGGCCGAATCTGGCCGAAACCTACCATTTGCGGGGGGCAATTCTCAGTTATCAGGCTCAACATACCTCAGAGCCCCGGCAGAGTCGCCAACTCCAGGAAGAGGCCGTGCAGAACTTTAAGCAAGCTTTGCAGCGGGATGAAAAGAACCATCAGACCTATTTTGACCTGGCCACCAGTCTATCGGTCCTGAACCGGCAGGAAGAAGCCTTGGCTGCGCTGGACAAGGGCTTTCAGTACATCCCGGACAAGGATTTGGAAACGCAGGTCAACTTTCAAATTGCTACCTGTGCCGCCGAAGCCCAATTGCAGCAATATGATGAGGCCATTAAGGATTGCCATCAGGCGCTGGAGTTCACCACCAATCCGGCTTCCCGAGAGCGCATTACCGACATGATTGAAAACATGAAGCTGATGAACCCGGGACTCTCTCAAAAAATAGACGCTCAGCAGGCGGAGAAAGATCGTCAGGCTGAAGAAAACGCCATCATCGATACCGCTGCCTCCGACTAGAAGCTAAACGTCCTTGTCGAGCGTTCTCAGGCAGACAACCGACGATGACCTGGGATACCTTGGGATAACCAGGCCCCGCTTTTAAAGCACGCAGTGGATGGAAGTCAGTTGGACGCAGTGGGTTTAAGAGAGCGGATGGTTTTGCAATAGCCAGAAGAACAGAATGGCCACGATAATGCGGTAAACGCCAAACGGGGCCATTGAAGTTCTCTGGAGCATTAGGATAAAGGTTTTGACGGCCAGCAAGGCGGAGGCAAAAGCCACCACGAAGCCCAGGGCAAAGGCATTCATATCGCCGGGGCTCAACTTGTCCCAGATTTCCAGCAAATCCTTCAGGCACACAATGCACATAATGGGCACCGCTGCCAAAAAGGAGTACTCTGCGGCCACGGTGCGTTGCAACCCGGTGAACATGCCCCCGATAATGGTGCTGGCCGCTCTGGAAACTCCGGGGCACAAGGCCAGACATTGAAACAGCCCAATTTTGAAGGCGCTTTTTACGTCCAGTTCATCCAGGGAGGTGATGGCGTGTTGGAAACGCAAGCGCTCAATGAAGATCAGCACCACCCCACCCAAGGCCAAGGCCCAAGAGACAGTCAGTGGGTTAAACAGATGGCTTTTAATGGTGGATTCCAATAGTTTTCCCAGTATCAAAATGGGTAGCGAGGTTACCGCCAGCATGAGCCAGCCTTGTACCCCCCGGAAGCCGCCGGGCGTTTTAAAATCGAACAGACAGGCAAAGCGGTGTCGGTACAGCACCACCACCGCTAAAATGGCCCCCAATTGAATGAACACCTCAAAGGCGTTGACCACCTCACCCTTGATTCCTAATAAATAGCTGGTCAAAATCATGTGCCCGGTGGAAGAGATGGGCAAAAACTCGGTGACCCCTTCCACAATGCCTAAAATCAGGCTATGAATCAGTTCCATTCAATCAATCCTTCAGCAATCAACGGATTATGGCTCTAACGACCGGCGTGAATTTCAGTGCCCGCTTGCCCGGCCAACGCTTCCACGGTTTTTTCCAGGCTGGTGATGAAGGCCCGCTTTCCCCCATGTTTGACATAGTCAATCATGGCCGCCACTTTGGGCCCCATGCTGCCCGCCCCAAAGTGCCCTTCCGCCTGATACTGCTCGGCTTCCGTCAATGAAAGACGCCGCAGTGCTTTTTGATCGGGTTGGCCGAAGTTTAGGTAAACGTTTTCCACCTCGGTGCAGATGATCAGGTTCTCGATCTGCAAGGTCTTGGCCAGCAAGCAAGAGGTGAAGTCCTTGTCGATGACCGCCTCAATGCCCTGTAAAACGCCTTCTTTTCGGTACACCGGAATCCCGCCACCACCACAGCACAAAACAATGGCTTGCTGGGCAATCAGGGCTTTGATGGGGTTGGCCTCCAGGATGCGCAGGGGGCGTGGCGAGGGCACCATGCGGCGGTAACCCCGGTTGGCGTCCGGGCCGATGATCCAGCCCCGCTCGTCGTACAGGCGCTGGGCTTCATCAGCGCTAATAAATCGCCCCACTGGCTTGGTGGGCTTTTGGAAAGCCGGATCGGCGGGATCTACTTCCACCAGCGTATTCACGGCCATAATGGGCGTTTCCATCCCTTGGGACAGCAATTGCCGGTTCAGCTCCCGGGTCAGCCAGTAGCCTATTTCTCCCTGTGTCCAGGAAACACAGGTGTCCAGCGTGACCGGGTTCTCAAACAGCCGGGCGGAGGTTTCGGCCATGTCCAGCAAATTGCCCACCTGGGGGCCGTTGCCAAAGGTAATGACCGGCAAATAGCCGCTTTGATACACCTGCACAATTTTTTGACAAACCGCCCGCACCATTTGGGGGTTGAGATTATCCCCGCTTTGCTTGTCGTAGAGGGCGTTTCCCCCAATGGCGATTAAAACCGATTCCATGCGCGCACGCTCACTGTTTCCACCGAATAGGGTTCGATTGGCTATCTGCTAACTCTCTGGGGCAATGGCCTCGGGCTTTCCGTTGGCCCTGGATTTGCCTATAATCAAAACGATAGCATAATTTGGCCCTTTGGAGCCATCTTTGAAACCGTCCACAAAGCCGGTCACACGCATTTTTATGAGTACCGCCACATCCCCTCGCATTTATCTGGATCACGCCGCCACCACCCCGGTAGACCCCTTGGTGCTGGAGGCTATGCTGCCTTTTTGGCAGGCGCAGTTCGGGAACCCCTCCAGTTTGCACTTTTGGGGTCGAGAGGCCAGAAAAGCCTTGCAGGCGGCTCGGGATAGTGTGGCCAAGGTTCTGCATTGCCAGCCTTCTGAAATCATTTTTACCAGCGGGGCTACCGAAGCCAACAACCTGGCCCTGGTGGGTGTGGCCGAAACGCTTTCAGCCCATGGCAAGCATATTATTACCACCCGGATTGAGCATGCCGCCGTGCAAGCGCCTTGTCAGTGGCTGGAAGCCCAGGGCTGGGAGGTCACCTGGCTGCCGGTGGATTCGGAGGGCTTTGTTTCTGTGGATGCGGTGCTGGGGGCTTTGCGGCCGGACACGGTCTTGGTGTCCATCATTCATGGCAACAACGAGATTGGCGCCATTCAGGACATTCAAGCCATTGGCACAGCCCTCAAGTCTCAACCAGGCTCAGAAAACGTCTTGCTGCACGTGGATGCGGTGCAAACCGTGGGCAAAATTCCGTTGGATTTATCGGTCTTGCCGGTGGATTATCTCAGCTTGTCCGGTCATAAAGTGTATGGCCCCAAGGGGGTGGGCGCTTTGTTTGTGCGGGACGGCTCTCCAGTGCCCACCGCGCAGATTCGAGGGGGCGGGCAGGAGGGTGATGTGCGCTCAGGTACAGAAAATTTGGCGGGGATTGTGGGCTTGGCCAAGGCTCTGGAAATCACTCAGGAGCGCATGTCTATCGACTTGCCACGACTGAGAACGCTACAGCAAGCCTTGATAGAAGCCGTCCGTCTGGCGGTTCCCGAAGCGGTACTCAACGGGCCGGAGGATCTGGACGCTCGGGTGCCCGGCAATGCGCATTTTTCTTTTCCCGGGGTGGAAGGAGAGTCCATGGTGCTGCACCTGGACTTGAAGGGTATTGCCGTCTCCAGTGGGTCGGCTTGCCACAGTGCGGTGATTGAGCCCTCTCGGATTGTCAAAGCGCTGGGGAAAAGTGACACTTTGGCCAAGGGGACGGTTCGCTTTTCCCTGGGGCGGGCCAACACCGAGGCGGATGTGCGACGGGTCAGCGAGGTTTTGCCTGCCGTTTATGCCCGGTTGAGTCGCTCAGGCTTTGAAAAGAGCAACAGTAATCGTTAGAGGGCGAGGCTATCTCCACAAACCACTTAAATCCTTCGCGTTTTGCCGGACAGGCCTTTTGTTGTATAGTGGCAGCACTCAACCGAGTTTAATGGGGCAATTGGGTTTCGCCATTCTCTGACCGTTGTTCGGCCTCATTTAGGCCTCGGTGGAGTATGCGTTCATCGTCATTTGTTGATATCAAGATCAGTGGGAGGTTTGTGGCATGCGTTCTGTCAATTTTTCGGGAAGTTCCGTATCCAAATTAACCCTGTGGCAGCCAGCGTCTGGCAAGGCTGGCGACCTGGAGCGGGTTCCTGTGTTGAAATTGCAATATCAGCCATTACCCGCACAAAAAGCGACTCCCCCTGCGAAGCTGTCCTGGTTGGCGCGGCTGAAAAATGCCTTTGCCCTGCGGGAAGAACATGTGCAGTGGATGGAAAAGGCCCAGTCCGGCCTGGGGCTACCCGCTTCCATGAGCCACAGTTTGCTTGAAAAAAGTAGCCGTGGGAAAGGCCGTTCGTAAGGCCAGACCTTTGCCCTGTTCCTGAAGGCGCTGACCGAGGTCGGGTTTGGCAAGCGTGTGGTACAAGCGGGTGATACAATAAGAACCAGCCGAAAGTGAATGATCGGCGCAAATTGCCAGTAATCCCGATTAGCCCCGAAAAGTGTACCGCTGTGACCATCCAGTTTTCATCTGACTCATCCGCTCCAAAACCGGTCAAAAAGACCGGGCCGGTTTCCACCGAGCAGCTTCAGGCCGCCGTTCGTCAGGCCTTGGGGGCTAAAGCGTCTTTGGGGGAGCGGCCCGGCTTGCTAAAGGACACGGAAACGGCCTACGACAACCGACTGGAAAGCACCATTCGGCCCAAAACGCTGGCCGATTACATTGGGCAATCCGCCCTGAAGGACAGCATTCAAATTGGGCTGGATGCGGCCAAAAGCCGCGCGGAAGCGCTGGATCACCTGTTGCTGTATGGCCCGCCGGGTTTGGGGAAAACCACTCTGGCCATGGTCATCGCCCAGGAGATGGGCGCGGAAATTCACATTACCTCCGCCCCGGCGTTGGAGCGGCCTCGGGACATTCTGGGCATTTTAATGAGCATGAAGCCGGGCAGCGTCTTGTTCATTGATGAGATCCATCGGCTGAACAAAGTGGCGGAAGAGATTTTGTACCCGGCCATGGAAGATTTTGCCCTGGATCGCACCATCGGTAAGGGGGAAGGCACCAAAATCCTGCGAGTCCCCCTGCCCCGCTTTACCCTCATTGGGGCCACCACCAAAGCGGGTTCTCTGTCCGGCCCGCTGCGCGATCGCTTTGGCCTGATTTATCGCCTGAATTTTTACAGCGAGCAGGAGTTGAGCAACATCATTTTACGTTCAGCCCGCATTTTAAATATTGAGGCCAGCCCGGAGGGGGCCTTGGCCATCGCCAGCCGTTCTCGGGGGACGCCACGCATTGCCAACCGCTTACTGCGACGGGTACGGGATTTTATGGCGGTCAAAAAAGCCGGGGAAACCCTCATCAACGAGCCCATTGCCCGTGAAGCCCTGGATTTATTCGACATCGATCCGATTGGGCTGGATCCCACCGACCGGCAGTTGTTGAAGCTGATCATCGAGAACTTCTCCGGCGGGCCGGTGGGCCTGGATACCTTGGCCTCCACCCTGGGAGAAGATCCCCGCACCCTGGAGGATGTCTATGAGCCCTATCTGCTACAGGCCGGGCTGATCAACCGAACCCCCCGGGGGCGGACGGCTACGGGTAACACCTATCGTCATTTGGGGTACCGATTGCCTGCCGGTTTTGCCGAGCAAGCCCAGTTAGAGCTGGAGTCGTCCTAGACAAAGGGATCAGGCGGGAGTACGATACGGCATCAACTGCTGGAATAAAGGAGAGTGAGACCCCGTGCCGGGTGCGAAATTGGAAAAATGGCTGGCTACCTGCCTGAAATGCGGCTTTGTACTGGTTTGCATTGTGCTGGGCTGGATTTTTTTACCGCTTGATAACAGTGTCCCGGCCAAAGCCGTGCTTCGGCTTTCCCCGGTGAAGACCGCCAAGCCCGCCCCATCGCCGCCAAAAGTTACCGGCCCAACGGAAGGCCAGGTTTACGGCCTGGTGCTGAAGGTGGAGCCAGCTCCTGAAGGTCGCTCCCCAAGGCCCCTAAGGCGACCGGTGCCTGAGTCTCGGGAGGCGCTTCAGCGGGTCACCATTCGGCTTGAGGGAAGTCTAAAAACCTTGGGCCTACAGAGTGATATTATTCAGGTGGAAAACGTGTTGGGGGAAAATCCTTTTTACAACATCAACCTGAAACCGGGCGCTCAGGTTCTGTTACAAGCCGAGAAAGAGGCCAGAACGGGCCAGTGGCAATTCAACATCGCCAATCATAACCGGACGCCTGCCCTGATGATTTTGATGACGCTGACCATTATGGCCATTTTATTCCTGGGAGGCGTGGAAGTGGCCAAGCATGCCTTTTTGGTCACCCTAATGCTGGTGGGTTGCTACAAAGCGGTCTTTCCGGCGGTGCTGGCCGGAGAATACGGCCTGTGGTGGATTTTCCTGATGTGCGGCATGTTTACCATTCTGGCCACGTTTATTTATCAACAGCCGGGTCAAAAGGCTTTTAGCCGGGAGCAATGCGTGGTGATGCTGGGAACCACCGGTGGCTTGTTGATACTGGCTGCCATTTTGTGGGCCATGGGGGAAATCACGCCGTTAAGTGGTTATTCCAGTGATTTACTGGCCAGCCTATGGTATCGTTCGCCCAAAATGGATTACTGGGCCTTTTTCGTGGCCGGGATGCTATTTGCCTTTCAGGGTTTTCTGTTTTACTTGTGCTGGACGCTGGCCCAAAACCGCAAAGAGAGTGAGCCCGTCAGTTTTCAGCAGCGCTTTGGTATTGTTATGTTGCGGGGGCGGCGGTTGATGGGGCCGTTGATTTCCTGTCTGGGCCTGCTGTTTTTGGGCCTGTTTATGCCTATCCTGCTGCAAATGCAGGGCACCCCCACCGCTCAGTTCGTCAATCTGGAAAGCACCGCTTCCATGATGACCTTTGCCTTTGCCGGAGCCCTGACCCTGATAGTGACGGTGCCTTTAACCGCCTTGATCGCGGCCTGGTTGCTGACGGGAACATCGGACACGAAGGTTGGGTAAATTGGTGGATGATCCTTGGGCAGAAATCTGGTCTGATCATAATAAGCTAGTCAGTTTTACAAGATATGCTCTAACAATATAGATGTGGGGTGCATAAAAAAGCATAAGAGTCGTCTATACGCCTTTTAAGCAAATGATTTTAAGGATGTGAGTAATGGCTGAGTCTACACGGGTACCGTCAGAGCAGGAACAGTTTTGGGCCGGAGCGTTTGGCAGCGAATATACGGTTCGTAACGCCATTCAGCCGGAACAGCGGGCCAAGTTTTTTAAAACGATTTTGAATCAGGCCCCCGGTATTCAAAGTGTGTGCGAGTTGGGGGCCAACAAGGGGCATAACCTGTTGGCCATTCAATCGCTGAACCCTGATATCAAACTGACGGGCCTGGAGCTGAACCCCAGCGCGCTGAAAGAGCTGCAATCGCATCCGGGGCTGGAAGGCTTTCAGGGGGCCATTCAGGCGTTTAACCCCAACAAAACCTTTGATTTGGTTTACACCTGCGGTGTACTCATTCACCTCAACCCGGATGACTTAAACAGGGTGTATCAAAAAATGCTGGCCTTATCCAACCGCTATGTACTAATCAACGAGTATTACAACCCCAGCCCTGTGGAATTGCCGTACCGTGGGCATGAGGGCAAACTGTTCAAGCGGGATTTTGGCGGCGAGTTCTGGGATGCCAATGCCGAACAAGTGAAGCTGGTGGATTATGGCTTTCTGTGGCAGCGGGTGGAACCTACGTGGGACAACACCACCTGGTGGCTGTTCGAGAAAGTTTAGCCGAATAAATTTGGCCGAAAATTTTAAGAGTTGGCAGGTATCCCCTTCACCACACGTTTCTAAAACTGCGTGCCACTCAAACAAGCTGTGGAATTGCTTTTGGGCAAAGCTGCCAAGCTCACGTTGCTTAACTCGCTGTACTCAGACAGTTAGAAACGTGTGGTGAAAGGGATACCTGTCAGTTTTAATCATCAGTCTTCGGCATTTAAGCGGATTTTTTCCCTGAGAACCAGTTTTTTATGCGCTGAGTCAGGGTTTGCCAGAACTGCTTGATCCCATCCCAACGGGTCTTTAGCCATTGCCTGAATTTTTGAAAGCCACTGCCGGGTTTGGATGTGGGTTTTTCTGGGGCGGCTTGGGCGGGTTTTGAGGCCGAGGTGCTGGCTTCCGCTGGTTCCTGTCTCAAGGTAGCCGACTGTTGAGGGTGGGTGCTTGGTTGTGCTGAGGCCCCAGCTTCGATGGGCCCGGCGTCCAGAATGCCGTTGATAATTTCAGGGTTGGGCCACCCGTTAATCACATTGTAGACGGAACTTGGGGCGTGCATTCGATCCAGATTCTTCAGTAATTCTTTGGTTGAAATGGGCTGTTCGTCATTCCAGGAGTCTTGAATGACCCATTCCTGGCTGTCTTTATTTTGGCTGGGCCAAACCAGATAGGCATGTCCCTCCTGTAATGGTTTCCCTGCGAGAGTGTGGGGATCCCGTTCCGAAGCAAAAACCAGTATTGGGGTTCGCCTCAATATGGCATTCACAATGGCCGCTTTATTTTCATGAATGTGATAGCTGTCCACGTCCATTTCCAGCCCTTTGGACAGCACACTGGTTAAAAAAGTGGGGTTCAAATTGTGCTGGCCCAGCTCTTCCGGGGAGGTCAGTTGTTCATATTGGTAATTGGGATTGTTGCGGTTCTCAAAATTGCGTTGCGCTCGGGCACGGTATTCTTCAAACAGGTGGTGGTGGATGAGGTGATTGATTTGCCTTGGGCCGCAGCCATACTGGCTTAACAGGTTTTTCACGCTACAGACAACACAATTATTGGGTGAGATGGGGTTTTTAATATCGCCAGCCGTGCCTTGCGTTTTGTCTTGCCGAAAGGTCATACCAAAGCGGGTTTGGGGGCGTGGCTGTTTTGATAAGGTGTTTGCCCTTGGGCGTGAGTCCTCTCTCCGACTGGAGAGCGACGCTGCATAGTTGCGAGTGGCGTAGGTGATGGGAGGCACTGAAGTCATGGTAAGCAGTCATCCGGGGGCGTGGGCATGGCAGTGTGAACGGGAAGAGGCTACGGGTGTAATAAACCGCCAACCCCGTTTTGTGTGCTACTCACTTTCAGGAAATCCCCTGATTTTCCAGCGCTTTTTTGAAGGCCATCATCTGATCTCGCAGACTGGCCGCTTTCTCAAACTCCAGCATGCGGGCGGCGGCTTTCATTTCCAGTTCCAACTCGGCGATTAGGGCCGGTAAATCTTGTGCCGGAATGGCCTCGGCAGCGGCTTGCTGCGGTTTGCGGCTCCCCTTGCGCCTGCCATGACGTCCATCGTCACCGTTGTCCTCATCCCCCCCCATGGTGCCAATCATGTCCAACAGCCCATAGCCAATGTCTTTCTGAATGGTTTTAGGAATGATGCCATTGCGTTTGTTGTAGGCCATTTGCAAGTCCCGACGGCGGGCGGTCTCGTCCATGGCCTTTTGCATGCTGTCTGTAATTTTATCGGCGTATAGAATGACCATACCCGCCGCATTACGGGCGGCCCGGCCAATGGTCTGGATCAAGCTGGACTCCGAGCGCAAAAAGCCTTCCTTATCCGCATCCATAATCACCACCAGGGTGACTTCCGGCAAGTCCAAACCCTCCCGCAAGAGATTGACCCCAATCAGCACGTCAAAGTCGCCCAGCCGCAGATCCCGGATGATCTCCATGCGCTCAATGGGCTTGATTTCGCTGTGCAGATAGCGCACTTTCACGCTCAGGGTTTCAAAGTATTCGGTTAAATCCTCAGCCATGCGCTTGGTCAGGGTGGTAATCAGCACCCGTTCGTTACGGGCCACTCGGGCTTGAATCTCTTCCAGCAGATTGTCCACCTGATTTTCTGTGGGACGCACTTCCACGATGGGGTCCAGCAGGCCGGTAGGCCGAATGATTTGCTGGGCAATCTGGCTGGATTCCCGGATTTCATACGGGGCCGGGGTGGCAGAGACGTAAATGCGCTGACCCACCCGTTCCCAGAATTCCTCAAACATCAGCGGGCGGTTGTCCTTGGCGCACGGCAGCCGGAAGCCGTAATCCACAAGGGTTTCCTTTCGGGCCCGATCCCCGTGGTACATGCCCCGCAACTGGGGAACCGTAACATGCGACTCATCAATGATCAGCAGAAAATCGTCGGAAAAGTAATCCAACAAGGTTTTGGGTGGGGTTCCGGGCGGGCGATCCTCAAAAATACGGCTGTAATTCTCAATGCCGTTGCAGTAGCCCACTTCCCGAATCATTTCCAGATCCCGAATGGTGCGCTGTTCCAGCCGCTGGGCCTCCAGCAGTTTGCCCATGTCATACAGCTCTCGCAGCCGTTCATCCAGCTCAAACTGGATTTGCCGGGTGGCTCGCTCCACATCGTCCCGGTTGGCTACATAGTGAATGGCTGGGTAAATAACCACTTCTTCGGGCATTTCCAGCACTTCCCCGGTTTCTGGATCCACCATGCTGATGCGCTCCAGCTCATCGCCAAACAGTTCCAGGCGAATAATCACCTCTTCGTGAGCCGGGTGAATCTCGATAATATCCCCCCGGGCCCGGAAGTGAGCCCGTTTCAAATCCAGATCGTTGCGCTGGTACTGGTTGCGGATCAGGGTCATCAAGAGTTCGTCCCGATCCGTTTCTCCACCCACCTGCAAGCGAATAGCCGCCTTAAAGTAGTTGTCGGGCAAGCCCAGACCGTAAATGCAACTGACGCTGGAGACTACAATGACGTCCCGTCGCTCAAACAGGCTCCGGGTGGTGGAGTGCCGCAAGCGGTCGATTTCCTCGTTGATGCTGGCTGTTTTCTCAATGTAAGTGTCCGTGCGAGGGATGTAGGCTTCCGGTTGGTAGTAGTCGTAGTAGCTGATGAAGTATTCCACGGCGTTGTCTGGGAAAAATTCTCGCAGCTCGTTATACAGCTGGGCGGCCAGGGTCTTGTTGTGGGAAATGACCAGGGTGGGACGCTGTACCCGCTGGATGACGTTGGCCATGGTGAAGGTTTTCCCGGAGCCGGTTACGCCCAGCAAGGTTTGGGCCTCTAGGCCTTCATTCAGGCCTTGGCACAGGAGATCGATGGCCTGGGGCTGGTCCCCCGAAGGCTGGTAGTTGGCGGTGAGTGAAAACGGTTTGGTCATTGCCCTTTGATCATCCCTGTCTCGGCCCGGTTTGGCAAGCGCTGGGATACCAGACCGCCCCCAACGAAAAAGCCCCCGAAGCGATTCTTCAAGGGCTTTTCGGAATGGTGGTTGTATTTTGGCTTTAGGCCAGGGCGTGCCGGGCGATAAAATCCGTGTACACTTCCTTGCCATCAATAAAATGCGGATTATCCATCAGTTTAACGTGGAAAGGAATGGTGGTTTTAATGCCGGTTACCGCGTACTCGTTGAGGGCACGCTTCATGCGGGCAATGGCCTCTTCCCGGTCAGCGCCCCACACAATCAGCTTGGACACCAGGGAATCGTAGTAGGGCGGGATTTTATAACCGGGATAGACATGGCTGTCCACCCGCACTCCAGGCCCACCAGGAGCTACATAGCCGTCAATGGGGCCGGGGCAAGGCATAAAGTTCTTATCTGGATCTTCAGCGTTGATACGGCACTCAATGGCATGGCCCCGCAGCACCACATCATCCTGGGTAAAGCGCAGCGGTTCGCCCGCCGCCACCCGAATCTGCTCTTTCAGCAGGTCGATACCGGTAATCATCTCGGTCACCGGATGCTCCACCTGAATGCGGGTGTTCATTTCCATAAAGTAGAAGTTCAAATCGCTGTCACACAGCAATTCAATGGTGCCCACACCCTCATAGCCAATTTTGCGGATGGCTTTGAGGATGATATTGCCCACCCGCTCCCGGATTTCTGGAGTTACTACCGGGCTGGGGCCCTCTTCCAGCAGTTTCTGGTGGCGGCGCTGAATGGAACAGTCCCGTTCGCCCAGATGCACCACGTTGCCATATTGATCGGCCAAGACCTGAAACTCCACGTGGCGAGGGTTGGTCACAAACTTCTCGATGTAGACTTCATCGTTACCGAAAGCGGCTTTGGCTTCCGCCCGAGCCATTTCCAGCTGGGTCTCCACCTCTTCTTCGCTTTTGACCAGGCGCATGCCCTTCCCGCCGCCGCCCGCGGTGGCTTTAATAATGATGGGATAACCCGCATGCTTGGCCCAGCCTTTGACCAGTTCGGCATCGGCAATAGTACCATCCAAGCCGGGAACCACCGGGACACCCACATCAGCCATGGTTTTCTTGGCCGTGGCCTTGTCGCCCATGATGCGAATCATGTGGGCCGAGGGGCCAATGAATTTAATCTGGTGATCGGCGCAAATCTCGGCAAAGGCAGCATTTTCCGCTAAAAAGCCGTAGCCGGGGTGAATGGCGTCCGCACCCGACATGAGGGCCACGCTCATAATGTTGGGGACGTTCAGGTAACTTTTGGCGGATTGGGCCGGGCCCACGCAGTAAGCCTCATCGGCCAACTGCACGTGCAAACTGTCTTCATCAGCCTGGGAATATACGGCAACGGTCTTGATGCCCAGTTCATGACAGGCACGGATAATGCGAAGCGCAATCTCGCCCCGATTGGCAACGAGCACCTTGTTGAACATGCGGTACGTTTCCTTTAATCGCTTTGTGAATGATGTACAAGTAAAGACCAACGGATGCTGTAAATTGCTCCGTTAGGCTGGTGTCCCCAACTAGGCGGGCTCCACCAGCATCAAGACCTGACCAAATTCCACGGGCTGGCCATTTTCCACCAGGATGCGAGCCACCTTGCCGGAGACTTCCGATTCCAGCTCGTTCATCATCTTCATGGCCTCAATGATGCAAACCGTTTGCCCTTTGGACAACGCTTGACCCACGGTGACAAATGGCGGGGAATCCGGGGAGGGAGCGGCGTAGAACGTGCCCACCATGGGGGCGGTAATTTTAATCAGCTTATCATCCGCAGGGGCGGACTTGCTGGCTTCGGTAGCCACGGTGTGAGAGGAAACCGCCGGGAGTTCCGCCATGGGTTGCGGTGCGGAGGGGGTATACACCACCGGCTGAGGGGCTGGCTGGTGTAACATGGGCTGAATGTTGTAACCCGGCAGCTTGATGGTCACGCTTTTGTCACCATCGGCCACAATCAGCTCGGCCAGCTTTTTTTCCAAGGCTAAATCGGCTAACTCTCGAATTTTCTCGGTATTAATATCCATGATGTATTCTCACCTATACCCGATCCAGATATTTGTTGTCGCGTGTGTCCACCCGGATGGTGGTTCCAATTTCCACAAAGAAGGGAACGTTGACCACTGCGCCGGTTTCCAGGGTGGCTGGCTTGGTGCCGCCCTGAGCGGTGTTTCCTTTTTCCGCCGGTGGGGTGTCTACCACTTTCAATTCCACGTGGGAGGGAATATCCACGCCAATAATCTTGGTGCCGTGGAACAGCACGTGCACGTTCATTTGCTCTTTCAGGTACTTCACGCCGTCTCCGATGGCAGCCTTGGGGATGGCCACCTGGTCAAAGGTGGAGGTGTTCATGAAGGTGTACTCTTCACCATCGGTGTACAAAAACTGCATTTCGTTCTTTTCCAGGTGGGCGGTTTCAACTTTTTCGCCAGCCCGGAAGGTTTTTTCCAGTACCTGTCCCGTTTCCACGTTTCTCAGTTTGCTACGCACAAAAGCGGCGCCTTTTCCCGGTTTTACGTGCAAAAATTCCACAATCTGCCACAGGTTACCATCGACGATAATGGTTAAACCGGTTTTAAAGTCGTTACTGGAAATCATTTCAGTCGTTATTCCCTATTCACTGATAAGTTTTGGGGCTGCTGGTAACCCGGTAACGCTGGAGCTGACGGACTTTCCTGAAAGGCCCTCCCGTTGAACCAGCAGGCACCAAAATGAAACGCATGATGCGAGAATCTACTAGGTTACCCGGCTCAAGTCGTGGAATCAAGCAGGCTTCTGTTTGATCCCAGATTGGTATAAGGTTACCATATCCAGAACACTTTAAAAGACTGAAAATATGGCCCTCCTTCCTTATCAATCCTCACTGCTGATTCCTTCTTTGGCCGATTTGGCCCTGTTATGCCAGACTTTGGCCCCGTTTCTGGTGCCTGGCGATGTCGTGGCCCTGGATGGGCCATTGGGTGCCGGGAAAACCACCCTGACCCAGAATTTATTGCGGGTTCTGGGTGTTCAGGAACCCGTGAATAGCCCCACGTTTGTGTTGATGAACGAGTACGCCAGCGATTGCTGTCCGGTGGTGCATGTGGATCTGTATCGGCTGGGGCCGGAACGGGCTGACTCGCTTTGCCCTGAGCTGACCGCCATAGCGGATGAGGGACGTGCCTTGCTGCTGGTGGAGTGGGCTTGCTACGGGGCGTTCTTGCAAGAATTGATTACCGTTCAGATTTTCCTGGCTCCTGATTTAAACGAATCGGGAGTGGAATCCACGGAGCGACAGGGGCAAGAACGTCGGCAGCTGGTGCTTTCGGCCAATCGTCCCTTGCCCGAAGCCTTGCGTCGTTTTGAGGTGCCTTCTTGATGGTGGAAGAGAGAATACTGCATTTGGACACCACAACGGCTCAATTGCACGTGGCCCTTAGTCAGGCGGGAGAAATCCTGCTTGAGGCATCTTTGCCTTGTGCGTCGCACCGCTATCATTCGGCCATGCTGGTTCCAGCCATTCAGGATATGCTGAAATCGGCTGTTTTATCCGTGAACGCTTTGACCGCTCTGGCTGTGAATCAGGGGCCGGGGAGCTTTACCGGTATTCGGACTGGGGTTATCACCGCCCGCACCATGGCCCAGTTTTTGCAGGTGCCGGTCTATCAGTTCAATGCCTTTGAGCTGCTGGCCGCTCAGCATGACGTGCCTGTGGCCATCTATCTGGACGCGTTGCGGGGGCGGGCGTATCACGCCGTCATTCAAACCGGGCCGGAAGGGACACGCTCTCAGCAAGCCCCCACACTGGTTCAACTCGATCCCACGGCTTTGCCAGAGTCCGAGACGCCCTGCGTTATCTCCCCCACTTTGGCCGAGCTTTTTAAGGGACGCCCTGTCCACCTCATTTCCGAGGACTGGCGTCCTCAGACCGCCATGTTGCATTTGATACGGCACTGTCCCACTGCGTACAGGCAAGATTGGTCGGATGTGCGACCGCTTTATATTCAAGAACCCAGCGTGACCCTGAAGAAAAAGTTATCTTGAACCTACTGACAACAGACTGAGCTTTTCCTTTTATCTTTCTAGTTATCTTTCTAGCCGACTGGCTACCCACCTTCGGGGCTTATGGAAAGGTTTTTTTGTCACTAGAATGAACTTCGTTATTGAAGGAAACGGATTGCTTTCAGTGTTATTTGGGAGAGCCCCAAAAAAATCACCTGTTGGAATGTGAGGGTTGATTTATGTTGTGGACGATTTTTGCCATTTTATTGGCGTTGTGGCTGTTAGGCATGGTCAGCAATTACACGATGGGCGGTTTTTTGCACATTCTGCTGGTTGTGGCCATTGCCGTTTTTCTGATTCGGGTTATCGGGGGCGGTAGGACATCCGTTTGAGCCATGGTTTTTGAATCACGGTCTTTAAATACGGTTTTGAATATCGGCTTTGACTATGGAGTCAAGCTAAAACCCCTTTGCTTAAATAGCTTGCCAAATAAAACAGTCAAATAAAACAGTCGTTGTATAGAGGAGATGAGACATGGTAACCACTTCCAAGTTGTCCACCAAAAATGGTTTGCACGCTTCCCTGATTGATATTTCCGAGTCTACGCGGACTCGGGTGATTACCTTGTTGAATCAATCGCTGGCCACCACGGTGGATTTGTACACGCAACTCAAGCAAGCCCATTGGAACGTCAAAGGAACAGGCTTCTATCAACTGCATACCCTGTTTGATGAAATTGCCGAAGAGATGGAAGCCTTCGTGGATTTGATGGCGGAACGTGTCACCGCTTTGGGAGGAACTGCCTTGGGTACCGCCCGAGTGGCGGCGCAGCAATCGATTTTACAGGAATACCCACTGGATGTGTTCACCGGGCCGGAGCATATTAAAGCCTTGGTCAGCCGCATGGCCCTTTATGCCAACCATATTCGCACGGCCATTGATACCTGCGACGGTTTGGGTGAGCCAACCACCACCGACTTGTACACCCAGGTTTCCCGTTCCGTGGATAAGCAATTGTGGCTGCTGGAAGCGCATACTCAAGCCTGAGTGCCTTGGTTGGGAGCTAACTGGGCCCTGACTGGGCGGAGTCCTGAACAAGCTGAAAAAAAAGAAATGACCGCATTCCCTGCGGTTATTTCTTTTTAGAGTGTAATTATTAAAGGAAAGAAGAGGAGAAAGTATTCCGAACTTATTGACAAGATTTTAATACCCTGAACCTGGGTGCTAAATCAGTAGACTCTCAGATTTTAATGTTTCTTAATTTTTAGAACTTAAGTTGCTATTTGTTTGGAAAGAGTATGCAATTTTTTAGTACTTTTGTTTTAGGATAAGCAACATCAGAAATAAAGTTTTATGAAGTTATAAAAATATAATATGTATTTTGATTTAGCAAGGATATTGAAAATGCTTAATGTTTCAAATTTTCCAAAGCAGAATAATATGATTAACGATAAAAAAAACAAATTTTAATCAAGCTTTTTTTAGTATTAATTCGCAACAACCAGAAATAAATAGCTCAAAAGATAGGGTCACTTTTAGTGGAAAAGCTGAAGACTTACATAAAGTAAAACAGCAACTCAAAAATGGCTTTAGAATTATTAGAGGTGCAGATGGCACATATAAATTCATTGATGGTGATGGCAAGATTATTGAAGCCACAAAAGATCTTCAAGATGCAATGGAACAGGCGTACGTAGAAAATCCTGGCCTTATTTCAGATCTGGCCGATGAGCAAGCATTGGAGGGAGCCGGGGAAGCAATAGAAGGAATAGTGGAAATTGTAAGTGCTGTTTGCACTATTCAATAACCTCAGCAACCTTTACCCTAATTTGAGGGGAAGACATGAACACTAAATTCAATAACATAAGGTATACACCATTAAAATCCCTACAAAGTTCAGCTCAAAAGCCTAATTCAAGTAATTTAGTTCGATTTGGTCAGTCAAAAAGCAAACTAGAAACGAACCCGAAGCCTGAAAAGCTGACGTGGACGGAAGTGGTTACTTATGTGCTTGGGACTATTGGCACTCTTTTTTCACAAGTGTTTGCCTTTATTTTTCTGCCGCTTGAGATGCTTTTCAATTTTTTAAAGAACAAAAAAAAGCGCTAACGGTATTTCAAGCTCCAACACCGTTGCTTTGGGATGGCTGAACATAGCCTTGTTCTTGGGCTTTGTGTTATATAAGGGTAGTTTTACCTCAAATATTTGAACGTGCCCTGTCAGCGGTGCGTTGAACAGATTTTCGTGATCGCTCCGTGTTAAGCACCATAAAGGAACCAACCGGCTATGACCACCGTTTCTCAAGCCCCATCCGCTGATTTTAGCGTGAAAAGCCTGTATTCTGACTATTGCGCCAATATGGAAACCTATATTATGTTCCGCATTGCCGCCCGGGTGGTGGAATTGACCCCGGAACTGGAGAAAAAAGGCCGGGCGCCTATTAAAATGAGCATTGGGGCCCCCACCGTGGAGCCGCCCAAGGTGCTGTTGGATTACTTCATCAAAACCTTGGCCGAGCCCAATATCCACACCTATTCGGTTCCTAAGGGCGAAAAGTTTCTGCTGGACGCCATCGCCCAGCGCATGAAAAGCCGCTTTGGCGTTGATGTGAACCCGGCCACCGAAGTGACCTCGGTGATCGGCTCCAAAGAGGGCTTGGCCAATATGTTCCGGGCCATTATCACGCCCCGGCCGGACAAAAAAGACCAGGACATCATTCTGACCCCAGATCCTGGCTACGCTTCTTATGTGGATGCCATTGAAGTGGCCGGTGGGCATAGCTACCCCACCCCCCTGAATCTGCAAAACAGCTACCTGCCGGATTTGGACGAGGCTGTGGAAAATCTGAAACGGGAAGGTTTTGACCCAGCTCGCCTGAAAGCGGTGATTATCAACTACCCCAGCAATCCCATTGGGGCCACTGCGCCCTTCAGCTACTACGAGAAAGTGGTTGAATTTGCCCGCAAGCACCGTATTTTGGTGATTAGCGACGTGGCCTATTCCGAGATGTACTTTGAGGGCCAGGAAGCCCCGAACAGCATTCTGGAAGTGGCCGGGGCCAAGGATCTGGCCATTGAATTCCACAGCTTGAGCAAGCCTTATGCTATGACCGGCTGGCGGATTGGCTTTGCCGTGGGGAATGCCGACGCCGTGGGCATTTTGGCCAAGATGAAGGGTACTATGGATAGCGGTATTTTCCGGGCCGTGCAAAAAGCGGCGGCCTTTGCCCTGACCAGCCCGGAGTGCGATGCCTACATCAAAGAGTGCAATAAAATGTACGCCGAAAACCAGAAGCTGATGGTGGCTGGCTTTAAACGTCTGGGTTGGCCGGTGGAAGAGCTGAACCCGCCTAAGGCCACCTTCTACCTGTGGTTGCCCATTCCCCGTAATTACACCTCCTGCGAGAAATTCGCCGCTGACGTGCTGGAGAAGTCCGGGGTGGTGTTGGTGCCCGGTACCGCATTCGGTAAAACCGGGGAAGGCTTTGTGCGCTTGTCCCTGGTGAACCCCAGACACGAGCTGGAAGCGGTGATCGATCGTATGGAGCAGGACGGATTCCTTTACTAACCTCACGATTCGGATCAAAAAGCCCGCTTTTCCTGATGGGGAAGGCGGGCTTTGTCCATCTTGCAAAAAAGAATTTGAATGGTGGATGTCCTGTCTGCCAAGGCTTTGTATAATACAAGAAGAGGCTTTTAGTAAAATTCCCCCCAAGAGAATCCTCCCCAAAAAAGAATCCCCCCAAGAAAATCCCAAGGAGTATCAGTCGGTATGGCATCCCTTCAGCCAGCCCCCCCATCGCGCTATCACGAAGAAGCCGGTACCTTTCTCTCCACCATGGGAGAAATGGCCCCTCAGGTTGGCCTGGATTACTCCGTAGAAAGCCTGCAACGCTTGGATCAGTTTATTAGCGAGCATTTTGATAACAATAGCGCTCAGCAGGCCAGTGAAACCCTGCTACTACGGGTCGGTAGCTATCTGGGAGAAGTGATTATTCGCCACTTGGGCGGCTACTGGAACGAGTCCGGCCAGCCGGAAATTAACGAAGTGGGCCCCATTGCGGTGGTGCATCCATTGGAGAAAGCCAAGTTGCGCTTTCAAAATGGAAAAGTAGACTCCTTGTCCTGGTATTATCACGCTCTGGCCAAGCAGGCTTACGAGGCAGAATCCCGGGAATCTGCCCCCAAAGCGGCCATGTCTGGAGAAAATGGTTTATTGGGCCTGTTTAAAGGCATCTTCAAGAAATAAGATCCTAATCAAAATCGGTGGGTCGATGGGGATCGTGGTAATGCTGAAAGAGCAGGGTGATTTGCTCATGGGTCACCCGATGGTTTGAGAGTTCCGGTAGCTGGTTAGGGCTGAAAAAGCCCACCCCTTGCGATTCCAGACCAGTGGCAATCTCGCCACTCACAATCTCGCAGCGCATAAAAACCTTGTAAATATGATAAGGCGATGCTGGGTGCGGATAGAATTTTTTATCCAGCATGGCCAGCATTTTTACTGGCTTTACAATCAGCCCGGCTTCTTCCTGCACTTCTTTGACGGCCACTTCAGCGGGACTCAAGCCAATATCGGCCCAACCTCCGGGAATGGTCCAGCGTCCATCCCACTTTTCCTGCACCATCAGCAGCTTCCCATCCTGAAAGACCACCCCCCGGACGTCTACCTTGGGGGTTAAATAACCCACTTCATTGGCAAACAGCCCTTCAATGCGAGTGGTGTCCAGTTGGGCAAAGTCGGCCATCATGGCTACGCTGAGTTTCAGTAACACCTCGTAGCGCTCCAGGTCGAAGGGATCCTTGGCATAGGTCAATCCCCAACGGGCCACGGCGTGGACTTGTTTAATCCATTCCAGCCAGGGATGAGACTCGGCCACCGGACGGCTCACTACAATACGCCTCGCCGTTCCTGATCCCGCTCGATGGATTCAAACAAGGCCTTGAAGTTCCCTTCGCCAAAGGCATGATGGTTTTTGCGCTGAATCATCTCAATAAAAATGGGGCCAAACAGGTTCTTGGTGAAAATTTGCAGCAGATACCCTTCCTCATCGCCATCCACCAGGATTTGCAAGCGCTGGATGCGGGCCCGATCCTCGGTGACATTGGGCACCCGCTCAAATACCTCATTGTAGTAATTTTCGCTGATATCCAGAGTCTCAATGCCGGTACCCTGCAATTTTTCCACGGAGTCCAGCAAATCCGCGGTCAGGAAGGCCAAGTGCTGCACCCCGGCTCCCCGGTACTCCCGCAGGTACTCCTCAATTTGAGACTTGGACTCGTTGCCCTCGTTAATGGGAATGGAGAACGATCCATCGGGGGAGCGCAGGGCAAAGGAGGTCAGGCCGGTTTTTTGCCCCTTGATGTCGAAGTAGCGCACCTCGTTAAAACCGAAAATCTGTTTGTAGAAGTTGGCCCAATAGGCCATGGTGTTTTTGTACACGTTATTGGTGAGGTGATCCACCACCAAAAAGCCTTTGTCCGGTACAATTTCAGGTGATTCCAGGGGTACAAAGCCCTCGCTTTGCAAAAAGCTGCTTTGGCTGGGATGGTTGGGATCCAGTTTGACGGACTGCTCAGTACCCACAAAATAAATCACGCTGTCCCCAATGCCATAGATACGGGGCAAGGACAAGTCACAATCACCAATTTTACCGGGCTCAAACGGGGAGGCCCCCAGACGAACGGCTTCTTCGTAAGCGGTTTTGGCGTTTTCCACCCGCCAGCCCATAGCACAAATGGAGGTGCCGTGTTGTTCGGCGAAGGCCCGCTCAAAGCCGGTTTCCCCGTGATTGACCAGTACATGAATGTCGTTTTGCCGGTAGTAAAACAGGTTCTTCTCCCGGTGCTTCATGAGCTTGGAGAAGCCAAAGCCTTTCAGCACCCGATCCACGTATTCCGGCTCGTGGGTGGTGAACTGGATGAACTCAATGCCCTTGAGCCCCAGCGGATTGAAGCTTTCCCCGTGATAGTCCGATACGTGACCCATCTTGATGCCCTCCCAAAGCGTTCCACGACATGCTTTGTAGCATAGCAAAAAGCTGCCCGCAACCCAAGGCAAAGGCTGAAACTTTAACTGGCTTCTAGGACAATTATTATTTTTTATGGGTAATCGAAACAGGATTCGGTGTTGCTGGGTGAGCAACGATGTATTCTTGAAACTGTCATTCGAAGCCCTTTCAGAAATCCATATTTTTGAAAAGCCAACATGCCGTCTGTTGAGCAGCTTGGATAGAATCGACATATTACATTCATATTACGATTGTAGATAGGACCAAGCATTTTTTTCCATAATATAGTGATTAACCAGATAGCAATTTTGGACATTTTGATTAATCAACATCATGAAAAATTATAGTTTCAGTATATTTAGCAGAGCCACAGCTAGGGCATCTTCTTAATTGGGTTAAATTGTCATTTATTGCCTGGCTATTTCGATTTGCCTGAAGACGAGCAGCCGGGTTACAACAGTTGCCTGCACCACTCACAGCTGTTAAAGTTGCGTCGGTTGTCAATGCTTTTTCCCGTTTTATAAGTGAGTGCCAGGCTTTGGAACATTGAGTACAAATACGCTTAATCTCAGTGCTGTTGCTTTCTAATCGAGCGGCTCGACTTTTAATATACTTTGTTGCGTCTAGAAGACTTAATTTTTTGGACTTCTGATAAAGTTTCATAGCTTCCATTTTTTTGTTTTTAACAATTAACATATCAATTTCATGTAAAAAGCTTTCTTCTGTAGAAATGGTATTTGGCTCGTTTGTTATCGAGGAGTCTGCATCGGTTTTCTTATTTGGCATAATTTTTTTGGCAGACTCTATCGTATGAAACTCTCCATTCCGTATAATGATCCGACAATCGCAAGCAGGACAGTTAAGACCAGGCATTGTCTCATCACAGGTTAGTTCATAACTACAATATGGGCAAAACGCTTTCATTTAATCAACCTTTCGCAATCATTTTTTTAAAAATTACAACAGAAGCAAAAGTTAAGCAGCTAAAAATAATTATCCAGACAAACGATCTTTCAAAACATGCAGCTTAAAGAAGCTTTCTTTTGGGGGGCAAGTCTAGAGATCAAACAACCTGAACCAGATGATCCTAATATTTTTATCATAAACTTATTGTGTATTGCTTTAATTTCGTTTGGAAATCGAGAAGATTACTATGTTATATCAAAAGTAGATTCTAAGTCTCAGTTAGGGTTGTTTGCTATAACTAACATAAAAACATCAATGGTAGGAGAAAAGTAATCTCTATTTCTGCATTAAATGAATTTACAAACTAGCAGGATTTTTTATATTGCTATTTTAAATTCTGCTTTTTCAATCTGAAAATTTATTTAATGATCAATCAAACTGGAACCAATATAAATTTGAGAGATTTGATTGATTCCACTCTAATTTGCATAGATTCTCTGGCCGTGTGGCTGGGTCTCTGTAAAGGGTATTGCAAGTTGGCGGATAAAGAGCTACCTCCGAGGCTTCTTTAAATTAGATGAAGGAAAACGAGTGAGGCCCGGTAGAGATTGGGGCGGGAAGAAGCTATAGACAATAGATTTGATTACAAATTTGACCTCTCAAGTTTTAGCGAGTGGGATGGATGGCTAAAACTAGACTTTGATTTTTTGTGCCTCCTGTTTTTGTGCTGTTTCATTTCCTTAAAATCAACAATTCCCGTTGTTTATTCGGAAAATCCGAAATCACCGGACTGGCCACGAACTTTAACGGTCTGGCCTAAAGTTCGGCGGGGTACAGGAATTTTACCGGAAACGCATCCTGCAACCTCGGCCATGTGGCTGAGGGCTTTGAAACGAAGTTACACCCTGCGGATGAGGAAATACCCCGGTGGCTCCTCTAAATTGAAAGAAGGAAAACGAGTGAGATTCTGATAGAGATTTGGTGTGGACTCGAAGCGATGGATTTAATTACATCTCTCACATCCCAGGTCATGAATAAGGCGATGGATGGCTTGTCCAAACGCCATAAGGCCATTGCCAGCAATTTGGCCAACGTGGACACGCCCAACTATAAACGCCGGGATGTCTCCTTTGAGGGGGCCCTCAGTCACGCCATTCACGAGGTCAAGGGACAAGGCTCCCTGGCCCGCCGCCAGGCTTCCAACGATGAACAGCTGCCCATGCGCACCACCCGTGCTGAGCATATTCCCATCGGTCATTCGGCTTCATCCATTGATGATGTCAGTGTGGAGATTCAGGAAACCCAAGACATGCAATACCGCAAGGACGGCAACTCGGTGGATGTGGAAACCGAGATGGTGCAATTGGCCAAAAATACGGAACGCTTTAATGCGCTGGCCCGTATGGAAAGCGGCTACTTTAAAGGGTTACGCTCTGTCATTACCGGTGGAGGTGGCGCATAATGGATTCCTTTGATATTACGGCATCCGCTTTAACCGCTCAGCGGCTTCGCATGGATGCCATTTCCAGCAACCTGGCCAACGTAAATACCACCCGTCGCCCGGATGGCTCCGTGGGTGGGTATCGCCGCAAGAACGTGATATTTGCCCCGATTCTGGAGCAGGCTGGCAACCAGTTCGGGCTGCCGGTGGGGCGGGGGAGTGGCGGTGAGGGGCTGGCCATGCGTCCGGCTAAAAACGGGCTGAGCATTGGCCCCAGTGGACGCCCACTGATTACCGCCAGCATCAGTCATTCTGATTTTGCCGGGGCGGGCGTACAGGTGACCCAAATTACGGATGATGCGAACACCCCCATGCGGATGGTGTATGACCCCCAGCATCCTGATGCCAACCCGGATGGCTACGTGGAGATGCCCAACGTAAACGTGGTCACGGAAATGGTGGATATGATTTCGGCCTCTCGGGCCTATGAAGCCAACGTGACCGCTTTGCAGTCGGTCAAGGGTATGAACCAGGCGGCTATGGAGATTTAAAACGCGGTTCTTTAAAACACAGTCAATTTACAGAAATTTTTTTACAGAATTTATTGGACAGGCCAGTAGTGGATTTTAGGAGTATCAACCGTGGATAGCATCAGTCACAATCTAGCCGGATCGGAGCTTTTACTCAGCCGCTTGCAATCGGATTCCTCGGTGAAGAAGGCCCAGTCTGCCACTGACCATGAAACCAGCGGTCAGCCTGGCAATGTACTGGATAGTTTTGGCAATATTCTGAAAGATCAGATGAGCAACATTAATCAGTTGCAAGCGGAAGCGGCTCAGGCCAAGCAAATTTATGCGGTGGGCGGGGATATTGACTTGCACAATGTCATGATCGCTGGCGAAAAAGCCGAGTTGTCGCTGCAATTGGCCATGCAGGTGCGTAACAAGATGATTAACGCCTATCAGGAAATCACCCGGATGAGCGTGTAGGTGTTTCCCGGTTTTAAAACCCGGTTTTTCGGGGTGTCTTTCGGTACAACCGTTGGTCGTGGAAAGTGGATAACAGGGCATGAATGAACGAGTAAACGCCATATTTTCCGGTTTTTTAGAGCGTTGGGAGCAATTAAGCTTCAACCAGCGCATCATGTTGGGCACTTTGGTGGTAGCCCTCATGCTCTCAACGTTTTTTGTGTTTCAGCGCACCAACGATGACTACGATATTCTTTACGACAATATGAGCCTGCCGGATGCGGCGGCGGCGGTGGAGAAGCTGAAGAAGCTGAATGAGCCGTATCGCATTGCCAATGGCGGACATACCCTGCTGGTTCCCCGGACCAAGAAAAATGAACTGGTACTGGCCACCGCCAATGAGCTGACCGGGGAAAATACCATTAATCTGGCTAAAATTCCGCCGGTGTTGCAAGGGGACGTGCAAAAAGAGTGGATCAAGAAGCTGAACACGCAGGAAATCGCCGGTATTCTCAACTCCATTCAGGGCATTAAAAACGCGCAGGTCATTGTTACCCAGCCGGAGCATACTGTTTTTTCCGACGATGAGCAGCCGGTTACCGCATCGGTCATGTTGATGGTGGAACCGGGTTTTCGACTGCACGATGAGCAGGTGAAGGTCATCAAAAATCTGGTTTCGCACGCCGTACCGGGGCTAAAGGCTGAAAACGTAGCCATTGCCGACAACTCCGGTAACCCCCTGGTGGGCCCGTCCAGCGTGATGGCCAGCGGGCAAAGTGAAGCCGATATGCGTCAAAAGGCCTACGAAGACAAGATCACCAAGAAGGTCTTGGGAATTCTGGCCCCGGTGGTGGGCAAGGAAAACGCCGTTGTTTCCGTCAGCGCCATGTTGAATTTCGATCAGGCCGAATCCGAGATTAATCGGGTCATCCCCTCCGGGGGAAATTCGGAAAATCCCACGGGGCTGGCGGTCAGTCAACAAAGCGATGTGGAAGAGTACAGCGGCGGTAACAAGCCCAAGTCCGAAGGGGGCGCGCCGGGTGTGGAGACTAACGCCGCGCCGTCTTATCAGGGTGAAACCACCAAGGACAAAGACAGTAACTACAAGCGCACCAAAACCACCACCAACTACACCAACTCCGAAGAGCGCAAAAAGGTCATTTACGCTCCCGGCACCGTGGAACGCCTGACCGTGGCCGTGGTGTTGAACAAGGTGTTAACCGCCAAGGAAACTCAGGAAATCAGTGAGCTGGTGCAGAACGCCGCGGGTATTGATCTGTCCCGGGGGGATTCCGTGGATATCAAGGGCTTCCAGTTCTCCTCCAAATTGACCGATCCCGAAGAGGCCATGACCCAGGCGGCTAAGGCTGCCGCTCAGCAAAGTTTCTATCTCCAGTTGGCTTCCGTTGGGGCCATGCTGATTCTGGGGATGGCGGCCATGTTTATCTTCTACACCTTGTTTAAAAAGCCGGTGGAAGGCCAGATTGTGGATGAGCCCGAGGATGAGTACAACTACATTGCCGCCGAAGATACAGCCACCCAATTGCTGGAGGAAACCAGCTTCGCCGCCCTGGAAACCAAGATGGATCCCGAGGTGGAGCACATGAAGACCTCCATTAGTGAGTTAATTAGCGGCGATCCGGCGGAAGCCACCCGCGTCCTGATGACCTATATGAAAGAGCTGTAAGATCGGGCATAATAAGAATAAAACAATCATTTGCCCTTGTCCCGTTTCCCCGTTCCCGGTTGATTCCTGTCCAGTCCGTTCCTGTTTGTGAGTATCAGATGGAATTATAAGCACCATGTCCAGTGACGCCCTTTCGATTCGGCATATGACCAACTCCCAGAAGGTGGCGGCCCTGCTCATCGCCTTGGGGCCTCGCACGGCGTCTGAAATCATGAAAAACATTGAAGACGAGATCGAGGTGGAGCATATTGCCCTGGAAATCGCCTCATTGCAGCGCATCAACCCGGAAACGCTGAACGCCATTCTGGCAGAGTTTTATGCCCTGTTTCAGGCCAGCGGCTACCTGGCCTCCGGTGGGGTTTCCTATGCCCGTCAACTCTTGAATGAAGCCTATGGTGAAAATCAGGCCGATAAAATCCTGGAGCGCCTGGTCGCCACCCTGCAAACCAACCCCTTCGACTTTTTTAACAACGCCGATCCGGCTCAGCTGGCCACCTCGTTCCAGAATGAAAACCCGCAACTGGTTGCCCTGGTACTGGCCTACCTCAAGCCGGAGCGTTCGGCGGCTATTCTGGGGGCCTTGTCCCCGGAAATGCAGGCCGACGTGGCCCATCGCATCGCGGAAATGGATCGTACCAACCCGGAAGTGCTGCGGGAAGTGGAGCGGATTATGGAGAACAAGTTCTCCTCCGTGGTCACCGCGGACTTCAGCATGGCCGGTGGCATCGAGTCGCTGGCGGAAATTATCAACCGCAGCGATCGCACCACGGAAAAGGCCATTCTGGACAGCCTGGAAATGAAAGATCCCGAAGTGGCGGAACAGGTGCGGGAGTTGATGTTTGTGTTCGAGGACATTATTCATCTGGACGATCGTTCCATTCAGCGGGTCTTGCGCGAGGTGGACACCAAGGATCTGGCCTTGTCGCTCAAGGGTTCCAACGAGGATGTTCAGGAGAAAATTTTCCGCAACATGTCCGAGCGGGCCTCCACCATGCTCAAGGACGACATGGACTACATGGGCCCGGTGCGCGCCAAGGACGTTCAGGAAAAGCAGACTTACATCGTCAGCATTATTCGTGCCCTGGAAGGTGCCGGTGAGATCGTAGTGTCCCGAGGAACCGAGGAGGACGATTTCATTGAGTAATTTCGTCCGCAAGGAACTCCGCTATCGGCAGAATACGCAGGTGCCGTCTACAGTGACCGCCCAAGCCCACATTCAGGGGGAAACGGTGGCCGTGGGGCAAGCCTACCACCTGGATAGCGAGGCTCAATTCAAACGGGATCTGGAGCAGTCTCTGGCGGAAATTGTGAAAAAACGCCTGCAAGAGGCGGAGGATGAGGCCATTGCCCTGGTGAAAGTGGCCGAGGAGACCGCTGAAAAAAACGCCCGGCAAATTTCCGATGACATTCTTGGCAAGGCCAACGCCCAGGCCCGGGAGATGGTTGAATTGGCTCAGAGTCAGGTAGAGTCCATCCAGGAAACCGCCCGGGAAGCGGGATTTAAAAATGGCTTTCAGGAGGGGTACGCCGATGCCACCGCTCAGGTGGAGCAAGAGGTGAAGGGGTTGCTGCAAAGCGCTCAGTTGTTGGCGGAAAACGCCTATCAGGCTGAAAAACTGGTGCTTAAAAACTTTGAGCAAAACGCCCTGGCCCTGATCAGTCACTTAGGCCGAAAAATTTTACAGCGGGAATTGGCGGAAGATCCAGCCATTCTGCTTACGCAGTTGCAACAGGCGGTGGAAAGTTTGTATCTGACCGGCAAGATTAAAGTGGTGATCAACCCACAGGTCTTGCAAGAGCTACGGGCTTTTAGCGCCGTGACCGAATCGGCGCTGGCCCAGATGAGCCGCTATGAGTTTATGGTGGATCCCATGCTGGAGACGCACCAACTGTTTATTTTAGGAGAGGAGGGCTCCTTTGATTTGAGTCTGGACACCCAGATGGCTCAGTTGATCGAGCCCTTGCAGGAGGCCCTGACCCTGCCAAGAGTGGAACCGCTCCCGGAAGACTCAGTGGTATCAGAAGCCTCTGAACCCGTTGCTGAAGCGATAAAGGATGGGGAGGTGCTTGCGTCTGAGCCGACCACGCCACTTGCCCTGGTGGCCGAAGCGGCTGTGTCGCTAACAGTCCCCGATGAGGTTATTGCCGAACCGCCTGAGACGACTTTGGCCCATGATGGTTTGGATGGTTTGGGGGACTCTGCTCTGGGCGAAGCGCGGCATACTGCTGGCGAAGCACAGAATATCGAGCCGTCGGAGTCCGAGGCGGGCGCTCCCGAGGTCACGCCCTATGAATTTCCTTCCTTCGACAGCCCACCCGAGGCCTGGAACTCCGAAGATGAAGCGGAGCCCCGTTCGTGAGTCTGGATCTGAATCTGGATATGGCGGCTTTGTTGAATTTGATGGACAAAGCCGATCCCTACCGGCAAGTGGGTCTGGTAGATCAGGTGATTGGGCTGGTCATTGAATCCAAAGGCCCCAAGGCCAAAATTGCCGATGTGTGCCTGATTGAGACCGGTGATCCCTTTATGCCCACCGTGCCTGCCGAAGTGGTGGGCTTTAAGGAGGGGAAAATCCTGTTAATGCCCCTGGGGGAGCTGGGCAATTTATCGCCGGGGGCACGGGTGTTTAACACCGGCCATTCCTTTCGGGTCAACGTGGGGCCGGAACTGTTGGGTCGGGTGCTGGACGGGCTGGGAAACCCCATCGACGATCGGTTTCCGGTTTCCAATAACCTTCAGTTCCACGTGCATGCCCATGCCCCGCATCCGCTGAAGCGTAAGGAAATTACCGATGTGATTCCACTGGGCGTGAAGTCCATTGATGGGTTTAACACCATTGGCAAAGGCCAACGGGTGGGTATTTTCGCTGGTTCCGGGGTGGGTAAGTCCACCACCTTGGGTATGATTGCCCGGAATACGGAAGCGGATCTCAGCGTGATTGCCCTGATTGGAGAGCGGGGCCGGGAGGTTCAGGATTTTATCGATCACTCCCTGGGGCCAGAAGGGCGCAAGCGTTCCGTGGTGGTGGTCTCCACCTCCGAGCAACCGGCCCTGATGAAGATTAAGGCCGCCCTGGTGGCCACCACCGTCGCCGAATATTTCCGCAAAAGCGGTAAAAATGTGCTGCTGATGATGGACTCCCTGACCCGGGTGGCCATGGCCTTGCGGGAAGTGGGCCTGGCGGTCGGAGAACCGCCCACCACCCGAGGTTATACCCCCAGTGTGTTTGCCTTTATGCCCAAATTGCTGGAGCGCAGCGGGACGTCTGATACCGGCTCCATCACCGGCTTGTACACCGTGCTGGTGGAAGGGGATGATATGAACGAGCCGGTGGCCGACACGGTGCGTGGCTTACTGGACGGGCACATCGTACTCAGTCGGGAATTGGCCCAGCAAAATCACTTTCCAGCCGTTGACGTACTGGCCTCCGTCAGTCGTTTGATGACAGCCATCGCGGACAAGGGGCATCGGGAGGCCGCCGGGAAAATTCGGGATTTGATGGCCTTGTACAAACGCTCAGAAGACTTGATCAATATCGGGGCTTACGTGCAAGGGGCCAATCCCAAGCTGGATCAGGCGGTGGCCTTGAAAGGGGACATTGACGCCCTGTTGAGGCAGGAGATTGAGTCGAATGCCCCTTTCTCCGAGACCGTGGAGAAAATGCTGGCCATCGCCGGGAAAGCAGGAATCTAGAGGGGGATTCCGACAGGCGGGTTTTTAACTGCCGCAATGGGTGCCGGTGTCGATACCTCCGGCGGTTTCACAAATGGCGGCGGCATTCGCGTCGGTTTTATCAGGAGCGGTTGTCGCCACAACCGTGGTGGGAGAGCCAGCGTTGGTGAGGGCCTGTTGTGCGGCGTCGCTGCTGGATGCGGCGTCTGAGGCGATCTGCTGAGTCAGGTTACTGACCTCTGAAAGCACTTCATTTTTCGCGCCCGTTGCCACCAGTTTGTTGAGTAACGTTTGAAGCCGGGCGGACATGTAGCCGTTTTCTTTTAACCACGAGGCGATTCTCCCGGCATTTAAAACCGTGCCGTTATAAACAAAGGTTGTGCTTCTGAATGTTTCCCGGTTGCCCCGGCTGAACTTGGCTATTTGTCTCAACATTTTCTGTAATTTCGCCACTTCGTGGGCATTATTGGCAATGGCGGTCACGATTTTTTCTTGCTCAGGGGTCAGGGTGCTTTCTTTCGCCGACGCGTCTGTCCCATTACTGATCTCTTGTCCCCAGGTGTTGCCATTGGCGCCGGTGGTTGCCGTGGTGCCGGAGTCATTGCCATTTCCTGTGTTCCAGCCTGCTGATCCTGAGCCTGCTGGGGTTTCCAGACCCACTTGAATTGCCTGAATCATGTATTCCTGGTTGGCTTTGTCCGCTTTTGAAATCATGTCGTTTTTAATGTCGGAAAGTTTGGCGCTGAAGGCGCCACTAAAGGACAACAGGGCGCCCAGAGAGGCCAGGCAAATCAGAACGCCGACCAATGTATATTCCGCAAGGGCGTTTCCCCCTGCTTGGCCTTGTTCAGTTTTCCTCGCCTGCCGCATACAAGAAGCCTTTGTCGCATTAGAAGGGCTCACTCTTTATCGGTCGCTCAGAGGACAACTTGATGTTTTGTTTAGAGGTGTTTACATTTCAATTTGCCGAAACGCACGGTTTTCTGGGTCGAATCCGTTTGGCAGGGGTGGCGTTCGGGCAGGGAGCTGATTGCCGGTGTTGCGGAAAGCCCGTGCGGGCCTGTGATAAACTGGCAGAAGAAAAGCGTGTGCGGTAAAGGCAGTCCCGAAGCTTCCATGATGGCCCTTAAAAAACAGGATTTTATAAAGACGAGTTTATTCTGGCTAATCTTGGTTGCGGCTTTCTGGATTCGTCTGCACTTTGTACTCCAGGTGGATACCCCGCTCAAGTCTGATATGGCCAGTTTTCATGATCGGGCGGTCGCCTTGATGGAAAAAGGCTCCTTTAGCACCGGAGATGGTTCCCTGATTCTCGGTGCCTCCACTTATCGCCCGCCGTTGTACCCGTTGTTTTTGGCCGGTGTTTATAAAGTTGCCGGGCCAGACCCTCGAAATGCCTACATGGCCCAGGTGTTTTTGGGGCTTTTGCTATTGGTGGGCATGTATCAGTTGGCTTTGCGGATCTCTCCGTCGCAGCTTAAAGGCCCGGTGGCCCTGACGGCCATGGCGGCTGGCGCGGTGTATCCGCCATTGGTGGCCTACTGTGGCATTTTGCTTTCAGAAATGCTGTTTATCACCTTGCTGGTGTGGGCCGTCTGGTTTTTGTTACAGCCTGACAAGCACAGGGGCTGGGGCTGGATCACGGGTTTGTTCTGGGGCTTGGCCGCCCTGAGCCGTCCCATTACCTTGCCGCTTTTTGGGGGCTTGTTGATTATTTTGTTTCTCTATCGGCAGTTGCAGCCCCGACACGCCTTGCATGTCGTCGTGGCATTTTTTCTCACCCTGAGCCCCTGGATTTTACGCAATTACGCCGAATTTCACGAATGGGTGTTGGTGGATAACTCCTCCGGCATTAACCTGGTGGCCGGAAATAACGATGACGGTCAGGGGGATTATACCCGCAGCTATGTGAATAGCTGGATGTATCAGGATGCCAAAGCCAACAGTCGTAATATCGTGGAGTTTGATCGTCGCCTGATTGCCAACAACAACCGCTGGATTCAAACCCATCCGCTGCGTTATGCCCAGCTATTCTTCAAGCGGCTCGGTTATTACTTTGTTTCCGAGCATGAGTTTTATTTTCAGGATTACCACTGGAACCGCATCCCATGGCATAAAACCCCGCTGAATCTGACGTTTCGTATGGTGTGGCAAGTTCTGGCCCTGCTCACCCTGGTGGGTTGCCTGATTTTGAGGAATCCAATGGGCGTTTGTCTTGGGTTTGCCGGATTCTTTTTCTACGTGTTCCCGGCCATTGCCCTGTATTACACCCGGTATCGCCATCCAGCCCTGCCCTTTGTCTTTATATTGGGAGTCTTGGGCTTTTGGACACTTTGGCAGTTTATTCAAGCCAAATTTCGACCAGCCACGGGTAAATTGGCCTTGCCTGAGTCAGCGCCTCAGTCCGGTGGCTGAGGAGATGCATTAGGCGCTGGCAGGACATATTCTAGCGGAATAGATTCACCGGAAATGGATTTACCTAAAGTAGGTTTACCTAAATAGGTTTACTAAAGTCTCCACGTGATAAGTCTGCGGGAACATGTCCACCGGCTGAACGGCCTCAATGCGCCAGCCCTGGGCCACCAGATGTTTGAGATCCCGAGCCAGGGTGGTTGGGTTGCAGCTCACGTAAATCAACTGCTTTTCAATGTGCGTACTCAGCCAGTCCAGCACTTCGGGCTGGCAACCGCCGCGCGGGGGATCCACAATGGCCACTTCAAAGTCTTCGTTCAGCGTTCTTAACGCCTGGCGGGCATCGCCGGTTTTCCAGGCCACGTTGGTAATGCCGTTCAGGGCGAAGTTTTCCAGGGCGTCCGCCTCCGCGCCGGGAGCGGCTTCAATGGCCAGCACACGCTGGGTACGCTTGGCCCTGTGTACGGAAAACAGGCCCACACCGGCGTAAATATCCAGAAGGGAGGTCACGGACGGGGAGAGCCAGTGATCCAGCACTTGCAGCAGTACTTCCGCCCCTGCGTAACTGGTTTGAAAAAACTGTCCGGCGGAAACCCGGTATTGGTTACCAGCCAAAGCGAATTGCAGCGACGACTGTCCGGCGATGGGCTTGGGATGGGCTTCTTTCTGTTGGCTGTCTACCCAGCAAACGCCCTCCAGAGCCGGAAAATCCTGCATCAGTTGTTCCGCCAGCGGACGAAGGGCCCCATTCTTTTCTCCGGTGAAAATTAAGAGCATTCTCTCATCCGAGCTGATAAAGGCCTCCACCCGAAAGCGGTGAGCGGCAATTTGAGGCGTCTGTTGGGCCAATTCCCGCAGGCGCTGAGCCAATTGATTTAAAGGCGCGGGTATGATGGGACAGTGGTTGAATTCCACCACGGTGTGGCTTTCCGCGGCGTGATAACCCAGCTTGCAGGTTTGGCTGGCGGTGTCTGGCACCAATTCCCATTGCACCCGATTTCGGGCTTGCCAGCCATCGGTTTGGGGGCTTAATGTGCTGGCCACGGTCACATCGGGCAACTTACCCAGACGCACCAGGCTTTCCGTCACCATTTTTTGCTTCCAGTCCCGCTGGGCGTGCAGAGACAGGTGCTGCCACTGGCAGCCGCCGCACTGGCCAAAAATGTCGCACGCGGGTTCCACACGATCAGGGCCGGGGGAGAGTAACTGCCGCATACTGGCCCTGGCCGGTTTTTGACGCCCGGCTAATCGTTCGGCCTCCATCACATCCCCCGGGGCGCTGAGAGGCACAAAAATAACTTCCCCCTCAGACGTTCTCGCCAGGCCTTCGCCGCCATACACCAGTTTTTCAATGGTCAGTTCCAAAATAAGGCCTTTCTTTACGATTCAATGCTTTAGTAGGGGTATTTTATAGTTGACTGGAAGGGGACAGGGCAGCGTTATCCTGCACGGAGGACAGGCTCAGCGCCTGTTGTTGCTCTTCCCGCTCCCGGATTTCCCGACGCACGTCGGCCAGTTCGGCCCGCTGAATTTGAGCGGGGGTTTGCGGCGTCCATGGGGGCATTTCCCCCGGTCTTCCGTTTGGCCCCAGCTTGACGTAGACCAGATAACTGCTGGCCACTCGCCGAGGCTCGGCCTGATTGGGGTTTTGGGCGAACACTTCCACCTGCACCTCAGTCGAAGTGTTCCAGGTTTTAGTCAGAACGGCCTTGGCCTCCACGGTTTCCCCAATGAAGGTAGGCGAGATAAAGCTCATGCGATCCTGGCGCACCCCCACCACCGGCTGGTTGAGCGATTGCTTTTTAGCCACCTGACTGCCCGCCTCATCGATTAGCGACAAAATAATGCCGCCAAACACGTTCGACTGGGCATTGGCATCGTTGGGTGTCATTAAGCGACTAATGACTACGGGGTTATCAGTATCCTCAATGGGGATAAAGGGTGCGGTTTTCCCTTCGGTGGCCCGATTTTTCTTGCGTAACTCCGCCGCCTGGGCGAGTTGCAGTTCTTCCGGGGTGCCGGGTTGATAGGCCGGAAACTGGATTTTTTCCCGTGTTTTTTCATTCAGGGCCACAAAAACCAGGTAAGCCGTGGCAATGTCCCGGGTTTCATCGGTAAACCAGTTTTCGGCCTGCACCCGCACTTCCACTTCCAGCGAACTTTGCCAGACCTGGCTGACCCGGCTTTCCAGGCGAATCATATCCCACAAGCGGATGGGCTGATGGAAGTTGGTGCGATCCAGCGAGGCGGTGACCACTAAGCCCCGTTTGCCGTCCCGGTTCAGGTGACGAAGGGCTGCTTCGCTCCCCACAATGTCGATGAGCTTTAGCACATGCCCTGCCCGCATGAAGCCAGCCTCGTCCAGAAGCCAGGGGTAAGCTGGGGTGCGAATGAAATGGCGGGGAACCGGATTTTCTGGCGGGTGCGGCGTGGTCAAGGTAATGACTCCGGTTGAGTGGTGACGACTGAGGAACCTGAGGATTTCAGCGTGAGAGCCTCTCGCTGACTGAAGGGAGAAAGCAAAAACAAATGATAGGCTATGGAATGGGTGGTGAAAGAGTTGTAAAACACGAAGATGCAGGCTGGTCAGGTCTTGTTCAAGGCATTGCTTTGCCCAATCGCCAGGCCGATTGTTACATGAATCGGAACATGAACAGATTGGAGCATCATTATAATATAAACAGAACCGTTCCTCCGCAAACAAAGCGTTTATTTTCCCGGCTTGACCGCACAAGCCGGATTCAAGCATCATTAGGAAAATTTCGAGGCGAAAAATTTCTCGAAAAATTTCGGTAAGTCTGGAGGCGGTGGAATCATGAAGCTAGCGACCTTTGAGGTGGCAACCGTTTTGGGCAAGTTTGACCGGCTGGGGCTGGTGTTGTTTCCACACGGTGACCAGGCACCGCCGGTTCTGGTGGATCTGAATGCCGCTTATTGCTGGCTGCTGACAGAGGCGGGCCGGATGCCCTGTCCCCAACGCTGGGCCGATTTTTACTTTCCGCCCGATATGCGTAGCTTTCTGGACTTGGGCGAGCCCGCTCTGCAAGTTGCCCGGGAGGTGGAAGCCCGCTTTCTGCAATTACTGGGCCAAAACCCGACTCAAGCCTTGCTGGGGGCTGAAGGGCAGCGATTGGCCTTTGAATTGTCCGAAGTTACTTTAAAAACCCCGGTGCCCAACCCGCGCATGTTGCGGGATTTCCTGTCCTTTGAGACGCATACGGCCAATGGCTTTAAGCGGCGCAATGAGCCTATCCCGGAAGCCTGGTACAAAATGCCAGTGTATTATAAGGGCAATCCCAATACCCTGATTGGCCACGAGGCCCCCGTTCACTGGCCCAGCTACACCCGCATCCTGGATTACGAGCTGGAGCTGGCCTGTATTATCGGCAAGGCTGGTAAAAACATTCCAGCGGAGAAAGCCAGTGAGTATATTGCCGGTTACGCCATCATGAACGACTTTAGCGCCCGGGACATTCAGAAATACGAAATGATGTGCCGCCTGGGACCCGCCAAAGGTAAGGATTTCGCCACGGCGGTGGGGCCCTGGCTGGTGACTGCGGATGAAATCCCCAATCCACGGGATTTAAGAATGATTGCCCGAATTAACGGGGAAGTCTGGTCTGATGGGAACGCAGGGACGTCTCATTGGACGTTCGAGCAGATGATTGAGCATGTTTCCAAAGAGGAAATGATTTACCCCGGCGATATCCTGGGTTCCGGGACGGTGGGTTTTGGTTGTGGCCTGGAACTCGATCGCTGGCCTCAACCGGGCGACGTGGTGGATTTGGAAATCACCGGTTTGGGGCTACTGAGAAACACCATCGTGAAATCTGTTTAGCCTGGCGGATTTTGTAAGCTTTTTATATTGCTTCCATATCCTATTTTCACCCTTGAACACGGTGTATCCTGTGCTATGATAATAGGAGTAACTGGGTTTCAACCAATAAGTCTCGTAATGCTTGGTTTGGGAAAAAGGCAATTGGGGCAAGGACGTCTGTTTTGGGTTTAGACAAGCGGCTTTTGTCTTTTTGAGTGAGTATTCGGGGGAAAAGGTCTGGGCAACGCATGAATCAACGGTTTTATGATCAGGATCCACTGTTACAGGAGTCCATAAGGCTAACCAACGGTTTGTCGCCGGAAATACAGTCCGTGGTGGCCAATGGTTTTAACTGGATTGCCACTCGGCAGTTTCAGGCGGATACTCGCTTGGGAAATTTGAAATCGCTGGGCTCAGCGGTTGTTTTGCCTTTATATAAATCCAAAAGCAAACGGCGACAGTATGATGCCGTTCCTGAATTTCACACGGCCATTAATTACTTGCGGGTGTTGCAACCTGAGGAGCGACACCATGTCGCAGAACGCTTGATGTCTTTTAATCGCCTGGTGGTGGATTATGTGGAGAAATGCAAATTTACGGCGTTGCTGCCGGATCAGAATCGATTGAAAAAAATTGCCGAGACCTTTTTGCCCATGGAGAAAGAGCGCGCGCACGAGTACCTGCTGTCGGTTCGGCAGGCCTTGCTGACCATCCATCTCCCTCAACCCAATGTAACGGAGCGAACGCCCTATATTTCCGGGGGAACCTCGATTCATCTGGGTGAGTTTTGAAAAAATTGAGTCCGGCTTGACTCACCGGTCTGACTCCATCATTTCGGCATTTCCGAATGTATGCCTATTGGCTCCCTGGAATTTTTATGAGAATTTTTAAGCTGCAATTTAAACTAAATTGCAGCTTAAAGCATGAATTGTAATTAAACTTGTTGACTCAACTCATAAAGGTTCTCAGTGTTATGTTCGGCTCCCTAAACTTTTTATTCCCTTCTCGCGCGCAATCCGTTCCCCAAAAGTCCGCATGTGCTTTATCTCCAGAAAAAAACTTGGCTCAGACTGTTTTAGACAATCAACGGCAAATTTTAACGGCGCTGCAAGCCCTCAAGCAGGATCAGGTTGAGCTTCATAAAGCCACGCAAGCAACGTTATCCCGGCAGCACCAGGATTACTTGTCTCACTTTTGGGCTTTAAGTAATGCCCAGTCTCACTTACAAAATATCCAAAGCCGGATGTTCAGCGATCAACGGGTGATGGTGCAGCAATTGGAAACGATGAAAAACCGGCTAACCTTGCCTCAGCGCTAATGCAATGCGCACTTTGCCCATAGGGCAACCCTTGTGGTCGTTCTCTGCTGGAGCGTGGCGCCTTTTTTTGCTATGCTGCTCCCATCAGGCGTGGTTCTGTCATATCGATTGGAGGGGCATTCGTATGTATCCACTGGTAAAGGGTATTGTGACGCGTCAGGCCCATGTGGCCTTGCCGCAGGGCACATTTGAAGAGGAGCATGGGCGCGATGGCTTTTACGGGCCCGTTTCGCATCTGTACCGAACCCACGCTCCCACGGGCTGGAGTCGGATTGAGGGCCCTTTGAAGCCCCGGGCCTTTGACTGCCTGACTGCTCAGCCCACTGACTCCAACGTCATTCTGGATCGGGTGCCCCTGCTGTATAACGAGGATGTGGTGGTGCATTTTGCCCGTCCCACGGCAGCCATGCCGTTTTACTTCCGCAATGCCGATGGGGATGAAGTTTATTTTATTCACAAGGGCAACGGGACGATTGAGACTGACTTTGGCCCCTTGGCGTTTGAACCGGGCGATTATCTTGTCATTCCCCGGGGAACCACTTATCGCTTGCTGCCCAAGACCACGGATAACGCCTTTCTGGTCATTGAGTCCTTTAGCCGCATCCGGCAGCCGGAGCGGGGCCTGATGGGACAGCACGCCTTGTATGATCCGGCGGTGGTTAAGACCCCCACTCCCCAGCCCATTCAGGATGACACTGAATGGGAGGTGCGAATCAAGCGCCTGAATGAGGTCACGTCCGTGTTTTATCCGTTTAATCCCATGGATGTGGTGGGCTGGAAAGGGGATTTGACCGTCTGGCAGCTCAATATCCGTGACTTCAGGCCGGTGATGTCCCACCGGGCGCATCTAGCCCCCAGTGTACATACCACCTTTCAGGGACAGGGGTTTGTGATCTGCTCCTTTGTGCCTCGCCCCCTGGAGGAAGACCCGGAAGCGGAACGGGTGCCGTTTTATCACCGCAACATCGATTACGATGAGGTGCTGTTTTACCACGCGGGCAACTTTTTCAGTCGGGATGGCATTGATGCGGGCATGATCACCTTCCACCCGCAGGGGATTCATCACGGGCCGCACCCCCGGGCGGTGGAAGCCAGCAAGCAAAAAACGGCCACCGATGAAGTGGCGGTGATGCTGGATACCGAAAAACCGCTACGGATGACCGAGGCCGCCCAGGCCACCGAGTGGAAAGAGTATTACTTATCCTGGCAAGCAAAATAAGCGCTTGCCAGGCAATGCCAACAGAAAGCGCCCAAAGCCCATGAGCGAAACCAGCAACCCTTTTGACTTCCCATTTGTTTCCATTGATCCGACCCGAAATACCAGTCAGGACAACTATAAACTGCTGATTGGCAGTGTGTTGCCCAGGCCCATTGCCTTTGTGTCCACGCAATCCCCGGATGGCGCCCTGAATCTGGCCCCTTTCAGTTTTTTTACGGCGGTCTGTTCTGATCCGCCCACCATTTTGTTTTGCCCCATGGTCAGGGGTTCCGACGGGGGGAAAAAGGACACCCTGCTTAATATTGAATCCACTGGAGAGTTTGTGGTCAACGTGGTCAGTGAGGATATTGTCAGTCCCATGAACGCCACGGCGGGTGAGTTTCCCTTTGGGGTCAGTGAATTCGAGCAAGCCGGGTTAACACCGGTCCCCTCCGAGGTGGTTCAACCGCCCCGGGTGTTGGAATCACCGGTCAGTCTGGAGTGTAAATTGCAGCAGATCATTCCGGTGGGGGCTGGCGGCGTGGGCAGCGGCAATCTGGTGTTGGGAACCGTGGTGCGTTTTCATGTGCGCCAAGACCTGTACCAAGGCGGACGCATTGATACGGCCCTGCTCAAACCGGTGGCTCGTTTGGCGGGCTCCGCCTACTGCCCCGTGCGGGATGTGTTTGAAGTGGCCCGACCCTCATAAGCCCTTTCTGCCATTGCTTGTCTATGACTTTCTCGTGTGGGAATGACAGATTGAGGCCTGAAAGGTAAAGCAGAGTGACCATATCAAACCTCAATAGTCGGCTATGGAAATGATTTTTAAAGGCAAGGCTGCCCTTCACAACATGTTTCTAAAACTGCGTGCAGCTCAAACAAACCCATGGTGCTTCTGGCAAAGATGCCCAGCCTACATTTTTAACTCGCTGTACTCATACAGTTACAAACGTGTTGTGAAGGGCAGCCTTGCCTTTATAAAAGTCATTAAACGTTCTGGGCTTTGCGGAGTTCATACTTGCTAGGCCTGCCCTGATGTCCCAACCAAGTTCATTTTTTGGGGATGGGTGGCTTATTAGCGCACGTCAAAGTAGCGGGCTTGCGGGTGGTGAACAATGAGCGCCGACGTGGACTGCTCCGGCTCCAGCATAAATTCCTCACTGAGTTCAATGCCGATGCGCTCTGGCGCTAACAGGGAGAAAAAGTGGGTTTGATCTTCCAGATTGGGGCAGGCCGGGTATCCGGGGCTGTAACGGGAACCCTGATAGCCCTGGGCAAACAGGCGTTTGATGTCAGCGGCATCCTGTCCGGCGATGCCCCATTCTTCCCGAACCCGCTTGTGCCAATACTCGGCCAATGCCTCGGCCATTTCCACCCCAAAGCCGTGGAAATACAGATAATCGCTGTAGTTGTTGGCATTGAACAAATCCAGGGCGTATTTGGAGGCCTCTTGGCCCATGGTCACAATTTGCAGGGCCACCACGTCCATTTTGTCGGAATCGGTGGCAGCGAAAAAGTCGCTCAGGCAGAGTTTTTTCTGTCCACCCCGAGGGAAGGTAAAGCGTTCCCAGACTTCTTTGGTGCCGCTTTGCTGCCACGGTTCCGGACGATACACCAACAGCGAGTTGCCTTCCGACTGGCAGGGGAAAAAGCCGTAAATGACTTTGGGCAACAGCAGCCGCTCATCAATAACCTGCCGCTTCAAGTTCTCCAGAATGGGCACGATTTTTTCAGCCACAAAGGCCTCGTGTTCCCTGGCGGAACGGGTGCCCCGCTTGACCTGCCATTGGCCGGAAAACAGGGCTTGTTGATTCAGGTAGGGATAAATCTCGTTCAAGTCCAGTTCAGTGACCACCCGAGTGCCCCAGAACGGCGGCTGCGGGATGTCCACATCCTGCCGAATGTCCGGGCAGCGCTTCAGGTAATCCGGGTCATCCGCAGAGAGGCCACTGCCGCCCATGGTGATTTCGCCCACGGCTTGATAAACCGGTTCGCCACCAGGAGCCACCAGTACTTTGGAGAGTTCAGCAGGGGGAGACAGCTCGCCTGCGCCTGAGGCAGTCTCTTTGCCCATAATCAGTTCCATGGCGTACAAGCCGGAAAAGGCATCCTTGGCGTAATAGACCCGGCCATCATACACGTTCTGGCAATCTTCCTCCACAAAGCGCTTGGTCAGGGCGGCCCCGCCCAGCACCACGGGCACGTTCAGCCCCCGCTCTTTCATGGCGATGAGATTGTCTTTCATAATGGCCGTGGACTTTACCAACAGACCGCTCATGCCAATGGCATCAGCGTTATGCTCTTCCAGGGCCGTCAACATGGTTTCCAGGGGTTGCTTAATGCCCAGGTTAATCACTTTATACCCATTGTTGGTCAGGATAATATCCACCAGGTTCTTGCCGATATCATGGACATCCCCCTTCACCGTGGCCAGCACCATCACGCCCTTGGAATGCCCACCGTCCACCTTCTCCATGTGGGGTTCCAGCAGAGCCACGCAGGCCTTCATCACTTCCGCAGATTGCAGGACAAAGGGCAATTGCATTTCCCCCTTGCCGAAAAGTTCACCCACGGTCTTCATGCCGTCCAGCAAAATATCGTTGATAATGGTCAGGGCCGGGTATTGGGTGAGCGCTTGATTGATATCAGGCTCCAGACCTGTTTTTTCCCCATTGATGATGCGGTACTTAAGACGCTCTTCAATTTGCTCGGGCAGTTGTTTCTGTTTTTTCTCAACGGTGGTGCCGCCATGGGCCTCAAAATAGGCCATCAGCTCCAACAAGGGGTCATAAGTGACCGTGCCGTCCTCGGCAAATTGACGCTCGTCAAAAATCAGTTGCCTGCACAGCTCGCGTTCTTTTTCACTGATGCGATGCAACGGCAGCAGGTGGGCGCTGTTGATGATGGCCATGTTCAGCCCGGCTTCCATGGCGTAGTGCAGGAATACGCTGTTCAGGACGTGGCGCACGGCAGGCTTGAGCCCGAAGCTGATATTGCTAATCCCCAGCACAAAGCCCACCTCCGGGTAGGCCTCCCGAATCAGGCGAATGGCCTCGATGGTTTCCACGCCCGCTTTGCGGAACTCCTCATCCCCGCTACCCAGCGTAAAGGTGAGGGTGTCAAAGACGATATCGCCCGGCTGAATGCCGTATTTTTCAGTGGCCAGGGTATAAATGCGCTGGGCGATTTCAAACTTGCGTTGAGCGGTTTTGGCCATGCCATCTTCATCAATGGTTAAAGCCACCACGGCGGCCCCAAACTCTTTGCATAGGGGCAGAATGACTTCCAGCCGTTCCTCGCCGTCCTCCAGGTTGATGGAGTTGACGATGGTTTTTCCGGCCACCAGCTTCAGGGCGGCCTCAATGACCGGGGCTTCCGTGGAGTCAATCATCAGGGGCAGATCCAGCTGGGCGTTGAAGCGGGTGATGGTTTCCACCATATCCTTAACTTCGTCCCGGCCAACATAAGCCGTGCAAACATCCAGCAGGTGGGCCCCCTGCTCTAGTTGGTGACGCCCGATATCCACCAAGGCGTCGTAGTTGTCCTCGGCCAGCAAATCCCGGAATTTTTTGCTGCCGTTGGAGTTGGTGCGTTCGCCCACCAGGACTGGCGGGGGATCCTGAAACATGGGGACGCTGGTGTACAGGCTGCTCAGGCTGTTTTCGTAGCTGGGTTGGCGCTGTCCCGGGGACATGCCGCCAATGAGGCTATCTACGGCTTTAATGTGCTTGGGGGTAGTGCCGCAGCAGCCGCCCACAATATGCACGCCCAAATCCTGCACGAAGTGTTTCAGGTGGGAGGCTAAATCTTCCGGGGACAAGTGGTAGTGTGCCTTGCCGCCTACGTTTTCGGGAATGCCCGCATTGGGCAGACAAGAAATGTAAAACGGGCTATTTTGGGATAAATAACGCACATGGGCGGCCATTTCCTGGGGGCCCGTGGCGCAGTTCATGCCCAGCACATCAATATCGTAAGGCTGCAGAGCCGTCACCACCGAGGCGATGTCCATGCCTACCAGCATGGTGCCGGTGGTTTCAATGGTCACTTGCACCATGGTGGGAATGTAGCGATTCAAACTGCGACGCACCTTGCTGACCGCTGCCAGAGCGGCCTTGGTTTGCAATAAGTCCTGACAGGTCTCAATCAGCAGCATGTCGGCACCGCCATCCACCAGTCCACGCACCTGATCGACGTAGGCGGCTTTCAGATCATCGTAGGCGATGTGGCCCAGGGTGGGCAATTTGGTAGTGGGGCCAATGGAACCAGCCACAAAGCGGGGTTTGCCATTCTTGGTGCTGAAGTCCAGGGCCACGTCCTTGGCGATTTTAGCCGCCCGAAAGCTCAAATCGTAAGCCTGATTGGCAATGTCATATTCCGCCAACACAATAGAAGCCGAACCAAAGCTGTTGGTTTCCACCACATCGGCCCCCGCCTCAAAGTAGGCCGCATGGATTTCCTGAATCACCTGGGGTCGGGTGCGCACCAGAATCTCGTTACAGCCTTCCAGCCCCTCAAAGTCATCTTCGGTCAGCGGATAGGTCTGTAACATGCTGCCCATACCGCCATCAAACAGCAGTACCTTTTCCTGACACTGCCTAAAGAAGGAATGATCGGACGCATGAGGGTGCAATGTGGGCATTTTTGATGAATAATAAACAACAACACTACTTACCAGACCATCATACGCCTCATCCTGTTTCAATTCAAACTTTTTAGTTGAGCCCTAGTGCCTTATTTCCTTTAACCTCTACCTTTAAAAGGAGCCGGTTCATGAATCGCAAACTGACATTATTTTTGATGTTTGGCCCGTTTGTCCTGTTTTTCCTGGGCCTTGGCGTGTTGGTCAACGATGCCCGGCATCCCAAAACCTTGCGGGATGAATGCGTAGTGACGGGAACGGGAAGTGAGGCTCAGCTGTTTAAAGGCAAAGCCCAATTTATTTATCGGCAAAGTGAAAATATCAAGCACGATGTCAGCCTGCGCTGTCAAAAGCTAGGCCCGCTGATGCTAAATGATATCCAGTTGTTCATTACCCCCATCAAGATTGGGCAAGGGGCCTGGGTGTCTTTAAAACAGTATCAAATACTGCCCAAGCGCTGGATGGTGAGCGTGTACACGGGCAAACCCGAGTAAACGTCCAAAACGGTGGAGCTGGGTGGGCTTTCCAAAAAGTGTTGTAAGAACGCAGCCTTACGAGCGTTTCATATACAGGTAATCTTTGACGAATTCCTGCTTTAACTGCGGCAGCTTGTCCCAGAAGATGGTCAGCATCTCTTCCTCTGGCATTTCCCGAACAATATCCAGCACCAGGGTTTTAACGTCCAGGGTGCGTAGCAGTTCTTCACCGGCCAGTAGTGTGTTTAATTCCTCTTGGGTCATAGGGGGATCGCTTTCTCTATCCTTTACGGGGGCGAGGGGCCGTCGCCTACTCTGCTCACTGGCCAGGCTGGCCTTGCTTCAGTTTAAGTATCTTGAGTCGGGCGTTGGTCATCTCTAGCCGATGAAACCATCATTGTTGAAACCTTTATTGTCAACAATGAAACGTCAGCGACGAAGCGCAATGAACGCCACTTTCCTAGTGAATTACAAGCCTATTATAGTACGGTCTGCGGCCTGAAAACAGACGGTTACGATTTTGTTCTTTCGCGTGGCGTCAGCAACTCGTCCGGGGAGCGTTTGTCCAGGCTGAAGCCAAACAGGGCGTAGTCGTACTTCACCGGATCGTGCGGACACAAGTGCCGAAATACGTCCGTAATTTCTTCTGCGGTGCGCCAGGAGCCATCCTGACGAGAACTGAGCCCCAACGCGCGATTCATTTTCATGACATGGGTATCCAATGGAATCAGCAAGTCAGCCGGTTTCAGGGCGTTTTTCCATAAGCCAAAATCCACTTTTCCGCCAGGCTCCTCATCTTGTCTCACCATCCAGCGCAGAAACATATTGAAACGCTTGCAGGCGCCCCCTTTGCCGGGGTGGGCCAACAGGAACTTCAACCCGTAGCTGTTGGGCTCCTGATGGTTTAGCAAAACATCGGTGGCGCCCGCAATGCCTGCTTTCAGCGCAGTGACGGGAGGCTCGGCTTTGCCTTTGTTTTCTTTGAGTCCAAGTTCAACGGCCTCCTGAAACAGCGCTTCCAGTGACCCGTAAGTGGTATAGACCCATTGTAGCCGTTCCCACAAAAAGGCCACATCCGGCCCTTTGTTGAAGCGGTAGATGAAGTGCTTAAACAGTTTGGCGTCTTTCTGACGGTTGAAACTTTCCAGGAAACCCAGCGGATCATTTTCCGTAATCTGGAATAGCCCGTTGATGGTCTCGATGATAAAATCCCGCCGCCCATAGCTAAACAGGGCGGTGATAAAGGCCACCAGCTCACACGCTTTGGGATTGTCCACATAGCGATAGGGAATTTGAATGGGGTCGCTGTCGATGTAGCTGGGCACTTTGTACTGGGCAACCAAGGCGTCTAAGGCAGGGGCCAACGTTTGCCAGTCCGTCATGCTTTTAGGCGCTGCCACCAATGGAGAATTGGCGGCCTTGATGGGCCGTGTGGCATGCTTTTTCAGCTTGGGTTTCCGGGTTTTGGGGCCCGCTTTGTGCGTCGCTTTTGAGGGTGGCTGTTGGGTGGTCATGGTATTTTATGTCCTCAAAAGCGCGCTTTGCCATGATTTTGAAGCCTCATCCTGAAGTCCCGGAAGGACTTAGGCCAAGGCTGCTTCCTGGTGGCTAATGGCTTCCAGCATATTGCGTCCCCGTTGGGCCGGATTTTCCAGACCCAGCCAGGCCAGTGTGGTTTTGCCAATATCGGCGAAGGATTCCCGAATGCCCAGATTCACGCCGGGTAACTGAGGGCTGTAGAGTAAGATGGGCACGTACTCACGGGTATGATCCGAGCCGGGGGCGGTGGGATCGCAACCGTGATCGGCGGAAATCATCAGCAGGTCATCCGGGCCCAGCGCTTCTAAAATACGTCCCAGTCCGGCATCCACTTCTTCCAGGGCCCGGGCGTAGCCGTTCACGTCCCGGCGGTGGCCGTAGTTGCTGTCGGTTTCCACCAGATTGACGAAGACAAACTGCTTGTCGGCTTGCGGGTAGTCGCTGAGGGCTTTCTTTTCCAGGCTTAAGTCATCCAGATTCTGTTCCCGGCGCACCAGTTTATCCAGCACCTCAAGGCCTTCCGGGTTGCTACCGGTATGGATGGAGTGGGTTAGACCGGAGAAGCAGAAAATGTCCTCAATTTTACCCAAGCCCAGCACCACGGCCCCGGCTTCCCGAATGCGGTTCAGCACGGTGGCCTCAGGCGGCAGTACCGCGTAATCCCGGCGATCCTTGCCGACTCGCTTGAAGGTATCCGGGCTGTTGCCGATAAAGGGGCGGGCTATGACCCGGGAAACCTTGTGGGGGCCATCCAGAATTTCACGGGCCTTTTCACACCATTGGTACAGGATGGCCAAATCCACTTTACTTTCCGGGCCAACGTGGGCGGCAATCTGGAACACGCTGTCGGCGCTGGTGTAGACAATGGGGTCACCGCTTTCCAGGTGCTGCATGCCCAGTTCTTCCAGTATTTTGGTGCCGGAGGCCGGTTTGTTGCCCAAAATGTTTTGGATGCCGGTTTCCTGCTTGAAACGCTCCACAATCTCCGGCGGGAAGCCATCTGGGTAGGTGGGGAAGGGCGTTTCCAGGTAAATACCGGCCATTTCCCAGTGGCCGGTGGTGGTATCCTTGCCTCGGGAGAACTCGGACATTTTGCCGTAACTGCCCAGCGGCTTTTCCTGGGCCTGAACCCGCTTGAGGTCTAGGATATTGCCCAGTCCCAGCTTTTCAAAGGTCGGTAAGCGCAGGCTATCGGCGTGTTGATCGATGTTGCCCATGGTGTTGCAGTTCAGGCTGTCCCCATACTCAGGCGCATCGGGCATGGCCCCCACGCCCCAGGCATCTACAACAACTACGAAAACACGTTTGGCCGACATCGGGTGGTTCTCCTTGGTTTTTAAAAACGGTGTGGGGCAATAAAAACGGCCCCGGCTGCCAATTTGCTTTTTCGGTCTGGAACCGTTTGTGCTTTCTTCGTCTGTCTGTTTGTCTCAGCTAGAATAGTCACATCCCGAACTGGCGGGTAAAGCGTCACGGTTTTGCAATGATTGGAGCCAATTGCATTCATGGTATACCACCCTTTTTCGATTACCAAGTATTTTTCCGCAACCGTTGTCGGGGTTGCCTTGTTGCTGGCCGGAAGCCTGGTTCCGGTGGAAGCTCTGGTCAAAATGGACGCCCAGGCCGTGGACGCCTCCTTGGTGTACGGCATGAAAAACCAGAAGCTGGGCCTTTCCGCTCTGTTAGGGGCCAATTGGGTTGAGGGCGAAAATGGGGCGCTTTTAAACGTGTACTCCCCATTTATGGTTTTGGCCACCAAGGCCTCCAAGGCCGGTTTTTCCAGCAACCCCACCAAGAGCGATCTGATGAAGGCTCGCAAGCGCTTTAGCAAGGAAGTGGCTTTTTATTCGGACACCAAGAATCGTCTGCAAGTGAAATTCGCCGTCAGTATGTATGGCGATACGCCCGGATTCGCCAAAACCTACACCGCCAAAATCGTGGGCTTTGGCCGGGGAAAAAGTTTTGAGATCAAGCCTGCCAAAGTCAATCTGGATGCGGTGGCTGACCCGGTGACCGGGGGTGTCTCCGGTGCGGCTTACGAGGCCGTGAATGGCTACTATTTTAATTTTGCCGATTTGGAAGATCTGGACGAGTTTACCTTGCTGCTGGAAAGTCCTTCGCGCCCGCCAGTAAAGTTTCGACTCAAAAACGCCCGCCTGTATTAGCGCTTTGAGCGCTAATACAGGGTGGGATGATCGCTCATTCCTATACATCTATCTCTGTTCGTTCTTTTCCCCTTCTCGCATAGGGGAAGGCCGGAAAGGGGCGAGATTGTCCAGACTCACTCAGGAACGAGATTCTAGACTGCTCGCACGGGGAGGTTTGGAGGGGGAACAGCGCTTGCGCTGAACTCTGTTCCCCCTCCAGTGGGGTTTAAGGGGCAAGAGCCCCTTAGTCAGAAGTACTGACCACTGCTTTGGAAGCATCCTCAGATGTCTGTTCGGTGTGACAATAAAAAGCCCCGGCTTGGACTTCCGGGGCTTTTAAATTTTTTGATCCAGTCTGGTTGACTCAGTCTGGACGACTATCTCACACGCTTTTCAAACCGATCGAATCACGCTTTACCGAGTGCAAGAAGGAGGGCTGGAAGAATTTTAGTAGCTTTGCTTCCAGTAGGCATCTTCAATGGCCATGTTTTTTTCAGCTTCGGAACGAATGCTGACATTGTTGGGGGTGAAGATGAAGACGCCATCGCCAATGCGTTGCTGGTTCCCATCAATGGCGTGGGTGGCGCCAGAGAGGAAATCGACCACACGTTGGGATTGTGCGGTATCAAGCAAGTGTAGGTTCAGGATGACCGATTTTTTGGTGCGCAGGTGCTCAATGATTTCCAGCGCTTCTTCAAAGGCACGGGGCTCAATGACCACGACCTGAGCTTTCTGGCTGGTGGGGTGATCCACTACGCGCAACGGTTTGCGGGCTTTTTTGCTGTCATCCAGCATTTCCACTTCTTGTTCGGGGCGCGCGTTACGAAACTCGTAGTCTTCTTCCATTCCGTAGGCTTCATCCTCGAAGGGATCGCCCGATACCCAGTTTTTGAGCTTGCTTAAAAGTCCATTGTTCATGCCGGCAAGAAACCTCCCTGCTCTCTATCCTGTAAACTATCCTGTGAATCACCTGAAGTTTTGTAACTTCGATTGGTTTTATTGTACGCCAATCGTTAAGTTTTAAAAAGATAATTCCCTATCCTGATTATTGTAGCACCACAGGCCAGCGCTTGGGGAAAGTCATGGCTCATTCCCATGGACAATTCCGGCAATGGGATCCCAAGGCGGCTTTCAAGCTCCGTTTTTAGAGTGGCCACTTGGCTGAAACCGGCTTTCAGAGCATCCTCATTCTGGTTTAGCGAGGCCTCAGCGGGGGCCATAGTCATTAATCCTCGCAGTTCAAGACCGGGGAGCCTGGCGATTTGAGTGGCCTGACTCAGTAACGTCTCCGGCGAAAAGCCATACCGAGTGGGATCCTGGCTAATGTTGACCTGTAGCAAAACCGGCTGTGTTAGCCCTTGCTGCGCATTGTGGCTGGAAATGGCTTCCGCCAGAGGAAGAGAGTCTACTGAGTGGATGAGGCTGAAGCGGTTCAAGGTCTTTTTGACCTTATTGCTCTGTAAGTGGCCAATCAGGTGCCAACTCAGGTCGGGGTAGTCGGTGGCCGGGAAGGAAGCCATTTTGTTCAGGGCATCCTGAACCTTGTTCTCTCCAAAATGCCGAATCCCAGCGGCATAGGCCGTCTGCATCTGCTCAACCGTGGCGTACTTGGTCACGGCGACCAGAGTGACTGGAAGCACGGGCTGGTTGCCCGCCTCGGGGCGGATCTGGCGGATGATTGTTTCGACCTGGGCCACTTGCTGCTGGATGCTCATGCTCAATAGCTTATCAAAACGGGAGGGAATCGGGGGAGGGGATGACCGTGGCGTCATTGTCAAAATCTAGCGCCAGGACGTTTCATTTGTATCTCTCGTGTAAGGGTTTGTAAAGATCATTCAAGTTTTGGAAAGAACCTTCGAAATTCCAAAATAAGGCTCTTTCACAAGTGGAAAATTTTGCCCGAGAGGGCCAAAAGTTTATTGATTCACCATCTCAAAAAGCAGGAGGGGATTCTTCGTGACAAACATCAGTAACAACGGTTCTTACAAACCAACCACTTCTACGCCCACACCGGCACCGACCCCTACGCCTGCGAAGGAAACCAAAACATACCACATTTCCCGGGAACTGGATGGCAAAGACAATGAAGGGGTGGTGGGAGAGCTGCTGACCCAGGGCACGCAAAGCCTGGCGGACGCCAATAAGTACTTTGCCATGCTAAAGTACAACACAACCGGGCTTTTGACTGAAAATACCCAGCTCATTCAGGACGCAGCCAAACTCATCGCTCAAAAAGGCTCTGCCGAAGCCGCCCAAATATTGGGGGAGGATGACATGTATGTGGCCGGCGATCCGGGCGTCGGTGGCAAGGGGAACAACTATTCCTGGGTGGATGTCAAGCCAAAGCCTGGTTATTACACCATGTTCAAAGACGGCGGCGATGTCGGCTCCAAGATCACGGTGAATGCCCACGTGGAAGAGATTAACCCGGAAGGCGATACGGCTTTTACCGAATATGGATTTGTGATTCAGGATGACAAAGGGGCTAAGACCCAGGCCACTTTGTCCGGCGGACAGTTGACCATTGTGGATGCCAATGGCCAAAGCCGTAAACTACTGCCCCCCAATGGCGTTTATGTGGTGGGGAATCCGGCGGATCCCACTGCCAAGTTTTATTACGCCGATGTACCGGGCGCGGGTAAGGACGGCGCCCCAGAGAAGCGTTTGATGGTTGAGTATTACGAGAAACCGACCCCGGCCAGCATTGATAAAATGGTAGCCGCTGGTATGACTCGGGCTGAAGCGGCTGCCCTGAGGACAAAAACGTCTTTTAATTATGGTTTCCGTGTGCCGGATGGGGTCAATACATTTGCTTCACCGGAAGGGGTTGGATCCGGCACCGCTCAAAAGGTGGCGGCCAATGGCGTCAAAACGTACTACGATTCTCACTACAATGAAGGCCCATGCACGCTGATGGACGTGTGCTATCCGCCAGCGCCACCGCCGCCTCCCCCGCCATATAAACCAGTGGCGGCCAACGAACGAGCCCTCTCCTGGGGGGATCCTCACATTCTGGATCCCGATGACCCGGATTTGGACAAGAACAGAACGACTTATGATTTTCATGAACGAGGGTTGTTTAACATTCTGAAAGACAAAGGCGTGCAACTGAACGCCAAAGTCAGCCAGGGCCCCCGAAATACCACCATCAACACCGAAGTGGGGGTGGTCGTGGGTGGTCGTACCATTCAGGCCCAGGCGGATGGCTCCGTCAGAATCGGTTATAAAGACCCCAATATCGTGGGGGCTGACATTACCGAATTGAAGGAAGGGCAGACGGTGTTACTGGATGACGGGGCTACGGTGACTCGGAGTAACGGCACCATTGTGGTGCAAACCAAAGAGTACAGGATGCAGTTTGCCTTTAGGGAGATCAAAAGCATTCCGGGGATGAAATACATCGACATTGATGTCCGAACCAAAGCCGGCGGGGTCATGCAGGATAATGTAGCCCCCACTGGTATTTTGGGTGAGCTGTTTGATGCCGACGACAAGGCCGTAACCGGTCTGAAGAATCCGCTTGACACCTACAAGGTAGGCGCATTGGTCGGCAAGGGCGCTTCTCTCCCTAACAAACTCCCTGCAACGGGTCAACCCTCCTATCAGATCATTGATCAGTTGGTGAAGGAGGTGAGTAAGGACGGCAACTACAGTGCGGCTGAACTCGCTCAGGTGGCTAACAGCGCTCGGGTGAAAGGTTCGGTGTATGAACCGGTGCTGAAGGCCCTGGCTGATGTGGCCAAAACCAACAATAAGCCGGTCACTTCAGCCATTCTCCAGAAAGTGGCCAAGCAGGCAGGCAATGATAACTTCCTGACTGCCAATGAAATTAAACAGAATCTCCCTGCCCTGGCGGGGTGGGTGAAGTCCACCAAGCCGGCTGATCCGCTACCCGCCAAGCTCCCTAAGACTGGGAATGCGGATTACAAAGTGATTGATCAGTTGTTAAAACAGGTCAGCGCTGACGGGAACTACAGTGCGGCAGAGTTGGCTCAGGTGGCTAACAGCGCTCGGGTGAAGGGCTCGGTGTATGAACCGGTGCTGAAGGCCCTGGCTGATGTGGCCAAAACCAACAATAAGCCGGTCACTTCAGCCATTCTCCAGAAAGTGGCCAAGCAGGCAGGCAATGATAACTTCCTGACTGCCAATGAAATTAAACAGAATCTCCCTGCCCTGGCGGGGTGGGTGAAGTCCACCAAGCCGGCTGATCCGCTACCCGCCAATCTCCCCAAGACCGGCAATGCGGATTACAAAGTGATTGATCAGTTGTTAAAGCAGGTCAGCGCTGACGGGAACTACAGTGCGGCAGAGTTGGCCCAGGTGGCTGGCAGCGCTCGGGTCAAGGGATCGGTGTATGAGCCGGTGCTGAAGGCGCTTGCGGATGTGGCCAAGCAGTATAACAAGCCGGTTACGTCAGCGATTCTCCAAAAAGTAGCCAAGCAGGTGGGGAACGATAGTGTCCTCACTGCCAATGAAGTCAAAAATCAGTTGGCAACTTTGGCAGGCTGGAAAAAGACCACCTCACCCCCTCCGCCCGCGCCGGGAACGAGCGATCAGGTGTCACAGTTGCAGAAAATGATGAACCAGTTGCTGGCATTGTTCGCCCAGTTGTTTGGTGGCGCCAAGTAAGGCCGTCAGTTAACGGCAAAGCCGGAACCTGATTCATCCCCATTTAGCAAACTGAACAGGAACTTTTTACCGAGTTCCTGTTCTTTGCTGTTAAGGCACCCCCCCATTATGGGGTGGGCCCCACTTTTTTCTGAAAAACCCTGCCGTCTGAAATGAAAAGAGAGGCTTTGCCCTCTCAAAGTCTGTAAGATGGAATAGGATGCGTTTTATTGATTGGGGAGAAAACAACAACATGAGATCCGTTTTTAACCAGCCTTCCCGGGCTGTGTCCGCTTTGGCCCTGAGCGTGGCCTTGGCTTTGACCGTGCTTGGCAAGGCCCAGGCCCACGAGGGGCACGAGCCGCCCAGGCTGATTACCACCCAGGGGCACGGTGAGGTGAAGGTTCGCCCGGATTCCCTGAGTGTGAATGTGCGGGTGGAAACCAAGAACGAAAAGCTGCCTATGGCCCGCAGTGAAAATAACCGGAAGGCCCAGGAAATTGTAAGTGCCCTAAAGGCCCTCAATATTCCCAACCTCAAGCTGGAAACCCAGGGGCTGAACGTTTATCCGGTGCAGGAGTATCAAAAGGACAAACTGCCCAAGGTGGTTGGCTATCAGGTGAGTAATGGGCTGGTGGTTACGGTCACTGGAGCGACCCCGGATGTTTTGGGTGAGTATGGCAGCCGCATTGTGGATACGGCGCTGAACAGCGGTGCCAATCATGTGGATGGCCTGAACTTTTTCCTGAATGATCCCACCCCGGCCCGGAACCAGGCACTTTCGCTAGCGGTGAAGGATGCTCGTCGGAACGCGGATGTGATGGCCAAAGCCGCTGATATCAATATCGTGGGCGTGTATTCCATGGAGGGGAACGCGCAGTTTGGTAGTTTCCCCCGGCCCGTGCCCATGTACGCCATGAAATCCCGAATGGCGGTTGCAGAAGCGGACAGCGCCCCCCCGGTTGAGACGGGCGAAACTACTGTGACCAGCGATGTGACCGTTCGATTTAAATTCTAGTGCCCGGCACTTTGAGATTCGTGAACGTCAAAGACCACCTGCCTGAAAACAGGTGGTCTTTTTTGTGAAATCTCATAAAAAAAGGAGAAGGGTTCCAGTAAAATAACACCCCCTAAAGTACAAATTAAGAAAATTTAAGCACACAAAAAGAAGCAAAATCGACACCACATCGTTAGGTAGCCTGTTTCATTTGGCTGGCTAGAATATTTAATGGACGGTTCTGTTTCTTTACGCTACTATTCAGGCTTGGGTTGGATGCTTTCCTGAACTGTTCGCTTGTTCAGCGATATGCGCCATTCAATCACTGCACTGTCTAACCCCGGTGAGATCAGTTTTCCTCGTTGAGAGGTTTTTTAACAGAACACGCTGTGTTTTGCGTTCATGGACTTTTGTATGAACGAGGAACACGGGGATTCTTCCATTTGGGTTGTCCCGAATGGACTTGTTATTGATTTGTGAAGGCACGAATTAGGACTTCATGCTTCGCTCTGCAACGCCAATGCCACCCATAACCCCAGCCAGACAGCCGAATCGGCTGAAATTTGGCTCCCCCGCAGCGGAGCTGGGCCTGTTGACCAAGGGGTTGGCGTCTCTGGAGAAGCACCCCCTGGCAGAATTGCTGTTTAAGGACGTGACAGCCTTTAACATCCCCAAAATTGCCTTGTCCCGAACCTGGAAAGAACGCTGGGACACAGCCACCCTGGAGCTGTCTAATTCGGGTATCACGCTGCTGTCCTCCTTGTTTTTACCCCGTTTGGTGCGCTGGCCGGTAAATCGATTGGCACAGCTGTCTGAGCATTACGCGGGTAAGGATGTTCTGAAAGAGGAGTTTTCCAAAGTCCAACCCCGTCTGGCCGGTAAAAATCTGCTGCCTGCCAAAATGGCTCGGATGGGAGCCTCTTTTGGGTTCTTCTTTCCCTTTGCGGCCGCTTTTTGGGCCGCTCCCTTCGCCCGTAACTGGCTGACCATGAAGCGTACCCAGTCGGCCAACTTTGAATCCATGATCGGCTTTAATGAAGTGAATGCTCATCAACCCAAGCGAACCTTGCAAGAGGAGATGGCTTATCAGCGGAATGCGGCCCTGAAAACCATGGCCACGGGGCTAGGCTTGGGCATCGCCTCTCTGCTGACCGGGGGACTGCTGGCCCGGCGCTTAGGTAAGAGTCTGCGTGAAAATCTGCAAGACGGCCTGGTTCAAAAGCTATCCAGCGGCCAGGGCGCAAAAATGTTTGAGCGCTTTTTCAGGACGTTTGACCTGAAAGGCAATCAGGTCAACGGGCAGACCGCCACCCTGGTATTCTGGGGGCTGCCTGCCTATTTGGGTTGGGTTCACGGGGCCCGCAGCGGGAACGAGCGCCGGGAACGGGTCATTCAATCGGCCAATGCCATTTTTTGGTTCTTTTTCGCCTCCAAACTGACCACGCCCTTGTGGCGGAAGGGGTATAAAGAATTGCTCAAGCCTGAAACCCTGGCCAAGTGCAAACAGATTCTGGATGCCAAGGACGCCAAGACAGTCGGCAGTGCGGCCAAAACCAAAATTGAGGATCGCCTGTTGAGCCTGAGTTATCAGGATATTTTGAAGGATTTTGAAAAGGATATCCCCCTGCGCAATCAATTGCTGAAGTTCAAGAACGCCAAGTTTGCCCTGAACGACTTGGGGGTGCCCATTTCTACCTTGTCTGCGGTGCAACTGTTTAACTTCAGCCTGACCGAACGAAAAATCAAGGCCACTCAGCCCGTTCAGCCTTCATTCCAGACCCGTTCCACAAATAGCCTCAATCCGTTTCACGCCCCAATGACCCCGTTTGGCGCTGTGATACCCGGCTTTGTCCCGGCAACGTCCGCCAATGGCTGGTCCCAGCCTCAACCGTTCCCCTCACCGCCAAAGGCGTTTTAACGCTGCATAGTTTTGATTCCAGCGTTCTGATTTCTGATTCCGACTTAGCGGGTGGATGGGCGGTTATCGGGAAAAACTAACGGAGTGAAACGCACCAGCGTGGCCTGCAAGCCGTGGGCGAGGGTGACTATCCCGGTGGCGGCAAAAATCAGGGTAAATGGAATAATTTGCACGGCCCAGCGATCACTGGCCACGGCCATCAGGAAGTGAAAGCCCAGCCAAATGCTTAAAAATCCGGTGATGAGAACCAGGCTTTCCCCTGCGGTGGCTGAGAGTTGACGCCACCGGGTCACTGTGGCGATGAGGCCCAAAAGCCCCAGGATCAGCGTCACTCGCCAGAGGTGCTTGGAGATTTCGGCCATGCGGGTGATCGCTTTATCAGGATACCGCATCAGGCGGGCTGATCCCCATTGGGTGTCCCGAATGCCCGTCTCCGAGGTTGTCCATAAAATATGCCGAAGCCGGATGTTGCCGCTTGCCAGATAGCGCAGGGGATCTTGCTTGATAATGTTCATGGCCCAGGCCTTGTCCTCGGCCAGTTCGGCCAATTCGGCTGTGGGGCCGCTTTTTCCGAGTCTGGCTTGCGCAATGCGTTCTTTCAGTCCCGGTAAGCGGGGTGGAGAAACCAATCGACTCTCGGTCTCATAATGCGTGGTGGAGACCAACCAGATTTCGCCGCCCCAGAACAGTTGAATCTGGCCCGTCAGTAAAGCCTGATGATACAACCAGGTGGATAACATCAGCCCGGCGGATGTCCCGAATACGAGCAACCCTTTCAGGCTGGATTGCCACTGGGCGCGACGAAACAGGAGCATGACGAGAGCTGTCAGGGGTAAAAAAACCAGTGCCGTAGAACGGGTTAAAACCGCACAGTACAATACAATCCCGGTTCCTGCCCAGTAGGGCCAATTGACCCTTGACTGTCGTTGAGCATCGAGAATGAGCCAGGTGAGCAAGAGGTAAAGGTATAAGGTGGGCAATTCCGAGGCCAGCAAGGCCGAATAGGCAATTAATTGAGGTTGAAAAGCGGCCAAAGCCAGGGCGGCTAGGGCGACGGCCCGCTTGTCGCTGAGACGTTTCGCCAATAAGTAGAGAAGCATCATGACCCACCCGCTCAGCGCCAGATTGAAAATCCAGGCGGGCCAGTAGCTGTTACCCCACAGCATGCGGCCGTAGGTCAAGAGCAAAATAATACCGGGATGCTTGTCGATGTTATCAAACGTCCAATCGCCACCGGCCAGTTGGGCGGCAATTGTCCAATAGCCTTCATAATCGCTGATGGGGTCAGGCTGAGTCCAGGCAATCCAGCCCAGCCGGAGCAGCAAGCCCAAGCCCACCATGAACCAGGCCCACCGTCCTGTTTTTTCAGCCCAAAAAGCGCACGTCACTTTCCAGCCAAACCACAATGCCACCAACCATCCCAAGCCGTATAAAATGGCCGTGCCCCACAGGCTTTCAAACGCATCGATCATGAATGTTGCCTGTATGAGCCGGTGGCGCTGCGACGTACCAGATTCAGGGAACGCAGAACGGTGCGGGCAATTTTAATTTTGGAGGTGCTGATTTTTTGATCGTAGCGCAGGATCATGGGTACTTCGCAAAACAATGCGCCCAGTTTGTTGAGCTTGATAATGATTTCGGCCATGCAGGCAAAGCCTGATTCGGTGATAAAGCGATCGCCATAAGTCTGAAATGCTTTTTGCAGAATACTGGCCCGGTACAAGCGAAACCCGCAAGTGTAGTCCTTGATATTAAAGATGGGTGTGGTCAGGCGAAATACCCAGCTGGAGCCATGGCTGAGTAGGGTGCGGAACCAATCCAGCCCCACGACTTGAGAGCCGTAGCGGTAGCGAGAGGCCACCACCACGTCGTTGCCTTCCTGAATCAGCTGAATCATGCGCTCCATCAGGTAGGGACTGTGGGTGCCGTCGGAATCCATAACCGCAATGATATCGTTGGGATTGGCCCGCTCTAAAGCCACCAGAAAGCCGGTTTTCACCGCCTCCCCCAGCCCCTTGTTTTGCGGGTGCCGAATGATATCGACATGCGGAACGCGAGCGGCTTCCAGGATGGACATAGAGTCGTCGGTGCTTCCGTCATCCACCACCAGGATCTGAAAGGGGCCACTCTTGAGAAGGGCGGGCCCGAAAGTGGCGGCGAGTTGGGTCAGGGCGGCCCCCTCGTTGAAGGCGGGCAGCAAAATAAACAGACGGGGATGGTTGCCCTCTGCGGTAGGAGATGCTGCGGGGTAAGGGTGGGTCGATATGGTTGTCATTGAACTACTATTTCAAATTAAACAGTTGTTTTTCGCAAGTCATTCTTTATGTTCGGAAACACAAAAAACCTCCGCCGGATAAAAGCGGAGGTTTTTTAAGATGAGAACTCTCTACGGTCACAATAAACGGGAGAGCCTTGAATGAAATGGGGCTACTTTTGACCGACCGGGGCTTTTTTGTAGTTAGCGCCGGGGACGGTTTTCCAGTTGGCGGCCATAATCATTTTGTAGGCTTTCAGTGCGGTATCTTCGATCTCACCGAGTTCTTCGGCTTTCATGATCAGGTTCCGCAGGGGGAGCAACGCTTTGGGATCTTTCAGCATACCCAAGGCGGCGCCAGCGCCAGCACGCACCAGATCGTTCTCGGATTCGTTTTCCAGAACATCGATCAAGTGAGGAACCGCACGCTTGTCACCCAGTTTACCCAGAGATTGGACTGCGTAGATACGAACATTGACCCATTCATCGGTCAGCACGCTGATCAGCGCGTCAACAGCGGAGGCGTCACCCAATTCGCCCAGGGCACGGGTGGCATCACAACGCACGTTCACTTTTTCGTGAGAAAGGCTTTCAATCAACGGGGTTACCGCGATATCGCCAATTTCAATCAAAGCGTCGGCAGCGGTCATACAAACCTGGCTGTTGCTGTCACTGAGGGCTTCCACCAGAGGAAGAACCACTTCCACGCCACCGAGGCGACCCAGGGCACGGGCGGCACGAACGCGCACATCCACGTTGCGATCTTCGCGAAGCGACTCGATCAACGGAATAGTCGCGGAGGGGTCACCCAGTTCACCCAAAGCGCGGGCTGCGTAGAGACGAACCGAACCGTTTTTGTCATTTTTCAAAACATCAATCAACGGTTCTACAGCGGCCATATCACCCATCTCACCCAACATGCGGGCGGCGTTGTAACGGGTTTTCTCGGAAGGGCTGTTTTGAAGCTCTTCCAGAAGTTCGTCGAAAGATTTAACTGCTTTTTCTTTTTTGGTGCCGGTAGTAGTTGCCATTTGAAACAATTCCCTCCCGAAAATGTAACCGTTACATAACAACCTCCTCCCAAGAGTTGCCGGTAGGGCAATTCCTGAATCTAACAATCTGCCGGGACCTTATTGACCCTTCAGTTGCTTAAAAGAGATCCAATCAATTTTTGTGTTAGTGGTGCTTGTAATGTAACGTGATGTAAATGTTTGATAATCGTTCTATTGCTTCCGTAGATTCAGTATTTTAACACTCTTTGTTTTTCTTTGACATGCGAATGATTGTTATTAGACATTGTTACTAATTCCACACCTCTCTTGACATTCCCAAACGACTGTAAACGAACCCCTTTTTTAGCTAACCATAACTTACGAAAACTTATTAATATATCTTAACTTGTTTATTAGAAAAATGGATTTTTAAATCAATTATTGTTCTTAATGAATATAAATCTATTCTAATGGGTGATAGCCGTTTGTGTAAATATAAAAAAATAAAATAGTTTGTTAGCGACTTGATTTAATCTTAAAAGTGCTTCTCCTGCAGTTTTGAGCTTTTTTGTTTTAAAAACATTTTATTTTATTATTTAAAAATATAAAAACGATCATTTGAGTCGCTGGGCTCGTTTATATATAGATGCCAGCTTGAGAAGAAGCACTCATTGCTTTACTATGAATAGTGACACCTGCTTGATGGAGAAATCCTTGTCATGACCCCTCATTTTTTAGCCGATCAAAACAAAACCCGTCTCCTGCTGGTTTTTGGGTTCACGGTTTTGCTTGCTGCCTGCTTTCAATGGTACCGTGGGGGCTTTGAGCAAATGGCCACGGCGGAGGCCAAGGGGAAGCCGGTGTTGAATGATGCCCTGTTTGTGGGAGTACGCAAGGTCAAGCCTGCTGAAGTGAGGCAGGTACTCCCGGAATCGGCGGTTAGGCCTACCTTGTTGGTCTTCAGTTCCCGTTTTTGCCACGATTGTCAGCGCTTGGCCCCGGTTTTAACCCGACTGACCCGTCAGTACCCTGGGGTGACCTATCGAAAACTGGATATTACCGAGGATCAGCAGAAGGCGCCAGCCATATTACGCGCCTTCAAACCGGTTTCCGTGCCCCTCATGGTGTTCATCGCCCCGGGTGGGGAAATTCAGAATGTCCTGTATAATTTTCAGTCACCGGAAGTACTTGCCGAGGCCTTGAAAACCTTGGAAGGCGCCAGTTTGTCTTCGCCCTCTCCGGTCAAAAAAGTTTCCCGGTAAGCATTTCCCGGTAGCAACTAGTCCCCCGGTTTTGGCGACCGCCTATGCTTCTGTACCCCCCTGGGTAAATGCCCTGATAACGGATCAATGCCCTGAGACCCTACTTATGCCTGAGTTGCAAACCCTGTTTCTGACCGCCCTGAGCCAGCACTCACTGACTGTTCTCTTGCTGGCCTTTCTGGGCGGGGTAATGAGCTCTCTCTTGCCCTGCACCGTGGGCATGTTGCCGGTGCTGGTGGGATACGTGGGCGGCTACACGGCCACCAGTAAGCTGGCCATTCTGCGGCAAATTTTGTTGTTTATGGTGGGCTTTGCCCTGGTCTTAACCGGCTTGGGCATACTGGCCAGTGTTCTGGGAACGGCCATGGCAGCCTTGGTGGGCAGTGGCTGGTACTATTTTCTGGGAATCCTGGCCATTGTGATGGGGCTGCAATTGCTGGAGCTGATCCAGCTTCCTCTCCCTCAGTTTGTGACCCGCCTGCCAGAAAACAGGGCCGGTTCCTGGATGGCCCCCATTGTTTTGGGGGCGGCCTTTGGGGCGGCCTCTTCACCCTGTGGTACGCCCTTTCTAACCGCCATCCTGGGCTTTATCAGCCGAGAGAGCAACTGGGCGCTGGGTGGAGCCAGCCTGTTTAGCTACGCCTTGGGCCAGTCCATGTTGTTGCTGGTGGTTGGCTTATTCACGGGATTGATCAAGCAGATGGCCCGCTTTCGTCAGGTGGGTTCGGTCATCACCCGGATGAGCGCCCTTGTTTTTATTCTGGGTGGCGCTTTGTTAATTGCTCAGGCGGCGGGGTGGCTGGATGTCTTTGCCTTTTTCTAACCCTCTATTTCTACTTTTCTCTGTCGAAGGACGTTTACCCATTAGTAACAGACCCATTAGCAACCAAGAGATCGGTTTTTTCACCCCATGATTCGTGTGACCAGCGGCAAGTACCGGGGACGCAGCGTTGACTCTCCCCCGCGCAACAAGCAAATTCGACCCACCACCTCCTTAATGCGGGAAAGCATTTTTAACAAGTTGCAAATGCAATTGCCGGGCTGTCGTTTTCTGGATCTTTTTGCCGGTTCCGGCATTATGGGGCTGGAAGCGTTGAGTAGAGGGGCTGATTTTGTACTGGCCATTGAGCAGGATGCGGAACAGTGCCGAGTCATTCGCAAAAATTTTACCCATATTGGCCTGAGCGAAAAAGAGGTAAAAGTGGTTCCTTGCGATGCCTTTGGCTTGATGAAAAAGCCCTGCCGGGAAGAGCCTTTTGATTTTGTGTTTGCCGATCCGCCTTATGGCTTTAAAGCGCTGCCCGAGCTGGTGGCGCAATGTCAGAAAAACGGGTGGCTCAAACCGGGGGGGCTCATGATTGTGGAGCATGGCAGCCGGGATGAGACGTTGGAAGGCTTTACCCGTAAACTGTACGGTGATACCGCTATTTCTATACGCCGGTTTGATACGGATTCATCCAGCGAAGGGTAAGCTCAAGGGATTTCGCTTTGAGTGCCGTGTGTCAATTGTCGGCGTGGGTGGAGATTGCTTTCCGGGTGGATAATTGTAACTGTTGGAATGCTTCAGTTTAATAAACAAATAAAATTCACTGTCCTTTTTTACGGTTCTTTTTAATGGTTAGCCGCTTTATTTTGGATAGTGGCCTTGCCTATTACGGGGAAGAATCAGGGGTGAGTGAATAACGCACGTCAGCCGCTAAAGGCTTTAAGCAGGAGAGTTTGGGGGATGTTGTTGAACTGGAAGCCTCATAAACTGCTCGCCCTGGAATGTTGGGTCAGGCATTGGTACCGTTATGGAATCTGTTTTGATCATTACTCCCGGCTTTTGCAAAATAACGCAACACTGTCTCCCCAAGGCCTTCAGGCTTTCCAGAACCAGCGTTTGCAACAGATTGTGCGAGAAGCGTATCGGGATATCCCCTACTATCGGGATTTATTTTCGAGCCTGAAACTGAAGCCTGAGGCCATTCAGTCTGCCGCCGATTTGAGAAAACTGCCCTATTTGACCAAGGCCTTGGTGGTGGCGAACTTTGATAAGCTGATTTCCAGAAAAAAGCGGAATTTTTTGTGTAAAGTGGCCAAGACCAGTGGAACCACCGGCAGTCCCGCGCAGTTTGTTCGCAGTTTCGAGGCCATTAACTTTGAGAACGCCGCCGTTTGGCGACAGTGGAGAATGAAGTGTCAGCCGGGAACACGGCGGATTACCCTGCGTGGAGAGGTAGTGGTGCCTATGCGCCAGTCAGATCCTCCCTTTTGGCGATTGAATCCAGCCAACCAGGAGCTGCTGATGTGTGGCTTTCATTTGAATGATCAAACGGCGCAAGCCTACCTGCGACAAATCCTGGATTTTCAGCCTCAAATTCTGTCGGCTTATCCGTCCAATGCCTATGCGCTGGCCCGGTACTTTCGGCGTCATAAAATCAGCTATCAATTTGAGGCGGTGTTCACCTCATCTGAAATTCTGGCGCCGGGTGTCAGGCGCTTTATTGAGGAAACCTTTCAGACGCAGGTGTATGACTGGTATGGGCAGGCAGAGCGTGTGGCAGCCATTGCCCATTGCCAAAAAGGCACTTACCACATTCAGGAAGATTACTCGCTGGTGGAGTTGATTCCCAAGGGGCCAAACTTTGAAATTGCCGGTACCCATCTCTTCAATGCGGTGATGCCTTTGATTCGGTACAGAACCGGTGATTGGGTCAGGGTCAATCCCGGGCAATTTTGTGACTGTGGGAGTCATTTCCGCACGGTGGCAGCCATTGACGGACGTAACTGTGACTTTATTGTGACACCGGAGGGCTACCACATTTCGGCGGCCAACCATATTTTCCATGGCGTAGCCAATATCTTGGAAGGTCAGCTTTATCAGGAGGATACGGCCTGTCTGATTCTTAAAGTCGTGGTGGGGCCTGGCTTTACGGAGGAAGACCGTAACAGGCTGATCCGAAATGCCCGGGAAAATACCTCTGAGCGCATGGGGATTGTGGTGGAGGAGGTCGAACACATTCCGCGGGCACCCAACGGAAAGTTCCTGAGCATCGTCAACCGTTTGCCGATCCTGGACGACGCTATGGAGAGTCCAGCGGCGGCCTCTTTCTAGAGTTTGTCAGGCTCGGTTTTTACACGACTTTTATACGGCAGCAACACTGCTTTCAACGGCGGTGCGCATAAAGCGTTCAAAAATGTAGTTGGCGTCATGCGGACCCGGACTGGCTTCCGGGTGAAACTGGACGCTCATGACCGGAACGTCTCGGTGTTGAAAGCCTTCAATGCTCTGATCGTTCAGGTTGATATGGGTGACCATCAGCCGATCTTCAGGGAACTGGTCAAACTCCACGCAGTAGCCGTGGTTTTGGCTGGTGATAAACACTTTATCCAACAGCATGTCTTTGACCGGGTGATTGCCCCCGTGGTGCCCAAAACGCATTTTGGAGACCTTGGCCCCGCAGGCCAACCCCAAAATCTGGTGTCCCAAACAAATCCCAAAGGTGGGCATGCCACTGTCCACCAGTTGGCGGGCCATACGCACCGCCTCATGCAACACCGCCGGATCCCCCGGCCCATTGGAAAGCAGAACGCCCTGAGGCCGCAGCGCCACGATTTGCTCAAAGTCACAGTGGGCAGGCAGCACCACAATTTCTTCCACGTATTGTTGCAAGTAGTGCAGAATGCTAGCCTTGATGCCGTAGTCCACCACCACCAGCTTTTGCACCCGAATGGCCGACACTGGATTTTCCGTGCGGATGGTGTACGGTTCGATGGTAGTCACCTGACTGATCATATCCAGTTCTTCAAAGCCGGGTTGGGCTTGCACTTGCCGGATAAACTCGACATCGGCGATGGCTTCGGTGGTAATGCCCGCCTTCAGGGTGCCCTTCTCCCGGATTTTACGAGTAATGGCTCGGGTATCCACCCCTTCGATGCCCACCACCTTGTTTTTGACCAAAAACTCTTGCAAGGAAAATTCCGAGCGCCAGGAACTGGTAAAAGGGCTGAGTCGGCTCACCACCAAACCCACCGCATTGATATGGGCGGATTCAAAATCGTGAGAACTGATGCCATAGTTTCCGATTTCCGGGTAGGTCATTAGGACCATTTGGCCCCGGTAGCTGGGATCGGTCAAAATTTCCTGATAGCCGGTGGCGGAAGTATTGAAGACCAGCTCGCCCAAGGTGGTGCCCGGCACGCCAATGGAGTGTCCGTGGTAAACGCTGCCGTCTTCCAGCACCAGGCGGGCAGGCAATGCCTTTTGTTCGGATGAGTCACAGGTCGGCGTGTTTGGCATCGGTGCGGCGCTCCATCACGGAAAGAATTGAGGAGGGAAATGAGTCAATGCGATTGGCCTTGTCGGAACCTGAATTGCTAGAACGCTTCCGCTGACCGAACAAAGCGGATTTCATTCGGTGACAAAGTATTACAAATCGCTTGAAGGGGATTATCTCAGGAAGATAGAATTTGACAAACCGCTGAACCCTCCTTGTTTGAGAATTTGTTACCTCGCCCTTTCTTGCAGCCTCAAACTCGGCCAACCCCAGGAGAGAGACAACCATGCCCCAACGGACTGACCTGCGCAAAATCCTCATCATCGGGGCCGGGCCCATTATCATCGGGCAAGCGTGTGAGTTCGATTACTCCGGTTCTCAGGCCTGTCGGGCTTTGAAGCAGGCAGGCTACCAGGTGGTTTTGGTCAACTCCAACCCGGCCACCATCATGACCGATCCAGAGATGGCCGATCAGACCTACGTAGAGCCCATTACCCCGGAAATGGTGGCGGCCATTATCGAAAAAGAACGCCCTTGCGCCTTGCTGCCCACCATGGGCGGGCAAACGGCCCTGAATACGGCCTACGCCCTTTACAACGACGGCACCTTGGAAAAATACGGGGTTGAGCTGATAGGGGCCAACTTCAAGGCCATTCACACGGCTGAAGATCGGGAAGCCTTTAAGCAACTGGTTGAAGGCATTGGCTTGGAAGTATTGGCCTCTCACACCGTGCATTCCGTGGAAGAGGCTATGAGCAAGGGGCAAGCGCTGGGCTTTCCGCTCATTATCCGCACCGGCTTTACCTTGGGTGGTTCCGGGGGGGCGGTAGTTTACGATGCGGAGGGTCTGCGCAAGGCCGCCGAAAAGGGCATTCAGGAATCGCCCGTACAGCAATTGCTGCTGGAAGAAAGCGCTTTGGGCTGGAAAGAATACGAGTTTGAACTGATGCGGGACAGCCGGGACAACGTGGTGATTGTGTGTAGCGTGGAAAACGTGGATCCCATGGGGGTTCATACCGGCGACAGTATCACCGTGGCCCCGGCCCAAACCTTGTCGGACAAGGAGTATCATACTCTCCGCAACGCCTCCATCGATATTATCCGGGCCGTGGGCGTGGATGCCGGAGGCTGCAACATCCAGTTTGCCGTACACCCCAAAACGGGCCGGGTGGTGGTCATTGAAATGAACCCTCGGGTGTCCCGCAGTTCCGCGTTGGTCAGCAAGGCCACCGGCATTCCCATCGCTAAAATTTCGGCCAAGCTGGCCGTGGGCCTGACTCTGGATGAAATTACCAACGATATTACCCAGACCACTCCGGCCAGTTTTGAACCGGCTCTGGATTATGTGGTCACCAAGATTCCCCGTTTCTCTTTCGAGAAATTTCCCGGTTCGCTGACCGATCTTTCCCCGCAGATGAAGTCGGTGGGCGAAGTGATGGCCATTGGGCGCACCTTTCAGGAATCTTTGCAAAAAGCGCTGCGCAGCCTGGAAATTGGACTGGACGGGTTTACCTTTAAGCCCCAGACGGATGACCCTGAGGTGGGCGATACCAAGGCCTTGAAAACCTTGCTGAAACGACCCGAAGAACGGCGCATCCGCTGGATTTACCATGCCTTGCACCAGCAAATGCCGGTGGCCGAACTGGCCCGCATTACGGGCTGGGATCCCTGGTTTCTGGAAAATTTACGGGAACTGGTGGAAACCGAACAGGCCCTGCGTCAGGCGGTAGCGCACAGCCCACAGGCTCTCCTCCCGGATGCGTTGCTCATGAAAGCGGCCCGACAGGGATTTTCTGCCAGTCAGATTTCGCAATTACTGCCCACGGTCTCTGAGGCGGTGGCCCAGCAGTTAGACCGCCTGCGTACCCAGCCGGTGTTTAACGCCGTGGACACCTGCGCCGGAGAGTTCGAGGCCTTCACGCCCTATTACTATTCCACCGCCCACAGCGCCGAAAACGAGGCCAAATCGGGAGATTTGGACAAGCAAAAAGTAGTCATCATTGGTGGCGGCCCCAACCGTATCGGGCAGGGCATTGAGTTTGATTACTGTTGCGTGCATTCGGCCATGGCCTTGCAGCAACTGGGCTATGAGGCCGTGATGGTCAACTCCAACCCGGAGACGGTTTCCACTGATTACGACATCAGCGATCGCCTGTATTTTGAGCCCCTCACCCCGGATACCATGCTGAACATCCTGCATCAGGAAAAGCCCTTGGGTGTAATCGCCCAGTTGGGTGGGCAAACCCCGCTCAAACTGGCAAAACCGCTGGAAGACGCTGGTTACAGCTTGCTGGGCACCAGCGTGGACAGCATTGATTTAGCCGAGAATCGCCAGCGCTTTGGAGACTTGCTGGCCCGCTTGAACTTGCGCTCCCCGGAATCGGGTACGGCCCGTTCGGTGGAGGAAGCGCTGGCCATTAGCCGACGCATTGGCTACCCGCTCATTGCCCGGCCCAGCTACATTTTGGGGGGGCGGGCCATGCAAATTTTTTACAGCGAAGCCCGCTTGGTTCAGTACCTGAACGAGGTGGTACATGTGGAGCCGGATTACCCGGTTTTGGTAGAGCGCTTTCTGGAAGACGCCATGGAAGTGGATGTGGATGCCGTGTCCGACGGGCAGGAAACCTTGGTGGCCGCTATTTTGCAGCACATCGAGCAAGCGGGCGTCCATAGCGGAGACAGCGCTTGTGTGTGGCCAGCTCAAACCATTTCAGATCAGATGTTGGAAGAAATTGAGCAAACCACCCATCGGCTGGCTGTAGCCCTGAATATCCGAGGTTTGCTGAACATTCAATTCGCCCTGAAAGACGGCAAACTCTACGTGCTGGAAGTGAACCCACGGGCCAGCCGGACGGTTCCTTTTGTATGCAAGGCCACCGGGATTCCCCTGGTGCAAATGGCCACCCGGCTCATGCTGGGAGAATCGTTGACTGCGGTAAAAACGCTACTGCCAACCAGCCAACCCAAGCATGTGGCGGTCAAGGTGCCGGTTTTCCCCTTCAACAAGTTCAAGGGCAGCGATCCCAAACTGGGGCCGGAAATGAAAAGCACCGGGGAGGTCATGGGCATTGATGCCAGCTTTGCCCTGGCCTTTGCCAAGGCTCATATTGCCGCTAATAACAAGTTACCCCTCAGTGGCAGCGTGTTTATCAGTGTGAACGATATGGACAAGGCTAAAACGGTTCCTGTGGCGGAACAGTTGCACCGGCTGGGCTTTACGCTGACGGCCACCGCGGGCACGGCGGCTTTTTTCGAGCAGGTCGGTTTGCCGGTGCAAGCGCTGCGTAAAAAGCACGAGGGCTCCCCCAACGCGGAGGAACTCATCAAGCAAGGGGCCATCAGTTTGGTTATCAACACCCCGGTGGGGGAGGAGGCCCGTTTGGATGACTCCTACATCCGCAAGGCCGCTCTGGAGTTTCAGGTGCCTCTGGTGACCACCATTGGCGGGGCCAAAGCGCTGGCGGAAGGCATTGAGTCTCGCCAGCAAGGGCGATTTTCCGTGCGTAGCTTGCAGGAATATTTATGTCAGGCCACCCCTGCGGTTGTCTAAAAGCGATGTTGATTTTCCGTTTTAGTGCGTCTGCGTTTTGTGCGTCTGAACGGGGCGAGCGTTTGAAGCCCCTACTTCACGGCTTGTAAATTCTGCCGGAATTGAATCCAGTACTCCAGCTGTGGGGTTTTGGCTTCAATCTGGGCGAGTTTAGACTGCACGGCTTCAAGTTTTTGTCGCTGTTCTGCGATTTGCGCGTCAAGGATGCGGATGCCCGTCTGTCTCTCCGGTATCAACCGTTCTGCCGCTACTTGATTACTGGAGCGGGCCCATAAACGGGTACGTGAACGCAAGGCCTGTGCCAGCTGTTGGTTTTGCGCAGCCCGCATGTTTTCCAGTTCGGCCAGTCTTTGCTGGATGACAGCCCGCTCTTGTGACAGGCGGCTCTGGAATTTGTTGAATTTGGCCCGTTTCTTCTCTAATGCGCTCAGGGGGCGTTCACTGTAAGGCACGAACGTCGGTTTGGCTTTAGTTGGCGCCGTGATCGGCTGCTGCTGATTTTGGGCGGGGTCGGTTAGCTGTGTCGGTGGCGAGGGAGCAGTCGGTGCTGAAGATTGGGTGGGTGTTTCAGCCTTAGATTTAACCGCCGGTGTTGCGGTCTTTGAGGGTGGGCTTGATGGTGCGGGCTGGACTGTCGGCGGTGCTGGCGCAGGGGACGGCGCAGGCGGTGCGGGTGGGGTGTTCTCTTTGGGCTTGGCCTTCAGGAATTGATTGATTTTGCTGAAGAGCCGGTTAAACCACTGGCCCGGTTTGCTCTTGGAAAACCATTCGAATGCGCTTTTAATGCCATTGAACACCCACACGAACGGATTGGCGCTGATTGGGGCTTTGGCAGTCCCAAACTTCACCGGGTCAGGGCGGCGCCGTTGATCCGGCGTGGCTTTCGGCAAGGGGGCGGCAAGGCATGAGGGGGGGATTGGGTAGAGCATTCCAGCAATCTCAAACGTTCGGCCTTCCAGAGTGGAGAGGCAATGGCTTAACCATACAATGCCCGTAAAGGGTTGTAATTGCCCAGCGTTTCCAAGAAAAAAATCGGAGTGGAATCTTTTGGTTACATTGATGTGATTTTCCCAGTGATGGAGCCAGTTCGCTCTTTCAAAACGACTGAAAGATCTCACTCCCATAAAATGAAAAGAACAAAAACAATCTTTACGGGCCTGTTTGGGGTCTCCGGCTGGTCATCTACGAACCTGAATCATGACAAACGCTGGAGAGCGGGTGTAGAGGCATGGGGCATTGGAAAACAGTCCGGTTTACTCTAGACTGTCAGTGCAATCATCTTTTGGACAGGATGCCCAATTGGCCATGGCTATTCATCCGGTGGTCACGTTTCTGGTTTATGGTGCTGGCGAGGGGCGCTACTTACGCCAGGCGGTGACTTCAATATTACAGCAGCAGTTTATCGATTACGAAGTGCTGGTGCTGGATGATTTCGGATCAGCGGCGCTGAGCGCCGAGGCGTCCGCCTTGACACAGCTGGATGGACGGGTGCGGCATCTTCGTTTGGAAAACACCCAAGGCAAGTGGGACGCCCTTAATCAAGGCATTCAGAAGGCCCAGGGGGAGTTGCTGTGGTTCTTTTCAGCCACGGACGCACTGGCCTCCCCGCAGGCCTTACAGGATTATGTTACCGAGTTTTTGCTGACGCCCCGTTTGGGATTGGTGTTTTGCCGGGCCCAGTGCGTGGACGCCAATGGCGTGCCTTACGAGAAGTACGTCCCGCACAAGAAAAACAGCATGTTGCCCTATCAGTCCACCCTGTTTCCATCGGGCAGTTTGTTTACCCCCTTGCTGCGAGAAAATTTGATGCCTGAATCCGGTGTCCTGCTCAGGAAACAATGCCTGGAGCGCACCGGCTTGTTGAATCCGGCTTTGCATCGGGCTGCCTGCTGGCATATCTGGACACTGGTTGCCCTGGACTGGATACTCTACTTTGACCCCAATCCTCGGGTCTATCAGCGTTTACCTATGTCCCAAGTGGGTATGCCCACCGCCGGGGCCATTGATGGAGAAACGCGATTAGTCCATTATCAGGCCCTGGAACGTTTTTTAGTGCAGGGGCACTACCCGCAGCCTTTTATTCGCCGGGCCCGGTTGGCCCAATTGCATTTGAAGCAAAAGCTGGGGCTCCCCCTCAGTGTGCCTGAGAAGCTGTTTCGCTGGATTCGTTTTTTGACCTTGCAATAAGCCCAATCCGGCGGTTGTGAACGGCCACAATAATAAAATTGACTCTGGCCCCTTTCATTGGTAGGCTAATAAGGGTCTTCGGTTTCAGAGAAACGAAGCTGGTTGGTGAGGCTGGTCGTTTTTATTTTTCACGAGAGGGAACAATCCCGCCGACAGTTTCAGGTCTGGAAGTTGAGGCTCAATAACACGAGTAGAGCGCAGTTTGGGTGAAAGCATCCACTATGAATAATATTTACGTGCTGATTAAGCAGGTCCCGGATCAGTCGGCCAAGGCTGGTATTAACCCGGATGGTACGATTGATCGGGCCAAGGCCAAGCGGATGCTGAATCCGTTTGATCGTTATGCCCTGCAAGCGGCTTTGCACACCAAGGCATTGTATGGGGGCCGGGTGACAGCCATTTCCATGGGGCCTCCGCTGGCCGCTGAAATTTTGCTGGAAGCCATTGAGCATGGAGCTGATCAGGGCTATTTGCTCTCGGATCGCCGACTGGCCGCCTCAGACACCCTGGCCACGGCTTACGCTTTGCACAAGGTGATTCTGCATTTGGGCGTTCCCGATCTAATGTTCTGCGGCCTGCAAACCACCGATGGCGATACGGCCCAGGTTGGCCCGCAAATCGCTGAGCGTCTGGATTTGCCTCAGGTCAGCTATTGCGAGGATTTTCGGATTGAAGACGGCAAAGTGGTGGCCCGTCGGGTCATCGAGGGGGGGTATCAATGGGTCAGGATGGCCATGCCCGCCCTCATTACCGTGGCCAACTCGTCCCATCCGCTGGAGTATAAAACCATTCGCGGGGCTCGCCGGGTGCAGCAATTGCTGCGGGATGAGGCTGCCAAGAACGACGTGATTAAAACGGTGACCCTGGATGATGTGGGTGCCGATCCGGTACTGTGCGGATTGAAGGGCTCTCCCACCATTGTGGCCAAAACCGACAAGGTGGCCGAAATTGGCGGCAGTTGTAAGGTACGCCAGGGGGAACCGGTTGAACATATGGTGCGTGACGTGTTGCAGACGACCAATCTCAAGGAATTTGCCAAGCTATGAGTCCAGAAGAACCGAAACAGGAAGCACAAGAATCCGGGGCCTGGGGGGGCGGCGACAGCGGGGCCAAGCCGGACGCTGAACCCCTGCGGGAGATTATTACCCCCTCCAACAAAGAAGTGATTGTGATTGCCGAGCAAGTGGAAGGGCAAATTCAGCCGGTCACCTTAGAACTGCTGGGTGCTGGTCGTGATTTGGCCGACAAGCTGGGGGGGCAGCTCTCTTGCGTCTTGCTGGGTCACCATCTGGAGGAAGCGGCTCAAACGCTAATTCAGTATGGGGCTGAAATTGTCTATCTGGCTGACAGCCCGGAATTGAAAGCGTATCGCACCCTGCCTTATAAACGGGTGATTACCGACTTGCTGAAAACCTTTGATCCCCCGCCGCACATTTTGCTGCTGGGTTCCACTACCACCGGGCGGGATTTGGCTCCCCGGATCGCGGCATTCTTTAAAACCGGCTTAACTGCCGACTGTACCGAGCTGGACATTGGGCCTTACGAGCATACCAACAAGGCCGATCCCGACAAGTTAGGCCTGTATCCCGGCTGCTTGTACGCCATTCGTCCCAGTTTCGGGGAGAGTCTGAAGGCCCGGATTCTGGGCCCCTGGAACAATCCGCAAATGGCTACGACCCGGCCCGGGGTGATGGTTCCCCTGAAGCCCGATCCCAACCGGCAGGGCGAAATTCGCCACATTCCCGTGAGTTTGTTGCCGGAAGATTACCGCCTGGAAGTGCTTGAAATCGTGCGAGAAGTCCAGTCCGGCATTAGCATTGCCGATGCCGATGTGGTGGTGGCTGGCGGCTATGGATTAGGTGGCCCGGAAGGGTTTAACCTGCTTAGAGAGTTGGCGTCCTGTTTTGAAAACTCGGCCGTGGGGGCCTCCCGCAAAGTGGTGGACGCTGGCTGGATTCCCTATTCCAATCAGGTGGGGCAAACCGGTAAAACGGTGCGTCCTAAAATCTACATTGCCTGCGGTATTTCCGGGGCTATCCAGCACCGGGTGGGCATGAATAAATCCGGTCTGATTATTGCCATCAACAAGGATCCCGATGCGCCCATTTTCCAGGTGGCCCATCACGGTATTGTGGGCGATGTGTTTCAGGTCGTGCCGGAGCTGATTCGGCAACTGAAAGCGGCCAAATCCGTGGAAGGCGCCAGTAGTTCCGAGAAATCGCTGGTGTAGCTGAAGCTGCCTTGAAGTAGGGCTCACTGAATCAACTGAATTAATGGACTTGTTTTAATGAGTAATGGGAGGCAAGGCCTCTGTGGCTGAACGAATCGAGTACGATATTTTATTGGTAGGCGGCAGTCCTTCCAACCTGGCTTTGGCCCATCATCTGGTGGATCTGGCCAAGCAAAGCGGTGTGTCATTTTCCATGGCTATTCTGGAGAAGGGCAAGGAGTTTGGCGCTCACATTCTCAGTGGGGCCGTTTCCAAACCGCATGTCATTGAAAAGCTGTTTCCCGATTACAAGGACAACGGGTTTCCTTACGAGGCCGTTTGCAGCCAGAGTTACTTTTCAGTGCTGGCCAACAAAAGCAAATGGGATGTTCCGGCGGCCTTATTGCCTGCGGGCCTGAAGAAAGAGGGCTACCTGGTTTTAACCCTCAGCCATGTGGTGTACTGGATGGCCAACAAGCTGAAGGAAAAACTGGCCGAGATTCCCAACGTGACGGTGGATTTTTTCCCCGGTTTTTCCGCGCACGAGATCGTGTATGACGGGGACAAAGTGGTGGGCGTGCAGGTGGTGGAAAAGGCCACTGGTAACGCCGAGGAAGACAATATTTACGGGAAAGTCACCTGCTTTGGGGACAAAGGCTTTGTTTCCCGCAACCTGATTGAGCGTTTTAAGCTGCGGGACAATCCCCAGATTTGGTCGGTGGGGGTGAAGGAAGTTTGGGAACTGCCGGAAGGCTCTGACTTCGCGGGCAAGGTCTGGCACACCATGGGCTTTCCCCTGGTCGATGGCAGCTTTGGCGGCGGCTTTATTTACGGCATGAAGGATCGCAAGCTGACCATTGGGATGGTCATCTCTCTGGATTCTCCCAACCCCAACATTAATCCGCAGCAACGGCTTCAGGATTTGAAAAAACACCCCTGGGTTCAGTCGCTCATCAAGGGCGGCAAAATGCTGAAGTACGGGGCGGCCCTGCTACCGGAAGGCGGCTATTACAGTCTGCCCAAAAAATTCTCCGTGGATGGGGCCTTGTTGCTGGGCGATGCCTTGGGTGTGCTGGATATCAGCCAGCTTTCCGGGGTGGACAAAGCCATGGAATGTGGGTGGCAAGCGGCGGAAGTGTTGCATGAAGCCATCCGGCAGAGTGACTTCAGCGAGTCCAAATTGGCCAGCTACAAAGAGCGGGTGATGAACTCCTTTGTGGGCAAAAACCTTTACGAAGGGCGCTATTTCCGTCAGGCCTGGCAGGAAAACCCTCGTTTGCTCAATAACTATCTGCCCAAGGTCATGGAAGGGGTGGATGCGGGCAGCGCGCATTGGGGACTGATTTCAGTCGGGTTGACCCATAACCCCGTCACCGCCGTGAGTGACGCTTTGCGTCTGAAAAAGCTGATGGACGGTAAGGCCGATATCGGGCCGGTACGTTATATTGAAGATTACAAGCACATTGTGCCGAACTTCAAGACCACCCGGACAATTGACGCCAACGGTTTTGACAAGGACACCATCTACTCCCGGGCGGATGCTGTTTTTTACGCGGGCACCAAGTACCACGAGGAGAACCGGCACATCGACGAGTTCAACGCCGATGTCTGCGTGAAGTGTATTACCACCTACGACGCCTTGGGCAAGGAAACGCCCTGCGTGTCTGACTGTACGGCGGAAGTACACCGGGTGGATGACCGTGGGGGCATTCGGCACCACGGCATGTCCCTGGAAAACTGCGTACAGTGCCGCACTTGCGAAATTGTCTGCCCGGAAGTGAACCTGAAGGTGCGTCCCACCGAAGAAGGATCCGGTCCGGACTTTATGGGGCTATAAAGGCCTTTTTCTCAACGCGATTCAAAAAGCCAGGCAAACTGCCTGGCTTTTTTCAAGGTTTTTTTAATCCGACCTGACCGCCATCTTTAGCACGATCCTGAACCCTCTGAGGAGCTTTTGTACCCAGTAGGGGTATGCTTTTTGTGCCTTGTTCAGGAATATTTCTTTGCCCAGGCAGGGATCCTCGCCGAGCTGATCCACCAAAGCGCTTTCCAACTCATCCATCAGATTGAGCAACGCATTTTTCTGTTGTTGAATTTGCTGTTGATGCATGGGGGTGGCGGTTTGCTCCTGAATTTGCAAATACTTATATTGTGCTTTTCGGCTTCGGAAGCCTAGCGCCAGCCGGAGTTCTTGCCCTCTTAATCGGCCCAGCGGGCCAGCCTGATTCAGGGCGTAGCAGTATTGTCGCAACTGCTGCTGAGCGTCCAGGGGATCCACATCCAGCGGAAAACTGCACACCAGTTCAATTAAATCCGGGATAATGCCCTGCTGAATCTGCCCCATGAAGGCTCTCAATGGATCTGTGGGTACAAACCAGGTATGGCCGGGGGACGTGCCGGGGGCCGAGGGGTGTGAATGGCTCCAGGCGCTGTTTAGGCTATCGTGGCTGTAGATGCCCCGTAAGGCAATGTCCGGTTGCAGGCTCAGGCTAAACGGGGTTGCTTCTCTCTCGCTGTATTGGAATGGGCCATACAGGGTACTCAGGATCTGGGTGGCAATATGCGGCACCAGAAAGTTCTTTTTGCGTGGCGCTGGTTGGGACATAGGTGGCAGTATCCAAGCTCAGGGGGGGATTAAAGAAATAAAAACAAATATTTGGGCGTTATTGCTTCGCTATGCCCTGCCGTGTGCTGACCTGAAACCGAGGGTTATCTGCCAGCGCCCCCGCCACCGCCAGCGTCTCCGCCCCCACCAAAGCCGCCGCCGAAACCGCCGCCACCATCTCCCCAGCCGCCGCCCAGACCGCCACCAAAGCCGCCGCCGTAAAATCGGCCTCCCCCGCCATTTTTTCGGTTGAAAAATAGGAACAAAATGAAGAGGATGACAATGATAAAGAGCCACAATCCGTCCTCATCCGGGGCGGGTTGGCTGTAATGCGCGCTCAGTTTTTGATCCCCGGCCAGAATTTTGGCCACGGCAAGCGTCGCCTGGGTGATACCGCCCGAGAAGTTGCCTTCATTGAAGGCGGGCAAGGCCAGTTCGTCCAGAATCCGGCCAATGACCGCATCCGGTAGCTTCTCTTCCAGGTTGTAACCGGTGGCAATGAAAATCCGGTTCCCTGATAAACTTTGGGTGACCCGGTAGGCATTCACCAGCACCAAAAGACCATCTTTCTTTTTGTAGTGCTGGATATCCCATTGATTCAGAATCCGCGGGGCCAGTTCGGAAAGCTCCAAATCCGTATCCGGCAGAATGACCACCGCGATTTGGGCCACCCCGGCTTCATCCAGGGTTTGCAGCTGCTCCTGCAAGGTGCTGCGATCGGTGGGGGTCAGCAAGTGGGCGTAATCGTTGATGTAGATATTCAGCCCGGTCGGCTTAGGCGGCACCTGGTTGATGGGGGTGGGTCGTTGATCCGTGTCAGCTTGTACCTGTTGCGAGGGGTTGGGGGCTTGAGCCCCAGCGACACTTGACAACCCGTTGATGGGGCAGCCTGCGGATGCCAATGCCACGAGCAAGAGCAGGGCACTGAGCGTGTGTTTCCAGAATGGGTCGAGCAAGCGGCGTTTCAAGGTGGGTGTTTCCTGTGGCGGCCTTACTCAAAATCGACCTTGGGTACGGCCTTTTCTGCCTCTGTGGCTTCAAAGGATTCTTTTCTGGAAAAGCCGGAAATGCCAGCCACCACGTTGCCGGGGAAAGCCCGCACGGCGATGTTGTAGTCTTTCACCGCGTCGTTGAAGGATAAGCGGGCCACGTTAATGCGATTTTCGGTGCCGGTTAACTCATCTTGCAGCCGAATGAAATTCTGATCGGCTTTCAGTTGCGGGTAGTTTTCGGCAATGGCCAACAGGCGTCCTAAAGATGAGTTGAATGCGGTGTTGGCTGCGGCGGCTTCTTTCGGGTTGGTGTTTACATCCGCGGCCAACAGGCGGCTACGTGCCGCGGCAATGTTGTCGTAAACGCTTTTTTCGTGTTTGGCGTAGCCCTTGACGGTGGATACAAGATTGGGAATTAAATCCGCCCGACGCTTTAATTGGGATTCTACATTGGAGGCTTGGCGTTCCACTTCAGCGTCTTTGTTGATCAGGCCGTTGTAAGTCCCCATAAACCAAAGCCCAACAACAATAATCACCCCTAACAGGCTCAACAGGATGGCGGAACTGGCGCCGATGCCTGCGTGGGCTTGCTTTTGAGACAACATTTTGCGAGAGAGCATAGGTTGAGACCTCGTTAAGATAAAACTTGATAATGATAAGACTTGATGATGTAAAGCCTGGCTTCAATGAAACTGTCCATCAAAAATCCCAGAACACTATGACGTTCCGGTGTGTTTCACAGGATCCATTGTACCCCCACTGGCCTGGAATGAATACTTACAATGAATACAACCAAAAAGCGGCTGACTGCCGGTGGAAAATTGCCCTCAACTTTTTCTGAGTGCGTTATGCCACTGACAGTCAGCCAGTTTACAGATTTTATCAATCGATTAGCTGACGACGGCCTCCACCAGTTCACTGACCTTGGCTTTCACTTCACTTTTGGCCAAATCGCCCTCGCTGATAATGCCGGTAATGGCCTCCTCCTCGTTGAGTACGGGAATACGCCGAATTTGCTCGCGCTCCATGATTTCCAGCACGGTTTCAATATTGTCGGTTTCTTTGCAGGTTATAACCTGGGGACTCATTAACTCGCTGACCGGTGTGTCCTCCGGGTCGAGATGTTCAAGTACCGTTCCCAGGCAGATATCCCGATCGGTGATGATGCCGATACAGTGATCCAGTTCATCCACAATGGGAACCACCCCGCAGTCCTCCCGGTTCATAATGCGCACCGCGTCATAAACGGTATGGTCTGCTCGGCAGGTGGATGGGTTTGAGGTCATCACGTCTTTGGCCAGGCACATGCGTTGTTCCTCCTTCTCTGGAATAGTCGGTCACCGGTGGTGTTGCGATTACGGCAAATGAAACATGAAACCGTTATGGCGGTTCTCTCAGGCTGTCGGGTAGTGCGTTGGGCGTGGGATCAATCTCTTCATCCAGGTCTTCGGTGTAATTCTCCAAGTCCTCCGAGGCGGTATCGTAGCTTTCGGTGAAGACATCCACGTCTTCCTCACCGGCGGCAAAGGCTTGGGAATCTCTCAGATCCTCGCTATGCAAGGCGCCTTCATCAGCGAGATAGGGACTTTCCTCGTTCTGGATGGTTTGAAGATCCAGCACTTCCTCCAGATGTTCTTCCAAATATTCTTCACCGCTCTCGGACAAAGGGGCGTCGCCCACATCACTATCCAGTCCGTACGGGCCAGCGTACCCCTGGTCTCCCGCTTCCCTGAAACTGGCAGGAAAGCCCGGTGCGGCACTTTGGGCTTCAGGCACCACAAACGAATCCGGCTGAAGCGTTTTGCCCACCTGTACTTTGGAGGTGGGAACGTTGGTGCCTTCCACCAGGTGCTTAAAGTTCTGTAATTCCTCTTGCAGGATTTTTTGAGGGTTCAGCAACAGATGCGTCATGGCTTCACCCAGCGGGCCTGTGGGTAATTCATAGTGGCATTCGCATGCCATATGGGTTTCTTGCGGCCCTGTCTCCTCAAAGCGAACAGTCCCTTCTACCTTTGTTTTGCCACCGAGCAGGGTTCGCCATGCGGTCGTGCGGTTGCCCGCGTTCAGGGTGATTTCCGTATCTCCCCCGACTTCTATGCCCAGTGTTCCTTTAAGCACCCAGTGCCATTGCCCGGGAGCCATTGGCCATACAGACTCCACATGGTTCATAAAGTGGGGAAACTCCTCAAAGTGAATCCATTTTTGATAGCACAAGCTGGCCGGTGCGTTGATGGTCAACGATTCTTGTAGACGTTCCATCGTAATGACTCTCCCTTATTGGCTGGCAGGGGCAAGGGACTTCAAGAGGCGAGCAATGGGATAAAAAAGAGACGCTTCAAAAGAGCGGTCACCATGAGCGGGGTGATTCTGGATGAAAACAGGAATGGCGTTAAAGCGAAAAAAATATAATCCCTCTCTGGTAAGCCTATCAGCCTACCGGATTAGGAACAATTCCCCACCTGTCTAGGGTGAGCCGGGTTGCCGCCCTGGCCTTGTTGTTGTCATTATTTTGTTATAGCGTGGAGTCATGTCGATGCTGTCGTCTTTTCATTTGCAAGAACTGCTGATGTTTTTTATCGGGACGTTTGTCTCCCTGTTTTCCATTGTGGATCCGTTAATGGCCGCTCCCGTGTTTGTGACCTTGACCGATGGACAGACCACCGCCCAGCGAAATGAAGTGGCTCGACGCGCCTCTATTTTTTCCTTTGCCATTTTGGGGATTTTCTTTATCACCGGCAGTCTGATTCTGAACTTTTTCCAGATCTCCATTGACGCGTTGCGCATTGCCGGTGGCCTGATGATTTTGTCGTCCGCCTACGGCATGTTGAACAAAAAAGACAGTCTGGATGCCATAGAAGAGCAAGAGGCCCACAAAAAGGCTGTAGAGAGGGATGACATCGCTTTTTCCCCGTTGGCCATGCCTATTTTGAGCGGGCCGGGGGCCATTGCCGTCATCATCGGGATGACCACCAACACCGGCGGCTCCGTGGCTAAATACCTGGTTATTTTGCTGGCCATTATGGCCGTTTGCTTTAGCAGTTACCTGACCATGCGGGTCTCACAGACCATTATGAACCGCATGGGGCCCACCATTGTGAAGGCGTTCACCCGCATTATGGGTTTTATTTTGCTGTGTGTGGGGGTGCAGTTCATGGTGAACGGGATTGCCCCCTTGCTGGCCAAGGCCCTGCACGGCCATTAAGCGGTTAATGCTCCAGGAACGGGTTAAAAAGATGCTCGCTGTCCCAGGGGGCGTTAAACACCTGTATGGCTTCCAGTTGATGGAGCCTTTCGGCAGCTGGGTTCACGCTGATTTCATCTGGGCGCAGGGTAAAGCGGGGCAGTTTGCCCACTTCATTGTAGGGAAAATCTTTCAAAATCTGCTCACGAGGTCGAAATCTGGGGGAAGGGGCGATAGGCCGTCGATCCGGCTTGGGGTGTCCCAGCGCCCGCCGGAGTTTTTCCGATAGCTGTTGCAGTTTTTGCCTTCCCCGACGCCACAGGGTCAGCCCCACCGCCTTTTCGGGCAGAAGAGGGAGAAAGCCCTTGGGGTGGGAGCGGTCATTGGAGGACTGGGGCCAAAAGCCATCAGGCAAGTTCAACGGCACAGTCCCCCCCCACCCGGGAGGGTTGCCACCAGCCATAGTGGCCATCGTTGCTTTGGAGGCCGCTTGTTGCCAAGCCCACTGACCTGCCTGATGCAGCGGTTCCAGCATGCCCGTTTCAAACTCTCAATCCAACAAACTGGAATTTATTGTAGCGTGCCAGCGGCCAGTATGACAGCCCTTGACGGGTAACGATCAGGGCAGGCTGCTTGTGAGACTAAAAACTGTTGGGATCAAAGTAGTTGGGGCGCCCGTGGTTTTTATTTTCCGTCAGCTGGTTTGCTTTTAATATCTGGCTTTGCAGGCCCTGAACTTCTTGTGCCTGACCGTTGTGGCTAATCTGTTCCGGGCTAATGGAGAATTGGGGCATGGCTCGTTGCTGCTGCATGGCCCGTTGCTGGGCTTGCGCCATCAGGCTAGCGGTTTGCGCCGTATTGGGCTGTGCCCACCCCGTGCCAGCGTTTGGGGTGGGGGGCGCATATTGCCCGGCGAGCATGGGGTTTTGGGCCGGGCCGCCAGCCATCATAGCTTGTTGAGCCTGTTGCGAGGGATTCTTGGCGGCAGGGCCATCAATGCTTTCCTGGCTGGGTTTGCCAAAAATGGCGTGGGCTATTTTTTCTCCCACCCATTGCATGCCGGAGCCGAAAGCAAACATGGCCGTCAGTTCAGTGGCCAGTCCGCCCAGGGTTAACCGGGAGAAAAAGCCGCCCAGCCCTTTGCCTGTTATTAAGCCCAAGCCTTTGGCCAGTATGTTTTCTCCGCCACAGGCTTTTTGTACCATTTTCCCGAAGTTTTCCCCGAAGAAGGGCATCCAGCGGCCCACACGAGTGGCGTCAAACGGTCGTTTGGTGGCGAAGCGTCCCAGCACTTTGTGGAATAGGCCGGTGCTGTTCAGCCATTTTTTTCCCAATTCCCAGCCGATAAAGTTGGCGATACCGCTGCCAAAAAAGTCGTGGAAGAAGGTCTTGGTCTTTTCGCCCTCTTTGGCCTCTTTCGATTTTTTAAAGGACATCCCGAAGATTAGGGCCCCGGCGGCGATCGGGCCTAACAGCCCCTTGTTTAGAAAGCCCTTGGAGCCCATACTCAGGGTTTCTCCGTTGAAAATCCGTTGCAGGTACTGGCCACCCAAGGCAATGGTGCGACCAATCGGGCCAATTTTATCCTGGGCCAACTTGGCGGCCAGCTTGGCCTGTGATTCGTAAGAAGGTTTGTAGAAGTTATTGAGTCCGTTGATACGTTCTTTCAGGCCTCGTAAGCTCTGATAAAGGTGTTTTTGCTCTTTGGTGGCCTTATTGCCCAGTTCCTCCAACACCTCCAGCTTCGCTTGGGTGGCATTGATCACGTTTTGGAAGCGGGCCTGTTTCGTTGACGCGGCTAACCAGTCCGCCTGTTTGCTGGTGAAGGCTGGCATTTTCTCGGCCCATTTCAAGGCTGCCTGGCGTTCCTGGTTGAGCTGGGCTGTGAGATAGGCTAGCTCTTTCCCGCTATACTCCGACCCCAGCTTTTGCAGCTGCTCTTCAAAGCCTTTTTGGGTGAGTTTGGTGTATTTCTCCCGAATAGCTTTCTGGTGCCCGGTGAGTAAGGCGTCATAGGCTTTCTGCTGTTCAGGGTTCAGGCGATTTGGGAACTTGTCCAGCACCTTGCCCAGGTGCTTCTCTTCCATCTGGCTCACCATGGGCGTCCAGTCATGGATGGGCTTGCCCTTGGCATCCCGAATGGGGCTACCGTTTTCATCTTTGAACAAAATGGGATTGCCACTCTCATCGTGGCATAAGGAGCCGCTTAAAAAACCCTCGCTTAAAAATGGAAATCGTTTGCTTAAACTGGCTTGACGGGTCTCCAGCCATTGGCTGACCTGGCTCACGCCTTTCAGTTCATCAATCCATTTTGCGACTGCCGGAAGGGGGCCGTCCAGTTTTTCGCCGATGAGAGCCGATAATCCCAGGGCCGTGGCCATGCCGACGCCAGCCCCCAGGGCTGCCTCTTTGGGGCCGGGTAAAATGCTGCCTAAAATGTCCCCGCTATTGGGGTTGGCCATTTGTTGCTGGGCCATGGCCATGCCGACGCCAGCCCCCAGGGCTGCCTCTTTGGGGCCGGGTAAAATGCTGCCTAAAATGTCCCCGCTATTGGGGTTGGCCATTTGTTGCTGGGCCATGGCCAGCATGCGCGGATCGACGCCCTGCATGGCCTGAGTCATGGCCGCTGCCTGAGCCGGATTCAGGGTGTTTGTTTGGGGCAGGCCCTGCAAAAATTGTCCGTTTGGTAATTGCGGAAACGGTTGGCCCATAATCAATGATCCCTTATGTGTCGCCGATGCCCATGATGAGCCGTAAGTCTTGGTGCTATTGGTATAAAAACAGGCGAGGGTTTTTTGGTGCCACTGTGCTTAATAGGAAAGATGGCTCATTTGGGACTGGCCTCAACCCGGCTTGAACCTAGCTGGAAGCAGGCTTGAACCCAGTATAGATCAAGCAGACCGAAGGCGGATGATTAGACGTTCCTCCGGCATTTGGAGGAGCAATGGCCAGAAATATACGGGATTTGAATGTATGAGGAAACCGTTTATTTGAGTAAAATCAAACCCATACTCGTAACTTGCGGGTGGTTCAAGAACATAGCAAGAACATAGATTGTTCAATTCGTGTGGATTTCTGACATATTTCGAAACGGGCGTTGCTCAATCAGAAGCAAGCGCCCGTTTTTTTGTGGAAAAACAGGCGCTTTTTTCTGAGGAGTGAGTGGATAAGTCTACAGGGGCCAAAGCTGTTCAAGGGGCGACTTAACCGACCAGGAACTCTTCGTCCCCAAACAGGGCCAGCATCTCGTTGGCTTGTCCCCGAGCGTCTCCTTTACAGCTGATAAAGCGACGCACCTGGAAGGAAATGATCTTGGCCGATTCATAGGCGGTTTGGGTAAAGGTGGTGTCGTGATTGGAAATGACTACGTGAACCCCTTTTTTGGAGAGGCTTTTGGCCACTTCGGCCAGCGTTTCCTGTTCTTTCAGTCCAAAACCGCCACTGCTATAACCGGTGAAATTGGCTGTTTCCGTCAGGGGCACATAGGGAGGATCGCAGTAAATCACATCGCCCGGACGAGCCATTTCCATGACTTCCACAAAATGGCGGTTGGTCAGGGTGGCGTTTTGGATTTTCTGGTGGAACTGGGCCATCTCCGCGGCGGGGAAATACGGCTTGCTGTAACGACCAAAGGGAACATTGAACTCTCCCTTGTTGTTGTAGCGGCACAGGCCATTGTAGCCGTGGCGGTTTAAGTACAGAAACAAAGCGGCACGCAGTCGCTCATCGCTGGTCTGGTTGAAAATTTTACGAAATTGATAGTAAGTGTCCGCGTCATTCATTTCTTTCACAAAAAAAGTCTGGCAATAGCCAATAAAGCGTTGACCGTCTTTTTGCAGGTAGCGGTACAGGGTCATCAAATCGGCATTGATGTCGTTCAGGATGGCGTTTTCAAAGTCGGTGTTTAAAAAAACGGCGGCGGAACCGGCAAAGGGCTCGATTAATCGGTTGCCACTGGGCAGAACTGCCTTGATACGGTCGATGATGGCATATTTGTTACCTGCCCACTTCAAAAACGGCTTCATAATTTCTCCAAGGACTTTACGTTTCTTTACTCATCATAATATTCTTTTACAATTTCAGGAAGCCCCTTGGCCAAAGTTTTTTCAAGATCCACTACCTGAAGGTGCCTGTGCCCAAAGGCTTGACTCTGATCGGCTTCTGGATCCGCAATGTCTGAAAACGCTTGCAGCAACTTGCTTGAGATCGAAGTTGTCGCCTAAAAGGAGATGAGGGTGGTTGGGCCCTGCGTCCGGGACAGTTCTCGCCTGGTGTGTGGGGTTTAACTATGATTGGCGGATTCAGTTCGAGGGTGCTAAATTTGTGGGGGACAGGAACCGTTGGCCAGTGCGAGCCATCAACCTGTGTCCGGCAAGCGATTGGAAGCCCTCCCACACGAGGAGAGGAAGTTTTTTTATAAAAGGGCTTTACATTCCGCTCTCAGCGAGGAAAATATTCATACTTTCAAGTATCAACAAGTCGGGTTTATTAGAAGTAAGTGGTTAGATTCAAGCGGGCCAGTGTTAGGGCAAGTTTGTAGTCCGTTTATTGATTAATTCGGTGCTTGTTGATAAGGCATGAACAAGTGGCCTTGAAGGGGTATGCATTTACAAGATTTAGACAGTTCGCATTTTAATGCGTATTGCCTTGAATATTCGTTTTTTAATTTCCAATCAACAAACTACAAAAAAGGTGATGAACATAGGTTTCCGTAAGGAAACCTTTTTTTTGCCAAAGGGCTCCGTAAGGAACCCTTTTTTTGGATACATGGCTCCGTAAGGAAACTTTTTTAGGTCAGCCTGTGGTTCCGTAGGAAGGAAGCCATTTTTAGACGGATTACAGTTTGCGGCTGGGCCGGTTTTGCCAAAAAGGCCACCATCGTTGGGGGTTCCACCACAGGTCAGGTTGCCGGGCGGCCAGTGACAGAACCGTTTGCGAGCGTAGGCCCGGCGGTTTGCCAGTCTGGTTGAAGTGCCACAGGGGTTTACGGAAAAAGGGAAGCCTAAAAAGCCCGTTTTCACTGATGACTTTTCGCTGGCTGAGATCCGTTAAAGCAGCCGCACCGTGGCTAAATCCAGAGCCACTCCGCTTCCATCCGCCCCAGGGGGCGCAGGCTAAGGCAAAATTGGTAGGGCCCACTTCATTGATTACCACGGTGCCACAGTGTAAGCGTTGGGCAATCTCGTGCGCTTCATGGGGAGGGCCAAATACGCTGGCCGTCAGCCCAAAGGGTGTGTCATTGGCCAAGGCAATGGCCTGCTCAATGGTTTCATAGGGTATTACGGGCAAGACCGGCCCAAAGGTTTCCTCGGTTAAAATACGGGCCTGGGGAGGCACTTTGCTGAGTAAGGTGGGTTGATAAAAAAAGCCCGGCCCCGCCAGTGCGTTTCCTCCTATAATGACTTGCGCTCCTTGTCGCACGGCGTCTTGCACCTGATCGTCGATGAGTTGCCGTTGCGATTCACTGATCAGCGGCCCCATATGGTTTTCTTGCCCCTCGGGCGGGCCGACCTTCAGCTGCTGGATTTTTGCTTTGAGTAAGTCCAGTACAGCGGCTTCTTGTTGAGCCGGGACGAATAGTCGTTTGACGGCGGCACAGGTTTGTCCGGCGTTGATGAATCGACCCCAAAGGGCATAACTGGCCACCTGCTCCAGGTCGCACCCTTTCAGGACAATCATGGGATCGCTGCCACCCAATTCAAGGCTTGACCATAAGTTGCGCCGGGCGGCTGTTTCAGCGATGCGTTGCCCGGTGCGTTCGCTGCCGGTGAATATAACCCCGTCAATGGGCTGTTCCAGCAAACAGGCTCCGGTTGAGCCGTCCCCAACCAGCACCTGCACAATGTCAGGAGAAAAGCCCGCCGCGGTCAGGCCCGCTTGCACAAGGTCGATTAAATGTTGCCCGCAGGCGGGCGTCAGTTCACTGGGTTTTAAAACAACACTGTTACCGGCCATGAGGGCGGTGGCTATGCCGCTACAGGCAATTGCCACCGGAAAATTCCAGGGCGAAATAATGGCAATGACCCCGCGTGGCGTCCAGGTTTCCCGGTGCAGCCGTCCGGTGACCAGAGACATCCAGTCGGACTTGATCCGTCTTGACTTGAGCTGGCGGGGGCCGACTTCGGCGTAGTAGCTCAGTACGTTCAATCCGGTGGCGATATCCGCTTCCAGGGCGTCTGCCAGGGGTTTGCCGGTTTCCAGGCTGATGGTGTCCGCCAGGCTTTGGGCCTGCTGAAAAATCGCCTTGCGGATTGCCCGGAGTGCCTCAGCCCGCTGTGATGGGGGCGTTTGTCCCCAGGTTGTCTGGGCTTCCCGAGCCCTGGCCACCGTTTGGGCAATGAGGTCCCCCGTGGGGCAAGTGTACGTTTGAATGGCCTGACCGGTGGCCGGGTTCAGTTTTACAAAATGGTGCGCAGGATCGGCAGTCATGGTCGATTTCTCATGCTGAAGCAATTCCTTCATTATAGCCGGGGCTTGAACGAGGCGAGGCTGCTTTCGATTGAATTCGGAGAGCAACGGCTTACACTTCTCAAAAACGGCCTGGCCTCTTTGGGGCAAGTCTCCAGGTTTCCAGTTGCAGAGCTGGCTCTCGATTTAAAAACAAGCGAAACCTGCCACTTCCTCCACAAATCGGGTGATACCGAAATTGGATTGAAGTTTCCGGTGTTTTGGTCGAATAGCCTGTTAGTAAGCCCCTGATTGCTTTTTGACACGGAGGATTCCCATGAATTTTGGTACGGCTTTCAAGGTTTTTCAATTGCAATTGCTCAAGCAGTCCGGTATGGCGGTGACGCCCCAGCAGCTGGGCTTAAAGTCGGATCCGGTGGCGGATTTACAAGCCAAAAACGCCACGGGCAGTTTTAGCACTGTGCTGGGCGGGCTCAGCTTGCCCGTGCCTCCCACCCCTCCGGCGGATGTGGCCGATGCCGCGGCCCAGGCAAAATATCAGGCCGATTTGTTGAAGTACAACAATAGCTTCCAGGCCTATAACCAGCGGCTGATGATGATGCTCTTGAATCAGATGCAGGCCATGCAGCAAACCATGGCTACCATTCAGAAAAACAGCAAAAACAATAGCGCAGGTGCCGATAGTGGCGTTTTGGAGTCCGTGTCCTCGGTCGGCGGTATTTTGGGCTAGCAACCAATCATGCCATCCAGTGACACGATTCCATGCCATGGTTTAACTCCACCGGCCAATTCCACTGCCCAAATGCTACTGCTTAGCTTAACAGAATCGTTGCCAGTGCTTTTGGGTGTTTAACAACCCGTCGCTCAAGGGTATAGATCCTTGAGCCAGCTTTTCAAACGAACGCTAAAGTCAGCCTTCGGGCAAACGCCTGACTTTTATCCCAAATTTCCTTATTTCCAATTCCCGCCCACTCCATAAAACTTCATGAAAACTGTGAGGACGATTGCTGTGAAAACAAACTCATTGAATGGTATCGGCGCTTCCAGAGGGTTGATTGTACTGGGGGCCTTGCTGGTATCGGTCACCCTGCCCCTTTCTGGTTGGGCCAACCCGTCCACTGCCCCCAAACAGGGGCATCCACAAACACCCCAAGCCTTCTGGCCGCAGTTGGGCATGGTTCAGTCTCTGGATGTACTGGGCTGGGAGACCTCCAGCTTTTCCGCGCGCCGGGAAAGCGTACCGCCTGAGATTGCTGAGTACGCCAGGGCGGCCTTGCAGGAACAATCCCAGCTCCCCTATCAATCACCCGCTGATGCCGTTTTGAAATTTGAATGTGCCGACTCTGGCTGTTACCGGGTTCGGGCACAGGTCACCCAGGGTGCTGAAGGCCCGGTGCTATGGGAACACGCCGAGGTGTATCGGCGCTGCCCTCTGATGCGCTTTACCTTTCAGCCCGACGGCAAAAAGTTCGCCCGCCGCATGGTGAATCGTTTGACGGTGGATTATCAGAACGCCCTCAAGCCCAATATGGCCAAAATCGAAATAGAGAACCCCTAGGGGCAGGTTACCCCTGCCCTGCCCGGCAGGGCTCGATTTCAGCCGCCCTGTTTATACCGGGAACTCCGGTATAATGGTTTTACAGTTTGTTACAGAATAGCCAACCGACCCTAAAGCTTCGGTGTTTTTGGCCGACAGTTTTCATGCACCACCGATTAAAATGCTCATGTGTTGAGTGAATGAGGATCGAACCGATTGATATGAAGGCCCGATTGTTCCGGTATCAGAAAAATGCAGGCTTTACGCTGATTGAATTGGCTGTGGTGATTGCCCTGATCGCGATTTTAGGAGCCGTGGGCATGACGGCTTTTCAGGGGCTCGATGAGCATCGGGACGCGGAAATGGTGATGAGTGTCCAGGCGACCCTGCAATCCATTGTGACCCAGGGGGCCACCCGTATGGATGTCCGGCCCAGCGATTTTGATGACCGGGATTACGCGGCTGTTTTGATAGCGACCCAGCATGCCCTGGGGAACGTGGGGACTGGGACTAACAATTCCGCGGTCAGGTTATCGGGAAGCGGGCGAAGTTTTAATTTGACCATTCCCTCTACCAACCGGGGAGCTGTGTTTACCATCAACAACAATGGGGTTGTGGAGCTTGAGACGGCCAACAACTTCACCAGTTATCAGAAAGATTCTCGATCCAAATCCCTGGTAAAAAAGTGACCTTGTAAACGAGGCTGAGTCTGTATGATTGAGGCAACCCTAAGGTGTAAGCAAGCAGCGCTCAATGGCGTCACTCATGGGGGCACTCATGGCGTCACCCTGATTGAACTGGCCATGTCCATGATGATTATCGTCGTTCTGTCGGTCGGGGTGGCTAGCTTGATGCGGGTGGGTATAGAAGCCCAGCTGGCTGAGCGGGTGAATCAGAAAATGCAGATCATCTCCATGTCCATTGTGGATGACTTGCGTCGGGACTTGCAAATGGCTCAGGATGTAACCGTTCAAAATGGCGGGAATACTTTGTTGGTTTCGGTGCCACGTCCCACCAACCCCGCGCAGACGTATAATGCCACCTACAAGTGGATGAATGGTCGTTTTAGCCGCGAAGCCAACGGGGCGACCAAAATCTATAACGACATAGCCTCGGATAGCTCCCTGAGGGTCAATTGTGTGAACGGTAGTAATGTATCGGTAAACTGCTTTCGCTGGGTGAACGCTGGCCGAACCGTTTTGGGCGTGTCCGGCTTGCGTGTGGAACATACCGGGTTTGGGAACACGGTGTTTGATCAGCAGTTTGGGGCGCCCAACTATACGGTGCGCGACTTAACCTTTGACATTTCCATTTATCGGACATTTCAATAAAGGTGAAGGCCGCCTGGCCAGTGTGAAAGAGGGCCAGCGGTGGTGAGGGAGGCGGTTGGCTCGTCCGGCGGATTCGTGCCGTGGCGCTGGTTGCTGGAAATTGGTATAGAATAGAAGTACGGCAATCAATGAGCAATCGGTAGAGATAGAAGAGACAGGTGTTGATGAAAACACGGGTTTTAATCGTGGAAGATCACCCCATGACGCTGGTGGGGCTTAAAATGCTATTGACCAAAAACGAGGGAATCACCGTGGTGGGAGAGGCCTCTAATGGGCTGGAGGCAGTCCAACAGGCCGAGCAGACCCAGCCGGAAGTGATTCTGATGGATATTGGGCTCCCGGAGATGGATGGCGTGGAGGCCACTCAGCGAATCAAGGCCGCGCATCCCGGTGTGCGGGTAATTATGCTGACCTCCAAGGATAACGAACGGGATGTTTTTGCCTCCCTGTCCGCCGGGGCCGATGCGTATTGCATGAAGGGGATTTCGGTGGAGGCCTTGACCTCCGCCATTGAAGCGGTTAAAGAAGGCACGGCCTGGCTGGATCCGGCGGTGGCCCGGATGGTTCTGGGGCGTTTTCAGGGGGCCACCCCCATTCAGGACGCGGTTCCAAATGGCAAGACAACCGATGAGACGGCCTTGCAGGATTGTCCGTTGACTGCCCGGGAAATGGAAGTGCTGCGGCTCATTGTGGATGGCTTGTCCAACCCGGAAATCGCGGAAAAGCTGACGATTACCAAAGCAACGGCCAAAGCCCATGTCCACAGCATTCTGCAAAAATTGTGCGTAGATGATCGCACGCAGGCGGCTGTGCTGGCCATGCGTCAGGGCTATGTCTAGCCTCTAACGGTTTATTTGGTAGTTTTTAGCCAGCCTGCCGCATCCAGGGCGTGATAGGAAATGATCAGATCGGCCCCAGCCCGCTTGATGCCTGTTAACAACTCCAGGACGGTGGCCTTTTCATCCAGCCAGCCATTGGCGGCGGCTGCCTTTACCATGCTGTATTCGCCGGAAACGTTGTAGGCGGCCACGGGCAAATTAGTCATTTTTCGCACTTGACTGATGATATCCAGATAGGGCAAGGCGGGTTTGACCATGATAATGTCAGCGCCCTCCTGAATGTCCAGGGAAACCTCTTCCAGGGCTTCCCGGGCGTTTCGGGGATCCATTTGATAGCCTTTGCGATCGCCCGAGGCGGGTGTGGATTCGGCGGCATCCCGGAATGGGCCGTACAGTGCGCTTGCGTACTTGGCGGAATAGGCCATAATGGGCGTATCATCATAGCCCGCATCATCCAGAGAGTCCCGGATGTAGGCCACTCGGCCATCCATCATATCGGAGGGGGCGATGATGTCTGCCCCGGCTTCCGCCTGGGAAACGGCGGTTCGGGCCAGCAGTTCCAGGCTGGGGTCGTTGAGTACCCGGCCTTCCAGCAAAACACCGCAGTGGCCATGGCTGGTGTATTCGCACAAGCAGGTATCCGCAATGACCAGCAGGTCTTTGCCAAATTGTCGCTTCAGCTCCCGGATGCCTCGCTGGACCACGCCCTGCTCAAACCAGGCACTGGACCCCTCCTGATCCTTTTCAGAGGGAATACCGAATACCAGAACCGCACGAATACCTGCCTCCAGCGCTTTTCCGGCTTCGATGACCGCGTTGTTGACGGAATTTTGGTAAATTCCTGGCATGGAAGGCACTGCAATACGACTGTGTTGTTCGTCATTAATGAACAGTGGGTAAATCAAATCCGCAGGGCGCAAGTGGGTTTCGGCAATGGCCTCCCGCAAATGCTCAGTTTTGCGCAGCCTTCTCTTTCGGGTGATCGGAAAATTCATTCGGGTGGGGGGTTCCATAGTTAAACGGGAAGGACTAAATTGAAAAGTAAAGAGTTGACTCCAAAATCTTAACAGAAGATTTTTCCAATGCCACTATCACTCTGCGCAAACACACTCTATAATGAAAATGGAAGACTTCACAAACCGAACCGATTTTCAAGTCTGAATTTATCTTTTGTTTTCCATTTTTAGATACTTAGTGAGTGTTTAATCATTCTTAATCATTATTTTTGATTTTCAAATCTGTGTACTATTCGTTGATTGAGCTTTACTGAAAACAACTGCCCGCACCGGTTTTAAATTCCGCAAGCACTAAAAACCTTAAACAAAGAAAGGCTTGGCACATCACATGAAGTCTTTGAAAGCCTATGGAAATCATTATTTGGCTGAATTACTGGGGCTTCGGATTCCGTTTACGGAAGCGGCAATTCTGGTCGCTTTTGTCTTGATGTGTCTGGTCACCCTTTTGGAAAGCAATGTAGGGGTGGAGTTACAGGGGCAGCAAGCGTTGGATGTCGCCAGACAAAAGGCGCATCAGGAGTTGATGGCCTTGAGAACGACTGTCGCTCCCAACTAGGGGCTGCATACACTCTGGGTTTAACCCTTGCTTGGCCTTGGCTGGCGAGTGGTCTAACTTGGTGCGCCAACGCTATAATGAAGCGGTTAGGATCAAGCGTTTGTGCGTTCCGAATCGAGTCCCCATGACCCCTCCCTCCCATCAGAATATTACAGGTTACCGGCGAGCCCTTCGCTCAAAGCTGAACGGCCTGGCTTTCGCTTTGCGTGGTTTTTGGCGTTGGCAGCCCCCTGGCTTTCAGGAAGTGCTTTCCACGGAGCAACCGCAGATTCTTCAAAACAACCCTGCCTTGGCCCTCAAGGCCAAGGGGCTGCTTCAGCAATACGATTTGACCCGCCTGCCAGCCAGAAGCAGTGAGTCTCGGCTGCTGGAAAACCTGACCTACCTGGAGTGGCTGGATTATTTTCTACAAGTGCGGCCACAGGCTTTTCAAGAACTGAGGAACTTTGCCAGCTTGAATTGGCTGGATGTGGGGGCCAAAAACTGGGCTTACGTGGATGCCCTGGACGCTTTTATTCGCAGGCATTCCGATACGCCCTATCGTCTGGACGGTTTGGAGCTGGATCCGCACCGCCGTTACGCCAACCTGACCACACGGGCCCAGGCGGCCAAAAACTACACCCAGACGCTGACCCATGCCCAGTATCATGAGATGAATGCCCTGGATTGGCGCCGAAAGGCCCATATAATCACCCAGTTTATGCCCTTTGTTTCCCCGGATCCACACTTGGCCTGGGGCTTGCCCCTAAACTACTTTCAGCCCGCCGAATTGCTCAATCACCTACTGGGGTTGCTGGAGCCCGGAGGGCTTCTGTTGGTGGTCAATCAAGGGGAGTGGGAGGCAGAGGCTCAAGAAGGCCTGTGGCAGCAGGCCCGTGGGGAGTGGCCCATCACCGTTGTCCCGCTGGGCCTTTTACCCGCCTCTTTTATTCAGTATCGTTATCCCCGCTATGGTTGGCTGTGTCAAAAACGGGAGGGTTCAGGGCAATGAAGCAGGATACCGATTTCATCATTACCCTGGCGACCCGCAACGAGGGCAAGCGGCGGGAACTGGAGCGCTGGCTTCATCAGCGGCACAGCCCCATTCGGTTGGCGCTGAATGAATCGGTGGGGGAGATTGAGGAAACGGGCAGCACGTTCGTGGAAAATGCCCTGATTAAAGCCCAGGCTACCCCGCCGGTGGTGCCCGGTGGGTGGGTGTTGGCCGAGGATTCGGGCTTGGTGGTGGATGCCCTGGAGGGTCTGTACGGATTGAGTCCTTTTCCGGGGTTAAAGTCTAATCGCTGGTTAACTCCTGCGCTTCGTGACACCTTGCTGGCGCAGGCTTACCCAAACAGGATGCCGCTGGATCGGATGACGGATGGCGGGGTTTCCAACACCGATTTGTGTTACGGCATTTTGACTCTCCTGGGCCAGAATGCCAACCGTTCTGCCCAGTATTGCTGCGGAATGGTGTTATGGAATCCCGCCGATGGTGTGGCCATAAAGACGATGGAGAGTGTGGCCCTTTGGGTCATCGAGGGGGAGCCCCGAGGTACGCATGGCTTTGGCTACGATCCGATCATGCTGCTGCGGGACGACAGGGGAGAGCCTTCTCAGCATACGATTGCCGAGCTTTCTGCCGATCAAAAGAATCAAATCAGCCACCGAGGCAAAGCCTTTCAGGCCATACTGGCGGCTTTGGCCAATCAAACCAGCCAATGAAGCCAGCCAATGAAGCCAGCCTAATTGTTGCCTTGAAGCGAGCCTTGTTTTTTTAAGGGGCTTTATGTGCTGTCGGGTGTTGCAGGTCGTTCCGGTTGGGCGTTTCTGTCCACCCGTCCCTGCCCGGGGAAATACTCCCGCTGGGGTAAGCACACGCTGGAAAGCGATTCAAGCTCTCCGCACGGCCCCGTATGAAGCAGGACTTCACTTTCATCTCTGGCGGCACATTGACGCCCATAAGCCAGGGCCTCTTCCTCGGTTTTAAAATGCTGGGTGATGTTGCGGTTGGCCTCACTGACCACGCACCATCCGGTGTCGTTGGGGAAAATATGCAGGTTTTTGCCTTTTACGCGCACGGCTCAACTCCTGTCTTTGCTTCATGCCTTGCCAACAGGATAGCCATTGCAAGGACCTTTTGGAATTGGACATATTTCTACAAATTGGATGATGGTGGGCTTCCACTAACGGGCCTGAACCGGAAGGGCCAACGCGCACCTGTCTTTGCGGTGGATGGTGTGTTGGCTGGGCTATGCCAGAAGTATTTGTTAAAATCCGAAAAGGGTTGAACATTCCAAGGGTAGGGGGCATAATGAGATTGAGCTCAGGTTCGAAATAACGATTTAGGCTGTCTGTATTCGCCTTTATCCGAGGTCCGTCAAGGTTTTTCAGAACCCGGATAATTCGAATTGTCAGCTCGCATTTTGTTATTTTCACAACCTTGAAGAGGCACATTTTTATATGGATAAAGATATTTCTTGTAAAGCTTGCGGTACTTCCTTTACCTTTACTCAGGAAGAGCAAGACTTCTATCAGTCCAAAGGCTTTTCTGAGCCTGGTAAGTGTAAACCCTGCCGTGATGCGGCCAAGCAAGCCCGTGGCGGCGGCGGTGGCCGTGGTGGTTTTGGCGGCGGGTATGGTGCCCCCCGTGAAATGTTTGACGCGGTGTGTGCCGGTTGCGGCGTACAAACCCAGGTGCCCTTCCAGCCCAATGGTAGCAAGCCCGTTTATTGCCGGGACTGCTTTCAGGCCAGTCGCACCAACAACTACGCTTACTAATTCAAACCAGAAGGTAATCCGCTAATGGCAAAAAATAACCAGAAAAAAGAAAAAGCGCTTCGTAATTTGGAAAATGCGCGCAAATACCGCAAAAAAAGTACGGACAAGCGCCGTCGCTTCGCTGGCCCTCGTCCGGCTGCAGCTTCCGCCGGGGCGGGTTCGCCTCAGCCTTTTGCTCAGCCAGCTTCTCAGCCGCAAGCGATTGCCAAACCGGCCGCTCCCGAAGCTTAATTCACCGGGCCAAGTTCAAACAGATTGCATAACCAAAAGTTTAAGGATTTTTTGAATGACCTTGTTACCCGAGCGTGTTAAAAATCAACCGATTCGCATGCCCATGCTAATTGCGCTGGTTTTGGTTCACACACTGGCTTTGGCGGCTCCTTTTACGTTTACTTGGCAAGGCTTTAGCGTTTTTGTGGTGATGATGTTCGCGACGGGCTGCCTGGGGATTACCCTGTGCTACCATCGCCTGCTGAGTCACCGCAGTTTTAAAACCCACAAGCTGGTGAAGTACTTTTTAATGCTTTGCGGGACGCTCTCTCTGGAGGGTGACCCCTCCTGGTGGGTGGCCACACACCGCTTGCATCACAGGGAGTCGGATCAGGAAATGGATCCGCACAGCCCGCGAGTCAGCTTTGCCTGGGCGCACGTGCTGTGGCTGCTGTACGATGATGAACGCTCTCAGGATCCGGCCACGCAGGCCCGGTTTATCCCTGACCTGGTGAATGATCCCTGGGCTAAATTCCTGGCCCGGTTCTTCCTGCCCATCAACTTGGGGTTCCTGGCCCTGCTTTATGGGGTGGGCTTCTGGATGGGCGGCTTCAAGATGGCTACTTCAATGCTGATTTGGGGCGGTTTTTTCCGAATCGCATGGGTCTGGCACATCACCTGGTTTGTGAATTCGGTGACCCATGTGATGGGCTATCGCAATTATGAAACACGGGATGATAGCCGGAACATCTGGTGGGTGGCCTTGCTTTCATTTGGAGAGGGCTGGCACAACAACCACCATGCCAATCCCAGCGCGGCCAAAAGCGGGCACCGTTGGTGGGAATTTGACCTGACTTACGGCATTATTAAGCTAATGCAAGTAACCGGGCTGGCCTGGAAGATTCATCCGGTGGTTTCCGGGCAAAGTTCCGCAGTGGTGAAGCCGTTACCGGGTCTTCAATCCAAGGTGCTTGAGCGCTAGGAATCCGAGAAACGATTCGTAAACATTAAAAGAGGCAAGTATCTGATACTTGCCTCTTTTGTTAAAACTACTGAAAACCTAGTAGTAAGAACGGCTGGCCTGGAAGCAATCCCGGCAATAAACGGGCTTGCTGCCTTTGGGCTGGAAGGGCACCTGGGTTTGTACGCCGCAACCGGCACACACCGCGTCAAACATTTCACGGGGGGCGCCATAACCACCGCCACGGTTCCCGCCGCCGCCAAAGCCGCCACGAGCGCCGCCACCACCGCCACGGGCTTGCTTGGCCGCATCCCGGCAGGGTTTGCACTTTTTAGGCTCTTGAAACCCTTTGGTAAAGTAAAATTCTTGCTCTTCCCCCGTGAAGGTAAAGTCAGTACCGCAAGTCGTACAGACGATCTGTTTGTCTTCCATTTAACATGGCCTCATTCGATTTATGAGTTTAGTGTACCGGGAGTTTTCTTGAACGAGGCCTTGTCTTTCGTGAGACTGAACAACCTATCCGCAGAAACTCTCAGAAGTATTATGGAATCATTTGGCGTAAGTTTCAAGTCCTGTTTTTTCAAGTCAACAGGGTTAAAATCGTTGTCTTTCCAGGATTATCATGAACACTGTCCGCCAAAAAATAGGTCTATCGTCTATTTTGATGGCTAAAAGCCTCTAGTCCTCTATAGCCCAGGTGGATAGGACTATAGAGACGACATTTGACAAACTGAATTTGACGAGCAATTTTTTACCTGTTTGCGTGGCAAGGGTATTTTTTTGTGAAATCCGGGTGCTGCTATGGGCCCTGTTGAAGGGAGAGCTTATATTTTTTGACCAGGGCTTCCATACGACTTCGACTAATAGGGTGCGATAGCAGAAAGCCCGGCGTGTTTCCCGTCGGGTTGTTGGCTTCCAGAATATCAAAAACCTGAATGGCCGCTTGTGGGTTGTAGCCTGCTTTGCTCATGAGCTGTACGCCCAGATCGTCCGCCTGATATTCATATCCCCGGGAGGATTTGAGGTCAACCAGGTTGATACCCAGACGACTGGCCGTGGCGAGTAGACTGTTTGCTCCTACTTTTCGCTCCAGCAGGTAGTCCAGCAGGGACAGTCCGGTTCGTCGCAGCTGAGTTTTACTGATATGGGATAACAGAATATGGGCCAGTTCGTGGGAAAGGACAAAAGCCCGCTCATCATCGGAGCGCAGTTTGGCCAAAAGGGTATCGGTGATCATCAGGTTTTTGCCATCAGTTGCGGCGTTCAGTGTGTTGGAACGTTCTATTTTGAGCGTTGGCCAGACTTCAGGAGGAAGCTGGTTGGCCACTTGCAGGCGTTTGAGAATAGTTTCAGGCGTGTTGACCGAAGAGGTGATTTTTATTTGCCCCTGCATTTGGGCAATTTGTCTAGCGGGGAGGCGTTGTTGACTTTGGGATATTCGCTGTTGTTCGAGAAAGGGCTGCCGGCGGGCATTTCCATGGAGGGCCCACACCGGGTTGATGAGAAGCGTGAGCTGGCAAAGCACAATTAGAAGTCTGGAGAGTGGTTTCATTCCATAGGTCTCCTGATGGCTCAATTTATATCAATATCCTGAAAAAGAGGACGCTAATCAATGACGACTGAATGGTCCTGTGTCCATTGCTGTTGAATGTTTTTGTTTGATATAAAGTTTTTAGGCTTTTGCGAATTGGGTCTTGTCCTTGGAGTGCTATTTGCATATACTTACCACTATCCTCTGCATCTCTAGGTTATTCAAATCGGGCCGTAGCGCAGCTTGGTAGCGCACTTCCTTGGGGTGGAAGGGGTCGCAGGTTCAAATCCTGTCGGTCCGACCATTTCTAAACCATCTAAACCCCAACAGTCTCCAGCGATTCCAGCTTTTTCAGCGAATCCGGGGACTGTTTTAGTTTCTGAGAATTCTCAACCGAAGACAGCTCAAAAGCGACCGAAAAAGGGGCAAACTGACACACAACTGACACATTCTTCCGGCAACTTTTTGAGTGTAGGAGAAGCTGCTAAAGCCCTTGGTGTATCAAGGCAAACTGTTAAACTCTGGTGTGAAACCGGCAAATTGTCAGCTATTCCCAAGCCCTATGGGGACTCAACCACTTACCAAATCAGCCCTCTTGCTGTTGAGCTTTTAGCTGCCCAGCAAAACCAACTGACAAGCTTTAGAGTGACCTACAAGAATAAAGGGAGGCTAGAGCAGAGCAAATGCCACAAAGGGCTCATTAGTAAATGGATACAAGCCTTGGAAACCGGCGTTCTCAATGGTAAAGTCTTTAGCCCCCGAACCATTGAGACCTATAAGTTATATGCTGAGAAGTTTTTTGGAAGCCATACGATGCTATCGCTTCACAGCTTAAAGGCAGAGCTGGTATCCATCCCCGCAGAACACTTTGCCAAGCGGGAAAAGATATTCAAGGCCCTGCTTTGCTTTGGCAAATACCTGATTCAAGAACAAACATTGCCGGAATCGTTCCTTGAGGAGGTGAAGCCACTCACGCCGAAGCGCCACCTTCCACCCAAAAAAGCCACCGTGGATAATGACGCCCTTCAGAAACTCCTGGAGGCGTGCGAAAGTCCGCTGGACACCCTTTTGATTACCCTGCTGGCACACACCGGTTTACGGGCCTCTGAGGCGTGCCAAGTTCGTTTTTCTGATATAGAGCTAGAAAAGGCGGTGTTAACGGTTCAATGTGGCAAAGGCGGAAAGACTCGCAAAGTGGGCCTTGCCGGTAGCGTGATTGATGCCATCCAGACCTATATGCAAACTCGTGTCGATGTCGGCCCGAGTGCGCATCTGTTTTTGAATCGTGTCGGTAAGCCCATGGACCGCCACGGTATCCACCAACGCATCCAGCGTATTGCTAGGGATGCAGGAGTAACTGCCTACCCTCACGCCTTGCGCCGAGCATTTGTAACGCTAAATGCCAATAAAGGCCGGTCGCTGGTCATGCTCCAAATGGCTTGTGGACACTCCGATATAGCTACAACCCGTTCTTACTGTCTGACTGCCGAACAAGAGGTCATTGAGGCCATGAAGGAGTGGAAGTAACTCTAGCAGGAAGCTCGAGAATTATAGGCAATTGTAATATCATAGGAGAAACATCGTGAGCATAGGAAAACTAGTCGAGACAATAATGCCTCAAATTAGTGAAAGACAACCTATTGATACACCTCAGGTTCAGAGCAGTGAAGAATTATGTGGTTTAGATTGGATACGTTCCAAAAAGTGGCCTTGTTTTCATTCTGACGCAGTAAAGTCCTATAGCTTAGTAGATTTATTCTCAGGCTGTGGTGGCCTTTCTCTGGGGGTTTGGGAGGCAATTCGCTTCCACGGAGGATGCTTGGATATCAAAATGGCGCTGGATATCTCTTCTCAGGCTTTAGCAGTCTATCAAAAAAACTTTGGACTATCAGACAGTCAAATCGTTAATAAAGATATTTCTGCCCTTGTAACAGGTGACCTGGGTGAAAAACTCAACACAGAAGAGGCTTTACTCAAAGAGCAATTCAAAGGCTTAGATATCCTTGTAGCAGGCCCTCCCTGTCAAGGACATTCCGACTTAAATAATCAAACAAGAAGACTTGACCCACGAAATGCTTTATATTTGAAAGTTATTAGATTTGTTGAAATCGCAAGACCTAAAGTTGTAATTATTGAAAACGTTTCTACCGTAATACATGATAAGGGACAAGCCCTCACTAAAAGCCAAAAAGCATTAGAAATATTTGGCTACCATACCCAAGAAATATGCGTAAATGCAATTGATTTTGGAATCCCACAAAAGCGGAAAAGACACTTATTACTAGGGTTTCGCAGTGAAAAGACGTTTGACTTTAGTTTTGAAATATCAAAAGCAAATACTCCTAATTTGGCCTCATATATTTGGGAGCTTATGGATGAATACAAAACTAAAAAAGGTATTTTTTATACTCCTTCTGAAATGAGTAAAGAGAACCAGAAAAGGGTTAAATATTTATTTGAAAAAAATGAATACAATCTTCCAGATGAGTACAGACCAGCCTGCCATAAAAATAAAAAACATAGTTACATTTCAATGTATGGCCGATTGAATTGGGAGAAGCCTGCTCAAACTATTACTAGTGGCTTTGGCTCTATGGGACAAGGAAGATATATTCATCCTTCTAGAATGAGGGTGCTTACTCCTCATGAGGTGGCAAGAATCCAAGGTTTTCCTGACTTTTTCGATTTTACAATTGTGACAGCAAGGACAGTTTTACACGAAATGCTTGGGAATGCGGTTCCTCCAAAGATAGCTGCAACTTTTATTGCTAAATTCTTAAAAGAGAAGATTTTGTAATGTACTGGCGAGGGCGTGATGAGTTTTGATAATGACGGTTATATAACTATCGAAAAGCAAGATGATGCTGTAAAGCAAATTTTGCATGAGCAGCGAGCTGTAGATTTTGACACAAAAGAGTTTACCGTTGAATTAATCGTCCAGAAATTTAAGCGTGAAGATATTTTTATTCCTTTTTATCAGAGAGGGTTTGTCTGGAAGATTCCCAGACAATCAAAATTTATTGAATCTGTTATTCTTGGCTTGCCAATACCTTTTTTATTTGCCGCCGACACGGATGATGGCCGTATTGAGATTATAGATGGCTCTCAACGGATTCAAACACTTCAAGCCTTTATTGATAATGAGCTAACTTTGGAAAAACTAGAAAAATTGGACAAATTAAATGGCTTCAAATTCCAAGATTTGCCAAAAGCACAGCAAAGAAAATTTGAAAATAAATCATTAAGAATGATACAACTTTCAGACAAAGCTGATGATAAAGTTCGATTCAATATCTTTGAAAGAATAAATACTGGCAGTGAGAATATGAAAAACATGGAAAAGCGAAAGGGGGCTTATGCAGGAGAGTTCTACAATCTTTTGACGGAATGTACATCTTGCCCAGTTTTTATAAAACTCTGTCCAATCAGCCAAAAGCAAAAAATAAGAGGAGAGGCAGAAGAGCTGGTACTTCGATTTTTTGCCTATTCTGAAGATTATTTATTATTCAAGCACGATGTTAGTGACTTCTTGAATGAGTATATGAAAAAAAAGGCTGATAATTTTGATAAAGCGGCTTTAAAACAAAAATTTACACAAATGATAGATTTTGTTGAAAGATACTTCCCATACGGATTTGTAAAAAACCCAACCTCGAATCAAGTACCTAGAGTTCGCTTTGAGGCTATTTCTGTCGGTGTATATTTGGCTTTGAAAAAGAAACCCAATTTAAAACCAAAAAGTATGGACTGGCTTGATTCGGAAGAATTTAAATATCACACAACAACTCATGCTAGCAATTCCGCGCCTAGACTTCGTGGCAGAGTTGAGTGTGTAAGAGATGCATTATTAGGCAATAACAAATGAAAGCTAATTTTTCCATAATTGAAGATGTGATTCTTGATGAAGTTATTTCTGATGAAACTTTAGAAATTGATAATGCCTTAGATATAATTGCAGTAGGGGAGATTTTCAACGACAGGATTATAGAAGTCGAAAAATACTTTAAATTCCTTAAAGAAATACTTAGTGATGATACTTATATTTACTTCCCCAATAAAAAAACTCACAAACAAAAGCGGCTTGATATAGACACACAAAGGATTTTAAAAGCCAATGGATTTTTAGTGCTTTATAATTTAGTAGAATCAACAATTAAAAAATCCATTAGTGCTATTTACAAGTCTTTGATTTCAGATGGGCTATCCTATAAAGACATCCGTTCAGAATTGCAAAGTGTCTGGATTCATAATTATTATCTTGAGTTTAAGGATTCCAAGGATAGTACATTCAAATCTTTTATGAAAGCGATTCTAGATGATGTTCTGGGTAATGCCTCGCTCAGGCTAAAGCTAGATTCAAAAAAAATCCCAATATCAGGGAACCTAGATGCCCGAAAAATTAAGCAACTTTCTAAAATCTATGGCTTTTCGTGTGAAACACGAAAAGTAACTAGCAATGGAGGCAAGCTGCATATTGTCAAAAAGCAAAGGAATAGTCTTGCGCATGGTGATACTTCGTTTGCTGAATGTGGCGGAGACCATTCTGTTGAGGATTTGCTTAAAATAAAAACAGAAATAATTTCTTATTTGAAAGAAATTTTAACCAATATTAAAAAATATATTGAAAGGAAAGAATACGCGTCAGCAGAGTACCATGCTACTAGAAAGACTTCTTTAAAGAAGCAATAGCTTTGACATTCAACAACTTAAACTAAGTACGTGTGGACACTTTAAAATCCAACCCACCATGGGTTACTTTAGGACCATTGAACAGGATGTTGTGGAGGCCACGCAGGAGAGCGGTAAACCTATACATTAACAAAACGATGCTTTTGGTTAATAAATATGTTAACTTTAGGCAATAGATAGTTAATCCAAAGGTTAACCATGAAAAGTCATTCTGAGCAGGCCCGCCGTCATCTGGACGCCCGTTTCCAACAAATCTCCCGTTGGGACTTGTTGGCACGACCTCAAAAAGGATGGTTGCGGGCTATTCGGGATGCCTTGGGCATGACTGCCGAGCAAGTGGCCCAACGCTTGGGCGTGTCCAAGCCACGCATAAGCACCATGGAAAAGGACGAGCTTCGGGGCGCATTAACGCTTGCCACCCTCGAAAAGGCAGCCCAGGCCATGGGTTGCCAGTTTGTCTATGCTATTGTGCCGGAACAAAGCCTGCAAGCCCTAGTGGAAAAGCAGGCCCAAAGGCAAGCAAGCGTTATCCTGAACCGCACTAGCCATACCATGGGGCTGGAGCAACAAGGGGTTGGCGAACAGGAGAGACAAGCCCAGCTCTTGAAGCTGGCTTCCGACCTGCTTGCCAAGGAATCCAGCCACTTATGGGACGAGCCCTAAATGGATAACTTGTTTGAAACCGATGATGCTTCAACGTCGCTTGCCGAGGAGGAAAAAGATGGGCTGATTCCATCTTGGCTTACCTTCCGTCATGAACTCAACGCTGTGGAGCAGGAAAATATTTTGCTGGCCGAGCAGTGGGCTTTTTCGGGTAGAAAGCGAGAAATCCTAACAGAAAAATTTATTCGGGAACTACACAAGCGGATGTTTGGCAAAGTGTGGAAGTGGGCCGGAACGTTCCGGCAAACCGCCCGCAATATCGGTGTGGATGCCTGGAAAATCGCGCCGGACTTACGGACGCTTTTGGACGATACACGCTACTGGATTACTTATCAAACCTACTCGCCGGATGAAATTGCCACCCGTTTCCACCACCGATTAGTGTGGATTCATCCCTTCCCCAATGGCAATGGCCGCATGGCTCGACTCATGACAGATGTTCTTTTATCAATCCAGTTGCACCAGCCTCGCTTTAGTTGGGGGAGCGCCAATTTAGTGGACATTTCCCAAACGCGCCAACAATATGTTCAAGCACTTCGGGCAGCGGATGGCGGGCAAATCCACCCGCTTTTGGATTTTGTGCGTTCATGACAAAAGTGGCTTTGGTGCGAACTACCATTCTCGCATAGCTGCAATCACTTCTTCCTCCGTGGTCATGCAGTAGGAGCGGGTTGTGCCAATATCATTATGCCCGCACGCAAGCTGGAGCATGGGCAAAGGGCGTCCTTTGTTGGCGTTGATGGTTACAAAAGCCCGTCGGAGTGCGTGAGGACTCACGTCAACGCCAGCACGCTTACCGATGCGCTCTAGGCGTTGATACAAACCGTGGCGGTCCATTGGCTTGCCCTTTTTGTTCAACAGTAAGAACTCATCAGGTGTTTCTTTTGGATGGTCTTGCAAATAGACCTGAATTACGGCCAGTGCATTTGGAGACAAACCCACCCGACGGCTTTTGCCCCACTTGGCAAGTTGAACAGTCAGATACTGATTTTCCAGGTCAATATCCTTCATTTTCAGGGCGCAGGCTTCTGTAACCCGTAAGCCAGTCTCTGCCAAGAGCGCCACAATCAAACACTCTTCCATCGTTTGCGTGGCAGCCAACAATTTATCCAGGCCAGACTCATTAACCACCTTTTTCTTTATGGGGCGATGGCGCTTCGGCCTTAAAAATTTGGTCTCGGTTAAAAAATCCGCATTCATTTGACCTTCCATTTTTAGGAATCGTGCGAAGCACTGGCAAGCCCAAAAAAGCTTTTCCCGCTTGGCAAAGTTGGTTACAGGCAAATCAAGCATGGCTTCCCGGAGTGTGTCGGCGCTTAAGTTGCCATATTTATTCAAAAGCCATTCAACATAGTAGCTGTACGTTTTGATGGTTTCGGCACTGAATGCCCGGCCACCGAGAAGCCCTTGGCTCATATATTTTTTCCAGTTAGGGATAAGGTCTAGTTGTTTATTCTTTCTCATTGTCACTTTCTTCAATAGGTGTCACAGTGTCACGTTGTCACATATATGCTAAAAACTCTTCTGAGATGGCACTTTCAGGGTGTGACTCTAAGTTTGTCTCTTCAGTCACTATCTCTGTTTCAAACCATTCTGGAATACACTCCCCCATTTCCTCTTCCTTTGGTTCCCATTCTGTTGTGACAGGAGAAGGTAATGGGGGTGTCACATGGGAAAGGCTTTCACCATCAACGATTTGCTCTGATTGTGACAAAGTGACTGCCTTTGCATATGCACCGCGAGCTTTTTGCAGTAACAATCCATCTTTGACCATACGCCGCATTGTTTGCCGCGCATTGTCTGGAGACAAGCCAGTCGCCTGTACCACCTGTAACGGTTGTAGGATTGCGGTTTCCGATACAAAGCAGTCCAGTATCTTTTGTTGCGTTGGGTTTAATGCTTGGCTAGCTGGCTCGGCTTTTAACCACTGACAAGTGTCAGAATTGAATGTAAGGGGCAATGTTTGTTCTTGCACGTCACGGCCCGTAATCCGTAAACAGGCCGATTCATTTTCACGCACACGGTCCAACATCAAAGCCACGTCCGCTGAGCCAAAAATGCCTGTACTACCGTGCATATCGTCAAAATGGTCAGTTGTTTGTCCTCTGCCTTTTTTGGTATGGTGCACGAACAAGTGGAGCAGTTTGCGTTCAAAGGCCATTTGCTGAATTTCTTTGAGCAACTGCGTGAAGAACTGATATTGATTAGAGCCATTTCCTGTAATCGTAGGAATTGCCTGAATTAGCGTATCGGTAATAATAAGGCGGGTATCAGGATTTTCGTCTAGAATTTTTTTTAAGTGGTGGATACCTTCAGCCCCATATTTCGGGAATTCCGTATAGAAAATTAAGTTTTCATTGGCTTCCAAGCCATTTAATAACTTGATTGCTCGTTCAGACAACCGGCGAAGACTATCTTCTAGAGTTACATAGATGACTTTTGTCTTTGGCATCTCTATATCGCCTAGGAATTGGCTTCCCGAAGCCAATGCAATTGCTAGACTGAGAGCAAACCAAGATTTTCCAATCTTTGGTCCCCCGGATAAAATTGCTAAGCCTTCAGCAGGCAAAATATCCTGGACAAGGTAGTCAAGGGGAGGGAACTCCATTAGTAGGAGTTCCTTCAGCGTTGTCCCCTTGAGAGACGGAATGTTTGAGGCTGACATTTCTATTTTCCTTTCTAAAGCTTTATTTGATGGGTGGCAGTTCAATGCGGTGGCGTGGAACAATATCACCCGCAGGCTTTTTGCAGACATTTTTGGCAAGAGTATTGATGTCATCGCTTGATAAGGGCGGTATACATTGCGCCTCGTTGATGGCCAACAATGCACCATGAATACCTTTCGCGTTTATTCCTTTTGCTCGAAGAGACCGACCCAGACTGAGTAAGGTATCATTTCTCATGCCTTTGGTTATGTCGTTGTTCTGGCTTGCAACATGCGACTCATATGATTTAGTTTTCTTTTTCACTATTTCCACAAGCCAATCCGGTGCTTCGGACAAAACTTGCTCAAACGGACTGTTAATCCATTCATAATGCTGCCCGGAAACATGCAAACTGGGCGGCAATACGATGTATCCGTTATCGCCACGAATGTCTAATCCATCTAATACACCAACTGCATTGGCAACCGTAATGCCTTCGCCTACGCGAAAGAGTCTATGTTCACCACCAGAGCCGGTTTTAGAGGTTACAGTGTGAGGAAGCTCGCCATATTGTTTTTGCAATGCCTCCAAAGAGTCCCATCTGCCTTTAGCCGGGTCAATATCCAAGGCAAATATGCCGTTGCCCATTAACCCGGCAAGATTAGTATCGGGATAACGTCTGTTCCAGTACAAAATCTGGTTTCGGTCACGAGTCGCATTCCTTAGCCCATTTTCCGTCCTCGGATGCTTGCCAATTTTTGAACAGTTGGTTTTGCGACAAGAACAAGCACTTTGCCCAATAGGCTGATACACGGGAAATATAGGAATTCCGAACTCGGCATAGGCTAGTGCTGCTTCCCAGACAGTCGGAACAAAGGGTGTTGATGACATTGTTTTTCTCCTTTTTTGACAATAAAAAGTAAGCCTCTCTTTGGATAGAGAGACAGTTTTATGGGGGGAATTAGAAAGCCAGAGTGTTTAGAGGGTTACGGCTCTTTGGTTTTGAAGAGCTGCTTCAATTTCAGAAGTGTCTACTAACCATTTGCGTCTTATCTTGCAAGCTTGTAACAGTCCCTGCTTGATATAGCGCCGCAGTGTGCATTCGGATACCAATAAACGCTGTGCTGCTTCTTGTACCGTAATGTATCGTTGAATCATCTTCTGCATTCTCCTAAACGCTTGCTTTGGGTATTGACTATAAAAGCAGTCTAATAGAGCATTATGGGTAAGTGAAGATAACCTATGGGTATTTTAAGAAAGTGTAGAGTATGAACACTCAAACAGACCTATTTGATTTTGGTTTTCTTGCGGATGCCTTATGGGAATTCATCGACAGTAAGAAGGCAACCTTTGGTCAACCAGGGATAGAAAAGCTACAACAACATTTCGACTGGAACAGTAGTGAAGATTTTCTGGCTTTTCTAAATAATAAAGTGAAACGAAGTTTCTTGCCTTTAGAGCTAGTAGAAAAATTTATTTTGCCCATTAAGGACCTATCACGCTTATGTGTTGATACTGTTGAGGATGAGGGTTATATACTCAATGAGGCCACTATTAAATACTTGCCTATTTTTCAAGAGATTTATAGTTGGTTATTATTTAAAGAAAGAAAATCGTTCTTGTTTTTTGAGTTTTCTTTAAAGCACAAAGCTTTATTTAGAGAAGAAGACACTGCGTTAAGTTGGCTTCTATCGCAAGTAGCAAACTTGAATTTGCCGGGTCTTGACCTTTTTACGACGCCACCTTCTTCTTGCTCAAGCCTTATCCGCCTTTTTGAGCTTTTCCATAAACAGATGCCCTATAGACAATGCTTATGGTGTGGAAGTACGAAAGATGAGGATGGTATCAAATTTCCAGAGGTACGAACTCGGCAAACCAAAAAATACTGCCATATCCCAAAATGTGATGCGCTGGGAGACACCAATCCTAACGCTCATACAGGCTGCTGCTACGGGCACTGGCGACGAATTCAGATTAATTTCTTGGATAAGAAAATTAAGCGCTATTGGCTACAAAAACCAGGATTATCAATTCAGGAGCGAAAAGAAGCTATACAAGAGGTCTTTCTGGCATTTTGTGAAGAACGTTATCAGGATAATCTAAAGCGTAATATAGGTTCCATACAAACAAAAACAAAGTATGTAGAGGAAGAAGAATTTTTCGGAATGCAAAGGCAACTTGGGGAAGAAGTGTAAGAAATATCATCGAATCATAGATTGGAACTTTAACTTATAATCCATTAGCTCCTTTTGAATAGATTTCAGTTCTAAACTTACCTCTTTGGGGAAAGTGAGCTTTTGTTCTAATCGATAAATTCTTCCGTTCGCATCGCTCAGCAATCGTGCCCAAAGTAGCACCGTAGTTGGAGACAGACCCAACTTCTTACCAATTTGATTGGAGCTTTGACCCGATTCGTACAGTTCTGCGGCCTGCTGTTTTACGCCTAATGGCTTGAACATCAATCGGTCAACGGTAAACTGATAGGCGCAATCCCGACAAAGCCAACGTTGCCGCCCCAGCACAAAGCCGTAGCGAATGGGTCTTGTGTATTCGCAGCGTGGACAGGTTGGTTTCGTGATACTGGAAATGGTGTTCATATCTTTATTGTAATCTGGTGCCGGGTCTCATTACTGGTGGAAAAGCAACAAATTGACCAAGGGCACATGGGGAGGCGGGCAGTTAAAGAGCCTAAACCCCTAGATATGGTGCAGCATCCCGCCTAATGAAACAGAACAAAAATTCTTACAACTGATGCAGATTAACTTTGTGATTGCCGGTATAGTCCAATCGATTGGAGCTTCTCGTCAGGCACACTCTCCACTACCCACGCTAATATGGCATTCTGCTCTTCATCATCTTGCAATGTTTCTTGATAGTAGAGCTTTCGTAATTCTGAATAATCCACCTTAAAGTGTTCTGAGAGCTTTTTTAGCTTTTCTGGGCTAGGAAAGTAGATACCACGCTCATATCTGGAAATTTCAATTTTGGAAACACCAGTCTCCTTTGCTACATCTAGCAAAGACTGCTTATCTCGAAGTTGTCGTAGCTTTTGGCCTAACAAAGGCACTTGACATCCTCTAGGGCAACTGGTACATTTTTATGGGTAGAGGTCATCTCTACCGACCTTCTTTAACGTATCCTCCTAAAGAAGGGCTTCTAAACATATAAAATTACCACGCTTGTACGAGCTTGTCTTTGTGTTGCACAGGAAACAATGAAAAAGATTCCCTCTTACTTTCTGAACTTGATGCTGGCTATTGGCCTTACCTGCTCGTCTGGGCCTACTGTGTATGCTGCCTCAGTCAAGCCTCAGACCAGCACTCTTGTAAGGGAGGAATTGGTGGATTTCAATACCAGCTCTCATAAGTTTCATAGTCCAAGTTGTAAATGGGCCATAAAATGTACGAGCCATTGCATCAAGATTCCTCGCTCCGAGGCCCTTAATCGTGGGGGCATTCCCTGCAAAGTGTGCGGTGGGAGATAATGGAAGGTATTGTCGGAATCATTGCTGTTGTCTGGATGATAATGATGCTCATGGTTCCCATATGGGTATGGGAAATCAAAGGCAATTTGAAAAAAATTGTGGGCAAAGATTTTGACTACTGTGATTTTGGGCCTGATGGGGTGCTGGGTCATATTCTGAAGGAGCTGGCAGACCTGAAAAAGCAAAATGCAGCGCTTTTGCAAGAGCTTGCCTTGAGGAATGTAACCACTCCACAGCAGATTCCTGAAAAGGAAACAATTTTACCTTTACCGCCTCAAAATCTTGAAGAAGAAGCAACGGGTTATCCTGGTCCCACCCCAGATGAAATAGCCGCTAGAAACAAAGCGCTTCTAATAGGAACCATAACTGTTGTTGTCTTTTTAGTGGTCCTAGTTGTAGGAGTTGCATTTCTGACGAAATAATAGCCTTAATACCCACTTAAAAATGGCTCTCTTTATAGTCTAAGTGTGGTTCAGTAGATTGAGAAATATGAGCCAGTAAGAATTGCTTATAAAAGATAAAGTGATAAACTCGGGTTGGGCTTGTTTAGACGTGCCTATCACTGAGCCTTTGAGTGAGGTAGCAAAACTATTAGGGGATATTTTTCCAGTTAAAAACCATTCAATAACCTCTATAATTAAACAACAAAATAAAAACCTTGATAGTAATTCCTTATCTTCACGATTTGGTTTTGGAGAATTTCCTCTGCATACAGATGGAGCAACTTTTTCAATCCCACCCCGTTTTATTCTGCTTCGAGCCGCAGTAAACGATACAAGTAAACAATCTACTATAATTGCACATTTCGAATGGCCAGAGCCTTCTTCTGAATTTTATAAACTTTGGGCAGATGCCATGATGATAGTAGAAACTGGTACAAGTAATTTCTTTGCCCCACTAATATCTAGAAAGACCCATAATCGTGACGATTTCATAAGGTATAATCCTTGCTGCATGTTCCCAGCCTGCAATAGTTCTCATCATTCATTTAAGCTCTTTCAATCTTTTATATTAGAAGCACAACTGCATGAGGTAGAATGGGTCAAAGGACAGGTTGTGGTTCTTGACAATTGGCGTGTGCTTCATGGAAGAAGCATTGCCAAATCTCCTCAAAATATAGGTATGCGTGAACTTGAAAGGTGCTGGGTGAAATAAATAATGCATTGGAGTGAAGAGGCCCTCTACAATAAGGCCAAGTACTATATGGGGATGGCCGCTAGAGAGGATGCCACGTCTGCCCATTTTCCTTTTTGGGTCAGCCTTTCTTTAGAACTACTATGCCGAGCAGCACTTGCAAAAATACATCCTGTTTTGCTTGCTGAACCAAAGGATGAAGATAATTTATTATACGCTTGTGGACAAAATATTGGAAAATCGCCAAAATCAATCGCAATTACTACTGTTATTACACGGTGTGGAAAATTCCTTCCTGACTTTGACAAGGCGCATGAAGATAGAGCCAAGAAGATGATGGAAACACGAAATGCGGAACTTCATAGTGGGGAAGCTGCTTTTCATGCTCTTTCAACCGGAAACTGGCAATCTGAGCATTTTTCTCTTATTAAAACCCTGTTAGGCCATTTAGGCCGTACCATGGAAGATTACCTTGGAGATGAAATTGCAACACGGGCTTCTCAAATGCTCCAGGAGAAGACTGAAGAGACTAAAAAATCTGTAAACCAAAAAATAGGAATACATAGGGGAATAGCGAGAAAGTTGGAAGCCTCCGATTTGGCAGATAAACGGGTTCAGGCAGAATTAAGAATAAGAAATGCGCTAGAAACGAGTCAATTAGTTAAGGAATGCTTCTGTCCAGCCTGTGAAAGCAAAGCTATTATTGATGGGCAGATTACGGATAGCGGGGCTCCTAGATTGAGTGAGGGTGAAATTATTGTTGAAAGAAGAGTTTTACCTTCTCGTTTTCGGTGTTTTGTATGCGACTTGCGCCTCCCTAACTTTACTGAAATGAATATTGCGAACCTTGGAGCAATGTATACAATAACTGAAACAAAAGACCCCATTGATTTTTTTGGAATCGTGCCAGAAGAGTATATTGATTTTGATGAACTCAGAAAAGAAATTGAGGATGATTGGCGAGCTGAAGCGGCCACTGAATATATGGATGAATAAACTGCCCTATAGCGCGCACGTAGGGAGTTTTCGCGCATAATTTGGCGAGGTATCCCTCCCGCCACTCTCCTACCACCCTTTAGGATATGGATAGAGCCACCACCCACCGCACCCTTTTACGGGCAGATTGAACGCCAGTAAGGTAGCCTCAACGATATGAGAGTTGCAGATTCTTACCCTGCTGCCCTTCGCTGGGGGATTATCTGCTCCGGCTGTGAAACATCAATACCAAGCCCTGTGGGTGGCTTCATTCTTCAGCCAGTATTGACATTTCCCATCCTCCACAGGTGTCTCCAGCTACGAAGGTCAGCCGGTTAAAAATGGTGCACTATGCCCATTTTTAGCCGGTGCGTAGCAGTTGAACATCGGAAAATCATGCTTGCGGTCTTTGAGCAGCACGGCAAAGAGTTATTCGACCCCCCATCTCTGGCCCAGCGGCTCAATCTGGCGCCACTGCTCGGCGGTCAGCTCCTTTCGTTTCAGCAAGACCATTTATCCGCTTGCTTCCAGAAAAAGAAGATGGTTTCCTAAAGCAAATGCTCAATCGTCGATTTGCCCTAGCCGATAACCTCTATTGCTACACTTTGAAAAAGTGTTCATTCAGGTCGCCTTTACATGTAAACACTGAGTATATTTTGTTTGTACCAACGATCAATGAGGTCAGAAATTTACGCCGTGCAGACACGTAGAATCAAAATTCTTGGTACTGGTAAATACCTACCGGATCAGGCTCTAACTGCAGAGTCCATTGCCAATCGTCTTGGTGTTGTTAAGGAATGGGTAGAACAGCATACCGGGGTTATGGTTCGACACTTTGTCAGGCATGAAACTGCCTCGGAGATGGGAGCTGCTGCCGCACGGGATGCTTTGAAAAATGCAGGTCTTACGTTCCAGGATATAGATTGTCTAGTCTGCACCAGCGGCACGATGGAACAACCGATTCCTTGCACAGCAAGCCTGATAAAACAGGCCATGGGTGAAGTGAGTTCAGGTATTCCCGCTTTTGACGTGAACTCGACTTGTTTAAGTTTTATAGCCGGTCTAGATGTCATGTCTTATATGGTTGCTGCAGGTAGATACCGACGTGTCCTTCTTGTATCGACTGAAATTGCCTCAAAAGGCCTTGACTGGAAAGATAAGGAGAGCAGCAGCCTTTTTGGAGATGGAGCTGCGGCTGTAATAATTAGCTCCTCAGGGCCTGATGAGCAATCTCAAATTCTATTCTCCCGCATCGAAACATATAGTCATGGGGCCCATTTGTCAGAGATCAGGGGAGGAGGTACCAAACACCCCGCGGTGGAATTTGATCCCAAGACGCTGAATAGGTATCTTTTTTCAATGGATGGAAAAGGGATCTTCAAGCTATCTGCCAAGGTTCTTCCAGGTTTTTATAATCAGCTTTTGGCTTCTACGCAATTAAGTACGGATGATCTTGAGTTGGTGATACCACACCAGGCCAGTATGACGGCTTGCAAACTAATCCGAAAAAGACTCAATATACCTGAAGATAAATTTTTTATGACAGTCCACAATCACGGTAACACCATAGCTGCATCCATTCCCATGGGTCTTCATGAAGCCATACGTCAAAACAGGCTACAACGCGGAGACCGCTTCATGTTGCTGGGTACTTCCGCAGGCTTTTCGGTGGGAGGGATGATTCTTGATTATTAGTGACGGGTCAAGAAAGACGGGAGCATGAAAATCTTAGTAACAGGCGGTACAGGCTTTCTTGGGAAGACGCTGGCTCTGAGGCTTCTAAAACTTGGTTATTCAGTGACAGTGCTGGGACGAAATTTGACAGTTGGCCGTGAGTTGGAAGAGCAAGGCATTTTATTTTTCCAAGCAAATCTAGCCGATTCAGAAAAAATAATAAACGCTTGTGCTGAACAGTCAATTGTTTTTCACTGCGCTGCGCTTTCAGCGCCCTGGGGAAGGCCTAAAGATTTTTATAATGCCAATGTCTTAGGGACGAGGTCTATCACGCAAGGATGCCTTCGCCATGATGTGAAGAGATTGATTCATGTTTCTTCTCCTAGCATTTATTTTGATATGACTGACCGGCTCAATATTAAAGAAACAGATTCTTTCCCGGCCTTACCGGTCAATCATTACGCTCATACCAAACGTCTTGCCGAGGAAGAGGTTGATCAGGCATCAGCTCAAGGATTGCCGGTAGTGACTATTCGGCCAAGGGCTTTATTTGGCCCGGGAGATCAGACCATATTGCCTCGTCTGATTCGGGCCAATCAACGGCTTGGTATCCCAATGATTGATAATGGTCACGCACTGATAGACCTCACTTATATTGATAATGCCGTAGACGCTTTGCTTTGCTGTATAGATTCTCCAGGTAATACGCTGGGTAAAAAATACAATATTACTAACGGAACACCGACTCACTTAAGCACGGTACTTCAGTCTTTATTTCAAAAGTTAAATCTCCCTTTTCGGCCAATAAACATTCGATATCCGATTGCATATGCAATTGCGAGTCTGCTAGAAGGGCTTTCTTGTACAGTGCTTATGGGTAAAGAGCCTTTATTTACCCGTTACACGATCGGGGTGTTGGCCAAAAGTCAGACTTTCGATATTAGCGAAGCTCGTAACGAGCTTGGCTATAAGCCAGTTATTGGCATTGATGAGGGTTTGGATTTGTTTGCAGACTGGTGGAAGGCGCAGGTCAATGGGTATTAAATTTACCTTGCTAGATGCTGGCTATTGTACGCATCCAGAGCATATTGTGTTAAAGGGGGGGCGATCTGTGAATTGCCGATTCCCAGCTGCTTTTGCGCTTATAGAGCATCCGCAATTAGGTTGTATTTTGTTTGACACAGGCTATGCCGCCTACTTTTACGCGGAGGCAAAAACATTTCCTGGCAATATTTATTCACTGGTCACGCCTGTCTATCTCAAATCAGAAGAAACTGCCGCATTCAAGCTCAAGCAAAGAGGTATTTTGGCTGAGGACGTCAACTATGTAGTCATTTCTCATTTTCATGCGGATCATATTGCTGGTTTAAGAGACTTCCCCAATGCGATATTTCTATATTTCAGTTCTTGCTTTAGGGTTGTGAAAAATACCAGTGGATTTGCCGCACTTCGAAAAGGATTTCTAAAAGGTCTTCTTCCGGATCAACTAGAGAATCGCTCTCGTTACTTAGAAGATTTTCCTACAATTGACATTTCCCAAAAGTTTGCACCTTTTACTCAAGGCTATGCGTTAAGTAGCGACTTGGCCCTCATTGCCGTTGAGTTACCTGGGCATGCTACCGGTCAAGCGGGTCTCATTGTGCAAGTGGACCAGCAGACAATCTTTTTCCTGGTTGCCGACGCGTGCTGGCTCACAGAAAGCTATAAGCAGCTTAAACCCCCTCATCCCATTACGAATCTGATCTTTTCTGATGCCCGCGCTTATCAGGATACTTTGCAAAAGCTGCATGATTTCAACGAGCAAAATCCTTTGATTGAAATAATTCCATCGCATTGTCCTGTTGTGCTTAAAAAGATGGGAGGCAGGACGTATGAGTCAATTTCTTGAGCAATTCATGATACTGAGACATTATTTTTCAGCTCAGTATTTAGCGAATAAATTTCCTAATCGTGAGGCGTTGGAAGCATGGCAAGACAAAAAGGTAAAGGCTCATTTGCGAAAAGTGCTTCAGCAGTCAGATTTTTATAAGCATTATTATCAAGGTTGCCAGCTATCAGATTGGCAGAGCTTTCCCATCATCGATAAAAACTTAATGATGGCGCATTTTGATACTCTGAACACGGTGAAAATCACCCGGGAAGAAGCCTTCAAAATGGCACTAACAGCGGAAGAAACCAGAAATTTCAAGCCAATGGTTGGTCATATTACCGTTGGTCTATCGTCCGGCACATCGGGCCATCGAGGACTTTTTCTAGTGAGCCGAGAAGAGCGTTTAAAGTGGGCGGGTCATGCTTTAAGAGCCTTACCCGGTTCTATTTTCAAAGGCCATAGAATTGCATTCTTTCTAAGAGCGAATAGCAACTTGTATACGAGTGTTGGCAGCCGACGGATTCAATTTCAATTTTTTGATCTTTTTAAACCAGTTGACGAACATATTATAAGGCTCAATGAATATCAACCAACAGTATTGGTAGCCCCGCCCTCTATGCTCGGTTTTATAGGGCAGGCGATGAATGCCGGACAGCTTACTTTGAAGTTAGAAAAAATAATTTCAGTAGCCGAAGTATTAGAGCCTTTTGATCGGTTATGGTTGGAGAATACGTATGGACAGAACATCCACCAAGTCTATCAGTGTACCGAAGGATTCCTCGGCAGCACTTGTCAATACGGGACGTTACACCTGAATGAAGATTTATTGGTCGTTCAGAAAGAGTACCTGAATAAATCGCAAAGAAAATTCACGCCCATTATTACTGACTTTTCAAGACTTGCGCAGCCCATTATCCGCTATCAACTGAACGATGTTCTTACTGAGCGTCAAGAATCTTGTCCTTGTGGCTCTATTTTTACAGCACTGGAGTTTGTTGATGGGCGGTGTGACGATCTTTTTTACTTGCCCTCCACCCAAAGTTCAAAAATTATCCCAATTTTCCCTGATGCTATTCGGAAAGCCATCTTACAGGTTCCTGTATCTATCCATGATTATCAGATTTTGCAACTGAATCTGAATACATTTTCAGTAGGTCTTGCCGGTAAAGTTTCATTGGATGAGGAGCAATCCTTTAGGGCCTCTTTAACCGCTGTTTGCGAGCAGCATCAGTGTATCCCACCCGTGATTCAATTTCGACCTTACCAGCAACCTGAGGTCGGCGCCAAGAAGCGACGCCTGCAACGTTTGTTTGCGATCGAGGCTGCAGTATGACAAAGAGAATTTTATTAACTGGCGGACGCGCCCCCGCGACTCTGGATCTGGCCCGAATGTTTCATCACGCAGGCGCCACGGTCTTTGTGGCAGAGAGCTGTAAATCGCCTGTCGCTAAGGGGTCTATTGCTGTTCGAAACACGTTTCATGTGCCGGAACCCAAAACGCGTCGAAGGGATTTTATCGATGCGCTTATCCATATCATTCAACAAGAAAACATTGATTTGGTCATTCCAACTTGTGAAGAAGTGTTCTATATTTCGGAGGCACTTGATCGCCTGACTGAATATTGCCAGATATTTACGGATCAATTCCCAAAGCTTGCGCAATTCCACAGCAAGTGGATTTTCTCGCAGCTTGTTCAGGATTTCAAAATAACCGCACCAGAGACCCATCTTATTCAAACAAAAGAACAGATTAAGCCTTGGTTGGATTGCTCCAGAGAATGGGTTTTTAAGCCCGTATTTTCCAGATTTGCCGCTTACGCAATGATCCAACCCGAGCCCACGCAGTTACATCTGATCCAGCCAACTTCAAATTATCCCTGGGTTGCTCAGCGTTATATTCCTGGCACAGAGTACAGTACATACAGCGTGGCTAAAGAAGGTAGGCTGCTTGCGCATATAACCTATAATTCCCCATACCGGGCAGGCAAAGGATCAGGTATTTATTTTGTAAGTGATGAGCAGCCAGAAATATTAGCCTTTACCGAAGCATTTGTGCAAAGGTTTTCCTATACAGGTCAGCTTGCCTTTGATTTTCGGAAAAATTCTGAAGGGCAGATTTACGTTTTGGAGTGTAATCCCAGAGCCACGAGTGGTATTCATCTGTTTTCGCGTCACGATCAATTACCTCGCGCCTTTCTGGATGACGCTCCAGCAATGATTCTGCCAAAACGATCAAGTAAAAAAATGCTGGGTTTAATCATGCCGATTTACGGGCTTCAGTCCAGTCATTCTGTGAGTAGGTTCCTCCAGGATATGTTTACGACCCCAGACACTGTTTTTTCTTGGGAAGATCCGATTCCCTTCTTTTATCAGTTGATTTCATTTGCGGAAATTTTGCGGAAAAGCCTAACACGTCGAGTGAGTCTTATGCAGGCTGCAACCGCAGATTTGGAATGGGATGGTGATTAAGTATGGAGATTGCATTGTTTGATAAAAACACTATTTCCAGCATGGAATGGCCTATCGATGGTTCGCTTTCCTATGAAAAGAATTGCTTGACTCCCTTTGTGGTGGAAGGGGCAAAGCGGTTTATCCAGAATGTAGAAACAGATTTTCGTTTGTTAAAGGTGGGAAAGCACGTCTTTCCGGTGACTATTAATGAGACAGAATATTCCAGCTCATATGTTTGCTCTCCTTACACGCACAATGTTAGCTACGCTAAAGAAGAGCTTTACAATCTTGGTTGTAAACCAATAGAAAGTCTTTGTCGTTTCATATTGAACATTTTAGGGATTATTCTGAAATTAGGAAAAATCAACCAAACCGTCCATATCAATAACTGGCTACTTTCAACGAATCTTTACCCTGACTGGGAAGGTGAAGGAATTAATGAGATTACCCAATTCTTTCTGAAAAACTGGCCCAACCATGCTATTGTCTTCCGCTCTATAAATCAATGCCACGAACAGGCTGCATTTGATAAGTTTAAAGAGGCTGGCTATCAATTTTTTTTAACACGACAAGTTTACATTTTTGAAGGAAAGAATCCAACCTATCTTAAAACCAAGAATTTTAAATGGGATTGGAAACTGCTTCAAAAGGGGCCTTACAAGTGGGTTCATCACAATGAAATTGAAGAAAGTGATATTCCCAGGATATTGTCGCTCTACAACGCCTTATATTTAGATAAGTACTCTTACCATAATCCCCAATTCACAGAAGAGTACCTTCGACTGTGCTTGAAGGAAGGATTACTAACCTTGCATGGGTTAAGGCACCCTGACGGACATTTAGATGGCATTATTGGCTATTTTGCCAGGAATGGAATTATGACGACGCCATTGGTGGGTTATAACCGCTCTCTCCCGCAAGAGACTGGCCTTTATCGGATGCTGATGGCAATCACTTTAAAATGTGCTGCGGAGGAAGCTGTTACCTTGAACCTCAGCGCTGGAGCAGCCTCTTTTAAACGGCACCGTGGTGGTATTGGTTATCTTGAATACAGTACACTTTATCTGGATCATTTACCCCTTTATCGAAAGCTGCCTTGGCAAGTTTTAATGACTTTAATGAATACTGTAGGGACTTATATCATGCGGAAGTACCAGCTATGAATCTGCCACTGATTGAGAAGTTTCCTGCACTGCGAAATCAATGGCTTATTGCGTGCCAGACTGATAAACTACGTAAAATGCCGGTATCACAAATGGTTATGGGAGTACCTATTGTTCTGTTTCGGGATGCTTTGGGTCATCCAAGAGCCCTTTTAGATCGCTGTCCTCACAGAAGCATTCCTTTATCCAAAGGAAAGATTCAGAAGGGCCACATTGAGTGCCCTTATCATGGATGGCAGTTTGATGGGCGAGGGATTTGTCAGCACATACCTGGCTTACTAAAAAAAGACGCTATTTTGCCCTACTCGGTCTCAAGTTTTCCTGTATTGGAGCAAGATGGTTTCATCTGGGTGAAGCTCACCCAAGATCAATCAGGTGAGCCCTTATTGCCCTATAGGCTCCCACTGCTGAACGATCGAGGATATAGATTTTTTGTTTGGGAAGTGGAGGTAAAAGCCGACCTCCTAAACGCGGTAGAAAATTTTTTGGACGGAACTCATACCCATTTTATCCACCCTGGATTGATACGTTCTAATCATAAACGTTCTTTGGTAAACGCTATTATTCGAGCCAACAAAGAGGGTGTAGAGGTGGAGTACACTGAGGAGAGGCGGCAAAGCGGGCTTATTGCAAGCCTCTTCGAACGATCCCGGTCTAAAAGTTATGGCCGGTTCAAGCTCCCTTCAACGGCACAGTTAGAGTACTGTTCAAAGAATGGTACAACCACGCTGATAACCGTGTTCCTGACCCCAGAAAACGGTACACGGCTTAAAGCGTATATTGTTACGGCTTATCAAAAGACTTTTCTTCCAGGCTGGCTAAGTCATTTCCTGATAAAACCTTTCTTTTATCTTGCGTTGAAGCAGGATCTTCAAATTCTAAGAATGCAAAGTGACAATATAACTTTATTTCAGGATGAGGATTTCCATTCAACGGAACTGGATCTTATCAGAATCCCTGTGCGTCAACTTCTTTCTCAAAATCTTCATCCAGATCAAGTTGATAAAATGGTTCAACTTTCCTTGTAAAAGCTCGCTATTTCAGTCAGCTGTATTGAAAACATAGGTTACAGTTAAGTCCCGGAAATGGGTCAGGTTCCAGGCAGAGAATGAGTGTTAAAATAGCGCTTTTCCGGCGAGAAGTATTACGGGCCTTGTTGAAGGAGATTCAGGGCCGGTTGGGCGTTTAATTTTGTGGGGTAATCACTTTAACCGGAGCGACTTCGAAAATTCTCTTGCTCACATTGTCGGCCAAAAACAAGCGGTTTAAACTGGCATCGTAAGTCATACCAAACCGCCCTAATACACCCGTGGCGGTACTGCCTAAATCGGTCAGGTTAATGGATAAGTAAGGCGTCATTGCCAGACTGTAACCACCCGTGCGGGGAATGCGATACAAATCAATGTAATTATTACCACCGGATGCGTAGACCTGATTGCGTATAATTAAAAAATCACCCGTGGTTGGCTCAATTTCAAATCCGCCTATTTGGGAAGCGGTACTGATGGCGGTGGGTAATTGCCACTTATTACCGGTTTCTGTTTGAGGTGTGGCAGGATCCGAGCCGTTTAATTCCACGATTTTGAACAATCCGTCATTATCGACCCTGGTAATGTAAATTCGTCGGTTATTGGAAGCAAAAGCCATAAATAGCCTGTTAGACTGAGCCGTTGCAAAGGTGGCGCTGGCCCCTCCGGCAGTTTCCATCAGTGGCGTTACGTTATTCAGGTTATAACGATGATAGCGCTCGCTGGTTGTATTACTAATGGCGTGCAGCGTGTTGCCATCATCTTCAATGGCCACCCCCCGGGCTTGATATTTCCCGTCATTCAGGGCGTAGGGTTGATTGATAAAAACCCCGTTGCGCTCGGTGGTGTAAAGAATAGAATGCGAGTCACTGCCGATAATCAAGCGATCATGGGCGGCGTCCCAGGCCAAATCCACGGTGTTGAAGCCTGCGGGCCACATGTTATTAACCGCGTTGTCAAAAGAAAACGATTGCATCAGTTGGGTGTCTTTCACGCCCGGCGCCACGGCCGCCAGATTGCTGCGTACGGGGCCCGGGGCCACGGCAATAAAAATATAGGTGGGCAGGTCTCGTTCAGTGACAGGCCGGCCAGTCCCCGTGGTGAAGTTAAAGTTGTTCAATACCACCTTACTGGAGTAAGTGGGATTTAAGGATGCGGTGGTCACGCCAAACCAAGAGTTTCCACCGGTACCACAACTGACCTGAGTTTGAGTAGTATCTCCACTGCCCAGCACCCCGTTGGCGTTGTTATCCACATAATCAATACAATTATTACTGGGGTGAGCAAACAAAAAACGGGGCGTGCTGGCATTGTCCAGCCGGTACTTGTTGAAACCGGAAATGCGGTACGGGGAGCCCCAGGTAGCGCCCCCATCGTCGGAGCGTTTGAGATAAGGGAACGTTCCCCCCGACTGCTGCAAGGGGCAAGTGGTATCGGTACTTCCCGTTTGCACGCTACTGTAATAACAAATGCCATAGACTTTTTTAACCGCATCGCCGGTGCTGGGGTCATAGGTGGTGTATTCCAGACGATTGCGGAAAGAATTGGGGCTGATGTAGGCCCCCCGGTGCAAATCCTCCCGAAGGTCATCAATCAGGCTGTGGACTTCGCTGGCCAGCTTATACCGATCGTTGACGGAGACGGAGCGCAGGTTGGTGCCAAAGAGAAAATTCCCCATGGAGAGCAGTACAAAGCCCATCAGGGTCATGGCAATCAGCATTTCCACCAGGGTTAAACCGGAGTGTCGATTGCGGGAAGTCCGATACTGGAAGCAGGACATGGGGCTAAGTCCTCTTTTTAATGGAGATTGCCTGAATGTAAGGGTCATTATTCACCGCATTGCTGTTGGCAGAGAGCATAATATCCAGATTACCGTCGGTCACCACCACGTCAAACATTTGCACATTGGCGCAATTAGATTGATTGACACAATACAGAGGGGCAAAGTATGGACTACCCGGATTCATTAACTTCCCTTCCATCGTAATGTCCATGAGTCGAGTTAATGCCAATGTATTATCAGAAAAGTATAGCTTGACCGTATATAACCCGTTGGACACGGGGGCCGTATAGACGATGGGGGCACCGTCCCGCCACCAGCCGCCCCGGTAAATATCGGCATCCCGGTGGGACGGCAAATTAAGGATGGTATTAGTCGGATAATTGGTAAACAAACTACTGGCGCTGCTAATACCAGGGGTTACTGTTGCGGCAGCGTAGTCATTATTGGGATCCCACCATTGCCCGGATGAGTCCATGTAGCCTTGGTTGGCACTCGTAAATCGAACTCGCATGGTGTTTCGGGTATGAATGACTTTGGTACTGATGCGAGGGGCGTTGGCCGCATCAGCTACCGTGTTGTACAGGTAGTAATACACCGTTTTTTGAAAGGTATCAGAGGCTCCGGCATTGGTAGTGTCCACCACCGAGCGCCAGGGAATCACCTGTCCTGATTCTGTTGTAGTGGTGTTCATCGTTGCAAGGTTATACAAGGCGGCAAAATTATTGCGATCTCCGGTCTGTTCGTCCATCAGGCTATTCAGTAAAATGCTGCGGGTCGACTGCAAATAGACGCCTCGTGCATTTTGGCCGGTTTGGGTCAGCATAATGGCGACAGGCAAAATAATGGACGAGAGCATGGTGATCATCAGCAGGACTTCCAGCAGGGAAAAACCCTTGCCAGCGTTTTTGCGGTGTGTTGACTGCTTGATGACCGTTTTACCATCCATTGGGGAACTGACCTCACGACTTGGATTGATTTAGATTGATAAGGCTTGATGCCTTGCTATGGCGTACCGTAGTAACTGCGCTGATCCTGCTCTATCTGCGCCAGTTGGACTGCGCTCACCCAGGGATAAAGAATGACCTCACTGATCCCTCCGGCCCATAGATCACCCTGGAAGAGAAAGGACGCGCCTCCCAGCCAGAGCCGGTTGATGTTGAAAGTACCGCTACTGGCTATACTGGTACCACCGACCCCATTGACGCGGGTGGTTTGGTAGCTGCCATTAAAAACAGACGTGGCTTGAAAGGGCTGGTTCAGGGTAAAGGCCGGGGAGATGCTTAGGTTGGCGTTATTTCGGTAACTAAACAGCTGATTATTACTACCATAACGGCGCAAGAAGGAAGCCGAGTCCGGCGTGGCGTAATCATTGGCATCCGTATTTTTTACGCCGCCAAACAGCCTGCCCGCTGAACCTGTAGAACCATCCATGCTGGCCACTGCAAATACCCTGGCATTGGTACCGGTAAAGTTGAGGGTGCCAGCGGTGGCCATGTGGTTGTTTAACCCATTGAACTGGATGGCGGGACGACCACTTTTGCTATTAATCCGAATCACCGGCTGTAATTCCCGAACGCCTTGCATAAAATCATAGCCGTTGCCGCTTTGGTCGTACCACCGGGTCACAAAACCCGTGTCCGGCGGCCTGTTGTTAATGTTGTAATAGGCCATTTGGTTGGTTTCCAAGCGGCTTCGGGTAGCCGGAAGCACGCTGCCTCCATATATAATCAACTCTCCGATGGAGGCATTAGCGCTGGGATAAAAACCAATCTCATTATGAGCGAGAACGCCAACGCTTTGGGGCGTAATATCCGTATCGGTATCCGGCGTGGAAGAATCTAAATTCCCATTAACAAACAATTCGTACTGTACCCCTCGGATGCGTTGCCAGGAAACCGATTGGCCGGTGCCATCGCTTGGAATAACGTAGGAGCCTACTCGTTCGGTTTGATTGGTTCCGTCATTCCGACGTGTGACCAGAGCGAATTTTCCGGCAGACTTTATTAAATCCACCAGCGGATTACTATTCCCTGCCGGGTTACGATCTATGAAGGTCGCGGTGTTGGCACTCCCATGGTCGGCCAAGATAGTGGAGTAGAACCAGCCGCCGGTTCCCGGCATAATACTTGCTCCTAATCCCATCAAAATTTTGCCACCTGTCGAACGTATGACAGGCCGTCCATTGATGGTGTCCAGAACCCCGGCGTTGGTAATGCGAGGTTGGTTGGCGGCTGTCGGCTGTGTGAGATGCCTGTTATTACCGCTTTGGTCATACCAGTTGACCACAAAACAACTGCCGGCCCCGCAAAACTTGAACAAGGTTGCGAGATCCAGGTTTCCTTTGGTATCAAAACCAACAATCTGGGTGGTGTTATCACTACTGCGGCGTACCTGAATGGCCTTATCGTCGTCCGTTGTGCCAGTATCGTCCGGTTTCAGTCGGCGTAAGCCATAAGCCGCAACGGGGCTGGGCACCAGTTCTAATGGCGTGCTATAACCCGTATCGGCCAGGGTCAGGTCGTAATAGCGAGCCCCGTCATTCTCCAGAATTTGCCGGTTGGCGGTGGTTAAATTAGTAGGATACTGAATCCATTCCCCCACAGCCCCTTTAAAATAGCCGTAGGGCGCGTGGACTGGCGGCGGCCCCCCGATGTATATGGGGGTAAATAAATCCCCTCGTAACGAGGTAAATCCCACGTCGGCCAATTTGCTATTGATAAAGAGAAAAGGCTGCTTGTTGATGTAGTTGTAGGATACGACCAGGGCATCGTTGTTATTGGGGAACATCTTTTCTCGGGCCAGGCACGGCATATAACCGTTGCCGTGCTCAAACACGCCCGCCCCATCTTCCCCCAAGGAGAGTCCCGACCCGGCGTTGACGGCTCCCCCTTGCACAGGGCTGAGTAAATATTTTTGGCCACTCGTACCCGCTGCACCGCTGGTGGCTTTGGTTGCCTGGGTGACGGTTGCCCCGGCATCGACCTGAGCCACCACCATGTTAAAAGAACTGTTGGCTGCATTGTTGGTGGCTCCCGCCATGGCATCATCCACACCATCAAATCGAAGGGCCACCCGGCCATTGATCGTTTCCAGCGCGCCAGCATTCACAATGCGGGGCTGCCAGGTTAGTGTTCCCTGAACGGCATTGCGGCCATTTCCGCTCTGGTCATACCAGGTGGTTACAAAGCAAGTATCGGTCTTGCAAAAGCTGAGCAAGGAGGGCGTATCCAGGTCTCCATTTGGCAAAAAGCCAATGTTGGCGGTGGTATCATCGCTACTGCGTCGCACGGTAATAGCGAACCCATTGTAAGCAGTGTTGATTTTTCGCAAGCTGTAGGCCCGAAAGGCTCCAGTCACCCGATCCAGCGGCCTGGGGTAGGTGGTCAAGCCATCATTCAGGAAAGTCTGTAAGGCGGGAATGTCCAGGTCGCCATTGGGTAAAAAGCCAATGTCCGTTTCGGCATTGTCACTGCCCCGCCGTACCCGGATGGCCCGGGTAATAGCGGGGTTACTGGTGAGTCGGCGCATGCCGTAAGCGGCTGTGGCCCCCGTCACGTTGTTCAATGGGTAAATATCCCGCGTCAGGGTTAATAATCGGCTAACCGTAGCGGTGCTGGTACCCACCGTGGCTGTCACCCGAATCAGGCAGACATTGCCGTTGATATAGGTAATGCCTCCGGTATAGGAGCCTACGCTTCTGGTCGCCCCGGTCAAGGCGTCTGGGCTTTGGGGCATTAAAACAGAGCTTGGGGCCGAGGTGGAACTGTAAGTGTAAGCAGTGGTCAGTGTTTGCCCGGTATTGTATAAATTCTGGATGTTAGCGGTCACCACTGGTAAGCCGGTATTCGCCAACTCCTCTGCCGCCAGTCGGTTCTGGCTGGCGCTGCCCATGACAATGGCTGTCAAAGGGCCGCTCATTAACTGCAAAGAAGCGCCAATGGTGACGGTGGTGCCTAAAAACACCAATAACATGGCCAAGCCATAGCCCTTTCGCTTCCCGGTGGAGGGACCAGAGGCCTTGAGCCACTGTGCGAACTGAGATCCTGCTTGAAACAGGGGCCAACACCAATAAGCTGTTCGAGTCATATCGTCCTGCGACTTCTACCTAAAAATATTTTAAATACTCTTTTCTAAATTATCGTGCTACCTGCCAAAAACTTTAACCTGATTTTCACCATTTTCTAAAATCCGATTTCAGAAGCAGGCTTTGCCCTGAGGGCGGTCATTTCAGCACCCACAAAGAAGATCATCGCCTATCTCGGCGGCAAGCCCCTGGCAATCATCGGTATTGATTTTCCGCAATAACGCCTTGAGCCAAGCCCGCAATGGACGTTCCTGTCCTTTCCCTTCAACCATAACCGAACTTCCCGATAAACCAGCGTTTGACCGTCTGGATCAGGATGAAATAAGCGATCAGAATCCCCACCAGCCAGGAAAAATAATGAACGGGCAGCGCTACGAACCCAAAAAACGGCGCCAGCGGAGAGTGTGGCAGATAAATGCCGATACCGATGCACAAGCCGGTCATCACCAGCAGTTGCGGGGCGGCCCAGCTTTGCAGGAATGGAATTTTGGCGGTGCGAATAAAATGCACGATCAGCACTTGCGAAAGCAGCCCCTCTATAAACCAGCCGGTGTGGAACAGCGCCTGCCGGGAGACCGTGTTGGCCCCAAAGATAAACCACATCACGGCGAACAGGACGTAATCAAAAATCGAGCTCACCGGACCAAAGGTCAGCATAAATCGCTCCACGTTGGGAACTTCCCAGCGATGGGGGCGGCCCAGAAACTCCTCATCCACCCGGTCAAAGGGGATGGCTGTTTGGGAGATGTCGTACAACAGGTTCTGTGCCAGGATCTGGAGGGGTATCATTGGCAAAAATGGCAACAGAAAACTGGCGCCCATCATGCTGAAGACATTGCCGAAATTGGAGCTGGTGGTCATGCGAATATATTTGATAATGTTGCCAAATACCTTGCGCCCTTCAATCACCCCGTCTTTCAGAACCAACAGGCTTTGCTCCAGCAGAATCATATCGGCTGATTCTTTGGCGATATCCACCGCGTTTGCCACGGAAATACCCACATCAGCCCTGTGCAGGGCCGGAGAATCGTTAATGCCATCGCCCAGGAAGCCCACCACATGGTTTTTCCGCTGAATTGCCTGAATCACCTTTTCTTTGTGTTCGGGGGTCAGCTTGGCAAAAATGGTGGTGTGTTCCACTTTTTCCGCCAGTTGCTCAGGACTCAGCGATTCAATATCCCGCCCCAGCAGAATGCCCTGAATGGGCAAGCCCACCACGGCACAGATTTTGCGGGTGACCAGTTCATTATCGCCGGTCAGGATCTTAAGCTCGACACCCAACTGGCTTAATTCCTGAATGGCTTGGGCCGTGCTTTCCTTGGGGGGATCCAGAAAGGCAATGTACCCCAGCAAGGTCAAATCCCGTTCATCTTGAATCGTATACACTTTTTGGGGGCCATCCAGGGTCTTGTACGCCACGGCAATCGTCCGAAAGCCTTCTGCACTCAGTTTTTCGGTGTCTTTATGAATTTGCGTTCTAATGGCTGGGGTGATGGGATATTCCCGCCCCTTGTCGTGAATGCGCGCGCAAACGTTCAGCATTTCCTCAATAGCCCCCTTGCAGATTAGCGTGTGCAGGGTACCTTTGGCAATGACCACGGAAAGGCGTCGCCGCTCAAAGTCAAAGGGAATCTCATCCACCTTGGCGTAATCGCTTTCAATTTTAAGGGCGTCATCTTGCTCGGCATGGGCCATAATGGCTTCATCCAAAAGATTTTTCAGGCCTGATTCAAAATAACTGTTGAGATAGGCCGCTTTCAGCACCTCTATACTCTCTTCCCCGTGCAGATTCAGGTGTCGGTACAGAATGACCTTGTTCTGAGTCAGGGTGCCCGTTTTGTCGGTGCATAGCACGTCAATGGCACCCAGATTCTGAATGGAGGCCAGGCGCTTGACGATCACTTTTTTGTCCGACAGGGCGATGGCCCCTCGTGACAGGTTGGTGATGATGATCATGGGAAGCATCTCGGGGGTAAGTCCTACACCGACGGCCAGGGCAAAAAGCAACGCGGTCAGCCAATCGTGCTTGGTCAGTCCGTTGATCACGAAAATCAGCAGCACCATGACTGTAATAAAGCGAATTAAAAGCCAGCTCAGCTTGTTGATCCCTTGATCAAAGCTGGTGGGGGGCTCATCGTCCACTATTTTTGTGGCCAGGTTGCCGAAATAGGTCTGCTCCCCGGTTGCCATGGCAACGGCGACAGCCATCCCGCTTACCACACTGGTGCCCATAAAGCAGAGGTTGGCCAGATCAATCAAATTGCCATCGGTGTCGTCATCCGGTTCCGATTTCTTCTCAACCGGAAAGGATTCCCCGCTCAGTGCGGACTGGTTGATGTGCAAGTCCCGGGCTTCAATCAACCGTACATCGGCAGGGATAAGATCGCCCGGGCCCAAGGTAATAACATCGCCGGGAACCAGGTTTTTCAGGGGGATTTCCCGCAGGCTGCCCTGCGTATCGTTTTCCGTCGGACGCCTGCGGACACTGACTCGGTTGGTGACCAGCGCTTGCAGTTCTTCTGCCACCCGGTTGGATCGGGATTCCTGGATAAAGCGCAACAGCACGCTCAATAAGACCATAATGGCAATCAGGATGGCGGAGACATGGTTGCCGCTGATGTAGGAGAGAATCCCCAACACCATCAGCAGATAATTAAAGGGACTATTGAACGTTTTTAACAAGCGGATAAACCAGGGGTGACGTTTCTTTCGGGTTATTTCGTTCAGTCCATATCGAGAAAGCCGCTCTTCGGCCTCTGGTTCGGTCAAGCCTGAGGGAGCGCTTTGCAGCTTCTCCAATACCGTCGTAGCTGGCATTCGGGAAAAAGCCCGAAAATACGCCAGATGTTGCTCAGAATTATTGGTCACGATCGGCTTTTCGGATCTCAGGCCGGACACTGGACGAAGCCTCCTTAGGTATCAGCATGCCAACCAGAATACGCTGAATCGAAACCGTGTGCATCGGTTTAAGGGGCAAAGTGAGTATTGCGTTTGGGCAAGGCGCTTTAAAAGTTTTACCCGACTCAACACAATAAAAAAACAGATGAGGCAGCCTCACCCAAGAATAAAACCTGACGGATGACTGAAAACACTCTGTCCCCTTTTATGCAGGGCTCTCCGAGAGTGTTTAATTGCGGCCTGTCGAAAAAAGCTTCCCACCCTGGACCAGATCACTAAAGCCACTACTCAGTCCCTTAATGGCCATGCTTTTAAAGCGATCCCCACGCAAGGATTCGGTCGTCTGTATCAGTCGGGCTCGTTGCTGCTCGTTCAAATGTGCCAGGCCTAAGCCCAGCCCGGCAACGGCCATGCTTTTCGGAAAGTCCTCCTGCATGGCACAGGTCATAGTTACCAACTGTTCACGCTCCGCTTCGCTTAAATAGCTGAGGCTTTTCCCCAGTCCCACAATGGCAGTGCTTTTTTCACCTTCCTCCTGCAAGGCAAGGATCATGTTGAACAACTGGCTGCGCTGACCCTCGTTCAAATGTGCCAGACCTGAGCCCAGGCCAGCCAGGGCCAGGCTTCTGAACCGTTCTTCCTCGATAGCCTGTGCCGTGTGGATCAGCTGGCTGCGCTGATCCTCGTTCAAATGCGCCAGCCCTGAGTCCAGACAGACAATGCCCAGACTTTTGTGAAAGTTATCCTCCAAGGATTGCGTGATGTTCAGCAATCGGTCTCGCTGTGCCGGGTTCAGATTAGCAAGACTGAGGCTCAAACCGTCAAGGGCAGCTCTTTTGAAGCCTTGCTCCTCTATGGCATCAGCCATGTCAATCACCTGATCGCGCTGGCCTTCGGTCAAATGAGTCAGCTTTGCTCCCAGAGCGGCGATAACCCGGCTTTGGGGAAAGTCCTCTTGCAGGGATTGGGTGATTTCAAGTAACCGCTCCTGCTGGGCCCGGTCCAGATCAGCGAATCTCATACCTAAACTGGCAAGGGCCGTGCTTTTGGGATAGTCGTCTTGCAGGGATTCTGTTATTTCTATCAGCCGCTCTCGCTGCGTCCGGTCCAGCTCACCAAAATTGGCGCTGAAACCGGCAATGGCCATGCTTTTGGGGAAATCCTCCTGTAGAGATTCTGCCATCGTGAACAGCCGCCCGCGCTGCGCCTCGCCCAGCGCGCCAGGCCTGGCGCCTAAAGCGGCAATGGCCATACTTTGGGAGGATTCCTCCTGCAGGGATTCTGTCATTTCTATCAGTCGCCCTCGCTGCGCATCATCAAGCGCGCCGAGACTGGCACTTAAACCGGTAATGGCCATCCCTTTGGGGGATTCCTCCCGTATGGACTGTAGGATATCGATCACCTGGTCTCGCTGTGCAGGGTTCAAATGGTTCAGGCTTGCCCCCAGTCCGGTAATAGCCATGCTCTTATTCAAATCACCCCGAAGCGTTTGCGCCATCCTGAGCAGCTGCCCGCGCTGCTTTTCATTCAGTACTTCAAGCCCTCGGGACAACGCGGCAATGGCAACACCTTTAGTCCAGTCACTGCGAATCGACCGAGCCACTCGCATCAACTGCTCACGCTGATTTTCATTCAGGAGCCCAAGCTCTCTGGACAAAACATCCATAGCGGCGCTTCTATGATCTTCTCCCCTTAAGCCCTGCACCAGCTGTACCAACTGCCCGCGTTGCTTTTCATTAAAAGCAGCGGGAATCGCGCATAAACTCAGGATGGCATCCTTTTTCTGGTCGCCTGACGCCATAGCCGTTACCCTGTCTATCAGGGTTTGACGTGCCCCGGGGCCAAGCAGGTCAGGTTTCCAGGCTTCAATATGGCGCTCTGGGCCCTGAACAGTATCCCAAAGACTTTTGTACCCGTTTAACTGCGCTTGCAAGCGCTGGTAAAGATTGTTTCCCAGCTGTTTGACCGGCCACTCGAAAATGGCTTTATTGCTTAGTCACAAGGCATGCAGGGCTTCAAACCTGGCGTAATTGTCCTGCTGATCCAGCTTTAGCTTTTCCAGAATGAGTGTCATCACCTCCACTGGAAGAGAGGCGAGGTTGGCAGCGTCGCTTCTCGTTTCCGAACTGGCTTCAAAGCGATCCGTTCCTGAAGGGGGACTGTCTGTCGGTTGCGGGGTGCTGGCGGCAGAATGCCCTGGCCGAGTGATTTGACTGAAACACTGACCTGAAAATCGAAGGCTGGGAATTGACATGGGTGGACGCTGCTCCATTGGGCGGAAATATCATTTTTTAGACACTCTCAGACACTCTGAGAAGACCTCGTTTTCTAATCCAAACCCAAACATGGCAATTCTTGCCTGGCCCTGTCGCAGGATTGCCAGACCGCTTACAGCTTGGTAAAACCTCTGAGAGACTATCCGGAAAGCCTCCATTTCGGGCGTCTACTGCGTTCGTGCGCTGCTCAGCTTCGTTACTTATCAGTATAAGCGCCTTGCCTGCGCTATCCTGATTTTATGCTTGAGGCCTTGTAGCCACGCCGACCTGAAAACTTTTCGGATAGTCTCTAAAAATTCCGATCGGGAAGACTCCGCCCGGCAAAGAACGCACCCACTTACAGAGCAAAAGCGACCGGGGCAGGCCAATATTCAGACTTCCCACAGAGTAGCCCGGTCTAGCGGGGCCGAAAAGGGACTTCTAGTGGTGCATAGCCAGAAGTTACCCAGCCAACCCCCTCAGGCTTTTCAGGGGTATACCCGCGTTGCGCTGGAATAAAATTGCCTTGCGGGTGGTTGAGATATTGTGCCATCTTTTCTTTCAGGCTGAATGGTCGTGCAGCAACACCACGCACATTCGCTTCCGTGAGTGTCGCCATTTTTCCCTTTGGCTCCACAATGAGTAGTGCCAGTTGCTGTGCTCGTGTTAAGGGCTTTTCAGCGTTGTATCGGGTTTGTGTACCCTGGTTTAGCCTTGATTTGGCGCTTTGATAAGAGGCTGAGGAATGACTCGATTTGGCAGACTCAGCAGGCTTGCCGGAGACTTTGGCTTCCAAAGGCGCCGCTTTGTCCTGAATCGACGGTGTTCTGGGTGGAGTGCTTGTCTGTGATTTTAATGTTGTATCGCCCATATGGGGAATCGCACTGCCTTTTAATGATTGAGTCTGAGAACCGGAAGCCTTTTTATTGAGCTGCACCGTATCGGCTTTGAGTCCATTTTTCAGGGGAGAGTATGACTCTGCGCTTAAACGGGCTAACCCCTCTTTCAATGGAGAGCTTGATGTAACGCTTGATGCGGTACTCGTTGCTGAGCTTCGTGGTTTCAATTTTTTCAGTCCCGCAGAAAGGCGAGACAAATTCAGCTTTAATCCCATAATGCCTTAAATTCCTTACCCTTATGAGTCAGATGGAAAAAAGTCTGTCCCTGATGTATAGGCATAAAAATAGCCACAATTGCTTTTTTGCTACTCGTGTAACAAAATCATCATCTTTTTGTTAGAGCATGAGAATTTGGGGGTAGAAAAACCAGCCCAGCGAATCAGAGGTGAGTGGAGCCCCGTATCGGGAGCCCTTTAAAACTTGAGGGTTTCATTTATGGGTCTTGATCTGAAAAGCATACCAGTTCAAGTGACAAACTCGATAGTCAAATAGCCTGACCCGCCTTAAAATCTTGGATTCAAAGAACTCGGATGGAAAGAACATGGAGAAAAAGGAACAGCATCTTCGCCTCCATCTCGAGCCCTTTTTTGGGTCAATGCCACTGGCCAACATCAACGAAATGGAAATTTGCCGTTTCAAAGCGACCCGCAAGGCAACGGCGGATCTTTTGGAAGCTACCATTCAGCAAGTTGAGAGGCTCTGCTTAAATGATGCGTATATTATATGCTTAAGACATCAAGCCGCCTTCGGGCGGTTTTTTGTTGAAGGGGCGAAAATTATTACTTGTTTTACTGCGGCTTACTGTGGGCTTTGTCCAGATATCGCAAAAATTACTTTTCGCCTAAAAATGAAAAATCCCGGAGGGCTCAAAAGGCACTCTGGGATTGCTTATTAATCAATATAAAATGGTACCCCTTGCTGGACAGGTTTAGAACGGCATTGTTAGAGCTTCCCTATGGATTAGAGGGGATTATTCGGGAGTTTAAGGTTTACGCCTGCCACTAAAGCCTGAAAATTACTTGCCCATTTACCGCTCATTTTGGCAAACGCAAAAAAGGGCGGCCCCATCGGTACAGAACGAAAATCCGCTAGAGATGTATACTCCCTCCCCGTATGCTGACTTTGCCTGCCAGAAATCTTCTTGTGGCCGTTTGTCGGCCAATATCGAAAAACCCACCGGGGTAGCTTACAGGCAGAGGCTTGGCGGATCTTATTGCTTTCAATATGGCATATTTGGCCGTGGGGGGCAATCCTACAAAAGTAAGCCTTACCAAACCACAGGAGCCTATTTATCTGAATTCTTTTTGGCTTTCCCCTTGATAGAGGTTTGCTTAATGTTTCCCCGTTCGGCTTTAGAGGCCTTTGCGGCGGCACTCAACGCCTCCATAGCAACCTTTTTGATACGGGAACGCATCTCAACAAACTGCCCATTCTGGGACACCGGCTCAGAAAACTGGCTCATGGGTTGGCTCCTTGGTTGATTTGTTGCCAGATAGTCTCATTATAAACGTGAATCATGCCCGATTCTTGCTCTCCCTCCGCAACGAAGGCTGGCCGTACCAACTTCCTGGCCAGGCTGGATAGGGTCAAAAAATCCAAGGATATTCGGGTCATTCTTGTAGAAAAGACCGACCGCCTAACTGGTAACTTTCAAGACTATGTTCTGATCGATGAGCTGATCCAAAAGCTGGATATTGAAGTCCACATGGTTAAAGAGGGGGAGGTTCTTTCCCAGAAAGCCAAGAGTCATACCAAGCTGATCCACGGAATCAAAGTGGTTTTGGCCAAGAACTTTATTGATAACCTATCGGAAGAGACAGCCAAGGGTATGATGGAGAAGGCGGCCCAAGGCCATTGGCCTTCAACGGCTCCTTATGGCTACCGCAATAACAAGGAAACCCGGCTGGTTGAACTGGACGCAGAGAAAGCGCCATACGTCAAGCGGGCTTTTGAGCTTTACGCTACCGGCAACCATACTTTGAGGGGTGTGAATTCAAACCATGCACAAGGAAGGGTATCGTTTTCGACCTTCCACAGAAAAGCCATCCGTGAGTAATTTACATCACATTCTGACCAGTAAGTTTTATACCGGCCATTTTGTATTCCGGGGACTGCATCGGGTGGGTCATCATACGCCCATTTTGTATTCCGGGGACTGCATCGGGTGGGTCATCATACGCCCATTGTGTCCATGGACACGTTTAATCAGGTGCAACGTCAACTCAAAGCGGGTAATAAGCCCAGCTACGGTAAGCCAGAGATTGCTTTTGCTCACCTCATTACTTGTGGGCATTGTGGCTGTAGTGTTATTGGCGATAGCAAGCAACAGGGGCGCTATATCTATTACCGCTGTACGCATTTCAAGCAAAAATGCCCAGACAAGTATATTCGGGAAGAGAAGCTGACTGAGCAATTTGAGGCTATGGTTCGTTCATTCACGGTGACTGAGGAACAGTATCAATGGATGGTTGCGGGCCTTAAAGACATTAACGCCATGAAGGATCAGGAATTGGCCGACCGGCGGGAATTTTTGAATGCGGAAATCCAACGGATTAGCAACCGACTTTCTCAGCTTTATGAAGATAAGCTGGATGGGGTGATTGATTCAGCCTTTTACCAGAAAAAAGCAACTGAAGGGCAAGAAAGGCTTCAGGATCTCCAGGCCAATTTGGAACGACTTCAGGAGGCCAGCAAAAAACAGATGGAATTGGGTCTTTTGATTCTCGAATTTGCCAAAGATGCTTACCCACTGTTTTCGTTCGTAAGTCATCCCGAAAAGGCCCGCCTTTTGAAAATCGTACTCTTGAAATGTTGCCTGAAAGACGGAATCCTTACTCCCACATACAAAAAGCCCTTCGACGTATTGGTCGAAGGTGCTAAATATAATTACCCCCAGGGGAATTCGAAAAGGAGATCCAGGGTTTACCGCCCATTACCAACACCTCCTAAAACCTAATCATAGAGATAGTTTTAGACCCCCATCTAAAAATCAAGTGTTTTTATTTTCTACTGAGATATACCCCCTTTTCCCAACACGATTACTGCAAAATTACTACCAAATTACTGCTGTTTCCTTCTACATACTGTTGCATACACGCAGCATTTAATAAGGATTTTGTTGTTACTGATCATTTCCCTTTGTAACTAAACCCTTACAGAGCAATGATGCCTTAGACAGGATGTCTCATTCACGAGTCATTAAGTAGTGCTGTTGTGAATAATGTGCCACAAAAAGCTTATGGCAAGCGCATTTGGCAGATACACACGGCGAATGAGGAACTTTATCTTTAACACTATACTTTGGCTCAAAATATGAACTCGATATAAACCTATAATTGGTTTATATGATTCGGTTTATGGGGATTGTATGTCAGAAAAATAAGTGCTATTATCTGACATAGGAGACGATGCTTATGAATCTTGTAACGGCCCATATCAAAAAAAGGATTCGCGCTAAAAAGCGTGGCTGGATCTTTACGCCTAAGGATTTCTTGGACCTTGGGCCTCGTACTGCGGTGGACCAGGCGCTATCCAGACTGGCTAAGCAGGGTATGATAAGGCGTTTGGATAGAGGGTTTTACGATTACCCAAGACAGCACAAGGTCTTGGGGTTGCTATCACCTGATATGGATAAGCTTGCACAGGCTATTACTGCTAAGACTGGGGATAAAGTCTTTCCATCTGGAGCAGTAACCGCTAACCTGTTGGGTTTGTCTACCCAGGTTCCCGCTAAGCCGCTTTATCTGACCAATGGCCCTTCCAGAACTATGCAAGTTGGAGGGCGTAGCATTGTCTTTAAACATGCTCGTGTGCCACTGCTGGATCGCTTGTCCTCAAAAGCCAACGCAGTGCTTCAATCTTTGTCCTATCTAGGGAAGAGTAATATTGATGACCAGGTAATCCATCACTGTGCTAAGCTTCTGGATAATCAGGATATTAAAGGGCTAATTAATGCAACTCCGCAGCTTCCTGGGTGGTTGGCAGATACGGTTTTAAGGATACAACGGCATTATCATGGATCTGTTCTCAAACAAGGCTGATACTGAGCGACAAATAATCTTTCAGGAAGCAGCCAATAGCCGTGGTGTAACGCCGATTGTTATTGAAAAAGATTTTTAGGTCTGCTGGACGCTGAAAAGGCTCTATGAATGCCCAGCACTTTCACCTTACCTTACATTCAAGGGTGGTACTTCCCTATCGAAAGCCTTTGGCCTGATATAACGTTTTTCGGAAGATATCGATCTGACAATTAGCCGAACTGCTCCTTATGTGCGGGAAGTCGAAAACCCGATGGATGCTCATATCTCAGGGAAGGAGCGCAGGCGACGCATTGAGAAGTTAAAACAAAGCGCCCAACGCTTTGTGGCAGATGAAGTTTTGCCTAACCTAATTGAGGCCATTCGTCAGACATTGGGGCAATCCGAAGGCTGGCAAGTTGTCCTGGACGAATCGGACCCAGAACGGCAAACATTGCTGTTCCGTTATCCTAAGACGTTGAATTATGGGGCGACCTTTCCTTTGCAGTTTCCTGTGCATTTTGGCGGTTATATTCAGCCGCAAATCAAATTGGAGTTTGGCGCACGGGGTGAAATTGAACCCAACGAAAACAAATCGATTCGACCATACGTTGCCGAAATCTTTCCACAACTATTTACCGAAGTCGCGGTTGAGGTATCTACTTTAGCTGCTGAGCGCAGTTTTTGGGAGAAAGTGACCATTCTACATGCTCTCCACCATGGCTCAAGACAGCGAGATCGTACGTCACGGCATTACTATGACACCTATATGATGGCGGAAAGAGGCGTCGCTGATATTGCCATTGCCAATGCAGACTTGCTAGAACAGGTGGTGCGGAATAAGAGCTTGTTATTTTCCGACAGCAGGGCCTCTTATGATACTGCCCATTTTGGCTCTCTACGTCTGCTGCCTGGAGAAGAGCTACTGACAAGTTTAAGCAATGATTATCAGGCAATGAGTGAGATGTTCATGGGGGAAATTCCTGCTTTTGAAGAAGTAATATCCAAGTTGAGAAAGCTTGAGAGCCGGATCAATCAGCAAAAGTAAGTGGCATCCGAAAACCAGTGTGTACCGTCCATTACTGATATCTCCTAAACCGAATCCTAGAACTGATTTTCCTCCGCATATCGAGAAATGGGCGTTTTTATTCTGCCATCTCTAAAGGGTTGAAAACTGCCGTCTTAGATTGAAAAATAATTGAAGTTATTAACTTGGCGGCCAATAAATGTCTGTCAATAAAGAGCAGTTGGTCTCAATCACTTTTAAAATTGAACAAAAAAAACGGAAAGCTTTGGATCAAATAGCCCAAGACATGGATCGAGACCGCTCTTATATCCTTAATGAATCTATTAATAACTATCTTCAGCTCTATCGCGGGCAAGTATGCCAGATCGAAAAAGGAATTGAGGCTGCCGAAGTAGATGATTTTTCAACAAACGATGAAATTCAGGCAGCAATCGCCAAGTGGACACAATGAAAATTCGCTGGGTTCACTCCTTTGCCCCCAATGTTTGAGCCAGCTATCATACAAATCACATATCTTTCATAATGAAAACTATGTGTTCCATTAACAACCTTTAGTGGAACACATAGTTTTCATTAGACTGTTTAACTCAGTGCTAAAGCTGTACGCCTGAGTGGTGAAACTTACACCTTAAGCGTTAAACTTTTCCAGTGTTTTATGGATATGCCGTTCAAAAAAGCGCGTCATTTCATCAACAATTGGATGGAACAAGTTTGCTTCAATGAGCTGGTTCCGCTCAGTTTGAATGGCATCCAGGAGAGTTAGGGCTTGTTGATGCAAGACTTCTCTTAAGGCAGGATACGAGTAGCCTATCTCTTTGCAGTGGCGTTCCCAATGGCGAGGCAATATTTTGTCCCATTCATAGTAGCCGCCAATTTTCATGGCCATTTTTTCAGTTAAATCAGGATAAGCTCTAGTGCACACGACATCGTAAACGGGAGTGAGTTCTACAAAGTCTTCAGGATGAGTCAGGCCTAACAACATTCCCACTGACTGCCCTTGCATAGGTCGATGAAGCAAGGAAAAGTTTTTTCCATGGGCATCCATGTTGCCGATGAGATAATTAAATACCATTAAAGCCGCAAGTGCATTGCGATCCTTGACCGGCTGGGTCGTATTGTAGAGTAGGTCGAAACACGCTTTGAAGTTAGGCCCACTATCGCTTTGATATTTCCGGGACGAAACAATACCCAGCGCCTGGCAGAAATCTTCCTGATGAATACGCTGAACCTGATTGTTTTGGACAAGGCGATCATAACGCTCAATCAAGAGGTACGGCATATCCTGTGCCCAACGAATTTCCGCAGGGGGTACACTCAGACCGATCCGCTGAGCCAATTTCAGGCACAGATACTCATTGTGAACCATGCCATCAAACCCTTGAATGACAGGCTTAAGAATATGAGTAGTAGGGCAGCCGTTTTGAGGCAATGCTACTTCGTTATCAATCAGGCAAACCGCCGCCTTGTCCTGAGCCCCCGCCAGGGAAAGCCTCAGGCCTTCCGCACCCAAGAATAGAGGCTTTTGAGGCAGCTCCCGGATATGCTGGTAGAGTTCTTGTTCAGAAAGTACGCGCCCTTCCAATGGAAAGAATTTGGCACCTTCCGACTGACCCTGCTCTTCCAGTGCGTGCAATGAGACAGCGCCCGCACAATCGTAACCAATCGCCTTCAGGAGAGAAAAACTGTTATGGTAATTAACCCCGTAACGCTTGCCGATGGCTTTCCTCGCCATTTCGCTTTCAGGGAGCAGCCCCCCAAAATAAGCTTCTGTTTGAATCTCATCATAGGCTTCTGCCTGAACCGGCATACCAATGGAAAGTGGCCTGACCGCGTCCGGGTTATAAGTAAAGCGCATTTTTCCGGAAAGCGTTTGCTCCAGTAGGCCGATAGGCTCTCCATACAGGTGCACCGCAAGGACTTTATCATCAGTTGTCATTGGCTGTGCCTTTATCTGGAGAAGATGAAACAGGCATTAGTTTGGGAGGTGAAGCTTCCAGCTTAATACCGAGCATCAGGGCAACCAATAGTGCCTTTCCCAATTCACAACTGGCCTTTCCCTTTTCCAGCTCTCTGATAAAACGGATGCCAGTACCGCAAGCAGCAGCCAGCTCTTTTTGTGTCACCTTGTTGGCTTTCCTGGTGTCCCGGATCAGCTTGCCAAAGTCTTGGGCATTGCGAAGGGCCATAATTCATGATCCTGTACGGTACTATTTTTAGTATTATATCAGATCTTTATATAAAATAATCCCGTCCGGTACTTTTTTGCCGTTGGCCCATTTTGCACTCTAAAATAGTCCTGTTCGGGATCATTTATTCTTGTCAGGCTCTCTTCTTATAGAGGCTGATATCTCCCGTGTTTTGTAAAGTTTGGGAGTGACTGGGGCCTGAATTTAAATCCACTTTGCTCAAAAATGGCTCACTTTTAGATTACCGTTTCCATCGCACTCAATGTAAAACAAGCTACAAATGTTTCTTTTTAGCAAACAAATGTAAATGCCTTTACCAGGACTAAAAAGGCTGCAAAACATACCAACACACTTGGTTCTAGGCTTTTACAGGCCCTCATTTCTTTGCCCCCCGATTTTCTCACTTTAAATGGTACCTTTTTTGGGGCAAGACCATCGCCCTCATTAGAACAACAAATCATCGAGAATAGCTCTAAATAGTCGATCCCCCTAATGGGGTTGAAAGAATGGTAATGAGGTATTACCATGGAAAAAGTAATACGCCATTACAGGAGATTCTGCAATGAAGCCCTCCCGCCTTACGTCCAAGTATCAGACCACCATTCCCACACCCATTAGAGAGCATCTCGGCTTAAAACAAGGGGATGCAGTCATCTTTGACATTCAAAACGGCCAGGTCATTGTAAGAAAGGCTACACCATTGGATTTAGAGTACACCACCGCCTTATCTGGCACACTCGATGAATGGGGATCTGAGCATGACGAGGAGGCTTATGGAAACCTGTGACTTCCAACCCTTTGATGTGGTAAGCGTTCCTTTTCCCTTTACAGACAAAGCCCAAACCAAAAAGCGTCCAGCGCTGGTCTTGTCTCAAGTGGACTTTGGGCTACAGTCCGGACACAGTGTCCTGGCAATGATTACCAGCGCCAAAAACTCATCCTGGCCCCTGGATGTTTCTATTTCCGATCTCACGGCTGCGGGTCTACCTTCACCCTCTATTGTCAGAATGAAACTGTTTACCCTGGACCATCGGTTCATTCTGAAAACATTGGGGACTCTCAACAAGAAAGACCGGAAACAAGTGACACTTGCTTTGGAAAAACTCCTGCCTCCCACGCCCTAATATGAACGCCTCTCTTTTTGATACCAACGGCCAGCGTTCTCTAATCGACTTCAATAAGTATCCTTGAGATCCAGACTTTCTGGCAATGTACAATCCCCACAGTACATTTTAGCCTAAAGAAGTGGGTTCCGCCTCTTCGATAATGGCTTATAGCCGCTTCATCTCTCGCATATGGTCGGCCAGTAAGTCCTGACAGGCGTTCAAAATTTAGGGCCAATCGAAAGCGGTGGACAAACCTAACCAGGTTTAAATATTTATGTATTTACGGCGAAATTTGCCGCAAATAGCATCTTGAATAAACCTGAAAATATGCTAAGGTTTAAATATTTATGTATTTACGGCGAAATTTGCCGCACTTTTCGAAAATTGTAAACCAAAGATGGCAGTTACGCGGAAACAGAAACCCCTCGATTATGTCCCTTATGGCTTGGTTGTCACCAAGTCTTGGCTATTGGCGCAAGGATTATCGCGCCACACACTAGATAACTGGGTCAAAAGTGGTCAGTTGGCTTCTGTTGTCTACGGTGTCTACAAAAGACCCGATACCAAGCTTACGTGGCAAGGAGTGGTTTACTCCTTACAGCGGATGGGTAGTGACTTGCGTCCGGGAGGCATAACCGCGTTGAGCTATCAAGGATTAGGACACTACCTTCAGCTAGGGCAGCATCAAACTGTCCATCTGTATGGACAGGAACACTTGCCGCGATGGCTCAATAAATTACTGCCCGATGTTACCTTTGTTCGGCATAATGAAGCCCAGCTACTGGGGAGGCATCCACATAGTGGTATTGATGCCTTGAAAGAATTTGAAGCGACAACACTCATAAACATTGCTGTACCGTTTAGCGATATCCTAACCTCCTCCCCGGAAAGGGCCTGGTTTGAGGTCTTACTGGATGTGCCGGAGAAAATATCGTTTGAGCATGCCGATCAGTTAATGCAAGGGTTGGTAAACTTATCGCCAAAGCGCCTGAATAAACTCATGGCACTTTGCCAAAATGTGAAAGTCCGGCGTCTGTTCCTGTGGTTTGCAGAGCGTCATCGGCACGCCTGGTTTGGGAAACTGGACATTGAAAGTTACACGTGGGAAAGTGGATTACTAGGCTCTGGCAAAAGAGTGTTGGCCAAGGGTGGGAAACTGGAGCCCAAATACCTAATTACCGTACCGGAAACAATGCAACAAGAAGAATTCTATGGACAGGAATAGCATCTATTACAAGCAAGTTCAGCTTTTGGTTCGTATTTTACCCTTTGTGGCCAAAGAAAAGTGCTTTGCGTTAAAAGGGGGAACCGCTATCAATCTGTTCTTGAGAGATTTTCCAAGGCTTTCCGTTGACATCGATTTGGTTTATCTCCCAATTGATGATAGAACAACAGCGCTTCAACGGGTTAGCGAGGCATTGGAGAGAATCATCCAAGATATTAAAGCTAGTTTGCCAGGTGTTCAAGTGGGTCGCCCCAATCAAGCCCCAGATGGACTTCGTTTACTGATTGCTCAGCAAGGTGTCCAAATTAAAGTGGAGTTATCACCGGTATTGCGAGGGAGTGTGTTCCCACCAGAAGAAAAAGACGTTGTGGATGCGGTAGAAGCAACCTTTGGCTATGCCAGTATGCAGGTTATGTCCTTCTCAGATGTTTATGCGGGTAAAATCTGTGCGGCATTGGATCGTCAACATCCACGCGATCTTTTTGACATTAAATGGCTACTAGAAAACGAAGGCATTACAGATGATCTCCGTAAGACATTCCTTGTTTATCTCATCAGTGGTAACCGCCCTATGGCAGAGCTATTGAATCCACACCGAAAAGATATCCGCTCCGTGTACGATGGAGAATTTGCCAATATGGCAGAGGTGCATGTATCGGTCGAAGAACTGGGAGTGGCTCGCGAAAATTTAATTCAATCGATTCACCAGGGACTGACAGAAGATGAAAAACGCTTTCTACTGTCTTTTAAGGGGCGTTCTCCCAACTGGTCATTGTTGGGACTGAAAGGAATTGAGAACTTGCCTGCGGTAAAATGGAAGCTTCTCAACCTAAACAAAATGCCTGAAGACAAGCATAGGCTAGCATTAGACAAACTCCATAAGGCCTTAAATTGGGATGCGTGAGATTCAACCAAGCTTGGTTTCCAGAACGGAAAGTGAAGATAACCACCTGATCCAGTTCTTTCCCCTTCCTCTCATGTGTTAAGCGGATTGTAAATGTCTTAAACATGGGGCTTGCATGATTTTCGGCTAAGTGGATAGCATGAGCCCACGTTTTTGAAATAACTTTCGCAAGTGGTTTTACAGCAAGCGCATTGGGTTTCGCGCTGATTTTGAGGCACTCTATTTTGACACAATTCATCTCTTCTGTGAGGGAAGAGCAGCATCAACGCTATCAGGCGCGGTTACGGCAAGACATTCCCGATTTTATTCAGGACTATATGAGCGATTCGGCCATTATCGAAATCATGGCCAACCCGGATGGCAGCGTTTGGGTAGATGACTTGCGCTCAGGCCAACGCTCAGTAGGAACCATTGAAGCTTTTCAGGCAGAGTCCATTCTGAATGTCATTGCCTCGTTAAATGGCACCGCGATTACGCACGAAAACCCCATCTTGGAATGTGAATTGCCTTACGATGGTTCACGTTTTGCCGGAATGATTCCGCCCGTGGTGGAGCGGCCTATTTTCAGCATCCGGCGCAAGGCGATTCAGATTTTCAGTTTGAACGATTATGTGGCTGCGGGCATTCTGAGCGAGACTCAAAAAACCGTGATCGACACTTGGATCAAAGCCCGCAAGAACATCTTGATTGTGGGCGGGACTTCCAGCGGGAAAACCACGCTCATCAACGCGGTGATTCAAGCGATCACAGAGCATAGCCCGGAACATCGCCTCATTCTGCTGGAAGATACGGTAGAACTGCAATCGGCTGCATCCAATATCGTGGCGATGCGAAGCAGCCGGGATGTTTCTTTGCAAGCACTGGTTAAAGCAACCTTACGCCATCGACCGGATCGCATCATTGTGGGAGAAGTCCGGGGTAAAGAGGCCTTTGATCTCTTAACGGCCTGGTCAACCGGTCACCCCGGTGGGGTTGCCTCTTTGCATGCCAATAGCGCAGAAGGTGCGTTTTTAAGGCTGGAACAGCTTCTGGAACTGGCCACTCAATCCCCCATGAAAACACTCATTGGGGAAGCGGTGGATGCCATTGTCTATATTGAAAAGTCCGGCTGTGGGCGCAAAGTGAAACAGTTGCTTACGGTTCACGGTTACCGGAATGAACAGTATCAGTTTCAAACGGTTGAATAAGAAGTGATTAGAAAGAAGGGGAAACAATGAAACATCATCAAACCCATAAGCTGAACCGGTGGATACCCATTATCCTGATTGGCAGCATACTGGCCATTAGCGTTCTCTGTCCAAGTGTTGCTCATGCGGCCACGGCTGGTGGCTCTGGCTTACCGTGGGAAACACCCATTCAGCGCATTGTGGATAGTTTCTTGGGACCCATTGCCGTGGGCATGTGCCTCATTGGCTTTGTGGCAGGCGTTTGGCGCTTTATGACCGGTGGTGAAATGGATGGCTTTGTCCGTTCCATGGTGGTAATGGCCTTGTCCGGGTCTATTCTGATTGCCGCCCGGCCCTTTATTAACAGCCTCTTTGGCGTGGGAGCGGTGTTAGGACAATGAGCAAGCTGCGACGGATTCCGTTTTCCCGAACCCTGCACCGGCCCAACTTGCTCTTGGGTGGAGAGCGCCCTTGGGTCATATTACTGGGTGTGATTGCCGCAGGCTTGATTCTTTCTGATATCAGCGTACTGAAAATTCTATTGGGCTTGGGCATTTGGACTGTGGGGCTTGGCTTGTTACGGCAAATGGCCAAGGTCGACCCGTATCTCAGCCAAGTGTATTTTCGGCGCTTAAAATACCGGCGCTTTTATCCGGCCCAGTCCAGGGCCAGGCTGACGCCATAGAAAGATAGGGAAAATAAGAGGGGCTTATGTTATCCACTAAAGCATTTCAAACGGATTCGCAAGGACTGCCAACCCTGCTCAACTATGCCGCCATGGTCCAAAGCGGCGTAATGCTAGGAAAAGATGGCTCATTAACAGCGGCCTTTGAGTGCGAAGGATTAGATATCGCTAGTGCCACACCTGCCCAGCGGAACTACCAGGCTGATACGTTAAACACCATTTTAACCCGGCACTTTGGTGGCGGTTGGGTCAGTCATCATGAACTCATCCGCAAACCGTCAGCAGCTTATCCCGATCCGGCTTTGTCTGACTTTCCTGATCCCATCAGCCGAGGAATTGAGGCGGAGAACCGCGCCAATTTCCTGAAAGAGGGCAATCATTTTGAAAGCACTAATATTCTAGTAGTTCGCTATAAATCCCCGTCACTGCAAAGCCATCGGTTGAGAAACTTATTCTATGAGTCTCGCAAAACGGAGCCAGTCAATTCTCTGGAAGCGGATTTGGCCTACTTTGAGCGGCAACTGGAAAATCTGGAAGATGCATTATCCAGCATCCTGAAAGTGCGGCGGATGCGGGGCTATTCGGTAACAGATTCTTACGGGCAAGTGCATCTGCGCGATGATTTGGTGAATTACCTGAATTTCACCATTACCGGGGAGTATCACCCCGTCAACCTGCCAGCCTGTGGCATGTATCTGGATGGGTATCTGGGCATGCAAGACCTGATTCCTGGCGACACCCCAAAAATCGGCGATTATTTCATCGGCTGTATTAGTTTGACTGGCATGCCAAACGAATCCTATCCCAATATTCTGGAAGCCTTGAATCATTTACCGCTCGCATACCGCTGGGTCACCCGCATGATCTATGTGGATGCCCATGAAGCCATCACCCTCCTTAAAAAGGAGCATCGAGAATGGATTCAAAAGGCGCAAAGCCCCTTTCATCAGATTTTCAAAATGAAGGGTGGTTTAGTGAACCAGGATGCTCTCAATATGACCCTAGACACGCAATCGGTAATGACTGAGGTGCATAGTGGGCAAATGGCCTTTGGGTACTGCTCGCAAGTCGTGGTCTTGATGAGCCCGGATCGACAAGCATTACTGGACAATGCGCGGCTGGTCATCCGGGAAATCAAACGGTTGGGTTTTAATTGCAGGCTGGAAACTTTGAATGCCATGGAAGCTTGGCTCAGCACTTTGCCGGGGCATACCCTGCCCAATATCCGGCGTCCCTTGGTTCATTCCAACCACCTGGCGCATATGATTCCAATTACCAGCATCTGGTCAGGCCGGGCTTCCTGTCCAAACCCGCTGTTCCCCCCCAATTTGCCGCCCCTGATGCATACCGCCACCACGGGATCGACTCCGTTTCGCTTGAACCTGCATGTGGGCGATGTGGGACATACATTGATTATGGGACCAACCGGGGCAGGGAAGTCAGTATTACTGGCGACTCTGGCGGCGCAATTTCGGCGTTATCCCAATGCAACCATAACCGCTTTTGATAAGGGCCGCTCCATGTGGGCCTTGGTGGAAGCCTGTGGCGGTCAGCATTATGACATTGGCGGTGATAATGCTGGCAGCTTGTCATTTGCTCCTCTGGCCCTGATTGATACCGATGCCGATATGGCCTGGGCGGAGGATTGGATTGCCACGGTTTATGAAGCGCGAACGGGTAAAACCACCACCCCACGCCAGGCCCAAGAAATTCATCGGGCCATGGGCATACTGCGTGAAACCAAACAGCCGAATGAGCGCTCTTTATCCGATTTCCTGCTGACGCTTCAACAATGCGGGGCAGAGGATGATCTCAAGGCTGCTTTGTCGTTTTACACGCTCAGCGGTCCTTACGGCAATTTACTGGATGCCAGAACCGATGGGCTTAAAGCCCGTTCATTTACGGTGTTTGAAATTGAAGAGCTGATGGCCATGAAAGATCGCATTGCCATCCCTGTTTTACTGTATTTGTTTCGTCGGTTTGAGCGCAGTCTGCAAGGCCAACCTGCCTTGTTGCTGCTGGATGAAGCCTGGGTCATGCTCGGGCATCCAGTATTTCGCGGAAAGATTCGCCAATGGCTCAAAGAACTTCGAAAGAAAAATTGCGCGGTGGTCTTGGCGACCCAAAGCCTCTCGGATGCCGTGCAATCCCAGATTTATGATGTTTTGCTGGAAAGTTGCCCGACTAAAATTTTATTGCCCAATGAGGAGGCGGATAAAGAAGGCACCAGCGAACATCCGGGTCCGCGCGATCTGTACGCCATGATGGGTTTGAATGATGCCGAAATTCAGATTATTAAAACGGCGACCAAAAAGCGTCAATATTATTACATGTCCCCAGAAGGGCGCAGACTGTTTGATTTGGGTTTGGGGCCGCTGGCCTTATCCTTTGTGGCAGTCTCCGATAAGGAGATGCTGGCGCATCTGAGCCAGCTAAAGGAAAAGCATGAGGGAAAATGGCCGTTTATTTGGCTGAGAGAAAGAGGGGTAGATTATGACGCTTTGGTGGGTTAATGTAAGCACAGGGTTGGCCTTAAGCTTGTTTCTGGTGATATCTATGATTCAGCCGGTCAGAGCTCAGAATGCAGTGATTTGTACCAATTGCGGGACGGAGTGGACTCAACTGATGAATAAGGCCATGATGGCAAAGCAAGTGGCCACTCAGGCCCAGCAACTTGGCACCCAAATCAATCAATACAAAGATATGCTGATCAATTCCAAGGGGCTTTCAACGCAGGTTTGGGGACAGGCCATGCAGGATTTTGCTAAACTCCAGAATTTAATGAGTCAAAGCCGTTCGATGGCCTATTCCGCAAGCAACCTAGATGGACAATTCTCCAGCCGGTACGGGACCTATGACTCCTATCTGAACCGTACTATGGGGGCTAAAGATTGGCAGAACAAATACACACAATGGTCACAAGAAGGTTCAGATAACGCGCGTTATGCCTTAAAAGGTTTGGGGCTACAAGCGTCTCAAATGCAAAATGAGCAAGCCCTGATGCAACAATTGCAATCCATGGCAGGCTCAGCAGAGGGTCGCATGCAAGCGTTGCAAGTGGCCAATATGATGGCCGCCCAAAACGTGGAGCAAGTCATGAAACTCCGCCAAATGATGATGCTGCAATTACAGATGCAAGCCAACTACCTGGCCCAACAACAAGACCGTATGGCCACTCAAGAAGCTGCTCACCAGCGCTTCATGAATGCTCCAAGAGTTCGTAATGATAATGGCGAAACATTTTGAAAGGAAACTTCTTATGAATCAAATTTTCAATTTAAAGCTGTGGATGCTGATATCTCTGATTGCCGGGACAGCCCTTGTATCTGCTGTACTCACAACATTGGTGATAAAACAATCCTTCCATTCTCAAATATCAACTTGCCCTCCTTGTGAAACACCTCCTGTTAAAGCTTTACCGAACTCGAAAGGATATCGGGTTCCTAATGACAATGGTGAAACCTTTTAAGGAAATATAATGCCTTTTTTCTCCAGAAAATTCATATTAATTGGTGGCGGATTAGCAGCCTTATTTTTAGTATCTACTAACCCAGTCTTTGCTCAAGCGATCAGTGATAACTTCTTGGAGCCTATAGTCCATCAATATTCAGATCATACGTCAGCTTGGGGAGGGCCGCTTCAACGCTTTGCCATGAGCATCTTTTGGATGCTGGTGCTAATCGATGTGGTCTGGACGGGCATGGAATTGATTATTCATAAAAGCGATTTAGGGGAATGGGCCATTACGGTGGCAAAACAACTCCTGACCATTGGCTTTTTCTATGCCTTGCTCACCCATTCCTCAGAATGGGCTAATGCCTTGATTCAAAGCTTTCGATTGGCGGGGGATGCAGCCAGTTCAGCTGCTAGCGGCAGAACTGGCCTGCAACCCTCCGATATTTTTGACTCCGGCGTCAATATTGCAGTCACGTGCATAAAATCCTTCAAAATTGAAAAGCCAATTGACAGTCTGGCAATGGCTTTTGGTGCTATCATCATGCTGATCAGCTTTGCCCTGATTGCGGCTTTGCAGGTGGTGGCCTTGGTGGAAAGCTATATTTTTACTTATGCAGGCATTCTATTTTTGGGCTTTGGCGGAAGCCGTTTTACACGCGATTTCGCCCAACGCTACCTGGTGGGCATTGTGGCTGTGGGGGCAAAACTCTTTGTGATTCAGCTCATTATCGGATTGGCTGTGTTGTTGGTTAAGCGGTGGGATGCGGATATTGAGGCCAATCAAGCCATTCTCGATATTGGCCTGGTGCTTCGAATTGCAGGCGGATCAATTGTCTTCCTGGCTTTGGCCAAAATGATTCCCTCCATGGTGCAGGGCATGATTAATGGTGCTTCCTACAGCTCTGCTACCACCATGGTCAACACCACCATGGCTGGAGCCAACGTAGGGGCAGCCGCCGCCAATGGCATAGGGGCTATTACTACGGCTGGGTTGGGTGGATTGTCCAGCTTGGTTGGACAGCAGGGCTTGGCTGACGGCTTCTATAGCGCGTCTGGCGAAATGGCTAACCGGGCGGGCCGTCATTCGGGAGATGCCTTTAGTCATTCCTTTGACGCCAGCGCTGGGAGCATGGGCCAATACATGCCGGGCGCATTTACACCCGGTAAGTTCGATGAAATGAAGCCCGCGTTTCGAGGGGATGAGCCCGGCGAGGATATAGGCAGAGACACTCAGGAAGAGCGCAATACCATTGGGGTTTAAACACCAGGAACAGAGACGATGAAAGAAGAAATCGCATGAACAAACCAATAGACCATTCGGCCTCATCACATTTCGTTGTACCACTTTCCAGAGAGGAACGCCGAACCACCGATTCTAACGCGGTAATGGCCATGCACCACTTGGCCCAGAAACGATGGAATGAAGAGTTTGGCGGCTTTATTCATGAAAAGAAAGTTTGGCAACGGGTTGCTCTCATTAGTTTGACGGTCAATCTTCTAGCCATCGTTGGCATTGCCTATATAGGCGCTCAAAACAAAATGGTTCCCTATGTGGTGGAAGTGGACAAATTGGGGGCGGCGGTTGCAGTGCAACGGGCCGATACACCACTGGCCCCAAATGCTTCTGCCATCAAGGCTCATCTGGCTCGGTGGATTCAAAACACCCGCAGCATTTACCTAGATGTGGCAGCAGAAAAGCATGCCCTCAAAGAAGCGTATGCATCCGTCAATAACCAGGGTCCAGCTATGGCTACGCTGAACGATTATTTCCAGGTCCATGAACCCTTTAAACAGGCGGAAAATGAATCGGTCAGTGTACAAGTAAAATCCGTTCAACCCATCAGTGAAAAAACTTGGCGCATTGAATGGGAAGAGGATCATCGTGCCAGGGATGGCCGTGTCATTAGCAGCCTGGAACAGCAAGCCACTGTTTCTATTTTGATTAGCCCACCATCGGATGAAGCCACTATTTTAATGAACCCACTGGGAATTTACATTGATTCCTTCAGTTTGTCACAACGCTTGTAGGGAGAGGATTTCATGAATATCCACACATCGGTGATTTCATTGAGCTTGGTCTTGGTGAGTACCAGCTTGAGCATGGCGTTGGCGCAAGACGTTTCCGCCATTGAAAATATCAACACAAATTACATGCCGGGAAGCTACGCCCCGATTCCCATCAGTAAAACGTACTTCAATTATCAACCTAAGCCGAAAATTCAGCCGATTGAAATTGCGCCAGCAGAAAACAAAGCTCAACCTGCCAATGAGACACAAGCAGCCATCACAAAACCAAAGAGGGCTGAAACCCCCGTGCTCAGTCCCGATGGCAGCTTAATTTTTCCCTTCGGAGCCAATTTGCCCAATGTCATTTGTGCACCGCTGCATGTGTGTGAAGTGAGCCTACAACCGGGAGAAACTATTCAGCAAATTGATGTGGGCGATACATTACGCTGGCAAGTCAAACTGGCCCGAAGTGTTCGCGATGGGGTGGAAACCTCTCACTTAATCATCAAGCCGACGGAAGTGGGTATTGTGAGTAATTTAGTGGCCATTACTGACAGGCGAACCTATACCATTCAGTTGGTTAGCCGGAAAGAGCGAATGTGGATGCCCAAAGTGGTGTTTACCTACCCAGAGGATATACAGGCCAACTGGAATGCCTATTTTGCTCAATCTCAGCGCAACTCGGCTGTTACTTTAGTAAACAACGGCCTGTCCTCTTCGCCGCTTGACTTTAAATACCACTTAAAAGGGGATAAACCCGTTTGGCGGCCCATGCGAGTTTATACCGATCAGGTAAAAACCTATATTGACCTACCTCCGGCTGCAAAAAACGAGGAAATTCCGGCTTTGGTCTTGCTTGGCCCAGGCTCAACCGAGCAGCTGGTCAACTACAGACTGGATGGCGATCGGTTCATCGTGGATAAGGTTATTCACCGGGCCTCTTTGATTAGTGGGGTCGGGCGCAATCAGGAGCGGGTCGATATTGTGAAAGAGGGGAGCTAACGGATCATGCGGCATTGGATATCCCTGTTTCTACTCAGCAGCCTATTAACCTGCTTATATAGCCCCGCGAGTGCAACGACTTTTCACCATGGCAAGGCACAGACAACCTATCGCAAGCCTGCACAACGGAAAACGCCACCCAAGGTACAGTCGCACTATTCCTTTATCCCACCCAAACTGCCCTCTGAAACCCTTCAGCGCCTCCAGGCTCCGCTGCAAGGCCGCGTTGTTCAGGTGCAAGTAAACCCGGAACTCACCACAAGCACATCGCCTGCCACGCCAATCAGTGTAACGTTGCCGGTTCCCACGAGGCTTGAAAATCCTGTGTCCAAAGGCCTGGGATTTGGGGAACCCAGGAAAAACAGGATTCGATCAAGTCACTCTTTGTCTGAGCGAATTACGCCCCAAAACTCATGGATTGTAGAACTCCCAGACTCGGATATCGCCTCTCTGAGTGAGATTGTCGCCCAATGGATTCAAACTCAAATTGTCAGCTCACAAGCGACGTTGGTGTTGGCCGATCCGCCTTCAATTCAGCTCAAGAGCCACTTTATTCCCAGCTTGGCCTATGCGCTTCAAAAACGTGGCTATGCCATTGCCGGAAAAGATGCCAGTAAGCCGGATGCTTATTGGGTTCGTTATCGTATCCGCGCCTTTGATCAAGGCCTACTCGTTCAAATTAAAATCAACGGACAAGAAACAAGCCGGTTGTACGCTCGGTCTCAGACAGGCGCATTGATTGCAGCTTCACCCATAACTCGTATGGGAGGTCAGCCCTAATGGAGCCGGAAATACAGGATACCAACTCATCCCAGCAACTTGAGACAGCGTCGCATGCACTTGCCTCAACTGACAAGCAGGATGAAACGCCAGCGGATAAAGCCGCCAGAACCATTCCCAATGAAACATACCGTCTGTCCACACCTAAACCAACGCCACAGACAGATCAGACACCCCCATCTGACAATAGACCGTTTAGCCATTCAGCTTATCAGTCCAAGCTCAAAGGATTGGAACCCAACGGACTTTCGACCGACAAGACCCAGTCCAATAACTTCAGCGATCAACTTAGTAAATGGCCAGTCGTTGTCGGAAGCACCTTGGTTGCCTTGGCACTTTGCACGATTTTATATAACTGGATTGCGCCAAAGCCTGCAATGAGTGCTCAAAGTGGTGGGGATAGACAGCAAAAGCCCGGTCCCGGCCAACCCTCGCATTTGTTGGAAAAGGCACCAAACAGTGTATTGGTAGATCATTCCGCACAGTCTACCCTCAAGGAAGAGCCATTGATACCGGAGCCTTCGGCGCGTAGTAATGAGCCTGCCTCCATGAATACAAACACCTATTCAGGGGCTGAGCCCATTGATTACCAGGCTCAGGCTCAGTTGCAACGCCAGCTTCAACAAGAACAAGAGGCTGCCCAACGAGAAGCAGCCCGATTAGCCCGGTTACAAAGTGCCAAAGAATCCAATTCCACGGTCTATTCTGCGACTTTCTCCAATCAATCATATCCATCTCAGGGCCACCGGAATGCAATGGGTACGAATGCAACGGATGCCTCTAACATGCTGGAAGCCAGCAATGAACAGTCTTCTGGCCCTATTTTAAAAGGGCGCTTAAATACCCTGGAAGGCTCGAGCTATTTACCGAATACCCGCGTCCCAGCCATTTCACCTTATGAAGTCAAAGCCGGAACGGTGATTCCCTCGGTTATGATTAGCGGTATTAACAGCGAGTTGCCAGGGCAACTGATCGCTCAAGTGGTCCAGAATGTGTATGATTCGGCAACAGGTCGTTATCTGCTCATACCGCAAGGAGCAAAACTGGTTGGAAATTATGACCATCAGGTTTCAACGGGTCAGAAACGGGTTTTAATCGCCTGGAACCGGATAATCTACCCGGATGCCTCTTCCTTGGATCTGGGGGCGATGGCGGGGCTGGATCAAAGTGGTTATGCGGGATTTAAAGACAACGCCAATAATCATGTCTGGCCCACTTTCAGAAACGCCTTGCTTCTATCAGCGATTACCGCAGGCGTGCAACTCTCCCAACCAAGATCCCAACAGGGAAATTATGCTTATTCCAGCCAGCAAATGATCGCAGGCTCTTTGGGCATGCAACTCAATCAACTGGGCCTATCCAGTTATCAGGGGCGGGTCAATATGGCTCCCACCCTAACCATCCGGCCCGGCTACCGCTTCAATGTCATGGTGTCCAAGGATATGGTGTTACCCACTTGGTCAGCCAATGGGAATGCCATTTCAACCGGCACACTACAAACCGCTCAGCGGTGGTGAATCAAGTGTGCTCTGATACGCGTAATCAATTTCAAATTCTGAGCAGAAGAGGAGGAAAAATAATGAACATTCATCAACCGAATAATCCTGTTATTAGCCGAGATATGGCAGATTTTGGGATCCCCGGCGTGGTAATCGAAGTGGATCCAATTGAGGCCGAGGCTTGGGGAGCCTTTGAAGAAACTGCCATTACCGAGCAAGACGCCATTGATTCAGAAATTGATGTTGAATTGGATGCGGAGGCTGAACAATGAGCGATTACGCCAAAATAGTTTCAGAATCCATCATCTGGCAACTAGAGCAGGGTACTGCTCCCTGGTTGAGGCCTTGGCAAGCAGGTGAACGTTTTTTACCCTTTAACCCCACGACCGGCAATGCCTATAAGGGTATTAACGCGGTTTGGTTATTGTCCACTTCTGAAAACAGAGGCTATGGCGATACCCGTTGGATGACTTATAAGCAAGCGGTTAGCCTAGATGCTCAAGTCAATAAAGGTGAAAGAGGAACCATGATCCAGTTCTGGAAATGGCACGATGAAATCCCTAAGAGGGATGAAGAAGGCCGTCCTGTATTGGATGAGCAAGGTAATCCTATAAAAATAGCGGTTCGTTTGCAATGCCCTACGGTTCGTTCTGCTATTGTGTTTAACGCGCAACAAATCAGCGGGTTACCGGAGTTGGAGCAAAAAGTAGGCCTCTCTGAATGGGATCGCCATACCGAAGCTGAAGCGATTCTGACAGACTCACAAGCTCAAGTTATTCATGTGCCAGGGAACCGGGCTTTTTATCGTCCTTCTAGCGACACGATTACTTTGCCGCTTCGAGAGCAATTCCTCAGTGCCGATAATTATTACGCTACGGCGCTGCATGAATTGGGCCACTGGACTGGACATGAGTCAAGGCTCAATCGGGATTTACAGCATCCCTTTGGGTCGGAAGGTTATGCCAAAGAAGAGTTACGCGCTGAGATCGCCTCTCTGATGCTGGGTGAAAAACTCAGTATCGGGCACGATCCAGGGCAGCATGTTGCCTACGTGAGTTCCTGGATTAAGGTGTTGCAGGAAGATCCTCGCGCCATTTTTAAAGCCTGCGCCGATGCGGAAAAAATTACCCAATATCTCATGGGTCGAGAAATGCACAAGGTTCAAAGTCATGTTGCTGAAACCGAGAAGCCCATTCAAGTGCCGGTATTAAAGATTCAGGAGGAGAGTGCTTTGAAAACCACGCCTGAGCGGGTCTATTTGGATGTCCCATATGCCGAAAAAGAGGCAGTCAAGAAACTGGGAGCCAAGTGGGACAGACAGGAGAAATCCTGGTATGTTCCGACAGGCATTGCGTTAGAACCCCTAAAGCAATGGTTACAAGGTCAAAATACGGTTTCCAAGGATCCACAGGCCGAGTTTTCCTCAGCGCTGCAAGAGGCAGGCTTACAGTTGGAAGGCTTACCCATCATGGATGGAAAGCTACATCGCGTGCCAGTTGAAGGAGACAAACTGGGCCAAAAGAATGGCGGTTATGTTGGCTTTATGGACGGGCATCCCGCGGGCTACATCAATAACTACAAAACCGGCTTTGAAACCACCTGGAAGTCAGAGCAGCCGGTGAATCGTTTAAGTGACAGTGAGCGCTTGCGACTTGAGCAAGAAGCTACGCAACGCCAATTAAAACGGGCACAGGAAAGAGAGGAACTACAGAGTCAAACGGCTGATTTGGTGGCCGATTGCTGGCTAAACGCTGCTCCCGCGCAAAATCACCCGTATTTGGAGCGAAAAGGTGTTCAAGCCCATGGCTTAAGAGTCAATATCTGTGGTTCGGTCGAAATTGGTCATGCTCAGCCTGATGAACCGGCCCAGCAGTGGAGTGGGCATGGAGAATTGCTCATTCCCATTGTCGACATCAATGGCCGCTTCTGGGGTGCCCAATCGATTGATGATCAAGGGCGTAAGAGTTTCCCTCGGGGTGGCCGAATTCAGGGTGGGCATCATGTGTTGGGCACTATTCAAGAGGGTCAGCCCATTTTAATTTCGGAAGGGTACGCTACTGCCGCAACGGTGCATGAATCTTTGGGACTGCCGGTTGTGGTGGCGTTTAATTCTGGAAACTTGCCGGTTGTCGCGCAAGCGTTTCGAGACAAGCATCCAAGCAGCACATTGGTAATTGCCGGGGATAACGATCATACCAAGCCGATTGAGAAAAATGTCGGACTCCAGAAAGCCCAAGAGGCCGCTCAAAAGGTAGCCGGTCATCTGTTACTGCCTAAATTTGAAAAAGAATCAACAGGTACAGACTGGAATGACTTGGCTCAGGCAAAGGGAAAAGAGGACGTTCGGCATCAGTTGCAAGTGGGTATATCGCTCATCACGGCGCAAGCCAAGCAGCTGACGCAACAACAATCCCCATCCGTTCTGGAGACAAAAGCCACTCTCACGCTAAAGAAAGCGCAGGTCCTGGCAAGATGATGCAGAATCTATCGGTTATTCAATAGTTTGACACCGAAAACTGGAGGTCCTAATGCCCAGACCCAAGCTAAAACTAATCCGGGGCGATCTTTCCAACCCGGATGTCGATTAAGCCCTGGCTGTATTTTTCAGCCAGATACTTCCTCTTTTACCGGATGATGACCAGCTATGCGCCAAGGCCCATGAGCTGCTGTTGGCCAGTCTGATTGCGGATTATGCCATTCGGAATCCTGGTTTAGGGATCTTCAAAGATGAAGTAGAAGAGGCACTGCGGCCTTTGCTAAAACTGGCAATGGCCCTGATTTCCCATACTGTCATTCCAGAATAAAAGGAGTTTTTACATTGCCACGTCGTCCTCAAAGCTCTCAGAACCGACTTGAGAAGCTGCTCAAGCAAGAAAACTAGCTGAAAAATAAAATTCAATTAACGAAAAACCGTTTACAAACTGAAATGAGCAAAGAGCGAAGTGCTCGTCTCTTTGCTTGGGGCATGGTGATTGAATCACAGCTTAAGTCTGGAATATTGACACCTGAAACTTGGAGAGATACGTGTTTCAGTCATTTGAAAGATTATCGTTTGCAAAAGGCCCTGACAGGACCATTGGCAAGTGTTAAAGCAGATCCGTTGGAGCCGACTGCCATCTCATCTTCTCCCTCCGAACAACCTTTGACCACTACCGTAAAAGCTAAAGTCGAAAAGGCTAAACCCTCCAAAAAATCTGACGTTAAGACAACTAACCAATCAAAAGCAATGAAGTCCACTACGGCTAAACGGTCAAAAACCAATTCAAAAAATGTTTAGTAAAGGTCAAACCACTTTGGCTCGGCTGCCATTCGCAGCCTCATGGGGTCGAAAAGTTTTGGTTAGCCACTGTTATTTAAGCATCCTTTAATTATCTGGCTCGCTATTAAAGTAATCTTCAATAAGCTATTCTGTCTGGCCATTTACACCATTCCTATGTGAGCACTGAAAATGCTGGAAGCACTATCCTTCAGAATGAATATAAAACATATTTAATATTTCAGACTTTATTCCATAGGTTATAAAACATGTTTGATATTTTAGAAATGTGGAATACAATATAAAATATAGTTTATAAAAACCTTGAATACCTTTCAAAATATAAAGTATATTTTATAATGGCGACCAAGCAATACGGAAAAGTTTACCTATATGACCGGTATGCTGGCATCTTGGCAGAAGAGCCGGGTAATCGCTTTGTCTTTACTTATGATGAGAGTTATATAGAAGGTGGTTATCCCTCTGTATCAATGACATTACCAGTAAGCAGTGCCCCTCATTATTGTGAGCGCGGACTTCACCCGTATTTTGATAATCTGGTGGCTGAAGGATGGCTGCGAGATGCCCAAGTCAGAGCGTTAGGGGTGCATAAGGATAATCGCTTTGGACTGTTGCTGGCGTTTGGCCGGGATTGTATCGGGGCAGTGAGCATTGTGGATCCCGAACCTCGGGAAATAAGAGCCTTTGATTTGTACGATCCAGAACAGATGGCAGCCTTGGCCGGTCGTGCCTCATTATCTGGCGTTCAGCCCAAAATGACTGCGATAAAGACCAGCAAGGGATATGAGCCCGCCACTCAGGAGTTGGGATCAACCCATATTGCCAAACTGCCTTCACGGGCATTGCCTGATATTCTGGAATTAGAGCTGTTGACCCTTCGTGCCACAAATGTCCTATTGCCTGATGACCAGATTGTTGAGGCTGAAATTGCGTCTGTGGGGTCGCAGACCCCTAAGGCATTGTTAATCAAACGTTTTGACCGGGACTCTGAGGGGAACAAACGACATTTTGAAGAGTTTAACCAGCTTTTGGGGAAGTTTTCCGAAGATAAGTATGAAGGTGCTTATGAGGACATAGGGCAGTTTATCCGTAAAACGCCTCGATGCGTGCCTGCCGAAGCAGATACCTTGTATCGCCGAATTCTGGCCGCAGTGCTTACCGGAAACACGGATGCCCATTTGAAAAACTTTGCGATGTTCCACACCCAGGAAGGTCTTCGCTTGACCCCTGCCTATGACCTGCTAGCCGCTGCAATCTATAAGGAGTATCAAACTCTGGCCTTACAGATTGCTGGCACCAGAAACCTCAAGATTGGTAATATCAAGCCCAAACACTTGATTCTGTTAGGGGAGTCGTTTGGTCTGCCGCATGCCGCAATCAAACTGGCTGTTGATGACTTGGGTAAACGCCTGGAAAAGGCGAAAGAAATCATATTTCAAACAGAGCAGGTGCCAACCACCTTGAAAGATAATCTAATACAGTTTATGGAGAAACGATGGAACGGCAATTTCAGCTTAATTGGACAGCACTTGTTGAAGAAGCTCTCAGGCGGCGCAAAGCTCTCGGACTTACTCAACAACGGCTAGCGGCTTTAGCAAATATCAGTACACCCACTGTGTCCCGTTTTGAGAACCACAAAGAGGATATCCAGCTTTCCTCGATTCTGGCCATTCTCAAAGTGTTGGGCATGCTGGACACGACTTCTTCTGAGCAGGGTTAACCGGTAGCTGGGCATTCTATTTATCTAATTAATTGTGTATTACGATGATTGATTCAAGGATTGCCTCGTCTGGGCAAACCAGTTCTCCCAGTCGGAAAATTCTTCTCCCAGGCTGGCCAATAGTTTCAGTTTTTCTTGTTCCGGGATTCGGATAAACAGACCTGATGCCTCCACCAAAACTTCGTTCGTGCGTTTCAGCTTAATAAGACCTTTCATCTCCATAGCCCGCCCGGCATCTCGAATCAATTCCGCTTCTACCCATAACGCCTCTCCTAAGGGTGCAGACTTCCGAAATTTCAACTCCAGTTTGCCGGTCTGAACCCATTTGTCATAGAGAAAGGCCACCCGTCCTATTGTTTCATCCAACACTGTGGATAAGATTCCCCCATGCACGATACCCGGCCAGCTTTGGTGATGGTCCTGCGGCGTAAATTCAGCCCAAACCTTGTGCTGGTTACTAAAAAAGTTCATTTGTAAGCCATTCGTATTTTCTTGACCGCACACAAAGCAAAAGCGAGACGCTGGTTGGCGATTCTGGCTGGTCATTGGGTAAGTTTCGGGTTGTGTGGGAGTCACAATGCTTCTCTCCATTTGGTTATATCTATCAATGTAGTACAAAAATAGGTTTAGCACTCGCTTCAATTTGGCCTGTGTGAATAGGCCCAAAATAGCGACTATCCAGGCTGTTTCTATGATAAGGAGAAATCAACCAGACTTCCCCCTGTTTCACACGATCGTCACCCGGCTTGAGTTTCGGTAACGGCAAGCCATTTCCGTCAAAACTCTGAAGCTGGCTATTAGGAAGCGATTTCCCATTGATGGCTATAGCTCGGGGCGTTATTGAAACAACATCGTTTGAAACTGCTGCCACTGGCTTCAGAAGATACCGATATCCACCCGGACAATCTCCTTCAGGAATGTAACCTCGCTGTTTGGCAACTCGAAAGAAGGGCTTATCTGGTGGGCAAAGCCAGACAAACTGTCCCCTCCGAATAGAGCCGTGAACGGGTTCTACTTTCCAAATGCCTGGCGGAACGGAGGGTGTAGTAATAATTCGGTAGCCTTGAGCATAAAACAGCCATAGTAAGCTCCCAATGAGGGTAACCACACTAAAATACCTAATCAATAGTAATCTCATCGGGCTTGGGTTGGCGGTTGTTGGATCCGCTCCAATATCACGGGTTGGACCCGATGCTTTGCACTGGAGCTTGTAGAACTGCCACTTGAAAATGCCAAAATGCCCGTATGTTTGAGCCTGATTTGCTTGGGTTCCGGGATTTTATCTGATTGTCTGGGAGGCGTAATTTTAGCGGCTTCTTTAAACCAAGGATCTCTGAAATACAAGATTTGGGTTCCTTTGATCGGAGCATGGCCCGCTGCAAAAATCAGCATTTCTCCTGCGTTTTGGATATTTCCCAGCCGATCTTTTCTTGGGGCTTTTAACCGCATCACTTCATCAGGCGTCATTAATGGGCGTCCCAAAGAGTGAAACGAACGGCTGACTTGTCCTAACATCCCCCCAGAGCGCTTCCCAGAGCTGGTGTAATCCTCTTTGACCACGGTGGCTTGTCCCAGTAATTTGGATAACCATTCCGCCGTCAGCACGTTATTGGGAGCGTATGCTACCCGGATGTGACAGTTGGCCAAAATGCTTTCGTTTTGCCCATATGCTGCTTGCAGTTGGGCAATATCCTGCATGATGAGATAGGCTTTCATCCCATATCCGGCAATGAACGCCAGAGCCTCTTGAAACACTTCCAGACGGCCAAAAGTCGGAAACTCATCTAGCATTAATAGTAGGCGTTGTTCATAGGATTTGGCGGGCTGGCCTCCCTCAAATTTTTGCTCATCACGGGTTAAAACTCGAACAATCTGATTCAGAATCAGACGCATTAAGGGCTTAAGCCGGTCTTTATCCGCCGGACGAACGACCAGATACAGTGAAACTGGATGCTTTTGATGCATCAAATCATGAATAGAAAAATCACTGCGGCTGATATTACGGGCGACCAGGGGATCCCGGTAAATCGTTAGAAAGGCTTGAGCGGAGGACAGCACCGAGCCCCGTTCCTGCTCTGGTCGGTTCAGCATATCTTGGCCTGCTGAGGCTACCACTTGCCGAGCCGTTTGACTGCTATGCTGGTTTTCGACCATCTCTTGATACAACGCATCAATGGGCCGGGTGGGATCTGAAATGGCATACGCCACCTCCGATAAACTGGCCTTTTTGCCCGTTTTGTAAATCAAATGCAAAATGAGACCGGTTAGAAACGCGTGTGCGGTCTTGGCCCAGTGATCCACCAAGCCTTTTCCGTCAGGATCGACAATAATATTGGCCAGGTTTTGCACATCCCCGACTTCAGTCACGCCGAGGCGCACTTCATCCAGCGGGTTAAAGGCGCAACTCCCTGTTTCAGAGGCGGGATCAAACTTTAAAACGGTGCCTTTCAGCTCATGTTTTCGGTATCCAGCCGTTAAATTCCAGAGCTCTGCCTTCATATCATTGACCACCACGGAGTGCGGCCATGTCAGCAAGGTGGGAACAACCAAACCCACACCCTTTCCTGAGCGCGTGGGGGCAATGGCTGCAATATGCTCAGGTCCATTGTGTCTCAGGTAATGAAGCCGTTTCTTGGCATCCATCCAACCGCCCACATATACCCCGGCGCTGGGTTCCTGTGGATTGGGTAGCAGGCCCGTATCCTCAATCTCTTCTTGAGTGGCAAAATGCGCCGTGCCATGCACGTCCTGGTGCCTCTGTGGATTACGTGCCCTGACATTGAGCAGGGTAGAGTATGAAAATACCGTAATTCCCAGTGTTAAAAATAGAAAGACATCAACCACTGAAAACGTTTGAGGGCCATTGTCGGTAAACTGAGCTTGCCAAACCAGCCAATTCCAAGGGGCATAGAAATGGTCAAACCAGGGATTTCCTAGTGCTGGATCATAATGAAAACGCTTGGCCACAAATTGCGTGGCCCCTGAACTGGCCAACATCATGACAAAGGCCATGACAGCCAAGTCCAACGAAGTCTGTGTTTTTTTGGCTATTTTGGTCATCGCCCTCGTCCTCTCGAATGCCCGTGGCGCTGCCACTGCCCGTTTTCATCCAGTTGGATCCTTTGCCCCACCGAAAGCCCTTTAAAGTCTTCGGGTCGCTGAACAGGCTTTACGAGCATGGCATCCTGCGTTTCAAGCAATATGGCCTCAGAGCCATCTGTTAGAGTGCGCCGTCCTTGATAAATCATGGTGCCTTTATCCTGAGCGGACCAAGCCCGGTGGGGTTTTAGATGCTGAACGCGTTCCCGCACTAGGTTGCGTTGGGTGATGTAAGCTTGTAGAGCCGGAGGGATAGACTCATCTGTAACCATTGAGGACCCTCTAGCGTGCATAGTGCCCTGTTGGATTAAGTGCTGCCGCTCTTGTTCCAGCGCTTTATCCTTAAAAGTCAATGCCATCTGATGTTGAGCGGCCAACTGAACAAGTTGCCGTTTGAAATCCAGACTCCCTTGAACATCCAATGGTTGATTCTGAAAACGCTCAGTGGCTAGAGTCAGCGCCAATAACGTTGATCCAATCGTTACGGTGCTTACCGATACCCACTGTTTCTCATCAGTCACAGAACCCCCATCCTGAACCTGGTAAACCAGATCTCCATTTTTACGAATGTAAGGCTTCAAATCCTGATAAATGAGATGCTTGGCCTGAGCCAGGTCATCCGCCGTTAATAAGGCTTTCTCAATGTTTGCTTGTCTGGTCTTACGTTGGCGTAGTAGCTCAAGTGCCTTGCTATTTCCCTGTTCCGCTTGTTGTATCAGGAATTGCTCCCAGGTTAATGCAGGATGTGTTTTCTGTATGGCTTGTTTTTGGCGTTTTATCGTTTGACGATGCGTTTGCAATGCTGCTTGTCGAGCCTGGGCCAATTGCTGGTAAGCCAGTCGTTTAGTTTGGCCACTTTGACTGGATTGTTTAATTTTTAGACGTTCTTGAGCATTCCAGGCTTTTAATTGCTGGGTAAATAAGGTCTTTTCCGCTGTTAATCTTTCTTTAAGTTGGCTTTTGGCTAGCCAGGCCGCTTGTTTTAGGGATTGGAAATCAGAGTAAAGGGCTTGAGCCTCCTCATCTGTCTTTCGGAGGCCATTTTGGTAAGCCTTCTTTGGCGTTTCCAGCGTTGGAGTGAGTGCTTGAGTGTTTTCGGGCGGTACATATGGTCCAAAGCGCTCAGTCAATGCTTTGAATGATAGACATTTATCAACGGAACTGGCCTTGATGCCCTTGGAGCCGTCCATAAGTGTAATCACCAGACCTGCGCCACGGGGCTTAATCATCAGGCCATGCTCAGCCATCGTTTGATGAAGCGCATTCCAGCTTCCTCCATCCTCTATAGCCCTCATTAAGGCCGGTTTGGCTTCCGACTGTATCCAACTTAGCAAGGTTTGCTCACCAGTATGAGCTTCAATGGCATAGGCCTTGCCATACCGTTGTCCCTGCCCCATCCCATTATCAACCGTCAAACCGTGTTTGAGTTCCAGGGCTCGGCAGGTCTTATCCCGGATATAGTAATCCCGATAAGGCTCGTGAAGCTTGAACGTCGTTGGATGCACTTTGTTGATGGCCAAATGCAGATGAATATTATCAGTATCCTGATGCACCGCACTAATCCGCTGATGCTCCCCAAAGCCCAAGGCGTCGCACATCTGGTCTTCAATATCTTCCAATTGCGCTCGGGTCGGCTGCTCACCTTCCGGGAAGGAAATCACGCAATGATAGGTCTTATCCGCTTGAGAGCGCGTATTTTGGGACTGGGTTACCAGCACTTCTGCAATGGCCATTGCCGGAATCTCGGCCTCACAGTTAGAAAGCCGATACCAAAGCACCTTCTCCCCTTCAGTTTCCGCTTTTAAATCCACCACATATTCTGCGGTTCGGGTCCAAAGTATGCTAGAAGCATCGTTCTTGGCTTCCAGCACATACCGGCCCAGACGGTCAAAATCTGAGGTTTTCAGTTTCCGGTCAATGCGCTTGGAAATCATAAGCGTTTTTTCTCAGTCATCACAATATGAGCCAATTCCAGTTGAAGCGACTCGATTTGCTGGAGCACCGAACGCACATTACTGGTGTTTATTCCTTCTCCTCGTTTCTCAGTCAGCCAAAGCTTGAGGAGCCCACCCAGTCGGCCTTGATCCGCATGGAGTTTGATAAGACTCGTTATGGCATCCTTGTCAAAAGCACTTTTGGGCTCAAACCCCAAAGCCAGAGAGCGCATTAAGGTACTAGGGGCAAGCTTGACAGTTTTTGCCCGGTGTTCAATCTCCGCTCGTTCGCGAGCAGAAACATAGACTTTAATGGGATGTAGGCGGTCTCGGCGCTCCCGATCGGCCATTGTTTTTCCCCTTAAAATTTAAACCACTTGAATCACTTGGCGGTAGCCAACCAGGACTCGCGTTGAGGGATTCCCCCGAATAAGCGTTTTGTATTGGAGGTGTGCAAGCTTTGCTTGTAGGCCTACAATACCTGTCCTGCCATTTTTTATTTAGCGAATCTATGCGAAAGAATGCGATATTCATGTCATGTACTGATTTTTCATGCAAGATTCGTGAAGTTTTTCATTTTTTCGCGAAGTTTCGCGTTGTTTCGCACTCTTTCGCGTTGTTTCGCATTGTGCAGAATGCGAAACTTATTGAATCTTTGCGAATCTTGTCAAAAGATCGCGTGCCGTGCTATCGTTCGCATGCTTTCGGGTTTCACCAGTTTTTTCATTCGTTGAGGGCACCATGGAGCAGTCTCCTAAGGGTCAATACGGCTATGGTCGTGTGGCCTTTAAAACTTATTTAAAGGAAATACACCAGGAAATTGAATCGGGCTATACGCTGATTCATATCTATGACAAGCGAAAAGACAAATTGGGCATTACCTACAGCCAGTTTGCCAAATATGTGGGCAAATACATTACGGGTGGTGGGGTTCGGAAGTCGAGTACAGAACATACTGTCCAAGTTGACCCAATGACAAGTGCTGAGGCTAAATCTTTTAGCTATGTACCCCAGCCGGTCACACCAAAGAAAGGGCTAAACGATCCTACGCCGTTGACAGACGACGAATTATTTTGAATCAAACACCAGTGAGAGGAGTATATCTAAATGAAACGAGTGCATTTCATATTACAGGGCAAAGGGGGAGTGGGTAAAACCTTTGTAGCGTCCTTGTTGGCTCAGTATCACCAGGAGCATGACCGGGATGTCATTTGTATTGATACCGATCCGGTGAATGCCACGTTTTCGGGCTATAAAGCCTTTAATGTGCAACGCCTGGAGCTGATGGACGGCAATGAACTGAATCCACGTAAGTTTGACCAGATGATGACTCTGCTGATTGAGCAAGATAGTCATTTTGTGATTGATAACGGAGCCGCCTCCTTTTTGCCTCTTTCCAACTATTTACTGGAAAACGATGTCATCAACCTACTCTTAGAGAATGACAAAGAAGTCTGTATCCACACGTTGATCAGCGGCTCTCAGGGGTTGCGAGATACTTTGACCGGGTTTGGCAAGCTGGCCGAACACTTACCGCAGCAGGCCAGTTTGATGGTCTGGCTGAATGAATACTTTGGCCCGATCGTTAGTGATGATGGCAAAACTTTTGAAGAGATGAAGGTGTATCAACGCCACAAGGCGCGTATCAGTGGGTTGATTCGTATTCCCAGGCAAACGTCCTCGACATTTGGCCAGGATGTGGAAATGATGCTGGCCCACCGGGCCACCTTTGCTGAAGTGAGAGAGAACCCTATTTTTGAGTTGATGGCCAAGCAGCGGCTGACCATGGTCAAGCGAAATCTGTTTGAACAAATGGATGCGGTGGCGGTATAAAGCCCATGATGGAAACGCAAGTGCTGATTCAAGAAATTCAGAAGAAACACCAGATTACTTTAAAGCCGGATGATCCGGTTTTTGTGGCAGTCACCCTGAATGACCTGTTGCTTTCTCATTACATAGAAAAGTTTCAAGCTTTGCTGGAAGAGCAAAACAAGCTGGTTGTATCTGAAGGCATAGAGAGACTAAACCAGGCCTCTGCCATGGGAAGTGAAATGATCAATCGTTCTTTAGAAGCGCTATGTCAAACCTTGGAGGAGAATACGCAACAATTTGCAGACCAAATTGTTTTGATGAATAATACAGAAGAGCAAAAACAGAATACTGGATCAAAACATAAAAAATATTTTTTTTATTTGCTTGCCTATTGCGCTCTGTTATTTGGCTTTTTTATGTTAGGAATCTTGTTTCATGCTTTTTTCGCTTAAGCTTAAAACTTTTTAATGATTTATAAACATTTATATCTTGTCGGTATTCTTGCGATGGGGAAACAAATCACTTATAGGGGCAAGGGTAGCTAAAATATTGAGAATGGATGAGTATGATTTTATATGAGAGTTCAAATTCTTTTTACGCCGAGCTCTCCTGCGAAAATCAAATAATAGAGGCACTTTATGACCGTTTGTGATAACATTAAAAAATGTTAAGGATGGTTTACATGATGGAAGTGACTATATGAAAGCTGAACTGCTTAAGCGCCTCTTCCATGCGATTGCAGATGAAAATGACGAAAGCCTCAAAAAACTAACTACAAAAATAATAGAGGACGAGCGTTTAAGAGGCCATGAGAAACTTGCAAAAGAACTGGAGACAGTTCTTCAAAAAGCTAATTCTAAAAATACAAAACAAGTATCTAATAACTCTCTGAAAGAATTGCCTACTAGCAGAAGATATGATCAACCTCTTGCCGCGGTTATTCCATCTGAAAAATTAAGGCATCATATGGTTCTTCCTCATGAGATTGAGGAAAGGTTTGTTCGTATTGAAAAGGAATATGCCGCTAGGGAGCGTTTAGCTCTCTTTGGGTTAAAGCCGAAGAAGAAGATCATTCTTCATGGTCCCCCTGGCTGTGGAAAAACCTTAGGTGCCGAACGATTGGCTTGGAATACAGGTCTTCCTGTCTTAAAGGTTCGTTTTGATTCAATTTTATCTTCATTTTTTGGTGAATCGGCCTCTAACTTACGGGCTATTTTTGATGCAGCTAATGAGAAGCCATGTCTACTATTACTTGATGAGTGTGATTTTATAGCACGTTCTCGAACCACCAAAAATGATGTGGGAGAAATTCCTCGAATAGTAAATACTTTATTACAGCTTTTAGAAGAATATGAACTTCCAGGTCTTTTAGTCGCTACAACAAATTTGGAAGATTCATTGGATGATGCTTTGTTCAGACGCTTTGATGATGTCTTTGAAGTGCCAAAACCTGGAAAGGCAGAAATTAGAAAACTCCTGGATATGACACTTTCTGCAATGAAAACATCAAAAGAAATAAACTACCCCAAGATCATTGAGCAACTATTTGAATATTCGGCAGCTAACGTTGTTGCTATTGCGCAAAATGCTGCTAAGACAAGCGTTTTATCAGGGGAAGATGAAGTAAAACAAGTTCATCTTGAATCAGCAATTAGCATAGCAAAAAGAAAATCTTAAATCTCGATTTCAACTTCTTGCTCTTGTTCAATCTCGATTTCATTAGCAATTTGGATTTGACTGTACAGTTCTAGATCGCTATTGACAGACTCAAAACTGATCGCAAGAGAGTATTTTGCTTTTGAGTCTGGATCTTTATCCCAGCCTGGATGACCAACAACACCTATACAAAAACCCGAACTCAACTGTCTTGACTTGATTCTAGCCCAATCTTTTTGAAGGGTTCCGGCACTTCTACTTAAACCTCGAACGCCTCCTCTACCAGAATTAGAGCGATTCCCAATAAACCAAGGAAAACGATCATCAAAATTATCTTGTGCTCTTTGACCATCATTGATTATTCGGTTAGCAAAACCCTCTGCTGGCTCTCCAATATGACTGGTATGCCAATCAAGCCAAGTTGATAAGTAGCCTCTTCGATTCCTTCTTGTTCTTCTCGGCATTGCAGCGTATGAGAGTGTTATCTCAACCAAAATATCATAGTCTTCTCCTACATCGCGTAAAGACTCAGGAATGGTTACCTCAAAAATATGGGCCTCTCTTGCAGAAATTTCCAGTATTCCATTTGTGATAAGAGTTACTCGATAATCATTATTAGATGTCGAACGTTCGAGGTCCGGTAGGCCATAACCAATATACCGTAACACTTGTAGTCTATCGGGTATTTGCTCTGCCCAATCAGGCCATCGAGCTGATTGAGCAATTAAGGCACGGTATAACAATGCTGGTTCATTAGGTAGGACGCTTTGAATGGCAGACGCAACATGGGAGACTTTAGGAGCCGCAAATGAAGTCCCAACGGCATCTCGTGCAAAAGCTGGTCCTGTATTCGCCCTTATCAATTCAGGACACAATTCTTCTACAGGAATGATATTAGGAGGATTCCCTGTGTCTATTGCATAAGTCCCACCATACTCAACAACATCAGGCTTAATGACATCCCAAATTCCTGGTCCAGTTGAAGTAATAGCAGAAGGCCAGTCGCTATCTCCCAAGGATTCGAGAATATGATTGCGAATCCCGCTTTCAGTGATGGCTCCAACAGTCAATGCATTTAAACTTTGTGCAGGGTTTGGTATTCTGCAAGAGTCTTCCAATAAATAATCAGGGTAATTTCTACCGGAAGCCAAGTGTTGCTGAACACCCAAGCGAAAAGGATTTGCTGAGTCTGTATAAATATTTCCTGCTGCCTGGATAATAAGAATGTCTTTTTCAAAAGACATCTTATCAATTTCAGCGGCCCAAGCTGACATATGTTTCCGACGGCAAGGTAAAATTCCAGCAATTGAGTGATTAAAGATTTTTGTTCCCAAATTATGATAACGGTTAATTATCATTTGTAATAAAGCCGGTGGAAAAAGCTCTTCGGGCAATTTATTTTCATTATTCAGAACCCGTGCGTTCTGAATCCAGCAGGAAAGCCGATAAATACCATCTCTTGGTATCTCTCTAGGGTACAATACTGCACCAGCCACTCTGGTGCCATGCCCTCCATTATCTACATAATCAGCTACATCTGCATGCTGATTGGGAAGATAGCAATACGAATTCGCTGAATCAATTGCCGGAGATAAATATCGATGCCCCTCCTGAATCCCACTATCAATAACACATACTTTTGGGGCATTTTGATCAGGAGGTATTATATCTACAGGTAATTGCTCCGGCTCAGGAATACTACCGTATATAGAAGGATATTTCACATCATCAGGTTCAACAATCTCAAACACATATGGAAAGTTAAAAGCAAGATCTCGCAAACCCTTTCCTGAGATGCAGATTCTAGTGGTAAAACTATCTGGAAGTTCGGAACTTGTAGTAGTCGCCCCGTCAATAGTATTTCGGATTTGTCCATTATATCCTTCTACAAAGGTTTGTATGGCTGTTTCTCGTTGGATTTTCAAATCATCCCATGCCTGATAAACTTTATCAGCACGGTCTCTCCAGTTTGCTAGACGTTGTTGATAATGTGCGTCACTTTCATCTTCGTTATGTTCGGGCGGCTCGGTCAGTTTATTGGTCCCCAAACATTCAATGCCAACCTCAACAATATATGTTTGTTCATCAGTTATTTGTGGCCATTTTTCGTAGAGTTCTTCCGAAAGAATTCTCTGAAGACGGGATGTTTCATCGTCGTGGATTGAATATATTTTTGCTACATTTCCACCACCATGCTGCCCTTGTGCAAATCGTTCGAGTTTTTCAAAAAAGGTTGCTAAATCAAAATCCTCAGAGGTAACAATAACAAATCCATCTTCTTGCTCACTGATAACTTCAAGATTAAATGTTGTCAAAAGAAATTCCAAATTGTCTGATTCTGGATCAATTTCAAGAACAAAAGGAATGCCAGAAGGTATTTCAGGTAAGTTATTCTGGATTCGAGCTTGACGTTTATTTTTTCATTGATCTGTTAAATTCCTCGCACTTCCCCTTAGGTCCGTACTGTGTTGATCTCTATTCTGCTTATTTAAATCGGTTTGATTACTTGTGTTGCTATGACCATAAAGCCTTGCTCTACCTTTAAGCTTAAAAGGAAGGGCTAAATGCTTAAAATCGTGCGGAGATGGTGACACAGTTTATGACACCCCTGCTTCTTTGTATTGCTGGAAGGCATTGACCAAGCTGGAAAAAGACTTGGGGCTATATTTGTGGAAACCCTCTTCGTCCACAAACACAAAATCGTAGGTAACCTTTGACTGGGCAGCATTGATGTCTTTGCACCACTGCTTGAGCCGTTCCATTTTGAGCGGAACATCGAGATCTTCAAGGCCCTTGGTCTCAATAATAAAAACTTCAGATGCGGACTTCTTCACAATAAAGTCAGGGTAATAGTTTGAGATATTGCCATCGGCATTCACGTAGTCAATGGTGAAGTGAACCGCCATGTAGTTTTTGGCATAGGAGATGATATCGTCACAACTGTCCAGGAAAGAGGCAAACTGCAATTCCAGGTGACTATCACCAATAATCTTGTTGAAGATACTCTTCTTAGGAATCAGATAGCCTTGTTCTTTAACCACAAATGGGCGAGTCTTCCTGAGCTTGATGTAATCCCGGATTTCAGCATCACCCTTGTCTTGAACTGTTAAGGCGTTAATCTGCTTTTTAAAGGATTCAATGATGGTTCGGGTTGCTGCAACCTCTGAAAGATTCCGCAGAGTATTCAGACTATCTAGGTCCACGCTGGTGGCAAACAGATAATCCCGGATAAAGGCTTTCACCTTCCCATAAAGCACATCGTAGCCACTCACAAGGCGTAAGTCCTTCATGATGATTTGAGTAAAATACCCTACAACAGAACGATAGTCAGTAATAGCAACGCTATCCAAGAAGGTAGTATGAGAAACCTCGCCGGTGGTGATGTCTTTGAAAACGATTTCCCGCTGTTCGGCTTCTGAGAAGGAGCGGTACTCTAACTTCCGAGTGCCAAAGCCAGAGACATCAAGGTCCGCCAGATTTTTATATTCCCGGTAGATTCTGGGGCTCAATACGGGAATTTCAATATCAAGGTTATCAACGTCTTTGGAAGTGTTTTCGTTGTCTACTTCAACAATGAGGGGCGTTTTGGGTCGAGTTCCTTCACCCATCGCTTTACGCTCCAGCTCAACGCCTTCCGATTGGATGGACTCAACAAAGTCCATAAAGGCATCAGTACCAACAACGCTAACGTATTCTTCAACGTTATTGCCGGGATACATTTTTCTAAGACCTCGGCCCAGGGTTTGCTCAGGGAGAATATTGCTTTTGGATGAGTACGCCCTCAAGCCCACAATGGTAGTCACGTTTTTAACGTCCCACCCCTCTTTTAGCATCAAGACCGAGACAATCGCCTTATAGGGGCTTTCCCAGCTATCGATTTGGTTAGATTGCTCTCTGAGCTTTTCCAGCTCTTCCTTGTTCTTTCCTGTTGAAGACTCACTGATTTCCCCATTATTTTTAGTGTGGATGACCAATACGGCACCCTTTAGCTCTGGGAAGGTCTCCTCCAAATAGGTCGCCACGTCATCACAGTTTTTGGTATCATCAGTCATCACAAAGAGAATGGCTTTCTTTCCAAGCTTCTCATGCTCGGTATAAGCTTTACGCCACTCTTCCATGCCCAAGTTCAAATAGTCGGCATATTTCTCGGTGTAACGCGAGCTTTGACGCTCGTGGAGCTTGGCCCGGCTAGCGGAATCCGGTAGAATCGGGTGCTTTACAACGTTCTGATAGATAGCCTCTACCAATGGATAGTCCGAGACGGTTTGAACAAAAATAGCGCCGTTATTGTGCTTGGGTGTTGCGGTCACATCCATTTGCAGGGATAAGAACTTGTCTTTGTGCAACAAGCGGTGGTGAATATCTTCAATGGATTTGAACCAAGCCAATCGGCTATCGTGGATATGGTGCGCCTCGTCATTCAGAATAACCAGCTCGTCAATATCCCGAACAATATCCCCTAAGTCCACTTTAGAGTCGTTGGTTTCACCCGTAGGACGTTTGCCCAGGAAGTAATCCATGGTGTCCTCATCATCGGCAGAAGGCATAACATCATTGCCGGAGTAAACACGGTGAATGTTCGTGAGGAAGATATTGCCAGTTTTTCGAGTAACCCGAACTTCATCCTGGATGTGGAGGGTCAGTTGAAAATCATCTCGCCAATTTTGGCCTTCATAGCCATTATCAGGTAATACGGGGTCATTAAAGAAAATACGGAGCCCGTCAAAGTCAGTGCGAATCCGATCCAAAACAATGATGTTCGGCGCAATAACCAAGAAGTTTCGAGCCAAGTCTGATTCTGGCTCATATAGCTTGTGAAAGTAACTCCAAGTGAGCATCAGGCTCATCACTTTAGTTTTACCAGCACCGGTTGCCATTTTGACAACAAACCGTCGCCACGTTTCATCAAACATCCCGGCTGAAACGGCTTCTGACGAATCAAATCGAAGCAAGTCGTATTTGTCTTTAACCTTAATAACATCGTAAAGATAAACGCAGGTTTCAATAGCTTCTCTTTGGGCAAAATAATATTGAAACGTCAGCATATTCCCGTCAGCTTTGGGGATGAGATGCGGTGTTTTGAACCACCAATTGAGCAGGGCTTTACTGGTTTCGGTTGCGCCTTCGTAATCCGTATCACGCCATTCTTTTACCCGTTTTCGCAGCTCGTGAACAAGCGGCGGGAGTAACTTTTCATAACTGGTTTCGCGTAAGGCTTCATCTGCTGGAAACCAACGAATTTCAGGCTCAAGGGTTTCATGGGGGCTTTTAGGAAAGTCGGGATGTAAAGCCATTAGACGGTCACCTCAATCACGTTCATGGTGTCATTGCCGAAAATATCCACCACCTTGACAGCAATTTTTCGGCGACCCGGCATACACTCTTTGGCAATCGTCTTTAATTCGAGACTGCGATCTTTCTTAGTTCGGAAGGACTGCCATTCGTTTTCAAACACATAATCGCCCGTCCAGACCTCTTCATTTTCGCTTGTCGCTTCATTGAAAATGGTGACAATTTCCTTCTTGGATTCAAAGTCAAAATCAACGGACCAGTAATCAATCCAGTCTGTCCAGGTTTTGGTTAATACTTCACGGGTAACAATGCCATCTTTGTCTTTTGAGATTTTGACAACTTGACCTTTATCCACAATTACCTTGCTTTTGCCTGGAGCCACCGCCTCGTCCGCGCCGCTGGCATCTTGTGAATAGAATACCGAGAAATCGATTAACTCAACCGCAACAGAGCCTTTTTTGACGTGCGGTTTTACCTCGATAAACGAAACGTCGTGGAAAACCACTTGGTTCTTTTCAATGGCTCGCTTATCAAAAACATCCCGAGGAATGTATTTCAACGCGAGGTCAATTCCTTTGGCACGGGCCTCATTTTGAATGTTGGGGAACAAACCCATCTCAAACTCAAAGCCCAGCACGTCCACCTTGGTAATGTGTTTTTGGCGACATTCCAGAAGCAATTCTTCAACAAACAAGCGAGACACCGGCATATTCACTGGCCCAACGGTAACTAGCCGACCCGCCTTTTTCCCTTGGAAGGTATTAAACTGCGTGACAGCCTCGGCCTTGTAGGCATCAAGAATGAGATTGATAAAATCTTGTTCCCTAGCGGCAAGCTGGGCCTGCTTCTCTTGCTCTCGCAAATTGGGGTTCAAACCAATGTAGTGCTGACGTTCGTACTTACCTAAGTTCAGAATTTCAAAAGCCCGCCAAGACTTGTTAACTGCTTTTAACTCCCGTTGAACAGTAATTAAACGTTTTCGAGTAGTATGAATGGAAAATTTACCAAGGTCGGTTCCAATCCATTTCCTGCCCAGTTTTTCAGCAACAGCGCACGTTGTTCCAGAACCACAGAAGAAGTCAGCAACAAGATCTCCCTCATTAGAAGAAGCCTTGAGTATTCTTTCCAATAATGTTTCGGGTTTTTGTGTGGGATAATTCTGTCTTTCATCAGACATTGAATTAATAAAATTAATGTCAGTCCAAATATCGTCTAAAGGAATACCTTCGACTTCATCTAAATATATTTTTAGTCTCATACCTCCCGTTTTCGTATAATAAATACGATTTTCTTCTTTTAGTCTTTCAATTGTTTTAGCAGTTGTTGCAGTTCCTAAGAAAGCATCTTTGAACCTTCTACCATCTGGATCTGAGTGACAAAATCTTTGAGATACATAATGCTCAGAGTAAGGTATATGTTGAGTATTATAAATAAACTCCTTTGAACGACTGTAAGCAAAAATATCATCATGATTTTTTCCCATGGCGTTTTTGCCTTTGAAACCACTTGATGTTTGTCGTTTCCATACAATATGGTTGATAAAGTTGTCTTTTCCGAAAATCTCATCAAGAACTAATCTTATATAACCACTCACTCTCCAGTCACAATGGAGATAAATACTGGCATCATCTGCAAGTAAATCCCGCATTAAAACTAACCTTTCATAAATCATTGCGATAAAGCTATCAGCACCTTTTCCCCAAGTATCTCGGTAGGCAATTTCTTCAAGCACGTTCGGCTTTTTGGTGAGTGTTTCTCCACCAATTTCAATGTCCATACTGAAATCAGCACCCACATCAAAAGGAGGGTCAATATAGATGAGTTTAATGCCCCCCTGAGCTTCTATCTCATCACGTAAAGGTCCACTCTTGAGAGAAGAAAGAATCAGCTTGTTATCTCCCCAAATCAGCTTGTTACTCCAGCCACTCATTTGACGACCGGTTTGCTGATTAAAGAGATTTCCCTGAAGCGCCATATCTTTTTCGCTGCGGGGTTCATCCACCTGTTCAATCACCTGAAACGGCAGCACTACGTTGCAGATATCAGAAGTCTTCCCATTCCAAACGAGCTCAACTTCTCGTTTATCCTCGAACAGTAAGAATCGGTATTTGTCTGGCAGGGGTTTACCAGCTTCCAAATGTTTAATAATGTCTCGAATCTCGTTATCCAGTAGTTTCATGACTGAGTCCCTGCTATCTTCTTGTCACCGTGAGCATCTAAAAATTCCCGCATAGCCTTACGAATCATCCAAGCGGCAGAGCGATCTTCTTTCTGAGCAAGGTCTTCAAAAGCATGATAATCATCAGGATCAACACTGATAGTGATTCTTGTCATCTTGTCCGTGGAAGATTTCATTAATTTTGGCTCCCGCCTCTCGTGTGATGGCCTTGTGCATCACAGTGATGCATCTTTACAAATACCAGAAACGACCCTGTTTGGAAACAAAAATCTCATCTGTAAAGCCCCCAAGTCGTTATTTATAACAAAGGGTAGATAGACAACAGAGGGGTATTCTATGAACCTACTGAACGTCAAGTATTACCAGGGCCACTTAAACCTTGGGGTAATGTGATGGCCAACGGCTCATCGATGCCCGTCCCGTCAGTTCTGGAATCTGTACGAAGTACGGGCCTATGACAAACGCGGCCAACTAAATATCAAAATATTGGTACTGGATATAAAACTCCCTTTGAGTTAGCAACTTACCGCATAAAAAAGCCGCCAGTCTCCTGACTGGCGGCTTTTCGTAACTCAATATTCCTCTGCTAGCAGAATGGTCAATACCCGCCTGGTTTGTTGTGGATCCGCTGGATCCTCGCTTCGCCATTGCATGGATGGGTCATAGTAGTCGATTTTCCAATTGAAACGCTGTCCAGCAATGGAAAACGCCCCAAAGTCATGTTCACCATATGGATCATTGTCTTCTGTAAACACATCAAAGCCTTGCACCGCTTGGAAAATGGCTTGCTGCTGTTCTGCTGAAAGGGCTTGCACGCCTGCCGTGACTAACACTTGACCGCCGATAAAAGTTTTCCGAAACTTGTCATTCAGTTCGGGGATTGCCTGGGAGCTGTTCTCTAAAGTCATCATGGGATTCTCCTTGCTTAGATTAACAGGGTCTGCGCTCAAGGCCGACCTCCCCTCCTGGCGTAATATCGGGTGAGAGGAGGCAAGGGCGACGACGCAGGAGTCGGGCGGAGCCTTTACCCTTGACTCGTCGAGGGCAGAGCCCTTTTCGTTCTAGTCGATGATTTAGGAGTCAGCCCCTATCTACTCAGGCCAATAGACAGCTATCCCTAACGCCGAACTCCTTGGCCTAGAGTGTGCCTCTAGCACTGCTTAAGCGTTTACCTGTGCCAACTCAGACCAGCAGGTGGTGTAACGCGGGGAACGATGCTCTTGCTTCATGCGCCAACGGGGGCAAAGCCCTTCGGCGGCATATCGAATCGCACCGCTTCCAAAGTCCCGATTAATTTGATCCAAGGCCTGCATCAAAGTGGAACGCTGACTTCGATTTACGGTATCCCATAAATTTTGCTGAACTTCATTGGCCGGAACCAGATCCAGCAAGACCACGCCTGCCTTATGATAGGCATACCCTTCTTTGTAAATCTGTGCCAGCGCTCGGTGGGCCACTTGGATTAATTCAGCCGTATCCTCGCTAGCCGTGGGCAAACCGATACTGGTACTGTCAAAATGTTGCGACACATTTTGCCGAAAGCGATTGGTATGAATGAATACCAACAACCGCTGACAAGCCATCTTCGCCTTTCGCAAGCGTTCGGCGGCGTGCGCTGTATACGCCGCAACGGATTCTCTCAGCTTCCCCAGATCTTCTTCGGGTTGAGCAAAGGAGCGACTGCACGCAATGCTTTTGGGAATGGGGGCTTGCTCCAGCGATAAACAGGCGACCCCTCGCAATTCTTGTACCGTGCGCAACAAGGGAGCAGGAAAGTGCTGAAACAGCCAGGCATCATTCCCCTGTGCTAAATCAAATGCGGTTTGGATACCATGTCGCTGGAGTTTTTCAGCGAACTTGCGCCCCACGCCCCACACTTCACCGACAGGCACTTGTTGCAGGGCTCTGGTGCGATGGGGCGACCGGGTGAGATCCAGCACCCCATTTGCCTTTTTTGATTTTTTGGCCAGGTAATTGGCCATTTGGGCCAACGTCTTGGTTTCCGCGATGCCCACTGAAATGGGAATACCTGTCCATTGCTCCACCAATTGTTTCATCTGACGACCGTAGGCATTGAGATGATGACGCTGCATCCCGCTCAAATCCAGAAAGGCTTCGTCAATGGAGTAAATCTCCATCTCTGGTGCAAATTCCGACAGGCTGCTCATCACTCGCGCGGAAAGATCCCCGTACAAGGCAAAATTGGCGGAAAAGACGTGAACGCCATGGGCTTGAATGAGCGGTTTGGCCTTGTAAAAGGGTTCTCCCATGCGGATGCCTAGGGCTTTGGTCTCGTTGGAGCGGGCGATGATACAGCCATCATTATTGGACAACACCACGATCGGCTTCCCGACCAGGGCAGGCCGGAACACCCGCTCACAAGAAGCGTAAAAGTTGTTGGCATCGACCAGAGCGAAAATACGGCTAGAGTGGGTGAATGACATAGGTGGCACAGCCGAATATTTGTAATTCTTGGTCATTTTGGATGGGAATGAGTGGGAAGCCCTGGTTTTCCGAAGCCAGAAAGAATTGACCTCCCTTTAAAATCAGCCGCTTCAAGGTGAAATCTCCGTTTATGGAGGCTACCACCACCCGATCGTGCTCGGGTTTTTGGGAGCGATCCACGATCACATAGTCCCCATCGTGAATGCCCGCGCCCACCATAGAATGCCCGGACACTCTTAAGCAGTAGGTGGCTGCCGGTTTTTTGATTAAGAGTTCATTAAAGTCTAACGTGCCTTCCAGGAAATCATCCGCAGGAGACGGGAAGCCAGCGGGGATGGCTTGCGTAAAAACTGGCACTTGGGCAGGCTGGTGCGTTTCATTGAATGGACCTAAAAGCATGGCAATGCTCCTTACATCACGGATGAACCTAACTGAACTATATCGAACTTTCTTTCGATAGGTCAATAGATCAGTTGGTGGAGAATGTTGGATGAGCGGCAAACATTCGCTGGTGAAAAAGCCTTTGCACAGAGGGTTAGCATCATTACATCGTCTTGAAAGCCAATCAGGGTCTTGTTTTTTATCCTGGTTGAATGAACGAGTCATCTTAAAAGATGGCTATGGAAAGGGCGCTGCCCTCAACGATTCAAGGGTAAAGGCTGCGCCCGGCTCCTGGCGTCACCGCCCTTGAATCGTTTCACCCGTTTGAACACCAGGGAGGGAGACCGGCACCCATTGGCAAGCCCTCAAGCTAGCTGCTTGTGAAACCTCAATTGGGGGACGGCGAATGTATATATAAACAGGAGAAACCAACCATGAACAACTATCTCGTTCTCCCGGATGGCCGTATGGATACCAAATCGGCCGCGATGTACCTGGGCTTTTCCGAGCAGACCCTACGCAATTGGAAAGTAAAAGGGCATGGTCCCAAGTACCTGAAAGCCGGAGGAAAGGTCTTTTATTTTCAAAGAGAGCTGGACCGTTGGTTGACCGGTCAGATTGATCACGTAAATTAGAGTTGCTTATTATTTCAAGAGGACAATTGAATATGCCTAAATACGAGCGGCTTACCCGCGCGAATATGTTTGCGCTGCAAGAAGGGGATTTTATCTTTGAACACGGCATCAAATACACCCGCCTGAAAGGCGATGGACGTTTTGCCGTCAACATCATGGTAGATGGGCAACGAATTCAGCGTTCCATTGGGAAAGAATCGGAAGGGGTCACCCGAACCCAGGCCGAGGAGTTCATTGCTCAAGCCCGAACCCATGCCAGAGAGCAACGGTTATCGCTACCCAAGGGTCGGAAACTGGCAATTGGCTTTTCGGAAGCGGCGGATGAATACCTGGCACGTCTCCGAAGCTCGGATGGAAAGAATATCGCCAAAAAGGAACAGCATCTTCGGAACCACCTCAAGCCCTTCTTTGGGTCAATGCCCCTGGCCAACATCAACGAAATGGAAATTGGCCGTTTCAAAGCGACCCGCAAGGCCACTGGGGCTGCCATTGGCACCATTAACCGGGAACTTGCTACATTGAGCCATATGATGAACTGTGGCCTGGACTGGGGCTGGATCAATACCAAGCCCCGGAAGATTGGCCTAATGAAAGGGGAGAGCAATCGTTTGGTTGCCTTGAACCCCACAGAATGCGCCAATCTATTAAAAGCGGCCAGCTTGCTGGACCCTCAGCTTTATTTGTTCTGCCGCATGGGCTTATCAACCGGCATGCGTCATATGGAGATTCTCTCGACCCGTATAGAACATCTTCACTTGGCAGAGCGGCGTATCTTTATCTGGAAAGCCAAGACCGGTGCAGAATTTCAGCAAATCCCCAGTGGCCTGGCGGAGTATTTGCGTTGGTACCTCAAAAACCACTGTTACGACGGGCAAGAGTGGCTGTTTCAATCAAAATTTGGCACCAAAGTGGGTTATCGAACCAGTATTGATGACGCATTCAGGACCGCCTGCAAGAACGCAGGGCTTTCTGAGGAGATTACCCCGCACGTGATGCGGCACACCGTGGGTACAATTCTCACCAACGAAGGCAAGCCCGCCAAGCAGGTCATGGAGTATATGCGGCACAAAACCCATGAAATGTACCTGCGCTATTCCCATGTAACAGATGAGACCCGCAAGGCAACGGCGGATCTATTGGAAGCCACCATCCAGCAAGCCGTTTTAAGAGGCTCTGCTTAAATGATGTGCATATTATATGTTTCAGACATCAAGCCGCCTTCGGGCGGTTTTTTGTTGAAGGGGCGAAAATTACTGCTGTTTTACTGCGCTTTACTGTGGGCTTTGTTCAACTACTGCAAAAATTACTGCAAAATTACTTTTCGCCCAAAAATGAAAAATCCCGGAGGGCTCAAAAGGCGCTCTGGGATTGCTTATTAATCAAGATATAATGGTACCCCCAGGGGAATTCGAATCCCCGTCGCCTCCGTGAAAGGGAGGTGTCCTAGGCCTCTAGACGATGGGGGCGTGTAGAAGCGAGTTCATATAAGATACTGAAATGGTATCTCGGAGTCAAGCGGTTTTGCTCTCTATTTTTCAGAATGTATAGCCCAATCCAATGTATTTTTAGGTTTTTTTAACGATTTTAAGGGCGAACCCTTTCCGCTACCATCGCTCCCGGGCATCGAGGCCTCAGAAGTCACTGTGAACCGGTTGTTTGACATGCAAGATGTCCAGCAGCCCAACCAAACTGGCGCCGCTTTACCCAAAGACAAACCAACCCCGGGAAACCCTATTCAGCTATCCCTGCGACTCTGTCCCTAGACGTTCGCCAAAGTATCGCTGACCGACAAGCTGACCTTGCCAGCCTCCCGGCTCACGAGTTCCAGAGTCAGGTCATACCGTCCGGCAGCCAGTCCGGTGTCCTGAATCACACAGGTAATGACCTGATTCAGAAAAAATGTGGCCGGATTGTCTTCCTGAATGGAACTGGCGGGTACGGCTTCTCCATTGATAATCAACAGGAGCTGCTCAGCCGAATAAATCTGCCCGTTGAGCTTGATGCATTGGATCAGCGAGATTTGTCCGGGCCCCAGATTATTGATGATGTCAAACCCGACACCTTCCGGTAAGCGACGAAAGCTCCCGCTTTTGTACATGCGTTTTAAAATAAAATTAGGGATTACAGTCATATCTCTAGTTTAGTGGTCAATCTGCTCGGTGTAAAGATTTCTGCAAGGTGGCGTAAGGATACAGGGCCACTTGATGGGGCTGTATCGACAGGCGGTTCTTATCGATAGGCGGATCGAAATTAATTAAGACCAACTCCAGCAAATTCCGCTTAACAGGGCCTTGCTTTAAAATGCCACCGGGCAGATAAAACACTTCTTGCCGACGACAATCGCGCCAATGGCGACCAATCAGAACCCCGTTCAGATAAATATTGATGCGCTCGAAATCGACATCTTGTAGCTTTAATCCCCATACGGTCTCACAAGTTTCATTGACAGGAAGGGAAAAGTGAGTCCGCATCAAGACCATAGGGCTGTCATGGAAGGTTTCTAAGGAGGTGAGGGCTTGTCCGCCTTCGGATGCCGCATTGCGGCTGAAGGTCTCTTTCCGAATATGGCAGGCCGCCTGCTGTAGCGTTCCATCCACCGACAGGCTGAGCAACCCCTGCGGCAGTTGGGCGTCATCGTGAAACCCTTTGGGATGCCCCAAGCCGTTGACAAAAATCAGCAGCTCGTTGTCCTGATTGGGCCGCCAGAGGGACGCCGGGACGGGAATTTCCACCGGTTCTACAGGCCCCATGCCGTGAATAACCACCAACTGATGGCCATGCCCAATGCGTTGCCCGTTTAAATAAACCGCCCAAATATGGCGGGCATCCAGGGTCAGGGTCTTGGGGCACTGGCTACCCAACGCAACCCAGTACCAGGCGGAGCCTTCATAAATGCCGTTGGCGTCAAAGTCCAGCCCTTGCGGGCTGACAGGAACAAAACCCGGCTTGAGTTGCGCAAATTCGGTCAGCTCCGGGGCCTCATTGAAAATTTGCCAATCCCGCAAAGTGGGGATTTCTACCGGAGGAGCCGCCTGAAGCATATGGGCCTGTAGGGCCCGGGCGGCAGGATCGGTACTCCAGAACCGGGTTTTCCCGAGTAGCAAACCATATTGGCGATCCGGCAGTCTGGCCTCCGGGCCCAATACCAGATGACCGTCCGGCTCCACCCAGAAGGTGTCCACAAGATCCTTGCTTAGAAACATCAGGGTCAATGCGCCAACCTGGAGTTGACAGGCCTCCTGCTCCCGCATTTCCCGGCAGTACAGGGTAACGCTTTCCGAGTCCTGGCTCAGGAGTTCCACGCCGTTTGGCAGGGTGTTTCCATCGATGGTGGGGGCCTTTGTGTGGCCATTTTGACTGAGTGTCACCGTGGCCGGGCGATCCCCCTTGAGGATCAGGAGCGATTCGTTTTGGTAGAGGGGCTCCACCGTACTCAGGGCCAGCCGATACCCGCAGCGCAGGGGAATCTGATAAGGCAAAATCTGGGCTTCAAAGGCATTGACGGTGACAGGGTGTGTTTCTCCCACCGTCAGGGTAGCGGGCTCGTAGGTCAGGTTGCGCAGAAACAACCAGCGGGCTTGCGGGTCTCCGACCACGGAGCGACAGGCGTAAAAGCAATCCCGATGCGACAGGGAGAGCGGAAAATCCGCCTCCCGCTCGGTGGCCGTCAGATCAAAACTCTCCAGAAAATAGTTCAGGGCCTTACTTTCAAACAACCGCTCCGTGTTCAGGCCCGTCTCCGAAATGGGGGCCCCGAAATCGTAGGAGGTATAGGTTTCAATGCTGCCGGTATAGTCCCAGTTGGTACCGCCAATGGCCTTGTAGTGGTTGAAAATGGTTAAGCCTTGTCCCAACAGGCTTTTGGTGGAGATGGCAATATGCTCTCGGCCCAGCGTTTCCGTGATTTCCTGATACTTGTAGCCTTTCCAGGTGCCAAACCAGCCAGCCTGAAGCTCGGCGGCCATCAGGGGACGATTCTGGCAGAAGGGCCGAAGATTGTCCTCCACGTGATCCAGCACCTGAAACACCTCCGGCATTTCACGCCAGTCGGTTTCAAACTGGGTCACCGAGTAATTATCAAAGGCATAAATATCCACAATGTCTTCATACAAGCCAGCCACATACAAATCGTTGTGAAACAGAGGCACCGTAACGCCCAGTTGACGGCTGAGATCGTATAAAACCCGCATGTAATCGGGCTCCACTTCCAGGGTGGCGTACTCGTTCTCAATTTGCATCAGGATGACATTGGGAGCCGCGTTGATAAACGGAATGATTTGCCGCCACCATTCCGTGACGTAGGTCATATATTCATCCGACCACTCAAAAGCCCCTTCCCGCCGGTTGCGAAGAGGCAAGTGCCGCTTGGCCAGTAGCCAGCCGGGGAAGCCCCCGCCGGAGTATTCCGCGTTGATATAAGGGCCGGGCCGGGCGATGACAAACAGGCCCAGTTCCTGCGTGATTTTAAGTAGTTCCTGCACATCCCGAATGCCGGTGAAATCGTAAACCCCTTGGGCCGGGCTGTGATAATTCCAGCAGAAGTAAAGATCCACGGTGTTATACCCGGCCGCTTTCAGTTTGAACAGTCGATCGCGCCAAAGTTCCTGACTGGGCAGGCGAAAGTAATGCATGGCCCCACTGCGTATGAAGGTACGCTGGCCGTCAATGATCAGGGAGTACTTGTCGTAGCGAATCTGTAAGCCCAATTTTCGCCTCCCAAAATGGTTTACATAGCATTTACAAGGAAAAGGGGTGGACAGGGTTTCTTGTAAAGGGTGCTGGTTCCTTGAGCCCGGCCTGTCAGGCGATAAAGCGGTTTAATGTGGCACCGACTCGGTAAGGCTTGCCTGAAACAAGCAGCGCGATAGAACCGCCTGTAACCATCATAAGGTATGATAGGGGTACAAGCACAGACCCCAATTGGTTGACTTTTTAAACCGGCGTTTACGTGAGGACGGCAGTGACTCCTTTAGGCCATAAATGGTATGCATACGGGCGATTTTGGGTCGCCCTTCTCGTGCTGGTTACCCTGGTCGGTTGTGGGTCGGGCGTGCATCAGCCTAACCAGCCCAACCGCCCTTCGCCATCCATCTTCCGCATGAATCTGGGCACCGAGCCGCCGGATTTAGACCCGGCCAAAACCGATGACCTGACCTCCTTTACCGTCCTGCTGCCCCTGATGAAAGGGCTGACCCAGCTGGATGTCCACATGAAACCGCAGCCCGCCATGGCCCAGTCCTGGGAGGTTAGCCCGGATGGCTTACACTACACGTTTCATTTACGAAACAACGCCCGCTGGAGTGACGGCAAGCCCGTCACTGCCGATGATTTTCGGTTTGCCTGGCAGCGGGCCTTGACCCCGGCCACCGGGGCGCCCTATGTGTTTTTCCTGTACGAGTTGAAAAACGGAAAAGCCTATTACGAGGGCAAAATCAAGGATTTTGCCCGAGTGGGGGTGCATGCCCCGGATGCCCATACCCTGAGGGTGGATTTGGAGCGCCCCACCCCATTTTTTCTGGACTTGGCGGCAGCCCCGGTCATGTTGCCCCTGCGCCGGGATTTGGTGACTCGCTTCGGGGAACGCTTTACCGAGGCTAAGCACTTCCTGAGCAACGGGGCCTACCGCATGGCTGACTGGACGCACGAGGAAAAGATCCGGCTGGTGCCCAACCCGCATTTTTATGAGTCGGCGCCCCATAAGCGCCCGCAGGTAGCGGGCATTGACATGTACATGATTAACGACGCCAATACCAGCGTGGTGATGTACGAAAACAACGAGCTGGACTTTATTGAAACCACCACCAGCATTCCTTCCTTCGATGTGCGCCGTTTGCGCAAAAATCCCGATTGTAAAACCACTGTGTTGCACCGCATCAATTACTTTGGTTTTAACGTGACCAAGCCCCCGTTCAATAACCCCAAGGTGCGACAGGCCTTTGCCTACGCCCTGGATCGCAGTTATTACCCCCGCCTGATGCAGAGTGGGCAGCGGCCCATGACCTCCTGGATTACACCGGGACTGGTGGGCTATAATCCCAACCTTGGGCTGGGTTACAACCCTCAAAAGGCCAGGCAATTGCTGGCTGAGGCGGGCTATCCTGATGGCAAGGGCTTTCCCACGGTGCATTTAAGTTTCCAGACTCTGTACGACATCCAGAAAGAAGCGGAAATCGCCCAGTATTTGTGGAAAAAAAATCTGAACGTGGATGTGCGGCTGGAAAACATGGAATGGAAAGTCCTGCTGAGCAAGCTGGATGAGGAGCCGCCGCAACTCTTCCGGCTGGGCTGGTTTGTGGATTACCCGGACGCGGATAGTTTCATGAACGTGTTTTTATCGGACAGTGGCAACAACCACACCCGCTGGAAAAACAGTCAATACGACGCGCTGGTTCACCAGGCCGTAACCACCTTGCGTTCAGACCAGCGGCAGCGGCTGTATGATCAGGCCCAGCGCTTGTTGCTGGAGCGGGATACGGCCATTATTCCGGTTTACGCCACCGAGAAAACCTATCTGCTGAAGCCCCGCTTTCAGGGCTTAACCATCAACGCTTTGAATTTGCCGGATTTTGACCGCCTCCGCCTGAAGCCTTGACCGGTTGAGAGCCCTTTAATCGAAAATCTCTGCCCACAGGGTAACGCTTTCGGTGTTGCCGCTTGGTCCTACTGCACCAGGGGCAGTCGGCCCCATTAGAATGTTATTAAGCCCACTATTGCAAGGGTTGGGGCCGTAGCAAACCGTCATGGATATGACATCGTCGCCAAAAACGTTGGGCCCGGTTGGCCCGTTCCAGTCAATCCCTATCGACTCTCCATTGGGTAGGGGAACCCCATTAATGCTGGTAAGAACCGCTCCGTTGGGTAACACAAAAGTAGAGACATTTCCGGGATCGGAATATGGAGCCCCTGAGGCCAAACAGCCTTGTGCGGCGGGATCCGTATCGCACTCTTTTACGTAGTTGAGGTTGTTGCGAAAAAACTGACGCTGCAAGCTTGGCGTTGACACATTCGAGGCAGTATCCAGCTTGGCTTTTGCGGTGAGTTCGTATAAGGTAGCGATGGTTTCCTTGAAGATGGCTTTTTTGCGGGCGTCCTGCTGGGTACTGAGGATTTTGGGGATGGCAAAGGTGGCGATTTCGGCCAGAATGAGCAGGCTGATCAGCAATTCCGCTAGGGTAAAGCCCGGCTTTCTGTTTCGGCGAACGGCTATGTGTTCTGGGTTTCTTGTCTGCTTGGAGCGCACAGGGAGGGACTCCGGGGAATGGAAAAAATGGGTTTTGTTAAAGCATCGGCTGGTGATAAAAAAACTTTAAAAATGGGTGCAAGCTGGGTGGTTAATTAAAAATCTCTGTCCACAGGGCAAGGCTCGCATCGAGGTTGGGGCCCACTGCGCCCGGGCCAGTCGGCCCCATCAGGATGGCAGTAATCCCCGCATTACAAGGGTTGGGGCCGTAGCAAACAGTCACCGACAGGATATCGTCGCCAAAAACGTTGGGCCCGGCTGGCCCGTTCCAGTCGATCCCTATCGTTTCCAGATTGGGTAGTGGAACGCCGTTGATGCTGGTAAGAACCGCCCCGTTGGGCAACAAAAAAGCAGAGACGTTGCCTGGATCGGAGTATGGAGCCCCTGAGGCTAAACAGCCTTGTGCGGCGGGATCCGTATCGCACTCTTTCACGTAGTTCAGGTTGTTTCGAAAAAACTGGCGTTGTAAGGCGGGTGTGGCCACGTTCGAGCTGAGATCCAGTCTTGCTTTTGTGTTGAGTTCGAACAAGGTGGCGATGGTTTCCTTGAAGATGGCTTTTTTGCGGGCGTCCTGCTGGGTACTGAGGATTTTGGGGATGGCAAAGGTGGCGATTTCCGCCAGAATGAGCAGGCTGATCAGCAATTCCGCCAGGGTAAAGCCTGACCCCGCGGTTTGTTTTTTGCGGGGATGGGGGGCTGGCTGAGGGTGCCCGAACGGGAGGAGCATCATCCGGTCTACTCTCTGTAATCACTCAAATAACAGGTACTTAGGTAGAATTTTCTAAGGGTATCGCGCAGAGAGACGGCTTTATCGTTGAGACTGTGCGGTGGCCGGGTGGCCCATCTATATAGGATACCATCGGCTGAGTGCCAGGAAACTGGATGGCTTTTTTAATAAATCTTTACGCCTTGTTTCAACCACAGGGCTCACGGGGCCCTGTGTGGACTTTGATCCCTAAGTTACCCGGAATGGGGCGGACTGGGCCTACAGCCCAAGAAGCGGCCAGCTGATTCAGCTGACCGCTTTGAAGATGCAATAGTGATAACTAGGCGTAGCCGTAGGTTTGTTGACCGGCATTGCCCGGGTTACCTGATTGGCTGTAGAGATAAGCGCCGCCCAGTGCGGCTGCGCCAATGGCCAGCGTTGTTTTTGGATTTCTTAGCAATGTATTGGTGAAACCACCCAATTTCTGAGCGCCTGCTTTACCTGCGACTTCTCCGTAACCGGGTTTAAACCGTAGCTCACCAGTTTTTTTGCTCTTAATAACGCCGTCTTTTCCTTTTTTGAACATGTCTTTAAACATTTTCAAGCCTTTGGAAGCGTTCCCAACCATCATTGGCATACTGAATTCCCCCTTATTGTTGTTGTTGACCTATGTCCCCTAATGTCGCCATGGTTCTTAAGCAGGCGGCGTAAGCCGGTCGCTGAATCCGTGTGGCTAATGGTGTGTCATCCCTTATGCTTGTATAAAAACACTTAAATCAAATTTGAATTGAAAACATTACGATTTATTTACAAAAATCCCTCCCCGATCCAGGTCGGAGAGGGATTCCAGGGTTGGTGAGGAGTAAGTTACGCTTCTTCCAGGTATTCGTATACCTCGCCTTTGTAGTTTCGCAGCACGGTTTTGCCGGGCTCCCGGGACACAATATAATCCGGCGACACCGGAATCTTGCCGCCACCGCCGGGAGCATCCACCACGTAAGTGGGAATGGCGTAGCCGGTGGTATGGCCCCGCAGGTGCTCCATAATCTCCAGCCCTTTGGCAATGCTGGTGCGAAAGTGTGAAGTCCCCTGCACCGGATCGCACTGGTAAATGTAGTAAGGGCGCACCCGCAGCTTCAGCAGTTTTTGCATCAGGGTTTTCATGATGGTTGGGTCATCGTTCACCCCTTTCAGCAACACGGTCTGGCTGAAGGTGGGAATGCCCGCATCGGCCAGCTTATTGCAAGCCGCTTCCACCTCTGGAGTAATTTCATCCGGGTGTAAAAAATGGATGCTCATGTAAAAGGGATGGTATTTTTTGAGACGATTTACCAGTTCATCGGTAATTCTTTGGGGCAAAACCACCGGAATTTTAGTGCCGATGCGCACAATGTCGATGCTGGGAATGGCTCGTAAATTCTGAATAATACCTTCCAGCTTGTCATCGCTCATCACCAGTGGATCGCCGCCGGAAATCAGCACGTCCCGAACTTCGGGGTGATTGCGTAAATACTCGTAAGCTGCCGTAAAATCCACTTCGTGTTTGCCGCTTCCCACCAGGCGGCTGCGGGTACAGTAGCGACAATAAACAGAGCAAGTCTCGTTGACTAAAAACAATACCCGATCCGGGTAACGGTGTACCAGTCCGGGAGCCACCATACTACCATCCTCCCCGCAGGGATCCACCATTTCGGCAGCGGTGGTAGTAAATTCGGCCATGCGGGGAATGACGGTCTTGCGAATGGCGTCATGCGGGTTGAGCGGGTTGATTAAATCCAGATAGTAGGGGGTGATGGCAAAAGGCAAATTTTTACCGGCGGCCTGAAAGGCTTTTTCCTCTTCAGGCGTGACCGGAATGTACTGCTTCAGCGCTTCGAGGCTGGTTACCCGGTTGCGGAACTGCCACTTCCAGTCCTGCCATTCCGGTTGCAGCTTTTCTGCCGCGAAATTTTTCAAGGGGGCTATATTCAAGGGCGACGATGACAAGGGTAAGGCCGGTGGATCCAGATGGTTGGTCAGCATTTGAGCCATGATGAATTCTCCCTTCAATTGAATGACATGATAATTCAAACTATTTCTGACATCGTTTCCGCGCGCCGGATAAGCCGGAGATTCCGTGTGTGTGGGGGGGCGGGCATGCGCTTGAAATGCAGGAGACACGCAGGCAATGCGTTTGTCGGCACAACCCGCCCCGATTCCGTTAAAAAAACGCTGGTTCTACAGACGTTTTTCTTCAATGTCGTAGACATCGAACCAGTGATACACCACTTTGCCGGGGGGCACCACTTCAGCAATGTAATCTTCCATAAACAGTTGCAGGTTGTCCGGCAGTTCCTTGATGGTGCTGTAGCGGAGCTGGTTGTTCCATTTCACCACGTCCAACCGATCTTTCTGTTTGGCATGCTGCCGAATCCATTCGCCCACTTCGGCATCGGAAGCCCCGGTGGCCACAAAGGCTTTGAATGCTTCGGCGTCAATGCCCGCAAAGTCCAGAAACATTCTATCCAGCGGGCAGTTAAAGTGATATTCGCCATTGGTGCCATTCAGAACGGCCCGGCACTTGTCCAGCATTCTGCCAGCAATGACATAACCACCCAGCGTTTCCCGGGGGCTACGCGGATAATCTTTGCTCAGATCCTTGGCCAGGGTTTTCAGCTGCTCAGAAACGGTTGTCGTACTCATGAGGTGGGTATCCTTTCAAGCCTGACTGGTTGATCACGGTTTTTGGTTGATCTCTTTTCAAATTTCATTACTTAGAGTAATCTGGTAACTATAAGTAACTGCATTGCAGTATAAACGTGCCGGTTACTTCTGAAAAGTAGGTACTTGAAAGTAACCGAATTTACTTCAAGCAAAGTTCCGTCGTTCCACCCAATCCAAGCTACTCTGAAGTCGAGTGACAGCCGCATGCCCAACCGATCGCTAAAACCCATTCTGCCGCCCAGCCCATCGGGTTGCCCCATGGACTCTTTGCTCCGCCTGATTATGGGCCAGTGGACTTGTTATATTTTGTGGGTGCTTTGTTCTCAAGGCCCCCAACGCTTTGGAGCCCTCCGGCGCAGCATTCCGGGTTTATCGGCCAAAGTGCTGACCGAGCGGCTGCGCCTGCTGGAAGAGTCGCATATCGTTTACCGGGAACACGTGCCCAGCATACCCCCGCAAGTGACCTACGGCCTGACTGAGCGGGGAAAAGAACTGTTAACCGCCATGGAAGAACTGTTTAAAATCGCCAAACGCTGGCATGATGAAGATTACGTCTCTGTCGACACTGATTACGACACCCATAATGGTTAAAATGGGCTAGTCTCTAAGCAAGCGGGATAGTATGATAGGGCCATGATTAAATTAGTGGCGCTGGATCTGGACGGCACCGTCGTCAACGATCAACTCAAAATCAGCGAGTCCGTGTTGCGGCTTTTAAAGCACCTGATTACCGACACTTCGGTGCGGGTGGTTATTGCCACCGGACGGATGTTCAGTTCGGCCTTGCCCTTTGCCCGGCAAATCGGGGTGGTGGAGCCACTGGTGACCTACCAGGGAGCCATGGTTCGGGAAATAACCGACGGGCATGCCTTGCGTTTTCACGCCCCCATTGCCTTGCCCCTGGCCCAGGAAGTGATGCGGACGCTGGTGGCCGATGGGTATCACATTAATTTGTACATGGACGATCGGCTGTGGACGCATCCCACCAATCATCACGCCGGTTACTATCAAAAAGCCGCTGGTGTAGAGCCTATTTTTACCGAAGACTTGCTCGGCAGCATGACTCAGGATCCCACCAAGATTATGGTTATTGACGATGAGCGGCTGGATATTCTGCTGGCTCATCTCAGCACCCACTTTGCGGGGCGGTTGTCTTTCTGTCGCTCTCGCACCAATTTCTGCGAGATTATTGATGTCTCCGCCTCCAAATGGAACGCCTTAAAAGCGCTGGCCGAGGAGTGGGGCATTGCCCCGCATGAGATTATGGCCATTGGCGATCAAGGGAATGATCTCTCCATGATTGAGCATGCCGGCATTGGGGTGGCCATGGGCAACGCCCCGGATTATGTGAAAGAAAAGGCCAATTTTGTCACCCGCACCATTCACGAGGATGGGGTGGCCGAGGCCATTGAAAAGTTTGTGCTGGGCCACTTGCCCTTGCGGGCTTAAACATGGCAGAGCCTGGTTGGGTGCTTCCCTACAAGATTGGGCAGGGGTACGATTTACACCGGCTGGTTCCGGGCCAGAAATTGATGATCGGCGGGATTCAGGTTGAATCGCCCGTGGGCTGTGAGGCGCATTCTGATGGCGATGTGGTGCTGCATGCCCTCATTGATGCGTTACTCGGGGCTTGTGCCCTGGGGGATATCGGCGATCACTTCCCCCCCTCGGATGATCAGTACAAAGGCATGGACAGCAGCGCCTTTTTGGCAAAAGTGTTGCCACTGGTCACCGCCAGTGGCTACAGGCCGGGCAATGTAGATGTCACTATTTTTCTGGAAAAGCCCAAGCTGGGCCCCTACAAACTGCCCATGCGAGAAACACTGGCCCAACTACTGAATCTGCCCCTTCAGTGTGTGAGCGTGAAGGCCAAAACCGCTGAAAAATTTCCGCCCATTGGGACGCAAGAGGCCATTGCCGCCAGTGTTACTGTTCTATTGTATCTTTCCACATAGCTTACTAAATTAAATTCTTTTAAGGGGGCGTTGCCCCCTGTTACCCCCACTGGAAGGGGGACAGAGCTTGCCCATCGTTCTGTCCCCTACTCCAAACCCTCCCCTCAACCCTCCCCGGCTAAAAAGATTTGACAGGTCTCCCTTCACAACACGTTTCTAACTGTTTGAGTACAGCGAGTTAAAAAACTTGAGTTTGGCAGCTTTGCCAAAAGAAATTCCACAACTTGTTTGAGCGGCACGCAGTTTTAGAAACATGTTGTGAAGGGAGACCTGCCAAAGATTTTAGGGCTGGCATCAGAAAAATTCGAGTCATCCCATAGGCTATTTGTCATTCCCACAAAAGTGGAAACCCATTTAACGGGCTTATATCAGACCTAAAAGTGCCTTTCTGACACTCTTTTCCTGGATTCCCGCCTGCGCGAGGATGTCAAATGGCAGGGCAGGAAAGAACCCTGTCCTATTTTCTACCCCACTTTAATTCGCTGTCTGCTGGAATTTAAAACGCAGTGTCTTAAACCAAGGCGGGGGGCTGCTTGCCAGCCGATTGCTTTTTTCTGGCCGAATAAGCCAGCATAAAGGCCCCCAAGGCCATGCCTCCCACACTTACCCACTGGGAAGCGCTGATATGCAGCTCCTGGCTCCACACCAGCTGATCGCCCCGCACAAACTCCAGCAGAAAGCGCACCAAGCCCGCCAATATAAAGAACCACCAGGTGGTAAAGCCTTCAAACGGTTTTTGACGATCCAGCCTGACCAAAACGAAGGTGACCAGCACCATCAGCACTGTTTCATACAGGGGGGCCGGATGAACGGCCAAGCCGTGGGTTTCGTGTTGCAAGGGGTAATGAATGGCCCAAGGCAAGTGGCAAGGGGCCCCGTAGCAGCAACCCGCCAGTAAACAGCCAATGCGCCCAATGGCCAGACCCAAGGCAGCCGCTGGCGCCACAATATCGGCAAAGTGCAGTAAGGGGATTTTTTTCAGGCGGGTGTAAAGCATCATGGCCACAAAAGCCCCGATCACGCCGCCGTACCAGACCAATCCCCCCTTACTGAGGATGGAGCCAATCGGATCGCTGAAAAACTGGGCCGGAAACCAGATAAAATAAAACAGCCGGGCTCCGCCAATGCCTGCGATAATAAACCAGATCAGGGCTTCCGTATAATCATCCACCCGATCCCCGGCCTGCTTGGCCCGTTGGGCGATGAAGGCAAAGCCCACCAAAAAGGCCAGGGCTACCAGCACGCCATACGAATAGATTTTGATACCAAAAACGTCAAACAGTAGGGGGTACATGGGTCATTTCCAGCCTTGGGGTTACGCGCATTCTAGTATCATAAGGGAATATGAATCAGGACTCAAATCAGGCCGTTTATTTTCAGTGCCAGTTGTGCGGAGAATGCTGCAGCAGCTGGAATATTCCCATTGAAGCGGAAAAAGCGGAAGTCTTGTTGCAAAAAGGCTGGGTTCAGCGGCGTTTGCAAGAGACCGGGCGGCCTTTGCGGCGCCAGTCGGCGGACATGTACCGGATTCCCCTCACCGATGAGAATGTGTGCGTGTTTTTAGGCTCGGATCGACGCTGCCTGGTTGAAGTGAACGAAGGCTTGTCTCTAAAACCCCACGAGTGCCAGCGTTTCCCGTTTGCCACGGTCAAAACCCCCGACGGCACCACCATCCACGATACTTCGGCGGCTTGCAAGTCGGTTTCCGAAAAACTGTTGCTGGCCTTCCAACCCATTCAGCCCCGGCCAACGGGGCCTGACCCACTGGGTTCTGCGACATCGTCCCTGCCGGAAAACCAGTCGGAAGCCGAGTCAGAATCCAGCTTGGAAACCAGATTGGACAGTCTGCCGGAAGAGTGGCTGGCCGATGTGCAAGTCCTGCCCGGCCAAGTGTGGCAGTCTCTCTTTCAAAAGATGAACTGGCAAACCCTACAGACCCTTCGGGCTGAGTGGAAGGGCTGGTTTCAGTCGGATGACTATTCGGCGGATGAGGCACTGTCGCTGGTTCAGGCCAGCCTCAACGCTCAGCGTCCAAAACCCTCTCCATCCAATTCAGCACGGACTTCGGGGGGATGGGGTTGGCGGCAACAGGCGCTGAACGTGTACTTTTTACGAAAGCCGTATCAAAGTTTCAGTCTGGTTCAACTGCTCAGCGGGGGGCTGTACCACGACCCGCGCGTTTTTGGGGAACCCTTGCCCCTGAAGGACATGGGCCGGGTGCGCTGTTCGTCTGTGACGGAGGGCTTGCTGAAAGCCTTTGCCTACAATCTCCTCACTCGCAATCGTCTGTTGGCCACGGGGGGCTCTGTGCAAGCCCTGTTGGCCATGGCGCGGGTGGCCGTTGGGCTGGTGCGCTGGTACGCCCGGGCCTTGGCCGTGCTGCAACAGGCGGAAGAAGTCACACCGTCGGATGTGGCCACGGCCATTCGCTTGGTGGAGCGGTATTACACCGGGCATCAACCCCGATTTTTTGTCTTTTTTCAGTCCCGACTCCGGGGATGGCTTGTACTGCGATGGCTGGGCTGGTTATAAACCCAAAAAGGCCCCACAGGTCAGCCCAGGCTCACGGATTCCACTCCTTGCCGGATTTTTGGGGAATGGGATTCAAGATTTTCTAAAACCGCCGATTCAATAGATATCTGTATTATTCTGCGCAAACTTGTAAGAAGCGCGTACCGAATCGGGAGCTTTTTCACTGATGCCAACCCCGCATATTCTACCTACCTCATCGCTGTCCCGGTTGCAGGTGGCCTGCTCCCTTCTGATATTTTTGGCCCTGGCTTCCGCCCATTTTCTGGCCCCGGCCTTTTCCCAGACCCGCTACAGCTTAACCGCCCTGCTGCACTGCACCCGGGAGGAAAGCATTATGAAGGCTTTTCAGCTAATGACCGAAGGGCCTGCCGAATCCTCGCTGCGACAGATTGTCAGCAAGCCGGTGCGGGTGGTGTTCAAGGATATGCGCATCTTGAACAAAAGCCTAAAGAATTACGATGCCCTGAGCTGGATGAGCAACCAGGGGGAACAGGTGATTTTTGTGAATGAAAAGCACCGGCAAGCGCCCCCGGAGGCCCTGGCGGCCCTGATTGCGCATGAGGCCATGCACGATGACGCGCAAAACTCCCTGAACGAAGAGATAGAAAGCTGGCGCTTTGAAGCCACCGTATGGATGGCCCTGAAAGCCAAAAATCCAGAGCTGGCCAAGCTGGCCGAAGGAGCCCATCCGCTGGTGGATCGGGAAAATCGGCTGGAGAAAGAACTCAAGGCGGGGACTCTGGAAGCCTTCGTGCGATCCAGCCCCGGATACAAAGGGTTGCCGGAAACTTCACCCGGGTTTGGCGAGCGCAAGGCCATGCGATGATTTCCCGGGGGCGATCCGGTGAGTCCTTTGCCTGAGGGAGGCTGTTTTCGGCCAGGGACGTTAAACTGGGGAAGTGACCACAGCCAGCAACGATGGTGGCCTTTATGTATTTTGAACAGAATTGTCAGGCCCTCCTGGGCACGCATCCCCAGCATGTGGCCACCGTGGCCCAGTTACAAGCGGTCTCGCCCATTACCGAATTTGAGCTGAGTCCGTGCCCGGATGGCGGCTATACCTTGTTGTACCGGGGGGTAGCCTTGCACGATCCCCAAGGGCCCTTGCAGGAGGCTGAAACGGTGATTGCCCAGCAAGCCACTCTAATGCCGGATCGGGTGCATGTGGTGTTGGGGGTGGGGTTGGGGTACCTGCTGGAGGCCTTGAGCCAAAAAAGCCCCGGACAAATTGTTATCTACGAGCCTGACCGGGCCTTGCTGCGCTTTGTGCTGGAAAATGTGGATTTGGCGCATTTGCTGGGGCTGGCTCGGGTAGCCCTGTTCTGCGAACAGCAGGATTTTCTGGTCTTTTTGCGCAAAAAACTCTACAGCCAGTACAAGCTGGATATTTTGACCCTGCGGGGCTGTGCGGCTCTGTTTGCCGATGAGGTTCAACCCCTCATGGAGCAGATCACCCGCATGGAACTGTTTCGGGTGCAGGACTTTAAAACCGGCCAGCACTTCCATCAAAAGTGGATTCAGCAATTTTTTGGCAACGCTCCGCATTTTGCCGCTATGGCCACGCTGGATGGCTTGGCCGATGGTTTTACGGACAAACCGGCCTTGGTCATTTCTCGGGGCCCCTCGCTGGATGCGGCCTTGCCCCATATACTGGCCTTGGCCGATTCGGTGGTGCTGATCGCCGTGGGCGGGGCTTTGCACCGATTGCATGATTACGGCATTACACCGGATTTTGCCCTGTTTTACGATGCCAACGGCATGATGGAGCAGGTGCATGGCTTGCCGGATTCCTACCTGAACCAGATTACCTTTGTGATGAGCCCCTTTACCCAGCCCGCTGTGTTTGACCTGCCCAGCCGGGGAAAGTTCCTCATGCTGGCCCAGAACAACACCCAGTTTGTGGACTTTCTGGATGCGGCCTTTCAGCGTAAACACAGGCGGTTGGGCGGTGGCGGAACCGTTTCCATTATCGGTTTCCAGATGGCCCAGCTGATGGGCTGTAGCCCTATTGTTCTGGTCGGACAGGATTTGGCCTTTCCCCACAACCAGGTGTATGCCGGTGGGGTGGCTATGCGCCTCAACGACAAGGGACAGTTGGATTTGGAAGCCTCCGAGACTTTGTACACGGCCCCTTACGATTTGACCACGGTGTCAGGGCAGGATGGCCAGCCGCTTCCCACGCTACAGTCCTACCAGAGCTTCCTGATTCACCTGGAAGAGTTGGCGGCATTAAATGCCAAAAGTGACTGTCCGGCGCAACTGTGGAACGCTTCCCTGGGAGGGGCGCATATCGAGGGCTTCCCGTTGTTGGACTTGGGGACTTGGGTGGGCCAGCGGACTGCCTGGAAACAGTCCCATGCCCTTCCGCAGCCACCGGCCTGGACGGCGGAGGAGCAACAGCGTCGAGCCAAGTCCCTGAGCAAAGCGATTCAGGACTTGCAGGTGGAATTAGTCGGCCACATCCGGTTTTTAAGGGAGCAGGGACGAGTGGCGGGCCGAAATCAAGCCGATTTTCGGAAACTGGCCCAGTTGACCCTGGGCGTGAATCAGGCCATTTACACCCGCTTTGCGGAGTCGCCCTTTGCGGCCTATTTGCTGATTCACGAAATGCGGTTATACCGGGAGCAGTTTCAGGAGACTTTACCGCTACCGGATGGCCCCTTGAAGGCCCAGAAGGTGATCAAAAGCTTTTGCCAGTCTGCCGCCGACTTTCTGGAGCAGCAAATCTTGCCCTTTTTACGGAAAGCGTCCCAGCAGTATTCGGCCAGCGTCCAGGATGACCCTGCCGGGAGCGCCTTGCCTGCTGGAAGCGCCATAACAGATTCGCCCGCTCAGGTGTCATAGTCCTCAATACTCAAAGGGGGACGGGACATGTAAGGCGTCCTGCCGCAAACCTTCTCCGGGCGATGGTGAGCCCATTGTTGTTCCAGTGCGGTCAGGCTGGCTTGCAATACGTCCGCGTCGCTTTGAAACTGGCCCGTGTTTTTGAGTCGGTTGAATTGCCGATACAAGTTTGCAGGTAAAACCAGGTAGGCAGATTCCGGTTCCATAGCCATCTCCCTTGTTGGTGCGGTGGAGTTCAGTCTTTGAGCGGGGTAATCGGTTTTTAACGGCGGGCAGCGGACGTGGGGTGACTGAGGTCAATGTTCACAAAGTCCATCCAACCACATTGCTGGCAACAAAGCTGAATGCGGTTTTCCAGTTTTACAAGCAACGCGGAATCACACAAGACCTCAATGTCCTGTGTCGCCACGGAGCGTTTTCCGCAGTTTGGACAGCGTGTTTGACGAATTTCCATACAAATGAACCCTTGACAGTCCCGATCCCGGATTATATCGGTTTTTACAGGCTACGCCTATTGCCAGAACAGGCAATGTTTACCAGCCAGCTAAAAACGAAAGGATTTGTTTTACTGTTTCAAGCGGGCAGACTTGTTTACTGGCTGTTTCAGCACGGTTTGGTTTGTATTAGAGTAGCCGAAAATCAAGAAAGGGAGACGTTTTCCATTGAGTTTTCTGATTGTGGGCGGTTTGACTTTACTGATTTCTTGGTTGACCCTGTTTTCCGGCTTTGGCCTGGGCACCTTGTTGCTGCCGGTTTTTCTGGTGTTTTTTGATCCGCCCATCGCCATTGCCGCCACGGCCATTGTGCATTTGGCCAATAACCTCCTGAAGGGCTTTTTATTTGCTAGGTACGCCAATATGGGGGTGTTGCTGAGGTTCTCAGTACCGGCCATCCTGGCCGCCTTTGCCGGCGCCTTCCTGGTTGAGTCTTTGAATGCCCTTCCCGCGTTATTACAGTACCAATGGCAAGCGCAGTGGTTTCAGATTACGCCCATTCGGCTCACCATCGGGCTGCTGATGATTTTCTTTGCGGGCCTGGATTTAAGCCCCAAGTTCAAAGCGCTGACCTTGCCCGGGGATTGGATTCCTGTGGGCGGGGCCTTGTCCGGTTTTTTTGGCGGTTTGACCGGCCATCAGGGGGCCTTTCGGTCTGCCTTTTTAATTCGACTCGGTCTGGGTAAAGAGGCCTTCATCGGGACAACGGTGCTGGCCGCTGTGCTGGTGGACATGGTTCGGATCGGGGTGTATGGCTTTAGCCTGACTCATGGGCACCAGGCGCTTTTCCAGAGCCAAACGCAATGGAACTTGCTGTTATGGGCCATGGTTTCCGCTTTTTTAGGTACCTGGCTGGGGAGTCGCTGGGTGCAAAAAGTGACCTTGGCCTGGATGCAACAGGGGATTGGCGTTTTGTTGATGGTTTATGGCCTGTTGTTGGCGATAGGCCTTATTTAGAGAGAGGAAAACCAAGCTGCTTTTTAGGGAAAACACAATAATTTTTGGATATGGGGAACCGGGTGTTTAGAAATGGAAGGACTGGTCCAATTGTACTAGTACCTCCCTGAGATCCCTTTGCTGTTAATAACGTTTATTGTTGTGTTACCTGAACGATGGAATCTTTGAATAAGATGACCCATGTTCGTTTTTATGAAAAAAACCCGACAGTGAAAGAAGCGGTGACTTCTCTATTTGGATTTTCCGGGGATATCCGAACAATTCTGGCCAAAGGGATGTGTTCCATTGCCGAAAGTGACTTTAATGCCCACAGTCGTATGAATGACTTAAAAAGTCTGGGCAAGGAGAAGGTGCTGGCCTTGTATAAGTCCCGGGCCAAACGCAGGGATTACGATCTGGATCCCTATTTGTCCAGGGCCATGAATTATTTGATGATTCTGGAGCCCTCGGATCAGTTTTTTCTAGCGGTTAAAGTGAACGATATGATTCGGGTGGTTCGAGAATTTATGGATTTATGCCATACATACTCGCAAAAAATCCAGCTGGCCATTGTGGAACGTCTGACGGGAACCTACGTGCAGGGAGGGCTGCACGAGGCCCAGGATTTACTCTCAGTCATCCACGGAAAATTCCATAAATACTTTTCAGGGCCCAAAAAAGAGGGAACGGTCGCCTCGTCTCCACAGTCCTCCGTGTCCCGAGCGGTGTGGGAGGCAGAAACCGCCAAAGAGCGAATCGCTGAGGCCATTACCGATCAAAGTTCCGGGTTGCGGATTCGCCTGGAAAATTAGCAGCTGTCTTGACTGCTTGCGCTTGGATTGATGGCGTGGTTGTTGGCGGGGCAGGAGAGCGTGGTCATGGTCGCATCCGGTTTTGCGACAGTTGGCGGGGTGACAATGGCGGCTTTTGTAAGAAAATAATCCAGTGACCGTCATGATGTTGAGCAAAGGATTTTGATATGAGCGTTGCCACTCAAGCCAAGCTAAAGCCGGGTGTTGTCTCCGGGAAAGATTACCAAACGCTGGTCGAGGCCTGCAAGGCTGGAAAGTATATTCTTCCTGCCGTAAACGTAGTAGGAACCAACAGCATCAACGCGGTGCTGGAAGCGGCCCGCAAAAATCAATCCGATGTGATTATCCAGCTGTCCAACGGTGGGGCGGAGTTCTACGCTGGCAAAGGCTTCCCGGACTCTTTTCAGGCCAAAGTCCTGGGAGCGGTCTCCGCGGCTCAGCATGTCCACCTGATGGCTCAACACTATGGGGTTTGCGTGGTGTTGCATACCGATCACGCCAATAAAAAGCTGATTCCCTGGGTAGAGGCCCTGTTAACCCACGGGGAAGCCCATTATAAGCAAACCGGACGTCCCCTGTTCACCTCGCACATGCTGGATTTGTCTGAGGAAACGCTGGAGTTCAACCTGTCGGAATCCGCCCGGATTTTAAAGCGGGCCGCCGCCATTGATATGAGCATTGAGATTGAGCTGGGCATTACGGGCGGCGAAGAGGATGGCATTGGCTCTGAGGATGACGATTTGGACAATCCCAATCTCTACACCCAGCCGCAAGATGTGCTGCAAGCCTATGAGCTTCTGTCTCCCATTGGATTCTTCTCCGTTGCCGCTTCTTTCGGGAATGTGCATGGGGTTTACGCACCGGGAAACGTGAAATTGCGCCCTGAAATTCTGAAAAACTCGCAGGCTCTGGTTGAATCCACGCACAAAACTGGGCCCAACCCCCTGAATCTGGTGTTTCACGGTGGGTCTGGCTCGGAACAGGCCAAAATCGAGGAAACCTTGCACTACGGCGTGTTCAAAATGAATATTGATACGGATTTGCAGTTCGCATTCGCCCATGAGGTTGGTAAATACGTGATGGCCAACCCCAAGGCGTTTCAATATCAGATTGACCCGGAAACGAATACTCCTTATAAAAAGGCCTATGACCCCCGCAAGTGGTTGCGGACTGGTGAAGAAGGGATCATTACCCGCCTTGATGAAGCGTTTCGGGACTTGAAATCCGCTGGAAAATCCATTGCGGAGTAAGTGATCCGTCTATTTTTCCTGAAAAGAGCAGTGGCGATCCCGGTTGGCGTCACTGTTCTTTTTTGTGGGAGGCCCTTTTTGTTGTTGATGCTGGTTTTTTCAGCGGCGCTTACTCGGCTTCCGGTTCCGGTTGCAGGATGGGAGCGCCACACTGTTCGCAGTGATAGCTTCCGGCTGGGATATAGGCCCCACAGTGCTGGCAAGTCATAGAAGTTCTCCCTGGCTTTTGGTCTTGAATCCGGTATCGGCCAAGCTTCAGTTTTCTGAAGGGTTTCTGAAGGGTTATCGTTAAAATGGGAGATAGGCCCTAAAGCAATCGAGCTATTAAACAAGCAAACAAAGCAAAAGCGGGAAGAACACAGGGCCAACAAAAAGCTATAAGAACAAGGTACAGAGAAATAATGGATACCCCCGATTTTTACGCCTCACTCAGCCCACTGGAAAGCAGTTATTGGCAGAAGCTGGACGCCCTGTTTAAGCGCGTTAGCGCCCGCCAGCCTGAAAAAGGCATTGCCACACTGATACTTCGAGCCCGAGCGATGGCCGAGAGTGAAAGTATTCCGCTGGCTGAGGCCCTGGAGGCGGTGCTGACCGGGGCCGTTACCCGCACCGAGCGGCGCATCGCACTGCTAGGCCACTGTTCTGTGCCAGGGTATGCGGATTTGCCCGGGCCTCCCCCTGCTTAAAGAGTGTTCACTTAAAGAGTCTTCATGGGGGTCTTTTTAAATTTTGGTATGATTATTTTGCCAAATAACACTGGGGACTTGTTGTGCCAAAGCCTTTTCCATATACTGTATTCAAAGTAATCATCCTATGTTGGGCGCTTAACTCAGCGGTAGAGTGCCACCTTCACACGGTGGAAGTCACTGGTTCAAGTCCAGTAGCGCCCATATTTTTTATTCAGAGTGGTAGATAGGGTTTAATCAGTCGTGGTGTCCCGCAAGGACTTCCCGTTTTGCCTGGAATTGGTTGGAACCTACTAATTTGCAGCGACTAGAGATAGCGTAGCCAGCTGTTGGGGTACTGCTTTTTGAGGGCCGCATAGCGCTGGATCAAGGGGTAGGACAGCAGCAGGCAAGCGGCGGCAATCCCCCACACCCAGGCAATGTCTGGCACACTGAATTTTTGCCCGGCGGGAGGGCTCCAAAGGAGGGCGGCTATAAACGCCGCAGTGTGCAACAGGTACAAATGCAGCAGGTAGTAGAACATGGACACTCGCCCAAACTGTAATAATAGTTGAGTCACCCCGTTTCGGGGGCCTTCAAACCAGGCCAGCGCCAGGCTGGCTCCCCCCAGCGTCATCAGGGTGAATAAAAACGAGGGCGGGTATTTGGTCAGGTTGACAAAGGACATCAGGGTTTGCAGCGGCAATCCGGCAACGGGGATAAAGTGGCTGGCGTCTCCGTAAACGTTACCCGCCCGCAGTAAGACAAACCCCAAGAGCAGGGCCGCCCCTCCCCGGAGTAGCCAACGCTTACGTTGCTCAGCGGGAACGGCTTTGTTAAATAACGGGCCCGTTAAAAAACCGGCGCTCATAATGCCAATCCAGGGGATTAGGGGATAGGACGTCCGAATCTTGAAAGTATCGGTGACGGGAATCAGGTTGCGTTCATGCAGAATGGAGCACAACAAATGTTGCGGGGTGCCCGCCATAAAATGAATGTTGTCTAGCAGTGGATGGGCGGCAATCAGCAACACGGTAATCAGGATCTGGATTGAACGAGGGAGCCATACCAGGCCTGCTAATGCGATCATGCTCATACCAATGGCCCAGATTACTTGTAGGTAGAGGGTGGCGGGGGGAATCACAAACGTCCAGGAGACGTTGATGAGGGTGATTTCCAGCAAAATGAGAATGAATCCCCGGGTGATGAGGAAGCGGCACAACTCTTTTTGGGTGAGCCCCGGTTTTTGGCTGTATAAATAAGCGGATACCCCAGCGAGAAAGACAAAGGTGGGGGCACAGAAATGGGTGATCCAGCGCGTAAAAAAGAGTTCGGGCGGTAAGCAGCCCACACACATGGGATCCGACAGAGAAATCCGTTTAAAGAAAAACTCACGGGCATGATCCACGGTCATAAGGGCAATGGCCAAACCGCGCACGATATCGATGCTGTGTATTCTGGCAGAGGCGTCGGGAGAGGCTGATGGCAAAACGGGGATCCTTTAGTTTTGACTGTTAGTTTTGACTGTTAGTTTTGACTTGGGCCCGAAAGGCTAGCCGGGGAAGTGAACGCGGCGCAGAACGACTGTCGGGACAGGTTGTAAGCGTCACACAGACCTGACTTCAGGCAAAGGGGGCCTGGCGAGTGCTTGAACGGCGTTTTATTATAACAGCGTTGTATTTTAGCCGTGCTTTATTTTAACAGTGTTGCATTTGAAGATGAAGCCCTGCCGAAGCTATTTTTATGGGCTGGCCACCTTACTCGCACATTGACCAGACCGTTGGGGTAAAGCGCACAATGGCTGCGGGGACCACTGCCCTGCTGACCGGGGGTGATGTTGGGTGTTTTGAATGAACAAGGCATGGGGGAGGGCTGGATTGTGCTATAGATGTGCCGTTGAAGAATGGCCTAGCTGCTTGTCGGTGCCTGTAAGGGCAGCTGTACAACAAACAGGGAGCCTTGACCCGGGTTACTGGTGGCCCAGATTTGGCCATTGTGTCGTTCCACAATGCGGTGGCAAATTGCCAGCCCGATACCGTTGCCATGATAAGCACTGGACTTGCCGTGGAGGCGCTCAAAAGGGCGAAAAATTCGATCCACCTGACTTTGCGGGAAGCCGATCCCGTTATCGCGCACGGAAATCTGGCACCAATGGTTTTCAGGATTGATCGCTTCAATGGCCACCTGGGGCCTTTGACCGGCAGGCTGGTATTTGATGGCGTTTTCCAGGAGGTTTTGTAACAGCAGGGTCAGCTGTTCCCCATCCCCATAGACCTGAGCGAGCTGCCCAACCTGAATGATGGCGTTGGTTTCATCGATTAAATCCGATAGCGTGGACATAACACGTGCTAAAATCTGGGAAAGGTCAATATAATCAAAGGTCTGGCTCTCAGTCGACACCAGGGAGAGGGACAATAAATCCGAAACCAGGCTCTGCATACTTTCCAGCGAGGCATGAATACGGCCCATCAGGTTGGAGGTTTCCGGGTCCAGCTGATCCTGTATTTTGGGGCGAATCATGTCGCAAAAGCTTTTGGCTTTGCGCAGAGGGGCCTGTAGGTCATGGGAGGCAATGGCGGCAAACTGCGCCAAGTCCCGGTTACTAATGGCCAGTTGTCTTTGGCTGCGCTCCAGGGCCTCTTGTATCTCCCGCAGTTCATTGATGTCCGTATTGGTGCCAAACCAGCGTGCAATCTCTCCGTCTGCATTTACAATGGGCAACGCGCGGGATAAGAACCATCGATACTGGCCATCTTTAGACCGTATGGCAACTGTCGCCTCAAATGGCGCTTTGGTTTGGCTGGCCAGCCTGATATTCTCAACCAGGGTTTCAGCTTGATCTTCCCGAATGAAAGACGTCCATCCCCACCCCTGTGATTCCTCGATGGTCGAGCCGGTATAATCCAGGTAGGGCTGGTTAAACCAGGAACGGTGTCCGTCCGCGTCCGCCATCCAGGCATGTTGTGGAATGGAATTGGCCAGTACCCGCCAGCTGGTCTCACTTTGGCTTATGAGAAATTCTGCCTGCTTGCGCTCGGTGATGTCGATGATATAACCAATATAGCCCTGAAAATCCCCGCTTTCCGTGATTAAAGGAATTCCCTCCTCGGACATATAACGGTATTGGCCATCTTTTCGGCTTAACCGATACTCCAGCGAGATTGGGTGACGCTGCTCCACGGTTTTCCAAAAGCCCTGTTGCACGCTCTCTCGATCGTCCGGGTGAATTTTATCCAGCCACCCAGATTGCAGGATTTCTTTTGGGGTTAGGCCGGTAAATTGTTGCCAGGCCTGATTAATATAAGTCGCTTTCAGGTTGGCATCCTTCAGCCAAATCATGATGGGAACGCTGTCGGTGACGAAGCGAAAGTGGGCCTCACTGGCTTCCAGTTTTTTCTGGCTCTCTATCAATTCAGCTTCCCTCTGTTTTCGAAGAGAGATATCCTGCACCACGGCCAGTCCCAGGGGTATTTCCGGTGGGTTTTCTTGTTTGATGCCTACAGGTGTTTTGACCAATGAACAGGAAATATAGACCCAGACAAAGTCTCCCGATTTTCGGATATACCGTTTTTCGAGTTCATAGCTGTCGATTTCTCCTTTGTAGAGCCGTTCGGCCTGTTGAAGATCAGCCGCCAGATCGTCTGGATGGGTGATACTGCCAAACGTTCGTTCTAACAGTTCAGATTCAGGGTAGCCGGTAATTTTGCAAAATCTGGGGTTTACGCCGATAAAATAGCCACTGGCATTAACCAGTACCACGCCTGCGCAACTTTGCTGGAAGATCGCGTCAAGAAGGGCCCCGGGTTCGTAAACTGGTGGGATAATCACGGTAAAACTCTTCTCAATTCAATAATTAAACGACTCACCACTTGCTGCCTATTTATAATTAATTTCAGTGATTTTGACAAGATTACTTTAAAAATAAATTACACACATTAGACACTGTGGTAGGACGGATGAGTATCTCTGATTGTAGTAATCAGCTTCAGGCTAGCAACAAAATTCCTGTGGCGGTTTTATACCAGTACTTGTCCATTAAATGCCTACAAAGAGCTTTGCCAGAAAGGCCTGTCATTATGCAGTCTGTATTACCTTCTGCCACCCCGCCCCGTCCCTTACCGGGCGCATCGTCTCCCAAGGCCGCTTTGGGAGGTCAACCCGTCTCGAATGGGTCACGGGGAACCACTGTTATTCCCGGCGTGGATCAGTTTGCGAGTTTATCGACCGCCGCTGGCAAAGCAAAATCCGTGCAGTTTGGGACTGGCGGTAAAGCAGTGGGTTTTTTCGCGGGCGGCATCGCAAGTGGCCTAATACTATGGCCACTCAGTCTTGTTACCGGGCTTTTTGGGCTGATTATTCACCCCTTGCTGCCGGTTGCCGCGCTCATGGGTGTCGCTCCAATCGGACTCGCCATTTGGGGCGCCGTATCTGGTGCTAAAAGCAAGTAGAAAAGGGGGCTCCCGTCCGGTGGGATTTCTCATCCTGCCCCAGGCGTTTTGTATCGCAGGTTCAAGCCCCAAGACTTATATCAGGAAGCTCTTGGCTCCGAATTGCTCTTGCTGAACCGCAAGATGGGGTTTGAGCAGGGCGTAGCTGTTGGCCAATCCTTCCAATGTGGAGGTTTCGATGGCCAGATGAATTTTTTGAGGCAGCAAGGCCAGATGATTCAGGAACCCTGGCATGTCAATCAGCCCTTTTTCAAAGGAATCGTGGCTGTCCAGTGCGCCTCCGTTGTTGTGGGCGTGGATATAGGCCACCTGGCTTCCCAGCGCTTGCAGCCAGTCAATGGGAGAAAGCTGAGAAAAAATATTAATGTGACCGATATCCACACAGGCCTTGAGCCGGGGTGAGTTGACGCGGGTGAGCAGGGTCTGGATGGACTCGGGGCTGTCATCCAGAAAGTTTTCGATCACGATAGTCAGGTTCCCGTCCTTGACCTCTTCTTCCAAGAGTCTTTCCCAAAAGTCAGTCACTTTATTGAGCCACATATAAGTGGCGTTGGCGGCCCTGTAAATGGGTGTCCACTGGGAATGAAACACCAGATACCGAACATCCAGGGCTTTGGCCACCTCAATGGCTTGTTTGTAGCGATGCCTGGAAATTTTCAGGATTTCCGGGTCCAGGCTGACCACGTTGGTATCAAAAATAGGGCCATGCATGGACAAAATGCCCTGAAAACCTTTTAAAAGACCCTGATAACGGGCCACTTCCTCCTGGCGGTTGTCCAGGTTTTCCACGTGGTAAAAGGTGGGAATTTCGTAATCCAGCCCGTGGGTCAGGGCGAAATTAATTCCGGCTTCAAGCTCTGGGCCTTTGGGGGCGGCAAATATCCGATCAATCATGGGGCGTTCTCGATTGGCACGTTCATCGCATTGAGGATTGGTTGTCTCAAGAGACGCCGACAATGACTCTGCGGACAAAGGGCAATACCGACCCATGGAAACTATAGATGCGTCGTCCGGTATCTCTAAAGAAAGTCTTTTCTTGTGACAATCCCAATTTAACTTATTATGCCAGTTTTTGAGAAAAGGTTGCTCCCCTATTTCGAGGAATCCCGCAAAAAGGAGTGAATTGGGGTGGATTGGGACTTCTTGGAGGGGGCGGATTCCTTTGGCGCAGGATGACCTATGGGGGAGGGGGGGAATGTTTGGTAAGTACCTCATCTCAGCATGTTCTAAACGCGTTTGTAACTGTTGGGGCCCAGCGTGCTTAAAATTTACGCTGGGTGGCCTTACCGGGGACAATACCAAGGCCTCCAGGAGCTGCGCGCCGTGTTAGAAACCGGTTGTGCTGGCAGCCTGACCTACTGTTTTGTGAGGAGGCTGGTACCGGTAAAAATGGTATGATAGGGAATGTTGCCATACTGGAGTTGTTGGATGGATTTGGCCAATCGTTTTTTGCCCGACTGTGTTGTGGTGGATGTGGTAGACGATAAGTTTGGATATCCCAAGACGATGGTCTTAAAAAACCATGTCGCTAAATTGCTGATGGATGGTCATCGGCATGTGGTGCTGAATTTTTCCCAGGTGCAAACGTTGGACAGTTTTGGTATTGCCGTCTTAATTTCCTTGCTAAAGCTTTGCAGGGAACTTCAGGGGAATTTGACCCTGTTCGGGCTGAATAAACAAATTTCCAGTTTAATGGAATTGACCCACATGGATCGGGTGCTGGATATCTGGGAGTCAGAGGCGCAGGCCATTAGCCAGGTGCGTGCTGCCCACTCCTAGGGACCTGGTGCTTTTAAGGCGCTTTTAAGAAGGAGCTTGTCCTTTTACAAAACCCGCTGGATAAGGCATGGTCGATCCTGGGGTCGGTCGGTTGATCCCTAAAGACGGTTGGTTGGGCCCGAACGGTTGGGGACGGTAGCTTTGAAATGGCAGGCCGTTGCGTTGGGCTGGCTGGCCGAAGGGGTTGCTCTGGGCAAAAGCTGGCGCACTGCCGGCTGGTTTGGCCAGGGCGTTGAAAGTCGGCTGGATGGTGGGCGCTGCTGGTTGCCCTGCGGCAGGGGTTGGTTTCTTGGGGTAGCCGGGCAGGGGCGCTGATTTTTTCTCCAGCACTTTCAGCATGCCGTAGGAGGAGGCCGTAAACACGCCCAGCGCCAGACCGCCGACGGAGGCAAAGCGGCTGAAGTGGTTCATACGTCTCAGGCCATTGAGTAGTGGCAGGGTGGTTTTGTCCCAGGCTTGGGATAGAACCGCCAGGGCTGGCAAAGTACCCAGATAACCGGCGTTGACAATATCCTGAGCCGTTCCTTTTTGAGCCACCAGCTTTTCCTGGTAGGGTTGCAGGACTTTGTTGTCAAAGCGGCTGGCCAGCCAGCCGTAGAAGATGAAGTTAAGCCCCACCGTGGCCAAAATTTTTGGCCAGGTGCCGTTTCTCTGAATCTTGTCCACGGCGGATTTCACCGTATGGCTTTGCAGGCCGTCGGTGATCAGGCTTTTAATCGTCCATTCCGCACTTTTGACCTTTTGACCCAGCTGATTCTCAATAAGGTGAAGGTTCTTTTCGTTCAGCACTTTTTTCAGCAGGGTTTCCATGCCCTCGTCTTGGGCGTTGGACAACCTTTGGCCGAAGATGTCGGTGTTGGTTAGCTGACTGAACAGCTTGCCCTGGATTTTTCCGGCCTTGAGCTTGGTTTGCAGCTCTGGGCTCAGCGCGCTCAGTTTGGCATCCACCTGGGCTTTTAAATTTTTACAGAATGAATCGTTCAGACTGTTGTAATCCAAGTCACCGGTCAGGTGAGCCCAAATGGTCTTTTTAACCTTGCTCATGACCGATTCCACGCTGTGCTGCTCAAGGTCTTTGGCCGTTCCAGTGGCGCTTGACATTTTGGGCAGGTGCTGGCCCAAATCCTGGCTTAAATGGCGGATTTCCTGGTCATCCAGCCAGTGACGCAGGCCCATATCTTGTAATCGAGCCTCCAGCAGCTTCCATTTCTCTACCGGCTGCCCTTTAAGCGGCCCTTCGGTGTACAGGGGCAAATGCTCGTAGGAGAGTTTGTTGACATCCTCAAAAGCGGTTTTGACTTTCTTTTTGACCTGGAGTAGTAAATCCGCGCCCAAGTGCTGCCACAGGTTGTCTAAAATGGCGTTTCGGACTTGCAGGCTTTTGGAAATCGTCTCAAACCAGCCCTCAAAATGCCCCAGTTGGGTGTTCAACTGGTTCATTGAAATATACCCCTTGGGCTTGTGGGCCCGTTCGGTGGGCTTGGTCAGGAAGGCCAGAAGCCGGTCTTTTTCAATCCGAAACTCGTTTTCCCAGTTGACCAGGAACTTATGATTTTTAGTCTCCCACTCTTCCAGGGATTTGAGCTTTCTATTCTGATCGCCAAGTTGTTTTTTACTTTTGTGAATGCCTTGCAGGATGGTTTGCAGCTCCAGGTTTTCCCGTTTGATGTGCTCCTGCACCGAACTTTTATCCAGCCCCTCTTCTTCCATCCGTTTCAAAATATCCTGGTTGGTGGAAGCATGCCAAAAGTCGGTCAGGGACTCTTTTTTGTAGAGAAACTGTAGGTTCTCGATGTCATGAATACCGTTGGTAAAGGCTTTTTCCCGCTGATCCAGAGGCAGCTTGCGGACTTTTTGGGCCAGGCTGCGTAAATCGGCTTTTCCTTTATGCTGAAGGCTGTTGAGCTTGTCAATGTAAAAGCGCATGCGATCAGAGACAATCCCGGACATTTCATCCACCGCGCTGAAGGGATTCCGGGGGGCCAAGGCTTCCGGCAACTTGAAGTAACGAGGCTCAATGGCCCCTTTGGGCTTGAGGGCTTCGACCTTGGGTTTTAAAAAGTTGCTTTCCAGGTAATGCTGAAAGTTCAGGTTGCGATCCAGATGGTTGATCAGGATGCCCAACTGCTCTGTTTTGAGTAATTGCACGGATTGGTGAATATGGGCTTTCAGGGTTTCTTTGTCCGGATGGGCGGCGGATAGTTTTTGAAAGAGTTTTTGGGTTTCCGCCTCGGCCATGGCTTTGTTGTCAATTTTGGCAATCCTGACCAGGGCGTCCCGATGGTTGCCCAGCTTGGCCGTGTTTTCAATAAACCTTTCCACCAGGGAGCCATTCTCCGGGTTCAGCGGATGGGTGATGAGTTGGTTCAAGGTGTCATAGAGGGAAAGGTTCTTTTCTTTGAGCGCCTTGATTTCATTCAGCGCTTCTTCCTGCAGCACTTGAGGCACCAGCTCAGAACTGTTGCGAATGAGGGTGCCCATCATTTTTTCGCGAAGCACTTCGGGCAATTCGGAATAGTTCCAGGCCCGAGGGTATAGGTGGGTGGTGTTTAACTGTTGCACTTTGTGGGGCGCCTCACTCAGGAAGGCTCCAGTACCGGTCTTGGGCGGCGCACAATCTACAAAAGAGGGAATCACCCGCTTTTGGCCATAATCGTTGGTTCTCAGGGCTTGCAGTTCCAGCGCCTGGGTGAGTAACGGCATGGTGTAGAAGCGTTCGGCTCCCCGGAAGCCCATTTCCGTCATGTAAGTGCAGGCCATGACCATGCCAAAATCCCGGAACCAATAGTCCCCTTTGCGCTCGGGGTTGGTTTCATGTACCCGATAAGCACCCCGGCCCGCGTAGCCCAGGTTGACCGACTGGGCCAGCGCTCGTTGCGCCCAGGGATTCAGATGCATAGCCATTGGCAGCATGCTCATCAGTGAAGCCCTCCGGGATAGGTGGATCCGGGAAGGATGAATGGGGTGCTATGACGACGGTGACTCACATAACTCTGAAAAAATTGGATTGGGGGAGTGGTGATGCTAGTTGGGTTGGCGGAAGGGACGGGACTGTGGGTGAGGGTACTCTGAGGCGGGTGGGTTTTGGCCAGGATGGGGTTTTTGAGAAGTTGTTCGGGGGGAATGTTCTTGTTGCCTTCAAAGTCCTTGTCCAGGGGGGAGATGACTTTGTTGACGATATCCATGGCCACCCCGCCGATGAAATAAATGGTGGCCCCGACCACTAGCCCTGTGGATGCCATATTCCAGCCATTTATTCGTTTGAAAAACCGGGGTATCTCTTTTTCGATGGCTTCTTCCATCGGGGTCAGGAGGTGGGGAAGGGGCTTTTTGTCGGCAACGGCTTTGGCGTTTTCCTGTATCTTCTGGTGAAGGTCTCGGTATCGTTTTTTGATGAGGTCGGTCTTATTGGCGTCCAGCCAGGAGGAGGCCCACAAGGCCTTTTTGCCTTTTCGGGCGCCTTTCAGTTCCTCATCACTGATTTTAATCCCGGCATCTTGCAGGATATCCAGATAATCCACGTCCATCCGACCGTGATCCAGGAATTTTTGCAACCCGGACATTTCCGAGGAGAGATACCCTTTTTGGCGCATAAAGGGGTTGAAGAGCAGGGTATTGACCCCGTAATTCTCACTTTTGGCCAGATTTTGCAACAGCAGGGTCATCACCCAGATGACCGCGTTCCGGCCATTGGTTTCCCAGGGGTGTTTGTCGTCCTTAATGGCGTAGTAGCCCTGCAACAGGTAAACGCCCAACAGGGTTTGCACCCGGCTGGCCATGTCTTCCAGGGATAGGCCGCCCCAGCGGATATCGTTATTAAAGAGCTTACCCCCCAGCAGCCGGTTTTTGATGAAGTTGGCAAATCGGTAACCCCGAACCACCGCTTCATGCTGAACCTCTGACCCGGCTGCTTTGGCCAGGGGAACAGTGCCAGAACCAAAGCGCAGGGGTATAGATTTCCCTTTAGACCATCTGGACGGCAAGGTATTGCTGTTTAGAGTTGTCGTTACCATAACACCCTAGTAGCTAACGAGCTTGATATTGCTATCAATAACGGTGAAGGAGGAAAGTTGCTCGTTTGTACTAATTGCAACAAAACTTTGTGACCATGATATGAAAAAAGTACTGAAAGCAAACTAAAAAGCTTTGCTTCTGCCTGGTGGGGATAGGAGGACCGGGCGAGTGAGCGAACGGATTGCCGGGGGCGGGTAACGACTTCTGTTCTGTGTTTCAGCGTTTTTTGGGTGAAAAATCAGCCGGGCCATCCACGTGTCGCATCCCCTGGCTTTGGGGTTTTTAAAAATCGCTGAATAACTCTCAGTGACAGGAATTTTAGCGCTTTTGCTGTGCCGGGAGAAGCAGTCGATTTAAAAAGACACAGAGTGCTTCAAAAAAATTCACACTTGCTTCTTGATCTTGTCTATCACTCTATAGGCTACTTTTCTATTTGGGAAAAGCCATCTATAATAGCTAAACTTTTTGAATGGTTGAGCCAAAGCTTGCGCTCAGATAAAAAGTCAGGCGAAAAGCCACCCTTAATCCTAAACCTCTGGAACATGGTTAGTCATCTCTCAGTCATCCTCTCAGCGCTAATTGCTGAATGGTTTTCAGGGTTTCCCAACATCCATTTTTCCACACTGTCCTATTAAAGAATTTGCTATAAAAAGAGGCGGGTTCATCATGGTCTCATTACGCAGCGGGGCTGTGGCCTCTGCCACCCCCCAAAATTCAACTCAAAGTCCCACCAACCCCACTTTTGCGGGAAATAGTTCCTCCAGAAATCGCAAAGAACAGCTAACCCGGCAAACCGCCTTGGAGCAGATGGGCATGCTGATGACCATCCCCGTGTTGCTGGGCGTGAACGGCTTGTCATACCTGGCCGGGCTGGAAGAGCCTCAGGCTGCCTGGGTGGCCTCTGACGCCGCCAAACGCCTGGACTTGTGGGCTTAAATCGCCTTAGGCAAGCCCAGCCTGCACTTTATTGGCCAGCTGTCCACAGGCTGCGGCAATGTCCACGCCACGCTCCACCCGAATGGTCACTTTTTTGCCATAACTGCTGACCACTTCCCGGAACCGATGAATGGCGTTCCCGGAGGGGCGCTTGAAGCCATAGCCGTCGCCAATGGGGTTATAGGGAATCAGGTTGACGTTGCACTTCAGCCCTTTCAGGAGGACTCCCAGCGCATGGGCGTGGCCGGGTTGATCGTTGACCCCGGCCAACAGGATGTACTCAATGGTCAGACGCTTGCCGGTGGTATCCACATAGTGATGGAGGGCTGGCATCAGTTCATCCAGCGGCCATTTGCGGTTGATGGGCATAATGGCTTCCCGGGTTTCATCATCCGGGGCGTGCAGGGAAACGGCCAGCGTCAATTGCCGGTTTTCCCGAGCCAGATCATAAATACGGGGAACAATGCCGGAGGTGGAAATGGTGATGTGCCGAATGCCCACTTCCGCAGACTGGTTCAGGATTTGGATGCTCTGCATCAGGTTGTCGTAGTTCAGTAGCGGCTCCCCTTGGCCCATGAACACGATGTTGCGGATTTCTTTCCCGCTATCGGACTGCACGTACAGGTATTGTTCGGCGATTTCGCCGACGCTTAAATTTCTTAAAAAGCCCAATTTGGCCGTGGCGCAAAAGCCACAATTGACCGCACAGCCCACCTGGGTGCTGAGACAGATGGCGTAAGAGCCCCGCTCTTCAAAGTACATCAAGACTGACTCTACCACCTTGCCATCGGGCAAGCGAAACAGGTACTTGACGGTACCATCCTGACTGACCTCTTTCCGGTCAATCACCAGCGAACCCACCTGATAGCGCTCGGCCAGTTTGTCCCGAAAGGTCTTTTTCAGATTGCTCATCTCATCAAAGTGCCGCACGCACTTGACGTAAAGCCAGTGGTGGAGTTGATCCGCCCGGAAGGTGGGTTCATCCATTTCTTGAACCAGGGCTCGCAATTCGGGCAGCGCCATACCGATGAGCGCGGGTTTCTGCGCATCGGATGGCTGGGTGGAAGTCTCTTGCTCAGCTTCGGGGGCAATCGGTAAAGCGATGTTCGTCATTGGGAGGTGCTTTCGTTGGTGGGCCTTGAGTCGCCTCAGGTAAAAGTGGTGTTTCTAATAATAAAAGAAAAAGAGGCAAATAGATTTGCCTCGGTGAGATTTGCGGGATAAAGAGTGGAGTGTGTATAGATAGAGTTAGAAGTGTTTAAAAAATAAAGTTCCCTGTTTTGAGTCGGAAAATACTTGGAGAGACTTTGGCCTTAGGCGTTGCCGGGAATGAAAAAGTAAGGCCAGACCAGCAAGGCACCGTAAAAAACATCACGTAACAAGCGACGGATACTCATAGAGATAAGCTCCTTGTTCTTTCAATTGGGTTGTTTAATCAATTCGCTACTAACTGCTCGCTGAAACAACAGCGACCATAAACATCGTTTCTACAATTGGTTTACGCTGACAGGGTAGTTCAAAACTTGCGGATGACGGCCTCAACCCTTCCTTGGATATGGACGTCTTTGACATAAATAGGTTCCATCTCGGAATTGGCGGGTTGAAGGCGAATCCGATCTTTCTCCCGGTAAAAGCGTTTGAGTGTGGCCATTTCCTGGTCAATCAACGCCACAACGACGTCACCCTCACGTACTCGGGCTTTCGGATTAATAATGACCACATCCTCATCCATAATATGGTCTTCAATCATACTCGTGCCTCTGACCTTGAGGGCGTAGCAGCCGGGAGGGCAGAGATCCTCGCTTAAATCAATCCGTTCCACAGTATCTTTTACTGTTTGCAGGGGAGAACCCGCAGCAATAGACCCTAGCAGCGGCAGCAGGCCATTTTTGGGCACTTCGCTGCTCACGGTTTCCAGGGGCACCTCATCCTCAGCGCGATGCTGAGCAGCACGGTACTCGTCCCGCAGGTCTTCCCGAATGCTGATGGCCCGCTTTTCCGAAGGATTCCAGTCGATGAGCCCTTTCTTCTTTAGCGCGCTGAGATGAAAGTGAATGGTGGACGTTGAGCTGACGCCGCACAGCTGGCACAGTTGTTGAATGGAAGGCGGATAGTTATTCTCCAGAACAAAAGCCAGCAACTGGTTCAACACTTCTTGTTGTTTGGCGGTCAAATCATTTTTCATTGCGTTTAATGTCCATCTTGCTGGCTTGTGGTTTATCGGGGAGGGACTGCCATCTGACAGTAAGGGGTTGATAGCAGCGGTTTGAAATTGTCTCGAACGATTTTTCTATCGAACGTAAATTCTATGATACTCTTCCTTGGCAAAAAGGCAAGCGATAATTCGAAAAAAAATTCGATAAAGTTAACAAAGGTCTCAAAGCGCCTTGGGTAGCTGTTTTAGGGGCTTCGCTCAACGAGGCTCCATCCCGAAGGATTGAAAACAGCGCTTTGAAAATACGGCGTTTTCTGTACAATAGATGGCAGTTTGAGATCCTCACCCCTGGTTTACGGCTCATGAGTTAATGGCTCAGAGGCTTTGTAATAGGCCAGTGACTCTGACATAAGCCTCACTGAGTTATTTGCCGCTTATTTATGACTCAAACCCTCAACTGAAGTTTTTTGACCACTTTGTTCATACTGAATAGGAGAAGCGTTTATGGCTCTTGCCCAACCGCCTAAAACACAGGAAGAATCCAACGTGTCAGCCCAGAAGTTCAAGTATCCCGGTATCCCCGGCACCGCTGACGGTTCCGCGATGGTGGTACATGTGGAAACACGTGCCTGTGAGGCTGGTATTGCCTACCCCATTACCCCCTCCACCAGCATGGGGGTTGGCTATCAAACCGCTTACTCCAACGGTATGAAAAACGTTTGGGGCAAGGACATTATGTGGCTCCAGCCCGAATCCGAGCATAGCTCGGCGTCCGCCTCCGAAGGCTATGCCGTGGCTGGCGGTCGGGTGACAAACTTCACTTCCGGTCAAGGTCTGGTCTTGATGAAGGAAGTGCTGTACACCATCTCTGGTAAGCGTCTGGGCGTTGTGTTCAACATTGGGGCTCGTGCCTTGACCTCTCACTCGCTCAATGTTCACGCCGGGCATGATGATGTGATGTCCGTTACCGACGTGGGTTGGGGGATGTTGTTTGCTCAAAATGCCCAGGAAGCTGGCGATTTGTGCCTGATTGCCCGTCGGGTGGCAGAGAAAACCAAAACGCCGTTTATGAACATTCAGGACGGCTTTTTGACCACGCACACCATTGAGAACGTCTTGTTCCCGGAAGATGAGCTGATTCGTGAGTATCTGGGCGCCCCGGAAGAGAAGCTGCGCAAGCTGTTCGATCCCAATTTCCCCTTGATGAGCGGTGTGGTTCAGAACCAGGACAGTTACATGGCCGGTAAAATCGCTCAACGCTTCTTTTACGATCAAATCCCGGCGGCCCTGGAAGAGGCCATGGAGGAGTTCTACAAGCTGACAGGTCGTCGCTACTCCCTGGTCGTGCCTTTCCAACTGGAAGACGCTGAGTACGGTATTGTGGCCATGGGTTCCACTGCTGAAACCGCTTCGGTCACCTTGGATCACCTGCGCAGCCTGGGTCACAAAACCGGCAGCCTGACCATCACTTCCTTCCGTCCTTTCCCCGGCCCACAAGTGGTAGAGGCGCTAAAGCACCTGAAAGCATTTGCGGTTATTGAACGGATGGATAACCCCATGGGTGTTTCCAACCCCTTAACCGCCGAAATTGAAGCCGCTTTTGCCAAGGCTGCCATGGGAACGCCCGGTTACCCGAAAATTGACCGTATTCCAGTCATTTACTCCGGTGTGGCCGGTCTGGGAAGTCGCGATGTGACCCCCGGTCAAATGGTCGCCACTGTGGAAAACATGACTGAAAAGGGCCTGAATAAGCGCTTCTTCAGCTTGGGCATTGATCACGCCAGCACGCTGGAAGTGAAGGACGAGCCGGACGTGCGTCCTGCCGGGGCCTTCTCTATTCGCGGTCACTCCGTGGGTGGCTACGGATCGGTTACTACCAATAAAATTATCGCCACCTGCCTGGGCGACATCTTTGGATTTAAGGTACAGGCCTCTCCCAAATATGGTTCCGAGAAGAAGGGCTTGCCTACCAACACTTACCTGACTACCACCAAGTCCGGGAAAATCGGCACCCACAGCGAGCTGATCCAGGTCGAGTTTGTGCCCTTGATGGATCCCAACACCTGGAACATGGGCAACCCACTGGTGGGCTTGCAACCCGGTTGCACTCTCTTCCAGCACACCCCCACCGAAGATCCCCAGTTGCTCTGGAATTCGGTACCGGATTGGGCCAAATACTTCATTAAAGAGAACAACATTCGCTTTTATGGCGTGGATACCATTCGCATCGCCCAGGAAACCTGTAAATCTGATGATTCGCTGGTCCAGCGTTTTCAGGGGATTGTCTTGCTGGGTGTGTTCCTTCGTCTCACCCCATTCCAGAAAGACGCGGGCCTGAGCGACGATGAACTGTTTGAGCGGGTGCGTATTCCCATCGAGAAATACTTTGGCCGCAAAGGCGCTGACGTGGTTCGGGACAACCTGGAAGCTGCCCGCAAAGGCTTCAACCAGGTTCTGGAAGTGCCCCGTTCCGTAATTGACAGCACTCCGGCCGATGTGCTGGAAAAAGGCCGTCTGGAATGGGAAGCCAAGGGTAAAGACACCAACGCGTTCTTTATCTAGCCCCCCCATTTCCGGCTGACTTGCCGCCAATCGTTTTAAAACTTGCGAATAAAGGAGTTTTATCCCCATGAGTGCACAAGAAAAGAGCAAACACTGGTATGACTACCAGCGAGCGGAAGAAGTGGTTGACGCCTACAACAAGGGCGCTGGCTCCAGTCAGCCTGCCGATGAGTTCGTGGCGCAAAGCGTTTTGCCTGCCGGTACCGGTGGGGCTCGTGATTTCAGCTATATCGCCCCCGAATTGCCGGAGTATTTGGCCGAGAATTGCGTGGGTTGTATGGACTGCGTCAATAACTGCCCGGATACCGCTATTTTGGGCAAAATCGTGAAGCCGGAAGATTTGGAGAAGGAACTGGCCAACGTCACGGACGAGTCTCACAAAGAGTACCTGCGCAAGCAATTTGCCACCACCGTGAAATACCACGGCCAGTTTGAGAAGAAACGGGCCAAGGATCCTTCCCAGCCAGAGGGCGCTTTGTTTGGAATTTTCATCGATCCGACCAAGTGCAAAGGCTGCGGCGAGTGCGTGGAAGTTTGCGGCAATCACGACGCCTTGAAGATGATCAAGAAAACCCCGGAAAATCTCCCTACTTATTTGGAAACTTACGGTTTTTACAAATCGCTGCCGGAGTCTCCGTTCACCCACATCAACAAGTCCGATATGCGTGATTTGATGCTGAAACTGGGTAACCTGAACATGTACAAAGGCGGTGCCGGTTCCTGCATGGGCTGCGGCGAAGCCTCGGTTATTCGTCAAATGCTGGCCGCCACCCACGAGAAAGTCGGGGATCGTTTCGGGATTGTGGCCTCCACCGGTTGCAATACCGTGTATGGTTCCACCTACCCTTACAACCCCTACACGGTGCCGTGGACCAATTCCCTGTTTGAAAATGGCCCCACTGACGCCATGGGTGTTCGCGCCTACTGGGATCAAAATGGTCACGAGGACTGGGTACTTTGGAATATGGGCGGCGATGGCGCCATGTTGGATATCGGATTCCAGGCCCTCAGCCGGATGCTGATGTCTGGCATGAACATCAAGGTACTGGTTCTGGATACTCAGGTGTATTCCAACACCGGCGGTCAGCAGTCCACCTCCTCTTACACTGGTCAGGAATCCAAAATGGGCGCCTACGGTAAATCCCATCACGGTAAGATTGAGCGCCGCAAGGAACTGGGCCAAATCTGCGTGATGCACCCCAATGTGTTTGTGGCCCAGACCATTGGCTCCAACAGCACTCACTTCTTTAAAGTGATTAACCGGGCTTTGGAGTTCAAAGGCCCCGCTGTCATCAACGTCTACACCACTTGCCAACCAGAACACGGTGTGGCCGATAACATGGCGGCTCACCAAGCCAAATTGGCTGTGCAGAGTCGTGCCTTCCCTCTGTTCATCTACGACCCGGAGGCTGGCCCGACCATGAAAAGCCGCTTTAACCTGACCGGCAACCCCAACCCGGATCGGGATTGGGCCTGGGTCAAAGGGCCGGATGGCGAAATGCAGGAGTTGACCTTTATTGATTGGGCCAAGACCGAAGGCCGCTTCAAAAAGCACTTTGACAAAGACGGGAATCCAACCACCCAGGACATCCAGAACGCCAAGCTGGATCGGCAGTTAAACTGGCGTTTACTGCAAGAACTGGCTGGCATTGAAAACAAGGATCTTTTGGCTGAACTGGAAGCCAAAAAGGCTGTGACCGCTTAGTCTCTCCTTTTGCGATTTCTCTTGAAAAAGGCATCCCCATCCGGGGATGCCTTTTGGGTAGGGGGACACTGGGGGGAACCTCTATGGGTTAGTGGCGCTTTAGTCTGTCCCCCTGTAAATTGGGGATGTCTTATGGGGGTGGTTTTTGTATGCTGTCAGTGGCAGCATGCGTTGAGAGCAACTGTGGCGTCCCTTTTGTTTTTTAGTCAGCAACTCGCGGTTGCCGATATTCATTGGATGTCTGCGGATGTCTGCTTTTGTAGCAAGGAAGAAGACGAAGTTAGCCTGGATGAGGTCTCTGAACATGAATCGATTTACTGCTTACCTGGCTGGATTATTAAGCGCCCTGTTTTTACTGATGGGGGGGCCGAGTTTTGCCAAGTCGTCCGTGCGGATTCCCTCGGAATTGGTCGGGACGCAGCAGGTGATGACGCTATTGCGCAAAGTCAACGTTCCTCGCACGGAACAACGAGCCCGACAAGGCGCGGTGGATATTCTGGAATTCAAGAGTCAGCTTTACAACCAGAGCCCGTTGCTGCGTCCTGGCGTGACCGGGTTCAACGCTACTGGAAAAGTGTCCTTACCGGTGGAAGGCCATAAACGACCGCTGACCCGTTATCGACGCTTTCCTCAATAAGTACTAAAGCCTGTCCTGTTAGACATGAAAAAACCCCTCAGCAAAGCCTGGAGGGGCTAGGAATGATGTACTGTGACCACGCTAAGTTTTTTCTAACCATTCTCCTTGCGTCAGAGAAAATGGCGCATTAAGCCATGGGGTTTTATCAAACGATGTCCTTTTCCACGGGTAAATAACCATTCCAAACGTAAAACTGGGGCCAAAAAAAGAGTCAAGACCCTTGGCGATCAGAGACTCTGAACAGTGCTTATTGTATGCAAAATGCCCAGTAATCATACCTAACCACTTGGGTAGTTTCTGGGGGGCAGGCTAACCCCTGGCAGGAAATTCGTTTTGGCGCCGACGGGCAATTGAATTTGGTGAGACCCGCTCCCAGCAGCTTTATGGCGTTTGCATACAGCGTTCTCAGAAGCAACGCTTGGCACTCCGGCCATCAGTGCCACTGATGGGTTCGGGGCGTCGTCACTTGGCAGATGTCTTGCGGGCCAGGCCCAGGTGCTAGCGTTTCAGGGCCTCTTGGCTCTGGCTCACGTCCCGGCTAGGCTCGCTGGTGGGTATGGGGTGGTGAATGGTCACCGGTCTCCGGCTGTGTTCCAAGACCTGAGTGCTGGTGCTGCCCATGAGTAGTTTGGTCAAGCCGGTTCGTCCATGCGAGCCCAACACGATTTGATCGGCGTTAATGTCTTCAGCGTATCGGCAAATCTGATCCACGGTATCTCCCAGCGCGTAGTCCGAACTGGCCACCGTGCAGTGCTGACGCTCCAGATAGTTTCTGGCTTTTCGCAGTAAGGCGGTGGCTTCTACGATGTCAAATTCCACCGTATTCAAGTCCGGTAAAACAGGGATGACAAACAACAAGTGATATTGAGTGTTTTGCGGGCTAAAGGTTTGCACGGCCCACTCCAGTGTTTGATTTGAGCAGATAGATCCATCAATGGGCAGCAAAATTTTCATGGTTGGCCTGTCCTCCAAAGTCGTCACTCTCGATAACGGTGATTGATGGCTAACCCTGGCAGCCTGTTTTGGGAAGCCCGTTGTTTTCGGTGGCGCAGCAGTGCTTTCTTGCAGCGAAAACGCGCCAGGGGATCCAGGAGTACCAACGGTGAATCCAGACTGTTCATCCGGTAGTCGTAGGCATGTTGATGCAGGCGCCTCAAGCTCGCCAGCAAGGATAAAATTTCGCAGTTATACAGTGTGGCCAGATCGATCACCGGTGGAATCTGGATGGCGGGCGGGTAGCCCCGGCCAAAGCACTGAATCAGTTTTTCCAGCCGTAAGGCCAAGCCATCCGCCCGGGCCAGTCGGGCTTGCACCGCAGACCTGGACAGGATTCCACGGTTGGTCAAAGCGTAACTCTGAAGCGACGTAAAGACCATCAGGAGCCTCCTTTTTTATCTGTCTCCTGACGAGAGGCTGGGGATTTGCCATTGATTATAGTCTTTTACACGTTGCTTTGGATTGCTCCTTTGGCTAGATAGGAGGATGTTTGAAAGAACTGTGGCGATTAATTTAACCGGCTGAGCATTGCACACCGGAGTCGACGCCGTTTCCCGCTCCGCAGATACCGACCGCTTTATAGTCCGTTAAGTTGCTGACGATGTTCCCTGCCATACTGGAAGTCGGCGCGTAGTAATCCGCGATGTTGTAGGCCGCGATGTTGTTCAGGTCGCTTATGGAGAGGATTTGTACCGATAATGTCTTCACCACATTGCGGAGTACCGGATCGTCCAAGGCTCCGGTTCGTTGGGCTTTTTTGAATAGTTCCTGGAATGTACTCATTTCGGGGCAGGCCGTCGGGTCGGTGAGAGGATTCGTCACGGCGTTGGGATCCATGGAGCCGTTGTCAAACCCAATCAGCGAGGTAATGCCATCCAGGGTGTAAGTATTCCCGTCGAATTGAAACAGACTGGCGCTGAACTCTGAAGGGGTCTTTGATTTCTGAGCCACGGCTTCAATGGCCTTCTGGACATCGGCAATACGATGGCCCTGGTTGGACAGGGCAATCAGGGTATTGAATTCAGCCTGGGTAATGGCTCCCTTTTCCTGCAGTTGGGTGGCTATTGCCTTGAGTGTGTTGGCCAGCGCATGCGTGGTTCCATTGGCCCCGGCGGTCATAACGGAGCGGGTCAAGTCTTGAGGATGATCCGGCAGCCGGATAGTGGTGCCATCCGACAGGGTGATTTGAATTTCCCCGGCTTGCAGCGGAGGCATTCCTGCCTCATTGGTTGTTGGTTTGGGGTTGCTGCCCGCCGTGCTTTCCTGCGCTTTGGTACTCAGCATACTTTTAAAGAGGTCGGAGACGTTATCTCCAAGATTGGACAAAGCCACACAGGATGCCCCCAAAACAATCGCGGCAATCAGGCCGTACTCGGTCAAGGCGTTACCTGACGGCGTTCGATTCAGCCTTGCTTTATCAGGACGATTCGACATGGAGTTCTTCCTTTGGGTTCTTTCTTTGGGTTCTTTCTTTGCGCTGTAAACAGAGGCGTGGGGACGTATTGGTTCTGCCAGTTTTTTTCCCTGATATCGACTTGCCAGACGCAAATCTACAATGTTTTAAAAGTTTTTTTACATTTCTTTTCATGTCATTGGGGGCCTGTCGACGGGCCAGGGCGAGCTGTGAGACCCAAGGCGCGCCGGAAGGAACTGCGATGGCGATCTCTCGGTAAGCAGCGGCCTCTTTATTCCCGAGATTATTTATTGTAGATATAAGTACTGTTCTCACTGTCGTCCTATTTGTAGCTTAGTAACTAGTAAAATGACCGTAATGCAGAGGGGTTGTCTTATGAATGGAGCAGGATTATCCGTGGTTCAACGCCCAGTTCCCGGAATGAGCCGAGGGGTAAAACCTTTGAGTAGCCAGGAACGGTATCCTAACTGGCCTTCTACAGCCCCGTTGCCGCTAGAGTCCTCTGCGGATAAAGAGGCCCATTGCGGGACACTGGTTTTACAAAAGTTGCAGGCGTTCTGGCAGGGGCTGAACCGTCGACTTGTTGCATTGGGTCTGAAAAAGCAGGAGTCGGTCACGGAGCTGATGTTACTGCCCTTGGGCTCAGCCCCACGGAAACCGGTTTCTCACAAGGCAAACCCAGTGCGCTTTGGTTCGCCGGTGGCTTACAGTGCTCCGCAAATTCCTATTCCTCGCCGGGTTCAGGTGGAAAGAAGAGTGGCGGTGATAGATGAGTCCACCGGGGTGGAGCAGGTATTGTCCCAATATGGCAATTTAAGCGATCACGGGGCTTTTTGGCTGCAAAACACCATCGGGCTCAATTTGGGAACACTGCGACGGGACCGATCCTCTCAACTTCTGGGCAATACAGTGCCCAAATCCTTTTACGCGCTGGAAGTCGATATCCCCAAACCCATTCGGGATACTGACTTTGGGGATGCTTTAAGGGACTATCTGTTGCAGGAAGCCATGTACCAAGCCCGTAAAGACAATTTAAGGCTGCTGATCAAGCCCGAATCTGCCCAGCAAAAAAAAGACTACCAGCAATTGGGTTTTGTGACCCTTGAGAAAGCCTTGTTGCGCTACGTACCTGAGGGCAAACCCAATCGGCCTCCCCGTGACATGCAGGGTTGGCTGGCCTACGATGGCTTTCTGGTCGGGTATCCTAAGGAGCGAATCGCTTCAGTAAAATCGCCGTAAAGTCGGCCATCCAGCGCAATTGCAAGGCATCCAACCCACTCAGTGGCTGCCCGGTAATCATCCGTTTGGGCAGTGTCTGGGTTTGGCGGGTCTGTCTTAATATATCCAGCGATTCACTCACCCGAGCGGGATCTTCTCGCAGGGGTTTACCGGTCTTGAGGGTGTGGGCAATGCGCTTTTGGGTCTGCTTCAGCCGAATCAGGGATAGGAATTGCTCCCGCTCCAGTTGCAGCAGGTCATTTTCGGTTACAGTCTGGCCGCTGTGGCTGTTTCCACCGGTCAACACTTCGGCCAGGGCATCGGCCACCACCACATCGTGCCAGGTGGCGTCGCCTTTGGCGTAAAAGTCATCAATGGCCATTTGCAGGGCCGCTTTACCGCCAGGGCCGGGCAAGCGGTAAGTGCTGGGCTTTGGCGGCTGGTAGTTGGGAACTAGCGATAGGGCCTTGGCTTTGGCGTCAGCCAGCACCCGATCCGGGTTCATGGTGATGCCGTCTGTCGGGCTGCTCCACAGCTTGCTTTGGGCGTCCTGGGCGGAGGTGGACACGGCCAATTGAGGCATGAGGATGGCCTGAAAGGCTTTGCGAACTGGCGGAATCACCCCGCCTTTGCGGCCCAATTCTTCCTGACAGCGGGCCAAGTATCGAGCGCAACCACCCCAGCCGGGGATGAGTCCAACGCCGCTTTCCACAAGCCCCATGTAGGTTTCGGCGTTCAGTTGCAGGGCGTCGCAGTGCAGCAGAATTTCGCAGCCGCCGCCAATGGCCATACCGTTGGGAGCCCCCACCACCGGAAAGGGCGCGTAACGCAGGGCGCTGAAAACACTTTGCCCCTGATAGACCAGATTCTCCACGGTTTTGTAAAGTCCCAGCCCCAAGAGTCGATCCAGCCCGGTTTGCCGCATGAGGGGATGGCGGATGAGTTGGAATCCGGCGTCAATCAGGCCCAAATTGGCCCCTAGGGAGAAGTTTTTTTCCTCGTTGTAAATCACCATGGCTTTGTAGCGGCTGGGGTTCTGGGCCATCAACCGCACGCTTTCATTCACCACGTGTAACACAGAGGGGTCCAGGGTGTTCATTTTGGAGTGAAACTCCAGGCAGGTCACCCCATCGCCCAAATCCCACAGGCTGGCCGAATGGTGTTGTATTAATGCCTGCTTGCTGTGTTTGATTTCCCCGAAGTTGAGGCAGCCCGATCGATCCAGCAAGGGGGCATAGTCGGCCTGCTGGCGCTGAAAGTCAAACACCAGCCGGGATAGTTTCCCGTTCACCGTTTTGTAAAAGGGTCGATTCTGAGCCAGTTTCAAGACAGGCGGCAGCGCAATGCCATCCGCTTGCACCCGCTGACTGAACCAATCCACCCCCACCTGATCAATCTGCTCAAAGGGGCCCCAGTGGGCGTTGTATCCGCCCCGCAAGGCGGCGTCCACGTCGGCGATGTCATCGGCAATTTCGGGTATTAGAGTGGCCGCATACAACAGGGTATCCCGCACCACCACCCAGGCGAAGCGTCCGTAGCGATCGTCTGTCTCAAACATGGCCTTGGGCCCATCTTTTCGGGCCGCTTTCACGCAGGCCAGTTTGGGTTTTTCCACCGGGTAGCTGTCGCCATCACTTAGGCGAATAGCCAGCTTTTGCTTGCTGCCATCGGCGTTTTTTTGCATGCGGTAAAATCCGCCGTTGGGGGCGTTGCGTCCGGTGCAGCCCGCTTTCAGCAAGTTGCCCACCAGGGTCAAGCCTTTTTCATGATCAAACTTACGGAATGCGTCATCGGCGGGCAGGGTTTTCAGTAAGCTCTCCGTGACCAGCGGAATAATGCCGATGCCCACGAGATCTAATAGACCAAAAATGCCTTCCTTGGGGTAACCAATGGGCTTACCCAGGATGGCATCCACCATTTCAATGGGCATGTCCTGCTCAATGGCCTCGGTAATGGCCCGAAACATAAAGTAAATGCCGATGCGGTTGGCCAAAAAGGCCGGAGTGTCTTTGCAGATAATCACGTTTTTACCCAGATGCACATCGCCGAAGGCTTGCATTTGAGGAGCAATGTCCGCGTCGGTGTGCGACCCGCTGACGATTTCCAGTAGGTGCATAAAGCGAGGCGGATTGAAAAAATGGGTGATGATAAAGCGTTTTTTGAAGCACTCGGATCGCCCTTCAATCAGCGTTTCCAGGGGGATGGTGGAGGTGTTGGAGGAGATCACCGCCGTGGGTTTGCACAGGGTTTCCAGTTGGGCGTACAAATTGCGTTTGATGTCCAGGTTCTCGATGATCACTTCCACCACCCAATCGGCGTCGGTCACCGCTTCGGCCAGGTGATCTGTCAGATTGCCGGTGGTGATGCGCTTGGCGTTGTCCGGGTGCATGAAGCCGGCGTTCAGCGGATCGGTGGCCGGGGTGGCTTTCAGCATGCGTTGGATGGCGTTGTTGGCGATGGCGTTGCGGGCAGCGGCATCGCCACTGGGGGCGTTGGCAGGCACAATATCCAGCAAGTACACTTGCACCCCGGCGTTGGCCAGTTGGGCGGCAATGCCCGATCCCATGGCTCCCGCACCCAGCACAGCCGCCTTTTGAATGAACGGTGTTTCCGCCATAGCCAGTCCTATCCTTTCAGTAATCTTTTTCAGTGCGCCGCGCGTTTTTTAACGGATGTTTGGATTCTCCAGGACGATAGCCACCCCCTGACCGCCGCCGATACACATGGCGGCCAGGCCGTAGCGTTGCCCGGTGCGTTGCAACAGTCGGGCCACTTTACCGGTAATGCGGGCCCCGGAGGCTCCCAGTGGATGACCGAGAGCAATGGCCCCGCCATCAATATTAAGTTTGGCCGCATCGACGCCAAGTCCCAGCCGTTCCAGTTCCTGTAAGACGGCCAAAGTTTGCACGGCGAAGGCTTCATTCAATTCCACCACGCCGATGTCTGGCATGGTCAGATTGGCCCGTTGCAATGCTTTCTGGATGGCGCTGACCGGGCCGATGCCCATAATCTCAGGCTCACAACCAGACCCGGCGAAGGCCTTGATGCGGGCCAAAATGGGCAGTTGATGCTGTTGAGCGTAATCTTCCGCGGTCACCACCACTAGGGAAGCCCCGTCGGTATGGGGGGAGGAGGTTCCTGCGGTGACCGTGCCATCCTGCAAAAAGGCTGGTTTCAGTTTTTGCAACTGCTCCAGCGAGGTATCGGGTCGCACGCTGTCATCTACAGTCAAACCGGCCAGGGGCATGATTTCCTCGGAAAAATACCCGTGCTGTTGGGCCGTGGCCGCTTTTTGATGGGAGGCCAGGGCAAAGGCTTCCTGGGCGGCTCGATCAATCTGGAAGCGGCTGGCCAAGTTCTCGGCGGTGATGCCCATGTTCATAAACCCTTTGGCGTTGCCCCCATACACTTTGGGGTTGAGCATGGGGTTCCAACCGGCCATGGGAATACGGCTGATGGACTGCACCCCGGCGCACAGCATCACATCCGCCTCTCCGGCTAAAATGGCGTTTTTGGCATCGGCGATAATGTGCATGGAGGAGCCACAAAAGCGATCCACGCTGACCCCACCCACACTGTGCGGCAGCCCGGAATCCGGGTTCAACACGATCATGCGGGCCAGATTCAGTCCTTGCTCGGCCTCCTGATGCACGCAGCCCAGCAGCAGGGCTTCCACGTGGTCGGGATGGATGCCGGTGCGTTTGAGGCTTTTCCCAATGAGGGCGGCCACCATGTCATCCGGCAGCAGGTTAGCGAATTTCCCCTGTTTGGTGCTGCCGGAGGTGGGTTCCACGGCCTTGGCAAAGGGGGTGCGCAAGTAATCGACGATGACCGCCTGCTTCATGATGCCTGCTCCATATCCAGTCCTTCCGTAATATCGGTTACGGGCTGCTCGCCGTGTGGCAATTCAGCCAGCTTTTCCCGCTCCTGCAAGGCCCGCCAGTCGGGCTTGCCCACAGCAGTCTTGGGCAGTTCATAGTGGATAAACGCCACGTGCTTGGGCAGTTCGATGCGACTGAGATGTTCGCTGAGAAAATCGCGAAGCTGCTGGGCGTTCAGGCTTTGTCCCGACTTGAGACGGACGAAGGCCTTGGCCGCCTCGCCGGATCGGGGATCGGGCACACTGATGACCATAGACTCGGCCACTGCCGGATGCTTGGCAATGGCCTGCTCCAGTTGGGTGGGGTAGACGTTGAAGCCATTGATCAGTATCAGTCGTTTCTTGCGATCCACGATGTGCAGGTAATGATCCGCATCCAGATACCCCAGATCCCCGGTGTGAAACCAGCCGTTTCTCAGGATGTGATCAGTTTCCTCCGGGCGCTGGTAGTAGCCTTTCATCACCTGCGGGCCGCTGATGCAGATTTCCCCCACTTCGCCCATGGCCAGCACCCGATCACCGTCCTGCGGATCCACGATTTGAATGCGGGTGAGCGGTAGGGGCAAGCCTATGGATTCCGGTTTGTTGGTGCCAAAGGGCGGATTGGCCGCCGCCACCGGGGACGTTTCCGTCAGCCCGTAGCCTTGCTTGATGAGCCCCGGCTTGCCGGTGATCTGCTCAAAGGCCTGATGCACGGAGAGCGGAATGGCCGCCCCCCCGGAGATGACTGTTTGCAGGCTGCTGAGGTCGAATTGGCGCAACTTGGGATGCTCGCAGATGGCCTGAAGCAGCCGGGGAACCGCCGGAAACAGGGTGGGTTTTTTTTCGTGAATAGTCTTCAGGGTTTCCGTAATGTTGCGGGGATCGGGCAGGATAATCAGTTCCGCGCCCATCTTCAGGCTGGAAAGCATGGCTACGGTCAGGCCGAAAATATGGAAGTAGGGGATGGTGGCCAGCACCCGTTCCTGACCGGGCCTCAGCAACGCTTCGCATTGTGGTTTGTTGGCGGAGAAGCCAAAGTACTCTTCAATCTGGCAGATGTTGGCCACCAGATTGGCGTGGGTCAGCATGGCCCCTTTGGGGGTGCCGGTGGTGCCGCCGGTGTACTGTAACAGGGCCACATCCTGCGGATCAATCGCCACTGGTTGCAGGGTGTGCTTGCTGTGAATGAGATCCCGGAAGCCCAGCCGCAGTCCGCCACCCGCGGCGGAGACCCCGGTCATGCCGTCTTTATTGCCTTTGGAGTCCCCTTTGCTGTTTTTTTCCCACGCTTCCGGGCGGGCAATGTGTGAACTTCGAAACAGGCGGTAAGCGTGCGATTTAAAGAAGGGCAACACCGCTTCCATTTTGCACACGATCATTCGGGACAGTAGGCCCTCATCCAGCAGCTGGGCCGTTTTGCTGAACGAATCCTTGAGATCCAGGGTGATCAGGGTTTGCGTGCCGCTATCCGTTATTTGCTCCCGCAATTCGCTGAGGGTGTGCATGGGGCAGACGTTGACCACCACGGCGCCCACTTTCAGGGCGGCAAAGAACATGATGGGGTAGTAGGGGGTATTGGGCATGTACAGGCCGATGCGATCGCCCTTTTGAATGCCCAAACCTTGTAGCCCGGCGGCGGCCCGGTTGACCAGACTGCCCATTTCCCCGTAGTCGTACTTTTTACCCATGGAGTCCATGCAGGGCAAATGGCGGTATCGGGCCACGGCGGCTTCGAATAATTCCACCAGATTTTGGTTAGGCAGCTCAAGATCCCAGCGGGTGCCCAGTGGATACACCGTCTTTAGCTGGCTCCCGCCGACAAATGCCGTTTTTTTTTCCAGGAGGTTGAAGTGAAGGTCAAAATCATCGACGGCCAAGACCTGTTTTCGCAGCACTTCCACCTGCTTGAGCAGGGCCCGTTCCTGGGCGCTGATGATTTTCTGGGCGGCGGCTTCCTCCAGCAGGGTTTCCGGGGTTTGGGCGCTCAGGCGGCCTTCCTTTTTGGCTTGGCGAATGGTGGCTTCCAGCACGTCGGCTTGCACGGCCATGACCATACATTGCTCCAGCTGGGCCAATGGTTCCTGTTCGCTGGTGGGTAAGTAAATACCCTGGGTGAGCCGATCCCGCAGAACGCCGGGGGTGACCAGCAGTTGGGCCAGCTTGCGATCCTGACGATGGCTAGGCAGTTGAATACGGCGTCCCAGCGGGAAAATGACGGGTCGCAACAGGGCCCCCAGCATGGGGTTGGGGAAGTTTTGCAACAGGCGATCCATGGCTTCTTCCGCTTGGTGCAACAGGGTTTGGCAAGCCCAGTGTACCAGCGGCCGTTCATCCTGAAGTCGCCCGTGGGCCTGATAGTGGCGCAATACGGCGGAGGCCATAAACAGGTAGCTCATGGCGTCACCCAGCAGGGCGGAGATGCGTTCCTTGCGTTTCACGCTGTCGCCCAGCAGCATGAGAATGTTATCGGCCAGGGTGGCGTAGGCGGCGCTGAGGCGGTTGATGTGCCGGAAGTAGTAGGCCTCGGTGGCATCGGCATTGGGCATCCCGCTGCCGTGTCCGTTGGTCAGGCCCAAAATCAGGCTGCGGAAGGTGTTTTCCACGCTGTGCCGCACGTGTTGGGCCATCAGGTCGCTGAACTGGGCCCGGGCTTCGCTTTCGTTTTCCAGGCGGGCCGCCTCGATTTCCTTGAGCAGGTAGGGATGCGAGCGCACCGAGCCTTGCCCGAAGATGATCATGTTGCGGGTGAGGATGTTGGCCCCTTCCACGGTAATGCCGATGGGTATGCCGTGATAGAGCGGGGCGATCAGGTTGTCGGGGCCTTCGCAGATGGCTTTTCCGCCCAGCACGTCCATGCCGTCGTTGACGATTTTGCGCCCGTACTCGGTCATGTGGTACTTCAGGATGGCGGACAGAATGGTGGGATGCTCCCCCCGATCCAGCATTTGCAGGGTGGCCAGGCGACAGGCTTCCATGAGGTAAGTGGTGCCCGCCATGCGGGCCAGTAGTTCTTCCACCCCTTCAAACTGGTTAATGGATACCTTGAATTGCTTGCGCACCCGACTGTACGCCCCAGTGAGGCGACTGACCAGTTTGGCCGATCCCACCGACAGTGCGGGTAGTGAAATACAACGCCCCACCGAGAGGCACTCCATGAGCATGCGCCAGCCTTGCCCGGCGTACTCTCGGCCCCCGATGATCTGATCCAGGGTTATCCACACGTCTTTGCCGTGGGTCGGGCCGTTCATAAAGGGAATGCCCAACGGGTTATGGCGGCGACCAATTTCCACGCCCGGGGCACTGGTGGGAATCAGGGCCAGGGTGATGCCCAGCTCTTTCTTTTGGCCCAGCAGGCAGTCCGGGTCTCGCAGTTTGAAGGCTACCCCCAACAGGGTGGCGATGGGGCTGAGGGTGATGTAGCGTTTATCCCAGTTCAACACAATGCCCAGTTGCCCATCCCGTTCGGTGACCACCCCATGGGCGGTCATACTGGAGGCGTCGGAGCCCGCATCGGGTTCGGTCAGGGCAAAGGAGGGAATCTCTTCGCCTTTGGCCAGACGGGGCAGGTAGTAATTTTTTTGCGCGTCGGTTCCGTACCGAATCAGCAACTCCGCCGGGCCCAGGGAGTTAGGCACCATGGTGGTCACGCAGGCGGTGGTGCTGCGGCTGGCCAGCTTCAAGACCACTTCGGAGTGGGCCCGGGCAGAGAAGCCCAGTCCACCGTACTCCTTGGGAATGATCATGCCGAAGAAGCCTTTTTCTTTCAGAAAGGCCCAGGCGTCTGGGGGTAAGTCTTTTAATTCCGTTCGGATTTTCCAGTCATCCAGCAGGGCGCACAGTTGTTCCACTGGGCCCTCCAGAAAGGCCTGCTCAATTTCATTCAGATGGGGCTTGGGCAGATCCAGCAACTTGCGCCAATCCGGGTGACCGCTCAGGATCTCTCGCTCAAAGCCCACCGAGCCGGAGGCCAGGGCTTCTTTCTCGGTGTCGGAAATCTTGGCCTTTCGGGTACCCTGAAAGGCCTGATCCCGCAAGGGGGCCATAACGGTATAAACCAGCAGCTTGTAAAAGGCGTGGATGGGCGAAAGGTTGCTAGGCATGATGGCACTTCCCACTTTCATGTTAGTTAGGTTTCGTGCTGAATTGGATTTGGAGAGAGACTCGCCTGCTTTGGGAGAATAGGGGCTGGCTGAACGTTGGCCTTTCAGCCCCGGTCAGCCGCCAGTTTTCAAAAATCCAAAAAGATGAATCCAACATGTTTAGTCGGTCCCCTTCCCCAAAACTTTAGGCCTTCTGCTGATTGAGATTGAAATCTCCCAGCTTCTTCCCCCAAATGGAATCGATTTGTCTCATCCGTTACAGGACGTTAAAGCGCATGACGTTTGTTTTTGGGCTTTGTTTTACGGAGCAAGGCAAACGCTTTATATTTCTTTACAAATACAGAAGGCGCTTGGGGAATTAGGCCTGAGCTTGCACGTGTGGCTTGGCTGTTTTCTCACTTCGGAAAAGTCAAAACAGTGGGGAACGCTGCCCCGTATCTTTTACTTAGGTCAACAGTGTGGAGAGCCCGGCGAGCCAGGGCTTGCGACCGACCCGCTTTTTGCCCTGCAACACCCCTACCACCAGATCATCGGCGGTCTCCGGCGGGTTCAGCTTGACTTTACGATCCAGGCGTTTGGCCAGTTGGGCTTGCAGATGGGAAGGGGCCCGTTGTGGAAAGACCAGACTTAACGAGAGACCGGACTTCTGTTGCTTGAGGGTTCGGGCTTGGGCTTCGCACCACGTCCACAAGGCCCCTTGACTGGCGCTGAAAGCTCCCAGTCCGGGTAATCCCAGGCGGCCATTTTGTTCCACATAAACCCCCAGGCGTCCGACTCCTTGGTTTTCCATCCGGGTGTAAGCCTCCTGCAAAAAGCGGGTGGACTGCACCACGTTGACCCGCAGCATGCGCTCAAAATCCTCATCGTAAATACCCACACAGTGAAAGACCGCTTGCGGGGTTGGCACTTCGCTCAGGAGGGCGGGCCACTCTTCGGACTCCAGATCGAAGGGCTGCCAAAACAGACTTTTCTGCTGGGCCATGGCCCATTGCGGCAGATCCTGGGGTTCCTGTCGGCTGAGGGCGATCACTTGCCAGTTCAGGCGCAGCAAGCTCATCACGGTTTTACGGCCCCAGTAGCCACTGGCCCCGCTGACCCAGGCGATTCCCGGATTTTCACTCATACTTGGCATGAATCGATGAACTCACTGTTTGGGTTATTAGTGACCTCGAGAGATCCTTTGGGTAACTTTGGGTAACTGGTTGGATACGGTATTTTTTACAGGGCGCTGTAACTGTCCGATAACCACTGGGTTACGGTTTTTAGCTGTTTCATGGTGTTAAAGAGATGGGGGGACAGTCGCACGTAATCGCCCCGCTGGGCCACGATAATTTTGCGGGCTTGGGCGCTTTTTACCAATAGCTCCGCCCGTCCCGGCCCCGGATCTATGGACACAATCCCCGACCAGCGCTTGGGGCAGGAGACCACGTGCCAGCCCATATCCAGCAGCCGTTCATGCAGGTAGTTGCGGCGCTGTTTGACTTTTTCCGTAATGCTTTCCCAACCGAGTTTGGAAAAATAATCCAGGTTGCTTTCCAGGCGGGCCAACGCCGCTTGACTGATCCAGCCACACTCCCAGGCCCGGGCGGTTTCCAGAAGCCCGGAATCCACCTTGCCCGGTTCTTTTAAACTCAGCCAGTTGGGGAAAGGGGGCTGCAACTGCTTTAGCACCCGGGGACTCAGTACCAGAATGGCCAAACCGGTGCCGGAGACCAGCCACTTTTGAGTGCCCGCGCACCAGAAATCAATATCCGGGTGCCAACTGGGCAGCACGCCCGCCGATTGAATGGCATCCACGCAAGTCCAAATACCTCGTGCCTGGGCTTGCAACACCACCTCCCGCCAGGGTTGTTCGATGCCGGTGGTGTAATTGACTGTGGAAATACTGACCATGCGGGTGCGGCTAGGCCAGGGTTCCTGCCAGTTTTCCACGGCTACCGGATTCACCCCGAAGCGGGCCAGTTTTTCCCAGGGCAGTACATTGGCCGGAAAATCGCTGGGGTTGCAAAGCACCACATCCCCCGGTTGCCAGTTCAGGCTGTAAGCGGCGCTGTACAGGGCCATGCTGGTGGCGGGCACAAAGGCCACCTGATCGGCATGACAGCCTAGCCAGTGGGCCACTTTGTCCCGCAAGCGTTCTGCCTGGGCAAACCACCGCGGCAGGCGGATGTTCCCGAACAACTCCGGGGCCAGCAGGCCGTTCAGATAAGCACCGAAGCGTAAGGGGGCCATGCCCGCGTAGTTCAAGTAAATCATCAGGGAGAGGCCTGGGGTTGCTGGGGTACGTTAGTCCGCTCCTGCCCATCCAGGTGGCGGATCTCCCGAATGGAGCGGAATATGCCTAAGCCAATGGTCAGGGCGCAACTGGCGCACATCAGGGGAACCAGAGTGGGCCAAACCGGCACTTTGCAAAGGGCCAGTACACAGCCCACCATTATAAAAACAGCCGCCAGCAAACCGGGGGCCAATGCGGCGATTGATAACAGGTTGGGGGAGAGCTTGCTGACACCGGGGAACTTCCGCAACACTTTGCGCAGCAGGTGCTTGGTCTGATACAGGCCCAGATCGGGCTTGCGCTTGTCCGGCTGGATCGTGGACTTGGGGGATGGCTCACTCATGCGGATACGATTCTCGTTCTGGTATCTCTATTAAACGGTCTATGTCATGCCCTTGAAAAGGCCCATAAAATGTAACTTTTACCCTGAAATGGTCTTGAGATTGCCGTCCAGGGCAACGCCTACAAGGGCGCCACGTAGCCAATAATGCGGGGATCGCCGACCGGGTAGCGGTTGCGTTGCACCATGCCACCGGGGGCGTTGCCGGTGCGGGTGCCCTCGTTGCCCCCAATGGTGGTGAAGGTTTGATCCGGTAGCAGGCTTTCCACAATGGCGGTGTGATCAAAGCCCGATATGCCAAACCGGAAGATGGCGATATCGCCCGGTTCCGGGAAGGGCTTGAGGCGTTGGTGGGTCATTCCCCAATCATAAATATCCCGCACCAGGGAGGTGTGCCCCCAGGGGGAGCCCCCGGCCCAGTTCAGCACGGTGGAAACAAAATCGGCGCACCATGCCTGATCTTTCCCCAGGCTGTAGGTGTTGTTTACGTAATCACGGGCTTCGGCCTTGCTAATGCCCAGCTGGGAGCGGGCCACGTCCACGATTTTCAAGCGGTTGAGCGGGGTGGCTTGATAGGACGTCGGGGGTGGGCCGAAGGTGGGAGGTGGGACATCCGCTCGGGGCGTATAGGGGCTGAGGGAGCCGGTATAGGCCAGCTGCGGCGGTGGAGACGCCGAGCGGCCAAACACGCGATGAAAAAAGCGGCTGGCCAGTCCGGGCGCTTCCGGTGCGTACACCCGAAGCATGTGATTGGTGCCTCGTCCCAGGCTGATGTTCAGTTTATCGGCTTGGGGCGACTCAATGACCAGTCGAACCGTGGTGGCATCGAACTGTCCCAAGCGGATGGTCTCGTAAGGCAAGGGCCCCAAAGCGCCGTTGGGCAGCTGGATGGCTTTTTCCGGCAGCAAGGCCTGATCGATATCCACCACCAGCCGGGTGGGATTGGTCAGTACAAAGCGATTCTTGACCAGCAACTGAGTGCCGGGCGGGCTGATCAGCCGTAGTTCCCCGTTGACCAGTTGAACGCTGGCAATGGGATTCAGCGGCAACGGTTGACCGGTGACCGAGGGGGCCTGAATGGCCGGGCCAGTATCGGGTAGTTGCAGGGGAACGGGCGGCGTGGTGGCATGGGCGTTTCCGCAGAGTATGACAGCCAAGGCCAGTACTCCCAATAGCCGAATCGCCATTGGATAGATCTGTCCGCACCAATGTTTCAGGACGGTCATTTGAACGCTCTCTTTTCCGGATGTGATCACAGTGGCTCATCATCTATTTTAGCCTGATTGTAGCGATTGTGCCGGAAAACCATGGGCCCTGCGGTGGGTCTTGGGCCAAGAGTATGCTGGCAGGGCCGATTCAATCGGCAACAGGCATGAAGTTTGTTGACGGCTGGTGGGCAATCCATGAGGCGTAACATGGGGGCCTAACTTGGCGTAAGGGGTTTCTAAACTGAGGTGTCAACTGGGTTGTCAATTGAGGAGCCGCCCATTGGGCGGGTCAGGGAGCCTGTTTTTTCGGACGCGGATGGTCAGAAATCAAGAAAAAAGAGTCTGCGCTTTTAGACGACCCGGCACTGGACGCCTCATTTTTTAGGCGAATACGTTGAGCCAGACAAGGATCTGAGGAACTCGGAGAAATGTAACGATTGTTTGCGGAGTTTTCAATTTTTGTCAATTATTTGAATGGATTGCGTAATATAGATTATGACTTTAACAATTTAGTTCAATGTTTTGAACTGCCATGCCTCTTGTTTGCGGGCATGGCTTTTTCTTTTTTTCTCATTTTTGATTCGATAGGGGGGCTGGTAAGATGTTGCGTAGTTCTGTTGACTGGCGAGGCACTGTGTGATGGAAATGCGGGTATTGGGAAACACCGAGGTCAAGGTCAGCGTGATTGCCCTGGGCACCATGACCTGGGGGGAGCAGAATACCGAAGCGGAAGCGCACGCCCAAATGGATTTTGCCCTGGAGCGAGGAGTGAACTTTTGGGATACGGCGGAAGTGTATCCGGTGCCCATTCGGGGGGAGACTTACGGCATTACCGAAACCTACATTGGCACCTGGCTGGCTTCCCGTCGCTGCCGGGAGAAAATCGTGTTGGCCTCCAAAGTGGCTGGCCCCACCCAACGCCTGACTTACATTCGGGAAGGCAACCTGCGCTTTGACCGGGTGAACATGGAAAAAGCCCTGCATGATAGCCTGAAACGTTTGCAAACGGATTACCTGGATCTGTATCAACTCCACTGGCCGGAGCGCAGCACCAACTTTTTCGGGCAACTGGGCTACAAACACCGCCCCGATGAAATGTTTACCCCGGTGGCGGAAACCTTATCCGTGTTACAGGAATTTGTGCAGGCCGGTAAAATTCGGGCGGTGGGTTTGTCCAACGAAACACCCTGGGGGATGGCCCAGTTCCTGAAAATCGCCGAGCAGTTGAACCTGCCTCGGGTGGTCAGCATCCAGAATCCCTACAGTTTGCTGAACCGCACCTTTGAGATTGGTTTGGCCGAAATGGCCATTCGGGAGCAAGTAGGATTGCTGGCTTACTCGCCCATGGCCTTTGGACTGCTCAGCGGGAAATATCGGAACGGACAAAAACCGGCAGGTTCCCGCATGGCCCTGTTTGGTGATTACTTTGATCGCTATTCCAATCCGCAAGCCCTGGCCGCCGCCGATGCCTACATTGAGCTGGCTGATAAACACGGTCTCAGTCCGGCTCAACTGTCTCTGGCTTTTGTGAATCAGCAACCCTTTGTGACCAGTAACATCATTGGGGCTACCACCTTGCAGCAGTTGCAGGAGAATATCGAAAGCGCTCAACTAACTCTGTCTGAGGAATTGCTGGCGGAGATTGAAGCCATCCACACCCGCTACCCCAATCCCTCTCCGTAATAGAAAGTATGGGCATTCGATTTTTGGGAATTTCTGAAGGATTCTTCTCTTTCAGTGTGACTCCCTGACTTGTTTCTTGCCTGAATGAAAAAGAATAAGGGAAGCGTGGGGAGGTCTGGAGGGGGGACAGCGCTGGCGCTGGACTCTGTTCCCCCTCCAGTGGGGGTTACAGGGGGCAAAGCCCCCTTAAAAAAATAATAAGTTGTGGAAAGATTTCGTTTGATTGAGTGGCCGGATTCGCTAGGACTCAGGAACATAAATCGGGATGGCCAGCGGCGCTTGATGAGGACTCAAGGTTAAGTTTAAAGTCCAGGGGCCTGCATGTGGAAATTGGATTTCCACTTGATACACACCGCTTTGCTCGGCGGTCTTTACGCTTACCGGGATGGGCTTACTGTCACTGGCCAGCTTGGATCGGCTGATCAGAGCGGCGGTGGGTTGCCCTTCCCAAGGGCTCCCAGAAGCCCGGCTCAAGACATTGAGCGTCAAATGGCTGGGCTGCCCCGCTTTCAACCGAGCTGGGCGGCTGCGCCAGCGCACCAGGTAATCGGGGGTCTGTACTTCCTCAGTCCCTGCTGAGTTTTTCCGGTCGTTTTGGTTGAAGCTGGGAATATCCCCGCTGTTGATGTTTGACGCCGCGTTGGGAAACAGCACGAACACCAGTGCTGGAATGGTGCTAATCAGCAGAAAAATAATAAAAAAGGGCAAGTACTTTTTCATACGGGTAGTCTAGATCAATCTCCAACCGAGGTTAAGTGCTTTTCATCAAATAGGCAGGGCAGAGTGGTCAGGCGCATAAGATTATAGCGATCTGTCGCATTTCCCCGAGTAGTGAAGTCGATTAGGATGAGAACGCTGCATGAACTTGTAAAATATAAAGTTTGTTTATATACTGAACGGTATATAAACTTCAGATTGATTTTGGCTGTTAGTGAAGGATGGGAGTTGATTCATTATGGCAAACGCGATTTCGGAAAGAGAAACACACACTTGGCCGGAACTGGCCATTGGCTTGTACGACAAGCTGACCGGCCGTGGGGCTGAAATTACCTACCAATTTGAGAATCTGGAAGTGTTTGTACCCGCCAGTACGGCACCGGACGCTTCGCAAGCCAAATGGAAGGTCAATGGGGTGCTGAAGATCACCACCCGCGATCAAAAGTAGGCTGACTCATGTTTGAGAATCTGCTGATTCAGGCTGATCTGGACATTGAGCTGAACAACGCCCAGCGGGTGCGCTTGCAATCCAGTCCTTCGCCGGACTTGAATGCGCCCGGTCTAAACATTCTGGAATTGAAAATTCCCAATGTGGTGGCCGGGGTGACTTTATTGCGGCAAGCCATGGCCCTGGGTGGGCTTGGTTCCAGCGGGCCGGATCAGCGGTTTTCTCAACTCAGTCAGTGGTTGGCCCGATGTAACACTCGGCTGGATGTCATCTTTTTGAACCAAAAACTGGTGTCGCTGGGACAGGGAGCCAGTCCTAACCTGGTTCAAAAGCTGCTGGCCGCTTTCCCACAGGATCGGTAACGCCACGTTTTGCGTTTTAAGGTCTTGTATTTGTATCAGTTCAGGCTGCCGTCACCACCTGGTAACGGTATGAGTACAGCGCGTTAAAAAATTCAGGCTGGGCAATTTTGCCAGAAGCAATTCCATGCCTTGTTTGAGCTGCACGCAGTTTTACAAACCAGTGGTGGCGACAGCCTTAACTTATAAAAAAGACAGGCCGGGCATAATAAGAACCGTACTAACTTTCAGCACGCACGCATACGGTTCGCCTCGGCCTGTGCTTTATATGCTGATTGAATAAAAACAATAAATTGGCCCAAATTGCCTGCCCAAATGTCTGCCCAATGTCTGACCTGTGTTTCATAACCGATTGGTGTTATTAGGGCCTAAAGGCATTTGCTTCAGGAAATGCGGCGGCACGGTAATCCAGCCCTCTTGGGCTTCCAAGGCAAGGGCTTCTGGGCCGTGGGGGATGCCATAGTTTTTATCTTGCTGGGTGTAAGCCCAGGCAGCCTGAATGGCGCAAAACACGGCATCCAGCGAATCCCCGGTGGCATCCTGCCTCAACGTGTCCGCATGTCCATTCAGATCGATCGTAAAGCCAAAATCCGCTTCCAGCCATTGGGCGCCCAGTTTCTGGATCATCTCCTGACGGGTGAAGTCCTTGGCCGATTTTTGGGCGGCGCTGGCGGGGGGACTTTCGTACTTGTAGCCCTGCTTGGGACACAACTGGCGAGCGATCAGGGCCGGATAGCCTTCCACCACGATGCGGGGCGAATCGGCTTTGGCAAGTGGAGCGCTCTGATTGCTCTGAATCTGATTGCTCTGAATCTGATTGCGCTGAAAAGGCAGCACGGTGACACCTGCTTCCAGCAGGCGAAAAGCCCCCTGATAAAACATTTTGCCCACTGGCGTGTAGTAAATGGTCATGGGGCTACAGGCCCCGGCCAGCCGATCGATGGGCCGAAAGTGATGCTTTTGCCCCGCCGGTTGCTGGCGGCAGTACCGGTTGATGGCTTCGCAGAACGCTTTCAGACCCAGTTGGCGGATGTGGGTCACTGATCCTGCCCAGTCCGTGGGCCAGGCCATGGCTTCCAGCCAACCATGGGGCATGGACAGTGGAAAATCCATGGCCGCGATCCAGGGGCCTTTGGTGCTTAAAAACCGCTCAAACTGCTCAAAGTCAGTCAACTTTAAGAGACGCTGTAAGCGCAAAGCACTTATTTCAAATTGACACTCGGCCACCACGATGGGTTTTTTGGTGCTGGGGGCGCTGGTGAAATCCAACCCGTAAATGGTCATGGGTACGCTCATGGTCTTAATTGAAGCACTTCCAGCCCAGGCCGTACAGTCTTGAATGGGGCTAGGTTACCCTGTTTTGCCAGTGCTTGGGTTCGTCGCATCGGTTTGGATATAATTTAAGCTGCGTTCAAGTCCTACAGGTCAAGTTCTACCAGAATTGGGCCATGGCCCTTGAGCGCTGCCAGTTGTGTGTGTTGAAGGCCTTTTTTCCATGAATGACGCCCTGATCAGTCGCCAAATTGCCCAGGAATTGCAAGTCCAGGAGCGCCAGGTCAACGCGGTGCTGAAACTGCTGGGGGAAGGGGCTACCATTCCCTTTATCGCCCGCTACCGCAAGGAAGCCACGGGGGGGCTGGATGACACCCAACTGCGCACCCTGGATGAGCGCTTGCAGTATTTGCGGGATTTATCCAAGCGCCGGGAGGCCATTTTAGAGAGTGTGGCGGAGCAGGGCAAGCTGACTGAGGAATTGAGACAGGCCTTTGAGGCGGCTCAAACCAAGGCCCAGCTGGAAGATTTGTATTTACCTTTCAAGCCCAAGCGTCGCACCAAGGCCCAAATGGCCCGAGAGGCGGGTTTGACTCCCTTGGCTGAGCGGTTGTTTCAAAACCCTAACCAGAACCCGGACATGGCCGCTAATGCGTTCGTAAACCCGGAGGCGGGCGTGGCCGATGTGAAGGCGGCCCTGGACGGGGCGGCTCATATTCTGGTGGAGCAGTTCTCGGAATCCCCGCCCTTGATTGGTACCTTGCGGGAATGGCTGTGGCAGAATGGGGTGGTCGTTTCCACCGTGGTCAAAGCCAAGCAGGCCGAGGCGTCCAAGTTTAGCGATTATTTCGAGTATGTCGAGCCCATCCGGGTCATTCCCTCACATCGGGCCTTGGCCCTGTTTCGGGGCAAGCAGGAAGGCTTTTTGCGGGTCTCTTTAAAGCCAGCCTCCCAAAAAGCGGATTTGGAACGGGCCACCGAGCAACTGGTCGGGCGCGTTGCCCGGCATTTTAACTGGCGGCATCAAAACCGGCTAGCCGATGACTGGCTGGCGGCTTGCTTTCAAGCGGCCTGGGGCGATAAATTACTGCCTCATCTGGAAAGCGATTTAATGGCCCAATTGCGGGAACGGGCCGAGGCGGAAGCCATTCAGGTGTTTACCCGAAACCTGCGGGATCTGTTGCTGGCCGCCCCGGCGGGACATCAGGTGGCCTTGGGGCTGGATCCGGGCTTGCGCACCGGGGTGAAGGTGGCTGTTGTGGATGCCACCGGCAAGGTGCTGGCCACTTCGGTGATTTATCCGCACCCGCCCCAAAATCAGGAACAGGCTAGCATAGATACGCTCGTGGCGCTGATTCGTCAGCATGCGGTGACCTTAATCAGCATCGGCAACGGCACCGGCTCTCGGGAAACGGATCGGCTGGTGACCAACCTCATAAAGCGGCACCCGGATCTGAAAATCACCAAGGCATTGGTGTCGGAAGCGGGAGCCTCGGTGTATTCGGCCTCGGCCTTGGCTTCTCAGGAATTGCCCGAGTTGGATGTTTCCTTACGGGGGGCGGTGTCCATCGCCCGACGGCTGCAAGATCCGCTGGCCGAGCTGGTGAAAATCGAGCCCAAGGCCATTGGGGTGGGCCAGTATCAGCATGATGTCAACCAAACCCAACTGGAGCGGGGACTGGATGCCGTGGTGCAGGACTGCGTGAACGCCGTGGGCGTGGATGTGAACACGGCCTCTCCGGCCTTGTTGCGCTATGTGGCGGGATTGTCTCCCAGTTTGGCCCAGTCCATTGTGGAGTACCGCAATCAGCAAGGTGCTTTTGCCAATCGGACGGCCCTCAAAAAAGTGCCTCGACTGGGGCCCAAGGCCTTTGAGCAGGCCGCCGGATTTTTGCGCATTACCAATGGGGATAATCCCTTGGATGCCTCGGCGGTTCACCCGGAGGCGTATCCGGTGGTGCAGAGAATCCTGAAGCAATCCGGGCGGCCGCTTCGGGAAGTGATTGGGGATAAGGCCTTTTTAGCCAGCCTGAAGCCCACCGAGTTTACCGACGAGCAATTTGGGTTGCCCACGGTGCGGGATATTTTGGCTGAACTGGAAAAGCCGGGTCGGGATCCCCGGCCAGCCTTTAAAACGGCGGCCTTTGCCGAGGGCGTGGAAACCCTGAACGACTTGAAGCCCGGCATGCGGCTGGAAGGGGTGGTGACCAACGTGACCAACTTTGGGGCCTTCGTGGATATCGGGGTGCATCAGGATGGCTTGGTGCATATTTCCATGCTGGCCGATCGCTTTGTGAAAGACCCCCACAGCGTGGTGAAAACCGGGGATGTGGTCACGGTCAGCGTGGTGGAAGTGGACATTCCCAGAAAGCGCATTGCCTTGTCCATGCGACAATCATCATAAGGCGGCAATCGTCATAAACGCAGGTCTTCCGGCAACCGCTGACGGCTTTATGCTGGCTAATCCTGATCGTGATTCAGCAGCAGGCCCAGCATGGCTCCGTGAATGGCGGCCAGGGTTCCCAGTATGGGAATGAGAAAGACTTTTTCACTTTGGCCGTTAATGGCCGAGATGGTAACCGGAATGGCCGTCAGCCCGGCTGTGAGCATGGATGAGAAGATAGACGTTTTGGCCACCGATACCCGTTTTTTCTGTTTCAGGTGCAGGTAACGGGATGAGGCCATCATGGTCTGAAAATCAATAAAATCCGACAGGGCTGAGGAACTTTGCGGGGTATAGGCGCGAGGCGGCATGGGCCTGGGCAAAGCGCTCTTGGGTGGCAGCGATTCGGGCAGCGACTGATAGCCTGGCGCATATCCCGCAGTGGCAGGCAATCCGAGCGGGTTTTGCAAGTGATTGGGTGGGGGAAGCATTGGCAGGGAGCCCATCATAAACCTCGTGACCAGCACAAAATAAATCGGAAGTACTTATACTAACTCCGGGCTGTTTCTTTTTTTGCCAATGGGCCCGAGTGGGGTAAATTAGACCAGGCTGGGCCGCGATGGCGTGGACTGGGCCTGAATTAATCTGGGCCGGGAACGCCGGATCTAGGCGTGGGTCTGGGTTCTTTCCCGCAGACGATCCCGGAAGGTCAGTTCCGAAACGCCGGATTTGTCCAGGTCGCCCAGCCCCAGTTCAATCATGCGATCGTACTGGTGTTTGGTGGCCTCCGCCAACGGTAAATGTAAACCATAGGCCTGCCCCAACGCCAAAGCAATGCCACTGTCCTTGGCCGCATGGGCTGCGGAGAAATACGTGTCATGCTCCCGGTGTTGCATGTCCTCTCCATCCGTTTCCAGCACCCGGGAATTGGCCCCGGTTTGCGAAAAGACCTTGCGCACCAGATTGAGATCCAGCCCCAGCGAATGGGCCAGACCCAGACCTTCCGCCAGGCCCGCCGTGTTGATGTTCATAACCATGTTGACCAGCGCTTTCAGTTGGGCGGCCGTGCCGGGCTCGCCGGTGTAAATGCTGGAGGCGCTCAGGGCTTTCAGCAGAGGTTGGGCTTCCTGATACACGCTTTCATCGCCTGCGCACATCAGGTACAGGGTGCCGGTGCGGGCCTGACTGATGCTGGAGGCCATGGGGCATTCCAGCGTTTTGGCGCCCACTTTCAGGGCCTGGGCATGCAGGGCGATATGGACTTCCGGGCTGATGGTGGCGCAGTTGATGAACAACTTGCCGGAGGCGTTCATGAATAAATGATCATCCGGGTTGTGGAAGATAAAGCGCATGGCGGCGTCATCCGTCACCACGGTAATAATGGCATCGGAGAGGCGGGTCACTTCTGAGAGGCTGTGGCAAGCCGTGGCTGAAAGCTCTTGGGCCACTGCTTCCGCCAGCTCGGTTTGCGCATCGTACACGGCGGCGATGGTAAAGCCTTGCTCTTTGAGGCGGCGGGCCATGTTGGAGCCCATGCGGCCCACCCCCACGATTCCAATCTTTTGAAGCGTCATCAGCGTGATCTCCCCTGCTGCAGCAATATGTTAAAGGTAAATTACCCGGTTTACTTGGTCTCCGGGAAAAACGGGTTGTGGGCCTGTTCCTCGCCCACCGTGGTCATGGGGCCATGGCCGGGACAAATCAGGGTTTGCTCGGGCAGGGACAAAAGTTTGTTCAGGTTATTCAGTCTGGCCTCCTGATAGGCGTAAGGGGCCCCGCCCATAGAGCTGGCAAACAGGGCATCGCCCACCACTACGATGGGCTGGCTCAGTCCTTGCACAAAGTAGCTCAGGCCCCCCGGGGTGTGCCCGGAGGTGCCCAGTACCCGGATGCTCAGACTGCCCACGATCAAGCCATCCCCTTCGATTAGCGGCTTCAGGCCCAAGGGGTTATCCACGGCGGACCCGTAACAGAGGGCGGTAGGATGCTCTCTGCTCAGGCGTTCCAGATCGGCCAGATGATCCATGTGGGTGTGGGTGATGAATATTTTTTTCAGGGAAAGCCCGTTTCGCTCGATAAAATCCAGCATGGCTTGACAGTTGGCCCCGGTATCGAAAGAGGCGGCTGCTTGGGTAGCGGTATCCCACAGCAGGTAGGCGTTGACGGTCATATCCCCGTACCAGGTGGTGAACTGCTGTAAGCCGGGTATTTTGGGCAAGGGCTTGGGTTGCCATTCGTTTTTGGCCATGGCCACTAAGGATGGTCCGTGCAGATTCAGAGCGAAGGCCAACTGGAGCAAGGTTGTCTCTGAATTGATAGTGCCTTGAAAGGCGGCTTCTACCTGTGAAAGGGACAGGCCGGTACGTTCCGCTAAATCCTCAAGCGTCAGTTTGAGGCCTTTTCGGGCTTTACCCATCACATCCATAAACCCGTCTTCAAGCGGTAAAATGGCCGGAATGGTTTCGCTGATGCTCTCGGTCATACTCATGAGCGGCTGGCTCCTCTAACAATGCGCCGCCATTGTACTATTCTTGCCTTACGGGCTCAATGTTCTAGAAAACAGAGACCTACCAAGTGAACCAGGGCGGATCGTAATTGCCCGGCCCGTAGGGACCTCCGGCAGATGTAAAGCTGTTAGAACGGGTAAATGCACGGGAAGTGATAAAACCATCGTAGTACAGGACAAACTGCACAGATCTGACCGGGTTGGCAGTGCCAGAGTAACCGGGCTCAGGATCCACATAGAAGCTAATCATGTTGGTGGTGGCCGTGCCCCCAAACCGCGCTAGGTCATCAAAAATGACGGTGGCACCATTGGCAAACGTAATGCAAGGGTAAGTGGTGCTGCAGTTACCGGAAGTACCCCAAACTCCCTCATCAATGGTTGCACTGGTATCCCACGCCAGATAATTTAAGTAAGGGGTGAAGTCCGAGGGTTTGGTATTGGCGTTGATGGCGGCATTCAGTTTGGCTTGCTGGTAGGCACCTGAAAAAGCGGCCACAATGTCCTTGGTTTTGGCTTCATTGGCTTCGTTTTGCTGGCTACTGAGTACTTTGGGGATGGTAAAGGTGGCAATCACCCCTAAAATAGCCAAGGAAATCAGCAATTCAGCCAGGGTAAACCCGAATGGATTCTGTTGCTTATAATGCGGGGAGCTGACCACGCCTATTATCCTTCTCTTGGAGAGAATTCGCTAGAATATCATTGGAGTCAAACTTTTCTTTACTCAAGTATCGGCAGACTGAACCAATACTTGAGGCGGCGGCTGAAAGTGGTGTTTATATTTCTTAATATCGTATGCCCGCCTGATGCTAGCAGGCGAACACAGTGTCTTTCTTTTTTGCACAGCAAGTGAGGATGTGGCAGGGTGCCTGTTGGTGGCCTTAAAAACCTTGCTGCCAAAAGCAGACAAGAAATTGGATCGTCCTCGACCGCCTGATGGTTGTGAGAGGGTTACCTAGTTACTGGCCGTGCTTTGTTGCGGCCCGTAAGGTTGTCCGTTGGCCTGGTTGTTAAAGTAGGTCACGTTGCTAGAGGCCGCGTTGTAGCCAATGTATTTTTTATTGGTAATGTTGTTGAATTGATTGCTGGTAATGGTCAGCCCCTTGATGGTGCCGTTAACCTGGGCGATGGCTGGCAAACCGCTGGTGTCGGTCACTTTGTCCAGACTATTGTTGGTGAAGGTGACGTTGCTGGGGGTGACCAAAGTACCATCGGCATAGGGTTCGGTGCTGAAGCGAATGCCCCGGCCTACCGTATTAATAAGGTTATCGGCGATGATGAAATTATTACCCCAATTGAAAGACTGACTGGCCCGGGGATTGTTGTAAATGTTGATGGCAAATTCCTTCAGGTTTTGCAGGCTGTTACCCCGAATTTCCATGTCATCGTAGTTGTTGATTTCAAAGGCGTAGTGATCGCCGCCATTGACCTTGTTATTGAGGATCTTCACGTTTTTGGCCCCAGCGGTGCGGGAGGCGAATTTGATGGAGCCCCGCAGGTTATAGAACACGTTATTTTGAAGCACATAATTGGCGCTGCCGCCGTGAATGTCATCGTTGGGAGTGGTAGATATCTGGTAGACGTTGTTGAACAGGTTGTTGGTTACCACGGTGTTAAAGCTGTTCACACCCACCACTGGATCACGCTCCGTGGTGGCGACCCGCAGGGCGGCGTTCCCAAAGTTGTAAAAGCCATTATTCTGGATGGTCACCCCGTTGCAGGAGCCAAAATAGACCCCTTGATCCGGCCACACCGGATCAGGACTGCTGGCAAAGCTGGTTTGTCCGTAAAACTGGATGCCACTGACCGAAAGATTCTTTCCGAACTGAAAATTCAATAAATATTCCCCAGCCGTTGCGCTGTTGAAGGTTTTGTCCTTAATCAGCTTGGCCGGTTTATTGGGATCGCTCTCTAAGCTCGTGTTTTCCAGATTGCGAACGGGAATCTGGCTGAGGACATAGTAGTTGCCGGGAGCGAACTTGAGCGTCCACGGGCTGGTTTTATCATTGCGATTGACCAGATAGTTGAACGCGTTTTTGAGATCGCTGGTGGTTTCGGCAGGGCTGGCGCCGGGCGTTACGCTGAGGGTTCGATTGGGGGCATCCACTTGATAGGCAAAGGCTGGGGCTGCGGACAGGGCCACCACGCTGATGGCGCAAGCCGTGAGTAAACGAATGGGGTTTTGATACAGGGGCTTTTGAGGCATCTTGCGTTTTCTCCCTATTGCTAGAGTGTACGTATGGGACTTTGGGCAAAGTCAATGGCCCATACGGGTTGGGGGCAGTCATTCTGTTCAGAAAGGAAGCGGCAGTGGCTGTTACCGGGATGCTGTTGCTGGGCTGCGGATCTGGTGTCGCTTAATTCCCTGCTTTGCTGAAGAGTGCTGATCGACAACCTTCCACGCCTTGCAACACAGTAAAGTGGGGTGTAAAAATGGATCGTTTTTTTGAGGTTTTCATCCTAGCATCGGTTTTAATAGGGGGCAAACTCAACTATAGCGACTGGGAACGCTCAACGCTGGATGCCACTTCTACCAGGCGGTCTGTAATCTCGTATAATGAAAAGCGTCGGTCAGTCGTTCGAGTAAGGCAGGAATATCACAAATGCGTCAACAGGCCAGTCAATCGGTAAAGTGCGACGGTATCCAGTGGGCAGGGTTCCCCGCAGGAACTGCTCTGCAAAACATCGGGCTGGCGGTTATGGCGGGTGGCATGTTGGCATTGGGCGCCTTTACGGCCCCCACCGTCTTTCATGCCCTGCCTCGGGAAGAGGCTGCCCCTTTGATGGCCCGGATTTTCACCCGCTTTGATGGCGTGTTGCAAATGGCCCTGGGCCTGACCTTACTGGGAGAACTGTTGCGCCGGGCGGCTGGGCCTGCCACCTGGACACAGGGCCTGTGGGCCAAGTTGCGTTTGGCTGCGCTGGCCTTGTTGACCGTGAGCTTGCTCTACGCCACGGTGGTGGTCAATCCGCAAATTGCGGATATGAACCGGGCCGGGGTGCGGCGGGCGCTCAATACAGCGCAAGGCCAGCAGTTTGAGCGCACCCATCGTCTTTCGGAAAGTTTGTACAAACTGGATCTTTTGCTGGTTTTCCTGCTGTTAATCCTGACCCCCTTTCTGGAGAAGCGCCACCCTGTTGGGGCCGCGGGTTCTCAATCCTTGCCCCAAGCGGGTGCTGAATAAATCATGTTTTATCGTGTAATCAGTTTTTTGCTGTTTCTGGGAATTGTGGCCACGGTGGCCTTTAATTTTAAGGCCCTGTTGAGTTACGGACGGGCCAACGAGATTGAGCGATCGGCGCAAAAGGCATTGGCCGCCCGTAATTGGGAGAAAGGCATTGCCCTCTACGAGGCGGGCCACAAGCAATATCCAGACAATGTGGAAATCAGCATGCGGTTGGCCTGGTGGTACCTGAAGAACAATCAGCCCGCCCAGGCGGAAGTGTTATATCGTGGGATTTTACGACAGGAGCCCGAGCATCTGGAGGCCCGGATTGGGTTGGCCAATATACTCAAGCAACAGCCCCAGCGGGTCAATGAGGGCATCACGGAATTGCGGCAAGCCCTGAAGCGCTATCCCCATAATGCCCGATTGCTGGCCACCCTGGGGGGCGTGTATAAAACGGCGGCGGAAAACCCGCAAGAGACCCGGGAATCGGTGCGAAAGTGGCTTTACACGCAGGCGCGTTACTATTTTCAGGAGTCACTCAAGCTGGACGCTGGTCAGTTCCAGACCCAGTTTAATTTAGGGGTGGCTTATCAAAATTTGGGCGATGGCGCCGCTGCGGCCAAAACTTACTGCAAAGCCCTTCAGTTGCGCCCGGATAGCTACCAGAGCCGCTACAACCTGGGTCTGGTTCTCAGTGAATTAAACTTTCAGGATGAGGCCTACCGTCAGCTGGCCCGTTCGGTGCAAATTCTCAGTGAGCGCAATGAGATGGCCGCCGCCCAGAAGCTGGCTCTGCAAGTTCAGGCGGTTAAAAACAGTATTTACAACAGCAATCGCCGCACGCTGGGTGAGCCGGGGGTGCCGACTTTTCTGGAAAAAAGTTGCCTGCTGCAAGCCACCACCCCGTCGGAATAACGAGCCTAATATAAAAACGCCCGACCAATGTCCGAGCATGGTAGTCAGGCGTTTTTAAATTTTAATGTTGTGAAGGTAAGAACCATCCGAATATAAATTTCCACTGGACGCACCCGGTCTTGCCTGAGCGGATGATGCATCAAATTGGGTTAAATATAAGCCCCGTTAAAGGCTGGGTTTAATGCACAACGACTAAAAACAACCCCAGATTGATCAGCATGATCAGGAACCATACTTTCATGACCGGGCTTTGGTTTTCCAGCAGCGCTTTCAGTACGTTATTGTCCTGATCCTGGTTCAGCAGGGCGGAGGACAGCTTGAGATCCTCCTGGAAGGCCAGCTCTCGGAAAGTCATCTTTCACACACTCTCTTTGTTACGTAAATTGGATCGTACTTTTATTGTAGAAAATCCTTCAAGGTCGCTCATCCACCGGATGGTCAATGTTTTTGTTTTTATATTCTTTATTGTAGGCCATCTGTCCCAAAGTGCAATGCTTTGGGCGCAACCGGGGTCGATTGGTCTGCATGGGCTTTTCAAGCTATAATGAATCGGCTTTAAGTCTTTGTTGTAGTCCATGTGAGGCGGTATTTTCATATGAAACGCACCTTGTCTGCTTTGTCTATTGTCGTGGTTTTAGGCACAATGGCTGGCTGCGCCCCGCCACCGCCAGGAGGTTCCACCGCCGGATATGGCAAAAGCATTGAGGGAAGCGGTAAACCGATTCTCAGCGTAAAGCCAACCCCCCGTGGCCCGTTTCAAACCGTGGTGGTGGATGGCGCTGAATTAATGCAAGTCCGTGGGCATGTCGGTCAGTTTGGCGGCACGTTTTATGATAACCAGATCAGCGACGGCCCCAAGACCTTTAATCCCTGGGCCTCCACTGATGCCACCTCCAGTACCCTGGGCGGCATGCTGTATGCCGGGCTGGTGACCACCGACGCCTACACCGGGGAGCCCATTCCCTATCTGGCCAAATCCGTGAAAATTGGCGATGACAAGATGACTTACACGGTGACCTTGCGCAAGGGCCTGAAATGGTCCGATGGTCAACCGCTGACCGCTAAAGACGTGGTGTTCACCTGGAATGAGATTGTGAAAGCCGGACTGGGCAACGCCAGCCATCGGGATGTGGTGCTGGTGGATGGTAAATTCCCGGAAGTAAAGGCACTGGATGAGTTAACCATTGAATTCAAAACCGCCAAGCCCTTTGCCCCGTTTTTGCGTAATTTGGGCGAAGGCATTGCCCCGGCCCATATTTTCAAGCCGGTAGTGGCCAAAGGGGATGCCGCCTTTTCCGCCTTTATGGGCGTGTCCGATGCGGCCAAGGCCCCCGAGAAATTTGTATCCGGGGGCATGTGGCTGCTGGAAAGCTATGTCCCTCGCCAGAAGGCCGTGTTTAAGCGCAATCCCAACTTCTTTATGGTAGACGCCCAGAATCGTCGCCTGCCCTATATGGATCGCTACAGCATGAGTTTTGTGGGCGATATGAACAACCAGGGCTTGCAATTTGAGCAGGGCAAAGTGGATGTGTACAACGTGCCGGGCAACCTGTTGTCTCACGTGCGGCAGCTGAAAAAGCCCGACTTTAATTTGTACAATCTGGGGCCCGCTTCCGGCACGGTGTTTATGACTCTCAATCTGAACAACCGCAAGAACGATCAGGGCAAACCGTTTGTGGATCCCATCAAATCGGCCTGGTTCCGGGACGTCAATTTCCGGCAAGCCATCAACCGCACTATTAAGCGGCAAGACATTGTGGACAATATCCTGAAAGGGGTTGGGGCGCCCTTGTTCACCTCCGAGGCGCTGGCCTCCATTTATCTGAATCAGAAACTGGCCAAGGGTTTTCCCGCCGACGTTGATTACGCCCGTGAGTTGCTCAAAAAAAGCGGCTTCACCTGGGATCCCAAAGGCATTCTGCATGACCAACAGGGACACGTGGTGGAATTTAACCTGTACACCAATAGCGGCAACACCGAGCGGGAGGCCATCGGGGTCAATATCAAGCAGGATTTGGCCCAGTTGGGCATGAAGGTGAACTTCAAGCCCATTGATTTCAACGTGCTGATTGGCAACCTGAAAGATGGCAGCTGGGAGGCCATGATCATGGGCCTGACCGGCAGCCAGTTGGAGCCGCACAGCGGGGCCAACGTGTGGCGCAGTGACGGTTCCATCCACATGTTTAACCAGCGCAAAATTGAGGCCGGAAAACCCACCGACATCAGCGATCGCCTGCCTTGGGAAAAGCAACTGGATGACTTAATCGAGCAGGGTTCCCAAACCTTTGATGTGCAGGCCCGCCATAAAATTTATGATCAATTGCAGCAGGTGGTCTACGATCAGGCTCCCTTTATCTATCTGTATTCGCCGTTGAATATTCTGGCGGTGCGCACGCGCATTCAAAACGTGGATCCCACCCCGCTGGAAGCCTTTCACAATCTGGAAGAAGTCTGGATTCAGGAAAAGTAGCGTCTGCAAAATTTGTAATCTGGAACCGGCTTAAACGCAAAACCGGGAGCGCTTATGGGCCTCCCGGTTTTGCTTGAATAGTGTATCATCCAGCAAGTCAGGCTGGTCATTGTTTTAAAACGCTCGCTGCTCCCTACTTACCTGTCAGCGGAAAGCCAAAGTGGAATTCCTGAAAATGGCGGATCAGGGCGTGCAACAAATCCAAACTGGCGTTACTTGATACGCACCAAAGTGGCGTTTTTGCTGGATTTCACCCGGCCCAACTCGGCATTCAGGTTGACGATGCGTTTTTCGATAAATTCACTGTTTTTGCCGCTGGGACGCAACCGCAAAACCTGGTTATAGCTGTCGATGGCCTGTTGGCGTTTCCCGGCTTTGTCCAGGGTAATGGCCAGCCCCAGATGCCCACGGGTAAAGTCGGGGGCTTTGGCAATCAGGGTGTTAAACAGGGCTTCGGCCTCATCATAGCGACCCAGCCGCATTAAAATGCTGCCCAAATTGTTGTAGGCGGGTAAAAATTCCGGTTCAATGTCAATAATCTGCTGGTACAGGCGCACCGTGTAGTCAAAGTCCTCGGTCATTTCCACCACCAGGGCCAAGCCAAAACGGGCTTCCACCGATCGGCGATCCAGCTTGATGGCCCGTTCGTAGTGGTGAATGGCCTTGGCCGTGTAGCCGCACTCGGCGTAGCACTTGGCGATGTCCTGATGCAATTCCTTGCGGAAACCGTTTTGGGACAAGGCCTGATCCAAGTACTGAATGGCTCCCAGGCTATCCCCTTTACGGCGCAGGCATTTGGCAATACCCACGTAGGCTTCCGTAAAATCCTGGCGTTGTTCCAAGGCCAAACGGTACTGGGCGATGGCCGTATCAATCTCTTCGCGGTAGCGGTGCGTATCCCCTGAAATCAGGTAATCGTAGGCTTTGCCGTATTTTACCTTCAAGGGGTTGGCCACTTCGGTAGCCAGACCGCCCGTAAACCGGTTCAGGGCGGTCATCAGCTTGCTGGAGTATCGAAGCCCCGGTCGGGTGGCTTGTCGCTGTTCATTTAAGCTCATCGTAATTCCACAGCTCCCTTGAGAAGGGGTCGTCTAACCAATTCCACGAATATCACCACAAACCCGGCCTGGCGCCGTTCGCTCACCGGGATACTGTTATTGTAGGGGCTGGGCCGTCGCTTGGAATCGTCCAAGGGATCGATGCCGAAGGATCAGTGTTTGAAGAACTCGTTACATGTTATTGCTGTAATAGGTTACGGATGCCCCGGGGGCAAGGCCGGTCTTTTTGAACGGATGGCCCTTTGGGGTATAATTTCCCCAGTTGATTGGTTGAGTGGTTTGCTCATCAGCGCTTCCCAAGCCGTTTGCAGGCCAGAGCAACCCATTCCCGAGTTTGATTTTGAGTGCAGAGAAAGGCATCCACATGTTCAATATCCAGCAAATGATGAAACAGGCCCAAAAAATGCAAGACCAGATGAAGGACGTGCAAACCGAAATGGAGCGGGCCGAGTTCACCGGAGCCGCCGGGGGCGGCGCTGTGACCATTACTTGCAACGGCAAGTACGAATTCACCGCCGTAAAAATTAAGGAAGACGCCTTGAGCGATCGGGATATGCTGGAAGATTTGGTGCTGGCCGCCTTGAAAGACGCCAGCAGCAAGGTGACTGAGACCATGGAGCAGAAAATGTCCAAAATCACCGCCGGGCTGAACATTCCCGGTTTGAAACTCCCTGGCTTCTAAAACGTCCCTATTCCTGGTTTTCCATTTTGCTGTGCCTGCGAAAAGTCGTTCTTTCCGCAGGCATGGCTTTCTTGGGTACAATAAAAACAGCATCCCATGTGTTTTGGATTGAAAGCGCCCCATGAGTTACACCCTACCGCTTGCCCGCCTGATTGAAGAGTTTCAGAAATTACCGGGAATTGGCCCCAAGTCCGCCCAGCGGCTGGCCTTTCATGTCCTAAAGCAGCCCCCGGAGGATGTGCGTACCTTCTCCGACGCCCTGTTGGAAGCCCGTGACAAGATTGGCTACTGTCAGCAGTGCTTCAACCTGTCCGCCCAAAGCGTGTGTGAATTATGCGTGCAGCCCAATCGCAAGCAGCAAACCATCTGTCTGGTCTCCGAACCCAAGGATTTATACGCCCTGGAGCGCACCGGGGAATTCAAAGGGGTGTATCATGTGCTGCAAGGCCTCATTTCCCCCTTGGAGGGCATTAGCCCGGAAGATTTGAAAATCAAGGAACTGCTGGCCCGGCTGTCCAACCCGGATGTGGAAGAGGTGATTTTGGCTCTGCCGCCTTCCATTGAGGGGGATACCACCAGCCTGTACCTGTCTCGCCTGATCAAGCCGCTGGGCATCAAGCTCACCCGTATCGCTTTTGGCTTGCCGGTGGGCGCCGATCTGGAGTATGCTGACAGTATGACTATTACTCGGGCCTTGCAAGGTCGACAATCGGTATAACTTTCAGGGGTACGTTACTCGGATTCATTGCATAAAATCCCGTTAACTGAACGATTCAAAGCTCTGGCGGAATCCGGTACAGTAATACGTGTTAGCTCGGACAACGCGAATCTGTCTGGAAAGCGGTTCGGGTTTTGAACAGAAGGGGACAGCGACATGCGAAATGGGTGGAGCTTGCTCTGTGTCTGCACACTGCTGGTGGGGTGTCTTTCACCGGCTGGGGCTGTGTCCGTGGATAAATTCCAGTTCAAGGAGCCGGTGCTGCTTCATGATCCCGCAAGGCAACCTGAGAATCTGGCGGAAATCTTATGGAACCTGCACTGTCTGGCAGAGCAGCAGGCCATTCGCAGCCGGATTTTCTTTCCTCGGGAGATTTTAGAAACCGATGTGCCCTTGATCGACCCCCGGCGGAGTTCGGTGGAGGTCAACGGGCTTTAAGCTCAGGTAAGGCAGCCTTGCCCTGGACACTGTTCAGCGGAGACTGTTCAGCTTCTATGATGTTAAAACCGATAGAATGGCCGCGTCGGGAATGTCATCCCGCACCACCACCTGCCCAACGGCTTGGTAGGGGAGGATGAGCTTGATGCCGCCGTCCTGATTTTTTTTGTCGTGCTTCATCACGGCCAGCACTTCCTTGGGGTGGAAATGTGGTGCTGTTTCAATCACGCTGGCTAGCCCCACCCGCTCGTACAAGGCATCCAGCCGCTGTAACAGCGGGGCTGCCATCAGGCCTTCCTGCACGGACAACCGCACCGCCAGACGCATGCCAATGGCCACGGCCTCCCCGTGTAAAATGCCATACTCGCTGAGGGTTTCGTAGGCATGGCCAAAGGTGTGGCCCAGGTTCAGGAAAAAGCGCAGTCCCTTGGTCTCCAGCTCATCGGCCATCACCACGGCGGCCTTGATGGCGGCGCATCGGTGAATCATGGCTGGTAACACGGCCTTTAAATCATCGGCGTGGGTTTCCAGCCATTCAAAAAAGCCGGTCTGCCCATCGCAAGCGGTTTCAATCAGGCCGTATTTGATGACTTCGGCCATCCCGGCCATGAATTCCCGAGGGGGGAGGCTGTTTAATGTTTCTGTATCCGCAAAAACGGCTTTGGGCTGATAGAAGGTGCCCACCATGTTTTTAATTTGCCCCAGATTGACCGCCGTTTTGCCGCCAATGGCCGAATCCACCTGGGCCACCAGCGTGGTGGGCACATGGATCAGGGTCATGCCCCGGTGGTAGGTGGAGGCGCAGAAGCCGCTCAGGTCGCCAATCACGCCACCGCCAAGCCCCAACAGGGTGTCTTTGCGGGTGAAGCCTTGCTGAATCAGGGTTTGGTACACGGCCTGGGCCTGGCTCAGACTTTTACTGGCCTCCCCGGCCTCCAGCACCAGTGAAGTCACTTCAAATCCGGCCTGTTGCAGGCGGGCTTGCACTGGGCCCAGGTAGCGGTTTTGCAGGTTGGTATCAGTCAGCACCAATACCTTTTTGCCCAAAACACCCAGTCGGCGGCACTCATCACCCAAGCGCCCTATCAGGCCTGCTCGGGTCACGATGGGGTAACGTCGGGGCTCTGCCCCGCTTAAAGTCACGTCAATCGAAGCCGTGTCCAAGGCGCTCAAATCAGCGGCATCAGGCATGGTCCAAGGCCTCCAGATTGAGCTTGCGCAGTATTTCCTGCACCACATCATCGGGTTTGCGATGAATCGTGTCTACGGTCAGGTCGGCCTGCTCGTAATAATGCCGTCTTTGCTCAAAATAAGCCCGAAAAGTGGCTTCCTCTTCCGGCACATCCACCTGGGGACGGTCTTTCGGGCTGAAAATCACCCGCTCGTACAAATCAGACACGGGAGCCCGCAGATAAATCAACTGTCCACTCTGACGGGCAATCTGGAAGGTTTCATCCCGCACCAGCGTCCCGCCGCCGGTGGAGATAATGACCTGGGTGCGCTGAGAGAGTTCTTTCAGCACCATCAGTTCCGCTTTGCGAAAGGCCTCTTCGCCGTTTTCCGCAAAAATAGCGGACATGGGCTTGTGGAAGCCTTTAACCACCAAATGGTCGGTGTCGTAAAACCGGTACCCCATGCGCTGGGCCAGAATTTTCCCAATGGTAGACTTTCCGGCTCCCATGAAGCCGGTGAGGTAAATGCGGCTGTGGTTCAGCGTTTTAGGGTCTGGGGCTGATGGATTCACGTTCCTGGATACTGGGGATTGACTGGATAGTGGGTCTGGGTTGAGCTTGTGGCCCGGTGTTGAGCTGGCTTTTGTTGGCGTCCTGAGGTTGGCCGGGAGCTGTCAGGATGTTGCCGGGGGCTTTGGAACCCTTGTCCGCTGTTGTTACCGGATTGTCGGCATCTACCTGAGCCGTTGCGTCCAAAAACAAGGCACTGACTATGAAAGCACAAGTTAGGACTCGGAGGCCCCAGGTTAGTAACGCTTCAGGGATGGCTATTTGATGGACTTGCTTGAGGAGGGGGGATTGGCGATCCATTTCTTCCTGACCTCCGCGATCTTGGCCTGCACCTGGCTTTTATCAGCGGCGTCCGGGGTCAGTTGCAGGTATGTCTCATAGGATTTTACCGCCTGCTCATATCTTTTCAGTTTCTCCTGGGTTTGGCCCAGGTGCAGATAAACTTCCCCAATGGTGGGATCTATTTTCAGGGCCTCGTTGTAGGCGGCCAGGGCTTCTTCATAACGACCCAGTCCATAGAGGGCAAAGCCTTTACTGTCCAGCGTGGCGGCGCTGTCCGGTTTTAGCTTTAAAGAACGTTCCACGGCCTCCAGCGCTTCGGTATAGCACCCCATTTGGGCCAGGGCATAGCCGTAGTTGTTGTAGGCCTCGGCAAAGTCATCCCCTTGCCCTTCAAAGGCCTTTTTGGAAAAAATGGCCGAGTTGGGGTAATCGCCTTTTTTGGCGTAGAGTACGCCCAGATCGTAGTTGATAAAGTTGTTGTTCGGCTCAATGTCCAGCGCCTTTTTAAGGCTGGTGACCCCGGCATCGATGCGTCCCAGCTTGTCCTGCAATAAGCCAATGCTGTAGTGGGCCTGTACCAGCTTGGGCGCGTACTTCAGGGCTTCCTGATACTGATTCAGAGCCTCTTCGCTTTTTTGTAAGGCTTCCAGCACAATGCCGTAGTTCATATGCACATACGGATTGCTGGGGGTCAGTTTGGCCGCTTTGCCCAACATGCTCTCAGCGGATGTGATTTGTCCCCGGGCGGCCAGTTGGGTGCCCAGCGTGTAGTAAAAATTACCAAACAGCTGGTTGGTGTCTCTGGTGTTGTAAATATACAGGGATTGGGGCTGGATATGATTGGGGTTCAGGCCGTCCGTCCATTGGAGGGCATCGGTCTGGGGGGCGTTGGGGGCCGGAAAGTATTTTAAAAAAAGCAAATTGACCACGATAATGGCCGGAAAAACGGAAAACAAGGTAACCCAAGGCATAGCCCGACGAATGATGCTTGGCTGATTGGAAAAAATGCGCTTGATTTGCATGCGTTCTGCCTATCCCTGACGTAAGGTGTATTGTATCCTAAAATCCAGCCTCTGTTCCAGACCCTTGATCGGGCTTTGTGTAATTCCCGGAGAATGTTTCTCTGGAAAGGGCTGCTTCAAAGGTCTGACAACAACCGGAAACGCCAGAAGATGCCTGCCTATCGAAAAATTTTAGCCCTGGAAAGCAGTTGCGACGATACCGCCGTGGCCATTGTGGAAGACGGCCGTCGGGTGCTGGCCAATGTGATTACTTCTCAAACGGCGCTTCATGCCCAGTTTGGCGGGGTCGTACCAGAAGCGGCCGCCCGTGAGCATATCGAGAGTGTGAATATGGCCTTGCAGGTGGCGCTCGAACAGGCGGGTTGTCGTTTGGAGGATATGGATGCCTTTGCGGCCACCCTGGGGCCGGGTCTAATCGGCTCTTTACTGGTGGGGGCCAACACGGGCAAAACCTTGAGTCTCATCACCGGCAAGCCCTTTCTGGGGGTGAATCATTTGTACGCCCATGTGGCGTCTAACTATCTGGAAAGCGATTTGCAGCCGCCTTTCCTGTGCTTGCTGGTCAGTGGCGGGCACACCCAACTGATTGTAGTTGAAGATTACGCCGCCATGCGCATTGTGGGTACCACCCTGGATGACGCGGTGGGAGAGGCCTACGATAAAGTGGCCCGGTTCATGGAACTGCCTTACCCCGGCGGCCCGGTCTTGGATCAACTGGCCGCCTTGGGGAATCCCACGGCCTTTGCCTTGCCCAGAGCCACGGTGGATGGCCCCTATGACTTTAGCTTCAGCGGGTTGAAAACGGCCACTGTTCGCTCCTTTGAAAAGGCCCGACTGCAACTGGGGCTGGACTCGGATCCAGCTCGGGTTGAAACCCTACAGCGGGATATGGCGGCGTCCTTTCAGCACACCGTGGTGGAAACGTTGTTTGAGAAAACCGTGCGCTGCGCCCGGGCCCATGATCTGTCCACCATTACCATTGCGGGCGGGGTTTCCGCCAATCGGGGATTAAGACAGCGCTTTGAGCGATTTGTGCAGGAGAATCCCGCATTTCAGCTTTACCTGCCCAAAATGGCTTTTTGTACCGATAATGCGGCCATGGTGGCGGCGTCCGCTTATGTGAATCCCATTACGGATGATATCCGCCAGGAAGTGTTTTCCAGAACCGTGATGGCATCTTCATAAAGCCCGATTAAAGGGCCTTGATATCCATCATGATAATGGTTACCGCTTCTCCCTCCACCTCCGGGTCGGGAACCACGTAGGTTAAATAGCAGCCGGGTTGCCGAAAGCGGTAGAGTCCGCCTTCTTTACGGTTGCTGATGTGCGTGATTCTGTTTTTAAATTCGGTCGGGTGTTCCCGGATGATGTCAACGGCCTCGTCCGCCAGGCGCCGCAGCCGCAGGGGTAGCTTGGCGTACTTGTATTTGAAGTTGGAGGACTTGTCAATGTTGTGCATGCGCTGGCTTTAACTCGTCTGGAAGCGATTTTTTGAATTGCTCAGGTCTGAATTTTTTTTCGGGCCGAAATTTTCCAGGTTTGGGTTCAGGATCTCGGTTGTCCGCTTTTGTACCCACCGGACTGCTCGACCCTCACGTTATGGGACACCATTCTGAATCAGGGCGTGGAATCTTTCGCTTGTTTTTTAACAGCGACCGGGCTCTATCACTGAAAACTCAGATTAGAGCTACCAGCAGCTTTCACTCCGCTGCATAATAATTATTTTATTGTTATTATAGTTTAAATGCACACAAGCTGAGCAGCGATTGTCGGAATCCAGCGCAAATGCCGGAGGCTGCCCGTGTCTCAGTCCTGTCGATGAGGGGACCGTCAAGGCCCAAGCGTCCTATTTAGTTGGACTCTTTCTTATAAATGGAGAGAATGGGCACGCTGGTTTTGGCTTTCAGCAGAGCCTCAATCTCTTCGGCCTGTGGCGGGCTGACGGTGCGCAGGGTACGGGTGGGATAGGGTTTATCCCCGTGGTTTCCCCGGGAATCCAGATGCCATTCCAATGGATAAGCCCGCTTGGGGGTATTCAATTGCACTTCATCCGGCTGAATGTCGTTGATTAATTCGGCCATTTGCTCCACCTCCCGCAGGTTGGTGGGCATAAACATGCATTGCAGGGCAATTTTTCCGTTGTAGTGGGCCTTCAGGTTTTTAATGCCGGAAACAATACGCTCAAGGCTGACGCCCGCTACCGGGCGATTCATTTGCTTCAAACCTGCTTCCGTGGCGGCGTCCAGCTTGCAGGAGATCATATCCGCTTCCTGTAAATCCTGGATTACGGAAGGATCGTGCAGCAGGGTGGCGTTGGTCAGCACCATGACCGGCTTATGGGTGTACTCCTTTACCAAATGGATGGCCTCGGCTAGATTCAGGGCCAAGGTGGGTTCTCCGCTACCGCTGAAGGTGATGATATCGGCTTCTTCCCAGCGGCTACGGCGCAAGTCATGCTCCAGTTGCGCGGTAGGCACGTAAATTTTGCGCTCAGCGGTTTTCAGCTGGATGTCTCCCAACTGGCAGTAAATGCAGTTGAAAGAGCAGGTGGATGTTTCCAGCAACATGTCGATTCCCAGGGATGAGCCCACCCGCCAGGAGTGAACCGGCCCGTAGACCGAGGACTTTTCAGCGGAAACATCGGCGATATCAGATTGAATACTCATGGGGAAACACCTGCGCTGGGCTTGGGGTACCTAAACTCTCCCCTGATCCTATCACAAGCAACCGGCAGGCCAGAGAACAGGACTCAACCAACAGTACCCAGACAACTGTATCAGGAACCGGGCCAGGTCTTGCGGTCAATGACAGGCGACCTCAACCCCTTTCCGATCCGCTTTGGGCAAAAACCATGGTGTTTCGGTTTTATAAAGGGGAATCGTTTTTATAAGGCGCAGCCAACCGTGGTCTACCCCGTTTCCACTTTCAACCCCAGTATTCGCCCTTTCAATGCCAGCACCCCTCCGGTCCTCAAAAGACCGGTCAAGGATACCCCCGAGGCGCGGGTGGCTTGGCATTCTATTGCCCGGGTTGGTATTTTCCCCACGGGAATTAAAACAGTACCGGTTTCAGCAGAGCTGTTAGACAACGGGCAGTTGGTGACGGATACGGTTTTGGGCCCGCAGGTGCAGGGGCAGTTGGACACTCTGGGTAATTACCAGCTGGCTAATGGCGTTCGGGGGAATTTATTTGAGGATACATGGATAAAAATGTCATTGAGTGAGCGTACCCATCCGTTTATGCAAGCTCTGAAGGTCACCGAACGCCGTCGTGCTGTAATGGGTTCGGAAATTCCCCGCATTCGACAACTGCTAACCACTCGGGGGTTGACCGGGGCTGGTATTAAGATCGGTATTTTGGATGGCCAATTAAAAGATCCTGAAACGAAAACGTACAAGCAACACCCCCATACTCGGGCGGTGGGTGCTATTATTAATGACCCCGTCTGGGGGGTGGCACCGGCAGCCCAGGTAGAGGATTTTGGACGTCCGCCCTCTGAGCTTTCCCTGAAATTGGCTACGGATAACTACCAGGCTTTCTCTAACGCCCTTGCTGAAGGTTACAAAACCCTGATGCAGGAGCGAGTTCAACTACTGGATTCATTGATAGTGAAACGCGATCCCGGGTTAAGAGTGCTGAATGATACGTGGGGAAGTTCGCAAAGCCGTTTGTATCTAATGGCAGTCAGTCTGGTTCTTGAGCAAAAAGATGACAATGGGTATTTTAAGTACCCTAATTTGCGTCAAACTCTGTTGGGGCCTGCGTTATCTGGCTCATATGCTGAACAGATGCAAATTGTAGTTGATGCCGTGGATACTATTTTTGCCACAAATCCTTTGATTCAAGCTACTAAAGCCCAATATGTAGATGCAACCCGAAGAGCGGCTGGGGCTGGGTTAATTTTGGTCAAGGCTGCTTCTAATGAAGGTATGTTTGATTTGCCCGGTGTTTCCTGGAAAGCAGGCGCCCAAATGGATTTCTTTGCAGAAAGTCCTTATGTGATAACGGTAGCGGCGGCCAATACCCGTCAACAACCGGGGAATCGGGCCGCTTACAAGGTGGCGGGCTTTTCCTCGCGGGGAGATGGACAAAGTTTCAATCCCACCATTGCTGCCCCCGGAAGGGAAATGGGAATCAGCCTGCCACAAGGCGAAATAGGCCATAATTTAGTGGTGGACGGCACCTCGTTTTCCACCCCGTTTGTGTGTGGGGTGATTGCCATGATGCTACAACGCAACCCGTGGCTGACCTTTGAGCAAGTGAAAGCCAAGCTGCAAGCCACGGCGGTTCAAGCGCCCGGCTACGGCCCAGCCGACTACGGGGCCGGTTTTGTCAATGCCGAAGCGGCTGTGTTGTCCTGATTGGCGTCTTATTGCAGTCGCTATTTTCGAAATGATTTGTAGGGTGTTTCTCCCCTCTTGACCCGTTTATAACGGATTGCAGGACTGCGAGTTCAAAAAGGGCTTGGCAAACTTTGCCAGAAGCAACTCTATAACCTTGTTTGAGCGGTACGCAGCTTTATAAACGGGTCAAGAGGGGAGAAACACCCAATTAGAATCATGAGCCCGGCTGTCCCATCCACACAACCCGATCGGGCTGTCGTGGCGCCGCCGGGGGTTCGTGTGCCGGATATCCGACGGTGATGCCGCAAACCAGCTCAAGGCCACTGTTTTCTAGTCCCAGAAAGCGATTGATTTCTTCTTTGACCTCCAGCGGGCTACCCATGACGCAAGTGCCGAGTCCTTCCGCTTCCGCGGCCAGCACCAGATTTTGTACCGCCATGTACACACTGCCCAGGGCGGTCTGGTTGTTTTCCTCCGGGTGGGGTTGGCTGTAGGCCAGAATCACCACCGGGGCCTCTCCCAGTGTGTAAAAAAATCGCTCCGTAAACTGATAGAGGCTGGGCTTGAGGCGCTTTTCCAGAACCGGCTGTAGATGCAGCCAGGCTTTTTGAGCGTAGCCAAGGTAATCATTTCGATAAGAACCTTGCAACACAAAAAAGCGCCAATTCTGGAGGTTTTTGCCGGAAGGGGCCCAACAGGCCGCTTCCAGAATTCGGGCCAGCACCTCGTGAGGCACCGCATCCGGCTTGTACTGGCGAATGCTGCGTCGTTTGCGAATCAGTTCGTACAATTCAACCCTGGGCATGGGCCGATCCCTCTCTCGCTGGTTTAGTCCCCTTGTGGCTTACCCAGAGTGACTTATCAATAATGACTTATTAAGCCCCCCTGTCCAATCCACCCCCATTGTACGTCATGTTTGTCTGTCATTTTTTGTCCACAATGCTGCCAAGGGCGGCATGGCCGCAAGGGGGGCGGTGTGTGCCTAACCGCCTAGGCTGTTGCTTTCGATGCGGTTGCGTCCGTTCAGCTTGGCTTTGTATAGCTCGTCATCGGCCAGCTTTAATATATCTTCATAGGACGTCAGGGCTTGGCCCTCGGGGGATTTAAAATCTACCACGCAAATCCCGAAGCTGGCGCTGGTTCTTAACTGGGGATCTTCCTCAAAGCGCAGCAAGGGCAGGCTTTGGTGTATTTTGGCGATGATGGCGGTGGCCTCTTCCAGGGTTTTCTTGGGCATGATGATGGAAAATTCCTCGCCCCCGAACCGACAACAGAAGCAGTCTTTGGGCGTGCTGCCCTTGGCCACCTGAGCCACCGATTTCAGCACCTTGTCGCCCATCAAGTGACCGTAGTTGTCGTTCAGCTTTTTAAAGTGGTCAATGTCTACCATGGCAATGGCCAGCAGCTGTTTTTTGCTTTTGGCCTGATTGAATTCGTAAGTGATTTTTTCGATGAAAAACCGTTTATTGTAGACCTTGGTCAACTCATCGGTAATGACAGACTGGGCCAGGGCGCTATTTTCCTTGGACAGGTTTTTGAATTCCACGTTCAGCTTCACCAGATCGGCGGCTCGCTTTTCCAGTGCTTCCTGGTAGCGGCTTTCCTTGCGCTTGGTGAAGGACATTTCTATGAACAGGTTCCAGAAAAGGGTTTTGAACAAGTCGATGCAGACATCCAAAAGTGGCCCAAGCAGCAGGTAGAATCCCATGGCCAGCAAGGGCAAAAAGTCCAGATAGCCCACCATGGCCTGTTGAATACTGTCGGAGGCCAGAATAGCCTGGGCCTGGGGAACGGCGGCCAGCATGCCCCGCAACAGGGCCAGCAGATTGGCCATGTAAATGCCCGGGAACCAGTCGGATGGCGGAAAGACATTGATGAGCAGGTCGTTATACAAAAGGTTGACCGGCCACATTAAATAACTGCTGATGGTGTAAATGCCGTCAATCAGCGGGCGCCAGTCCCGGTAGGCCGCCATACCCGCTGATAAATCCTGATTGCCAGCCAAAGGATCCCACAGCGCCGTAAAGTAACGACACCACAGAAGAACCAGAATGATCCATTGCGTTATGTTTCTAATGATTCTGTACACTGCTACTCTTCACGCTCAAGGTCGATGCAGGTCGATACCTGTGTTAATCAGTTGTATCAATATCTGTATATGTCGGCGGATCTGGAGAACACTTTAATTCAATCCGCAGTCAGAACGATGATGGGCTATGGGCTCAGGGGCCAATTCCATCGTAAAGGAATCCCGGCGAAGTTGGATCGGAACGTCGTTAAAATTCATTCGACTGGATGAATTGAAGCGAGTTTCAGCGCCGTGCCTGATCAACCGATGAAATTCTCAGAGGAGACCGGCACCGATCGGTGTGGGAAGCAACGAGCCCGATTGAATCAGGTCGAACGATCTGGCCGAGTGAGTCTGTCGGAAGCGTTATTCCGTAACAGACAGGAGGGAAGATTGCACGTCAACGGCCTTTGTTTTCAAGGCGCTGCCAGTTTTTTCCGCTGGTAATTCCTGGGGGAGCAATCCAAAATTGGCTTCATCCGCGGTGGGAGGGGGCAGAGCTTTTTCGGACTTACAGCCGTATTCCTCAAACTTGCGCAGTTGAGGAACCAGTCCCAGTCTGCCATCCAGCGACAACTTGGCCTCCTCAAACTGTTTGCCCAGGGCTTCCAGGCGATCACCCACTTTTAAGAAGCGCTCCACAAAGGTCGCCGCCCGTTTGTGCAGGTCTTTGCCCAGCTGATGAATCTCATCGGCTTTTTGAGAGAGTTGGGCCTGATCCCAGCCGTAGGCCACGGTTTTAAGAATGGACATCAGAATCAGGGGGCTCGCCAGAATGACCCGGCGCTGGAAGGCTTGCTCCATCAGTGCGGGGCGTTCCTCCAGGGCGGCCCGCAGCATGGATTCTCTTGGCACGTAAAGCACCACGAAATCGATGCTTTCTTTACAACGGGTTTCGTACGCTTTCAGGCTCAGGGATAAAATTTCCTTTTCCAGGGCGGCGGCATGCTTTTTACGCTCGCTGTTCTCCGCTTCGGAGTCTTCCGCGTTGAGCAGGCGCTCCAGATTGATCAGGATGGTTTTGGCATCCACGTATAAAACACGCTGGTTGGAGAGCTTGATGGTGATATCGGGCCGCAGGCCATCCTGCACTTTTTGGGCCTCATAGTGAATGCCTGCCATCAGCCCGGAGTGTTCCAGAAGCCGGATCAGCTCCATCTCGCCCCAGTCTCCCCGGCCTTTGCTGTTGCTCAGGGCTTCGGCCAGCTTGTTTTTCACGCCCACCAGCTTACCGGTTTCCGCCACAATCATTTCAATGTGGGTTTTAAGAGAGGCGGTGTCCTCGGTGTGCTGCTTTTCGATTTCCCGCACCTTTTTCTCGTTTTGGTCAATGACCTCTCGCAGGGGCTTGAGCAGGGCGGTCAGTTTTTCATCCAGTTGGGTTTGCTTTTGCTGGTATTCCCGGTTGGCCTTCTCTTCCAGTTCCTCTTTGAGACTCTTCAGGGTTTTCTGGCTCAGCGCCTCAAATTGACCTTGCTGTTGCTCGGTTAGCTTTTTGCTCTCTTCCAGCAAGGTTTCCAGCCGAACGTTGGACAAACTGACCTCGTTCAGCTCCATGCGCAATAAATCTTCCGTGGAACGCAACCCCTCCAGCTGTTCTTTGAGCAGCTGGTTTTCCGTTTCTGCCCTGGAGAGCTGGTTTTTCAGCTCGTTGAAAGCCTGGCTGGCTTTGCTGTTGGCGTATAGCCAGCCGATCCAGTAGCCGAGTGCCAAGCCGATTGGCAAGTATAACAGATTGAGCATGCGCAAAGCCTTTCCAAGCGGATTGAGGATCTGTTGTTGGGGAGTTTATGGGATTACAAACCTGCCTGATTGTACCACCCGAGGCTGTGCGGCCCAATACAGTGGCGTTTTTTAATTTTTTTGAAATAGGGGCTTGCAATGCGTTTTTCTTTCAGGCATTCTATATTCACACTCAATTTTAAAGCGCACTTCATCATTGCCTTTATAATTTCTATCGCGGGGTGGAGCAGCCCGGTAGCTCGTTGGGCTCATAACCCAAAGGTCGCAGGTTCAAATCCTGCCCCCGCAACCACTTAAAAGCATAAAAGCCTCGTCCTACATATTGGTGAGGCTTTTTTGTTGATCAGGCTAGCCTGATCACTTTTTTTACAGTTTTGCAATACAAACGGCCCGGGAACGGTACGTAAAAACGAATCAGGCGCGCCAAAACAAGATAACCTGGCGCCCTATACCAGACTGGGCTTTTGTGGTAGCATAACCCAAAACTGCCGAGTTGTTTCGTTCTTGGCCAGATCGATCCAATCTATCTAAACGATTCAAACTAAATGATTTCAATAATAGAAATGATTAACTAGTAGAGTTGAATAACAACGTTAGATAGTTAAAGTTAAACTCACCATAAATCGTTAACCAATAGGCGTTTATTGTGTTTAAAGAGGCTATTTTCCCAAGGTTTCAGCGTAGTTCTGTCTTGTTTGGTTTATTGAGTTTGTTTGTAATGGGAGGATGTAATCCAATGTCAACCACCCTAGATGTGTATCAACCGTTGCCCGTGGGCACCGCCGCACCGGATTTTAATTTACCGGCCACCGGCGGAAAATCAGTGCAACTCAGTCAATATGCCGGTAAAAACCTGGTCATCGTCTTTTATCCCAAGGATCAAACCCCGGGTTGTACCCAGCAGCTTTGCGCCTTGCGCGATGATACGGAAGTATTCAAGGGGCTGAACACCGAGTTTCTGGGCTCTAATCCCGATTCTATGGAAAGCCACGAGAAATTCGCCCAGGCCCAGGGCTATAAATTTCCCATTGCCGTGGACGCTGATCGCACCATGGCCAAGGCTTACCATGCCTTGAAAGAGGACGGGAAAGGGATCCAGAGAACGGTCTATATCATTGACGGGAAAGGCATTGTTCGGTACGCCAAACAGGGTTTGCCGCCCAACAGCGAACTGATTGAGGCCATTAAACAGTTCTAGGCCCTCTATCGTTTATCAACAAGGCTCAGATGGATCGATTTCGTTTGGGCCTTGTTCGTTTGTGTGCCTATAATAGGGCCTGGACCAAAATCGAGGCTGAGAAGGATACCGTTCATTTATGCACGTTGCCTGTTGGTTTGCTTTTCCAGGGAGATTGAATTGTTAGCGCTGTTTAAAGACACCTTCCGGGCTCTTCGTAGTCGAAATTACAGGCTGTTTATCGGCGGACAGCTGATTTCACTGGCCGGCACCTGGATTCAGCAAGTGGCCATCAGCTGGCTGATATACCGGTTGACGCATTCGGTCTGGTTGTTGGGCATGGTGGCCTTCCTGAATCAGGCGCCCGGGGTTTTGATTGCCCCTTTAGCCGGTTTGATGGCTGATCGCTATGATCGGCGGCGCTTGTTGATGGCTACCCAGTCGCTGGCCATGATTCAGGCCATGATTCTGGCGGTTCTGACTTTAAGCGGCTGGATTCAACCCTGGCATATCCTGGTGCTGGCGGCTTTTACAGGGGTTATTACCGGCTTGGATATTCCCATCCGGCAGTCTCTGGTGCTGGATTTACTGGATCAACCGGAGGATTTGAGTAACGCCATTTCTCTCAATTCGTCGGTGTTCAACGGTTCCCGGCTGGTGGGGCCTGCGCTGGCCGGTTTGCTGATCAGCCGGGTGGGGGAAGGGGTTTGTTTTTTAATCAACGGCCTGAGTTTTTGCGCGGTCATAGCGGCCTTGGCGGCCATACGGATTCGTCGGGAGCAGACCTTTGAAGCACCGATGGGATATTGGCAAAGCCTGCAAGAGGGCTTGCAGTACGTTTATCAACATCCGCCCATGAAGGCCATTCTGGGCCTGGTGGGCCTGACCAGTCTGGTGGGTCTGCCATACTCGGTGCTGATTCCCGTTTATGCCAAGGATATTTTACAGGGCAACGTGCAGACTCTGGGTTGGCTGATGGGCGCGGTGGGGGCTGGCGCCCTGACCGGGGCTATTTACCTGGCTTCTCATAAGGCGGTGGAGCGTTTGTTGAAATTGCTGCCTTTTGCCGTTTTTGGCTTTGGGCTCATCATGCTGCTGTTTTCCGGGGTGCGCTCGCTGTGGTTGGCCATGGCTTGCCTATATCTGCTGGGGTTGGGCATGATGTTGTTGTTCGCTTCCAGCAATATCTTGTTGCAAACATTGGCGGATCCCAAGAAACGGGGCCGGGTGATGAGTTTGTACACATTGGCCTATATTGGCATGTACCCCATCGGAAGCCTGTGTGTGGGCTGGATGGGCACCCACTGGGGGGTATCACGCACCTTGCAGCTCGGCGGTTTTTTAACCATACTGGGCGCCGCCTGCTATTTTTGGGCCTATCCCCATATTGTACGCGCCCATCAACGACTGACAGCAGCCTGAAACCCATGAACCGGAAGGTAAAAGAGTTTTCGGACTGTCTGGGCGTGCTATTGCTGTTGCCGACCAAGGAAAAGCCACGGGCCAAAACCCGTGGCTATTGAGTTGTCTAAGGTTAATGCAGTACGGCGATGAGAGAAATCTCAGGCCAGAGTGATGTGGGTAAAGTGCTTTATTTCTTTTTCTGCTGCCATTGCGCCCGGCGTTCGGCCTGCTTGGCATCCCATTTGGCCTGCTGTTCCGGGGTGAGAATGCCTTGCATACTGGCTTTTTTCTTGATCATCAGGGCTTCCCGTTCTTGCCGGATTTCCGCTTTGAGTTTTTGACGCTCGGCATCGTTGGCTGGCTCGCTGCCCAGTTGCTTCATCTGTTTGTACTTGGCTTTCAGGCTGTCCATGGCCGCTGCGTTTTCCTGACGAAACTTTTCATGGGCGGCCTTCATTTTCGCTTTTTGTTCGTCGCTGAGGTTTAATTCCTGCATGAATTTTTGATGGGCTTCAGCGTACTTTTTATACCGCTCGCCTTTTTGCTGAGCGTGTTCCCGTTGGCTCGGTTTCTCGTTGGCAGCCGCCGGTTCCGCCAATGCTCCTGGGACTGTGCTGTATAGTGTGACTACGGCCAGGCTCATCAGACCAAATTGCTGGATGGATTTGAAATTAAGGGTCATATAGCGCTCCAAAACTTTGCGGGTAAAGGGCTGATTGAATCCATACTTAAAGTACTCACAAAAATCAGCCTTGTATTTTCATTACATCGGCCAGCGCTAAAAAGTTTCATAGATTTTCGAAAAGGTTCTCTAAAAGAGTCTCGAAAAAATCTGAAAATTCAAAAAATGGATTTGAGGCCTTATTTTTATACGGATCAAAAGTTTATGGGCTGAGATCCTGAATATTCTCACGGTTAATGTTCCCACCGTGCTTGCGCTTGAGCCATTGGTGATAGAGCAGGCCCTTCCAGGAATTGGGGTTGATGATGTAGAGATCGACACAAGGCAATGTCAAATTGGCGCTTTGGATTTTATAGAAATAATCGCCTGGCCCCATGTGGAATTGTTGAATATTTTGTTGGGCGTATGCTTCCAGCCTTAGATACAGGCCCACAATCCCCGGCGCGTAATTGCTGAATAGTCCTGTGTTCACGGTAAACAGCCAGTAGAACGTATTATCACTCCTAACCCCCAGGCTCAGGTTGACCGTTTGTTCGTCCATCAGCAGCCGCTCCAGCACTAAATGCCCGCTTTGATGCAAGGCCAGTACCCACTCATATAAAAATCGTTTTTCTTCCGCCTGATTCAGATAACTGTAACCCGCTTTCTGATCCCAGTAATGAATGTGGTGCTGGATTAACTCCTCCAGGAATTGATCAACCGCTTTGGCTTCCGAGACGGTAACCAGGGTTGGTTTCAAGGCTTGAGCGAGTCGGGTTTTCTTTTTCAGGCTCTTGCGGCTGTTATGACTGAGGCCTTTTAAATAGGTTTCCAGGCCTTGACTGAGATCAATGCTGTATTGGAAGGGGGCGGGCGCCAGCCAGCAGGGAAACCCCGGTGCGGTGAGCCGCTCGGTAATCTGCGACAGGTCTTGCCCGGCCTGCATACGAACCCGGAAATAATCCCAGGCACTGGTCTGTTTCAGCAGGTGCAATTCTCGAATTCGATCGTCACTCAGCGCTTGATGCCAGGCCGTATTCCACCCGGAAATCCTTGCCTCTTTGAGGGTCAGCAGCCCCCTGGCCACTTTTTTTCTGTGGATCAGTAACGCTTGCCCTTTAACGGGAATATCAAACCGGGGAGACAGGTAACGCCACCAGCATTGATGAAAGGACGGCATTTCAAAGGGAGAGCCATTTTCGGGCTGCGGATTCACGAACTGCGGGTCCACCCGTTGTCCTTCGGGTTGAGAGGCTATGGGCTGGGTGGGGTTTGCCGGTTGACTGAGCGTCTCGTGGGTCATCAGGCGGTCTTTCCCAGGCATTTTTTGAGAAAGCAATCCAGAGCCCACAAGGCTTTGGCCACCGGGTGCCGAAACAGTCGCAGGTTCCACAGCGGGCGTTTTTCTCGCGTCCATAAGTGCTTGTAGGCTTCATCCCCCCGTCCGAAATTAAATTCCTTCGCACCGGCTTCCACCGCGTGAAACACCAGGGCGTCCATGTGTAAGGTGCCGGGGCTATAGCTCCTGAAACTCTGGTTAAAGTTGGTGAGGTGACTGAGATAGCTGCTTCCCTGCCAGAAGCCCAACTGGTAACTCAAGGTAATGTCATTGACTTTCAGCGTGGACAGTAGCAGCCTGGGAGCGTTTTGCCCACGCACTCGACACGCTTCACCGAGCAGATTGCGATAGAAGGAAATCAGCTTGGGGAATCGCGAAAAATCACTTTTTTGCCCTCGGCTCGCCCAGTACTCTATGTGGTTATCCACAAACTCTTTCAGAATGGCAGCACTGGCTTGGGGCTCTGTGTGGAAGGCCAGCAGAGGGCGGCTTCCCATCGTTTTTTCAAAGCGGTTGCAGTGTCGATTGACTTCCAGGCGTGTTTTTTTGTGTCGAGTGCTTTCATAGTCCTCAACCGAACCAGGCAAGGGTAAACAGGGCATCACGGTTTCGGAGTCGATGGCGGTCTGGGCTTGTCCGGGGTGAAGCGCCTGGGCCAGGGCTTCAGCCTGGGAGCGATCCCGCATAAACAGTAAATCCAATACATCCCAGCGATTTTCACGAATTACCTTGGCCATTGTATTCAGCACGGCCATTTGGTCCTGCCCGGGGGCAATAACGATTTCCATCCAGTCATAAACATTCGGCTGCGTGCCGATGAACTGGAGGTGTCTCAATCGCTTGCAAGCGAAGCCCTGCTTTCCCAGACTGATTTTTAAGGGGGCCACGGCCAACCAGTTGTCCCGTTGATCCTGAAGGATGATAATCAGGAGTTCCTGTGCCGGAAAGAGCTGCAACCATTGGGTCAACCAGGCATGGGTGAGACACAGGTTTTCCACGTTGGCAGTTTCCAGAAAAGCATCCCACTCGCATTTCAAGGGTAAAAATTCCGCCAGCGACCGAATAATTCGAACCCGAGGAGCGTCTGGCTGGGCCATTGGCAACTCAGTGGATGCGGATCTGCTTTCCTGGGTAGGGGCGATTGAACTCATGGGGAACCTGCTGACAGTGAATGGATTGGGGCGGCTTTTGGGCTATTTTGAAGGCGGGCTGGAAGCCGAGTTTGAAGACGGGTCTTCCAAAGGCGGGCTTGCCGCCGCAAGGAAACCAGTCGATCGTCCAGACTGGTGGGTAGGAAGGAGCGAATGAGCAAGGGGCCACAGCCAAGCAAGGCATCCCGGAACTGGATGTGGGGCTCCTGAAATGTTTTTAAAGCCAGTTTTCGGGCGATGTGAGGCTGATGCTGCAACAGGCGCTCTCGGGCCAGGTAACGGTAACAACCCAAATAGGCCTTGGATTTCAGGGGGCGAACTTCCGGGGGAATCGGCGCTTTCGTGAACATCCAGTGCATGATTTTCAGGCAACTGTCCAGCAGTTTTTCATAGTGTTCCGGGGCTTTGGTCAAACTGGCCGCGTGAATGCGGTACTGGTACACGTAGTCGTTCAGGCACAGAACGCCCGCATGGTTGTGTAAAAACATGCGCACATAAAATTCATAGTCTTCCGGGCCACACAGGGTCTCATTGAAGTATCCGATTTGCTCCCAGGCGCTGCGACGGATCATCAGTCCCGCCAGCAAGCAACTGATTTGACTGGTCACAATGCGATCCCAGGTATGGGCGTAATGGGTGGTGGGGTGCCGATGGGTTTCCGAGCCCGGTGTTTGGGAGGACGCTTTGGCGGGCGCTTCAACCAGTTGGATGGGGTTGGGTAACGGGTTGCCCTGATGATCGATTTGATCGGCAAACCCATACGCCGAGATGAGATGCGGGTTGTTTAACAGAGGCGCCGAGAGTTTGGCCAGCGTTTCCGGGTAGTATAAGTCATCGGAATCCAGGAAGGCGATGAAGGCTCCCCGGGCCCGGCGCAGGGCGGCATTGCGAACCCCGGCGGGATGTCCCACACGCGCCAGTTTTTGATAGTGAATCCGGGCATCGTTAAACGAAGCCACAATCTGCTCGGTGTCATCACTAGAGGCGTCATCGGCAATCAACAATTCCCAATGAGGGTAACTTTGGTTGATGACCGACTGAATGGATTGACCGATGTACTGTGCCGCATTGTAGGTGGGCATAATAATGGAAATGAGCGGCAGGGATTGCTCGAAGGTTGTGTTTAGTGATTCAGCGTTGGGGACGATGGTCATGACAGTGAATCCAGGGTTAAGGCGCTTGGGGTGTTTTTTTCATTCTGCCGGAAAAATTTTTGAACGACGAACTGGCGCAGCTGTGCTTTTTCCTGGGTTGTGGTGTTTTGCCGGAGCCACAACCAGAGTCCCAGGCATAGGGCGCTAACGGCAATGAAGGCAATGATGGCCAGTTCCAGGGCCTCATTGGGAATGGGACGGTGGATCATCAGGAAGCGACCTAGCTGAGCCCAACTGAAAGAAACAAGAAGGGGGAATAAAATTGCCCCGTAAACGGACTTTAAATAGTGGCTTGCTGAAATTTCCAAAGTGCGGCAGACTTGGCCCACCAACCCCCACTGGTGCTGCAGGAGCTGGGGAATTAAAGTGCCCAGGGTGACGCCCACAATGCCCCAATGCTGAACCAGAACAAAACTGAGGCCCAGGTTGGCCAGTGCCGCCAAAATGCTGGTGATACTCAAAAAGCGGTGCTGGCCCCAGGTAAACAGAAAGGCATTGGCGGGCATTTGCAAAATGCCACTGAGTACGCAGGGGACGGCCAATGCCAGGATGGGCAGGGTTTGGGCGATGGGCACTTTACCGGCGGAAAAAATACCAAACAGTTCGGGATAAAAAATGACGATCAGCATCAGGGTGGAAGCGCCCACAAAATTCAGGAAGCAGCTGGCCCGTAAGAAGAGTTGCCGGGCCTCCGCGGTTTGATTGAGCGAGGCCATGCGGGCAAACAGCGGATAAATGCCTTCATGCAGCTTGAGGCAGATTTGCAGGGTCACCCCCAAAAAGCGGAAGACCATTTCATACACCCCCACCGCGCTGATAGGCAGGAATTTGGCAATGACGATGTCATCAATTTTATGGGACACGATGATGCTGAAGTTGATCATCATGGCGTGCCCGCTTAGGCGGAATAATTTTTTCAGGGTCTGAATACAAAAGGGCGTCTTTTGGAACCACAGCCGGGGTTCCACCCGGTTGGCCTGCACCACGATGATACCAAGACGCAGTAGAGCGGCCAGCAAACGGAGCCCAAAAATCAGGGGTAAGCTTCCGCCCAGCCAGAGAACCAGGATAGCCCCCACGTTGCTGACGAGGGCATAAACGCTATCCGCCAGATTGGTCCATTGCTGGCTGCAATGAGAGAGTAAAACGGCTTGATAATAGGCGCCATACACCATTAACACCGATTCCAGAATGATCAGGAAAAATCCAGCCTGGGCCAAGGGCTGTAAGTCCGGTGAAACATGAAACAGGCTGGAAAACCCCGGGTAAACCAAAGCCCCGCCCAGCAAAAACAGCAGGGCCAAAACGCTGAATAAAACGTGCCCCACTTTGAGAAAGTTATTTTTGGCTTGTGGGTTGTGGGCTTCACTGCTCAGGCTGGTGACCAGCGCGTCGGTAATGCCCAGATCCAGCAGGTTGGAAATTTCAAAAATGGCGATGAGAAGCACGTAAAGGCCAAAGGCCTCCAGGCCCAGTTTGGCGATTAAGGTGGGGATGAGAACAATGTTGAGCGCCGTTTTAAGGATTACACTCAGGCCGCCGGTCAGCATACCCAGCAAGGAACGTTGCCCTAAGCTCATGCCGGACACTCCTGTTTTTCTCGTATGGCCATGCAAAACAGCATGCTGACCAGTGTCCAGTAGAGTTGCGGTGCGTCAAACATGTAGGACATTTCATCAAAACCACAGGCGAACAAAAAGTAGACGCTCAGTGAAATGATGATGGTATGCTCGGTGCGCAAGGCGGGCTTGACCGCGTTCATCCAGCCTCGTATCGATTGGGCCATTAAACGGAGGGGCGCCACAAACATCAGGTATCCCAGCATTCCCAGATCGTAGAGCAGGGCGATATAGGCGTTGTGAACCATCATGAGGGGATTGGCGTTTTTGGCGTCGTTGAAGGTCAGGTTAAACACGGTTTGATTGGCGGACGTAAATCCGTGTCCCAGCCAAATGGTACCCAGATCAATGTCCGCCATTAAATCCTGCCACACCATGGCCCGCCAGTTCATACTTTCTGTTTCATTGATACGGGATTCCATGATGCTGAAAAAATTCTTACCGGTCAGCAACTCAAAAATAAACAACCCCAGGGGAAACAATGTCACCAGCCCGATGGCAATCTGGATGAAGCTGCGACGAATGGCGGGCACGGCGAGATTCAGCAAAAAGAGGATCAGGGCGCACAGGGCAAAGCCGCTAATGGCCGTTTTGGACAGGCCCAGCAAGAAGGCGATGAGATTGATGGCCAGTCCGCTCCAGAGCAAAGCGGTGGGCATGCGGTGTTTGCGATCGCCCTGGTAATAACAGTAAAGGCCCAGCAAATAAACCATTAAGATGCCCATATGATGGGCGAAGGGATTGGGGTGAGAGAAAATACCGATGGCCCGTAAAAAACCGTCCAGCATCATGCTGGTTAACTGAAAGGGAAAACCGGCGATGGTGATCAGCGATTCCACGGCACTGACCCACAACAGGGCCTGGTTCAGGGCATCAAAAAATCCACGGAAATTTTTGATTTTTAGCACGGTCACCGCCGATAAGGCCACACAGAGCAGACAGTAGACATAGGCAATCAGTTGAACCAGACTGACCGCGCCATCGCCCATGGCGCTTTCCCCGCCGCTCAACCGGGGATCGGTGGCGTTGGCGTTGTAGAACAAATAGTAAATCCCCAGCCAGACAATGAAAGCCGCATAGTATTTTAGCCATGGCAACTGCCGCCAAAGTAGTCCGATATGAGGCACGATAATCCGCAGCATGGGCAGCATCAGGAGCAGCATCAGCAGGGGGGTAAAGCGAATGTTCACGCCCAGTTGCAATAGATGCATATTTCCCAGCGCGGCCAGTGGCCACCCTAATAACACAAAGGCTACCAGCAATTGAGGCCGGGGAATGATAAAACGCCAGTATTGCCAGTAAGCGATCGCTCCGACCCCTGCCCCGCAGAGCATCACCAATCGCTGGTAGTTCAGGCTGTCGGACAGGGCGGAAAGTCCAAGGCTGGGCAGCACCAGGTAGATCAACACAGCCAACAGAATCCCCAACCCGGCCATCAGTAGCGCCAGTGGCTTACCACTGGGCAGTGCCGATTTCCAGGCCGTGGGTGGGTGAGGGATCATGGTCAGCGCATCCGGTTGCAAGGTGGGGCTTACGGTTTCAATGGCATGAACAGTCAGGATTTACGGGTGCCTGCATGCTCTTTCAGGGCGGCCATTAGCCGGTTGAGCGAGGTGGATGGCTCCACCCGTTTTTTCTTGCGGCGGCCCAGCCCGAAGTACGCTTCGGGATGCTCATACGGTTTTTGGCTGATCCACATGGGGTTCAAGACGGGGTTCAAGGGAGGATTCAACGACGGATGCAAGGACGAAGGGCGGCGTTCGCTTTCCGGGTCCACCAGACTGGCTTCCGGGAATGAATCGGGGAAGGGAAGGCTTTCACTGGCCTGTGCTTGCGGGCCGGGGGCGGACAGGGGAGCCACTGTTTCCAGCAGGTTATCATCTGCGTTGAGCAACTGCTTTTTGGGGATCAACGTGTAGGGTTGGCTGAAGCCGGCTTCCTCTGGCTCATCGGTTTGCCCGGCGCTTTGGGTCTCATCACTCAGCAGGAAGGCGGGTACTCCCCGTTTGCGGCGGGGCATGGGCATTTTCAAGGCTTGCTGATCATAGAGGGAGTTTTGAGACAGTGAATGTTGGGGTTCCGAATGCTTCGGCAGGGCAGGCTGTTCAGCCGTGTCAAGGGCATCATTAGGAGCGTCGGGCGTGCTTTCAGGTGGTGGGGCCGGTGCTTCCGCCCGCACGGTGATTTGGGAGGGCGCTTTGAACTGTATAGGCTCATGGGTGATGGGCCGGGTGTCCGGCAGGGGGGCATCCAATGAGTGATTCAAGGCGACTTCGGCGGGGCTGATATTTTGCGCTGCCATCGCAACGCTTTCCGGTGGTGCGTACAGCACGGGAACGCCTTCCTGTTCCATCAGCGGCGGGCTTGCTTTTTGCTTGTGCGCTGCCTGTATTTCCGCCAGTTGAAGGGGCGTGGGCGCAGGGGCCATCCGCACCGAAGCGGCGTGCGATACGGCTGATGGGGTGTCGGCTGTTTCCAGGGGCTGTTGCTGTTCCATGCGGGGTTGAATGACAGGGTTGGCGTCTCTGTTTTCAGCCTGCTTGTTGGCGTGTGGGCGCAGGGACTCAGGAGACAAGGGTTGGGTCAAATCGCTACGAAAGGTGGCGGCTGACGGGTATTGCTGAGTGATGGGGCCAGCCACGGGAATGAGGGAGTCAAACAACGATCCGGCAGCGGGTAAGCCCATTTTTTCGGAGGTGGGTTCGCCCATGAGGGTATGGGCCAGAGAAAAGGGCGTGCCTGCTCCGCTTAACTCGGCGGGCTCTGGCTCAAACGTCCGGGGCGCGGCTTGAGTCGGGGGCTGGGTGGTTTCTGCCATTTCCGCCATTTCCGCTGTGGTCTGGTTGCCTTCCAGCGGTTCCAGCCAGTCGGGCATGGCGTAACGAGCGGAGGAGGAGCCACTAAGCTGCTCTTTGGCGAAAGCGGTTGTAATCCCCACACCCAGGCCCATTAACAGGCTGAGTACAATCAGGTGGTTGCGGTTGGGAAACTGGGCCTTTTGCGGCAGGCTGGGCTCATCCACGATGAAGACGTTACTCAGCGTTTGCGCTTCCTTGACCCGTCCTTCCAGCGTTTTTTGCCGCAGATGATCCAGGGCCACGCTGAGCGAGGCTTCTTTTTGCTCAATCTGGGCCAGGCCTTCCGCCTTTTGCGGAAACTGGCTGATATCCACATTGACTTGTCCCAGGCGTTTGCGAATGATGGCCGCCTGAGCCCTCAAGTCCTGAGCTTCCCCATTGGCCAGCAACATGTTGCGAACCAGATCGCCACGGGTGGTGTCGGCAACCACGGTTTGCGTGTTGTTGGTGGTGCCCATGGTGCGGGATTGCTCAGCGCTCAGGTTGGCTTTGACCTGGGCAATCTGCGCTTGAATTTCTATCACTTTGGGGTTGCTATCGGTCAGAGACGCGCTGAGCAGGGCGTACTGTTGCTGTAGGCGATACAGTTCATCCTGCAATCGGGCGATGGTGCTGTTTTGTCCCAGGGCAGAGGCTTTCAGGGCCTTTTCAGGATTCATTCCCAACAGTTGCTGGTAGCGACGGGCCAGGCGTTCTTTACCCTGCGCCTGCGCTTCCAGTTGGCTGAGGCGGTTGCTCAACTCCATGCGGGTACCGGCCAAATCATCGCCTTCCCGGCGGACACTGACGGTTTTGTTGCTGATTTGGTAGGTGCTTTTGAGTTTTCTTACCGCCAGCAGTTGTGCTTCAATCTCCCGAACCTGACCCTCTAAAAATTGGGTGCGGGTGCTTTGCTCTGAACGGTTCAAGTCCCGGCTGGCATTCTGAAAGGCCTTTAAAACAACGCCCAGTCCTTCTTTGGCAATGCGGGGATCGCTCCAGCTGAATTGCACGGAAATCAGGTCAGTGCCCGGCTGGTTTTTGGCTTTAATAAAGGCGGAACCATCCTGGTAAAAGGCCTTCCACTCGGCCTGGGTTTTAATGTTCAGTTTTTTGAGCTGGTCTGGGTGTTTGCTTTGAAAAAATTGCCACAGGGCCTCGCTGATGGCGGAGGATTTCAGGATGCCCATGGTGTTTAGCACCGGGTTGGAGGAGCTGGAGGAGGTGGTTTGCAAGGCGTAATACTGATCGGGCTCCACATAACGGCTGGTGATGGCGGAGTCTTTGATGATGACCAGGGCTTTGGCCGCGTATCCCGGCTTGAATACAAAGAAGGTGTAAACCAGCATCCAGAAACAGACGAATAAACTCACCCCGGCAATCAGGGCGGTGTTCCGTTGCCAGAAGTTGGCCACGGGTGGCAGCGGCAGCTCCGGCGATTCGGGGAGGGTGTGATTCTGGATGTGGGCGGGAAAGGGTACAGGGGCCATCTCGATGTCCTTTGTCAGGGGGGATCGGCAAGTGAGGAATTATGATAGGAATTGCAGGGGTGGAAGAAAGGCAATGGCAGGATTCCGGTGCTTACCGGATGCCTCCCAAAACGGCCAGTCCGAACACGGCGGAGGCCATGTTGGTGAAGGGTGAAAGCACTTTGGCCGCGTTGTCGGCGAAGCGGCCGGTCTTGTAAATTTTTTGCTCGGAGACATAGACCACGTCGTTGGGGCGCAGCATAAAATCGTGGCGGTTGGGATCGACCATGAGCGTGCTGAACTTGTTTTCGCCGCTAAAGCGTCGAATGGCCACCACCTTGATATTGGCCCCGTAATTGAACCCGCCGCCTTTGGCGATGGCGGAATTTAGGTAGGGGCTGGTGCTGTTCAGATCATACACGCCCGGCGTTTTAACGTCGCCGATGATGCGCACGGGAAAGACCTGAGGGCCGATGGCTGAGCTGAGCAGCAGTTGGTAGGTGGCGTCATCCAAAGCCTGATGAGGAAGTGCGGGGACATAAACGGAATCGCCGTTTTGCAGCATCAGGTCGTTGTCGCTGCTGCCGTTTTTTAACAAATCCCACAAATTAACGGTTTTATACAGTTGCCCGTCTCGGGTCACGGTTACATTGGCCAAATCGGCGGAAAGTTTAACCCCGCCCGCAGCCGACAGCACGCTGGAGAGACGAAAATCCATGCGGTTGCCGGAAGCCCCACTGCCGTTTTGGCTGATGCCCGATCCGTTGCCGCCGGAGAGACCGCCCGTGTTGTTGGTGGTGTTACTCAAGGTGGCCGTGCTGTTTCCCGCCTGTAACATTCCCGGGCGCATGACCGCACCGGCCAGATACACGCTGGGGGGCTTGCTTTCGCTGACGGTCAAACTGATGCGGGGCTCCCTGACCAGTTCCCGAACCTGGCTTTCCAGCAGTTGGGTTGTTTCCCGGATGGTTTTACCGGCCACCTGAATTTCCCCGATACCGTTGAAGGAGGCGTTGCCATCGGAGCGAACCAGTATGCCGTTGGCCGATAGATCGGATTGGTTGTAGACGTTGACACTGAGGACATCGCCGACGTTGATGCGGTAACTGCCTTCCGCGAATTGCAGCTGTCCGGTAAAGTTCTCGGCCCAGCCGCTGGTTTGATGGCTTGCAAGCAGCCATATCAAGGTGAAAAGCAGGAGGCATCGGGTCAAAATACGTTGGAATCGGTGGAGCGCTCGGCTTGACATGCAGGACTTCCTGATGATTGAAAAGGGAATGATGATATAAGGGGTAAGATGCGATAAAAAAGATAAGACCCGTCAAAGGGAATAATTGCTGTTTTTACTAAAGTCCACTCCAGATTAAAAGTTGCTTAGCGAATTATTTTGGCAAGGCGGCCTGATTTTTAATACATCACAGCTATCACAAAAGAAGAATGCTGGCGGGCAAGGTCGTTTATAGAAGAACGGCAGGGTGTTACCAGGCAATTTTAATGCTGCCTTGTTTTCATGATGTTTAAATGAGGAAGCCCCGTAAAATTGCCAGTTCCCGATTTTTGATGACCGGTTTTTAGACCGGCATGACAATTCACATCCAATGGTGGAACTAAACGAAGTACCGATGATCTCAATGACTCCCGTCAACCAGACTGAGTGCGCCACACAGACCGATTCGGTGGTGCGTTGTGGTTCGCTTGCCGATCGCCGCAAGGTGCTTTTCTTTTATCAGGACTTTGGACAAATGGGGGGCATTGAACGTTACATGTTCACGATGGGGCAGGGGTTCGCCCAGTCTGGCCATATTGATCCCGTTTTTGTCTGTTCCGCCGGTAGTCCCCTATACCACCGCCTGCGGGAGCATGGGTTTACCGTTTACGGGTTGCAGAGTCCCGCCTTCTTCAAGCCCTCTTTTTTAAGAACGCTGGATTGGGGGGCCTGGGGTCAACTCCGACAGATTGTGCGGGACGAGCGACCCGATATCGTCCATGTGCATTTCGGGCTGATCGAAACCTTGCTGCCCCGCCTGTGGGATGTTCCGGTGGTGTTTACTTTTCATGGCTACGGCAGTTTGTACGCGAAGTCTGAAACGTTTTCAGGCGGCAAAGCATGGTTCAAGCGGATAGTGGCCGCCCTATTCCGATTCACCAGCCGTCAGCTGGACGCCCTGTTGGTGGTGAGCGAAGCCGAGCGCCAGCGCCTATTGGCTCAGGGCTTTTTATCGACCTCCTCGAAAGCGCAGGTCATGCATAATGGCATTGCCCAGGACGAGTTCCAGACGCCGCCCGCTGACAGCCAGTTGAAGTCACTGCGGGACAGTTTGGCCCTGGCAGCCGACAGGCCTGTGATTGCCTTTATCAACCGGCTGGATGAGAACAAGAATCCCGCTGATTTTGTTGAGCTGGCCCGGCGCTTTGCCCGCAGCCATCCGCAGGTTCAGTTTTTACTGGTGGGAGATGGCCCCTTGAGATCGCTGCTGATGGAACAGGCGGAATCGTTGCCCTCCCTGAAGGTGGTGGGCTACCGAGAGGACGTGCCCACCCTGTTGGCTTTGACGGACGTGCTGGTGTATCCCTCCTTGCGGGAAGGCTTTGGGCTGGGCTTGGTGGAGGCCATGGCCGCCGGAGTGCCTTGCGTGGCCTATGCCAGTGAAGGGGCCGCCGAAATTTTGGGAACGCCCCAGACGGAGCGCTGTCTGGTGCCGGTCGGTGATTTGGCGGCGCTGGAAGCCCGGGTTCAGGCGTGGTTGCGCTTGCAGCCTGCGGAGAAGCATTCATTACAGACGGCCCTGCAGGAACGGGCGCAGCACTTTTCGGTGGAAGCCACCGTGCAAAACTTAAGGGCTGTTTATCAACACCTGACACCCTCGGTATCCGTTATACTCCCGGTATATAACGGCGCCCATTGCGTATTGCGGGCCGTCCAGTCGGTGCTTAACCAGTCTTACCCCCATTGGGAATTGCTGGTGGTGGATGACGGCTCCACCGATGACACGCTGGCAGTGTTGTCCACGGTTTCTGACGCTCGGGTGCGGGTGGTGTCCCAAACCAATCAGGGGGTGGCCGCCGCCCGCAATCATGCCTTTCAACTGGCTGGCGGGGACTATATCGCCTTCATAGACGCTGATGACGTGTGGCTGCCGCACAAGCTGAGCGAGGCGATGAAAGTTATTCGCCGGGAAACCCGTCCCCAGGAACCGGCTTGTCTGGTCTACAGTAGCTATTACGCCGTGGATGAGCGGAACCGTTTGCTGAACTTGCCTGGAATCAATACGCATCAGGGCGATTTGCGAGAGATTGCCCTGATGGATGAGGGATTGTTCCTGCCCAGCACCACACTGGTACATCGCTCTGTGGTTGAGGCGGTGGGGGGCTTTCAGACCCGTTGCTACCACGAGGATCGGGTCTTTTTCATTCAGGCCTGTCAACAGTTTCCGGCCTACCCCACGGGTCAGCGTCTGGTTTTGTATCGGCAAAGCGAGTCCGGTCGGTGTCGTTCGATACTGAAGGACTTTTCGACAGCCTTATCCGCAGAACTCTCCATCGTGGAAACCCTTCAGGACAGCCTGAACGCCCGGCAACTGGCCGCCTTATCCTTGCAACAGCGGCGGAATTTAATCTGCCGGTTCCTGATGTATGGCTATTTGCCCTTTGCCCGGCGCCTGTATCAGACCTTGTTGTCTGAAAAAGCCCAATTCGCCGATACTAACCTATGGGACGCCTGCTTTCAGGGCCGTAAAAGCCAGTTGGCCTTGCTCAGCCTGCGTTCCGGCTTTAATGCCCTCTACATCGCCCGCACCCTCGTTCAAAGCCTCACCCGTTGGATTCCCCTGTCTTGCTTGTTACCCCCCTCCGCCCGGCCCTACCTGAAGGAACGATTCTCATGCTGATTTTTAACTTTCATCACGTGGAAGCCCGTATCTCACACCCGGAACGCAGGCACATCAGCATCAGCCCGGTCGGCTTGAGTCGTCTGATTCGCACCTTGCGGTTGCTGGGTTTTGAGATTGTATCCATGAGTCAGGCGCTGGCCATGAGTCCGCAGCAACTGAATGAGAATCGTCAGGTGTTGTTTACCTTTGATGACGGTTATGAAAATAACCTGCGGGAGGCCTTGCCCATTTTAGAGGCAGAGCAATGCCCGGCCACCGTGTTTGTGTTACCGGGTCGATATGGCGGCACCAACGAGTGGGATCAGGGACACTTGCCGGAATCGCAACGGGATCGCCTGATGAGCGTTCGGCAAATGCATCAGCTGGTTGATTCCTCTCTGGTCACCCTGGGAAGCCATGGCATGCTGCACCGGGATATGACTCAGCTTTCCCCGGCGGATTTGGCCGAGGAACTGATGAAATCCTACACCGTGTTGCAAACGGAGTTTGGGGAACGGTTCCTGCCCGTGTTTGCCTACCCCTGGGGCACGCACACCGAACGGGAAGTGGAGGCTTTGACCCAAACCCCTTATCAGGCGGCCTTTACCGTGGAAACCCGGCCATGGCAGGCCACGGATCATCGGTTTAAGATTCCCCGCTTTTCCGCCTTTTACCGGGACGGGAACCCCCTCATCTTTCTGGCCAAGCTGGCCCGCCATCAGGTGTTGCTGGCCCGTTAAACCATCGGGTTTGGCCATGCACAGACAATGCGCCATCTTCAGGCTATAATCCTGCAATAGTAGCAAAACCGATGCGTCCATCCCCCTGTAGTGTGCTTGCGGTCTGCTTGCTGTTTCGCATCTGTCTTCCCTCACTTCGTTTACGCTATTCACTTTTGACCCTTGAATGAAGGATGCCGCCCCTATGTCTCAGGACTTAATCGCCGAACAACCCGCCTCCGCAAACGCCAGACCGTCCGTTCAGCCTTTGGAAAAAATCGCCCTGCTGGACTGTGGCGCCCAGTACACCAAAGTGATTGATCGCCGGGTGCGGGAGCTGAACGTGGCCACTGAGATTTTTCCGGTGGATGTAAAGGCAGCGGATTTGGGCCGGGACTTTGCCGGGATTATTTTGTCCGGCGGCCCCAATAGTGTGTATGAAGCGGACGCTCCCCAGTGCGATCCGGCTATTTTTGAGTTGGGCATTCCGGTGCTGGGAATTTGTTACGGCATGCAGCTGATGAACCGGACGTTCGGGGGCACGGTGCTGCCCTCTCCCACCAAGGAATACGGGGAAACGGAAGTGACCGTTTCGCCAGACTGTGTGCTGTTTGCCGGGCTGGAACCTGCCCAGCACGTGTTGATGAGCCATGGGGATAGCGTGGGACAGCCCGCTGAGGGTTTTGAGGTGGTGGGCCGATCGGTTTCCACGCATCAGCATGAAGTGGTGGCCGCCATTGAGAACCGGGAAAAACGCTTTTACGGCGTGCAGTTTCACCCGGAAGTGGAGCTGAGCGTGAATGGCGGCAAAATGCTGGAGAACTTCCTGTATAAAGCCTGCGGGTTGACCGGGGCCTTTGATTTGTCCCATCGGCTGGAGGACACCCTGGCCCAGATTCAGGCCACCGTGGGCGAGCAAAACGTGTTTGTGCTGGTTAGCGGCGGGGTGGATTCCAGCGTGACCGCCGCCTTGCTGGTGAAAGCCTTGCGCCCGGAGCAGGTGTTCGCCGTGCATATCGATTCCGGTATGATGCGGGCCAACGAGAGTGATTTGGTTTGCGAGGCCCTGAAGGCCATTGGCCTGCGCCATCTGGAGCGCATTGACGCCGAGGATATTTTCCTGAACGCCACCACGGAAATTGACGGGCAAACCGTGGGGCCGCTGAATCAGGTGACCGATCCCGAGGCCAAACGCCGCATTATCGGGGATGTTTTCTATCACCTGATTAGTGATGCCATTCGCAAAAGCGGCCTGGACTTGGATAAAACCTTTATCGCCCAGGGCACCTTGCGCCCGGATTTGATTGAAAGCGGCAACCGGGAGGTCAGCAGTCAGGCCCATACCATTAAAACCCACCACAACGACGTACCCCTGATTCAGGAGCAGCGGAAAAAAGGCCTGATTATTGAACCCAACCGGGATTGGCACAAGGATGAAGTGCGTAAGGTGGGTCGTATGCTGGGCCTGCCGGAAGCCTTGGTCATGCGGCATCCCTTCCCCGGCCCCGGTTTGGGTATTCGGGTGCTGTGCGCCAAGACCCCTTATTTGACCGAAGAATACGCTTGCGTGAACGCCGAGTTGCAGGAACTGGCCGAATCCGAAGGCTTTGAAGGCGTGCTGGTACCGGTGCGAAGCGTGGGGGTTCAGGGAGATAGCCGCAGTTACCGCTATTTGGCCGTTATCAAGGGTAATCTCCAACAATGCGGCTGGGAACAAATCAGGGCCATGGCTCAAAAAATTCCCAACCGCATTCATGCCATCAACCGGGTGGCCCTGTTGCTGAATGACAAGCCCCTGCCGAAGCGGATCCAAACCATTACCCCCACGTTGCTAACCCCGGTCTCGCTGGAAAAGCTGCGGGTGCTGGATCAGATGGTGACCGAAGGCTTTCGGGCCGAAGGGATTCACGATCAAATCAGCCAGCTCTTTACGGTGTTACTGCCGGTGGACAGCCATCCTCAGGCGGATCGTCCCTTGCGGCACTCCGTGGTCATCCGGGCCGTGATTACCAGTGACTACATGACCGCCCGCCCTGCCGCCCTGGGTTCGGAAATTCCCAGGGAATTTATCGGCAATCTGGCCGAGGAACTTTCTGACCGACCCAATGTAGACTGGGTTTTATACGACATTACCAGCAAGCCCCCGGCGACGGTAGAGTGGGAATAGACAGCCTTTCCCCGCCCTTGGATTTAACTTTTTTACCGGAGGCGCTTGCAGCAATCGCAGGGAGTTTTTCCGGTGAGATTGAAGCGGGTTGAGCATTCGGTTGCTTTTTGGGCGTTGAGTTTACTGGTTTATGGGCTGTGTTTTAGCCTGATTCGGGTGCAGGCGGAGGCCTTGTATCACAAGACCCCCCGGTTGGCGCCCCGGACGCGGGCGGAAGTTCCTAAGCCCTCTCCCCTGTTGGCTCCCATGCTGGATTTAAAGCAGGACAGTCGTGTTCACGACACCCCCCCGCCGTCGGTTTATTCTGATCTGGTTCCGGTGTCCTGGCAGCCGGAAATAAACAGCCGTTCGGTCCCCCAGGACCCCCACCCGGTAACGCCCGCCACCCCGGCGTTGGCTCCCGGTCAGCGCTCCAATCCTGGGTCAAGTTCCACTTTCGGGCCGCGTTCCACCCACCCCCCAAGCCACCTGCAAGGCATCATTCCCGATTGGCAACCCACCAAGGAAATAATGCCAAGCGCGGGTAATCGCTTGTCGACCAGTTCCACCCAGCCGCCCGTCCTGCCACTCACGGAACAATCGTCCCCGCCGGGAAAGCCCCTCCGATTGTCAGCGGCGCCCAAAGCCGGTGTTCCCCTCGAAGAGTCCTTTGCCTTGAAGGCCACGGCGACCCCGGTCAGTCGTCCATCCGGTGAAAAGCCGCTGGTGCATTTCCCGCAAGACCTGCCAGATACCCGTTCCGGTCAATCGACCATGGAAGCGGGTTTTTATCCGGTGGGTTATCGTCCGTATTTGCCCGCCTCCATCGTGGTGGTTTCGGGGAAGCATCAGGAGGCCCTGTCCCATTACAACCGGGCCAGTTATTATGGCCATGCCAACCAGCTGAGAGAGGCCATTCTGGAGTACCAGCAGGCTATTCGCAAGAATCCTGAACTGGCGGATGCCTATGTGGGGCTGTCATCCGCCTATCTGCTCAAGCACCAGTGGGAAGAGGTGTTCCTCAATGCCCGCAAGGCGCTTTCCCTGAAGGCGGGCTTTATGGATCCCGCCAACATCGTTCAGGCCAAGTACAATCTGAGTACGGCCTACTGCGCGGCGGATGACTATCGTCAGGCCAAGTCCTTCTACGATGCGATCAAGTTGGCCCATCACCCTCAGGCCACTGAACTTTGGGAATACCTGAAAAAGAACTGTTCGCCCAAGCCCTGACCTTTACGTTTCAGGTCGCTTTCGTTCATACCAAAAGGGGATTTTACTTTCCAGATTCAGGCGGGCCTGGGCCGGTGCTGTTTCATAGCCAGTGACATCACACACCGGGAAGAGCCGGGTAACTTCATGGATTTGCCAGCGTCGGCGGGGATCGTCGAGGCGATGCCAGCCTTTGAAATCCCGTACGGGCGGCTCTTTACGCTTACCCCGAATAATGTAGCGCATGGCGGGTAAATTATCGGAGTACAGGCCCAGTCGCAAAGGTTGATCCGCTCCTTCCTGTTGAGAGACAGTGAGCCATTGGGCATAGAGATTTTCCACCTGGTTAAAGAGCTGCTTGAGGTACTCATTGAAATGGGCCTCCCCCTCTGGAAAACCGGCGCTTTGGGCGGTGGCTTTCAGCGTTTGCAGTTCCTCGGGGGTGAAGTCTAGATGACTCACCCCCTTGGCCCGGTTTTTCGGGAGAATGGTAGCCTGTAAGGGTTTTGGGCTGGTGTAGCGCAAGGGGGAATGCACCCGATCTATGTCGGCCAGAATTTGCGGTTTACTGAAGTAGTATCGAAGCGACAGATCATCGGAGAGTTCCGGGTTTTGCAGATCATATTCGGGATCCCGAATGGCCTTCAGGGACGGATCATGGACATAGAATACAAAGCGGATGTTCTGGCGGCCCTGTTTGCGCAGGCCGTTCACATCGCTCATCAATCGGTTGCTGATTAACAAGACTTGCTTTAACCCCTGTTGATGTCCATTTTTCAGAATGCCTTGGGCAAAGGGAGAGGGCTCTGTACTCAGGGCTTTCAGCAGGGATTCGGCGCGATCAAAGGCAATGGGGTTGATGGGAAGCGTGGCGGGCTGGCTGTTTTCCCGCAAGCCCGCTTTTACTTTTTTTTCGGTCAAAACGGCTCGTTTGGGCGAGTCAGGCCTGCTGGGCCAAAGCGATGCCCCGTTAAAGGGTTTGCTGATGAGTCCAGTGTGCAGGTCTTTGGTCTTCCGTTGGAACCGATCCCTGCCGGATGGGGACGCAGAGTTCGAGGGGACTGTGGTCTCGTGTGATCTTGCCTTGGCTGGATGATGTGTCCCGGATAACGGTTTTGAATGCCAAAATGCCCCTTGTACGATCACAAGCGTTCCCCCCTACCGATTTGGAATGATAACCTCACCTTTAAAGGGGTATTATAAATTAAAAACAAAATAATCCAAGCGTTAAAATCAAACCCGCTCACCGGTGCTGAAAGTAAAGCCGGGGTTAAAACCGTGAGAGCGCATCTAGGAGGTAGAATCGTTTTGGTGGAACAGCTTTTCAAGGAATGCGCGATCCGTTGGGGTGATTGGGCGAACGGCGGTTAAACTGCCACCGGGGAACAGATCGCTCAGGTCATGGACGTATTGGCGACCATCCGGTAAATGACTGGCAATGCCCAGTTTTACGGGTGTTTGTCCTGAGGTTTTGCTGGACTCGGCCAGACCACTGGCCACCTGCTCCAGCATATCAACTAACCCTGCCAAATAGTCGCACCATTCATCGTTGTGCCGGATATCAAAGCCACGCCGAGAGGCTGTCTGAGCCAATGCGTTTCGCTCTGCGGGACTCCACGCCTGTAGTCCTGCCCCCTGGATATGGTTGTGCAGAATGGTGATCCCTTTTTTGCAGGTGCGCTCAAGGTCAAACAGGTCGGGATTCATACTGAACGATAAAAGCTGAACCAACCCTTGGGCTGCTTGGAGGGGGACTTTAAGATAGATGTCCTTTTCTTCCCGGGCCAGCTGTTGGGTCAGGTCGGCCAAAAAGCGCCAAGGGCGTTGCAGCCAGCGTCGATTGTTGTTGGGCGTGTCGATATAACGCAGAATGTTTGAGGGGGCCCAATAGATTCCGTCCTCCGATTCGCTCAGCCGTTCTTCCTGATAGATGACCAGTTGGCTGGGCATCATCACAAAGTGACGCTTATTGATTGGCCATTCGGACAGTTCATCCTGCAGGCTCAGGAGATAGTTTCCCAATTGGAGTAATTGTTTGGTCGCCAGGGTGGGATTTTGAGTGTCGATGGGGTAGAGGCTATCGGACTGTGGGCGTACGTGACTCAGTAATTGTCTCCATCGGCGCTGCGCTATGGGATTATGGGTGTGCGTGGTCTTGACCCGGATTCGCTTCTTGTCAGCTTTGGGTCGTGGGCCCATTTGGGCCTTGACCCCCGGCTGGGCCATGGGCGGTTTGGCCCTGTTACTTTCAGTTCCCTGTCCCAACCACCCCGTTGAAGTGCGTTGGATGGTTAAAAAGCCGCTACCTGAAATCATAAAAACTCCCCCACTACTCAATGCCCAGGACGAAAATCCGGCTTTAAAACGCCTTACGAGTTCGAGCCGTCCTGGAACAACCGTTCCAGTAAAGCACGCTGGGCTTCCAGGGTTAGCGGTAACGCCAATTTAGCGGCTTGGGTCTGGTTGCTGGTGGCCTTTAGGTGGCAACCTGGGAACAGGTGGCTCAGATCCAGGATGACCGTTTCGCCCCCGGGGCTACGAGAGGCGATTCCCACTTTATAATTGGCAGGGTTCCTTTTGAACTGCTGGGCCATTTCCTCTTTGGCCAGATGCAGGTTGTACAGCATGTTAAACAGTTGAAAGGCGTAGTCGGCCAGCTCTTCTTTATTGCTGAGGTTGAAGCGTTCACCCGGTGGCACCTTGTGGTGCTGGCGCACCGTGTCTTGCATCGTTTTCAGGTCGCCCTCGCTAAATTCCAGGTACTCCAGCTCGCTCAGGCCTTGCTTGCCCCGGGCGATGTTTGACCAGTGGTTCATGGCGTTGAATTTGGTGGGCAGGCGCCGAGGGGTTAGCACTTCGCAGAGGATTTCTTTTTCAGGCTCGATCTCGTAGGCGTAATGCCTTTGACTGAAAGGGTCTTTCAGCCGCCCTTGGGCGGAATGTTGGTAATAGATGACCAATTCCGGCTTTTGGTGTCCTTGATCGATCAGTTGATTCATCTCGGCCACCATCTGGTTTCCCACTTTCAGCAGGTGTCTCAGGCCGTTAGCGTATCCATTTTTCAGGATGGAGCCAATGCGGGGATCCACGTCATTGTCCAGCTCTTTCAACATGCTATCCAGCGCCTCAAAAGAGATGGGGTTGCGCGGCTCCTTGCGATCGTGCTGAGCCCCGGCAATAATCTGGTTTCGCTTGTTGCTGGGGGATGCCCCGGGCCGTTTGATCCAGGGGGTGTTGAATATACGCTGAAACAGGTTTTTATGGCCGCCCGGAGAGAGTCGGGACGTCCCGGATTTGGATGTGAGCGGGCTGCCAGAACGTTGTAATCTTTCCGGTTGGCCTGCTGCCTGTTGTGGTGTGGGGGAACCTGAGGGCCTTTTAGCGCCCCAGTGGCTCCCGGTGGCATTGATGGGCGTTTGAACCCCTGACAGCATAATGCAGACCCTCCCACTATTTCAGAATCGACGAAAACCACTTGATAGACGCTGAATACGGCCATCCCGTTGCGAATGATTATCAATTCATAGTACGGCCTGAACCCGAAAGCGCAATCTTTATTTCGCCACAGGAAAAGGTTCCCTGTGGTGAAAGCATCGTTTTCATCAGTTATTTCCGTTTGCGAGTCTGGCTTTGAGTTTGCCGGCTTTGTTCTTCTTGTTGAATCACTCGCAGCGTATCGGCAGGCAGGCTCTGTAACATCAGAATTTCCGAGCGCATTTTGTCAAACTCCGGTAGGCGACCGCCCAGCAGTTTGCCCATTTCTCCCAGATTTCCCAGATCCCATTGCCAGTTGTAATGGTTCACCCGGAACAGCATTCTGTACTGATAGTCCAGGTCGTTGAAGTAGCTTTTTTCCCGAATAACCCCGTAGATGATGCCGTGGCCACTTTCCAGGGTCTGGGAGACTTGTTGGCCGGAGTGAACCATGCGAACGGCTGCCCGGTGCTGGGGGGCAATATAAAACATGACGCGTTTGACGGCGGGGTGTCGTGAGAACAGTAAGACCCGATCCCCCGCTTTGAGGCTGTGGTTGAGTTGTTGAGCCAGGTACTGGTTGACCGGGCGGTGCATGATGGGTAAATAAACCGCTTTGACAAACAGCATGAAAATCAGCAGTGAACTGGTCAGGGCCAGCGGGGTTAAACTCAACTTTCTGGAAAATTGTAAAAAGAAAAGGGTAAAGGCCCCAATCAGCAAGATAAACGGCCCCGGGATCAACCAGAACTTCCACAGGGGGAACGCTTCCGGCAAGGGAAACACTTTATCTTTCAGGGTCAGGGATTCCAGCACCGCCAGCCCCGGCAGCTTCCAGAACCCGGCCACGTAGTTGCTGGGCACCACCTGAAAAATAACAATGGTCAAGAGAACGGCGGCTATCAACAGCAGCATGATATAGGTAATCAGCACTCTCTCGTAGTAGGCATGCGTTTTGTTATGAGAGGCTTCAACCACCTGGGCCAGGTAACTGCCCGCAATGATGGCTAAGGGTGGAATAAAGGGCAAAATCAGGGTGGGTTCCTGAAAAGCGGAGAGCGAATAGACCGTAAAGCCTGCCAGGAACCAGCTTAACAGCCAGAGCGTGGGAGGGGCGGATTGATGCCGGGTATTGCCGGTATTGGCCTCTGGATCCAGAAAGGCGGCCGGCACCAGAAGCCAGAAAGGCAGTAAGTCCAGGAACAAGCGTTTGGCGTAAAACAGCCAGTCCCCTTTCAGGTTGGCCCAAAGGCCAAGCCCCAGTGTTTTCTGGAGGGGATAAACCAGGAGATAATTCAGGATAAACCCGCTTTGGCCAGGCTGAAGGGTGACCCACAACAGCCAGGGCAGTGGAATCAACACGGCAGGTAACAGCAGCGACCGGAAATTCATGCGGTTGAGCAGTAGCGTATTTTGGCCCAGGAGCAGGTAAAGGGCAGTGACGCCCATTAACAACAGGACATTCAGGCTTCCGCTGTTCAGCACCAGCAAGCCCAGCACACTGCCCATCAGCAGCATGCTGCGGTTCATTTCCTCAACGGGATTATTCCGTCGAGAGGCCTGATCTTTCCACTTCAAAAAAGCCCACAAAAAAATCAGGTTCAGATTCAGGGTCAGGATATCGGCGGTGGCCAGAGCGCCCAGATAAAAGAAGCCCCAGCTAACCGCCAGTAAACTGGTGCTGAACAATGCCGAGAACCGGCTTTTGGTCAGCTCCATAGTCATCAGGTAGGTGAAGCCCAGCGCGGCCAGCGAAAGCAATGCGGCTGGCAACCGGGCTACGGACAAGCCAATGCCGCCCAGCTTGAAACCGATGATCGTGAGCCAGGTCCACAGGGGGGGGCGCACCACATAATCGTGCCCGTTCAGGACTGGCACCCAGAACCGACCCAGGGACAGCGTTTCCTTGGCCGACTCCAGGTGGAAAAACTCGCTGAAGGGATCCAGGTCAAACACGCCCAGGTTGATGAACAACAACAGGGCCATAATGCTAAACAGGGTGAATTCAGGCAGAAACGTCCGGGGTGAAAATCCTTTATCCATGGGGCCCTGTGACTCCGGCATTTAAATGAATACGATCGGTGATGGTCATATCCTGATGTCCTGTTCTGTGCGGCTGCTCTGCGCGGGCACTTTGGGCCGCCCTGGGGTGGGCTTTCATGTAGGCCCGTTTCAGGCGTTCCGTACTAACATGGGTGTAAATCTGGGTGCTGCGGATGCTGACATGGCCCAGCAACTCCTGAACAACCCGCAGATCGACCCCGCTATTCAGTAAGTGGGTAGCGAAACTGTGCCGAAACACATGCGGGTGCAAGGGCTTTTCTACCTGAGCCTGTTGGCCCAGGGCCAGTAAAACGCGCCGAATACTGCGTACGTCCAGACGGGTTCCGTTTTTATTCAGGAGCAAGGGACTGTCGGCGGTCATGGGCTCAGTGCCCAGCTCTGGCCGGAAGGCTTTATACTGGAGCAGCGCCTGTAGGGCCCGCTGGCTGAAAAAGGCCAACCGTTCCCGGCCGCCTTTTCCTTGAATGCGCAGTTCCAGCTCCTCCCAGTTGATGTCTCCCAGATTCAGTGAGGACAGTTCACCGACCCGCACCCCGGAGGAGAAGAGTAACTCCAGAATGGCCAGATTGCGCCATTTTAGGGCGGAGTCGGCCTCCTTGAGCGCGGCTGTCCTTAACTGCTCGATTTCTGCGGGGGAAATAAAATTGGGCAGCCGACGGGACAACCGGGGCCTGTGAAACACCACCGGCAGGCTGTTTTCCTCAAAATAGCGCTCTTTCATCAGGAATTTAAAAAAGGTTTTCAGGGAGGAACCTTTCCGGGCCAACGAGGTTTTGGAAAACTGTTGCCCGCTGAGATGGGTGATGTAAGCGCTGGGAAGCTCTCGCCAAAAGGTGTCGGGTTGGGTTGCTAAGGCTTCTCTTTCAAGGGCAAAACCATCCAGCCAGGCCAGAAAGTTGGTGATGTCCGACTGGTAAGCCCGCAAGGTGTGGGGCGATAAATTGCGGGTCAGATCCAGGTGGCTGAGAAAGGCGATGGCGCCTTCCTCAAAGCGGGCCAGGCCAAACCCTTCGGCAGGCCTATCAACACGCTTATCAACGCTCTTTTTAACTCTCTGTCCAGCTTCTGCATCTTCCATACACTTCATTATAGGGGATTTTTGTATATAATAGTGGGAGTTTTTACGCGCGTGGAAATCTGGCGGCGGTTCCTCTATGTCATTGGGCCATGTGTTTTTGAGGCAATGATTTGAGCTAAATGAATTGAGGCAATGATTGGTGAACTGCATAACAGCCGCCCGCAGCCCGGCACCCGGATTTCGTCGAATGTGAGATCAGTTTGAAGCCCGTATTATAGTGAGAGAGTCAACCCCCGAGTTCTTTAAGGAGTATTCCATGGATAAAATGAAACTATCCCTGTTGGCTGGTATGCTGGCCGTTACCGTGATGGTATCCGGCTGCGCCAATGGCGGTTTGGCTGGCGGGCAAAAAGTAGCCACCGTCAATGGCGCTGTCATTTCCAAAGCCGAGTATGACAAGACCTATAGCGAGTTCCAGAAGTCCTTTCACCTGGAAAACGTTCCTGAAGAGCAAAAGGGCATGCTGGATGACTACCTGAAGCAAATGACCCTGAACAAGCTGATTTTGCAGACCCTGATTAACACGGAAGCCAATAAAGCCGGTATCAAGGTTTCCGATGAGGAAGTGAAACAGTACAAGCAGGAAAAGATTTTCAACGATCCGGCCCTGAAAGATCAGTTCAAAACCTTCCTCAGCCAAAACAAGATGCAGGAATCCGACTTTGACGCCATGTTGCGTGAAAATCTGCTGCTGAACAAGTTTATGGAAGCCAAAGGCGGGCAGCAGGTTCAGGTGAGTGATGCCGAAGTGAAAAATTTCTACGATAAAAATGTAGAGCAGTTCAAAATGCCCAAAAGCATCCGGGCCGAGCATATTTTGGTCAAGGCCATTGAGCCCCAGCTGAAGCAGGAGTTGCGCAAGGCCAACGAAAAAATCTCGGACGCCGAGCTGCAAAAAGGGGTGGAAGCCAAAAAGCAGGAATTGAAGGCCAAAGCCGAAAAGCTGTATGAGGAAGTGAAAGCCAGCCCGGCCAAGTTTGAGGATATCGCCAAGAAAAACTCCGAAGATACCATGTCCGCCGTGAAGGGCGGTGACCTGGGCTTTATGCCGGAAGGCACCGTGGATCCCTCCTTCTGGGCCGCCGCCGATAAAACCGAAAAAGGGAAGCTCTACCCGGGGGTCGTGGCCAGCCAGTTTGGCTATCACATCATTAAGGTGCTGGATCGCAAGCCCGCCCACCAGCAGACGTTTGATGAGGCCAAAGCCGCTATTCGGGAGCAGATGTCCCAGCAGAAAAAGCAGGCCTTTCTGCAACAGTGGGCCCAGCAACAACGGGCTGCCGCCAAAATCGACGTGGAAAAAGCGTATCAGCCTAAAGAGCCTGAAATGGGCGCTTCCGCTGAAACCGGTGCCCAGGGCGGTATGGCCCCAGCCTCCGGTCAAACGGCTCAGCCCGCTGAAAAAGCCGCTGACGCTGGCAAAAGCCCCGCTGGACATCAGTAGCCATGGGACAAGTCGTCTCACTACCGACTTTGATGGAAGCACTGGCCCCCTTGCGGGGCCAGTCTTCTATTGTCACCACCAACGGTTGCTTTGATATTTTGCATGTGGGCCACTTGCGGTATCTTCAGGGCTGTAAGGCACTAGGGGAAAAACTGGTGGTCTTGGTTAATTCCGATGCGTCCGTGCGCCGCCTGAAAGGCCCGCAACGCCCCATCGTAACCGAGTCCGATCGGGCGGAATTGGTGGCCGGACTGGGTTGTGTGGATTACGTGGTGCTGTTTGATGAGGACACCCCGGAGCCTTTGCTGGAAAAAATCGTGCCTGATTTCCACGCCAAGGGTGCCCAATACAACGAAGACAACTTGCCGGAGATGGCCACCTTGCGTAAAATTGGCACTCAGGTCAAGTTTGTGCCCATGGTGGAAAACCGTTCGACCTCCTCGGTGATTGATACCATTCAGCAGCGACTGGGTGCCGCCGCTCAGCCCACCGGGTGCTAGAAATCGACTGTATTTATTTATGCAACAACTGGATGCCCTTTCCCTGAAAGCACTGGCCAAGGAGCTGGATGTTTTGCTGCGAAACGCCAAGGTCAGCAAAGTCCAGCACCCCAGCCCGCATGAGTTTTTGATTACCTTTTGGGGCGGGGCGCCTCGTCCCGAGCAGCTCAATTTGTTTTACATCCAGTTAAGCCCGGAAGCCCCTTTTTGCGTCTTGACTCGGCCTAAAGTCCGGCAGGACACCGTGCTGAACAGTTTCGCCAAGCCCACCGCATTGTGTATGCTGCTCCGCAAACATTTGCAAGGGGCCAACCTGTCCCAGGTAAACACCTTGCCGGGGGAGCGGGTAATCAATCTGACTTTCGAGAATCTCAATGAACTGGGTGAGCCCGTGCGGCTGGTGTTGTCCCTGGAGTTGATGGGCAAGCACACCAACATGATATTCTATGATGAGGCCCGTCAGGATATTCTGGCTGTAGCCCACGGGGTGGGCGAGCATATGAGTAGCCATCGGGAACTGGCGGCGGGTTTGCCTTACGCACCGCCGCCTCCGCCTGCCGGAAAGCGGTTGATTGCCAGGGTGTCTTTCGCTGAATTTGCCGCCTTGCTGGCGCACAAGCCTGCGGAAGAATCGCTGCTGCGGTTTTTGAACGCCAATTTGGCCGGTTTTGGCTTGCGTATGCTGGAAGACGCCTGGGCAATCGCTGGGAGTGCAGACGAGGGTTTGGAAGAGGGGCTGTATCGGCAACTGCTCAAGTTGGATGCCGCTCATGCGTTACAACCGGTCATCTCCCAGGACGGGGAGCGCTTTGGCCTGTTGGGACACATTCATGCCGGGGAGGCGGTGGTGCCGCAGGACTCCGTGAATACGCTTGTGGAGCGTTATTTTATCGGCCATCTGAAGGCGCTCAGGCTCAAGCGCAGGCGGGAACAGTTGTTGCTGAAGCTGGATCAGCGGGAAAAGCGCCGTCAGTCCAAAGAGGAAGAGTTGACGCCGGTTTCCGATGAACAGGTCGCTCGTCTTCAGGCCGCTGGCGATCGTCTGCTGTCCGCCTTTAGCGCCAGGGAAGTGCCTGCTCATCCCGAGCCGGGCCAGACGCTGGTGTCTCTCACCCATTATGAAGATGGCAGTCCATGGCCCATTGACATTGATCCGGCGGTGGATTGGGTGGAAAACGCCCAGTTGTTCTATCGTCGGGCCAAAAAGGCCAAGGCCAGGCAGCAAGCGGCCGAGCAAATGCTTAGCCAGCTCAACGAGGAGCGGGATTATCTGGCCAGTTTGCGGCAATTGGTATCCCAGGCGGAAAGCCTGGCCGAGTTTGACACACTGGAAGCCGAGATGATCGCGGCAGGCTTTATGAACGCCTCGCCCAAGTTGCTGGCGGATAAAAAGCAAAAACAGGGAACGCCCAAAGCGGACGACAAGGCGGGGGTTCTGACCTTGCGGTCTTCAGACGGGCTGGAAATCCTGGTGGGCAAAAGTGCCCAGGGGAATGATGCTATCGTGGGTAAGCTCTCCCGATCGGATGACTGGTGGCTGCACGTGCATCAAATGCCCGGTTCCCATGTGCTGATTCGTTCCGGTAAAGAGCCGGTGCCTGACACCACCTTGCTGGAAGCGGCTATGCTGGCCGTCTATTACAGTTCGGCCCGCCATAGCCTGAATGTGCCGGTTATATACACGGCTTGCAAGTACGTGCGCAAAATTCCCCAGTCCTATCCGGGGCATGTGAATTACAAGCAGGAGCAAACCCTGTTTGTCAGCCCGGAGCAAGCGGTGATTGACTATTTGTTGTTGGCGCAGGGCTAGCGAAAAGACCTGGAGCGCAAGGGAAAGCGCCGGGCTGCCGACGGGGTCTCCGCGTCGGAGGACTCCTCGGTCTCCGAAGGCTGGATGGAGGCCAGGGCTGTGGACAGTACCGTATGACTTCCCATTTGTTGTCGACGGTAGTGGATGAGCTGTTTCAAATCGGCTTCCACCTCTGCCAGCACGGTTGCGGTGGGTGGCTCGCTGGCCGCTGCTTCCTGTTTTTGCCCCAGTAACGCCAGCATACTATGGTAGGTACTCAGTTCCTGTCGTTGCAGCTCCTGGTGATGCGAGGTATTGAGCGCCATCAAGTGTTTAACCGTTTTGGACAGGGTATTTTTTTGGGCTTTTTGTTGTTGAATGATCGCCGCCTGTGCTTGTATTTGGGCCGTCTGTTGGGCCAGTTGGACTTTTTGTCTGTCCAGGGCGGCCTGTTGCCGGACTACCGTTTGACGCAGCATTTGTAGTTCCTGGCCCTGTTGATTCACGTTGGCCACCAATTGCTCATTTGCCTGATGGACCTGAGGGAGAATCAGGGCACTTTCATCCCGTTGCCATTGCGTTTGGGCCAACTGAACGTTCAGGGATTCCTTTTCTCTCAGCAAGCGGGCAATCCAGTCCCGATACTGTTCCTGAACCAGCGTGAGTTGCTCACTCAGGGATTGACCTCGTTCGTTGGCCCTGGTCAGTTCTGATTGCAGTTCCCGGATTTTGGCGTACATTTTTCCGGTTTTTTTTCGTTCTCGCCGACTGACTGGCGTTTCGGAGGGCGAAGGTGTTTCTATGACATCAGCCTGATGGGGGGCGGAGGGGCTGGCGCTCGGGGTGGATGCCTGCGCTAGCTGCTGGCGCAAGGTGGCTATTTGCTGAGTGTAACTGCGTTGCTGGGTATCGAAGTCTTCCTGCTGTGCCGCAAGCTGTGCTTGCAGGGTTTGTTCCGCTTGTTTCAACGCTTCGGTCTTTTGCTCAAGCCGCTTTCTCAGGCTCTCCTCTTTTTGGGAGAGCCGTTTTAGTTCCCGGGTGGCCTCCGCCTGGAGCTGACTGGTCTCTTTGTCAGTCGTGGCGACCCGTTCCTGTAGTTGTTCCAGCGCTGTTTCCAGCTTCTTTTTTTCTTGTTCCAGCCGTTTTCTGTCTTCTAAGGCCTGCCGGGTGGTTTGTTCCAGTTGCTTGATGGTTCCCTGGGCCGCGCTAAGCCGGGTTTGCAAGAGTTGTTGGGTTTGTTCGAGCTGGGCCAGTTCCTTTTGATCCGGCTCTGCCTTGGGCGACGGGGTGGAGGGAGCCGAGTCTTTGCGTTCGGGCTGATGCCCGAGGCCGGAAATGGCATCGCTGGCCGTCTTTTGTGGGCTTTTAAGCGGGCTGAGCAGGGCGCCGAGTCCCCAGCCGCTGAGCCAGGACGTGGTTCTGGACGGAACTCCCGCATCGGGAACGCTTTGGGTAGCCGGGTTGGGCAAGGGCCCGGCCGATGGTTTCGGTTGCCGGGACAGCTCTTTTACCCGTTTAAAGAGCATTTGCTGGATGGCTTGTCGGTCAGCCGGTGAACTGCCTCGGCTCATTTTGGATTCAGCCCAGTCAAGGGCGTTTTCTCTGTTTTTGGTTTCCACCAAAGGGTTGGCCCCTGCGTTTAGCAGCACTTCCACCAGCTTGGGACGGCCCGCGGAGACCACGATGTGTAGAAGCGTTTGCTGGTGAATGGGGTTGACCGGATAATCCACTGTTTTAAAATCTTGCTTAAAACGCTGGGCCAGATACTGTATGACCAACGGGTTGCTGGTTTTGGGGGCTAGTTTCATGGCAATGGCCCGCAGTGGAATGCTGGCAGGGAGTTGCTGTATTTGCTCCAGGTGGTTGGGATCGGCGGTTTCCAGTGAAGGGCCTCCCGCAAATCGAAGCGGGGGAGGGGCAAATTGAAGATTGGAAGGGGATGGTTCCAAAGGGGGAGGGAACAGGGGGGGCACGCTGTTCTTTTGCGTTCGGGGCGTTGGGACTGTTTTGGTGATTTGCATAAGGAGGTTCTCGCTGACTGGGTTCACAGGGGAACACGGAGGGTGATGAGGACGGGGAAATACCGGTTTTACTATATGTTTGGGCTGAGATACAGGGTGCGCCCGGAAGGGGCGGGGTCGAAGGGTGGGAGATCGAGTTGGGTGGGCGATTGCGTTGGGTGGGGCTTGTCCCGAGATTCCTGGCGATTGACGGACGTCATCCATGTACACCACGTACACCACGAATGGAAGTCATAATGGTGACCCGTCAAAAGAATTAATCAATAGAAAGCACAAAACTGCTCCAATCAAGGCCGATATAAAAGACTGAAAACCACGCCCGGAACAGAAATGCCTGTTGGAGCATAAAACCTGTAGCCGTATAAACAATGGTTGGGCGAGCCAAACCTGAGCGCGTCCGTGAGATCGTTGTTATTGCCGGGGAGCGTCTTGGGGCTGCTGTGGGAAGGGGCATTGGTGGCAGGCGGGTGACCTTGCCTGCTATTTGTGGATGCGGTCACTCACGTATAATGGAATCAGTGTTTTTAATGGCAAATGCAAGGAGAGGCTGTATGCGGTTTGAAGTAACCACGGGGCCGGTGGCCCAGTTTTCGGGGGAAGCTCTGGTCATCGGTATACCGCAGGGCAGCCCAGGGTTGGATGACATTGCCAAGGCGGTGGATGCCGCTTTGGGGCAGTATATTACCCGCTGTCTGAAAGCGGAACCCCCCGTTTTCAAGGCCAAACTGGGAGAAACTCTAATTTTACCCACCTATGGAAAGCTGCCTGCCGCTCACGTGGTAGTGCTGGGCCTGGGCAAGGTGGAGGAACTGAAAACCAGCCAATGGCGCCGGGCTGTTGCCGCTGCCGTGCGGGCTTGCAAGAAATTGAGAGTGAAAGCGGCGGCCATGGGCTTTCCTGATGCGGTGATTCAGGGCATGGGGATTGAGGCGGCCTCTCGCTTGCTGGCGGAAGGGGCTGGCTTGGGTCAGTACGACTTTAACCTTCGCAAAAACCTGAGCAAGGCTGGCGAGGACAATGGAGAATTGGCCGCCAATGGGGCTAGCAGCCTGGAAGTGCTGAGCGTGATTGAGCCTCAGGCAGATCGTTTGGAAGTGATTCAGCGGGGCTTGCGGGTCGGGCAACTGGTGGCGGAGCATACCAATTTGGCCCGACACTGGGTCAATGACAGCGCCAATTACGTAACCCCCGCTTTTTTAAAGCAACAGGCCGAAAGTATTCCGGGTTTGCAGTGTGACGTTCTGGATTTTGATGCCATCAAGGCCCTGGGTATGGGGGCTTTTCAGTTGGTGGCCCAGGGAAGTGAACAACCGCCCTTCCTCATTCACCTGTGTTACAAGCCTTCCGATACCCCCTCCAAGAAGATCGCCCTGGTCGGAAAGGGGGTTACCTTTGATAGCGGTGGATTATCGCTCAAACCGGCGGCCTCCATGGAATTGATGAAGATGGATATGGCCGGTGCGGCAGCCGTCATCGCCACCCTCAAGGCGGTTTCGGAATTAAAAGATTTAAATATCGAAGTGCATGGCTTTATCCCCACCTGCGAAAATATGCCCAGCGGTATTTCCAGCAAGCCGGGCGACATCGTGACGGCCATGAATGGAAAGACCGTTGAGGTGAATAATACGGACGCTGAAGGTCGCCTGATCCTCTGTGACGCCCTCACTTACGCCCAGCGAAAGGTGGATCCCGATGAACTGGTGGACATTGCCACGTTAACCGGTGCCTGCGTCACCGCCTTGGGTAAAGTGGCCGCTGGCATCATGGGCACCAGTGACACCTTGATTCAAGGCTTGCAGGCCGCTGGTGAGCAGGCCGGAGAAAAATTATGGCCGTTGCCCTTGTATGACGAATACAAAGTGTTTTTAAAGAGCGATGTGGCTGACCTGATTAATTCCGGGGCCAAGGGGCAAGCCGGTTCGTCGGCGGGTGGTATGTTTCTGAAGGAATTTGTGGACAAAAAGCGGGCCTGGGCCCATCTGGATATTGCGGGCCCGGCCTGGGCCACCAGCGATGTGCCAGAGGTGCCCAAGGGGGGCACCGGCTTTGGGGTAAGAACCTTGCTGTATTATTTGTACGGCTGGCAGGCGTAAAAAAGCGGCACTGACAACAGTGCCGCCTTAGCCATTTTAATGCCGCTGATTACCGACGAGGCGCTCCGGGCGCGTTCTGGTATAAAGCGGCGGCCGGGCCCAGTGTGCTGGCGTACATGTTGTTGTAGTAGGCATCCGCGTAGTAGTTGCCCGAATAGATGGGCGAGTAGGGTGGGGCCATCGGAGGCGGCGGGGCACTGCTGACGCCAATTTTATCCACGTCAGCGCGGTTAATGAGACCTCTTAAATCGGCGTGGTCGATTTTGCCATCATAACGACCATCATTCTTTTGACCCGTATCGGCGGCTTTAAACAGTTCTGGATTGTTCAGCAATTTTTTAGCCGCGGCCTTTTGCTCTTCGGTGTCTCCGTATTGGGCAATGTGGCTCAAGCCCTCGCGATTAACGATGCCCCAGCCATGATCTTTCATGAAGGTTTGCACTGAGATGAGTGCCTGGGTATTGGTCATCTTCTGATCCAGAGGCAAAACGCCCTGCGAGTTTGGGTTGGCCACCATCTTGTTCAGGCTGTCCACACTGAACTGGCCGTCATCCTGGCCATCAAAGTGATCCACTCGGCCCCGTAAGCCGTTTTGGTTATCCAGCAGGTATTGAATGGCGTCTTTGTCCGCTTTGGAATACTTGCCGCTCTTATCGTCCAGAGCGCTGCGCAAATCGTTGACATTAATCAGGCCATCGGCCTGTCCGGTGGTCTGTGCGTCCAGTTGTCCAGAAATGCTTTGAATTCGGGCCAATGCCGTATTATCGTTGAGGGGAGGCTGTTGTTGCCAGTACCCGGCGCCGGGTGGTGGCGGGTAGTTCCCCCAGGGTGAGGAAGGGTAAGCGCCCCCGTGGGAGCCGTAAGGGTACCCACTGTAACCACCGTAACTGCCGCCCCATGCATAGTTATAAGCGCTTACGGATTGAGGCGGTTGTCCGCCGCCGCCGAAATACCTAGCTAGCAGCGGGTCGGTCTCGGTGCCGGGCGATGGCGGGTTCACTGCACTTCCTGCGCCAGTGGCCGCATTACTCACGGATTGACTTGTTATATACGGTGAAGTCATTCTGTCCCCCTGTGTGCCCCACGATTCAGGCCTAAAGTCTTTGATTGAGAATTTGAAATCCCAAGATGCAAATGGGCCTGTCCAACCCTTTCCAACTGAACCCCCGTTCAGCCCCTGAATTGTCAGCCTGTCCCACTGCGAATTATTTACATAAGCATAAAAACAATTTGCTCTGGTTTTGTGCCAGACAATTTCTTTTCAAAAGAAAAGCACCCGATCGGTCTCCCGACCGGGTGCATCGTCGTACCGCTCTCTATATAAAATTAGGGTGTGCTGCTAGCACCGGTGCCAGTGGCGCTGATGCCCAGACTTTCAATGCGTATTTGCAAGCGATCCCCCACCCCGATCACGATATTGCTGTTGCGTTTATCCAGGGGATCCACTTCCTTGCTGCTGAGTTGCTGAACCAGCGGCTCGTCCAGCACTTCGGCCTTGCCGATTTTAGTGCCGTAAAGCGCCCCGGCAGAAGTGCTGATTTCCCGGGACAGGGCTGCTGTGGAGCGATCGGGGTGAAAAACAACCCCTTGAAGCTCGGTGGCTTTCAGAATCCCGTCGGCATTGGCAATGGTGGCGCTCATGGGAATGCGTTGCCCTTCCGGGGTAATCAAGCCGTTGAAGGTAATTCCCAATTGCGCGTTGTCGTTGGTTTCATTTTTGGAAATAACGCTATTAACCACACCCAGCACCTTGCTACCCGCAGGGGCAATGATTTTTCCATTGGTGTCAAACAAGGGGTGATCCAGAATCAGCATGACCGGGTCGCCGGGTTTGTTGAATTCCGAGTACAAGGCCTTGGCCACGGTGCCGGTAAAGGTGGTATTGGCAGGCAGGCTGATGGGCCCCTTGGCTTCCAGATTGGTGGGGGTGGTGGTGGTGTTCACTTTGCGGAATTCCACGATGGTATCGGCACTGTTCCTGAAAGGCGGGGACTTGTATCCGATCTTCTCGGCTTCTGTGCTTTCAGTGGTGCCGTAGCCGCCAGAAACGGCGCTGGTGCCGGTGGAAGGCGTTTGCTCGGTTTGGGAAATGACCTTTCCATTCTGGACGATGGCGATATCCCGATTCTGATATAAATCGTTCAGCAATGCGGCTGTCTCTGCCCGGTTAATGGGGCGTAACGGCTCGATTTTATTGGTGCCCTTGGCCGGATCGATCTCAAAGAGATCGTACTGAATGGCCGTGGCCACCTGACGACGGGCTGCGCTGGGCACCTGATCGCCATCGGTATAGCGACTCAACACGCTGTCGGCTTCAGATTCACTCAGCAAGGGTTTATTCAGGGCGCCACCCACAGCGGCCAGGGCTTCTACACGGCGCACCGGGTTGGTGGGCCGAAAGACCCCCGAGGGGTAGTTGTTAATCCAGTCCTGATTGTCTACATTGCCAAAAGCCCAACTGTTTTGTGAGACCTGCTTGAAGCTTGGGACGCTGTTCGCTTTCTTGCTTTCCAGGCCCAAAGTTTTAGCGGCCATTTGGGAAAACTCGGCACGGGTCAACCAGGCGTCCGGGTGAAAGTTGCCGTCATTAAAGCCACTCATGACCTGCATGTCCATCATGGTGTTAATGTCGCTTTGGGCCCAGTTACCACTAATATCGGCAGGAGGCATCGCCGCAAAGGCCAGCCCGGAAGTCAGAAGACCCAATGTCAGGGACAAGGTAATCAGGTTGCTTTTTTTCATGTGAGTACTCCTTGTGTTTCAGTGAACTCAGTGCATGTTAGGGGCGTGCCTGGTCTGGCCAGCCAAAGGCTTGCCTTACAATAGGCAGGCGTTATAAATACGGTAATTATCCGTAAGCGTTGCCAGTCTCAACCATTGCCAAACTACCCTCAACTCAACTAGCAAGATTCATTGCCAAATCCGTGCTGGCACACAATGGTTTGGGTGCTATGGTGAAAAAGTTAAATTGGACTGACGCAGTTGTTAATTCCCTGACCCAGCTATTTAATACAGCTATACATTAAGCAATCAGCGATAATGGTTCAATTAGCCTATCGGCTAAATGGAGAAAGCCCTTCTGGCTAGCAAAGCGGAATTTAAAGCGCCATTGGGCCAATCCGTGGCCAGAAAGCATGAACCGGGCGCGAGGCTTGTAACCCCTCACCCGGCGGATAAAATGGATTACCCCAGATTGATGATCTCAGGGTGATGATCTCAGTCACCCGGATAATCTCAGTGGGGTGCCAGAAAGCGTTTAGGCGAACATCCCGAAAGTGCCCATGATGGGAGTCTGGGGAGCGCCAGCGCCAACGCTGACTCTGACACTGGACAGCATACCATCTACGGATAGCACACTTTGGGCCAGGGTAGCATCCAGCATGGTTATCATCGGGGAACGCACCACAGCAGCCTGGGGGTTGGTCATGGCCGACTGCACCATTGCTTTGAGCAGGCTCTGGCCGAATAAGTTTGTGAAGGAACCAGGGAATGTTTGAGACATGGCGGTCTTTCTCTCAGCTATGCTAACATTGCGCGAAAAGTGTGGTAATTAAAACACAATAAAATAAAAACAATTTAAGGATCAAAATTGACAATGCGGGCAAAATAGCCCGGCTTGGATTTTTGACTCGCTGTCCTCAAACAGTTTCAAACAGAGCGTGAAGGCGGCCTTGCCGAAGATTTTGATGGGGAGGTAGGGGCATGGGGTGGACTGGATGCTTTGTCAGCAAGCCCTATTCCTGGGGGCTCTGCGGAACAATGGAACCCACCAGCACATACTTCTCCTGCGGGGTGCGCAAGGCGGCTTTCAGTTTCTCTTCATCCACTTGGGCATTGGGGAACTGCTGTTGGATCTCTTGCTTTACTTTTTCCAGGGAGGGCATGCCTTTTCGGAAGGGATCCCCATACACGGCCACCTTGACCTCATCGGCGTGGCGGCGGATGATTACGGGCTGATAGACAACCTCAACCGGGGTACCCACATCCACTAACTCAAAAAGGGCCTCCGCGTCTGGAACCCGAAGGCGGACACAGCCGTGGGAGCTTAACTTGCCCACCGATGCCGGATTATCGGTGCCGTGCATGCCATATTCGCCGCCGGGATCTCTTAAAAAACCCATCCAGCGGGTGCCCAGCGGATTATTTTGGCCGGGGGACAAGCGCATTTTACCGGACGCCATGTAGGGGTTTTCCCAACCGGGATCTTCCACCTTGCGAATAATACTGAAGCGCCCCAATGGGGTTGGAAAGCCCACCCGACCCACTCCCACTGGAAAGTAGCGGATGATACGATCACCTTCGTAGACCCACAAGGTGCGGCTGGGGATGTTGATTTTGATATGAATATTGTCTGTCGGACTGGCTGATGTTGAAGGAGCCGGTAATTTTCCACTGTCCGCCGAAGCGGGCTGTTGTGCGGAAATGGGTTCAGCACTCACGCTGAACCCCAGGAACAAGCCCAGGGTCAGCGCAAGTGCTGAAATGAATGAAATTGGAATCAAACGAACTGGCATAATGAATCGTCCGGGGTCGGTGGTCAGGGGCCAGCTACGTTTTTAACCGAAGACCTCAGGGTTACCAGTAACCCCGAACGGTGGATTTCCGTTCGGTGGGTCGGGTAATGCTTCTGGTCGGAGTGGCGGTTTCCTCGGTGCTGGCTACCTGCGTGTTGATGTCAATCATGGAAACGATTTCCTGCGTATTAACAAAGTTGCTGGAAGCGATCTGATTGCCATCGGCATCGTTAATATAATAGGCAACCTCTTGTCCGGGCGTCAAGCTGGCGGTTTGGGACTTATCCAGCTGAATCACCCGCGCGCCGTTGGGCGGAATAACCATGGTTGAATTGAGTTGTGGAATACTCAGGCTGACTGGCTTGGGCGTTGGGTTCAATGCCAGAATGGAGGTATTGGCCTCCCCAATGGTCAGTTTGGGCAAGAACATGGGACTGCTACCGTCACTGCTGCCAATGACAATTTCACCCTGGGTGTAGCCAAATTGATTGTTCAGCACCAAATTGCTCATACCGGGTTGGACGGCTTCCGTGCCCTGAGGTTGCGTTGATTGGTACTGGCTGGTTGTGGTGGTGGTTTGGGTTCTCATTGTCTCTTTCGCGACAGCACAGACTGAGACGCTCAGGCTGAGCGCTGTGGCCATGATTAGGCCCGAAACCATTGACTTTTGCATTGAATCTCCCTCCTCGATTTTGTTCCTACCTTACTTGCTTGGCTTTTGCGTTGATCATTGCCTTCGCTTTGGGCACCCGACCCTGATCGGTTTCTTGCGGGTTTGTTTAGGCGCTGAATGGTGACTTTCGGGTTGGTGTCCCGGTTGGGTGTTGAAGCCAGACGCCTGTAATACCTGCTGAGCCACGGCTGGGTTTGCAGGCCGAAGCGCAGTGGCCAGTGAACTGGTTGTTTTCCAGAGTCAGTGGTGACGGCGTTTGTGTTTAATGATTGAGTATATTTTATTAAATATGATTCCGGTATTTCCCAAACGACTATAGATGGTTGCCCGATAGATGGATAGGAACGGATGGGAATGGGTCGGTAAGAATGGCAGGAATCAGCTCCAAAACACACATAAAATAGAGTGAGCCGGAGAGGCTCACTCTATTCAAATTTCTTTCAGATTGCCGGGAATCTAATCCAGGTACAGGCAGGTGACCAGTTTGTGGTTTTCATTGGCGTAATCAATGGCCGTGTGCAAGGTGGGGCTATCGTGAGAGAGCAGGATGATCAACTGCTGACACTCATCGACAATTTCCCGGTTGCACAGGCGGCTGGCATCGGCTAGTTTCATCATGCTCCATTCCGGGTGTTCCACGATGTTGGGAATGCCAATGAGTTGATCCTGCACATCCGAAGGCTGTTGGCCAATGGTTTGGGGCAAAATGACTTTTAGCAGTTCCGGGTTGCCTTTCATGGCACCCCGAATGGCCGCCGCGTTGGTGCCTGAAGATCCCCCGCTGGTAATGACCTGGTTGCCATTGTGGGTCAGGGAAAATGCCAGCATTTCGATAATCTGCTGGTGAGGCAAGGGAATGTTCCGGCTGCCGATGATGGCGATGGCCTTGGACTTTTGCTGCAACATGCTCAATTCAGCGGCCAGGTCGTCGTTGGGATCGGGCGTGTCCTGATCCAGGTCGTCCTTGGGCATGATGGGCACCATGATGGTCTGTTCCTGCTTTGGGTCGTCAAACATGCTGTGGATGCCGACAGTGGCCATGGCGGTGGGTGCGTTGGCCTCAAACGAGGAATGATCAGTCATGGGGTCCCTTCCATCCTTTTGGAATGTTCAAAAACGAAATTGATTGGGGTTGAGATTAACGCTTTTAATAGGCTTCGATTGGAAAATAGTTGTAAAAATCTGTAGGGTCAACTTGCCCGGGGATGGATTACTGGGCTTTGTCTTGCTGCCCGTGAGATCGTACCATCCCACGTTCTCCCAACAAGCCATCGACAAGCAACTGATTTGAACATTATATTATATAAAAACCCGCCGATTGTGCTAGCTCTTTTGAGATTTTTTAAACCCGGTTCCACAGACACAGCGTTGGGCAGGTTCAAAAAACCGTTTGGGGCAGTGCCACCGGGACCTGGGCGAGCTGCCTGTAAACGGTGGCTCACTGGGCTGGGGCGCCCCTGCGTGATCGGCCCGTCTTTACAGTTTGAGATTTGTTTTTACCATGTTCATTTTTGGATGCTATTCTAGTGGGCCCTGAGTTGAGCAAGACCCGGTGATAAATCCCCAGGCGATAAATTCCCAATTTGTGAATTTTGGTGACTTTTTTAGAGAGGTTAGGCGATAGCGATGAACGGTTTGCTTCAGAATTTAAACGAGGCCCAGTTAGAGGCAGTCACTCATCAATTGGGCCCTTTGCTGGTTCTGGCCGGTGCCGGTAGTGGTAAAACCCGTGTTCTGACCCACCAAATCGCTCACCGCATTGAGTCCGGCGTTCATCCGGCTGAAATTTTAGCGGTGACCTTTACCAACAAGGCGGCTCGGGAAATGCGGGAACGCTTGCAGCACCTGGTGGGGGAAGCCAATGGCCGTAGTTTGTGGATTGGTACCTTTCACAGCATTTGCGGGCGTATTTTGCGTCGGGATGTCAGCCATTACACTTCCAAAGCCGGTCGCACCTGGAACAACAACTTTGTCATTTACGATGAAACCGAGTCCATGGCGGCGGTCAAAACGGTGATCAAGGCCCTGAATCTGGATGACAAGCTGTATGCCCCCAAGAACATCCGCTATTCCATCTCCGGCTTTAAAAACCAGATGCTGGACGCTTACGATTACGCCACCACGGCCAAGGACTTCCGTACCGAGAAGCTGGCCCAGATTTACGATGGCTATGAGGCCGAACTGGCTCGCAACAACGCCATGGACTTTGATGACATGCTGATGATTACGGTGAAGTTGCTGCAACAAAATCCGCATGTCTTGCAACGCTACCACGATCAGTTCAAGCACCTGCTGGTGGATGAGTTTCAGGATACCAACGACGCCCAGTACGAGCTGGTTAGATTGTTGGCGGAAGGCTGCCTGAAAGAGGACAGCACCCCGGAGTCCCAGCAGGCCTTGTGGCTGAATCGCAGCCTGACCGTGGTGGGTGATGTGGATCAGTCCATCTACAGCTGGCGGGGGGCCAACTTCCGCATTATCCTGAACTTCCAGAGCGGCTTTGCCGGGGCCAAGGTCATTAAATTGCTGCACAATTACCGTTCCACGGCCAACATCCTGGAAGTGGCCAACGCCATTATCGAGCAGAACCAGGAGCGCTTGCCCAAGGAGTTGATTTCCGTGCGGGGCGCTGGTGAAAAAATCAACTGCTACGAGGCCAAAGACGATCGGGAAGAGGCTTTCTACATTCTGGATCGCATTCAGCAGATGATTAGCACCGGCAACTACAAGCCGGGTGATTGCTGCATTTTGTACCGCACCAACGTGCAAAGCCGGGTGCTGGAGGATGTGTTGATCTCTCGGGGTATTCCCTACAACATGGTGGGCGGTCTCAAGTTCTATGAGCGCAAGGAAATCAAGGACGTTCTGGCTTATCTCACCGTCATTTTCAACGATCAGGACGGCTACAGCGTGAAGCGGATTCTGAACGTGCCCAAGCGGGGTGTGGGCAAAACCAGTATCGAGTACCTGGAAGCCACTGCCGCTCAGCATAACGCTTCCCTCTATCAGGTGTTGCGCCAGGCCGATCAGGTGCCAGATCTCAAACCCAAGGCGGTCAAGGCCATTCAGGGCTTTGTCTCGGTGATGGAACGCCTGAAGCGCTTGGCCACAGAAGTCGGGCTGGATGAACTGGTCACCCAGATTCTGGATTTGACCGGTTATTTCGATGAACTGAAGCTGGAAGACCCAACGGATACGGAAGGACGTCAGGCCAACGTGCAGGAATTTATCAGCGTGGCCCGCCAGTTTATGATCGAAAATCCACCCACCGAAGACAGTCAGCCGGGTCTGGCCGAATTCTTAACCCAAATGTCCTTGCTCAGTGATATTGATACCTCTGAACCGGTGGAAAACAAGATTGTGCTGATGACCTTGCACGCCTGCAAGGGGCTCGAATTCCCAGTGGTGGCCGTGTGTGGATTGGAAGAGGGACTGTTTCCCCATTTTCGTTCCTTGAATGACACCACCCAGATGGAAGAAGAGCGCCGTTTGATGTATGTGGGCGTTACCCGGGCCATGGAGCGCCTGTTTTTGACTTACGCCCGCCGACGACTGATTATGGGCGAATTGCGCTACTCCCAACCCAGCCGCTTCCTGAAGGAAATCCCGCAAGAGTACCTCTCCGGTTTCTACACCCTGGAATCCACCAGCACCAATCGTTATAACGATGAGGCGGTGGATGATTTGCGCCGGGGCGGTTCGGGTTCCGAGGGACGGCGTTCCGGGTACACTTCCGAGCGGTTCTCCGACTCCGATTATGGCGGTAGCGGTTTTAATAAATCGGGTAAATCCTCCTCCGGGCGATCCGGCGGCGGCTACCAGTATGGTGGGGGCGGTAATCAAGGCTACTCCCAAGGATACTCCAATGTTAGCTCCCATCTGCGGAATGTCCCGCCCAAAAAGTCGTCGCCCTCCGCGTTGCCCACGGTGGGTTCCAGTCGTCCCCAGCCTGCCCCCACGGCAGCGGCTTTTAAAGTGGGCGATCGGGTCACGCATGCCAAATTCGGGGAAGGCACCGTCAGTCAGGTGCTGGGCGATGGCGACAAGGCCATTTACAGCATTCAGTTTGACACCATCGCTGGTAAGAAGCTGTTAGACCCCAAGTTCGCCAAGCTGGACAAGGCCTGATTGCCTGAATGGTTTGGCAGGCGTTTTGGATACCATCTTTGTCTCTCTCAGGCGTCTATTAAACCGATTATTAAGCCGGTAACAATGCCTCTAGTGGTGTAAAGGGCAAGCCATGGGCTTCCGCCACGGAGGCATAAGTAATGTGCCCATTCAGGGCATTGACCCCTTTGGCCAAGGCGGCGTCCTTGCGAACAGCCGTTTCAAACCCCTGACTGGCCAGGGCCAGCACGTAGGGCAAAGTGGCATTGGTCAGGGCAAAGGTGGAGGTTCGGGCCACCGCCCCCGGCATATTGGCCACTGAGTAGTGAATGACCCCGTGTTTCACGTAGGCCGGATCGGCGTGGGTGGTCACCCGGTCGATGGTCTCAATGGAACCGCCCTGATCGATGGCCACATCCACAATGACTGAGCCCGGCTGCATTTCCTTTACCATGGCTTCGGTTACCAGTTTGGGGGCCTTGGCCCCGGGAATCAGTACCGCCCCAATCAGTAAATCCGCCTGCCTAGCCTCTTCCCGAATATTAAAACTATTGGACATCAGGGTTTTCAGACGCCCATGAAAAATATCATCCAGATGCCGCAAGCGATCCAGATTCACGTCCAGCAAGGTCACATCGGCCCCAAAGCCCAGGGCGATTTTAGCGGCGCTGGTGCCCACGGTACCCCCGCCCAGAATCATGACCCGGGCCGGATGGGTGCCCGGCACGCCACCCAACAGCATCCCTTTGCCGCCGTAGTGTTTTTCCAGCAGCATGGCCCCAATTTGTACGGACATCTTGCCCGCCACCTCGCTCATGGGGGTTAGCAGGGGCAGGGAACGATCCGGCAACTGGATGGTCTCGTAGGCAATGGCCTTGACCCGGTTGCGAATGAGGGCCTGGGTCAGGGCCGGTTCAGCGGCCAGATGCAAAAAGGTAAAAAGTAACTGGTCTTCCCGCAGCAACTCATACTCCGGGGGCAACGGCTCTTTTACTTTCACGATCATCTCGGCGTTGGCAAACACCTCAGCGGGACTGCTCACAATTTGGGCGCCCACCTGCTCATAATGAGCATCGTTAAAGCCGCTACCCAAACCGGCGTTACTTTCCAGAAGCACCGTGTGCCCTTTTTTGATCAGGGCTTCCACCCCGGCGGGGGTCATGGCCACCCGATGCTCGTTGGGTTTAATCTCTTTGGGAACGCCAATGCGCATGTTTTGCCCTCTTGGTCTCTCACTGGAACGAATGCCTATGCTGGGAACTTTATACTAGCAAGCCTGGCCCCTTGAATAAAGGAGCCCGCTCAAGAACAGCCCCAAAATGCTCAGGGCCAGAAACCATCAGGATAAGAGAGCATCAGGGATGATTGTCAAAAAACGCTTTCACGGCTTTCACCACGTCCTCAGCCTCGGCCATGGTTAACTCCGGGCAAATGGGCAGGGACAAACACTGCTGGCTGAGCGTTTCCGCATGAGGAAACGCCCCGGCCTGATACCCCAGATGGGCAAAGGCAGGCTGCAAGTGCAGTGGAATGGGGTAATGAATGGCCGCCTGAATGCCCTGGGCGTTTAAAAATTGCAGTAAGGCATCGCGTTGGGCGGTTTGCACCACGTATAAATGATACACATGGCTGCGATTCGCCCCCAACTGGGGCAATTTCAAGTCGGAGATATTACTGAGGGCCGTGTGGTAGAACGCGGCAATTTCGATGCGGCGGGCATTCCAGGCGTCCAGATGCCCCAGCTTGGTCAGCAGAATGGCGGCCTGAAGGGTATCCAGCCGACTGTTGATGCCTTCCACGGCGTGTTCATATTTGGTCAAGCGGCCATGATTAGCCAGCATGCGAATTTTGTGGGCCAATTCGGCATCATTGGTGGTAATGCCGCCCCCATCCCCAAAGGCTCCCAAATTTTTACCGGGATAAAAACTGAACGCCGCCGCTGTTCCCCAGGAACCGATGCGTTGCCCTGCGAATTTCGCCCCGTGAGCCTGAGCGGCGTCTTCAATTAAATACAACCCATGCTGATCGGCCAACTGCTGAAGGGCGGTTAAGTCCGCAGGCTGCCCGTACAAATGCACTGGCAGCAGGGCTTTGGTTTTGTCCGTGATGAACCGGGCCACTTGAGCCGCATCCAGGGTGTAGGTGCAGGGATCGATATCGGCAAACACCACCTTGACGCCCAAGGGGGCAAAAATCTCGGCGGTGGCAATAAAACTCATGGTGGAGGTAATTACCTCATCGCCCGGCTGTAGGCCCAGCGCCTTGAAGATGAGGTACAGGGCATCCGTGCCGTTGCCCACCCCCACGCAATGCTGCGCCCCGCAGTAGCGGGCAAAGGCCTGCTCAAACTGCCCCACGGCAGCCCCCCCAATAAAGTCGGCCTTGCCCAGCAGGTCAGCAAAGCTGGCCTGAAAGGCGTCCCGGTAGCTCTGTGCCTGACGCTGCAAATTCACCAGGGGAATACTTGTTTTGACCACCATGCCGCTCACCACTCCATCTTGTCAGTCTATTTTACCGTAATGGGCGGCCATCTTTGGATAATAACCAGAACCATTCCATCAGAATAGGCCAAATAGATGAAGCCAGGCTCTTGTTAGCGAAGGGCGCTTAAAAGCGCTCAAATCACTACAAAAGCGCCCACGTTGAAAAAGCCCTCACCAAGGCTCCATCTTCGGAGGCGCCCATCCTCAGAGCCCCTATCAGAGGCTCCCGTGCGTTGCCCACCCCAAAAACCAAGATGTCGGCGTGCAATGTGGTGGCCCCAGCAGGATTCGAACCTGCAACCAACGAATTATGAGTTCGCTGCTCTAACCGTTGAGCTATAGGGCCTCAATCTCACAAAAAAGATCAAACATCATCATAGCCCGAACCCTGCCCAATTGAAAATGGCCGGGCCAAAATCCGTTACCAAGGCTTACGATAGCCACACCGTCCGGTAGTCCCCTGCCAGGCGGAATCCGATATAATAAATGGGTCAGCTATGATAAAAAATCCGGCGGCAAGTAGGCTGTAGCAGGCATTCACCCAAAGTCAAATTGAACGGAGAGGGCACAGAGACCGTGTTTAGTATTTTTTGGCCGTTGAATCTGGCCAAGGGGTTGCTGGGCTTTGTGATGAACGGGCTTGTTTTGCTCTCTTGCATTCTCACCGCAATGGCCCTGATGGGAGATAAGGGCTGGGTGTGGAGCCTGACCACCCACTTCCGGGTGCAGTATCTCTGTGTGCAATTACTGGCTTTTCTCTTCGCCAGTGTCAGTTATTGGCAAAAAAGCAAGCCGGATGGCCCTCGTAAAATCGATCAATGGGTCAGTCTGATTGTTTTGGGTGTCTTTTTAGGCATCAACCTGTCAGCGGTGTTACCCTACTACCTGCCCCACCCCAAGCCGGATTTAGCCCAGATTTCAGGTCGCCCCCTCAAGCTGATGCACATCAACGTGTTTGGAAATGTAAACTTCAACACCCAGGCGGTTTTAGAGGCTGTGCGGGCCGAGAATCCCGATATGGTTGATTTTGTGGAGTACACTGAACGCTGGCGGCATGAACTGGAGCGCTCATCGGTGCTAAAACGATACTCCTACCGCCTGTCGGGCAGGGGGAATATGGCCCTATACAGCAAGCGGCCATTGGTGAATGCCCGTCTGGTTTACGCCGGGCGGCAAACCGTGGCCAATCAGGCCAATATCATTGCCAAAATCTGGCTGAACGGACACCCCGTGACCATTCTGGTGGCTCATCCAGCCTCACCCATACGCCCTTCCCACCTAACCTGGCTACAGGAGAGTTTTAATACCTGGGCCAAAGAGCGCCCAAGATTGGGCAAACACCTGGTGGTGATGGGCGACCTTAATACCACCCCGTGGTCTGTGGAGTTTAAGACCTTAATTGAGAAAACCGGCCTGCGAGACAGCCAACTGGGCCTGGGGATTCAGCCCAGCTGGCCCATGTTGCTTCCCCTGATTGGCATTCGCGCGGAATCCAACTGGCTGACCCAGATGTTGCAGATCCCCATCGATCACGTTCTGGTGAGCAACCGCCTGATTGTGATCGAACGGCATACCGGCCCTTTTGTGGGTTCCGATCATTTGCCGGTGGTGGTGACGCTGGCCGTTGGCCCCACCAGCCAGCCTGCCCCCGATCACGCCGGTTCCATTTAAGCCGGTTGGGCTGAATCGACGCTACAACACAAACAGGCTTTTAACCATGTGCTTCATGTAAGCCACCCGATCAGAGCGCTCGGTCATAATGCGATTGGCCGTCTGGGTGCCCACCTCGTGCAACAGGAATAAAAAGTTCATGGCATGCTGGGCCCGCGCTTTGGGATGGGGCGCCTTGGCTACTGCCTTGGACAGGGATTGGATGGCCTCTTCCTCCAACACCACCAAATCCTTAAACCCAATCACCTGTTCCACCAGTTTATGCTGATTCTTCAGTGATTTGCCGGCAATGACGCTGTCCGCCAGCTTGCGAGCGGTTTCACGATTCAGTTGCCCGTCCCTGGATAAATCCCGAACCGCTGGAATGCGTGGAACCATTTCCGAAGGCAAAACTTTCAGCACGTAAGCGGCCATGACCCGCTTGCCATGCCAGGTTTTCATCGCCTGATTGATCACGCACTGCCCCACGTTATCCCTTAAAAATAAAGCGCGCATATGGTTTTGCTTCACCTGCTCAGGGCTGCTGCCCTGGTTGGCCGCATCCAGCGCCTGGACAATGGCCCGATCCGCCGTCAAGATATCCCAGGGGGTTTTCACCTTGCCCATCAGCTCGGCGCGCTCAGGAAAGTGTTTGCCGTCAATGGCGCTTTTGGCCAACCGCAAGGCCTCTTCATGGTTTAATCGGCAATACGGGTGCGGCTCCTCGTCAATGGAGGCGTCCGTGCGGCAGGCAGGCCCATTCAGCGTGAAGCCGGAAGCGGCGTTTGTTTTTTGGGAAGAACGCGCCTCCCCTTTCTTGCCTGATTGGTTCCAGCCCGCCTGATTGGTAATCTCCAGGCCCCCGGAGCGAGATTCTTGCCTTTGGGAGAGGGTTCGAGCCACCTGCAATGGATTTTCGTTCCGCAATCGCAATGGCCTGGCAAACCCGTTATTCATAGTGCCCGGCAATGTATCTTTGGGCTTGGACTGCCTAGAACGCTGCTCTGTGGACTGCTTAAAAGGCGCGCTAAAATGCATCAATACGGTCATAGGAACTGAAACCCTCCCTCACAAAAAATTCAAGAGCCCCCAAACGTTGTTGAAAGAAACCCAAAACAAACGAGAACCCACTAGAAGACTGAATCGTGAATTAAAGACTTATAAATAGAAGTACGAATTATAGCACAACCGATAGAATGTCAACATTATTTAGACGTTATATTCAATAAACGCACGCTCAAGGCGATTGCTTCTGAAACAGGACGGCCACCGCCTCTCGCCGAAGCACCAGCACGGCAGACAGGCCCAGTATAAAACCCAACGGCGGCAGACATAAGCATTCCGCGCAACTCAGCACCATGCAACTCAAGCGATTTTTACGGCGGAACAGACACCAGGCGTTCAGCCCCATCACGGTGACCTGAATTAAACTCAGCAGCAAGCCAGCCAGCAAAAGCTGAGGCGTCAGCGGCTTGAAGAGAACCACGACCTGATAGTACCGAGGCCCAATGAGCAAAGGCAGGGCATACATCAATAAAACCAGCAGCAGGAAGCCAGCGGTAATTAAACCGTGATAGAGGCCCAGCAAGCGCAAATGCTCATCGTTCCGATCGACCAGTTGTGCAAACGGTTTAGAGGGATGGGACATGACTTTATCGAATGAATCCAATCGGTAGCGGGTCAATAGTTAGCGGCGAAGAGAGGGGAGGGAAAACGAAAGGAAAGATTACTATCCTGAGATTACTATTCCAGCGACAGCCCTTTCTTTCATAAGGTATCACAAAGGCGCTGGGCCCAAACACAACCGCCTTTGCCACGGACCTTAGAGACTATCCGAAAAGTCTCCATTCCGGGCGTCTACTGCGTTCGTCCGCTGCTCAGCTTCGTTACTTATCAGTATAAGCGCCTTGCTTGCGCTGCTCCTGCCTTGTAGCCACGCCGATCTGAAAACTTTTCGGATAGTCTCTTACAACTGGGGAATGGCCTGATCCACTTTTTTAACCTGGGGGAGATGCCGCAAATCCAGCCAAATTCCTTTGGCCTTTAGGAAAAACTCCACACTGCGGGTCAGGTACTTGCGACTCAAATCGGCAGGCATATCCTGCGCCAGGGATTTATAAAGCTGGCCAATCTCAAAGGCGCAAGCGGCTATCAAAGGCTGCCAGCGGGCTTGAACCACTTGAGGCCACAAGGGTTCCAGAACCTTGCCAGCTTCCTTGGCTTGTCCCTTTGCCAATAGCGCCTGGGCACACAGCAGACTTAACTGAATGGCCTCGTACTGGTTCTGGATATCAGGCTTTCTGGCCACTTCCAACGCCTTCAAGGCAATTTCGTAGGCCACATCCAGATTATTCAGGGACAACTCGAACTCAGCCAAGAAACGCCACCCCAGCAGGGCCACGGAGGCAAATCGATATTCCGAGCTGAGCCCGATGGCCTGTTCCATTAACTGGCGCCCCTCCCGAATTTTACCCATGCGCCCGGTAATATACCCAGCATAGGCCTGTGAAAGCACCCAGGTCAGATAGTCCTGAGCCGCTTCCGCTTTGGAAATCACCGTTAGCACCAACTGGGAGGCACTGGTCCAATCCTCCTGCTCGCAGTGATACATAATCGCCAGCAGCCCCCACTGGGCCAAAAACCAATCGGAATCAGGCATTTGCTCAATGGCGTTCAGCAAACTGTCCGCTTCCCGGTTACAGCTTTCAAAATGGCCGTTGCGCAAATGCACCTGAGCCATGATCAGGCGCAGGGCAATCCCCAACTCCTCTTGTCCCGAGGAGGCGGCCAGTTGCTGGGCGGCTTCCAGCTCAGACAACACTGAGGGTTCACACTGAGCCAATAAAATCTGAGCCTTGAGCAAGCGAGCCTGCATAAAGGCTTCCATGAAATCAGGATACCCATGGCCCTGCGTCTGCGCCATTGGCTCCAGAATGTTCTCCATGATATCGCGGGCCTGATGGAGCCGCCCCAGGGTATACAGGTATTCCATACGGGTCATTTGCAAAGAGGCCGCTTCCAGTGGATAAGCGGCAGCATCAATCAGGGACAGGGATTTTTCCAGTGTCCCCAGTGCCTGCGTGTAATTCCCAACATTTTCATAGGCCGATGCCAGAAACCCCAGTGGCTCCAGTTGCTTGACGGGGTCGCCCTCTTTTTCCCGGGCCTCACAGACCCACGTCAGCATCCGCACCGCAAAGTCGGCATCCTCTTCCATATTGAGAACACCGGCGCTTTCCAGCATCCGCAGGGCCAGCTCCCCGTTCTGCGTCCGGGTCTCCTCCGTTCGGGACATCAGCGCAAGCGCGTGAAACAAAGCCATGTTTAAACCCGCGAGCGATCCCACCTGACCACAGTAGATACCGGTCAAATTCCAGTAGGTGATGGCCCGGTTCAGCAACCGCCCCTGTTGGGAATGGTGGGCAAGCAGGGCGGGTGGCACGGTAAGCCCCCGATTGAAGTCCCCTTCCAGGGCTTCGCTGATCAGCTGGTGCATCTGCTCCCGAAGCTCATCCTCAATGCCCTCATACACCACCGACCACAAAATCCCATGACGAAAACGCCCGCTATTGGTCGCGTCCGGGATTAGGAACCCGTGATTGAACAGCAGGGTCAGGGCCTCGTTAAAGGCGTCCTCGTCCATTTGGGCCAACGTGAACAGCAGGTTCACCGCGAATTTTTCGCCCAAAATACTGGCCAGTTGCAACAGGTACATGCTCTGCTCGCCTAGGTGGGACAAGCGTTCGGCCACCACTTCCGCCAGTTGATCGGACAAGATTAAATCCGCCGGGTTAAAATCCGCGTTCACCAGGAACTTGCCCGTGTCGGGATCCACGATCAGGGCTTCTTTGAGGTGCATCAGACGCAGGGCTTCTTCCAGGTACAGGGGGAGCCCTTTGGCCTGACGGGTCAACAGGCTCGTCCACTGGGAGGGCCATTGGGACAACTGACCACCCAAAGGCCCGTCATCCAGAAAGCGCTCCATGGCGGAGGAATCCATACGACCTACCACCCATTCGTGATAGGCGGATTTTTGGAAACATTCAGCCAGACGCCCCTGTGCATAATAGTCTCGGGGGTGAGTTAACACCAGGTAGACCGGTAACTGAAGCAAACCGGCCTCAAGCAGTTTTACCAGCAAGTCGAGACTGGGCTGATCCGCGTAATTCAAGTCCTCGAACACCAGGATCAAAGGGCGCTTGCTGGTGATGATCCTGAAAAAGTTCAAAAAGAACGTTTCTATCCGCCCCATGAAGTTGCGGGTTTCTACCCCCAGAGGCTGGGGGGGGCGCACCAGCAAAAAATCCTGCAAAAAGGCAACCACATCCGACGGTGGGCTGCCCTCGTAGACATAATCCAGAAATTTGTCCAAGGCCTGTCGGACATCCTGGGAGGGGTGTCCTTCAAAGACCAGACTCAGCAGGTTCTGAAGTAATTCCAGCCAGTACAGCAAGGGCAGACCGGGGGGATGGAAGCAGCGGTAGTTGCCTCCCCCCATCCAGATGCCCCGTTGATTCTCCGGGTCGGACTGGGCACGGGCCATATGGATGATGCTGGACTTCCCCAACCCATCATCGGCAGACAAGGACAGTATTTTCCCCTTGAGTCCCGCCGGGTTCTGAGACAGGAAACTGGAGAAGTCGGCGCTTAACGCCTCCACCACCTGGTTGTATGTGGTATTTTCCGATCGTGGCGATTTTAAAACCGTAAGGACAGGCGGATTATACTCTGGAAAAGCATGCGTGGGGGCCTGATCGTCCTTTTGAGCCTGTTCGTGGCGGAGCGGTTGCTCAACGGGCGTCGCTGCGGAAGTCAAAGAAACCGGGGCCGGGGTGCTTAAAGCCGGTAGGCCTTCCGAAAGTGGCACGGCCGGAGCAGTAGGGTGAGCTGAATAGGGCACGGGGGCCTCGGGAGCCACGGACTGAGTCGATGACTGAATAGCGGAAGCCAATGGCGCCGCCATCGGGATATCTGCGCCAACCGGATGGGCACCCTCCATCACAGGCTGACCTTCTGGCAGACTGGGCGCCGCCGAGGGTATCTCAAGCCGATAAAAGGTTAGGCTGCGGTGGCCCACCGCTACCGGCCCTACCGGGAAAAAGGGATAAATGGTTTGTAGCCGCTCATACACCCGCTGGCTGACGGTGAGCGTGCCAGGTTCGCCAATAGAGCGTTCCAGGGTAGACGTTAAGGGGTTGCGGGCGTGGGCCAGCTCCAAATCCAGGCCGATTCTCAGTTGAAACGCGCCCGCCACAGACCGGTAACTCTGGGTCAGCAAGTGCTTGGACAGTTCCACGGCCTTTTTCAGGGAGGCCTCTGGTGAGCTTTCCCGGCGGAAGGAGGCAAACAGTACCCGGTTCTTGCTGGCGTTGATTTGTCCGCCCGCCGCATGGATCTGATCGGCAATGGCCGCCATTACTTCAGATTGGTAGGCCTGTAACCCTTGGGGGTTGGAGGACTCCGCCAGTGCCTGTTGCCAGTTGGCCACTTCCAGGGAAACCAGCGCATAGGCCTCTAGCACAGTGGCCCCCGCAGCAGGATGCTTCCCTCCAGACAAAGATTGGGCCTCGGTCACGGGTGCTTCAGCCACAGCCGGGCCTGAAACGACCCCAGAAGGTTGAACCGCCCCCAGCGCCGTATCGGCCAGCAGTTGCTTACCGCAACTACCGCAAAATTTCTGGTGCATTAAATTTTTAAAGCCACAATCGGGGCAATTGTTATTGAGCCGATTGGCGCAATGCCCACAAAAAATACTGTCTTCTGAATTGTAATTGCCGCACTTACCGCAAGGCTGCATTTAACACCCTCTCTGGCACCCTCTCTGGAGGACAGACAAACGCTCTCTACCTTTAAAACATCAGTATAGCGCAATTCCACCAAATAGAGTGGAAGGCCAGGGCAAGGGTTACAAAACTATAGGAATCCGAAATCCTGACCAATCGAAACCGAGCCTTGGCAGACTCGTCGAGAACCTTGGTTATGCCAGTATTTTTACCAATTCTGTTCAGTTTTTAAACAAAAGCCCTACTAAACAAGAAATCCACCAAGGTATCGTTGCTTTGTTCCGACACGGAAACGGCCCTCCCGGGGAATGGCGCTTGGGGCCTCCCCTCCGGTAGCGCCTCCGGCAGCGAGGAGCCCAGCGGAAAGGCCCGTACAAACAACTCGCAGGACAGCCCAAACACCCCTTGCCCCATGCAGGCTTCCCCCAAAGGGTGCCCCATGGCGCTCAAGTCTTGTGCGATCAGTGTTTCGATCGGTCTTTTCTTTCCTATATAGGGGGCTAACATCCGTAACAGGGCCGGTCGTGCCAGTAAACCGGGCCAGGACTCCCTTACCCAGAAATCCCCTTCATCCACCAGCCATCGACTGGTTTTATAAACCATTTTGTTGAACCTGGAAAGCTGCCCAGCATCGGCCAGACAATGGTTATAGACGATGCGATCGCAAGGAATGTCATCCATCACCGGGGCATGGCCATGCACAAAGCGAATGTTGTCACAGTATCCAACGGTGCCCTGGGCCTCTTCAATTTTGCGGGCATCGGCATCAATGCCCACAATCTCCACATTCGGGAATAACATGGCCATACCAAGGGTAAAAGCGCCATTGCCACATCCAATTTCCACAATGCGCCTCAGACCGGGCCCTGAGGACAGTAAAAACGATGGAGGCACCAAGATTCCGTTGGGACCCGGGGGTGGGCTCCATTCGGAAAAACCCAACTGAGCGGAGAGCGTTGCCAGCCATTGCCCCAGCAATCGTTGCTTGTCTGACCAGTCCAGTGGGTTCCACAAGGCCTGTCTCCAGTGACGCTCAGGCGTGACAGCCTCCCCCAAATTACTCTCAGCCAGCACTTGCCAGATACGAATCGCCATACACACTCCCAAACTCGGCACCCACTGAGACACCATCGTATTGGGAAAATCATAGCAATTGCGGCCTGCATAAGGCTCCCCCGGATGCAGGAGCTTGGGGGCACGGGTAAAAACCCGGCAAGGCTAAAACACGTGGACTTTGCGGTCGGCGGGGTTGAGGAAGCGGGTAATACTGTTGCGGAACAGCAGGGAAATCTCGCCCACCGCTCCGTTCCGGTGCTTGGCGATGATGATATCGGCGGTGCCGGGGCGCTCGCTGTCCTTGTTGTAATACTCATCCCGGTAAATAAACATCACCAGGTCGGCGTCCTGCTCAATGGCGCCGGATTCCCGCAAGTCGCTGAGCATGGGCTTTTTATCCTGTCGGCTTTCCACGGCCCGGGACAGCTGGGACAAGGCCATCACCGGAACTTTTAACTCCCGGGCCAGCCCCTTTAAGCCCCGGGAAATGGCTGAAATTTCCTGGGTGCGGTTGGCGTCCGAACCCCCGCCGCCGCCCGGCCCCTGCATCAACTGCAAGTAGTCAATTACAATCAGCCCTAAGTCCCCGCCGGATTCCATCTGCACCTTGCGCGCCTTGGCCCGCATCTCCATGACGGTCATCCCGGGGGTATCATCGATGTAAATCGGGGCGTCGCCCAGCTTGCCCATGGCCTGGGTCAGCTTGGGGAATTCATGCTCACTGATTTCACCGGTCTTGATCTTTTGGGCGTCAATTTCCGCTTCGGCGCACAGCATCCGCAATACCAACTGCTCCTTGCCCATCTCCAGACTGAAAACCAGCACCGGCTTTTGCTCCCGCAGGGCCACGTGACTGACGATATTTAAACAAAAGGCGGTTTTACCCATGGAGGGTCGGGCGGCCAGGATGATCAAATCGGATTTTTGCAGGCCCGAGGTGTAATTATCCAGATCGTAGAAGCCCGTGGAAACCCCCATCAGGCTGCCCTTGTTGGCGCAGCGCTCCTCAATCTGCTCCCAGGATTCCGGCAAAATATCCTTGATGTGGGTCAAGTCGTTGGGAATGCCGTGTTGGGCCAGCTGGAAAATGCTCTGCTGAGCCATATCAATGGCCTGCTCGGCGTCGTTGGTTTCATAGCAATGGCTGGCAATCTCATTACCTGCGCTAATCAGCGCTCTCAGCAAGCCTTTGTTACGAATAATCCGGGCGTAATAAACGATGTTTTCCGCCGTGGCCACGGACATGGCCAGATCCATCAGGTACGGACGCCCCCCAGCGGCTTCCAATACCCCTTTGTCGCTCATCATCTCCGAAACCGTAATGATGTCGATGGGCTCGCTTTTGTTATAAAGCTCGGTCATGGCCTCGAAAATGTGTTTGTGGGGCCCCCGGTAAAAGTCATCCGGGCGAATCAGCTCGATGATCTTGTTGAACGCGTCTGGGGAAAACAGAATGCCGCCCAGCACCGACTGCTCCGCTTCCACGCTGTGGGGCGGCAACAGGCTTTCCACCAGTGCCAAACTGGGATCATCCGTGGCGTTGCTGTAATTGGACGGGTAAGTCCGTTTGGTGGCCATAAAACCTGACTCTCTCTGACTGAAATAACCGGGGGAACAATCTGAGGGGTGGAGGAAAGTGTTCGTTCAGCGAGACACCCAGCCAACACTTTGTTTTGAAATGCGGGTAAGCCCGTTGGTTCTTCTTACGTAATGGGCGTCTCAATGCGCAATGGGTGTAATGGGGCTAAGCCCATCATGCTCTGCTGAGTATCATAGCAAAATGAAGGAGGCTGCACCGAATACGAGGATCATAGTTTTTACACAACAAAATATCCTCAAAAAAGCAGGGTGAAGCTGCCGTCGCAACCCGCTTCCAAAACTGCGTGCAGCTCGGACAAGTCTACATGAACTGCTTTTGGGCACCATAACCCAAGCCCATGCTTTTAGCTCGCTGTACTCAAACAGTTGTAAACGGGTTGCGACGGCAGCTTCACCCTGCTTTTTACTGTTTGGGTTTGCCAACTGTGCAGGGGATTCCATCTGTTATAAGATAGGGCATCGATTACACTCACCGTCCGCTCACATCATTTCTGTCACCAGTTACTCTGGCCGATCCCTCTGTTTGATTTGTGAAAAGGATTTTTCCTATGCCCAAAGTGGAAATTGAACAACTGTACTGGCTGCCCTATTGCAGTACCTGCGTGAAAGCCGATCAGTACCTGAAGGACAAAGGGGCCACCATCCAGCAATACATCAACGTGAAGGAAGAACCGGTTTCCATCGAAACCCTGAAAACCCTCACCGACTTAATGGGCGGCGTGGACAAATTGTTCTCCAAGCGGGCTATGAAGTACCGGGCCTGGGGCTTGAATAAAAAAGAACTCTCCGATGAGGAAATGCTGAATTACATGCACGAGGAATACACCTTTATTAAGCGCCCCGTGATTGTGACCAAGGACAAGCAGGTGTTGGCAGGCTTTTCCGCCAAGCAGTACGATCAGTTGTTCCAGTAAACGCCCCCTAAGCGGTAGGCTGAACCCGGGTTACATAGCGCTGGCCGGCTCACGGAAAAAATAGGCCCAGCATTTAATGCCGCCGCAGCCTTTGCACACCGCAAATTGGTTCATAAACATCAAATCGGCGATGAACTCCTGCTGGCCGACCGTCACCACCACCTCGCTGAACGCATTGGAGGAAACGGTCACCTGACCCTGAACGTTTGCCTGAAGTACCAACTGAAATTCCGTACCCTGACATTGTTTACACTTAAACATGCTCACTTCCTCTACCAGACTTTGGGCCCTCCAGACCCGGCAACCCGGCCTGTTTACTCTTAAATGGCTCCCTGTGTTTACGCCCCTATGCCGTGCCATTATGGGTGATTATTGGAATCGAACATCACACGCTTCTATGATACCCTTTTAACGGTTAATGCATAGAAAAAACAACAGTTAACTTTACAAAATATGACAGAAGCAATCGTCCTACTCGGCTCCACCGGCTCTATCGGCACCCAGGTTCTGGATGTGGTTCGCCGCATGCCGGAACGGTTTCAGGTCAAAGCGCTGGGAGCGGGAAAAAATCTGGAGCGACTGGCGCTTCAGGTGGCGGAGTTTCGCCCCGAAGCCATCGCCATTCAGGAGGAAGCCGATCGTTCCGCGCTGACCCGCTTGCTGAAGGAAGTTGCCCCCCAGTTTACCGGTGAAATTCTGGTGGGGGGTGAAGGGTTGAACGCCTTGGCCCTGTGGCCCGGTGTCGACACCCTCATTGTCGGCCTGGTGGGGCTGGTGGGTCTGGAGCCCTCCCTGATGTCTTTGCAGAAGGGGCGAAAGCTGCTGACGGCCAATAAGGAAACCTTTGTGACCGGCGGGCATCTGGTACAGCCCTATCTGTCTCAAATTGTGCCCATTGACAGCGAACATGTGGCCATTCATCAGTGTTTGAAGCAAGAGCCTCTGCACGCCGTCTCCAAACTGTATCTGACCGCCTCCGGTGGGCCTTTCCGAACCCACACCCGGGATCAGTTGAGCCAAGTCAGCTTGCAAGAAGCCTTAAAGCATCCCAACTGGGTGATGGGCCGCAAAATCACCATCGATTCCGCCACCATGATGAACAAGGGGTTGGAAGTCATTGAAGCCCACTGGCTGTTCGGGGTGCCTTATTCTCAAATTCAGGTCATCGTTCACCCGGAAAGTATTATCCATAGCGGGGTGGCCTTTCAGGATGGCTCCATCCTGATGCAACTGGGAGCCCCGGACATGCACGGCCCCATTCAGTACGCCATGACCTACCCCCACCGCCTGCCCAATCAGGAACCAGCGGTGCATCTGGATCTCCTGGCCTTGTCGCAGTTGAATCTGGAGCCCCCGGATCTGGAGCGCTTTCCCTGTGTGAGGCTGGCATACGAGGCTGGGCAACTGGGCAGCGGGGCCACCTGCGTCCTCAATGGGGCCGATGAAATGGCCGTGCAATTATTTCTGGAAGGCAAAATCGCCTTTATGGACATTGCCCGCCTGCTGGAAGAGACTTTGATCGCCTATCAGAAATTGGGTGCCGCTGCCCACCCCGACCTCCGTGACATACAGGCCTTGGATGCGTGGGCGCGTGAATCGGTGTGCCGGTTGGCGGGTTTAACTGGCAAGCTCACCCAGATTTAAGGGCAAGCCGCATTTTTCAAGTGTGGTTGCCCTCCCCTTTTTAGCGGCTGTGTTGAAAGGGTCTGACAGTTACCCCGGCCTGGCTCATCCTTCATTGGGTGGAGCCGTTTTTCTCATTTGGATTTAGATTTGATGAGCGGGATAATCCAAGCGCGACCGTGGAAAATCCCGGCGGACAAGCGCTTTCCGCTAATGCCATTCCACAGATGACGGATTTTTTTAAAAACAAAACAATCTAATGGTTGTAAAAACAAAAAAGACGTATAATAAGTCTTGTAAATGTATACCCCTTCGATTGGCCGGACTTTTTCCGTAAAAGTCCGGTTTTACTTTTAGGTCAAAATTCAAATCTTTCAGAAATTTGAATCGACGGGCCACAGGATCCTGCCGCCCTGCGTTTACCCGTTTTCCTGTCTATAGCCCCCTGAAAAGCAAAAAGAAAGCCGGAGAAAACTCCGGCTATTGAATCAGCTTCATAGGGGGTTACGTTTTTTAAATCGGTTTAATACTGGCTGAGATAGGGCAGCAGCTTGTCCACCCGTTTGGTATCAGGGTGTCCCAATGTCTTCAGCAAGACCGGCACCACTTTGTTCATTTGGCAAACAAAGGAATAGCCACCCCTGGGGATGGAGCAATTGCCGCAATCGGCATTGGTCACGTAGCACTTGATGGCCTGATCCGTCCAGGTTTGGGTGATGGAGGCCGATACTTCCTCATCCAGTGGTTGTGTCCAGAAAATATTCCCGGTCGTCGTTGTTGCCGTTACCATGCCCACACGTCTCCTCGCTCTCTGCGCTTGAAAGAACCAATGCCCGTTTTCAACTCGCCCTGAACCGACTCAGGCTCTCTTCAAAAATCCATGCACCACATAAACCAGAATGTTATTGTCACTATGTTAAGCGTTCGGCAGTCTTTTTCCTTCCCCTGGATAGTGGAATTTGCGAGGTCGCCCATCACCGTTTCATAAAAAATTGAAACAAGCCCTTATTTTGATTCAGGTTTTTGAGCAGGCTGCCGAAGATGCATACATCTCCCCCTTCGCAAGAAAAAACGTGTTCCAAACCGTCAAAACGCCCTCCGTTTTTCACTGGTTTGCTGTTCACACCGCTTTCACCCCAATGGCAGAGGTACCCCATGTTCAAAATCTTCTCGGTTGAATCGGTAGATAACCAACATCCTGGTCTGTGCGAAATCTACCGAAAATTGCAGGGGCAAGGGTACCAACTGGTCTCCCCTCGGGATGGGACAGCGCTGTTGGCGGAAATTAAGGCCGAGAAACCAGACCTGATTCTGGTGGATCCCACGCTGTCCGAGCAAAAAGGAACCCAGGTTTGCAAAGGGCTGAAAAACGATCCCGAAACCGAGAATATTCCCATTATTTTTATCCACAGCCAGCTCAAACCGACTCCCCAACTACTAACCAGCCTGGAAAACGGGGTCAGCGACCTGATTTCCATTGAAACGGAGGAGGTGGAGATTCTGGCCCGGCTGAAATCGGCCATTCGTAACAAGCGGCTGATCTGTCAGTCGGTGCAACTGGCCGCCCAGCTTAATAAAATGAATACGGAACTGTATGAACGCAATTTGCAGGTGGAAAAGGAACTTTATGTAGCCCGGCAACTGCAACAAAGCCTGCTTCCGCCTTTTTTACCCGATTCCACCCTGTCCGCCGAGGATATCTCTACCTTTAGCAAGTGCCATTACCGAAACGACAAATTGAAAATTTCCGGGGTCTACCTGCCCTGTGACGCACTGGGCGGGGATATTTACGATGTCATCCAGTTCCCCAATGGCACGGTGGGGGTGGCCATTGCCGATGTGTCCGGCCACGGCGTCCCGGCGGGCTTTATTACCGCCATTTTCAAATCTTCCTTTTACCGGATTACACACAATCACGACGGCCCCGCTGACATTCTGTACCACCTGAACAACGAGCTGGCCGACATCATCAAAACCGGGGAGTATGTGACCGGCATCTACGGGCGCATCTTCAACCCGGACGATCAACCCGACAAGCAGGTCTTTGAGTTTTCCGGGGCGGGGCATCCCTATCCGCTATACTATAAGGCGTCTGAACATAAACTGTACCGGCTGAAAGAGAACGGCACCCCTCTCGTGTGGATCAAGGACATGGAATATCCGCTGGGCCGGGTGGATTTGGAGCCGGGTGACAAGATATTCATGTTTACCGATGGGGTCAGCGAGATGCGGAACATCCACGAGGCCATGTACTCCGAAGAACAACTGGAGCAGACCTTTATGGCCCTCATCGAACAGAAATCGCCCCGCATACTGGATGAAATTATCCAGCAACTCTCCGATTTCACCGAAGGCCATCCGCTGGAAGATGATCTCAGCGTGGTGCTAATCGAAGCGATGTAAGCGCTAATCTCAGCAGCCTCACGTTGTTGATGAAGTGAAGGCCCACAAAAAGGGGGCGTCCAAAATCTCGGAACGCCCCCTGAATGATGATGGCCTGATGGTTTTAAGCGTTGGCCGCGTAAGGCAGTTGTTCCTTGCGCAAGGAAATTTCCGGGCAACGCAGGAAGCTTCTCAGTCGGGGCAATTGGCTTTTTTCCACAAAGGTAATGGCCCGGCCAGACTGTCCTGCCCTTCCGGTACGCCCGACCCGGTGGATGTAAAAGGCCTGATCCAGCGGTAAATCGTAGTTGAACACCGCTTCGATGTTCCGCACGTCAATGCCTCGGGCGGCTACATCGGTGGCAATCAGGAAGCGAACCGCCCCTTTGCGGAAGCGTTGCATCACTTTGTCCCGTTTCCGCTGAGGCATGCCGCCATGCAGCCCTTCAGCGGGGTAACCCTGGCTTTGCAGGCAATCCACCAGCTCTTCCACCTGCATTTTGGTGTTGCAGAAGATCAGACCCAGTTGGAACTGGTGTTGCTCCAACAGGTAAACCAAGGCTTCAGATTTTTTGCGACGATGCACTTCGTAGTAGGAGGCATCGATCAGGGCGGCGGTTTTGGGCTGATGAGCCGCCTGAATGTGGATGGGATTGCGTTGATACCGATCTTTCAGTTCCAGAATGGCCCGGGGCAAGGTAGCCGAGAAGAACACGGTTTGTCGCTCTTTAGGGGTGTAGGCCAGAATTTTTTCAATATCCTCGACAAAGCCCATGTTCAGCATTTCATCGGCTTCATCCAGAACTACGGTTTGCAAGGCCTGAATGCGCAGGGTTCGACGACCCAGATGATCAATGACCCGACCGGGGGTACCTACCACAATTTGAGGCCGCTTTTGCAGGGCCCGCAGTTGTTTGGGCATGGGATCGCCGCCGTACAAAGTGGCCACAGAGACCTGTTTGTGATGTTTCAAGAGCTTTTTGAACTCTTCGGAGACCTGGACGGCCAGCTCGCGGGTGGGGCACAGAATGAGTGCCTGCACGTTTTTAGAGAGCGGATCGATGCGCTCTACGATGGGGATGCCAAAGGCGCAGGTTTTGCCGGTGCCAGTTTGGGCTTGCCCGATCAGGTCGTTCCCTTCCAGTAAGGACGGGATGGCCTGACCCTGGATGTCGGAGGCACTTTCAAAGCCCATATCGGCAATGGCTTTTTGAAGGGACTCGCTCAGCGGCAAGTCCTGAAAATGAATAGTGGTCATAGGGTTACCTTTAATTAGTGATTGGTACTGATTTCGATGAACAGAGTAAAAATCAGACCTTCATCACACGTTGCAGGTGCTAACCACGGGCAGTAACGACTATCGGATTTTTCCACTCGGTTTTTCGGAGGGGGATAAACATTAGAATGGGGATGGTATTCCTGAATGGAACAAACCACCCCCATGCTAAGAATTGACTAAATTTTAGTAAGAGCCGGTATTTTGGTAGCAATCACGGCAATACACAGGCTTACTGCCGTTCGGCTGGAAGGGCACCTGGGTATTCACGCCGCAGCTGGCGCAAACCGCATCGTACATTTGGCGTTGAGGACGATCGTAACCGCCGCCGCCGTAGCCACCACGGCTGCCACCGCCATAGCTACCACCACCACCACCGTAACCGCCGCCACGGCTTTGTTTTGCGGCATCCCGGCAGGGTTTGCACTTTTTAGGGGGCTGAAACCCTTTGGATTGATAAAATTCTTGCTCTTCGGCGGTAAAGGGGAAACCAGTGCCACAGTTGACGCAAATGAGTTCGGTTACGGTCACGATGTTAGGAACCTCAAAAATTACTTGATATATACAACCAGATTTCCAGATGAGGCCCGTTGCCATAGTGAAAAACAAACCTGAACCAAAAAATCCAATTTCAGTTAGTATTACCCGGTTAATCCTCAAAAAGCAAGCAAAATCCAAAAGCGGCTGAGTTTGTTTTTCAGTTTTGGGGTCGGGCTGGGGAGGGCCAGAGACGATATCCCTCCCGGTGTTCAGTCTGATGCGTTCAGTCTGGCGCTTTGGGTCTGGGAATATTTGGGGTACCCTATTATCAAGTTCGATCCCCTACCCTTTAACTGGAGAGTGCTAATTATGAGCGAAATCAAACCCGCCCCGGCTGTCATTCGAGTGGCCCACAGCCCGGACTCCGACGATGCTTTTATGTTCTGGGCGCTGGCGCATCACAAAATCGATGCGGAAGGACTGACCTTTGAACACATCCTGACCGATATCGAGACCCTGAACCGGGAAGCCTTGAAAGGCACCTACGAGCTGACCGCCATTTCTTACCACGCTTATGCCCATTTGCATGATAAATACGCCTTGCTCAACGTGGGTTCCAGCGTGGGGGATAAGTATGGCCCGGTGCTGATTGCCAAAAAGCCCATGACCCGGGACGAGTTAAAACAAGTCACGGTGGCTGTCCCCGGCGAGATGACCACGGCTTACCTGGCCCTGAAAATCTGGGAGCCGGAGCTGAAAACCGCCGTGGTGCCTTTTGATCAGATCATGGAACGGGTGGAAAGCGGAGAGTTTGCCGCCGGTTTGATCATTCACGAAGGCCAGCTGACCTATCAGCAGCAGGGCTTTGTGAAGATAGTGGATTTGGGCGAATGGTGGTTTGAAGAGTGCAACCTGACCTTGCCACTGGGCGGTAACGCCATCCGGCGGGACTTGGGGCCGGAGATGATCCAGAAAATTGGCCGGGTGCTGAAGCGCAGCATCGAGCATGGCTTGAAGCACCGGGAAGAGGCTCTGGAGTATGCCTTGCAATTTGCCCGGGGCCTGGATAAAAAGACCGCTGACGCCTTTGTGGGCATGTACGTGAACGAGATGACCCTGGATGCCGACGTGGAAATCCGTAAGGCCGTGAAACTGCTGTTATGGCGGGGCCAGGCTATCGGGGTGATTCAGGATAAAATCGAGCCGGAATTCATTGACGTGCTGCCGGAACTGGCTGGTTCCGTCTAGTCAATCCATCTCCAAAGTCGAAGACGCCCGGCAGACTGACCGGGCGTTTTCTTTGGGCTGGCGGTAGCCTCCTGTGCTTTTGAATGGGGTGCCAGATACAGGCTTGAGTTTTGTGTTTTTTGGTGTATGTTTGTTTCCAACATATTACAGTGAGTTTCGAAGTGGGTTTTTAATCGGTAACAACCAGCGCCACGACTTTAGGCTTTTCGTTATCTGAAAAGCCAGTGTTTACAGCAAATTTGCGATTCGGGCATCTGTTTTAGAGTGTTATGCGGATTCAAGTGAGTTCAAGATAAGGGAAGGGGACAAGTCATGATTGGAATTTCGAGTGCCGTTTTTGGCAAGCAGCCTCAGGGAATCGCCCTGATAAAAAGCAGTCCTGAACCGGCGTTTTTGACAAAGTCCGGGCCGTTATTGCCATTATTGCAGCGGGATGAGGTTCATTTCACAGGACGTCGCAAACGCACCCCGGAACCCAGCGAGAGTGATTCAGGCGATAGTTATGATGCCGAGGAAAGCGCAAGCCAATCGACTTCCTCGTCTGAGGAGGACTCGTTCAGCTCGGCGTCTTTGAGTGATGAAAAGAGCAATAAAGACCTTTCGGGGCACCGATATAACTTGCGAAAACGGCATAAAGTGGAAGGATCAGTGACCCAAAAGCCGCTCTCTCCGGCAGGGTCTGTTGCCACCAGCGCCATCCCGCCCCGACGGGTGCAGGACGTACCCCCTGTGGCTGATGATCAGAAGCTGCGGCGCCTGGTAAGCTCTGCGGTGAATAAAGCGTTTGCCGACTTTTTAAAAACGCCCCTGGCCTTTAACGCCAATGGGCCTGAAACGAGCGATTCGGACAGCGAGGATGATGGCGGCTCAAAAAAAATTCAGGTTATTTCCTACAAGCAAAGCCCTTTTGGCCCTCAGGCAGAGCGGTTGGGCTTCAAACGAATCGCGGGCATGGAGGGCTTGAAATCGGATTTGAACCGCCTGCTGGTGGATCAGATCAAGAATCCCCAGATTTATAAAGATTACGGGCTGGAACATTCCGCCTCCGGGGTGCTGTTGTATGGGCCGCCGGGTAATGGAAAAACCTTTTTCGCCAAGGCCGTGGCGGAAGAGGCAGGGGCGAACTTTCTGGAGATTCACCCCTCCACCATCGGGTCGCCCTACATTCACGAGACCTCCAAATTTATTGGGGAAGCCTTTGACGCTGCCGCCAAAATGGCCCAAAAATCAAAGCGCCCGACGGTGGTGCTGATTGACGAAGTCGATGCGGTGGCCCCTCAACGGGGCGGGGACTCTTTGAATACCCATCACAACGAAGAAGTGGCCGAGTTCCTGAACCAGTTGAATGAATGCGCTCGAAAGAACGTGTTCGTGGTGGCCACCACCAACTTGCCGGATATGCTGGATCCGGCATTGGTGCGCTCCGGGCGGATGAACGCTAAAATTTACGTGGGCCCGCCCGATGAACCCAGCCGAAAACAGGTGCTGGAGATGTACCTGAAGCAGCGTTCTCCTCAGGTGTTGGCTGAGGGATTGGATGTGGGCCCCTTGGCCGAAAAGACCACGGGTTATTCCATCGCGGATCTCAGGGAGTTGGTGAATCAGGCCTCTCGGTTCGCCTTGGAGCAACGGGAAAAGATTACCCCGGCGCATTTCAGCAAGGCCCTGAAAAAGGTGCATCCCTCGGTGAGTGAGGACACTGCTGATGCCTATAAGCAAATGATTGCCAAGTTTGAGGTAAAGCCCGAACGGGATACAGCCTGGAAGAATCTGTATATTTAAGAGGGCCACTGAAGAGCGCCAATCGATGACAGGCCTCCTGAAATGCTTCGGGAGGCCCATTGATTCAGGCGAAAATCAGGCGAAAAACCGTTGGTGTAATAACTGGAGCAACTGCCGGGCGATTTGGGGCTTGCTGCTACGGGCTAAACTGTGCGGCGGGCCATCGGGGAACAGCACGGTCACCTCGTTGTGATCGGCTTCAAAACCAATGTCGCTGCGGCTGATATCGTTGGCCACAATGGCATCCAGATTTTTAGCCTGTCGCTTTTGGGTGGCGTGATGAATGAGGGCCTGCGATTCGGCGGCGAAGCCCACCAGAATTTGTCCGGCTGGCTTGTTGGCGCCCAGACCGGCCAGAATATCCGGGTTGGGTATCAACTCAAGCTGCCGGGATTCGTTGGCCGTGCGCTTCAGTTTTTGCTCTGAAGGGTTGGCCACCCGGTAATCGGAAATGGCGGCGGCCATCAGTATCAGCTGGTTCTCAGGGGCCTGGGCTTCCACGGCCGCTTTCATCTCCGCCGCTGTCTGGACGGTGATGACCGGATAGCGTCTGCCACTGGGGGGGCGGGTGGTAATCAGGGTGACTTCCGCCCCCATGGCGGCCAGTTCATCGGCGATAGCCAGCCCCATTTTGCCGGAGCTGCGGTTGGAAATGACCCGCACCGGGTCGATCGGCTCAGACGTGCCTCCGGCGGTTACCAAGGCTTTCACCCCTTGGAACAGGCCTTTTTGAGGGTGGATGGCCGCATAGAGGGCCTGCAAGATGGTCTCCTGATCCGCCAGATGCCCTTCCCCAACCTCCCCACAGGCCAGGCTGCCCGAGCTGGGCTGGATGAGGTGGTAATTGGGAACAGCGTGCAGAATGTCCAGATTCTTGCGGCTCAGGGGATGCTCCCACATGCGGGTGTTCATGGCTGGGGCCATCAGGACTGGCTTGCCGGTAAACGTAATGGCCGTGGTGGTCACCAGGTTGTCGGCCAGGCCGTGGGCCAGTTTGGCCAGGGTGTCGGTGGTGGCCGGCACAATCAGCAGGGCATCCGCTTGCTGGGCCAGCACAATGTGAATGGGCACCCCATGGTCGTCCACGGCCAGTTCGGAGGTGTACACGGGGTAACGGGTCAGGGCCTGCACGGTCAGGGCGGGGAGAAAGGCTTCCGCGGTGGGGGTCAGGATCCCCAGTACTCGGTGGGCGCCTCGTCGATAAAGTTCCCGAATGAGGTCGCAGGCCTTGTAGGCGGCAATGCCTCCGGTGATGGCAACGGCGATTGTTTGTCCTGAAAAATCCATGGGGTTGGCGGTTCTCTTGCTTGACGCTTTATTCTACCGCTCTCAAGGGCCTGATTCGACTTTTACTTTTTTCTCGGTGGTTCCTGCTTTGGCGCTTTTTCTTATAGCGCCTGCTTGCCTGCGGCGTTTACTTCGTTTGGGCAGTCGATTTACCAAGTCCGTGGCTGGAAAACACCCAGCAGGGATGCGATGTAAGCAAATGTAACAGCGATAATCCCGTGTTTGAAACACACTTACCCGTCATGGCGCGCTTTCCCTGCCGGGGAAATTTTGGGGCAACTGTCAATTAGTCGACCGTCAAAATGACCCCGACTTTAGGCACGGGTCAGGGATGATGGGGCGAAAATCAAAAAGACACGGTTTTAGTGTGATTTGGACACTTTATGTAAATAATTGTAAACAGCGGAACCTGAATTTTACGAAAATAGTTGCGCCCGAAATTTGAAGCGATATTCTACTAACACACTCAAACACGGCAGCGCTTCAAGCCTCCAAAGCCAAGCAAAGTCAGTGTTTGAAAGTTAGATCTAACTCTTAAATCTTTCACTTTCCCCCTCACTCCCAACCTAAAAATTGGATCGACCTTCTAACTTGTTAGAAGGTCTTTTTTTTTGCTATGCCATTAATCATCTGGGTTACGCCCTGTGTGTCCTTGCTGGGCCGGTGTCGGGTTTCGCATGCTTGCATCAGGCGAGAAAAGGGTGATTAGCCCTCAGGCCGGACTCAGTTCTGCGGCCTGCCATTGTTTTTAGAAGTTGTCCGAAAGGTTGGCTTTGCCTGGCTTTGGGACGTTTTACCCTGTTTGTAACGAAATATTACAACATGACGGTTGAGCTATAGATTTTCTTGCCAGCGATTTTTGAAGCGGTATATTGCTATCAAAAGTTAGTAACACACTAACATCCCTACAAAAACACTCACTTTCCCCCTCACTCCCAACCAAAAAAATGGATCGACCTCTCTGTAAAAAGAGGTCTTTTTTTTTCTTCTCTTTTCCATTCTTTAAATTAAGGCAAGGCTGCTCCGTTTGTAACGCTTTGAGTACAGCGAGTTAAATAGTGATGCCAAGGGGCAATTTTCCCAAAACAACGCCACTGCTTGACTGAGCGGCGCACAGTTTTTACAAACATGTTGTGAGGGTAGCCCTACCTTTAAATAAAGGTTGGTAGGACACCGCCCGGATGGAAATCTGTTTGAGAGCAAGTTCCTTTGAATTGAGGACGGCAACAGGCCACCGCCGTGGGACAATGGCGCTATGCGTTTCTTGGTGTTTAAACGAGTGCTTAATCGCTTTTTACGGATGAGCGTGTGCGGGCTGCTCTTTCTCCCGTGGCTGGCTTTGGGCTGGGTGGAGGCTGCCAAAAAGCCGGTGACCCCCATTCAGGTCACCCCGTCCCCGGTGATGGCCCCGGAGACCCAGCCTGTTTATGGCGTTCCGGCCAATAATGCCCCGCTTTCCGTGGATAGCCCCGCCAATATTCCCGATTACGTCCGATATGAGCCGTATAACACCTTTCCACGGGAGCTGGATTTGTGGAATCTGGAGGGACGTCGCCTGATTCAGAGTCCCCCGGTGGTGGCCCCGGACAAATCCGCTTTTGTTTACACCGAGGTCATGTTTACCCCCGACGATCGCCAGACCTACTCTAAATTGTTCTGGGTTCCTGTCACCCCTCTTCCCCAGCCGCCCCTGGAGCGACTGCCCAGTGAAGCGGCGCAGGCCAAGCCGGAGCCACCAGTGCCCTTTTCGACCTATGCGGCCCGTTTTGACCCCCGAAAGACCACCCGGATTCGCAAAGCCATTGCCGATGTGGGTTTTCACCGGGTTAGTCGTTTTGATTTCAGGACGTTAACCGTGGTGGATTGGTCTTATACGGGCAATCGGTTGCTGTTCAAGGAGCGCAGCGGTGTGTTGCACCTGGGGGTGCGCACCACCAACATCCTAATCTACGATCAGGCCAAGGGTACGGTGACCATTTACCCGGAAGTGCAGCGGATCATCCAGCACTACTGGACTCAGCACGGGAATTTGGGGCACATTGAAAAACTGAGCTGGGACATTCAGCCTTTGGGTTGGGCGCCCAACAGTGATGATGTGGTGCTGATGAAGGCCTGGGCTTATGATTTAAAGGAAAAGAAATTCCTGGGCCTGTGGCGTTACGATGTCTCCAGTGAGCGCACCCAGTTGCTTTCCCTCAGCGATACGGCCCCTGCGGTGGCGGCCAATGGCTGGCTGCCATCTCCGGTGCCACCGCCGCCTGAAGCGGCCCAAAAACGATCGTTGAAAGAACGAATCCGCCATCCTTTCAGTTATGATAACTCTGCCTCGTCCCCCTAGGCTCTCTGAGTACAAAGCGTCAGAACTGAATAAGGAACCTTGCTTATGAGCGGTGGCTCTCGGTATGTATACGGTAAAAATAGCGTGAAAGCCCTGCTGGATACCAGCCCGGCCAAGGTGTTCAAAATTTTTCTGGCGGAAGGGTTAAAGCCCGACAAGCGGGTACAGGCCATACAAGACAGCGCCCGGCAGGCCAAAATCCCGGTGCAGGTGGTACCCCGCCAAAAGCTGGATCAGATGTTGCGAGGGCAAGAGGCGGCCTTTGCGGAGGCCAACCCGGCGGCTTTTGAAGACCGTGACGACGGGGGCATCAGCCATCAGGGCGTCATGGCCTCGGTGGCTCCCAAAACCCTGCTGAACCTGCCCGCCCTGTTGCTGCTTTGTGAGGCCAAAAAGGCCCAGGGCAAACACCCCCGCTTGCTGATGCTGGATGGGGTGACCGATCCTCGAAACTTTGGGGCCATTTTGCGGGTAGCCGACGCCGCTGGCATTGACGGGGTGATTATTCCCAAGCAACATAGTGCGGGCTTTGGCCCAGCGGTTTCAAAAACGGCCTCCGGGGCGGAGGAAACCGTTTCCATCGCCGTGGTTTCCAACCTCAACCAGGCCATTCAGCAAATCAAGGATGCCGGTTTCTGGGTGGCCGGGGCCGCCAATGACATCGGCGCTGTGGATTATCACCGTCAGGATTACCAGATGCCCATGTTGCTGATTATGGGGAGCGAAGGCAAAGGGCTGGCCTCGCTGGTTCGTAAGAATTGCGATTTTCTGGTCAAAATCCCCATGCACGGCACGGTGGACTCCCTGAACGTGGCCACCGCCACCGCCATTTTGCTGTTTGAAATGGTGAAACCCCAGAAAGCCTAGACAGAAAGTATAGTCCAGATCCGCCTTATCGTGACCTTGCCCTCTTGGGGGCAGGGGCTTGATGGCTTGGCGTTTCTTTAGACATTTTATGAAGTTTTGTTACCAAATCGAGGGATGGGATCAATTTTATATCCTTTTGATTTTTTATTAAAACATAAGGGATAAGGTTCAGATATAACTACCCGCAATCTTCCTCATCATCTTAATCATTACTTTTCATTCATGGCGCTCTTAAGCCCTTACCCGCCGCCATTCAAGGTTCGTGAGTTTTCATCATCAGAAGGGACACCGCATTATGTCGATTCTGTCTAGTTCTTTTAGTCCATTGGCCAGCCAGCGTTCTTTCGCCCCCACCACGCTGAATTCGAGCAGCCTGCCCGGTGGCGTTTTCGACGGTCGTGGCAATGACTTTTTACACCCCAGGGATATTTTGGGGTCGGTTAACGATTTTTCCCGTGGAATCTCATCCGGCGGCGGCAACGCTTCTTTTTCAATACTGGGAAACAACCCCATTCCCAAAAATGCCAACCCGGTCAGTGTTTTAAACGGAACCACCGGGCTGATCGGGAATATTTTGTCCCCCAGCTTCGGCAGTAACATCTTTACCCCCTCTCCCAGTTTGAACCAGGATTTGGCGGAGTTTAACCCCCTGATTTGGCAAAATCCCAACTCCCTGAACGTGCTGTTGGGCACCATGGATGCTTCCAACAAGATATTTGGGGGAAATGGTCTCATTCAACCCAATCTGGTGCCGCCTTTGTATCCCTTCCTCACGCCCGTAATACCTCCCTTTCAGAATTTTGTCACCCCCGTTGCCTCGCAGGCGCAACTTTTCCCCAATACCTTCCTGAATGGTTCCCCCTTGTTTGAGCCGGTCATTCAGCCTCCGGTGAGCAATTCCAGCAATGTCACCCAGATTGGCCTGGCTATCCTGCAAGTGCAGACGCAAATCAGCACCTTGCAAAAGGATATTTCGGATCTGCAAGAACAGCGGGCCCAGGTACTGCGCTCTGACCAGACCGGCAAGGAGGACAAAGCCCGGGTGCAAGGGCAGGCGGCCCAGTTGCAGGCTCAAATCTCCGAAAAAACCAACCAGTTGAACAACGCCCAGCAGACGCTTTCCCAGTTGGCTTTATTAATCAGTCAGGCCCGGGTTACATCGCCCCAGGAAAAGCCCGTGGGAATCATTCCCGGCGTATTTTCGGGCCCTCCGTTCGGCCTGGCCAGTGGGGCTCTGCTTGTCCCGCTTCAGGAGCAACCGAGCCTTTTGGAACTATTGACAGAGCCTGACATTCCCGTGGTGGATCGTGGCAATATCCTCAGCACCGTGATTAACGGTGTGGGCGTGAATCAGCTTGAGTCGCCCAACGGGGTTCCTGCCTGGATTGCCTGAAACCGGGCCAGAATGCCCGTCTTTAAGAATCCCCTCTTGATGGAATAGCATCTTGATTGAACAGAGAGAGATTTAATCCCAACTGAATGATGATGATGATGATGATGATGATGATGATGATGATGATGAGATACAGGCGGTTTTTATAACCGCCTTTTTTTTGCCCTTGGCGGGATGGCCTCCGCTTGAGACCGGGGGGGCTGGCCTGGAAACTGTGTCTGTTTCTTCTACAATAACGGTATGTTGTCCCAGGCTTCCACCGAACAAACCGATCTGTCCCGTGCCATTCGAGAGCGGGCTTCCTATGTGCTGGATGCCGTGGAGGACGGTCAGACTGTGGAGGTCACGCAAGCGCTGGCCTTGCTGTCCCTGAAATCGACCTCCGATTGCGCTCGGTTGCAGCGGGTGTCCGATGCCCTGAGGACGCGTCAGGCGGGTCATGGGATTGCCTATGACACTGGACAATCCCTGTTTTTGACCAACATCTGCGAAATGACCCCGGCGCTCTATCCGTATCCCGCCCCCTCGGGCAGCCCTCAGGCCCATGGGACGTCCATTGATACGATTGACGCCATCTTACAAGCGACGAAATCCGGGCAATCTTGTTGGTTGACCGTGAGCGGGGGCGGTTTTCACTCGCAACTTGTAATCCCCGGGCTGGAAGCCCCAACGGTTTTGAAGACTTACTTGCGGGTGCTGAGCCATATTCAGGATCAGCTTCCTTCCTGTCGGGTTCGGGGTTTTTCCCCGGACGAGATTGCCTTTTTAGCGGTGGTGAGTAATCGCAGTGAGGCCTACATTCTGGATTGTTTACGGGATCATGGGCTTGAGGTTCTGGCCGGTTTTGGGGTGGAAATTCTGGATGACACCCACCGGGCCCGCATTGCCCCTAAAAAACTGACTGTAAAACGTTGGCTGGAGATTGTGGCCATGGCCCATCAACGGGGGCTACCCACCATCGCCCGGTTGGAAGCTGGCCCCTTGGAAAGCCTGGAACAACGGTTGGCGCATCTGGCTGTGCTGCGGGCCTTTCAGGACATCCATCCGGGTGCCTTCCAGCGATTAACCCTTCAGATGTGGCCCCATCCGCCACATCTGCCCATCGCTGGGCCGCAAGCCGGGTTGATTTCTGAATTGGACGTCTTGAAGCTGGTGGCGGTGGCTCGTCTCCTGTTGGGTTCACACATCCCCCAGATTCAGCTCAGTTGGTTTCCAGAACGTCTGGACTTGTCTCAGCAGGCCTTTGAGTGGGGCGCCAGCCATGCCGGCAGTACCGATGACTTGGCCTATGCCCACTTTTTAAGGGGGCTGCCGCCAGCGCCCGTTTGGACAGAGGCCGAGTTGCGGAGCCTGATTCAGGAAGCCGGGCAATCTCCCCAATGAATGCCTTCGGATCACCGCACAGTTCATGATCAGGTTGGCAAGGGGCATGAAAAACAGTTACACTGACTAGAAACTGTTGTGATAGGGGAGGCGGCAATGGCTGTGAAAAAAGGGAGCGGTAGCGGGGAGAAAACCGGGGAGGCCAATAAAACGGTGACGGATAAAAAGGCTTCCAGCCCCAAAGCGGTGACCGCCCGAGTAAATCCCACCGACAATGCCTTTGCTCGCAAAGCCACGCCCGCGGCAGAACCGACAACGCCCGAATTTCAGAGTGACTTGGCCCTGGACATCATGGAGGAGTTGTACCCGCTTCTGCTGGAAAATTGCACCGACGAGGATGATGAGATTGACACCCAGGCCGTGTTTGAAGTCTTGGCTGGGCTGATTGGCCTATTTACGGCGGAGTACCACGAAAACTACGGGGCTGAGAAAGCCTCGGCGGCATTTCAGGATCTGGTGTCTCTGGCCCTGGCCACGTATCAGCAGCGTTTGGTGGACTCCGGGGAATAAGGCGGACAAACCGCACATTCCCGGCGATTCACCGACTCATGCCAGGAGACGGATGCGCCTGGACACTGAGGGGCACCCTGCGGCCTTTGGTTCCCCAAGATACCAAGATATATGGATCGATCCGCTTTTAGTGGCTGGCTGGATGCCTGGCGCTCCGGGTTGGATGATAAGAGCGCTTGGGTTAGCTCTGGAGTACGGACGTAGTATGATTTAAGAACTTAGCGAGCAAAAAGGCGGAATCTCTTATGAAGAGATTGGCAGAAGGCACCATCGTCTTTAAAGACAAGGTCTTTGAACCGAATAAGAACTTTTTTCAGCCGTTGTCGCAGCAACAACACCCGGTGGCCCTGATGTTTACCTGTTGTGACTCTCGTGTGGAACCGACCATTATTACCCAGTCGCCTCCCGGCACCCTGTTTATGGTAAAAAATCCAGGCAATTTGGTGCCCAAATATCAGGTGGGGGTAAAAAGCAGCGAAGCTGCGGCCATAGAGTTTGCGCTGACCATGCTGAATGTGCATCACATTATTGTGTGTGGCCACACCGATTGTGCCGCCCTGAAGGCGCTGCTCAATCTGGACGGGTTATCCAGGGAGTCGTCCATTTACCAGTGGCTGGCCCCTCACACAGACGTGCTTGAGGCGCTGGAAGATCAGCGGGATACGGATGACTGTTTGAATGAGCTGATTCGGCGCAATGTTATTCAACAGTTGCAAAATCTAACGACTTATCCAGCGGTGGCCCAGCGGCTGGCGAAAGGGGCGCTTCATCTGTATGGCTGGAAATACCGCCTGGAAACGGGTGAAACCATGCTGATTGACCCGTTCTCCTGCAAGCCCGAGCCCCTGTCTGCCGTGATCGCCCATCTGGAAGAAGAGGCCCGCCCGAAAATGACGCTGGCCGAAATGCAGAGGCAAGTCTCAGAAGCCCAGGCACCTGATGATATTTCCATATGAAATTTATTGATCCGCAACTGCTCTACACTTTCGTCAAACTGGCCTATGCCGGTCAGTTTACCAAGGCGGCCAATCAGGTGGGCCTCAGTCAGTCCGCGGTCAGCCAGCAAATCCAAAAACTGGAAGCCTTGCTGGGGGTGGCGCTCATTGATCGCAGCAAGAAGAACGTAAACCTCACCCCTCAGGGGCAAGCGTTTCTGGCCAAGGCCGAAGACCTTCTGCTACAGCACGAAGGTCTGATCAGCGAGTTTAACCAGAGCAACGTGGTGGGCCGAATCCGGTTCGGTTCTCCCGAAGATTTTGCCACCGCCTACTTGCCCAACATCTTGGCCCGATTCACCAATCTGTATCCGCAGGTACACTTGGAGGTCAACTGCGAGCTGACCCTGAAGTTGCTGGAGGCTTACGAACAAGGGGATTATGACCTGATTGTGTTCAAGCAGGAACCTTCGCATCAGCTGGAGCGGGCGGTGTCCTTATGGGAAGAACCGTTGGTTTGGGTGCAGGGGAAACGTTATAACCTGGAACAGGCGCTAGAGGCCGGTAACGTTCGGCTGGTGCTGGCTCCGCAGCCTTGCGTGTACCGTTCCAGGGCTATTGAAGCGCTGGATCGTCACAATATCGGGTGGGAACAGGTCTATACCAGCCAAAGTATCGCCGGTAACATTGCGGCGGTTCGGGGTGGATTGGGTGTGACGGTTTTGCCCATTACCAGTGTTCCCCCGGAATTGTTACATTCTTCACATGCCCAGGAACTGCTTCCACCCCTGGAAGCCACTCAGATCAAGTTGTTGGCCATTCCTCAGCCTTCTCAGGCCATCCAGGCTTTTCAGGACTTTATTCAGGACTCTTTGGCCGCTATCGACACCGCTTATTAGAATTTATTATAAAAAATATAAAAATCATTAATTTTACTTATTGAGTGATTTGTTCCATACTACGAGCAATCGTTGATTACTTTTGAGGCCGACTTTTATGGTTTTAAACCTGTTATTAGTCGCTATTGTTGCCTTGTACGGAATTAGTGCCCTGGCTTTGTACCTCATGAGATCCAAAGGGCCCTGTACGGAAGTGCGCCAGTGGAGCGAAATTTCTGCCTGGATTGCTTTGTTTCTGGGTATTTTATGGAGTTTCCAGTCTTTTAACGCCGCTCCTGGCGTATCCACGGGATATTTTTTAAATGGGCCGCTTCAAGCCCTGCTGGTGCCCTACATTTTATTGATGGGGCTGCTGGTGAAGCGCTTTGCCTATCATTACCTGCAAACCGATGCGGATTATCCACTGTTTTTTCTGAAAATCAAGTTGCTGATCGCTTCCTTGCTGCTGTTTGTGCTGAGTAACCACGCCCTGATCACCGTGGGCGCATGGATGTTTTCCGGGTTCATGATGTATTTCCTCATTGGGCATGTCAAAACCCCTGCGGCCATCAACTCGGCGCGTATGGCATTGAATCGCTTTTTGCTGGGCGATCTGTTTCTGGTCATCGGGGTGACGGGCCTGATTAATCTCAGCGACAGCCTGTTTTTATCGGACTGGAACGCGCTGGCCGAACTGCCCAATAATCAGGCTGTGTTGATTTCTCTGCTGTTTGTCAGCATCGGCGCTTTCTCCAAAACCGCCATTATCCCTTTCCATAAGTGGCTGGTTCACACGCTTGTGGCCCCAACGCCGGTCTCGGCCATTATGCACGCCGGGTTTGTCAACGCCGGGGCGGTGCTGTTTGCCAAAATTGCCCCCTTGCTGGCTTCTCAACCACTGGTGCTGACCTTTATTCTGATTATGGGCCTGGTGTCCGCACTGTATGGCAGTTCAGCCATGCTGGTGCAGTCGGATGTGAAGCGTTACCTCACCTTTTCCACGGTTGGACAAATGGGCTTCATGATGATGGAATGCGGATTGGGCGCTTTCCATCTGGCCATTTTTCACCTGGTGGTTCACGGCTTTTTCAAGGCCCGCTTGTTTCTGTCCGCGGGCAGTGTGATTGAGTACCGGCAGGCCATTCGGGATGTGAAAAGCGAACAGGCCCAATTCGCCAAGGCGCAGGGTAGTGTTTCCCAGCGTTTGAAAACCGCCGGGATTATCGCGGCGAGCGTTGGGGCTAGTTGGCTACTGCTGCTGCAAATTGAAGGCCTGAGGGATCTGTTGGCTCAACTGCCCTCGCTGTTGTTGAGCGTGCTGGTCTTGTCTTCCCTGTTTATCCAGACCACGATCATCAAAACCAAGGGCAGTGGCCTGAAAGGCCTTAGCATTGCCAGCCTGTTCAGCGTCATGCTGGTGGGCGCCTATCTGATTTATGAGTGGGTGGCGGTGGGCGCGCTCCCCATTGTTCATCAGGGAACAGTCTCCAATCAGTCCATGGTGCTGACGGTCACCAATGTGGTTTTTCTGGTGGCCGGTTTGTTGGTCTGGTTGGCCACGTTAAACCTGTTACCCATCCCCACGTCTCTTAAAGAAAAGTGCTATGTGCTTCTGTTGAACGCCGCCGGTGGAAACCCACAACGCAGCACTTTTTCAGCCCGTTTCTAGAGCCAGTTTTCTGACTTCTTAAAGGAGCCATTCCCATGAGTCACACGCAAGCATCCGAATCGTTGATGGCCACAATCCAGCGTCATTCCGCAAAATACGGTAAGCTTTGGCCCTTGCAAACATTTAACGCCTGTAATCCTTTGGTGGCCTCAGAGCATTTGCCCTTTCCCCAAGCCTTGAAGGAGGCCTCGCTGGATTCTGGTTTTTCCATCAGCCAGGCTCAGGATGTGTTTCGGCGATTATTTCAAAAGCAGGTCTTTTCCGTGGCCGATGTCGAGCGGGTGTTGGATGCGGCAGAGTCTGAAGGAGGGCTGGATGGCAGGATTGACTTGGGGAATCACGCCATTCGCTACAGGCAGCTGGTGTGTGAGGAAATTCTCACGCTTTTATCAGACCGGCAAGCACCCCCAGTTTCCGATGCCACCCAGACGCAACTCATTTCGGTGCTGACGGAAACTGTACCCCCTCACTCGCTGGCAGAACCGGAACCGCTTGCCCCGGTCAAGAGTCGCTGGATTCATGAGCAAGTGACCAAGTGGCTGGCGGCTTATCTGGATGAAGGTCAGGCCATTTGGGCCATGCCCAATCAAAAGTTGCCCCTGCGAACCAGCTGGGCCCGGTTGACCCTTCACGATAACAGTATGCCCAGCGCCATGAGAAAATCCCTGCGGGCCAGGGCCAAGCGACTGATTCTGGACGCCGAAGCGCCGGATTCCGCCATTGGCAGTCTGGAAAAGCTCTGTCAGGAAGTGGGCTTATCCGCTGAGGAACAAGAACGGCTGATTCAGTTCCATTTAAAGCAAATGCCCGGTTGGGTGGGTTATATCCAGTATCGACAAACCCAAAATCCCATGCATCAGGAGTTGCTGGTTGACTATTTGTTGATCTGCTTCCTCTATCACTGTGCTTGTGTGGAGGCTGACTGGCCCCGTGCCGCCTCGCAGGAGTCGAACTCCCCGGTTTTTGGGCCGGTGCAGCGCTATGCCGCCCGAATGGGCGTTATCGCTCAAACCGCCTTTTTTCAGACCCACAGTCTCTCCCGGGGGGAGCAGGGGGTGATTGAGCAAATCCCGGCGTTACTGGCTTATTGTGACGCGGTGGATGAATTTCAGGTGCTGACGTTGATGATGCGGGCTTTGGAATTCTCCCAGAATCGTGATTTACTGGCCCGTTTAACCCAACAGTTCAGGCAACCGAAGCAGACTGGCAACGCCGTGCATATGCATCCCGACGCACAGGCGGTCTTTTGTATTGATGTTCGTTCTGAACCCTATCGAAAATTTCTGGAAAGTTGCGGGAATATTGAAACTTATGGCTTTGCGGGCTTTTTTGGACTGCCCATTGAAAAAATCAGTTACGCCAGTCACGAGCCCGTGCCGCTCTGCCCCATCTTGCTGGAGCCGCAGTACACGATTCCAGAATCCCCTTCGCCCTTTCTGGAAAAAAATCCCATTGGTCAGTGGCTGCGCCAGGGAATTCCCCTGCGGAATCAGTGGATTTACGCCCTGAAAAAAATCAAGCGTGACACCTTTGCCACGTTTTCCTACGTGGAAAGTTTCGGTTTGGTTCATGCCGCCACCTTGCTGAAAGACACGTTCTGGGCAACATCGGTCGGCAAGCTCAGACAATCGGTGGTTAACACCCTGAACCCGCTGCTGGGGCTGATGCCCAAGCTGGAGGTGCAACCCTGCTCGCAGTCTCACCTTAATATAGGCATGGCCATTCCCGAGCAGGTGGAAATGGCCAAGGGCATCCTCAAGCTCCTGGGCTTTCGTCAACCGTTTGCCGAATTCGTGATTATTTGCGGGCATAACGCCCGCAGCCGTAACAACCCTTACGCATCTGCCCTGGATTGCGGTGCCTGTGGCGCCAACGGCGGGGGGTATAACGCACTGGTACTGTGCCAGATTCTGAACCATCCCGATGTGAGAGAGGCCTTGATACTGGCGGGCTGGGCCATTCCAGAACATACCCGCTTTGTGGCCGCCGAGCATAATACCACCACGGATGAGGTCATTTTTCTGAATGAGGATGTGATTCCAAATCAACAGCAGCAGCGTTTTCTGGCCCTCAAAAAAGTGTTTGAACAGGCCACCCGCCTGAATAGCCTCAATCGGCAAACCCGCTTCAGTACACCGGGGTTCCGCCCGGATGCCTTCAAGGCTCAGGAGTTGAGTTTTGACTGGTCACAAACCCGACCGGAATGGGGATTGTCCCGAAATCAGGCCTTTGTCATCTGTAATCGTGAGTCGATTAAATCGCTGGATCTGGAGGGGCGTTGCTTCCTGCATTCCTATGACTGGCAAAGTGATGCTGACGCCAGCATTCTGACCACCATTATGACCGCGCCCATGGTGGTGGGGGCCTGGATTAACCTGCAATACAATTTTTCAACCTTGAACCAGCATCGCTTTGGCAGTGGGAAAAAGTACCTGCACAATGTGGTGGGCCTGTTCGGCACCTACATTGGCAATGGCAGCGACCTGCAACTGGGCTTGCCATATGAATCCCTGTTTGACAATGACGGGACACCGTATCACTATCCGCAGCGCTTGATGGTTTGCGTGGAGGCCCCCCTGGCTCGGGTTGAGGCCATTGTGGCGGCCCATGCGTCGGTTCGCAATCTGGTTGAGAATCAATGGATCCACCTGATGGTGTTTGATCCCGATAGCGGCAAGACGTTTCAGTGGACGGAAAAAGGCTGGACAGCCTTGCAGTCGCTTCAGTTTCAGGCCGCCTGATCATTTTTTGAGCTGTTTTTGCTGAAACAGGCGTAAAATGGTTCATTCAGGGTGATTCTACGGTTTACCCGAGCGCTTGTTTCAGGGCCCACACTCGCTCTCTTGGTTTCTCGCACGCAAACGGGATTGGCGGCGTCCGTTTTTATGGCTCATTAATTGATGACTAATTAAGAAGAAGAGTGAATGTCTTACCAAAAATTTTTGATTGTTTGTAGCGGCTGGCTCATGGCTTTGGGCTTGTTTGGGGTCGGCCCGGTAAATGCGGAGACTGTACCAGTGGAACGGTTTGAATTCCCGATTGCCGTCATCAACCCCTCTTCCACAAGCAATCAGCCGGGCAGTGGATTTCCCGGCTATCGGGCTTCCAACCAATTGATTCTCTACAGTCAGGCCTATGGAAAACCTCGCACAGAAACCAATGAGTTTGGCTTTGAGGTCACCGTGATTAATGGCCGGGTTGTGGAGCAGGAAGGCTCAGACTCCCTGATCCCCAATGATCGTGGCTATGTCCTCAGTGGGCATGGCACTGCCCGGCAGTGGTTGATTGAGCATGCGCCGCTGGGGGCCAACATGCGGCTGGATGCCACCCGTCAGGTGATCATCAGTGAGGTGACCCTGGAGACCTACGCTTACCAGCTGGCCAAAAAGCTGGATGCCTACAAGGATTTGGTGAGTTTACCACTGTGGGACGAATCCCAGTGGGTGATTCGTAACATGGAGCGATTGCCGCAGGACGTTGCTCTGGCCCGGATACAAGCTGCCATGAAGCGTTTGGATAACGAGGCCTGGCGACAGTATGATGTGTTTCCGGCGACCGTGGTGCGTGGGGCTTGGCATCGGCCTGTGGAGCAATCCGCCAGTGCCGTGGGAGCGACGCTGGATCGCCTGGCCAAAGCGGGTATTAACACGGTTTTTTTGGAAACTTTTTTTCACGGATACACTATTTTCCCGTCCAATACCTACCAGCAGTATGGCTTGAGTGAAACGCAAAATCCTAAATTTGCCGGTTGGGATCCCCTGGCCGTTTGGGTTGAGGAGTGTCATAAGCGGGGGCTCAAGCTCCACGTCTGGTATCAATCCTTTTATGTGGGAACCGACTCCTTTAATGGGCCCGGCCCCATCCTGAAGCAATACCCCCAGTGGGCCAACGTCCAGTATTCCAGTATGGAGCAACCGAATCTGGTGCCCTCCACGTTGGAGAAAGGCGCTTATTTCGCCGATCAGTCCAACCCCGAGGCTGCGGCTTTTCTGCTCAAGCTGATTGAGGAAATCGTGACCCGCTACGATATTGATGGCTTGCAACTGGATTATATGGACTACCCGTTGAGTTTATCTCCCGATCGGGTGAGCTTTGTGAAAAGCACCTGGGGATATACACCCATAGCCCGTCGTTTGTTTCAGGAGCGCACCGGCGTGGATCCGGCTACCTTGACGCCCGAGAACACCCTGCTTTGGGAACAGTGGTCGGCTTTTAAGGAAGAGCAGGTGAACCGGTTCGTCCAACAGGCTTCCGAAATTGTCCGACAACACAAGCCGGGCCTGAAGCTGTCGGCGACGGCTTTTGCCAAATTGCTGGAAGCCAAGGTGAAAAAGCATGAGGATTGGCGCTTGTGGGCCGAGCAGGGATGGATTGATTTTCTGGCGCCCATGTTGTTGACCAGTTCCGTGAAGGTGGTGGGGCAGGATACCGCTTTTGTGAAAGGCTATACCAATCACAAAATCCCCATCGTGTCCGGTCTGTTTAGCCCGTTCAACGGGAGTGGCCCCGGAATTTTAATGGAACAAATCAGGCAGGCTCACTCATCAGGCGCTCATGGGTTTTCTGTGTTCGATACCGCCCATTTAACCGATGAGCATATCGCGGCGTTGCAAAAAGCCTTTGGTTCCGCGAGCCATTAGCCGCCAGTCAGTTGCTCAGGGGCAATCGATTAGAAAGAACCACTCAGGATGATTGTGGGATTCCCCAAGCTGAAAGATATCCGAAATGATCCCGGATTGCGGGGTTGGCCCCGGCGGTTTGCAGAAGATGGGCGATGGTCTGTCTTTTTGCGTAGTGCAGTGGTGTTTTTCCGGTTAAATCCTGGGCATCCACGGGGGCACCGGCTTCAAGCAGGGCGGTGACCGCTTCTGGTTTTCCACTGATGACCGCCAGGTGGAGCGGCGTTTCCAAGTGGGAGGTGGTGGACTGAATATCAGCCCCATGGTGTAACAAGGCGTCGATCACATGGGAACGTCCCTTCAGGGCCGCCCAATGCAAGGGCGTTTGCCCCTTTTGGTCTGGCTCATTGATATCCATTTCCATGCCCTGGCCCAGCTCAAGCAGTCGGTTAACCACAGCCAGCTTGCCAGTGGCCGCCGCCCGATGAAGGGGCGTTTGCCCCTGCTTGTCCCGCGCCAGAATGTCCGCGTAATGCGCCAAAAGCAGCGTGTTTACGGCATTGAGTCGTCCTGCTTCCGCCGCATAGTGAAGCGGTGTTTTTCCCTCAATGTCTTTGGACTCCACGTCAGCCCGATGGGCCAGGAGTGCGTCAATAATTTCAGAGGAGCCTTGCTGAGCGGCCCAATGCAAGGGTGTTTTTTGATGATAATCCGTGGCAAGCACAGTGGCTTGATGCTGCAATAAAACGTTCACTGTTTCCGCATGCCCTTGCGACGCCGCGTAATGAAGCGCGGTGAGCCCTGACGCGTCCGTATTATCCACAGGTGTGCCCAGTGCCAACAGTTGCCTCACAATCTGGGGATGTCCCGAGTCGGCGGCCATGTGCAGGGCCGTTTTGCCGTTCGCCTCTTTTGATTGGATAGGCGCCTTTGCCTGAATGAGGGCATTCACAACCGCCTGGTGCCCTTGGGAGGCCGCCAGGTGCAAAGGCGTTTCTTGTTGATGATTGCGAGATTCTGGGTTGGCGTTGGACTTTAATAGCGCCAACAGCGCTTCAAGATGCCCGCCAAACGCTGCCGCATGCAGCGGCGTACCTGAGTAGGAACTCGAATTTGGACTGGCGCCAGCGTCTAACAAGGCTTCCATAACGCCTGCATGTCCCCTGCCTGCCGCCAGGTGCAAGGGGGTACTACCGGTGGCGTCGATGCTTTCGGTGGGCACATCCGCGGCCAGAAGTGCCTTGACTACCGGCAAATAACCTTGTTCGGATACGTGGTGAAGGGGCGTTTTACCTAGAAAATCGTGGATTTTCAATCGGAGGCCAGGCACGGTTTCAATCATTCTGGCCAGGGCATTTTGGCGCTCTGGGGATAGATCAGGCGCCACGGATTCGCTCTGCAATTTGGTTTGAGCCTGATCGACCCTGTCCTGAGAGGGAATCCATGCCCCTTTTTTCTGAAACAAGGTCATCAACGGTTTTTCGTCCGCCTGCACGACGGCCGACAGTAACTGGCAGTTTTCCGTAAGGCTGAATGGAAATTGGGGATTCAGTTTGAGTTCCATTCGAATGCCGGGGTTCTCATTTACTGCCGAAGCGCCCTGATTCCGCTTGACGCTGACCGTGTCCCGAGGTCGGCAAATGTAATGGAGTATTTTGGATATCCAGGCATAAGCGGCTGTTCGAGTATTCTGGTCAGTTGCTTTCAGGTATTTTGCGTTGGCGTCCTGAAGCAAGTCGAATTTATGTTGATCGAGCAAAGGCTCTAGCAAGGCCTTTTCATCCACAAATCCGATGTCTTTCTGCTTATCTGTCTGACCATCGGCGGTGTCTGGTTTGCTGGGCCTGTTCGGGGGACTACCGGAAAAGCGAGGTGCGCCCATACCTTTTAGAAATAAGTTCATTGGTTGGTTTTGCCATTTTTAAAGAGTTCAAAAAAAAATATCAAAAAAATAAATATAAAATCCAGGAATTTGGACTATCTGTTTGGAGTATCCCAATCAAGACGCCTCAAGAATTTTTTTTGCGTACAGGACAGCGGGCCCCTCTTTGATGCGTGATGGGGCGGTGAGTGACAAAGTGGGAGAAGGCTTTTCCGGTGGGCAGAGAGGGGCCGGTAACTCTGCTAGGTGCCACAAAAGGTACGGTAGGCTTCCGGGGAGGGGGGCGGTGGCATCTGGTAGGCCTTGAATTCAGGCCGTTCCGTGTAGGGCTGCTTCAGCGCCGCCAGCAGTTGATGAAGGCGGGTCAGATCGTTTTCCTCGCTGGCGCTACGCAAGGCCTCTTCCACATGGTAATTCCGGGGAATAATGGCCGGGTTATGGGCGTTCATATGGGCTAGAACCTCTTCAGGTGTTTGTGGCTGTCGGCTCAATCGTGCTTGCCACGCACTGTGCCAGTCGGTGAAAGCGGCATCCTGGAAAAAAGGCTGATTGGCCAGAGATTCCGAACCCAAACTGCGGAAGGTGTGGGTGAAATCCTGTGCCGTATTTTGCATCCAGCTCAGTAGTGTTTCGATCAGTGCCTTGTCGGATGGTTCTTCGGTAAACAGGCCCAGTTTGGCCCTCATGCCGCTGAGCCAGTAACGCTGAAAGCGCTCCGGGAAGTGATGCACAGCCGCGCGACCCAAGGCCAGCGCTTCTGTTTCATCGGGGTTTAGCAGGGGCAATAACGCTTCGGTGAACCGGGCCAGATTCCATTGGGCCATCAGCGGCTGATTGCCGTAAGCGTATCGGCCCTGCTGATCGATGGAACTAAAGACCGTATCCGCATGGTAAGTATCCATGAAGGCGCAAGGCCCGTAGTCGATGGTTTCCCCGGCGATGCTCATGTTGTCCGTGTTCATCACGCCATGGATAAAGCCCACCAGCTGCCAGCGGGCGATCAGACTGGCCTGTCGATCCATCACCGTTTCCAAAAAACAGAGATATGGATTCTGGGCATTGGCGCAATCGGGGTAATGCCGTGCCCAGGTGTAATCGGCCAGTGCTTGAAGTAGATTTTGATCCCCTTGGGCGTTGGTGTATTCAAAAGTGCCGACCCGGATGTGGCTGGCGGCGATTCGGGTGAGTACCGCTCCCGGTAGCGAGGTTTCCCTGTAGACGGGTTGGCCGGTGGTTACCACGGCCAGACTGCGTGTGGTTGGGATTCCCAGGGCATGCATGGCTTCGCTGATAATATACTCTCTCAGCATGGGGGCTAGGGCGGCCCGGCCATCTCCCCGCCGAGAGAACGGGGTTTGTCCCGCGCCTTTAAGTTGAACGTCAAACCGTTTTCCCTCGGGACTGAGATGCTCCCCCAGTAAAATGGCCCTACCATCGCCTAAAATGGCGAAATGTCCGAATTGATGACCGGCGTAGGCCTGAGCGATGGGCTCAGCGCCGAGTGGGATTTGATTTCCGCTTAATTCCAAGGCCACCAGTTGCTCTGAGGTCTGGGAAAAAGAAAGTCCAAGCTCCTCGCTCAGCGAATGATTGAACAGCACCAGCTTTGGGTCACGAACTGGAACCGGGCTTTGCCGGGCAAAGAAAAATGAGGGGAGTTGACAGTAACTGTTGTCAAAATCCCAGTTTAGGCGAGTGGTTTGATGATCGAGGGGGTGGGTCATAGTCGGCGGGACATTTGGGCGGATGAATCTGGCTGACGGGTTGCGTGGGGAAGCTTCAGTTTTTCTGAGACTTTGCTTTCTAATATTCTTCTTCCTAACACCTGCCTACCATAGCACTTTAGCGCCTGTCAGCCAATCATCGATTTTTGGGGCAGCCTGGCCTTTTTTATGGCCGGAAAGGCAGGGCCCTGCACGATGGCAAACGCAATGGCGGCTATCGACAACCAAGTGCCGTTTTCTCCCAACTATCTAGCCCGGCTGTCTAGTTTTTGGGATCGCTACTGGCCATCTGAATAGTTTCTTTCTGTCCATGGCTCAGGAACAATGGGAAGCGCTGTTAATGGAGGGCTGACCGGCACTTCGGGCGGAGCCTCTGGATTCTCTGAACAATTTTTGCGCAGGCGCAGGGTCGGTTGGTCACTCAGAACATTTTAGGTGTGAGGCTTGAGGACAGTCATGAATATGTTGCGAGAGAAAATTTTTGATTCTTACAAAGTCAACAGTCTGGCTTGGAGAATGCGTCAAAAGCGCTTTGCATTGTTTAAAGAATGGCTCAGGCAATTCCCACGACCCCTGAAAATTCTGGATGCCGGTGGCACTTTTTCATTCTGGCAGAGCATGGGGTTTGAGGATACCGAGGGACTGGAGATTGTGTTGCTCAACCTGGAATCCGCACCGACGCATCATCCCGCTTTTACCAGTGTGGCGGGCGATGTGACTGATTTGTCCCGGTTTGATGATGAGGCTTTTGATATCGTCTTTTCCAATTCGGTGATTGAACACGTGGGGGATGATACCCAGCAACTTAAAATGGCCCGGGAAATTCGACGGGTGGGCAAGGCCTACTTTGTACAAACGCCCAACTTGTATTTTCCCATTGAATCCCATTCCTGTTACCCGTTCTATCAATTTTTGCCTCGGACACTCCAGGCGCTTTTATTGTATTACTTTGACCTGACCGGTGGGGGGATTGGCCGAACGGTGGAAACCTGGAAACAACGCCTCACCTTTCAGCCGGTGAAACGCTTGCCCTGTGAATCCTGGGACACTTGCCTGAAGCGGGTGGATTCGCTGCGGTTGCTGGATGAGCGGAAAGTGCGGCGTTTTTTCCCGGACGCGCACTTATATCAGGAGCGCTGTTTGGGAATGACCAAGTCCTTTGTGGCTTACACCCTGCCTCCAGCCCGTAGCATGGACAAGCCCCAAAAACCGACTCCTGTCGCTGCTGCGCTGGGCTGATTTGAAAACCAGCTGATAGCTTTTGGGCTTATTGAAATTGATTGTGAATGACCACCTCGGCCATCGGTAATTGACCACCCCGGGGGCGAGCGGGTTGCACGGCCTTGCCAATAGCCACCATCAAGCCAATTACATGGTTCTCCGGCAGGTTGATAATACTGGCCACTTGTTCCGGGTCGAAGCCGACCATGGGGCAGGCGTCATACCCCATGGATTTGGCGGCCAACATCAGGGTTTGGGCGGCAATGCCGCAGGAACGCATCGCTTCATCCCGCTGGGTTTGGGGTTTGTCTGCGTAAAAATTCGTGATGGCGGCCACTAAAAAATTACGAACCTCTTCGGGAGCGGTTTGCCAGTAGCGTTCAGGCTGTTCCGCCCAGCTATTGAGGTTGGCGCACAAAACAATCAGTAAGGACGCATCGGTGACTTGATCCTGATTCCAGGCGGCTGCCTTCAACCGCTGACGAATTTGTGGGTCATCCACCACTACAAAGCGCCAGTTCTGAATATTGAATGAGCTGGGGGAAAGTAGGGCCAGGGACAGAAGCCGCTGTTTATGTTCTTCCGGCATCACAAAAGTTGGATCATAATGCTTGACGGAGCGGCGCTGTTCGATGGCGGACAGGGTATCAAGCGGTGTCAGGACAGTCACAATGGCAGTCTCCACATCAATTTTTTGACATTTTAGCACCAAGGGGTCAGGCCCGTGCAAATGCCAAAGATTTTCAGTGACGGGCAGCGGGTCGCAAAGCCGGAAGCATCCGCACTCAAAAGGCTGAACCCAGGTTTGTTATGGGTAAAACGCTTTTCCTGTGGTCTTCAGCGTTCATCCCTGAATTTGGGATTTTGCTCCCATTGCCAGGCGGTTTCCACGATTTTTCGCAAATCGTAGCGTGTTTTCCATCCCAACAACTGCTGGGCTTTCTGGGCATTGGCCACCAGTAGCGGGGGGTCACCTGGTCGCCGGGCCGTATAGGTGACAGGAATCTCCCGACCCGTGACCTCCCGGCAGGTGTTAATGACCTCCAGCACGGATGAACCGTGGGTGCTGCCCAAATTAAAAGCCTCGCCACCCGGATTCTCTCTCAGGTATTTGATAGCCGCCATATGGGCCGTCGCCAGATCATTGACGTGGATGTAATCCCTGATACAGGTTCCGTCCGGTGTGTCGTAATCATTGCCGTACACCTCGATGGCCTTGCGTTTTCCCAGTGCGGTTTGCAATATTAGTGGAATCAGGTGTGTTTCCGGCAGGTGCCGTTCACCGATCAGGCCGCTTTCGTCTGCCCCAGCTGCGTTGAAATAGCGTAAGGACACGTAAGACCAGCCTTGGGCGAGCGAATATGCCCGGAGCGCTTGCTCGGTCATTAACTTGGTGGAGCCATACACATTGATGGGGGCTTGCGGATGCTGCTCATCCAGCGGTGTGTAAACCGGATTGCCATACGTGGCGCAGGTGGAGGAGAAAACGATTTGCTTGATGTTGCAAATCTGCATGGCCTTGAAGAGATTCAGGGTGTGGATGCAGTTATTCTGAAAGTACTTGGCTGGGTTTTCCTGGGATTCCCCCACATAGCAGTTGGCCGCAAAGTGTATGACCGTTTTTACTTCATATTTGCGGAAAATTTCCACCATGGCGTCTGTATTGCCAATGTCTTCCTTCTCAAAGTGAATGCGGGAGGAGCCGGGAATGGCTCCCACATGTCCCTGTGATAAGTTGTCAACCGCCACAAGCTCGCTTTCGGGAAAGCGATCCAGATAAGCCTTGATAAAATGGCTGCCGATATAACCGGCCCCACCGGTTACCAGATCCATAATACTCACCTCAGTCATTGAATACCGGAAATACTAGCATAGCTTCCAGGCAGAACCAATGCGCCATTTGGCCTGATTTGGGGCCTGACTTGAGTTGAGCGTTTTTGAAAAAATAACTTCGGCAGAAAAGACGAACGTGGAGCGAGCCACGCACCCAAGATTCTGTGTCTAGGCCTCGATGCGTCTAGGCACACAGACTATGGGTCATTCGGGCCCATCGTGAAAATCAATGTGTTTTCGATGGGTCATGGCCACCTGGAGGGGGTAGGTAAAAATATTCATGCCCTGGGCGGTGACTTGAGACCAGGTACCGTTAAAGGCACGACGAATGGCGTCCTGATAGCGTTCCAGACTGGCTTCATCGTTGATATAGGCCGTCAATACCATTCCCTCCGTGTCCGCCAGACTTTTGGGGAAAGAGCGATCCACCCGGTGCAACATCATGCCCATGCGGGTTAAATTTTCCGCGACCGGCATAAATGGCGCCAGAACCGATTGCAAGATGGGTCGGGGAATGACCAGTTGGGCGGGCCACACCAGACCCAGCGCCGGAATGACCGTATAGGACTTCAGGGATGCCTGGAGTCCCGTTCGGGACATCATTTCCTGTAGGGCCACTTCCTTGATGTAGGCCTGAACGGCCCGTTCGTCATCGGCCTGGACGTGGGGCGGCAATCTTAACCGACCGGCCTCCAGGTGTTCGTTAAAAGAACTCATGACCCGGGGCAGGGTCAGCCCGAAATTGATCGGAATGGAAAAAGCGCCCAAGGTGCCAATGGAGGTGGACAGCATTTGTTCGTACAGCTTGGGTTGCGCTTCCGTAAAGGTTTTGGCGGCGTAAAGGGATGCGGCCATGCCCCCCAGACCACCCATGGCCACGGAACGATAGGTTGTGGCCACGGCCTGAGAAGCCTTTCCATCGGCATCGCCTGCCCCCATGAGAAGTACCCGACGACGCAAGGACTCCAGCCAGCCCGGTAAATGGGTGGCATGCCGGGCTGAAAAATAGTGGCTGGCAGGAACCGGCTCCTCAGGAGGGGCGGTGCCAAAAACGTCCTCGTGACTGTTGTTGAGTCCCATGCCTTTTAAATCGGCCTCCAACACGCCATGTTCGCCGTACCAGTTATCAATGGTATCCACCAGGCTCAAAAACGCCAGACGAATCCACATGGCCGGTTTTTTCCACACGTTCTCACCAGGCTGTGCCTCTCCCCCGATGCGACTGGCAATCTGTTCGCCCGCCACCCCGGCGGCAAAGCCTTTGGAAAAGGTGGCCACCGTCTCCAGCACATCCACCTGTTCGGCGTATTGGAGCCCAGCCAATTGAATGGCCGCCAGTTTCGCTTTCAGCTCCCTCAATTTTGGATCGTTTTTATTGTGCAGACGCTCGTTCAGCAACTTGGCGACTGCCGGATCGGAAGCGGTGAACTGATAAATATCGGCGTCCGCCAGCAGATCGAAGCAATTTGTCCGGGTGCCCTTCACTTTGCAATTGGGCCCCAGTCCCGCTTCCCCTCTCAGCAAGATCGCCTCGATAAAGGGCCACAAGCAGGCCTCTTTTAATTGCACCTTTTTAAACGCTCCCGGCTTGTCGGGATCCCGAATTTCAATCTCTTCACTGATGCGAAAGGTATCCACAATCGGGCGAAAAACAGTTTTCCTGAAGTGGGCTTCGTTTCTTAAACGCAAGGCCACGGTGGTGTTGGGCTGTATGGACGGCAAGTCCTGATTCTTGAGCAAGGCGGCCACCAATAACTGGGCGTTGGGGTCTTTGGATGTGATCTTGATGGGTAGCGCATGATCCAGCACCAGTTTTCTCGGATGCGGCAGGAATCGCTTGAACCAGGACTGGGGAACCGCCTGGGCCTCCGCTGCGTCCGGCAAGCGGTTGGTCACCTTGACCCTGGACTCTCCGGGTTCCAAAACCATAAATTCGTGGGGATCCTTGAGTGGCGGATACTGGTTTTTCTGGAAATACCGTGTTTTTAACTCGGCATCCGTCAAGGGACGAAGCTGAAAAGACTCGGACTGCCTTAGTTTTTGGGCCAGCGCCTTTCCCCCTCGGGCAGACAAGGCGGCTGCGGCTTGTAATCGGTGAGCCAGTTCAGCGCCAGTTTCCTGTGACACTGCGCTTGGGGCCATGGCGGTCAGGGCAGGGGGCGGCGCTTCTTCCGATTGACCTTGCTCCTCTTGCAGCAGGGGGTGACTTTCTCGTTCCTGCTGCCAGGCCACAATGCTTTCCAGGCTCTGCCGCAGATCGGGTTTGGCCACCACGGGCCAGATTAAAGCGGCCATGGCTGGGTGGGTCAGGGCGTTGTTGACGACCGCCATCAGTTTCGGTTCATCCTTGAAAGCCTGGGCCAGCAATCGTCTGGTTTCGGCAGGGGGCATTCCCGCCTCCAGATCATACAGGTCGGTGAGGGGGAGTTGACGCTCCACGGCTTGCAATAAACGCTCGATATCGGCCATTTTTTGTTGTTCGGTGGCCGCTTTCACGTCGTCCTGGTTGCTGGACGGGCTGATTTTATGCTGTGCCCAACTCAAAACACTTTGGGTCGTTGTCGATACGTGGTGGGGTAAAAAGTCGATGCTGGCGGTAGCGCTGGAGATTTTTTCTGCGCCTTTTTCCACAAGAACGGGAATTTGGGCGTAGCCCCGTGGCTTTTGATGATCCAGCAGGGGATGGCCTGTTTCATCCTGCCGAAGGGCCAACGCCGCCAATGCCTCGGCTTGCTCGCTGGAAAATTGACGGTTTTTATTTTCCGCCTGATGCCCTTTAAAACGGGGAGAAAGCCGCTTCTTGAGCGGAAGTGTGGTGGAATTTGAATTCAGAGTGAACATAGAGACGAGATACCTGTGGTAAAACAATTCGTCCTTCCGGCCAGATACTGATCCAGAGGGCGTTAAGCACGGCTGACAGCATGGTTTTAAAGCCAGAACCACCGCTTCAAAAACTGCGGTAACCGTACAATAAGTGCATTTGACATGTCAAATGGATATATTAATAAGATATACCTGCCCAATAAAAAGCCTGATCAAATGATTGTCCGGCATTTTTCAGAGCTTTTTGCGGGCATCACCTGGCCAGGTCTGGTTAGCGAGGAATACCGGCAAAATCCAGTTCAACGGGTAGCCCATTTCGTTTCATGGAAGCGTCACAGGCTTCCAGCATTTTTACGATTTTCAAGCCCGCTACACCATCATTGATGGGTTTTTGCCCAGACTTGATACAGGCGATAAAATATTCGCATTCCTTCAGCAGGGCCTCATGGCCATCCAGCTTGGGAACGTAAATGTCGCCAGTCCGGTATTGCACAATGGAGGCCAATGTACCGTCATTGACGTCCAGAATGACCCCTTTATCATACACTCTCACTTTTTCATCGGGAACCAGATCGTTCCAGACCAGCATCTTTCGGCTTCCCCCAATCAAGGTGCGCCGGATCTTGACGGGGGAAAACCAGTTAAAGTTGAAATGGGCAATGCGTTTGCCACTGAAATGCGCCGTGACGTAGGCGACACTTTCACTGCCGTCTGAGAAAAAATCCATTCCCTGGGCGGAAATAGCCACCGGTGCATCCGGCATCAGGTGATTAATAATCGAAAAGTCATGCGGGGCCAAATCCCACACCACGTTCACGTCCGATTGAAATAACCCTAGATTGACCCTGGATGAGTCGTAATACATCACATCGCCAATCACGTCATCATCCAGTAATTCTTTAATTTTGCAGACCGCGCCGGTAAACAAAAAGGTGTGATCCACCATGATGAGCAGATTCCTGGCCTCGGCCAGGGCGATTAATTCTTCCGCTTGCCGGGAATTGGCGGTAAAGGGTTTTTCCACAAAAACGTGCTTCCCATTCATCAGGGCTTCCCGGGCCAGATGATAATGGGCGGAAACCGGGGTGGCGATAGCTACGATGTCGATTCCCGGCGAGTGCAGCAAATCCAGGCTGTCCGAGCATGTGGGCATGCCGGGAAACAGTTTGTGGGCACGCTGCAAGGCGCGTTCATCCCGGTCGCAAATCATGACCACCTGGGCGTCTTCCACGGCGTGAAAGTTTCGAACCAGGTTTGGGCCCCAATAACCAAAACCAATAACGCCAATTTTAAGCATGGGCACTCACTTATCAGATTTCTGAAATTCTAAAAAGCCAGTAAAATCAGCCGAATAGAGTATAACAATTAAAATTTTAACACTATAATGAAATTATCCCCTGCTATAAATTGTGTATTTTTCGTTTGTTCAGGTTCGCTTTATTTTTTGTTCTGGTTGTTACCTTCGGTTCAAGTGTGAAAGTGAGTTTTTGTCGATGCATCCAGCTTTGAAATCTCCCCAAAAGCCGGTAGTCCAAGGTAAAAAATTGTCTCAGAAGATTGTGCTTGTAAAAGGCGGCAGTCAGTACGATGTCCTGCGGATCTTTATTGATCATCTGGCCGAAGCCTTTCAGGAGCTTGGTGAGAATATTGCGGTCATCGATCTCAATCAGGAAAGCTATATAGAAGATTTGAAGAAAATCTCGGGGGGCATTAAATTCTTCATTTCCTTTAATGGCAATGGCTTGTCGTTAATGTGTCATGACAAGCCGCTGTATGACGTGATTAAAGTGCCGGTGGTCAGCTGGTTTGTGGATCATCCGTTTTATCACTGGGATCGTATTACCTACGCTCTGGAACAGAGGCTGGTTTTTTTCAGCAATCAAAACAGTTTTGATTTTTATTTCAGCTACCTGAGAAAACCTGCCACCGTGGGGGACTGTCTCCAGTTGGCTGGGCGCCAGGTGGTGAAAGAAATTGTTCCCATTGCTGAGAGGCCTTATGATCTGGTATTTTTCGGAAGCTGTTTGTCCAGCCTGAAAGAGGCTGAAGAAAAACTGGACTATGGCAATAAGATTCTAAACACAGTGGTGTGGGACACTGTCGAGCGAGGCAAGTTTGAAACTGAACGCGAATTGCACCAGATTTTCTTTGAGTGCATGGAAGCAGCAGGCCTTTACCCACTGGAACTTTCTCCCGAAAAGATGGGGTGTTTGCTCAGTGATATTGATCGCTACATTCGAATTTACAGAAGGAATCATGTTCTGAAAGCGCTGGGCGATTGTCCGATTACAATCTTCGGTAATGGTTGGGAACAATTTGAGCATCGTACCGGGAATATGACTTTTCTCCCGGCGGTTAGTTTTACCGAAACGCCTCACATTATGGGGCAAAGCAAAGTCGTTCTGAATATCATGCCCAACAACCGGGCAGGTATTCACGAACGATTAACCTATGCCATGCATCAGGGAGCCGCTTGCCTGAGTGAGGACATTCCCGGCTTGAGAAGTGAATTTCAACATGGCAAGCATATTTTTAATTTCCAAATGTCACCGGATCTCGCTGACACATTTTCGGATCAAATTCGAACCATTCTGGGTGATTTAGACCCGTTACAGCAAGTTGCCGATGCCGGACGCAATCTGGTGAATGAAAAGCATCACTGGCGGCATCGGGCACAAGTAATTATAGATGCTCTTGAGGTTCACAAAGTTGCTATGCTCCTAAAGTAACTGGGGTGGAGGGCCAATGCCAGCGCCAGAGACTCCTATTTTAATTGTCGGTGGTGGTACTACCGGTTTGATGGCTGCCACCTTGTTAAGTCAGGCTTGGCCTGATTGGAATATTGTGTTGGTTGAAAAATCAAAAGCGCTGGGTGGCCTGTTGCGCTCCTTTGATTATGGCGAACATGGGCGCTTCGATTGCGGTGCGCACAACTTTCAGGAAACCCTGATTCCTGAACTGGATCATCTGTTTCTCAGCCTGTTACCCGCGGAGCAGTGGCATGTACTGGCCGGTCGAGAGCGGGAAATTGCCGGACATTACTATCAGGGGAAGTTGCGGGACAATACCCCGTTTGTGGATTTAAGGGGGCTTCCCGAGTCCTTGTACAAAGATTGTGTGCAGGATTTTTTTTGGAACCTGAATCAGCAAAACCCAGAGCGTATTAATCAGGACCCTGAGGGCGCTTATGCGTTTTGTCTGCAACAGTATGGGCCGGTGATTACCGAGGCTGTGATTCAGCCGATTCTTTTCAAACTGTTTGGACAGGAGATTCACTCCTTACACCAGTTACCCCTGATGTTTTTGCATTTAAACCGAGTGGCTTTTCTGGATGAGGCGCTGGTTGCTGATTTGACGAGTTCTCAGGTGTTACGCAGCCGCATTGCCTTCAGTGATCAACGCGATCTGCCGTTGGAACGCTCGGCGGGGAAGCGGAATTTCTACCCCAAAAAACTGGGCATGCAGCAATTGATTGATGCCTTTGAAAGGCGCTTGCGTCACAGAAACGTGACCATTTTGACCGAGGCCACTATCAGCGAACTTGAGCAGGCAAACGGTAGAATCAGCTCCGTTACCATAAACCAGTCCGGGCAGGAGCCACACCAGTTGATGGTGGAGCATGTGATTTGGACTGCGGGGATCCATCCGTTGGCCATGACTTTGGGGTTACAGAATCCTGATGATTGCTTCGATCCACCGCTACGAACCGCTTTTGTCCACTTGCAATTAAATGAAACGTTACAAGCCAGTGATCTGTATTACATCTACCCCTTTGATCCACAGTTTTTAACGTATCGGGTGGTCAACTACGCCAATTTTTGCCCGCAGGCCAGGCAGGGGCCCACCTACCCGGTCACCCTCGAATTGTTTTTACCCCCCGATACAGCGTGGAACCAGGAGACGTTGTGCCAGCGGGGCATCGAGGAACTGCGAGGGATGGGGCTGATTTCAGAGTCAACGGAGATTCTGTTTGCTGCCGCTGAAGTAACAACGGAAGGCTTGCCCATGCCCAGTTTGAAAAATATTGAATTGACCAAAGCGCGACGAGAACGCATCCGGGCCAAATCGCTGAAGAACCTGACTGTGCTTGGGATTCTGGCCGAGGATGAGTTACTCTTTCACAAGGATGTGAATGTGCATGCGTTTCAGCAACTCAAGTTGCTGATCGCCCAGTCATTGCCCACTGTTTTGCAGGAGTCTGCACCATGTCTTCCAATCCATCCGTAAGTAATTTTTACAATCCCACGTTTGATGATTACCGGCGCATGGCTCAGGATGCCAGTTTAAGCTGTTATGAAAAAGTAGGCTTCCCGGATGCCTACCGCAAAGAGAGTGAGCCTTTTATTTTTGAGGACATCGTTGCCAAATTGCCTTCGCTTACGCAGAAAAACAAGGTGATTCTGGATATTGGGCCGGGTTGTAGTCGTTTGCCTCACATGCTGCTTGAGTTATGCGAGCGCAATGGACACACGCTGTTGCTCATTGATTCCGAGGAGATGTTGGCTCTGTTGCCGGACAAGCCGTTCATTCACAAGTATCCGGGGCAGTTTCCCCGAATGGAGGCCTTTGTTCAGCAATATCGCGGGCGGGTGGATTGTGTATTGTCCTACAGTGTTTTGCAAATTGCTTTTAAAGAAGGTTTTTTCCAGCAGTTTGTCGATACGGCCCTGAGCTTGCTGGCCGAAGGTGGGGAAATGCTGCTGGGCGATATTCCCAATATTTCCAAGCGCAAACGCTTTTTTGCCAGTAATAATGGTATCTGCTATCACCAGCAATTTACCGGTGAGGCCACCCTGCCGGAAGTTCGGTTTAATCAGATGGAACCGGAACATCTGGATGATGGAACCCTGTTTGGGCTGATGATGCGGGCCCGGTTGCAAGGGTTTGACGCTTACTTGCTCCCTCAGGATGCACGACTGCCATTTGCCAACCGTCGGGAAGATTTAAAGTTCACAAGGCCTTGAATGCTTGAGCAATCCGTAACGAAATGAGAGGCTATACTCAAAGGGTTACATCAAAAAACTCGTGCAAGGCGCTCCCGGAACCAAACTTGCCTTTGAAACGATACAGTCCCTGATTCAGAACCCGCCCATCGTTTTCGGTGCTGATCCCAAAATCGAAGTAACGGCATCCTAGAGTGGCTGCCAAAGCAATGGCGTATTCGGCAATCGGGTTCAGGGCATAGGTTTCATAGCCCACTTCACTGGCCGCGCTGTATTGCATGTGCGTGGTCATAGGCATGATAAACAGTACAAAGCCAGCCACAATCTCTGTTCCTTTTCGACCCACAATAAAGCGGATGGCCTCGGGAAACAGGGCTTTCAGACGCACGATTTCCTGAACCGTGTGAACGGGCCGGGCGCCATGCTTGCGTTTTAAATTATCTTCCAGAATCAGCCAGAGGGACTCAATGTCCGATAAACACTCTGTTTCGGAGACCTCTATCTGATTCTTTTGGGCCTGCTGTAACGCTCGTTTCAGGGCGTAACCGGCCTGGGGGCGATGATTCAAATCAATCAGGCTGGTGATATCACAGCGGTATCGGTTGGCGTTCAATCGAAACAGGGCGTATAGATCATCCTGACTGGGGCGCTGGTGGTAAAAGGAAGGGATGGCCTTGTAGCGCAGGGTTTGGAAACCGGCCAATTGATAGTAGGCGGCCATTTCCTGAAAGGCGCAAAGCATTTTCTCGCCTTGTAAATCTCCTTGATGAATCAGCCCACCGTAGGAGAGGCCTGGATGACTCACCACGCGCTTGGGTTCTCCGGGATCCACCGCGGCTGGCAATATGCCTTGCCATTGCTTTTTGGTGTTCAGCAAAATCAGGGAGCGATCCTGAAAACGCTCGCCGTGGTATGACAGGAACCGTCGGGTTTGCATCCAGGTTCCCATGGGAGAAGCTGCCACGAAAGCATCCCAGGCTTCAGCGTCCTCAGGGGTGAACCGCCTGATCATGAATTCCTGAGGTTTGCTAAGTCCGGTGGCCATGGGAATCGTCATTGGAATGCTCTGAATTGGCAAGTAAAAAGCCTTAAAACGCTCTGGAAAATAGATGAGAATAAGCCAGATAGAGTCCATCATACAGGAACTGCCTGGTTTTCTCCTCGGCTGAACAAACGAGAAAGACTCGAACGCAGGTCTCAGGGGCAGGGGGATGCTCTGTTGTTCCGAGTGGGAACTGGGGTGCCGTTAACAATTTTTTACAATTTAACTGCTGTGGGCCGTTCAGCCGGGCTCTCACTCAAAAATTCAGCCTCAAAGCGTCTTTCACGTCTTTTTAACCGCAAATTCATGCCTGTTCCTCACAGGAGCCCTTGCTGTGCCTGGGTGAGGTGACGGGCCGCTAAAACGAGTATGGGAGCGAACCCGGCCTTGCGGGCCGCCGCCAAGTCCCCAACAGGCAATTCATGGGCTTGAGCGTTTTGTCTGAAGTGTTAAAGTACGTGTCAGGGTTTCTTGTCTGAGTTTATAGTTCAAGTGGCTGGCATCTTAGCCTCTCAAGCGGCCCAGGAGTATTCCATGTTTACAGATCCCTCTTTGTTCAAAGCTTCCGCTTTCCGTCCTTCCGCGTTGATGCCCTGGGCAGGGCAATCCAGGCAGAAGCTATCAGTTTCGAATAAAAGCAGTCTTTTTTTCTCAGGCCGGACGGGGCGAGAAAGTAGCCCGCCGCCGTCGGATCAGACAACCTTTTCCAGCCAACCGCCCACGCCGTCTGATCAGGCCCTGTTTCATGCCCTCCGACAGAAAAATTACCCACTCCTGCGCCAGCGTTTGGCGGCTCATCCCGAACTGGCCAATACCCTGGATCCGCAAGATCAGACCCCGATCCTGCTGGAGGCGGTGGCCCTGGGTGATCTGGAAGCGACCGCCTTGCTGTTGAATCACGGAGCCGACAGCTTGCGGCCCAATCCTCAGGGGATTACCCCCCTTGTTTTCGCCGTGGCCCAGGGCAATGTGCCCATGGTTCAGCGATTACTGGAAAAGGGTGCCCCCTTGAGCAGCTATCATCACAATATGCCCCTGATGCATCTGGCCGTCCGCGCTGATCAAGCTGAAATGCTCAAAGCGCTCCGGGCGGAAGGGGCGGACGTTAACACAACCGATACGGCCAAGCGCACCCCATTGCATATTGCCGCAGAACAGGACAGCCCGGAGGCGGCCCAATGGCTTCTGGCAAATGGGGCTGTGCTGGATGCCAGGGATGGGGAAGGTTATACCCCGCTTCACCGTGCGGCCCTGCAAGGGAATGAAGCCGTTTTGACCGTTCTTCAACAGGCGGGGGCGGATCTGAATACTCGGAACAACCTGGGTTTAACCCCTTACCTGACGGCTGCTGGCGCCGGGAAAGTCCGCCTGATGAAAGCCTTGCAATCGGCAGGGGCTGATGTTCAAGCGCTGACCCCAAGCGGGCTCCCTGCCCTGCATTGGGCCTCTGGTCTGAATCAGGCTGAGGTGTTACGGCATTTGCTCAGCCCCAAATATAGACCGGGCAAACCAACTGAGCTGAACCGGCCCGCCGGGCGGCAGGGCTACAGCCCGCTGCACCTGGCAGTGGCCTTTCAAAGTCAGGATGCGATTGAAGAATTGCTCAGGGATCGCAAAAATGGCAGTGTTCCAGCGGACTGGCATCACCCAGACGCCAATGGGCACACCCCCCGGGATTATGCCGAGACGCACGGTTCCCCGTTTTTGGAGCGATGGGGTCTGCGGACAACCCCTGTTCGACCCGGACGCACAGTTACACCGGCCTCCCATGCTGATTTCAAATCCCCGGTCAATCCCCCTGCCCCTCAACCAGATAAGCTTGAGCAGGCCGCCAAGCAGGAGGTTCCTGCGCCAAGCCTGCTTCCGGTCAACCTGAAGCGGGAGGCAAACGTTGAGGTGGCTCCACAGGCCCAGGCTTTAAAGGAAGAGGCCTCCCCCCCATTGGGCCCAAAAACGCCATCCGGTCACAAAAAAAAGAAGAGAGCAGGGAATGGGGGGCAAACGCTGAGGCAACCGGCAACCGCCACCGTGGATGATGTGACCAGCGCCGCGACCGTTCCCCCAAGGGCCGGGAAGGCCAAAAAGAAGGGGAAACAGTCACAACCCGCCTTACCCCAAAGCGCCTCCAAACTGGATGAACTGGATGAGATTGATGAGGCCATTTTGGCCGTTTACGGGGCAAAGCCGAATGAGTCTCATGAAACTTTTTTAGATATCCTGAATCACCATTCCGAAACCCTGAAAAATCTGGATGATCAGGGAAAATATGAGTTTCTTTCCCGGCAGTTGAACGCGTTCAACGTCAATAAACCGTATCAGGTTTCACTGGCCAGCTCCGCCAATCCATCGCACCGCCTACCGATCCAGGTAACGCCCTTGCATGTGGCCGTTCTCAGTGACATGCCCGCCAAATGGGTTGGAATGTTCCTTGAGAAAGGGGCGGATCCCACTATCAAGGATAGTCTTGACAGGACTCCCTTCCATCTGGCTGCCTCCATAGGCCGTTTAGACTATCTGGAGGCGCTGAACGCAAAGGGAAAATGGGTATCTCAACTCAGGAAGCCCGAGAACTGGAAAAATACGGTGGGCAATACCCCTTTGCATACTGCGGCGCAAAATGGTCAGGCTGAGGCCGTTCAGTGGTTTTTGAATAAAAAATTTCCAGTGAATGTTAAAAACGATCACGAGGAAACGGCCCTTCACCTGGCGGCCAAAGTGGGCCATGCGGAGGTCATAGCCCGCCTGCTCAAGCACAACGCCAACCCGGAAGCCCAAAACAGCATTGGCAGAACCCCCTTGCATCTGGCGGCGTTGACCGGTAAGTCGGAGGTTCTGGATGCCTTTAAGGCCACGCCCAAAAAGCTATTCCCGATCAAGAATATTCAGGCCTGGAAAACCCTCGAAGGAAATACACCGCTGCACGAAGCTGCCAAGGTGGGCCTTGTGGAGGGGGTACAGTGGTTGCTAGATCAGGGATTTCCAATTAACGAGCCCAATAACGAGAACGAAACACCCCTTCACTTGGCTGCTGCCGGAGGACATACGGCTGTTGCCCTGCGACTGCTTGAAAAAGGTGCCAACCCGGATGTTAGAACCAAGGTGGGGATGAATCCGCTGCATTCGGCGACGCACACACTTGCAACGGAAACCCTGGACGCCTTGCTACGATCCGGGAAATTCGATCCCAACGCTACCCTGATGAATGGCTCTCCCGCTTTGCACCTGGCTGTGGTCAATCAAGATTTGGCCAGTGTGCGCCTGTTGCTGGCCAATGGCGCCGATATCAACCAGACCGAGAGTACGGGCCGAGGGGCCCTGCAACTGGCCGCCAAGCTGAATGATGGGGCCATGCTCGACGCATTGTTGAAACAGGGCGCGGATCCCGTTCAGCGAGATGTTGAGGGTGAAAACGTGTTGCACCATTTACTGGGCCCTGGTCAGAATCATGATTCCAATGAATCCGTGACTATTTTGAAGCGGCTGTTGGGGCAACTGCCCTCGGATACAGTGCGGCAACTGATTTACACCGCTGATCAGCGCTTCCATAACACGCCCTTGCACATGGCCGTGGCGATGGGGAATGTTGAAGCGGTCAAGTTGTTACTGGCCAACGGGGCCGATCCGACCTTGACCAATTGCGCCGGAAAAAACAGTTTGATGGCGGCAGTGGATAATAGCTTCCTGGCCAGCATTGACGAGATTGTCAAACGCCTGCTGAATCAACCGGATGCGCAGGTTAAAAGCATGCTGGCGGGTAAAACCACAGACGAAGGGGCCAATGTCCTCCATCTGGCTGCGGCCCTGAATCTCACCGAGGCCATGAGCGCCATCCTTGAGAAACAAAACGCTTTGGCCCGTAAAGGCGTGATTGCCGACCTGAACCTGAATACCCTGGATATGAACGGGCGCACCCCGTTGCACTATGCCGCCATACTGGGCCAAGTGGAAGCCGTTCGTTTTTTACTTTCGGAAAACGCCGATCCGGCGCGGCAAGATCGTGAAGGGCGATCCCCGTTGATGGCGGCCATTGAATCCAGCGCTCAGGCAAAGCCAGGGCGTTTGCGGGAAGCGCTAAAAATCAGTGAGGCCATGACGGATGAAATCCTCGCTGCCATCAGGAATCAGGCCGTTGATGCCGGGAAGTCCCCGCACCAGGCTGTGGCCCGGGCTGTCAACCAAACCAATGTGATTGGGTATGGGCCCCTTCACTTGGCCGTTACACAAGGCAGGGTTGGCCTGTTAAAAAAAATGCTCCAGCAGGGAGCGGATCCGACCCTGGTCAATAAACTGGGTGGTTCTCCCTTGCATATGGCGGTGGACTTTGAAAACGCGGAAGTCAGCAGCCAGATGGTAGAGGCCTTGCTAGAGGCCTGTTACCGTCAGGGTGGCGCTGCTTTGGTCAGTAAAATGGTACAGCTGAAAGACAGTCTGGGTGCTACTCCACTGTATGTGGCTAAAGTGTTGAATCGCCCCGCGCTGGAGCAGCGCATGCGCCATTACCGGCCGGGCTCCAGTTCCGGTGAGGCCGCATCCAGTAGCGGCTCGGGCAGCGATAATTCTAATGTTTTCGCAAAACGCAAAGTGATAAAAGTACCTTTTCTGGCCTGATCAATCCGGCCTGTTCAATATTTTTCCCGTCATTATTGGTAAGGAGTTTTTGCATCATGAAGCCTGTCATTGTCGTATTTAGACCCTCGTCGGTCACGGTCGAAGGCCCTCAATCGTCCGCGCCGCGCCAAGAGAGTTCTCCTGCTGTTTTTCAGAGGCGATTGCATAACGCCGCAAAGCATAATGACGTTGAGGCCTTGCTTGAATTGGTGAAGCGGGGTGCTATTCTCACGCAATTGCACAGTATGGGGAATACGCTTCTGCATACGGCGGCCTTTCATGGCTCAACGGATTTTATGCAAGAACTCACCCGGTCACTGCCCAGCGAGGACGTTCATCGTCTGGTGAATCGGGCCAATCAGTATGGTTCCACGCCCTTGCATTCGGCTGCTAAAAAAGGGCACTCCAAGGCCATTGAACTCCTGTTGACCCTGGGGGCAAACCCAAACATTGAGGATCATCGGAAACGCACGCCGCTGAAATTGGCCATTGAGTCAAAATGCGCAAAGGCTGTTGAGCTTCTCAAAAATAATGCTTCCTCCGTTACCAAAAATGCTTCCGCGGCGACCAAGGATGCCTTTATTCCATCGCGCACCGCCAACCGGGCTGCTGAACCTTTGTCGGACGGCACTCAGCGGGACGGTTCCGCAACCGGTCGGGCAGGAAGCTCTCCCAAGCGCTTTACCTCCGCCCTGAACGCCTTTGCCTTAAACCCCTTTGCTCAGTCATTTTCCCCTCGCAGTGCCTCACAACAGCGCTTAGCTCATGATTTACAACTGCCTGCGGAGTCGGAACTGGTGGAGCAGGGAGATTTTTTCCAGCCTGACCAAACGAACGAGCCAGAATCTTCCATCGCTGCGTCTGAGCAGGGCAGCTTCCCCACTTCGCCGGTTCAATCCGGGCGTCTGAATATTTTTACCGGGCAATGGGATGATCCCTTCCTGCCGCAACAAACAGAGGAAGTGGTGTTGAGAGGATTGTCCATCCTGCATCGTATCAATACAAAACGCCCGTTGGAAGAGGCGATTCCCGCTTCACGCTCCATCACCCGAAATCCAAGCGGTCACAATATTTTTCTGGGACATTCGGATCCGTTCACGCCGGTTGACCGCCCAGAGGAGGCCACGAAAATCTTTTCAGAAGAAGGAGAGTAAGGCGTTTTGCGTCGTTCGTTTTTAGTCCGGTTTCAGGCGCTTGTCCGAACAGCGCTCAGTCCAGGCGTTCACGGTCGACCTCTGCGGGCGTCATCCGTGTAAGCGCCTGGCATAAGCTGCTTTGTTCTGTGGCTTACCCTTCTAAGGCGTTCGGGCTAAAGCGGGTTGATTCAGGCTGCGCTTAAAAATTGCTGAGCTTTTTGCCCTCATCCAGTTCTCTCGTGTAAGTTTGCACCCAGGTTGCGTATTCCTCTTCATGGGCGTCTCCCGTGCCCACATAGGCTTTGGAGGTTTCAAAAAGGTCGCCGCCTGCTTTTTCCGCTTTGTCTTTGAGTTCCCAGGCACCCATCATAATGTTGTCATTCGGATTATCCGCTCTTAATCCTCGGGGTGCATTGGGTTGGCTTTTCATGACAAGTCCATAGGTGTGATCGCTGATTTGCATCAGACCTTTGTCAATATGGCCGTTACCTCCGTTCACCGTTTCTGTCTCTGGCTTGCCTCTGGACTCTGCCCAAATGGTGCCTTTAATATAGTTGGGTGGAAGGCCGGTTGACTCGGCGGCCGCTTGAATTTGCGCGTCCCAACGATCCAGATCCGGCTCGCCGCTGCGGCTGGGTACGCTGCTGCCACGAGCTGCCGCTGCTGGCCCTGTTGCGCCGGGCGCAGGCTGACCAGAGGGGGCTTCCGTCGCCGTGGGATTCGCTTGAACAGGTCTTCTGTTGTTACCGCTGGCGCTTGGCCCTGGTGCAGAACTTTCATCTTCCTCTGCCTGCGCGGCTGCGCCAAGGGGTGGGTTTCCACCGGAAGGCGGGCCTTGTGGACTCAACGGGATTGAGCCAGAGCTGCCCTGGGGGGGCGGGGGGCCTGCGGGAGACGCGGGCGGATTAGGAGTACTGCCAGGGGCACTGCCTGGAGCATTGTAAGAACGATTGCTGAACCTTTGGAGTAAAAAACTCAAGAATTCAGAAAGATTACTGCCCATAAAGGGGACATCATAAAAATCGCTAAGACTACTAACGCTATCCGTTTGAGAACTCCGGGTCGTCACGGGAGGAGACTGGACGGGAGGACGCATGCCCGTCAAAAAGCGGTTACTCATAAATAAAGGAAGCGGTTGAATAGGAAGCATGCGCAACTCTCTCTCTCTCTCTCTCTCTCTCTCTCTCTCTCTTTCTTTTGCCTTTCTTTCTCGCGCTCTAAAGTCTTGCTAAAGCGGCGTGCAATGAGATGTCTGAATGGTCTCTTGCTTAGAAAGTTTGTAACAGGCTGTAGTTTGCGTTTAAAATGCGTTTCAATAGAATAAAAACCTCAACCCGATGAAATTTGATCGCGCTTGCCACAGCATGCCTGATTCCCACTGGTCTCAACTGATTCCAGGGAAACCCAAAGAGCTGCCCCCGCAGAGACAGCTCTTTTAGACCTGTTCAAATATTTCCTGTTTAAATGCTTATCGCTGGACGCTTTTTGGGGGCTCGGTTCCATACCATTTCTGCCGCCAGTCTTTCAGTTTTTGTATTTCTTTTTGTTCGGTTTCGATGATATTTTCAGCCAGTTGCCTGACCTCTGTATGCTGTGCTTTTTGCCTGGCGTCTTGCGCCATTTGGATGGCTCCCTGATGGTGCTGGATCATGGTATCAATGTACTGCTTATCGTAAGCGAAGTTGGGGCTATTCAAGGGATTATTCAAGGATTGTTTCATCATCTCCCGGCACTGCTTCATGAATTCGGTAGTGTTTTGGGAACTGTAAGTTTCTTTGGCAGGCGCATTTTCTTCCCTGACCAAGGCCTTGCCCGTTGACGGAGGTTCCATGGATTTATTGACAGGACGATTGATCTCAGTGCAACCGGACAGAATGCTTGCCCCAAGGAGTATCGTTAAAACAGCGCTCAAAAGATTGATAGTTTTAGGTGTGTAATCAATTCGACTCATGATAAAACCCTCTCCATTAACTCATTGCCGATATACTAAGCGCAAAACCCAGCACTTCAATTCCCAGGTTGTCTATCCCAGGTAATCGGTTGGTGGTCTTACCCGTTTAACATCAGGTGGCATCGGAATCTCAATACGAATTTATGCTCTTTACCCAAGAATGCCTAAAGAATTCCTAAAGTGGCTTTCCGACGGCACGTTCCAGGTTACTGATAGAGTCTTGAAATTCATCCAGGGCCTCCAGATACTCCACCCGTGTTTTCATATACGACTCCTGAGCGGCCAGAGGGAGGTAAATTCCCGATTTGCCCACTTCAAAACTTTGCCGTGATAAAATCAACACCCGTTCGGCAGTGGGTAACAACTCTTTTTCATACTGCCGAATTCTTTGACGATTCACCGTAAATTGGTAATAGGCGTTGGTCACCTCCAGAATGATGTTATTTTTCAGGGCCAACTGCTGGGCTTTCAGTTGCGTTTTTTGAGCCAAAGCCTCTTGGATGGGCCCCTGTTGTCTATTGAATACAGGAACCGGTACATTGGCGATGGCGAAAACATTGATCTGGCGCTGCCCTGGCTCTGCTACCAAGTCGGGGCCAACGGTCAACGAGACATCGGGCAGCCGGTTGGCTTTGGCCAGGGCCAACTGGCGATCCGTAACAGTCAGTTCCCTGAGATTTTGCTGAAGCTCTGAGCGGTTTTCCAAAGCCAGTTTCACCAGGTGTTCCAGGGTAGCCTGCTGGATGGTCACTTCTCCTTGCAGGATGAGTTCATCCAGTTTGTCGGTTATCACCGTTTGACCGGTTTCCGGGTGGATGATCGTTGGGGGCGTCAAGTCCCAAATGGTGGCCAACGGTTTTCCTAGTAGGGCATTCAAAACGGTTCTGGCTGACGCAACCTCCCCAAACGCCATATAGGCATCATTTTTGGCCTTTAAAAATGCCAGTTTGGCATATTGAACATCCAGACTCGCAACATCGCCGGACTCTTCACGCTTTTGGGCCACGATCATCAGCCTTTGATTGGTGCCAGCGATATCCTCTGCGGTCTCCAGCCTTTGTTGGGCGTCGTATAGATGCGTATAGGCGTGGCGAACTTCACGTCGCAGGTTTTGCACACTGTTTTGAATTTCGGCCAGCAGAACATCCCGCCTCGCTTTGGACAGTTCGATCTGTTTATGGCGCTTTCCCCCCAGTCGGATGGTTTGCTCAACGCCCAGACGATATGTTTTTTCGGCCACCCCGTTATCGCTGATAATGGCCGGATTGAGACGGGCTGAGGCGGTCACGATTTCAGCCTCCTTGACCAGGAGTTCAGCCTTTTTGGCTTGCAGTGCCGGGTTATTAACTAGCGCTTCCTGAAACGCCTTTTCTAAAGTCAGGGTGTCCGCGGCATGAACCCCTGCGGTTACGCATAGTAATGCGAGCCACAGAGTCATCGCCACCAGCCGGATGACCGGGCGCCAGATTCCACCCGGGCGTGGTCTGCTCAAGCCGCACAGGCTCCATAAACAGAGCCGTTTACTCAATAGCCGGAATGAATCAGCGCGTTTCAGCATAGTCCCCTGTAAAAAATCCGTCCAGTCTAAACGTTCGTCAGCGCAACTTTATTTTGTGAGTGTAAAGCGTTACACGCCTTGGTATGTTGCATTGGTTTTGGTCTGAATGCATATTTTACACAACGGATTCTTATCACACTCAGAGCTAGCGTTGAGTATATAATGTTCACTTCAAAAAAACACTTTCCCTGAATTTACCCGTGGATGTGCTATTACTTTTCAACCATTTGATTTAAACTGTCCGACATGACACTGTAGGATTGCTCGCAACGATTGCTTTTCGCTAGGGGGAACTGCCATGCTCCAGCCATCATGGTGCCGGAACATTGATAAACAGGTTGACGATTTATTGAGCGAGTGTGACAAGGAACCCATTCACACACCGGGTAGTATTCAACCGCATGGGGTGCTGCTGGTTTGTACAGAACCCGACTGGACAGTGGTACAGGTCAGTGCCAACACAGCCCGGTATTTAGGCATTGAGCCCAGCGAGGTGTTGAACCGTTCCCTTCTGGCGCTCTTCAGCGAGGAACAATCGCTCACACTCCAGACCGCTTTAAGCCGTAAGGCCCTTCTGGAGGGGAATAACATCTTTTTATTTCAGTATCAGTTCCCAGGTACGCCAACGAAGTCTCTGAATGTGTTTGCCCACCGTTACAAGGGGCTATTAATCGTGGAACTGGAAACCGTCCAGCCGACGGCACGGTCTAGCCCCGAGGAGCTGATGTGCCAGTTGAAGGATATGCTCTCCACAAGCCGGGCGCTGCAGGACGCTCAAGCGTTCTGGGATGCCATTATCCACGATATCAAGCGAATCACCGGCTTTGATCGGGTTATGGTCTATGAATTCGAACCCGGTGGCCATGGCTCCGTGATCGCGGAAGTCAAGGAGGCCCATCTGGAATCTTATTTAGGCCTTCACTATCCCGCCACCGATATTCCCAGGCAGGCCCGTGAGCTTTACCTGCTCAACACCCTCCGGGTGATTCCTGACATCAACTATGAGCCCGTTCCCATTGTTCCGCTCGTCAACCCTGTAACCAACGATTTGCCGGATTTGAGTTTTTCTGACCTGAGAAGCGTATCTCCCGTTCATGTCAAATATCTGCAAAATATGGGCGTGTCGGGCACGCTGACCATTTCCATTATCATTGATAATTCCCTGTGGGGGCTGATTGCCTGCCATCACTACAGTCCGATTTATATTTCTTATGAAGTTCGAACGACTTTGATTGTTCTGGCCCGTTTCATTTCAATGGAATGCAGTTTGCGCCTGCAACGCAAGGAGTATTTATATCAGCTGGAACTTCAGTCCATGAAAAGTCATTTCATTGAATTCATGGCTCGTTCGGAGACGCTGGTGGAAGCCCTGATTAACTTTAATCCCAATATTGGCGATTTTATCCAGGCCAGTGGGGCGGTAATTTGCGAAACTACCAAAGAATACGGCGAAGTCAACATTCACACCATCGGCTCTACCCCCACGCATGAACAGATTAAAGCCCTGATTAATTGGCTCCAGGTCAATATGACAGACGCTCTGTATAGCACTGACGAACTGGCCACAGCCTACCCGCCCGCCCAGGATTACCGCAGGGTTGCCTCTGGCATGCTAGCCATTTCACTATTACCGGAGCCTGGGAACTACGTGCTTTGGTTTCGGCCCGAAAAAATCCACACGGTAAGCTGGGCAGGAGATCCGACGGAGGGTAAAAACGCTCTGAAGCCGGGCGAGGTTTTGACGCCTCGGGCCTCCTTTGCCCTGTGGAAAGAAACCGTGAAATTAAAAGCCGAACCCTGGACCGCTTACGAGATATTAGCCGCCACAGAAATCCGCGATATTATCTCCCGATTGCTGCTGTTGAAAACCGAGGAGTTGCGGGAGCGGAATAAAGAACTTGAGTCTCAGGTCGAGGCCAAAACCCAGGCCTTGATCCAGAGCAATCAGGATTTGGAGCAATTTGCCATTATTGCCTCTCACGACTTGCAGGCCCCGTTGAGAAAGGTGAGTCAATTTAGTAATTTTTTAATGACCAATGCCCATCAACAACTCTCGGCGGAAAATCAGGATTATCTGGAAAGAATCCAAAAGTCGGTTCATAAGATGCAGTTGTTGATTGATGATTTATTGCAGTTATCCAAGGTAACCCGCAAGACGCTGCAATTTTCCCCGAACAACCTGAGGGATGTCATTATGAGCGCCATTCGGGATTTGGAGCCTTACATTAAAAGCTGCAAAGCCACCGTTCACATTGGAGATACCATGGTCATTGATTGTGATCCCATGCAGCTTCATCAGTTATTCCTGAATCTGATTGAAAACGCCGTCAAATTTCACAAGCCAGATAGTCTCCCCATGGTCAGCATTTCCGTCCATGAACTGGATAACAACTGGTGTGAAATCCTGGTGAGCGATAACGGCATCGGGTTCGACGAAATTTATCTGGATCGTATTTTCAAGGTCTTTGAACGTCTCCATGGCGTTTCTTCCTTTGAGGGCACGGGGATTGGCCTGAATATCGTCCAACGGGTCGTGGAATGCCACTTTGGGACCGTGACCGCCCGCAGTAAACCGGGTGAGGGTTCCACTTTTATTGTGCATCTTCCCATCAGTCAGCGGCATGTTGTCGCTGCGCAAAGCAAGGCCTTTACCCTGCCGGATGTCTAGAGCGTTTAAACCCAATAACGAACGAGGGGAGTGGAACCTTGTGCTCGCTTTGCGATAGTGCAACCACTCCTTTGCGCATACTGGCCAGCCTGCGTTTTTTAAATCGCTGTACTCAAACAGTAACAAACGTATTGTGAAGGGAGCCTCACCTGATTTTGGGTTGGTTGCGGGGTGCTGTCCTCTGGAATTCCAAACCAGTTGTCATGCCCCAATACTGGCAAACCGGGTTGAACAGGCGCTAAAACGCAAAAAAGGGCCGAAGCCCTTTTTAGAAACTTTTGGAGGCGGCACCCAGATTCGAACTGGGGGTGAGAGTTTTGCAGACTCCTGCCTTACCACTTGGCCATGCCGCCTTAATTAATGGAAAGCATAGGCCGAATGAGGCTAAAAATCAAGCCTGAATAGAAGCCCTTGCCAGTGGGGCGCCTGCCCGACACGAAACAGCAGACAGGCCTGAGTGGTGAAACTCAGACCTGTCCATCATTCCAAAATGACTCAGGCCACCGGGACGGAGGCGTTATCCAGGGCGGCAATTCCGGGCAGGACTTTCCCTTCCAGGAACTCCAGGCTTGCCCCGCCGCCGGTACTGACGTGCGAATAGCGCTTGGGATCAATGCCGAATTGCTCAATGGCCGCTACGGTGTCTCCACCGCCCAGCACGGTGCGGGAAACCCCTTGCTCGGTCAGTTGGGCCAGGGTATCAGCGATTTGACGGGTGCCGTTGGCAAAGGCGGGAAACTCAAACACGCCCAACGGGCCATTCCACAAGACCAGCGGACTTTGCTTGAGAATGGCTTGCAAGTGGGCCACGGAGTCCGGCCCAATATCCAGCCCCATCCAGCCATCCGGGATGGCGTCCACCGAAACGGTTTTATGGGCGGCATCGGCCTTAAAGGCATCGGCAATGACCACATCGGTGGCCAGAACCAGCTTGGATGCCCCTTTTGCCAATAATTGGCGAGCCGTTTCCACGTACTCTTCTTCCACCAGGGAGTTCCCTACCGCTTTGCCTTGGGCCTTGAGGAAGGTAAACAGCATGCCGCCCCCGATAACCAGGTGCTGTACCTTGTCTAGCAAGTTCTCCAGTACCGTAATTTTGGTGGAAATTTTACTGCCCCCAATAATGGCGGTCAGCGGCTCAGGGCTATTCAGCACGGTGGACAGGGCTTCTATTTCCTTGGCCATGAGTAAACCGGCCACTTTGGGTTGTAGGTAATGGGCCACTCCTTCCGTGGAGGCATGGGCCCGGTGAGCGGTGCCAAAGGCATCGTTGACGTAGACATCGCCCAAAGCGGCCAGGCGCTTGGACAGTTCCGGGTCGTTTTTCTCCTCGCCCGGCTCAAAGCGAATGTTTTCCAGTAACAGGATTTCCCCGTTGCCCATTTGGGCGATTTTGGCTTGAATGTTCTCAGACAAAGGGTTTGCATCAAAGTGAACCTGGGTGCTGGGAAGCAGTTCTTGCAGGCGCTTGGCTACCGGAGCCAGAGAAAATTCCGGGGAGGGTTTTCCTTTGGGGCGCCCCAGATGGCTCATAATGATGACCTTGGCCCCTTGACCGCTTAAATGCTGCAAGGTGGGCAGGGCTTCCCGAATGCGGGTGTCATCGGTGATGTGTAATTGGTTATCCAGCGGCACGTTGAAGTCCTCACGCACCAAGGCCCGTTTGCCTTGCCAGTTTTGAATATCCCGAATGGTCAATTTCTGCGTCATGATTTGAACGCTCCCAAAAAAACGTGACAGTGATTGGGCTTTGCTTTAAGCCAGCATTTCTTTTAGCAATTGGTTCACCAGCTCCGGGTTGGCCGAACCCTTGCTCTCTTTCATGACCTGGCCCACAAAGAAACCGAACAGCTTATCCTTGCCGCCCCGGTAGGCTTCCACGTTGGCCGGGTTGGCGTCAATTACCTTCTGGATCAGCTCCCGCAAGGCGCCCGCATCGGAAATTTGGGCCATGCCCTTTTCCTGCACCAGCTTTTCCGGTTCGCCGCCGTGTTCCAGCAATTCCGGTATCAATTTTTTGGCCATGGCGGAGCTGATGGTGTTTTTGTCCACCAGATGCACCAATTCCGCCAGGGCTTTGGGGCTGAGCTTGGTCTCAAAAATGGATACCTTGTTATTCTTCAGGTAAGCGGTAATATCGCCCTGAATCCAGTTGGAAACGGCCTTGTAATTGTCAGTATGCTCCACGGCCAATTCAAAAAAGTCGCCCATTTCCTTGAATTCCACCATCACCCCGGCGTCATACTCACTCAGGCCAAAGCCGGTAATCAGGCGATCGTAACGCTGATGGGGCAATTCCGGCAGGGTTTGGCGCAGGTGCTCCACTTGTTCTCTGGGAATGGCCAGGGGGCGCAAGTCCGGGTCTGGGAAGTAACGGTAGTCGTGGGCCTCTTCCTTGCTGCGCATGGTCTTGGTGGTTTGGGTGGCCTCATCCCACAGGCGGGACTCCTGGGTGATTTTACCGCCCGATTCCACAATTTCGATTTGCCGGGCCACTTCAGATTCAATGGCCCGTTGCACCGAGCGGAAGCTGTTCATGTTCTTGATTTCGGTCTTGGTGCCGTATTCAGTGCTGCCCACCCGGCGAATGCTGACGTTGGCGTCGCAGCGCATGGAACCCTCTTCCAGGTTGCCGTCGCAGACATCCAGATAACGCACGATGTTGCGAATCTGTTGCATGTATTCCCGGGCCTCTTCGGCGGAGCGGATATCCGGCTCAGACACGATTTCCACCAGCGGAGAACCGGCCCGGTTGAGATCCACCAGACTGTAATCGGAGCCCGCCAAGCCCACCGCGCCGGCATGCACCAGCTTCCCGGCGTCTTCTTCCAAGTGGGCCCGCAAAATGCGCACATGCCGACCGTTGGACAAGGTGATGGAACCATGCTCACAAATGGGGTAATCGTATTGGGAAATCTGGTAGCCCTTGGGCAAATCCGGGTAGAAGTACTGCTTGCGATCGAATTTGGTCACTTCGGCGATTTGGCAGTTCAGGGCCAAGCCCAAACGGATGGCGTACTCTACGGCCCGTTGGTTCAAAACCGGTAAGGCCCCGGGCAAACCCAGGCACGGGGTGTTGATGTTCACGTTGGGCTCATCGCCAAAGGCATTGGGGCTGGGGTCAAACAGCTTGGAATCGGTCTTGAGCTGGACGTGAACTTCCAGACCGATTACGGTTTCGTACTGAACGGGAGCTTGAGTGACCATAGGGGAAATGCCTCATACTATCTAGTGCCGTAATTGGCACATTATAACGAGGACAAGAGATGGAACCAAGTGCCTGCGATCCGTCCCGCCCGCTTGCCATTGTGCTAGGGTAATAAGGCATCAGGAACCTATGCCCCCTTGAACCCCTTTCGGAAAGATTGCGACCCTGCCGACTGAGCCCAGCCCATGACCCAAGAACCAATCCAACCTGACCCCGTGAATGAGGATTTGAACCCTCCGGTACGACCTTTTTGGCGGCGCTGCCCTTTGACCCTGGGCTTTGTGCTGCTGTTGAGTTTGATTTACGCCCTGAGCAGTTTCCCCAGCGGTTTTCAAAAACCGGCGGACGGCTTTATTGTCCTGGGCGGATTTTACCCGCCGTTTGTGCATCAGGGAGAATGGTGGCGCTACATCACAGCCACCCTGTTGCATGCCAACCCCATGCACTGGTTCAATAACATCGCCGGGCTGTTGATTTTCGGGAATCTGCTGGAGCCGTTGCTGGGGGCGCCCTTGTTGTTCAGCCTGTATTTGGGCTCGGCGGTGGGGGGCTTATGGCTGTCCAGTATCATGCTGCCCAAGGGCTTGACCTTTGGGGCTTCCGCCATTGACTTTGGATTGGTGGGCGCTTATTTGACCCTGACCTTACTGGCCCGCTTGCAAACTAACAAACAGGCGTTCTGGAAAGAGTTACGGGGGGCTTTTATTTTAAGCGTGATCTTCGTGGTCTGGAGCGTTACGGAAAGCGCCACCATCAACTTTTGGGCCCATCTGGGTGGCTTGTTAACCGGCATTGGCTTTATGCTCATCTTGTGGCTGATTCGCAAACGCCCCTCTTGATTGGCCCCTGCGTTGCCCCTGATAGCCTTTGACAACGTTTGACAGCGTTGTCCTCTTTTCTCAGCAGGGATTTACCACAGGGCCAGCCCGGTTTGCGCATCCGGGCAGCGTTCTAAAAGATCGCTTTCTGAGTGACCCTGGAAGGCAAACAGCACAAACTCCGCGGCGAAAATAGCCGTGGTTCCTGGCCACAAGTGACCACCCACGGTTTGGTAATCAGTGTCGGACAGGACAATATGCAGATGGGCGAAGGGTTTCCCGTCTTTCAGGGAAATATTGCCGCTGCAACTGACAATTTCATACTCCCCACTCAGCGGTTGATGATGATAGGTATGAGTCCGCTGGTCGTAGTAGCTGATGGTGCCTTTCTCCAGAGCGCCAATCACGTTGACCCAACCGGCCTGAATCTGGTTGTCCTGGCAAAATCGCTCCAGGGACTGAATGATGTCGGCCCCCTTTTCCAGGCGGCCCATATGCACCGTGTCGGCTTTAAACGCCTTGGCGACCTTAACCATCAAACGCACTCCACACAACGCAATTTCATTCGGTGAGGCTGGAAGCGTCACCTTTCTGTATTATGCCAGTCAGGCCCCAATCTGGCAAAGAACAGTCTTCTGAATTGGCCTTGCCCGCTGCGGGCAGGCCTGTTATTGTATTGCCCAGTATCGGTGATTTGAACGCTGTTGTCAGAACAGGTTCAAAGTCCTTTTGCTCGCAATTAACCCGTTGGTTCGGGTTTAATTGAAGCATTGGTCTGAACTCTAGACTTTTACCCCCTCACGCTATCCCCTTTCATTTCGGTTTGAAGGAGCGCCCTTGTGTCCCCCAACAGCGATTCCCCCATCATCGTCCAGAAGTTTGGCGGCAGTTCCGTAGCGGATGCCGAGAAAATCAAAAAGGTGGCCCGCATTATCGTGGACACCTACGAGAAGGGGTACCGCACGGTGGCCGTTATTTCCGCCATGGGGGATTCCACGGATGATTTGGTGGAGCTGGCGGGCCAGCTGTCTGAAAATCCGGGCGGACGAGAGTATGACGCTTTGCTGGCTACCGGGGAAATGGTCTCTGTGGCGGCGGTGGCTATGGCCATTCAAACCATGGGCTATCAAGCGGTTAGCATGAATGGGGCTCAGGCCGGTATCCACACCGAGGATTTGCACAACCGGGCCCGCATCCTGGAAATCAAGACCGAAAACATGCTCAATCACCTCAATCAGGGCTATATTGTCCTGGTCACCGGCTTTCAGGGAATCAACAGCAAGGGCGATTTCACCACCCTGGGCCGGGGCGGCTCGGATACCTCTGCGGTGGCCTTAACTGGAGCCCTGAATGCCGAACGCTGCGATATTTACACCGACGTGCGGGGCGTGTACTCAACGGATCCGCGGGTGGTGCCTGAGGCCATCAAGATCGATCAGATTTCCTACATCGAAATGATGGAACTGGCCCGGGTGGGGGCTCAGGTGCTTCACCCTCGGGCGGTGGAACTGGCCCGTCAGGGAAACATCAAGTTATGCAAACGCAGTACGTTTTACCTAGAGGATTCTGGAACCATGATGATTGGAGAAGTCAGCTCCGACCGAGGTAACGCCGTGACCGGCATCGCCTGTGACAACAGCCAAAGCCGGTTTGCCGTGGTGGGTTGTCCGGATCAACCCGGTGTGGCCGCCGAGATTTTCGGCAGTTTGGCCAACGAAAACATCAGCGTGGATATGATCATCCAGTCTCTGGGCAAACGGGAAGGCACCAACGACATTGCCTTCACCATCAACAGCACCGATGCCCACGATGCGCTGCGTGTCTTAAAGGCCGTTCAGCAAAAAATTGGGGCGGATAACATCACCAGCGACACTGAAATCGCCAAGGTCAGCATTGTGGGCGCCGGGATGATTGATCGTCCCGGTATCGCCGCCGAAATGTTTGAAGCGCTGTCCGATAGCGGCATCAACATCAAGATGATCTCCACCTCCGAGATTAAAATCAGTTGCCTGGTCGATAAAGCCCAGGGCCATGATGCCGTTCGGGCCATTCACCGCAAGTTTTTCCCGCACGCCCATTCCGCCGAAGACGTGATGGTCAATGAGAAAGTTGGCTACTAAAGCCCGCTACCAGAGCCTGCTAATCTCGACTCTGGAATACCGTTTCGGTAATTTTGTCCAGTAAGCCCAGGCGGCTGGCCGTGCTTTCATCGTAAAACAGTTTTTTTTCAAAAAAATCAGAACGGTACAGGCTCTCGGCGGTGACCGTGTTCAACGGCCCGGTCAAGGGGGCCTCCGACTGGAGTACGGTAGGATGTTGTTTGGCCAAGGGGCGAATGATGGGGCACACCAGCACCCGTCCCGGTTTAAATGTTTTGCCGATTTCCGCCAGTACGGTCTGGGGTTCGTAATCATCCGATTGGGCGGCCACCAGGTTCATCAGCACCCACTTGTTGCAATTGAGACTTTTATCTCCGTCAAAGCGGGTGATGACATTGTAGTCTTTGGTAAACTGCAATTTTTTGTAGGCTCCACTTTCGATGCCTCGCCGCAGTTTTTTCCGCAAGGCCTTGTCCGGGATGAGCAGCATGGCGTTCTCGTCGTGGTTCGGCTGGGTATAAAAGAAATTCAGGGGCTTATTCCGCCAAATATCGCACCGGGGAGCCTGATCGCAAAAATCGTTGAGCAAATTGTAGATTTCCCATTCGCCCCGCTTGCGGTTGTAAATCAGGATACCGCTATGCTCCATCCAGGTGCGATCCTGCGTTTTGGAAATATGACTTCCGCCCCGGGCAATGACCGCGATATCGGCCTTGGCTTCCTTCATCTGCCTCAGTGTCCAGTCTGAGAGCTTTTGGGCTATCTCCAGCTTTCTGGGGTTGTTAATGATTACGGTTTCAAAAGGCGGCTCCTCTAGTTCGGGCCGAGGCGCTGGACAGGCCCGATTCCACTCCCGCCGGTATAAAGAAGGAAAAAACATAAAATAATGCTCGGCCTTGCGGTTGTGCAAGGGCGGTAAACCGGCACTATTGTGTGGTCTCAGCCGTGGTACTGGCATCATACGTTCCGGGGCTGGCCTGAACTGATCCTCAGGGGGGGCTCCCACAAAAGGACTGGCCACGCTTTTGAACTGTCGGGCCGTTTGACGTTCTTTGTGAAAATTCATGGATGGTGCAGGCTGACTGACAGGCAGCGCCCAAGTCGGTAATCTCAACAAAACCCTCAACCCCTCTCCTCTACAATAAGCACTGTCTATGGTGTTGGTTGTACAGTGAAACCCGTAAGCATTGTAAGGATATATTTGTTGTGTATTTTACCTGAAAAAACAAAAGGTTCAAGCGACAAAAAAGGAAGCGGCGCTTGTCCATCACCGCTTCCTTTTGAAACTGAACGCTATTTGTTTCTAGCGTTTGCCGTTGACCAGTTTAAGGCGGGTCAGCGCACGAGCCAGCGATTCTTGCGCTTGGGCAATCTCGCGTCGGTCGGTTGACTGTTTTAGCGCCGCTTCCGCTCTTTCCTTGGCTCGATTGGCCCGAACCGAGTCAATCTCAAGACTCAGTTCAGCGGCATCCGTTAACACGGTCACTTGCTTGCCATCGGTACTAAGCATACCGCCCATGACGGCCAGCGGATATTTCTGGCCATTTTGGGTGTAGCTCATAATACCCACGGTCAGTGGGGTGACCAGCGGAATATGCCGGGACTGGATACCAATCATGCCATCGACGGTCTTGCCGACAAACGCCTCGACTTCGGTTTCCACCACGACCCGCTCAGGCGTCACGATTTTCAATAACATCGTCAAAACTCCTGGCCTAACCTTTCAGTTTGGCCGCTTTTTCGCGGGCCTCTTCAATGCTGCCGACCATGTAGAACGCTTGCTCGGGCAGATCATCGTGCTGACCGTCCAAAAGTTCCTTGAAGCCGCGGATGGTGTCTTCCAGCTTGACGTACTTGCCAGGGCTGCCGGTAAACACCTCAGCCACGAAGAAGGGCTGGCTCAGGAAGCGCTGAATCTTGCGGGCCCGAGACACGGTCAGCTTATCGTCATCCGACAGCTCGTCCATACCCAGAATGGCGATGATGTCCTGCAATTCCTTGTAACGTTGCAAGGTGGCCTGAACGCCCCGGGCAACCTTGTAATGCTCTTCGCCCACAATCAGCGGATCCAGAGCCCGGCTGGTGGAGGCCAGCGGGTCTACGGCGGGGTAAATGCCCAGCTCGGCGATTTGACGGGACAGTACCGTGGTGGCGTCTAAGTGACCGAAGGTGGTGGCCGGAGCGGGGTCGGTCAAGTCATCGGCAGGCACGTAAACGGCCTGGATGGAGGTGATAGAACCGTCCTTGGTGGAAGTAATCCGCTCTTGCAGTTCACCCATCTCGGTGGCCAAGGTGGGCTGGTACCCTACAGCGCTGGGCATCCGACCCAACAGGGCGGATACTTCGGAACCAGCCTGGGTGAAGCGGAAAATGTTATCCACAAACAGCAGTACGTCCTGTTTGGCCACATCCCGGAAGTATTCAGCCACGGTCAAAGCGGACAGGGCTACCCGTAGACGGGCTCCTGGAGGCTCGTTCATCTGGCCGTAGACCAGGGCAACCTTGTTTAAAACGCCTGCGTCCTTAAACTCGTGGTACAGGTCATTTCCTTCGCGAGTCCGTTCGCCCACGCCACCAAATACAGACACCCCACCGTGTTGTTGGGCGATGTTGTTAATCAGCTCCTGGATGATAACGGTTTTACCCACACCAGCACCACCGAATAGACCCACTTTACCACCCTTGGAGTAGGGGGCCAGCAAGTCTACAACCTTGATGCCGGTCTCAAAAATTTCAACTTCCGTGCTACGTTGGGTCAGTGTAGGCGCTTGACGATGGATGGGCCAATTGACAGCCGCTTCCACCGGGCCTGCCTCATCCACGGGCTCGCCCAAAACATTGAGAATACGGCCCAAAGTCACATCTCCGACCGGTACACTAATCGGCGCGCCGGTGTTGATTACTTTCATGCCGCGCATCAAACCTTCACTACTGTCCATGGCGACGGAGCGCACTCGATTGTCGCCCAGCAACTGCTGTACTTCGGTTACCAGCACCACGGGATTGCCGTTGGCATCCTTGTCTTCAATTCTCAAGGCGTTGTAGATTTCCGGCAGTTCGCCCGCGGGGAACTGAACGTCCACAACCGGGCCGATGACCTGGGTAATAACGCCCGTGGAGGTTTTTTCAGCGGTTTGATGCATAACCTGGACCATGAATGTCTCCTGTTAAACGCTTGGGGATTAGGAAAAAATGAAAAACCTTGCAAGACGCCGTGATGGGGCGTCTCTACCTCATTGAAACTGCTTTTTGCAAAAGAGGTTGAGAATGAGGACAACAAGCCAATCTTGCCATAAAAAAGCGCTTCGTCAACCAAAAAGGCTTCGGCTATAATGAACCCATCGAGTTAGAGCCTGCCCAGCGCAAAAGCAGAGGGACGTATTTTATGATGACTGTTCAATCCTTTAATAATAACCGTGTTTTCAAACCTGTCTTCTTGACCGCTCAAGTGCTGCCCTTTTGCCTCTCGATGGTTATTATGGGGGGAACGCCCTCCGCGGCCCAGGTGACAGCCCCCCCACCCAGCCTGACCCCTTCCTCCTCCTCTGTTCTGAAAATCGAAAGCGGCAGCCAGAAGATACCTGCGGGAACCATGTTGACCGTTGCCTTCAACACCACCATGGATTCTCGTGTCAGCAACGTCGGGGATCCCTTTCATGCCTATCTGACCCAGGATTTCACGGTGAAGGGCGATCAAGCGACCCGGCGTGTGGTGTTACCTGCCGGTACCACGGTTCGTGGGCGCATACAGGAGGTCAAGCGTCCTTCCTTCTTTAGCCGGGGTGGGGCCATTTTCCTGAGTTTCGATCATGTGGTAGTGCCCTCTGGAGAGTTGTTGCCGCTCACGCTGAATCTGTCCACCGAGAACACCATGGTCAATAAGCAAGGGGCCTTGTACACTGATCCGGGCATTGGTAAAAAAGTGCAAAAAGGCGTGGAGTCAGGAAAACAGACCTTTGAAGATATTGCCAATCAGGGCCTGGTCGCCGGGAAGCAAATTGCCGGAGGCCTGGGAACCATTGTCACCGTCCCGGCCACGGTAGTGGGTGGGGCCTTGGCCGGCACTGTGGTTACCACGGGTAAAGCAGCCGTAGCCGTCGTGGGAAAAGGGGATAGCGTGGTCATCAAGCCCGGCGATACAGTGACCATTGACTTTGGCGGTTCTTTTAATCTGCCGGTTGAGTAAGCCCTTACCGAAGCCCGACGTTGCCGGCCAGAGACGGGTCATTTTCGGGCTGATTTTTGCACAACACATTGATCTTTTGACGAATATGCACCATCATAATGGAGTGATATAGTCTGTTAGAGTGGCAGTTGGGGAAAGCGTCAGCGTTGTCTTCAACTGGAATTGGTATTGTTCGAGGAGTATTTTGATGAATAACCTGCTTAAAACAGGTCTGGTGACCGTTGTCATGTCTTGCTTGCTGGTTGGAGCCATGCCTGCTTCTTTGGCTGAAAATACCGACCCGCCAAAAAGCGGTAAAATCTCCGGTCGCTCCGTGGCTGCCGGTGTTTTGTCCTTCCTGGTTTGGCCGGGTATTGGTCAGGCCGTTAACAGCAACAAGGGGCAAAAAGTGGCCACTCACGCTGTCATTGGCTTGTTTCCCCCTTTCCGTTTCTGGTCTGGTTGGGATGGCCTGGTGGATCGCAATGGCGGCTACTGGAACGGCAAAATCTAGTCCAGTCCTGACGAGTTAAACCCAATAACCCGCCCTGAGTCGACGCTCGGTGCGGGTTATTTTCAAGAAACAGATACTTGATACATTGTGATGGGCGGTCGGGTCAGGCCCCGCCGGCAAAGGCTTCCTTGAGTTTGCCCACGATGGAGGCCGACTGATGTATACGGCCTTTTTTATTACGCTCTTGCTGGAGTTCCCCCAGCTTTTGCAGCAACTTCTTCTCTTCTCCGCTCAGTTGCGTGGGGATTTCCACTTGCACTTCGACATAATGATCCCCCCGCTTGCTGCTGTTGTTCAAATGGGGGACTCCCAAGGCTTTCAGGTTGAAAATATGGCCATTTTGGGTGCCCGCAGGGACTTTGATGGTGTGACTGCCCTCTAGTGTGTTGACTTGCACTTCACCACCCAACACCATAATGGCGTAAGGGACTTCTTGCAGAGAGTAGACATGATACCCGTCCCGTTTGAATTCAGGATGCGGCTTGATTTGCAGGACAACGTACAAGTCTCCGGGGGGGCCGCCCTTGATTCCGGCATCCCCTTCTCCTGCTACCCGCAGGCGGGTTCCCTGATCCACACCGGGAGGGATTACGATAGAGCGCTTGGTTTCGACGGCGGTGCGACCTTGTCCTTTGCACTGACCGCAGGGATTCACAATGATAGAACCATTCCCTTGGCAATTGGGGCAAATTACAATCTGGGTAAAGTGCCCGATAATGGTCTGGGCAGTCTGGCGTACCTGCCCTTGCCCCCCGCAAGTGGTACAAACCGTTGGCCCGGAACCAGCCGCTGAGCCGCTGCCCTGGCAGGGTTCGCAATTTTCCAGGTGCGTAAAGGTAATTTCCTGCTTGGTGCCAAACACGGCATCGTTAAAGTCCAATTGCAAATCCAGCCGCAGGTCATTCCCTTGCTGGGGCCCGCCACGACGGCGTTGTCCACCAAAACCGGCGCCCCCGCCAAAGAAAGAGGCGAAAATATCGCCCAAATCGGGGAAGCCTTCAGCAAAGTCCCACTGAGGCTGATAGCCACCGCTTTTCAAGCCGTCATGCCCGTAGTTATCGTAAACCTGCCGCTTGTTGGCATCGGAAAGTACATCATAGGCCTCGCCCAATTCCTTGAACTGAGCTTCCGCATCGGGACTCTTGTTGGTGTCTGGGTGACAGGCCTTGGCCTTTTTTCGGAAAGCCTTCTTGATTTCCTCGGCGGAAGCACCTCTGGAAAGGCCAAGAATCTCGTAATAATCACGCCGGGTTGTGCTCATGGATGGTACTTTCTGAATGCTTCAATATTCGAATTCGGTTTCAGGATTTCATGTCAGGGCTTCAGGGAAAAAATAGTAAAATCACTGACCCTGGATAGCGTCCACTGGCCCGCTAGGTATTGGCATTATACAGGAGAGGATGACCTGTTAGCCAAAAACACTAGGATTGGGCGAAGGGATTGACGGGTTTTTGAATGGGTTCCTCGGCAGCGGCGGCTGGCTTGGCAACCTCGGGGCCAGCCGCTTCGGGCGCGCCCGTGGAGACAATGACCATCGCCGGACGGATGACCTTGTCGTGCAATTGGTAACCGCTTTGAACTTCGTGGATGATGTTATCCTCCGGGAATTCGGCGCTTGCTGTTTGGCTGACCGCCTCGTGCAGCAAGGGGTCAAACACTTGACCCACGGCAGGAATCTTTTTGACGCCGATGTTGTCCAATCCGTCCATTAATTGGCGATGCATCATGCTAAAGCTCTTGTACAACAGTTTGGGATCAGAGTCTTCTTTCAGGCTGCCGGTGGCCCGTTCCAGATTGTCCAGTACGGGAAGCAGTTCCATGATGCTTTTTTGAGCGCCATATTTAACCAGGGATTCCTGCTCGTCCCGGGTGCGCTTGCGATAATTGTCAAAATCCGCAGCCAGTCGGGTGAATTGATCTTGGAGTTGCTGGTATTTTTCCTGCAAAGCGGTAAAATCCGAGGAGCTTACGCTCTCAGCGGTTGCAGATTCCCCTGGACGGCAGGTTTCTTGCTGATCAGTATCCGATATCCCTGGCATAACCTCAGGCGATTCTGCTTCCTGGGTTTCCTGACGGGAGGATTTGTTAAACATACTCAATTCCTTCTACACGGACATCGGTTAACCAAAGCTGTATGGGCGGGTGACTGGTTCGGGCGGTGAGATGACGATTGACCGCCACCGATGGGCTTTGTCACTTACCTCGCCCTTTGGCGGAGCGCTTTTGAGAGTCTTTTTCAAAACGCTCGCCGAACAAAACCAGTTCACATCATACACTTGTTAGAATGAAAAGTCCTTTTGGCGCTCATTATAACAACACACTGAGCCTGTAGCGAAGAGTCTTAAGCTTTTTTTAAGAGTTGCAAATCAGGCGGCGAACAGGAAACCCGCTTGGCATGTTCTGACTTTAATGATATGTCATGCCCATACAGGATAGGGGCTTCTTCCTTTACCCCCGCTCGTCTGTTGTGTTCATCCGGCTTAAAGTAAAGGCCAGAGCCTATTGGACTATTGATTTAAAAAACAGATGGCGATTCGGTAAAAGAGCGACTGTTGTAACAAAGGCTTAACAATGGAAAAGCGGATAGCAACACCCTGGCTTGAGCGATCTTACTAGTTTAGTTCCAAATGCGAATGCGATTAAAAGGGGCATTTACTATATGGCAATATCAACAATCCTTCCCCAACAGGCGGTTCCTCCGGCCCAGCCACCCCAGTCTCGAACTTCGGGTGCCTTGGTTCTGAACATCAACGCGCCCTTGAGTAACTACGCTGGCGATGTCCCCACCAGCGCTCCAACTGCTAACCCCAGCCTGACTCCTGTCGCGGATACCTTCCAGCGCAGAAACTCGACTCCGATCGCGCCAAACCCCACCGCCTCCCCCAGAGAGCAACTGGAACAGTTATACCTGAATGCCCTGAACGCCAGAAATGACGCAGAGCAAGCCCGGAATTACTACCTGAATCTGGCCAACCAGCTGAACAACCAGGCTTACCTCAACAATCAAGCGCCAGTCCCTGCATCGCCGCAACCTACTGTGCCATCCCCTTTGCCGCAGCAAGCCTCCCCGGTTCCCCAAGCGAATCCTTTGGCGGCTCAGCAATTCCAGGAACAGTTGAATCAATTGCAACAGATGCAGCAGGCTCAGTTGCAGCAACAGCAACAGCAATTCCAACAGCAACTGCAACAGCAGCAGGCCCAGCAGCAAGCTCAAATTCAGCAGTTACAGCAACAACTGCAACAGTCTCAGCAGCCGCAGGCCCCCATGGGTATGGATCCGGCCTTGCAGCAGCAGATGATGATGCAGCAGATGCAGCAACCGCAGGCCCCCATGGGTATGGACCCGGCCATGCAGCAACAGATGATGATGCAGCAAATGCAGCAGCCGCAGGCCCCCATGGGTATGGATCCGGCCATGCAGCAGCAGATGATGATGCAGCAGCCTGTTCAACCGACCGGTGGCAGTGAGTTTCAAACCATGCGCCCGGAAGAGCTGAACATGATTATTGCCTCTCCGCCGTCCGCCAACCAGAAGTTGGGAGCCATTCTGGAGTTTGCCGCCCGTCAGCAAGGCAACCGTGAGACCTACGAATTGCTCAAGCGGGAAGCTTTGGCCCCCACCAATGAATTGCCCCCCGGTCAGGCTCAGGAAGACGGAAACTTGATTCGTCAGGCCGCCCTGTTTGCCCTGGGGAACCTCAACCGGGCCCAGAACAGCCAGGTAGAAACGCGTGCCCTCCCAGGTCTGGAAGCCATCCACGCTATTCTGAAAAATCCGAAAGAAAACCCGGCAGTAAAAGCCGCAGCGGTGACTGCCCTGGGCTACATCGATCGCCCCAACGATCCGGTGATCAAAGGACTGCTCAATCAGGCGGCCAAAGATTCCAACCAGGACGTTAAAAATGCCGTTCAGCAGGTCAAATCCGGTTTGATGGGCGCAGCCGTGCAAGGTTAGTTATCCAACTTCCTTTCCGGCCAGTTTCCGGGCAAACCAGCCCTAACGGGGTTTGGCTCAGTGAAATAAACAGCAAAGTCGAAAGTCTAGAGGATTTTCGACTTTGTTGACTTGAAATGAACAGTACCAAGCATTATGATAGAGAATGAGAAGCACATCAGTATCCATTTTTTGGTCATTTGTCATTGAGCCAGCAATCGGGTGAAAGTTTGGCCCGACTGGTTTGTCCTAGATGACAGTCGATTTCGTTGTTAACTTGCTGCCGCGCGATGTTTTGTCGCCGCCATATACTGGAACGCCACCAAACGACCATTCAGCGATTCGATATGCTGTTCCTGCCATTCCGTTGTTTGATTCAAGACTCCAATCATGCTGAAAGCCTGCAATCAGGAGGACTGGACTCATTTTAAAAGCCCATTGTCTCGATTGGCTGTTATGGCGAGGCACCCAGCTGCTCTTGGGTGTGTTTGTCCTGATTCAGGTGGTCTCCACAGAGGCGGCTGCTCAACGTCCCACGCCGGTTCCGGTGGCAGCAACGCTGCATAAGTTACAATTTCTGGAGTCCAAGGCCCAAACCGAGCTGGTGTTAACGCTGAGTCGAACGCCTGAGGCCTTGGTGATTCAGGATGATCCCGGTAAGCCCATGACCGTCAGCTTCAACGCGAGCGTTATTCCGGGGGACTTTCCGCTGAACCGGACTTTTAACCAGCCCAACCTGAAGGGGGTATTTATTGAAAGCCGTAACGGACGTCTTCAGATTTTCGTCAAGCGTACTCAGGTGGGTTCGGTTACGTTGACCCAGCAACAAAGCCGGTTAACCCTGCGTATTCCGCATTCTCTGGGGTCGTCCGGCCATCCTGCCAAAGACATTGCCCCAGGCATCCAGCACAAGCAATTGATGGAGCGACTGCCCTCGGGGCCGGTTCGAATCAATGTACTGGAAATTGACCCGCAAAACCCGGCTGTGAATATTACCCCGGCTTTGGCCTCCAATCGAATGGGAGCCAAAGCCAATGTGGCGGCCATGGTGGCGGGTAATCAGGCCGTTGCCGGAATCAATGGCTCTTTTTTCAAGCAGGACAAGGGCATCCCTCTGGGAATCTTAATCATTAATCAGGAACTCATTTCCGGGCCGATTTACGATCGGGTGGCGATGGCCATTACGCCCAACAACCAGATCGTCATGGATCGCGTACGGCTGGGCGGGGAGGTGCTGTTGCCCGACCGCCGCCGGGTGGCCATCCATACCATTAATCAGCCTCGGGTAAAGAGCAATCAGACGGTTTTGTACACCACCCGTTGGGGTAAGCAAGCCCCGCCCGTCCCTCAGGATGGGTTACAGATACTGATTCGTCAGGATCGGGTTGCCGCGGTTTCCCAAACCGAATCTCTGCCCATTCCCCAGGACGGAATGGTGCTTTCTGGCCCGGCGAGCCCGGAAATGCTGGCATTAAGCAGTATGAGTCCCTATGTGCCGGTCAGTCTGAATGTCTACACACTCCCCGACTGGTCGGGCATGAAGCATGCCGTGGGCGGTGGGCCCTGGCTGGTGAAGAACGGAACGCCCTATGTGGATCTTCAGGCGCAACACTTTACCAGCAGGAGTTTGGGGAGCCGGGAGCCTCGGAGTGCCGTTGGGGTGACCGCCCAGGGTAAAATGCTACTGGTTACCGTCGATGGTCGTCAAAAAGGTGTTTCCATTGGCATGACCCTGTATGAATTGGCCCACCTGATGAAAAAACTGGGCGCCGTTAACGCCATGAACCTGGATGGGGGAAGTTCCACTCAAATGTCGGTTTACGGGCGCACGGTCAACCGTCCTTCCGCCGGATCCATTGGGGTCAGTAACTCGTTAATCATTAAAACGGCCCCCACGGATACCGCGAACAACTCGGCGGCGCCCCTGCCGGTGAAATGAGTGGACTGATGAGTCAATAGTCTCAGTCGAGATGACTTCCTGCTGGGGGTGATATGGGCTGCCAGCAAGATCATTCGATACGAATAAAAATGGTATACTAGATCAGGTTATAAAGCGCAAATGCTGCGCCCCAACTTAATAAACCCCCTTTCTGGCGCTGCTCAGTCCGTTTGTACAACAGTCCTGGTACAAGTCCGCCAGACCGGTAAGGTGAAATCTGATCTGGAAAGTAGGATTTTGAATCAAGTCCGTGAAACAAGACCGTGAATCAAGACTGCGGCATCAGGCTAATATCCGCTGGACGCATTCTAACGGCGCATGAATGGACAGTCGGCATAACAAACGGTATTAGCCAAGGCATTATTAATGAATTTTAAGGATCCCACGAGGTTGAACAGCAGTATGGTGTCACTCTCCAGACAAATATCCCTGATCGGCCTGACCGGTTTCGCCTTGCTCTGTCTGGCCAGTCCGGTATGGGCTGTGGATGGCAGGATTCAGGATATTCGCTACGACGCGGCTACCCGACACTTCCAAATCAATTCCGCCGGAAACGTGAAAGCCACTGTGAACACCCTGAATATTGCCGGGCACAAGCGCATTATTATTGACATCGACAACGCAGAGATTGGAACAGAGCTGCCACGGGATGTACAGCTCCTGCACACGTTGTCTCGCCAGTTGCCAGCCTTGAAAAACGTAACCGTGAATCAGTATGCCGGTAACGGACGCCCTATTGTCCGTATTTTGTTTGACATTGAAGGCGAGCCGGGTACGATTCGACTGGTTCGCAATCAGGGTTCCCAAATTGAGTTGGAATTCAACGAGTCCGCCAACTGGACGGCACGTAGCACTTACGGCCCGTCGCTGACGCCCAAAAGCTGGACGGAGACCCCGAAGCCTGTTCAAAGTGAATATACCGACGTTGACTTGCGCCGCACCCTGGCCATCATGAACCAGAAGTATGATCTGCTGGCCCAGGAAAACCAATACCTCAAGACCCGGCTTTCATCCCTCGAACAAAACAGCAGTGCTCAGCAAAGCCAACAGCAGAGCAGTCGGGAAGAGCAAACCCGGTTAAAAAGTGACCTGGAAAGGCTCAGGGCTGAAAATAACAACCTGCAAACCCGTTTGATGACCCTTTCTGCGGAAAAACAACGCCCTGATCCGGCTTTGTACGCCAAGGATTCCGAAATTAACCGGTTAAAAACCGAGAATCAGTCACTCAATAGTCGATTGACGGCGGCTTTAAGCGCCAGCAATGAGTCCAGCGTATCGGCCATGAAACAGAGTCTGGCGGAACTCAATCGTCGTTATGAGTTACTGGTCAGTGAAAATCAGGGGCTGAAAAGCAAACTAAGCGCCCAAAGTGGTCAATCGACCAGCGCCCAGACCTATAAAGCGGAAGTTGAGCGCCTGAGCCAAAGTTACCAAAGTCTTTTGACTGAGAATAACCGTTTGAAATCCGAATTAAGCCAAAGTAAAGCGTCGGCGGCCAAAGTCCCAGCGATTAAAGAATCCGACCTTGCGGCTCTCAGGAGTCAGCTAACCACAGCACAAACCTCTTTGGGAGAGTCGATTCAGACGATTAACCAGCAGAATAAGGAAATCGCTTTCCTGAAGAATCAGGTCAATCAGGTCAAAAGCGGGCTGAACGCCTCCTCCAAAGAGCAAATCGCCACACTGCAAGCCGAAATTGATACTTTGCGAAAAAATGCTGCCGTGAGTAAAGGCAGTAGCGCTGATAAACAGGTTATTGAACAGTTGAGGCAAGACAAGCTGTCCATGCAAAGTGAGTTGGACGCTTTACGCAAAAGTGCGGCCGTCAGTAAAAACGGGGGGGGCGATCAACAGCGGATCGCTCAGCTCACCCAGGAGAAACTGGCCCTGCAAAGTGAGCTGGACGCCCTGCGCAAGAGCGCGCCGGCCAGCAAGGGCAAAAACGCCGATAGACAACTGATTGCCCAGTTGACCCAAGAGAAGCAATCTCTGCAAAGTGAGCTGGAGCGCCTGAAAGCAAGCCAAAGCCAGGGCATGGAAGCCTCAGAAAAAGCCGATCAGCTGCAATCGCAAGTGGCCAGTTTGCAATCGGAGTTGTCCAGCCTGAAAACCCAGTACGAAACCGTCCGACAAGAGGCGACTCAAGCCAAGCAGGCTTTGAAATCGGCCAATAGCAAGACAACAGCCTCATCGGGTTCAGCCAAGACAGTCTCAAATCCGAGCCAGCAGAAGCAAATTCAAAGCCTGACCCAGCAAGTGGCCAGCCTGAAACAGGAAAACAGCAGTCTGCGGGAGAGCCTGAGTAGCGCCAGCGCCAGCAACCGGAAGTCTGCCCCCACCAACGCCGAAGCGGAACAAAGTTATCAGGCTGGAAAAACGGCCCTGGGTGAGAAAAAGATGAGCATGGCTCTGGATAGCCTGAAGAAGGCCACACTCCTGGATCAGGACAACAGTAAATATGTGGTGGATTACAGCATTGCGCTGGCCGAAGATCGTCAGTTCGCCGAGGCCATCGACATACTCCGCCGCTATATCCAGCGGAATCCCGGCGATCGGGAAGCCTACAACCAGCTGGGTAAAATCTATCTGCTGAACGACCAGCCGGATGCCGCCAATCAGGCCTTTACCCGAGCCATCCCGGTCAGTGTGCTGAACAACTACGCCACTTCGCTCAAGAAGCTGGGCAATGCCGCTGAAGCGGAGTCCATTTTCAAGCTGGCCCTGAGCATTAACCCCAAGGATAGCGAAATTCTGTTTAACCTGGGTAACCTCTACAATGCGGAAAACAAGCTGGAGGAGGCCCGGAACAAGTATCTGGAAGCCATTCAGATACGACCCGGATTCGCTGAGGCTCACTACAACCTGGGCCTGATTTTTTCCAAGCTGGGGGATAACCCCAAAGCGGTTCAACATTTGGAGAAGTACCTGCAACTATCCCCCAATGCCCGCAATGCGGAGACCATTCGGGCTTACATGCAGAAGTTGAAAGCCTAAGCTGTTGAAAACCTAACCTGAGGACAATCCGTGGTGGGTGAGTGGAGGAGACAAACCCTTAAAATTCCAGTGGTCTGTTTGCTGTCCAGTGTGTGCTGGGCCCTGTTAGCCGCCGCTTGGGCGGATGTCACCAGCCAAGTTATTGATATCCAGCTGGCTCCCAATGGGAACCTCACTTTCATTATCAGCGGGACGGGGTTTGATCCCCTCTTGGAGGTGCGTCCGATTCCTCAGGAGCGCTACCAAATTACCATTGCCTCCCGAGAGGCCCGACTGAATGGACCCCGGGAACGTTCTCTGGCTGAGCAGATTCAAACCCGGCTTCCGGCAATTGAGTCCATCATGCTATCCGGGGATGAGACGGGGTTTCAGTTGAACCTGACCAGTTGGCAAAAACTGCAACCCCAAATTCTCAGCAATACGCCCGGCAAAATTGTGGTGACTTTTCTGGGGAAGCATCAGCAGCGTCCCCCTCAAAACCAAGTCCGCCCTGCCCCTCAAAGCCCGCCGGAGGCTGCTGCCCGGGTCAAGCGGCCTGCTCAGTCACAGGCCCCCGTTCAGTCTGAAGTGCCTCTCCAGTCACAGGCCTCCGTCAAGCCGGAAGCCTTTGTCCTGTCAAAGTCCACCGTGCAGTCTGAAGTGCCTGTCCAGTCACAGGCCACCGTGAAACCGGACGCCCCTGTGAGTTCCCCGGCCAAGCCCATGCCCATGAAAGAGGCGCAGTCTAAACCGGCGGCGATCTCAGCTCTGTTCTCCCCGGTTCCGGCGGTTGAACGTCCCGAAACCAAGCGCGCTGAGCCTGCCGCTGAGCCAGCCAAAATGGCGACGGAGCCCCACCAGTCTTCCACGACTCCCAAGCCAGCGACCTCGGGGGGTAGCGGTGTTAAACCCGTCAGACAGGCAGTTGATCAGGCCAGAGTACAATCAGTGCCTGCTCCTGTATCCCCCGTAAAGGCGGCGTCACTTCCCAAACGGGTTGCCGCCCCTGTTCGGGTGGCTTCCATTGCCCCCAAAGCGCTGCAAATGGATTGGCTTCCTGTTCAACCCCCATCCCGGCTGGCGCGGTTGCCTAAGGTCGCTTATTCTAGACCTCACTATCAGGGCTCTAAACTGGAGGCGTTGAATTTCCTCAGCCAGAGTGAGTCGGGCACATCGGCGACCCGCACACCCAAGCCGCCCCCCCTGCGTCTACAGAAAACCCCGGCAGGTTATGATCTCCCCACAGCCCTCTCTGAGCAGCCCGATACGGTCAGTCAGCCCACCGACTCCCTTGTCTTGGGCAATGAATACAGCGTATTCCTGGAACCGGCCCTGCAACGCGCCGCGGAGGATCTGCGGAACGGGCGGCTGGATAACGCCGAAGTCAGCTTGCAGGGTTTTCTGGCCCGGGAGCCCCATCATCCGCAGGCCAATTATTTGCTGGCACTGGTCTATCTATCCCCTTCCAAGCCCGTGGGGCCCAAGGAGACCGACAACAGCCGCCAGCAGCAGGCCCAGCGCTTACTGGAAACCCTACAGGCTCAACAGCCCCGACTGCTGGTTTATCAGCAACTGATTGGGCTGGCGATGACCCAGAATCAGTCTGAAACCGCCACCAATCTCCTCAAGCAGGCCCTCAGGCAGTTTCCTGAAAATGCCTGGCTGTGGTACCAGCAAGGAAGGGCGCTGGAGGACAGTAAGCATTGGGAGGCGGCTCAATCCGCTTACACTCAGGCATTGGCGCTGGATGGCCACCACCCGGAGTATCTTTACCGGCTGGCCCTGATGCACATGCGGCAGGAAAACTGGCCAGCCTGTTCCCGAGCGTTGAGTCAGGCGCTGGACATTGTCCCGGATGATGCCCGCTTTTTGAAGTTGATGGGCTATTTGAGCGAGAAGCAGGGCGTTCCCCTGGCCGCAGCCCATTATTACCAAGCCGCCCTGCAAAGTGATGTCATGCTCTATTATGGGCGTTTGCTCCAGCAGCAGAATCGAACGGCGGAAGCCTTATCTCTGTACCAGGCGGTGGAAAGCGTTGCGGAGAATGATCCTGATCTGCTACTGAGTCTAGCAACCCTTTACACCGAGGCCAAGGCGTCCCAACGCGCTCAAGTGGTATTGAAGCGCTTGATCCAGCGGGTGCCCGACCCCAAGGATCCTCGGCACAGTCAGGCCAAAGCCATGCTGTGGCAGGCCAGAAACTAGGGCCCGATTTCGGCTGGCATCAGCACTGTTCCGGCCCAAACCCGGTTCCGCCCGCCACTGTATCGACATACTGGGCCAGCCGGTGGTAATCCTTCTCTCCCAGCCGGTGGTGGGTATCGTCCCACAAAACCAGATTTTTTTGACCGGGATGATTGTAAAACCCGCTGGCGCTTTTTGATCCCACCGATTGAAACATCTGCTCCACCTGATGCAAGGGGATGTACCGGTCATTGCGGCCCCGCACAAAGTGAACCGGGGTTTTGGTCAGCTGGCTCAAAGGAGTGGCGCCATCCATATCCACCCGAATGCGTTTCTCATTCAGCAGCCAGCCCAGCTTGAAGCGATCCCGGATGTGGACAAACACCTGTTTAAAGGAAGGCAGCGGATTGACCAAGACCAATGCCTTCAAGGGGTTATCGTCCATTTGTTCCAAAACGCGGGCGGTATAAGCGCCCACCATGCTACCGAGTGAATTGCCCACGTGGATTTGCTGGGAAAGTGGAATTTCCAGCCCTCGACTGCTTTTGGCGTACAGGCTCACTGCCACGCCGGACTTATTCAGGGCCTCGGGGGTGGCTATGCCTCCACTGCGGCCAAAGCCGGGGTAATCATAGAGCAGCAGGCCCAGCTTTTTTTGCCGAAAAACCTGCATGACCCTCTCCATGTGCATCATATTACTGCCGCGTCCATGGTGCAGGATGACAGTTGGTCGTCCGGCGGGTGCCGGAATATGCCAGGCGTGAATTTTTAGCTTATCCAGGGTGGCATCCAGCGTCATCCCCGCTTTTACCAGGCTGGCCCGGTTCTCTTCCAGAACCTGTTTCATGTCAATGTATCTTTCCTGAATTAAAGCGCTCAGTGAGGTGTCTTTCAGGTATCTTAAATCCGGTTTTTCTTTGGGCCCGGTTAAAAAGCGGTGCGCCGAGATTTTTTCAATTCGGGTGGATAAGGCCTTGGGCAGGGGGACAAAGATCAACGACCACAGACACAGGCCGCCCAGCATTTTCATCCAGTCCACGGCGTAGCGCAGGGAAAGCAGGCCCCCGATGGAAGTCTTTCGCAGCCATTGGGGGAATTTGGGGCCAAAACACGATCTGGCCTTCCCGCTGGAGGCGGATTTTTGCTGGGCGCCCTGCCCGCTACCGAACATGGGGAGGCCTTCAGGGGCCACCGCCAAACGCTGTCCTCTGACAGGAGGAGGTGAAATCGGGATTCCGGTCTGTGGCGATGAAGAGGCAGGGACGGACAATGGACTCACGGTAGACACTCAAAGGTTCAGTCTGTGGTGAATGTAATTACATGAACGCAGAACATACTTTTTAATGCCTGCCGGATTCGGTTAATTTGGTTATTCAGGCTGATTACTGACTTTCCTTGTTCACTTTGACCCGCCAAATCCTTATACTGAATGTACGCTGTTGCAGTGTGATGCTTAACAGTATCCGCGCACCAGCCCCCTTATTTCCAATAGGCAGTCACTCGTTATTCTTGAGTCAGGGGCATTGTTCCGACGTTATGCGTGAGAAAGAATCCCAGAATCCCAAGGCGTGGCCTGACTGGTCTTTGCTGCTTCTGGCCCTTGGGTTTGCCCTGGGGCTGGCGATGTGGGTGGAACGTCGGGTTTTCAGCGACCCGGCGGCCCTGAATGACGATGTGCGCAACCAAATCTACTGGATGGCCCAGCTGGCCAATCCTTCCGCTTTCAGTCAGGACTATATCGCCCGGTACTTCACCCAACCCATGCTGATCTCGCCGGTATTGTGGCTGTTGTACCTGCTGGGCGGCCAATGGCTGTCGCCCGCCCAGCTTTCTCAGCTTTTGCCATTCGGAATGGTCGTGCTGACCACCTTTTTGTTGTTTCAGTACGCCAAACGCTACCAGAATGGCTTGTACGCCTTCTGGGTCTGCTTTTCCTTCAACTGCGCCCTGTGGATCTTCAAGAATATGGCGGGCGGGCTGTCCCGATCGTTTATTTATCCGCTGCTGTTCTGGACGCTTTGGCAATTACACCTGAAAAACTGGGCTTGGCTGGGGCTGGGCTTAGTCCTCAGCGCCATGATTTATCCTCCGGCTTTCTTTTTAGGTTTTATTTTGCTTGTGATTGAAACCCTCTATCTGGCCAATCGGGATGGCCTGCGTAAACAACGGCTGATGTGCTTGCTGGGGAGCTTTGCGGGGAGCCTGGGGCTGCTGTTTTGGCGGTCGGCCCATAGCGCCGAAACCCAGCCGCTGTTTGGCCCGCTGAATTCCAACCAGTCTATCGAGGGCCTTCCCGATTTCGCCAGCGGGGGGCGGGTTGTTTTGTTTCCCTGGGGCAGTTTTTCGGAAGACTGGATAGGGCCCTTGCAATGGGTGGGTCAAATCTTGGAGCGGGTTCCTCATCTGTATATTCTGATACCCACGGCGGGCTTTGGCCTGGCGCTGTGGTTGTATAAGCGCTTTGCCCAGAAGCACTGGGGTCCGTTGCTGATACCGCCCCAGGTCTGGCGCTTGCTGATCAGCTCCTCGATTTTGTACAGTATCGCCTGGGTGTTCCTGTTTTATTTTTACGTGCCGGAGCGATACTTTCAGTACACCTTGCCCCTCATTCCCACTTTTATGGTGGGAGCCATTATTTATCAACTTCAGCAACGCTACAGTCCGGCCAAACGTTGGGCCTACCTGGGTTTGGCTGGGTTGGGCCTGCTCATCACCAGCTTTTTCTGGCGCGCCGACCTGATGAACCCCAAAGCGAGTGAGCGCGACCTATACAGCTTTTTGGGGAAAACCCCGGCTCACAGCATGATAGCCGCTTCTCCCGGCTTGGCCAGTAATATCCCTCTGTACGCTTACCGCAGCGTCTATATCAGCAACGAGGCATACATTCCCTTTCACCAGGGGTACTACAAGGTCATCAAAGACCGCCTGAAATCTTTCCTACAGGCCTATTATGCCGTGGACGCCCAATCTTTGAGCGATTTTGTGCGGCAGAACCGCCTTGACTACTTTGTGGTGCAAGCCATCGACTTTAAGGAGCCCCGCCTGAGCGAGCTGCCCAAGCGGTATTATTACGCCTTCAGCCCGGACTTTTTCCTATCCCTGAAGCAATCGAACCCGCAAAATTATCTGCTGATTCAGGCCCCAAAACGCTGTATTCCGTTTCAGACCCGAGGTTTGAAAGTCATTGAGATGCCTTGCCTGATTCAGGCATTGCAAACTTCCGCATCGCAAACACGGTGAGACAAGCCAGCTAAGGCATTGGGTGTGAAGAGGCAATCTGACCGGAGCTTATTCCGGAGTGCCTTGCAGAAGCAGGGCGTAAGGCACCACCCGTTGTTCCTTGGTGGCCAGATTTTTCACTTGCACTTCGCCGCTGTGGACTTCGGTCGAGCCCAATATCAGGGCTTGCCGGGCATTCAGTTTGGCGGCCCGCTCCAGTTGCTTGCCAAAGCCCTTGCCAGACAGATCCACTTCCACTTTGTAGTCCTGTGCCCGCAGTTGTTCCGCCAAATCAAAGGCCGCCGCGTGCTGATCTGTCACGATGTAGTAATCCAGCGGCTTTACGGGCAACTCGCCCACCAGGGCCATCAGTCGCTCCATACCCAGCGCCCAGCCAATGGCCGGTGTTTCCGGCCCACCCAGGTCTTCCACCAGGGTGTTGTAACGCCCCCCGCCGCACACGGCATTTTGAGCGCCCAGGTTGGTGGAGGTAATCTCAAACACGGTTTTGGTGTAGTAATCCAGCCCCCGTACCAGCATAAAGTTGCGATGATAGGGGATCTTTAGGGCATCCAGAATTTTCAACAGTTCGGCAAAGTGGTTTTGGCAGTCCGGGCTGGTAAAGTCCGTCTGTAAAAAGGCTTGCAGATCCGGTTGGGCGTAAACGGACTGGCAACCGGGGTTTTTACAGTCCAGCATGCGCAAGGGGTTGCTGTGATACCGGGTCTGACAGTCCGGGCACAGCTGAGCCAACAGTGGCGCCAGCAAGGCTTTGAAGCCGCTTTTAAAGCGCTCCCGGCACTCGGCGGTGCCAATATTGTTGATTTGCAGCGACAAGTTGGGCAAACCCAGTTGTTCAAACAAACGCATGGCCATTAAAATGGCTTCCGCGTCGGCGGCTGGGGTGTCCAACCCGAATAATTCCAGTCCCACCTGATGAAACTGGCGTTGGCGGCCCGCCTGGGGGCGTTCATAGCGGAACATGGGCCCCATGTAATACAACTTGACCGGCTTGGGCCAACGGGCCAAACCCTGCTCGATAAAGGCCCGCACTACCCCAGCGGTTCCCTCTGGGCGCAGGGACAGGCGACGTTCGCTTTTCTCGAAGGTGTACATTTCCTTGTTGACGATGTCGGTGCCTTCGCCCACGCCCCGCTCAAACAGCTCGGTATGCTCAAAAGCCGGGGTGCGAATCTCCTGGTAACCCGCATTTTGAAAATGCAGACGACAGGCCGATTCCACTAATTCCCATCGCTCAACCTCAGTTCCAAAAAGATCCTGAGTGCCTTTGGGGCGTTGAATCAGTTCTCGGCGGGATTTCTGCTGGGTGCCAGTCATGGGGGTCACAGTCTTTCTAGCTTAGCAACTTGTCTTTGGAGATATAAATTTTTAAAGGGCTTCCACGGGAAGCGGCGTGTTGAGTGCCTGGGCCAAGGCGCTCTGTTGCTCGGCAAAAAGCTGCTGAATGCCTTCTTCGGCCAAATCCACCAGGCGGTTCAGTTGGGCCCGGCTGAGGGGAGAGCGTTCGCTGCTGAGTTGTAACTCAATCAACTGTCCCTCGGCGTTCATGACCACGTTGGCGTCCACTTCCGCCGTGGAGTCCTCATCGTAGTTCAAATCCAGAATTTCCAGTCCTTCCACCAGGCCCACGCTCACGGCGGCCACCGGGTTCAAGGGCGGCAGTTCCGCCAGCATGCCATCGGCCACCAGCTTGTTGAGGCAATCCACCAGGGCCACATACCCGCCGGTGATGGCGGCCACCCGGGTGCCGCCGTCGGCCTGAATGACATCGGCGTCAATGGTAATGGTACGAGAGCCCACTTTGGTCAAATCCACGCTGGCCCGCAAGGTGCGCCCAATCAGGCGTTGGATTTCGGCGGTACGCCCGGAGACTTTTTGCCGTTCCCGCTGGGTGCGCTGGTTGGTGGCGCCCGGCAACATGGAATACTCAGCCGTCAACCAGCCGGTGTTCTCTTCCTTCAGGATATGAATATGGCGAGGCACCCGCTCTTCCACGGTGGCCGTCACAATGACCTGGGTATCCCCGAAGCAGACCAGTACCGACCCGTGGGCATGCTTGGTAAAGTTGCGAACGATACGAATGGGCCGAAGCTGGTTGGCGGAACGCTGATCGGGTCTGATAAACATGGATACCCTTCTCTCTGGAAGACAAACACACAGTTGCTTATCATAGCAAAAAAGAGCAGCAGGGTCTGGCCCAGATGTGCATGGCCGGGTCAGGGATACGGATGTCCGTCAGTACCAGGTGGGGGTCACGAAGTGATCGGGTTTCAGGGTGATCCGCTGGGAGACGGGGGCAAACTGGCTTGAACGGAGTTGCAACTCCAGTTCCACCGGCCACTGATTGGGATGTTTGCATAAATAGGACAGCAAATTAATTCGCCCGAGGGAGAGCAGCTGATCCTCGCCCGGGGCGATGGCTGAGACGGTAATAATTTGTGGGCCGGACACAGTGGCCCAGCGGGCGGATTTCTGCAAATGCGTCCAATCGGTCATCTGGATGGCCGGGTTGACCCGTAAATCCCCCAGCTTGGCCCGGACTGTGACCTGGACAGGCACATTTAAATAGGCTTTGGCCCCGTCGTTGAATAAATGGGCCTTGATGGACAATACCCATGGGTTTGGCCCGCCGTGGTATTGCCACTGGGTCAGCACTTCCTCAACGCCCGCTTTGTCATAGGCCTGATCGGCGAAAAGTTGGGCCTGATCGGGGCTCAATTCCCCGCGATGTTCCGACTGCCATTGGTTTTTCAGGGCGATGAAGGAGGCTTTTTCATCCAGGCGGTAATAAAAATTGGCGCTGGCCACTTGGAGCCCCTGACTCCCTGATGCCGGGCGAGCGGGTGCGCTTCGGCTGACGGAACCCGTCAGGCTGCCATTCAGCACATTATCAGCTTTGGCGGACAATAAAGTGAGTGCTTGCGACAACAGTAACAAGCACAAGACCAGCCAAATTAACACGGTTTGTTGCATAACCCTGATTATAAGGTGCCTGTTTGGGGACTTTCACCGTTTACTTGCAGGATTACACAACCTCCCGCTCAGCCAACCCGTTGAACCGGGGATACAGCGTTCCCGGACTGGCGAGCGGCCGGAGTCGCGTAAAAATATGTAACGCTTTGCCCCAAAATCCCAAAGATCAGGATTTCCCCGCCGATACCCCATACACAGCGGTGTGAAGGGGATACCTGCCATGACCCAAAAAACGCCAGTGACAGAGCCAACCTTGCAAGCGGTTTGTGATGGGGTGGCTCATCAAAGCCGCAGCGCGGGCGATGATTATTACCTGGGCCACTTCAACCCCACGGTGGGTGAGAATCAGCTTGCACAGGCGTTGAATGAGTACGCACGGGCTTTGGAGCAGTCGCCTGAGGCGGTTGACATTGTGGTGAAAATGGCCCAGACCCTGCTAAAGCAAGGCCTGTTCAGCAAGGCGGAGCAGACTGCCAAGCGGGCCCTCGCCCTTCATCAAGCGGGAAACGCTTTGCCCAAAGAGGCCTTGAGTAGGGCTTATCAGGTTTTGGGGATTGCCGCTTACCACCGGGATGATTATGAAGCCGCCAAACGTTTTCTGGCTCTCTCCATTCGGGTTTTCCCAAAAAACCAGACCTTGGCCAGGATTTATCTTTTCAAGCTGGAGCGGGACTTTGTGCTGGAACACTGGAAAAATCCCCGCTCCCTGTGGAAAGGCCTCGCAGCATTGCAGTGTTTGGTAATGGCCATCCTCACTGTGCCGTTCTCCAAAGAGCGAATGAGTTTTGGGCACGGCCTGCTGCTGCTGCCTCAACTGATGCAGGCCTGGTTTCTGGAAGAGTTTAGGCACCACGAGGAGGCCTTGGCCCAGTATCTTAAAATCCATCGGCAATTCCCGGGACTTCCCGGTGTGACCGTTATTATTGGCGAATTGTATCGGGAGATGGGTCTTGTCGAGGAGGCCCGCTACTGGTTTGAAAAAGCCCTGGAGCGTCATCCCGATTATTTGAACGGATACTACCATCTGGCCCGCTTGCTGGAAGAGCAGGAAAATTATCCGCAGATGGCCGAGGTCTATGAAACCATTGTGCGGATGACGCCCCATCAAGCGGACGCCCATTGTCATCTGGGGAACGCCTATTACTACATGAATGATTTCACTCAGGCGGTTTCCCACTACGCCACGGCCTTGCAACTGGGCAGCGATAACCGGTGGAAGGCCATGGTGGCCCAGAGCATGGCCAACATTTACACGGATTACCTGCGAAACTCCCAGGCGGCCATTGCTTATTACGACATGGCCAGCGTTTTAAACCCGGAGGATGTGGAAAACTACATCCAAATGGGGCTGTTGTACTTTCAGAAGGACGACTTCGCCAATGCGGAATCAGTGTACCTGAAGGCCATCAAGGCCAGTCCTAAAATGCCAAAACTCTACTCCAACCTGGGTTATTTGCGCTGGATGGCCAACGATGTGGAGCAAGCCATTGTTTACTACAAGCGCGCCATTGAACTGGATGATACTTATGAAATTCCCATCAACAATCTGGGGGTCATTCACCTGGATTTACTGGGGGATGTGGAGAGCGCCATCGGGTATTTCCAGCAAGCAATCGCCTTGAATGCCAATTATGCCCTGGCCTACTACAATCTGGGGAGAGCTTACAGCTTTTTGGGAAATCGTCTGGAGGCTGCCCACTGTTTTAAAACCGCTCAGGAATTGAATCTGGACAGTAAGGATTTGGATAACGACGAGTTGAGCGCCCGAATCCACAGCTTGTTCGATTCCTGCGAGATAGAACTGCTGGATTGATGGGGGGATTCCTGGGGGAATCTTTCCTTTTGCCACCGGGCACATTTTTTGTATAATGACGGACGAAGAGAGCTGACAAAAAAGGCTAAAAAAGCTAATAACAGGCAGGATTTGGCTTTTCACGCCCGACTGACAGTCCCCCCGGCTGATTGCGCCATGTCGTCCAGGAATGCGGCGTGCAAGCCCTAAGTTCGGATAGCTCTTTTTTCAATTGAATAAATTCCCTAGACTTGGAAGTGATCCGAATGGTTAGGGAGCCGCCTCGAAAGCGGTCGCCCCGCAAGGGGTTGCAGGTTCGACTCCTGTCACTTCCGTTTCTTTATTAAATCGTTACTTTTCTTGAGCGAATCAAATACCGGATGAAGCTCTAGCAGCGGGTTTCCATCCAATAGAAAAAAGTTCGACCGCAAGAAATTTAAAATCAGGCGCTTCTCTTCAATCTCTGCCGAAAACCATTCTCCCTTGAGCATTTCGGGGAGTTCTACCGCAAGATCAGCCATCTGTCTGTAATCGGTATCGGCATAGGTAATCTGGGATTTTTGGGCCTCAATGCCTGCAATTTCCAGCAGGCAATCCTGATCAACGGCCCGGTACATATCAGCATCAATGATCCCGGCCAGCCTGTCCTCATAAATAGCACGGCGTTTGTTATGGAGCTTTTTCAGCACTCCTTCCAGCCGGTTTCTTTCAGTTTGCCCGATTTTGTAAATTTCCTGATGATGGCGCCGAACGCTATCCCGGATAATCTGCTTGGCATCCTCCGGGAACACCAAGCTGGATAAAGTGCCCTCCACCGTTTCGGTAATTCGGGATTCTGGAACATACCCTTGAGAACAGCCATTTTTAACACCAGAACACCTGTAATAAACGTATTTCCCCTTCTTGAGTTCCCCGACAATGGCCGAACCGCAATGACCACAGGTTATCATGCCTTTGTACAGGAAATCCCGCTTTGAGAGAGTGGAGGGTTTTCCGTCCTTCCGAAAAGCCAGCTGGACGGATCGCCAAGTTTCCAAGTCAATCAGGGGTGGGTGGGTTCCATCATACACTTCCCCCTGAAACGGAATTTTCCCGATATAGGCCACATTTTGAAGCATACTATGTAATTTTGAGCGGCCAATTCGGCGGGTCTGAGGCCGGTAAGCAAAGCCTTCCTTGTCCAGTTTTTCAATAACCGCTTCCAGGGAGTAAACCCCCGTAGCGTAAAGCTGAAACGCCCGGATGACAAACGGGGCCTGTTCCGGGTTGGGGATGATGGTTCGGGTGTTTTTGTCGTTTTTATAGCCGTATGGGGCCAGCGTATGCCATCCCCCCGCTAATACCTTTTGACGCCTGCCCTTCCTGACCTCTTCCGACAGGTTATCGACGTATCGCTTTGCCAGTAGTGCATTCAGGCCATCAATAAACAGCTCAAAGCTTTTTGAATCCCGGCTGATGACCATGTTTTCCTTGACTTTGTGAACCTCGGCATCGTTATCGGTGATGACATGGGAAATCAGTACATAGTCATCCAGGTTTCTCAAAAGCCGGTCGGTCTTTTCAACCAGGATAGCCATTTTCCCGGCTTTTCGCTGGCCTCGGATAAAATCCACCATGGCGGCAAACTGGTTCCTGCCGGTTTTTTTTGCCGTTTCGGCTTCTGTGAACTCGTGAAGTACCGTGAAGCCATTCGCCTGGGCGTATTTTCTCAGCAACTCCAGCTGGGCCGGGATGCTGTATCCTTCCCGCTCCTGTTCTTTGCTGGAAACGCGAGCGTAAACCACGCAGGGTTTCATTTTGAACCTCTCTTAAACGTAAGTCTATTTCCCTAGCGGCACGTCATGCCAGCTCAAATGAGGCACTATAGTACAGACAGTGCCCGCTAATAGTATAATGAAAGCAATAATTAAGGAGTACAAAACTGGCATGTGGATACCCATTGACGTCTGGTATATGTGGAATGCGGTGCTTGTGGTGTCCGTTTTTTTGGCCACTTCCTGTATTTGGCTGGCCATTGCTTCCAAGGTTTCCTTTAAAATCTGAATTTGAGCGTCGGCCTCATCAAGCCTTTGATTGAGCCTTCTTTGAGTGTCGTCCATCCGCAGATCAATCTCAGCACGTAAGCCGCTAATGAGTTGTTGCTGTTCAGGCGTGTAGGCCATTTTTACTTTAAAACCTCTTAAAGACTTCTGGATTTAGCGCCCCAAAAGCCGCAGGAACAAATTGCCGTACCCGGTGACCGTATCCAGCTGATCGTGATCCTGGCGGTTGACGTTGTAACTATAATTGTTTGTTTTTAAATTTTGGTTGGTGTAGTGTTATCTTAAATTTACGATGAAACCTTAAAAAATACGCCAGAAGTTCAGGAGGTCAAATGAAATACAAAAACATGTTTATGACTCTCAAAATGGCTTCATCTTTTGGGGTAGTACCCACTGAATCGTTAAAAGAGTCGATGTTACAGATGATTGCTTGCATAATAAACCAACTTCCTGATGACGAGTTTAGGGATTTGATGGTTATGCTCGGGTGGGAAGATAAGTTACTGTAAATTCTTTGTTTGGAATAGTTTATCGGGTATAAATACTCTTCCCTAGTGGCGTTTCATCTTTTAGGATTTCACTGGCAGAATTTGGTGATGGTGGCTCAGGGCTAGCTACAGTAAATGGAAAAGTAAATCCAAAACCATTTTTTATTTTGTTTGCCAGCTCATAAGCCGCCTGCCGGTTGGACTGCTCTACTTTATTTCCAATATCTATCATTTCAACTAGGGCAATAATCTTCATAGTTACAAGGCCAATAATCCCAATAACCGCTAATGTTAATACGCAACTCACCAAGCTAATAACAAGGTAAGCAGCGCCTTTTCCTTTGTCTCCCAAGTAAAAATGATGCGCCCCAAACTCACCGATAAAAATACCAAGCAAGAGTGCCGCAGTCGTATTCTTTTTTTGGCGTTTATACTCGCTTATAAAAAACAGTTTTTGGTTTTCGTCAAAATCTTTTATCAGATGGGCTTCCACATAACCAAGCTCGTTCATAAGGGACATTGTGAGATATTCTTGATGATTCATTATGAACCTTTCATAGTTTATAAAAATAATGGAATTTTAACCCCTTCAGCTTGACTATAGAATTTTTGTTCGATAGCATCGTATAAGACTCAGCAATAACGTAGGTTTCAAATGATATACGATGTAGGGGACTCTGTGGACGAAAACTTAAAAGTGGCGATTGATTCATTTAATGAAGCTGAGCTTATCCGTTTCATTTCTTTGGCTGAGCTTTTCTTTTATGCTCCTCCACCTTATCTTTCAGATTCGGATCAGATGAATAAAGCTCTTTAAAAGCAACCTCAAAACTTTCTTTTGGGATATGCTCACTTGCCCACCAGTAGGCCAATGTTGGGTAATCCAATCCTAAAGTTTCAGACTGTGAGAACTTTTTAAGTAGTTCCATTATTGTTGAGACTTTGGGATCACGCTTTCCGTTTATCCAATTACTCACCAATGTAGTATCTGCGCCAGTTTCCTGTGCGATTTTGTGCGGGGACGTACCTACGCTTTTGCAGTACGCCTTAAACTTCTCCACAAACATATCCATAACAAGCATTGTCGTCATCACTAACTAAAAATTCAATTTCACTATTGACTTGTTATAAGTAGGAACTATAATATTTATAAGTTGTTAGTTATAACAAGTCGGAAGAGCGAACAGTGAAACAGCCATTAACAACAGTAGCGATTTCTCCTGAAGACCTTCAGTACCTCCGGGAGATCGCAGAAGAAGAGAAGCGCTCCTTGACCCAACAGGTCAGCTACTGGATTAAACAACACCGAGATAACAAACGCCAATCGGCCTAGTTTTTCGACCATAAAGGATTCCTCCAAATGTCCGAGCCATGCCAAATTCCTTCATCGGCATATCCAATGCAAAAAATCTATGAAGAAGCCGGTTTTTGCACCGAGGGTGCGCGCCGACTTGCCGGGTTATTTGAAGTGGTTCAAAGAATCCGGGCCAGACGCAAGCGGCAAGCCGACTCTGAACAAGTTACGACAAGTAAGCCGGAATAGTCCGGGTTCAATTCAATCATTTCATACGCAGTAAGAAGGTTATCACGATGTTATTTACAAAACAACGGCTTATAAACGCTCTAAAAGAATTAGCCTATACCATTTTTATAGTGGCATGCCTGGCTGGCCCCTGGTTCGTTCCCGATTTAACTCCCTAACTACCTACTTTAACAATGTACTCACCTTCCACAACCCTCAGGCTATGGCCTGGCTTTAGCCTGGGGATTTTTTCTTTCAAGTTTTACGCAAATAGGAATTTTACCGATGTTGAACGAAATCGAGCATTACCAAAGCAAGCTGCAAGCTCATTTAGCACTCAAAAAAGAGAGTGAAACACAAGCGGGTTTGATGACCGAAATCCTTAACGGACACATTTCATCGGTATATGTGGACAAAAAACAAGCCAAGCATTTTCTGGACATCCATAGGAAGCACATTGCTTGGAATACGCACCAAATTTTGGGAATTCAGGCCATCCTGTCCGTATTGATTAAGGCTTCCGAAGGCCAAGCCGATCAAAAGGTGAGTGCGTAATGTCCATGCCAGTCATGCCCGACAACAGCGGTTACTTTGACCCCGCCGATGTGCCGGAACCGTTCGATCCCTTTGAACCGGATCGATACATTCAATGGCTCATTTTTACCGAACAAGTCCCTGTATTGCCCAAGTGAGAAGGAGGAATCCCCTGGAAAAAGGAAACAGAGAGTCAGAGAGAAACGAATTTTCAAAACTGGTAGTTAAGCCCCTAACCGACCGAATTCACCAGATAGACCGGTTGGATAAAAGTCAACAAAAGAAGGAGAACCCCGGTTATGTCACAAAGCCAAATGTGGGCCGATAAGCTCCACGAAATCCAGAACCAGAAACGCCTCCTGGAGATGCAGGAAGCAGACGCAAAAACCAATCTGGCCCAGGCCATGCTGACCGAAGATGTCACGGAAACATTGGGCAGTTTCGGCCAAAAGTATCAGCTGTCCCGTCCCCCGTCAAAGTATATTTTCCAGCTTCCCCGGGAAGAGTTTGAACGGTTGGGAATTCTGGAGGTATGCACTCCGCCCGCACCTGAGCCCAAGCTGACCAAATCCACGCTGGACAAGCTGCTGAAAAATCGGGCAGTTGATGATCTGACGGTTGCGGAGTGGCAGCAAAAGGGCTGGTACGTGGTGGATCGCTCAGACGAAATTACGGTTAAGCAAGTCACAACCAAGCTGGAAGAGTTAAAAAGCGCCGTTGGTTTCTAGCCACCGGATTTAATGAAAGGGAATCAGAAAAATGTCAAATTCGGTAAATCTTGAAGTCGGATTAAAAGACGGGAAAAACACGGTAAAGGCTTACATTTGCACCGAATCCGCAGATGTTGCCATCCAGGAATATGATCGCTTGCTCGATCGATTCCAAAACGGCCCCGCCCCCTCTCCGGCCAAAGGCAAAAAAACCGACGCTGAAACCGAAGCGGAAGAAGCGGAAACCGCGGTAGCGACTGAAAAAAACGTGGTGGAAATCAAAACGGGGAGCCGCGCCGCAAAAAAAATATTCGCTCAACAGGCTATTGAATTGAACGAAATCGCCATTGAGTGGGCCAAGCGGTTTGGTGTGGTCATCCAGGAGTACAAAGATTTCTCCCCCCAGCAAATCGTAGAACACCTGAACTTCAAAAAGCCCATGGCCACCATGGAAATTGAGGAGTTGCAGGAGGTGATCAAGCTCATCAAGTCCACCTTGATTCAGTATGCCGACAATAACGCCGGGGCCAAGGCATTCTTGAAAGTCGTGGACGTGATCGACGGGTTGAAAACCGGAACCCCTGAGGAGTGGACCGAAGCAAGAGCCGCCATCTCCAACGAGGACTGGGCTTACCTTGGCCAGCCCGGGAATGTCGGGATGCTGGACTTTGCCAAAGCTCAACTGGAAAACCGTCAGAATCTGTTGCAAGCGGCCAATATCGCTGCTGAAGCCGTTTAGACCGTAATAACGATTTTATTTGAAAGGGAATTCTCCATGACTGATTTTATGAACGACTTACTGGGATTCGTGGATGCAGATCAGCTGTCCTATACCGAGGAAGCCCGGGAGGGTTTGAACCGGGGGCGCTTAATCCAGGGTAACCCGGAATTCGCCAAAGACCCAGCTTTGAACCAGACCGTTCGCTACCTGGGTGGTATCGGTTTGTCCACTGAGGGCCTGTCCGAAGATGTGATCAAGCAAGGCACCATCGTTACCATTAACGACAAGGATTATGTGGCTTTCCAGAGTTTGGAAGTGGTGGTACTGGCATCATCCCGTATCCGCCGTTTTTATGCGGAAATCGAAGGCAATCAACGGCTGGCCTGTGGCACCAATCAAGACGGTCAGAACGCCAAGGGTTGGAGTGGGATCGCCTGCAAATCCTGCCAGTATTTCCCCAAAAACTTCGTATCCAACGGTGGGGATAAGGCGGACGCCTGCCGGGCTGATGTAGCCGCATTGGTCTATATCCCCTCTCTGGATCATGTGGCTATTCTGTCCTTCCACGGGGCCAGCTACATGGAGGCCACCGCCTGGCTTGATCAGGTTGCAAAGCTCTCCCGCGCCTTTGCCCAAAAGCCGGAAGTGCAAGCGAAAAACCCCGGCCTGGCCCGCGTGAACAGTTGGTTCTTCCGTACCACGTTAAGCGCTGGAGCGTTTGAAAAAGGGAATGACAATAACCAGTTCCAGCGGTTGTCCTACACCAAAGCGGAACAGCCGTTCAACTGGGAGTCCCTGATGAACACCCCGGCGACCCTGAAGCGCGTTAAAGAAGTCTGGGCCGATCTGGAATCCCTGTGGAAACAAGTCTATGTGGATCATAACGCCAACGCTGTAATGGCCTTGCCAAGTGCTGACGCTGTAGCCGCATTGCCCGCGAACAGTTCCGCCGCCCAGCCAGTGGCAGGCGTGATTAGCCAAGTTACCGTTCCCGCCGCTCCTGCTGAACAAACCCCTGCAAGTCCAGCGCCCGGCGTGACGGTTTCCGCAATCACCATTGACGGTCTGGACGATGTGCCAGAAGCGCAACCGGCACCGGCTCCCGTTCCAGCGCAACCGTTAACCGTCCCGATGGGATTCTAGTCTGCCGATTAACGTAAAAGCCGTAAAAAGGATACCTGTACCCACCATGGCCGTTGAAATTAACGCTCCCCCCTTTGGGGGCCACAATCCAGAAAAAACCCCTCCCGGGAATATTGCCAATATCGGGGTGGAACGGTTTTATTCCGTACTTCAGGCTAATCTGACCGGGTTTGAAAAACGGAAAGAACAGTATGAACTGACCGCCGCTATTGCCGGATGCCTGGAAAACAAAACCCACCTTGCCGCTCAGGCTCCCACCGGGACGGGTAAATCTTTCGCGGTAGGTGGAGCAATCATTGCCGCGTTCCACGGGAAGGGCAAGCGGGCCATTATTGCCACCGCAAACAACTCCCTGCTGGAACAGTACGCCTCCAAGGATCTGCCCTTCCTGCAATCAATGTTCCCGGATATGACCTGGGCCCGGGCCAAAGGGAAAAACAATTATGCCTGTATTGACAAGGGCGAGAAGGTATTCGGACAACAAACCTTGTTTTCCCAGCCCGACAATATCAAACGCCTGAAGGAGTGGTACGACACCACGGAAACCGGCGACAAGGAAGAGATCCCCTTTAACGTTTTGGAAATGGATTGGTCAAAAATCAATGCTGATGATTCTTGTACTGGGCGTAAATGCCCCTTTTATTCCGAATGCCACTATTACAAGGCTAAAGCTGATGTTCAGAAGGCTGAAATCATCGTTACGAACTTTGACTTGCTGTTGCTCGATCTGTTCAACCCTGAAATTGAGATATTTCCGGCGTACGACGCGCTCATTCTGGATGAGGCTCACCAGCTGGAAGAAAAGGCCATCAGCAAGCTGGAACAAAGCCTGACCGAACACCAGGTATTGGGTTATATCAACAAGGCCAAAACGGAATATGGGGTAAAGGATCCCACGTTTTTAGCTGGCATTGCTGAACCGGTTGCGGCGTTATTCCGGGCTTACCGGGCCTTACTGGTAGCTGGCAAGGAAAAGGAAAGCATCATCCCCAGCCAAGAGTTGATCGACCTGACCGAAGATTTCCAGCGGGCCATGGGTAACCTGTCCAATGAAATCTGGCAGTTTAAAACCGCTGAAGGCAGTCGGGAGCGGAAGGCTCAGGACAACCTGATGAACCGTTGCGCGGGGGCCGGGCTGGCTGCAATGGCCGCTGTGACCAACACCCCTAAAACGGTTTCTTGGGTGGAACAGACCAAAACGGACATCAAAGTGGTGACTTGCCCGTACATCGTGGCTGGAAACTTGTACAACGCTCTGTTTTCCAACCCTGAAATTTCGGTTATTTGTCTTTCCGCCACCTTGGGAATCAAAGGAAAGAAACCACAATTGACGGCCAGTAATGCCGGGGTTCAGCCCGTGGCCATGTTTGACCAGTTCCGAACACGGGTGGGCATGGTGCTGGCTGGTGAATTTGATTGTCCCAGCCCGTTCAGCTATTCCCAAAATTGCGTGTTGTACATCCCCACCCCGCCCCCAGCTGTGGCTGAACAGAAAGGTACCCCTAAAGGCGTGGAGTATCAAATATGGATGCAAGACCAGATTTTGCAGCTGGTGAATTTATCCCGAGGCCGAGCCCTGATTCTCACCACATCCAACCAGGCGCTAAAGGAAATATCGGGATTTCTGGCCCGGGAATGCACTTTTCCGGTGAAGGCCCAATCCCCGGAAATGCCAAATAGCAAGCTGATTGAGTGGTTCAAAAACACAGAAAATTCCATTCTGGTTGGGACCTCCAGTTTCTGGGAAGGCATTTCCATCGAGGGCGATGATCTCAAGCTGGTCATCATCGACAAGATTCCATTTCCCAATAACCGGGAACCGATTCACCAGGCGCGGGAAAACCGCTACCGGACCACACCCGCCTTGGCCAACCGGGCATTCATGGACTTGGGAATTTACCCCGCTGTTATCCGGCTTTTGCAAGGTTTCGGGCGGCTCATTAGAACCAAAAGCGATACCGGGGCTGTAGCCATTCTGGATCCCCGACTGACCACGGCACGATACAAGGGGACGTTCCTGAACAGCTTCCCAAAGGCCTATCGTACAAGCCTTATTCACGATCAGCGTTTAGTAGAGATTTTGAGGTAATACCCCATGTTTACTGTAGAAGCCAGCTTTAACGATGGCACTGATAAAGAGATGCAATTTAAAACCTTTCAGGGCGCCTGCCAATGGCTGATGTACCAGAGAGGCATTGAATCCGCACTGATTGAAAAATGCGTAGCCGCTCCGATTTTGGACTTGGAAGATGAGCCTGAAAACTTACTCTCGAAAGGCTGAAAAACCGTCATGCCACATTTGCGGACAGGACATGGGCAAACCGGGAACGTACATGGCCATAGATGGCTGGAAGTATTGTTGCACCGCCTGTTGGAATTTTCTCCCGTTATGTGGCCAATGCGGTAAAGGAACAGCGAAGCAGTTTTGTAGAGAGTGCATCGGTAAAAACCGGTAAGAGCGGCAAATCAGGAAAAGAGAGTTTGAAGTGAACCACGAAGTTGAGGCGGTTAAGCGGCTGATAACCATCGGCAGCTTGCTGAACACCAGTAAAAACAAAATAAAATGCCCGCTACCGGGCCATGTGGACAAGCACCCTTCTTGTGACGTGGATCACGAAGCCGGGTTTTGGCACTGCAAAGTTTGTGATGAGGGCGGGGATATTTTCTCCCTACTGATGAAACGTGACCGCATGACTTTTCCAGAGGCACTGACCCAGTTGGCGGAAATGGCCGGGGTCAAGCTGGGAAAGAAATCGGATGAGGCCCAAGCCGAGTGGGAACAAACCCAGCGAATCTATAAGGCGTTGGCCTATGCCGCCGAGTATTATCAAAGCACATTGATGGATTCAGTGGGTGGGTTGGCCTGGCTGCAAAACCGGGGATTCACTCTGAAAACCATCCAGGATTTAAAGATCGGGCTTTCGGATGGCAATCTGGTGCGCTCTGTCAAACGGGCCAATCTGGAGCCCCTGGGCATTACCGTGGACGATTTTGTTAAGGCTGGGCTCATGATGCCGGGCGTTGTCCAGGCGGATACCCACCGTGATTTTTTCCGCGATCGAATCATGTTTCCCTTGATTGTCCGGGGGCGTGTCCTTAATATGTCAGGCCGTTCGCTGACTGAAGCTAAACCCAAATACCTGCACCTGGGGAACCTACCCACAGAGCATTTTTATAACGAAGATGCCATTGGTGAAAATGTATGGTTGTTTGAAGGGCACCCAGACACCCTAACCGGTGTTCAGGTTGGTTTGCCAGCCGTTGGGGTTATTGGAACCGGTGGGATGACCCGCCCGGAGAAGCTGAAACACGCCAAAAACATCTATATCTGTGGGGACGCCGATACCGCCGGACAAAAGGCCACGGACAAATGGGCGACTGAAATCCTGAAGCACAATCCCAACGTGAATATTCAGTTTGTCACCCTGACCGGTCAATCAAAGGACTTTAACGAATGGTACGTGGCCAATCAAAAGGATTTTTCCACCAAGTTTGACGTTTTGATGGAATCGGCCAAGGGGCTGATTGAGTACAAGATTTCCAAGTTGAAAAGCTCTGAGGATCTGATACTGGTATGGCCATTCCTCCAGAATCTACCTGAAATCACCCGGGAAGGGTACTACCAGAAAATAAAACTTCAGCTGAAAGGGTGTTCAATCTCCCTTTTGCGGCGCTCATACAAAGAATGGGCTGCCCAGCGGTTGGCCGAAAACCCTACCCAGTTAAGCACCATTGAAGGGGATTCCTTCCGTAAGGGCGCCGGGCCGGTTCCCGCAAATAATGGCTATGACCTTGAAAAACTGACCGGCCATGTTTGCCTGTTTGCCGATGTTCATCGGAATGTGGACGGTAAAACACAATCCACCTATGAGCCGGTGGCCATTCAATCGACCGTTGATCCTGAAACAGGCACCTATCAGGCGCAAACGGTCTATTTGTCGGAACAACCGGAACGGTTCAACCCGTCCAGTATTCCATTGCCCTATGTGGTCAGTGGCCGGTGGAGCCCAGAAGGTATTGCCGCATTCAGACAGGGCCGGGAAGGGGAAAATACCGCTGAATTGCTGAAAGACTTAACCGCTTATTTTTCCCGGTATATCTGGCACCGGGATCCGGTCACCCATGAAATACTGGCGCTTTATACCATGGGGACTTACGTGGCCCGACTGTTTCAGGCTTTCCCCTATCTGTCCTTAAACGGTCTGGCGGGAAGCGGAAAAACCAACACCCTGGAACTACTGGAACAGCTATGCTTCAACGCCATTATGGCCGCAAACGTTTCATTACCGGCCATGTTCCGAATGATTGAAAAATGCTTTTCCACGTACATCCGGGATGAGGCCGAACAGTTCAACAAAAAGACCCCGGAAAATCAGGATGAGCTGTTGGTTTTAAACTCTGGCTACAAAGCCGGGGGGATGGTTTCCCGGGTGGAAAAAGGCAAGAACGGGGAAATGGACATCCAGTATTTCAACGTCTATTCCCCCAAAATTTTCGCAGGTATCAACATGCTGAACGATACCCTGAATACCCGGTCAATTCTGATCACCATGCACAAAGCACCCGGCGCTGAGGTCAAAAAACTGGTCAGTATGGCCCGGTTCCCCGAGCAATGGAAGGGTCAAGCCGGGGCCTTGCGGGATCGCCTTTACCGGTGGGCGTTGACCAAGTTTCATCTGGTGTCTCAGGCGTATCAGGAATTCCCGGCGCAAGAGAAAATCACCAACCGGGACTGGGAAGTGTGGGCCCCCCTGCTGGCCATTGCCATCCTGGCCGATAACGAAAACACCCAGGAGCAATTGGAATCATTCTCATTAAGAACACTGAAGTTTGCAGAGAAGAAGGTCAAAGAAAAGCGGGAACAAGCCAAAGAAAACCATCTTCAGTTAAAAGTGCTGGATACAATCCTACTGTTGATGGACGAATTCGAGATCAATCCACTTTACGGGCATCCAAACTGGTATCCACTCAATAGCACCGCCAAAAAAATCAGTGAGCGCCTAGTAGAGGATGGCTATTTCAAGGAAACGAAAGAGCTTACACCACGCTGGTTAATGCAGATTTTAGACCAGGCGCAGGTTATTACAAACCGGGATGAGCAAGTTTCACTCATTGATGAGGGTAACAAAAAGAAAAAGTGTATTTTGATGACAAAAGAAACCGTTAAAACCGCACTAGAAACGCTGTAGAAGGAAATTTCCATGAAGCAAATTAACTACGCCATGCTGCAAGCCCCTCCAAAACCCAAAAAAGAATCTCGTGAATTACGGCTGTTTAAATCCATTCTTTCAGCCATTGATAGCCGGGAAGTCGTGGCCAACATATTCCATGAGGGATGGTTGTCCATCAGCGCATTGTCTGAATGGCTTCAGAAAGAATTTCAAGGGACTGATTGGGAGTATCGGTTTGTACCCCGGCGATTGGTGAAAAGCATGATAAAAATCGGCCTTGTGCCGCAGCGGGAAGGCAATGTGAAGCCAATAAAAGAACGCGGGAACGTGATTAAGGCCATCTATATCCCACGCGGTCGAGTTAAATACCAGATAGAACTCAGGGAAAGAGAAGAATCCGTTTAAATTTTCGGTTACCAGATAGGGCGTTTCGGTTACCCGGTAATAACAAGGATTTTAAACGTAGTAGTAACCGAAATTAGCAAAAAATAAAAAGGTAACCGAAACGAAAAAACAAAATCAGAAAAAGGGCGTTTTCAGTTACCCATCTATGACAGGGTTTCGGGCCAAAGGTAACCGAAACAAACCAAAAACTTTAGAAAATCAAAAATCCCACACCAAACAAAGGAAAAAGGTCATGTCAAAAAAACTCAACTTCAACTTCCTGGAAGAGGTTCAAACCCGCACCCAGTTAGCGCTGGCAACCAATAACGGCGCGGCTGTCCGGGGGGATACTACCAACGAACAGGAGTATTCACAGGATATATCAAACGGCAAAAACACTTACCCGATTTCGCCCTACTACAACGATGTAGAGTCCGAGGGAAGTTTTAAGACCTGGAACCCCGTTGTGGAGTTCGAGCGTTTCCAGGGGCCGGTTTTCAGGCTTTTAAGCGACCCGGATCATGCTGAAAATTACCAACACGCCAAAGCCGCTAGGCTGTTCGATTTTGACTACTGGCTGGAAGTGAATCGCAAGCATACAGCGGGATTTGAAAGAGCGGAACTGTTTGGAGTTAAAGACTTACAAAAAAACCTCATCTTTAAACTGGCCGATCTGTACAAACGCTATGCGGCGCATGCGTTAGAGCTGGGCAAAAAGGGCTTAATGATAGACGTAGTGGCGTTAGTCCCGGATTTGTCAAAAAACTCTGAAAACGCTGATCTGGTGGTAGTCCAAAAAATGGAACAGCCGGTAAAAGTGGAGTTTACGGAATATTGCTTCTCAAAGCGAATCAATGCCTTGTATTGGTGGCTTTGGTATTCCGTTTTGGGCCTCCAAGTGGAAAAAGTCCGGGAGTTTGACCACTGGATCGAGATGATGGAGTGTTCTTGCTGCCCTCTGCATCTTGAAAATGTTTCGATTTGTATACAAACCATCGGCGGGCACCGGGTAGAGGATCGGGATTCGTTTCTGGCGAAGTTAAGACCCCACTTCCAGAACCACACCTCCCGGCTTTCCGGGAAAACCATTACCTGTGACTGTGCCGAGGGGCTTAACCAGTAACCGTTTCACAAGAGAGAGAAGGAGTTTTAAACGATGAAGTTAATGTCATTTTGTTCCTGGGCCTGGCTGGCTATGGCTTGCTGGCTAAAGTTAGAAGGTTGGTTCTTTTGCCGAAACCAAACACAAGAGGCCTCCTACTGCATACTCATGTTTTTGGTGAATCGCATTTTCCTTGTGGATTTGCGTCTGGATTCACGTCTGAGCCAAGCCGGAAAGCGGGGTTAAGCCATGAATTACATTCGTGAAGTTGGAGGCCGTAAATACCATATCGCCAACCCGGACATGGAAGGCGGCATTATGTGCCGCAAGAAACGGTTAAAAGCCGTTCAGTTAAGCATTGTGGTCACCCCCCCCCCAGGAAATGGTTTGTCTCAAGTGCTATCAAAAGCTTATTCCGAAAAATCCTTCAGCAAAACGCGGGAAGAAGAGGGCTAAACCATGAAATCCAAGGTGACTCCTCCCCCGCCATTGATAGCCGTGGACACCCGGGAACAACTCCCCTATGAGTTCCCGCTGGAATGGCCGGTAATTCGCAAAGCCCTTCCCTCTGGTGACTATTCCTTAATCGGTTACGAATCGGAATTTGCCATTGAACGGAAATCCCAAACTGACCTCCTGGGCTGCTGGCATACCGACCGATTCAAACGGGAACTGGAACGTCTTTCCAAGTTCAAACTGGCCTATCTGGTACTGGAATCAACCATCTACAAGCTGGAACGGGATCGGTTTTACAAAGGAAACCCCAAATCGGTAATTGGCTTTTTGCAATCGATTCCGCTCCGGTTCGGTGTACACGTCATGTTTTTGGATAACCGGGAAACCGCCCAGGAATGGGTAAGGGGAACCCTTGGGAAGCTTAACCTTTACAAATTGAACGAAATAACCAGATAGCGAAAGAAAGGAATTTACCGTGAATCAGGAAAACGTAATTCAACACCCAGACCCCACCAACATCACCATTAGAGGGTTGATTCTGGACAATGCCAAAAAACACACCGAGGGCGACCGGAATAAGACATACGGCTGCCCAGTAAAGGGAATGCGGACCTTCGCAAAACTTTGCCAGGCTTACCTTGAGGGCTTGGGCTGGAGCGGCCCACCGTTGGATGAGGTAGACGGATCCATGTTTGCAGGGTTTCTCAAAGACAGCCGGATTCCGGGGAGTAAGAGCCATCGGGATAACTATGAAGATCGGGCCGCATATGCCGCAATTGCTGGGGAATGTGCCGTTTCCAGCAAGCAAGAAGGAACGGTATAAATGGGCTCGTTAAAAGAAGGCGCAAAGGCAACCGGTGAAGCCTGGCGCGATAACTACAGAACCCCTGCTTACATTATCGATCGGGTAAATGCGGTATTCCCTGACGGCTGGCTTGACCCTTGCCCGGAAAACCCTTTACCCGGTATGGATGGCTTGGGAATGTACAGTTTCCAAAACCGCTTCATCAACCCACCGTTTTCCCAGTACCAGGCATGGGTGGACCACTGGTTATACCAACCGGGTGAGCAGATTTGGATATGCCATACCAATAATTCATCGGGATGGTTCAAGCAATTGATGGCTGAAGCATCGGGAATATGCCTCCTGTTCAAGCGGGTAATTTTTATTGACCCGAGAACCGGAGAGCCCTGCAAGAACTCCTCTTATGGCAAAAGCCAGTCGGTAATTTATGTGGGCGAAAGGCCGGAACGGTTCATTGAGGAGTTTTCCGTACTGGGATATTCGTTTTTTACCGATTTTACAAACGTTACCAATTTCAATAATGAGACCAAAAAGAAAGGTTAATATGCCTTATTTACGAGGTGAAAACATAATGATTTTTAGCGAGCGCCAAATGTGCGAAATGGTTGAGTGCTACCTGAGTTTGAAACATTCGGTTAGTAACAAGGTGTCATCTGTCAACTGGAGCGAGCGAGAGCAAGGTTTTGTTGTGGATTTTGAACCGAAAGAAGGCGTGATTATCAGGCCTAAGATTGATGTAGTGATAGAGCGAAAAGAAGGAGTTTAGACCATGACCCCCGAAGAGATAAAGCGCCTATGCCCCGAGTTTTGCCTATTAATTGACGAATGGTCTGGCGGCAAAAATATCCCTGCATTTTTAGTGGTAAAAGCCCTCGCCGAGGCCCGGCAGGCGTTGGGGACTATTCACACGGTATGCACTCAATACCACAGTTGGAGTCATAGCGAGCGAGTTAAACACGCCATAGCCACGGCTGAAAAGTACCTCCCCCAACCACCGAAGGAGGGCGGGTAGATGGTTGATTTTGGTAAATTTATCCGAGAAAAAAGAACTGAGGCCGAAATATCGCAGTTAGGGCTAGCAAGGGCCATAGGTGTCAATCATACATACTTGTCAAAAATTGAATCCGGGAAAATGCCACCACCATCGGCTGAAACGGTCTTAAAATTAGCAGACGCATTGGACGGTTCTAGTTATGAGTTCTTATGCGCCGCAAATATATGCGTTTACTGTAAAGGTACCGGCAAGATAAAGAAAGCAGGACAAAATGACTGAAAATCAAGCCGATAAGCTGGCGTACGACAAAGCCACCGCCGAGCTGCGGAAAGAAAACGAGCGGCTGAAAGCGCAAGTGGCGGGGTTGGTGGAGGCCGCTAACAAATCATTAAATACTTTCTGGCAGCGTCAATCATCCATAGATGATCATTCTGAAACATATTGGTCTGCTCAAGGCACCCGCAATTTGCCATATTCTGTGCTTACCACTGCTCTCAACAACACCCAAGCCACGGCAGACGCTTACACTGCCAAGGTCAGGGAGGAGGCGATTGAAAAGGCAATTGTAGCCATAGAGGATTCAGCTTGCGAGTATAACTCTCCCAATGGACATGGCCCTATGGTTGTTTTACTGAGTACTGCAAAGGCGAAGCTACAAGCCCTCATCAGCGAAACGCCAAGCGGCGAGAAAGGCGGGGCGTGATGGGATATACGCTGAAAATTGGCGAGGCCATAATTAATACGGATGTGGAATATAGAACCGTTGAAATCGACACAAATATTGAACGACACCCGGAAGCGCCTGCGTATGGAGAGCCAACAGATCACGAAAGCCAGCGCTGGCCGTCTTACAGTAGTTGGGCAGATTTTTGCAGAGAAGTGGGGCTGTATGAACTATTCCTGGATAGAGAGTCTGGAATAGCACTGATACAGAATCACCCAGGAGCGGCGCTACTAACTGAAGAAGTTAGGCAGCAAATCAATACCGCACTTGAGAAGCGTAGACAGGAAGCTGAAAAAGCTGGAAAGGTGACGTCTTACTGTGACGAAAACCCTGAAAGAAAATGGGAAATAACATGCCCTGATCCATGTCCTAAGCATGATTGGCAGCTTTGTAGACTTGAGTGGTTAGCCTACTGGGTCAATTGGGCAGTCGATAATTGCAAATGCCCTGTTATTGTGAACAGCTAGAAAGGAACCCAACCAATGACCCCAGACCAAATCATCCAGATCGAAGCCGATAACCAAAGGCTGAGGAAGGCGTTGGAAGATTTAAAGCCTTTTCTGATTGAAATTCAGAATCATGAGTTTAATCGGAAATATAAAGGCAAGGCATTATATGGCTTTAACGGCGTTGATCTGACTTTTGATATGCTCAACAGCCTACTTGACGCCCTCTCCCATCCATCTCCCACAAGCGGACTTCTCGACGTGGTTCGGGCGGCGTATCGTCTGCACGAATACTATCTAAACAACGATCTAACGCCTGCGGTATGCGATGAAACATATGAAATTCACCGACTTTTAAAAGCCCTACCGCCTGAAACGCTCAAGATGCTGGAGGAAGTTGCCCGTGGCTCGTAAATACTCAGACCCGTTCTATTGTACCCGAAAGAACACCCGCCCTTACCGTGTTGTACAAGAGTTAATCAAAACGGCAAAGTTATCATTCTGCACTGACCCGCTGAGCCCCGACTTTGAAAAATGGCGGCTTGGCCCTTACAAAGGCGGAACGGCTATCGGCACCGTCCAGTTGATGTATGGTCACATGGGTCAGAATTACATCCTGGAAGCAGAACACAAGGCAAAAGCGGAAAAGGGAAAAGCCCTGGTAGAAGCATTCAAGAGAAAGGCGGGACTATGCGAAACATGAATTCAAAGCGCCATTCCGATGAGGTGGTTGATTTCCTTTTTGAAGTGGGCTACCAGGTAAACCGGGCACGAATGAAAAAACGAATGACCCAGGAGCAACTGGCCAAGGCTGTCGGGATCGCCAGAACATCAATCACCTTGATGGAATCCGGGCAAAAAGACACCCCCTTGTCCCAGCTTTACCAAGTAGCGAAAGTTTTACAGGTTGACATAAAAACACTTTTTGAGCGGTAAAAACCTTAATATGGGCGAGTTTTCATAAACTCAGCCCTTTTCTTTATGTAAATTTTTGTCGGTAAAATAAAAAGGCGCGGAAATACGAGGTATAGGAAATGAGGCCAAGAATTACAACCGGTTCACTTGCCCGTGAGCTGATGCAAATATTTCCCCAACTGACCGATGATATGGTTCGGAAGGACGCGGAAGAAGGCTTATTAAAAACCTTCCCGAGGTTCAGTAACCGGGGATGGTGGTACGTTGACCCAGATGGTATCCCGGAATACATCCATCAAAAAAGTAAAAACCTGAACGTACCACGGGAAGTAATCCGCGAATTGATTTTTCGCCTTAACCCACAGGCAAACCAAGTAAAACTGACTCTTATTGCGTAAATCGACAAAGTGCGAGAGACACCGGCCAGCGAGCCGGTTTTTTTTGCCCTTTTTTACCCAAAACCTCCACCTTTAAAAAGTCAGGTTGTCCAAACACTCAAACGTGCAAAAGCCAAAAACTCAAACGGTTAAACCGTCATAACACCATAACGTCAGTTAACGATTCCATCAAAATACTGTATTTTAGCCCGGTAAAAATTGATAACCTGAACTCACAACTGAGCCAGGACGACTGGCAAACATCCGCCGGACAGGTGCTAGTATTCCCGCTTGGGAAGAACGAGGAAATCCAGCGGGGATTCCGTGCGGTAACGCAAACCTGGGAAAAGAGGTTCAGCCTAACTATGCTTATTGAAAGACTGCTAGAATGCGCCTCGTGCAAGCATTCATTCCCGCCACATAACATTTACCGGCTTTCCTCAAACGATGAGCGCTACCGTTACCAGATATTCATGGACGGCATTTGCCCCCAGTGTCAGGAGGACGTTTTGGCCTGGGTAGGAGTTGACGCCAAAGGAAACGGTAAGAACTATTTCCCTATTTCCCGGAAGCACTCCAAAAAATGGTATGACCGGTTGGATGCTGACCTCAAAAAGCATCGCGCCGAGTTCAAGATTGACCGCAAGAAGCATTCACCCTACCGGTGCGATAACGTGACCGGCTCCGTTTATAACGCTCAATCGGGCAAATACGCTTATCGGGATAACATTCCCGTTCGTTAATTCCCGCTCATTAATCAGATATGGATTGCATGCTAACATCGGCAACTTATTGTGTAAGCGGAAGAGAAATCCCTCATAAAGGGCGCTTGCTAGCGGTGTGACTGCCTGGGAGAGACCGGGCATACCTCATTTCTACGCTTTCAGCCCAGTATTGCCGCCTGCTTCCGTGCGTGGTGATACGGGCTGAAATTTTTTACCCATTGCCTGGAGGCCTAGATTTTGCGTGTCTTTATCCGAAAAACAGCGCCGCTTTGTAGATGAGTATCTAATTGACTTAAACGGCACACAGGCAGCCATTAGAGCCGGGTACAGTCCCCGAACAGCCAATGAGCAAGCGGCTCGGCTGTTAGCGAAAGTCAGTATACAAACTGAAGTAAAACGACTGAAAGCCATAAAAGCGGAAGAGAACAAAGTAACAGCCGATAGAATCATCGAAGAATTGGCTTTGATTGCTTTTGCCGATATGGGTGATTTTGCAAGCGTAAACGATGACGGCGCTATTCAATTCAAGCGCTTTGACCAGCTTCCCGCCCGTGGAACCCGCATCATCAAAAAAATTAAAGAGTCGATAACGACGCTTTCAAAGGGTGATGATTGTACTGTTATCCAGACCAAACCACAGCTTGAGCTTCACGACAAGATGAAGGCCCTTGAGCTACTGGGCAAGCATTTCGGTTTATTTAACGACAAGAAGCCGGAAGCGCCCGAGGCTGGGCCGGATCCGTTACTGGATGCTATTGGAGATTCAGCATCGGCTGATTGGTCAGAACCAGAGGATGAGCCAGACGATGAGCTTACCGAATCCGACTTACCAGCCGATGAGAACAGTTCCCAACCCAACCCAACCGGGACAGAAACCAGCACGGAAAAAACCGAAGGTAGTCCCCTTTTCTAAAAAACAGCGCCAGTTGATGAACTGGTGGCATCCCAACAGCCCGGTTTGTGAATCGGACGGGATTATTGCTGACGGGTCTATTCGGGCGGGTAAAACCTTCCCAATGTCCATCAGCTTCATTGAATGGGCGTTCTTTTACTTTGAGGATGAAGCCTTTGCGATATGCGGTAAAACGGTTGGTTCTGTACGCCGGAATATTCTATTTTGGCTATTGCCGCTCCTCAAAAAGCGCGGTTATGCCGTGGTCGAGAAGCGAAGCGGGAGCGAGAATTACTTTGACGCTACGAAGAACGGCAAGACCAACCGGTTCTACATCTTTGGCGGACGGGATGAATCTTCCCAGGACTTAATCCAGGGTTTGACCCTTGCCGGTGTCCTCCTGGACGAAGTGGCACTGATGCCGGAATCGTTTGTTAACCAAGCCACTGGCCGTTGTTCGGTGGAAGGGGCAAAGTTCTGGTTTAACTGTAACCCCGGCTCCCCGTCCCACTGGTTCAAGACCAAATGGCTGGACATTCACCGGGAAAAAAACCTTTTACACCTCCATTTTGTAATGACAGATAACCCCAGCTTGACCGATAGGACACGCAAGCGGTATCAGTCAATGTACTCCGGGGTGTTTTTTAAGCGCTTCATCCTGGGCCTGTGGGTCATGGCTGAGGGTGCTATCTATGACATGTTCTGCGATGCTAACCAGTACGATGCGATCCCTCTGGATGAGCATACATGGTTAAACGCCATGCACTATATCAACGTGGACTACGGCACCCAGAACGCCTGTGTGTTCCAGCACATGATTGATGACGGCGAAAACCTGTGGATTGAAGAGGAATACTACTACAGCGGGCGGGATGCAGGCGCACAAAAGACCGATTCCCAGTATGCTGATGACCTTGAGGCTTTCATTGGTCAAAAGCCGGTATCGTTTGTAATTGTTGACCCCTCAGCGGCCAGCTTCAAAGCCGAGTTGCGGAACCGGGGCATCATAACCAAGGATGCTGATAACGATGTGCTTGATGGTATCCGCTTAACCTCCACCCTGTTGAGCCTGAACATTCTACGAATCAACCGCCGATGCAAGAACACCATCCGGGAGATTCAAAGTTACGTTTGGGATCCAAAGCCCACTGAACGGGGCAAGGAACAGCCGTTAAAGCGGGATGACCACGGGCCTGATGCTTTGCGCTATGGGGTTAAGACCATTTTTAAAGAATGGAGACTGGCGGCATGACCGAACGATTTAATGGGCCTTGTAGGGTTCAATATCTAAAACAGGACGAGTGCTTGAAGCGTTTCCTATCGGATGATGACACCTGGCCCGGCATTGTGCTTCCCGAGCTTGGCATCATATACGTGGAGCCTGATCAGAAAAGCATTAGTTACATATGTCCATGCAATGGAACGCATCCAGATGGTGATTGTAAACAATTCGTTCAGACTATCCCGATAGATGGTAGTAGGGGATGGGGCTTCAGGGATGAGTCCGGAGTGCCAACAATAACCCCCTCAGTGTTCCGCAGACCACCTAATGGATGCCATTATTTCATTCGCAATGGAATGGTTGAGTGGTGTTGAAATGAACGCAATACTGACTGACGTTATAGGCCGTCTTATCCGCTGGCTAAATGGAGATTTTTCCTGATGTACCCGGAAGTAATCATTTTCGGATGCTCTCCGTTCATTAACCAGCTAGATATCCAGCCGCTACTGGAACGGTATTACACCATCGGAATTAACAACTTTGCCCGCTACTATCCGGTTGATGTTGTTTTTTCCTTTGACGACCGCATTCCAGGCCACAAGGCGCGGCATGCCTTTGTCCCCAATTACCTAGCCAAGGACGGAGATATTCCCTATGTCGGAAAGTCGATGGACGTCCCGCTACTGGATTGGCAAACAGAAAATGGGGTTATATGCCTTGGCTTTAAGTATTTCACTGTGTCCCTGGCCGTTAACTGGGCATTGCTCAAAGGGTACAAGCGCATATACCTGATTGGGGTTGATCACGTGGAGACCGATACCAGCTTCACGGATTTTGACGGGGCTTTTCATCCCGCCGAGTTGACCCAGGACGCCCACCGAGGACTTAAAGAGTTCATTTATCGGGCGGCTGAACGTTGCGAGATATACCAGTGTAACCCCGCTGTCCGGGATTCCTGGAAATTACCGTTTAAGGATGTGAGCGATTTATATGTCAAAGAAGAGAAAACATCGGGATAGCGCTCCAAACACCCAAGCGGTAGCCGCTCCAACATCAAACCGTGAGGCTTTCATGAGTGCCATTAACGGTATGGCTACTTTTGACGCCTTCATGAACACCATGGCCCGTACTGGCTTTGGTCAACCGAATCATATGGAAGGCACGTCCTACCCGATGACTCGGTTCACCCAGAATTACGCCATGATGAACTCGTTATACCGGGGAAGCTGGATCACCCGCCGGATCATCGACATTATCCCCAAGGATATGCTGAAAAACGGCTGGAAGTACCTTTGCGATATCAACCCAGACGAAATCAACCTGTTACAAAGGGCTCAGCGGTTAACTCGGCTTAATAAGTCTCTATTGAAGGGTCTGAACTGGGGGCGGTTATATGGCGGTGCCGCTGGCCTGTTGATGATTGACGGGCAAGAGGACGAACTGGACCAGCCGTTAAACCTGGACGCCGTTGAACTGGGGGACTTCCGGGGCCTGTTGATTATGGATCGCTGGTCTGGGGTCTACCCAGATATGGGCCTTGTTACGGATATTTCAAGCCCTGACTTTGGCACCCCTGAGTATTACCAGCTGGGCGATAAGTCTCAGATGGACTTGCAGCGGGTACACCATACCCGGATTGTTCGATTTGAAGGGGATGACCTTCCCGAGTGGGAACGCCTGGCGGAAAACTACTGGGGCGCCTCTAAAATGGAATCCGTTCTGGAGGAACTGAAAAAACGGGACAACACCAGCGCCAACATTGCCGGTCTGATATTTCTGGCCAACCTTCGGATTCTCAAGATGGAGGATTTGGGGCAGATGCTCTCCGGCACCAATGCCAAGGTGCAAGCCAACCTGTTTAACACCATCCAGTCCCAGAACTGGCTACAATCTAACTTCGGAATGTACGTCATGTCCAAGGATGACGAATTCCAGAGCATTCGCACGTCATTCAGTGACCTGGATGATATATACGAATGCTTCATGATGGACATTGCTGGGGCCGCTCAGATTCCTGTGACCAAGTTGTTTGGCCGCTCACCCGCTGGCATGAACGCTACCGGGGAAAGTGACCTTCAAAACTACTATGATGTAATCGATCAGGAGCAACACGCCCACTTAACCCCCATCCTGGACAAAATCTTGCCGGTTATGTTCAAGTCAACAATGGGATATATCCCGGATGACCTGGACTATATGTACAACCCGGTCAGAACGCCCAATGACAAGGAACTCGGGGAACAAGTCAAGTGGAAAACCGAAGCCATTTTCGGAGCCCATGACCGTGCTATTATTTCAGACCGAGTAGCACTGAAGGAATTGCGCCAACTGTCCGATGATACCGGGCTGTTTAGCAATATCACGGATGACGATATCAACGCCGCCAGTGATAAGCCGTCAACGCCAATTCCACCGATGGAAGAAGAAATTGAAACGGAACCCACCGAAACCGAACCCTAACAAGGAACGGGATGAGCAATTCATACGCGAAATGTACGAAGGTATTGAATTCTCAGACTTTGAAATGCGCCAGGCCATCCGGGAACACCGGGTGTTGATTGACGCTTTCTTTGACCCTGACCTTTAAGCCACTGATTTTAACCGCTTCCCACTGGAGGTAATATGAAACGGAAGAATTTCCGGCGTCTTTCATCGACTGAACGGCGCTATGAAATCAGCTTGCGGCAAGCGGCCCTGGAGATTACCCGTTCCATCAAGCGGCTGAAAACGGTAAACGAGATCATTTCGGCGCTGGTCAGGTATGCGGAAAACCCCAAATGGGTGGAGTATGCCAACCGGGAAGCGTTAAAAATGGTCAAGTCGGTTATGGTGGAGAACGCTGGCAGCTGGCGAGAAGCGGCACGAAAGGGCCAAAACGGCGGGGAAATATACCGGATGCTCAAGAAAGAGTTTGCCGGGAACCCAAAGTTTAACGCCCTGGTAGAACAAAACGCCAATTACATCAGGCTTCTACCGGCAAAAGTTGCGGTTTCCGTTGCCTCAAAAGCTTCCAAGTCGGCAATGGAAGGAGCCAGGCCTGAAGCGCTTTTAAAGCAAATACAACAGGAAGCCCCTCAACTGGCCGAATGGCAAGCGACCCGTATCGCTAGAACAGAGGTCAGTAAGGCCCAAGCCTCAATCACCTCAATGAGGAGTCAGGCGATTGGGCTTGATTTCTATGTCTGGAAAACCTCCCAGGATCAGCGGGTCAGATCCTCTCATAAGCATATGGAAGGCGTTATTTGCTCTTTCAGTAATCCCCCCAACCCGGAAGCCATCCTGGGCGTTAAGTCAGGGCTTGGCAATTATGGGCCGGGAGAATGCCCAAATTGCAGGTGTTACGCCGAGCCGATAGTTGACCCGGACTTTGAAACCTGGCCTAAAAAGCTGGCACAAGGAAATAAAATCGTCAGCATCGGGAAGAAAGATTTCCTGAAATTACAGGACTCCCCGTAAGCGGGAAAGGTGAAAGTGGTAAAAATGCCAAATCACAATGATATGGCCTTCCTTGGTTCGTCCATTTCTCAGAATATGGCTAAAACCCCGGAAGGCTTTTTAATTTGCTATGACGTACCCATTGCCCGGCTGGGCGTACAGGAGTATTACGGGCAAGAGATTGGCATTGCCAGCCGCGTCAACCTCAAAACAAAAGTCTACCGGTTAGCCGATGACGTTTTTGACGAACAGGCTTTGAGGAGCTTTGAGGGTAAGCCGGTGGTGGACGATCACCCCCAAGAGGGTTTCGTTACCCCCGAGAATCATCAGCGGGTCAGCAAGGGACATTTGCAGAACATCCGAACCAAGGGTGAGTATGTCATTGCCGACCTGATGATTAAAGATGCCGACCTGATTAAAAAAATAGAGTCAGGGAAGCGGGAAGTCTCTGCCGGATATAGCTGTAATTACCAGCCATATCAAGATGGATACAGGCAAGTGAACATTACGGCCAATCATGTGGCTGTTGTGGACAAGGGCAGGGCGGGGCCAAAGGTCAGAATCAACGATAAAAAGAGTGTTTTAAGTAAAAATGGAGCCAAAAAACCAATGAAAACCAAAGAACAGGCCATGAAAAAAATGTTTACCTCCTGGGTAAAGGATGCCGAGCCGGACGAAATTGCGGAAATGCTGGAAATCATGAATGATTCCGCTCCCGCTGAAAAGCCAGAAGTAAAAACCGATAGTGGCAAAGCTGAAAAAGGTCTATTTAAAGCACTGTTGGGCCTTGCCTTTGCCAAAGATGAAGATTCCGAGAAGCCGAAAGAAAAAGCTGAAACGGAAGATGAGGACGAGGATTCCGACAAACCAAAGGAAACCAAGGACTCTAAATTGCCTGCTGCCATTGAAGCCCGTATCTCCGGCCTGGAAAAAACCATGGATTCTATCGCCAAAGCCTTGAACATCACCGCAGATGAAGATTCTGACGATGATGAAGATAAAAAAAACAAGGCGGAAGATGAGGACGAGGACGAGTCCAAAGCTACCGAGGAAGAGCAAAAAGCCAATGATGCCGCTATCTTAAAGGGTGTTATGGACAGTATGAAGCCCTTTTTGGCAACCCTTCCCGAAGCTCAACGGAAACAGGCCAAAGATGCTTTGCGTAAGCAATTGCGGGGCGGTAAGGCTGCCACTGTGTATGGGGCCATTGCCCGTAGCGCCGCCAAAGCTGCCCAGGTAAACGATGCCGAGGCCATTGATTGGGGCGCATATAGCAAAGAAATTATGGCCAAAAACAACATCCAGTTGAAAAAAGCTTAATTGAAATTTAGAAATAGGAGATAACTCTATGCCAGGCTCTACTATCGGGCTTTCTTTGCCTTACGGTTTTGCGGGAAATGTTTCCCACGAATCCTCTCCCAAAATCGAAAACCGGGTGGTCAAATCGAATTCCGCCGCTATCCCCTTTGGCGCTCCGGTCATCCTGAACACTGATAATACGGTAAGTTTGGCCGATGCTACTGTGACCGCTGATAACTTTGGCGGTATTGCGGTTGCTGAAGTCAAGCAATTGACGACCTACCCCAACAGCACGGGCACTACCAACGGAGCCTATCAGCCGGGCCAGCCTTGCGACTTCGTGAAAGAGGGTATTGTAAACGTCAAGGCCGGTCGGGGGACTTTGACCGCTGGTGGCAAGGTTTACGTTCGTACTGCCTTGTCTACTGCTTATCCCTCTTCTCTGATTGGTGATTTGGAAGGGGATTCAGATCCGGGTAAGAACGTTGTGATTCCTAGCCTTTCCTGGCATACCGGCAAGAAGGATTCTAACGGTATCACCACGCTGAAGCTGAAATACCCGAACAACTAGAACTCGTTTTAACCATAAAAAGCGCTCTTTCCTTAACCGGAAGGGGCGCTTTTTATATGCCAATTTTTCAAATTATTTAATGATGGAGAATCAAACGAAATGCTTCCATTCCTGATGAATGACGCCGCAATCGCTTCCGGGCAGGCGTTTTTGGTAGGGGAACTCGAAAAGCAAAAAAAGGCCATTAACGAGCCGTTGAGTAGCTTTACCTGGTCCCGTGATATCCCTTTTGATATGGGCGGCGGGGCTGTCGAATTCGTGTCCAATATGTACGCTGAATTCGCTACCTCTGGCACCAATGAGGACGGGATCGTAAACAGCGCAACCAATGTCATCCCGATCATTCAAGCCAACCTGTCCAAGGATCTGGCGAAAGTGTTCCCCTGGATGAATAACTTGCGGATCACCTTCCTGGACACTTACAAAATGCAAACCGCTGGTAAGAGCATTGAGCCCGTGTTACAGAGCGGCTTGCAGCTGGCTTGGAACAAGACTCTGGACAAAAGCTGCTATACCGGATTTAGCGCTTTTGGTACCACTGGCTTGGTTAACAGCCCGCTGGTCAATGCCGCCAACGTAGCACAGAACGCAGGCGCTACCAGCCGTTTGTGGAAAGACAAAACCGCTGATGAGATCCTGGCCGATATCAATACCCTCCTGAGCGCTCAATGGGCAGCTGTTGAATACTCGGATGGTGACATTGCTAACCAGATCAATTTGGCGCCTGATAAATACGGTTATTTGGTAGGCCGTAAGGTGTCCGAAGCCGGTAACGTGTCCTTGCTGACCTACATCCTGGACAACAACATCGCCACCAAGCGCGGTGCAAACTTGGCTATCGTCCCTTGCCGCCAGTGCGTTGGAGCCGGTGCAAGCAATACCGACCGTATGGTTGCCTATGTCAACCGCAAGGATCGGATTGCGTTCGATATCACGGTTCCTCTGACCAAGGGTATGACCTCCGCCAACGTTACCGACGTAGCTTACCTGACCAACTACTTTGCGTTCTTCTCCGAGTTGCAAATCCTGTACCCGCAAGCCATCCGTTACGCTGACGGCTACTAGGGAGGGTTTCGACTTGTACATTAAAAGCACCCACCGTCTTGAGTTTTCAAACGGGCAAGAAACCTTTGTGACTACTGGCGGGAATGTTGAACAGGAAGCCCCGGACTGGATTGCTGAGGATGACTATTTCAAAGCAAATCTGGCAGACGGGCGCGTAACCAATCTTTCTGCTTACGGCACCCAAGCGGCGACCGGGAACAGTCCTTTTGGGGAAGATACGGTTATTGATGGCCTGAGCATCTACGATTTTCGGTTTCCGGCCGTGAATTACGTAGAAGCGGTATCGGAAGAACTTTACGCCCAAATCCTGGAAACCATTACTGAAGGTGGCCTTGATTTCACAGAGTTCTCTGATCCCAACCGGGTAACCCTGATTGGCGATCAATACGTCCGTAATGCCGTGTTGCAAGAGATCGAGAAGCGCCTTGTAGAAGGCATGGCCAACCTGACCGAAGCTGTTACCCCCGCAAAGCCAAAGCGTGGGACCAAAAAGCAGTCCGAAGCCAGTTCCGCAGAGACTCAACCAACCGAACCTAACCCAGCCGAATCGGATAATCCGGGTTCAGAAGGGGATTCTGAAGCCCAGACGGAGCAAGGAAAACAGGTAATCGATACCGGCATCCCCGGCTTTTAGAATCAGTTATCAGAGGATAGGGTGCTATGAGTTATTTTTATCCCGGAAGAATAAACGTGGCCGCTCTTGAGGCTGAGGCATCCAACGTGAGAGGGGGCGAAAATCCCCCTTTCACCAGGGATGATTTCTGCTACGGGGATCAGGCTTTTTTCCCGCATTTCAAGGGGCTGATCGAGGATTACATGCTGGATCAGTTTATCCTGATGGCGAATGCTGTTGTCCAGGAGGCCCGCTGGCATGAACAATGGAAGTTCGGCATGGCTCTGTACGTGGCGCATATGGCGACCCTCTATCTGGAAACCATGACACCAAACCCAAACCCTAGCGCCAGTCAGGTCATAAACGCCGCCAAGGCCAAAGGGCTACAAACCTCCAAAAGCGTTGGAAGTCTGTCCGTTTCTTATAGTTTTGAGGGGCTGAACACCAACGGTTGGCAGGACTGGCAAACAACCAAATTTGGGCGTCAGTTCGTCCAGTTCGCCAAGTTTCTAGCCAAAGCGGGCATGTACGTTCGCTAACCCAAGCCAGGGGGCCGATGGAAAATGTTCAACAGTTTCATCAAGCCAGTCTGCAAAATCACTAAAAAAATTGACAATCTCGGCAAAATCTTCCAGGCCTTGCAAGGCTTAGAGCGGGACGACATCCTGGTGGGCATTCCACAGGAAAAAAATTCCAGGACTGATGAGGCCCCCAATAATGCCGAACTGGGGTACGTCCTAGCCCACGGGGTACAGCCAGAGGATAAAACGGCAACCGCCCTGGACGGCTACCTGATGGAGCGGGGCGATCCGCTATGGCAGATTCCTCCAAGGCCATTTCTGGAACCGGCTATTAAAGCCAATCTGGACAGGATTGCCGCTCAACAAACCAAGGTCATTCGGGCCGCGCTGGCTGGGGAAAATGAAAAAGCCAGGATTGAGATCGTAAAACTGGGCATGTTGGGCCAAAACATCATCAAAGCATGGTTTACCGACTCTCGGAACAACTGGGCCCCCAATGCGCCCTCAACCATTGCTCGAAAGAAAAGCGACCGGCCCATGATTGATACCGGGGCCTTGAGAAAATCTATAACTTACGTGGTAAGAGCCAAATGATCAATGTTTCTGAGCTTATTGATGACCCGGACTTTTGCCAGCCGGAACCTTTCCAGGTCAGGAGACAATCGGGCCAGTGGATTAATAATCGGTTTGTGACCACTGAAACCTTGATCCCTGTGTCGGGAATTATCGTCCCGATGAAAACCAAGGATATCGTCCAGCTGCCCCAGGGTGACACCATCACCGGAGCCATTGAGATATTCACTCATTGTCCCTTGCAAACGACCCGCTTAGGCTCCTCCGGTGAGGATGGGGTTATTGCGGATGAAGTCACCTGGAACGGGGAAGTCTACAAAATTCACAAGGCCGATGATTTCACCAACTACGGCTATTTTTACGCTGTAGGCGTTCGGAAAGCCGGGGCATAAACCATCACCAGCGAATGAAAGAGGCTTTTTGTGTCTGCATTAACCCAGCCGGATTTGATTGATTTCCAGAAAAAACTGGAAGATTTGTTTGCCTCTGTGACCGTTGGCATTACCGGCCTTAACCCCAAGTTTGTCAGAATCGCTTTCCCTATTGATGGACAGCCGGGTTTTGAACCGGAACAGGACGTGGCCTTTGTCAATGTCAGTATCATCGACAACCCATACGACAAACAGCGGGACATTGTTTATCGGGATAAATCCACTCCAAGCCCGGCGCTTGTAGAGGAAACCGTTTCATACACGACGGTAATAATGGTGGATTGGTCTATTTTCGGGCCAAAAAGCCTTGGGCTTGCACTGGGGGTAAAAAGCGGCATCCTGAAGCAACCCATACGCTCCCTGTTAAAGCCGTTCAAAGTGTTCCCAATACCGGAAATACAGGCACCGGTGAGAGCGCCATACAGCTTTAACCAACGCTGGTGGAACCGAACCGACCTGAGAGTGTTGTTTAATGTTCACATTACCGAAATTGCCGATAAACCGACCTTTGCCAGTGCAACTGCCACGGTCAAGGAATCCGGCGGTGAATCCAGACTTATCGTTATACCAATTGAGGATCCCAACCCATGACTTTACCTTTGACCCCGGCTGTAAACGCCTATTACAATCTACCTGGAATTGGCACTCCCCGCGCGGGCTTTAACCTTGGGCTGATTATTGGAACTAGCTCAGTTATCAGTACCACAACCCGGGTTGCTGAATATGCCAGCCTGGCGGAAATGGCTGCCGCTGGCTTCTCTTTGAGTTCTCCTGAATATTTGGCCGCAAGCCGTTATTTTGCAGCGACCTCCAAACCCACCCGGTTATTGGTGGGCCGTCAAGGATCCGGGGAGACCCCGGTAGCTGCTTTGACCGCTTGCCGTTTGGCCAACTCTGAATGGTACGCCGCATTTATCCCAGGTGCGAATGATAGCGAATCCTCCGCTGTGGCCGCTTATGTGGAGTCGGCCAGTCCATTGACTCAGTACATCTTCCAGAGTTCCACCGCTGCCATTAAGGCAGGAACCGCCGGGAACCTGTTTGAGACTTTGAAAGCCTCAGGCTATGACCGCACACAGGCGATTTTCTCCACAGATGCTTACCTTGGGGCTGCTGTGCTTGGGTATGCTTGCGGTCAAGTTTCTGGTTTGGCAAATTCCGCTTTTACTCTGAAGTTTAAGCGCTTGCCCGGTGCGACTGCTGAAACCTTGACCTCTGCCAACGTTACCTCCATTCAGAACAACAACGGAAACGTTTATGTTGAGCGGATGAAGGGCCGCCCCTGGTATGAGAACGGCACTAACTGTTCCGGGGCGTACTTTGACGAAATCCTTTATTATGACAAGCTGGCCACTGACATTCAAAACGCCATTGCGGATCAGTTGTACCAGGTTGACAAATTACCTCAGACTGATGACGGCATGGCCCAGCTGGCCTCCGTTGTTTCTGTGCCCTGTGAGGAAGGTGTGAATATTGGTTATCTGGCTCCCGGCCAATGGAACGGGGAACCGGTACTGGAATTGAAAACCGGTGACTTTTTACCCAAGGGGTACATGGTCCAGTTTGATTCCATTGACCAGCAATCCCAAACCGATCGAGATGCCCGGAAAGCGCCCAACATTTATGTGAGCGTCAAAGGCGCTGGGGCCATCCATTCCGTCACAATCGCCATCAATGTAAACCGATAAGGGGGAGCCATGGCAAATACAACCTATTCTTTTAACGATGTAAAAATGGTTATCAAGCCCCCGGGTTATGCCGCTTATACGGTAAACGGGCAGGGTATCGGCAAGATTGAAATCAATTATGCGGATGCCAACTCGGCACAAAACCGGGCGGCTGATGGTTCAGTAACCACTGATAAAATCAAGGCCAATAACGGGATGTGTTCCATTACCATCCAGCAAACTTCCCCGCTTAATGAGTATCTGATTGGCTTGTTCAACTATTTAAATCTGGGAGCGACCGCACTTTGGGCCCAAACCCGAATTGATATCAGTTCTCTGTTAAACCTGGCCGATACCCATGCCTTAACCGGATGTTCCTTGGAGAAACGGCCCAACCGGGCATACGAGGCCAACAGCCAGATGGTGACCTGGAATTTCCTGTTTGCGGATGGTCAAGGCTTTGGTTCCGCGCTGGCTAACCTCAGTACCCAGGCGAATATCGTTTAATACCTGATTTTACAGGAGCTTAAATCATGACTCACAACCAACAGGAAAAAGACGTTTCGCTGGGAGCGTTGAAATTCCGAATCCGAAAATTTACGCCTGAAGTAGCCTGTTTCTGGGCCATGCGGTTGTTTGGCAATCTCTTATCAGGGGTAATTGGTCAGGGCAAGTTTTCAATGGAGAACGTGGCCGCGCTGATTGCTTCTTTCGTCCAGATGGAGCGGAAAGACCACGCTATGTTACAACGGGATGCCTTGTCCAGCGTCTACGTTATTATGGATTCGGGCGTTCATCCCTTATTGAATTCTGAAGGGTTCTACACGGTTCCCGATGTTCCTGCCCCTTCTATTCTGGCTTTGACCATCATGGCCTTTGAATTCAGTATGCGTGATTTTTTCGATCCGGCCCTCCTGGCAACGCTGGCGGGGGCAATTCCTGGGCTATCCTCAGCCTTGAGCCAGAATGGTTCCGAAGCCTCCTATACCTCCCCGTAGCGAAAGGGCGCTGGCAGCAAAAAGAGCTTTGGGACGGAACTTATACGATCTCTGATTTTTTCGACATTCTCCCTGTCATTTTGGATGAGGAGAAACGGCAATTTCAGATTCAAGCGGCAATGGCCGGTTTCAAAATGGAGTAAAGCTGATGATCAACGTCATTCAGGAGTATTTGGCAAGCCTGGGCTTTCAGGTAGACCAGAAAAGCTTTCAGGAAGCCAGCAAAGCCCTGGAAGGCGTTGAAAAGAAGGTTAACCACTTTGCCCAAACGTTCAATAACGCGCTGAAGGCCATTTCTGAAAATCCGGTGGTTGCCAAGATCAAAAAGGGAATTGATGATTTTGTCTCCAAAGCAGGAACGAAGATAACCACTTTCCTGTACACGGTAAAAGGGTTGGTAGCCGTTGCAACTGGCGCCATCCTAACGGCCATTGTGGTTATCGGGACGGCCATCACCGCTGCTACTTACAAATTTATGGCGAATATGGCCAAGGCTGATACCGTGGTACAGATTTTCGCCCGGCGGATGTTTACCACGGTGGAGAATGCCCGTTCGTTAAAAGCGGTCATGGACACCATGGGTATTGGCAGCCTGGATGAACTGAAAGACATTGCCATGAACCCGGAATTACGGGCTCAGTTTCTGGAATTACGGAAGATGAGCGCCGGTTTTGGGTTGGACGGCAAGGCCCAGGAGGGCATGCGGAATATCCGGGCGGTTGAGTTTGAATTTCAAAAGCTCAATCTGGTCTGGAACTACTTCCTCCAGTCCTTTGCCGGTGAACTGGGCGCGGTTATGGCTGGGCCGCTTGATGCCTTCCGGGGGATGCTTTCCGACATTACCCAGATATTGAGCGTCCAGATCAAGAACATTTCCCATAACCTCGCATCGGTAATGGGCATTTTCGCCAAGCTGGGCGAGATGATAGGGCGGGTTATTTACCTGATATCAGGGTTTGACTCTGCCCTGTTCAGCGATAACTTCAATGCCTTGGGCGGCTTCCTAGATTTAATCAACAATATTCTGGATGCCATTAACGGGGTTTTGGCCAGCCTGGGCAAGCTCAAACATGACAACATGGTTAAAGGGTTGAATGGTCTACAAGGCCTCATTCCTTCTCAAGGGGACGCCTACAAGGATGGTCAGAACGCCGTCAAAACTCTGGCTTCTTACGTCCAGCGGATTTATGACATCCTGTATCAGGCTTGGAACTTTATCGGTGGGCACCTGAAACGGTTTCTTGCATTGTTTAAAGATCCCGGCAAGGCTTTTGGTGAAGGGATGAGCGCTATTGGTAACGCGATTTCAGAAATGGTCATGGGGCCATCGGCTGAAGCGGCAACCATCGGCACCACTTCCACGGAAAAACCAAAAGGAACAGGCCGGTTCAAATGGGCCACCCGTGACGCTGCATCCAAAGCCATTAACGGCTGGATGGCTTCAATCAGTCCAAATCTGACCAGTGATTTTAGCGTTACCTCAGGCTGGGCACATGGAGGCCACTCCCCTGGGAGTAAACATTACTCTGGATTGGCCTTGGATATTGGAACACGAGGGAAAACAGTCAAAGAAATCGCTGATTTAATTGCTGCCGCTTTGAAAGAAAAGTCAACAAGCAATCTTAATCTGGAGTTCCTGCCCCGGACACACGCCGCTTTGATGAGCGAGCTTAAAAACAGGGGTTTGGATAAAGACCCACGGTTAACCCATGATACCCGCTTCATGAAGGGCGAACACCTCCATGTTGGGGTGAAGCCGCTGGAAGTATCCATTCATATTCACGGGGCCGGGAAAAACGCTCAGGAAATCGCTGAGGCGGTGGCTGATAAGGTAAAAGGTTTAGCCTATCGGAATATGCGGGCCAACGGGGGAGCGTTTGCATAATGGGAATTATTTCAACAGGCATTAACGCTCAAGGGCCAGCGACTCCCGCCGCGCCCGGCACCTGGAACATCAACGGGATGACTTTTGATAGTTGGTTGCAGTTAAACCATAATACTGAACTGACTATCACCCAGCATCCCGTTGAAACCGGGGCACCCATTACGGACCATAGCTTCAGCAATCCCTGGCGGTTTTCGTTCACCCTGGGTATGACCGACACGGCAACCACTCCATCGGTAGGTGGCACGGCATCCAGAAGCGTCAACGCCTACAATGCCATCGTGGCGATGCAGCAAAGCCGTCAATTCCTGACCTTGACCTGTAAATATGGCACTTACCGAAACATCCTGATTCAGAGCATTAACGCTACTGATGATTGGCAGACGGTTAATGCAAGCCGATTAACGGTGGTTTTGCAACAGGTCATTGTGGCCAATACGGATCAAACCCGAATTACCACGGCACCCCAAACGGTTAACCAGACCAGCCGGGGGAACCAACAAGGCTCAACTATAAACCGACAGATTGCAGAAGCTACTATTGGGTATTTGGGCGGGGCCGCCAAAGCAGCAATTACCCTGGGTGTTAATGCGTTTAACAGCCTGATCAGGCGTTAGCATGGTGAGCGAGTATGATTCAAATTCCTGTCAGTAACGACCCTAACCAGTCGTTTCAAATAACCATCCCTTTGGAAAACCGGAATATAACGCTTGATTTTTATGTCTACTGGAACGAAATGGCCGGGTATTGGCAAGCGAATCTTTTCGATGCCCTTAACAACGTTGAGCTCATTCAGGGGCTTCCCCTGCTTTGTACCGTTGATCCCGGCCAAAACCTTTTAGAACAATGGGAATATCTGGATATTGGGAAAGCCTTCGTGGTTCCTATAACCGATTCGGCCAAGGAATCGCCTGGGCTTGGTGATTGGGATAGTAATTTTGTACTCCTCTGGGGGCCTTAATGAGCATTCCATACGATCGCAGTTATCGCCTAACCATTGAAACGTGGCGAGGCTCTCAGATTGTCGTTTCATCCGATCTCAGGGTGACTTTCAGAATTGAGAAAAACCTTCTCCAAGTCTGTCAATTCGGTGAAATTGTACTGTACAACCTGAACCCGGACACGGAAACAGACATTCTGAAAAACGCCAAATCAGTCATCCTGGAAGCCGGTTATAAAAACGGCCCTTATGGCGTTTTGTTTAAGGGGGCTATCCGGCAAACCATCCGGGGTAAAGAGGACGCGGTAACCTACTTCCTGAAACTGGTCTGTTTTGACGGGGATGAGGTGTTGGGCCTTGGTTTCTGCAACCTTGTACTAGCCGCAGGACAGACCGCTGAAACCATCATTAAACAGATTGCCAGGAGTTCATCCATCCCGTTTGATGTGCGGGTTTACCCCGGCTTAAGTGACCAGAAAACCCAGCGCGGCAAAGTGGTATTTGGGCAAACTGCTGATGAAATCAGGAATATCACTAAAAACAACGATTACACTTTTTATTTTGATGGTGGAATCGGATATGTTGAGCCTATAAAAATTTCCCCACCAGCAAACGCCCCCACGTTAAACGCTCAAACCGGCATGATTGGCTTTCCCCACCAGCTGGATCAAGGAGTTGCAGTTCGGGCGCTCATCAACCCAGTGTTAAAACTGGGCTCTTGGATCCGCCTGAACAACCGGGACATTATCCAGGCTCAAATTGAGTTAGGAACCCTCCAAACCTTACTGGACGTGGACGGGCTATACCGGATCATTGAACTGGTGGCCACAGGGGACACCCGGGGGAACGATTGGTATTTTGACCTGACAGCGTACGGACAGACCGGCGCACTCCCCCAAATGCTGACGAATCCGCTACAGACGGGATATTGATATGACCACGATTTTTGGCCAAATTTCAAAAAGCGAGAATATCAGGCCGATCCAGAATATTGCCGAGCGGGCCCCTTCTCCAGAGGAAGCGGACCGGCGCATGATGGATCATTTATCGGCCAAAATCCGGGTGGCCATTCCGGCCCGTGTGGTCAGTTTTAACGCCTCTAAACAAACTATTGTGGCTCAGCCGTTGATTCGGGAAAAGATCATTGACCGGGCCAATGGCAACGTCAAATGGGTTACACTCCCCCAGATTCTGGACGTTCCGGTTCAGTTTCCCCAGGGAGGGGATTATGTCTTGACCATGCCCTTACAGCCAGGGGATGAAGTGCAATTACAGTTCAATGACCTGAATATTGACTCCTGGTTTACCAGCGGAGGCATCCAGAACTGGAACGATAAACGGCGGCACGATCTGTCTGATGCCGTGGCCATTCCCGGGATTAACAGCCAGCCAAATGTAATACCTGACATCTCAACCGATTCAACCGAATTAAGATCAAAGGATGGAGCCGTAAAAGTCAGAGTAAGACAGACAAAGTTGGCCCCACCTTATCAAGCCCTGAAAACATCAACCATGACTCTTGTAGCATCCGGTTACAAGTTACAGTCAGGTATTCCCACCCCATACACAAACGGCATTGTTATTGATGAAAACGGCGTTTCTATTACTGGAAAGCTGATTATTAATGGGTTTGAGTACCTGAATCATAAACATGCTGACCCGGTAAGTGGAACCACAGGACCCGTCATTCCATGAGATACCGAAAATTAAGCCCCACCGGCGATTACACGTTTGGTTCCAGCGGGCAGGATTTCTATACAGGAATACAGGCCGTAGCCCAAGCCATTCAAACCCGCTTAAACCTCTTGAAAGAATCGTTTTGGCGGGACATGGAAGCAGGCTTGCCGTTGATGCAGGAAATAGCAGGCACCCCCGGAAGCCAAAGCAACCTTGCAGCCATTGACGCAACCGTTTTACAGATCGTCAGGGAAACGCAAGGGGTTTCGGAAGTAGTGGCCTATTCCAGCGACTACAACCGAACCACACGGGCTTATACCTATACCGGATTGGTACAGACCATTTACAGCGAAACCATCCCCTTTGTGGGAACGCTTGGGACTTAAAAACCTGTTTTCAGGGAGATTTCAATAATGCCTTATTTTGCGCCGTTCATTGATGCTACCGGCCTGCACATTCCAACTTACCAGGATATTGAGGATAAGTTGGTAGCCGATGCCAAGCGGATTTTCGGATCGGACATTTACCTTGGGCCAGATTCTCAGGACTATCAATTGATCGTTGAAAATGCCCGGGCAGCCTATGACACGATGTTAACCGCCCAGTATGTTTACAACAACAGGAGCCCGGTTACCGCTGTTCAGAATGCGCTGGAATCCATTGTGGCAATCAATGGGATCAAAAAGAAGGGCAAAACCTTTTCATTGGTTACGCTTACTCTAACCGGAACGCCGTTTACCGTAATCCAGAACGGCATTGTGGCCGATAGCAACAGCAATCTGTGGGACTTGCCCCCGGCCGTAACACTGGACGCAGGCGGAACCGCAAATGTGACCGCTACTTGCAGAAACCCCGGGCCTATAACAGCGCTGGCGGGTCAGGTCAATATCATCATGACCCCAACCCAGGGATGGACTTCCGTTACCAATGCCAACGCCGCATCACCTGGACGGGAGATTGAAACCGACAGCGAGTTAAGGGCCCGGCAGAAAGTAACGGTAGCCAATCCGAGCCAAGCCTTAACCACTGGCATCCTCGGCGCGGTTCTGAACCTGTCAAACGTGGTGAGCGCACAGCTTTATGAAAACGACAGTAGTTCTCCGGTCACGGTCATAAAAGGCGTGACCAATCCCGATGGTTACCCGGCCAAGTCGATCACGATGGTGGTTGACGGGGGCTCTGACTCTGAAATCGCCAGTACCATTGCCAGCCGGAAAACACCAGGATGTTTCACAAACGGCTTAACCTCAGTAACGGTTTATGATCGATTTGGCGTTCCTTCGGTTATCCGGTTCAGCCGTCCCATTAACACGGCCATCAAAGTTCAGATCGACATTACCCCTATGACAGGCTACTCGTCCGAGGTGGGCACGGCTATCAAGCAAGCGCTTTTGGCTTATGTTGGCAATCTCAAAGCTGGCCAAAATGTCATTCGGTCTGAGCTATGGCAAGCGGTTCTGTCGGCTGATAAGTCGGATTATCCAGTATTTTCCCTGGATAACGTTCAGCTGGCCTTGGCGGCCAATGCTTTGGGAACGGCTAATTTGGTAATGCAATACAACAAAAAGGCAACCTTGGATATTGGGGGTATTGTCCTGATAGAGGCGGTATAACGTGGACAAACAGGAATATCTTGATTTAATCCCTATGCCGAATGCCATCCAGCCAAAGTTTATGGCTTGGGTTGAGGCCAATTTACAGCCCTATCTGGATACTCAGGCGGTTTTGAACAGTTTTACCGATGCGTTTGATATTACCAAAGCGGTCGGAAAACAGCTTGACATCCTGGGCGAGATACTCGGGGTAAGCCGGTTAGTAAATTTCAAACCAGGGGGCGGCATTAGCGCCTTGCTGGAAGATGAGCTTTACCGACTTGTTTTGACTTGCAGGATTATCCTTAATCAGTGGAAGGGCACCAAGGACGAGATTTACGACTTTTGGCAAACCTTCCTGCCTGAATATCCGGTTCTGATTGTGGATAACCAGGACATGACCATGAATGTTCTGGTTGTCGGGGTTCCCGCTTCGACTCCGGGGGCTACCTATTTTGCCTATGACTCCGATACGACTGAATTAAAAGGGTATGATGCGGGGTTCTGGGAACCGTTCAATAACATCCTCAGGGATTTGATCTTGAACGATTACTTTTTCCCGAAGCCCGCCGGGGTGAGTGTGTCTTACACCTTCCTGGATACCGCTGTGTTTGCCTATGACCAGGATTCTGAATACCTGAAAGGGTATGACGCTGGCGAATGGGTTTCTTTTAGTTAGCCAATAGGGATTTTTTAAAATGGGATCGAGCAATTTCAAGCAGTTCAACCCCAACGCGTTGAACATGACCAACGATACGGACTACAACTCCAGCTCATACCGATTAAACGGGGTTGTGCCTGGGCAAGCGCCCTCCGCGCTACACAACAAGTTGTTTTATCAGGTTTCCACCATGGTTTCGGCCATTGGCCAGGTTCTTGCCGACGCCGGTAAAACCGTTACTGATGCCAATTTGACCAGTCTGATCGCAGACCTTAAAGATGTTTTCATTCAGGTTCCAGCATTTCCCAAAGGGTATTTGGGAGGGCCGGTGCCAGTTTACACCTCACCATCTACCGTTACGTTTAAAGCGGGGATGAGAGCCCGGGACATTCTGAACGCAGCTGATATGGAATTGGCTTCGGATGTTCCGGTTTCTTTGGCGAGTTCTGGGGCCGGAGGCTTAGACTCGGGTGCGGAAGCGGCCAATACCTGGTACTACTTTTACATGATCCGCAAGTCTGGGGATGGAACCACTTCGGTTATTGCCTCCACGATTAACGAGGCTGCCGCCGGGAATATCTTCTTGCCTGTGGGCTATGACCAGAAACGGCAGTTGCGCTTGGCCGTGCGTAACAATGCAAGTTCGGATATTTTGCCTTTTTTCTGCACGGGTGATGGATGGGTCTGGTACCGGGACAGTGAATTCACTTCGCCTTACAGCGTTGTTACAACCGGTACGGCCACATCATTTACAACCGTCGGATGCGGCGGCATCATTCCGCCGATATCCAGATTGGGCCAGCTTGACTATCTGACGCAAGTATCAAGTTCAAGCAATGGCATTTTGTATGTACGGATGACCGGCAGTAGCGCAACGAACGGTAGGCCCTTAGCCCAAGCGGCAAATGCTGAATGGATTCAAGCCGGGTCAGCGCCAATTGTTTTAAACGCCTCCCAGCAATTTGACTATAAATGGGGTTCAAATGCTCAGTCCATCAATATGAGCGTTGCAGGATACAAAGTAACAGAGGTCGCATAACTATGCCAAAATTCTATCTATTACGCCCAGACGGAACTGTCAGTGACGCTGCGGATTATCCAGAATTGCCAGCTGAGCGCCCCGACGGTGTTTGGACTGAGGGGGAGCCGCCGGAAGGATCTCCCGATCCTGTATCTTTAGCCGATCAATTGGACGCTGTTTTTTCCGAGCTGCCCATTGACCTACAGGCGCAGTTTTCACCGCTACGGGCAGCCATCAAGCTTGAATTGGGGCAAGGGAGATTCCCCATTGCCAAACGGGTAATTGAACTAGCCCAGATCCCGGAAGAACTGGAATCTCAAAGGCAGGCGCTATTGGCGCTGTTCCCCCAATCGTAAAGGATTTTCCCTGTCATGATGGATGAAGCGGCAGTCATTAAATATTTGTCGGACCATTGGGGACTTGCAGGTGTGTTAATCGCCTCCCCTGGCGTTGTGGCCATTGCCTACCATAAAATCCGGGTTAACGAACTAAAGGCCCAAGTGGATGAACAAAAGGCCGATAAAGCGGATTACCGGAATGTGATTACCGGGAACACTTCAGCCATGACCGAAATGGCCGGGGCTTTGCGCGAGAACACCCAGACCATTCGGGACATCAGGAACTATATGGGTAAAAGCATTTAACCGCTTTATCCGATTGAGTTCTGTATTACCTCCTTTCGGGGTGGTTTTTTATTTTGCAGTTTAAGACAGAGGACACCGTAAAAATGGATGAACTATCGTTTGCCAAGGCTTATGAGATTTTGAGCCGGGAGAATCCCCAGCTGGCCGAGATGCTTAAAAAATTGGCTGAGGACAAGGTGAACAAAGAAGGCGGGGACATTAAAAAACTCAAGGTCAACGTCAACTGGAAATTACAAAAATTCGAGGGGGACGTTACCCCGGAATCAAAACCGTTTGAGGTTATTGAGGGTGGCTTTAACCAGCCTACTGTTGTCAAAAAAATCGGCTAATTCGTTTATCAGAAAGGGAATTTCAAACATGAGAATTCGAGCGTTAATCAACGGGAACCATGGCGGTGGAGAGTTTCAGGCTGGGGATGAACTGCCTTTTGATTCTGACTATATCCGCAAGTTGCTGGTCAACGGCTTGGCGGAACCGCTGGATGAGGATGCCATTGGTTTTATGGCCCGCACCCACCAACACGAAGAGTATCAATCTACCGCTTTTCAGAATTTAGCGGCTGAATTGGCCCAGGCTAAACAGGAAGCGCCAGCCGAAGCCGAAGCCCCTCAGGAAGGAGCGTAAAACATGCCTTTACCCAACTCTGGCCGTGACTGGCTGGCGGGGGCTATCGTGGCGAACCCCGCAACCCTGTTTAACAATGCAAACGCTTATCTGGGGGTGGGCGATAGTTCTACCGCTTTCGCCGCCTCACAGACTGACCTTCAGGCGACAACCAATAAACTCAGAAAAGCAATGAGCGCCAGTTACCCAACCATTGCCGGTAACGTCATTACCGCACGTTCCTTATTCAACACTTCTGAAGCCAACTTTCCCTGGAACGAACACGGTTTCTTCAATGGCCCTACCGGGGGGACGATGCTTTACCGTAAACAGGAATCCCTGGGGACGAAGGCCAACACCCAAAGCTGGCAGTTAACGGTGGATATTACGTTGAATAATCCCTAATTTTAGTTTAAGAGGTTGACCATGCCCACAACCGTCGTATTGACTTCAGGGACTTCGTGGACGGTTCCATCTGATTGGAATAACAGTAACAACACGATTATCCTGATTGGGCCGGGGGGTAATGGAGGCGATGCGCCCAGTGGTACCTCCAGATCAGGCCCCGGTGGAGGCGGTGGGGAATGTAGAGTTATAACCAACGTCACTTTGACCCCTGGCGGTTCTGTCTCTTACTCCATTGGGGCTGGCGGCGGTTCTGGCTCTGATACGACCTTTAACGCCTCCGCGTACATTGCCAAAGCTGGACAAAATGCCAGCGGAACAACTGGCGGGGCTGGTGGCACTGGTGGCACTGGTGGCACTGGATACAATGGCGGAAATGGAGGTAATGGAACCGCATCATCAAATAGACCCGGCGGCGGTGGAGGCGGTGCTGCTGGGCCGGATGGAGCCGGAAAGAATGGCGGAAATGCAAATACGAGTCAACACGGGGGCGCTGGGGGTGGTGGGGCAAACGGTGGATCGTCTTCTGCTGGATCTAATTCATCATCTACGACTGGCGCTAACGGAGGTAATGGGAACGGTGGCTCTGGAAGTGGCGCAGGATCTGCTGGAGTTACTTTCCAAACTGCGTCTGCTGGTGGATCTGGAACTAATGGCGGCGGTGGCGGTGGTGGCGGCGCTGCTACTTCAGGCACTGCTGGTGCCGGTGGCGTTGGGGGACAACAGACCATTTGGGATACATACGGCCCCGGCGGCGGCGGCGGCGGCGGTGGATCTGCTGGATCAGGCCAAAGCGCCAATGGTGGGGATGGCGGTGGCTATGGCGCAGGCGGTGGCGGTGCTGGCAAGGGAAATACATTTGCCACTACCCGAACGGGCGGCCTTGGTTCTGCTGGAATCATTGTTATTATCTATGAGCCAGCTGTAGCGGTCACTGAAAAAAACACCTCTGACACCCTGAACATCAGCACCACGGAAACCATCACCCTTACCGGTTTACTGAGTGCGTCTGACAGTTTGAACCTCTCCCTGGCTGAAAGTATTTCCATCCTGGGGATTTTGAGCCGATCAGACTCAATCAGCTTGAGCTTTGCGGAGTCGGCAACCATTCTGGCCCTATTGAGCCGGACGGACACCCTGAACCTTTCAGTCAGCGAACAGGCATCCTTATCGGCAATTATGAACGTTGCCGAAGGTTTGAGCGTTTCCGTTTCTGAGGCCGTCAGCTTCCTGGTTGCCCTCGGTCTGTCCGATACGCTTTCCCTGTCGGTAACCGAGGGGACCCCCAACATCCTGGCAATCCTGAACCGGGCCGATACACTCTCCCTATCGATATCAGAAACCATTGCTATTCTGGCCCTGTTGGCAAGAACGGACAGCCTGGATCTGACCATTGCGGAAGTGGGTGAAATTGTAACGGCGCTTCAGGTTTCCGACACGCTGGGGGTAAGCCTGACCGAATCGGCGGGGTTAATCGGCATCCTGAGCCGGGTGGAGTCGCTGGACATCGCCATGGCCGAGGCAATAACCGTTCTGGTAACCTTGAGCCGCTTAGAATCCCTTGATCTGGTTCTATCCGATACCGCTGCCATTACTACCATTTTTGCAGTGGTTGAAGCGCTGGACGTGTCCATTTCGGAAGCAGCTCAACTGGTGGTGGCCAATGACGCCAGCGACACCCTTGGGTTCAGCCTGACTGAATCGGTTTCTTTGCTTGCGACTCTGGCCCGAACGGAAACCATCCAGACCGCTTTGGATGCAACGGTCAGCCTGATCGGCTATTTGGAGCGGTCGGAAGCGTTATCTGTCTCAATTGATGAACAGACAGACCTTGACCCGAATTTTGGCCTGATTCTGAAGCAAACCACAGAATCCCTTGATGTATCGGTCAGTGAGTCAGTCCAGTTATTGGCATTGTTGGCCGTTGTGGACTCTCTGGGCATCACCCTTGAGCAAGCGGCGCAAATCTTAACGGTCATAACCAGTTCGGAAACACTGACCCTTTCCACCACTGAAGCCGTTGAGATCCTGACCCGCATCCAGACGGACGACACGTTAAACCTTGGCTTGCTGGCCGTCCTGCAATCCCTGGGCCTATTCCCTCGGTTGCTGGGTAAGGCCTGTATTAGCGCCTCATTAACAACGGTTCCTGTCCTTATGGCGGCAGAGAGTGTCCGACCAGTCATGAGAGAGTCGCTAACCGTAAATGCGTCTATGAGTGAGGCTATTAAACGGGTCGTAATGTCGGAATCGCTGGTTACCGTTGTTGAAATTCAGTAATACCCATTGGCAAAAGTGCCATCGGGAAAAAGAAAGAGGTTCCGTGTGAGCTGTTCAGCCAGTAGTAACCCAAATTCATACATCATCGGGGCTGTACCCAAGCTGGCCGTCATTTTCAGGAGTGAATCCGGCTTGGCCGTTGAGCCTACCACGGTGAAATTCAAGTACAAGACGCCGTCCGGGGTTATAACGACTCTGACTTATGGCGTCGATACTGAAATTGAGAAAAACCCCACCACAAAGGAATATTCCATCGAGTTACCAGCGGATGAGGCCGGAAGCTGGATTTACCGCTGGGAGTCAACCGGCAATTACCAGGCGGCAGCGGAAGGCCGGTTTATTGTGATGCCCAGCCAGGTTTAACCGGGGGTTCTGATGCCTGAAATTGATCTGATATTGAAGGAGTTACCCGTGAGCATTGAAAGAAACATCCTACTCACCCCAAACTTTCGGCTGGCTGAGTTTCTCCACAAAGACTCACCCCTTCCCCCGTTGCCGGTTCTGGAAAACCTGTACCGTGTGGCCAATCGTTTACAGGTCATTCGGGACTTATTGGGCAAGCCGATTACCATCACTTCCGGCTGGCGTACCCTGGAGCATAATAAAGCTGTTGGGGGCGCTCCAAACAGTATGCACTTGTCAGGGATGGCCGTGGATATTGTCATTTCCGGAATGACGCCCAAACAAGTCCAGGACTATCTGAAAAACTGGAATGGCGGCTTGGGCTATGGCTCCACCTTTACCCATTTGGATATTCGTCCAACAAAGACACGGTGGGTTTACTGATGAGTCTGAAAAAACTGTTCAAGCCCGGCCGGGTTATCTGTCATGTTCCGGTGGGAATTGACCCCTTGGGCCGCTTCAACAACCTTTTACAGGGTGACAACGAGTGCAAACACGTTGAACTGATGCTACCCAATGGCAATATTGCTTCCACTGGGGCAAAACTGGGCCTGTGGTATGGGGAGCGTGACCTTTCCAGCCTGAAGGGTAAAACCTTCTTCTTGCTAGAAACGGTAGACCCCTTAACGGATGGGCAGCTTGCCATCATCCAGTTGGCCCATGAGGAAATGATGAGTTCTGGTTTCTGGGGCCGGATTTACGGCCTGTGGAAATTCCCCTGGATCTGGTCGCTGGCGCTGCTGAATGGGAATGTCCAGAAAACCGGATTCAGCCCCAAAGGAACAAGACCGGTCGCTCCTATTTGCTCTCAGGCCGTGGCCTACCCTTATTGGCTGGCTGGGGCCCCCATTGGCAAAAGTCAGGGGAAAGAGGACTGGACAGCCGTATTGCCGGAAACCATCCTGAAGGAAGCCAAGGATACCAGTTATGACTTTGCCCAAGGATGGCTGAAAAACCGTGAAAAGCCCTGCTATAAGCTCAAACTGGTTCAAGATTTTCCCTATACCCCTTAATTACCTGCGATAACCTGAAACCTTCTTTTTTTGGTGACTGTAACAAGCCCGGTTCTCTTTTAGGGGATCGGGCTTTTTTTATTGCCCTAAAAAAAATGATATCAAAAAATGCTTGCAATGCTATCAATTTATGATATCATTAATTCATAGAGTCGATCAAGGAACAGCCAATGAGTAAACGGGACAAGCTGATTCAGAAAATCTGCCAGCAAGGCCAGGTTTCCATTGAGGAAATCAAAGCATTGTTGAGCGGTTTGGGATTCAGCGCCCGCCAAGCTGGAAGCCATATCACTTTCGCCAAAGGGGCAAGCCGGTTAACCATTCCCGCAGCCTCTCAGGTGAAGCCGATATATCTCCACCAGCTTTGCGAAATCCTCAGGGGGTTGGGTCATTGACCCTCCCCCCACAACTCAAAGGCAAAAAGGAGAGCAAGTGACAAACAGTAAGGATAAAGATTTAGCATACTATCTGGCCTTGCCCTGGTCGTTCAACGTTGAAAAACGTAATGACGCAGGGGAATACTATTTTGCCCGTGTGAACGAATTGAAATGCTTTTCCGAGGGCAAGACGGCTGAGGAGGCCATGGGCAACATCATGGAGGCTTTGAGGCTCCACATTGAAGCGTCTATTGAGGAAGGCACTCCAATACAAGAGCCTCCAAAGCCGGAGGACTTCAAGGGCCAAATCGCCTACAGAACCAAGCCGGAAAAACATTATCAGATTGCAAAAGAGGCTAACCGCCGGAATATATCGATCAACAAGCTTATCGATCAGGCTGTAGACTCTCTTCTTTCCGCATAACTGAAAGCCCCCTCCTAAAAACAGGGGGCTTTTTTGTATCTAAAACCGGATCAGGCGGACAAAGTTAGGTGAATTTTTCGTATTGTTTCAAAATGTAAAGAAAAGACATTCAAGAGTGAAGTTCGATCTTTGTCATGCCACTTCCGTTTCTTTATTAAATCGTTACTTTTCTTGAGCGAATCAAATACCGGATGAAGCTCTAGCAGCGGGTTTCCATCCAATAGAAAAAAGTTCGACCGCAAGAAATTTAAAATCAGGCGCTTCTCTTCAATCTCTGCCGAAAACCATTCTCCCTTGAGCATTTCGGGGAGTTCTACCGCAAGATCAGCCATCTGTCTGTAATCGGTATCGGCATAGGTAATCTGGGATTTTTGGGCCTCAATGCCTGCAATTTCCAGCAGGCAATCCTGATCAACGGCCCGGTACATATCAGCATCAATGATCCCGGCCAGCCTGTCCTCATAAATAGCACGGCGTTTGTTATGGAGCTTTTTCAGCACTCCTTCCAGCCGGTTTCTTTCAGTTTGCCCGATTTTGTAAATTTCCTGATGATGGCGCCGAACGCTATCCCGGATAATCTGCTTGGCATCCTCCGGGAACACCAAGCTGGATAAAGTGCCCTCCACCGTTTCGGTAATTCGGGATTCTGGAACATACCCTTGAGAACAGCCATTTTTAACACCAGAACACCTGTAATAAACGTATTTCCCCTTCTTGAGTTCCCCGACAATGGCCGAACCGCAATGACCACAGGTTATCATGCCTTTGTACAGGAAATCCCGCTTTGAGAGAGTGGAGGGTTTTCCGTCCTTCCGAAAAGCCAGCTGGACGGATCGCCAAGTTTCCAAGTCAATCAGGGGTGGGTGGGTTCCATCATACACTTCCCCCTGAAACGGAATTTTCCCGATATAGGCCACATTTTGAAGCATACTATGTAATTTTGAGCGGCCAATTCGGCGGGTCTGAGGCCGGTAAGCAAAGCCTTCCTTGTCCAGTTTTTCAATAACCGCTTCCAGGGAGTAAACCCCCGTAGCGTAAAGCTGAAACGCCCGGATGACAAACGGGGCCTGTTCCGGGTTGGGGATGATGGTTCGGGTGTTTTTGTCGTTTTTATAGCCGTATGGGGCCAGCGTATGCCATCCCCCCGCTAATACCTTTTGACGCCTGCCCTTCCTGACCTCTTCCGACAGGTTATCGACGTATCGCTTTGCCAGTAGTGCATTCAGGCCATCAATAAACAGCTCAAAGCTTTTTGAATCCCGGCTGATGACCATGTTTTCCTTGACTTTGTGAACCTCGGCATCGTTATCGGTGATGACATGGGAAATCAGTACATAGTCATCCAGGTTTCTCAAAAGCCGGTCGGTCTTTTCAACCAGGATAGCCATTTTCCCGGCTTTTCGCTGGCCTCGGATAAAATCCACCATGGCGGCAAACTGGTTCCTGCCGGTTTTTTTTGCCGTTTCGGCTTCTGTGAACTCGTGAAGTACCGTGAAGCCATTCGCCTGGGCGTATTTTCTCAGCAACTCCAGCTGGGCCGGGATGCTGTATCCTTCCCGCTCCTGTTCTTTGCTGGAAACGCGAGCGTAAACCACGCAGGGTTTCATTTTGAACCTCTCTTAAACGTAAGTCTATTTCCCTAGCGGCACGTCATGCCAGCTCAAATGAGGCACTATAGTACAGACAGTGCCCGCTAATAGTATAATGAAAGCAATAATTAAGGAGTACAAAACTGGCATGTGGATACCCATTGACGTCTGGTATATGTGGAATGCGGTGCTTGTGGTGTCCGTTTTTTTGGCCACTTCCTGTATTTGGCTGGCCATTGCTTCCAAGGTTTCCTTTAAAATCTGAATTTGAGCGTCGGCCTCATCAAGCCTTTGATTGAGCCTTCTTTGAGTGTCGTCCATCCGCAGATCAATCTCAGCACGTAAGCCGCTAATGAGTTGTTGCTGTTCAGGCGTGTAGGCCATTTTTACTTTAAAACCTCTTAAAGACTTCTGGATTTAGCGCCCCAAAAGCCGCAGGAACAAATTGCCGTACCCGGTGACCGTATCCAGCTGATCGTGATCCTGGCGGTTGACGTTGTAACTATAATTGTTTGTTTTTAAATTTTGGTTGGTGTAGTGTTATCTTAAATTTACGATGAAACCTTAAAAAATACGCCAGAAGTTCAGGAGGTCAAATGAAATACAAAAACATGTTTATGACTCTCAAAATGGCTTCATCTTTTGGGGTAGTACCCACTGAATCGTTAAAAGAGTCGATGTTACAGATGATTGCTTGCATAATAAACCAACTTCCTGATGACGAGTTTAGGGATTTGATGGTTATGCTCGGGTGGGAAGATAAGTTACTGTAAATTCTTTGTTTGGAATAGTTTATCGGGTATAAATACTCTTCCCTAGTGGCGTTTCATCTTTTAGGATTTCACTGGCAGAATTTGGTGATGGTGGCTCAGGGCTAGCTACAGTAAATGGAAAAGTAAATCCAAAACCATTTTTTATTTTGTTTGCCAGCTCATAAGCCGCCTGCCGGTTGGACTGCTCTACTTTATTTCCAATATCTATCATTTCAACTAGGGCAATAATCTTCATAGTTACAAGGCCAATAATCCCAATAACCGCTAATGTTAATACGCAACTCACCAAGCTAATAACAAGGTAAGCAGCGCCTTTTCCTTTGTCTCCCAAGTAAAAATGATGCGCCCCAAACTCACCGATAAAAATACCAAGCAAGAGTGCCGCAGTCGTATTCTTTTTTTGGCGTTTATACTCGCTTATAAAAAACAGTTTTTGGTTTTCGTCAAAATCTTTTATCAGATGGGCTTCCACATAACCAAGCTCGTTCATAAGGGACATTGTGAGATATTCTTGATGATTCATTATGAACCTTTCATAGTTTATAAAAATAATGGAATTTTAACCCCTTCAGCTTGACTATAGAATTTTTGTTCGATAGCATCGTATAAGACTCAGCAATAACGTAGGTTTCAAATGATATACGATGTAGGGGACTCTGTGGACGAAAACTTAAAAGTGGCGATTGATTCATTTAATGAAGCTGAGCTTATCCGTTTCATTTCTTTGGCTGAGCTTTTCTTTTATGCTCCTCCACCTTATCTTTCAGATTCGGATCAGATGAATAAAGCTCTTTAAAAGCAACCTCAAAACTTTCTTTTGGGATATGCTCACTTGCCCACCAGTAGGCCAATGTTGGGTAATCCAATCCTAAAGTTTCAGACTGTGAGAACTTTTTAAGTAGTTCCATTATTGTTGAGACTTTGGGATCACGCTTTCCGTTTATCCAATTACTCACCAATGTAGTATCTGCGCCAGTTTCCTGTGCGATTTTGTGCGGGGACGTACCTACGCTTTTGCAGTACGCCTTAAACTTCTCCACAAACATATCCATAACAAGCATTGTCGTCATCACTAACTAAAAATTCAATTTCACTATTGACTTGTTATAAGTAGGAACTATAATATTTATAAGTTGTTAGTTATAACAAGTCGGAAGAGCGAACAGTGAAACAGCCATTAACAACAGTAGCGATTTCTCCTGAAGACCTTCAGTACCTCCGGGAGATCGCAGAAGAAGAGAAGCGCTCCTTGACCCAACAGGTCAGCTACTGGATTAAACAACACCGAGATAACAAACGCCAATCGGCCTAGTTTTTCGACCATAAAGGATTCCTCCAAATGTCCGAGCCATGCCAAATTCCTTCATCGGCATATCCAATGCAAAAAATCTATGAAGAAGCCGGTTTTTGCACCGAGGGTGCGCGCCGACTTGCCGGGTTATTTGAAGTGGTTCAAAGAATCCGGGCCAGACGCAAGCGGCAAGCCGACTCTGAACAAGTTACGACAAGTAAGCCGGAATAGTCCGGGTTCAATTCAATCATTTCATACGCAGTAAGAAGGTTATCACGATGTTATTTACAAAACAACGGCTTATAAACGCTCTAAAAGAATTAGCCTATACCATTTTTATAGTGGCATGCCTGGCTGGCCCCTGGTTCGTTCCCGATTTAACTCCCTAACTACCTACTTTAACAATGTACTCACCTTCCACAACCCTCAGGCTATGGCCTGGCTTTAGCCTGGGGATTTTTTCTTTCAAGTTTTACGCAAATAGGAATTTTACCGATGTTGAACGAAATCGAGCATTACCAAAGCAAGCTGCAAGCTCATTTAGCACTCAAAAAAGAGAGTGAAACACAAGCGGGTTTGATGACCGAAATCCTTAACGGACACATTTCATCGGTATATGTGGACAAAAAACAAGCCAAGCATTTTCTGGACATCCATAGGAAGCACATTGCTTGGAATACGCACCAAATTTTGGGAATTCAGGCCATCCTGTCCGTATTGATTAAGGCTTCCGAAGGCCAAGCCGATCAAAAGGTGAGTGCGTAATGTCCATGCCAGTCATGCCCGACAACAGCGGTTACTTTGACCCCGCCGATGTGCCGGAACCGTTCGATCCCTTTGAACCGGATCGATACATTCAATGGCTCATTTTTACCGAACAAGTCCCTGTATTGCCCAAGTGAGAAGGAGGAATCCCCTGGAAAAAGGAAACAGAGAGTCAGAGAGAAACGAATTTTCAAAACTGGTAGTTAAGCCCCTAACCGACCGAATTCACCAGATAGACCGGTTGGATAAAAGTCAACAAAAGAAGGAGAACCCCGGTTATGTCACAAAGCCAAATGTGGGCCGATAAGCTCCACGAAATCCAGAACCAGAAACGCCTCCTGGAGATGCAGGAAGCAGACGCAAAAACCAATCTGGCCCAGGCCATGCTGACCGAAGATGTCACGGAAACATTGGGCAGTTTCGGCCAAAAGTATCAGCTGTCCCGTCCCCCGTCAAAGTATATTTTCCAGCTTCCCCGGGAAGAGTTTGAACGGTTGGGAATTCTGGAGGTATGCACTCCGCCCGCACCTGAGCCCAAGCTGACCAAATCCACGCTGGACAAGCTGCTGAAAAATCGGGCAGTTGATGATCTGACGGTTGCGGAGTGGCAGCAAAAGGGCTGGTACGTGGTGGATCGCTCAGACGAAATTACGGTTAAGCAAGTCACAACCAAGCTGGAAGAGTTAAAAAGCGCCGTTGGTTTCTAGCCACCGGATTTAATGAAAGGGAATCAGAAAAATGTCAAATTCGGTAAATCTTGAAGTCGGATTAAAAGACGGGAAAAACACGGTAAAGGCTTACATTTGCACCGAATCCGCAGATGTTGCCATCCAGGAATATGATCGCTTGCTCGATCGATTCCAAAACGGCCCCGCCCCCTCTCCGGCCAAAGGCAAAAAAACCGACGCTGAAACCGAAGCGGAAGAAGCGGAAACCGCGGTAGCGACTGAAAAAAACGTGGTGGAAATCAAAACGGGGAGCCGCGCCGCAAAAAAAATATTCGCTCAACAGGCTATTGAATTGAACGAAATCGCCATTGAGTGGGCCAAGCGGTTTGGTGTGGTCATCCAGGAGTACAAAGATTTCTCCCCCCAGCAAATCGTAGAACACCTGAACTTCAAAAAGCCCATGGCCACCATGGAAATTGAGGAGTTGCAGGAGGTGATCAAGCTCATCAAGTCCACCTTGATTCAGTATGCCGACAATAACGCCGGGGCCAAGGCATTCTTGAAAGTCGTGGACGTGATCGACGGGTTGAAAACCGGAACCCCTGAGGAGTGGACCGAAGCAAGAGCCGCCATCTCCAACGAGGACTGGGCTTACCTTGGCCAGCCCGGGAATGTCGGGATGCTGGACTTTGCCAAAGCTCAACTGGAAAACCGTCAGAATCTGTTGCAAGCGGCCAATATCGCTGCTGAAGCCGTTTAGACCGTAATAACGATTTTATTTGAAAGGGAATTCTCCATGACTGATTTTATGAACGACTTACTGGGATTCGTGGATGCAGATCAGCTGTCCTATACCGAGGAAGCCCGGGAGGGTTTGAACCGGGGGCGCTTAATCCAGGGTAACCCGGAATTCGCCAAAGACCCAGCTTTGAACCAGACCGTTCGCTACCTGGGTGGTATCGGTTTGTCCACTGAGGGCCTGTCCGAAGATGTGATCAAGCAAGGCACCATCGTTACCATTAACGACAAGGATTATGTGGCTTTCCAGAGTTTGGAAGTGGTGGTACTGGCATCATCCCGTATCCGCCGTTTTTATGCGGAAATCGAAGGCAATCAACGGCTGGCCTGTGGCACCAATCAAGACGGTCAGAACGCCAAGGGTTGGAGTGGGATCGCCTGCAAATCCTGCCAGTATTTCCCCAAAAACTTCGTATCCAACGGTGGGGATAAGGCGGACGCCTGCCGGGCTGATGTAGCCGCATTGGTCTATATCCCCTCTCTGGATCATGTGGCTATTCTGTCCTTCCACGGGGCCAGCTACATGGAGGCCACCGCCTGGCTTGATCAGGTTGCAAAGCTCTCCCGCGCCTTTGCCCAAAAGCCGGAAGTGCAAGCGAAAAACCCCGGCCTGGCCCGCGTGAACAGTTGGTTCTTCCGTACCACGTTAAGCGCTGGAGCGTTTGAAAAAGGGAATGACAATAACCAGTTCCAGCGGTTGTCCTACACCAAAGCGGAACAGCCGTTCAACTGGGAGTCCCTGATGAACACCCCGGCGACCCTGAAGCGCGTTAAAGAAGTCTGGGCCGATCTGGAATCCCTGTGGAAACAAGTCTATGTGGATCATAACGCCAACGCTGTAATGGCCTTGCCAAGTGCTGACGCTGTAGCCGCATTGCCCGCGAACAGTTCCGCCGCCCAGCCAGTGGCAGGCGTGATTAGCCAAGTTACCGTTCCCGCCGCTCCTGCTGAACAAACCCCTGCAAGTCCAGCGCCCGGCGTGACGGTTTCCGCAATCACCATTGACGGTCTGGACGATGTGCCAGAAGCGCAACCGGCACCGGCTCCCGTTCCAGCGCAACCGTTAACCGTCCCGATGGGATTCTAGTCTGCCGATTAACGTAAAAGCCGTAAAAAGGATACCTGTACCCACCATGGCCGTTGAAATTAACGCTCCCCCCTTTGGGGGCCACAATCCAGAAAAAACCCCTCCCGGGAATATTGCCAATATCGGGGTGGAACGGTTTTATTCCGTACTTCAGGCTAATCTGACCGGGTTTGAAAAACGGAAAGAACAGTATGAACTGACCGCCGCTATTGCCGGATGCCTGGAAAACAAAACCCACCTTGCCGCTCAGGCTCCCACCGGGACGGGTAAATCTTTCGCGGTAGGTGGAGCAATCATTGCCGCGTTCCACGGGAAGGGCAAGCGGGCCATTATTGCCACCGCAAACAACTCCCTGCTGGAACAGTACGCCTCCAAGGATCTGCCCTTCCTGCAATCAATGTTCCCGGATATGACCTGGGCCCGGGCCAAAGGGAAAAACAATTATGCCTGTATTGACAAGGGCGAGAAGGTATTCGGACAACAAACCTTGTTTTCCCAGCCCGACAATATCAAACGCCTGAAGGAGTGGTACGACACCACGGAAACCGGCGACAAGGAAGAGATCCCCTTTAACGTTTTGGAAATGGATTGGTCAAAAATCAATGCTGATGATTCTTGTACTGGGCGTAAATGCCCCTTTTATTCCGAATGCCACTATTACAAGGCTAAAGCTGATGTTCAGAAGGCTGAAATCATCGTTACGAACTTTGACTTGCTGTTGCTCGATCTGTTCAACCCTGAAATTGAGATATTTCCGGCGTACGACGCGCTCATTCTGGATGAGGCTCACCAGCTGGAAGAAAAGGCCATCAGCAAGCTGGAACAAAGCCTGACCGAACACCAGGTATTGGGTTATATCAACAAGGCCAAAACGGAATATGGGGTAAAGGATCCCACGTTTTTAGCTGGCATTGCTGAACCGGTTGCGGCGTTATTCCGGGCTTACCGGGCCTTACTGGTAGCTGGCAAGGAAAAGGAAAGCATCATCCCCAGCCAAGAGTTGATCGACCTGACCGAAGATTTCCAGCGGGCCATGGGTAACCTGTCCAATGAAATCTGGCAGTTTAAAACCGCTGAAGGCAGTCGGGAGCGGAAGGCTCAGGACAACCTGATGAACCGTTGCGCGGGGGCCGGGCTGGCTGCAATGGCCGCTGTGACCAACACCCCTAAAACGGTTTCTTGGGTGGAACAGACCAAAACGGACATCAAAGTGGTGACTTGCCCGTACATCGTGGCTGGAAACTTGTACAACGCTCTGTTTTCCAACCCTGAAATTTCGGTTATTTGTCTTTCCGCCACCTTGGGAATCAAAGGAAAGAAACCACAATTGACGGCCAGTAATGCCGGGGTTCAGCCCGTGGCCATGTTTGACCAGTTCCGAACACGGGTGGGCATGGTGCTGGCTGGTGAATTTGATTGTCCCAGCCCGTTCAGCTATTCCCAAAATTGCGTGTTGTACATCCCCACCCCGCCCCCAGCTGTGGCTGAACAGAAAGGTACCCCTAAAGGCGTGGAGTATCAAATATGGATGCAAGACCAGATTTTGCAGCTGGTGAATTTATCCCGAGGCCGAGCCCTGATTCTCACCACATCCAACCAGGCGCTAAAGGAAATATCGGGATTTCTGGCCCGGGAATGCACTTTTCCGGTGAAGGCCCAATCCCCGGAAATGCCAAATAGCAAGCTGATTGAGTGGTTCAAAAACACAGAAAATTCCATTCTGGTTGGGACCTCCAGTTTCTGGGAAGGCATTTCCATCGAGGGCGATGATCTCAAGCTGGTCATCATCGACAAGATTCCATTTCCCAATAACCGGGAACCGATTCACCAGGCGCGGGAAAACCGCTACCGGACCACACCCGCCTTGGCCAACCGGGCATTCATGGACTTGGGAATTTACCCCGCTGTTATCCGGCTTTTGCAAGGTTTCGGGCGGCTCATTAGAACCAAAAGCGATACCGGGGCTGTAGCCATTCTGGATCCCCGACTGACCACGGCACGATACAAGGGGACGTTCCTGAACAGCTTCCCAAAGGCCTATCGTACAAGCCTTATTCACGATCAGCGTTTAGTAGAGATTTTGAGGTAATACCCCATGTTTACTGTAGAAGCCAGCTTTAACGATGGCACTGATAAAGAGATGCAATTTAAAACCTTTCAGGGCGCCTGCCAATGGCTGATGTACCAGAGAGGCATTGAATCCGCACTGATTGAAAAATGCGTAGCCGCTCCGATTTTGGACTTGGAAGATGAGCCTGAAAACTTACTCTCGAAAGGCTGAAAAACCGTCATGCCACATTTGCGGACAGGACATGGGCAAACCGGGAACGTACATGGCCATAGATGGCTGGAAGTATTGTTGCACCGCCTGTTGGAATTTTCTCCCGTTATGTGGCCAATGCGGTAAAGGAACAGCGAAGCAGTTTTGTAGAGAGTGCATCGGTAAAAACCGGTAAGAGCGGCAAATCAGGAAAAGAGAGTTTGAAGTGAACCACGAAGTTGAGGCGGTTAAGCGGCTGATAACCATCGGCAGCTTGCTGAACACCAGTAAAAACAAAATAAAATGCCCGCTACCGGGCCATGTGGACAAGCACCCTTCTTGTGACGTGGATCACGAAGCCGGGTTTTGGCACTGCAAAGTTTGTGATGAGGGCGGGGATATTTTCTCCCTACTGATGAAACGTGACCGCATGACTTTTCCAGAGGCACTGACCCAGTTGGCGGAAATGGCCGGGGTCAAGCTGGGAAAGAAATCGGATGAGGCCCAAGCCGAGTGGGAACAAACCCAGCGAATCTATAAGGCGTTGGCCTATGCCGCCGAGTATTATCAAAGCACATTGATGGATTCAGTGGGTGGGTTGGCCTGGCTGCAAAACCGGGGATTCACTCTGAAAACCATCCAGGATTTAAAGATCGGGCTTTCGGATGGCAATCTGGTGCGCTCTGTCAAACGGGCCAATCTGGAGCCCCTGGGCATTACCGTGGACGATTTTGTTAAGGCTGGGCTCATGATGCCGGGCGTTGTCCAGGCGGATACCCACCGTGATTTTTTCCGCGATCGAATCATGTTTCCCTTGATTGTCCGGGGGCGTGTCCTTAATATGTCAGGCCGTTCGCTGACTGAAGCTAAACCCAAATACCTGCACCTGGGGAACCTACCCACAGAGCATTTTTATAACGAAGATGCCATTGGTGAAAATGTATGGTTGTTTGAAGGGCACCCAGACACCCTAACCGGTGTTCAGGTTGGTTTGCCAGCCGTTGGGGTTATTGGAACCGGTGGGATGACCCGCCCGGAGAAGCTGAAACACGCCAAAAACATCTATATCTGTGGGGACGCCGATACCGCCGGACAAAAGGCCACGGACAAATGGGCGACTGAAATCCTGAAGCACAATCCCAACGTGAATATTCAGTTTGTCACCCTGACCGGTCAATCAAAGGACTTTAACGAATGGTACGTGGCCAATCAAAAGGATTTTTCCACCAAGTTTGACGTTTTGATGGAATCGGCCAAGGGGCTGATTGAGTACAAGATTTCCAAGTTGAAAAGCTCTGAGGATCTGATACTGGTATGGCCATTCCTCCAGAATCTACCTGAAATCACCCGGGAAGGGTACTACCAGAAAATAAAACTTCAGCTGAAAGGGTGTTCAATCTCCCTTTTGCGGCGCTCATACAAAGAATGGGCTGCCCAGCGGTTGGCCGAAAACCCTACCCAGTTAAGCACCATTGAAGGGGATTCCTTCCGTAAGGGCGCCGGGCCGGTTCCCGCAAATAATGGCTATGACCTTGAAAAACTGACCGGCCATGTTTGCCTGTTTGCCGATGTTCATCGGAATGTGGACGGTAAAACACAATCCACCTATGAGCCGGTGGCCATTCAATCGACCGTTGATCCTGAAACAGGCACCTATCAGGCGCAAACGGTCTATTTGTCGGAACAACCGGAACGGTTCAACCCGTCCAGTATTCCATTGCCCTATGTGGTCAGTGGCCGGTGGAGCCCAGAAGGTATTGCCGCATTCAGACAGGGCCGGGAAGGGGAAAATACCGCTGAATTGCTGAAAGACTTAACCGCTTATTTTTCCCGGTATATCTGGCACCGGGATCCGGTCACCCATGAAATACTGGCGCTTTATACCATGGGGACTTACGTGGCCCGACTGTTTCAGGCTTTCCCCTATCTGTCCTTAAACGGTCTGGCGGGAAGCGGAAAAACCAACACCCTGGAACTACTGGAACAGCTATGCTTCAACGCCATTATGGCCGCAAACGTTTCATTACCGGCCATGTTCCGAATGATTGAAAAATGCTTTTCCACGTACATCCGGGATGAGGCCGAACAGTTCAACAAAAAGACCCCGGAAAATCAGGATGAGCTGTTGGTTTTAAACTCTGGCTACAAAGCCGGGGGGATGGTTTCCCGGGTGGAAAAAGGCAAGAACGGGGAAATGGACATCCAGTATTTCAACGTCTATTCCCCCAAAATTTTCGCAGGTATCAACATGCTGAACGATACCCTGAATACCCGGTCAATTCTGATCACCATGCACAAAGCACCCGGCGCTGAGGTCAAAAAACTGGTCAGTATGGCCCGGTTCCCCGAGCAATGGAAGGGTCAAGCCGGGGCCTTGCGGGATCGCCTTTACCGGTGGGCGTTGACCAAGTTTCATCTGGTGTCTCAGGCGTATCAGGAATTCCCGGCGCAAGAGAAAATCACCAACCGGGACTGGGAAGTGTGGGCCCCCCTGCTGGCCATTGCCATCCTGGCCGATAACGAAAACACCCAGGAGCAATTGGAATCATTCTCATTAAGAACACTGAAGTTTGCAGAGAAGAAGGTCAAAGAAAAGCGGGAACAAGCCAAAGAAAACCATCTTCAGTTAAAAGTGCTGGATACAATCCTACTGTTGATGGACGAATTCGAGATCAATCCACTTTACGGGCATCCAAACTGGTATCCACTCAATAGCACCGCCAAAAAAATCAGTGAGCGCCTAGTAGAGGATGGCTATTTCAAGGAAACGAAAGAGCTTACACCACGCTGGTTAATGCAGATTTTAGACCAGGCGCAGGTTATTACAAACCGGGATGAGCAAGTTTCACTCATTGATGAGGGTAACAAAAAGAAAAAGTGTATTTTGATGACAAAAGAAACCGTTAAAACCGCACTAGAAACGCTGTAGAAGGAAATTTCCATGAAGCAAATTAACTACGCCATGCTGCAAGCCCCTCCAAAACCCAAAAAAGAATCTCGTGAATTACGGCTGTTTAAATCCATTCTTTCAGCCATTGATAGCCGGGAAGTCGTGGCCAACATATTCCATGAGGGATGGTTGTCCATCAGCGCATTGTCTGAATGGCTTCAGAAAGAATTTCAAGGGACTGATTGGGAGTATCGGTTTGTACCCCGGCGATTGGTGAAAAGCATGATAAAAATCGGCCTTGTGCCGCAGCGGGAAGGCAATGTGAAGCCAATAAAAGAACGCGGGAACGTGATTAAGGCCATCTATATCCCACGCGGTCGAGTTAAATACCAGATAGAACTCAGGGAAAGAGAAGAATCCGTTTAAATTTTCGGTTACCAGATAGGGCGTTTCGGTTACCCGGTAATAACAAGGATTTTAAACGTAGTAGTAACCGAAATTAGCAAAAAATAAAAAGGTAACCGAAACGAAAAAACAAAATCAGAAAAAGGGCGTTTTCAGTTACCCATCTATGACAGGGTTTCGGGCCAAAGGTAACCGAAACAAACCAAAAACTTTAGAAAATCAAAAATCCCACACCAAACAAAGGAAAAAGGTCATGTCAAAAAAACTCAACTTCAACTTCCTGGAAGAGGTTCAAACCCGCACCCAGTTAGCGCTGGCAACCAATAACGGCGCGGCTGTCCGGGGGGATACTACCAACGAACAGGAGTATTCACAGGATATATCAAACGGCAAAAACACTTACCCGATTTCGCCCTACTACAACGATGTAGAGTCCGAGGGAAGTTTTAAGACCTGGAACCCCGTTGTGGAGTTCGAGCGTTTCCAGGGGCCGGTTTTCAGGCTTTTAAGCGACCCGGATCATGCTGAAAATTACCAACACGCCAAAGCCGCTAGGCTGTTCGATTTTGACTACTGGCTGGAAGTGAATCGCAAGCATACAGCGGGATTTGAAAGAGCGGAACTGTTTGGAGTTAAAGACTTACAAAAAAACCTCATCTTTAAACTGGCCGATCTGTACAAACGCTATGCGGCGCATGCGTTAGAGCTGGGCAAAAAGGGCTTAATGATAGACGTAGTGGCGTTAGTCCCGGATTTGTCAAAAAACTCTGAAAACGCTGATCTGGTGGTAGTCCAAAAAATGGAACAGCCGGTAAAAGTGGAGTTTACGGAATATTGCTTCTCAAAGCGAATCAATGCCTTGTATTGGTGGCTTTGGTATTCCGTTTTGGGCCTCCAAGTGGAAAAAGTCCGGGAGTTTGACCACTGGATCGAGATGATGGAGTGTTCTTGCTGCCCTCTGCATCTTGAAAATGTTTCGATTTGTATACAAACCATCGGCGGGCACCGGGTAGAGGATCGGGATTCGTTTCTGGCGAAGTTAAGACCCCACTTCCAGAACCACACCTCCCGGCTTTCCGGGAAAACCATTACCTGTGACTGTGCCGAGGGGCTTAACCAGTAACCGTTTCACAAGAGAGAGAAGGAGTTTTAAACGATGAAGTTAATGTCATTTTGTTCCTGGGCCTGGCTGGCTATGGCTTGCTGGCTAAAGTTAGAAGGTTGGTTCTTTTGCCGAAACCAAACACAAGAGGCCTCCTACTGCATACTCATGTTTTTGGTGAATCGCATTTTCCTTGTGGATTTGCGTCTGGATTCACGTCTGAGCCAAGCCGGAAAGCGGGGTTAAGCCATGAATTACATTCGTGAAGTTGGAGGCCGTAAATACCATATCGCCAACCCGGACATGGAAGGCGGCATTATGTGCCGCAAGAAACGGTTAAAAGCCGTTCAGTTAAGCATTGTGGTCACCCCCCCCCCAGGAAATGGTTTGTCTCAAGTGCTATCAAAAGCTTATTCCGAAAAATCCTTCAGCAAAACGCGGGAAGAAGAGGGCTAAACCATGAAATCCAAGGTGACTCCTCCCCCGCCATTGATAGCCGTGGACACCCGGGAACAACTCCCCTATGAGTTCCCGCTGGAATGGCCGGTAATTCGCAAAGCCCTTCCCTCTGGTGACTATTCCTTAATCGGTTACGAATCGGAATTTGCCATTGAACGGAAATCCCAAACTGACCTCCTGGGCTGCTGGCATACCGACCGATTCAAACGGGAACTGGAACGTCTTTCCAAGTTCAAACTGGCCTATCTGGTACTGGAATCAACCATCTACAAGCTGGAACGGGATCGGTTTTACAAAGGAAACCCCAAATCGGTAATTGGCTTTTTGCAATCGATTCCGCTCCGGTTCGGTGTACACGTCATGTTTTTGGATAACCGGGAAACCGCCCAGGAATGGGTAAGGGGAACCCTTGGGAAGCTTAACCTTTACAAATTGAACGAAATAACCAGATAGCGAAAGAAAGGAATTTACCGTGAATCAGGAAAACGTAATTCAACACCCAGACCCCACCAACATCACCATTAGAGGGTTGATTCTGGACAATGCCAAAAAACACACCGAGGGCGACCGGAATAAGACATACGGCTGCCCAGTAAAGGGAATGCGGACCTTCGCAAAACTTTGCCAGGCTTACCTTGAGGGCTTGGGCTGGAGCGGCCCACCGTTGGATGAGGTAGACGGATCCATGTTTGCAGGGTTTCTCAAAGACAGCCGGATTCCGGGGAGTAAGAGCCATCGGGATAACTATGAAGATCGGGCCGCATATGCCGCAATTGCTGGGGAATGTGCCGTTTCCAGCAAGCAAGAAGGAACGGTATAAATGGGCTCGTTAAAAGAAGGCGCAAAGGCAACCGGTGAAGCCTGGCGCGATAACTACAGAACCCCTGCTTACATTATCGATCGGGTAAATGCGGTATTCCCTGACGGCTGGCTTGACCCTTGCCCGGAAAACCCTTTACCCGGTATGGATGGCTTGGGAATGTACAGTTTCCAAAACCGCTTCATCAACCCACCGTTTTCCCAGTACCAGGCATGGGTGGACCACTGGTTATACCAACCGGGTGAGCAGATTTGGATATGCCATACCAATAATTCATCGGGATGGTTCAAGCAATTGATGGCTGAAGCATCGGGAATATGCCTCCTGTTCAAGCGGGTAATTTTTATTGACCCGAGAACCGGAGAGCCCTGCAAGAACTCCTCTTATGGCAAAAGCCAGTCGGTAATTTATGTGGGCGAAAGGCCGGAACGGTTCATTGAGGAGTTTTCCGTACTGGGATATTCGTTTTTTACCGATTTTACAAACGTTACCAATTTCAATAATGAGACCAAAAAGAAAGGTTAATATGCCTTATTTACGAGGTGAAAACATAATGATTTTTAGCGAGCGCCAAATGTGCGAAATGGTTGAGTGCTACCTGAGTTTGAAACATTCGGTTAGTAACAAGGTGTCATCTGTCAACTGGAGCGAGCGAGAGCAAGGTTTTGTTGTGGATTTTGAACCGAAAGAAGGCGTGATTATCAGGCCTAAGATTGATGTAGTGATAGAGCGAAAAGAAGGAGTTTAGACCATGACCCCCGAAGAGATAAAGCGCCTATGCCCCGAGTTTTGCCTATTAATTGACGAATGGTCTGGCGGCAAAAATATCCCTGCATTTTTAGTGGTAAAAGCCCTCGCCGAGGCCCGGCAGGCGTTGGGGACTATTCACACGGTATGCACTCAATACCACAGTTGGAGTCATAGCGAGCGAGTTAAACACGCCATAGCCACGGCTGAAAAGTACCTCCCCCAACCACCGAAGGAGGGCGGGTAGATGGTTGATTTTGGTAAATTTATCCGAGAAAAAAGAACTGAGGCCGAAATATCGCAGTTAGGGCTAGCAAGGGCCATAGGTGTCAATCATACATACTTGTCAAAAATTGAATCCGGGAAAATGCCACCACCATCGGCTGAAACGGTCTTAAAATTAGCAGACGCATTGGACGGTTCTAGTTATGAGTTCTTATGCGCCGCAAATATATGCGTTTACTGTAAAGGTACCGGCAAGATAAAGAAAGCAGGACAAAATGACTGAAAATCAAGCCGATAAGCTGGCGTACGACAAAGCCACCGCCGAGCTGCGGAAAGAAAACGAGCGGCTGAAAGCGCAAGTGGCGGGGTTGGTGGAGGCCGCTAACAAATCATTAAATACTTTCTGGCAGCGTCAATCATCCATAGATGATCATTCTGAAACATATTGGTCTGCTCAAGGCACCCGCAATTTGCCATATTCTGTGCTTACCACTGCTCTCAACAACACCCAAGCCACGGCAGACGCTTACACTGCCAAGGTCAGGGAGGAGGCGATTGAAAAGGCAATTGTAGCCATAGAGGATTCAGCTTGCGAGTATAACTCTCCCAATGGACATGGCCCTATGGTTGTTTTACTGAGTACTGCAAAGGCGAAGCTACAAGCCCTCATCAGCGAAACGCCAAGCGGCGAGAAAGGCGGGGCGTGATGGGATATACGCTGAAAATTGGCGAGGCCATAATTAATACGGATGTGGAATATAGAACCGTTGAAATCGACACAAATATTGAACGACACCCGGAAGCGCCTGCGTATGGAGAGCCAACAGATCACGAAAGCCAGCGCTGGCCGTCTTACAGTAGTTGGGCAGATTTTTGCAGAGAAGTGGGGCTGTATGAACTATTCCTGGATAGAGAGTCTGGAATAGCACTGATACAGAATCACCCAGGAGCGGCGCTACTAACTGAAGAAGTTAGGCAGCAAATCAATACCGCACTTGAGAAGCGTAGACAGGAAGCTGAAAAAGCTGGAAAGGTGACGTCTTACTGTGACGAAAACCCTGAAAGAAAATGGGAAATAACATGCCCTGATCCATGTCCTAAGCATGATTGGCAGCTTTGTAGACTTGAGTGGTTAGCCTACTGGGTCAATTGGGCAGTCGATAATTGCAAATGCCCTGTTATTGTGAACAGCTAGAAAGGAACCCAACCAATGACCCCAGACCAAATCATCCAGATCGAAGCCGATAACCAAAGGCTGAGGAAGGCGTTGGAAGATTTAAAGCCTTTTCTGATTGAAATTCAGAATCATGAGTTTAATCGGAAATATAAAGGCAAGGCATTATATGGCTTTAACGGCGTTGATCTGACTTTTGATATGCTCAACAGCCTACTTGACGCCCTCTCCCATCCATCTCCCACAAGCGGACTTCTCGACGTGGTTCGGGCGGCGTATCGTCTGCACGAATACTATCTAAACAACGATCTAACGCCTGCGGTATGCGATGAAACATATGAAATTCACCGACTTTTAAAAGCCCTACCGCCTGAAACGCTCAAGATGCTGGAGGAAGTTGCCCGTGGCTCGTAAATACTCAGACCCGTTCTATTGTACCCGAAAGAACACCCGCCCTTACCGTGTTGTACAAGAGTTAATCAAAACGGCAAAGTTATCATTCTGCACTGACCCGCTGAGCCCCGACTTTGAAAAATGGCGGCTTGGCCCTTACAAAGGCGGAACGGCTATCGGCACCGTCCAGTTGATGTATGGTCACATGGGTCAGAATTACATCCTGGAAGCAGAACACAAGGCAAAAGCGGAAAAGGGAAAAGCCCTGGTAGAAGCATTCAAGAGAAAGGCGGGACTATGCGAAACATGAATTCAAAGCGCCATTCCGATGAGGTGGTTGATTTCCTTTTTGAAGTGGGCTACCAGGTAAACCGGGCACGAATGAAAAAACGAATGACCCAGGAGCAACTGGCCAAGGCTGTCGGGATCGCCAGAACATCAATCACCTTGATGGAATCCGGGCAAAAAGACACCCCCTTGTCCCAGCTTTACCAAGTAGCGAAAGTTTTACAGGTTGACATAAAAACACTTTTTGAGCGGTAAAAACCTTAATATGGGCGAGTTTTCATAAACTCAGCCCTTTTCTTTATGTAAATTTTTGTCGGTAAAATAAAAAGGCGCGGAAATACGAGGTATAGGAAATGAGGCCAAGAATTACAACCGGTTCACTTGCCCGTGAGCTGATGCAAATATTTCCCCAACTGACCGATGATATGGTTCGGAAGGACGCGGAAGAAGGCTTATTAAAAACCTTCCCGAGGTTCAGTAACCGGGGATGGTGGTACGTTGACCCAGATGGTATCCCGGAATACATCCATCAAAAAAGTAAAAACCTGAACGTACCACGGGAAGTAATCCGCGAATTGATTTTTCGCCTTAACCCACAGGCAAACCAAGTAAAACTGACTCTTATTGCGTAAATCGACAAAGTGCGAGAGACACCGGCCAGCGAGCCGGTTTTTTTTGCCCTTTTTTACCCAAAACCTCCACCTTTAAAAAGTCAGGTTGTCCAAACACTCAAACGTGCAAAAGCCAAAAACTCAAACGGTTAAACCGTCATAACACCATAACGTCAGTTAACGATTCCATCAAAATACTGTATTTTAGCCCGGTAAAAATTGATAACCTGAACTCACAACTGAGCCAGGACGACTGGCAAACATCCGCCGGACAGGTGCTAGTATTCCCGCTTGGGAAGAACGAGGAAATCCAGCGGGGATTCCGTGCGGTAACGCAAACCTGGGAAAAGAGGTTCAGCCTAACTATGCTTATTGAAAGACTGCTAGAATGCGCCTCGTGCAAGCATTCATTCCCGCCACATAACATTTACCGGCTTTCCTCAAACGATGAGCGCTACCGTTACCAGATATTCATGGACGGCATTTGCCCCCAGTGTCAGGAGGACGTTTTGGCCTGGGTAGGAGTTGACGCCAAAGGAAACGGTAAGAACTATTTCCCTATTTCCCGGAAGCACTCCAAAAAATGGTATGACCGGTTGGATGCTGACCTCAAAAAGCATCGCGCCGAGTTCAAGATTGACCGCAAGAAGCATTCACCCTACCGGTGCGATAACGTGACCGGCTCCGTTTATAACGCTCAATCGGGCAAATACGCTTATCGGGATAACATTCCCGTTCGTTAATTCCCGCTCATTAATCAGATATGGATTGCATGCTAACATCGGCAACTTATTGTGTAAGCGGAAGAGAAATCCCTCATAAAGGGCGCTTGCTAGCGGTGTGACTGCCTGGGAGAGACCGGGCATACCTCATTTCTACGCTTTCAGCCCAGTATTGCCGCCTGCTTCCGTGCGTGGTGATACGGGCTGAAATTTTTTACCCATTGCCTGGAGGCCTAGATTTTGCGTGTCTTTATCCGAAAAACAGCGCCGCTTTGTAGATGAGTATCTAATTGACTTAAACGGCACACAGGCAGCCATTAGAGCCGGGTACAGTCCCCGAACAGCCAATGAGCAAGCGGCTCGGCTGTTAGCGAAAGTCAGTATACAAACTGAAGTAAAACGACTGAAAGCCATAAAAGCGGAAGAGAACAAAGTAACAGCCGATAGAATCATCGAAGAATTGGCTTTGATTGCTTTTGCCGATATGGGTGATTTTGCAAGCGTAAACGATGACGGCGCTATTCAATTCAAGCGCTTTGACCAGCTTCCCGCCCGTGGAACCCGCATCATCAAAAAAATTAAAGAGTCGATAACGACGCTTTCAAAGGGTGATGATTGTACTGTTATCCAGACCAAACCACAGCTTGAGCTTCACGACAAGATGAAGGCCCTTGAGCTACTGGGCAAGCATTTCGGTTTATTTAACGACAAGAAGCCGGAAGCGCCCGAGGCTGGGCCGGATCCGTTACTGGATGCTATTGGAGATTCAGCATCGGCTGATTGGTCAGAACCAGAGGATGAGCCAGACGATGAGCTTACCGAATCCGACTTACCAGCCGATGAGAACAGTTCCCAACCCAACCCAACCGGGACAGAAACCAGCACGGAAAAAACCGAAGGTAGTCCCCTTTTCTAAAAAACAGCGCCAGTTGATGAACTGGTGGCATCCCAACAGCCCGGTTTGTGAATCGGACGGGATTATTGCTGACGGGTCTATTCGGGCGGGTAAAACCTTCCCAATGTCCATCAGCTTCATTGAATGGGCGTTCTTTTACTTTGAGGATGAAGCCTTTGCGATATGCGGTAAAACGGTTGGTTCTGTACGCCGGAATATTCTATTTTGGCTATTGCCGCTCCTCAAAAAGCGCGGTTATGCCGTGGTCGAGAAGCGAAGCGGGAGCGAGAATTACTTTGACGCTACGAAGAACGGCAAGACCAACCGGTTCTACATCTTTGGCGGACGGGATGAATCTTCCCAGGACTTAATCCAGGGTTTGACCCTTGCCGGTGTCCTCCTGGACGAAGTGGCACTGATGCCGGAATCGTTTGTTAACCAAGCCACTGGCCGTTGTTCGGTGGAAGGGGCAAAGTTCTGGTTTAACTGTAACCCCGGCTCCCCGTCCCACTGGTTCAAGACCAAATGGCTGGACATTCACCGGGAAAAAAACCTTTTACACCTCCATTTTGTAATGACAGATAACCCCAGCTTGACCGATAGGACACGCAAGCGGTATCAGTCAATGTACTCCGGGGTGTTTTTTAAGCGCTTCATCCTGGGCCTGTGGGTCATGGCTGAGGGTGCTATCTATGACATGTTCTGCGATGCTAACCAGTACGATGCGATCCCTCTGGATGAGCATACATGGTTAAACGCCATGCACTATATCAACGTGGACTACGGCACCCAGAACGCCTGTGTGTTCCAGCACATGATTGATGACGGCGAAAACCTGTGGATTGAAGAGGAATACTACTACAGCGGGCGGGATGCAGGCGCACAAAAGACCGATTCCCAGTATGCTGATGACCTTGAGGCTTTCATTGGTCAAAAGCCGGTATCGTTTGTAATTGTTGACCCCTCAGCGGCCAGCTTCAAAGCCGAGTTGCGGAACCGGGGCATCATAACCAAGGATGCTGATAACGATGTGCTTGATGGTATCCGCTTAACCTCCACCCTGTTGAGCCTGAACATTCTACGAATCAACCGCCGATGCAAGAACACCATCCGGGAGATTCAAAGTTACGTTTGGGATCCAAAGCCCACTGAACGGGGCAAGGAACAGCCGTTAAAGCGGGATGACCACGGGCCTGATGCTTTGCGCTATGGGGTTAAGACCATTTTTAAAGAATGGAGACTGGCGGCATGACCGAACGATTTAATGGGCCTTGTAGGGTTCAATATCTAAAACAGGACGAGTGCTTGAAGCGTTTCCTATCGGATGATGACACCTGGCCCGGCATTGTGCTTCCCGAGCTTGGCATCATATACGTGGAGCCTGATCAGAAAAGCATTAGTTACATATGTCCATGCAATGGAACGCATCCAGATGGTGATTGTAAACAATTCGTTCAGACTATCCCGATAGATGGTAGTAGGGGATGGGGCTTCAGGGATGAGTCCGGAGTGCCAACAATAACCCCCTCAGTGTTCCGCAGACCACCTAATGGATGCCATTATTTCATTCGCAATGGAATGGTTGAGTGGTGTTGAAATGAACGCAATACTGACTGACGTTATAGGCCGTCTTATCCGCTGGCTAAATGGAGATTTTTCCTGATGTACCCGGAAGTAATCATTTTCGGATGCTCTCCGTTCATTAACCAGCTAGATATCCAGCCGCTACTGGAACGGTATTACACCATCGGAATTAACAACTTTGCCCGCTACTATCCGGTTGATGTTGTTTTTTCCTTTGACGACCGCATTCCAGGCCACAAGGCGCGGCATGCCTTTGTCCCCAATTACCTAGCCAAGGACGGAGATATTCCCTATGTCGGAAAGTCGATGGACGTCCCGCTACTGGATTGGCAAACAGAAAATGGGGTTATATGCCTTGGCTTTAAGTATTTCACTGTGTCCCTGGCCGTTAACTGGGCATTGCTCAAAGGGTACAAGCGCATATACCTGATTGGGGTTGATCACGTGGAGACCGATACCAGCTTCACGGATTTTGACGGGGCTTTTCATCCCGCCGAGTTGACCCAGGACGCCCACCGAGGACTTAAAGAGTTCATTTATCGGGCGGCTGAACGTTGCGAGATATACCAGTGTAACCCCGCTGTCCGGGATTCCTGGAAATTACCGTTTAAGGATGTGAGCGATTTATATGTCAAAGAAGAGAAAACATCGGGATAGCGCTCCAAACACCCAAGCGGTAGCCGCTCCAACATCAAACCGTGAGGCTTTCATGAGTGCCATTAACGGTATGGCTACTTTTGACGCCTTCATGAACACCATGGCCCGTACTGGCTTTGGTCAACCGAATCATATGGAAGGCACGTCCTACCCGATGACTCGGTTCACCCAGAATTACGCCATGATGAACTCGTTATACCGGGGAAGCTGGATCACCCGCCGGATCATCGACATTATCCCCAAGGATATGCTGAAAAACGGCTGGAAGTACCTTTGCGATATCAACCCAGACGAAATCAACCTGTTACAAAGGGCTCAGCGGTTAACTCGGCTTAATAAGTCTCTATTGAAGGGTCTGAACTGGGGGCGGTTATATGGCGGTGCCGCTGGCCTGTTGATGATTGACGGGCAAGAGGACGAACTGGACCAGCCGTTAAACCTGGACGCCGTTGAACTGGGGGACTTCCGGGGCCTGTTGATTATGGATCGCTGGTCTGGGGTCTACCCAGATATGGGCCTTGTTACGGATATTTCAAGCCCTGACTTTGGCACCCCTGAGTATTACCAGCTGGGCGATAAGTCTCAGATGGACTTGCAGCGGGTACACCATACCCGGATTGTTCGATTTGAAGGGGATGACCTTCCCGAGTGGGAACGCCTGGCGGAAAACTACTGGGGCGCCTCTAAAATGGAATCCGTTCTGGAGGAACTGAAAAAACGGGACAACACCAGCGCCAACATTGCCGGTCTGATATTTCTGGCCAACCTTCGGATTCTCAAGATGGAGGATTTGGGGCAGATGCTCTCCGGCACCAATGCCAAGGTGCAAGCCAACCTGTTTAACACCATCCAGTCCCAGAACTGGCTACAATCTAACTTCGGAATGTACGTCATGTCCAAGGATGACGAATTCCAGAGCATTCGCACGTCATTCAGTGACCTGGATGATATATACGAATGCTTCATGATGGACATTGCTGGGGCCGCTCAGATTCCTGTGACCAAGTTGTTTGGCCGCTCACCCGCTGGCATGAACGCTACCGGGGAAAGTGACCTTCAAAACTACTATGATGTAATCGATCAGGAGCAACACGCCCACTTAACCCCCATCCTGGACAAAATCTTGCCGGTTATGTTCAAGTCAACAATGGGATATATCCCGGATGACCTGGACTATATGTACAACCCGGTCAGAACGCCCAATGACAAGGAACTCGGGGAACAAGTCAAGTGGAAAACCGAAGCCATTTTCGGAGCCCATGACCGTGCTATTATTTCAGACCGAGTAGCACTGAAGGAATTGCGCCAACTGTCCGATGATACCGGGCTGTTTAGCAATATCACGGATGACGATATCAACGCCGCCAGTGATAAGCCGTCAACGCCAATTCCACCGATGGAAGAAGAAATTGAAACGGAACCCACCGAAACCGAACCCTAACAAGGAACGGGATGAGCAATTCATACGCGAAATGTACGAAGGTATTGAATTCTCAGACTTTGAAATGCGCCAGGCCATCCGGGAACACCGGGTGTTGATTGACGCTTTCTTTGACCCTGACCTTTAAGCCACTGATTTTAACCGCTTCCCACTGGAGGTAATATGAAACGGAAGAATTTCCGGCGTCTTTCATCGACTGAACGGCGCTATGAAATCAGCTTGCGGCAAGCGGCCCTGGAGATTACCCGTTCCATCAAGCGGCTGAAAACGGTAAACGAGATCATTTCGGCGCTGGTCAGGTATGCGGAAAACCCCAAATGGGTGGAGTATGCCAACCGGGAAGCGTTAAAAATGGTCAAGTCGGTTATGGTGGAGAACGCTGGCAGCTGGCGAGAAGCGGCACGAAAGGGCCAAAACGGCGGGGAAATATACCGGATGCTCAAGAAAGAGTTTGCCGGGAACCCAAAGTTTAACGCCCTGGTAGAACAAAACGCCAATTACATCAGGCTTCTACCGGCAAAAGTTGCGGTTTCCGTTGCCTCAAAAGCTTCCAAGTCGGCAATGGAAGGAGCCAGGCCTGAAGCGCTTTTAAAGCAAATACAACAGGAAGCCCCTCAACTGGCCGAATGGCAAGCGACCCGTATCGCTAGAACAGAGGTCAGTAAGGCCCAAGCCTCAATCACCTCAATGAGGAGTCAGGCGATTGGGCTTGATTTCTATGTCTGGAAAACCTCCCAGGATCAGCGGGTCAGATCCTCTCATAAGCATATGGAAGGCGTTATTTGCTCTTTCAGTAATCCCCCCAACCCGGAAGCCATCCTGGGCGTTAAGTCAGGGCTTGGCAATTATGGGCCGGGAGAATGCCCAAATTGCAGGTGTTACGCCGAGCCGATAGTTGACCCGGACTTTGAAACCTGGCCTAAAAAGCTGGCACAAGGAAATAAAATCGTCAGCATCGGGAAGAAAGATTTCCTGAAATTACAGGACTCCCCGTAAGCGGGAAAGGTGAAAGTGGTAAAAATGCCAAATCACAATGATATGGCCTTCCTTGGTTCGTCCATTTCTCAGAATATGGCTAAAACCCCGGAAGGCTTTTTAATTTGCTATGACGTACCCATTGCCCGGCTGGGCGTACAGGAGTATTACGGGCAAGAGATTGGCATTGCCAGCCGCGTCAACCTCAAAACAAAAGTCTACCGGTTAGCCGATGACGTTTTTGACGAACAGGCTTTGAGGAGCTTTGAGGGTAAGCCGGTGGTGGACGATCACCCCCAAGAGGGTTTCGTTACCCCCGAGAATCATCAGCGGGTCAGCAAGGGACATTTGCAGAACATCCGAACCAAGGGTGAGTATGTCATTGCCGACCTGATGATTAAAGATGCCGACCTGATTAAAAAAATAGAGTCAGGGAAGCGGGAAGTCTCTGCCGGATATAGCTGTAATTACCAGCCATATCAAGATGGATACAGGCAAGTGAACATTACGGCCAATCATGTGGCTGTTGTGGACAAGGGCAGGGCGGGGCCAAAGGTCAGAATCAACGATAAAAAGAGTGTTTTAAGTAAAAATGGAGCCAAAAAACCAATGAAAACCAAAGAACAGGCCATGAAAAAAATGTTTACCTCCTGGGTAAAGGATGCCGAGCCGGACGAAATTGCGGAAATGCTGGAAATCATGAATGATTCCGCTCCCGCTGAAAAGCCAGAAGTAAAAACCGATAGTGGCAAAGCTGAAAAAGGTCTATTTAAAGCACTGTTGGGCCTTGCCTTTGCCAAAGATGAAGATTCCGAGAAGCCGAAAGAAAAAGCTGAAACGGAAGATGAGGACGAGGATTCCGACAAACCAAAGGAAACCAAGGACTCTAAATTGCCTGCTGCCATTGAAGCCCGTATCTCCGGCCTGGAAAAAACCATGGATTCTATCGCCAAAGCCTTGAACATCACCGCAGATGAAGATTCTGACGATGATGAAGATAAAAAAAACAAGGCGGAAGATGAGGACGAGGACGAGTCCAAAGCTACCGAGGAAGAGCAAAAAGCCAATGATGCCGCTATCTTAAAGGGTGTTATGGACAGTATGAAGCCCTTTTTGGCAACCCTTCCCGAAGCTCAACGGAAACAGGCCAAAGATGCTTTGCGTAAGCAATTGCGGGGCGGTAAGGCTGCCACTGTGTATGGGGCCATTGCCCGTAGCGCCGCCAAAGCTGCCCAGGTAAACGATGCCGAGGCCATTGATTGGGGCGCATATAGCAAAGAAATTATGGCCAAAAACAACATCCAGTTGAAAAAAGCTTAATTGAAATTTAGAAATAGGAGATAACTCTATGCCAGGCTCTACTATCGGGCTTTCTTTGCCTTACGGTTTTGCGGGAAATGTTTCCCACGAATCCTCTCCCAAAATCGAAAACCGGGTGGTCAAATCGAATTCCGCCGCTATCCCCTTTGGCGCTCCGGTCATCCTGAACACTGATAATACGGTAAGTTTGGCCGATGCTACTGTGACCGCTGATAACTTTGGCGGTATTGCGGTTGCTGAAGTCAAGCAATTGACGACCTACCCCAACAGCACGGGCACTACCAACGGAGCCTATCAGCCGGGCCAGCCTTGCGACTTCGTGAAAGAGGGTATTGTAAACGTCAAGGCCGGTCGGGGGACTTTGACCGCTGGTGGCAAGGTTTACGTTCGTACTGCCTTGTCTACTGCTTATCCCTCTTCTCTGATTGGTGATTTGGAAGGGGATTCAGATCCGGGTAAGAACGTTGTGATTCCTAGCCTTTCCTGGCATACCGGCAAGAAGGATTCTAACGGTATCACCACGCTGAAGCTGAAATACCCGAACAACTAGAACTCGTTTTAACCATAAAAAGCGCTCTTTCCTTAACCGGAAGGGGCGCTTTTTATATGCCAATTTTTCAAATTATTTAATGATGGAGAATCAAACGAAATGCTTCCATTCCTGATGAATGACGCCGCAATCGCTTCCGGGCAGGCGTTTTTGGTAGGGGAACTCGAAAAGCAAAAAAAGGCCATTAACGAGCCGTTGAGTAGCTTTACCTGGTCCCGTGATATCCCTTTTGATATGGGCGGCGGGGCTGTCGAATTCGTGTCCAATATGTACGCTGAATTCGCTACCTCTGGCACCAATGAGGACGGGATCGTAAACAGCGCAACCAATGTCATCCCGATCATTCAAGCCAACCTGTCCAAGGATCTGGCGAAAGTGTTCCCCTGGATGAATAACTTGCGGATCACCTTCCTGGACACTTACAAAATGCAAACCGCTGGTAAGAGCATTGAGCCCGTGTTACAGAGCGGCTTGCAGCTGGCTTGGAACAAGACTCTGGACAAAAGCTGCTATACCGGATTTAGCGCTTTTGGTACCACTGGCTTGGTTAACAGCCCGCTGGTCAATGCCGCCAACGTAGCACAGAACGCAGGCGCTACCAGCCGTTTGTGGAAAGACAAAACCGCTGATGAGATCCTGGCCGATATCAATACCCTCCTGAGCGCTCAATGGGCAGCTGTTGAATACTCGGATGGTGACATTGCTAACCAGATCAATTTGGCGCCTGATAAATACGGTTATTTGGTAGGCCGTAAGGTGTCCGAAGCCGGTAACGTGTCCTTGCTGACCTACATCCTGGACAACAACATCGCCACCAAGCGCGGTGCAAACTTGGCTATCGTCCCTTGCCGCCAGTGCGTTGGAGCCGGTGCAAGCAATACCGACCGTATGGTTGCCTATGTCAACCGCAAGGATCGGATTGCGTTCGATATCACGGTTCCTCTGACCAAGGGTATGACCTCCGCCAACGTTACCGACGTAGCTTACCTGACCAACTACTTTGCGTTCTTCTCCGAGTTGCAAATCCTGTACCCGCAAGCCATCCGTTACGCTGACGGCTACTAGGGAGGGTTTCGACTTGTACATTAAAAGCACCCACCGTCTTGAGTTTTCAAACGGGCAAGAAACCTTTGTGACTACTGGCGGGAATGTTGAACAGGAAGCCCCGGACTGGATTGCTGAGGATGACTATTTCAAAGCAAATCTGGCAGACGGGCGCGTAACCAATCTTTCTGCTTACGGCACCCAAGCGGCGACCGGGAACAGTCCTTTTGGGGAAGATACGGTTATTGATGGCCTGAGCATCTACGATTTTCGGTTTCCGGCCGTGAATTACGTAGAAGCGGTATCGGAAGAACTTTACGCCCAAATCCTGGAAACCATTACTGAAGGTGGCCTTGATTTCACAGAGTTCTCTGATCCCAACCGGGTAACCCTGATTGGCGATCAATACGTCCGTAATGCCGTGTTGCAAGAGATCGAGAAGCGCCTTGTAGAAGGCATGGCCAACCTGACCGAAGCTGTTACCCCCGCAAAGCCAAAGCGTGGGACCAAAAAGCAGTCCGAAGCCAGTTCCGCAGAGACTCAACCAACCGAACCTAACCCAGCCGAATCGGATAATCCGGGTTCAGAAGGGGATTCTGAAGCCCAGACGGAGCAAGGAAAACAGGTAATCGATACCGGCATCCCCGGCTTTTAGAATCAGTTATCAGAGGATAGGGTGCTATGAGTTATTTTTATCCCGGAAGAATAAACGTGGCCGCTCTTGAGGCTGAGGCATCCAACGTGAGAGGGGGCGAAAATCCCCCTTTCACCAGGGATGATTTCTGCTACGGGGATCAGGCTTTTTTCCCGCATTTCAAGGGGCTGATCGAGGATTACATGCTGGATCAGTTTATCCTGATGGCGAATGCTGTTGTCCAGGAGGCCCGCTGGCATGAACAATGGAAGTTCGGCATGGCTCTGTACGTGGCGCATATGGCGACCCTCTATCTGGAAACCATGACACCAAACCCAAACCCTAGCGCCAGTCAGGTCATAAACGCCGCCAAGGCCAAAGGGCTACAAACCTCCAAAAGCGTTGGAAGTCTGTCCGTTTCTTATAGTTTTGAGGGGCTGAACACCAACGGTTGGCAGGACTGGCAAACAACCAAATTTGGGCGTCAGTTCGTCCAGTTCGCCAAGTTTCTAGCCAAAGCGGGCATGTACGTTCGCTAACCCAAGCCAGGGGGCCGATGGAAAATGTTCAACAGTTTCATCAAGCCAGTCTGCAAAATCACTAAAAAAATTGACAATCTCGGCAAAATCTTCCAGGCCTTGCAAGGCTTAGAGCGGGACGACATCCTGGTGGGCATTCCACAGGAAAAAAATTCCAGGACTGATGAGGCCCCCAATAATGCCGAACTGGGGTACGTCCTAGCCCACGGGGTACAGCCAGAGGATAAAACGGCAACCGCCCTGGACGGCTACCTGATGGAGCGGGGCGATCCGCTATGGCAGATTCCTCCAAGGCCATTTCTGGAACCGGCTATTAAAGCCAATCTGGACAGGATTGCCGCTCAACAAACCAAGGTCATTCGGGCCGCGCTGGCTGGGGAAAATGAAAAAGCCAGGATTGAGATCGTAAAACTGGGCATGTTGGGCCAAAACATCATCAAAGCATGGTTTACCGACTCTCGGAACAACTGGGCCCCCAATGCGCCCTCAACCATTGCTCGAAAGAAAAGCGACCGGCCCATGATTGATACCGGGGCCTTGAGAAAATCTATAACTTACGTGGTAAGAGCCAAATGATCAATGTTTCTGAGCTTATTGATGACCCGGACTTTTGCCAGCCGGAACCTTTCCAGGTCAGGAGACAATCGGGCCAGTGGATTAATAATCGGTTTGTGACCACTGAAACCTTGATCCCTGTGTCGGGAATTATCGTCCCGATGAAAACCAAGGATATCGTCCAGCTGCCCCAGGGTGACACCATCACCGGAGCCATTGAGATATTCACTCATTGTCCCTTGCAAACGACCCGCTTAGGCTCCTCCGGTGAGGATGGGGTTATTGCGGATGAAGTCACCTGGAACGGGGAAGTCTACAAAATTCACAAGGCCGATGATTTCACCAACTACGGCTATTTTTACGCTGTAGGCGTTCGGAAAGCCGGGGCATAAACCATCACCAGCGAATGAAAGAGGCTTTTTGTGTCTGCATTAACCCAGCCGGATTTGATTGATTTCCAGAAAAAACTGGAAGATTTGTTTGCCTCTGTGACCGTTGGCATTACCGGCCTTAACCCCAAGTTTGTCAGAATCGCTTTCCCTATTGATGGACAGCCGGGTTTTGAACCGGAACAGGACGTGGCCTTTGTCAATGTCAGTATCATCGACAACCCATACGACAAACAGCGGGACATTGTTTATCGGGATAAATCCACTCCAAGCCCGGCGCTTGTAGAGGAAACCGTTTCATACACGACGGTAATAATGGTGGATTGGTCTATTTTCGGGCCAAAAAGCCTTGGGCTTGCACTGGGGGTAAAAAGCGGCATCCTGAAGCAACCCATACGCTCCCTGTTAAAGCCGTTCAAAGTGTTCCCAATACCGGAAATACAGGCACCGGTGAGAGCGCCATACAGCTTTAACCAACGCTGGTGGAACCGAACCGACCTGAGAGTGTTGTTTAATGTTCACATTACCGAAATTGCCGATAAACCGACCTTTGCCAGTGCAACTGCCACGGTCAAGGAATCCGGCGGTGAATCCAGACTTATCGTTATACCAATTGAGGATCCCAACCCATGACTTTACCTTTGACCCCGGCTGTAAACGCCTATTACAATCTACCTGGAATTGGCACTCCCCGCGCGGGCTTTAACCTTGGGCTGATTATTGGAACTAGCTCAGTTATCAGTACCACAACCCGGGTTGCTGAATATGCCAGCCTGGCGGAAATGGCTGCCGCTGGCTTCTCTTTGAGTTCTCCTGAATATTTGGCCGCAAGCCGTTATTTTGCAGCGACCTCCAAACCCACCCGGTTATTGGTGGGCCGTCAAGGATCCGGGGAGACCCCGGTAGCTGCTTTGACCGCTTGCCGTTTGGCCAACTCTGAATGGTACGCCGCATTTATCCCAGGTGCGAATGATAGCGAATCCTCCGCTGTGGCCGCTTATGTGGAGTCGGCCAGTCCATTGACTCAGTACATCTTCCAGAGTTCCACCGCTGCCATTAAGGCAGGAACCGCCGGGAACCTGTTTGAGACTTTGAAAGCCTCAGGCTATGACCGCACACAGGCGATTTTCTCCACAGATGCTTACCTTGGGGCTGCTGTGCTTGGGTATGCTTGCGGTCAAGTTTCTGGTTTGGCAAATTCCGCTTTTACTCTGAAGTTTAAGCGCTTGCCCGGTGCGACTGCTGAAACCTTGACCTCTGCCAACGTTACCTCCATTCAGAACAACAACGGAAACGTTTATGTTGAGCGGATGAAGGGCCGCCCCTGGTATGAGAACGGCACTAACTGTTCCGGGGCGTACTTTGACGAAATCCTTTATTATGACAAGCTGGCCACTGACATTCAAAACGCCATTGCGGATCAGTTGTACCAGGTTGACAAATTACCTCAGACTGATGACGGCATGGCCCAGCTGGCCTCCGTTGTTTCTGTGCCCTGTGAGGAAGGTGTGAATATTGGTTATCTGGCTCCCGGCCAATGGAACGGGGAACCGGTACTGGAATTGAAAACCGGTGACTTTTTACCCAAGGGGTACATGGTCCAGTTTGATTCCATTGACCAGCAATCCCAAACCGATCGAGATGCCCGGAAAGCGCCCAACATTTATGTGAGCGTCAAAGGCGCTGGGGCCATCCATTCCGTCACAATCGCCATCAATGTAAACCGATAAGGGGGAGCCATGGCAAATACAACCTATTCTTTTAACGATGTAAAAATGGTTATCAAGCCCCCGGGTTATGCCGCTTATACGGTAAACGGGCAGGGTATCGGCAAGATTGAAATCAATTATGCGGATGCCAACTCGGCACAAAACCGGGCGGCTGATGGTTCAGTAACCACTGATAAAATCAAGGCCAATAACGGGATGTGTTCCATTACCATCCAGCAAACTTCCCCGCTTAATGAGTATCTGATTGGCTTGTTCAACTATTTAAATCTGGGAGCGACCGCACTTTGGGCCCAAACCCGAATTGATATCAGTTCTCTGTTAAACCTGGCCGATACCCATGCCTTAACCGGATGTTCCTTGGAGAAACGGCCCAACCGGGCATACGAGGCCAACAGCCAGATGGTGACCTGGAATTTCCTGTTTGCGGATGGTCAAGGCTTTGGTTCCGCGCTGGCTAACCTCAGTACCCAGGCGAATATCGTTTAATACCTGATTTTACAGGAGCTTAAATCATGACTCACAACCAACAGGAAAAAGACGTTTCGCTGGGAGCGTTGAAATTCCGAATCCGAAAATTTACGCCTGAAGTAGCCTGTTTCTGGGCCATGCGGTTGTTTGGCAATCTCTTATCAGGGGTAATTGGTCAGGGCAAGTTTTCAATGGAGAACGTGGCCGCGCTGATTGCTTCTTTCGTCCAGATGGAGCGGAAAGACCACGCTATGTTACAACGGGATGCCTTGTCCAGCGTCTACGTTATTATGGATTCGGGCGTTCATCCCTTATTGAATTCTGAAGGGTTCTACACGGTTCCCGATGTTCCTGCCCCTTCTATTCTGGCTTTGACCATCATGGCCTTTGAATTCAGTATGCGTGATTTTTTCGATCCGGCCCTCCTGGCAACGCTGGCGGGGGCAATTCCTGGGCTATCCTCAGCCTTGAGCCAGAATGGTTCCGAAGCCTCCTATACCTCCCCGTAGCGAAAGGGCGCTGGCAGCAAAAAGAGCTTTGGGACGGAACTTATACGATCTCTGATTTTTTCGACATTCTCCCTGTCATTTTGGATGAGGAGAAACGGCAATTTCAGATTCAAGCGGCAATGGCCGGTTTCAAAATGGAGTAAAGCTGATGATCAACGTCATTCAGGAGTATTTGGCAAGCCTGGGCTTTCAGGTAGACCAGAAAAGCTTTCAGGAAGCCAGCAAAGCCCTGGAAGGCGTTGAAAAGAAGGTTAACCACTTTGCCCAAACGTTCAATAACGCGCTGAAGGCCATTTCTGAAAATCCGGTGGTTGCCAAGATCAAAAAGGGAATTGATGATTTTGTCTCCAAAGCAGGAACGAAGATAACCACTTTCCTGTACACGGTAAAAGGGTTGGTAGCCGTTGCAACTGGCGCCATCCTAACGGCCATTGTGGTTATCGGGACGGCCATCACCGCTGCTACTTACAAATTTATGGCGAATATGGCCAAGGCTGATACCGTGGTACAGATTTTCGCCCGGCGGATGTTTACCACGGTGGAGAATGCCCGTTCGTTAAAAGCGGTCATGGACACCATGGGTATTGGCAGCCTGGATGAACTGAAAGACATTGCCATGAACCCGGAATTACGGGCTCAGTTTCTGGAATTACGGAAGATGAGCGCCGGTTTTGGGTTGGACGGCAAGGCCCAGGAGGGCATGCGGAATATCCGGGCGGTTGAGTTTGAATTTCAAAAGCTCAATCTGGTCTGGAACTACTTCCTCCAGTCCTTTGCCGGTGAACTGGGCGCGGTTATGGCTGGGCCGCTTGATGCCTTCCGGGGGATGCTTTCCGACATTACCCAGATATTGAGCGTCCAGATCAAGAACATTTCCCATAACCTCGCATCGGTAATGGGCATTTTCGCCAAGCTGGGCGAGATGATAGGGCGGGTTATTTACCTGATATCAGGGTTTGACTCTGCCCTGTTCAGCGATAACTTCAATGCCTTGGGCGGCTTCCTAGATTTAATCAACAATATTCTGGATGCCATTAACGGGGTTTTGGCCAGCCTGGGCAAGCTCAAACATGACAACATGGTTAAAGGGTTGAATGGTCTACAAGGCCTCATTCCTTCTCAAGGGGACGCCTACAAGGATGGTCAGAACGCCGTCAAAACTCTGGCTTCTTACGTCCAGCGGATTTATGACATCCTGTATCAGGCTTGGAACTTTATCGGTGGGCACCTGAAACGGTTTCTTGCATTGTTTAAAGATCCCGGCAAGGCTTTTGGTGAAGGGATGAGCGCTATTGGTAACGCGATTTCAGAAATGGTCATGGGGCCATCGGCTGAAGCGGCAACCATCGGCACCACTTCCACGGAAAAACCAAAAGGAACAGGCCGGTTCAAATGGGCCACCCGTGACGCTGCATCCAAAGCCATTAACGGCTGGATGGCTTCAATCAGTCCAAATCTGACCAGTGATTTTAGCGTTACCTCAGGCTGGGCACATGGAGGCCACTCCCCTGGGAGTAAACATTACTCTGGATTGGCCTTGGATATTGGAACACGAGGGAAAACAGTCAAAGAAATCGCTGATTTAATTGCTGCCGCTTTGAAAGAAAAGTCAACAAGCAATCTTAATCTGGAGTTCCTGCCCCGGACACACGCCGCTTTGATGAGCGAGCTTAAAAACAGGGGTTTGGATAAAGACCCACGGTTAACCCATGATACCCGCTTCATGAAGGGCGAACACCTCCATGTTGGGGTGAAGCCGCTGGAAGTATCCATTCATATTCACGGGGCCGGGAAAAACGCTCAGGAAATCGCTGAGGCGGTGGCTGATAAGGTAAAAGGTTTAGCCTATCGGAATATGCGGGCCAACGGGGGAGCGTTTGCATAATGGGAATTATTTCAACAGGCATTAACGCTCAAGGGCCAGCGACTCCCGCCGCGCCCGGCACCTGGAACATCAACGGGATGACTTTTGATAGTTGGTTGCAGTTAAACCATAATACTGAACTGACTATCACCCAGCATCCCGTTGAAACCGGGGCACCCATTACGGACCATAGCTTCAGCAATCCCTGGCGGTTTTCGTTCACCCTGGGTATGACCGACACGGCAACCACTCCATCGGTAGGTGGCACGGCATCCAGAAGCGTCAACGCCTACAATGCCATCGTGGCGATGCAGCAAAGCCGTCAATTCCTGACCTTGACCTGTAAATATGGCACTTACCGAAACATCCTGATTCAGAGCATTAACGCTACTGATGATTGGCAGACGGTTAATGCAAGCCGATTAACGGTGGTTTTGCAACAGGTCATTGTGGCCAATACGGATCAAACCCGAATTACCACGGCACCCCAAACGGTTAACCAGACCAGCCGGGGGAACCAACAAGGCTCAACTATAAACCGACAGATTGCAGAAGCTACTATTGGGTATTTGGGCGGGGCCGCCAAAGCAGCAATTACCCTGGGTGTTAATGCGTTTAACAGCCTGATCAGGCGTTAGCATGGTGAGCGAGTATGATTCAAATTCCTGTCAGTAACGACCCTAACCAGTCGTTTCAAATAACCATCCCTTTGGAAAACCGGAATATAACGCTTGATTTTTATGTCTACTGGAACGAAATGGCCGGGTATTGGCAAGCGAATCTTTTCGATGCCCTTAACAACGTTGAGCTCATTCAGGGGCTTCCCCTGCTTTGTACCGTTGATCCCGGCCAAAACCTTTTAGAACAATGGGAATATCTGGATATTGGGAAAGCCTTCGTGGTTCCTATAACCGATTCGGCCAAGGAATCGCCTGGGCTTGGTGATTGGGATAGTAATTTTGTACTCCTCTGGGGGCCTTAATGAGCATTCCATACGATCGCAGTTATCGCCTAACCATTGAAACGTGGCGAGGCTCTCAGATTGTCGTTTCATCCGATCTCAGGGTGACTTTCAGAATTGAGAAAAACCTTCTCCAAGTCTGTCAATTCGGTGAAATTGTACTGTACAACCTGAACCCGGACACGGAAACAGACATTCTGAAAAACGCCAAATCAGTCATCCTGGAAGCCGGTTATAAAAACGGCCCTTATGGCGTTTTGTTTAAGGGGGCTATCCGGCAAACCATCCGGGGTAAAGAGGACGCGGTAACCTACTTCCTGAAACTGGTCTGTTTTGACGGGGATGAGGTGTTGGGCCTTGGTTTCTGCAACCTTGTACTAGCCGCAGGACAGACCGCTGAAACCATCATTAAACAGATTGCCAGGAGTTCATCCATCCCGTTTGATGTGCGGGTTTACCCCGGCTTAAGTGACCAGAAAACCCAGCGCGGCAAAGTGGTATTTGGGCAAACTGCTGATGAAATCAGGAATATCACTAAAAACAACGATTACACTTTTTATTTTGATGGTGGAATCGGATATGTTGAGCCTATAAAAATTTCCCCACCAGCAAACGCCCCCACGTTAAACGCTCAAACCGGCATGATTGGCTTTCCCCACCAGCTGGATCAAGGAGTTGCAGTTCGGGCGCTCATCAACCCAGTGTTAAAACTGGGCTCTTGGATCCGCCTGAACAACCGGGACATTATCCAGGCTCAAATTGAGTTAGGAACCCTCCAAACCTTACTGGACGTGGACGGGCTATACCGGATCATTGAACTGGTGGCCACAGGGGACACCCGGGGGAACGATTGGTATTTTGACCTGACAGCGTACGGACAGACCGGCGCACTCCCCCAAATGCTGACGAATCCGCTACAGACGGGATATTGATATGACCACGATTTTTGGCCAAATTTCAAAAAGCGAGAATATCAGGCCGATCCAGAATATTGCCGAGCGGGCCCCTTCTCCAGAGGAAGCGGACCGGCGCATGATGGATCATTTATCGGCCAAAATCCGGGTGGCCATTCCGGCCCGTGTGGTCAGTTTTAACGCCTCTAAACAAACTATTGTGGCTCAGCCGTTGATTCGGGAAAAGATCATTGACCGGGCCAATGGCAACGTCAAATGGGTTACACTCCCCCAGATTCTGGACGTTCCGGTTCAGTTTCCCCAGGGAGGGGATTATGTCTTGACCATGCCCTTACAGCCAGGGGATGAAGTGCAATTACAGTTCAATGACCTGAATATTGACTCCTGGTTTACCAGCGGAGGCATCCAGAACTGGAACGATAAACGGCGGCACGATCTGTCTGATGCCGTGGCCATTCCCGGGATTAACAGCCAGCCAAATGTAATACCTGACATCTCAACCGATTCAACCGAATTAAGATCAAAGGATGGAGCCGTAAAAGTCAGAGTAAGACAGACAAAGTTGGCCCCACCTTATCAAGCCCTGAAAACATCAACCATGACTCTTGTAGCATCCGGTTACAAGTTACAGTCAGGTATTCCCACCCCATACACAAACGGCATTGTTATTGATGAAAACGGCGTTTCTATTACTGGAAAGCTGATTATTAATGGGTTTGAGTACCTGAATCATAAACATGCTGACCCGGTAAGTGGAACCACAGGACCCGTCATTCCATGAGATACCGAAAATTAAGCCCCACCGGCGATTACACGTTTGGTTCCAGCGGGCAGGATTTCTATACAGGAATACAGGCCGTAGCCCAAGCCATTCAAACCCGCTTAAACCTCTTGAAAGAATCGTTTTGGCGGGACATGGAAGCAGGCTTGCCGTTGATGCAGGAAATAGCAGGCACCCCCGGAAGCCAAAGCAACCTTGCAGCCATTGACGCAACCGTTTTACAGATCGTCAGGGAAACGCAAGGGGTTTCGGAAGTAGTGGCCTATTCCAGCGACTACAACCGAACCACACGGGCTTATACCTATACCGGATTGGTACAGACCATTTACAGCGAAACCATCCCCTTTGTGGGAACGCTTGGGACTTAAAAACCTGTTTTCAGGGAGATTTCAATAATGCCTTATTTTGCGCCGTTCATTGATGCTACCGGCCTGCACATTCCAACTTACCAGGATATTGAGGATAAGTTGGTAGCCGATGCCAAGCGGATTTTCGGATCGGACATTTACCTTGGGCCAGATTCTCAGGACTATCAATTGATCGTTGAAAATGCCCGGGCAGCCTATGACACGATGTTAACCGCCCAGTATGTTTACAACAACAGGAGCCCGGTTACCGCTGTTCAGAATGCGCTGGAATCCATTGTGGCAATCAATGGGATCAAAAAGAAGGGCAAAACCTTTTCATTGGTTACGCTTACTCTAACCGGAACGCCGTTTACCGTAATCCAGAACGGCATTGTGGCCGATAGCAACAGCAATCTGTGGGACTTGCCCCCGGCCGTAACACTGGACGCAGGCGGAACCGCAAATGTGACCGCTACTTGCAGAAACCCCGGGCCTATAACAGCGCTGGCGGGTCAGGTCAATATCATCATGACCCCAACCCAGGGATGGACTTCCGTTACCAATGCCAACGCCGCATCACCTGGACGGGAGATTGAAACCGACAGCGAGTTAAGGGCCCGGCAGAAAGTAACGGTAGCCAATCCGAGCCAAGCCTTAACCACTGGCATCCTCGGCGCGGTTCTGAACCTGTCAAACGTGGTGAGCGCACAGCTTTATGAAAACGACAGTAGTTCTCCGGTCACGGTCATAAAAGGCGTGACCAATCCCGATGGTTACCCGGCCAAGTCGATCACGATGGTGGTTGACGGGGGCTCTGACTCTGAAATCGCCAGTACCATTGCCAGCCGGAAAACACCAGGATGTTTCACAAACGGCTTAACCTCAGTAACGGTTTATGATCGATTTGGCGTTCCTTCGGTTATCCGGTTCAGCCGTCCCATTAACACGGCCATCAAAGTTCAGATCGACATTACCCCTATGACAGGCTACTCGTCCGAGGTGGGCACGGCTATCAAGCAAGCGCTTTTGGCTTATGTTGGCAATCTCAAAGCTGGCCAAAATGTCATTCGGTCTGAGCTATGGCAAGCGGTTCTGTCGGCTGATAAGTCGGATTATCCAGTATTTTCCCTGGATAACGTTCAGCTGGCCTTGGCGGCCAATGCTTTGGGAACGGCTAATTTGGTAATGCAATACAACAAAAAGGCAACCTTGGATATTGGGGGTATTGTCCTGATAGAGGCGGTATAACGTGGACAAACAGGAATATCTTGATTTAATCCCTATGCCGAATGCCATCCAGCCAAAGTTTATGGCTTGGGTTGAGGCCAATTTACAGCCCTATCTGGATACTCAGGCGGTTTTGAACAGTTTTACCGATGCGTTTGATATTACCAAAGCGGTCGGAAAACAGCTTGACATCCTGGGCGAGATACTCGGGGTAAGCCGGTTAGTAAATTTCAAACCAGGGGGCGGCATTAGCGCCTTGCTGGAAGATGAGCTTTACCGACTTGTTTTGACTTGCAGGATTATCCTTAATCAGTGGAAGGGCACCAAGGACGAGATTTACGACTTTTGGCAAACCTTCCTGCCTGAATATCCGGTTCTGATTGTGGATAACCAGGACATGACCATGAATGTTCTGGTTGTCGGGGTTCCCGCTTCGACTCCGGGGGCTACCTATTTTGCCTATGACTCCGATACGACTGAATTAAAAGGGTATGATGCGGGGTTCTGGGAACCGTTCAATAACATCCTCAGGGATTTGATCTTGAACGATTACTTTTTCCCGAAGCCCGCCGGGGTGAGTGTGTCTTACACCTTCCTGGATACCGCTGTGTTTGCCTATGACCAGGATTCTGAATACCTGAAAGGGTATGACGCTGGCGAATGGGTTTCTTTTAGTTAGCCAATAGGGATTTTTTAAAATGGGATCGAGCAATTTCAAGCAGTTCAACCCCAACGCGTTGAACATGACCAACGATACGGACTACAACTCCAGCTCATACCGATTAAACGGGGTTGTGCCTGGGCAAGCGCCCTCCGCGCTACACAACAAGTTGTTTTATCAGGTTTCCACCATGGTTTCGGCCATTGGCCAGGTTCTTGCCGACGCCGGTAAAACCGTTACTGATGCCAATTTGACCAGTCTGATCGCAGACCTTAAAGATGTTTTCATTCAGGTTCCAGCATTTCCCAAAGGGTATTTGGGAGGGCCGGTGCCAGTTTACACCTCACCATCTACCGTTACGTTTAAAGCGGGGATGAGAGCCCGGGACATTCTGAACGCAGCTGATATGGAATTGGCTTCGGATGTTCCGGTTTCTTTGGCGAGTTCTGGGGCCGGAGGCTTAGACTCGGGTGCGGAAGCGGCCAATACCTGGTACTACTTTTACATGATCCGCAAGTCTGGGGATGGAACCACTTCGGTTATTGCCTCCACGATTAACGAGGCTGCCGCCGGGAATATCTTCTTGCCTGTGGGCTATGACCAGAAACGGCAGTTGCGCTTGGCCGTGCGTAACAATGCAAGTTCGGATATTTTGCCTTTTTTCTGCACGGGTGATGGATGGGTCTGGTACCGGGACAGTGAATTCACTTCGCCTTACAGCGTTGTTACAACCGGTACGGCCACATCATTTACAACCGTCGGATGCGGCGGCATCATTCCGCCGATATCCAGATTGGGCCAGCTTGACTATCTGACGCAAGTATCAAGTTCAAGCAATGGCATTTTGTATGTACGGATGACCGGCAGTAGCGCAACGAACGGTAGGCCCTTAGCCCAAGCGGCAAATGCTGAATGGATTCAAGCCGGGTCAGCGCCAATTGTTTTAAACGCCTCCCAGCAATTTGACTATAAATGGGGTTCAAATGCTCAGTCCATCAATATGAGCGTTGCAGGATACAAAGTAACAGAGGTCGCATAACTATGCCAAAATTCTATCTATTACGCCCAGACGGAACTGTCAGTGACGCTGCGGATTATCCAGAATTGCCAGCTGAGCGCCCCGACGGTGTTTGGACTGAGGGGGAGCCGCCGGAAGGATCTCCCGATCCTGTATCTTTAGCCGATCAATTGGACGCTGTTTTTTCCGAGCTGCCCATTGACCTACAGGCGCAGTTTTCACCGCTACGGGCAGCCATCAAGCTTGAATTGGGGCAAGGGAGATTCCCCATTGCCAAACGGGTAATTGAACTAGCCCAGATCCCGGAAGAACTGGAATCTCAAAGGCAGGCGCTATTGGCGCTGTTCCCCCAATCGTAAAGGATTTTCCCTGTCATGATGGATGAAGCGGCAGTCATTAAATATTTGTCGGACCATTGGGGACTTGCAGGTGTGTTAATCGCCTCCCCTGGCGTTGTGGCCATTGCCTACCATAAAATCCGGGTTAACGAACTAAAGGCCCAAGTGGATGAACAAAAGGCCGATAAAGCGGATTACCGGAATGTGATTACCGGGAACACTTCAGCCATGACCGAAATGGCCGGGGCTTTGCGCGAGAACACCCAGACCATTCGGGACATCAGGAACTATATGGGTAAAAGCATTTAACCGCTTTATCCGATTGAGTTCTGTATTACCTCCTTTCGGGGTGGTTTTTTATTTTGCAGTTTAAGACAGAGGACACCGTAAAAATGGATGAACTATCGTTTGCCAAGGCTTATGAGATTTTGAGCCGGGAGAATCCCCAGCTGGCCGAGATGCTTAAAAAATTGGCTGAGGACAAGGTGAACAAAGAAGGCGGGGACATTAAAAAACTCAAGGTCAACGTCAACTGGAAATTACAAAAATTCGAGGGGGACGTTACCCCGGAATCAAAACCGTTTGAGGTTATTGAGGGTGGCTTTAACCAGCCTACTGTTGTCAAAAAAATCGGCTAATTCGTTTATCAGAAAGGGAATTTCAAACATGAGAATTCGAGCGTTAATCAACGGGAACCATGGCGGTGGAGAGTTTCAGGCTGGGGATGAACTGCCTTTTGATTCTGACTATATCCGCAAGTTGCTGGTCAACGGCTTGGCGGAACCGCTGGATGAGGATGCCATTGGTTTTATGGCCCGCACCCACCAACACGAAGAGTATCAATCTACCGCTTTTCAGAATTTAGCGGCTGAATTGGCCCAGGCTAAACAGGAAGCGCCAGCCGAAGCCGAAGCCCCTCAGGAAGGAGCGTAAAACATGCCTTTACCCAACTCTGGCCGTGACTGGCTGGCGGGGGCTATCGTGGCGAACCCCGCAACCCTGTTTAACAATGCAAACGCTTATCTGGGGGTGGGCGATAGTTCTACCGCTTTCGCCGCCTCACAGACTGACCTTCAGGCGACAACCAATAAACTCAGAAAAGCAATGAGCGCCAGTTACCCAACCATTGCCGGTAACGTCATTACCGCACGTTCCTTATTCAACACTTCTGAAGCCAACTTTCCCTGGAACGAACACGGTTTCTTCAATGGCCCTACCGGGGGGACGATGCTTTACCGTAAACAGGAATCCCTGGGGACGAAGGCCAACACCCAAAGCTGGCAGTTAACGGTGGATATTACGTTGAATAATCCCTAATTTTAGTTTAAGAGGTTGACCATGCCCACAACCGTCGTATTGACTTCAGGGACTTCGTGGACGGTTCCATCTGATTGGAATAACAGTAACAACACGATTATCCTGATTGGGCCGGGGGGTAATGGAGGCGATGCGCCCAGTGGTACCTCCAGATCAGGCCCCGGTGGAGGCGGTGGGGAATGTAGAGTTATAACCAACGTCACTTTGACCCCTGGCGGTTCTGTCTCTTACTCCATTGGGGCTGGCGGCGGTTCTGGCTCTGATACGACCTTTAACGCCTCCGCGTACATTGCCAAAGCTGGACAAAATGCCAGCGGAACAACTGGCGGGGCTGGTGGCACTGGTGGCACTGGTGGCACTGGATACAATGGCGGAAATGGAGGTAATGGAACCGCATCATCAAATAGACCCGGCGGCGGTGGAGGCGGTGCTGCTGGGCCGGATGGAGCCGGAAAGAATGGCGGAAATGCAAATACGAGTCAACACGGGGGCGCTGGGGGTGGTGGGGCAAACGGTGGATCGTCTTCTGCTGGATCTAATTCATCATCTACGACTGGCGCTAACGGAGGTAATGGGAACGGTGGCTCTGGAAGTGGCGCAGGATCTGCTGGAGTTACTTTCCAAACTGCGTCTGCTGGTGGATCTGGAACTAATGGCGGCGGTGGCGGTGGTGGCGGCGCTGCTACTTCAGGCACTGCTGGTGCCGGTGGCGTTGGGGGACAACAGACCATTTGGGATACATACGGCCCCGGCGGCGGCGGCGGCGGCGGTGGATCTGCTGGATCAGGCCAAAGCGCCAATGGTGGGGATGGCGGTGGCTATGGCGCAGGCGGTGGCGGTGCTGGCAAGGGAAATACATTTGCCACTACCCGAACGGGCGGCCTTGGTTCTGCTGGAATCATTGTTATTATCTATGAGCCAGCTGTAGCGGTCACTGAAAAAAACACCTCTGACACCCTGAACATCAGCACCACGGAAACCATCACCCTTACCGGTTTACTGAGTGCGTCTGACAGTTTGAACCTCTCCCTGGCTGAAAGTATTTCCATCCTGGGGATTTTGAGCCGATCAGACTCAATCAGCTTGAGCTTTGCGGAGTCGGCAACCATTCTGGCCCTATTGAGCCGGACGGACACCCTGAACCTTTCAGTCAGCGAACAGGCATCCTTATCGGCAATTATGAACGTTGCCGAAGGTTTGAGCGTTTCCGTTTCTGAGGCCGTCAGCTTCCTGGTTGCCCTCGGTCTGTCCGATACGCTTTCCCTGTCGGTAACCGAGGGGACCCCCAACATCCTGGCAATCCTGAACCGGGCCGATACACTCTCCCTATCGATATCAGAAACCATTGCTATTCTGGCCCTGTTGGCAAGAACGGACAGCCTGGATCTGACCATTGCGGAAGTGGGTGAAATTGTAACGGCGCTTCAGGTTTCCGACACGCTGGGGGTAAGCCTGACCGAATCGGCGGGGTTAATCGGCATCCTGAGCCGGGTGGAGTCGCTGGACATCGCCATGGCCGAGGCAATAACCGTTCTGGTAACCTTGAGCCGCTTAGAATCCCTTGATCTGGTTCTATCCGATACCGCTGCCATTACTACCATTTTTGCAGTGGTTGAAGCGCTGGACGTGTCCATTTCGGAAGCAGCTCAACTGGTGGTGGCCAATGACGCCAGCGACACCCTTGGGTTCAGCCTGACTGAATCGGTTTCTTTGCTTGCGACTCTGGCCCGAACGGAAACCATCCAGACCGCTTTGGATGCAACGGTCAGCCTGATCGGCTATTTGGAGCGGTCGGAAGCGTTATCTGTCTCAATTGATGAACAGACAGACCTTGACCCGAATTTTGGCCTGATTCTGAAGCAAACCACAGAATCCCTTGATGTATCGGTCAGTGAGTCAGTCCAGTTATTGGCATTGTTGGCCGTTGTGGACTCTCTGGGCATCACCCTTGAGCAAGCGGCGCAAATCTTAACGGTCATAACCAGTTCGGAAACACTGACCCTTTCCACCACTGAAGCCGTTGAGATCCTGACCCGCATCCAGACGGACGACACGTTAAACCTTGGCTTGCTGGCCGTCCTGCAATCCCTGGGCCTATTCCCTCGGTTGCTGGGTAAGGCCTGTATTAGCGCCTCATTAACAACGGTTCCTGTCCTTATGGCGGCAGAGAGTGTCCGACCAGTCATGAGAGAGTCGCTAACCGTAAATGCGTCTATGAGTGAGGCTATTAAACGGGTCGTAATGTCGGAATCGCTGGTTACCGTTGTTGAAATTCAGTAATACCCATTGGCAAAAGTGCCATCGGGAAAAAGAAAGAGGTTCCGTGTGAGCTGTTCAGCCAGTAGTAACCCAAATTCATACATCATCGGGGCTGTACCCAAGCTGGCCGTCATTTTCAGGAGTGAATCCGGCTTGGCCGTTGAGCCTACCACGGTGAAATTCAAGTACAAGACGCCGTCCGGGGTTATAACGACTCTGACTTATGGCGTCGATACTGAAATTGAGAAAAACCCCACCACAAAGGAATATTCCATCGAGTTACCAGCGGATGAGGCCGGAAGCTGGATTTACCGCTGGGAGTCAACCGGCAATTACCAGGCGGCAGCGGAAGGCCGGTTTATTGTGATGCCCAGCCAGGTTTAACCGGGGGTTCTGATGCCTGAAATTGATCTGATATTGAAGGAGTTACCCGTGAGCATTGAAAGAAACATCCTACTCACCCCAAACTTTCGGCTGGCTGAGTTTCTCCACAAAGACTCACCCCTTCCCCCGTTGCCGGTTCTGGAAAACCTGTACCGTGTGGCCAATCGTTTACAGGTCATTCGGGACTTATTGGGCAAGCCGATTACCATCACTTCCGGCTGGCGTACCCTGGAGCATAATAAAGCTGTTGGGGGCGCTCCAAACAGTATGCACTTGTCAGGGATGGCCGTGGATATTGTCATTTCCGGAATGACGCCCAAACAAGTCCAGGACTATCTGAAAAACTGGAATGGCGGCTTGGGCTATGGCTCCACCTTTACCCATTTGGATATTCGTCCAACAAAGACACGGTGGGTTTACTGATGAGTCTGAAAAAACTGTTCAAGCCCGGCCGGGTTATCTGTCATGTTCCGGTGGGAATTGACCCCTTGGGCCGCTTCAACAACCTTTTACAGGGTGACAACGAGTGCAAACACGTTGAACTGATGCTACCCAATGGCAATATTGCTTCCACTGGGGCAAAACTGGGCCTGTGGTATGGGGAGCGTGACCTTTCCAGCCTGAAGGGTAAAACCTTCTTCTTGCTAGAAACGGTAGACCCCTTAACGGATGGGCAGCTTGCCATCATCCAGTTGGCCCATGAGGAAATGATGAGTTCTGGTTTCTGGGGCCGGATTTACGGCCTGTGGAAATTCCCCTGGATCTGGTCGCTGGCGCTGCTGAATGGGAATGTCCAGAAAACCGGATTCAGCCCCAAAGGAACAAGACCGGTCGCTCCTATTTGCTCTCAGGCCGTGGCCTACCCTTATTGGCTGGCTGGGGCCCCCATTGGCAAAAGTCAGGGGAAAGAGGACTGGACAGCCGTATTGCCGGAAACCATCCTGAAGGAAGCCAAGGATACCAGTTATGACTTTGCCCAAGGATGGCTGAAAAACCGTGAAAAGCCCTGCTATAAGCTCAAACTGGTTCAAGATTTTCCCTATACCCCTTAATTACCTGCGATAACCTGAAACCTTCTTTTTTTGGTGACTGTAACAAGCCCGGTTCTCTTTTAGGGGATCGGGCTTTTTTTATTGCCCTAAAAAAAATGATATCAAAAAATGCTTGCAATGCTATCAATTTATGATATCATTAATTCATAGAGTCGATCAAGGAACAGCCAATGAGTAAACGGGACAAGCTGATTCAGAAAATCTGCCAGCAAGGCCAGGTTTCCATTGAGGAAATCAAAGCATTGTTGAGCGGTTTGGGATTCAGCGCCCGCCAAGCTGGAAGCCATATCACTTTCGCCAAAGGGGCAAGCCGGTTAACCATTCCCGCAGCCTCTCAGGTGAAGCCGATATATCTCCACCAGCTTTGCGAAATCCTCAGGGGGTTGGGTCATTGACCCTCCCCCCACAACTCAAAGGCAAAAAGGAGAGCAAGTGACAAACAGTAAGGATAAAGATTTAGCATACTATCTGGCCTTGCCCTGGTCGTTCAACGTTGAAAAACGTAATGACGCAGGGGAATACTATTTTGCCCGTGTGAACGAATTGAAATGCTTTTCCGAGGGCAAGACGGCTGAGGAGGCCATGGGCAACATCATGGAGGCTTTGAGGCTCCACATTGAAGCGTCTATTGAGGAAGGCACTCCAATACAAGAGCCTCCAAAGCCGGAGGACTTCAAGGGCCAAATCGCCTACAGAACCAAGCCGGAAAAACATTATCAGATTGCAAAAGAGGCTAACCGCCGGAATATATCGATCAACAAGCTTATCGATCAGGCTGTAGACTCTCTTCTTTCCGCATAACTGAAAGCCCCCTCCTAAAAACAGGGGGCTTTTTTGTATCTAAAACCGGATCAGGCGGACAAAGTTAGGTGAATTTTTCGTATTGTTTCAAAATGTAAAGAAAAGACATTCAAGAGTGAAGTTCGATCTTTGTCATGCCACTTCCGCCACTTTCCTACTTAATATTCAAGTGATCCAGAGTCCCGTTTGGGGTGGGGCAAGTTGCTCCTTTCGCCCACCCAAAATCCCGGCTGGAAAAACCAACCGGGATTGTAAAACTAGGATTGAATTCAAAATAACTTGTTCGGTTTATTTTTGACCCATCCCGCTTAACAGGGTCATGAAAAACTGCATTAATTGACTGAGATCCGGCTGCGTGGCGCTTCCCGGAGAGTCAGCGGCGCCACCCAACAGGCTGCTCAGGGATGGTTGCTGCTGCTGTTGGAGTGCTTGTTGTTGCTTGCGAAGGGCCGATTGCTGAACCAGACCGTTGGCCCAGGAGAGAATATCGCTGCCATCGGCATTGTGGGTGGCGCTGTAGGTCAAACTGTTGATGCCACGCATAAAATCCGTTAAGCTGTTGCCGCTCGTATTGGTGGCAAAGCCAGTGGTTTGCATCCCGGACATCGTATTCATGGCAGGAAAACCCAGCGAAGAAGACATTGGTAACATTCGAGACCTCCGAACTTGAGAGGAAGCGTTCTTTAGTATCAACCAAACCTAATAATTGATATATTTTATATAAAACTTTTTATGGGATTGGATTGCTAATGTATATATTATTAGGGGTGTTTTACTTACAAAAATTTACTATTTGATCTGTTTCCAAAGCACCCGCCATCAGGCCCACTGAGCGTTCTGGGGCGATCGGGAAGGCGCTTGAATCAGAGAACCGGCAGGAACTGATCGTCCCGGCTATTCAGGAAGCACAGGCTGGGATTCCCACTTTGCTTTGTTTAGAATATCCGTGTTAACGGCAATCCATGGATTTTAGTAACACCTCTATGAAAAGCGTGGCCTTTGGTTTTTCCCGGTTATTGGCTCGATCCATATCGCTCCTGATGGTAACCACCCTGATCGTCGGCTGGTTACCCAGCAGCTTTGCCCTGAAAGAGGAAACCGCCCCTGCGTTTCAGTCGGTGCCGGAGGTTGATACGGAGCTTGAAAAGCTGTGGAACCAGAGCATTGATGACCCCACGCCCCAAAAACGCTCAAAGTCGCCAGTCCAAGCTCCTTCAACCGCTATCCAAAAGCCTGGAAAACCACCCGTTGCCAAACCGGCTGCCTCCGCTGCCACCCCCAAGCCCGCCGTGCCAAAGGTGGAAAGTCCGGCTAGCCCCCCCTCACAGCGTGCCCAGTCCCCCGCCACGGTGTCCAAACCCGCTGAAAAAATCAAACAGGCTGCCCCGGCGGTGCCTCTAAAAGTCGAATCTTCGGAAACGAGCAGCAAAACCAGGCCGGAGCAGCCCTCCTCGGCGTCCTCCGTGACTCCCAAGGCCAAAATCGCCCAACCGGAACCGCTCCCCGAAACAAGACGCGCCCCCGAGAAAAAGCGCGCCCCCGAAAAAATACGTGCCACTGAGCCCAAGCCGGAGCCCCCCGCTGCTGCCGTGCCGCCCGCCTTGCCGGAGCCCCCCGCTGCTGCCGTGCCGCCCGCCTTGCCGGAGCCCCCCGCTGCTGCCGTGCCGCCCGCCTTGCCGGAGCCCCCCGCTGCTGCCGTGCCGCCCGCCTTGCCGGAGCCCCCCGCTGCTGCCGTGCCGCCCGCCTTGCCGGAGCCCCCCGCTGCTGCCGTGCCGCCCGCCTTGCCGGAGCCTTCAGCATCGACCCAGATGCAGCCCCAAACACCGGCTGCCATCAGGCCTGTTCAATCGTCCGAGCCAGCGATCGAACCAGCGGCAAAAGCTTCCAAACCCGAGCAAGTCAATAGAAGCAAAAATAAAACCAAAGATAAGCCTGTCCAGCCGCAGCCTGAAAAAAAGCAAGCGCCAACGGCAGAGAAAGCACCGAAAGCAGTCAAAAAATCCCGGCAAGCGGTGCCGGAAACAAAGCCCGCCAGCATTGAAGCCAAGCCCCAAGCGCTGCCTTCTGAGCATTTGAATGAGGCCTCAACGGAGCCCAAAAAGAAGCCTGCGAAGCCTATCAAGAAGGCTCCCAACGAGACTTCAAAGAATGCAACAGAAGCCAAGCCAGCCAGCGTCAATGCTGAAAAGAATACCCCGGCGATCCACCCGGAGCAGGCCAGCCCACGCAAAGAGAAACGGGCTCATCAAGAGCGCCAGCCCAAGTCGAAAACCAAGTTAAATAAAGCCAAAAAAGAAAGATCCACCGACAATTGGGCGCCGATTGTGGAGACCAATGCTCAGGCCATTCCTGTTCAACCCGCCTCCGAAGGGAAAGGGGCTGCAAGCCCGTCTGGCCAACAGACAGAAGCCCGTCCATCCGCATCTCCGATGACCCCGCCCGTGGCAGTCGTGAAGCCTGACGCTCCGGCAAAGCCCGTGAAAGGCAAGCAGAAAAAGGCAAAACCCCCCAAGGCTCAACCTTCAGCCGTGCGGCCTGAAAAAATCAAACCGGAGAAAATTAAGCCGGAAAAAATTAAGCCCAAAAAAATAAAACCGGAAAAAATCAAAACGGAAAAAATAAGACCCGAGAAAAGAAAACCCGATCCATTATCTCCAGAGAAAAAGAAGCAGGAGACGAAACAGGAGCAGCGCCTGCCGGAGAAAATCAGCATCCCGGAAAAAGCCAGTTTAAAGCCTGAAAAATCCAAAAATCCTGAAAAAACCAAAGCCCACCGCCCGGAAGAACCCGCTTCCAATGCGCAAACGGAAAAAGCGGACAGGGTTCAGGCAGAGGGTTCCCAGACCAAGCGGGACAAGAAACCGAAAAAACAACAGGCTGAAAAATCCGGGCCTGTGACCCGTGCGGCCACCCCGGTTCAGGCGGAGAGCAAGGCCCCGGCATTGAAGACTCCTTCTGTCTCTGAGGCCCCGGAATCGAGGGCTCAAGAGCCGATGCCTCAGGACGAACGTGAGACATCAGCGCTCAAAACGGCCAAGCGAAAAGAAATCAAACCCAAAGAAGTTAAACCCAAAGAGGCTAAGTTAACAGAAGCCAAGCCTCAAGAATCCAAACCCAAAGAGGCTAAGCCAACAGAGACCAAGCTCAAAGAAGCTAAGCCAACAGAAACCAAGTCCAAAGCCCCTAAATCTCCCAAGAGGCCCAAGGCTCCCAAAACTGCCAAACCCGAAACCAAACCCGAAACCAAGCCCGAAATTAAGCCCGAAATTAAGCCATTGACAGAGCCAGCCCCTGTCACCTTGCCAAGTGCAGAGGCTCAATCGGAAGCGCTCAAACCGGGTGCCCCCGTCGGGCAGTCGGCGCTGCCTCAGTCGGTAAAACCGGCCCGTGCGAAACAAGAAAAGCCCAAGCGGGCTAAAGAGAACCGCAAGGCGAAGCCAGAAAAGGCACAATCCCCAGACGCAAAACCAGCAGACGTAAAAGCGACTGAAGCCAAACCAGCAGCCTTAAAACCAGCTGCAGCCAGATCAGCGGAGTCTGGGCCCAGGCCGCCAATGCAGGCAGACCTCCCAGAAGGCGAGACGCCCAAAAAACTCGCCAAGCCGGAGCAGCCCAGTCAGGAGATCGGGAAGCCGCCGCAGCGGCAGAACACAGAAAAGGCCAGCTCGAAAACCGCAAAGCCTAAAAAAGTGAAGCCCGAAAAGAAGGCTGAGAAAATCAGGCCTGAAAAAGTTGAGCCTGAAAAAACCAAAACTGCGCCTGAAACCGAGACTAATGACAAGCTCGAGCAATCCAAACCGGTTCCAGAGACTCAGTCGGCAGTGAAAGAGGCCTCGCCATCACAGGAGCGTCCCTTGCAACCCGCTTCCCGTGAAGCGGTACCCTCGCCGAACGAGGCCACAGCGCCTTCCCCCCTGCCTGGCGTTGTCCCACCCGCCCCCCCTGCCACCGCTTTGCCAGTGGCTCCCTCCCCGACCATGCCTGTTGAAGTGACCCAATCGGCGGCGCAGTACCTCAACGCCCTGCACCAATGGCAGCAATCGAAACAAAAAGAAAGTCTGGAACCTGTCCTCAACAAGGGACAAGAGGCCGCCCGGGCTATTCTTCAACGTGCCGAAACCTTAACCGATGAGGATTTTGAGGTCATCAAGAAATCCATGCCCGGCTACCTCATCCTGCATCGGGAGATTTTGGTGGCGGGGCCCGATCCGGCCTTTTTCCTGACCCTAGCCACGCAAAAGGGGAAACCCGCCGATATGGCGTTTTTCAAGCTGGTGAACCAAACCCTCAACGGATACTGGCCCAGCACCATGGAGCAACTGGACGATCTGAGCGGCTGTACGCGCTTTGGAACCGGAGAACTGGTGCGTCTCTATGGGGAATGGACGGCCTTCAAACGTCAATTTCCCAACGCCTACGTCAAAGCCCTGCAAGACCCCAACTTGTTGCTGTTGAGTGACCTGGAAGATCAACTGTTGAACAGTACTGCCGCCTGCGAAGGCCCGGACAGCGTTCAGCAGGAGCTGCAAGGTTTCGTTCAAAACTTCCCGAAGTCGCCTCTGACCCCTAAAATCAAGCAGCGCCTGCTTGATTTGCAACAAAAAAAGCTGGACATGAGCTTTAACCAAGGGGTCAGACACCGTCTGAAAGACGATGCCAGCGAATAAAATGAAGTGAATAAAAACTAAAATTAAGTGAATAAAAATGGTAAGGCTGCCTTACCAAATAAAAAACACCCGCAAACAACGGCGGGTGTTTTCTTGAGTCAGGGTGCTTTCTGTCAGGCTGTCAAAAAATCAGGCCAGCACCAGGGCGGGCTTTTCCAGGGAACGCTTCATGAAAATGTGACAACTGGCATGTCCCGTTTCGCCCAGGCGATCTTCCAACCGTTGAAAGCCCAGCTTCTCATACATTGCGATCGCGTTGGTCATTACGCCCACTGTTTCCAGGTACATTTGCTGGTAACCCAGGGCTTGCGCTTCCTGAAAGTTCTTTTCCAGTATTTTCCGTCCAAAACCACGACCCCGCAGGATGGGATGAAAGTAGACCTTTTGCAGCTCGCAAGTCTTTTCCGGGCCCGTATACCCTTTCAGTGGGGCAAAACCGCCACCGCCCAGCACGCGTCCGGTCGCCTGCTCCTGGATGACCCAGTATCCCCGGTCGGGCGCTTGATGGGGTGGATGTTGGAAAGCGGCGTAGAGATCCTGGAGTTCAGGATCGGAAGAGGCAAATCCCGGCCCGACGCACTTCAGCTCGGTGAGAACCGAAAGGATGACAGATTTTAGCTGAGCGCTGTCCTGGGGCTCAATGGGACGGATTCGAAACAGGGAAGACATCAGGATGTAACAACCTCCAATTCATTGGGGACGGGGGAAGCGGATACGGATTTGCTGGCCCAGGGGCGATTCATGATTTGCACCAGGGCGACGCCGCACAAAATGACAACGGCGCCCAGCACCATGGTGGAGCTGACCGCCTCATGCAGGAACAGGGCCCCGAAAACAACGGTGAGAACCGGGGTGACATAGGCAAAGGTACTGGAGACCGAGACCGGCAAGTTCTTCAGGGCAAACAAATAGCACGGAGTGGCCAGCATGGTTCCAAAGAGGATGAGGTACACCAGGGCCAGCACGGAGGTGGTAGTGGGATGCCACTGTCCCCACCACTCCGGCGCTGTCCAGAAACAGACGGGGATGAGGAGAAGTCCGGCTGTCAGGTTCTGTAAGCCCACGGTCATAAAGAGGGAATCCTCGGTCGGGTGCCGACGGGCGTAAACGGAGCCCACAGCCCAACAAAAGGTCATAAAGGCAAGGCCTGCCATGCACCACCAAAAGGTTGCGGTGACCTCCAGCGGATGGCTGAGCTGAGGAGACAGTAAAATCATCATCCCCAGAAAGCCAATGAGGATGCCCAGCCAGGAGAGTCCCGAGATTCGTTCCCGTGGGGGCACCAGGGCGGACAAAAGGGTCATCCACAATGGGGTGGTGGCCACAAGCACACTGCCGAAGCCGGTGGCCACGTACTTGACTGTCCAGCACACAATGGAATTTCCAGCAAAAAACAACAGGAATCCTGTCATGGCGTGGACTTTCAGATTCCGAACGCTGGGAAGGGATTCCCCACGCAGTGAAGCGATGGCCACCATTAAGCCGCCCGCGATCAGGAAACGAACGCAAGGCAACAAGGCCGAAGGAATACTGTCCACGCCCAGCCGGATGGCGCCACTCGTGGTTCCCCAGATTAAATAAACAGCTAGCAAAGCCGCATACGGTTTCCAGGAGTATTCACGTTGAAGCATGGGAATCGTTTTCCAAAACAAAATTACTGGTGGGAACAGCGAGGAGGCGTTAGAGAGAGGTTAGAGAGAAATAATTAAAAACAGGTGGAACCAATGTCGTGATGATGAGAAATTGAGGCAATCAATCTACAAAAGGGAATCGCAAGAATAAAACCTGAGCCCTATTATAAGTTGCGCAGACGGTTTGTCCAAGCATGAGCTGAAGGCCGTTTTTTCCGCTTACGTTTACGGAAGCGTTTAGTGGGTGAGTTTGGGAACCTGCCACTCGTGGCATAGGTCTGGCAGGCCGTGTTTTTTCCGTTTTGCCACGTTTTTTGCCACGGCGCGTTGAGTACTGCTCGCTGGACGCTCTGACAAACCGGTTTGCGGGGACTGTGGCCTCGGCACTGTGGAACGGGCGGCTATAATAGAAATACGCGGCAAGCCGAAACCTAGAGGAACCCAAATTGAGGAATCCAAATCAATGTCCTTAATCCGTAAACCTGTGGGGGCCTGGATCCTGGCACTGTTACTCATCCTGCCGGGCCTTCTGGGTGCCAAGGTCAGCAAGGCCCAGGAAAGCAATCTGGTGGAACTGAACCGTACCAGCTACGGCAGCCGGTTTTATATGGACAAGGATACCATTCAGACATTGAGAGACGGCATCCTGAGGTACAGGGTGATTGAGTTTCAATCCGGTCAGAGCAAGCCGGGACGGGTTAATCAGAGTGAAGTCGATTGCAATACGGGACAATTAAAGTCCTCCATGGCATCCTGGGATGAAAACAGCGAGGGGAAACAAAGCAACCGTCTACCCGGCCCCAGCCGCCCGGTAAAAATTTCCAGTTATTCCAGTACCTACGGTATTTATAAAAATATTTGCAATCAATATGCCCCGGAGGCTACAGGATCCTGGTAAATTTTGGCGTAATTATCCGGCGTAACGCTTCGGCAAATCAACAGCCTCAATCCAGATATCGGGGGCTATTTGTATTCCCGTTCCCGCACCCACTTGGTGGAAATCCACTTCTCCCCGGCTATCACCGGTAAAGAAGCGTGCAGGGTCATTCGATCGACCTCGCCCTCCGGGGTCACGTTCATAAACAACAGGGCATCGCCTTTTCGGGGTTTTACCCGAATATCCACTTCAGGGAAATGAGTCTCTCCGCCTTCATCCACATCATTCAGGTACATAATACAGGTGGCCATCCGTTGCCCACCGACGGCCATCACCGTGGCGGATCCTTTCAGGTTGGGATCGAAAAAGTCAAAATGAGGGCGATATTCCTGCCCCACGCCATAGTTCAGGACTTGTAGTCCCTCTCCATTTTCCACCGGCAGGCCTAGTAGCCGGGCAATGCGATCCTCAATGCCAGTAATCATGGGTGTTTCCCGAATCATAAAATACGTGCTGGTGCTACTGCGGGCTTCCACCAGGATAAATTCCCCGGTCTCCGGGTCGACGGTGGTGGAAGGGGCAATCTTGGGCCGGGCCCGCTCAATCAGGTGAGTGCATTCCTCGTCACTCAAAAAATTCCGCAAGGTCAAAATGCGGGGTTGTACGGATAATTCTTCAATATCAAACATACCTAGCTCCCGGGTCGAACCCACCAAATACTGCTCATCAGGGAACCGCCAAATGGGATGGGCGGTCATCGTGCCTGACAGCGATCTTGAAACTATCCTCCATTATATACAACGCTGTAAAGCGCTCAGCAGCCGATTGACTCCCCTACCGTCCACCAGTTGCAGGCCACTGTCCGTGTAAGGCTTTAATAAAGCGGGGTTGTGCGCAAAAGACAGGACTGACTGGGCAATTTGCTCGGCAGAGACCGTGCCGGTGGTTCCCAAATATAGCTGGGCTCCCGCATCCGCCACTTCCTGACAGATTTGCCGCTGGTTGTCGGCCACCGCAATGACAATGGCAGGCAAACCCAGACAGAGGCGCTCCCAGGTGGTGGTTCCCCCGGCCCCGATGGCCAGGTCGGCCTCGGCCATCAATCGGGCCATATGCGGGGTTTGACAGTGAAAATGCCAGCCGGTTTTCTGCGCGCAAAGGGATTGAATGGATGTTTTGGCCGGATTGCTGGCCCCCACAATGACATCCACTTCACAGTCGGGTAACCGCAAGCTGGAAAGTGCCTCAAGGGCGTTTAGCGTTTCACCGGTGGGATCGCTGCCCCCGAAACAAACCTGAATGCGCTTTAAAGCGGGTCGCTGGCGTTTTTTCGAAGCCAGCAAGTCCAGCCGCACCGTTTCAAATTCCGGGCGCAACAAGGCATAGGCCGGGCCCAGCAAACATTGGGCGGTGGGTGGCAGCAAACCCTGATACCGTACTTCCGGGTGGAGAAAATAGTTTTGATCCAGCAATAAATCGCAGTGATGATGCCGGTCGGCCAGATCGTCAATCACCAGTATCCTGCCTACCCAATCCCGCACGGAACGTTCCCATTGGGCATCCAGTCGGTAGTGATCGACCACCAGCCAATCGGGTGAATGCTGCTGAAGGTAATGGGTCACAGGGGGTGGGAGAACGGTGGGATCGTCCGCTTCCCAGGTGATGAGTGCAAATCCCTGTTCGGCAATCCAATGGTTCATATCACCGGGCAGGCTTCGGCAGGCAAAGGTGACCGCTATCCCTTCCTGGGTCAGCCGGTTGGCCAGGGTCAGGCAACGCACCACGTGGCCGGTTCCAATATCCACGGCGGCATCGGCCCGAAACAGGACGTTCACAATAAATTCTCCAACGCCGTGTGGCCCTTACTCATACAGGTTCCATTGTAAGGGATCTACAAAACGGCTGTCATTGCTGGCATAGGGGAAAAAATCATCCGCCGCCAGGCCCGGCATCAGGGCGGCCACCATTTCGCTGAGCTGATCGCTGCTGTGAACCCCAATCAAAGCGTAATCCACCTGCGGCAAAGCGGTCACAAAATTCAAGGCCCCTTCCAGCGGGGTTAGTCCTTCTTTTACCAGAAAGTCGTGATACTGGGCCATCCGCTTTTTCAGGGGCCAAAACCAGGGATGCAGGTGCAGCGGATCCAGTAATACCCCTTGCAACAGAATGTCTCTGGCATGCACCTCGATTTGCCTGCTTTTTAGCAGACTTAAATGCCCGCTGTGTAAAAAACGCTGATCCAGGACATTGACTGGTAGCTGAACAATATCGGGCTGGTAATGCTGGAGCAACCAGTCCAGGGCTTCGGGATTGGCCACGGAAAAAGCGGTTTTTTCAATTAACTGCTGCTTTTTTAAAGCCTCCAGGCGATGAATCAGACGCTCTCCCTGCCGGTTCATGAGCGCGGAAGCAATGCCGGTTTTCAGGGCGTAAATGTGGGGCCGAGACAACGCCTGTAAGGTGTCCAGTAACCCCTGTTCCAGTTGATCCGCATACGAGTTGCCCCCCGGCTCGGCAGACTGTAAATAGGGCTTCACCACCAGTTTGAAATGAGCCTGAGCGGGCAAACAGCGGGCCACCACCGAGAGGCTGTCCCCGGCTTCGGCGGCGGCATCCAGTAAACCGATACCGGCTTGGTGGGCCAGGTTTAAAATATCCCGAACGGATTCCAGCGGCACCGCCGGTGAGTGCTTCCCGCCTTGCGCCGTAAATGCCACTGTACCCAAACCCAATTTCATTGGCTCTTAATCATCCTGATTATCCAGCACGACTCTATCCACTTTCTGATGATAGCAAAAGCCCTCTGAATTTTTTGGGATTTTCAGGGGAACTGCCAAAAATCCTCAACTTGGATGACGCCACCAGCGGTGTGAAAAAGGTTCAATGAAACAGAGCGCTCAAAAGGACGAATGCCATTTGTGGCTTTGACAGGTTGAGCCGGTGCGGATTCTGTAGATGTGGATATAAGTTAGGTATCGCCTTATTGAACGGGCAGGGACTGATCGAGGTACTCTATGTTTGATGGTAAATCCATTTTAATTACCGGTGGAACCGGATCTTTTGGTAAAAAAGCGGTCAAAACCCTTCTGGAGCGGTACAAGCCCAGAAAAATCATTATTTTCTCTCGGGATGAGTACAAACAGTACGTCATGCAGCAAACCTACAACGCCCCCTGCATGCGGTACTTTATTGGGGATGTGCGGGATGCCCAGCGACTGGACATGGCCATGAGCGATGTGGATCTGGTCATCCATGCGGCAGCCCTGAAACATGTTCCCATCGCCGAGTACAACCCGCAAGAATGTGTCCATACCAACGTCACCGGGGCGGAAAACGTGATTCGGGCCTGTCTGGATCATCAGGTTGAGCGGGTCATTGCCTTGTCCACGGATAAAGCGGCCAACCCCATCAACTTGTACGGCGCCACCAAGCTGGTGTCCGATAAACTGTTTGTGGCCGCCAACAATCTGGCTGGGCGCAAACCCACTCGCTTTTCCGTGGTGCGTTATGGCAACGTGGTGGGTTCGCGCGGATCGGTTATTCCGTTTTTCAAGAAACTGATGCAAGACAATGTCAGCGAATTGCCCATTACCGATCCCCGCATGACCCGCTTCTGGATTACCTTGTCCCAGGGTGTGGATTTTGTGCTGGATTCCTTTATGCGCATGAAAGGCGGCGAAATTTTCGTGCCCAAATTGCCCTCGACCCGCATTACCGATCTGGCGGAAGCGTTGTACCCCGGCGTAACTCATAAATTCGTGGGCATTCGGCCCGGGGAAAAATTGCATGAGGTCATGTGCCCCAGCGATGACTCCCATTTAACCCTGGAGTTTGATGATTATTATGTCATCCAACCCACCATTCATTTTTCCAATGATATTCAGTACGACACCAATCAACTGGGGCAACGGGGCAAGCCGGTTGAACTGGGCTTTGAGTACAACTCGGCCAATAACCCGGTTTTTCTCTCGCCGCAAGAAATTCATGAGTTGGTGGCGCTGGACGAAATCGAAGTGTAGCCACCAACGCCAATCCTGATAAAAGCACCTGCGGATGCAAGTTTGGCTGGCTCCCCCGGAAGTCGGGGAACCCTTTTTGCGCAGCTTTGTGCGCGGTGAAAGCGGCCAGCCTTTTGAGGGGAGGGGCTTTGGAACAAATGATTTCCATGGGCCTTAATGTTCGTTTCGTCTACCTTCGTGTACCGTTGTGCAAACCATTGAAGGGAGGCTATCAATCCGGATTCCTTCAAATGCAGGAGGCGTGGCCATTTATAAATGGCGCACAATAAACGTATCGAAGGTAATCCAAAAAAGAGTTTGATTGATGAGCAGAGAAACCTTTTCCCTGTTATTTTTCAGCGTGCTGGCCAGTGTTGCGGTCAGCGTATCCTATCAGTGGATGGAAACGCATAGTACCCTGGACGCACAGCAGGCATTGCGACAAGTACGGTCAGCCGCCCAGCATCTCAGTCAGGAAAAAAAGTCATCCTTGCGCTTGACGCAAATGACCGCACCCACGGGCGCTAACAGTCACTGGGATTTTGAATTCCAGACTGCCTCCCGAGAAAAAGTTCATATTTTGGTGCGACGAAATGGCACGACTTTGGCGGTTCAGTAACGCATCCCGGACTGGTAGGCTTCCATAAAACTGGTGGTATGACACTGGCGTTGGTCAGGCCTTTGCCAATTTGACCCGGACGCCTGTTTTCACCGATGGAAATCTGTAAAGTCCTATGGATAGACGAGTTAGTTTACTGGCGAAGACGATATCCTGAACAATGAGATCCGGGCCTCTTCGGATTGAGACAAGACGGCTTGTGAAAAATGGCGCTAGAGAAAAATGGTGCTTGAGAAAAATAGTAATGGCTAAGGTCGTGATTAAGACAATGGTTAAGACGATGAATCAGACGATTCTTAAAGTGTTTGACCAACGGCCATCCACTTACCGAGCAAGCTCCTGAAAGCGTCAGACGGGAAAGGTCGGACTAAAAGGAACGGACTGAGTGAGCCGACTGAAAGAGTCAGGCTGCAAGGGTCAGACTGAACGGGTCAGAAAGGTAAAAAGCATGATGCTGAGTGAAAATTCAGGGAAGAATATGAGCGGAACCAATCAGCAAAACACAATGACTCCTGAAAGCCTTGAGATAGATGCCCTCAAAGCCTCTTACTGGGCTGCCGTGGCTGCATCTGCCCACGCCGTTTTTTCAGAGCCCGCCACTGCCAACTTTTCCTCTGAGAAACCTGAAAGATCATTGAGCGCCAAATTGACTGCCCAATCCAGCTTTGCATCGTCCGCCCTCTCTCAATGGTTGCCGGTGCCAAAACCCGACACCCTGGCGCCTGCGACCCAATCATTGTCCTTGCCGTCCAGCTTCCCCAAGAGCCATTTGAATGCCGATTTGCCTGACATTGAGCGGGCTACTTTAAATCCCCATAGAGAGCAAAAAATTGGAGAGCAAAAAGCGTCTTCCCAGGCTGATTCTGTTCGTAGCTTTTTGGATCAGCTGGACGCGGTGAAAGCAAACAAGGCTGCCTTGCAAGATCGGATAACCGGTTCTCCATTGCCATCCAATCAGACAGAACAGCCCGATCCGCTGGATTGGGTGGAAATGTCGGAGCGTCTTGATCAGGGCTTTTTGGACAACGAATCCTTGCTGGTCAAGGATCACTGGACGTCCAAGTTATTAAACAGTCCCAGAATGGTGGCGGCCCTGATTGTTTTATGCCTGCTGGGCTCAACCATCTACGCGGGCCTGGGCTATTGGTGGCTTACCTCCATCAGTTTGTCGCATGCCGCGGAACCTGAACCAGGAAAACCATCGGTGCGCTCCGGCAATCACGATCTACTCAATATTAAAACCCTGCAAGAGCAATTACCAAAACAACAGCCCGCAGGTACGTTCAATCCCGATGAGCGTCTCATTGCCCAGGCGACGCCTGCCGAGGGTTTTAGCAGGGTAGAGTCGGCGGACAGTATTCCGGGGTTGAGCGGAAGGCCTGATCCATTTTCCCCTTTGATTCAAGAGACCAACGGCGTGTTTATCGCACCGGCTGAAAACCAGGATGCCCTGACGGGTGTCCAGTATACCGGATTTATTGGCGGAGCAAACAGCAAAAGTAAAATTGCCATTATCAAGGTTGCTGATGTCAATCCCGCCATTCCCCCCAAGACACTGTTTAAAAAAGCAGGTGAATCGTTTTACGTGAATGGGGAGCGCATTTACCTGAGAGCCATTGGAAAGACAGGGTTGAGCTTGCAGCTCAACGGCGAAAATCGGACATTAAGCCTGAACCCTTATAAAGTTGTGGTCAATAACACAAATACCAACGCGGCTGGGGCCGCCGGCAGTAATGCGGGCAGCACCGGGGTCGCCGGGAACGCTTTGGGAGGGAGTGCTTTGGGAGTGAATTCTTCGGTGAGCAATCTGGGTGGCGCTGGTTCATCAGCGTCCGCGGCAAACCCGTACGCCTTGGAAACTGCCAACACCAATACCACAACGAATACAACGACGAATGCCGCGAGGAATGAAGCGACGATGGGCAACACGGTTTCAAGTCCCGGCAATGGGATTTATATCAATCTGGAACAATAACCCGGTGTGATGGTCTGGCGTTTTCTGCCTGAAGGCACTTCAGTTTCGCCAAGTTCAGTTTTAAAAATTGATGGAATAGAGTTGAGATATGAGAGGCAACCGATCATGAAGAAAACGCTGGCACCCTTGCTGGTTGGAATGATGATCCTTCAAGGGCTATCGCCGTTGCCGACCATGGCTCAATCTGTCCTGGGTGCCGGTTCTCTGGACAATACGGCCTTGCTGGGAGAGACCCTGAATGTGCCCAATGGAAACCGCCGGATTTCCTTGAGCGTTGACAATCAAAATATTCGGAACGTCCTGTATGCCTTGGCAGATACGGGAAAGTTTAACTTGGTGATGGACGATTCGGTGACCGGCAATGTCACCATTGATTTGTCCAAAGTGACGATTAATCAGGCCCTGCAATCGATTGCCTCGTTGGGTAACTTGAAGATCCTGAAGCAAAGCGGCAATATTTACCTGGTCATGTCTCGGCAAACCGCCCAGGCCAAAGGACTGGATCGGCAGCTCTCCAAAGTGGTTCCCCTGCACTACACCAACGCCACCCGAGTGGCCAGCATGCTGAATAATTCCTTGCTAGCCAACATCGCTTCAACGGGGGCAGCCACAGCGGGAGCCGGTGGGGCCGGGGGGGCGGCCATGCAATCCGCGACCGCCGAAACCCGGACAAACAGTATTATTCTGGTCGGTACAGCGCAAACAATCGCCCTGGCTGAAGCGGCCATCGCCAAAATGGATGTTCCCCGGCAAAGCAAAACATTTTACCTCAGCCACTCTAATGCCCTGGATGTGGCCACCCTGCTAGCGGGTAGCGCATTCAATGATGGGGTTGCTTCCTTTTCCGTTGGCGGAGCAGGAGGAGCCGCTAGCTCCGGTTCTGCTGCTGTCGGTGCGAACGCGACCCCACGGACACCCTCTTTACTCCGGGTGGAGCGTCAGGATGTGCAGGAAGGCTCAGGCATTAATATATTTGGCAGCAATGGGGATGGGGTAACCTCCGGTCTGTCCAGTGCCGTTACTCTGAGAGGCTTTGTCAAAACCCAGGACAACGCCTCCGTCTCACCGGAAAGCGCATTGATTATCCCGGATACCCGTCAAAACGCCATCACCATTATGGGTACCGCTGAGCAAATCGCTCTGGCTGAGTCGCTTATTCCCACGTTTGATGCCCAACTGCCACAGGTTTCTATTGAGGCCTCCCTGGTGGAAATTACGGATACCAACAACAAGCAACTGGGAACCCGTTGGGGGGTCGCTGATGGGAAATTGCAATTCGGGTTTAACAATCAACCGCTTAGTTCCGTTTCAGGGAGCGGCCTGATTGGACTCTCAACCGTTACTGATATCACGGACGTCAATGCTTTAGCCCGTTCCGGTATTGCCTTTAATACCAGTCCTGCGGTAACCCGTCCCGATTATGCCTTTCAGATCAGAAACCTGATTTCCCAGAACAAAGCCAAGGTACTGGCCAATCCAACCGTGGTTGCGACCCACGATACCGAATCGATCATCAGTATCGTGGATGAGATTGTGAGACGGGTGGTGACCACGGTGGATGAGAGTGGGTTTGCCACTCAGACCGTGGAAATCGGGGAAGCGGGTATTGTCATGGATATCCTGCCCAAAATTGGCGAAGACGGGACGGTCAGCATGCGGATTCGTCCTTCCGTGACCAGTGTTCTGCGGGAAGAAACGGTTCTGGGCAACCTGGTTACCCTGTTGCAGAAGCGGGATCTACTGGCCCAGAATGTCCGGCTAAAAGACGGTGAAACACTGGTGATTGGTGGTTTAATTCAGCAGCGAGAGACAAATCGCATGGACAAGCTGCCCGGTGTGGCCGAATTGCCCATTGTGGGCGCCATGTTTCGAGCCTCTCAAAGGACGGGAGTTCGTTCGGAACTGGTCATGATGATTACCCCCCATATTATCAACAACACAAAGCTGACACCGGTCATTTCCACCACGACCGAAACAGGTGCCCTGAGTAACATGGCCGGAGGGAAGTAAACTGTGAAAAACTTATTTCCGAGAAACTTATTTCCATCCTTGGAAAACATGATCTCAAGGCAAGGGCTCCAAAAAAGTTTGTGTCTAGCCCTGAGTGCTAGCTGCTTTTTCTCTGCTAGCGGTGTACCGGTTTTGGCCGCTTCTACCGGCACAATTACCGGGGATATTCGTGTCACCGTCAATCCCACCAACATCAAGGCGAATTTGCCAATACCCGGCGCGCAGCAGTTGGTTACCATGTCGTTTCATGGAATTTCTATTCAGGATGCCCTGAGAGCGTTAGCTCAAAAGGGAGGGTTCAACGTTCTAATCGATGAATCGGTGGTGGGTGAAATCAGTGTGGATCTCAATAACGTCACGATTCAGGATGCGTTGGAATCCATCAAGTCTTACGGAAATCTGGTTTACGCCATCCAGGGGAACAACCTTACAGTGGCCCATGCCACTTCACCCAAAGGGCAAAGCCTGAAAAAAGCGGTCACCCGGATTTTTTCCCTCAAGAACGCCAACGCCAGCCTGGTGGCCAGTATTTTGAATAATACCCTGTTTGCGGATGCCATGGGCGGTGCAGCGACCGGGGCCGCTGGCGGCGGTGGAACTGGCGGGGTAACCACAATGCCAGTCACCGCGGACTTTCATACCAACAGCATTATCGTGGTGGGACAGGCACAAGACATCCAGGCGGTTGAAAAGCACCTGGAAATTCTGGATCAACCGCGGCAAAGCAAGACCTGGCGCTTGAGTCACGCCAACGCTCTGGATGTCGCTACGATTTTATCTTCCAGCCTGTTTAACGAGGGTATTCCTGTGTTGACAAGCGGTGCAGGCGGTGGCGCCGCAACGGGTGGTGGCGCCGCTGCGGGGGGTGGCGCCGGGGCGATCGGTGGAACCGGCGGCGTTGCACAAATTTCGGCCCAAGTTCGGGTGGTTGCGGAAAATGTCGAGGAAGGTCAGGGTGGTAGTCAACCTTCTCAAAGTGGCGGCGGCGGTGGCGGTGGCGGCGGCGGTGGTGGTGGTGGCGGTGCTCAATCCAGTTTGACCAACACGATTAACTTGCGTACCCGAGTGAAAGCGACTCAAACAATCAGCGTGGCCCCCAACGGCCCCGTGATTCTTCCCGACACCCGACTCAACACGCTGACGCTGATGGGAACAGTGGAACAAATTGCCATGGTGGAAGCCATGATTCCCATGCTGGATCGTAAAATTCCACAAGTGGTGCTGGAAACAGCCTTGGTTGAACTGAGTGAAACCGGCATCCGGGAATTGGGGTTCAACTTTGGTATGAATGTGGGCGGGTTTAAACTGGGCTCCAACAATACATCCACCAACAATGGCAGGGGCAGCGCAATCGGGGTGGGCACCAGCACTGAGACCCCCCGGGAGAGTCTTTTGCAGTTTACCACCAGTCCTACCCGTCGGATGAAGGATTTTTACTATCAAGTAAACGCTCTGGTTAATCAGAATAAAGCCAAGTTACTGGCCAACCCCAGTATTATCACGGCCAGCAATGATGAAGCCGTGGTAAGCATTGTGGATGAAATTATTCGTTCCGTGGAAATTACACAAAGCGCCCTGAGTGCGCCGACCGCCACCGTGAATATCGGTGAAGCGGGTATCGTGCTGAACATGTTGCCGGTTGTCGGGGCCGACAATACCGTTTCCCTGAAAATCCGCCCCGTCATCAGCACCGTGGCCGAAACCAAGACGGGTTTGAGCGGCACGACCATCACCCTGTTGTCCAAACGAGAGGTGTTAACGCAAAACGTAAGGTTACAGGATGGTGAAACCTTTGTGTTGGGAGGGCTGGTTCAAAACACCAACAAGGAGGCCGTCTTTCGGACGCCAGGGCTTTCCAGCCTGCCCATCGTGGGTGCCTTGGCCCGAAACTCCACGCTGAACAAAAAGCGGACGGAGCTGGTGGTTTTGGTTACTCCACACATTTTAAGGGAAGACGGGGATACCCCTAACAGTAATAACGGCTTTGCCTCCGACAGCGGGATGAACCCGGCCAATGCGGGGCGCAACGGCGATGACCCCAACATCGTGCCCGTTTCCCTGAAGGGCAGGGGCTATGCCAACGCCTTACCGGCGATGGAACCGGCCAAAGCCATCAACAGTAGCACCCATGGGGATGATCCGCTGGCCTACAGAAGTATGGGTAAGACTGCGCCGCGCCCGACCGGTCGGTTGTTACCGGATGAACTGAAGCCAGCGCCAGCCACAGCCAGCTCTCGTTCCAGCAAAAGCAGCGGGGCCATGGTTCCGGTGAGCTACCAACCAGCGAAATCCAACACGGTTTACAAAACCAACTCAACCCCTGTCCGTGCGGTCAGCCGCAGCACCCCCGATCATCCGGTGGTGGAGGCACCAGGTCCGGTGGACACTTCCGATGCCGCCATTCAGGCTATTCTGGAAAAATTCCGGTAAACCCCAAGTTTCAGGAATCGCAAAGACAGGGGCTGATGGCCTCTGTTTTTGTTCTACCCTTAAAATGCCATGCGCCTGGACTCATTTCAGGCAGATCGGAGACGGCTCGGAGGCGGCTCGAAAGCGGAGATGCCGGGCTTGAATAAAGGCCTGGTATTGTTGAATTTCCGTCTCGATTTTAGAGGGCGACCAGCCCAGTTCCGCCCCCATGCACTGAGCCACCCGCTTCACGGATTGCAGGCCCGCATCGGCATTGAAGGCGCACCCAATGCGGCGCAGCATGACATCCGACACGGTGCAGGCCATCTGCTGCCGAACGGCGTAAATCACCTGCGCAGTAATATCCAGTCCGCCGGAATCAATAAATTGCAGGAACGCGGTATTTTCCTCCGTAAGCGCTAACACCTGATGGAAGCGACTGCCGTACAGATCGATTAAATGGGAGATGGCCTCCGGGGCCAGCGAAACCCGCTGACTGGCCTTGGGTACGTGTTCCTGTTTGTAGGCTTCCACCGAGGAAATACCAACCCCTCCGGGCAGCGGGAGACGCCGAGTCTGAGACGCGGGAACAGGCTGCCCCTTTGGCCAACGTAGAGCAAAGGCCCGAACGGCGAAATCCACAGTGGCCTGAGCCAGGTTTCGATAAGTCGTCAACTTGCCGCCAATCACCGAGATCAGACCCATCACCGGGTTTTGGGCGTCCCGGGCATGATCCTCAATCCAGTGTTTTCTGGAAATTTTGCCCGGTTGCTCAGCGTTCACCGCCGGAAGGGGACGTACCCCCGCGTAGGTGTAAAGCACATCCGACGCGGACAGACTGGCTTGAGGCAGCACCCGGTTGGTTTCGTTTAACAGGTAATCCACCTCCGCCGGGCTGCCAGCGGCCAGATCCAAATCGCCCTGAAACGGCAGGTCGGTGGTGCCAATTAAATAAAAGTTTTTCCGCCAGGGAATGATAAAAAACGGTCGCCCGTCCGACTCGGCTTCCACGTATAAGGCCGTGTCCGGCCCATTGGCAAAACGGGGAACCACAATGTGAGTGCCCAGCGTTCCCCCAATGCGGGCGGGGAGTGGAGTGTCGTCTGGCGTTCCCGAAGTGGGCCGGGACAGGGCAATTATTTCATCCAGCCAGGGGCCTGCGGCGTTAATCACCCCCTTGGCCTGAACGTGATGCCGCTGTCCGGTCAGAGTGTCTTCAAAGCTCACCCCGCTTATGTGTCCATTCCTCATCTCAAAATGGGTGACCCTGGCATGATTTAACACGGAAGCGTTTCCGGTTTCTTTGGCGGCAATGGCGTTTTCCACGCAAATGAGTTCTGGAAAATCCACCTGAGCATCGTAATAAACAGAGCCCCCCTGCAAGCCGGACTGGAGAATGGCGGGATAACGGGCGGCAAACCCAGTGGCCCCGTAAAACCGGTGCCAGGGTAAACGTTTGCGGAAGGACAGCAAATCGTACAACCACATACCCACTTCCATCATCCAGAAGGGCGTTTTCCCACCCTGATAAGCAGGTAATCCCAGGGCCAAAGGACGCACCAGGTGGGGGGCGTTTTTGAGGAGCAATTCCCGCTCGGCCAGGGATTCATAGACCAAATCCAGTTCCAGATTGGCCAGATAGCGCAAACCGCCGTGAATCAGGCGACTGGAATAGGCCGAGGTGCCCGAGCCAAAGTCGTTTTTTTCCAGCAGTAAAACGGTTAAACCCCGCAAGGCTGCATCCCGTGCGATCCCTGTTCCATTAATGCCTCCCCCGATGACGATTAAATCGTAAGGGGGCCACTGAAAGGGTTCAGGCTTCCCGGGAGAATGCCCTGTGATTGGGTGGGTGATGTGGGTCGATTTTGGACATCGATTCGGCAAGACACGCTGATTGTCGCCTGGACTTCTCAACCGTTTACCTCCTCAACACTGCCATTGATCCTCAGTAGGCCTTCCCCGATCTTACCCTTTATTTCAGGCTGTGCCAATGCGGCCTGGTGATCCAGATCGCCGGAAGCCGATTTCTCCTGAACAGGCAGGACTGCCGAATTCCTGATCCTAAATTCGCGCACGGCATAAAAATGATGTTCAGGCTTGGCTTTCCCCGAAATGGGAGTAAAATAAAAAACAAGGGGAGTCGATGGGCTTGCGTCCAGCGCATCCCGTCAACGACGGTAACTCCTTTTTGATGGAAGCCTGAGTTTGGCCCAGAATTTGGCATGATTTAAAGCCAGGACAATCTATGGGTCGCTAAAGCCATTTTGATGGCCACTGGCCAAAGCCGAAGAGAAACGTTTGATCAACTGGAGAGAGGGTGAACCCCGTGACAGTCATTTCGCACCAAAAAATTTTACTGGCCGAACGGTTGGCCGACTACACCAGTCAATTGACTTTTGACCAGCTTCCGCCGGAGGCCATTTTGGAGGCCAAGCGCCGGGTCATTGACGCACTGGGTTGCGCCATGGGCGCTTACGATGCCGAACCTGCCCAAATTGCCCGCAAGGTGGCTCAACTTTCCAGCAACCCACAGGGAGCCACCGTTCTGACCACCGGGCATAAAACCTCCCCGGACTTGGCCGCTTTCGCCAGCGGGGTGATGATGCGTTACCTGGATTTCAACGACACCTACCTGTCCAAGGAACCCGCCCACCCCAGTGACAATATTGCCGCCGTGCTGGCCGTGGCCGAAGCGGAGAAAAAAAGCGGGAAAGACATCATTACGGCCATCGTGCTGGCTTACGAAATTCAGTGCCGCCTGTGCGATGCGGCTAGCATTCGTTCCAGAGGCTGGGATCATGTGACCTATGGGGCCTTTTCCGCCGGTCTGGCCGCAGGTAAGCTGTATGGCCTGAGCAAACAGCAACTGGTGCATGTGCAAGGGCTGGCCGCCACCCCCAACAACGCCATGCGTCAAACCCGGGTGGGAGAGCTTTCTCACTGGAAAGGCTGCGCTTTCGCCAATGCCTCTCGCAACGCCGTGTTTGCCGCCACCTTGGCCAAGCACGGGCTGACCGGTCCTTCGGAAATTTTTGAGGGGGAAATGGGCTTTTGGGCGCAAGTGTCCGGCCCGTTTGAGCTGGCTCCCATGGGCGGGGAAGACGGTAATCCGCATTTCATGATCAACCAGACTTACGTCAAGCACTTCCCGGCGGAATACCACTCCCAAAGCGCCATTGAGGCCGCCCTGGAATTGCGGGCCCAGATTGGTGCGGAGAATATCGATCAAAAAATCGAGTCCATCACCATTGAGAGCTTTGACGCCGCCGTGGACATCATCGCTGGCTTCGCCGAGCATTGGGCGCCCAAAAGCCGGGAAACCGCCGATCACAGTATGCCTTACTGTGTTTCCGCCGCCCTGATGGATGGGGATATTACCCTGGATACCTTCAGCGATGCCCGCATTCAGGAGCCCAAGCTGCGGGCCTTGATCCAGAAGGTCAAGGTCAACCGGAACGCCGAAATGACGGCCGGTTACCCGGAAGGCATTCCCAACCTGCTGGTGATTAAGACCACGGATGGAAAAGAGTACAGCAAGAAGATTGCTTACCCCTTGGGGCACAACCGCAACCCCATGAACGATGTGGACATTGAGAAAAAATTCCGCTCGCTGGCCCTGCGCTGGATGAGTGAGGCCAACGCAGAGCGCATCCTGAAGGCCCTGTGGAATCTGGAAAACTGCACCGATATTTCCGAAATCATGGCCCTGTTTGCGCAAGCCATTGCCGCTGGCAAGTAAGGCTTGCGCCATAAACATACTATATGAGGACAGATATACGCCGTGAGCGAAGCCCTGTTGAATCCGCAACCCAATAAGCCCGCCCAGTTGCGAGCCTTGATGAAACAGGGCACCCTTGCCCTGCCAGGGGCGTTTAACGCCATTTCTGCCAAGATTATCGAATCTGTGGGCTTTTCGGGGGTCTATGTCTCCGGGGCGGGGCTGTCCAACGGCGTCGGTGGCTACCCCGATATCGGCTTTATGACGGCCACGGAAATGGCAACTCAGGCAGGCTATATCGCCCGATCGGTCAATATTCCAGCCATTGCCGACGCCGATAACGGCTACGGGGAGGCCATTAATGTGTTTCGAACCGTGCAAGAGTACGAACGGCAGGGACTGAGCGGCCTGCACATTGAGGATCAGGTCATCCCCAAGCGCTGCGGACATCTGGACGGCAAACATGTTATTTCTATTGAGAATATGCGGGAAAAAATTGCCGCTGCCCGGGAGGCCCGGATCAATCCTGACTTTCTCCTGATTGCCCGGGTGGATTCCAAGGCGGTCAATGGGTTTGACGATGCCGTGAAGCGGGCCATCGCTTACCTGGAAGCGGGGGCGGACATGATTTTCCCGGAAGCCCTGACCAACCGGGAAGAATTCGCCGAGTTTGCCCGTCAGGTCAAGGCTCCCTTGCTGGCCAACATGACCGAGTTCGGCAAAACCCCCTATTTGAGCCTCTCTGAATTTGAGGCCCTGGGTTATGCAATTGTCATCTTTCCAATGACGGCCTTTCGCATTATGATGAAGGCGGTAGAGGATGGCATGCGTCAACTCCGGCAGGAAGGCACCCAAAGCAACCTGTTGCCGCGGATGACCACCCGGCAGGATTTATACCAGCTCATTCACTACCAGGATTATGAACGGCTGGATTCCAGTTTGGCCACTCAGTTTTCGTCGAACACCCACCGTTAATCGTCCAACCCGTCAGAACTCAGTCGCCCGGATGAGCTCATCTGGAGACGGTTGTAGTACAATCCTCACAAGCATTTAAAGTCATCTGGTAAAAAAGGGGACGACTATGAAAACGGCAGAGTATAGCCCTGGACTTGAAGGCATTATCGCCGGCACCACCACTATTTCGCACGTCAATCCAGATTTGTGCAGCTTGATGTACCGGGGTTACGACATTCGTGATCTGGTGAAAAATTCCACTTTTGAGGAAGTGGCGTTCTTACTGCTCAAGGGGCATTTGCCCACCCAGGCGGAGTACGACGCTTTCTGTGCCGAACTGAAACAGGAGCGGGATCTGCCCGCCGTGGTGGTGGACAGTTTCAAGACGTTCCCGCCCAACAGCGTGCCCATGGACATGTTGCGCACGGGCGCCGCTTTACTGGCCCTGCATGACCCGGATCGGGATGACAACAGTCATGAGGCCAACCTGCGCAAGGCCACTCGCCTGATTGCCAAGTTTCCGGCCTTGATTGCTTACTCCTACCGCATTAACCGGGGTCAGGACATCGTCAAGTCGGATAATAGCCTGGGCCACGGGGAAAACTTCCTGTATATGCTGCAAGGCAAAAAGCCGGATGCTTATATTGCCCATGTATTCGATTGTTCCCTGATTTGTTACGCCGATCACGGTTTTAACGCCTCTACCTTCTCCAGCCGGGTCACGGTTTCCACCCTGTCCGATATCTACTCTGGCCTGGTGGCGGCCATTGGGGCCTTGAAAGGCCCTCTGCACGGCGGGGCCAACGAAGAAGCCATGAAGATGCTGCAAGAAGTTGGAACGCCCGAAAACGCCGAAGCCTGGGTGCTGGACGCTTTGGCCACCAAGAAAAAAATCATGGGCTTTGGCCACCGGGAATACAAAAATGGCGATCCCAGGGCCTTCATTCTCACCGAAATGGGCGCCGAGATGAGCGAGAAATTGGGTGATACCCGCTGGTACAAAACGGCTTCCATTGTGGAGTCGGTCATGCGTCGGGAGAAGAATATTGTTCCCAACGTGGACTTCCCCACGTCTTACATTTATTACTTAATGGGGCTCCCCATTGAAATTTACACCCCCATCTTCGCCTTGGCCCGGGTGGCTGGGTGGACGTCGCACATGATTGAGCAGCTGGATAACAACCGCCTGATTCGTCCCAAGGCTTTGTATGAAGGGCCGGATCACCTGGAATTTATTGCCAGAGGGCAACGGTAATTCACATCACTAACCATCAAAAAGGCCTGCTCTTTACTGGGGGCAGGCCTTTTTATGGGCTCAGGGCCGCTGGGAAAATCTGAATTTTTGATGCCCCCCCAAACGCAGAATGGTTATAATGGGCACAGGATGCAAGCCTTGGGTAAAGCAAGCCGTTCTTTTTTTCGCTGACCCGGGCAGATTGTGGCATCCCCAAGCTGGAGGCGGAAACCGATTTTGTCCATGCGACCCAAACCCATCCGACAGTTTCAAAAGGGGCAAACCATTATTCAGGAAGGCAGTATTGGCGATTGCAGTTTTAAAATCCTGGTGGGTGAGGTGATTATTTGTAAGCGTAACCCGCAGGGGCACTTGATTCCGGTGGCCAAAGTGGGCCCCGGTGAGATATTTGGGGAAATGTACCTGTTTGAAAGTGATCATATCCGAACCGCCTCGGCCATCGCTGTTAGTGACACGGTGAGTGTGGAGGTTTACAGCCAAAGCGACATCACCGACATGCTGGCGAATCTCAGTGCGGCGACCCGAGATATTTTCCATGGGTTAAGTCACCGACTCAAGACCGTGTCAGACAGCTACGCACAGATGGCTCAAGCCGCTTCGGCTCAGCCAGAAGTCGTGGAAAGCGGGCATACCTTTATTACCCGCAAGCCGCCACAGTCACCATAAGCAAGCCATGCGCTCCCAGGCGATTTGACAAAGGCCTTATGAGCGGACTGCCTCGTTTGATTTTCAGGTTCGCCCGATTTCAGACGCGTCCGATTAAGCCTTGCCCAAGTTAATCATAGTTTAAACGCGGGGCGGGTTTTCCGGTGATTTTAGCCAGTACCGGTAAAATCTCGTCGCTGTGCAACCGTTTTCCCTCGGCGTTGGCAAAGGCCAGCCGCACCGTGCCTTGCTTGTCCAGCACGTACAGTGAGGGCCAGGCAATGCTTTTTTTACTGATGTTCGCGACGCCAAACAGCTTAATCAACTTTTTATCGGGATCGGGGATGACCGGAAACGTCAAGCCATGCTCGCCCACACTGGTCAGGGCGTGGGCCCGATCGTCGGCGCTAATGGCCAGTATTTCCGCATCCTGGGCCCGATAGTAGGACAGGTTCTCCTGAATATTGGAAAGCTGATGCCCGCACACGCTGCAAAAACTGCCCTGGTAAAACACCAGCACCAGATTTTTTTTGCCTTTAAAATCAGCCAGACGAATGGGCTTGCCCTCAGCGCTCTGGGCGGTGAAGGCGGGGGCTTTTTTACCCACCGGGATGAGATCCAGAAATTCAAAGGCATCGGCCTGGGTCAAAATGGGAGACAGCGATTCGACGGGCTTGGAAGCCACTGGCGTGCTGCCCCCCGAGGCGGTCGTCTGGCCAGGAGAAGGCGCTTTGGGTTGCAGGGCAGGCGAAGGGGTGACCGACAAGGCGTACACAAAGCCAATGGTTAAAAGCGATAATGCGCCCACCGCCAATAGGCTGGCCTGAATTTTCATAATGGAACCTCTGCTCATTAACATTTCACACTGCTTTGCTTGTCACAACCGCTCTGCTTGGCTTACACAGGCTGCGGCACTTTCTCCATCTGTCTCTATTTAACCATTTTGATGTCCTGTTTCCACTGCGCTGTTTCGGCCCTGGGTTTTACACCGGCAACGGTCATTCTGGCTGCCGGGGTGGCCACAAACATCGGGCAGGACTCACGGCTAGGGACACACAGGGTTCGTCCGATTTTTGAACGAGCTTTCTGGAAACTTTCAGCCTCAGCCCGACTGCCAAGCGTCATTCTATTATATAATACAGATCTCCAATCGTTTTTATCATGACGAGCAGAGTGGGAGCTATCTTTGACAAACGCCAATTCTCTCTATGACGCCCCGACCCGGGAAATATACCTGCTGGAAAATGTGCCCATTCAGGGGCGCAAAACCGAGCTGCGCCAGCTGCTAAAACTGCTGAACCTGGCCAAGACTGGGCAACCCAAGGCAGCCCTAATTACAGGAGATGCTGGCATTGGCAAGACTGCCCTGCTGGAAACCTTCACCACCCTGGTTCAGGAGGGTATTTATTGCCGGGTGTTAAACTTGGGCAAAATGACCTATGACTCGCCGGAAGCGGTTTATGTGGCCCTGGTGGAAAAATTGCAGGCCGATGCCAACCACATTCTGGATGAAGCGCTGGTGGCGGTCAATGAAATTACCCAGGAGCTGGATTTGCGGTGGGAACGGCAGGATTTGGTGCGGGCCATCGCTCTGGTCAAGCTGCAAGAGTCCATTGGGGGCAAAGACGCCATCAGCCAGGAACAGTTGGTCAAGGCCATCCGTAGTCAGGTGCCCGCGGTTAAAAAGCTCAAGTTCTCGGTGAATGAAAGCATTCAAAAGCTGGTGGATCTCATTGTGAATCCCTGGGTCATGGTGGCCACCTCCCTGTTGAACCCCATGAGCCCGGCGTTGCAAGAGTCGATCCGACTGGCGGAAGCCTTGCGGGAAAATAATTTTGTCGCCCCCGGGAATCAGGATTACGCTGGCCTGCTCAAGCCCAAATCCGCTGCCGAATCCCAGACGCCCCCTGCCAAAGAGGATGCCCCTGTAGCCCAAGGCCCGGCGATACCGGCAAGCGAAGACTTGATTGACGGCATCGTCTCCCCGCCCAGGCCGGTGAAAGCCATTCCGGCGGAGGCCATGCCGGAATTGAACGTCCTGATCGATGAAGCCGCAGGCCCCGAGAATTTTGACTTTATGCCGCCAGCAGTGCTTCCCAACCAATCCGCCACGCTGGAGTCGATGGCGGTTCCGGTGAACCATGCCGGAATGCCCCGAATGGAAAAAAGTGTGAAAGCGGCTAAAGATCCATTGATTCGGCACCTGATGGTTATTTTCAATTTCATCAACGCCACGCTGGAGAATATTGACAGCGGCATGTTGCTGGCCATTGACGAATGGGATCGCATTCAGGACAAGCCTCGGCAGGACGATCTGAAGAACTTCTTTACCGAGTTGCTGTTTCAAATTACCGAACAAAAAAACTACCATTTCATGGTCGTCATGACAGCGCGCACCGAAGGGGAAAGCTATACCCTGGGGGGGGCGCTGTATAACCACTTCCGTACCAAGTTGCTGCTGGATGCCTTGGGCGACGTGGCCTGCCGCAAGCTGATTCGATCCCCCATGCAGGCCATGGGCGTGGAACTGGAGGAGTCGGTTTATCGCAGCCTGATTCAACTCAGCCGGGGCAATCCGTTCTGGTTGCTGAAAATCCTTAGCTTCATGAAGGAGCGGGTGGAAGGCAATCGCCTGAAGCACGTGGATATGGAGTTTTTCCAGCGCCTGGGTATTGACAAGGTCAGCAATTTGTTTGAACTGAATTTTACCCGCTTGAAGCTGACCTTTCTGAATGATGAGGAGTCTCTGTACAAGGTGCTGGCCTCACTGATCAAGAACTTTGGGGAAAACCGCTTCTCGGCCAACCAGGCCATCCGGGAAATTAGCGCCTCTCAGGGTTTTACCGATGGTTATGTCTTTGAGGTATTGCGGGCGCTGTTCCAGCACGACTTCATCCGACAGGTGGCAGAGACGTCCGCCGGGGCCCCAAAGAAAAGTGAAAAAGGCCAAGGCCCGTTTTACGCCATTCAAAGTCGCTTTATCCTGGAGTTCCTGCAAGATAAAACCCGAGCCATTGAAACCGATATTTCTACCGATGAGAAGTTGATGTACCTGAAAAAAGTGATTCCCTTATCGGTGAAATCCGGCGATCTGGATCGGGAAAAAACCATGGAAGTCATCGCCCTGGGCGACGCCATGGGGAACCCGGAAATCGTGAAATTTCTGGAAGATGTGTTCGTGCAGTTTATGCACGATGACAAGGCCGTGGTGCGGGTGACCGCCCTCAACAACATGGCACTCATTGACTCTCCCACCGCGCGTGCGGAACTGTTCAAGGCCATGAAGGATGAAAACTCCATGGTGCGGGAATACGCCGCCCGCAACCTGTTTATGATTTCCCAAAAACACGCTGATGCCCAACTGGCCGATCAGATCATGGACGTGATGATTCAGTCCATTGATGATGAGTGTGAGGCCGTGCGTTCCCAAGTGTACAGCACCCTGTCACGCTACCGCTGGCACCGGGATTTGACCAGTGTCTTTATCAAGGGCCTGTCGGACGCCTGCGGGGATGTGCGCTTGACCGCCGTCAAGAACCTGGCGGATTCCGAAAGCAGCTCTCCCTACGTATTCAACAGCTTTATGGACGCCTTGAGCGACAGCCTCCCCGAAGTGAGACGCTACGCCTGCATTGGGCTTCAGCGCTTTCCCGGCCCGGAAGCCATTGATGTGTTGGTCAAAATTCTTCAGACCGACAGCGATAGCGCCATTCGGGCCTTGGCGGCGGATTCCCTGAGCCGCATGGAAGATCAAAAGGCCTTTATTTCCCTGATTACCGCCCTGCGGCGGGAAGCGTCGGAAGACGTCAAACTGGCCGTGGTTCGGGCGTTGGGCAAACGCCGTGGCTGGGAAAGCGAAGCGATTCTGGTGGAGTCATTGCAAAATGCCGACTGGGAAAACATGCCCGTGTTTGTGTGGGCCTGTGTGCGCAGCCTGGGACAAGTGGGCGGCACGGAACGTTCGCGGGATTTACTGATGGAGTTGCGCAAAAAAATCAGTAACCCCATCATTGCCAGCGCCATTGAACACGCCTTGCGCCGTTTGAATGAACGGGTTCAGGAGCTGCGCCAGATGGAGCGTCAGCTGGAGGAGGCCACCCCCTTAACGGTCGCCATTCCCAGTGAGTATGATGAGGAAGTGGTGCTGCCGGAAGAGGAATTACCTCAGGAGATTTCCGCTGGTGAGCCGGAGCCCGCTTTGGATGCTCAGGGGCAACAGGTCTTTGATTCGCAAACTCCTGAAACCAGCCCTGAAACCAGCATGGATGAACTCGAGCGTTCAGCCGAGCGGATGATGGCCGCGGCTCACCCGGAAGCACCTCCCCGACTTGATGCTAGCCAACTTATCAGCAAACGGTCACTAAGCCCGAGTGGCCGAGCGGCCTCGCTGTTAAAATTACCCTTTGAGCGGTAAGTCTTTGAACCAACCCAAGCCCGTTTTCCTGAATAGGCTATCCTGCCCGGTGCCTGTTGGGGGATAGGTCGTTTAGGCTTTTGGATGTGCGCTTCTTATAAGTTGATTTCAGCAAAATAAAATCAGCACCAGCGGTTGATCCGGCGCTGATTTCAAATTTTTTACGGACTGGTTCAGGCAGGAACCGGTTGCGCTTTCAGGGCGGCGGTTAAGGCCTGCGCCACTTGTTCCTGCTCGTCCAAACGCAATTCCGGGAACATGGGCAAGGACAGCACCCGATCGCTGATATCCTCGCAAACCGGGAAGTCGGCAGGGTTCAGGTTCAAGCTGGCATGGGTCTGCTGCTTGTACAAGGGCACCGGGTAGTAAATCATGCTTTGTACCTGAGAGGCCTGCAAGCGCTGCTGGAGTTGCTCCCGAAGTTGAAGGGGATTGGGGCCTTTGAGCTGGAGGGTGTACTGGTGAAAGACGTGCCCGCTGTTTTCCGCCCGCTGTGGTGTCTGAACCCATTCGGCCAACGGGGCCAGCAATGTGTCGTAGCGCTGGGCCACCGCTTGTCGGGCGTGATTCCATTCATCGATGTGAGGCAGTTTGATACGCAGAATGGCGGCCTGAATCTCGTCCAGACGGCTGTTCAAGCCCGGTTCTTCGTGATAATAGCGCTTGCGGCTGCCGTGTACCCGCAACATGCGCAAGCGCTCGGCCAATTGGTCGTCGTTGGTGGTACACATGCCGCCATCCCCAAAAGCCCCCAGGTTCTTAGAGGGGAAGAAGCTGAAGCAACCAATGTCTCCAATGGCCCCAACTTTTGTTCCCTTAAAGTGGGAACCAATGGCTTGGGCGCAATCCTCGACAATGGCCAAGCCGTGTTTGTCGGCAATCGCGCGAACCGCGTCCATATCCACGGCCTGACCGAAAATATGCACCGGCAGGATGGCCTTGGTATTTGGGGTAATGGCCGCTTCCAGCTGGGAAAGGTTGAAGTTCATGGTGTCGGCGTCGATATCCACAAACACGGGTTTGGCTTCAGCCCGCACAATGGATTCTGAGGTGGCCATGTAGCTAAACGGGGTGGTGATCACTTCATCCCCGGGCCCGATTTTAAGGGCTTTCAGGGCCAGAAACAGGGCATCGGTGCCGTTGGCGCAACCAATGACATGTTTAACTTGTAAGTATTCAGCCATTCCCCGCTCAAAGGCAGTGACTTCGGGCCCTAGAATATAGTGCCCGGAGGCGGCCACTCGAATCAGGGCCTGGTCAATCTTGTCCTTGAGCTGTTCGTACTGACGGGTCAAATTGAGAATGGGAATCAAGCGCGGTGTCCCCCTGGGTCAACTGCAATATTTTCCATTGGGACTGCCTGATATAGCGACGACTACAGTACGAACATTGCACTTCCTGGGAATCTTGGGTGGCAGGATCGATTCTTAATGTTTGTCCGCAGGTGCAACGCCAACCGGCAAGCCTGAGTGGATTGCCATATGCTATCGCAAAGTCGGGAATATTTCTATCAACAATCGTGCCCGCTTCAATAAAGGCGTAACATCCGATGGTGGCGCCGGAGGCCACCGTGCTATTGGGTCCCAGTTGGGCCCCTTGTCGCACCAGGGTGGGGCTAACCCGCGAAATATTATTGGGTTGGGCTCGCACATGGCGGTTTTCCGCAAAAACCACGCAAGGGCCGCAGTAAACCTCGTTTTCCAGAATCACCCCGCTGCTGATCTGGCTACTGTTCATCACCCGTACCCCATCACCCAGCAAGACACCGGAGGCGATGGAGACATTGCGCCCGATCAGGCAGTGGTTCCCAATAATGGCGTGAGCCATCACGTGCGTAAAGTGAAGAATGGCAGTATGCTCGCCGATGTGACAGGGCGTATCGACATAGGCGGATTCATGAACGTAGGCCGTGCTGGCTCGGCGGTCTTCAAAGTATGGATCCGGGGCGGAGGAATGGATGCCTGCGTGCATAGCAACCCTCAAATTAAAGCCTCTTGTATACTTACTTTATCATAGATTAAAAATATTGCTTCTATTTAGATAGTAAAGTGTAGCGCATTGAGTGCCCGGGGTGGAAACAAGAAACGGCCTTTCGGGGGCGAAGGCTTCCACTCGGCCCAATCAGGTGCAGAGTGCTGGGCATTGTTCCGGGCTGATCCTGTTTTAGCCATGGTTCCACCACAGTTATTTTGGCGGGAGAGGGTGTAGCCCTTTTCCAGCGGGGGACTGGCTTCTTATTGTGGCGGAGCCGCGACGCCAATTATTTAGTTTTTAAATAATAAGGCAATCCAAATCAATACTTTGTTTTTATTTTTTATATACAAATAGACTCCCCAGAGCATAATCGAACGCTCTGATGTTATGGACATAGCCAGGCTTGTGACAGAGACGGGCCAGAATCTGCTCTGCGTCAAGTCCTAAACTTAGGAGAGACTCATGTTTATTAACCCTTTTCCTCAAAGGTTGCCGTTGAGTGCTGCTCTAAACCCTACGGCGCAATCGGTCAGTTTGCTGGGCACGCAACAGGCCAGTTTAGCCCAGTTGAACGCTCCCGTCGCGCCTGATGTCATGGCCAACAGTCTGGCCATGAGTCCAATGATGACAAGCGGTCTGGCAATGAGCCCCATGATGGCCACCAATTCACAGGATGCCATCACCCAGCTGTTCAGTATTATTCTGACCTTTCTCAGCACAGTGTTGAAAGAGTTCCTGCCTTCAGAGTCGTTGGCTGGCGGTCAGCCAGCGCCTGATATGATGGCCCAACTCCTTTCTCAGCCCCTAGAGCAGCCCTTAGAACAGGGCCTGGGGCAGCCCCTGGCAGAACCATTCCCCAGTTTCCCGCCAGAACCAGCAGCCCCGGACGCTGGCGCTTTAATGGGCCTGTTGTCGGAGTTGCTGTCCTCCCAGGCTGGATTGCTAAACGCCGCGGTCAGCAATGATAACCCGGGGGATATAGGCACTCTGCCCCCAGAAGCTTTGCCTCAGGAGCAACCACAGGCAGCAGTACAGCCGGCGCCACAGGGACAGGTATTAGCGCAGGCGCAAGCCCCAGCAATCGATCAGGAGCCAGCTCAGGAACCAGAGCCAGCGCCAGTTGAGACCCCGGCTCCCGAACCAGCCCCAGTCCAAGCACCCGCACCGGCTCCAGTACCGGCACCGGCTCCGACTTATCCACCGCCGGCTCCCCCCGTGACCCCGCCGGTTTGTCCCCCTGGGGAACCCCCTGTGGAGCCCCCGGTACATCCTCCCGTCACACCGCCGATCTATCCTCCGGCGGAACCGCCCGTGGAACCCCCTGTAGAGCCCCCTGTAGAGCCTCCGGTGAAACCTCCCGTCACACCCCCAGCATACAATGACAAGCCCGGTGGCAGTTACTGGGGCGACCCCCACTTTGTGGGCTTCGGTGGCGAGCAATACGATGTAATGGGCAAACCCGGTGAAACCTACAACATCGTGTCCGATAAAAACTTCCAGTACAACGCCAAGTTTGAAGCGTGGGGTGCACCCAAGCCCACCGGTGTCCAGCCGACCATCATTGGCAGCGCAGGGTTAACCGTCGGTAAGAGCCAAGTGGCTATGGATCGCTCCGGTAAACCCCCCACTGTGGATGGCCAGCCTATGGAACTCAATAAAAAATACGCCCTGGATGGTCAAGGCGAAGCAAACTGGAATGGAACGGTACTCAGCGTTAAATCCACCGATTACACCACCACACTTCAAGTGAAGCAAAATCCCACTGGCAGTTACATCGATAGTGACGTGAAGATCAATCCGGGTGTCAATCCGCTGGCGGATGGCGTCGTGCCGCACGGTCTGCTGGGCCAAACGGCGGATGGTGTAGCCGGGCAGCGGAAAGGTATCAACAATACCGGCGATCCCAAGCAGGGTGGCACCGTCATTGATGGCGTTGTGACCGATTATGTGGTGTCGGGGCTCTTCGATACCCGTTTCATCCAACACAACCAGTTCAATGACTAACGCCCCTGTAACGCTCCCCTGATTCACAAAGCCCGCCAGATTTTCAGCAGTCTGGCGGGTTTTGTTTGATCCCTTTTTTGCTCGTTAATGCCCGTTATTCGTTTTTGGCCGCTTTGCGGTTTTTTATTTTTTTTGTTTTTTCGGATTTTCAAAAGTCATTCCGTTTTTGGGGCAAGCGGGGGCAATTTTGTATATTCGATTGTTTTAATTTGTATATATTATTGGATTGATTTGTATTGAACATAGAGCTGGTTATTGCATTGCTTTTCAGCGTGTTTCACAGACTGATTTTGTGCAACGCAAAAAAGCTATAGAACCGTAAAGGAGCATTTCCATGGTTTCAATGGGCAACGGTATTTTCATTCCCAATAAAGTGACTCTCACCGGCACCATGGTTCCCGGCGCAATGCTGCAACCGTTAATGGCCGGTAATTCCCAACCCGGTTTGGTCGCGCAGCAGCCGTTAATAGCCGGTAATCCGCAACCGGCCCTGTCGGCTTTTCCAACGGCGGGCATGCTACCTACCCCGTCCACTTCTCCCAGCCCGATGCTGAGCCAAATGCTTTTGATGGCCAACAACTTCTCCCTGGCCGGTAGCATGATGACGCAGTTCTCAGGCATGTTGCAAATGCTGATGCAAGACCTGGGCCGTGTGGTGCAGCCCCAGGTGCAACCTCAGCCGCTGCCTCAAGTGCAACCGCAATTCCTGCCTCAGGCGCAATCGCCACTGCTTTCCTTGCTGCAACCGCAGCCCCTGCCGCAGGCGCAATCGCCACTGCTTTCCCTGCTGCAACCGCAGCTCTTGCCGCAGACGCAAGCGCCATTGCCTGCCCTGCTGCAACCGCAGCTCTTACCGCCGGCGCAACCCCTGTTCGGCTCGACGTCTTTGTTTCCCTCCCTGCCTCCTGGAAACGTGGGAGGGAGTGGCCAACAGACGCCTATGGACAACCTCTTAAATTGTATTCTGGGTTTACTGCCCAAGCTCATGGCCTTGGTTTGCCCGCCAGCCCCCCCGCCGGAATACAACGGGGGGACTACCAGCCGATACTGGGGTGATCCGCACTTGGTGGGCTTTGATGGCGAGCAGTATGACGTTATGGGCCAAGGCGGCAACATTTACAACATGCTCTCCGACAAAGAGGTGCAGTACAACACCACCTTTGTCAATTGGGGCAAGCCCGGAAAAGACGGGGTGCAGCCTACCGTGATTGGAGAAGCGGGCATTCAGGTCGGAAAAAATATGGTTTATTTCGATCGTTCCGGCAAAGCCCCCACGGTCAATGGCAAAGCCATGGCCGAGGGTGAGAAAATCGACCTGGGCAATGGTCGCTTTGCCCAGTGGGACGGTAAAAAGCTCATCGTCAAAACCGATGAGTACACCATCGATTTGCAAGTGAAACAGCCCGAGAAAAATGGGGGCTACATTGACAGCAACGTGATCATCAACAAGGGTGTCAACCCGCTGGCCGACGGGGTGAGTCCACACGGTCTGCTGGGACAAACCGCCGATGGGGTGAAAGGCGCCCGCAAAGGCGGCGATGGCAACCAGAATATCGAAAAGCAGGGTGGCGACGTCATTGATGGCGTGGTAGATGATTACAAGGTAGACACCCTGTGGGATAACATCTTTAAATATAACCGGTTCCAGTCCGAGAAAGAGAACGAAGACCTGACTGCGTTGTTAATGACCGCGATACAAGGTTTAGCCAGGAGCTTGGCAGCCTAAAAAGCCTCTGGCGATTCGTTTCTCCTCACCGGAACCGGCACTGAAAACGCTCATCCCATTTAAGGGTGGGCGTTTTTGTATGTGAACTTCCAAATGACCCCAAATGAACCTTTGTTGATCGCCTCGTCATGCCCACGAAAGTGGGAATGAAAAATAGCACAGTAGGGGATTATTCCGTTTAAAAATATGCCCTCAAGTTTTCAGGCCATTGATCGATATCATACATAACATGAGATCGCACTGTGTAAAGGAACGACTGATGGCTGGGAACCACCAACACCGTGGTTTTTCTCTGGTAGAAATATTGATTACGCTATCCATTCTGGGCGTGGTGGCGGCCTTTTCCATTCCCAAAGTGCTGGATTCTACCAGTAACGGGGCCCGCAACAGCGCCAAACAGACCACCATGGCCCGGGAAGTGGCCTTCATGATTATGAATGCCTACGAGCAATACAAAGCGGTCAATGCCACCGTTCCTGCTAACCTGAAAGCCAGTGATTTAACCCCCTACATGAATTACGTGTCCGTTTTACCCACCACCACCCAACTGGACAGCCATGCCAATATTGGGGGGATCGTCTCCACGTGTACGGGTGGAACCGGATCCAGCCAAATGGGGGTTTGTTTACGCCTGCACAATGGTGGAGCGCTGTGGGTGGGTTCAAGTATTCATTTTGGGGGCACAACCCCACGGAATGTGTTATTTTTCAGGTTTGATCCCAACGCTCAGTATGAAGGAACCGTGGCGGACGCCCCGGGCATGGGCATGCAGATGGGCCTATACTACGATGGCACCATTCGTTCCCGGGCACAATTAAAGACAGGTACCACGTATTATCACATCCCTTCAAACTCTTATCCTGTCGATGGACCAGTCGCTAATGCCAATCCCTCCTGGTTTACGGGGTTTTAGGCGTGGGTTTGCGGTCATTGAACATGCCGACTCACTTTGAGGGACGGGTCGGGGTGTTGCCATTCACTTTTGTTAATGGTTCAATAAGCAACACTTGAACTGTGTAAACCAAAGTAAAAGGACTTCCCCTCATCATGGCCAGCGTTTGTGAAGTGTGCGCCAAGCGTCGCAACAAATCCAACAAAGTTTGCTTCTCCAACAAGCACCACCGTTTTTTCCAGTACCCCAACCTGCAAAAGTGCAAGGTCATCCTGCCCAGCGGCCAGCATAAAACCATCAAGGTTTGCACCAGCTGCATTCGGGCCAACAAAATTCGTCGCGCCGTCAGCTAATCCATCGGTTCGCCCAGACTTTAAAAAACCTCGCTCATGCAGCGAGGTTTTCTGGTTGTCATAAATCGTTACAGGCTAGCATCCAATTCTCTTCAGGGGGCTTTATTGAGCAGAATCCCAATCCTCCTTCCCGACCGATAACCCACTTTAATTCCCCTTGTCCCTCTCTCTGTTCCCTTTGCTAATCTATGCCACCCGACCCTCCCCCACCCCCCGGTCGGGTTTTTTATTGGCTTTTTGAATGGGCGGGACTTTTCTGAAGCGTGATTGAACTCAAATTTGGGGTTAGGCTATCGTCGCAAGACGTTTGTCACTGTTTGAGTACAGCGAGTTAAAACTTCAATTGCCAGAAGTAGTTCCATGGTTTGTTTGAGCTGCACGCAGTTTTACAAACGTCTTGCGACGATAGCCTAACCTAATTGTGGCCATCAGCTATTTACAAAATCAGCATACAGTCGCCGTAGGAGTAAAAGCGATAGCTTTCCTCCAGGGCGGCCCGGTAGGCGGCAATCATGTTTTTCCGTCCGGCAAAGGCGCTAATCATCATTAACAGGGTGGACTTGGGCAGGTGGAAGTTGGTCAGCAAGCTATCCACCACCTGAAACTGAAAACCGGGATAAATATACAGCTTGCTCCAGCCGGTGCCGGAAACCACTGCCCCCTCATGCTCGCTGGCGGAAGTTTCCAGCGTTTTGGCTACCGTGGTGCCCACGGCCAAAATACGCTTTCCCGCTTGCCGGGTGGCCTGAACGGCCCTGGCGGCTGCCTCCGGTACGGTATAGGCTTCGGCGTCCATGGCGTGTTCCCGGATGTCATCCGCTTCCACCGTGCGAAAGGTGCCCGAACTGACGGACAGGGTGACTTCGGTGCGTTGGACGCCTTGTTGCTGGAGTTGATCCAAAACCTGGGGGGTAAAGTGCAGGCTGGCCGTAGGAGCCGCCTGAGCGCCCGGTACCTTGGCGAACACGGTCTGGTAGCGCTCTTTATCACTCTCTTCGGCGTCCCGGCGCAAATAAGGGGGGATGGGCATCAGGCCCACCCGCTCCATCAGGGTGGCCACGTCCCCGTGTTCCGCCGGATGCACCCGCACCCGACAGCATCCTCGCTCGCCGACGGCCAGCACTTCCATGGTGGCCTGGGTGTTGGGAAATTCGACTATGGTGCCCGGCTTCAGCTTGCGGGCCGGACGCATCAGGGCGCTCCAGATCACCCCGTCCGCGTCTCCTTCCGGGTGCAGCATCAAAATCTCCACCCGACCGGTTAGGCCTTGTCGGTGCCCGTAGAAGCGGGCCGGTAACACCTTGGTGTTGTTCAGGGCCAATAAATCGCCCGGCTGTAAAAATTGGGGCAAATCCCGAAAGGTGTGATGGGTAATTTCTCCGGTGGCCCGGTTTACCACCATCATGCGGGATTCATCCCGCTGGGGCAGGGGGTAGCGGGCAATCAGGCTCTCCGGCAGCGGATAGTCGTAGTCATCCAGATGCAGCCCACTGCGGGCCTCATCAAACATGCCGTAGCTGAGGTCAAGGGGTGAGGTGGAAGTGGTCATGGCAAATCAGCACCTGTTTCAATGGATTGCGGAAAAGTGGGGAGGAAATGGACAAGGCGGGGAAAACGAAAGCTCAGGGCATCTGCTGGCCTGTGGGCGCTTGCCGTGCTATGGTGCTAACAATATCCCAAACCCGGTAGAAATGCGAGTCCACCGTGAACCCGTCCGCCCAGCCACCCGAAGCACCCACAGACGTTATCCAAACCGTTAACCCGTTTTTGGCCATGGCGGATAGCCAGCCCTATATCGCTTTGCAGGGTGCCCGCAATGGCTACATCATGCTAGCCCCGGCAGTGGAAGTCACCCAATACGCTGACCTGCCACCCGCCATCTGGACAGCGGCGCAAGCCTGGGCCGCCACTCTGGAGCATAACGGCTCTCCCCGGGTGTACACGGTCATTCTGTCAGAAGTCACTCGGCACTTGCACATTCATCTGTTTCCCCGGTGGCCGGAAGACGAACTGCGGGGCACCGCCCTGTTCGATACCCGGGACACCCAGCCTCAGCCGGCCTGGACACCAGCCTTGCAGGCAGCGCTGATCCAGTGGGCCCAGACCCATCAGGTCGCTCTGGGGTAAAGCCCGCACTCGGACGGGCTATCCCAACCCGCTTTGGATGGTTTGCAGGGAAAACTCCGCCGGGGCCGAACGATCCGACTTTTCAATCAACAAGATTCCGGAGCGTTCCACCTTGTTGAACTGTACGTCCGGGTTCAGGTACTCCAGCTCCACAGGGTCCTTGGAGATTTTAAACAGGTTGATCACCGGCTTCCAGCTGCCGGTGTTGAAGTAGTAGGCATTCTGGCTGAGGGGTTGCACTCCCGGTATGTGGGTATGGCCAAAGGCGATGAGCCGGTATCCTTTTTCCCGGTGGATTTTTTGGGCGGCCTTGTACTGATATTTGTTGGAGTGCGTGCGCCGCATCAATTTGGAGGTGAAAAAGGAAATCACCGGTAAAATCCAGGGAATCCGCAAAATCAGCTTGACCATTAAAGGCAACATGGGCCGCGGCCACTGCAAACGGCGGGTCATGTAGGCCACCATGTCTGGATCGCGCAGGATTTCGGCAATGACCGCCAGCAGAATATCCGGGACACCCATGGCTTTGCCCCGGCTTTCAGGATGTCTTTCGTACTCGTAGCCGATGGTCTGAATCCACACCGGGAGCAAGGCCAGCGGGCGCAAGTACTCAATGTCATGCAGGCGGCTGTGCATCCGGTTAATAAAAACTTCGGAGTACCCTTGCTGCCGAAACCGATTGACTGCCAGCTCCACAAAGCGGTTGACGATCAGCACGTTGATGACATCGCCCAGCGGTGGCTCGCTCTGATCGCACTGGCGGTTGAAGGGATCCTGCAAATGCCCATGCTCCAGATACAAATCCAGTTCATCCGAAGCGTAATAGGGCACAAACCGAATGCGGGACTGCCCTTCAGCGTCCGGGCATAAAAAAGTTTTTACCACAGCGTGGCTTTCCGGGTACTGTTGCAGCATGCCATCGTGGTTGCCAAACACGTAGATAATCTCCGCGGAGGGATGTCGGAGCAGTTTTCGCAACTCCTCAAAGGTGCTTAAATTATTTTCCAGAATGTCCAACAGCAACCGATTCAGGGTATCCAGCACCAAAGGCCGATCCACATCCCATGGCATGACAGACTCAAACCAGGAGCCGGTAATGTCCAGAATATCCCCGTTTAAAATGAGCTGAATGCGCTCATTGGGTTGCAATTCTTCATTCAACCGCCTTAAAAAAAGTCTGAAATTTCGGCGCCTCGGGTTTTCAGACAGATGAGCCGAATCAAAAGGGTGGTTGTTCAGATGCACATCACTGACAATATAGGCTTTCAGCTTTTCCACAGGTGGATAGTCTGAACCTTCCGGTTTCGCAGGGCCTTCCTGTTCCGATGGGTGTGCTTGTCTCACAAATCGCCAACCGTCAAAATCCTATTCCTTCCCATTATAAGGGATAGCTTGCCCCGCGACTTAAAACCGATTTTGGAATTAAGCCAAACAAAGGATTCACCCCTGGGTTGCCTGGATGATGCTTCCGGCACTCCTCAGGGAGTGTGCCTGCTGACTGTTCACGCTCCGGGGATTGCTCGGCCAGGAATGCGCAAACGGCTGCCAGCGGCATGAAGACCCCCCAATGGTCTAGGGGATGACCGGTAGACTCAAAATTCAAATTAGCCGATCGGGGGAGGTTAGTCGATGCTGAAAAATGGTATTTTTTCAGTATCAGGTAGTGGTTTCAATCAATGTTCAAAGTAATTTAAAACCGATCCAATAATCAATTTAGGTTTCACCAGAGAAAAAGGAGGTTGGATTCCATGGCTATTTCCAATGCCCGTTATGAGAAAAAACACGCTGGCACCAAAAACCGGGGCTACTTCTCTCAAATTGGCTACTCTTCTTCCAGCACCCTGGATGCCAACGACTTTGAGATCCCCAGATACGAAGAAGTAAAATTCCTGCGCTTGGAAGATTTTGAGGAATAGAATTCAAACAGAGACCGTTCTCTGGGTGCCGGGAGTGGCTACACTGATTGTTTAAATCTGTTATTTGTTAAAGTTTTTAAACGATGCTTAACTTACTATATCGTGCGTAACAAATGGGGATTTACCATAGTGAAGTGGCTTGGTGTAATCACGCCAATTCCTGAAAAGCCCATTCAATCGGTTACCGATTGACTTTAACAAAGGGGTTGGCAAATCGGAGAGCGGTCGCAGGTGAACAGAGTCCATCGCGTATATTCTCAAAGTTGTTTTACTTTGATGAATACTTTGTGGGATAGACTCCACCGGTTTGAATATTGTCGCCTTCAGCCCAGTTCTGCTTTTTCGGAACTGGGTTGTTTGTTGCGGTAATATTCGGGATTGCACCAAGCACCTTTAGAATCTGGTCTATGCCATTCGGCTTTCTCGTCAGTGTCGGAGGTCAGCCGCTTGCTGGCTTTCTTGCTTCTTATTTCTTTGAATTCAGGCCATCACCCCGGAAACATTCGATTGTTGCGCTGCGCCGTCATCCAGCCCGCTGGATGTTGAAAACGGCATGTTCAGGGAGGCATTGGGCAACCCGTATACGCCGAGGTAGGCCACCACCCAAATAACAACCGCCAGCACCAGCTGGTAAAACCTTGTTTGGGAGCAGGATTTCAGCCATTCCAAATTCACCATAATCACCTTACCCCTTTGGGCCCAATAGCCTCATAGCAAAAACCAGAAATTTTTCGTGTTTTCCAAGTTTATATTTCCACTTTGCCAAAGTGCCAAACCTCATCTTTACGGAAAATTCACAATCCGCTTCGCCGAAAAATGAGGGCGTTCTGGAAAGTTTTCTGTTTCTCCCCACACCGTTTGATGATGCTTTATGAATGGCTGGTTTAAAATTGAAATCAGGTTGGTATAGAAAAACAAACCTGACATTTGAGTGGTTAATGATATCGAGTTCTCACTATTTAGCGCTCTATTGATTGTGAATGATAGAAAGGGATTGGATTGTAATGATGAACAATCGCTGGGCTATGTATGCCGTGTTTTGTGGCGTGTTGATGAGTGCCAGCCCCGTGAGCTGGGCCGAACCGGGGGCGCGTCATCAAGAGATGGCTAAGAACCGTATGGAAACTCGAATGGAAAACAAGCAGGCTCGTAAGGCCAGCCATGGGGACGCGCGCAAGCATTGGGAGGGAACCCGCCGGGCCAACCAACAATTGAGAAAAGACACCCTGGAGGCCAACCGCAGCGCCGACTTATCCCGGACGGAAAAGCGGGCCAATATGGAAGCCACCCGCAAGCAGATGCAAGAGAACCGCCAAGCCACCCGCCAGGAAAACAAGGCTTTGCTTCAGTCGGCCAAGGAAAACCGTAAAAAGCCCCAATAAATCCTTAACGCCGCTTGTCGGAACCCACCGGGTTCGGTCGTTTATTTGACCGAACCGGTCTGGTGTTCGCCGAATGGCAGGCCCGGCCTGGTTTTTTCCCTGACGGGCTTGCTTTCCTTTGAGATCCGTCTGTTCAAAGCGGAGTGTGGAAGGATATTCATTGTTTTCTCTTGTTTTCAAGCTCAGCATTCAAATCTGCTATAAATTTTGAAGAGTATTCATTCTGAACTTTAAGATTGTTTTTATATTTTAAATATGGAATAATACAGACATTCGATTGCTAAAGCGTGGAAAGTGAGTGAATGAAGTTCTGGACGGCCTGTTTTGGGCTTTACTTGGCATCCCTCATTGGGTTGGGCGGGTTTGGTCTGCCAACGGCGGCACTGGCCCAGCAGGGAACCGCTTACATGACGCAAGCCGCCACGGGGCAGGAGTATGACCTGCACTTTGGGGAAACTTGGCAGTCTGTGCGGATTTTTCGATTGCTGACACCGCTGGAAGCCCCATTAAAAGTGTATGTGGAAACTCGCCCCGGTCAGCGCCAGCTCTACACTGAAAGTTACCGGGCCTACATTGAGGACAGCCTGCAACTCTGGCAGGAAGCCTTGCAAGGGCGGATGCGATACCAGTACACCACCAACCGGTCAGAGGCCGATATCACCATTGACTGGGTTTCCGCCTTCCCGGAAAAAAGCATTGCGGGCCTGACCACTTACCGGGTGGGGCATGCTGAAATTGAAATCAAAACAGTGGGGGTGCCACCCGCCGATATCAAGGGCAACATTTTACATGAGTTAGGCCATGCCCTGGGTATTTCCGGGCATAGCGACAATCCGGCAGACATGATGGTGGGCGTCCGCAAATGGCACCGGGAAGGTAGCAACTATCAACCGAGGTTGTCCAGTCGTGACATCCGGGCGATTCAACGTTTGTACAGCCTGCAGTGGAAAAAAGGCGAGGATCTTTACGCCACTGCGGCCCAGGGCAGTTCTCCCGCATTGACTGATCCCCAAACAGCGGGACAACCGCTAGACAGTAATCTGGCTACCGAAAAGTAATCTTGCCTTTCAGCATGTTCATGCCACAGCGGAACTCAATCTCGCCGGGGGCCTGGGGCTTGATTTCCACAATCTGGCTTTCCCGGAAGGGAAGGGGTAATTTGACACGCTCCGCCGGAATTTCCAGCACCTCACCACAACTGTGCTGGCCCGGTTCTTCATCCCGGTAGAATTCGATTTTAAGGGGCTGACCCGCTTTGGCTTCAATATGGCTGGGCTGATAGCCGTGGCTGACCACCACCCGCACCTGCTGAACGCCATCGGCTTGCTGGGTCGCCTTGACAGGCTTGGAGGCGCAGCCAATCAGCAAGGCCGGGCCACCCAACCCCAGGCAGAGCGCTACCATCAAGGTGAACAAGCGGCTGACCCGTAGCCGAAGCAACTGCTTTTTCGCGTTTAGGCTTTTGGCGTTCATCGCTCAATCCTCTTGACCGTTTTGCAGTACAGGCACATATAGTTGGGCTGTCCCCAGGAATCTTCACCCTGATAGCTCATGGCTTCCCCGCAGCGGCAAAAGACCCCTTCCCGGACTTCTTCCAGCGTACTGCCCTGGCATTGGGCATTCATGCATTTGTAGCGGTCATCCACCATCAGGGTGCGACCATTGCAAACCGGACAACGCTGCATAGGAGTCTCCTTTTACTGCTGAATGACCTGAGAATTCGGGAGAGAGGCACCGGCCTCAAAAATAGAGAGGGTCTTCCCTGAAGCGGAAAGACGCTGAAAGGGACTTGGCAGGATTAGTCAGAACTGCTCTGGGTGCCGATTTTACTTGCCCCCATAATGTTGCCCATCAGCAAATTCACAGACACCCGATCGCCGGGCTCGGGATCCTCGTAAAAGGCTTCGGGGTTGACGCGTAGGGTCTGCAAACGGACGTCTCCGGCCACGTGATATGTAATGTCAAAATATCGGCTCCCGTGGAGACTCACAGCCTGAACGTCCACCAGGACAATTTCCAGATTCTGCTGTAAACCAGGCATTTTGAACAAACACTCCAGAACGGCTGCTTGAAAGAGCCAGCCAGGGCAAGATATGGACACTCCTTCCAACATACTACGCACAAGGCTTTTTCTCAAGAATGGCGCAAACCGGGAAAGCGGAGTAGACTAATCGATTAATTCGATGGCCCTGCTACCGCAAAAACATAGGAGTGTCTGCCCATGTCGTCCAGTTCTCATCTGGAAGCCCTCATTCACCAAATGCCCAAGGCGGAATTGCACCTGCATATTGAAGGCTCCCTGGAGCCTGAACTGATGTTTGCCATTGCCCAGCGCAACCGGATTCCCCTGCGTTTTCCGTCCGTGGAAGCCGTCCGGGAGGCCTACAACTTCCACAATCTGCAATCTTTTCTGGATATTTACTACGAAGGCGCCCAGGTCTTGCTGCACGAGCGGGATTTTTACGATTTAACCCGAGCCTATCTGGACAAAATGGCTCAAGAGAACGTTCGCCACGTGGAGATCTTCTTCGATCCGCAGACCCACACCGATCGGGGGGTGCCCTTTGAAACGGTCATTCGAGGGATTCACCGGGCCTTGATCGACGCCCAAAGCGCTTATGGCATCAGCTTCCGGCTGATTATGTGCTTCCTGCGCCACCTGAGCGAGGAGGCCGCCATGCACACCCTGGAGCAGGCCCTGCCCTTCAAGCAGTGGATTCACGCCGTAGGGCTGGATTCCTCCGAGCTGGGCCATCCACCGGAGAAATTCAAAACCGTCTTTGATCGGGCCCGCAATGAGGGCTTGCTGACCGTTGCCCACGCCGGGGAAGAGGGGCCGCCTGAGTACATCTGGCAAGCGCTGGACTTGCTGAAGGTCAGTCGCATCGATCACGGGGTGCGCTGCCTGGAGGATCCCGCCCTGGTGGAGCGCCTGCGACAAGAGCGCATGCCCTTGACCGTTTGCCCCTTATCCAATATCAAGTTGTGCGTGTTCCCCGAGATGAGCCAGCATAACCTGAAAACCCTGCTGGAGCAGGGCTTGTGCGTGACCGTCAATTCCGATGATCCGGCGTATTTTGGAGGCTACCTCACGGTAAACTATCTGGCCGCCCAACAGGCCCTCAATTTGTCTGTGGCCCAGGTGATTCAACTGGCCAAAAACAGCTTTGAGGCGAGCTTCTTGCCACTGGATGTCAAGCAGGCTTATATTCGGGAACTGGATGCTTTGCTTCAGGACAGTCTGGGCAAGGTCGTCTGAGCAAGTTAATCTTGAGGAATTTTCGCTTTTATTTTAGGTGAGGCTGCCCTCACAACGTGTTTGTAACTGTTTGAGTAAAGCGAGTTCAAAAAGAATGCCTGGCATACTTGCCATAAGCGCTCTCTATTAGTTTGAGCTGCACGCAGTTTTACAAATGGGTTGTGAGGGTAACCTTACCTTTTTTTAATGGTGGTGGTGTGAAGCCCCTTTGGCGTAGACCTGCTTTTTGCCGGGCAACTTGTCCTGCAAGGCCTGCCATTCCACGCTCAGGGTGCCGCCGGAAAGATTGTACTGATGTTCCAGGCTTTCCAAAGCGTCCATGCAGGAGTGATCAAAATAGTTCAACTCATCAATGTAAATGGTTAATTGTCGTCCCTTGGGCTGTTGCTCCAGGATGGTGACCAGTTTGGGCAGGCTCAGGAAGGTGGCGCTTCCTTTCAGGTACACATTCACGCTGCCGTCCTCGTTCTCCACGGAATTGCCTTTCAGGTCGGACAAGACGTATAGCAGCTTGAGAATGGCTATCAGAGAGCCAGCGATGACGCCTTCCAGCAGATTCGTGCCCACCACCATGACCAGGGTAACGCCGTAGATCAGTATTTCGCTTTTAGCGATGCCCCACAGGCGACGAATGGCGGTGACGCTGATCAGGCGCAGGCCGGTGTAAACCAGAATGGCGGCCAGGCTGGCCGTCGGGATCAATTCCAGCAGGTGGGGAAAAAAACTGACCAGCCCCAGTAACCAAACGCCATGTAATATGGCTGACAACCGGGTCTGGGCGCCGGCATGCACATTAGCCGAACTGCGCACGATCACCCCGGTCATGGGTAAAGCCCCCACCAGTCCACACAAGGTGTTGCCAACGCCCTGGGCAATCATCTCCTTGTCGTAGTGGGCTCTGGGCCCATCCTGCATCTGATCCACGGCGGTCACGCTGAGCATGGTTTCGGCGCTGGCCACAATGGCAATGGTCAGAACCCAGACCCACACCTGGGGATCCGCCAGCAAGCCGATACTTGCCAGGGTGGGTAAGGTCAGTCCGCTCAAAATACTACCCGGTAATTCCACGTACCGGATGGGCAAATTCACCCACTGGGAGATGATCACACCCGCCATCACCGCCAGCAGGCTGGCCGGAATGAGCTTGACCCTGGCGGGCAACAAATTCCACAGGGTAATGACCACAAAAGAAATGACCCCAATCATGGCCGCCCAGTGGTGAGTGGCGTTTCCCATTGGAAACAGGCCTTTGAGAACGGTTTGGGGAATGGACAAAATATTGCTCAGTCCGTTGCTTTCCGGGGTGACATCCAGCATCACGTGAATTTGGCTGCCCACGATTAAAACCCCGATACCAGCCAGCATGCCCTCAATGACCGCCGGAGAGATGGCCCGAAACCATTGGCCCAATTTCAAAAATCCGGCTAGCGATTGTAAGAGACCGGCCAGTATTAGAATCAGGCCCAGGCCCTGCATTTGATAATCGGTGATGATCTCTGCCACCAGGGCCACCAGTCCCGCCGCCGGACCGCTGACTTGCAGAGGCGAACCGGCCAGCCAACCCACCACAATACCCCCAATAATACCGGTGATTAACCCGGTCATCGGCGGGGCGCCCGAGGCAATGGCAATCCCCAGACACAAGGGCAAAGCCACCAAAAACACCACAATCGAAGCCAGAAAATCTTTGGGCCCGCTGGACGGTAAGGACGGTGAGTCGGACAGTTTGTTGAGAACAATGCTCACGTGAACCCCTCCCCCTTTGTTAATCACGGTTAGTCACGACTGTTCCAAAGGCGTTTCAAACCCGATGCTTTTCTATAAAAGTATAACATTTCCGTCTGTTTGAAAGTTTCAACTGAGCCGCTGTTTTGTTATGATGCCGTTATGGGCATTTTAGAGAATCCAACCACAGTCTTTCTATCCCAGCGGGATTTATATTTGCGCATCTTGCGGCAATTGCCCACCCTGGACAATTTACCGTTGTCCCCTGCCCCGGAAGGAGAGAGCTCTGGCAACTTTGAAAAAGCCGTCCCCACCAAAACCGGCGATGCCCTGACCGACGATGTGCGTTTGCTGGGGGCTTTGTTGGGCCTGATTATTTGCGAGCATGAGGGCGAGGATTTTTACCGTTTTATTGAAACCCTGCGCCAGTGTTCCAAGGATGCCCGTCGTCAATCCGGTCAAATCGGGGTGGAGCGGATTCATCGCATTATCGAGGATGAGTTGCGGGGCAAGGATGATCTGTCCCAGAGAGCCCAGTTGCACAAGGCGGTGGCCGCCTTTCGCCTGTTCCTGTTGCTGGCTGGTATTGCCGAGGAATTCCATCAGAGTGAAAAGTTCAACACGGCCAATCAGGAGCCCTCGCAAGGGATTCTGGCCGCCATCCGCAAGGCCAGTGACGCCCAAATTCCTTTGTCCCAGCTGAAAGCAACCATAGACAGGCTCAATGCCCGTCTGGTCATCACCGCCCATCCCACCAAGATTTTGCGACAGACCATCCTGCATCACCAGAAAGACATTTTCTACATTTTGCAGGCCATGCACGCTCCCAATGTGTCCCCCTTTCAGCAACAACAATTGCTGGTTCAGCTGAGTGAAAAAATTGAGGTCTTGTGGGCCACCCAGTTCAGCCGGTGGACCAAGCCGGAACCCAGCGAGGAAATCAGCCGGGTGCTAAGCTACCTGACGCACACCCTGTACGAAACCTTGCCCAGCGTGCATCAAAAATTGCATCAGGCCATCAACTTTTATTACCCGGAATCCACCACCCCGCCTACCGAACCGGTGATGACCCTTGGCAGCTGGGTGGGGGGCGATATGGACGGCAATCCTTTTGTGAACCCGGACGTTTTTTCAGACGCCTTGTTACGCCAGCATCGAGCTGTTTTACGCCGTTACATAGACGACTTGCGGGCGACCCTGCTGGATCAGATCAGTCACGCCTGGCACCGGGTGGGCATTAATGAGGCCCTGAAACAGTCAATTCTGAATGATCTGGAAGCGCTGCGACTGGCCCGGCTGGAAGTGCGCAATTATCCCGAGCAGATGGAGCGGGAACCCTATCGGTTGAAGTTGAATTTAATGGCCCTCCGTCTGGAGCGCACCCTGAACCGCAATGTGTTCCTGTCCTCGGATCAGGATTTGAGCGCGCCGTTTATTTATCCCAGCAGTCAGGCGTTGTTGGCCGATTTTGATCTGGTTTGCCAGAGTTTGGCGGAAAAAGGCTATCACCGCTCGGTGCAGGTGCGTCTGGATAAACTCCGCCAGACCGTGCGCATTTTTGGCTTCCACTTTGCTTCCATCGATCTGCGGGAAGAAAGCAGTCATATTAACCGGACGGCTCAAGCCATTCTGACCGCCGCCAAAATCGATCCGGCCCTCTCAATGGAAGCCGCTTTGGCCACTGAAATTCTGTCTCCCAAGGTGGTGAATACCCAGCATTGGGAAAGCGAGGAGCTGCCTTACTCTCCACAGGATCGCCAGTACATTCAACGCCTGCTGGGCATGCTCAATACCGCCAACAAGGCCCGTCGGTTTATTAGCCCCAACGCCTGCCAGAATCTGGTGCTGACCATGGCCTCCTCTCCGCTGGATCTATATTCGGCCCTGCTGGTGATGAAAACCCAGGGACTGTTCTACCCGGTACTGACCGCTCCGGGGGCAGCGGAACGCTACGAAAGCCACATGGACATTGTGCCATTGTTTGAGACCATTCCCGACTTGCAGAACGCCGTGGGCATTATGCGGGACGTGTTCGCCAACCCCGCATATCGGGCGCATCTCGCTTGCCGGGGAAACCGGCAGATGATCATGGTGGGGTACTCCGACAGCAACAAGGATGGCGGTTACTTTACCAGTAACTGGAGTATCTACAAGGCCCAGCAAGCCTTGTGGGCCGTGGCCGAAGAAGCGGGTGTGGAGTTGCGATTTTTTCACGGCCGGGGCGGCAATTTAGGCCGGGGCGGCGGCCCGGCCCAGCGGGCCATTCAGGCGTTACCCCCGCACACGGTGCGTTACGGGCAGGATCTCACCGAGCAGGGTGAAGTCTTATCCCGGTTTTACAACGTGCCGGAAACGGCTCAGGCCCGGTGCGAAAGTTTGCTCAACGCCATCATTCAAAAAAATATCGAGCCGGGAGCGCCCTCACCCAACGGTGCCTCCAGCCCTCAAGCCGCTCGCTGGGAAGCCCTGGCCGAGCAGTTGTCGGCTTACGCACGGGATAAGTACAACCGCCTGGTGCATGATAATCCGCACTTTATTGAGTACTTTGAGCAAGTGACCCCGAAAGAAGTGGAGCTGGTCAAAATCGGCTCCCGACCCAGTCATCGGCGAAACATCCAGAGTGTCAGCGATTTACGGGCCATTCCCTGGGTGTTCCGCTGGTTCCAGTCCCGGCAAATTATCCCCGGCTGGTATGGTCTGGGCACGGCATTGTCCCGGTTCGTGGCCGAAAACCCCGCTGAAAATACGGCGGTGCTGCAACAAACCTATCAGCAGTGGCATTTCCTTAAAAGCATTCTGGAAAATAGTGAAATCATCTTGCGGCAAACCGATCTCAGCATTGCCCGCTATTATTGCAGTCTGGCTCAGGATCAAGCCAATACGCTGGCCATCCTGGAGGATATTGAAACCGAATACGAACTCACCCTGCGGATGATTCGGGAAATCAGCGGGCGCCCCCTGTTGAGTGAACCGGAATCCCAGTTTCTGAAGCGTTCCATTGAGCTGAAAGAGCCGTATCTGGATCCCTTGAACTACATTCAGGTGCGCTTGTTGTCCAAGTACCGCCAGCTGGGCGTGGATGAGCCCGATAGCCCCATGCTGGAAGCCTACCACCGGGTAATTGTCTCCAGTATTGAGGGAGTGGCCACGGGTCTGGGCACCAGCGGCTAGCCGGTTTGCCATCTAACCTGTCTGCTATTGAGCAGGGCGCTTGTTGGGTGGCTGAGGGTAAGGGGCTTTCCCGGAGGGACAGTGTCTTATTCCAGGGCGTTTGCGCTCGCTGCAAACGGGTGCGGGAGTGAACACTTGAGAACCATCCTCATTACAAGTTTTGCTGAGGGGACATAATATTCTCAGGGGGCGAAAAAAGGCCTAGAATACTAAAAGAAACAAAAGCTGAGGCCGTTGAAAGAAAGTCCCCCACTAGAGAGTTTGAGCATGGTGAATTTAAACGGGCAACCCATGGACGGTGCGTCCATTTTTCCCAACCCCGGCAATACCCCTTTGGTCATCTTGTCGGACGGGTGCTTTGGACAATCCCAGTCCAAGCTGGCCCTGGGCGTGATCCGGTACGGACAGTGGCCCATTGCCGCCGTGATTGACAGCACTCAGGTCGGAAAGACCGTTCGGGAATCGACCGGCCTGCCTTGCGACGCCCCCATTGTGGCCACGCTCCCCGAGGCGCTGACCCATGGCCCCAAAGCCCTGTTGATTGGCACCGCCCCTCCCGGCGGACAACTACCCGCAGCCTGGAAAGGCATCCTGAAACAGGCTATTGAAAATGGCTTGCATATTATTAATGGCCTGCATTTTTTCTTGAAAGAGGAACCCGATTTGGTCAGTCTGGCCCAGCAGCACCGGGTCATTTTGTGGGATGTGCGAGATCCAGAGGCTTACGGTCGGCATCGCTTTCAGGAGATCAACCGGCAGCAGCCCCGCCCGGAACAGTTGAAAGTCATTACCATGGTCGGCTCCGATTGCGCGGTGGGTAAAATGCACACCGCTCTGGAACTCTGGGCTCAAGCCCGACAGCACGGCGCCTCCAGCGGCTTTGTGGCCACCGGGCAAACCGGCATTCTCATCGCCGGTCGGGGCGTCCCATTGGATCGGGTCATTGGGGATTTTATGGCCGGTGGCATTGAAACGTGCCTTCAGGATGAAATAGCCAGCCTGAGGGCCGACAGCAAATCCAGCCAACTCCACACCCTGTTTGTGGAAGGCCAAGGCTCCCTGTTGCATCCGGCTTATTCCGGGGTGACCCTTTCCCTGCTGCATGGCTCCAACCCCGATGCCATGATCCTGTGTACTCAGGCGGGGCAAACGCACATCCGTAATTATCCGCAGGTGACCATGCCCCCGGTCAAGGAACTGATTCAGCTTTATGAAACAGCGGCCAGCTGGGTGCGACCCGCCGGACAACCGAAGGCCCGGGTGGCTGGAATTGCCGTCAACACCTCCGCCCTTTCTGAAGCGGACGCCGATCGATATCTGCATCAGATTCGACTGGAAACGGGCTTACCGGCCACGGATCCGGTGCGCCACGGTGTGCAACACCTGTTGGAAGCCCTGGCTGTGATTCCGGTGCAAAACACCGCCGATTCCCTGGCCTAAAGGCTCGCCCTTCTACACTGCCCTGTTACTGAATCGATTAAAACCACATTGATTAAAACTACAAGGATGTGTTCCCGTGCAACTTCGCTATCAACGCCTGACGCTGCCCTATGAGTTTACCTTCACCATTTCCCGCCAGTCTAACGCGGAAAGCACCACAGTGGTGGTGAGCCTTGATGCTGAATATGAGGGAAAATCCTATTGTGGACAAGGGGAATCCGTCCCCTCCAGCTTCTACGGAGAAGATGCCGATTCAGTGTGCCGCTTTTATGATCAATTAAATGCCGACGGTGTTTTGAGCGGTTTAAGCCCTTTTGACATTCAAAAGTTGCAGGCTCGCTTTGAGAAAATTCCCGGAAATTTAGCCGCCAAATCGGCCATCGATCAGGCCTTTTACGATTTACAGGGGAAAATCCTGAATCTGCCCGTGTGGAAACTGTGGGGACTGGATGCGACCCAGGCCCCCAAAAGCTCCTATACCATTGGCATTGCCGATCTGGATACAGTGAAGCGGAAAACCGAAATCGCCCTGTCCCGTGGCTACGATGTCTTAAAAGTCAAATTGGGATCTCCGCAGGACGCCCCCCTGTTTGAAGCCATTCGGGCGCTGGCTCCGCATCCGCAAGTGACACTCCGGGTAGATGCCAACGCCGCCTGGGAGGTACAGGATTTTCTGGCCATCGCTCCCCTGCTCAGCGAAAACCATGTGGAGTTTGTGGAAGAGCCCCTCAAGCTGACCTGCGCCGATGCGGATTACGAGCGGCTGAAGGCGGAGAGTCCCCTCCCCCTGATGGCGGATGAGAGTTGTCACACCCTCCAGGATATACCGCGCTGTGCCCGGTACTTTCATGCCATTAATCTAAAGCACACCAAAACCGGGGGACTCACGGAGGCCCTGCGCATGATCCATGCCGCCCGGGCCCATCATTTGCGTATCATGCTGGGGGGCTTCGGGGAGAGTTCTCTGTCGGTCACCGCCTTTGCCCAGCTCAGCCCCCTGGTGGACTACTGCGATTTGGACGGGGCCTTGCTAATGGGCGAAGATCCTTATGAGGGCATTGTCTTTGAAGGCAGCCGGTTTTACCTGCCCCATCGGCCTGGCTTGGGCGTGATTCCCCGCAGCACACGGTGACGGGCTAATGGGGTCGATTGTCCTGCTGATTCTCTCCAACGTGTTTATGACCTTCGCCTGGTACGGGCATCTCAAGTTTCGCAGTTCGCCCTTGTGGATTGTCATTCTGGTGAGTTGGGGCATCGCTTTTTTTGAGTACTGCCTGCAAGTGCCCGCCAATCGACTGGGCTATGGACAGTTTAGCGGCGCTCAATTAAAGGTGATGCAGGAAGTGATTACGCTGGTCGTATTTGCCTTGTTTTCGGTCTTTTATCTGAAAGAGCCTTTCAAGTGGAACTATGTGGCAGGCTTTGCGTTAATTGTGCTGGCCGTGTTTGTGGTGTTTCAAGACTAATAGTTTCAAGCCCCATAAAAGGCCAAGCGGCCTCATGCCAATAAAAAAGCCCTTCGTGGAGAAGGGCTACGAGTGGTAAAGCGTGGAAAGTACGTTTGAGCTATTGGTTCAATCAATGTAGATATCAATATGATAATGAGGAACTTGGGGTGAGGAATATCACCCGGGCGACTATAATTGGGGCCCCACTTGGCTAGGGCAATTCTTTTTGGTAAGGCTGCCTTCACATCACGTTTGCAAAACTGCGTACAGCTCAGACAAGCCGTGGAACTGCTTCTGCCAAGATTTGCCAAGCCTTCTTTTTAATTTTGTTTCAAAACCATCCCAAGATAGTCTGTTTCGCTTTGAGACACTGATTTTAGGTAGCTTTCCACGTTACCTTGTTTTTGACGCTTCGCTTGGTCATTCCCGCGGTGGCGGGAATCCCGGAAAAGAGTCTCAGCACGGAATTTATTGGGTTAATGTCAGTCCTTTAATTCATGGGAATGACAAATGGCATAGTCGGGTGGCATTCCGAAATCTCAGCATCCGAAATTTTCAAAAAAGAAAAACCCTTCACAGATGAACTGCAAAGGGCACGAGTGGTAAAGCGTGGAAAGTACGTTTGAGCTATAGGGTTTAAACTTGTTTCAATGAATCTATATTATGTTTTTTTAACTATTTGTTATATTGCCCGTGTGTGTAAAATTTATGGTTGATCTCGGTTAGCCACACGGGCAGTCCCGACTGTTCCGGGTAGTAACTGATCGGGAGTCGGAAATTCCTCGGCAAACAAGGCCATGCCCGATACTTGGCCTATTTGGGGTAGACTGTTGCCCTACGGTATTACAGTCTGCTTATAAGGATTCATCGGGATGTTTACGGTTCGCGTTCCCGCCACCATCGCCAACCTGGGGCCGGGCTTTGATAGTTTTGGCATGGCCGTTTCCCTGTATAATCGCTTCCAGTTTCAGCAGGCCGAGCGGGATAGTCTAGTGTTTTCCCCCGAAGGGGCCGCTGATGTTTCTGCCTTGCAGGTGGGCTGTGATTCGGGCGTGGGTAAAAACCTGTTGTTTGTGGCCATGGATCGGCTGTTTGAAAAGGCGGGCCAGTCCCGCCCTCCGCTTCAGGTGCGCATTATCGCCGATATCCCGGTGGCCCGTGGCTTGGGGAGTAGTTCCACGGCGGTAGTGGCTGGCCTCATCGCCGCCAATCACCTTTTGAATCAGCCGTTTGAATCCCTGGATTTGCTCGAGCTGGCGGTGACCCTGGAAGGACACCCGGATAACGTGGCTCCCGCCCTGTTAGGGGGCGTGGTGTTGTATGATGAGCTTCCCTACCGCTTGCCTTGGCCCTTGGAATGGCGGGTGTTGACCGTGAGCCCGAATTATGAGGTGTTGACCGAGGAGGCTCGCCGCATTTTGCCGACTTCCGTGGTCATGGCGGATGCCATTTTCAACCTGCGCAAAGCCAGTGTGCTGACCTATGCCCTGTTGCGGGAAGACCCGGATGCCTTCCGGGCCAGTTTGCACGACCGCATGCATCAGCCTTATCGTCGGCAGCTAATTGCTGAGTATGAGGCTATCGAGCGGCTGGTGATGGCGGATGGGGCCTTGGGCATGATCATCAGCGGTTCCGGCTCCACCATGGCCATTTTTTATCCCACCGTGATTCACGCCTTTCTGCTGGAGAAACTCCAGGGACTCATTCAGGCTGAAGGTTGGCCTATGATTGTAAATGATCTGAGTGTGGACACCGAGGGGGCCCAGTTAAGCCTCGCCGCGCCTGGCCCCTGAAACTGTTTCTAAACAAAAACTCAGGAAATGGCTTTACCAAAATCTAAAGCCTGAGTCAGTCGGGCGGTTACAATCAAACAGTGACGTTTTGATGTTGGAAGCTCTGATGCTTCAAGGAGGGGGCTCATGATGAATCATCCCTGTTCCGCTCTACCAAAAAAGCCGGTGGGCTTGCGAGGGGCAGGCTTGCTATTGCTGTCTGTAGGGTTTGCTGTGTGGGGGCCCTTGGCCATGGCCTGTGATACGCCTGAAGACCCGGTGAGCCATTGCGCGGCAAAGGGGGCCACCATTGGGGAGGCTGTGCCCTGTTTGAAATCTACTTTGGCGGCCGATGAAGCCGCCTTGAGCAGGCTGGTGCAAGCGGCCCAAACGCAGGCCAAACAGGTAGACGCCCGTTGGCCTAAAGTAAAAGCCGCCCCGAGTCTGGCGCTCAGTACGCAGCGCTGGCGGCAATACCGGGATGCGGAGTGTCAACGTCGCCAGGCGTTTCGGGCGGGCGGCAATCATCCAGACATTGCCCATTATAGTTGCCTGATTGAAAAGACCCGCCAGCGTATCCGAGATTATCAGGAGTAGGAACCGCTTTTCGAGGATTCGGTTGATAGACCGCCTACAGCCCGAAAAAAACGGCCACCTGATCGGAATCGGCGGGCAGTTGCGCCCGTTGGGGTTGGCCGTACTGAATGGCGGAGTCGGGATCCTTCAGGCCATTGCCGGTCAATACGCATACAATGGTGCTATGGGCCTGCACTTGCGATAACGTGGCGGCCTTCAACAAGCCTGCCACGCTGGCCGCACTGGAGGGTTCGCACAGCACCCCTTCCTGACTGGCCAAAAACTGATAAGCGGCTATAATCTGCGGATCCGTCACGCAATCAATCCGCCCCCCGGATTCATCCCGGGCCGCTTCGGCCAATTGCCAGCTGGCCGGGTTGCCAATGCGAATGGCCGTGGCCAGCGTTTCCGGCTTTTCAATTTTGTGCCCATGCATAATGGGGGCGGCCCCGGCCGCTTGATAACCGCACATGCGGGGGCGTTTGCTGGAAAGGCCTTTCTCCGCGTATTCTTTAAAGCCCATCCAGTAGGCCGAAATGTTGCCAGCGTTGCCCACCGGGATGTACAGATCATCAGGGGCCTCTCCCAAACTGTCGCACAGTTCGAAAGCGCCGGTTTTTTGCCCTTGCAAACGGTAAGGGTTGATGGAATTCACCACGCACACTTTGCCGGTTTCGCCCAAGGCCCGCACGATGTCGAGGGCCTGATCGAAGTTGCCGTCAATTTCCACAATGGCCGCCCCGTACATAATGGCCTGAGACAGCTTACCCAAGGCCACTTTGCCACCGGGCAGAATGATCAGGGTCTTCAAGCCCGCCCGAGCGCCGTAGGCCGCCGCCGCGGCGCTGGTATTCCCAGTGCTGGCGCAAATAATGTGAGTATGCCCGTCGGCCACCGCTTGGGACACGGCATAGGTCATGCCCCGATCTTTAAAGCTACCAGTGGGGTTCAGCCCTTCAAACTTCAGGAAGACCTGTATACCCGGCTGGCCGGATAAGCGACTGACTTCCGCCGCGATTTTAGGGGCGGGAATGAGGGGAGTATTGCCCTCGTTCAGGCTGATGATGGGAAAATCGGCGGGGAAATCGTAAAAATTGCGGTAACGCTCTAATATGCCAGCCATTACAGAACCCTCAACAGGCAGCCGATTTCACTGGTGCTTTCCTGCTCCCGAATAGCTGAGAGGGCCCGGTTCATCTGATCTTCCCGCACGGCCTGGGTGAGCAGCACAATGGATGCTGTTCCGTCGGGATTGATGCCCTTTTGCATAACCGATTCCAGGGAAACCCCGGCGTCGCCGCAAGCGTTGCCCAAATGCCCGATGACTTTGGGCTTGTCCTTGGTGTTCAGGCGCAGATAGTACTTGTTCACCGTTTCCCCCACGGGTTGCAGTCGGGCCGGAATGGCCGGATCGATAATCATTGAGGGGATCGGTTCGTTGCCTTTCAGCAGGCCGGTGGCAATGGCCAGAATATCGGCGGCCACGGCGCTGGCGGTAGGCATTTCACCGGCGCCCCGACCGTAGAACATCACATCACCCACGGCATCCCCTTTCACGAAGATGGCGTTGAACTCATTTTGCACGTTAGACAGCGGGTGGTGGTTGGGAATGAGCATGGGATGCACCCGAATGTCCAGGCGGCCATCGTCGGCCATCTTTGCCAGGCCAATCAGCTTGATGACATAGCCCAGCTCCCGGGCGTTTTCAATGTCTTCGGCAGTAATGTGGGTTATGCCTTCCCGGTGGATGGCCAGGGGATCTACCACTTGCTTGAAGGCAATCAGTGATAACACCGAGATTTTATAGCCCACATCAAAGCCTTCCACGTCATTGGTGGGGTCAGCTTCGGCAAAACCTTTGGCTTGGGCTTCTTGCAGGGCCTGTTCAAAGCTCCAGCCTTCCTGAGTCATTTTGGTCAGGATGTAGTTGGTGGTGCCGTTTAAAATACCGGCGATTTCCTGGATGCGGTTGGCTCCCAGCGAGAGCTTGAGCGGCATGATGATGGGAATGCCCCCGGCCACGGCCCCTTCAAATAAAATGCGCACGTTGTGCTGGCGGGCCAGTTCAAACAATTCCGGGCCGTGCTTGGCAATCAGCTCTTTGTTGGCGGTGACCACGTGCTTGCCATTTTTGATGGCGGCTTCCACCAGATCCTTGGCCAGCTCCGCCCCGCCCATCAGTTCCACAATCACTTGCGTTTCCGAATCATTGACCACCGCATAGGGGTCTTGGGACAGCAGTTCCACATCCAGATCGTCGATGTTGCGGGTCTTGCTGGCGTCTTTCACCGCAATCTTCTGGAAAAAGATCTCGGGTTGATCCCTGAAAATTTTGAACACGCCGGAGCCCACGGTACCCAGGCCAATCATGCCAATCACCACTTTGGGTGAGACGTCGGATGAGAGAGACATGCCGCAAGCACTCTGCACGGTTTGGCTGGACGAGGGGGACATGGAAAACTCCTTTGGGTACACGATTGATAGCAAGATGGGACGGCAAAGCGCGAAGTATAAAAAAGCGCGAATAGTAAAACGAAAACGCCAACATCCTAGCATAAGGGCCGTGCTTGGTCAGCACAGCCCTTAACGTTTGAAACCTGACACCTTACCCCACAGACTATCCCCAATGGCCGATCCCGAGTCGCCTTTAGCCTGCTTTATTTCAGCAGGGACTTGGCCTGATAGCCCACCATCTGCACCAGATCGTGCAAGATGGCCGGTGTGGAACGGTTGCGGTAATTAATGGCGAATGAAGCATACGAAAGTGATTGCTTCGGCCTTGGCGGCGCTTTGGCCACCACTTGCAAGTAAGGGTTTCCAGAAGTTTGAGCTTGCCGTCCTCTTGTTTGTTGTTGCATCAGTCCACATCCTCCCACGCCGTCACACACACGTAATGTACCTTAATGACTTCAATGAAATGGTCTTGGGGTTTGGCTTAACCGTGCGTTCGCAGCCCACCAACGCATTCAGGCGAATGTTTAGATTCCACGCAATGGTTCGTATTGCTCTCACACACGTTATTCCTACCCAAGTACAGCCTACTTTTTAATAAAAACAATCAAATATTGAGAATTGCCTGATTCCGATTTTGAATTTTCGATTGTTTCAGATTTCGGGGTTGGCTGTGAAATGACCCAGCGCATTTTCAAGGGGCCGGCTTTCCGCTAGACTAATCGCTATGTTAAGTTCCACTGAATTGGTTTACCTTGCCGCCCCGTTTGACACCCCGGAGCAACGCGCCTTCAACCAGCGGGTGGCTAAGCTGGTGCGTTCCTACAACTATCCTCTGTTTATGCCGGAGGAAATACGGCCCGAGTTGGCTGAAAACGGGGCTCTGGAGCATTGGCAGCCGGCGGCTGATCTTTCTTTGACCGGTAACACCGAAGAAGATCTGGATATTTTGTACACCGAAGCGTGCCTGGATGCCATTAATCGGGCCAACCTGATGATTGCCATCTACTATGGCGAGGAATTTGACCCTTTGACCGCCTTTGAGGTGGGTTACGCTTTGGGCCGTCGGGTGAATGTGGTGGCCGTGCAAAACATTCTGGTACCCGAGTTGGCCCGCTGTGGCACCCTGAATCGGTTGAGTTCCCCGCAGTTTTGCTCCCGCATTGTGGTTGCCCCACACGATGACGAGCGTTTCCCCGATCGGCTAATCCCCATTCTGAATCGCTTTTTCACTCCTCACAAGCTGTAAGTTCAGGTGGCGTTGCGTTTACAACAGACAGTCGCTTGCTTAAAGCGATAATTGCCAGGCGATGAGCCAATCACGCAGAGGGTCGGGGCACCTGGCCAGCAATCGGCGCAGCTGTACCGAAACACCCAGAGGGTATCGTGTTTTGGCCCGAGGGGCGCTAAGGGCATGATAGACCGCCTTGGCTACCACTTCGGCCTCCATGCTTTGGGCAGCGGCTTTTTGGGAGGCGTTTTTCACCTTTTTCATCACTTGCCCGTATAAATCGCTGTAATGGTGTGGGTAATGTTCTTCTGCCGTTTTGGCCGCACTCAAGGATTTTTCCCAGATGGGGGTCTTGATATTACCGGGCTCAATCAGGGCCACCTGAATTCCCCAGGGTCTGAGTTCCAGCCGAAGCGCGTCGCAAATGACCGCTAGCCCGGACTTGGACACACAATAGGGTGAGAGGAATGGCAGGGCCATGATGCCGGCCACTGAGCCAATGTTGATGATCCGCCCCTGGCTTTGGCGAAGTAACGGTAAACAGTGCTGGGTCAAGGCCACTGGGCCGATCAGATTCACTTCCATCTGGTGTCGCCAATCCGGCAGTGACACAAATTCCAGTGGGCCACTGATAACCACACCCGCATTGTTCACGAGTCCGGCCAGGCCAGCCCCCTTTAATTGCCCCGTGATGAGATCAAGCGCGTTTTGAATGCTGCTTTGGCTGTCTAGCTCTAGAGGCACCGGGACGATGCCGGGATGATTGGCCCTCAGCGCTTCGGCGTCTGCCGGGTTACGGTAACCCGCAAAGACCCGGTACCCTTTTCGGGCCAGAAAAGCGGCGCAGCTCAGGCCAATGCCGCTGCTGGCCCCGCTGATTAGTATCGAGGGGGAGGGAGCGTTACCAGAAGTGTTAGTGCGTGACAGATGCATTCTGCTTTACTCATACCAGCGCTGAATAAGAACTCCAGGGACTTCAGGGTAATTTAAAAAAACTGACCCTGTTGGTATTTTAAGAGAATTGGCTAATTTAGATGCTAGTGTCTTTATGCTTAACTAGCGCATACTGTCATAGCGACTGTTTTGTCTTTCAGCATAAGGCTTTGGCTGTTTTTAGGCCATTTGTATCTAAGCCATGCACGATCAATCAGATTCGGGATTTGAATTTTACTCAGAGTCAGCTGGCACCCCAGTGGGGCCTGATGTTGCCGTTTGCCCGGGAGAGGACGTTTCCGCGCTCCGACGCCAGCTGGAAGCGCAGGGGCGATTTCAATCGGTTTACAACCGTTTGAGTGGTGAAGCGACCAAAGCCTTACCACTGGCCGCGTTGTTTGAGCAGGTAACACAAGATGTGTGTTGGGCCTTGAGCCTGCCCTGTGCCCGCTTACTGGAGTTGGCCGATGACCAGGGTTGGGTATTGCGAGCCGCTCAGGGGTGGAACCACTATGCTGTGGATGAACTACTCCCCTCGGGTTTCGGACAGTGGGCCAGTTACGCCATGTCCAGCGATCAGGCCTCGGTGGTTATTTGTCCCTCCTCTCTGGACGCTGAACAGGCCGATTTCAGTCAGCCCGACTATCAAGGCTTTGTCTGTGGCGTCGCGGTTCGGATTGCCGGGGCAGGCAAGGGGTTTGGTGTTCTGGAAGTGGCGAGCCACGAAGCGCGGGTGTTTGATCATGCGGATTTGACCTTTTTGCAGACCCTCGGCAATTTATTGGGCATTTTGATTGAACGAAAAACCCTGGCCACCGAGGTCCTGGAGGTGGATAATCGGATGCGGCTGATGATGGCGGCCAGCCGAGACGGGATTTGGGAATGGGATTTGAGAACCAACGAAGTCTACTGGAATGATCGCCTCTACGACATGCTGGGTTTGGAAAAGCAACAAAACGCCTTACGCCTTGAGGATGTGGCGTTGTTGTATCACCCGGATGACGTGCCGTTTTTACGCTCTTTTGTTCAGGTTAGCCTCACTGAACAAAAGTTGTATGAATTTGAAATGCGTATGCGGCATGCAAACGGCTCCTATCGTTTGTTGTATGTCCGGGCCAGCGTGATACCCAGACGGGATGGGGGCCTGCCGCGCGTGGTGGGTTTGGTTTCAGATATCACCGAATTAAGGGAAGCGAGTCAGCAGATTATCGAGAGTGAGGCCCGCTTTCAGATTCTTGCGGACGCCACCCCCGCTTTTATTGTTCTGACCGACACGCATGGAGAGGCTTTTTACTACAACCGGACTTGTCAGGAGTTCGCCAACGAATCTTCTCAGGAGCTGGTTGAGAAAGGTTGGATGCGCTTTGTTCATCCTTCAGAACTGCCAACTGTGAAGGAATTTTACAACGCCGCCATCCCCAGGCAGCAGTCCTTTACGTTTGAATATCGGGCGGTTCGACCGGATGGCGCCGTTCGTTTCCTCCGAAACAACGTTGTTCCTCGCTTTCAGCCGGATGGTCAGTTTATGGGCTACATTACACTGGCCATTGACGCCACCGAGGAGCGTCAATCCAGCTTACGCATGCAGCGGATTATGGACGCCAATTTGATTGGGATTTTATACACCCAAATGGATGGCCAGATTCTGGATTTTAACCAGGCCTTTGAGCAAATGACCGGTTTTAATCGGGATGATCTCGCCAAGGGCCTGAATATGTGGAGCATTACGCCACCAGAGTACATGGATTTCAGCCATGATATGGTGACACAATTAAAGAAAACCGGCATATACCGGGCATTCGAGAAGCAATATTTCCGTAAAGACGGTAGCCGTATGGATGCCCTTGTCACCGTCGCCACATTGGGGGATGGGGATACCCATTCCTCAGTGGTGCTGATTATGGATATTTCCCAGCAAAAGCAGGCCCAGCGCGATTTGCAAAAAAATCTGGAGCGGGAACGGCTGAACCGAAACATTCTGGAGTTGGCTTCCCAGGCCCGAGACATACACTGGGTCATTGATCAGGCCATTCGTCTGGTTGGCCAGCAAATGCAAGCCGACCGGGCTCTGATGGTTTACTATAAGCCTCACCCCGAGGGTGTTGGCACCTCGATGGAGATATCCTATCAGTATCGAACGTCTGAGGGGATTTTGCCATTCATGGTTTCCGATTTTTCACCGGCATTAGCGGAATTGACGACGCTGTATCTCGCTGACTGCCTGAAAGCCTTCCCCACGGCCATTACGTCTGTTGAAGAATTCTTGGACGTGATGGCCCAGTGTTTAAACGAAGCCTCCGTGCCCGCGGAACAGGCCGACCCAGCCTTGTCCGAGTTGAAATTCCTTTTGCAGGAGCGGTATCACATTCGATCCTACTTTCGCTTGCCAGTGCGTTATTTGGGCAAGGTCTACGGCGCTTTGAACATCCAACATTGCTCCCTCTCCAATTTCTGGTCAGACGATGATCTGATAGCACTCCAGGATGTGGCCAATTATATGGGGCTGGTGTTTTATCAGCTGGACTTGCACCAGCAGGAGCAGAAAGTCCTTGAGGAGCTGGAAAAAAGTTATAACCTGATACACATCATCAGTGACGCGCAAAACCAGTTTATTGGGACGCAGGATAACCGGCAGGTGTTTAAAAACTTGCTGAACCGCTTGCTGGAGCACACCAACAGTGAATACGGGTTTATCGGAGAGGTTTTTACCGATTCTGAAGGGCAGCCTTACCTTAAAACCGACTTTTTGACCGATATTTCCTGGAATGAGGAGACCAATCGTCTCTATCAGCAAAGTCTGGAAAATGGCATGGAATTCCATAATCTCAAAACGCTGTTTGGCGCGGTCATGGTCACAGGGCAAGCTGTGATTTCCAATGATCCAGCCCATGACCTGCGGCGGGGTGGCTTACCGACCGGCCATCCCCCGCTCAATGCCTTTATGGGCCTTCCCATCTTCAAGGGAGAGCAGTTGATTGGCTTGGTGGGTCTGGCCAACCGTCCGCAGGGTTATTCGGCGGATCTGGCTGATACCCTGGCTCCGTACCTGGCGGCTTGCGCCAACCTGATTCTGGCGGTTCGCAGTGAAGCCCTGCGGGATCGATTGACCCGGGAACTCAAACTGAGCGAGCAGGCCCTGAAAAATTACGCCGCCCGCCTGGAATTCAGTAACAAGGAGCTAGAGCAGTTCGCCACGGTTGCCTCTCACGATTTACAGGCCCCGTTGCGCAAGGTTATGTTATTTGGGGACTATTTAAAGACGTCTTTGGCCGATCGGCTGGATGATGAAAGTCTGGACTATCTGAACCGCATGCAGCGAGCGAGCGCAAAAATGCAGGCCCTGATTAACGATTTGCTGGCCTTGTCTCGAATCAGTCGAAAGGGAAAGCCCTTTGTGCCGGTGGACTTGAGGCAGGTGGCCGAAGAGGTGGTTTCCGATTTAGAGGGGCTGATCCGGGAAAACGCCGGGACAGTCAAGTTGGGGCCAATGATAACTATTGACGCCGACGGTGTGCAAATGCAGCAAGTCCTGCAAAACCTGATTGGCAACGCGCTCAAGTTTCATCGACCGGGCGTTCCACCGGAGATAGAGGTTTCTGCGCTGGCCACGACCGATGATCGCTGTGAGATTCGGGTGCAGGATAACGGGATTGGCTTTGATGAAAAGTATCTGGATCGTATTTTCACCCTGTTTGAGCGTTTGCACGGAGAGCAGGAGTACGGGGGCGGCTCCGGGTTGGGACTGGCCATTGTCAAAAAAATCGTGGATCGTCATCACGGTCAGGTCACCGCGCACAGCCAGGTGGGGGTGGGCACCACGTTTATCGTGACATTACCCATTCATCAAAATTAGCCGCTGACTGCTTTTTCGGAATGATCCCCGACTGTGCGATTGGTCATTCCCACGACAGTGGGAATCCAGTCTAAAGGATTGACGCCAGCTCGAAAAATGCGGAAGGGGAACTTGTTATTTGCGAACGGCCCGCACGTAGGGGTTGTGGCGCATTTCATCGCCCAGCACGGTGGAAGGGCCATGGCCGGTAATCACCGTGGCGGTTTCGTTTAAGGTGTACAGTTGCGACTGGATGGAACGCTCAATGGTCGGGTAATCGCCCCCCCAGAGATCCGTTCGCCCAATGGCCCCCTTAAACAGGGTGTCTCCGGCAATCAGTAGATTGTTTTCCTCAAACCAGAAACTCATGGATCCAGGGGTGTGTCCCGGGGTGAACAGGGCCTGACCGGTCACGCTGCCCGCTTGTAGGGGTTCCTGATGCTCCAGCCAGTGATGCGGTTCGGGGACTGGCTCAAAGGGAATATTGAAGCGACTGCACTGCATTTCCAGATTTTGCCACAGGGGTTTGTCCTCCGGGTGAAGGCAAAGTGGGGCGCCGGTTTGCTCATGGATTTGTCCGGCGGCCAGAAAGTGATCGAAGTGGGCGTGGGTATGGATAATTCGGGTGAGGCGCAATCCCGCTTCGTTCAAAATTTTCATAATGCGCTCGGGACTACCGCCCGGATCCACCAGAATGGCCTCTCCACTGACCGTATCGCCAAGAATGGTGCAATTGCACTGTAAGGGGCCAACCGGAAAGGTTTTGAGAAAGGGGGCGGGAGAGGTGCTTGGGGTCATGATCAAGAAGTCCCATCATTCACTGGATATCAACGGGTTGTGATTTAGAGGGTATTATTGGGGTTGCGATTTTCCTTCTGGAGTGTGCTTTCAGCATAATGAAGGCGTTCACGTTTGGCAAACCGATGTCGCGAACCCATGTCGCAAACCCGGGGCATTGAATTGTGCGGTTGAGTCCGTATAGTATAAGTCATCCAATGCATTGAGTGATGGGTACTGTGAATCCAGCCAAGCGGGTTTGGATGGGGTCTTTTTTATTGGAATTGCCGAAATTCGGGGGCTGTGGAATTCAAAATGACCTTCAGAATGACGTACAATAGAGGGACATCCAATTTAGGGTTTGCTCAATGAGCGCGGGGCTGACCACAGCAAGCATTTTTGACTCGTTTTATGAACCGTTTTATGAATCGTCCGCCTGTTTCGCTTGGGCGGGAGTGAAGGATTAAGGAGGCAGCATGGCCCTTACCGTAGACGTCAGTGAGGACAAATGGGGTTTAACCGAGCAACAGCGCATGATTCGCGAGATGGTTCGGGACTATGCCACCAGTACCGTGGAGCCTCGTGCCGCAGAAATCGACAAGAACTGCCGATTCCCGGTGGAAACCTTTCAGGAAATGGCTGAAATGGGTCTGCTGGGCTTGCCGGTGGAGGAACAGTACGGCGGGGCCGGGGCCGATTACCTTAGTTATGCTATTGCCGTTGAGGAATTGGCCCGAGTGTGCGCGTCCACAGCTTTGGGCGTGGCGGCGCATACCTCTCTGGTCGTGATGCCCATTTACCTGTTTGGGAACGAGGCCCAGAAGCAAAAGTATTTGCCCGATCTGTGTTCCGGGAAGCGCTTGGGCGCTTATGGCCTGACGGAACCCAACGCCGGGTCGGATTCCGGGGGGACGGAAACCACGGCTGTCAAACAGGGCGATCAGTATGTGCTGAATGGCACCAAAATTTTTATTACCAACGCTAATTACGCCCAAACGTTCATTGCCACCGCTGTGACTGAAAAAGGGGTGGGCACCAAAGGGATTAGCGCCTTTATCTTTGAGAAGGACACCCCGGGTTTTTCCCTGGGAGCCAAGGATGAGAAGCTGGGCATGCGAGGTTCCGACTGGGGGACGCTGCAATTCGATAACGCCCAAATTCCGGCGGAAAACCTGCTGGGCGAAGAGGGCAAGGGGTTTAAGTACTTTATGCAAACCCTGGACAATGGACGCATTTCCATTGGGGCGCTGGCCGTAGGCATTGCCCAGGGGGCTCTGGATAAAGCCTTGCGCTACGCCAAGGAGCGTAAGCAGTTTGGCAAGGCCATTGCCGAGTTTCAGGCCATTCAGTTTATGCTGGCCAACATGGCCGTGGAAATTGAGGCGGCCCGCCTGCTGGTGTACAATGCCGGGCGCTTAAAGCTGGCTGGATTGCCCTTTACCAAGGAGGCCAGCATGGCCAAGTTGTACGCTTCGGAGGTGGCTTCCCGGGCGGCCAACGCGGCTATCCAGATTCATGGTGGTTATGGCTATACCAAGGACTTCCCGGTGGAGCGGTACTTGCGGGATGCCAAGCTGTGCGAAATCGGGGAGGGCACCTCTGAAATTCAGCGCATCGTGATTGCCCGCAATATTTTGAATGGCTAGCCTGTAGGCTAGACGCCAATTCAGCGAGATTCCGAGTTTAAGTGGCCACCCATGCATCAGGGTGAGCTTTCCGCCAGGTCTTGCTTGGGCTTAACGGTCAAGCGTTCGGGTTCGGTTTTTATACACCAGATTAAGGCTTGGGTCGATTAGGGGGTCTGTTAGTTGCTGCTACAGGACTCTTATCGCCGACACCAGCCACTGAACCGGCAATGCCCTCATTTGGATAGGGGCTCATACCCGTTCCATTGATCCCCACATCTAAATTGGGAGGGTTGGCCGGGGGGCTTGGGGGAGACGAACTACCCCCTGGAGAGGAGGGGAGCCCCGGGGGTGAACTGGTGGCGCCCAAAGTGCCGCTGATTTTACTGATTTCTCTGGAAATAAAATTGAGGTTGCCACTGATTTGAGAGCCCAGACTTTGCAGCGCTGCGATGCACAAGCACGCCACACAGGCCAGTATCAGGCCGTATTCGGCCAGACTGACCCCGGATTTTGCGGCATGATGGGACATGCGGTTTTCCTTCTTGTAGGGCTCAATGGGGGGTGTACAGGGGAAGGTAAATTCAAGGATGTTCATTATACATATATACATATATATATACATATATATATATATGTATATATGTTGCTGGTTATCAAATTAAGGTGGGGCTTGATTAGAAGACCCGTTATTCGTTCCTGTCGGAGGCTTGCCAGTTCCAACCCTCACGGTATCGTCGACGCCTCCCGGAGGATTATTCTTGTCAACACCCGCTACGGAACCGGCAATGCCACCATTCGGGTAGGGGCTCATACCCGTTCCATTGATCCCCACATCTAAATTGGGAGGATTGACCGGGGTGCTTGGGGGAGATGAAGTGCCCAAATTACCGCTGACTTTGCCGATTTCTTTGGTAATAAAATTGAGGTTGCCACTGATTTGAGAGCCCAGACTTTGCAGCGCTGCGATGCACAAGCACGCCACACAGGCCAGTACCATGCCATATTCGGTTAGACTGACACCCGATTGTGAGGAACGGTGCGGCATGTGCGACCTTTCTGTGTAAAATTTAGAATGTTGGTTTATTTTAGGATGTTGTTGCGGATTGGTGAGCGTTTACCGGTTGATTTTCTCCTAATCCCGATTGCGGGGTTTAACCGGGCCTCAATGTGGTGGGTCACCAGACTCCATTCGTATTTCTGTCCGGGGCTATTTCATATCTGCTGTTGTGACTAGGGGGGCTTTATTTTCAGTGGTATCATTTGGCTCGGAAGGGGTGGTTTGATCAGGGGGTGTTTGATCAGGGGTGGTTTGGGTCGGTGGGTTAACCCCACGACGGTTGCCCCGACTCCCCGCAACCACCGTGGTCGGCTGCCCCTCTGTGCCCACGACTGGCAATGGATCGCTCAACACGGAAGGCGGGGACATTGGCGTGTTGATGTTGTTGGTTGGTTGCCCTCCCCCTTCGGCTGCTGATGAAGCGCTCCCTTTCTGATTCAAGGGGGCCAACAAGCTCAAGGTTCCCACATTGTCAACTTGCTTGAAGTTCCCACTGAGGTTAGGCCCCAGTGTCTGGAGCCCATAGATGGAGACACCGCCCACCAAGACCAGTAGCAGGGCGTATTCAGAAATGTTACCCCGGTGTCCGGCTTTTAAAGTCATGCGCAAGCCTTTCCGTTTTGGGCCAGGAGAAGTTCACCTTCTCATCTCAGAATCGACAGTTTCCCCTATAACTGAAGGCTTTGTTGCGAAATGTGATGTTTTTTAATGGGGCGGGGGGCTGTGTTTTTTGGCGATAAACATTTTTTTAAGCGCCGGATCGACCTTGATGTTTTGGGTGGCCAGGTGAAATTTGCCCATGTGGCTTAAAATATCGTGCTGGCTTTGCAGCACGGCAGGGTTTTCCGGTGGGGGTGGGGGAATGAAGTCGATTTTTTTACCTGCCGCTTCACTACGGCCTTCCAGATGATCCAGCACCTGATGCAGGGTAAAGGGTTCTTTCAGCTTGAATTTTCGGCCCACGGCCAGGTAATCGAACGCCGGGGGGAGTTTATACAAGGTCTTCAGGGTGTCAATGTCCCGTTGGGAAATATTGATAACCCCATATTGATGCGGCACGTACATAATGTCATCGCCCGCGTCGCTGTGGCCAATGAGTCCCAGGGCATGGGCGATTTCGTGCAGAATGGTGTGCTTGACCTCATCCATGTCATTGTATTGCCCGTGTACCAGCCCATCGGAAATGCCAATTTTAATTTCCGCCGAATAAAGCAGGGATTGCTGATTAACCAGGTACTGGCAATGCCCCAGGGACTTACGATCCACCCGGCGCCAACTGACATCGATTTGGGAGCCGTCCAGCTGGGCTACTTGTTGGAAGCGCACTCTGCCCTCGGAGACTTTACTCCATAGCTCAAAGGCGTCGAACACCATTTGGTTATAGGCGTAGGACTCGTTTTGCTTGGATTTTTCGTACCAGCGAAAAGGGGCCACATACACCCGGATGGGCATGGCCGAATCCGGCCAGCGCACCGTCAGACCGTCTTTCAGGCATTGATCCAGATACGTTCTTTCCATAAATCCATTATAGGCCCGCTTGGGTTGGCTTGGTAGCCTTTTGCCACAGGTTTTGGAATTCTGGAAAATTCTGGAAAAGTTGACTTGCCAGCCAGTCGCCTTCGGCAAGCCTCTGGCCCTTTCCCGGAAGATCCGGCAGAATAGGGAAATGAAAGTGTATTGCCTGATCCGATCCCAGACCTTGCCCATTCCCCTGGATGTGGCCTGGGCCTTTTTCGCCAACCCAGCCAACGTGGGGCAAATCACCCCGGAGTGGGTTCATTTGCGGGATGAAAGCTATGAGCTGTGCCGGGAGATTTACCCCGGTCTGCTCAGGATTTATCAACTGAAGCCCTTTGGCTTGCTGAAGTACCGCTGGGTGTCTGAAATAACCCACGTTGAACCCATGGCTTACTTTGTGGAAACGCAAAAGCTGGGGCCGTTTGCCCTGTGGCAGCACAAACTGTTGATGGAGGCGGTTTCCAATGGCGTGGAGATTCGGGATGTCATTCATTACGCCCTGCCGGGGGGGCTTGGCGGGGATCTTGCCGCCTTGTTGGTTCGCTCTCAACTGGAGCGTGTCTGGGATTATCGGGAGCAAATGCTGGACGAGTTTTTTGGCTAGCGTTAGAAAGGCCAGTCTTTTTAACATTCTTCAATTTAACACGCTTCAATGACCAGCGTTTTCCATCTCAGTGAGCCGTCTAGACCTCGATCGATCCGCAGCGGGTGAGCGCCGGGTTCGGTGCGTATCCAGAGGGGCGATCTCGTTCATCTAAAAAGCCGAGCGTTCGCACTCGGCTTTTGGCTGTTTAAAGACTGCTTGAGAGGGTGTTTAGTCATCACCCGAGGCAGGTTTAGGCTTGTTAGCTGGATTATTGCCCCCACTGTTACCAGGTCCAGGCTTTGGGGGCTCCTCCGCCGATGAGGCTTCAGGCTTTGGGGGCTCCTCCGCCGATGCTCCACTCGTAGAAGTATCGCCTTCTGAAGATAGAAACTCAGAAAATTCCTGCGCATCTACATAGCCATCGGTGACGCCCAAGGCATCGATTCGATCGAATTGATCGGCGAAGGCCTGGCCATCCTTAAAACGGTCCTTGATTGCTTGTGGAATCTGGTCTCCGGCTTGAGCCAACAGTGTATCGTATGCCTGCTGGGATTCGGCTTTGTTCACTCTGCCATCCCTGGTTCCTGGGAGCGTACTTTCCAGTTGATCAATAAAACTTCCTCTTCTGATGTTGTTTAGAACTTCAAACAATGGGGAAGTAAACGTATTGCTATTTAATGGGCCATTCACTGACATATGATTCTCTTCCTCTCATGCGCGATTAAATAAAAATTAAAAATGATTTTACGTAATAAAAACATTTAATAGATTCGTATTGATCAATGCGTATGAAATGCTCAGTGCTGAGGTGGGGTGTTATATCTTTTGGATTGGTAATGGATAGGGCGTTTTCAAATTATTGTACTTGAGCTAAAATAAAACAAGCATTGACACATCTGGCCATAGTTAGTCACAGTGTCGATGCTTGTTTTTCAATTCCGCTGCGATTGCGTCTCTATATTGTTTTAGCGAGGTGTTGAGCCCATGGTGGTTGACATCAATGATTTGGCCTACAACAGTGGTAATTTCTTTTCTGATGAGCTTTTAGAGGCCAAGCGATTTTTTGAGTGGGCCTTGGCGTATGAGCGCAAAGGACTAGCCCTGGCCGCGGATGCCTTACGTGAGGAAGGACGCAAGGCTTACGACAGGTACCTGGAGATGAACCCGGAATAGGGAACTAGTGCGTCCCGCCAATGTAGGTGCCGATTTTTTCGCCTTGCAAAATCTGGCTGATGGCTCCTTGCTGGTTGAAGTCAAAAACCAGAATGGGCAGTTTGGTTTCCTTGCACAAGGTGACTGCGGTCTGATCCATGACCTTCAGGTCTTTCATCAGGACATCATCGTAAGTCAGGGTGTCAAACTTGACCGCGTCCGGGTTGGTTTTGGGGTCTTTGTCATAAACGCCATCCACCCCGTTTTTGGCCATCATAATGACATCAGCGCCAATTTCAGCGGCCCGCAGTGCGGAAGTGGTATCGGTGGAGAAGAAGGGGTTGCCGGTACCGCCCGCAAAAATGACCACTCGGCCTTTTTCCAGGTGACGAACCGCTTTGAGGCGAATATAAGGCTCCGCGATGCGATCCATGCCAATGGCGCTCATCACCCGAACCTGCATGCCCTTGGATTTCACCGTTTCCTGCAAGATTAGCGAGTTCATGATGGTGGCCAACATGCCTACATAATCCGCGGCGGCGCGATCCATGCCCAGCTTGGTGGAGTTCTGTACCCCCCGGAAAATATTACCGCCGCCCACGACCACGGCCACATCGCAACCGAGAGAAGCCGCTTCCACGATCTCGTCCGCCACCAGGCTGATGACTTCCGGTTTAATGCCGAATCCCTGATCGCCCATCAGCGCTTCGCCACTAATTTTTAGCAGAATACGCTTGTACTTGATGCCTTGGGTGGGAGGGGTTGGTTGGGTCATGGTCAAAGTCTCAATGTCGGTCAGGGTCATAGGGCGTTATACTCGCTGGTTTTAAAAGGGACAAAGGGAATAGGGATAGGAATGTTGTTTTGAAAAAAGCCCCTCCCTGAAATGGGGAGGGGCTTTTTAAAAGGGGCTTTACACGCGGGCGGCGGCTGCCACTTCCTCGGCAAAGTTGGTTTCTTTTTTCTCGATGCCTTCGCCCAGAGCGTACCGGGTAAAGCGAACTACGGCGACTTCCGGGTCACCCAGTTCAGTGGCGCGGGCCTTGATGACATCATCCACGGACTGAGAGGGATCCTTGACGAACGGTTGCTCAATCAGGCAGCGTTGACCCAGAATCTTGGAAACACGGCCATCCACAATCTTGCGGCGGATTTCTTCGGGCTTGTTGGCCAAGTCTTCCTTGCCCATTTCCACCCGGGTTTCCTCTTCCACGATCGCCGGATCAATGTCGGCACGGGTCACAAACTCCGGCGCGGCACTGGCGATTTGCATGGCCACGTCTTTCAGCAGTTGCTTAAAGCTCTCAGTGCCGGCGGTTTCAGCTTTGCTGGCCTGGATTTCCACCAAAACACCCACCCGGCCACCGGTGTGAATGTAAGAGTGAACGGCCCCGTGGCCTTCGCGCTGGTAACGCACAAAGCGGCGAATGCTCAGGTTTTCGCGAATGGCGGCGATTTTTTCGGTCACGTACTGTTGTACGCTGCCGCCAGCCAAGGCCTTGCTGGGTTGGGACAACAGGGCTTCCACTGAGGCGGGTGCGTCTTCCAGCACTTGCTGGTTGACTTCAGCCACCATGGCCAGGAAGGCCTCGCCTTTGGCCACAAAGTCGGTCTCACAGTTGATTTCCACCATGGCACCCGTTTTGCCATCGGCTGAAATCAGGGAGGCCACTTGACCTTCCGCAGCGGTACGGCCACTTTTCTTTTCAGCGGTGGCAATCCCTTTTTGCCGCAGAATTTCCGCGGCCTTGTCCATATCGCCGCCTGCTTCCACCAGCGCCTTTTTGGCATCCATCATGCCAGCCCCGGTTTTTTCACGCAGTTCTTTCACTTGCGATGCTGTAATTTCCATTTTGGATTGATTCCTTTTTTAAAATCAATTATTAAAATCAATTTTTAAATTGATGATTGAAATGTCAAAGCGGTTTCTTCAAGCGCCAGGAAGCGCCTGGCTTACCTACCCTTCCTGGTTGGCGGCAGCGACCACTTCCCGTTCTTCGGCTTTTACGGTGTCAGCAGCCTGCTCACCAGACATTTCCTCAACACTGACGGCAGTGCCAGCTTGACCGCTGCGCATTCTGTTCACGTGATCTTCACGGCTGGCGTTGCCTTCGATGATGGCATCGGCCATTTTCTTGCAGATCAGGCGGATGGAGCGGGTGGCGTCATCGTTGCTGGGGATGACATACTTGATGTTGTCGGGGCTGCAGTTGGTGTCCACCATGCTGACAATGGGAATACCGATTTTGGTGGCTTCCTGAACGGCAATGGACTCACGACGCTGGTCAACCACGAACAGAACGTCGGGCATGCCGCGCATTTCCTTAATACCACCCAGGGAGCGCTCCAGCTTGTTTAGCTGGCGGGTCAACACGGCGACTTCTTTTTTGCCCAGGCGCTCGAAGTGACCGTTGTCACGCATTTCTTCCAGCTCACGCAGCTTGTTAATACGGGTGCGGATGGTTTCAAAGTTGGTCAGGGTGCCGCCCAGCCAACGCTTATTGATGAAGTAGGCGCCGCAGCGGGTGGATTCTTCTTCCACGATGTCGGATGCCTGGCGCTTGGTGCCCACGAAAACGATTTTCTTGCCTTGGGCAGCGGACTTCTTCATGAACTCATAGGCCTGATCCAGAAGTTGGCTGGTTTTGGTTAAATCAATGATGTAAATACCGTTGCGCTCGCCCCAGATGTAGGGTTTCATTTTGGGGTTCCAGCGGTGTACCTGGTGGCCGAAGTGGACGCCGGCTTCCAGCAACTCTTGTAGGGATGCGACTGGCATATGTAGTTCTTTCTCCTTCAATAATGTTTCACGTGGGTGATACAGACAATACCAAAATAGACTGCATTCTTTTGCAGCGCTCTGCTCTCTTCAGTGAATAAAAAATCAGTGAGGGACGAGTTTGCAAAAGATGCTCAAATAATCTTACACACTGAAACATTTTCTACAAGCAACGGGTTCTACAAGCAAAGGGGGAACAACGCTTGCAGTGTTCGGCGTGGTTGATCTTTATCTATCTTACAGAAGCCGGTGCCTGGATTTCAAGGCTAATGATTGGCCGCTTGTTCCGTTTTCTTGGCACGACCGCTTTTTTTATCGGTCACCATGGCGTCGGTCAAGGCAATTTTGGCCAGCGGCTCCCGGCTGTATTGCTTGAAAAAGACCAGTTTGTGCGGCGTTTTGATGTTGTCTACGTTGAAGGTAATGTTACTGGTGACGTGCGTATTGGGCGTGATTTTGCTGAACCACATCCCGGTATCGCCAAAGGGGGACGGGTAGAACAGGTTGCCGTACTCGTCCTCCAGCCCGATTTCAAAGGTGGAAAAAGTATTTTCGGTGTGATTGGTCACATCCAGCGTCAAATTGATTTCTGTGGGTTCGCCAAAAGGGTCTTTGTCAAAGCGAAGCCCCAGCACTTTTACTTTTAAACCTTCCAGGGCGTAGTTTTCAGCGGAGGCATCTGGCATGTTCATGGTGGGGAGGTGTAAATCCTCAGCCAGCTTGACCCGGATTTCAGCGCCAGGTTGAATCATGGCGTTTTTGCCTTTGGTCAACATGGCGGCAGTCAGTCCAATGGTTCCACCGACGGCAGCGCCTCCGGCCAAGGCGTACCCGTTGGAGGCAGCCACCGCCGCCAATCCGCCATACTTGAGTACCAGAACGGCACCGGCAATACCACCCACGGCAGTAAAGCCGGAGGCCCGACCCACCACTTTGGCGGCCGCCTTCACTTTGGAATCCCGGGTGGTGTTCTTGCCCTCAATGGAAATTTCCCGCCCATCCGGGGTAATCATGTAATCAAACTTGGTGCTGATGTAGCCATTGCGGCCAGCCCGCTTGGGGCCTTCCATCTCTTCCACCAGCCCATGCACGATGGTGCCTTTGGGAATGACCACCTTGCCGTCCACGGTGTAATCCTTGCTGACTTTCCCGAAAAACTCATCCCCTTCCACGCTGACGCCGGTGGTGACGGCAGTGGAAATGACCATATCCAGCGTACTGCCAGGCGGAATGGCCTTGATGTCGTCCTCGTTCACCGTGGGCGTGTTGTTCCGCTTGTTGGTCTGAATGACGTTTCCCTTCAGCACGGTGGAACCCGTTTCCTGGGCGTAAGACAGGCTGACCAGCGGGGCATGCCCAAGCAGGAGAACGCCCAACAGCAGGCTGGTGGCTATTTGCTTCAAACGAGGGCAGGGCTGATAGGTCATTCGACTAAACTCCGCATTCTAGGCCAGTTTAAATAGAAGAGAAAAAAGCAATCCGGTTCCTGGTCAGTCATTCGGCATTACGAATTTCGGAAATATGAATTCTTAAAACCGAAAGGTCTTTTCAGTTTACCTTACCCTACGGGCATCGGGTATCCCCTGAATGCCTGAGGCGCCAGTGTGTACGCCTGAGCTTGCGGGGAGCGTGGATTGTATTCCGAGGGGGCGCTGGCCGTTTGACGGGGATTTAGCCGGTGATGAGCCGGTTTGGCTTCTGTTTGCTTGTGTAAAAAACTTTACCGATGCCTTTGGTCGTAGATGATTTTTCTGGTAGTATGCTACTCGCTTCGTGTGGAAACTGTGCTTGATAGCCCCAAAACCGGGTTTGCCAAGAATTAGAGTTGTTTCAACAGGCTTTTTCGTGTCTGGATTCGTTGAGCGTAAAGCACCGCTGGGCATTGAAAATCGGATATTAGCATTTAATCAAAGGATGACCATCCGCTTATGCAACTTTTCGTTGATACCGCTGATCTGAAGGAAATTCGAGAGGCCGCCGCCTGGGGTGTCATCTCCGGGGTGACCACCAACCCCAGCCTGCTGGCCAAAAATGGCAGTGGCGACGTCAAAAGCGTCATCCGGGAAATTTGTGAGCTGGTGCCTGATGGCCCGGTGAGTATGGAAGTGGTCGGGGAGACCGCTGAGCAGATGATTAAAGAGGGCAAGGAATTTGCCACCTGGGGTTCCAATGTCTATGTGAAGGTTCCCTTTTGCCTGGAAGGCGTCAAAGCGGTGAAGTGGTTTTCCCAGGAAGGCATTCACACCAACGTGACCCTGGTGTTTTCCACCAATCAGGTGTTACTGGCGGCCAACGCCGGGGCTACTCTGATCAGCTCCTTTGTGGGGCGACTGGATGACATCGGTTTTGACGGCATGCAGGTGATTGCCGAATCTGTTGATTTGATGCGCCAGCACGGCTTTTCCAGCAAGATATTGGCCGCCAGCATTCGTCACCCCTTGCATGTGACTCAGGCCGCCGCTGCCGGTGCCGATATCGCTACTATTCCCTTTAAAGTGATCCGACAAATGTATGATCATCCCCTGACCGAAAAGGGCATGAGCCAGTTCAAGGCGGATTGGGAAAAGTTGAACGCCACCTTGGCTGTTTAGAACTGATCGACCGGGGCGGTGTGCCCGGTTCCCGGTCGTTTTACCCTGTTTGTCGAAATATTTTTGTATCGAAGGAGCGTATCAGCAAGAGAGTTTGAGGTCAGTTGCAGGCGGTAGCCCGGTGTGGGCCAAGTCTAAGCCGTCATTCATCCACAATTGAATAGACACATCAACTTTGCGCATCCGCTTTGGGTGAGTACAAAGTTATGTAAAATTGCGTTTAATTTTGTTACAGGATAAACGCAAAAAATCCTCTATCCGTATAATGGAGATGAGAGGAATGTACTGCTATGTTTAATGTAGTCATCATCCTATAACCGCTGCCATTCCTGTTTTACGTAAGAAAAGTACTGCAACCTCTGTTCCTTCTATAACAATAGGTGTGTGTCGGATGGAAACAACGACCCAAGAACTATTGGTGACGGAAAACTTACGCGTCACCCATAAAATTGGCCTTTTGAACAAGTACGTGCAGAAGGCTAAGAAGGTGGCCATTAACGCCATTGATCCCATTTACGCGGACGACAACCAAATCCGGGGCTTTAATGTCCGCCTAGAAGGCCCTCCCCGGCACATGAGCTACCTGAACCGCCTGTTGTCGGACGCCAACCTCAAGGTCAGCTGACTCTCAGGGTGTTTTGCGGCTAAATCCGTATTTTGCAGGCCGGACAGTGGCCCGGTTTGCCATTGAGCCTTTTCAAGCTCTGATGGGGGCGTTTTCATATCGGTTTATAATGAGAGCAACCTACTCCAATTGAAAGCCTCTCATGCATTTTTCGCTTGATATTGAGTCATTGGACAGTTTGAAGCAGCATTACGGCAGTCTGGGCGTAAGCGTGGTCGCGGAGCCCAAGCCCGCTGTTCGTCTGAAGGCCGCTCTGCCCGATTTGCGGCGATGTCTTTCGCTGAGTGATTTTTTGGTGCTGGTGGACGGAAAGCGACGGGTGCTGGGTGGCCTTTCCAGAGAACAGCTTCTGGATGTAGAGGCGTTGCCCAAGGATTGGCTGAGCCGGGCTTATCAGCAAGACCCGGACGCTTTTGCAATCGCTTGTCTACCGACGAAGGCATCGATTGGTGATGTCGTCGCGCTGTTAGAGACTATCCCGTTGCAGTGTGTGCCGCTGGTGGATGGTCAAGGCCGTTACACGGGGCAGTGCGCCAGTGCGGAGCGGTTGTCCCGACTGGCCAACCAGACCTTGCGGCCCGCTCGGGTCGGGGGACTGGCCACGCCTTTGGGTGTGTACATGACCAGTGGGTATTACAACGTGGGGGCTGGCTGGCCCGGCTTATTGGCCACCGGCTTCTTGTTCGGCGGCCTTGCCCGGCTCATGGATTGGGTGGGCCTGATTGCTTACAGTGCCATGGTCACCCTGTTTCCGGTTGTTTTACGCCTGCCCGGGCAGGAGCAAGCGCTATTGCAAGTGGGTTTGCTACTGGCCACCTTGTTGGGCTTGTTGCGTTTGAGCCCTTTGGCGGGCTTGCATGCCGCCGAACACATGACCATCAATGCCCTGGAGCGTGACTTGCCCCTGAGCGAAGCGGTGGTTCGAAAGCAACCCAGGGAGCATCGGCGTTGCGGAACCAACCTGCTGGTGCTGCTGGGAGGGATGCAACTGCTGGGGTTGGCTTTTTATATCGGATCAACCCGGCTGAACCCGGTGGGGGTCTTTCTTTATACGGTGTTTTGGGGCTGGCTGCTGTTTTCCTATTGGCGTCCCGCAGGCTTGTGGTTGCAGAGACACTTTACCACCAAGCCCCCCAGCCATGCCCAGTTGCAGAGTGGCTTAAAAGCGGGTCGTGAACTTCTGGCCCGCTTTTCCGAGTGTCCCCATGGGGAACCCGGGTTTTGGCGCCGGTTGTGGGGGGCTGGTTTTTTTCAAATGCTGGCTTCGTTTATGGTGGCCTTTTGGCTGGTGGATTTCCTGTTGGGGAAATGTGGTGGATAAGGGGGGCTAGTTGCTCTTGGCCTGAGTGGGCTTGGTACCCAGCCGTCTTGATATCAGTTGCCTTTTGGCCTCGCTTGGACTGCATGGGCAAGGCGCACAGAATTGAAAGGGGATTTCAGCGCTTGAATTTGGTAGAATAAGAACCAGTCCGTCAATCCTTCCTGCTGGCTTGCTTGCTTGCTGGAGCGCCTGGAAGGACGGGCAGATGCCCCAGGGTGTTTTGTCCCCGTCAGGCTCCAGGTACGACGAGGTTCTGGCTTGAATACGGGCTAGAACAAAGGTTCTGATTTGAAAAGAAGAGGCCCCTACAGTCCATGTACGATTTAATGGCTATCCCGGATCTGTCCAAGATCGGCTCCATCCTGACCATGTTGATTTTTATCAGCGTGTTGATTATCGCCCATGAGATGGGACATTTTTTCGTGGCCCGCAAGTGTGGCATCAAGGTGGAGCGCTTCGGTTTCGGCTTGCCCTTTGGCCCCACCCTGTGGTCTAAAAAAATCGGGGAAGTGGAATACTGCATTCACGCCTGCCTGTTTGGGGGCTATGTCTCTTTTCCCGACGATGACCCGGAGAATCCGTTGCCGCCCGATTCCCCGCAGCGGTTTGAGAACCAGCCCCTTTTGTCCCGCTTTGCGGTCATGGTGGCCGGGGTGACGGTGAACGCCATTCTGGGCTGGTTGCTGATGTTTTTTGTGTTTATGAACTGGGGATACCCCAGCGGCGAAGCCGAGCGAAAAGTCTTGGTGGCCGGTGTGACCAGTGAGAGCGCCCCGGCAGCTGTGGCTGGTTTTAAAAAAGGCGATGAGTTGACAAAAATCCAGAACATGGCCATTGAGGGCAAGGACTATCCCGCCATGGTGCTGAATGTGAAAGGGCTGTTCAAGCAGCAGGCGACCCAGAGCATTCAGGTGGAAGTCCTGCGCAATCACAAGCCGGTGCTGTTGACCGTCACTCCCAACGATAAGGGGGCTATCGGGATCCAGTTGGCTGCAGTGCAGCGCTATGACGCCGTTAATGGCCCTCTTGAGGGCGCTGGCAAGACCACGCGTTTTCTGGGGAATGTGATTAGTAAACAGTTTGAGGCCTTTGGCAAGTTATTTACCGGGCAAATGCCTTTGAAGGAACTGGCAGGCCCCATTCGCATCGTGAAAGAGGGCGCCAGCATGATCGATCAGAACGGAGTACAAACCGGTCTGATGCTGACCGCCATTATCAGCACCATTTTGGCGGTGATGAACCTTTTACCGATCCCGGCTTTGGACGGCGGTCACATCTTTTTTCTGCTGATTGAGGCCCTGAAGGGCTCGCCGGTCAAACAGGAATTGCGGGAACGCTTTACCCAGGTTGGCTTTATGGGGTTGTTGGCCCTCATTGTGTTTATTTTGGGGAATGATATCTACAACACATTCCTGAACCCAAACACCTAGCCAGGCTTTGGGCTCCTTCATTTAGAGGATATGACAAGTGTAATATTTACAGGCTGAACAGCTCCGATATAATAGGAGCTGTGGGATGCCAGGAACATATAGGGGACACCAGATTGTACACCGTTGATACCGCTTTAGAGTCGTTGCGAAAATACGATATACATGAGGGTGACCTGTTGACCTGGGAACGGGAACTGAGCCTGGAAATTCCGGTGGATGAGTACGCTCGCAAGCAGTACAGTCCCCACCACGTCAACCTGTTCAAGAACATTAAAAAACACATTGCCCTGGGCCGAACCATTGAAGAGATTCGGCAGCTGATCAGTTTGCCACCTCTGGAGAATTCCAAGCCCCGGGAGACGCGTCCGGTGGTCACGGCCCCGGTGCAGCCGTCGCAGCCGTCACTTCAATCGGCGGCGGTTTCGAGTGCCGACGCGACATCGTCCACCAGTAGTCCGGCCACTGCCAAGGTGATCCAGAAATCGCCCCACGCTTCCATTCCCAAGCGGCCCAACCTGCCGGGCGCTTCCGCCGCCGGAGGGGCTGCCAACGTGGTCAATCTGGTACAGAAGCTGAACAAGGAGAAGGATCAGCTTTACAAAAAGCTGCTGGAAACCGAGAAACTCAACTCTCACTTGTACAGCGCCAATAGCCTGTTTCACAAGAAAGTGCGGGATTTGACCCTGCAAATCCAGACCCTGCGTGAAACCTTTAACGAAAACGAGAAATTTAAATTACTGGATGACAAGGCCCGCTTGCAAAAGCAGTTGATTGACGCTGAAAAGCTCAGCCAGTACAAGCAGGAAGAGATTCTGCGCCAGAAAATGCACAATGATGATTTGCAGCTGCAACTCAAGCAAAGGGATGAAAAAATCCAGGCCATGCGGGCCGCCTTTGACGCGGACAAGTTCTGTGGCGACTGGATGGAGTCGGGCACCCTGGTGGAGGTGGTCTACGATAACTTTGGCATCAACATCGAGCCGGAGCGGGTGCGGTTGTTCCGCATTTCCGAGCGCCCCTCCCGCATTTACGGCCCCATGGCCCTGATCAACACCAGCTATCAGTATGAAACCAACAACCTGTGGAAGCGGGAAGAGACCTTGATGGTTTCCTACATGGATGAGCAGACCCTGGAAGGGGAGCTGATGGCTGAATACATCCTGGATGGGGTGCCGGTGGCCAAAGCCCTGTACCGGGTGACTTGCCGCCGCAGCCAATAAGGCTCACCAGTCAGGTCAGCAGGATCGTTTTTATCCGGCTCATCCGGTTGTTTTACGGCGGTTTTCATGGTGTGAGTGATTATCGTGAGTCCTTGTCGGCGGATCGTGGCCGGATAGATTTTTACAGGGCCGCCAGACGAATTTTGACCACAGAGCCGCCGGGGGTGGAGGTGCCGCCATTGTTACTGTTTCCGGTGGTGCATCCGCTTTTACAGGTGAAACGATCAAAGCGGCCTTCAATATAGCGGCTGGCGGCAGAGCCATTGGCTTTGTAGCCCGTGATTTTGAAGCCAACAAAGCCGCTGACGTTCACGGATGTATTGGAACCGCCCCCGGACCAGCTGTCATACAGTGGCAACGGAAACAGGGTGCCGTTGCTGATGAGTTTATCCAATTCGTTGCTGGCACTGGAAATAAAGTTACCGGGGCTGCTGCTGTAGCACTCGCCCACGTTGACGCTTCCCGGAAAGCCGGTGGCTAGCCAGTCCCGAATGGTGCTGCTACCGACAGCGTCGGGGCTACAGTTGCGCAGGTCGGCAAATCCCCAGTTTCCTGAGCCCATAGCGGGACAACCTGCCTGGTTTTGCACGCCGTCCACCTCCACGTGATCGCCGTAAATGCGCACTACGTTATTACTGGGGATACCATCCTGCATGGCCCGGTTGAACTGGGCCTCGCACACGTACATGGGCCGCAAGCCCCCGTTGGTAATGCCGTTAACGGTTTGATCAATCAGGGCCACGGAACTGGCTTCGGTATCCATATGATCCACGCCGAACATGTTGGCGAAAAAGGTGGGTAACGGGTCGTTCACGCTGCCTTCCCGGCGTTTTACGGTGACCCGGACGGCATTGTATCCCCCGGTGGCGCTGTAATCGGGATTGCTGCTGGGGGTGGCAAACGTGCTGGCGTTATATTGTTTACTGATTGGATCGATGAAACCAAAAGAGACGTCCTCGCTGCCCAATGTCAGGGCCTCGTTGTTGGCCTGAACCAGATCCACCGCGGCGGCTGCGGCGTCTTCCCGCTTGGTCGCCGGATCGACCTCAATGCTTCGGTACAGTTCGGTGGTGGCAGCCAGCGCGGCGCTATCGGCGCTGGTTTGCAGCTGGTTTTGGGCCGCGAAGTAATAAGCCATGTCCACACCCAGTGCGGCAAACATCAGGCTGATGATGATCAACCCAACGAGTTGAATGGTGAAATTACCGCTAAAACTTGCACGCATCCGCTTCACTTCCATTGATATCACTACTCATTGATGTCTTCACTAACCAAACTTGCCCATTAACATCCAACTGATAGACGCACTCTTCCAATACCTCAAAAGCAGGGTTTTAAAACCATCATCTCAGATTCGCTGGTAATTGTTTACGTAATAAATTTTAAGGGTTGGTTTCCGAGGGCAGGAATGTGGGTATTGTTCCATCAGCGCTGTTCGCATTGAAATCCCTCAACTATTTAAGGAATGAGCTGAATGTCTTCGATTCTGGATCATTATCAGGCCGCCATGGACAATGCCGCCGCCAGGCAGGCCCAGCAACCTGTGAACCGTTTTGTGCCCGCTGTGCCCAAAACCCTGGCCGAAACCGGCTTGGTACAGGTGGTGGTGGAAGAGCTGATCCTGAAAATCATGCTGGCCAAAGGGGCCATGACGGGTCGTGAGTTGGCCGCTGATCTGTGTTTACATTTTTCCTTGGTGGAAAGCATTTTGGCGGATTTAAAAAGCCGCTTGCTGGTCATGCACAAAAACAGCTCCAATATGGGGGATTTTCTCTATATCCTCAGCGAAGTGGGGCAGGAAAAGGCCATTATGGCCCGGGAGATATCCGCTTACGCCGGGGCGGCCCCGGTGCCGTTCCAGGATTACCTGGCCTCGGTCAAGGCCCAGTCTATTCGTCTTGAAAAACCGGATTATGCCGTTTTGGCCGAGGCGTTTAAGGATCTGATTTTTGATGAGGCCCTGTTTGATACCATTGGCCCGGCCATCAACTCGGGACGGGGACTCTTTTTATATGGGGAGCCCGGAAACGGAAAGACCACCATCGCCGAAAAGCTGGCCCTGTGCTTTAACCACGACATTTTTATCCCCAAGGCCCTGTTTGTGGAAGGGCAGATTTTGCAGTTGTTTGACCCCCAGAACCACGATCCGGTGCCGGGGGATAACGCTCTTATCGCCAAGTACGACCAGCGCTGGATCGAGATCAAGCGTCCGGCGGTCATGGTGGGCGGGGAACTGATGATGGATGCTCTGGAGATTAAGTACAACCCCGTTTTGAGAGTGTCGGAAGCGCCCCTGCAAATGAAGGCCAACGGCGGGGTGTTCCTGATTGATGACTTTGGACGGCAGCGGGTTAGCCATATTGATTTGTTAAACCGGTGGATTGTTCCCTTGGAAAAGCGGGTGGATTTTTTAGTGCTGCCCAACGGTCAAAAAATTGAAGTGCCCTTTGATGAGCTGATTATCTTCTCCACCAACCTGGATCCCAAATCCCTGGTGGATGACGCCTTTCTGAGACGGATTCCCTACAAAATCCATGTCAAGGATCCAGATGAAACGCAGTTCAAACAGATTTTTCAGCGGTTGTGCCATAAGTATCAGATTGCCTACGATGAGGCCCAGGTTGATCGGCTGATTCAGAAGCATTACCGGGGGAAGCGACCCTTTCGGGGTTGCCAGCCTCGGGATTTGCTGGAGCAGGTGTTAAACGCGGCCTCCTACCAGAAAACGGCACCGGTGCTGACGGAAGCCATGCTGGATATGGCTTGTCGTAATTATTTCGCGGCCATGGGCAACGAGTAACCCTTCTCCCTCAGTGAATGGACCGGGTGTTAGGCCGGATGTTACGCCCTGAGAATAATTCTGGCCTGTTGGCTTTGGGTGGTTTGGGGGCAAGGGGCCTCACTGCATTTTTTAGACCGCTGGCTAATAGCCCGTGGAAATTCGCGGTGTTATTTTGGTAGACGTTGGGTATTTTTAAATCATGATCATTTCCCAGAGGAATAGAACTGAACGTTGATCCCGTTGGTTCTCAGTGCTTGTTGTATTAGTGAGTTCTGGTTTGAAAGATCCCATCCCCCCCACATACCCCCCCCACATACCCATGGAGGAGCCGTCATGGTTAATACATACGCCAAGATCCTGGGTGCCCTGTTGTTTATCGCCGGTATCTTAGGAGGCATTCCGGCATTTGCCCCCGATGGCATGTTGTTTGGTGTTTTTATGGTGGACACCGTGCATAACCTGTTTCACCTGATTTCCGGCCTGGTGCTTCTGGTCGCGGGCTTTGGGGTTCAGTGGGAAGTGTCCCGGCGCATCGTGCTGGGCTTTGCCCTGGTCTATGGTCTGCTGACACTGGCTGGCTTTTTGGCCCCAGAGGGGCGGGTGCTGGGTATGCACTTTAATATGGCCGATAATGTACTGCACCTGACCTTCACCGCCACGGCCCTCATGTTTGCCTTGCCGGTGCAACGGTACCCGACCCGGTTGTAGCAGGTCACCGGTAAAATCAGGGGAGAGCCTCCGACTGTTCCTGGAATAGAGGTGTGCCAAGCCTCTTTTGCTGTGCTAAAGTAAGCCTTGCAAACCGGTTTGTTTCATCAACGCACACAAGAGAGCTTGGCATACCGCATGAACGCGCAACGCATGATTCCCCCCGGTGTGAACCCGGTGCATGGGGTTCTTCATAAAAGTCCCAAAGGGTTGTACCAAATGGTGGTGGAGATCCCGGCGGGAACCACCGAAAAATGGCAAACGGATCCCGAAACCGGGGCGTTCTACCATGACGCCATTGACGGCGTGCCCCGTCGCATTAACTTCTTGCCCTATCCCATGAACTACGGCTTTATCCCGCAGACCTTGCTGCCTAAGGACAAGCGGGGAGACGGCGATCCCATGGATATTATTACCCTGGCCCCAGCCCGGGAGCGGGGTACGCTGGATGAAGTGCGCTTGATCGGGGCCTTGCAACTCTCGGAACGGGGGGAGCAAGATACCAAGATGATTGGCTTACTGCCGGGCGGCCCTTTTGAGAACGTACAGGATATTCAGGATTTGCTAATGCGTTATCCGGGCGCCGTGGAGATCCTCCGGCTGTGGTTTGAGGGGTACAAAGGGCCGGGTTCCTTCCTGTTTCAGGGGTACCTGAATCATTATCAGGCCAGCGATCTGGTGGAACTGGCCCACCAGGAATGGCAGCGCTTGTATCCCACGCTGTAAGCTCACAATTACCTTACCCAATCCAGATTGCCCAGTCGGGGTCAGCCGTTGATGGCGTTACTTATGAATTCATGAGTCACATGATTTACTGGGCAGCGGCCACCGGGGAGGCCAAAGGATCAGCTGGGAGTGCTGAGGGCTCACTGGGCTTTCCCGATTGGGTGAGTTGCAATGGTTGTAACAGCTGATTTTTGGGTGCCGGTTGCGCGGCCACGTGATCGTAAATCAGTCGGGAGGCCTGATGGAAGAGATCCCGCACGCTGTAATCGTTGTAGGGACGCTCCACCTGAATGGACAGGTAATACCGGCGACCGTCCGGCAGGTAAACGGTTCCAGAATCTCCAAGGGAGGTGGCCACATCGCCGGTTTTGTGGGCCACTCGGGCTTCCCGTGGCAGAGACCAGACCAACAGATTTCGGTTGTGGGTGCTTTCCAGGATGGCAGTGCCGTTGATGCGGGACAGTTCCGAGATGAGCGGGCCACTGTCAATGTTGTAGAGAATATTGACCATCTCGTAGGGGGAAATGGTATTGGTGCCGCTGAGATCGGGCAACCAGTTACGGATGCGGGTATGCACCAGCCCCAAGTTGGCCAGCTTTTGGTTCACCGCGTCCGTGCCCCCCAGATAATGGATCATCATATTGGTGCAGGTATTATCACTAATGCGAATCATCTGCCCGGCCACGTCGTTGGCGGTCAACTCCTTGCCCGAGTCCTTGAATTGCAGGTCGCCTGACCCCCCGGCCCGGTGATACTCCGCATAAAGGAGCGGGGTATCAATGGTCATAATGTTACGATCCACGCTCATCAGGTATTGCAGCAGCAGGGGCAGCTTGATGACGCTGGCCGCGGCCACGGGCTCGTAGCCATTGATTTCCACATAGGTACGATCCTGGGGGTTGAAGAAGTACAGGTGGGCTTTAAAGCGATCTAAGGGATAAGCGGCCACGATGCTTTGCAGCTGTGTTTTCAGGGCCGTATCCTCGGCCACGGGCATCACCGGCAACAGTTGCTCTTGCAGAGAACCCACCGTGGGGTGGCTGAGCAGGGTGTAATCCAGGTTGTGGTAGTACAGCAGGCTGGGGGTTTTTAGCAGGCCGAAATCCCGGTTCATGTAGGCGTCAAAGGCACTGGTATCCGTTGATTGATTCGGAAAATCCGGTAATTTGGGCAGCTCTGGCAGGGCTTCAAGGCTTTGTGCCATCACGTTGGGAATAATGCGGGGAATGATTTGCAAGGCCCCCCAGATGCCACCCCCAATGAGGGCCAGCAGTAACAGGCCCGCCAGCACCAGAATGGCCACACGCTGTTGCCGTTGTTTTTGGTAGTGGTACCTGCGTGCCGCAAGTGATCGGGGGGGATGATTTCTTCGTGACATGGAATGACCCTTTGCGGGATAACTCAGGTTTGGCGCTCTCACTCTACACTCTCTGACAAAATACGCTGACAAAATCACTCGGTAAGACGGTCTTTGGGGGCTGGTGGCCAGACCGGGCAGTGTTTATTGGCAAGGAAGTCGGCCAACAAGAGCATACTCCGGGGTGGCAGAGAGCCCCAGCGTCTCTCTGCTTATTGTAACGTTTTTTGCGCTGGGGGAACAGCCCATGACTTTGAAAAGCAGAGGGCCGTGATTGAACTCGGCTTTGCGCATGATGGTTTAAAGGTGGCTTCATGATTAACAAGTAAAAATATTAGAATTTACTAATAAAATGATGTATAATGAGAGAGCGCCCGGAAGTTCAAGGGATTGTTCTGGCTGGCAGTGTATCCGGATCTGCTGGCTATGTCTGATGGTATAGGCCTGATTGAATTAGGCCAGGCTGCCTTTGCCACACGTTTCTAACTGTTTGAGTGCAGCGAGTTAAAAAACGTGAACTTGGCAGCGTTGCCAAAAGAACTTCCAAAACTTGTTTGAGCGGCACGCAGTTTTAGAAACGTGTGGCAAAGGCAGCCTGGCCTTGAATGCACAGGCCTGAATGAATAGGAATGCAGCGTATGAACCCAGCAGCCCTCTCCTCGGAAAAAGTTTGCCGACGGCTCAAAGCCCTCAGTCATCCCATCCGGCTGGGCATTCTGAATGTGCTGCGCTCCGGTGAGAAAAACGTGTTCCAACTGGAAGCGCTGATGGGCACCACCCAGTCCAATATTTCTCAGCACCTGGCCCAATTGCGAGACAAGGACATTTTGACCACCCGCAAGCAGGCCAATCAGGTGTTTTACTCTGTGGCGGATCCTCGCACCTTCAATTTGCTAGACCTGCTGCAAGAGTTGTATGGCAGGCTTTGAGGGGTTTCGGAGGCCCCTTGCTCAAACAGGCGTGAGCCGACTTTGGAGATTCCAGACTTCCGTAAGAAAGCAATGGTCGATGCTTAAACCCGGTTAGACAAGAGTGAGATCAATGCCCTAGGCATCAATCATCGTTGGTATCCATCAAAAGGAAAAGGCGACACCCCATTCCGGGATGCCGCCTTTTTTTGCTCGAATCGTTTAACCGGGCTTGGGTGACTGCTTCTGGGGCTGTGTGGGGGCTCCCCGTGGGAAGTGTCGACCCCGTTCGGCGTAGTGCAGTTCCCAGTCTTTCACGGCAAAGGCTTTCACCACAAACTGTACCGCCGCATCCACATCAAAGGGCTTGCAACTGAACAGATCGAAAAAGAAGTAATCTTTTTCGGTGAAAGAGTGAAAGGACAGATGCGATTCGGCGATGACCACCATGCCGGTGACGCCCCGATCCTCTGGCACCAGCCCTGCGTAGGGAAACACGTAAGGCTGGGTGATGGCGGTCATGCCCACCTGGGCTGGCAAGGTGTTGAGTACCTCAAACACGTAGGCCACATCGCCGATTTTACCGGGATCGCACTGCCGACAGTCCAGCATCAGGTGGGGGCCAAACCCGACTCCGCTCTGAGTGACTGGACTCAACCCGTCGGCCATGGCGGGGGCAAGGATGGGAGATGTTTGAGAGACTGAAATGATTGATGTCATGCGAAAGTCCCTCCTTTCAGGATGGCCGGGTTGAGGTCTGGGTGCAGGGGATTTGGGTGCGGCGTTCGGGAGCGGATGTCGTCCATATTGCCCCGTTGGAGTTGTTGAATTTCCGCTTGTTGGGCGCCCAGCATCAACCGCAGGTGCTCATAGGCGGCCAGCGGTTCTATGTGCCCCCCGCAGGTGTAGAGATCCACGGAAGCGTAACCATACTCTGGCCAGGTGTGGATGGCCAGATGTGACTCCGAGATGACCACCACCCCGCTCACCCCCCAAGGCTCAAAACGATGGAAGGTGGATTGCACGATGGTGGCGCCGCAGGCCAGGGCGGCTGCGTTCATGTGGGTTTCAATGACGGCGACGGAATCCAGCGTTTCTGGCTGACAGCCATAAAATTCCACCAGCAAGTGACGACCCAAAATATCGGTCATGGGCAAAATCCTCTTGAATTCAAAGGTAAACGCATCGCTGTTCCCTGGCCTAAGCAAGCCTATGAATTGCCTGATGAATCAGACAGGCTTGAAAACCCACTCAAAGAGGGTTTGAATGACGCAGGGAGAACAGAGACTGGCTTTTAGGCAGCCAGACGCTTGCCTGTGGCGGACTCTTCAGCCGAGGTTTTGCCAGAATCAAACAAAAAGCGCAGCAAGAAGGTTTTGAAAAAACGATTGGCCCCTTCATTGGCGAATACGTCGCTTAAAAATTCCAGTTGATGCAAGATGGCCCGACTTTTGCGCTTGGCCTTGTCCTGGGGCACGTAAAAACGATAAGCAGGCACGGGTGCAAGGCTATTTCGGGCAGCGGTCGCAGACCCGGTAATGTTTAAGACCGCCAATGGTTGAGCCATCGTCTGTAAGCCCTCACAATTCCGCCGTGATTAGCGAATTCATTGCACACCATGACGTGTGGTGATGGTTATGTTCCAGAAAAGGGTCAAACTGTTAAGAACTGTGTTTCGGGTTAAAAAACGGTGGGCACTGTGGTGTGCCCTGACGGGAGCTATGTCGCTTGCGTTCCGCCGATGCTGGGGCGAATCATGCGCTCGATGTACTCAAACACTTCATGATTCAGGGCAATGGTCAGGTGATCAATATCCGGGTTGTCCAGAATCAGGTTGTTGATTTGGCACGGCATATCGGAGGCCGCCTCCAGCAAGCCTTTGCGGAAATGCACCATGAAGTCCCACACCGTAATCAGGCTGTGATAAGCTACCTCAGTGGAGGTACGCACCATGTTCAAATTCCAGTGAATCAACTCGTCAAACACTTTGGGCACTGGTTTACCCGGATTACGGGGAATCCAGAGGTTTTTCAGCTCTTGTACGCCTTCCGCGCCCAAAAAGCCCGTGCCCAGCGAAACCAGATTGGCCACCGAGCTGGCCTGAACGGCCTGAGTCTGTAGCCAGTAATGGGCAATCACCCCGCCCAGACAGTGACCAACCACATTCACCTGGGGGGCGTCGCATTTTTTCTTGAGCAGGTGTAGTTCCTCTTCCAGCTTGGCCGCAGCGGTGGCCACATCGGCCAAACCATTCTCCGGCAGAGACATGACTTCCACCGGGTAACCTTTGGCCGTAAAGTAGGCGTGCATTTCCCGGAAAAAGACCGGCGGGGTATTCAGCCCCGGAACAATCAACATGGGTGTTTTTTGGCTGGCGGGCCCGGCGTCCCCAATCCGGGGTAATTCATTCAGGGCAAAGCAGCCTTGGCGATTGAGGGCGTAATAATCCTGCCGGGCCAGCTTACCCAGTTTGCCCAATCGCTTGATGGCGTGATAGTAACTCATCATAAAGGCCATCAGGTTGGTGATGTGCCGACGCTGATTGGGACTGATGAAGTCGCTGTTGAAGTAATCCTGAATATTGCGAATTTCCATCTCGGACAGGCGTCGGTGGATGGGATTGAGCTTCATAATAGCCGCGGCTACCATGGCCCCAGCCGTGGAGTACATCCAGGGGATGGGTTTGTGTTTGAAAGCGCTACTTTTTGACAAGAGACTCACCTGAACGATTGTTGAGCATACACATATGGTTAATCATACCACTTGCCCCTTCATAATAAATCCGTCACTTTGCAATTCCCCAACAGAATACTGAAAATATTGGATTTTAGAGCGCTGATGGCCTGCTGTAGATAAACCAGTCATGGGTTTGAACCAGGTGGGGATACATGGATTTTAAGTAGTCTTTGGCGGTTTGCAAGCCGCGTTCGTTGTTGGCCCGATGACGAAATAGCCACACCCGCTGGTACGGCTTAAACAGAGTTGGGGCAGGCAAGGGTACCGCCTCTCCCTGATAGCGGCTAATCCAGTACACCATGGGCTGTTGGGGGCGTTGTTGGTGGAGATAAAAAGCGGCCAGATTGGGAGCGCCCAGCGGGCCATTCACAAATATGAGATCGTGAGGCTGGGCCTGGGCCAGGAAATATCCGATTTTTTCCCGAATATGATCATCCTTGTTATGCTCATCCCGAAAGGGGGAAGGCGAGGCCACGCTGCCTAGGGCCAGCGCCAACATCCCTGACAGAATGGCGCTTGCTAGCATACGTCTTCCCTGGCTGGCTGAGACCGTGCCGGAATCGGATGCCGGTGTCCAGAGTCGAGCCAGGGCCAGTCCCAACAGCAAGCTCATGGCCGGGGAAATCAGCATGGCGTAGCGATCGATGATGGAAATATGGGTGTGCTTCAACCAGTCGTAGCCAATTTGCAGGAACAGGGGAATCCATAACCAGGCCATTAGGTATCCGCTTACGCTAAAACGGAAGCTGGCTTTCACTCCCTTGTGGGGGCGATAGGCCAGCCATAACAGGAGCAGGGAGAGGGGTATGTATATGAGGCGACTCAGTCGGTTATCCCCGGCCACCACCACCAGCGGCTGCCAGAAGGGCACGCTGAGATAGCGACTCCAGCCCACCAGCCCCTTGGCGAAGTGGTATTCCTCGTTGACTCCCTGTTGTTGCATCTGGTAAACGGGCAGCCACCACAGGGCAATGGCCCCTAAAGCCAACGCAGCCGGAAGGGCATGGGTCAAGCGTTGCCACCGTTGCGTTTGGCATCCGTACCACAGGGCAAATATCGCCTGAAAGCCCAGAAAAAAGACGAACATGTAATGGCTGAGCATGCCCCCGCTGACGGCCAGGGCGTATAGCCAGCCCCACAAAATGGGACGTTTTCCAAACAGCACCTGCCAAAATGCCAGCCCGGCCCAGCCCGCCCAAAACAGGCTGAGGGCGTACATGCGTCCTTCTTGCCCGTAGTAAATTTGGAATGGCAACAGGGCGGTGACCATAGCGCATAAGTATCCGGCCTGACGCCCACCCATGGCCTTGCCCAGCCCAAAGACCGGCAGCACCAACAAGGCTGAGCAGAGCGCGGAAAAACTGCGCAAGCCCACGGCGTCATTTCCGAACCAGCCCAGCCACGGATTGACCAAGAGATAGTAAAGGGGCATATGCACGTTAATTTTCAGCAGGGCCAGCAGTCGATCCAGATTCATGGGCTGCCAGTTGAGGAAGCGCTGGTAAAAATCGCTGGCGCTGTGGATCGTCGTATCCAGCTGGGTGGGGTACACATGGGTGTTGGCCACCATGAAAGAGTAAATTTCATCAATCCACAGGCTGGTGGCATCCAGGTTGATTAGCCGCAACCCCAGTGCCAGCAGGACAATCAGGCTGACAGTTAAGGGTTCGTTCTGGCTGATTTTGCCAATGACAGGGGGCAGGGGCATGATTGTTTCCTTTAATCCTGTTGCGGTTATACCAGAAACGGGCAGGGGAGGCCTAGTGATCATCCCCAGCGGCACCTCCCGGCCTCATTTCAAAGAAAAGGCCCCATACAAGCGCATGAGGCCGAAAATCAAGATATTGGGATTATTGGGTTATGGTGAAATCCAGAGAATCTTGTCTTTGGGGTTTTTAACGGAAACCTTGACCCGATGAACGCCATCGAACTGCTTCAAGGTACGGCGAATCTGTTCATCCAGCCGGGCCGGTACGCTGCTGTTGCTGAACTGGAAATCGCCGGGGGCGTAGAGTTGCACAGTGGCCAATCCGCTTTCATTCAGGCTGAATTTATCCAGTCGCAAGCGTTTCAAGTCGGCGTCCATAAAATACCCGGCTCGCTTTTCAGAGTCGATAGGCCCGCCCAATATCGCTTCCACGGCTTGTTGGGGACTTGATCCTGCCAACCCCGGGCGAGCGATGGCTTCACCCAGCATGAGACTGGGATCGCTGAGCAGATTGGCTAAATTGGGGAAGTACAGCTTGAATTCGCTGGGGCCAGAAAGGCGCTCTCTTTTCATCGGTTTATGGGAAACTGAGGCGCTCTCGGAGGAGGCAGAAGTGAGGTCCGCTTGCTCCTTAGAGGCATTGTCCGGTAAGACGGATGGCTTGGCTTCCGCTTTTGAAAGGTTTTCTGAACCCTTTTCCGGGGATGCTGAGGGGGTAACGTTGTCCGTGGCAAGCGTGGTTGGGGACACGGTGGAGGATATTACCTTCGGGGAGCCCAAGGCCTCTGTCTCCAGGGAAGCCGCTTTGTCCGGGGCAAAGGGCTCGATGGGGTGACAGGTCTGTACGACCAAAATGGGATCGTTCGTGGTACCCCGCAAGGCGTCCAGATTGCCGGTGACCTGAACAGATTGGCCCGCTTGCCAGGAGCGAGCATCCACTGCCTGGGCATCCAGGGTGAAGCGTTTGCCATCCGCCCGAACGAGCTGCCAGGAGCCTGATGTCTCTCCGGGAGCCAATTGGCCCACGACATTGACTGCTGGCACGCTTTCTATCAAGGCGGGGTTTGGGGCAAGGCTTGCGGGAAGGCCCTCACGCCGGGCTTGGCTTAATGCCTGGAAACCGGCTGCTACCATTGGGGCTGTTGAGGCCTGCGTCATTCCCTGTAAGGCCTTGTCCACGCAAACGGCCACGCTGGCACGGGAGGCGGGCAAGTTGGGAGACAGCCGGGTTTTGGAGCGTTCACTGAGGATGAGGCCACTGGCCACGGCTTGGGCGACGGGCACTCTGGCCCACTCCGGCAACTGGTCTTGATCCCGATAGGGGGAGAGAATGGATGCTGCCTGATCGGCTTCCAGGGTGGACGGCTGAATTTTTCCCAGACTGGTGTAAAGCTCTCCCAAGGTTAAAATCTGGTTGGGGCGAAATTGCTGCCGGGTCACGCCACTCATCCAGCCCTGCCCAACCACGGTTTGAATGGCCTGGGCCGCCCAATGGTGTTTCGGAATATCAGAAAAACGTTGAGGCGCTGTGGTGATCGCTTTTTGAGGCAAGGCTTTGGCCAGGATGCTAGCGTATTCGGCACGGGTGATTGGCCGATAGGGGTAAAAACGATCCGCGCCACCGATCAGGATACCCCGCTCGTTCAGCCTGTGGATGGCCGATTTGGCCCAAAAATCATCCGGGATGTCCTGCCATCGGGTCTCTGCGCGCAAAGGCTGCCTGCCCAAAAGCAGTAAGCCTAGCAACAACAGACTGGCAAACGCAAGTTTTTGCTTAGGGTGCTTTAGAATTGAGGGGGAGGGACAACTACCGTTCATGATGCCTGTTGGGATTGCGCTGCATAATAATGGGCTTAGTATTGGTTAAAGTTGAGCCAGTCGCAATTAGCTGGTTGGCTAATTGCTGGGTTTAAGGCGCTGGGAACCCGGCTCCTGTGGGCCTTAGTTGACGTGCCGGGTGATCTTTTTAATGGCCATTTCCGCCCGCTTGTTAATGGTGGGATCCTGATGGGCTCGTTGTTGCTGAAGTAAGGCCAGCACGTCCGGCGGGCCAAAGCCAATCTCCCCCAGGGCCCAAATGGCCAGGGCAACCACTTCGGTATTACGGTCGGTTCGAATGACCTCCACCAGGATGGGCACGGCCTCGGTGTAGCGCAGCGTCCCCAGTTGCCAGGCGGCGATACATCGGGCATCTTCCGCCTTGCTGGTTTGCAGCAGGTTAATAAGGTGAGGCACCACCGGCTTGCCGATTTGTCCCAGCGCTTCCGCGGCGGAGGCGAAAACGGCGTTGTCCTGATCTTTCAGGGCATTCAGCAGAATGGGGATGGTCTCCTCCCGGCCTGTCAACCCCAGGGCTTGTACAGCGTAGTTTTTAACCGTGTTATCCTCGTTGTTGGCCATTTGCTTCAGCACGTCCAAGGCCCGGTCTCCGCCCACTTTTCCCAGGGCCAGCGCTGCGGCGCTCCTGACATCCGCCTCTTCTTCGGGGTCGTTTAAAATTTCCTCCAGCACGGGGAGGCACTGGGGCTCGAATTTTTCCAACATATAGAGAATGGCATTCATTCGGCTGGATGGCGGATATGATTTTTGCTTTAAAATACTTATAGCAGTTTCAATGGGCGATATATCATCCGGCATGGGAGCGAACCTTCTGGATATTGATTTCAAACGCTTTGGGGACTGTTGTTCCGGGAACGCATTGTTTTTGTCTGGCGCAGGTTGAAGAGAAAGTGACGCATCAATTGAACATAACGCAAGCATTGGGTTGGCGCAATCGCCACAGTCAAGGCCGCTCTTTTATTCTAGTACTCTTGATGCTGGCATTTCAACTGAGCGGATTGGTACCGTTAAAGGGATGGGCCGCCCAGCGCCTCCCAGTTTACGATGCCGGGCTGTCCAAGGGAAGTGGTGGGCAGGGCCGGGTTTTGAAATCGCTGGAAGACATCGGCTATCAACCCCAGCGGGTGAGGGGCGATGATTTCCTGTTTTCCATCGTTCCCAGCACCGCGCCCTATGTGTTGGTTCCCCTTAGCAATCAGTTGGATGCCTCGGCTTTGGCCATGCTGAACCGCTATTTGCAGTCCGGGGGGCACCTGGTTCTGTTACCGGGCCAGTTGCCTTTGTCACCGTCCGCGCAACGCCTGGTGGAGATGGTGGGTCTCAAGCTGGTGGGCTCGGAGGCGATTGCCGATGAGCAGCCTTTGTTCTGGAACGGGGCTTCTCAGTCCAGCGAAGACGCCCTGCGTGCCGGGAGTCGCCTGCTGCGTGTGCAGCCCAGCGTGGGGCAATCGGTTCTGGCCACCTGGGGGGAACAGTATCCGGCTGTCATTACCACCCCCAAAGGGGCGCTACTCAATTGGCCCTGGGGGCAACGGCTTTCCCGGTCCTCCCTGATGATGGCTCTGGCCAAATCCATGCCTTTGGCCCCGCCGGATTCCGTGGTACTCAAGGCCCGTAACAACAGACTGCCCGGGCAAACGGCTTTTCCGCTTCAGCCTGCCGCCACCTTGAACGGGCCTATATTTTCTCAAAAGTATTCTCAAAGGTTTTCTCAAAATAACATTAACCCAAAAGCCGACACGAATTCCGAACCACGGACGGACAGCCCGACTTCTCCTGCCTCAAGCGCTGGTTTTCCAACCCCCGATGCTGTTTCTCCTGCCATGGGTGTGCTGACCCTGAGTCCCTTGCCAGCGACTGTCTCGTCTCTGCCCCAAGGGACTCCCGGCATTCCCCCGCAGGCCGCTCTGGCCGTGGTGGAATCTCTGTCAGTGGAAGGAACGCCGGAGCGGTTTATGGCCACTTTGCCAATCGGGGTGCGAGACAGTTTATTCCCCGCTCGCTCAGTAACAAAACGGCCCATGGAAATCGCTCAGGCAGAGCCTAAAGCCAAAGCGCCTGCCAAGCCGGGTGCCGCCCAGACTCCAGACGCGGAGACCGAAGTGCTGGACAACATCCTGGGCCGACCGGAGCAGCCTGCCCCCACGACCACTGGAAGTCCTGCGGACACCGGACAAAAGCCAGCGGATACGGCCCAGCCACAGAAGCGTTTCAGCTTTTTAGACCCGGAAGCGGCTTCCGTCATTGCCCCGGAATTTGATTACGGTACCTATTCCTTCAATTTACGGGTGCTGGAGGATTATCGACGGCGCATCCACGAGGCCACCGAGACGGCCAAGCAACTGTCCATGGAGATCCCGGATGAGAAAATCCGCAAGCTGCTGTGGGAGGCCCATCAACACAAGCGCAAGTTCGAGTCACTTTACCTGAACGGACAAACCCAGGCCGGGCTGGACGCCTATGCCGAGGCTCGGCGTTTGACCCTGAGGGCCTTGGCCCTCACCAGTGACTCTCCCCGGGTGGAGGGTCGGGCCATTTGGCTGGATCGGGGCACCATTGTCAATGCCCAGAACCCGGAGGGCTTGAAAAAAGTCATCCAGAAATTGCATCAGGCCGGTATCAATATCGTTTACTTTGAGACCGTGAACGCCGGTTTTCCCATTTATCCCAGTGCCATTTTGAAGGGTAACCCATTGGTACAGGGCTGGGACCCCCTGCAAGTGGCGGTGGAAGAGGGGCACCGGCTGGGCATGGAAGTCCACGCCTGGGTCTGGGCGTTCGCCGTGGGCAACCGGCGTCATAACCCCCTGATAAGCCAACCCGCCAACTACCCGGGGCCTGTTCTGTCCGAAGCCGGTCTGATGAGCGAAGCCCTGCGCAACAGCGGCGGGGGACTGGAAGTGGACGGTCGCCAGCACGAGTTCTGGCTGGATCCGGCCAGTGAAAAGGGTCGGGCATTCCTCCTGAATGTCTATCGGGAGATTGTGAACCGCTACGATGTGGATGGCCTGCACCTGGATTACATTCGCTACCCCTTCCAGACCGCTGGCACCCGCATGGGCTACGATGCTGTCGGTCGGGACCGCTTTCACCGGGCCACCGGGCAAACGCTGGACAATCTGGATGACTACACGGCCAAACTGTGGATCGCCTGGAAAACCTATCAGGTCAGTTCCTTTGTGCAGCAAGTCTCTGGCACCTTGCGGTCCATTAAACCCGCCATCAAGATTTCGGCGGCGGTTTTCCCCATGCGTCGGGAAAGCCGGATTGTGACCATTCAGCAGGACTGGGAAACCTGGATTGAAAATGGCTGGGTGGATACGTTGAGTCCCATGTCCTACACCACCGACCCGGAGCGCTTGCAGGGCATGTTTGACTATGTACAGTCCTCCCCGCAGAAGCGATCCCTGATTTATCCGGGCATTGCCCTGCACCGCCTGGATGGTGGACAGTTGGTGCAACACCTGGAAGCCTTGCGGGAACGGGGGGGCCTGGGGGCTACCCTGTTTGCCGGGGCGCATTTGGACGCTGAAAAAATCGAGATGCTGGGCAATGGGCCCTTTAAAGCCACCAATAGCATTCCGCCCCATCGGGACGTGGTGAAATCCTTGCAGGTCATTCTGGAGGACTTCCGTCAGAAATTCACTACCTTACAGACGAAGGGAGCCCTGGCCAATTTGCCCCCCGATCAGGCCCAAGCCATTCAGGGATCTGTGAATCAATTGACCCAGCAATTGAGTGCTTTGGCCCCTTTTAAAAATCCAGCCCAGATGCCGCCGGATCACCTGATGGCGGCCCAGCAAGCCTTGAGCGGGCTGCAAACGGCCACCAACACCTGGCTGCAAACCGAAACCGAAAATCGCTACCGGGCCCGTTACTTCAACCAGAAGGTTCAATTGCTGAGCGAGTTATTAGGCTACGTGGTGGACAAGAGTACCCCGGTCACCAAGGCTTTTGGCTCGGCTCGCCCAGAGCCCCTGAGTCAGGCCGCCCCATCATCGGGCTCATCGGGCGCTGTGATCCAGGAGTAGGTATTGAGCGGGCCTGCGGTTTGGCCTCGCAACGCCATCAGGCTGTGGACTTTTGACTGTGGCTCTGCCGAGGAGCTTTTATTCTGCGCTGACCCCAGGCGCTGAGTGAATGGGAGAGCGGGATAGTCCTTATGCCAATCCGGGAGGCCTGTTCAGACCTCCCGGATTGAGTGTGGATGATAAGATAAGGCGTTTACGCCAGCGCTGGAGCGCCCAGTTTTTTGGCGATGGTTTCGCCCATTTCCGCTGGGCTGACCACCACGGTAATGCCAGCGGCTTCCAGCGCCTTCATTTTTTCGGCGGCGGTGCCTTTGCCCCCGGAGATGATGGCTCCGGCGTGGCCCATGCGCTTCCCGGTGGGGGCGGTTTGCCCGGCGATGAAGCACACGATGGGCTTGGTCACGTTGAGCTTGGCGAATTCAGCCGCCTCTTCCTCGGCGGAACCCCCAATTTCACCAATCATCATGATGGCCTTGGTTTCCGGGTCGGCTTCAAAGAGCTTCAGGGCGTCGATGAAGTTGGTGCCGTTGATGGGGTCTCCACCAATGCCGATGCAGGTGGATTGGCCAATGCCCCGCTGGGTCAGCTGATCCACGGCCTCGTACGTCAGGGTGCCAGAGCGGGAAACAACGCCCACCGGGCCTTTTTTGTGGATGGGTCCGGGCATAATGCCGATCTTGGCCAACTCTGGGGAGATCACGCCCGGGCAGTTGGGCCCAATCAGGCGAGTGTTGGGGTAATCCCGCATAAACTGCTTGACCTTCATCATGTCGTTCACCGGAATGCCCTCGGTGATGCAGATGACCAGCTCGATGCCTGCGGCGGTGGCTTCCATGACCGCGTCGGCGGCGAATGGCGGGGGAACGAAAATCATGGTGGCGTTGGCCCCGGTGGCCTCACGGGCCTCCCGCACGGTGTTGAACACGGGGATTTGCTTGCCGTCCAGGGTTATGCTGGTGCCCCCCTTGCCCGGGGTGACGCCGCCCACTAAGTTGGTGCCATATTTCATGCAGCCTTCCGCGTGGAAAGAGCCTTCTTTCCCGGTAATGCCCTGTACCAGTAGTTTGGTGTTTTTATCAACTAAAACTGCCATTGATCAATTCCTTTATTCCAAAAACTTAAGCGACGGGTTGCTTCAGGAAGCTGGCCACTTTGCTGGCGGCGGCTTCCAGGGTTTCCTCAACGGCGTATTTGATGCCGGATTCTGCCAGGATCTGCTTGCCCAGGTCCACGTTGGTACCTTTCATGCGAATGACCAAGGGCAAGCGCATTTCCAGCTTGCGAGCGGCTTTCACCACACCTTCGGCCAGTTTGTCGCAACGCAGAATGCCGCCGAAAATGTTGATAAAGACCACTTCCACGGTCTCATCGGACAACAGAATACGGAAGGCGTTTTCCAGCGCTTCATCGGTGGCGCTGCCGCCCACATCCAGGAAGTTGGCCGGTGCGGCGCCGTATTGCTTGATGATGTCCATGGTGGCCATCGCCAGCCCGGCCCCGTTGACCAGACAGCCCACGTTGCCTTCCAGTTTGATGTAGTTCAGGTTGTAGCGAGAGGCTTCCACTTCCAGCGGATCTTCCTCGTCCAGATCCCGGTAGGACACGATGTCCGGGTGACGGAACAGGGCGTTGGAATCGAAGTCCACTTTGGCGTCCAGGGCAAATACCCGGTTGTCGGTAGTGACCACCAGAGGGTTGATTTCCACCATGGCGCAATCGGCTTCAATGAAGACTCTGTAAAGGTTGGTGATCAACTTCAGGGCGTCTTTCATGCCTTCCGCGGGAATGTTGAGGGCGTAGGCGATTTTGCGAGCCTGATAAGGCTGCAAGCCAATGACCGGGTGAATGAATTCCTTGATAATGCGCTCGGGGGTTTTTTCAGCGACTTCCTCGATGTCCATGCCGCCATCCTGAGAGGCCATGATGACCGGGCGGGAGGTGGCCCGATCCAGCACAATGCTTATGTACAGCTCACGGGCGATGGAAGAGGCTTCTTCCACCAGCACGGATTTGACTTTTTTGCCTTCCGGGCCGGTCTGGTGGGTCACCAGCTGCATGCCGATGATTTGCTTGGCCGCTTCACGCACGCCATCCAAAGAGTCTACCACCTTGACACCGCCGCCTTTGCCCCGGCCACCGGCGTGAATTTGGGCCTTGACCACGTAGCGATTGTCCTTGGTTTTCAAAATCTGGGCCACTTGTACGGCCTCATCCGGGGTAAAGGCCACCTGGCCTTCCGGTACGGGAATGTTGTACTTGCGAAACAGCTCTTTGGCCTGGTACTCATGAATTTTCATCAGTCAACCTCTATCGATTCAGAAAAACAAAATACTGTGGGGAAATAAAGTATGGGGAAATCAGGTAAAAACGGGTAAACCGAAAAGGCTTACCCGTGATGGTGATTAGTTGTCGTTGTTCTCGGTGAAGTCGGTGACATCAATCTCCACGTCGCCCTCTTCATCATCCATATTGTCAATGAAGGCCACGACTTTCTCGAATTCGGCTTCATCCTCAATGGCTTCATACACTTCCTGGCCGTCTTCGTAGCTAATGCGCATGACCACGACTTCTTCCTCGTAGCCTTCTTCGGTTTCCTCGGCTTCTTCATCCAGCTCTTCTGGCTGGTTGCCCTTGTAAATCAGCAGGGCGTACTCTTGGCCGTCCACTTCCAGTTCGCTGACTTTTTCAAACACGTGAACCTGTCCGTCCTCATCGGTGGTTTCGATGATGTCGGTTTCGATGTAGCTGCCGTTTTCCGTGTGACGTCCGTTTTCGATCATGCCAAGAGTCCTTTTTACTTGATGGGGTGGGAGCAGGCTGGCTTTTGGGCCGGAGCCAAAAGACTTCCCTGATTTAGCCAGAGTCTACCACAAAGACACTTGGCGCGCCGGGAGGGGCATCCTTTTTTGTCTGGGTCGTAACGGTGATCCGGCCCGATGGATCTCCTTCAGTTAGGAGGATTGACTTAATAGGGAAGGGCGTCCACCGAGGCGGCGGACTCTGCCGGTTGGGAGGTTTCCCCAAACAGCCACTGGGGCACATCAGCCAGCCGGGAAATGGTTTGCACAGCAGGCAGGCTGCGCTGGATGATTTTGCCGTAGCCCTTTTGCCGAATGCGGGGGTCCAGGATGGCCACCAACCCTTTGTCCGTGCCGGTGCGAATCAATCGTCCAAAGCCCTGCTTGAGCTTAATGACGGCCTGCGGCAGCACGTACTGCCCAAACCAGTCATCACCCTTGGCTTTGATGTAATCCACCACGGCCTGATTCACCGGGTCGCCCGGCGGGGAGAAGGGGATTTTATCCATAATCACGCAACTCAGGGACTCACCGGGTACGTCAATGCCCTCCCAAAAGGTGGAGGTGGCGAAAATGACGCTGTTGGGGGTCTCTTTAAACCAGTCAATCAGCCGGTTTCTGGGCATTTCTCCCTGAACTTTGCAGGGGAAGGGCAACCTGGGAATGAGGGCGTCGCTGATGCGGCGCATGGCCTGATTGCTGGTAAACAGCACAAAGGCCCGCCCCTGAGAGAGGGCCAGAATGTCGGCGATTTCCTCGGTAATGCCGATGTTGAACAAATCGCTGTTGGGATCGGGCAAATGGGAGGGCAGGTACAGCACACACTGATCTTCATAGCGGAACGGACTGGGCAAGACCAGATCATCCGAGGTTTCAATGCCCAAGTCCTGCCGGATGAACTTGAGGTTGTTGTTCACCGCCAGGGTGGCGCTGGTCAGGATGCCAATTTTTTCCTTCCACAGTTGGGTGCCCATAATGTCGGCGATGTTCAGGGGCGTGGATTTCAGCTCATAGTACAAGCGCTCCTTGTCCACTTCCACCCAGTTGACCCGTTGCTTGGCGAAGGGATCTTCCTCTAAAAAGAATTCCCAGCGCACAATCAGCCCTTGCAGTTGCTTGACCAGTTTTTCCCGCTGGGCTTTGGCCTTGTCCATGTCCAGCTCGGACTCGAACAAGTCCGGGCGAATGATGGAGAGCTGTTTCACATCCATACCCACCAGCCACTGTTCCAGATCTTGCAGCACCTGAATGTGCTTTTTGATGATGTACAGGAATAGTTCATCCGGGTACAGGCGAAATACGCTGTTCTCTGAGCGGAATAACCATTCAAAAATGGCCGCTTCCGATTCCATAATGAGGTGATGGAAATGCTCCGGCAGGGGTTGCAGGCGGCGATGGATTTTTTGCAATAGCTTTTGGGTGGCGAATTTGCCAATGCGCACGGTAAAGGCCCCCAAGGCGTAGTGCTTGATCTGGTGGGCTTCATCAAAAATAACCACCTGGTGTGGGGGCAGCAAGCTCTGGGCGGCTGATAAATCCTGCAAGTACAAGGCGTGGTTGACGATCAGCACATCAGCCTGATCCAAGTCTTCTCTGGCCTGCCGGTAGGGGTTCTGATCGTAGAATCGGCAGCGGCGTCCCAGGCAATCTTCGGAATCCGAGCGGATCTCTTTCCACAACTCTTGGGGGATGGAGAATTCCAGCTCGGCGATGTCCCCGTTCCAGCCCCGTTGCAGCTCGGCTTTCAGGTAGTTGATATGCAGAAATTCCGAAGAGTTGGTTTTTACTTGCCGTTCCACCTCAGTCAGTTTTTGGATGCACAGGTAATTGCCCCGGCCTTTGACCAGCTTGACCTTGAGCTGATCCAGCCCGGCGGCCTTGGCCAAAAAGGGAATGTCCTTTTGCAGCAATTGCTCTTGCAGGGCAATGGTGGCCGTGGAGATGGCCACTGGCATTTTTTTGCCTTCCCCGTCCAGCCGTTCCTGAAACAGGGCCGGAATGAGGTAGCCGAATGACTTGCCGGAACCGGTTCCCGCTTCCACCACCAGCGTTTGTTTGAGTTCAATGCTTTGAGCCACCCGGGCCACCATGGTTTCCTGGGCCTTGCGAGGCTCGTAATGATTGAACTGCCTTAAAATCTCAAAGTATTTTTCAAGAATGTTCATGCACAGGGAGGACAGCTTTCTGGGGAGGCGATAGCGCGTTCAATTGGCATTCTGAAGCCTCGAAAGAACATTCGCATTGCTTACCTTAGCACTTTTGGCGGCCCTTGTCTTGCCTTTTTAACAAGGGGCGGCCTACAGCGCATGCCGGACGCCGGGGCTCAGCGGTCTCCATGGGCCAGGCGCCCTGCCTGTAATGGGGTGGTTCTTCCTCCCGCTTTGAAAAAGGGCTACAATAACAGATGAACCGTACCCCGCCGGGGGTCGGGCGACGGCTGGCCCGTGTGAGTTGAGGTTGGGAATTTGTGCAGTAATCGTCAGAAAGAGCCCCCAAAGTACCCATGATTCAGGCCCATCGTATTACGACAGAGTCTGTGGATGCCTTGCGGGGGCTTTACGAGCGGTTTTGCCAAAAGGCCGTTTCGGAGTACCGTTGGGCTCACGAGCCCATTGCCTTTGAGGCGCTGGTTCAGTCATTATCCCGGGATTTGGTGCGGGGGTATTGGGTGGAAGACACCGCCATCTCGGAGCCTGTGGCCCTCATGTTGTACCGTCTGGAGACGCACCGGGCCATTGAAATCAACCTGATTTACGTGGAAGTGGATGACCTGAAAACGGTCACCGATCGGCTGATTCGCCGCTTTATCGCCGACAACCGGGAAACCGAAGGGTGGGACGTGGTTAGTTACGCCATGTTGGGCCCGCAGGGCGTTTTGGTCAGAACGCTGCCCTGGTATGGGTTTAAGCCCATTGGACAAGCCCAGTTTTGTCTGGATCTGACGGATAGTATCAGCTTGCAGATTTTTCAGCAGCAGGCCTTTGAACCTCTGGAGGCCGGATACCAGTTGGATGGTTGGCAGCCCCACTATGCGGGTGCTGTGGCTGAGTGCATTCACGAGGCGTTTCAAAATGCCGTGGACAGCCTGTGGGATCCTCGCTTTCGCACGCTGATCGGGGCCCGCCAAGTGGTGGGCCTGATGACCGCCGGGATGATGGGGCAGTTTTTACCGACCTGCACCAGTATTTTGCTGAAAGATGGCCAGCCGGTGGGCTTCTGTTTTTTACTGCAAGACAGCCTGATGGAGGCTCATATTCCGTTGATTGGCATTAAGCCCGACCAGCGGCGCAAAAAACTGGGTAGCCAGCTGCTGAAGGATTGCATTGCCCGTACGGTGCAGGACATGGTGTCCGAGAAGAACAATATTTTGAGGATTAAGGCCACCACGGATACGGATAATATCCGGGCTATTAAAATGTACCGGCGGCTGGGGTTTCGTGAAGAATACAACTACCCGCACGTGTATTTGCCGCGGGAAAAACTGCGGGCGTTTCAACCCGGAAAGTGGTGTTAGAGAGGCGATTGATGGCTCAATTTCAGGATTTAAATACCCGGGTCAAGCTGAACCCGGAAACCTACTTCAAGTACGATGGCGGCGAGCATATCCTGCTGAAAAACATCCACTCCGATGATGGGCTGAGCATCAAGTACGACATCATGCTCATTCTGTACGAGCTGATCCACTGGAAGAACGTGGGGGAGCTGATAGCCCCCTGGCCGCCCGATGATCAGGAGAAGATAAAGACCCACCTGGAAACCCTGTACGCCAGCCGCATTGTGATTACCGATGAGGCGGAGGCTGCCGTGGTCTCCGAAAGCGGGCTGTCCGAGACTTTGGGCAAAAACATCCACATCAACGTGGAAAATCACCACGTCATGCTGCGGGACTTCGTGCGCATGGCCGCCTATCGCCGGGCCATTGAACGGGCGGTGACGCCGGAGACGGTGGCCCTGGACCTTGGCTGTGGGTCGGGGGTGTTGTCCTTTTTTGCGGCCAAAGCGGGGGCTCGTAAAATTTTCGCCATTGAACGCCGTTCCGACATTATTTATCTGGCCGAGCAGTTGGCCAAGGCCAATGGGCTGGCGTCGCAAATCGAGTTTGTGGAAGGCGCTTCCAGTCATATCAGCGAGGAGCGCTTGCAGCCCAAGCCCAACCTACTGGTGGCTGAAATCCTGGCCAATGGCATCCTGGAAGAGAACGTGCTGGAATTCACCATCGATGCCCGGCGTCGCTTTTTGGCGCCCGGTGCCCGCATGATCCCCTGTGGGCTGGATATTTACTTCTTTGGCTTTGATTGCGGCCTGCATCAAAGCCGCTGGGAGGAGGTGGAGGAGTTCAAAGACCTCTACGGAATCGACTTTACCCTGCTGGGACATGTCCTGTGTGGTAAGGCCACCATGCGCCTGGATCGCTTTAATACGGCCTTGCACAAAGTCGTGACAGACCCGGTGCTGGTGCAGGCCATTGATTTTATGACCCTGGAAAACCCTTCCTTTGTCAGCCGGTTTGAACTGGTGGCCCGGGAAGACGGTCAACTCACCAGTTTTTGCGGTTATTTCAAGGCCCATCTGGACGCGGAAACGGTGCTGACCAACTCCCCGTGGGCCCCGCCCACCCATTGGACGCATCTTATTTACACCTTGCCAGCGTCCCGTTCCGTGAAACGAGGCGAGGTACTCCAGCTGGAGCTAATTTACGACGGGGCCATGCGGCTGCAATTGCTGGATTGAGTGCCTTTGGCCCGTCTGTCGATCGTTGAAAGATTAAAAAGGAAAGCTGAAAAAGGCCAAGCATACTAAAAATGAAGGTAAGGCTGCCCTTACAACCCGTTTGTAACTGTTTGAGTACAGCGAGTTAAATAGTGACGCTAAGGGGCAATTTGCCCACAGCAATGCTACGGCTTGGCTGAGCTGCACACAGTTTTTAGAAACAGGTTGTGAGGGCAGCCTTACCAAAATTAAAAAGACTAAAAGGACTAAAGTTAAAAAGCACTGAAGCTAAACAGGCTAAACCGGGTGAATAAGGACTGGTCTTTTGGGCCGGCTTTGCCTACAATAACGATACTGATTCAGATAAAAGCAGCCTGTCATTCGTTGACGAGCCATTGAAAACTGACGGATTACCGGTTGAGGGGCTTGAGGGAGGATAAAACGTGGCGGTATCGCAACCCCGTTCGGGAAAGGGCTTTCACAAGGTGGTGGCCTCTTACGCAGAGGCCATTGCGGGCCTTCAGGACGGCATGACCGTTATGGTGGGAGGCTTTGGCCTTTGTGGTATTCCAGAAGGCCTGATTCAGGCCGTTTACGATTTGGAAGTCAGGGGTTTGACCTGCGTTTCCAACAACGCCGGGGTGGATGGCTTTGGCTTGGGCCTGTGGCTGCAAAAGCGCCAGATAGCCACCATGATCGCCTCTTATGTGGGCGAAAACGCCCTGTTTGAGGAGTTGTTCCTGTCCGGGGAGATGAAGGTGGTTTTAACCCCGCAGGGCACCCTGGCCGAGAAGATCCGGGCCGGTGGGGCGGGTATTCCCGCTTTTTACACGGCCACCGGCGTGGGCACACTGGTCGCCGAAGGCAAGGAAACCCGAACCTTTGAGGGGCGAGAATACGTGCTGGAACCTGCCCTGACCGCGGATTTTTCCCTGATTAAGGCCTGGCGGGCGGATACCATGGGCAATCTGGTTTACCGGAAAACGGCCATGAATTTTAACCCCATGATGGCCACTGCCGGGAAAATCACTGTGGCGGAAGTGGAAGAGATTGTGCCCGCCGGGACGTTAGACCCCGAGCATATTCATACGCCCGGCATTTACGTGGATCGGGTGATTCAGGGGCAATTTGAAAAACGCATTGAGCAGCGTACCGTGCGCCATTAGGATGGTATTTCGCCATAAGTACGAAAAACGCTCCGTCAGCATTAGACCAACGGCAGAATGAGGGATTGAAACAATGTCTATACCAGGGGCTTTAACCCGTGATCAAATCGCCCAGCGTATTGCCCAGGAACTGCGGGACGGGTATTACGTGAACCTGGGCATTGGCATCCCCACGCTGGTGGCCAATTACATTCCTGAGGATATCGAGGTCTTGTTCCAGTCGGAAAATGGTCTGCTGGGCATGGGCCCTTTTCCCACCGAGGCTGAGGTCGACGCGGATCTGATCAACGCGGGCAAACAGACGGTGACCGCCGTGACCGGGGCCTGCTATTTCTCCTCTGCTGATAGTTTCGCCATGATTCGGGGAGGTCACGTGGATTTAACTGTGTTGGGAGCCTTTGAGGTGGATGAGGCGGGCAGTATGGCTTCCTGGATGATTCCCGGCAAGCTGGTGAAGGGCATGGGAGGGGCCATGGATCTGGTGGCCGGGGCCGATAATATCATCGTGGCAATGGCCCATGCCAATAAGGCCGGAGAATCCAAGATTCTGAAACGCTGTAACCTGCCTTTAACCGGGGTACACTGCGTTAAAAAAGTAGTCACCGACCTGGCGGTGCTGGAGCTGATTGACGGTCGGTTTCATTTGCTGGAGCGGGCCCCGGGGGTGAGCGTGGCTGAAATTCAGCGCCTGACCGAGGCAACGTTGGTCATTCCGGCGACTGTGCCGGAAATGTCACTTTAGCGAATGCCCCCTTTGTCAAATGGCAAAGGGCTTTGCTGTAATGAAAAGTTACTAAATTGCCTGCACCAAGCCATTGATTTTTAGGCCTTTGTTTCACTATACTTATTCAGCGGCCTTACAAACTCAGGCTTTTGCGGACAGACTCGTCTTTCAGAAAGCAGTGCCTTTACTCCAGTCGAAAGGTCAGCTGGGTTTTTAAGTGACGTGAGGCTTTTAGAGGCTCTTTTCGTGAGCAGGCCCGTCTTGGCGAGCATCGTCTCGTACCTATTGTGAGAGCAAGTCAGTTATCAGTTCACCAGAGATATGGATGTTTCGGAGGAATATTGAAGGGATGGACTTAAAACAGGGAGATCTGGAAAACATCATTCTCAACGCGCTCTGGGATCTGGAGAGCGATGGCAGTGAACGTATTTTCGTGGGTGATATTCAGGAAAAAATTAAATCTCCCAGTAAAAAGTGGGCCTACACCACGGTTAAAACAGTCCTGGATCGTCTGGTGGACAAGGATATCGCTGTCCGGGAGAAGGACGGCAAAAAGTATTTGTACCGTTCCGTGGTCGATCGGGATGAGGCCGGTATTTTGGCCTTGAAAAAAGTGGTGCGGCAATACTTCAAGAATGACGTGAATGAGCTGGTCAGTTGCCTCAACAAGCTGGACAATCTGGACGCTCAGGCGCTGGCAGAACGAAAAGTCGCTGCGGAACAATTGGACGATACCCGCAAGGGATTGGCGACCCGCTAGTTTCGGGTTGCGTTCTACTGTCTTACCGCAAATCTGCCGTTCGGGGCATTCTCAACGGGCTGATTAGACTTGTCACACCGCTTCAGTCATCGGAGCGTGATGTTCCGTCCCCTTGTACGCTTCAGGATATTGAATGCTTCAGGGGCTTGAATGTTTTCAGGATGGGGTGGGCGTCCATAGGCCTTTGGGGAGTGTCCAGCTCTGCTGGGCTTGCCGATTGTTGGTCTCCTGCCAGATACTTTGTTTGGAAGCGCCCGGAGGGCAGTTGAGCGCCCCGTCGCAATCGTCGGGCGGCTTAATGTCCCTGAAATGTCGGATCACATCGCTGACTGCCGCCGGTGGAGCATCGCTGGGCGCAGGCCCCAGTTTCACATCGCCCACCGCGTCCAGCCAGGCAGGGGCGATTAACACGTTCCGGCGGGCGTCATAGGTGTACTTTTCTTTTCCGGTCAGCCGGGCCAAGGTGCGGGGCTTGCCAAAAAAGGGCTTGAGTAGGATAGTTCCCTGGGCATCGGGTTGCCAGTGTCCGACCCAGCGCCCCGTGGGCGTTTCATTATCAATCAGCAGCCCCTTGGGGTGCAGATAATATTGCCGGGCCTGGGTTTTTCCGCCATTACGGCTGGTGTCCACCCGGATGTCCAATTTGGGTTGCTTGAGGTGGGGTAGCAGGCGTCGCAGGTAGTGAGCCTCCTGAGCCACGGGCTGTCGGTTGGATACGTTAGTGGCCAGACCGTCGGCCTGGGCGATATTGGCTTCAATCAGGGCTTGGGCAATGCGTTGGATGTCCTCATCCCCGTAATCAAACCAGCCGCTGTGTCCGGCTTCCAGGTAAACTTTGGCCCCGGCTTGCTGGTAAAGGGAAATCAGCTTTCGCAGGATGCGCACCCGATCGGTGTAAATGCCGATGGCTTCCGGGCTATTGTCCTCATCTCGGCGGTATTGCACGGCCAGGGGTAAACTATCGGGCTCCAGGTAAACAATGGGGGAGATGCCGGTGGCTTGATGGAACTGGGCCATGAGCGCCGCGTTTTTCTGGTTGTCCGCCCAGTAATCCTCATAGCTGGCGAAGCCTCCTTCGGATGCTTGTCCCAAATCCCGCAAAGGGATGGCGTAAATGACCAGCTCCGGGATTTGTTTGGCTTTGGCTGCCGCTTGCAGCGTTTTTTGCAACAGGGGCAGGTTGGTGCCCATGGCGTCATAGCGATCCAGCCAAATGGCATGGGCCCGTGCGTAGAGTTTATAGCTGTTGCTCCAGACGGGGAGCAACTGGCTGCTGGGATGCGGTAATTCCGACCAGGTCCAGCCCAATAGCAGGAAAAGAAAAGCCCCACTCAGTATGCACAGCACTGGCTTCATGGCCCGAACGCTCATCCGCCGCCCAATTGCATGCGATAGAGGTAGGCCACGCAGACTCCGTAAAGGGCCCCGGCGATCACTTCCACCGGGGTGTGACCCAGCAGTTCCCGCAACCGATCCGGCACCTGGTCGGGCCGATGCACGTATAGGTCTTCGGTAATGCGATTGAGAATACCGGCCATTTTTCCGGCGGCCCGCCGCAACCCGGCGGCATCGTACATTACAATGGCTGCCAGGGTAAAGGCCACGGCGAAAGTGGTGGAGCGATACCCGTCAATGAGGCCGACACTGGTGGCCACGCTGGCCACCAGGGCGCTGTGGGAGCTGGGCATCCCGCCTGTGTGAACCAGTAATCGAAAGTCCACCGGCTTGCGACAGACAAAGTTGATCAGGCATTTGAGCAGTTGGGCGCTAATGGCTGCCGTGAGGCCCACCAAAATCACTTCCATACTGGTGCCGCCCACACTCATGGCTGATTTCCAATACAATACTGCGTCATCGACTTACTTTTGAGGAACCTCTTTGTGAGTTATAGTCCTGGATAATTAGTGGAGCCGGTTGGCGATGAACGCCACCAAGGTTTTTAGATGACTACTATCATAACCCGGCGGCATGCCTGCTGTCTCCTCCAGCAAGCCCAAGGCGTCTTGGGTGAGTTGCGCTACTTGCTGGCGTGATGTCTCTCCCCCGAAAAAAGCCGGGTAGGTGGCTTTTTTTTGTAACTGATCTTTCCCCGCCGTTTTACCCAAGGTTTCCGAAGAGGAATCAATGTCCAGCAGATCATCGACAATCTGAAAGGCCAGCCCCAGCTTTTCGCCCAGTGCGGTGAAGCGTTCCACCACGGCGTCTGGGGCTCCAGCCAGTTTGGCCCCGGCCCGCAGGCTGAAGCGGAACAGGGCCCCGGTTTTAAAAGTGTGAATATATTCCAGAATGTCCGGGGTGAAGGGCTGACCTTCGTAGAGAATATCCACGAATTGCCCGTTGACCAACCCCTGTACGCTGGTCACATCGGAAAAATCCCCAATCACGGACAGGAGTTGCCGGGGCGTGGCTTTTTCACTCAGTCGGGTTTCCTTGGCAATCAAGCCGAAGGCCAGGGCAATCAGGGCGTCTCCGGCCAATACGGCGGTGGATTCCCCAAACGCTTTATGTACACTGGGCTTGCCCCGACGCATATCGTCGTTGTCCATGCAGGGCAAATCGTCATGAATCAGGCTCTGGGCATGCACCATTTCAATGGCGCAGGCGGTGGGTAAAATGCTCTCGATGTCCCCGCCGCACGCCTGGCAGGCTTCCAGGGCCAACACTGAGCGAATCCGCTTGCCCCCATCCAGTGTGCCGTAACGCATGGCGTCCCACAAGCCGCTGGCCTGCGAGGAAGGATCATAAGCCCGCTGATCCAGGTACCGTTCCAGGGCTTGATTGACGAGTTCAATACTGCTGCTGAACAGGCTTTCGTAGCTTGGGGTGGCGAGGTGGGTCATGGACTCAGCCGTGTGTGTCTTCATAGGCTCAACATTATACCGGGCGGGTAGGGGTTCTGGGAATGTTCATTCTAGTCGAAGTCCAGATCCGAGTTTGGCAAATCCTCGGGCAGTTCGCCTTCCAGCTGGCTGACTTGCTGACGAACCACCCGACGGGAAGCGTCCCGGTTTTTCTCCTTCAACCGTAAAATGCGCAGGGCGTCTTTGCCTTTACGATCCAGTTGCTTGTATCCGAACTCGGCCTTTTGGCTGGTGCTGGTGACCGTTTCCTTATACTGGCGGGCTTCGGCCAGCATGTTCAGGTAACTTTGGTAGCGGCTCTCGGCAATTTCCGAACGATGGGCCAGCACGGCGCAGCCTTCCTCGTCCACGTGCAGACAGTCCGTATAGGCGCACTGGGCCTGGTAAGGGGCAAACTCCCGAAAAGCGTCCCGCAAGCGTTCCGGCAACACGTAATTCAGTTTTAAATTGCTAAAGCCCGGCGTATCGGCAATGAGTGTGTCCGGCTGATCCTCAAACAGGGTAAGTAACTCCACGTGGCGGGTGGTGTGCTGACCCCGGGCGATTTTTTCGGAGACCTCTCCCACCCGCAGTTGCAACCGCGGATTGAGGGCATTGAGCAGGGAGGATTTCCCGCTACCGCTGGGCCCCGCCAGCACACTGATTTTGCCTTGGGCCAGTTGCCGAAGGGTAGCTAGTGTTTCCGTCTGCCGCACCGAGGAAAAGACCACCGTATAGCCCAGTTGCTCGCCGTAAAGGCTTTGGATTCCGGCCACAGCTTCCGGTGTTGACCCTAAATCGGTTTTGCTGATACATAGAATCGGGCGCAAACCGGCCAATTCAATGTGGGTGAGGTAGCGATCCATCTGGTTGGGGTCAAAGTCAGGCTCTTTCAGCGAATAGACCACAAAAACCTGATCCACGTTGGCCAGCTTGGGGCGGCTGATGCTATTTTTTCGGGGCAAAACCCGGTGAATGCGGGCTGTTTTGCTCTGGGGTTGCACGCTGTCCAGTTCCACAAAGTCGCCCACCAACGGTTCGGTGCCCTCTTTCTTGATTAATCCCCGCAAGGCGCACTCGTATTCCACGCCGTCCGCTTCCACGTAGTAGAAGTTGGAATGGTACTTGCGCAGGCGCCCGGTGATGCGGTTTGGCTCATTGCTCAATGGACTGGGTCTCCTGTGCGTCCAGTTGCCGCAAAATTTGGGAAAACTGTTGGAGGCTCCGCTGATGCGAAGTCTCCAGCCCGTAAGTGAGGCAGTGTCGGTAATAGCGTTCCAGGGTGGCTCGGGGCAGCTTGCTGCGGCTTTCCGCCAGGGCCAATCCGGCCTCATACTCCGGCGCGGAGCGAAAGAAGGTTTCTTTGGCCTCACGCAAGGCCCGGTTGATCTCGGTGAGGCGCTCACTGTTCTGCAGGGCCCAACGGCGACGGGCCACCCATACGGCAAAGACAAAGGGCAAGCCGGTTTGTTCCTGCCACATGGAGGATAAATCGTAGCAGTGCAGGGAGGCGTTGTCCTGGGTCAGTTGTTCTTTCATCATCAAGGCATTGTCCCCAATGATGAGCCCATTGCCCCGTTCGTGCAGGATGGACTGGTAGTTGTTGGCCTCATAGATTTTAAATTTGGGGCGCAAATCCTGCCCGGTGGCCTGTTTCAGTAAATGGGCCAACAGAGCCACGGAGGTCTCGGAGTCGCTGGGCACCCAAATGGCTGGAACCTCCAGCAGGTCGTGTCCTAGCGGGACTTTGGATAAAAACAACACGCTTTCCACGGCCCCGGGAGAACTGACGGACAAATCCTCCAGCAAAACCAGCTCGTGTTGATGACGCAGGTAACAGGCGCTGGAGACCGGGGAGACGTCCAGTTCCCCCGCCAGAACACGCTGGTTGAGTCGGGCGGGCACGTCGTACACCAGCTGGATTTCCGGGGAAGGCTGATAAGCGTGATAAATGGGAATGGTGTTGACGAAAGAAATCGCCCCCAGCCGGATTGTCGGATTTAGGCTTTGGCTACGCGTTGACTGAATCATAGACACGAATGATGTTGTACACGGTGTCTCGTTCCACCGGGATTTTGCCCGCTTTTTGAATCATGTTGATCAGTTCGGCCTTGGTCAGGGCCTGGGAGGTATCCGTGCCAGCGGCGTGGGCGATTTTTTCCTGCACCACGGTGCCGTCAATATCATCCACCCCAAAGCTCAGGCTGACCTGAGAGAGTTTTTCCCCGATATGAATCCAGAAGGACTTGATATGGGGCACGTTGTCCAGCAAAATGCGGCTGATGGCGAAGTTCTTCAGGTTCTCCACCCCGGTCAGGGCGTTGGAAGCGTCCACGGCGTTGTTGTCGTAGTAGCAATTCAGCGGAATAAAGGTCATAAAGCCGCCGGTTAGATCCTGTTGCTCCCGAATGGCCAGAATGTGATCAATGCGCTCTTCGGGCGTTTCACCCAGACCGGCTAGCAGAGTGGCGTTGCTTTGCATTCCCATTTGGTGGGCCAGTCCGTGAATGCGCAGCCACTCGGAGGCCGGGATTTTATCCACGCAAACCAGTTGACGTACCCGCTCAGCGAATACCTCAGCCCCGCCCCCGGGCAGGGAGCCTAGACCGGCTTCTTTTAAGATAGTCAGCACTTCTTCTACCGGAATGCCTTCCAGCTTGGCGATGTAATCCAGTTCCACCGCAGTCAGGCCTTTAATGTGTACGTGCGGGAAGTTTTTCTTGAGGGCCACGAACAAATCCCGGTAGTAGGCTAACCCTTGCTGATCGTAGAGCCCGGAGACCACGTGGAACTCGCTCAACTCATCTTTCATGGGGTATTTGTTGACCATGTCCACCACGTCATCCACGCTCATCACGTAGGCAAAGGGAGACTTGGGGCCTTTTTTAAAGGAGCAGAAGCGGCAGTTGGCCTCGCAAATGTTGGTGGGGTTGATGTGAAAGTTGTGAACCCAGTACACGTAGTTGCGATCCGCTTCCGGGGTACGAACCACCCGGGCCGTATCGGCCAGAATACCGATCGACAGCAGATCATCGGACTGGTAAATCTCAATGGCCTCTTGGCGGGTAATGCGCTCCCCTTCCACGATTTTTCGGTAAAAACGGCTCAGGGGGTTGGAGGGGCGGGTGATAAAATCTTCAACCAATGCTGTTGCCATGGGCGTTTCCTTTTACTGTGCGGTGCGAGAAGGGGACTTGGGCCTGTTCCTATCTTCCAATAAATCCCGGATTCTCGCAAGGGACGGGCTGGCCCTTGCGGGGCCTTCTTAAACCGGGACGGCTTCCATGGCCAGGGCTTGTTGGCGATACTCATCAAACAGGGCCGATGACAGGTAGCGTTCCCCAAAGCTGGGAATGACCACCACAATCAATTTGCCCTCGTTTTCCGGGCGTTTGGCGATTTCCACGGCGGCAAACACGGCTGCGCCCGCTGAAATTCCGGTGAGTAAGCCTTCTTCTTTGGCCAGACGGCGAGCCATTTCCATGGCCTGCTCGCCACTGACCTGAAAGATTTCATCCAGCAATTCGGTTTGTAAAATCGAGGGCACAAAACCGGCTCCGATCCCCTGAATTTTGTGTGGGCCGGGCTGACCACCAGACAGCACCGGGCTTTCGGTGGGTTCCACGGCCACCACTTTGAGGGCCGGTTTTTGCTGCTTAAGATAGCTGCCGCACCCGGTAATGGTGCCCCCGGTGCCCACACCAGCCACCAGAATATCAATCTGGCCCTCCGTATCGTCCCATAATTCGGGGCCGGTGGTTTCAAAATGAACCTGGGGGTTGTCGGGGTTGTCGAATTGCTGCAACATGACCGCGTTGGGGGTCTGTTTTAGCAGTTCGTCGGCTTTGGCGATGGCCCCTTTCATCCCCTGCGCGCCGGGGGTTAATACCACTTCCGCCCCAAAGGCTTTCAGTAGTACCCGTCGTTCCAGGCTCATGGTGTCGGGCATGGTTAAAATCAGTTTATACCCTTTTACGGCGGCCACAAAGGCCAGAGCGATGCCGGTATTGCCACTGGTGGGTTCAATCAAAACGGTTACGCCGGGTGTAATGTCCCCACGTTGTTCTGCGCTCTCAATCATGCTTTTGCCAATGCGGTCTTTGACGCTGCTGCAAGGCTCCATACTTTCCAGTTTGCAAACCACCTGGGCCAGACATCCCTTGCTTACCCGGTTCAGTTGCACCAGCGGGGTTTTTCCAATCAGCTCGGTAACGTCCTTGGCGATTTTCATAGGGGGACTCCTTGGCCACAAGCGCTCTTCAATAAATGATTATAGTTATAAGCTTGCGGCAGGCCGGGGTCAATGGTTGGTTAAGCTGGGTTTTGGGGTCAATTTCGCCAACTGGATTAAGCCAGCAATCGGATGCGCTCAGTGATGAGAATTGCTTATGATGGCGATTATTCCGCAGTCAGTAACCGAATCCGGTCAGAGAGCGTTCGGCGCTAGCCAAGGCTTGAGGGCATTGGGTTCATTCGGCAGGAGGGCTTGATACGGTGAGTATGGAATTGGCAACCACGCCCAATATCACGGAATCCTCCGGTTTTTACGCCCTGCCGGATTGGGAGCGGATTGAGGACAATGGGCTGATTTTGGTTCAGACCAACCCCGAGAACCAGAACATGGTTGAACTCTACGAGCGGGAGTTGGGCAGTTTAATGATTGAATCCCTGCGTACCTTGGTGAAGGGGCTGGGAAACGTGCGGGTGGCCCATGTCAACGCCACGGCTTATGGTGGCGGCGTGGCAGAACTCTTGCATCGCCAGATTCCGCTGATGAACCAATTGGGGCAGGAAGTGGGTTTCCATAGCGACTGGTTCATCCTGAACGTGGAAAACCCGGCGTTTTATGACATGACCAAGAAGTGCCACAACACCCTGCAGGGCGATTCCGGGCGTCTCAGTCAAACGGAGAAGGAGCAGTATTACCGCACCCTGTTGTCCAATTACAGCCGGGGTCAATTGAACGATTATGACGTGGTGATTATCCACGATCCGCAGCCAGCCGGGCTGATTGAGCTGTATGCCAACCGGACGAACCAGTGGGTGTGGCGTTGTCATATTGACACTTCGGCTCCCAATCCCGAGGTGTGGGACTTTATCGGTAAGTTTGCCAAGCAGCACGATGTGGCCGTCTGGACTCGGGAGTCCTTTGTCCACGACCGTACCGATTTCAGGGAGCTTCGGATTATTCCGCCTTCTATAGACCCCATCAGCCCCAAAAACAGCAGACTGGAGCAGGATGTCATCGACGGGATGCTGGTGAAATATGGCATTGATCCCCGTCGTCCCCTAATGGTCCAGGTGTCCCGGTTTGACCCCTGGAAGCAGCCGTTGGAGGTGATTCAGGTTTACAAGGATCTGAAATCGGAATTTCCAGAGCTTCAATTGTTGCTGGCTGGCTCCATGGCCACCGATGACCCGGAGGGCATGTTGTTTTGGGAGCGCTCTTTGCGGAAGGCCGGGGAAGACCCTGATATCCACATTCTAAATAACTACCACGGGGTGGGAAATCTCGAGATTAACGCTTTTCAGCGGGCCGCCAGTGTGGTGCTTCAGTATTCCAGCAAGGAAGGGTTCGGTTTAACCGTGTCGGAGGCCATGTGGAAGTTTCAGCCGGTCATTGGAGGTCGGGTGGGCGGTATTCAGGATCAGATTGTGGATCACGAGAGTGGTTTTCTGGTGCAGACCCTGGATGAGGTGAAGCAGGCCATCCGCTGGTTACTGAATGAACCGGATAAACGGCGGGAACTGGGGGAAAACGCCCATCATCGCGTGGCCGAGCATTTCCTGATTACCCGGGAAGTGGCTGATTACTTGCGGCTGATTCGGGATTTGCGGCCTTCCTCCTGACTTCTTCGCAACGCCACGATTTCTGAAGGTCTGACGGTCAGGCTGTGGGGCCTAAGTGCGCTCTGCTGTCTAACGGTGCATTGAACGCGTTCGGGGCTTTGGTTAAAATGTGTAACTAATTGGGCAAGTTCCTGACCTTCTCTACTTTTGTTCAAACATCTTTATATGATATCGTGCATAACTGAATCCCCTTTTAGTAGGCCAATTTGAATGAGCACAACGCAGACTGAGATTCCCCCGGTTTCTTCCCTTGGCGTTACACCGTCTCTTAAAGAGACTGTTGAACCAGCCGCATTCAATCACGGTACCCTGTTTTGCGATAACATGGCCCCTTTGCCTTTACAGGCATTTCAGGTCGCCGATCGCATTCTGGTTGATATGATGGCCGCTCTCCACAGTGAGTCCGTTGAGGCTTTCAATGCCAGCAAGCGGCAGTTGATGGCCCTGTTAAAGAAGCACGGGATGCCCATCACCCAGTGGAACCCCTTGCGGCTGGAATTTACCAATGCTCATTCTCTGCAAGGGAAGCAGTTTCCCAACATCGATCTGGCCATGGTACGGTTGCACTCCACGGAAGGTCCCCTGTCTCTGACGGGCGCCTGTCTGCAAGGCGCTTCCTTGTTGTGCGCCAATCTGGAGCGGGTCAACTTATCAGAAGCGGAGCTGAGCAGCGCCGATTTGCGCTTTGCCAACCTGAGCGAAGCCACCCTGGACAAAGCCACCCTGATTGAGGCCAATTTAAGCTATGCCAACCTGCGGGGCGTGCGTTTGACGGAAGCCAATCTTTACCGGGCTCGGCTGAACGGGGCCCTTGCCAAAGAAGCCCTGTTTCAATTCGCCAACCTGCGGAAGGCCGACTTGCGAAACGCGGATTGCTATCAGGCCGATTTTCGGGAAGCCCGTCTGCAAAATGCCGATTTGCGGGAAGCCAACCTGTTTATGGCTAATCTGGAATCGGCCCGCTTGCGTCATTCCGATTTGCGTTATGCCAATCTGGGATTTTCTTGCCTTTCGGACGCTCGTTTGCAGTATGCCCGCTTGTGCGACGCCAACATGAGCAGCGCTGACTTGACCCGAGCGGATCTGAGCAACTGCCGGTTGAACGGCGTTGATTTGAAACGAGCCCTGGTACAGGATACCAACTTGGCCTCCACCCAATTGGCCGAAAGTGACTTGGCTCAGTGTCGGGCCTTGGAAAGCGCCAACTTTCAGGATGCCGTTTTTGATGTGTCCACCAATTTTCCTGAAAATTTTGAGCCCAAAAACCATGGTTTAAACCATTTACAATTTTTGGCCTTTCGCCGTTTAAGCCGCCTGTGGTCTGCCATTTTGAAATAGCTTCTCTAACAGTGAGTCTATTTTTTGCAGGCATTCAGGATAGGTTCATTAATTTTTTGTCATAGTCGTTTCAGTTTACTGAATCTCGTCCGATAGCTTTTTTCATAAAGCAAGGCAAGGGTGCTAACTGAGTATGACAATCAAGCTCGGGTGGGTGAACACTTCAGGGAGACTGAGGACCTCCGTGGCTTTGACAGGTTCCACGGTCACCGAAATGGGGCTGATTGGGTCGGTGGTGCTGGTGGTCACCCTTGGAATGTGGTTTTTACTGGGCGATGGGCTGAAGCAGGCCTTTGGGCTGGTTAAGTCGGACATGTTGGCGCAGGTCTCCAATGCCAAGACCAATGTCATGCCCGTGGCGCAGTATGAGTTGCCCAATAAACTGCCTTCATTGACCTCAGGGGAGCCTGTCATTGAGCCCGCCGATCCTGCGCCAACCGTGGTCACGGTGGGGAGTAATGGAATCGAGGGCCATGAAGAGACTTACAAGGCCTTGCAGGCGTTGATTGATCGCTCTATGAAAAAAGGAACCCTGACGAACGCACAGGCAGAATTACTGAGCAAGCTGATCGATCAGATTCTACTTTTTAATGATTTGTTTGATGTTTTCCTTGCTGCTTATATTGATTGCGACTATGAATATTGTGATTTCGATTTTCTTTCCACAAAGAAAGCTGAGTTCAGAGGGGAAACCTATTTGCTCACGGATTTGATGAAACGAATGGGCAAAACCCTGACAGCATCGGAAATGCCCGAATTGGAGGGGCCTTATACTTTTTATGATTCCGATGATTTATACGAGAAGTCTGAGGGGACGATCGCAGAAATTTTATTTAATGAAGCAGAGACCAAGGGGGTTTTGGACGATCCAGAGGTGCTTGACTTTGTCATGCAAGTAAAGTCCGGTCTGCTGTGAATACTTGGAGCATGCGGCGCCGTGGGCTGCCAGTGATTTCGGTAGCGCTGACTGGCTTTGTCTGATAATTTTCAACTCCCGAATTTGGAATGTAAAACGAGGGTGGGCCATTTGCGGCTTTTTGTTGTGGGCCGTTAAAGCCGCTTGTCGGCTTGCCAACCTGAACAGGGTCTCACATGGTTTTTTTAGGGCTTTTCGAGTGATGAATTATTGATTGTTTTATTGTTAATATTTTGTAACATTTACTATAGTCTGGCGGGCCCTTTCCGATAATTTGGGTATTCAACAAGGCCAGAGCGTTGGCTGAATGCTGACGACATGTTCCATAAATTGATGGTGGGTAGAGTTTGATACATAAGATGGGTTTCAGGAGACGGAATTCGGGTTCCACGGCCACCGAACTGGGGCTGATTGGGTCGGTGGTGCTGGTAGCCACCCTTGGAATGTGGTTTTTACTGGGCGATGGGCTGAAGCAGGCCTTTGGCCTAGTCAAGTCGGATATGTTGGCGCAGGTCTCCAATGCCAAGACCAATGCCTTGCCCGTGGTGCCGTCTGGGCCGCCTTATGAGCAGCCTCCACCGACCTTGGGCGATCCCGTCCTTGAGCCTGTTGATCCTGCTCCAACCGTGGTCACGGCGGGGAGTAATGGAACTGAGGCCCAGGCAGAGATTTACAAAGCCTTGCAAGCCTTAATCGACCGGTCTATTCAAAAGGGAACCATGACCGAGGCGCAAGCGGATTTACTCAAGGCGTTTGTCAAACATCACACCCGGTTTATGTTTATTCAAGACGTAATAAGTGAATCGGAGATTCAGGCTCAAGGAGATTTTAGTGTTATATCCAAAATGGAAGTTCAGTTTGAAGGGCAAACTTATCTGCTCACTGACTTGGCGGCAATAATGGGGCTGGAATGGGATATGGAGTTTTCTATTTTTTTTGATAATTATGATGAAAACTCGGTGATTGGTGTGTATGACTCACTGTATGATCAACTCGATCAAAACGGACTCTTGGATGATCCAGACGTACACGATTTCCTGATGGACTTTTATCACTCTTTTGACGATCTTCTTAAGAATTAGTTGGCGTTTGTCATTCATTTCCTAGACGAGTTCTTCATGGATATCATGCGCTTTGGAATGCCTCGCTGTTAGACTGTGATAGCTTGCTGAATTATTGATATCTGATGTTAATTTTATGTAACATTTACTATAGTCTGGCGGGCCCGTTCCGATAATTTGGGTATTCAGCAAGGCGAGAGCGCAGCCTGAGTATGATGATCAATCCTCGGTGGGTTAGCACATGGGGGCGTTCTTCAGAGGGCCTGAGGAACTCCCTGGCCAAGGCAGGTTCCACGGCCACCGAGTTGGGGCTGATTGGGGCGGTGGTGCTGGTGGCCACCCTTGGTTTCTGGTTTTTCCTGGGGGATGCCTTGCAGTATGCCTTTAGTTTCGTGCGCAAGGACATGGTAACCCAGGTCTCCAAGGCCAACGGGATGACTCCCGAAGCGTTTGTAGAACAGTGGAAAGGCTCTGCCTCGGGGAATGGTCAGCACATTCTGAATCCTGTCAAGCCCACTGCCCCCGTGGTGACGGCGGGAAGTAATGGCAATGAGGCCCATGCGGAAATTTACAATGCCTTGCAAGCCTTGATCGATCGTTTAATGAAAAATGGAGCCATGACGAAAGCGCAGGCGGATTTGCTGAGCAAGTATGTTAAGCAGATTCTGCTTGAGACCGAATGTGAAGTTGCCAGCCATAAAGCAGCCGGGGATCATTTTGACATTTATGCTGAAATCTATATTGCCGATCTTGACGCTGAATATTTGGTTTGGGACGCCGAAGCTGCCTATTGGGAAGCTTTCTGGAACACAGATGGCTCTTACGAGAAAGCGGAAGAGGCATATCGGAACGCATTGTCCGGGGTAGACCATATTTCCGCCAATTTGGATGAATTGCATGCAGCTATGGCTGAAAGCTTTACAACTTATAATAAAAGCGTAAAACGTTGGGATGAAAACTACATAATCCGTTTAGAATTGGAGATAACGGTTGAGGATAGCGGAATTTTGAAAGATCCCGAGGTGACTGATTTTATCAATAAAGCCGTGGGAGAGGCTTACCAGAAAGGCATGGATGAAGCTTTCCCGATAGCAGATGAGTGATTCCGGGTGCGCTGATTGGCTAGGCCTGACAATTTGCGATTCCCGAATTTGGAAAGCAAAAGGAGGGTGGGCCATTTGGAGCTTTATATTGTGTGCCGTGAAGCTGCTTATCGGCTTGCCAACCTGAATGTAGCCTCACATGGTTTTTTTAGGGCTTTTCGAGTGCTGAATGATTGATATCTGATGTTAATTTTATGTAATGGTTGCTTCAGTCTGGAGCGCCCTTTCCGATAACTTTTGTATGAAGCAAGGCAAGAGCGCAACCTGAGTATGATGATCAATCTTCGGTGGGTCAGCACATGGGGGCGTTCTTCAGTGGGGCTGAGGAAATCCGTGGCTTTGGCGGGTTCCACGGCCACCGAACTGGGGTTGATTGGGGCGGTGGTGCTGGTGGCCACGCTTGGGTTCTGGTTTTTGCTGGGGGATGGGCTAAAGCAGGCCTTTGGGCTGGTCAAGTCGGGTATGTTGGCGCAAGTCTCCAATGCCAAGGCCAATGGCATGACCGTGGATCTGTCTGAGCCGCCTAATGAACCGCCTTCATCGACCTCCGGCGATCCCGTTCTTGATCTGGTTGACCCTCCTCCAACCGTGGTCACGGCGGGGAGTAATGGAACCGAGGCCCATGCCGAGACTTATAATGCTTTGCAAGCCTTGATCGAGCGTTCTCTGCAAAAAGAAACCATGACGGAAGCGCAGGCGGATATACTGGGCAAGCTGGTTAAGCAGCTTCTACATTCCGCAGAATGTGATTTGGCTGAGAAAAAGGCACATGAAGCTTATATGAAGTCTTATGCGGCGCTGTATGAGTTGAATTTTTATGGCAGTAATGATCGGGGCTTGAATCCGAGTGAGTTAGAGGACGCTTTTGCCAAGGCTTACAACAGCGCAGAGGGCTCTTACGAGAGTGCGGAAGCGGCTTTTCTGGGCGCATTGTCTACGCGCAACAATCCATATAACGCTGATTTGGATAAACAGTATGTAGCTATGGCTAAAAAATATACAGATTTCATCAAAAATAAGGAAGTTTCGGCTAAAAACCGCACCATTTCTCAAGAATTGGATGCTGCCGCCAAGGACAGCGGGCTTCTGAATGATCCTGAGGTGTCTGGGTTTATCGCTCAAGTGCGGCAGCAAGCATTCCAGATTTTTATGGGATTGTGATGATATGGCGTTTGCTTACCAGTAATTGGGGGTGCTGAGGCTGGGTGGGTCTGACAATTTGCGAATCCCGAATATGGAAAGCAAAACGAGGGTTGTCCATTTGCGGCTTTTTGCTGCGCACTGTCTCTGCCGCTTATCGGCTTGCCAGCATGAACAGGGCCTCACATGGTTTTTTTAGGGCGTTTTGAGCGCTGAATGATTGATATCTGATGTTAATTTTATGTAACATTTACTATAGTCTGGTGGGCCCTTTCCGATAGTTTTTATGGTGAACAAAGCAACAACGCTGGCTGAGTATGATGATCAATATCCGGTGGGTAAGCATTTCAGTGGGACTGAGGAAATCCGTGGCCTTGGCGGGTTCCACGGCCACCGAACTGGGGCTGATTGGGGCGTTGGTGCTGGTGGCCACCCTTGGGCTGTGGTTTTTGCTGGGGGATGGGCTAAAGCAGGCCTTTGGTCTGGTCAAGTCGGATATGTTGGCGCAAGTCTCCAATGCCAAGGCCAATAGTATGACCGTGGAGCCGTCTGAGCCGCTTAATGAACCGCCTTCATCGACCTCGGGCGATCCTGTCATTGAGCCCGCCGATCCTGCGCCAACCGTGGTGACGGCGGGAAGTAACGGCAACGAGGCCCATGCGGAAATTTACAATGCTTTGCAAGCCTTGATCGACCGTTCCATGCAAAAAGGAACCATGACAGAAGCACAGGCCGACGTGCTGACTAGAATTGTCAAGCAGATAATACTCAATAATGAGCTGATTACTACTATTCGGAAAGCAGAGGAGACGACTCGATATAATCGCTTCCTTTTGGCCGAGATGAAAGTTGAGTTCAGAGGGCAAACCGTTTTACTCAAGGATTTGGCTAAAAGACTGGGTAAGACTTTGAACTTTTCGCCTGAATTTGAGGGGTATGGTTTTTTGGTAGATCCAGAAGCTACAGATGAGACCACGGAGCATGGGGTTTTGAAGAAACTGTATGCTGAGGCAGAGGGAATCGGACTTCTGGAGGATCGCGAGATTTTGGATTTTATCGAGGAAGTAGTATGGTCTGTGTATAATACCGAAACCGTTGGGTGAAACTTTATCCTGTGTATACCAGTAATTTGGGGTGCTGAGGCTGGGTGGGCCGGGCGATATTGATCTCTAAATTGAGAGCCCAAAAAGGATCAACCCATTGCCGCTATTGGCCTGGCGCGGTTTCCGCTGTTTGCTTTTTGCCATGTTGAAACAGGCGCTTCAGGGAGGGTTCGGTCAGTCTCCCTTTCCCAGGCGTTTGTAAGCCTGCGTGCAGCACAGACAAGCCGTGGCATTCCTGCTGGCAAGAGTGGCCCAAGCCTTCTTTTGAGCCCGCCTTTTGAACCGGTCTTTTGAGCCCGCTGCACTCAAACAGTGACCAGTGGCTTGGGAAAAGCAGCCTTGGCGCTGTTTATTGGGGCTGCGACTCGCGGACTACTGGGGGGAGTGCGCTGATTCTGGGGCTTGCGACCCCTGAAGCAGGTTTAAAAGACTGTGAGCCACGTTTTTGGCTGCCCCACCCGTGTTCAGGGCTTGGCGGATTTGAGCAAAGCCTGCCAACTGCCGTTGCACTTGCTCCGATTGCGGGTCAAATAACGGCAGGGCCGCCTGGCTGATGCTGTCCGGGTTCACCCGATCCTGCCACAGTTCCGGGACAATGGGACGCTGCATATCGGTGAGGATGTTGGGCAAGCCCATGCAGGGCAATTGCATTAACCGGATGGCGATTTGATAAATCAGCGGATGCAGCTTGTACATTAAAATCATGGGGGTGTTGTATAAAGCCCCTTCTAAAGTCACTGTGCCGGAAGCGGCAATCATCAGGTCTGCCACCCCGAGGAGTGCGTGGTTCTGGTTTTTCAGGACGGTGACAGGTGCTTGCCCCTGACCGCCCGCTTGGTGCCAGGCGGCTGTCAGGCGGGGAATGAAAAAGTCGTCACTCAGGGAGCCCGCCTGGGCCAGTACGAACTGCGCTTTTGGCTGTTGGCGCTGTAAGGTCGGCAAGCTGCCAACAATCGCAGGCAGCAGATAGTCGATCTCCAGTTTGCGAGAGCCGGGCATCAGGGCCACAATGGGATCTTCTGCTCTGAGCCCGTATTCCTGACAAAAAGCGGTTCTGTCCGGCGCGGGGGGCAATTCACCAATCAGGGGATGCCCCACATAGGTGACCGGAATGCCGTGTGACTCGTACAAGTCTTTCTCAAACGGAAAGATGCAGAACACGTGATCCACAAAGGCTTTTATTTTTTTAATTCGCCCGGGACGGGTGGCCCATACTTGCGGGGGAATGAAGTAAAACACCCGGTATCCCCGCTTTTTGAGTTTGGCGGCCATGTACAGGTTAAAGCCCCCGTAATCAATCAGCAGAACGGCGTCCGGCTGAAACTGTTGCAGGCGACCCAGAATTTTTTGCCCCAGCCAGAAGTGATAGGGCGCTCCCAGCACCGCCCCAAACCCCACCCGGCCCATTTGGGATTGATCGCTGAGCAACGGCACGCCCAGTGCTTTCAGGTGTGGCCCCCCCACCGCCTCAATGGCCAGATCGGGTTGCTGAGCCAGTAACGCTTTGGCCACTTTGGCCGCGTGAATATCGCCGGAATAGTCTCCGGCAATCAGGAAGAGGCGCTTACCCGCCATAGAGTTGCCCGGCAACGGCGGGATCCTGTGTGGACAGTATGATCATGTCGTGACGATTGGCATAGGCCACCATTTCTTCAGGCTCCAGGTAAAGGGTCTGGTTGGCTTCGGTCACCAGCATGTGCAGGCCCGCCTTGCGCATGGTCTTCAGGGTGCGCAACCCCACGGTGGGGATGTCAAAGCGTTGATCCTGATCGGGTTTGGCCACTTTTATGACCACACCGCCTTTTTTGCCGGACACTTTCCCGGCCCGCTTCAGGCACTCATCGGTGCCCTCAATGGCCTCCACCGCCAAAATCATGCCGGAATGAGCCACAATGCTTTGCCCGATGTCCAGCCGTCCCATTTCCTTGGCCATTTCAAAGCCATAGCGGGCGTCTCTCAAATCGGCATCGGTGGGTTGCCGATGGGTCAGGATTTTTTCCGGCAGGAACAGCTCCCTTAAAAAATCGGCCTGCGGCAGCACTTGCATGCCTCGCTGTTCCAACTGCTCAATAATCCACAACATCACGGCGTCATCGTTCAGGCGGGCGTACTGACGAATGGCTTCCACGGCGATGTCATCAATGCGGGGGTCTTTTAAAAGCACCCATTTGTCCACTTTTCCGGCAAACACCAGGTGGGTAATGCGTTCCTGGGTCATCAAATCCAGGGTGCGTCGCACCAGGCCGGGCACAATGCGGTGCCCCTTGTGCTTACACAGTTCCCGGAGTTTGGGGTTGTCCTTGCCCACAATAAAGGGAACGACCTCAATCCCTTGAATGCGAGCGTTTTTAGCCACATAGCGAGGCAGCAGGCCCTCACCGGCAATCAGGCCGATGCGGGTAACGTGACCGAATTCAACTGATTTCCGGGTTTCCATAAAATTGCGATACGCGCCAATCATGCCTGGACTCGATATTTTTTTGGGGGAACTCTCGAGAGCCGGTGGCGGTGACACAGGAGACGAAAGTGGTTTTATTATACCCCATCCCCTTGCTGGGCCAATGTTGGTATATACACGGTTGGTATATGACTGAAACGACACGGAGCGGCTTGCCATGAGGGCCGTTGAGCGTGGGTTAGAGTCGGTGCTTCGGATGAACAGGCTGATTCTGCCTCTTGTTCTACCGACGGATTTGGAATTACTATTATAGGGTGGAAATTCGCAAGCGCGTTTTTTGTGCAAACGCCAGGTCGAATGACGTATTGAGCCGGTCAGGCTTTTTCGACAGTCCCGGTCGTTGCCGGTCTCTGTCCCGGCTGCCTCAACCGTTCCCCGCTATAGTAGCCCTGATATCAGTAAGATGAAGATTGAAAAGGATCTTACCTTGACCGAAGCCATGCTGGAAGCCGTAAAGCCGGATGACACCATTATTATTCTCGATACCGAGACCACCGGACTGGATCATAAGTGCGAAAAGCTGATTGAGATTGCCGCCGTTAAAATGCAGGGCACGGAAATCGTGGAAACCTTTTCCAGTCTGGTGAACCCGCAGAAGCCCATTCGGCATTCCAGCTTTCTCATTCACAATATCTCCGAGGAAATGGTGCAAGACGCCCCCAATATCGAGGAGGTGTTGCCCCGGTTTCTGGACTTTGTGGGGGATCACGCCTTTGTGGCCCACAACGCCATTTTTGACTACAGTTTTATCAACGAGGCCATGAAGGCCACCTACGGCAAGCGCTTTGCCAATCATCGCATCGACACCTTTGAGATGTACCGCGCCGTCTTCCCGGATGAGGCCTCCCATGGCCTGAACGCCTTGCTGCGCCGGTTTGGCTTTAATGAGGATGTGGTACACCGGGCCCTGGATGACGCCATGTGCCTGGCCAAGGTCTACCCCCGCTTGCGGTCCTTGTACGAGCAGAAGTTCAGTTGGCAGTTGTCCCAGCTAAAAAATGTGCCCTATTTGATGGAACGCTACATTCGCATGCAAAAGGCCAGCCAGTCCTTGCAGGCGGAAATGAGCGATTTGAAAGACATTTTCAAGATGTACTTCCAAAATGGTGGAGCGCCGGTCGAAGCGTCTACTGGTGAAGTGATGGTGTTCAACTACCGTCGTTCCTACAGTTATGACGAGAAGAAGATTTGGGAAATCGCCACCGAAGCCGGAGTCTGCGAGCGCATCTTCAAGTTGAATCCCAGAGCGCTGGACAAAGTGGTGGATCGCTCCGACATTGACGAGCGATTCAAGGAAGCCTTTCGGGAAGCCCGTTTATCCATGCACGAGGCCCGGAATATTAACTTCCTGAAGCCCCAAATCGTTACAGAGAGCGCTGAAGATTCTGAAGAATCGTAGTGCGGGCGGCGTCCTGGTAGCCGAACTTGTAGGACTTGCCGTTATAAATTAACGAGGCTCTCCCCTTGTTCACCAGAAAGACCTGGGGTGGCTCATCGTGCGGCATGCTCAGGCCCAGTCCCTCAGCTTGCTTTGGGGCGGTGGCGGAATCCACGTCAATTTCCGAGATGGAAAGGTTGTTTTGGGAGGCGATATCCCGAACCATGGGCACTACTTCCCGGCAGCTGGCGCACCAGTTCGCGGTGAACACAACCATGGTGGCCTTGCTTGCGGCCCAGGCACCCATAAGGCCCTTGCTAACGGTAAGACTGACAATGGTCAGGATGAGCAGAGCGATGCCCAATTTTTTTTGCTTTTGCATGGTGTTATTACTTCCCGCATGATTGATGCCACAAGACGGTAAAGACGAGCCTTCATCATAAAAGTTTCTTTAGCCCTTTGTCGAGCCTCTCTCTTTTTAGGGGTTTTATCAGGCTCGTGTCCGCTTTCATTTGCAAGGAACGCTTGAGCGGGAACGGGCTTGCGCTAAAATAAAAAGCAGGCAGCGGATTTGCCCATTGCTCCCTCGTTATTGTTACCCAGGAGTTCTTCTTGTGTCCAATTCGCCCAAAACCCTGTACCAAAAAATCTGGGATGCCCATGTGGTTCATCAGGCTGAGGGCTTTCCCACCCTGCTGTACATTGACCGTCATCTGATTCATGAGGTCACTTCCCCCCAGGCGTTTCAGGGCCTTCGGGAGCGGGGGCTCAAGGTGCGCCGACCGGATAAAACCTTTGGCACCGTGGATCACAGCATCCCCACCACGGATCGCAAACTGCCCATCGCCGATCCCGAAGCCGCTGGGCAAATCGCCACCTTTGAGCAAAATTGCAGGCAGCAGGGCATCACTTTCTTTGGGCTGGATAGTGATCAACAGGGCATCATCCACGTGATTGGCCCGGAACAGGGCCTGACCCTGCCCGGCATGACCATTGTGTGCGGCGATAGCCACACTTCCACTCACGGGGCCTTTGGGGCCTTGGCCTTTGGCATTGGCACCAGCGAGATTGAGCAGGTCTTCGCCACCCAGTGCCTGTTGCAGCAACCTTCTAAAACCATGGAAATTCGGGTGGAAGGCACGTTGGCCCCGCACATTACCGCTAAGGATGTCATTCTGGCCATTATCGCCAAAATCGGGGTGGGCGGCGGCACCGGTTACGTGCTGGAGTACACCGGTAGCGCAATTCGTAACCTCTCTATGGAAGGCCGTATGACCCTGTGCAACATGTCCATTGAGGCCGGGGCTCGGGCTGGGCTGGTGGCGCCCGATGAGGTTACTTTTGAGTATCTGAAAGGGCGACCTTACGCCCCGCAAGGCCCGGATTTCGATCGGGCGGTGGAGCGTTGGCAAGCGTTGCGCACTGATGAAGGCGCTCAGTACGACGCGCTGGTGATTCTGCGTGCCGAAGACATTGAGCCCATGGTCACTTATGGCACCAATCCGGGCATGGCGGTGGGGATTTCCCAATCGGTGCCGGAACTCACCCAGTGCGCCAGCGAGGAAGACAAACTGGAACTGGAGGAGAGCCTGACCTATATGGCTTTGCGGGCTGGGCAGCCCATTGCAGGCACTGCCATTGATGTGGTTTTCATCGGGAGCTGCACCAATTCCCGAATTGAGGATCTGCGGGATGCCGCCAAAACGGCCCAGGGCCGCAAAGTGGCTCCGGGGGTTCGGGCGTTGGTGGTGCCTGGCTCCTACCCGGTCAAGCGGCAGGCTGAAGCGGAAGGGCTGCATCAGATTTTTCTGGACGCCGGTTTTGAGTGGCGAGAGCCTGGTTGCAGCATGTGCATCGCGATGAACGGCGATCAGATTGAAGCCGGTCAGGCCTGTGCCAGCACCAGTAATCGCAACTTCAAGGGCCGTCAGGGCAAAGGGGGACGCACCTTCCTGGTCAGCCCCCCCATGGCTGCCGCCGCGGCCATTACTGGCCAACTGACCGATATTCGCCATTGGCAAAATTAAAGTTACGGGTCGTGTACGGACAAGGAAAAGATCATGAGTTCCCCCTCTTCAAAGACTGCGGTCAAAGTGAAAGAAGTCGCCTTTACCTGTTATCCGGTCAAGGATATGAAACGGGCCCGCCAATTTTATGAAGGGTTGCTCAATCTTTCGCTGGCCAGCGCATACGAAATGGGCCCCAATTGCTGGGTGGAATACGATTTATCGGGCAGCACCTTCACCTTGGGGTATATGGAAGGCGGCCCTGAGCCCAGCACCCATGGTGGGATGCTGGCCCTGGAGGTGGAGCATTTTGAGAACACCATTGAAGCCTTAAAGGCAGCGGGAACGGTGTTTCGGATGGAGCCTTTTGAAACACCTGGTTGCCGAATGGCCGTGGTGCTGGATTCGGAGGGAAATTCCCTGATGATTCATCAGCTGAAAGTCAATCAACTAAAGCAGGAGCCTTGTCATGACTAATCGAGTCACTCTACTGACATCTACTTGTGTGCCGCTGAACCAGAACAACGTGGACACCGATCAGGTCATCCCGGCCCGATTTTTAAAAGGAACCACCAAGGTCGGTCTGGGTGAAAAACTCTTCTACGATTTGCGTTACCTCTCCAACGGTCAACCCAACCCGGATTTTGTGCTGAACAACCCCAAATTTGGCGGGCAGATTCTGGTGGCGGCGCACAACTTTGGATGTGGCAGCTCTCGGGAACACGCCCCCTGGGCCTTGAAAGATTATGGTTTTCAGGCCATTTTGGCGGTTTCCTTCGCCGATATTTTTCGCAATAACAGCCTCAAAAACCAATTGCTGACCATTGCCTTGCCGGAATCCGTCATTTTTCACCTGCTCAGCGCCGTGGAAGCCAATCCCGCTTTGCAGGTTTCCATTGATTTGCCCAGCCAGCTGGTTAAAATCCCGGGCCAGGCCGATCAGTCGTTTGAGATTGACCCCTATCGCAAACAGTGCCTGATGGAGGGTCTGGATGACATTGGCTACGCCTTGTCTCATTTAAGTCGGATTGAACAGTTTGAAAGCACCCACGCCTAGGAGACGTTACCCATGATTACCTCGCATGAGATTACCACCCTGATTCAGGCGGAATACCCCAACGCCAAGGTGGATTTGTTGGATAAGACCGGCATGAGCGATCACTTCATCATTCGGGTGGTCACCCCGGCATTTGAAGGCGTCGGCCTGATGGATCGCCATCGGGCGGTGATGAAATGTCTGGAGCCAGCCATGCAGGACGGTCGCTTGCACGCCGTGGAGCTTCAGACGGCGACCGCCTGATTTTTCTCAAAAACTTAAGGTGAGGCTGCCTTCACCACACTTAATGCTCAAAAAACCGCTTTTCAGGCAAAACTGGAAAGTGGTTTTTTAATGGGCTCATAAAGCGTCAAAAACGCAGCGTTTTTTTAGCCTTCAAACAGTTTGGCCAGACTGTCCTGAAAGGGCGGGCGGGCAATGCCTTTTTCCGTGATGATGCCCGCAATGTAGGAAGCCGGGGTAACATCGAAGGAGGGGTTGTAGAAGTCTACCCCTTTGGCGCAAATCAGTTCGCCGTTGATGGTGGAAATTTCGCTGGCATCTCGCTCCTCAATGGGAATTTCCTGCCCGGTGGCCAGGCTGAGATCGATGGTGGAGAGGGGAGCGGCCACGTAGAACGGCACCTGATGGGCCTGGGCGATAATGGCCAGATTGTAGGTGCCAATTTTGTTGGCCGTATCGCCGTTGGCGGTAATGCGATCGGCACCCACCACCACAAACTGAATTTTGCCGTCCCGCATCAGGCTCCCCGACATGTTGTCGGAGACCAGCGTGACTGGGATGCCATCTTCCACCAGTTCCCAAGTGGTCAGACGAGCCCCTTGCAGGCGAGGGCGGGTTTCATCGGCATAGACTTTGATGGTGGGGTCGTTGGCATAAGCGGAACGAATAACCCCCAAGGCCGTGCCATAGCCACCGGTGGCCAGTGCCCCGGCGTTACAATGGGTCAGAATCCCAGCGCCTTTGGGTACCAGAGCGGCGCCGTACTGTCCCATGGTTTGGCAGGCTTGCCAATCGTCCTGGTGAATTTGTAGGGATTTGGCTGTAAGTCGTTCCAGCAGGTCGGTCGAGGATTCCGCTGGTGCTTCAATCACCGTTTGCATAGCGTTTAAGGCCCAAAACAGGTTCACTGCGGTGGGGCGAGTCTTGAACAGACGTTCCACATCGGCCAGTAATTGATTTTTTAAATCGCCCAAAGATAGACCCTTTTGAATGGACTCCCGGGCGCTGAGTACCACCCCGTAAGCTCCGGCGATGCCGATGGCCGGAGCCCCCCGAACCAGCATGGTGGTAATGGCATCGGCCATTGCCGTTGCCGTGCGAATGGTCAGGTATCGCACTTCGTTGGGCAAAGCGGTTTGATCCAACAGGCGCACGCCATTAGGCGTCAGCTCCAAGGCCTGAACCTTGGAGCTGAGACTGTTTAATGCAGGGGAAAGTGTATCCACGTTTAACCTATTTCTTGGGACGTAGGAAATCCGGCAAATCCAGCAGGCGACGCGCGGCTTCGGTCATGGAGCTGCTGGGCTTGGGAGCGCTGCTTTTCCAGCCGGGCGTTTCTTCCAGCTTGGGAGGCATTAACGAACCCGGAGCCTGAGCGCCCGGAATGCTCGGAGCGACCGCTTTGGCGACGCTGGATGTCTGTCCAGCGCTTAAGCCGGGTGCAATGGGACGGCTCAGGCTTTCCAGCGGATTTTTGATGGCGCTATCGCTGTATTGCTGACCCATTTGGTGCGCTTTCAATTCAAAGCCGGTGGCAATCACCGTGATCTGGATTTCGCCCTGAATACGCTCATCAATGACTGAACCGAAGATGATATTGGCGTCTTTGTCCACGGCCTGATAGATGATCTCGGCGGCCTCATTCACTTCGTGCAAGGTCATATCTGGCCCGCCGGTGACATTGAAGATCACACCGCTGGCCCCTTCGATGGAGGTTTCCAGCAAGGGGGAGTTGACGGCCATGCGGGCCGCTTCCAGGGCCCGGCCTTCGCCAGATCCTTTGCCGATACCCATGATGGCCGAGCCCGAGAGGCTCATGATGGCTTTGACGTCGGCAAAGTCCACGTTGATCAAGCCGGGCACGGTAATGATATCGGAGATGCCCTGAACGCCTCGCAGAAGCACTTCATCGGCGATGCGGAAAGCTTCCTGCATGGAGGTGCGGCGTTCCACCACTTCCAGTAACTTGTCGTTGGGGATGACAATCAGGGTGTCCACGTTTTCCCGCAGGCTTTCCAGCCCCTGAATGGCTTGCTGCTGACGGCGACGGCCTTCAAAGGTAAACGGGCGGGTAACCACGGCGACGGTTAAAGCGCCAATTTCGCGAGCGATGCCCGCCACCACGGCAGCGGCTCCGGTACCGGTACCACCTCCCATACCGGCGGTGATAAAGACCATGTCAGCGCCTTCCAGGGCGGAGATAATATCGTCACGGCTTTCCTCGGCCGCTTTCATCCCAATGGCAGGGTTACCGCCAGCGCCAAGGCCACGGGTAATTTTTTGGCCCAGTTGCAGGCGCTTGTCCGTACCGGCCATTTCCACCACCTGGGCGTCGGTGTTCATCACCCAGAATTCAACGCCGCTCATGCCGCTTTGAATCATCCGGTTGACCGCGTTGCTGCCACCGCCGCCAACCCCGATGACCTTGATAGAGGCCTTCAACCTGGGCGGGGGGGTGTGGGCGGAGAACAGGCTGGGTTCCCCTTGTTGATGATGATGTCCGTGTTCCATAAATTCCATAAACCTGTCCCCTAAGTAAAAAACTAAAATCTAACTCGGTTGAGAGCTACCTCTAAACACGTAAGCGTTGACTTGGCGGTGGCATCGGGATAGGGGCCGAACACACCAGTCCACTGCTACCTATTATTTATGAACCGGTTAGATTTGGAAAGAAACTTTGAGAAATGTAAGCAACTTTGGCCATTGCTGTCTTGCGGGCTTGTAGCGCAAGCGACAGGAAATCTTAACCGGCTCAAACACAGGACTGAGTAGGTTTTTTATTATATCGGGTTTGGGTCTGCTTGCATAGCGTAAGCCCGCCGCCTTTTTTCAATCAACAGGTCGATATTTTGCAAGCCGCTCCCCCACAAATTTTAAATTCAGCGATACACTATTTATTAATGAATACAAAAGTTTAATCCCCAAGCGAGGTATCCAAAAGGTTACCCATGCCCAAAGTCACTTTGCAAGAAATCATCGGCAAAGTAGAGCAACTCCCGCAGCTACCCCAGGTAGCCTTACGGGTCAGTCGAATGATGGAGGAGAGCGCCACCAACGCTGAGAAGCTGTCTGACGTGATTCGACTGGATCCCAGCTTTACCAGTCAGGTTTTAAGGCTCTGCAACTCGGCGGCCTACGGTTTTTCACGCCGGATTTCCACGGTTAAGGAGGCGGTGGCCATTCTCGGGCACTCGACACTAAAGAGTATGGTCTACACCATTATCGCCAAAGTGGCCCTGGATCGTCCGGTGCCCGGCTATTCCCTGTCCGAGGGGGATTTGTGGTACAACTCCCTGACTTGCGCCGTGTACGCCAAGCATATCGGTCAGCGGGAGCGGTTGCCGGATCCTGAAGTGGCTTTTACCGGTGGGCTCTTGCGGGATATTGGGAAAATTGTACTGGGTGACTTTGTGGGGGCCAATTACGCCGAGATTGAAGCCTTGACCACCCGGGAGCGCATTGATTTTTTGGATGCCGAGGAGCGTGTTATTGGGTTTAACCACAGCATTGTGGGGACTCGGGTAGCTGAAAAATGGAACTTGCCGCCGGTTTTGGTCAATGTGATCCGTCATCACCACAAACCGGTGAAGTTGCCGCCCACCATGCCACCGGCAGAGGCCAAAATGATTTCCATTGTCCACCTGGCGGACGCCTTGACCAGTATGGTAGGCAAAGGCGCCGGGAATGACGGCCTGATGTATTGCCTGGATGCCGATGCCCTGATGCGGGTGGGGATCAACGTTCAGGGGGATTACCTGGAAAAGCTGATTGGGGAACTGGTTGATTTGAACCCGATTATCAAGGACTTGGCAGAGTCGATGAGTATTGCAGGGGACAATTAAGCGACAATGTCTATGCAACGCACAGAGCAGGTTGAGTTGGGTGATATCAAAGCCAGCAGTGATAAGACTTTGATCTTTATGTTGCCCAATATAGGAACCGGGATTGCGGTTGCCATTTATGACGTGCAAAATAAGGTAGGCGCGGTGGCCCATGTGGTGCTGCCGGAAAGTTCTTTGGCTGGTCCTGGCAACGATTTATTGCCCGCTAAGTACGCCAATCTGGCGGTGCCCGCTTTGCTCAAGGCCTTTTCCGAGGCGGGGGGCGACAAACAGTCCAGTGTGGTGCGGATGGTGGGTGGTGCCCAGTTGTTCAATTTTGGGGGCGGTGGGGGCAATATTCTGAATATCGGGGCCCGCAACGCCACGGCCATTCGCGCGGCTATGTCCAAGCAGGGGCTGGCCATTGAAAAAGCGGACACGGGCGGCAACAAAGGGAAAGCGGTTCGGTTTGTGCTGGCCACGGGTCAGTTGTTGATCTGCCCCATTGGCGGCAGTGAGTATAGTATTTAAAAACAATCAATAGTCGGCAAACTGATATAATAGCTGGGTGTAGTAAGCGTATCTGTGGTGGTGGCTACGGGTGAGGTATGGAAGGTTGGAGTGTGGATTGATGAATGAGATGAATCGATCGTTGGAACTGGGACTTAAGCCGGAAAAACGGATTTTTGCGCCGTTGTCGGTTTTTTATCTGGTGGCTGTGTTGGGTGTGGTTCTGGGGGGCTGGCAACAATCGTTTGCCGATCCGGTTTCCGGCAATACATCGGCCTTTCCATTGGATAGCAGGGCGGTAACCACAAACGGCGCCTTGTCCGAGCGGGAAGAATCGGCCAGCAACTTGGAACCTGGCGATCACACTCTCAAAAAATCCCCCTTGACCCTTCCCGGTATTCAATCGGCTATTTTAACGGTGAGCAAGGAAATCAATACCACGGCCCCCATCGCCAATCTGTCCGCCCGGCCCGGAAACGCCAAGTCTGGAAACGCAAAGCCCGCCAAGGCTTCTGGTAAGCTGTCTGAAAAAGCGAATCCCCAGCTTTCCACCAGTGACGAGGCCGCTGTGACCAAGACGAGTTCGGGCTATTACCTGGATCTGCCCTCTCCCGCAAATCGGCCCGAGGCAAGCCTTGACGCGTCAGGCCCTCTGGCCCTGGGTGATACTGATAGCGGCGTTCAGCCCGCCACTACCGTCCCCCTCTCCTCTGTGCCTTCCCGGTGGCTGGAAGGCAATGCGCAACAATCGTCATCACAGGCGGATGCTTCATCAGTCCTGGATCCTGAAGCCCAGCCGTTGGATCTGTCCTCAGTCCCCATGCTGTCAGGGACGGCCACGGAGGCACTGGTGCGGGTAACCTTGGGCTTGCTGGCGGTTTTGGGCTTGCTACTCGGTTTTTCAAGGGGTGTTTTGCCCCGGTTGATGGCCCGGTATCCGGCCTTTTTCGAGAATTTAAGACGCAAGGGGGCCACAACGGAAAGTTCATTGCCTCCTGCTTCTCTCTCGGAGAGCGCTAACGAGTTTCCCGCCGACTTGTATACCGAGTTGGGTGGAACGGTTCAAAGCCTTTTCCCGGCTCAGGCCCAGTTGGAAGGCGCCCCAGCGGCTTCGTCTTTCGATTTCACCTCTTTCGATGCCACCCGAGATTTTAAAGCCAAGAACGCCGCCCCCTCCCGGACCTGGCGGTTGTCCTTGGGCAAACCGAAAAAACAAGCGGTTTCACCAACGCTGGAGGAAGCCTCCCCGTTCAAGGTGCTGTTTACCTCCACCCTGGGGGAAAATCAGGCGCTTCACCTGGTAGAAATTGGGGGGCGGCAGCTGGTACTTGCCAGTACGCCCTACAATATTTCCCTGATCAAGGACTTGGGCGATGCCGCTCCAACACAACCGGACCCTGACTTTGCGGCTTGCAATTTAGCGTTCTCAGAGACTTTAGCTTCCACTGACCTTGCTTCCAATCACATTGCCTCCAATTTGGCACAGGGAAGTGGCGCTGAGGTCGAGTTGGCCTTGCTCAGCCTTTATCCGAATGCCATCCCGCAGCCCGAGAGCCCGGCAACGCCAGTAGAAGAAGGGTGGAACCCAGAGATGTTACCGGGACTGGATCTCACTGAGACGGCGCAGTCGGAAACAGTCGAGGCTCCCTCAGACGAGTCCTTCCTCCCGCTGGAATTTGAGTTCCTGAACGAGTTGCAGGAGACCGAGGCGGAGAGTGATGTCCCTGCCTTTATGAGCCCTAAAAGCAACGCTTACGCCACCCGGCCCCAGCGATTGATCCCCCTGACGGAGGCCGATCGGTTGTACCAGCAATATCTGGAGATATTGACCCCCAAGACCGAACTGGAGCCCGAAGAGAGCGTGTTGCCCGAGCCTTCCCTGCAAAGTGTGGTCATTCTCAATGAGTATGACGACACATACGGCTATTAAACCGGGCTCAGGAGCCCGTTGCTGAGGTGCGCTTCCTGATGGGCCGGGCCATTTTCCTGCGGGTTGTTCCTGTAATGGGCTGGCCCGTATTACAATAGGAAGCATGGCCAAAAATAAAACCAGTTATTTGTGTAGCGCGTGCGGGGCTTCGGCACCATCCTATCTAGGGCGGTGCCCGGAGTGTCAGGCTTGGGGCTCGTTTCAGGAGCAGGTCAGTTTGACCAAACCCAAGACCGATACTTTGCGAACTCGCACCTTGGTGGGTGGCGGGGCTGAAGTGAACACCCCCCGTATCACCCGTCTGTCGGACGTGGTGCTGGAAAACGCCGAGGTGTATTCCTCTGGGTTTCCCGAGTTGGATCGGGTGCTGGGCGGAGGGGTTATGCCCGGCGGCTACGTGCTGGTGGGCGGGGATCCGGGCATTGGCAAATCCACGCTGATGCTGCAAATGGCCTCTCATGTGGGGCAGCAGGGCAAGTTCGTGCTGTATGTCGCCGGTGAGGAGTCCCCCTATCAGATTAAAACCCGGGCGGAACGCTTGGCCGTGGCCACCGAGGCCATTTCCATTCTGGCCCTGACCAACATTCAGCAAGTATTGGAATCCATTCGTCAGGCCCGCCCCGATTTGGTGATTATCGACAGTATCCAGTCCATGTACTGCGCCGATGTCAGTGGTACTCCGGGCAGCGTCAGCCAGATTAAGGAATGCGCGGCCATTCTGATGGAAGCGGCCAAATCGCTGAACATTCCCGTCTTCCTGATTGGGCATGTGACCAAGGAGGGCACCGTCTCGGGCCCCAAGTTGCTGGAGCATACCGTGGATGCCGTGCTGTACTTTGAGGGCGATAAATACCAGAACCTTCGCATATTGCGAACGGTGAAAAACCGCTTTGGCAGCACCCAGGAAATTGGGGTGTTTGAGATGGCCGAGCAGGGTTTGCGGGAAATCGCCAATCCCAGTGAGTTGTTTTTGTCTCAAAGCATGCTGGGGGCTGCCGGCAATCAGCCGGGGAGCGTGGTGGCCGCCACCATTGAAGGCAGCCGTCCCATTCTGGTGGAGATTCAGGCCCTGGTGGGGCAATCCGCCTACGCCACCCCACGACGGGTGGGCAATGGCATTGAGTATAACCGGCTGCACCAGATTGTGGCCGTGCTGGAGCGTCGGCTGGGACTGGATTTTTCCCGGCAGGATGTGTACGTGAACGTGGTGGGCGGCTTGCGCATCGATGAACCGGCGGCGGATTTGGCCGTGGCCGTGGCCATTATCAGCAGCGCCCGCAATTTATCGGTGATTACCGGAACGGTGGTCGCCGGTGAAATCGGCCTGACCGGGGAGATTCGACCGGTGCGCCAGTGCCAGAACCGTTGGCAGGAAGTGGCCCGCATTGGCTTTGAGCGCATGCTGATCCCCCGCATGGAATTGCCCCCCACCGGCATCCCGCAGAATTTACAGCTGTTACCGGTGGCTACCCTGGCTGATGCGGTGAAGGCCTGTTTTGCCCCTCTTGGCGCTGGTGCTGTGGGTGCCCGGTCGCAGTCCGGCCATTACACGGATGAGCGTACCGGTGAAGTCTGGACGGATAGTTTGATGGAGGAAGTCGCCCCATGAGCCCCAAAGCGCCTATCACGGATGCGATGAGCATTCCCGAGATTCTGGCCCAATACCCTCAAACCCAAGCGGTGTTTGCCAAGTATGGCCTGCACGTGGCAGGCTATAAGGCCTTGGAGTACGAGAATCTGTTTGCCACCAGCCGAGTGCATCAGATTGATTTGCAGGCCATTTTGAATGACTTGAACCAGGCCGTGAACTAATCGATGCCCACCCATCCCCTGGTTTATATTCTGTTGTTGAATTATCGGGGAACCGATGACACCCTGGCCTGTCTGGACTCCCTGAAGCAGCTGGATTATCCGCATTACCGCATTATCGTGGTGGATAACGCCTCCCCGGATGACTCGGTGGTTCGCCTGAAGGCTCGATTGTCCGCCCTGCCGGACAGTTTTCGTTTGATCGAGGCCCCACGGAACGGGGGCTTCAGCTACGGGAATAATCTGGGTATCCAAACGGCTCTGGCGGAAGTGGGCGAGGGGGAGCCCGGCTTTGTGTGGCTGCTGAACAACGATACCACCGTAGCCCCGGACGCTTTGAGCCATCTGGTGCAAGAGGCCCAAACGACCGGCGGGATCGCTGGTTCTCTGCTGCTTTACCCGGATGGCCGCTATCAGCAGGCCGGGACTCGCTTTCAGTGGTGGACGGGCAGCAGCAAAGGCTACGCGGAAAACGCCGTGACCGATGGCATGCGGGTGGAAACCCTGACCGGGGCCAGTATGCTGATCCCCCTGCAAGCGTTTCGGGTGGCGGGCTTGCTGGATGAATCCTACTTTTTATATTTTGAGGACGGGGAGGCCTCTCTGCGCTTTGCCTGGCATGGCTTCCCGTTGACGGTGTGCGCCCGTTCGCTGGTTTATCACAAGGAAGGGGCCACCACCGGCCGAAAAAGCCGTATGACCCAGTATTATTTCCACCGCAATCGACTGCGGGTGCTGTTTCAGTATGCTTCAGGCCCCCAAAAAATGACCATTGGATTGTACGCCGCTTTTCGCTTGCTGCGTTCTGTTGTAAAATCCGCCCTAAGTCGAAATCCCGAGCGCAAGATTTCCACCCACATCGAATGGCTGGCCGTCTCGGACTTTTGGAAAGGAATCAGTGGCCCATGTCCGCACAACCTCACCCAGCTTTGTCCATGAAGGCCCTGATTTTGGCTGGAGGCAAGGGCACCCGGCTGCGTCCTCTTACCTACGCCATGGCCAAACAGTTGGTGCCGGTGGCCAACAAGCCCATTTTGCACTACGCCATGGATGGCTTGTACCAGGCGGGCATTCGGGATTTTGGGGTGATTATCAGCCCGGAAACGGGGCCGGACATTCAAGCCTCCCTGCAAGGCTGGCTGAAGCCGGATGCCCGCATTACCTACATCGTGCAGGATGAACCGGCGGGGTTGGCCCATGCCGTCAAAATCGCACAGCCTTATCTGGGACATGATGATTTTATTATGTACCTGGGTGATAACCTGATTAACGCCGATTTGGGCAGTCATATCGCCGAGTTCAAGGCCGCTGGCTATGATGCCTCCATTTTGTTGAAGCAGGTGCCCAACCCCTCTGCCTTTGGGGTGGCCGAACTGGACGCTCAGGGACAGGTTTTGCGGCTGGTGGAAAAGCCCAAAGTCCCGCAATCGGATCTGGCGCTGGTGGGGGTGTACCTGTTTACGGCTTCCATTTTTGAGGCCATTGCCAAGATTCAGCCCAGTTGGCGGGGGGAATTGGAAATTACCGACGCCATCCAGCAACTCATTGACGATCAGCGTACGGTGCATTCTCGGGTGCATGCGGGTTGGTGGCTGGATACCGGTAAGAAGGATGATTTGCTGGCCGCCAATACTGTGGTTTTGGGAGAATACGCCCAAGCCCTGGTGGAAGGCACTGCCGATGCTGATTGTCGGTTGTTCGGGGCGGTTCAGGTGGAATCGGGAGCGGTGCTGAACAATGTGCAAGTGACCGGCCCTGCCATCATTGGGGCAGGCTGCGTGTTGGAGAATGTGACCATTGGCCCTTATACCAGCGTGGGGGCCGGTTGCCGATTAACCGATTGCCACCTGGAAAATAGCGTGTTGCTGGAGGAATGCGTGATTGAAGGCGTTCCCGGGAAGATAGAACAAAGCCTGCTGGGCAAGGGGTGCCGCATTACCAAGTCCGCTCAGCCGCAGCAAAGTCATAAATACATGCTGGCCGATCACTCGGAGATTGAAGTTTTCTAGGCGGGCCTACGGCTTATTTTTTAGCCTGATTTGTAAATAGTTGTTCATATTCTCAAATAAAATACTTTTTGATTGTTTTTAAGCAATCAGAACAGTAGGGATTGTCAAATGGGGATGGTATCGGGCGGAACGTGATCAATCTTCGGGTCGGGACGTTAACGGTTGACAGTTGAGAATGTACAAGATGAGATGAAGGTCTCGGTGAATTGAACGAAACAGGGGGTAATCAGCATGTTGGGAAGTTTGGGTCGCTTGTTCGGTGGTGCCGCAAAATCGGCTAGCAAAGTAGCGGGGCCTGCCAGTAAAGCCGCGGCTGCTGCTAAAGAAGGTGGTTTTTTGACTAAAGCCAAAAAATTCATGGGTTCAGAGTTTGGGCAGGCCGTGTTGTGGGCGGCTGGCCCCAGTTTGGTGATGGGTTTATTTGATGGGTTTTCCAAAAAAGCTTAAACCAATACGCTAAGGCGATTTTAATGAATTGAGTATTTCAAAATGGGGGTATATTATGGTATTTGCTTCAATCACAAAGCTCGGGGGACGATTTTTCGGTAAAGCTGGATCTAGCGCTGCTGCTAAACCAGCGGGTACTATATTCATGGATTCAAAAGGGGTGGGCCATGCGGCACCTAAAAGCAGTATCTTCTCTAAATTACGTGGTCTTTTCAGCGGAAAACCTCAAACCTCTGTACTTCAAACGGGCATCACTCCTCAGGCTAAATTGGGTTTAAATGATGCTCCTGTTGTATCAACTGCATCTGCTGTTAAGCTTACTGCTAAACCTGCAGCTACCGCCAAGCCTCAAATTTCTGCTGAAGATAGGGCCTTATTGGATAAGATGGATACCAAACAAGATTTGTCCAAGCTGGGGAAAGCCAAGGATGATATTACTGTCGGCACCAAGGCGTCAGCACTGGCAAATACTACGCCGGAGGTGGCAGAACCCAAAAAGGGCGGATTTTTCTCCAATGGGTTGGTGCAAGGCATAGGCGGCACGCTGGTAGGAACATTGGGTCTTAATGCCCTGACCAGTATGTTCTCCGGGGGGGGCGGCTCCGCTGAAGCGGCTCCTGCTCCTGCGCCTGCGCCCGCTCCGGCGGCCAGCAGCTATGATCCCTACGCCGCTTACGGCGGCTACGGGGTTCCCGGCTCCATCCCGAATTACTTCTAACGGGATAGCCATTGTAATAACGCATGCCCAAAAGTCTCTCTGTTTATATACTGAGCGGCTTTTGGGCTTGTGAAGACCTCTGGGTTGCGGAAATACTGTCAGCCGGAACCGGCTGCCGCCTCAACCAGCACGAGACGCTTCTGCCAGAGACCATGAATCAGATCAGACGTAACGGGGATTCAAAGAATGCCATCGCTAACTATATCCGGCTTATTCAGTAAAGTTGGAAAAGGATTTAAAAAGAAGGCCAGTGGCGGATGGACAGTCACGAGTGAAGCCTTTAAAAATGCCAGCGCTAAAACCAAGCAGGCCTTAACCAGTTCCCCGGCGGTGACCGGGGCGGCCCTTTCCATTGGTTTGGCCGGAATCGGCGGTATTGCCTATGCCGGGTATCAGTGGACCAAGCCCGAGGGAGGGTGGGGACTGGATGCGGCACCCCCTGCCGGTGCTTCTCCCACGATGGGCGCTGGTGGAAGTTATTGGGGTCCTCAAAATTATTGGCCGCCTTACTACTAAAGAGAGAATCCTGGCTCAACGGTGCCTTCACGCTGTTTGGGAACCCCTCGCTTCAGGCTTCGATATTTGTTTCGGTGAGGCTGCCCTCCCAACCCGTTTGTAAAACTCCGTGCAGCTCAAACAAAATACAGAGCGCTGACGGCCAGTGTGCCCAGCATTCTTTTTGAACTCGCTGTACTCAAACAGTTACAAACGGGTTGGGAGGGCAGCCTCACCGAATTTTTTCACAGTGCGGATGGCAGCGGGATCAGGCGTTTTTTTCGACGCCGGGGAAGTAGTTTTTGCCAGTCATCCGGTAGGTCATGTAGTGCTGGGTTTTGGGAATGATGTAAGACAAGAGCAGGGTGCAAACGGCATTGGAGGCCAACCAGGCACCGGCCCGACCCCGGATCGATTTTTGCAGGACTTTTTCCAGTTTGTGGGGCGCTTTTTCCAGTCCTTCGGACACAAAGGCCTTCTCCATGCTCTCAATAAAGCCGAACATGGCTTCCGAGTTGATTTTCTTGGTCAAGTCCAGAAATTTTCCGGCCTTGGGGGTATATTGCTCCGGCGTTTTGCTGAACACGGTTTTCACACTCTGGCCAGCGTCCTGGAACCATTTTTTCAGGGCGTTTTCCCCGCTGGGGCTGCTGGAAACCTGGCCGTCAAAGGTGGGAATCCAGTGGCACTCCTTGGCTAAATCCAAAAATAAATTGGGAGTACGATCTTTCTGGGCTTTCTCAAAGTGTTTCAGAACGGCTTTGGTAAAGCTTTGGTCCAGCTTGTACGCTTCCTGTGGATTGTTGGCCTTTTGCAAGGTTTTCAATAATTCTTGCCTGTCCTTCAGTTCCATGGCCTTCGCCAGGTCATTCAGGTGTTGCCCGTATTGGGTTACAAAGTTCTGGGCGGATTCTTTGCCATTGGGCAGCAAAAACTTGTCCCGCAGATGCTTGGTGGCGTCAAAACTCAGTTGGCTGTGGCTGCTTTTGCCCAGCTTGTTGATAAATAAACTCTGCAAGGCCTGCTGCCCCCAGTACAGGCAGCCAATAATGCTTAATTCCCGGAAGGCGATTTCCAGTCGCTCCTGCCAGTTTCTGGCTTTGGCGATCCGTCCACCGCTAATGATGTTATCCACCAGCAGGGTGTTGGCCCGCTCGTTTTGCAAGAGGGAGGCGGCAATATGACCCGGGGTATCCATCATCCCCCCGAAGTGGACGGGCCCGGCGGCGTTTCTGGGTGCTGCGCTTCTGGCAAAAGACAATGCGGAAGCGGTAGCTGGCCCCGGAGCAAAAGGCGATGCGACAAGCGAGGCGGCGCCGAAGGGATTACCGGGAAGCGGGGCCGGATTGTTCAGGGGGGAATTGACCGGGGCGGCAGATAATCCGGTGGACAGGCCAGTACCGACGCCGGGCTGGCCGTATGCCCGGGGAGCCTGGGCTGAGAACGGTTTAAATGGACTGGCGCCCAGTTTGTTTTGACCCTGGGCCTCTTTCTCCAGCTTTTTCCGGGTGAGCCATTGGTTAAAAGTGGGAATACCTACGGCGATCCCCAGGACTGGCATAATGGTGGCAAAGCCAAACTTCAGCATGTTGGAGCGGTTGTACAGCACTTTTTTGCTTTGGTTTTCAATAATGGGTGTCAGTTTGCCGTAAACATCCGAACCAGCGTGTTTATGGACGGCCTCGGTGAATTCCCGAATATTCTCTTTCATTTTGCCCTGGGCATCCACCAGACTTTGGGCCGATGGGGGATTGAAAAAGGCTTTAATTTTGGACTGATTGCTTTCAGGCGCTTTGGCTTGTTTCAACAAGCTGGTATCCAAATCGGGCAAGTCAATGGCCTTGGTCACGTCCTTGGCCAGATAGTCATACACTTTTTTCATCCGGTTGATGCCAAAGCCCCAGATGATCGTGGTGGCCACTTCTTCAATCAGGCGTTCCCGTCCCCCGTGCGGATCCCGCTTGTATTCCATGTAAGTCCGGCCACTGCTTTCCACGCTGTCCCGCAAGGCCAGGGAGACCATGGATTTGCCGTCGTCCATTTGGGTCAGGAAACGGTTGAAACCGTTGTTGAAGAGGATGCTCATGCGGCCTCCTCTTCTTGCGCTTGCTGCTCTATTTCAAAAACAACTGGTGCCAAGCAATGCTCAGCACCAGTGTTTAAGCGATCAATTGTGGAAGCCCCAAAGCTGATACCCCCTTGTGGGGAGATGGCGCCGGAGAAAGAACCGGATTTCAAGGCGGCAGTATAGGCCACATCGTGCCGGTAGTTCCCCAGGGCGTGCTTTTGGCTTGACTTCAAGGCGGCGGTGTATGCCACGTCGTGCCGGTAGCTGCCCAAAGGCAGAACTTGGCATGACTTTAAAGCGCCCGTGTAAGCCACATCGTGCCGATAGCTACCCAGAGGCAAGGCCTGGGTCTCCAGCAGGGTCGGTTGTGGGAACAGGGTGGGTGTCATTGGATGACGGATGTCCTTGGTGGCTTGTTGGGTTATAAAGTCAAAACGCGCTCACTTTGTGCGCTGGTTTACAATTTTTTTCGGGTGGAGAAATCGGGTGGATAAAAGAAATCCCCGTTACGAGCCTGGTTGGGTGGGTGACGGGGATTCATTCTGATGCTTGGTAATTGTGTTTTTCCAACTCAGTTTTAAATCTCGCCACTCTCTATTCGTCGGCTCAACGGCTGACGATGGCGTCGGATGTGATTATAGTCGTTTACCTGGATGGAAAACATGCTGTGAATCCTGGTAATTTTTTTGGCAAAACGGGTTGGAAAAAAAAGGTTGACTCGGTCAAAACACCGAGGCCCAATTGACTTCGTATTAGTAGACAAAAAGCATCCCCTTTTGTCAATCGCCAAATCTTGGCATAATAGAGTCTTGCGCACGCAGGCGAACTTCAGGGGTTTTATGGTTCTATCCGACCTGATGATGAAAGGCCCTATGTTTATTCTTGAAGACATTGAGACGGTTTTACAGCGAGATCCGGCGGCTCGTACCCGTTTGGAAGTGTTGCTCTGTTATCCGGGCTTGCATGCCATCTGGTTGCATCGCTTGAATCACTGCTTATGGAACTGGGGCCTCACCACCCTGGCGCGTTTCGGGTCTCATGTGGCCCGTTTTTTAACCGGCATTGAGATACATCCGGCTGCCCGCATCGGCAGGCGTTTTTTCATTGATCACGGGCTGGGGGTGGTGATTGGAGAAACCACCGTGATCGGGGATGATGTGACCTTGTATCAGCAAGTGACCTTGGGAGGCACCGGTAAAAAACGGGGCAAGCGCCATCCCACTTTGGAAAATGGAGTCATTGTCGGGGCTGGGGCCAAGGTGTTGGGCAATATCACCGTCGGTACGGGGGCTCAGGTCGGTTCTGGTTCCGTGGTGGTAAAGGATGTGCCACCAGACGCCACCGTGGTGGGCATCCCGGGTCGGGTGATCGCCCTGAACGGCAAGCGCCTGGCCACGGCTGAGCAGGAAATGCCTTTTGCCCTGGAGGGACTCCCGTCCGAGGGGCTGGAGCCCTGAGAGACTATCCGAAAAGCCTCCATTCCGGGCGTCTATTGCGTTCGTCCGCTGCTCAGCTTCGTTACTTATCAGTATAAGCGCCTTGCTTGCGCTGCTCCGGCCTTCTAGCCACGCCGACCTGATAACTTTTCGGATAGTCTCTGTGACATTACCCGCTATGAAAAAAACATGGAAAACCGAACATAGAACGGTTTACTGAAGGGGGTAGTTTGCTTATAGTCAACTAATGCAATTAAGCATCTTTATGTCTTTATATAAGATAAATTGGATCAGCCAGAAATTTGATTGAGTGGAAATCTGTGTCCTTGAATCGCTCTCGTTCGGTATTAATAGCATTGCTCTATCTGTGGGGTTGGCTGTGTGCGTGGGCTTGTCCCGTGGCTTTGGCCGAAGGGGAGGAAGATCCCCTGTGGAATCGCCCTTCCTTTGAAAAGAAGGTATTTCTTGTGGCCCAGCGCATTTTAACCGCTAACGGCATTCCCGATCGCATTCAATTCCTGACCAGCCAGCGGGATATTCGCAATGCCTATGCCAGCCGGTTTGGTGGCCCCAACACGGTGGTTATCTTCAAGGACATGCTGGATGTCATGGAGAGTGATGATGAACTGGCCGCGGTGTTGTCCCACGAGATTGCCCACATTACCAAGCGGCATACGGGCAAAATCGTGCCGAAGCGATGGGCTGCCAAAACGGCATTATGGACGGCCTATACGGTGGGCGGAACGGCAGCCTCAGTGGCCACGGCGGGTCTGGCCGCTCCGGTGTTCATTGTGGGCGCTGCGGGGATCAAAAAAATGCATCGGAACGGCATTGCCTTGACCGATCCCATTTCCCGGCCCTATGAGAAAGAGGCGGATTTGGTGGGCCTGGAGTATATGACCAAAGCCGGATATAACCCATTGGCTATGGAGTCCCTGCTTTTGAAAGGGGCGGCGGATTCTGGGCCCGTGGCCAATTTCTTTTCCAGCCATCCCGGTGGTAGCGAGCGGCTGGCCTATATCCACGAGGCGATTCAAAGCCATTACCCTCAGTATTTAACGGAAGAAAGCGCATCGGCCTCGCCTGTAGATCGTTCTGGAGAACATTCCGGTTCGCCTGAGGAGGCGGCATCCTCGGGAGACCGGTTGAAGCCTTCTAAGTCTTCTAAAGATTCTGAACTTTCTCCAGTCTCATTGCCGCCAGGAACAAAAGATCATCAGCCCGCGCCGCAAACCGATAAAGCCTCCAATTTGGCACAAGCTGGCCCCGGTCAGCCAATGCCCCCTGCTTTTGGCCAGTCCCAGAAACAGGGGGGTAAATCTGTCTCCGGGGAGAGTCAACAACAGAGCACCACCTCAAGTTCTGAGCTGGGACAATCCCCATCCGTCCAAAAAGAACAGGTGGGCAAGAACCAGACCACGCTTCAGGCAAGGACAGCGGCAGCTTCTGTGTCATCTTCCAAAGCGTCCGCTGCTGTGACCTCCGTTTCTGTAGCCTCTTCTTCCCCGTCCACCGCCAAGGCCTTATTTGCCAAACCGGTCGCCGCGTCCATTGGATCCACTCAAAATGAGCGTTCTGTGGCGCAGGTTTTATTAAGTTTGCAACCGGATCAGCTTCGGGTGTTGCGCATGCTCAGCCAACGTGGCTATCTTTCCCGGGCGGAGTTGCGCACCCAACTGGACTATGTAGCGCCCGAGCTTTTGACCCAGCAGCTCAACGAACTGATTCAAAAGCGGCTGATTCGCCTTTTGGGGGCTGAGCCGGATGAGGTGATCGTCTTAACCGATTGGGCGGCTGAGGCCTTTAAGCCAGAATCAGCCCGTTGAGCAAATGGCAGGCGGCTTCTTTACCCTCGACGGGGGGCGTTTGGGGCATTGGTTATAATTCTTAACGTTTGACGGCGTAAATGCTAGCGAGATAGTCGCTTCATGATTTAAAATAACTTTAAGTTAGTGTTGGTTCTGCATGGAAGGGGTATGTTATGGGACTTTCGATTTCCCCTCAATCGCTTTGGGCACGGCCTGCGCTCAATCCACCGGCGCAATCACCAAGCCAGCCTGCCGCTGAGTCGGTAAAAGCCAAAGCGGAGGAGCGGGCTGCCTTCGATCAGTTCAAAGCCCAGCGCTACGCGGAAATTCTCTCCCACGAGCAGGCGCATCAATCCGCCGCTGGGAGTTTGGGCGGTGGCATCCATATCGATTTTGACAGCAATGGTGTGGCCGTGGGAGGCCATGTGCCTATAAAAATTCCACCATTGGACCCTAACAATCCAGAAACGTCTTACCAAAGTTATTCTCAGGTGCGTAACGCCGCCCTGGCCCCGGGAGATCCTTCCGGCCAGGATTGCGCGGTAGCCTCAAAAGCACAAGCCCTAATGGGGCAGGCGCAGGTCTTAATGGCCCGGAAAAAGCAAAAGAACCCAAAAGAAGCCGAGTCCTGATCGCTGGTTGGCCTCACGGGTAGGCCGACTTTAGCCCAGCCTTAAAAAGCCCACCGGTACGTCCTTAAACACTTCCGACACATTAAGCGCGCTTTGGGTGTTGTCGTCCACCGGGGCCAGGGCCTCCAGGGTCAGCAGGTTGGTAATGGGGCGATTTTGCAGGAAGTCGGGCAAGAGGATCTGAGTATTCTTCCAGACCCGCTTTCCGCAGGGCTGGCCACTTCGGCGCAAGCCCAGCCAGGTATTTAAGCGAGGCACTGCCACAATGACGGCCTCTTGTTCCAGCCAGCGCACAAAAGCCACCACGTGATCACTGTAAATGCCGCTGATCTCCAGGGGCAGGTAAAGGCCCTGCTGGAATAACTCGGGATGCGCCTTGCGGTAACCCAGGACTTTGGCGATGAGATACTGCTTGATTCGGCCATCGTTCATCTCTCGAACGATTTCATCCAGCGGCTTTTGGAGGGTTTGAGCATCCGGCGCCTCTAGAAGCGGCTGGAGCTGTTCCAGCTGGGTCTGGCGCAAGGCATAATCCACCGGGCGGCGGTTGTCTGGATCCACCAGACTCAAGTCCCACAGTTCACAGCCCTGGTACAGGTCGGGCACCCCGGGACAAGTGAGTTTCAACAGGGTTTGAGCCAGGGCGTTAAATTGTCCCAACCGGGCGATTTGTCGCTGAAAAGGCAGAAAACTTCGCGTAAATAGCGGCGAAGGTTTTAATACCACGCCCCGAATAAAGGCTTGCAGACCCGCTTCATAGGCAAGGTTTGGGTTAATCCAGCTGGTATGCCGCTTGGCTTCACGCGCCGCTTTTAACATGTATTGCTCCAGGCGATCCGCCAACTTGACCCGTTCCTCCTCTTTTGGGTTTTCAAAAGGCCAAATGCCAAGCAAGGTTTGGTAAAACAGATACTCATCGTTGGGGCAGGGGGTCACAATGTCGTCTCCCAGCGTTTGCAGTAAATGCCGGTGGATGCGACGCCAGGACGTTAGATGTTTGTGCCACTCCTCGGGAAGTTCCGACAACACGCTGATACGGGCCCGGACATCTTCCGAGCGCTTGGTGTCGTGCGTGGTCGTACACAGCAGGGTATGCGGTGTCCGTTGCAGGCGCTGCTGATTGCGATAGTGGAAAGTGGCTGCTGAGATGCCAAAAACCTTGGGCTCCCCACCCACCTCATTGAGAGACACCAGACGGTTGTACTGGTAAAACGAAGTGTCTTCCAGGCCCTTGGCCATCACCGGCCCGCTGTACTGCTGAAATTTCATAGCGAAATGGCAAACCGCAGCCCGGAATTGCAAGGCCTCGTTGACCTCGATGGTAGTGGGTAACGTCTTGTGGGCCCCCCCTGCCCCTGTCGGCTGCGTATCGGTGAAATGTTCCAGTTGGGCTTCCAGTAGCAGCACAGAGCGCAGGAAGTCGTAAATACTGGAATCGATGGCAGTGCTGTGCCGCTTGGCCAGATTGATGGCCCAGTCAATATATTCCCCGTCCTTTTTACTGATGTTTTCCGGGGTGACGTAAGTGCGGTAAACCGGGAAGCAGGCCACCACTTCCATCAAGGCGCTGCGCAGGTTATGCAGGGTAAAGTCGCGAGAACTCCAATTCTGTTTGCACAACCGATACAATTGCTGGGTCAGTACCCCAAGTTCGCTGTTCAGGGTGGTGCGCATGATCAGTTTTTTGCACTCGTGTACCAGGGCTTCAAAATCAATGGGCTGCCCCAGCGTTTTTTCATAAATGCGGGTCATTTCCTTCTCATGCTCCTGTTGCACAAAGAGGCCATTGACGGTGTTGGCGAACTCGTAGCCGGTGGTGCCCTGTACCAGCCAGTTTTGGGGCAGCCGCTCATAGGGGGCCAGAATTTTCTCGATCACTACATACAGGGGCAACCGGGGATCGCTAAGTTGTAAATCCGCTTCCAACTCAACATTCAAAGGTTTGGCCAACCGTTTGGCGGCCTCCATTTGCAATTGTTTGAAATAGGCGGCCGGATCATACAGTCCGTCTGGATGGTCAATACGCAGGCCACTGATCCAGCCTTCCTCAATCAACCTCAAAATAAAGGCGTGGGTTTCCGCAAACACCCGGGGATCTTCCACCCGCAGCGCCACCAGATCGTTGATATCAAAAAAACGACGGTAATTAATTTCGTCACTGGCCACCCGCCAGTTGGAGAGGCGGTAAACCTGCATTTCCAGCAAACGGTGCAGCCGATTCTGGTTGGTGATGTCTGGTAGTCGTGTTTGAAAGTCCTGCAAGGTTTCCTGAATGAAATTGAAAATTTCAGGCGTATTGCTGCCCAGGGCCAATAAGCGCCCCAGGCTGATATTTTTTTCCCGGGTTCGCTCTTCCTTTTTTTCCCAGCAACCTTCAGTTTCTACAGGCAAATGCTCCAATGCGGTCATAATGCTCTGGTATTCCAGAAAAGCCGGGTTGGACTGCCCCAGTCTGGCCTCCAGCACCTCCAGCCGCTGCCCCAGAATGAACGGATACGACACCGGGTTTACGGGAATGGTGTGTTCGTAATAATCCAGCCAAAAACGGGCCGTGGCCCTGTCAAAGCGCAACTGGATCTCCCCATTTTTCAGCACCTGTCCGTAAGCGTCGCCTAAAATGGGCAGCAAAATCTTGTGTTTCAGGTCTTCGGTCAGTGGATGCCAGTCGATATCAAAATAATCGGCATACAGGGAGGAGGTGCCGTTCTCCAGCAAATCCATCCACCAGGGATTGTTTTGGGCCGCGCCCATGTGATTGGGCACAATGTCCAGAATCAGCGACATTCCTTCTGCCTTTAGCAGGGAAGCCAGTTGAATAAACGCCTCATAGCTGCCGATTTCCGAGCTGAGTTGCTGGTGATTGCTGATATCGTAGCCGTGCGGGCTATTTTCTCGGGCTTGCAGCAGAGGCGAGGCATAGCAATGGCTGATGCCCAGTTGCTTCAGGTAGGGGATGAGGGCAATGGCATCCTCAAAGCGAAAGTTCCGATTAAACTGGAACCGGTAAGTCGCTGTGGGGATGCTTATTGCAGAGCTTCCTAGGCTTTTTTTTTGCGTTCCGTCTCAGGAGCGTCACCCGTCCAGCTTTTGGGGCGTTCAGCGGCAACGGCCTGAGAGATGCTTAAAATACGACTGTCGGTTCCAAATTCTTCCAGCGGGAGAGTGATTTTACGCTTCCAGCAAGGATACACCGGATCCGTCGTTCCGGGCAGATTGATTTGATCAATCTGCTGCAACATGTCCTCAAACTGCACCATAAACAGCTTGGAATTGGTTTGGGAAACCAGACGGTGAATGGCGGCCGCCAACGCCGGGGTCATCATGGGGGTCGACAGTGGGCCAGCATTAATGCCTTCCGGCAACAGCCCACGCTGTTCCAACAAATTCAGGATGGCCATGCGCTCCATGACCCGGTCTTTGATTTGCCGTTCCCGCAGTTCCGGGTTGGGGTATAAATCCAGCTCCGTGCGAACTGCAATATCCTGACCCTGCCAGAAGCCGCTCAAGGTAGGCAAGTCGTGGGTGCTGACCGCTACAGCCGCATTGGCCTGATACGCTTCCGGGGATTTGTAGTGGTCATGATTTTTCTCAAAGTAGAACACTTTGTAGGAGAATACGCCCCAGCGATCCATACGATCTCGCACCACTTCCGGCACGGTGCCCATGTCTTCGCCAATGACCATGCAGCGGTTGCGTTGGCTTTCCAGGGCCAAAATGCCAAACAGCTCATCCACGGGGTAGTGGATATAAGCCCCCTGAGAAGGCGGCAGGCCCGGCGGAATCAGGAACAGGCGCATCAGGCCCATGACGTGATCGATACGCAGAGCCCCGGCGTGCTTCATGTTTTGGCGCAGCATGCCGATGAAGGATTCGTAGGCTTCCTCTCGCATTTTTTCGGGGATCATGGGGGGGAGGCCCCAATCCTGTCCCTTCTGGTTGTACTCATCGGGTGGTGCGCCCACGGCGCTGGATTGGGCAAACAGATGCTGGTTGGCCCACACATCGGCGCCACCGCGATCCACGCCCACGGCCATGTCCATGTACAAGCCAACACCCAGTTGTTTTTCCAGGCAACGCTGACCCGCTTCCTGGAGTTGCAAATCAATTTGCCACTGCAAATACTGATAGAACGCCACCTGCTCGCTGTTGGACTTCAAGTATTCCTGAACCGCCGGGCTTTCCGGGCTGCGGAAGGCTTCCGGCCAGACCGGCCATCCCCAGATGCTGGCGTCTTCCTTGTGGAAGCGCTCTTGCAGGGCGTGGAAAAGGGCAAAGCGCTCCAGCAATTTCCCCTGCTCCTGGATATACTGAGCAAAGGCCTTGGCCCGTTCCGTGTTTTGGGCCCAATGGTTTTCCCGGAAGTTTTGGTAAAGCAGTTTCAAAACGTCCAGTTTACGCTGACCCACTTCCGCGTAAGGCACCATGGATTCTTCACGCAAGCGCTCCAAAGCGGCCTGAAACTCCGGGCTGAGTACCAGTTGGCGGGCCTGGGCGGATTCCTCAAAATCGGCAACGCCCGTCACATCCAGCAAGGTCACGTTAAAAAACAGTCGGCTGGAGGGGGAATAAGGGCTGGCATGCGAGGGGTTGTGCGGGTATAAGGCGTGCAGGGGGTTCAGGCCGACAATGGCGGCTCCCTGATCAGCGCACCAGTCCACGATGCGGGTTAAATCAGTAAAGTCTCCCACACCCCAGTTGCGTTTGGAGTGAATGGCGTACAGCTGGACGGCAGGCCCCCAGATTTTTTTCAGCGGCTGATGGGGCTCATCCTGAAGGATGGAGGGGAGGTAGCAACGGCTGGGGGTGACCACCAACAGCATCTCCACGGCGGGCTCATTGGGAGACTTGCTCAAGCCAAACCGGTGATAGCCCATAGCCAGATCGCCAGTAAGCATGAACTTGTAACGCACCACCTTATCGTGCTGAAGGGCCAATTCCACATCGCCCAGGTGGGGCAGATGGATGGGCACCACCTGACCTTGCTGCACTTGCCCATCTTCACGGGTCAGCGTCCAGTGGAAGGTATGCTCCGTTTCGGTGTGCGGAATATTCAGCACAATGGCAATAGCCGCTTCGGTTTCGGAAACCACCTGCACCGGCTCCAGCCAGCGGGCCACGGTGGCGTGTTGCAAGCGCTCAAAGGCGGCGTCAATGTCTGCCTGGGTATCCGTAGTCACTTCCATGGCCGAGAGGATGGCCTTGCACATATCGTCCGTGACCGGGTGGGTATTGCCCCAAATATCCTGCCACTCCAACTGGATGCCGTAGGCTTGCGCCAGGCTACGGACGTTATTTTGATGAATCATGGTTTCCATTACTGCCTATCCTGTTTGCCAAATCACGAACCACGCCGGCATCTGGCCAGTTGCTAAAATGCTTGCGGCATTGGCGTCAGAACGATAAACGCAGTCAAGCCCTGCCGTGTTTAAATTATGGAGAATGGTTGGCGGGACTGTCAACGTCCGGCTTCCCAGATTGGCCGTCAACTGCCAGCGTTGACCGCCGGAAAGCGCCCAGCGCACTTGAAGGCCGCATGTTTCAAAAACTTCATAGCGATGCGGTGAACCTGCCCCGCTCAAGAAATCCGGCAGGCGTGGAACCAGCCGGTCTTGCCGAAGGCGCAGCAACCGGCCATACAATTCTAGCCAATGCTGGCCTTCCGCCTTTTCCGGTTCCGACCAGTCCAGACACGAGGCCCGGAAGGTTTGCAGGTCGTTGGGATCGGGAATGCCCGCTCGCTGGGTGGGATCGGCAAAGGCCGGGAATCGGGCAAACTCTTGACGGCGGCCCTCCCGGACCTGCTGGGCCAGCTCCCCCTGAAAGTCGCAAAAGTACAGGAATGGCCCTTTGGCGCCCCACTCTTCCCCCATAAAGAGCAAGGGAATACCGGGTGCCAGTAGCAGGCATTCCAAAAGCGCCTGTCGAGCGGCGGGAGAGGCCAGTTGAGACAGGCGTTCCCCCAAGGCCCGATTGCCGATTTGATCATGATTCTGTAAAAAATTGACAAACGCGGTGGGGGAGAGATGGCTGCTGTTTTCCCCACGCCTTTCCTGATGGCGGTAAGCAGAGGGTTCCCCCTGATAGGCAAAGCCTTCCGCCAGGCAGCGGCCCAGATGTTCAATGGCCGATCGTCCACTGTCGGCTTGGTCGTAATCCCGGTAATAGCCGCCGGTTTCGCCGGTGACAATGACATGGGCGGCATGATGGAAATCGTCATTCCATTGGGCCTGATAACCGCTTTCCAGCAATTGGGCACGGTTGTCGTCATTCTCCAGCATCAGGTGAATGGGTCTTGGAACGATTTGTTGAATTCTTTCTGTCAGCTCCTGCAAAAAAGGATGGGGAGAGTTGTCCTGAATGGCGTGTACCGCGTCCAGCCGCAATCCGTCGAAGCCATATTCCTTCAACCAGAACAGGGCATTTTCTATAAAAAATTCCCGGACTTCGGGAGTCCCTTCAAAGTCAATCGCCGCTCCCCAGGGCGTATGGTATTTTTCGGTAAAAAAAGGTTTGGCGTACAGGTGCAAGTAATTCCCATCCGGCCCAAAGTGGTTGTAAACCACATCCAGAATGACCATCAGCCCCCGACGGTGGGCCTCGTTGACCAATACTTTCAAATCCGATGGCGTGCCGTAGGCGCTGTCTGGCGCAAAGGGCAACACCCCATCGTACCCCCAGTTTCGTTGCCCCGGAAAATCGGCGATCGGCATCAGTTCAATGGCGGTGATGCCCAAGTCCTTGAGATAATCCAGTTTTTCAATCACGCCCTGAAAAGTGCCTTGAGGGGTGAACGTGCCGACATGCACTTCATACAGGATGACCTCCTCCCACGGGCGATTTCGCCATTCGGCATGAAGGAGCGGCAGGTTGGTAAAATCCACCACCTGGCTGGGCCCATGCACGTTGTTGGGTTGGTAGCGAGAGGCCGGATCGGGTACCAGCCAATGTTCGTCAATCTGGAACTGGTACAAGGTGCCGTGGCCGGTATTGGGGACTTCCAGGGTGTACCAGCCGTTTGATTGGCGTTGCATGGGCAATCGGGTTGAATCGCTTTTCGATTTGGGGAGAACCAGGGAAACGCTTTGCGCTGAAGGTGCCCACAGCTTAAACTCAACGCAATTTCGGGCTGCATCAACACTGGGGCCAAAGTTATAGTGGGTCAGGGGCTCTTTGTTTGTTAAAGGGGGGCGGAATGCCGGTCTTAATTTGGGCGGGGGTGATTTTTGAGACTTCATGCCATTGTCCATTTGCCGATAATGCCCTCCATTATAGAAAATTTCCTGACTTGGCCCAATTACTCTCCTGACTGATTGTTGAGTTTTTTGGACGGTATTCGGTTTTTGCCGTATTTGTCAAACGTGTTTGTCAAAACGGAATCGACTCGAATTTTACGGAATCAACAAAAAAAAAGAGCCGGAAACCGGCTCGATAAGATCCCCAAAAGAAATCTGCGGCCAAGCAGGGCGAGTTTGTTGTTTTTCGCCTCAATACAGCTGGATTGCGAAAAAACGAGCATACCCGTTGCTTGCCAATTTAATTTTGTCGGTTTGACCGGAATGATGGTTGCATCAAACGGTCAAAATTAATCTGGATCATTATAAATAGTCACTTTCAACCGGTGAATCAACTGCCTATGTCTCTCCTGGTTGCCCGGTGTGTTGATTCTTTTTTCTCCAGAATCGCGTGGTGTTTGGTATTCCTTATACATCCCCCAAACCGTTTTTGGTTTTCGATTGGTATGATTCTATTGAAAAATTTTTGGTGCAAAGTTTCAATTAGTCGAATGTCTAGCGATGGGTTACCCGTCAGGCTGTGTTTGCAAAAGCCCAACGGGAAAGGCGCTTAGTAAATCGTCATGCCCGATGAAGAGATAGACTCGTGTGTCATCTGGTTTTTGAGGTGACTGGCAATGTAATACTGCTCCTCCTCTCCCAGGTACTCCCGAATCCAGGCGAAAATGCTTTCACCGTCCACTCGCCGAGCCTTTTCCAACAAGTCGCGCAAGGTCACCATATTATGGTAAAACTCTCCGCTGGGCTCATCCACGTGCATCATAATCGACAGTTCAATCACACGATCAATGTCTTGATCCACGGCTGCGGAGCGGGCGATTAAATCGTTGTGCAGCCCTGTTTCCTGAATAAAGGGGAACAATAAATTTTCTTTAATTTGCAAATAGCTGTAGATTTCATCCATGATGGTGTTGGCTTTTTCCATGCGCTGCGTATCATCCAGCTTTGAATAATCCCGAATCAGCTCGCTCAAAACCCGATGGGCAAAGTCCAGTTTTGAAATTAAAACGCTTGTAATTTCCATGGCGCCCTCCCCAATGACCAGTTCCTCCATTCTAGCCGTATACAGCCGTAGTTTAAATTCCCCGGCAGGCTAAATCAGCGAACGGCAGGGCCGAAGGCTCCATTCAAAGCAGATATTGATTAATCGTCGGAGCCAGGGCTAATGGGCAGCGGAACCGTGACCTGGTTTTCGGACTCTTCCTGTAGCTCCAGACGTCGCTTTTTGGCGTCTTCTTCCGCTTTTTTCTCAGCGGCGGTCTTGGGCACGACCGGGCGTTGATCCACCACGGCGCCAGCACCGGCGGGACGGGCGTTTAAAGGGGCTTTCTTGATCTCGGCGGGACGCATGGTCTGAACCGCCTGGGTGTTTACAGAGCCGGGTGTGCTGGCTGGAACCGGCCCGCTGATGCTGCCCTGCGCGGGAGCAGGCTTGTTTTCCAGAGATGTTGGGGGATTGGTGGGTGCTGTGGCCGGTGATGTGGGCATCTGGGTGGCCTGTGCCCCGCTGGACGATGTGGCTGGCTGCGTGCTGGCTGTTTCCGGCTGCTTGGCCTCTTCTGGCGCGGGTTCCGGTTTGGGAGCCGTGGCGGCATCCAGTTCCCTGCTTTGGGCCATGCACTGTAAAAAGGCTTTGTCCTTGGCGATCCAGTACAGGCCGTTGAGTTGAAAGCTCAATCCATTGGGCACAAAGACCAGCTGCTCTTCCATACTCCCTAGTCCACGCTGGACTTTTCGGTTTAGTACATCCAGAAAACGCTGAGGATCAGGCTTGCCGGACTTGTCTTTTAAAAATTCACGACGAAACCCGATTTCGTTGCGGTCGTACTCTTCCAAATCCCCTAAAAAGCTCTCGACGCAGTTGGTCATAATCATAAACTGACGGCGTCCGATGCCCTTTTTAAACTCCTCGCTGGCGTAATCATCGTAAATAGCGCCATACCGCTTGTTGCGCTCCAATTCCTGAATGTCATCGGCGGCCATTTGCAATAAGGCCAGCTCATCCTTGCGGTAGGCGTACTGTGGAGAATGGGGATCCTTGGGGTCGATACTGACCCGATCACTGCGACAGCCGCTCAGCCACAGCAAGGATAGCAAGCCCAGCAAGAGAAAAGCGTTTACTTTTTTAACGGACAATGGATTTAATTCCTGTGGTACTAAGAACGCCATGCGCCTGGGCCAAGCCTCATCCGATTCTTATCCGCTTTCATTTGCTCTGATCTCATCTGATCTTGCGGGAGCTGCGTACTCTCTATCTAACTGCCATGAACAACTCTGGTATTGTTCATTTCCATTGTATCTCAATTTAAGCCCTTGTCACTGCCCCATGCCGTGACTTTTCTGGGCTTTGGGGCCACAAGGGTTCAAGCGAGCAATGAAAAGCCCAGAGAGGCTTAATCGATTTTCTGGAACATGTAGCCGATACCACGCGCCGTCAGAATCAGCTCGGGATTGCTGATATCGGTTTCCAGCTTGGAACGCAGGCGACTGATGTGTACATCGACGACTCGAGTATCGATGCGATGGTCCGGGGGGTAAGACCAGACGTGCTGTAAAATTTCGCCCCGGGAGAAAGGTTTCCCGGAGTTGTTGACCAGCAGCTCCAGCAAGCTGAACTCCATACCGGTCAGACGAACCCGCTCATTTTTCTTGAAGACCTGGCGCTTGTTCAAGTCCACTTTCAGGTGACCAATGGCCACCACATTGTTGGTTTCCTTGCTGGCCACCGGGGTACCGCCACTTTTAGTGGTCGTCCGCCGCAGGATGCACTTGACCCGGGCTTCCAATTCCTTGGGGCTGAACGGTTTGACCACGTAATCATCAGCGCCCAGCTCCAGACCGGTAATGCGCTCAGCCACATCGCCCAGGGCGGTCAGGATGATGACCGGGGTGTCGGCCTGTTTCCGAATTTCCTTGGTCACGCCATAGCCGTCCATCTTGGGCATCATAATATCCAGAACCACGATGTCGGGCAGGAATTTATTGAAGACATCCATGGCCTCCTCACCATCAGCGGCGGTGGCGGTGTCAAAGCCCAGCATCTTGAAGCGAGTCTCTAAAATCCTGCGAATGCTGGCTTCATCATCGACGATTAAAATTTTATCAGCGCGCCCAGTGGATTTTTGGCCGCTTACGGATTCTTTTTCAGATGTAGCACTCAATGGGGTTAACCTCTCTCGCCGTTTCTGATGATTTTAATAAAAAAACTGTGATGGCTCAGGTAGGCGGACAGTCCGTTCTGGGATTTCGCATTGATAATGCAGGACTTTGGCGCTGTACGTTTCGATTGGCATCCATACAGTTCAAACACCCTGTCCACCACTCAAAGCTGACTCTCTTTGGTAGCGCATACCTGATTGCACTCTCCCCATCATACTAGAGACCTAAACCACAGTAAAGTCACAATCGGCTCCATGGGGTGAAGCCCTGGGTCTGTTGGGGAAAGCGGAACGAGTCAGGCCGGTTGAGCCGTGCCTGACCTGAATGTGCCTGATTCGCTTTCCGTGTTAGTGGAAGCACGGAAAGCCCGGGGATACAAAACCGGGTGCTTCGGCTTATTATGAGCAGAGGCGAGGTTAGCTGTTTTGAATCACAGGCTGTCCCAACAGGTAATTATCCAGCATTTCCTGTAGCAGCCCTGGGGAAGGCTTTTTACCGAATTCCTGCTGGAAGGTTTGCTCCAGCATCCGACTCATCAAACTGTGGCGTTCCGGGCTGACCGAATCCACAAAACTCTCAACGGAACGCTCAATACTGGCAATACTGGCAGGAGTGCCGCCCAGTTTGGCATGCATTTGTTGGGATTTGCCCTGTGCGGCCAGTAAGTCCAGCATTCTATCGGGAGCGACTTTGAGATCGGCGTAAGGATCAATGTTTTCACCGGCTGCGGGTTTGCTGTGTTCAGCGGCTTCCTGTTTTTTGGCTTTGCTGCCGGGCGTAAAATGAGCGCCCAGTTTCTTATCGGGGTTAAAACCGTTCATATCAGTCATTGGGTCTTCTTCCCTCGCTGTTCTAACTCACTTCACTTGGTTCGGCAGGTCAATGAAAATCTTGAGGCCCGGTGGTTGAAAGATTTACAAAACTTGTAATGGCTCACTTGTCTGTATTTATTATCTTATCAAACTTTTTGAGTGGCAGTTCGGACTCTTCTGTCACCGGAAGCCAGAGGCGTTACGCTTGCAATAGCCCTATGCAGATCAGCGGCCTGAATTTCTCGTTCATTTCGCTTTCGCTGTCCTGCTGAACCGATTCAGTCTCAGGTGTCTGAATCAGGCAGGGGGACGCAGGCCCAATGACATGCTCCCAAAGCCATGCTCATTTTAACGTGTGATGCTGATAACGGGGCCGGTTTTGGGGTTGGCTGACTGAAATTTGGTTCATTTGGAGGAGAGGGCAAGCCAGGAGTCGAGTTTGAATCGGGAAAACTCTGCCCGCAGAATCCGCTTATGAATTCGGCTTGGGTCAATTTGGATTTATTTTTTGTTTTTATTTTATATATAAAGCGCAAACTGAAAGATGGCATTGAGAGGTATTTGTTTATGCCCAAGAAAAAATCTGGCAAGGCGGCTGCCGCTAAAGCCGTCCCAAAATCCGCACGCAAACCTGCCCGCAAAACGACCGAGAACACAACGCTGAAGGCCATGGAACATAAATTGGCACTGATGGGGTACGTGCGGGGTAAAGACTGGTCTACGGAGCTGATTCGCAACTTACAGGCAATCGAGCAGGCGTTGGAGGAGTGTTCGGTCATTCTGAAAGCCTTGCCTGAACAGTCCAGTGAAGAGGCCGAGATGATTGAACGCCTGCAAGCCCTTGAAATTGAACGCTTTCAGCTGTTGGGCCAACTGCACGGCAACCGGGTGAACGATTACCATACGCTTATCTCATAGAAGGTTTTGGGAGACGTGGGGGGACGAGTGTAAAGGGGGGGATGAGTGTAAAGCTGCCTGTTGCCACCCTTCATAATTTCTGGCCCATTCGCAGGATGACGGGGGCTGTGCATATCCTGCATACTAAAGGCCGGAACAATGAACAAAGAACCATGAAACGGAGAACGGAGTGGTGGGCCCTGCTGTATGGAGCAATGACCAATGACCAACGTCTTTGCCCAGGAATTTGGAATCCCCCTGCCGCGGTGCTGCAACCTGGGCTCATGCTGTAAAGGAGCTTCTCCCAGTACGCCGTACCATCAGCTGCTGCCACGCGCGGTGGCCGGGGATGATTTTGCCCGGGGATTCTTTTCCATTATGGTGCCGTATGCCTCTCACGCGGAAGCGGAGCAGGTGGTTCCCGGCGTGGTGGAACGCACCCTGAAAGCGGCAGAGAAACAAGAGGCTTTCGCCTCCCCCGAGGATGTGGTGTTTTACCGTTGCCGCTACCAAACCGAGGACAATCGCTGTGGGGTGTGGGAAGATCGACCCCAGTTCTGTCGGGATTACCCGGACACGCCTTTTGTGGTCATGGCCCCCGGCTGTGCCTTTGAAGACTGGGGTAAGGCTTGCAAGGAAAAGTTTTACGCCCTGAAGAGTGAAGTGTCTCGCCTGAAGGATCTGAAAACTGAACTGGAAGTTTTAAAAACGGCCCAGTCCCTGGGCTTATCCGCAGAAGCCAGTGGGGCAACCCATTCGGAAGAATTATATGAGGATGGTGCTTACAGTCATCCGTACACGAAGATTGACGAGTTATTTCGGGCTGTCCATAATACAGAAAACTTGAGTTTACTCTTGTCCCTAACCAGCCTGTATGTGGCCTCGCCACTACCGCCGGTTTATTTTATTCGCTTTGGGTTTTAGTTTTTCCGAAAATTGCTATATGTAGGGGGTCTTCCATTATGTCCTATTTTGATATGCTGCAAACACGCGGGCACGAAGGCGTATTCTTTTGCTCCGATGCGCAAACTGGGCTTCGGGCCATCATCGCCATTCACGATACCACCCTGGGCCCTGCTCTGGGCGGTTGTCGCATGAAAAGTTACACGTCGGAAGCCGAAGCCTTGACCGACGTCTTGCGCCTGTCCAGGGCCATGACCTACAAATCCGCCATGGCCGGGCTGAATCTGGGTGGGGGGAAATCGGTGGTCATTCTGGATCGGCCGGAGCATAAGACTCCGGCCTTGCTGAAGGCTTTTGCCGAGCGCATTAACCTGCTGAAAGGGAATTACATCGGGGCGGGCGATGTGGGGTCAAACACCGATGATCTGAAAGTCATGCGCCAGCACTCCCCATACATCACCGGACTGGCGGAAGCGGATGGCGGCTTGGGAGATTCTTCCATCCTGACCGCCTTGGGGGTGTTCCGGGGCATTCAGGCCGCTGTGTTCCAAAAACTGGGTCGCAGCGATCTGGATGGGATTAAAGTGGCCATTCAGGGGGCCGGTAAAGTGGGATTTCACTTGCTGGAGCATCTTTTGAACGCCGGCTGCACCGTCTTTATCTCGGATTTGAACGATGCCGCCCTGGCCCAGGTACGGGAATGCTACCCCACGGTTAAAACCTGCGATATTTTGCGCCTGTATGAACAGGAAGTGGACGTGTTTTCCCCCAACGCCATTGGCGGGGCCATTACCGAGGATATTGCCCATGCCTTGAAGGCCCGTATTGTGGCCGGTGGGGCCAATAACCCGCTCTCCAGTGAGAAAGCGGCGCAAATTCTCCATCAGCGGGGGATTTTGTACGTCCCGGATTTTGTGATTAACGCCGGTGGGGTGATCATGGTGGCCTGCGAAGTGGAGCATCTTTCCTTTGAGGCCGCTCGGGAAAAAACCATGGGCATTTACGAGACCACCTTGCGGGTGTTTGAGTTTGCCCAGCAATCGCACTTATTGCCCTGGAACGCCGCGCAAAAATTGGCCCTGAACCGCATTGAGGAGGCCCAGGCCCGGGGCTATCACTATGGGCGTGGTCAAAATACGGAACGGGCGGCGCTGGTTTGAGAACTAGCCGTCGGCCCAGTCAAAAGCCACAGGGTTTAGGGCAGCGCAGCTCAGGACACAAGATGCGATGGTTTGACTTGCCTGGAGATTCTAGGGCATAAAGCCGCTGAAGTTGCTTTGCACACTGGCGTTGGCCTCGCTGAGGGGCATCACCGTCAGCCCGAACTTGCGAAGTTTTCCATCCCGCAAAATGGTCAGGGTCACCACATCGCCGGGCACGTCCGAAATCAGGGCGTCCAATTGCCACAGGCTTTGGTGTAGGGTGCGCACCCCGTTAATGGCCAGTATGGTATCCCCCACCCGTATTCCCTGAGTCTGTGCGGGCGTTCCCCTGAACACCCGTTGCACCACCGGGTATTGATCGGGCTCCACCAGCATGTCCAGACCCACGATCCCTTTATCATCTGTCGTTTTGGAGGTTTCCAGGGCGCTTTCCCGATATGTTTCTCGAATCACAAACGGTTTACCCGTCTCGCTGGTCTTTTTGGGGGTGAGCTTCTGCGTGGCCTGCGGGGTGGGCTTGGCGCTCCAGCCCAACGGCGTGGATGCCAAGCTGAGGGCCCCCAGAGTAAGCACCAGGCTCAAACAATACAGGGAAGCTGCCATAGAGGGCCGAGGCATGGGCGAACTCCTTCGGTTGGAAATGCCGTTTTAGAACGAGTTTTTAGAACTGTAACCGAGTCCTTCGAAAAGTCAGGCGATAGACCGTCATTCGGATTCCCATCTTTACAAGAGCGGACTATCATCCTTACAATAGGGTGCCACTGAACAAGGTGAATGACATCCTCTCCGCAAGTGAAACATGAGTTGAAGAGACAAGAAAAGAAAACACAAGACTTGAGGAGACGCGTTCTGGATTTTTTCGTTCCTGTGTTTGAGCCGTTTCTGTGGTTGAGGCCGAGTTGATCCCACTGTAAAGTTGGTAAGCCAGGTTTGCTGGTCAGCCAGTCAGGTGAAAACAATGTCTTCATCAAAAGCAACTGACATTCTGGTCGCCAAGCGGGTTATTGTGTTTGGGAAAGTACAAGGGGTGGGCTTTCGCTATGGCCTGGCCGAGCTGGCTCGAGGGCTATCAATCGCCGGGTGGTGCCGCAATTTACCGGACGGCACGGTAGAAGCCTTTATACAGGGAGGGGCCGAAGCGGTGGCCCTGGTTCTGGATTGGTTGGGGCAGGGGCCGCCCGTGGCTCAGGTACAGCAGGTTCAAATCGAGGAGCAGGCTGTTTTGGAACCCCTGTTGGGTGAGACTATTCAGCCTTTTGAGATTCGGCGATGAAGGGCTGGCCGTGGCGCATCAAGGCACACAATGCTTCAGTCGGCGTTGGCTTGCTTTTGACTTTGATGACGCCCATGGCGCTGACCCCGCTTAGTTTGGCCCAACAACTGGATTTGGAGTTCCTGTCGCCTTCTTCTAAAAGCCAAGGACGCCCATTGCCGCAGCGCCCGGCTTCCCGCCCAAACCCTGCGACGCTGCCCACAGGACTGGAAACACCTATGGAGGTTCCTATGGAAGCGCCCGTGGGGGCGAGTATGGGAAAGCCGTTGACGGTCACAGTGTCCAAAACCCTGTATTTACCCCCGGCCATGTATGGACAGTGGTCGGTCACCGGCATTGTGAAGGAAACCAATATTACGGGGCTGGTCCCGGTGGCCAACGATCTCTGGGTCTTACAGCGCCAGGGCGATGAGGTGACCATCACCAACCCCGTCAACGGTGCTTCGGCCTCCATTCAGGTGGATGCGGTGGAGGGAAATACGGCGACCTTTCATCGCTCTGGACAATCCAACCGGATCAATCGGTCGGAAACCGTAACCCTGACGGTGAACGGAGACACCTTGTTCGGGCGGAACATGCGTCGGGAAGAGATTATTCGCAAGGGCCAGGTGGTCAAGGTCAATTACGCCCTGTTTGAGTTGCAGGGCACCCGTATCGGGGGAGCCAGAACCGTTTTTCGGCCTGAGGCCATGGAAGAGGGGCCGGATCTCCAGATTGATGACGTGAAACGCTTTCCATGAGCCTGTTGCTGCTGACTTGCCCGTAATTTTGTAAATTTTGTTTAAAATTGACCGGTTTTGGGTTTCAGATTTTTGCCATCCTGCCGAAGACCTGGGAAAGGTTTTTTTCTTTCCTGTTACTTGGCGTCCTCAAGTCAAATTTGGCTGGAAGATGAAAGGGTGTTAGATGCGTTTTCAATTACGGTTAAAACCATCCCTGACCGCAAAGAGGTCATCTGGTAACGCCTTGATGGAATACGCGGTGCCGGCCAGCGTTATTTTACTCTCTACGGGCTTGTTTATAACCCTTACCGATTCCTCATCGTTGATGGCTCAATACTTTTTATCAGCCAGCGGAAGAAGCGCCACCAGCCTGAATGGAACGACCGTTGAAACCCAGGGCTTGGCCGAGACTGCTACTGGTGAGACTGGCATGGGTTATGACGGTTTTACCGGCGCTTCTTTTGCCTCGGTGACTGGCAGTTCCGGGACAACGGCAGCGGCCCCCGTTTTTTATGCGGGTACGGTTACCCGGGTCGGCGAGCGCCCTGACTCTCCTTCCCCAGAGTATTTGTACAAATGATCACTGGACCCAAAGGTTTTTTATGATCGCGCAATTTACAGTTTCCGCCAAACCGTTCCGGGGCCAGTCCCTGGTAGAGTTTGTGTTGATCCTACCCATTATGATCATTATCCTGCTGGGCGCATTTTGCTTTGGCCTGGGAACCTACCAAGCCCACATGACCTCGGACGCCATTCAGCTGCCTTTGCTGAGAACGATGGAAATGGCCAACCTGCCAGAGGCGGTCGATGAAGATAAACTCAAAGGCTACATTAGCAGCGGGGGCCTCAATGGCAGTCTGGCGGCCGGAAATCTGGTGGACAGTATTAAGCCCAATCCCACCACTGGTATTCTGATCGCCCAAAAAAATTACATCCCGTTGGTCAGCATTATTCCCGGATTTACCATTTCGGTGGGGCATTCTGTAAACCCCAGCCTGTTGAAGCCGACCGCGTCTGGCGGAAATGTCCGCCCTATGGCCACCCCCTGGGTACCGGGTGGGGTGATGCAGCCGCCACCCTGGGCCGCCCAGGGAGCTACGCCGCCGCCCGCTACACCGCCGCCGTCCACTACGACCCCGCCGCCCTAGAAATTCCTCTGCCGGATTTTATTGTTCTCAACCGTTAGGAGCTGACTCGTGCCCCCAAGACGTAGAGGCCCTGTTTCCCGAAAACATTGCATGGGCGCTAATTTGGCGCTGTTCTGTGGTGTCGCCCTTTTGTTGATTGGATTTATGGGCATCTGCATCTATACGGGTCTGCAAGCCTTTGTGGAAGGCGACTTGCAACGAGTGACCATGAATGCGGCTATGGCTGGAGCGTCTCGCTTTTACAGTGAGGTGGGCGATTACGGAAAGCCCAAGCCTAACCCCGACAACGCCAAAGCCTATGCCGAAGAGACCTTCAAGCAGATTATTCAGGGCTCATCCCTGAATGGATTTGAGGCCGAGATTACGGCTGTCTCCACTTCGGACGCCAGTGATAGCGTAACGGTTACTTCTTCCGCCGTGATTGAGACCGCCTTGCTCAGTGCCGTTGGCATCAAGGACATCCGCTTCAACGCCACAGCCACAGCCAGGGCCATCAAGTACGAACCCACCCGTTTTACGGGCCCCATCCAGATTTTACCGGACGGTCAAGATATCAATACCTATTCCAAGACATTGATGCTCAGCTTTCCTTTGCTGGACGGAGAGGGCACCGATTTGTACGTGGAGCAGCCCGCGGAGACCCAGCAGGGCTACGTGGTGGAGGCTTGCAACGCAACATCCTGTTACAACCTGGTGGAGGCAGCCACGCCGGTCGGCAGCAGTCAGATTCTAGCGGCTCCCAATGGGGAGCGATTGATATACGGTACGGCCACTTTTGACCTGAGAAAGGTGGGTGTAAACAAGGCCACCCGTTTGCGTTTTACGCACGGTAACGATTTTGAAGGGGGCTATTATAACGCCGGAGTCAGGATGGCCTATGGCGCCAGTCAACCGGCTCCGGCAACCCCTCCAGCCGACCCGGCCACCCCTCCAGCCGATCCGGCAACGCCGCCTGCTGATCCAGCCACCCCTCCCGCAGACCCGGCAGCTCCGCCCGCCAATCCGGCCACCCCTCCCGCTGATCCGCCAGATCCTGCCACAGGGGCTGGCTTGCCACTGACCATTCAAAAAGTCATGATTTTCGGGCACGCCAGTACCTGCTCAGCACCGGGCCAATGCGCAATCCCGGCAGGGTTTGCCCCGGTGGAATAAACACCGGGCTTGAAGTTACCGGCTGATGTCGATATAGAAAATCTCAGAGGACAATATGTAGTCCTTAAACACGGATCGTTCCTGGTTTTGCTGGGCTGTAAACTGTTGATTGGCCCGAATGACTTCATTTTCATCAATTTGGGACAGATTTTTACGTTCATCAATGACAACGCTGAGAATGCCGGAAGCCATGGAATGTATCCTTTATCCTTCAATGGGTAAGGCTGGAAGCCTCGTAAGTCAATGTATATGTTTCAACAAGTCATATGTTTTAACAAGCAGAGAAAAGAAAAACATAGGGGAAAAGTGCGGCCTCTCTGCGGTTTGTGTAGAAAACGAAACGGAATGATTCAAAAAGAAAAGCAGATTACCGTGAACCACGCTTCGTATCCCGGTTTTACATTCCAGCTTTAAATCCCAGTTTTACATTCCAGCTTTGAATTCGGGGAGGAGCCAGCCCTTGATTAAATCTTTCTGATCAAGTCTTTCGCCCAATCCAGCCGTTCAGCAGGGTTCAGGGTATCGCAGGCCAGCCAGTGAATCTCTGGATTTCGCCGAAACCAGGTCATTTGCCGCCGGGAATACTGATGAATATTCAGGCGCACCTGTTCCAGGGCCTCCGGTAGCGAGCATTGCCCCAGAATGACTTTCATCAGCTCCGGGTAACCATGGGCCACATGCAGGGCATGGGCCTCAGGGCCGTATTGTCGAACCAGCCCTTCCACTTCATCCAGCCAGCCTGCCTGCATCATGGCTTCAATGCGCTGATCGATGCGAGCTCGTAGCAGATCCCGGTCGTTGTACATGAGCCCCAGCCACAGGACATCCAGCGACTTGGGGGCAGGGGCATTGGGTACCGGTAGGCCGGTGCTGTCGATAATTTCCAGCGCTCGAATAATGCGCACCGTATCGTTGGGATGCAGGGCTTCCGCTCTGGCCGGATCCAGGGCGTTCAGTTGTTGATGCAGATAGGCGGAGCCGTGCTCTTGGGCCAAGTGACGCATGGCTTCCCGAAAGTCTGGATTGGGCGGTACGCTGGGGATAAAGTCCTCTTGCAGTAGGGCTTTCAGGTAAAATCCGGTGCCACCGGCCACCACGGGGATTTTCCCGGATTGCTGAAGGGCTTTCAGGATCGCGCTGGCTTCTGCCTGATAGTTGGCGGCGCTATAGGCCTCGGTGGGCTCTGCCACGTCAATCAGGTGGTGCGGAATGCCCCCTTGCTCTTCCACACTGGGTTTTGCCGTTCCGATGGTCAGCTCTCGGTAAATCAGTTGAGAGTCCGCCGATATGATTTCGGTGCCCAGCCAGCGGGCAATTTCGACGGATAAAGCGGTTTTGCCGGTGGCGGTAGGGCCCAAAATGGCAATGGCCCTGGGACGGTTGGAAGGGTTGGTGGCGTCTGACATGGGACTAATCGGACATGAGGCTAAGGCGTGGGCTTCGAGAAATCATCCGGCTTATCGGCGTCCTCTTCTTCCGGTGGCAGGGGTTTCCCGATGACCTGAAAGCCATACATAAAAATCAGGACGGCAAAGAAGACCTGGAGCAACAGGTTTAAAAACTGGAGGGCAATGGCCAGAAACAGGTTACCCGGCCCGGCCAGACCGGTAATGAGGAACAAGGGAAGCCCCAGAAAAGCCAGAATCAGGATGAGCGCCAGGTAGCGCAAGGGATCCCTGAAAAACTGGGTCAGGCTACTGAAGCAGGCCCTGAGTCCGCCCTGCCGGTAGAAAATAACGTAGACGGGCCATAACAGGGTTGAAGCCCAGAAAACACCATAGATCAGGGCCCCAAGCATGAACAGGAGCGAGAATTCACCCAATTCTACCTTTTGGCCGACACTGAGGCTGTTAATAAAGGCTTCCCGTTGCTCAATGGGCAGTGTGGCCGCTTTTGGAAGCAAAGGGTTTGCCTTGAGCCAGCTGGGTCGAACCCAGTAACCCAGAGCGATTAGGATCATGGCGTTGAGGGCATAAACCAGGGAGAAGGAACCGAAAAAACGGCCGATACCCGGGAAAAAGCTCTGAAATAACTTTATGGATTCCATCACGTAATTTTGTTGCAACGCTTGGGATCTGGGTACGCTTAAAAACCGGACACAGGCCTGAGCCACCATGTTGAACCACCCTGCCATCATGGCGGCAAACAGCAAGAGCAGAATCCCCCCGTAACCAATCCACTGCGCAGTCAGATTGGGCAATTGGTTGACGTTCACCAGGCTGCCAAAAAGCAGCAGGCTGAAAAGTAGAATGTAAACAAGCGTAAAGTTCCGTGAGCTGATCACGAAGCTGTCCACGAGAAGGTTAAAAAGCAATCGCATAGCTGAAAGTTTAGCACCAACATCCCCGAGCTAAAAGCTGTAAAATTGAATTAGCCGAATGGGGAATGACAATTCCTGTTTTTGAAAATATAATAATGGCTATCTTTGAGATAACTGTTGGTTATCATTCATTTTGATCCGGTGAGGGAATCCGATTTTGGTGAGTGCATTTTATTTTGCTTCTGTACCTTTGGCAGGTTCCCGGAACTTTGAGCTTATTAACGAGGCACCAATGACATAAACTGAGGGACTACAGGCATGCTACAAACGCCAACGCCACCCAGAAAATACCGTCCACTAAGGGGAAGACACCCAGGTTTGGGGTACTTTACCGGTAAAGTCGGGCAGTATGGTAGTCACATGAATTCTGCGGCTACCTATACCGGTAATCCCAGTTTTATGCAGTATCGTCTGGGTCCTGGCTCTGACTTGCCTCAGGCCTCCTTGTTTAACGCGGATTTGCGGTGGCATAACTTCCGGGGCGCTGATTTGTCAGACGTTCAGCTGTCTGGCTCCATTTTGTGGGGGGCCATTTTGACCAACGCCAACCTCAGAGGCGCGGATCTCACCAATGCCGACTTTACCGGCGCGGACATCATGGGTGCGGATTTAACCGGCGCGAAAACCCAGGGTACCTGCTTCGTGGGAGCCCGCTACAGCCCGGAAACCCGGTTTCCAAAAGGCTTTGGCGATCCCGAGAAAAAAGGCATGCTCAGCCTGCGGGAATCCGTGCAAATTGGTTGAGCGGATCTGACCACAGACAACCCATTGGGAATGGCCGCCTGAGCCGTTCCCAGACCCATTGCGGGGAGTCCATTATGGGCTCCCTTCTTGCTTTTTAAAGGACAAGACTGCCGTCACCATGGGTTTGGCACAGTTTGAGTCCAGCCTGTTCAGAAATTCAGACGGGGTCGTTTTGCCCACGAATTGTTTGAGCTAAACGCCGATTTAACGGCCAACCGTGACGGCAGTCTGATCCGGTTGAATAAGTTGCACGGGCTGTTGTTGATTGCCGGGGTTACTAACGGTAAGATGTCAGCAGTGTTTATTGATTGATTTAGGAATGTGAAAAATGTCTGCCGACGAGATTCATGCCCTGGCTGAAGAGAAAATGAAAAAGGCCATTGCCTCGGCTCAGTATGAAATGGCTGCCATCCGAACGGGACGCGCCAACCCGCTGATTCTGGATCGGGTTACGGTGGATTACTACGGCTCTCCCACCGCCATTCGGCAAATGGCCAACGTGTCCGTACAGGAAGGACAAACGCTGGTCATTCAGCCATACGATAAGACCGCGTTGGTGGAAATTGAGAAAGCCTTGTCCAAATCGGACATCAATTTGCCGGTGAACAACGACGGGCAGGTGCTGCGCCTGAACGTCCCGCCGCTGACCGAAGAACGTCGTCGGGAGTTGGTGAAGCTGGTTAAAAAAATTGGTGAGGAAGGCAAAGTCGCCATTCGGAACATCCGCCGGGATGCCACCGGTGATCTGGAAAAACTGAAAAAGACCGAGAATCTGCCGGAAGACGAACTCAAAACCCGCTTGGATAAAATCCAGAAACTGACCGATAAATACACCCAGCAGCTGGATCAGCAGGTTGGGGAAAAAGAAAAAGAGGTCATGGAGGTTTAGGTGACTTCTCCCGCTCAGCCTCCCGCGGCTGAAAACGCTTCATCCGCGCATCCCGTTGAATCCGGTATCGCCACCAAAAAAATGGGGCTATCGCGGGTGCAGATGGGGCTGATTATTGCCTTGGTATTTTTTGGTAGCGCCTTTCTGGGCGGCTGGTGGTGGTCTGCCCTGGTACTGGCCTCCATTTACTTTGGCCAGCAGGAACTGGAAGCCCTTTTGGGCAACATCGGCGCCAAGCCATCCCGTCTCATTATTTTTTCTGCGGCCTTGCTCATGGTGGCGGCGGCCAGTCTGGACAAGCCGCAGTTTATCTCCCCCATTCTCACCCTGGCCATTATAGCCAGCTTCTTCCGCCTGTTGTTTCGCAGCCCTCGGGCCAAGATTGGGGACATTGGCGGCACCTTGATCGTGGTGTTTTACATGGTGTACCTGCCGGTGCATTTCATTCTGATTCGCCATTTGGGCGCTGCTGAGTCCCTGCCCGCCTGGCAACAACCGGGCTTGCACTACCTGTGCTTCCTGTTGTCTGTGATCAGCGCCTCAGACATTGCCGCTTATTATGTGGGGAAGCGTTTTGGCAGACATCTGTTGTACCCGGAAATCAGCCCCAAGAAAACCCGGGAAGGGGCCATTGGGGGGCTGCTGGGCGGCATGTTCCTGGGGCTACTGAATGCTTGGCTGTGGGGTTTTGACCTGACGCATGCCCTGGTTCTCAGTGTGCTGCTGGTTATTGTCGGGCAGTTGGGCGATTTGACGGAATCCATGATGAAGCGGGAGGTGGGGCTGAAAGACTCCGGGGCCTTGTTGGCCAGCCACGGCGGATTTCTGGATCGGGCGGACAGCTATATTTTTTCAGGGGTGGTTTGCTACTATTATGTCCATTGGATTGTGCTGCATCAGGGACTGGCCCCTGAGGTCATGCACTGGTTTCAGCAATTCACTCTGGGAGCATCCTGAATATCAGCTTGGCCGTCCGGTCTGATTGCTCTAACCTCATTGATTGCTCCAAATCCCTCTGATTGCTTCACAAGGAAAGTCCGCTGAATGTCCTCCTCCGTTTCAGAATCCACCCCCATCCAGCCAGAGCCGGTACTGGACAAAACCCGCAAGCAGAACCTGATTCGGTTGCTCAAGAGCCTGAATATCAAGCGGACACGTCAGTATGAACTCTACGACCGGGCCTTGACCCACAGCTCCTTTACCTACGAAAACAAGCTGTCCAACCTGGACAATTATGAGCGACTGGAGTACCTGGGCGATGCGGTATTAAAGCTATTGGTCAGTGAGTACCTTTTTGAGCGTTTTCCCGATCATCGGGAGGGAGAGTTGACCAAAATTCGGGCCGTGGTGGTCAGTGATGCCCGACTGGCCCAGCTGGCTGAGTCCATCGATTTGGGAGACTACATTATTTTTGGGGCCAGTGAAGCCCGCAATGGGGGGCGTCGGAAGGTGTCCAACCTGGCTTGTGCCTTTGAAGCCCTGCTGGGGGCCTTGTATCTGGATGGCAAAATGGCGGAAGCTGCCGAACTCATTCGCCGTTTGCTGGAGTCCATGGTGACCGAGTTGGGCATGAGCAAGATCAAGGATAACTACAAAGCGGCCTTGCAGGAGTTAACGCAGGTGGACGGGGGGATTTTACCCGTTTACCGTACAGTGCAGGAAACTGGCCCGTCCCACAACCGGGTATTTTGGGTGGAGGTCACCATTAACGGGGAAGTCATGGGGGTGGGCAGTGGCAAGTCCAAGAAAGAGGCCCAACAGTTGGCAGCCCGACAAGCGCTGGAAGCCTTGAACGAGCTGGAAGGCTGACGCTTACCGGTGCTTTCACCAGTGAAGCAATAGCCAAACTGCTTTGCTTGCTCTATAGTGCTAGGCATCAGGTTCATTACTCACGATTCAGCAGGGTTCAGTAAACAGGAGGCTCCTTCATCATGGAACAAACCGAGCAAGGCCATGCTTATACCGAACTGGTGTTTGAGTTACTCAAACAGGATTTAAGTGCGCCCAGGGTTTTACTGGATCAGGTGGTGAATTATATCAACGATCGCTATGGTTTCCCCCCCTCGGAGCTGAAGCAGTTTTTTGCCGAAAAATTTCCCACATTGGAAGATTACGAAGTGGATCTGGCCTTTTCTCCCCAATACACCCCGGCGGAACATCATCGGCTGGCCTACCTTCCGGCCTTGGGGGCCAACGCTTTGACCGCAACCGAGTTGGAGCAGTTGAAGACCCGCTTGCTGGCATGCGGCTTGCAAACCGCTTTTACCACGGCGGATTGCGACGTGCCGGTTACAGTCGACGTGCATGAGGTCTTTATTGACCGCTTCGTCAACTTGCTAAAACTGGATCAACCTGTGGCGGAAGGCTTACACACCGAAATTCTGAAAACCGTTCCACTGGTTTCTCATAACGAAGTGAACTTGCAATCCAGAGACAGCGTTTGGCAAAATGGACAAAAAGCTGTCATTCTCAAGGCCTATTTGCGGACTTTTCAGGCCAAAAATAATTTCTCAACGTTGAAAGTCAGCTTTTTGACCAATTTTGTGCGTACTTACCGCCCGGCCAGTCTGCTGGATATGGAACCCCTGCTGAGCAGCCTGATCAAGTCCTGTCAGGTGGACATGGAAAATGTGGCTGGGCGGGGCTTTCACGATGAGTACCTGAAGGCCCTGAACACTGGAAATGCCTTGACCAAAGGCGCTGAGCGTGACGTTTGGCAGCATTATCACCACATGATGGACATGGCCACCCAGTTGAAGGACGACTTGCTGAGCATGCCTGCCGTGGTGCCCGATGTCTGGACCGAGGCGCAAGGCTTACCCGTTTAACGGCCCGCTACAGGCCGCTATCACCGCTCTCTTCCCATGTCTGTTCTCAGGGCTTGGGGCATTTGAATGTGACCGGCCAAGCGGGCTCTTTCAGCGTTCCGCCCCCACTGTCAGCACGTTCAAATTCAGGGTCAAGGCCCGGGTGAGGGCTTAGGCGTTACAGCGACACCTGAGTAAAATCTGTTAAGATATAAAGCAGGATGTCTCCAGAATATCGTCGGGAAAGCGGGTGTCAGCGGAGTATGACGGAATTGGCCAGTGCGGTGAAAAGCGATCCGCTGATTCAGCAAGGGCGGCTGGTGGCCTTTTTCGCCTTTGATCTGGGGTATGAAATTTCCCTGGAGCAAGTGGGCAGTATGCTGGCATCCAGCCCCATGCAGCCTCTGAGTCGTAAAAAGCAGACGCCCAATTACCTGCAATTCGCCTACCGGCCTCAGGTGTTGAACCTTGGGGAAATGGAAGCGTTTGGCGAGTTGCGAGGTGAAATTCAGGCTACCATTTTTGATTTCGGGGCGGTCAGTATCTCTTATCACTGGCTGCTGTCGGATGGCAGCAGGGCGCTGACCTTGGCGGAATTGCCCGGTTTAAGCCAGCGGATGTTTGATTTTAACTTGGAAGATCACGCCCGGGCGCAGGTGAAAAGTGTGATGACCCGTATTTTACCGGCCATTACCCGCCCCGAACTTTCTACTCTGGTGGAAGATTACTATGTGTTTGTACTGGAACGCTTTGACAGTCCCTTACCAGCGGAGGCGTTGTTGTCCGGGCACGCGGAGACCCTGGCCCAGATTTTGCAGTTTGACACACAGCCCTTGAGTCAAGCCCAGCGGGTAGAAACTTTGTCCAAAGCCATATCCTATTACGAGCGGGACTTGGTATTGATCGACTGGAACGCGGCCATCGTTTACGACTCCGATTATATTGATACCCTGAACGTTCTGGAACTGCTGAACGTGGAGTTGCTGGAAGCTCGCTATATGGATGCTCAGCTGGACAAGCGGATTAAAAACTACGAGCGCCTTAGCCAGAAACAACCGGCCTGGTGGATGCCCTTGTCCCTGCCTTATCGGCATTCCATTAACGAGCTGGCCGAATTGCGCATTGAGTCCTCCGTCTTGGCGGAGCGGGTGGACAACAGCCTGAAGCTGATTGGGGATTTGTATCTGGCCCGGGTCTACTCTGCCGCCTCCGAACAATTTTACCTGCCCACCTGGGACGCCTCCATTTCCCGCAAGCTGGATATTATCGCCAACCTGTACCAGATTTTGACGGACCGGGTCATTAGCTCGCAAGGACAAACCCTGGAGCTGATCATCATCATCCTGATTTTGATTGAAATTGTCCTCAGCCTGCTGCGCGGTTAAGGATTGTCATTGCGTCTGGCCAGGGTTAAGCCATCCCCGATGGGTAGCAGGCTGAGCGTAATTCTGGGGTCGTTGGCCAGCTTGGCGTTCAGACGCTGGATGGCCTGGGTGTCCTTGTCTGGGCTGTTGGCATCAACCACATCACCGCCCCACAGTACGTTGTCGATGAGAATTAGGCCCCCCGGACGCACCAGTTGCAGCCCCAGTTCGTAGTAAGTGTCGTAGCCGCCTTTGTCGGCATCAATAAACATCATATCAAACCGGTTGGCTTGACCCTCTGCCAGCAATGCTTCCAGCGTTTCCGCCGCTGGGCCCAGCCTCAGGTGAATTTTGTTGTGTACCCCCGCTTTTTGCCAGTAGTGTTGCCCCAACCGTGTCCACGCCTCGCTGATATCACAGGCCGTAATCGCTCCGTGTTCGGGCAAGGCCAACGCACAGGCCAGCGTGCTGTAACCGGTAAACGTGCCCACTTCCAGCAAGCGGCTGGCCCCGGTGAGCCGCACCAGCATGGCCATGAACTGTCCCTGCTCCGGGGCGATTTGCATGCGTTTGATGTCGCCCAGTTCAGCAGTGGCCATTCTGAGTTCTTGGAGAACGGAGGGCTCTCTCAAAGACTGTTCGATGATGTAATCGTACAAGGCGTCATTCACGGCGATGGTGCGATTGGACATAACTTACCTCCCCTTTGAGATGATGATACTCATTCTGCCTCAAACACGCTGAAAATAACGGGGCCAAAATTTTACAGTGGTAGTAATTTGATGTACGATAGCGGGGCTTTGATCAATCAGGATTGAAGCAGCATTCAAGTGGTTAAATTCTGTCCGACCTTAATAACAGGCTTTTACGGATCTTGTCATTGGAGAAAATACTTTTGTGTTTCCACAAACTCGTCCCGGCTTTCTGAGTGTCTTGATAACTGTTGTCATCCTGGTTTTAAGCCTGGGGTACGCCGTCCCTTTTTCGTCCCCAGGGTTGGCGGCCACACCGGCCCGGAAACCGGGCACTCCGGGTAAAGCCGCGCCGGTACGAGGGGGTGCAGCCGCCCGGCCATCGACCCTCAATCAGGCTGGCGGTGTGAAACCCGGCACTGCCCAAAAGCCGGTTTCATCCGCCGGAGCGGTAAAAGCAACGCCCAATCCCAATGCTTTTCTGGTTCACTTCAACACGGGCAAACAGGCTTATGAGGCGGGACGCCTCGCAGAGGCCGAAACCAGTCTCAAACAGTCTCTGAGTCTGGCTCTCCAGACCATGTCTCCCCAGCATCAGAACATTGGCATTATTTATAATTTGCTGGGCCTGATCCAGATGAAACGCCTGAACTACCCGGCTGCTACGGCTTCCTTCAAGCAGGCCGTGGTTATTTATTCGCTACGGCCTGAAGGCCCGGATCGCAACCGCTTTTTGCTGAACGAATACCTTCGGGTGGGGCAGATGGCCATGTACGATAGCCGCTTTACGGAAGGCCACCATTACTATCAAGCCGCTTTACCGCTTGCCGAAGGGCTGGGAGACCCGGAGCAAATACAAGGCATTCAGCAGGTTTTGAACGATATTGCCCGTATTGATGTCGGGCTTGACTATTTGAGCGAGGCCAGTCAAACGGTCACTCGCTGGAGTCATCCCGAGCAACCCATACAGGTCTACATCGCCGATGGGGACCATTTCCCGGACTGGCGTCCCGGCAACAAAGCCGTGGTGCAGGAGGCCTTTGCCGAATGGCAGCAAGCCATGGGCGATCGCTTGAGGTTTGCCTTTGTGGCCGATCCGCAGGCCGCTGATATTCAGGTCAGCTGGATGAATTTTCCCACGGCAAACAGTGCGGAAGGCCGATTTTCCAGTCAGTCCGAACTGCGCCATGGCGTTTGTGAAACCCAGGCCATGAATCAGTACCTGATCAAGGATAATATCCGGCTGGCCCTGCATAATACGGATGGTTCTGTCTTTACCGATCATGTTCTCTACAATACCTTGCTGCACGAGATTGCCCACGCCATTGGCCTGATTAGCGGACATAGCCGCAATCCTGCCGATGTCCTCTATCCCAATAGCCGGTATGAGGACGGACGACGCAAGCACCTCAGCGCCCGGGACATTACCACCGCTCACAAGCTCTATGCGTTACCGCCAGCGGTCACCAATCCCGCGGGCATTCATCTGGTGCGTTTCAATCAATTCGCCGATTTGCGTCTGAAAGCCTCCAAGGCCTACAACGGGGGGGACTACCCGGCGGCGTTCAGTCAGTTTGAGCAGGCCTTGTCCATCTATCCTCAGGATGCCGATTCCCGGTTCTGGATCGCCATGTCTGCCTGGAAGCTCAAGCAGTACGATGCGGCGTTCCCTGAATTCCTGGCTGCGGCCAACCAGTCCGGCTCATTTCAGGGTGAAGCCCTCCGAATGGCCGGTTCCGCCATGATTCTGTCCGCCCAGCAGGATGATCAGTCCGGCAACCACTCCCTGGCCGAGGGGAAGTATCAGCAAGCCCGCACGCTATTGACCCAGGGGCTGCCTCATATCCCGGTTAAGCCTGAGCAGGCCACCGCCATTCAAGAGACTTTAGGCTGGTTAAATCAGCGCTTGGCCATGCGCTCGGTCATTCAATGGTCTGGCAGTGACTCCTCAACCGATGCCCGGAGTACTGTCAGCGCGGAGTCCGGGAAAAAGAAAAAGCGGCGCTGGTTCTCAGCGCTGTTTGAGCCGGGTACGGGCACGAATCAAGTGCCCATTCAAATGATTATGCCTTCCCGCATGATGGGGTATTAGCTTGAAACGCCGACTTTTTTGTTAGAGACTGTCCAGGAAGATTCCATTCCGGCCGTCTTCTGCCTTGGTATGCTGCTGCGGCCTTGTAGGCACCCCGCACTTAAACTTTCCAGACCGTCTCTCAGAGTCATGAAAGCATTGGCAGGGCGATTGCCGCTTTCTTGACGGAATAAGACTGTGTGACCCCTGATGGGGTAAAAAAGGATTCAATATGGGCATTATTCAGGATTTTAAAGCGTTCGCCCTCAAGGGCAATGTGGTGGATTTGGCCGTGGGCGTGGTGATTGGCGGGGCGTTCGGCAAGATTGTGACATCGCTGGTGAATGATGTGATTATGCCCCCTTTGGCCCTGGTGACCGGTGGCATTAACTTTACCGATATGAAACTGGTATTGCGCACGGCAACCGCAGGGGCCGATGGCAAACCTCTGGATGCGATTACGCTGAACTACGGCAATTTTATCCAGCACAGCGTAGACTTTTTGCTGATTTCTGCCAGTATTTTCCTGGTCATTCAGGGCATGAGCCGCCTTCGGGCCAGTAAACCACAGGTGGCCTCCCCGCCGACCGAGGAACTTTCGGCAGAAGTCACCCTGCTCAGTGAGATTCGGGATCTGCTAAAGCGACAAGCCTAGGGACTACTTCATGGAGGTGTGGCGATGATCCCGCACGCCCAGAATCAGCTGATCCTCTTTGACGGTAATATCCATGCCCTGAAAGAAATTCATGCCCAGTAAGCCGCTCAGTAGCAGATCGTCGCCGTTGCCCAGCTCCTGCACCACCACGCTTATTTCAGGTACATTGACCTGCCCGATGCTGATATTCTGGAGCTTAACCAGGGGGGCTTTGATGGGTCCATTGGCCGTGACCAGAGAAATTCGAGGGGTGTCCGGCGTGACCCTGACGCCCAGTTTTTCAGCCAGCCGAGGGGTGATCACGGTGTAACTGGAGCCGGTATCCAGCAGGAAAGTGGCCATGACCTTCCCATCAATCAGGGCAGGGACTGCCAAACTGGTATCCGGCTGTTCCAACAAGGGCACGATGACTTGGCGGCGAATGGCCCTGTTGCCTTGCAGCTTGTCCAGATTTTCGCGAGCCAGACTGGCAATCAGGGGATTGCGGCTTTCATTGGCCAATTGATTAAAGAACAATGTGGCTTCGCTGAGCTGGGGACTGAGATCCTGAGCCTGCGCCGGGACTTCCTGTTGCAGGTAAGTAAAGGTTGCCGCCAGTAACGTCATCATAAGACCAGCGGTGGCGCTTTTCGGGCTATTCATAAAATACTCCTGTTGAAAGGACTCATTGTCTTGTTTAAATCCTCTCGACTGGTTGAATGATTTCTTTAATCTGAATTAACAAAACCACATTAAGGTGGGTGTGGGCATCCCCTTGGCACACTACATAATTAGGCCCCTTTTCCACATCAGGGGCACACCTTTGACCGCTTGCTCCCCGAAGGCAATTAGCCAGCAGCGTTAGATGACGCCCATTTGCATGAGCATGCCAAAAGGGCCGATCCTAAACAGCATCGGCCCTTTTGAAGAATTAATGCGGAAAAATTAGTTCTGAGCTGCCTGAATGGTTTCAGCGCCCTCTTCCATTATTTTGTTGGAGCTGATGACCTTCTTGGCCTCGTTGATCTTTTTGGCTTGTCCTTTGCGACGAGGTTTCACATTGACCGTGGAAACATCCTTGCCCCAGGACTTGTATTCATCCGTCAGCAAATCGGAGCGAACGCCAAAGTGAATGCGGGCCGTGGGTTGGGAATTGATCTCAATATCGTTGCGATCCAGCAGACCGAAGCCGAAATCCACGTAACCTTGCATGTACTGGGTTAAACGGGCCCGAACCCCCAGACCGGCACTGGCCAAGCTGGTGTAGCCCCGCTGGTTGGGGTTGGTTCGGGTGTTTTTACTATCGTTCCACACCCGGCCATAGTCAAAGAACGTGGCGCCCTGAATATGATCCGCCAGCCAGGGATTGACCCGACGCAGGCCGGGCACAGGCCAACGGTGTTCCACGGAGAACTGGTATCCCCGATCGCCAATCATCAGACCTTCGTTGTAACCACGCACACTGTAAGCGCCACCCAACTGGAATTGCTCAACCGGCGGCAGGGCCGTAGGGCTGTATTGGGCGTAACTGCGCAGGATCAGGTAGTTGCTCTTGGGCAAACGAACCACACGGTTGACCACCGACTCGGCTTTCCAGAACTGGCGATTGCCGCCAAACCAGGTGGTGCCCACCGAGGTTTGAGCCCGGGCAAAGGTACGTCCCCAGCGATCAAACTTGTCAAAATTCAAACCAAATTGCAGGGAGCGAACATCATCCTGGGTCTGATCCCGGTTGTCGTTCAACCAGGAGCTAACCCGACGGAAGTTCAGGGCGGCGTCAGCCACGAAGACATGCTCCCGGTCCAGGGGCTGAGAGACGATCAGTCCGTAGTTGAAGGCCTGACCGATAATGCTGTTGGTATCACGCACCTTGGGAAGATCGACATTGACCCGGGTAAATCCGAAGGTGGTTCCGATTTCAGTGCCGTAACGGTTGATGGGCACAAAGTAGGAACCCAAAACAGTCTGCGTGCCTGCGGCCCCAATCCACCGGGCGCTGAAGCGATCGCCAATACCGGACACGTTCCGGTTGATCAGCTCGGCTCCCCAGCGCATGGTACCAATGGTGGGACGACCCTGGTTATCAAAGGTCAGAGCCACCTGTAACGGCTGACGCTCTTCCACATCCAGGCGCACATCGGTTTTACCGGCGATGGCGTTCGGACTCAGTGTGGCCCGCACCCGGAAATCACCCTGACGGTTAATGCGTCGCAGGTTTTTCTCCAGATGAGGAATGCTCAAGGCGTCACCAGTCCCCTGATCCAGGTAACGGGCAACCACGCCGGTGCGATAAAACTTGTTCCCGGCAATGGAAATATTACCCACCTGACCTTCCAGCACCCGGATTTGCACGGTACCGGCGGTAATGTCTTGCGGGGGGATGTAAGCGATGGAGGTCAGATACCCTTTTTTGCGGTATTGCTCGTTGATCTTGTCTACCAGCTGCCCCAACTCGTTCAGGCTGACACTCTTGTTCTCATAAACGGAAACAATCGGCTGGAGAACGGTGTTGCTCACCAGGGTGTTTCCCAACACCTCAATCTTGTTAACGTGGAACTGATTGCCTTCCAGTTCTACGATGCTGGGCGGTTCTGGAACATCCAGATTGACTTCAGGCAGCTTTTCCAGTTCCGGGTTAACGGCAGGCTGTTTGCTGTTGCTTCCCGGCGAAGCATTCAGCGGGGAAGAATTGAGCAACCCCGGATTTACCTGGGCGGGAACCTGGCTGAGCTCCTGGGAGTAGGCTGGACAAGTAAGGCTCAAGGCGAGCCCTGTTCCCAAAAGGGCGGCGAGGGTGATTCGGCTGGATGGATGGAAGCTAGTCATTAGATGTTCAACTTCTGCCTATATTAATGATGTAAGAAAATCTGGCTTCGGGCAGGGTGTGCAACCCGTGTAAAACAATATCAATCTTTGTTGAATTTAAAAGTTTGAATACTTGAGAACTTTCTAGGAGCTTGTTCAGCTTCTATTTCAAAAGAAAGCGTGAAACCGTCAAAAAAACCGCTAGTAAAAAGTTCACCTGGATACTCTGCCGTTCTGAGGATCCCACAACTACCAATTGCTTGTTACTTTTAACAAAAACACAGCCTGCAAGTCCAATGTTTTTTTGAATGCCTGAGCTATGGGGGCAACCGGCTTGAGTGAGCCGGTAAAAGTTGGGGAGCCGTAATCAGTGACTGTCTGACGATCTCTATTAATATGAGGGGATGATAAAGTAAATGAACTAAAGTTACAGGGGTTTTCTTTTGTCTTTTTGTAAGATAGAGTATTGGCACTGAAAAATTTTTCGTTAAAGTCATTATCCTGCACTATGGCGATGAAGGCTTGTTGGTAGTTGGTATTGGTTAAAGCGCGGCTGTTTTGATTTTTAAGGGTCGCCATTCCACTTTACTCAATTTCTGTGGGCTTTTTTTCCGTCCATCCACCGTCCTGAAGGAGGTTCTTTAATTATCATGGTATCCCGTCGTCCATTATCCCGATATTTTTGGCCCATCTCTTTAGCGGCGAGTGTGGCGGTTGCTCCAGCCTCTGTATTTGCAGATCCCCTGCCGGGCGATGCCATTGGCTCGGGAATACCCGTAAACCAGACGATTTCTGGAAGCAATACAGTTAGCTCTGGGACTGTCTACAATACACCGGGCGGTTCTACAACATATACAAGTACAACTTCCTTGACCTTGCCAACTGGTGGCGCTGTTCGTGGTCTTGAAATCGATGCTGCTAATGCGAATGGTACTTTCTCTACTTCTAGTTCAATGCTGACGGGAAATGGTGGGAGCATTATTTTCAATGCCCCAATCGTTAAATTAAATGGCACTGTCGATGTAAGCGCACTTCAAAATTCAGCAGGGACTTATCTCGGTAATGGCGGCAATGTGACGGTCAATTCCACTTATTATTATCAAGGTGGTAATATTTATGCCAACGGCGCCAATGGAGGTTCTGTTTACCTGAACGTCTCTAGTTTAACGATGACCCCTGATGCCGGTATTTATGCAAAGGGTTTTGGCCAAGCCGGTGACAATTCGGGTGCTGGTGGCGTTGTTAGAATTGGATATGATAAGAACAAAGGCACCATTGATATTCAAGGTGATGGGAATAAAACCGCAATCATTGATACTTCCGGTTCTTCATACACAGCGAATCAGGTGATTGGTACCGTTGATAGTAATTTGATTCGTATTGAAGGCGGTTTAATTAACTTAAATGGTGTGCTGTTGGCGAATGGTCTCAAATCAGCGGCCAACGGTAATGGAAATGGTGGCCAGATTGTTCTGATCGCCAATGGAAATACGAAATCACTGGATCAGGTGCTAACCCCTCAAGAGATTGCCGATGGTGGAATTAGTTCCGAGGAAGTGGCAAATAATAAATTGTTAGCCAGCGGATTAGATGGAAACATCATTCTGGGCAATCAAGCAAGGGTATTAGCCAACGGTCAAGATGGCACCAACGCCTCCTTTCCAGATAATGCGCCCCCTGTACTTTCTACTGCTGGTGGAAATGGTGGGAAAATTATGTTAGTCGCAAATTGTGGCAGCATTGAAAACAAAGGGGAAATAGAAGCGAATGGCGGCAAGGGCGGTGATGGTAGAAGAACTTGCGGAAAGTCAGACTGTGGTGCAAATACCTCACCAATAATCGAGCCTGAAGCTGGTGGAAATGGTGGTACCATAACGCTTGAATTTCAGAAGAATTTAACTTCATTGGCTGATGATAGCATTTCAGCCAAGGGTGGCGATGGTGGTGACCCAGCACAGGGGAATAATCCTGGCAATGCAGGGGCAGGCGGAAAGGTTATGCTCTTGGGTGGATATGATCCCAGTAAAACGTCCCCCCGTGGAACTACCAAAGACTCTATCAATGTTGAATCTGGCCGTGGCAAAAATCAAGTGCAAGGGACTGTAAGCTTTGAGAAGGTAAGCGATCCCAATGCTTCCTGCCCATCTTGTGAGACGCCAACTCCTACGCCGACGCCAACTCCTACGCCGACGCCAACTCCTACGCCGACGCCAACCCCTACGCCTACGCCAACCCCGACGCCAACTCCCACGCCGACGCCAACCCCGACGCCGACGCCAACCCCGACGCCGACGCCAACTCCTACGCCTACGCCGACGCCAACCCCGACGCCGACGCCAACTCCTACGCCGACGCCAACTCCTACGCCGACGCCAACCCCAACGCCGACGCCAACTCCTACGCCGACGCCAACTCCTACGCCGACGCCAACTCCCACACCTGTTAGCGGTGATGTGAACGGGTTGTTCCAGGATCGTCGTCCGGTCTTTACCGAACCGGTGAACCGACAGATTCCGCCGTTGATGATCGCTTTGGGTCAAAGCAAAATGTTCCTGGCCAAGACCTACACCTCGGTCACCCAGGAAATCCTGAACCTGGCCTTGCGGGAGTACAACCGCTTGCTGGCCATTGGTCGCCCCTCCGGGCAGGCTTTGTCGGAGGCTAAGGAACTCCTGCGGCGCTCTGGCGTGGATCAGGAAGTCTCCGTTTCTCTGCTGGAGCGTATTGAATCCGGTAGATTGCAAGCCAGCACTCAGGTCATCCAGATGCTGAAGGAGCTTTCCACGACCAAGCCACCTGCGCAGCCACCCAATACCATGGTGCCGAACAAGGTTTAGGTAGCAGCAATCCATTACAAGAGCCGGGTGGTAAAAACCCGGCTCTTAGCCTGTCATGAGATAAGCGGTGGGGGCGCTGGGCACAGATAGATGATGTTGCTCGTCCAGAGTCTAGCGCTGATGGCTAATGTTTTATAATCTGGAACTGTTATTATTTACATAACTTTCTGAATTAGATAGACCTTGTAAATTTGCGGGGCAAGCGGATATAAGCGCCGCCCGTTTTAGCTTTTGCCAAGCCATCGGCTCCTTGCCTAATTTAATAGCGCAAGCACAGGTTAAGTTTGTCCTGTCCAGCCCGGCCCTCCCATTTAGGCCATTTGCGGGCCATAATGGAATTAATGGGTGCCTTTCAAGCTCTAACCCCGTTTATAAAGGCTTAAGTTCAAATGTCTATGTTTGACAGGCTAGAGGCCTTGTTTCTTGAAATTGAACAAAAAACAGGGCTCAAAAAACATCGTATTCTCCTGGAAGCTGGTATTGACCCCGCTCAGTACCGGGCCTATAAACGTGCCTCTCGCAGCTTGTCGGATGATATGCTGGAACGCCTGGGGAAGTCTGAGCAAGTACATGTTTCCGTGACACGCTTGAAGGCCTGGAAGGCCATTGATGAATTTGGCCCGGATGTTTTACTGGAAGCCATTGCCGTTTTACAGGCGGAGCAAAATTCCTGAGTCCAGGACAAGCTGGGTTTCACCGCTGGGGTGGCGTATCGTTGGCTGGCGGATGTGGGATGGTGACATCTTCTTTGATTTTTCCGTCCAGTAGCCGGATGACCCGATCGGTTTTTTCCGACAAGGCTTGCTCGTGTGTCACAATCACAAAAGTAACCCGCTCTTCCTGATGGATCTCTCGCATCAGCTCGTACACGGCGTTGCTGGTTTGAGAATCCAGGGCACCGGTCGGTTCATCGGCGAATACGATTTTGGGATTATTGACCAGCGCTCGGGCAATTGCCACCCGTTGATTTTGCCCTCCTGATAATTGGCCGGGGCGGTGATGCAGTCGCTCGGCCAGCCCGATGCGCTCCAGCAAGCGCTGTGCTTTGGCCATGCCCTGGCTGCTCAGGGTGTTGCCAATGCGCAGGGGGATCATGACATTTTCCAGGGCGGTGAATTCCGGCAACAACATGTGGGCTTGGAAGATAAAGCCCATCTCCCGGTTGCGAAATTCGGATCGCCTGCCCTCACTCCACTGAGACGTTTCCTCGCCCAGATATTTCAGGGCGCCCCCAGTGGGCCGATCCAGCAAGCCCAGCACGTTCATCAGGGTGCTTTTCCCGGAACCGCTAGGCCCCACAATGCTCAGGAACTCCCCTTGATGGATGGTTAGACTGATATCGTTCAGGGCGTACACCGGTTGGGCGTCGCCATACATCTTCATCAGATGCTCAGTTTGGAGTAATACGGGGACTGTCATAGGCGGAGGCGGTACCGTTACTGGTTAATGGCTTCTACGGGATCCAGACGGCTGGCCCGCCAGGCAGGGAATAAGCTGGCCATTACGCTGCTGATCAAGGCATAAATCACCGCCAAAATGGCATACTCGGTGTTCATGACCGTGGGGGGGCGCTGAATCCCCAGGATGGTTTCGCTTTTGGCCATGGGGCTTAAATTGTAGAGGGTAATCAGGCCGTAGGCCCCGATGAATCCGGCCACAATGCCCAACAGGCTCAACCCGATTCCCTGAATGATAAATAAGCGCATAATGGCGTTGGGGGCGGTGCCCATGGCTTTTAAAATACCAATCTCCCTGGATTTTGAGGCCACTACCATAATCAGGATGCTGGTGATGCTGGTGGCCGCGGCAAAAACGATCAGGAAATTAATGACCGCGATAATCACCCGGAAATTGCCAATCTGATCCAGGAAAATCTTGTTGTCCTCCATCCAGCTGCGTGCTTTCAGCTGATACAGATTGGCCAGAACGCGGGCCGTAGTTTCAGCTTGATAAATATCGGTGATTTTCAGGCCGATATTGGTGACCTGATTCTCCAGGCGCAGCAGTTTTTGGGCAGATTCCAGCGGTTGTACTAAGGTACTGAGATCCTGCTGATAGACTCCCGTTTTAATGAGCCCGGATACTTTGTAGCTGCGGTTTCCGTAGGGGGTGATGAGCTGGACGCGATCGCCCACCCCGGCGTTGAGTTCATCAGCCAAGGCACTCCCCAGAAAAACATCGTTGGGCCCCATGGCCTCCAGGTTGCCTGCAATGACATCGGCTTGCAAGCTGGAAACAGCGACTTCCAGAGAGGGAACGATTCCTTGAAGGCTGGCCGTGCGGTTTTGACTGCCTTTCACAATAATGACCTGCTCTCTCACGCTGGGAGCCACCGCCGTTACGCCCGGAAAGCGCCCTAGCTCGCTCATCAGTCGTTTGTAGGCCGAGATATTGCGCCGTCGGGTATTGGTCTGATCCGAAAAGAGTACCTGGGCTTGCGGACTCTCCTGTTGCAATACCGTTTCCACGGCCTGCCTGGTGCGAGGCATGGTGTCCAGTTCCCGGGTCAGGGTGATATGAGGGGCGTTTTGCACGGTTTTGTCCAGAAAGTACTGGAAAAAGCTCAGGTTAATCGAGGGGATAAACACAATCAGGGCCACCCCAATGCCCACCGCCAGCATAATAATCAGCGATTGTTTGAGGTTGGCCGAGACATATCGGCTGGCGATGTACACTTCGATGGGCAGGATGTCAATGAATCTGGATGCCACGGTTTATCCTTTGCCTCCGGTAGGGCAGGCTATGGTTTTTTGGCTTGCGCCGGATGTACTTTTTTCTTGGTCAACAGGGTGTCGTTGGCAATGCTGGCCACCCACGCCCCTTCCTGCAATCCGCCAGAGACGCGGAAGTTTTCCATGGACAGGCGTTCGCCCTGAACCGCTTTCTTAATCAGTCGTTGATTTTCAATTTGATAGACAAACCAGTGCTTACCCTCTTTTTTAACCGCAGCGGCGGGCAGGATCAATGCCTGCTTTAATCGATGGGTGAGAATGCTGACATCGGCGGTCATGCCCGGCATCAGGCCAACGCCTTTTAACTTGGGCCATTCACTGTCCAGCAAGGTTACGTGGGCCTCCACGGTGCCATTGTCCTCATTGACCTGATGCCCAATCCGTTTAATGATGCCCTTCAGGGCGATATCGGGAAAGGCGTCCAACACCACCAGGGCGCTGTCTCGCACCTGAACCTTGGGCAAATCATTTTCCTCTACCGCACAGACCACTTCCAGCGTGCGCGGATCCACCACGGTCAGGATGCTTTCTCCGGGGCGGCCCAAATCTCCGGGATCTTTAGGGCGATCCACCACCAGCGCGAACAGATTGCTACGGATGGCGTAGTCCCGAACCTGAGCCCGGACAGCCTTGGCGTTATCCTGGGCGGCCAGATACGCGGCGTAGGCGGCAGCCAGTTCCGGTCGGGTGGGCCCGTTTTCCGCCTGATTCAACTGGGTGATCAGTTGCGCCTTCTGGTTGACCACAGCGCGTAAGGTGGCCTTTGCCTGTTCAACCCTTTGGCTACCGGTACTGGCTTGCAGTTGGGCGTTGTCGTTCTCCTGCGCGCTGACTAATTCCTGCTGAAACAGTTCATGAAAGCGCTTGGCGTTTTTGCTGGCGTCGATTAGCTGAGCCTCAGCCAGCTTCAGCGCGGCTGTGGCCTCCTGAATGCGATGGTCGGCCTCGATTAAGCGCTGTTTTCGGTACTGGATCTCTTCGGGGCGAGTCCCTTGTTTCAGGTTCAGGTAAGCTTCCTGACTTTGCCGGACTTGGGCCATCGCCTGTTGTAACTGGGCCTTTTGCTCATCACTTTCCAATTGCACCAGCAATTGCCCCGGCTGGATCAAATCCCCCTCATTGACGGTAATATTGGTAATGCGAGCCGTGACTGGCGGGCTAAAGTTAATGGTGGTGTCGCCTTGCACTTCTCCGGTGACCGTCAGGGTGGCGATGACGTCCTGGCGATGGAGCTGGACAGCGGGAACCGGTTCGCTTTGATTGAAAAGAAAGATGATGCCAATGGTTATACCCGCCAGGGCAATGCCGGTTATTATCCAGTTTTTTTTCATAATCAGGCCATCAGTCCAGCGTTTAAAAGAGGGAAGCAAGCCCGGTGAGAAGGGCGGTTAATCCCCACCATTAAACCCTAAAAATGACCCTGCCACAAAAGGGGCTTACCCCCCGTTCAGCACATACTGCCTTTGGTTACGGCCAGTTTTTGGCTCACCACGTCCATGTGATGCTGGATGGAGCTGTCCTGATCCATCCGTTCGTCCAGCCGGATGGTGGTAATCACTCGCTTGGCGCCCTCTTCAAAGGGGGCCTGATGCATCCGTTCCAAAATGCGCAGCACGTCTTCCCGTTCGCCCTCAATGGTAGTGGACATGGGATTGATTTGATACTGAAGGGTACTGTTGGCCTCTACCGCTTTTTTCAAGGCCCTTTCCGCGGCCACCACGTAATCGCTTTCTGTAGGCTCCTGGGTGCCAATGGGATCAACGGAGATTTCGGCAATCAGTCGACACATGCTGGATACTCCTTTTGACTTGTAACGCCCTGTTCGTCGGGTTTCAAATTTAGGTCTTGAGTCTCTTTATTTTGAGCCTTCATTGTGAATCAGGGGATGCCTGCTGACCATTGGCCAGATGGGGATTCGGGCCCCAAAAAACAGATCAGGGAAGCCCTGCCGTTGGGCTTCCCTGAAATGAACGCTTCCGGTCTCTGGATGCGAATGTCTAATGCGCCGTGGGCGCCGCTTCAATAATGGATGCCATGGGGGAAACCGTAATGACGTTGACCAGAGTGAATCCAGCTTGCGCCAGCAGGGTTTCATATTCCGACTGGGTGCGTTCCCGCCCGCCGGGTGTCATCACCAGCATGTTCAAATCCATCAGGGTGCTGTTGATGGCGTTGGGGCCGGGGAGAATGACGGTTTCCGCCAATAACAGTTTTCCATTGGGACGAATGACCTTGCGGATATTTTTTAAAATCTCCAGTGACTTGCTATCGCTCCAGTCGTGAATGATGTGGGACATGATGTACCCATCGGCGTCGGCGGGCACGCTCTGGAAGAAGTCGCCGCATTCCGCTTTGGCCCGGTCGCTTAGGCCTTCCTGCTCAAAAATGGCAGTGGCGCCATTCACCACATGGGGCAAGTCAGATACCACCCCGGTCAGTTGGGAATTTTGCTTGAGAATGCAAGCGATTAGCCTGCCGTGACCACCCCCCACGTTTACCAATTGCTTGAACTGCCCAAAGTCGTAAGCCGAGGGGATAATTGTGCTTGCATAAGCGTTTGCAATTTCCTGAAATCGACAAAGAACAGGGCCCTTATCCCCAATGTCCCGACATCTGTCTATTTGTCGTGCTGGCCTAAGGATGTTCCGTGTCCTTAGAAACCGATTCCGGCGGCGGCGCTTGCGGCGTTTCAGAAGGCCATTCCTCGTCGCCGACTTTAACCCTGACCGGTTCGGGCTGGGCATGAACGTCATGCGGATTGAAAACCAGCTGTTCGTGTTTTCCGTGAATCACCGCTTTGGGCTTTGGTTGTCTCATCACAAGGGCCTCAGGGATTGCTTACTGCGTGTGTATGGGGGGATATCGGTGAATTTTGGCATTGCGTTTTTGTATTGTATTCTTGCGCAAAGCCTCCGTGCATTGCCCACGGGGCTAGGAATTACCCTGGGCTTATCGGTTAGGCTGGCTGGATGAGCATGAGGCGCCCTGTCCGCAGGGGCCAAGGCGTCTTGGTCAGGGATTTTCTGGGTTCGCGGTTTAAAGATTGATCCACGCCAGCGGCGCGCGCTTGATTTCTAGCGCGCTTGATTTTCTAGACAGATGGACAATGTTCCTGGTGCTGTCCGTTTTTTATGCTTTACAACAGTCTGCTTGGCACGGAGGCGCTTGCCTGCAGCCTGTGACGACTGGTGTCTGTTTCTCTGGTTCTTGTGTTTTACATGTGTCTTTAAAGGTACATTGACATGTCCATTTCACCCGGCAAAGCCAAGCCCGTGTCAGCGGTTACCAAAAAACTGGTCAGCGATCACCATGACATGATCCAGCTCATGGATAGGCTGCTTTTGTCGTTACAGGATATTTGCCAACAGCAGGCCAGTCAGTCCCTGAATGAGGCCCGGGCCCTGGCCGAAGAATTGGTGCAGCGCATGAACGTGCATGCCGCCTGTGAGGATCAGGTTATTTTTCCGGCCTTGTCCAAATATCATCCCATTCCGATTCTGGAGATCGAGCATGAGGAAGTGTTATTGCAGCGGGCCGCTGTGGTTACCGGCATTTTGAACTATACGTTCCCAGAAGACTGCAATGAAAAATTGCTGAATCAGGCGGCGGCTTTTGTGGATTTGGTAAAGCGTCATTTCGCCAAGGAGGAAAAAGCGGTTTTTCCTTTACTGGAACGAAGTTTGAGTTCCTCGGAAAAGCATCAGGTGATGGCCCGCATGGAGGATATTCTGGCGAAATCCCGGGTAATACCCATTGAATCTTCTGGGCCTATTTCCAAGATTTATCTCCAGTTTCGTTTTCCCATGGATGAGCCCGTGACGCACCATTTACATACGGATGCGCTGTTGGAAACGCCCAATTTTCAACTCAAGGGTTGGGAACTTCAGGCTGGGGCCTCCTTGGCCACTCACTGGACGCCCATGAAAGCCATGATTTTACTGGTTGCCGGAAAAGCCCAGTGGATAGGGCCAGATTCCACGGTTGAACTGTCTGCCGGGGATGGCATTTATATGGACGCCAAACTTTCCCATTCCCTGAAAGCCCACACCGATTGTCGTTTTTTACTGTTTCTGCAAAAGGAATAGAAGAACGATAGGCTCACAAAATTCGGTACATGCGGTTGAAATACTCCAGCATCATGCGATCCGAGTGAAAATAAATTTCGGAGTTATGAATGGATTGGGCCATCAGCGCAGACCAACGGGCAGGATGCTGATAGTAGGTGGGGATGATTTCCGTTTCCAGGATGGTCATCATTGATTCGTAATCCTGCTGATCCCGCTCATCCCGGGGGCAAGTGGGTGACTCCGAAATCCGGTTGCACGATTCACAATGTCCTGGCTGGTTAATGATATAGCCGTTGATGTGGTGGAAGGTTCCTTCCACGGCCCAGCCATCGTAAGTGGAGAAATGCACCGCTCCGTTCATGCTGGCCGACATGCCGGAAGTGCCGGACGCTTCCAGCGGCCGCAGCGGGGTATTCAGCCAGACATCCGCCCCGCGTTTCAGCAGTTTACTGAGGTTGAGTTCATAGTTCAGCAACACGGCAATATTGGGCAAGGTCTGACTGTACTCCAGAACCTGGTTGAACAGTTGACGTCCCCGAACATCGCCAGGGTGAAAGCGCCCGGCAAAAATCAACTGGATCTGACTGGCCTCCAGGAGCCTGCTCAAACGCGCCAAATCTCTGAAGATCAGTGTGGGCCGTTTGTACTCTGTAAAGCGTCTGGCCCAGACTATGGTTAATACATCGGGATCCGGCTGTTTTCCGGTCTCCTGCCTCACAAGCTGGAATAACGCCTGTTTCATGTCACGCTTCAGGGACAGCAGGCGATGGGGATCGCTCTCGCCCCGCAAACGGGAATCCTGCCAGTAATGTAGGTTGACCGAGTTGGTGATGGCGATAATAGGGCATCGGTTGTCCAGCTTGCCCCAAAGTTCATTGGCAATTTTCCCGTGGATGAGGGACACCCCGTTGGCGATGCGGCACATTCGGAGGGCCGCGGCGGTTAGAGAAAAGGGGCTGCCCCCCAAGGCGATGGCTGTTGCTTCACTCGTTGGGCCAAAGTAACCCGCTTGGGCCAGTAATTGCCCATCGTGCGTTTCATTGCCCGCGGCAATGGGGGTGTGGGTGGTAAAAACACACTGCTCCCTGACCGCTCCCAGATCGCCCCCCGCCGCCGCCAACAATTGGAAGAGCAGTGGAACCGAGTGCCCCTCGTTCAGATGGTACACATCGGGCAGTGGCCCAATTTTTTGCAAAATATGATAGCCTCCAATACCCAGCACCATTTCCTGCCCGATTCGCGTTCGCTCATCGCTGTCATACAGCTTTTGGGTGAATCGACGAACCTCGGGCGGATTTTCCGGGAGGTTGGTGGATAAGAAGTAAATGGGGGCGCTGCCAAAGCGATTCGGGGGGAGATAGTAGGCTTTTACATGGACAGGCTGATCAAATATCCGAATCACCGTACTCAAGTCCGTTTCTTCCAGCCCGGCCCCATCCCAGATTTTGAAATCAATATCCGCCGTGGTCGCCGAAGTGAGTCTCTGCTGGCCGTAGCCTTCCGACCAGAAGATCGAAATTCCGATCAGGGGCATTTCCATTTCCCAGGCGGATCGCAGGTGACTTCCCGCTAAAAAGCCCAAGCCGCCCGCGTAGGTGGGAATGGATTGATCAATGGCAACCTCCATTGAAAAATAGGCAACATGGGGTAGAGCCATCGTTATTTTCCCTTAAACCCTGAGGATGCTGAACGCTTGATGCCGATATGCTTTGAGCATGTAGCGCATTCTCCCACGCCTGGGTTTGGACGATCAAGCGCTTTTTAATGAGCCCCGGTTGGCGGTGTCTCGGCTGCCGGGATACGGAAATGTTGTGGAGAAAACCAGTGACGCAGTTGACCGCTGGTTTTGGGTTGCAGTAACAGGAACAAAAAAAGCAGAATCCCCAGGAGGATGAACCAGTAAATGGCGCGATGAAGCAGGACAGTGTTCATGTTGAGGCTCTCTCTTTTTATTGTGCAGGTGGTTGTGTGTGGTGCCTTTTTTAAAAGGCCGATGGATAGGTTTCCGGGACTTCACCCTGTTCCCAATGGAGGTTGCGCTCCAGTGGCTCTACGGCTCGGGTGCGATCCCGGTGAATAATGGCGTCAAACTGCTCGCTTAGGCGAGCCTGGAAATAATGGCTCTGTCGTTCGGTTTTGGGCTGATAGATCACCCCGATGGCCCGTTCCAGTCGGGGGCCTCGCAGTATCGCCCCCAATACCGGATCACGGCTGAAACTCAGCCAGAAGTTGGGAACACCCACTTGATGAAAAAGCTGCTCGTAGCTTTTCTCCAGGGCGGGTCTTACCTGTCTTTGCAGGGGAAGGCTGTCCCAGCGTTCCGCCGCCGTGACGGTGCCGACATACGTGGTGAATCCAATGGCGTAGCATTGGGAACCGTACCGTTGTCGGACCAGTTGCCCAATATTCCACTCCCCTTGCCACCCCATTTCGGTGGCTCGGGCATCCCCAATGTGTGAATTGTGGGCCCAAATAACGACTTTGGCCGGTTGGCCGTTCTGTTGCCGCAAGTGTTCCAGTAAGGCCTGCAAGGTTTCTGTCATATGGGCATCACGCAGGTTCCAGGACTGAACGGCGCCGGTGAACATGGTGCGGTAATACTGTTCGGCGTTTCGTACCAGACGGGCATTTTGCTCGATGTTGAACAGGATTTCCCTTTGCTCGCCGCTGTCATTTTGGATGGGTTTCAACCGGCTTTGCTGAACGTCTATCAGTTGCTGAACAGCCTGATTCTCGCAATTCGCTTTTAGGCCAAGGCCGGTGAGATAGGCGTACTCCTGAATGTTTCCCAGGTACGGATCAAAGCAGGCGTAACGTGCCCGGGCAATCTGGGCCGCGTTGGGATCGGTTTCATCCAGAAATCTCAACACTGTTTGGATAGAGGTCGAAAGGCTGTATAGATCCAGGCCATAAAATCCAATTTTCGGGTGTTCGGTGGCCAGGTTGTCGTTGTATGTCCTGAGCCATTCCAGAAACAAAACCACCTCGGTGTTTCGCCACATCCAGGCCGGAAAACGCTCAAAACCTGCTAATGCCTCCTCGGCTGAGCGGCTGTCTCCCGAACCTTTCACATATTCATTGGTTCGGTAGGCATCTGGCCAGTCCGCCTCCACGGCCACGGCGTGAAATCCTTTTTCCTCAATCAATCGTTGGGTCAGGAGAGCCCGCTCCTGGTAAAACTCATGCGTGCCGTGGGAAGCCTCGCCAATCAAAACATAGTTGGCCTCGCCTATTTCCTCAATCAGCTTATCGTAGTCATGGGCACCGCCATGCAGGGCGTGTAGGGCGCTCCCGATCACTTTCAGGGGAAGCCGTTCCCCGCTGACTATACTCATGACAACCCCCATCTCCCTTAGGAATATCTTAAATGGTGATCTGGATTTGGCCATCCCTAGTCTGGCTAATTTGCCGTGGAGAAGTACGCAGGAGAAGCATGAAATTGAGGGTGCTACAGCATCGATTGTAGACACCCTCGAATTTTTTGGCTTTGAATTGCGGTTAGGCTTTAAACCCCAGCAAGAGTTGTTGAATCATGGTAATGATTTGTTGAAGTAATTTTTGCAGCTCACTTTCAACGCTGGGTGGTTTGTCTGGGCCTGGTTTGGGTTTGTTGACCAGGTAAGAGTCAATACTGTTTTTGGGTTTGGTCAATCGGATGTTGTCCGAATCGAAGGTCTCACCCAGCAAACCACTGGGGTTGACACCGTCCGCGGAGACACCATCACTCCCGGATTTGACCGCAAAATCCAGACGATTCCCATTCCCCACGGAGTCAAAGAGAATGGTGTACTCGCCGGTCTGAATCAGGATACTGCCATCAATGGTTTTGGCGATAGAACTGTCGGGCCCTAAGGTTACGGGATCAAAATTCTTGAGTTCCTTCCCATTCACCGTGGTTTTGCCCTTGGCGTCAATGTGGATTTTCTTGCCATCAATCACCAAATCGGCACTTTTGGTTACAGTGGGCCGTTTGTCATTTTTCGGATCAATGGTTTGACCTGGTCTGGCGGCTACCTTCTGGAAGTCCGCCGTGAAGGAAATACCCTTGTCTTTCAGAATATTGAACTTTCCTTCTTTCTGGACATCGAATCTGCCACCATCGGCTTCCCGGAAATGAGGATCTCCCCAGACAAAGGCCCATTCATTGGCGGCAATGGGCGTATAGAGACTGGGCATCAATGCTTTCTGGGTACTGTTGGCGCTGCCAAGCGAAGCCGCCATTGCGGACAAGGCGGCGCCTACTGCCGGGGTCGGGGTGTTTTGAGCTTTCGGACTCGTTTGCATTTGGGCCTTTAACAGGGCAAACTGTGGATTTGTAATCCCAATCGTACTCATATGCGATGTCCTATGTCTTAATGTGCCTATGTCGGGAATATTTCTTATATATGTATATAAAAAATATAAACTATGAATATTGATTCCTGGTAATATTTATTTACAAACTTCTGTCCCAATGGGGTCGTTAAAGCGTTTCGTATTGGCCTTTGCGCCATTTCCTGTCAAAATCAGGAAGCGTCTATCCGGAAGGGGGCTACACTGCCGTGAAATTGATATCTGCCAGGCCAGCGCCCTGGCATTGCCTGAATCCCAAGCAACTTCAAGAACTCCTGGACGTATGCCCAGAGCAGGGACTTGGTGTGTCCGAGGTGGTAGAACGACAGATCCGGTTTGGCCTAAACCGCCTTTTGGACAAGCCTCCCCGCTCCGCTTGGGTGCTTTTTATCAGCCAGTTCAGGAATATCCTGATTGTCATGCTTATTTTGGCTGCCCTGTTGGCCGGGGCGGTGGGTGAGTTAAAGGACACTCTGGTCATTCTGACCGTGGTTATGCTGAACGCCCTGTTTGGCTTTTATCAGGAGTACCGTGCCGAGCAGAGCCTGAATGCCCTCAAGAAGATGCTTCCCCAGGTGACCTGCGTTCGGCGGGCTGGGAGAAAGTTGGAAATTTCCGCTGAACAACTGGTTCCCGGGGACATTGTGCTTTTAGAGGCGGGGGATCGGGTTCCTGCGGATGGTCGCTTACTGGTGGCCATTCATGTGGAGGTGAATGAATCGGCCTTGACCGGGGAGTCCCACCCGGTGGTCAAAGAGGTGTCCACCCTTTCGAAGGAAGACACGCCCTTGGCGGAGCGGGTCAATATGCTTTACCTGAACACCATGATCACGCGGGGCCGAGCGGAGATGCTGGTGACTGAAACGGGCATGGCGACCGAAATGGGTAAGATATCGGCGGAATTGGCTGTAAGCGAAGAGCGCCAGACGCCACTTCAAATTCAGCTGGATCGGCTGGGAAAACGGTTGGCCGCAATCGCTGGCATTCTGGTCTCTATTCTGTTTCTGGTGGATCTTGCCCGGGGACGACCCCTCTCTAACATTATTCTGGATGCCATTGCCCTGGCCGTAGCGGCCATGCCCGAAGGCCTGCCCGCCGTGGTTACCGTGACACTGGCTCTTGGCATGCAACGGATGGCCCGGAACAAGGCCATCATGAAGCGGCTGGTGAGTGTGGAAACCCTGGGGGCCACGACCATCATCTGTTCCGATAAAACCGGCACCCTGACCTTGAACAAGATGGCCGTGCGAGAACTCTATTGTCAGCAGAAACGAATCAGGATAGCCGACGCTCAAGACATAACGCTTCCTGAAGGAGCGCTGACCCAGATTGCGGCCCTTTGTAATGACGCGGTGATTCGCAATGGGCAAGTGGTTGGCGATCCCATGGAAGGCGCCCTGCTGATACTGGCGGAAAGAGCGGGTGTTGAAAAACAGACGCTAGAGCAGGAGATGCCTCGACTGGCCGAAATCCCCTTTGATGCCGCCCATAAATTTATGGCGACCGCTCATTTCGATAAGGCGCGGGTAAATAAGGCGGGAGTAAAACTGTTTGTCAAAGGTGCCCCGGAAATCCTCCTGGAGCGGTGCCATTACATTCAAAATGAGCAGGGAATTGTTCCTCTGACCGAGGTAGACAGAACACACCTGCGGCAACAGGCCCGTGACATGGCCGCCGAGGGGTTGCGCCTGCTTTTACTGGCGTATCGGGACATAGACAGCGATTCTTTTCAGCCGGAGCAAGAGATTAATCCCTGGCTCAGTGAGCTGATCGTTGCCGGGCTCGTGGGGCTTCAGGATCCGCCCCGACCTGAGGCCAGGATGGCCATTGAATTGTGCCGACATGCGGGTGTTCAGGTCAAAATGATCACAGGAGATCATCCTGACACCGCGGTGGCCATTGCACGAGAGCTTGGATTGCAGGGGGCCGTTTTAACCGGGCAGGAACTGAGCCGGATGGATGACAAAAGTCTTGCTGAACGGGTGGAAGAGGCGGACGTATTTGCACGTGTGGTTCCAGAACACAAGGTTCGACTGGTACGGGCCTTGAAAGCGAAGGGTCATGTGGTGGCCATGACGGGCGATGGGGTGAATGACGCCCCGGCGTTAAAAAGTGCGGATATTGGCATTGCCATGGGCATTACGGGTACCGAGGTCACTAAAGAGGCCGCTGCCATGGTGCTGACGGATGATAACTTTGCCTCCATTGTCAAAGCCATTCGAGAAGGCCGCACCCTGTACGACAACATTCTTAAATTCATCCGTTTTCAACTTTCGACGACCATGGGGGCGGTTCTGACAGTTTTTTTCGCTCCGCTGCTGGGCCTACCGGAACCCTTTAACCCCGTTCAAATCCTGTGGGTGGCCATGATTATGGACGGCCCTCCCGCCGTGGCTCTGGCTCTGGACTCGGCTCGTCCCGGCATTATGGAGGAGCCTCCCCGTAACCCGAACGCTCAGATTCTTCCGATGGGCAGGATTGTTCATATACTGTGGTTTGGAGCGGTTATGTCGGCTGGAACGCTGGGCGTTCTTTACTACAAATATTCGCAGGGAAATTCCCAGGCACAGGCCGCTACCCTTGCATTTACCACTTTTGTTCTGTTTCAGTTTTTTAATGTCTTTAACGCACGGGCAGAAAAAGAGTCCGCCTTCAACAGGAAATTTTTCCACAACAAGATGCTCTGGTTGTCCTTGGCAGGGGTCATCTGTTTGCAGGTACTGGCGGTTCAATGGCCCTGGTTGCAACAGGTTTTTAGCACGGTGGCATTAACGGGAGAGGATTGGCGGCTTGCCATCAGCGTTGCGTCCATGATTCTGCTTTTAGAAGAGGGACGAAAATGGGTGGTTGGGTCTTTCAAAAAGCGGGCCGCAAAGTGATTCATCAGGGATGGCCATACTCAACGCCGTTTTATCGCCAGCCGCCCCCCAAGGCACGGTACAGATCCACTTTAGAGCCTATCAAATTCATTTTCAGCTCCACCAATTCCTTCTGGGCGTTGAGTTTCTCTTCCTGGGTCAATAAAACCTCTACATAATCGGCCTTGGCGTATTGGAATAAATTATTGGCAATAACGACCGAATCATCCAGCAAGAGCACTTCTTTTTGCTTGGTGTCAAAACTTTGTTGGATATTCTTGATATTCAACAGTTGATTCAGTACTTCGGTATAGGCTTGCAGCAGGGTTTGCTCGTAATTCAAGAGGGTTTGTGTCTGATAGGAATCGGCGATTGCGATTCTGGCAATAATCGCTTTTCTGTTAATGAGCGGTGCCGATAAATCACCCGTTAAATGATAGACCAGCGATTTTGGATTGAACAATAAAGCGGTACCAAAAGCGGCAAACCCGGTGCCCGCGTTAATCCTCACGCTGGGATATAAATTGGCCTGGATACTTTTCAGATCCAGTTTCGCGGCTTTTATCGCAAATTCCGCCTGACGGATATCCGGTCTGTTCTCTAACAGTTGAGCGGGGACACCCACTTGCAGCTCATCGATTTGCATGGACATGAGTTTCTCAGAATTTCTGAGGATCGGTGTGTTATCATAAATACCCGATAAAAACTTCAGGCGATTTTCTTTTTCTACAATTTTTTGACTGATTTCAAACCGTTGGCTTTTAGTCTTCAGCAACTGCGCTTCAAACCGATTGACCGCCAAATTATTGGCTTTGGCATATTCTTTCAGCACTTTCATTTTGAGAAAGGCTTTCTCTTGAATTTGAATATTTTCATCCAATATTTTTAAGGAATTATCCAGGGCCATCAATTCGTAATAACAGCGCGCTATTTCAGCGACTAATCTTGAAATCAGATAATTCCGACCTTCGTATTGCGCCATGAGACGCATTCTGGCCGCATCTTTTGCGTTCTTTAATTTTTTCCAGATGTCTATCTCCCAGGTCATATTTAAACCGGGGCTCAAACTGGAGTTGCGGAAATAGAGATCATTTCTATCGATAACCTTGTCTATAACTCCGTCCCGTGTGTTTTTTGAGACTTTATAACCTTCTGCCCCAAAGCCCAACCCCACTTTCGGCAGGTATTCCCCTTGTTTTTCCTTCACTTCATTCCTTGCGATTTCGATGTCTTGCAGAAAAATATTGAATTCTTGATTGTTGGACAGGGCGGTTTCAATCAGGCGTATCAGGTACGGCTCGGAGAAAAATTCTCGCCAACTGATGTGCGCCGCATTCTCGGATTCTTCACTCTCAAATGCGTCTAAATCCTTGTAATTTTTTGACTGCTCAACGCTATAGGTCGTCGGGACATTAAACTTGGGTTCTTTGGGTTCAAGATTCAGGGGGTGAAACCAAGACCGGGCCAGTACAGGCGCTTGCGACTGAACTATAAAAAGAGTTAACAGTGATAGATAGCTAATTGTTCTTCTGAGCTTCATAGTCTTTTCCTGGTTTTGTGATTTTGTGGGTTCACCGCTCAACTCGGCTTGTCTGTCTCTCTGGAGGGTTTCATTTTTCGGATGAATAATTTCAACATTAATTTGAGCTTCTTGAACTTTTTCTTATTTTTTTGTTTCTTACCTGCGATGGCCTCTGTCAGGCTTGTCTGCGTTTCATCCTTCAACAGTTTTTTACCATCGACCAGGGTGGCAAAGGCAAAGTACAAGCCAGGTATCATCAATACGCCAATGAGGGTGCCCGAAATCATGCCTCCCATGGCGGAAGAGCCAAGTGTTCTGTTTCCCACTGCACCCGCGCCGTGCGATAAAACCAATGGGACAAGCCCTGCGATAAAGGCAAAGGAAGTCATCAATATCGGTCTAAAACGCATCTTGGCGCCTTCCAGTGCGGCATCCAATATTGACAGGCCTTCATTTCGCTTTTGTACGGCAAACTCTACAATTAAAACGGCGTTTTTACCCAAAAGCCCAATCAGCGTGATAATAGCGATTTGCGCATAAACATCGTTTGCCAGCCCCATTAGTTTGAGCATCAAGTAAGATCCAAAAATACCGATGGGCAAGGACAAAAGCACGGCCAGGGGCAGTACGAAACTCTCATATTGAGCGGCCAGGACTAAATACACAAACAGTATAACGATCAGGGAGATAATGGCGAACTCGTTGCCCCGTTTGGCCTGATCGTAGGAGAGGTCTTCCCAGGCAATATCATACCCCCTGGGCAGGGTTTTTTGAGCCACATCCCTGATTGCGTCAATGGCGTCGCCTGAGGTGAAGTTATTGCCTGGGAAACCCCGAATCACCGCAGAGTTGTAGAGGTTGTATCGGGTAATTTCATTGGCGCCTTGTGTTTTTTCAGTGGTCATAAATGAAGAATAGGGCACCATTTCTCCGTGATCGTTTTTCACAAAGTAGTTGTTCAAATCATCCAGATTTCTTCTGTATTCCGGGGCTGCCTGGGTAAACACTTTAAAAAAGCGTCCAAACTTGATAAATCCTTGTTCATAGGAACCACTAATTAGAATGTTTAAATTCTCCATGGCGTTATCAATGGACACCCCTTTTTGCATGGCCAATTGGTTATCTATTTTTATTTTGTATTGGGGATAGGACGCGTTGTAAAAAGTAAACAGACCTTTAATTTCTTTGCGGTTCTCCAGATTGCGCATGAAGTCTTGGGTCACTTTTTCAAGCTCTTCATAATTGGTTTCCCCCGATTTGTCGAGCAAGCGCAAGGAAAAGCCACCGGAGGTGCCGAACCCAGGGATGGCGGGTGGCTCAAAAAATTCAACCTTGCCGCCTAACCCATTGGCTTTCTGTTCCAATTCCTCTATTATTTCGTGTACATTTTCTTTTCTTTCTTCCCAGTTCTTCAGGTTGATCAAGCAGGTTCCCGCGTTTGAGCCCCTGCCTTCCGTCATAATCTCATAGCCAACCATTGAAGTAACGGACTCCACGCCTTCTACTTTTTCAGAGATTTTTTGTAATTGATTGACGATTTGGTTGGTGTATTCCAGGGTCGATCCGGGAGGGGTTTGCACAATGGCGTAAATGGTGCCTTGGTCTTCGTTGGGCACAAAACCGGAGGAAACTATTTTGTTAAAAATAAAAATTCCGACTGCAAATAAGGCGATGACGCTGAAGGTGATGATTCTTTTTGAGGCAATCCTACTCAGAAGCCACATGTAGCTTTGCGTTAATTGATCGAAAAGACTGTTGAATTGATTGATAAACTTCTTAAATAAGTTGCTGGATTTGGCATGGCCTGAATGATGTGCGTGATTTTTAAGCACCATGGCGCAAAGAACCGGCGTCAGGGTCAGTGCGACCAACCCGGAAATGATAATCGAACTGGCCATGGTGATGGAAAATTGTCTGTAGAATACGCCCACAGGGCCACTCATAAAGGCAATCGGACAAAACACGGAAATCATCACCAGGGTGATGGCAATAATGGCCCCCCCCAATTCTCCCATTGCTTTTTGGGTGGCCGCATAGGGTGTTAAGGACGGATCTTCCTCCATCTTGCTGTGCACGGCTTCTACCACCACGATGGCATCATCCACCACGATACCAATTGCCAATACGACGGCAAACAAGGTGATCAAGTTGATGGACATGCCAAATAACAGGAGGATAAAAAATGCCCCAATCAGGGAGATGGGCACCGCGATAATGGGAATGATTGTGGAACGCCAATCACCCAAAAACAGAAATACAACCAAGGTGACCAGGATAAAGGCGTCTCTGATGGTGTCGATTACTTGCTCAATCGAGGCGTCTAAAAATTTGGAAACATCATAGCTGTATTTTACTTTGATACCATCTGGAAAATCCTTTTGAAGTTCCTTGATCTTCTCTTTAATATCCTTGATGACCAATGCCCCATTGCTGTTGGGTGTTTGCTTCAGAATAATGGAGGCCGAAGGTTTTCCGTCCAGGGTGTTATAGATGTCATAAAACTCGCTGCCGAGTTCCACCTCGGCTATATCTCGGAGCTTGACCATTTCTCCGAATTCAGAACTTTTTATAATGATGTTCTCGTACTGCTTGGGCTCATTGTATCGGCCTTCGTAATCAAGCACATATTCAGTCGATTGGGCTTTCTTTCCCGAGCTTTGTCCTAACCGACCCGGACGGGCAATGATGCTTTGGCCTTTAATCGCCTCAACCACTTCGGCGGGAGAGATATTGTACGCCCGCATCCTATCGGGTTTTAGCCATACTCTCATGGAATACGTTCTGGTTCCCAGCAAACTGGCGTTTGCCACACCATTAATCCGCTGAATTTCTGGAATCAGTTTGGTGTACGCATAGTTAAAAAGATATTTTTGATCGATGGTTTTGGACTCAGAGTACAAGTCGATGTACATCAGCATGGATGGCTGGAGCGGCAACAGGATGACGCCCTCTCGCTGCACCAGCTCGGGCAATGAGGTCATGACCCGGTCCACACGGGTTTTAACATTAACCACAGCCTGGTTGGAATCAGTGCCCGGCTCAAACACAAGTCTTAGTGTGGCCTCGCCAGCACTGGTGGCATCGGAGGCCATGTACCGCATGCCTGGCACACCGTTAATCGCTGCCTCCAGGGGAATGAGCGTGGATTTGGTCAGCACATCGGCACTGGCGCCCGGATAGGCAATGAAAACATTCACGACCGTCGGCGCAATTTGTGGAAACTGGGAAATAGGCAATTGCTGAATGGAAAGGCAGCCCAAAAAGACGATGAAAATAGAAATGACCAAACCCAGGACAGGTCTTTTGAGTATATTTTGAAACATAGTCATATCAATCTCTGTTAATTTGCGTACAAATCTAAATTCTTTATTACCGTTTGGGGATCCATCATCTTGTATTTAATTTTGTCCCCTTTGTATATTTTGTTTTGCCTTTCCAGCAAGAACATTTCACCTGGCTTGAGGCCAGACTTGAGAATAAAAATATTGGGCGCTTCCTCGGCAACCACAATCTCTCGTTCGTGGAGAATTCCATTCTGGTCTACGACCAGTACAAATTTCTTATCCAAAATTTCGAAGGTGGATTTTTGTGGAATAACAATGGCTTTTTTGATCAGTTTAGGCCAGAGAATGGTGCCTGTTTCTCCATGGCGTAAGAGGGTCTGCGGATTATTAAAAGAGGCTCGGAACGCAATGTTCCCCGATGTGTTGCTAAAATCGGACTCTATCGTTTCGATGGTTCCAGATTGAGGGTATAGCTCGTTGTTGGCCAATTTTAGCTGGACGGTTTGCGCGATATTCTTTCGCTTGTTTTTCATGTAGTTGAGATATTGAGCTTCGGGCACGTTAAAATACACCCACATCTTATGATTGTCACTCAAGGTGGTCAGCAAGTCCCCTTCATCAAGCAAACTCCCAGTTCTGATGTCCCCAAACTTCCCCACAAGTCCATTAAAAGGCGCTCGAATTTCAGTAAACCCCAGATGCGTTTCGGCCATTTCCAATTCGGCTTGGGCTTTGGCTAATTTGGCAGCCGACATTGCGGATTCGCTTTTGGAAATAATGTCTTTTTCTACCAATGCCTGGTTGTTCTGTAACTCAATCCTGGCGAGAGCAACTTCGGCTCCTGATTTTTGGACATCCGCTCTGTAAACATTCGGCTTGATTTGAAAGAGCAGTTGCCCCTGGCGAACGAGTTGCCCTTCATCGACATATTTTTTTTGCAAGTATCCCTTTTCCAGTGAACGAAGCTCAATATGCTGGATGGATCTAATCTGACATACATACTCATCATTCAGCATCACATCCTGCACCAAGGGTTTGCTCACTGGGTAGGTGTACGCTACCGCTTTGTTCTCCTGATGAGATTGACAGCCTGTTAAAAAAAGAATTATAAAAGCAGTGTAAATAAAAACTAGTTTCTGGATTGGTTTCATGAGCAGTTTTTCCTTGTCTCAGCAATTGCGCGGAGCTTTTTGTCCCACTATTTTTTGAAAGAACGCCTTCTTCTCCCAAAGCCCCTGTTCCTGGCAATGGGTCTTTTCTTGGCCCTGGGTTAGCAGACAATACCCGATTTTCAAGTGATTCCGTGTGGAATTGAAAAGAGTCTCGGAAGGTGAAGCTACTGGTTTTAAAACCGACCTAATTAAACTCGGCGTTGTTACAAGCGCTTTCGCATCTGCTAGAGGGCGCGGTTGTGTCGGTAAAAGATGGCAGGCCAAGGCCAATAGCTGGCGCCTTTGCATAGTGATTACTCAGTGTCTTTAATGGATGGATGCTAAATATCGAGAATTGAGGACTAAGAATAGGTGAGCCGATTTAACTGGGAGCGTTTGTGCTTCATGTCATTATTTTGAAAGACATCCATTTGTTCTTCTTGTTGAATTTCATCCATCATCTCGCGTAGGCACGTGGCATTGAACGCGCCCAGTGAGAGGGAGATCAACAGAATTAAATTGCCGGTCATGAGCGTTTTTTGAAGGTGTTGCAATCGCTTCAGTAGACTGTGCTTGTCATAAATCTGAAAAAAATCCAGCCGGGAGACTTCATCAATATTTTTCTTAATCTTACTGATGTCACGCTTGATGGAGACCACTTTATTTGGATCTTCATTCTGCTCCAACCGATGGGCCTCGATCAGCTTTTCCAGTTCAGCGATAAAAGCTTCAATCTGCTGGTAATCCGCCATCCGTTCATTCCGAAAAATATCAATCACTTTGTCATCCGAGAGATTCTCAAAGCGATTGACTTGCATCACAATGGCTTCACCGCTTTCCCGCTCCACTTCAGCCGTAAGCCAGCGCACTGTTTCAACGCAGGCATCGTTATAGGGCAGGATATGAACACCCAATTTGGGTGAGACGGCGCCCGATTTACGTAATTTTCGCCAAATGCGAACCCTGGAAGCCGCCGTGAGATTGGTCGGCAATGAATAAGAAAAAACGAGCCACTTCATACTTGAAAGACCTTACTTTTGACGCGAAAGAACTTTTAACGAATAGCTGGGGTCTTCATTAATGTAACAGGTGTAACATTTTTGCGCAACTGGGCCCCCCATCCCTATCTATCAGAAATTAAGCAATTAAAATAAATGCCACACAAAATGCAAAACCAAAACCCCTGCTTCTGTCGTCAGGCCCCACTCATCGGGGAGGAGCCCTGTTTTGCGTTGAGCGGCACCTCTAAATACTGCTTCATTCCAAGCAAAAGAGTGGAGACAGAATCTCCAATGTAAGTCTCAAAAACGTAAGTCCCAAAAACCAAAAAAGCCTTTGAAAAGAGTCAAAGACTTTATGTTGTTTATTTATGAATAAAATGGTGGGCCATCGGTGACTTGAACACCGGACCTCACCCTTATCAGGTCTGAGATGCACATTTTCAGCCGGTTTTCAGCTATTTTTACTTATTTTAGGTCCTTTTTGAGGGGCGATCAAGGACATAGGCGAGCGGGCCATGTCTCAAAAGCATATCAATTCCTGGGTTTTAGCCCCTACTCTGCATTTGAATGAGGACAAAAGCGGACGTATACGGATCTATCTGGATCTAAACCGTTTTTATACGATCTAATCGGTTCTTATCCGGGGTAAACGGCTCTATCCTGCCTTCATTCGGACACAGAAATCTCCCCTTACAGCCTTATTCCACACTCTCAGGCACTTTAAACCTGATTTTTGAAGCAAGTTTTGTGAAAGCCTGTCGCAGAGCGGCTTTTCAAAATCGCCAGATTGCTTGCTGTTGCAGGGTTCTGGCGAATGTTACAAAACTTCATGGCTCTAGCGCAGGTGCCCCAAGGGATAACAAGATCATAAAATTAATTCTATATGGTTTTAAAAACGGGTATTGGATACTGACAGAACTCATCTGTGTATCCAAAGAAATCGAGGTATTTCACACCATGTCCAGACCGCCTCTGCAAGGCAGAGTGGAAGAAATCGTTATCCGGGAACCCAAGCCTTATTGGGGCAGCCGCGTTGGAGACGTGATTGGAAACATCTTCTCCGGTATCGGTGCTGCCGTTTGAGAGTATGGCCCCGAAGTCTTACAAGGACTGGCCAGCGCCAGCAGCCTGTACAACAGCTTCTCCAATACTTACCAGCCGTATGACATTAGCCCTTCATCCTTGTCCGATTACTCGTCCTCCAGCAGAACCCTTCGCACTCAGACTCCAGAGCCCATCAAGCAACGGCCTTTGCCCGAACCCCGCCAGACTCCCCGGCTGATGGAAACCTATGGCCGGTCTCTTCAGGAGCAACGGGCTCGTCGCCAGCAGCAAATCGAAGACTTGATGGCCACCAATGAGCAAGCTGCCAATCGAAGAGGTATTGCCGGGCAGTTGGGTCCGTATACACAGCCTGGCTCTCATGTTCAGCCATCTCGGCGTCAAGCGCCGGTGGATTTTCACCCATCTCAAGGCACAGCCCACTCCCTGGCTGATTACTTGAACCCTCTTCGTAACCATTCCACACCAATTCAAGAAGACGATGGCTGGGTTCAAGACAATCTGGCCCGCGCTCAAAGGCCCGTAAATTGGGAAGAACAAGCGATGAGGTAACAAGCCCAGCAACAGGCGCTCCGCCAGCAACACGCCAGAGATGCCCAGATCCAACTGGCGCAAGCACAACGAGAATTAGCTCAAGAACAGCTCAAAAACTTGCGAAGAGAAATCTTCGAAAGAGGTGAAAGGGCTACTGGCCGTAAATCCCACCTGTCTCCCAAGCGTATCAGCTTTAATGGTCAGGAGGATCTGACTGAAAAGCTCTGGGATCACTTCTATCAAGGCCAAGGACAGCCAGTGGAAGTTGATCTACGCAAGGTGAACCTTGCTGAAGACCTTAATATGCCCCGCCTGCTCCGTTGCTTCAATTCGACCGCAGTCACTCTGATGCGGTTTCCCAACCCGAGCAAAAAAGCCCTGCAAGGTCACTTTAAAGCGAAGACTCCGACCATAGGTGCCAATCCAAAGGTTACGCATGTCATTCTTGGCAACCCTTTTACCGATGTAGCTTTAGACATTACACGGGAAGATGATCCCGAGCAATGGGCTGCATTTGGACGGTTAGCAGTTGATGTAAATAAGACACATATTCTGATTGATCATACGAGTAAGACCGTGACAGTCGATGCGGAATTAGGTCCTTCTTCAAGAAGTCAGCGCATACATCCAGACCTAATTGAGGAATTTGATTTTAATCCAGATCCCGACCGAGGCATTATAGGAGAAATAGGTACCCGCGCTGTTCACCATTTTGCACCGCCTGGCAGTACCAGCTACCAGATCCGCCGAGTGCCCGGTACAACCTCCCACTTCAGAAAGACCTATTCGTTTCGGCTATTTTTTGGATACTGACGCTTTTCCAAAAACTCTTCTTCCCAAGAGGAGTCTGTTTCATCAGATCCTCTTGGGAAAAGATTGGCTTTACCAGTCCAATCGTCATACATAAACCCATATTTAGAATGCTTGTAATAAACCATACAAGGAATATATTTCTCCAGACCAAGCATTGGTTTAAAGTAAGGACCTTGAAACTCATAAAGTGGTATGTTTTGTTTTTCAGCCTGTTGGGCCAAATGATACATTGCGCGAGCTGCGGCTTTCTCTCTTGTATAAGCGGTAGGTTTATCTCCCCATAGACCAAATTCTGATTTTTTATCCGCCCAATAAAATGCCCCTATACCTAGCAAGAAAAAGCAAAGACCGGCGACAAAAAAGCTCCATATACTTAGTTTGCCAAAAAGTTTTAAAATATTAGCTGTAAATTGTTTCATCCAATGGGGCTCCCCGCCTGTTTTACTCGCATTATAAGTATATCGCACTGCCTGAGTACGGTATAAATGTTCGGTTTTTTGATGATCTTGCAAGTAGCCAGACAGGCCCTTATGGTATTGTTGGCTCACAAAACTACAGAGGATCACGGTGCGGAACGTCCTTATTGAATTTGAAGACGCTTGTCGGAGTCTGAACGTCGACATCATTCCACTGATCGTCAGGACAGCACTATGGGTGGATCCGAAAACCATTGATGAGCTGCCAGTCTGGTATCCAGAGTTTGCTTGAAAACAGCCCCTATATAAAGCAGGCTGGGTAACACGTGCTACAAACAAAGACGAGCCAAAGTTTGAAGCTAATGTCCAAGCAGGAAAAGCAATCTGGCAAGCGATAGGGGCATCCCCCGATAAAAAGATTCAGGGGCAAAAGGTTGAGCACTGGACTGCCTGCCATGTTTGGGGAGTGGACGATCCCCTGTTTCAGATGCCCAATGATATCGTACAGAACCCGAAATACTACTCCAATATTGGGAATATGGTCTTGCTTCCTACACCTTTAAAGGCCTTTACGGACTGCATACCTGAAATCAAGCTCATACTTCGAATCTGCGCTTGGAATTTGTATAGACTTGCTTGCGATGAATGTACGGAAGACGCTACCAGGGTAAAAAGTGGAGCTATCCCAGACTTTTACCCTTCTGAATGGCCACGGTCATACAGAGAAAAGCTTCCACCCAATACGGTCGCATACAACAGCAAAATTGCAGGCTTCATTCAGAAAAGGAAAGCCCAAATCAGAGCGAATTTGCAGAACGAACGACTGAACGGCACCCATTATCCTCGTGAACAGGTCTTGGAGGTACTAAATGCCTTTCCTGGAAATGAGCCAGATTGGTGGCTCTAAAGCCTTACTGGATATTCTGCAGTGATCTTAAGAACCGTTCGATCTCAAGTAGGACAGGCTTATAGGCGTAAACGTTGCTCCGAACTTGGTTGTCCTCTTGGAAGTTCACAGGAATGTTTGCAGCTAGAAGTTTGGTTTTCTGCTCTTCAGTAACTTGAGAATCAGCGTGTGATACTTTGTTTCTAGCGATTGATAACGCTTCAAAGTAATCTCTCCAAGCTTTTCTCTCTTCCGGATCAGGCATAGTTTCTTCATTGACAGCAGTATCGAACCACTCTATAAATGCTGGCGGTCTCCTACCAAAAGAGTTCAAGAATCTTCGTTCTCTGGAATTCAAGATATCGCCACTTTTCTCAAGAATGGAGGCAGCAATTTCCCGGTCACGATCTGTATGGCGGACGGTATACCCTTTTTGCCTGCAAATCATCATCAAGGCCACTTCCACGGCAATAAGGGCATTGGAGAAGAAATATCGGTGTATCGATGCCAATAATTCCTTCCAGCTTGTCTCATTTGCAAAAATGATACCCCTGCCTCTGTTTTCATCAAGCGCATTTACAGGCACCGTAAGGAGACTCACCATGTTATTGACCAAGATCTGGGGTACAGGGCTTAAAACGGCTGATTTATCCTGGGAGAAGTTACTCAGGGGTATCAGGGAATCAATTGCCTCATCAATTTCTTTTATTAGTCCAGCTTTGTCCAGTGTCATTCCTACCTCTACCAATCTTTCATTGCTTGGATCATTTCATCCTCAGAAGTCTTGCAGTAGGAGCGCGTGGTTTTGATATCACTATGCCCACACGCCATCTGAAGCATGACCAGTGAACGTCCTTTATTGGCGTTGATTGTAACAAAGGCACGGCGAAGAACGTGAGGCGTGATTTCGATGCCTGCTAGGCTTCCAATCCTTCTGACCCGGTTCAGCAAGCCATCTCGCTCCATCCTAGCCCCAAAGCGGCTCTTGAATACGTAGTCCTCGGGAGAGTTGGTTGGATGCTTCTGCAGATATGCTCTCAGCATTTCTGTGACCTTGCCGCTCATGCCCACTCGTCTGCGCTTGCCACCCTTGCCTCGTTCAACCACCAAGTATCCCTTCTCCAGATTGATATCCTTCATTTTCAGGTCACAAAACTCTGAAGCCCGGAGGCCGGTACTGGAAAGCATTGTAATGATCAGGCGATCCAAGGACTTGGTGCAGGTATTCAGAACTTTTTGCAGCTGCTCTTCGCTATCTACCAAGGTCGTTGAGTTATTATGAAGGTAGTAAAGTGTTTATTCCCATCATGATTTCCTGTGCGGGCTCCAAAAAACAAATATGGCCGAGCAAATGGTTCTTATCAAGTCATGGATGAATATTTATTGGTCAGTTACCAGAGCGTATCCCCACCGGGGGTGCGTTCCAAGTCTAGTGCGGGATAAGTGATTTCCCTTGCTTGGCGGCATCAACCCTGTCTGCTAAGAGTGTCCAGCATCGGATTAGGTCTCCATAGGTACTGCCTGGATCATAACAGGCAGTCATTTCTGAGTTCAATCGTTCTTTGTCGATTGCTGGATCAGCCATAAATACACTTATACAAGCTAATACGGCTTTCTCACGCTCCCACAGAACTTCCAGAAGCCGCTTACATTTAAATTCAGAACCAGACTTCTGGAGGCAATCATCCCATTCCCTCTCGACATGTGCTTTTTTAAGCCTGATAGCAGCATCCTGGACCTTTTTTGCATCTAGCGATGGGCTCTCTGTAAAAGCGGGTGAGACAAGAGAACACAACACCAATATGCTGAAACTAAATCTGATCATCAGGTTTTGCGGGGCTTCCCAAAAAAATAAGTCCCCTTTAAAAGAGACTCATCGTTTATTTATTTAAATTTAAATGGTGGGCCATCGGTGACTTGAACACCGGACCTCACCCTTATCAGGGGTGCGCTCTAGCCAACTGAGCTAATGGCCCATACAAAGCACTGGCAAATGTGGTGCGCTTTGAATGTATGTAGATTAGCAGCCACAAAAAAAGATGTCAACAAATGGGTGAGTTTGCCTTTCCCTCTTCCTGGAAAGGGGTATTGTCCCCAGTGCGACCCTTTCTGGAACGCTCTAATGGAGGCTCTGGTCAAGTCACTGGCGGAATGCCTACCTGCCAGGGCCAGACTGAGAGAAATCACACAAGCAGTCGCAAAGCCGTGCTAAACTCAAGATAGATAGTGGGAATATACCCCTGAAAACCTTTCTATCGTTTGCAACAATACAGTCTTAACTAGTCTTTAGGTTTTATTGGTCTTTACACTTTACTGGTCTTTACACTGTTCCATCGGATCCATCCCTATATTAATTCACGCAAAACAGCCTTTCCGTATCATTACTATCTTTAATGTACGATTCCCCCCTCACGGAGCATGCTTATGAACGATCGGGTTTATCTCGTTACCGGAGCCACAGGGGCAGTCGGTCAAGCCCTGGCCCGGCGATTACACCATTCGGGCGCCACCTTATATTTATCCGCCCGAGATGAGGCCAAGTTGCTCCCGCTGGCCCAGGCGCTGAATGCCACCCCGCTGTGCCTGGATTCAACCGATTCGCAAGCCATTGAACAGGCCGTTCAAACGGTTCAAGCCCAAGCGGGCAGGCTGGACGGCCTGGCGCATTGCGTGGGCTCCCTGATCCTGAAGCCCGCCCACCTCACCAAGCCTGAAGAATGGCTACAAACGCTGAATACCAACTTGAGCAGTGCCTTTTACTGGCTACGGGCTTCTGTCCGACTGATGGAAAAATCTGGTGGGGGGAGTGTGGTGTTCGTTTCGTCAGCGGCGGCCCGTCTGGGCATTGCCAACCATGAGGCTATTGGTGCGGCCAAAGCGGGGTTGCACGGTCTGGCTTTATCCGCGGCGGCTACATACGCCCCCAAGAATATTCGGGTGAATGTGGTAGCTCCCGGACTAGTTGAATCTCCCTTGACCGAAAAACTCCTGAACAGTGATCTGGCCCGTCAAGAGTCGATCAAGAAACACGCCCTGAACCGGCTGGGTGCGCCGGAGCAAGTGGCCTCCGCCATGGCCTGGTTGTTAAACCCGGAGCAGGACTGGGTGACTGGACAGATTATTGGCGTGGATGGGGGGTTGGCGACCCTGGCCCCAAGGGGGATGTGATGGCACGATTTATTAAGCAAAGTCGTATTGAAGCACCGGCTGAAGCGGTGTTTGCCTGGCACGAACTGCCTGAGGCTCTGCCCTCTCTGATTCCGCCCTGGGAAAAAGTGCGGGTGGTTCAGCAAACCGGGCCCATTTCGCAGGCCGGTAGCCGGGTGACCCTGAGAATCAACGTTCTGGGCCCCATTACCGTCGATTGGGTATCCGAACATCATGGTTATCAAGCAGGCCGTCAGTTTCAGGATACCCAAATCAGCGGCCCTTTCGGACGGTGGACGCACACCCATCGGGTGATTCCCATTGATGAGTCCCATTGCCTGCTGGAAGATGATATTGACTACGCCTTGCCGCTGGCCCCCTTGTCCCACTGGGTGGCGGGCTGGATGGTTCGGCAAAAATTACAACGCATGTTTGATTACCGGCATGCGCAGGTGGTGAAAGCCTTCTCGGGAGAGAAACGCTGATGGCCCGGTCTATTTCAGTCCCAATGCCCCGTTGGAGCTTTGCCGTGCTGGCCATTGCCGGGATTTACAATATCGTGTGGGGCGGCCTCATGGTGCTTTTTCCCAATGCTGTTTTCCAGCTCACGGGTGCCGTGCTGCCCAATTATCCCGAGCTGTGGCAGTGTATTGGCATGATTGTGGGCGTGTATGGACTTGGCTACATCATTGCCGCCACCGATCCCGGTCGGCACTGGCCCATTGTGCTGGTGGGCTTGCTGGGTAAAATTTTCGGCCCCATGGGCTTTGCCCTGGCCCTGGTTCAACAACGCTTTCCCCTGCTTTTTGGCCTGAACATTGTGACCAACGATCTCATCTGGTGGTTGCCCTTTTTCCTGATTTTGAAATCCGTTTACACCGCTTGGCGTGCCGATTTCACCCAGAATTCGTTTCCATCGCTCACTGCGGCACTGGAGGAACCCGTTCCAGCCATAAAGACCTCGCTGGAGGCTTTGTCACGCACCGGGCCCGTTTTGATCCTGTTTTTAAGACACAGCGGTTGCACCTTTTGTATGGAAAGCCTGGCGCAACTTCAACTCAGGCAAACAGAACTGGCCGTTGCCGGGCTGCGGGTGGCCGTGGTCATGATGTCGGAGCCAGAGACCATGGAAGCATTGTGGCAGCGTTATGGCTTACAGGATAGTATTCCCATTAGTGACCCTGAGCGCCGATTTTACAAAGCCTTTGGCCTCACCCGGGCAAATTTTCAGCAGGTTTTTGGCTGGCCGGTGTGGGTGAGGGGCTTTCAGGCCTGGACGCAGGGTGGGCATGGCATTGGCCCGCTGGATGGCGATGGCTTTCAATTGGGCGGCGCTTTTTTGCTTGAAGCGGGTCAGGTGGTATTGTCCCAAGCGCAAACCAGCGCCGCTGATCCCATCGACTGGGAACGTTTTTTAACCGCATCGAACAAGTCAAAACAAGGCAAGGCAGGCGCGGCATGAGTACTCATCAACCCATCGTGATCATCGGAGCAGGGATGGCCGGTTTAATGGCCGCGAACACCTTACAAAAAGCAGGCCATTCTGTCCTGGTACTGGAAAAAAGTCGGGCCCTGGGAGGGCGCTTGGCCACCCGACGGTTGCAAGCAGCGGCGTTTTCGACGGTCTTTGATCATGGGGCCCAGTACTTTACGGTGAAAGACGCTCGATTTCAGGGGCTGGTGGATGAGTGGGCAGGGCAGGACGTCGCCCGGATCTGGTTCCACAAGTCCACGGAAAACGGGCATAGCTATCCGACTTTTATCGGTCGGGATGGGATGACCACCATCGCCAAGTATCTGGCTGAAGGGATAGACGTGCGCAAAGAGGCCAAAGTCACTCGACTCGCCATGGCCGAAACCGGCTGGCAGATTTTTCTGGAATCAGGAGAATGTCTTCCGGCCAGCGCCATTGTAATGACCGCCCCAACGCCGCAAGCCGTGGATATTTTAAAGGCCAGTGCGCTCGAACTGCCTGCCGAGCAGTTGGCATCGTTGCAATCGGTGAGCTACGATCCCTGCGTGGCCCTGCTGCTATGCCTGGATCGCCCGGTATCCTTGCCCGAAAAGGCGGGTTTCTGGCAGCCGGAAACGGGCTCAGCCATTGGCTGGGTGGCCGAGAATCATCAAAAAGGCATCTCCCCCAACGGGTACGGATTAACCATTCAAATGGCCCCGGCCAGCAGCGCCGAATGGTTTGAGCAAAGTGATGAGGCCTGTTATCAGTGTATGCGTCAGGCCGTGCAGCCATATCTGGGGGACTCCCAAATTCTGGAGTGGCAAGTCAAACGGTGGCGCTACGCTTTGGTGAAAAACGCCGGGACTGATTACTTTCAGTGGATTCAGCAAGCCCCGCCACTCATTTTGGCAGGGGATGCTTTTGCCGGGCCTCGAGTGGAAGGCGCTGTGCTTTCAGGATTAATGGCTGCCGAACAGTTGGTTGAACGCTTAAAAAGTCAGTCCGCCGTGGGCAGTGGAACCGTCTGATGCAACTGTGGTTGGTTTTGGCGCTGGTAACCTCCTGGATGATGACCGGCATTATCTGGTTTGTGCAATGGGTGCATTACCCGTTGTTTGATCGGGTGGGACGGGCAGGCTTTGCCCACTACGAGCAAACTCACACCCGACGCACCTTTCAGGTCTTGTTGCTGCCGCTGGGACTGGAAGCGCTCAGCGGAGCCATCTTATTAGCAGGTTTTACCGCCGAAGTTTTAAAATGCCCTTCTTTAATGGCCGTTTTAGGCCTTCAAGGGATCATTTACGGCTTGACCTTTTTTGTGCAAATGCCCCTCCATCGCATTTTGGAGCAGGGCTTTTCCGAAAAAGCCTATCATTGGCTGGTGCGCTCCAATTGGCCCCGAACCGTTTGCTGGACAGCAAAATCGCTGCTACTCACTCACTACCTATTTAATCTGTAAATTTTCTGTGAATTTGGAAAGGATTTGCTCTGATGAACATCCGTCGCTTGGTGGTCATTCTCGGCGATCAACTCACTCTGGACAATCCCGCCCTCCAAGGCTTTGATCCTGCTCAGGATTGCGTGTGGATGGCCGAAGTCGCCGAGGAGTCCACCAAGGTTTGGACGCACAAGGCTCGCATTGTGCTATTTCTCAGCGCCATGCGCCATTTCAGGCAATTGCTGGAAAGCAAAGGCTACCCGCTGCATTACGTTTCCCTGGATGAGGCGGAGAATCAGGGGAGTCTGGTCGCACAACTTCAGTCTGACTTAACCCGGCTTTCCCCTCAATCGGTTTATATGACGGAAGCGGGCGAATGGGACGTGGCGCAAGGCCTGCAAACGGTGGTGGGGAACGCCCAAATTCCCTGTGAGATTTTTGAAGACACGCATTTTTTCTGTTCCAAGGCGGAATTCGCCCAGCACGCCAAAGGCAAAAAGCAGTTGCGCATGGAGTTTTTCTACCGCTGGATGCGCCAGAAGTACAACGTTTTGATGCACGGCGCAGATCCGGAAGGCGGGCGCTGGAATTATGATCAGGAAAACCGGGGGAGTTTTGACAAATCCGGGCCGGGCGCCATCCCGGAACCGATTGCCTTCCCCCCTGATGAAATCACGCAATCCGTAATCAACTTGGTAGCGCAACGTTTCCCGAATCATCCGGGACAGTTGGACGCGTTTGATTGGCCAATGACTCCTGAACAGGCTGAACTGGCCTTACAGGATTTTATCGACCATCGCCTGCCCTTGTTTGGACAATATCAGGACGCCATGTGGCAGGATGCCAGACAAGAGCAACCCTATCTCTATCACTCTCGCCTGTCGGCGGCTATGAACCTGAAGTTGCTCGATCCGCGCCGGGTGATTTCCGCAGCCGAATCCGCCTACCATCAAGGAAAAGCCTCCCTGGAAGCGGTGGAAGGCTTTATTCGCCAAGTGCTGGGCTGGCGGGAATACGTACGGGGTATCTACTGGCTGCACATGCCGGATTACCGTGAACTGAACGCCCTGCAAGCCAATCAGCCTTTGCCCGATTTTTATTGGACGGGCCAAACGGAAATGGCCTGCCTCAACGCCGCCATTGGACAGACCTTGCGCTTTGGATACGCCCATCACATTCAGCGCCTGATGGTCACCGGATTATTCGCCCTGATGCTGGGGGTGAATCCAAAAACAGTGCATGAATGGTATTTGGCCGTGTACGTGGATGCCCTGGAATGGGTGGAACTCCCCAATACCTTGGGTATGTCTCAGTTCGGGGATGGGGGCATAATGGCCTCCAAGCCGTATGCGGCCACTGGCAAGTACATTCAGCGTATGAGCAACCACTGCCAGCACTGCCCCTATAATCCAGCGGAGCGTCTGGGGCCGAAAGCTTGCCCCTTCACCACGCTCTACTGGGATTTCCTGATTCGACACCGGGCACTGCTCAGTAAAAATCTTCGTATGGGATTGCAGTTGAAAAACGTGGATCGGCTGGACGCTGCCGAAATGCAGGCTATTCAGGAACAAGCCGACGGCTTACGACTAAAATTGCAAGCAAAAGCCAGGCAAGGGGTCTGAAGCCATGGGCAATCAACTGGTGTGGTTCAAAAAGGACTTGCGGGTGACCGATCACGCCCCCTTGTTTGAAGCGGCCAAAGCAGGGCCTTGTGTGTGTTTGTACGTCTTTGAGCCAGAAATCATTCACGCCCCGGATTTTGATAGCAGTCACGCCGAGTTTATCCGGCAGTCGTTATTAGACCTGAAACAGGCATTGGAACGCCGGGGCGGCACACTGCTCATTCAAGTGGGCAATCTGCCCGAGGTGCTGGACGAAATTCATCAACGTTATGGTTTTGAAGCGCTGTGGAGTCACGAGGAAACCGGCAACGATCTCAGCTATGCCAGAGACTTGCGAGTAGCCGCCTGGGCCAAAGAGAAAAGCCTCCGATGGATTGAATTGCCCCAAACCGGGGTGGTGCGTCGATTGAAAACCCGAGATCGTTGGGCCGCCCACTGGGAAAAGCGCATGAGCGGCCATGTAATCCCTGTACCGGATCGCCTTGTTCCTGTCACCGGGCTGGAAGAATCTTCTCTCATTCCCACGCTGGCCGAGCTGGGCTTGCCCCCCAATTCAAAATCATGCATGCAAGCGGGTGGAGAATTGGCGGCTCAGGACACCTTGCGCAGTTTTTTGACCCAACGTGGACAGAACTATCAAAAAGCCATGTCCAGCCCGGTCACTGCCGGAGAGGAGTGCAGTCGACTCAGTCCCTATCTTACCTGGGGAAACTTGAGCGTTCGGCAAGTGTATCAGGCCACCCTGAATCAGATTCAGGTTTTAAATACCGTCCCAAAAGGTCCGGAAAGCACCCAGTGGCTCCGCTCCTTGCGCTCGTTCAACAAGCGGTTGCACTGGCACTGCCACTTTATGCAAAAACTAGAGGACGAACCGGCCATTGAGTTTGAAAATATGAACCGGGCCTTTGACGGCTTGAGAGACCCAGAACCCAACCGGGACTTGCTGGAAGCCTGGATTCATGGACAAACCGGCTATCCGCTGGTGGATGCCTGCATGCGGGCCTTACATCAACAAGGCTGGATTAATTTCCGCATGCGGGCCATGCTGGCTTCTTTTTCCGCCTACCATTTGTGGCAGCATTGGCCAGAGCCCGCCGTGCGACTGGCCCGTCACTTTCTGGACTTTGAGCCGGGCATTCATTACTCCCAATTTCAAATGCAATCCGGCGTGACCGGCATCAATACCATTCGCATCTACTCGCCCTTTAAGCAGTCCCGAGAGCAAGATCCCACCGGCCTGTTCATTCGGCAATTCGTCCCTGAGCTGGCTGATTTACCCAACGAGTACATCCATGAGCCGCACACCCTGCCGCCGCTGCTGGCCCTGAGTTATGGCTTTCAGCCGGGTGTGCATTACCCGCTGCCGGTGGTGGATCATGCCACAGCCTACCGACAAGCCAAGGAACGCATTTTTGAATGGAAGCGACGCCCCGAGGTTCGCCAAATGGCCATGGCCGTTTATGAAAAGCATGGCAGCCGTCAGCGGCCCACCCGTCAACTGTCCGCAAAGCGATCAGAAAGCCAACGCTCATGATTCGCTTGCCGTTTTCGTTTCAACAGCACTGGGAACACCTGCTATTCCTGCATTACCCGGTCTCTCCTGAGATATTGCAAAGTCGCTTACCGGCAGAGCTTACCCCGGATATCATTGACGGCCAGGCTTGGCTGAGTGTGGTGCCCTTTGCCCTGACCTATTGGCTTCCGGGGTTACCCATACCGTTCCGTTTTTTGGAGTTGAACTTGCGTACCTATGTGAGACCGGCTCCCGGCTTCGCCGAATCGGCCAGCGGTGTTTATTTTTTCTGTCTGGACGCCAATGACTTTTTATCAGTGGAAGCGGCCCGACTCAGCTACCACCTGAATTACCAACATGCCAAAATGCGAATGAATCAGGAACGATCGGACACGTTGGGGGCACCAGTGATTCAATTCCACAGCCAGCGTACCGATCACCGGGCCCATCCCGCCAGGTTTTCTGGTCAGTACCGTCCCAGGCCACCGCAGGGCTTGAACCCTGAGGAGAGCCGTCTTCAACACTGGTTGACAGAACGCTACCGGCTGTACACCACTGATGGTCACGGGGGTCTGTTCACCGCCCGGATTGAGCATCCACCCTGGCAGTGGCAGGCAGTGGATTATGAGATTTTCACCAACGAGTTACCCACCGCCCATGGCTTTTCAGCGCCTTTGTCTCCCATTCCGGCCTTGGCCACTTATTGCCCTTCCCTGGATGTAGTGGCCCATCCGGGCAACCGGGTGCAACGCCGGGTGTGACCGTTCAGCAGCGATTGTCAGCGGGTTGCCACGGGATGAACATGACGCGGCTTGTTCAGGTGTTTGGTAAACCACTGGCTGGCAGCCTCGGCCACGGATTCCAGGGTGCCCGGCTCCTCAAACAAATGGGTGGCGCCGGAAACCAGCAACATTTCCTTCTCGCATTGCAACTGCTGAAAAGCATGTCGGTTCAATTGAATGACCTCATGATCCTCACTGCCCACAATCAGCAGGGTGGGGGCGGTCACGTTCTTTAAAAAGGGCCCGGCCAAATCAGGACGTCCTCCCCGTGAAACGATAGCATCGACCTGCGCGCGTCGCTGTCCGGCAGCCATCAGCGCGGCAGCCGCCCCGGTACTGGCCCCGAAATAGCCAATGTTCAGGTCTTTGGTCTCCGGCTGGGCAATGACCCAATCGGTGGCACCCGCCAGACGATCGGCCAATAAGCCGATATTAAAACGATGTTCTTGGCTCAGGGAATCCTCGGCCTCCTCCGGCTCGGTCAGCAGATCGAACAATAAAGTACCCAGCCCCGCCTGATTCAAAACGCCTGCCACATAGCGATTCCTGGGGCTAAAGCGGCTGCTGCCGCTACCATGGGCAAAGAGGACAAGCCCTCTGGCGGACTCTGGCAATGTCAGATTGCCAGACAGGGTCTGAAAGCCAGCGGTTAGCTGAACAGGATGTTCCCGGTGACTGTATCGGATGACTTCATGCATCAATGCGCTCCCCTGTTGTGAAATGACCGGTGAAAGGTGAAAGAGCCCGGCGCCAGTTGCTTGTTGAAGGCAGCCAGCGCCAGGCCTGGTGAGTCGGGCTGTTTACTTGGCTTGCACCTGAATGCGTTTTCCGAGATTGCCTTCCGCTTTGGGCAGGGAGAGTTCCAGAATGCCGTGCTTGAGTTCCGCCTTGGCCCCTTCCGACTTGACCGAACCCGGCAAGGGAACCCGTCGGTAGATTGCCCCATAATGGCATTCCCGACGATAGACATCCTTTTTCTCTTCCGCCTTTTCTTCTCGACTTTGTCCTCGAATTACCACAGCGTCTTCCAAAATCTGGATATCAATATTCTCGGGCTTAATCCCCGGTACTTCCATTTTGAGGTGGTAGTTTCCATCTTTCTCAAACAGATCAACGGCGGGCAACCAAGTTCTTGGTACCCGTTCCCGGGCTTCGGGAAAGGTGGGGAACTGGAACTCTTCCAGTTCATGAAACAGGCGTTCCATCTGATCGCGCACTTCGGTAAAAGGTCTCATTAAGGCCATCGTAGCTTTCTCCTCTCTCACAACAGTAATTAATAGGATTTGCGGACGAATCAGTCATGATTCTGGCAGCTTTTTACCCTGCTGTACTGTTGCCCAGAAACAGCGCTGTGTAAATTAACAGCCTGGCCAATAGCCATTTAGATAATCGTTATTTACCCAGAGTAGCAATGCGAGTTTCTTGGAATGCGGCTCATAATAAATTACCCTTTCAGCCGTTGGAATAGAGGAGTTTGCCATGCGCGTTCACGAATGTATGACCACCCCGGTCATTACCATTGAAAAGTCCGAATCGGTGGAGAGCGCCTTTGAGAAAATGCGTCAAAACCGGGTTCATCATCTGGTGGTCGTGGATCGGCAGCGGGTCGTGGGGGTCATTTCCGATTACGACACGGGCAGTGAAAAGGTCAAACCCTACACCAGCATGAAGGGCCTGCTGGTTGAAGACGTCATGAGTGAGCCCGCCTATTGTGTCGAGCCGGACACCACCATTCGGGAGGCTGCCAACAAGATGCGCGGAAACCGGATTGGCTGTCTGCCCGTTCTGGAGAACGGTGAACTTCTAGGCATGGTGACCACGACGGACTTACTGGATTTGCTGGGGCAAGGCGCGGAACGCATTGTGGGCACCGCGGAAAAGCAACCCGTCAGTCGGGAGAATCCCGGCAGCAAGCCTGCCAGTTTTAATCCTCGGTTGGGGAAATATTAACCAGCCTGGGGAATGGGAGGCGTGAGTGACGGAATGATCCAAGCTGGTGGATATAGGGCGGTGCCCGGACGGAAAGTCACACCCGGCACATAGTAACCTGCTTGGCAACTTGCTTGCCGGTTAACTTAATGGGATCATATACCAGTTAGGTATCAGATATTGATGCTTCAATACTTTCACTTCAGTTTTGGCTCGGGTCAGGGATGAAAGCTGGGGAGAGAGAGAAAATTCCTGAACAGGGTGATGTTTAAGGCTCTCCAGACTCTCCAGAAATGAAAAATAGAATAGAAAAAGTGAAACAACAAATCAAGCAACAAGTTGAACAACAAGATGTATTGCCAAGATTAATAGAGACCATGCATACTCTCAGACTATCGATGACTCAGGCTATCCATGATTATTGGGCTTTACAATAATGCGTTGTAAGAATCTAAATCTTTCACTCCTCCTCGCTACACTCATTACACTCATTGGATTGCTGGGGATTTTAGGCCACTGGTTTCATTTGAAGCGTTTGACCACTTTTTCCTGGCTGGGTGAAGGTTCGGAAATTGCCTTGTACACCGCTGTTTCCTTTTTGTGTCTGGGACTGGTTCTCACCAGGCTGGTTTGTAAAGCATCTCCGCCTGAAAAATATCAAAAACAGCTAGTGAATACGCTTACGCTCATTCCAATGGGTATCGCCTTATTTTACGTTGCGCGCTACCTGATTTTGGCGGAACTTAACATCCTCTTGCCGCTGTTACGGATTTATCCAACCGTTCCCATGGCCTTTCTCACCGCTGTACAGTTGCTATTAGCCGCTATCGGGGTCAGCTTATGGCAGTTCATGCCTCAAGTGCCAGGGTGTCGAAACACGATTGGGGTGATTGGTATTTTTCTGCTGGAAACCGCGCTATTCGCGATGGTTGGGGTTTTGGCCCAAATCCCGGTACTCATGAGTTTTTACCAGGCGGTTCCGACTATTATGGCGGTTGCATTATGCGGTATCCTGTTTTTAAGTCAGGCGCTGGCCCCTTCGGGCTTTCTGGCCCCCCTGTTATCTTCAGTCAAGCGAATTCGTTGTTTGTCGAGCCTGGGCATTGCCTCGGGCCTTCTCATTCTGATTGCCGGGGTGGCCATTATTCAGGTCTTTGCATATTTGTTGGGTAAAGGCGCTGAAGGGCTGGAAGCAGAGAAACTGATCGCCACGTTTGAATTCTCAACCATCGCCATTTCCATACTGGTTATGACCCTGTCCCTGCGCGTTCTGTTTTATTACGAATCCAGCTTACAATCTGAGGAAGAAGCCAGAACCAGTGAAGAACGCTTTCGCTTGTTCGTATCCGGTGTCAAAGATTACGCCATTTATATGCTGGATCCCCAGGGCAATGTCATTAGCTGGAATGAAGGCGCTGAACGAATCCAGGGGTATTCCAGGAGTGAAATTCTGGGGCGGAATTTTGCCTTGTTTTATCCCGAGAGTGAGCAATTGGCCGGGCATCCTCAGGAAAAACTGAAATTGGCTCAAAAGTGCGGTCGTCTTGATATTGAAAGTTGGCTGATACGTAAGGACGGTTCAGGCTTCTGGGCCCGATGCACCTTAACCAGTACGCTGGATTCTGACAATCATTTGCTGGGTTTTTCCAATGTGGTTCGGGATTTAACTGTTCAGAAGGAAATGGAAGCCTCGTTAAGGCAATCGGTGTTTGAGTTAACCAATATTCGTCAAGCTCTTGATTCAGCCTCTATTCTGGCCATCACTGACCCGAACGGCGTTCTAACCTACGTCAATCAAGCGTTTTGCGACATTTCCAAATACACGCAGGAGGAATTGATCGGGCACCCCCATCAGTTGGTGCATTCCAGCTTTCACTCGGCCTCATTTTTTGATGAACTCTGGCAAACCATTCAGTCAGGCAAAGTCTGGAAGGGAGAAATCTGTAACCAGTCCAAGACCGGACAACTGTACTGGGTGGACACCACCATTTACCCGTTTATGACGGTGGACAAGCAGCCGATTCAGTATATTTCCATTCACCACGATATTACGCCGTTAAAAAGTGCCCAGGAAAGTTTAAGAGGCAACTTTAACAAGCAAAAAATCCTGACTTCTCTCAGCCAACAGGCCTTATCCGGGGTGACGATTGACAGGTTGCTGGATCAATCCTGTATTTTGCTAGCCAAGACATTGAAGCTCCCCTTGACCAAGGTCTTGGTTCTCAACGCCGCAGAAAATCAGTTTTTATTGCAAGCTGGCTATGGATGGGATAAAGGGGTGGTGGGACATTTTACGGTTCCCGCAGGCCCCGAGTCTCAGGCTGGATACACCTTGATCGTGGAGGAGCCCGTGGTGGTGGAAAATTTCCGCACCGAGGATCGTTTTTCCCAACCGGCCTTGCTCAAAAGGCACAATGTGATGAGTGGGATGAGCATTATCATTCAAGGCGAAAACCCGGACAAACCCTTTGGAGTCCTCGGTGTCCACTCAAGAGAGCCGCGTGCCTACTCTGCCGATGACGTGATGTTTTTGCAGGCGGTTGCCAATATTATCGGGATTGCCGTAGAGCGCAGGCACGCTGAAACTTTACTTCAGGAATTGAATCTGGAGTTGGAGCAACGGGTTCTGGAAAGGACACGCCAATTAGAAGAGGCCACCCAGGTGGCGGAAGAAGCGAATCGTCTCAAAACCAAGGTCATGGCTTTTGTCTCTCATGACTTTAAGAACCCGCTGGCGGCGATGGGACGCTTTATCCAGATTTTACGGGAGAATACCGGGCAACTGAACGCGCAGCAGCAGGAAATTATCAGTTATATCAGCGATGGTGTCACGCAATTGCAGAACATGGTGTCTGATATTCTGGACAAGGCCCGGATGGAAGAGGGGCGCTTGACGTTGTCACTTGAGATCATTAACCTGTCGGCGTTTATTGAGAATATGAAACCGTTGGTGGAGGCGCTGGCAATCGATAAAGACGTCCAGATCCATTATGAAATTCAAGCCAATATTGACGATATGGAAGCAGACACCCGTTTTTTAAGACAGATTATTTTGAATTTGATCAGCAACGCCATTAAGTACAACCGACCCAACGGCGATATTTATTTGCGGGCAAAAGAATGCGGCGATGCCCGATTTGTCTCCATCTCGGTTCAGGATACCGGTAGGGGCATTTCAGCCGAGCAGATGCCCTTGCTTTTCAAAGAATATTTCCGCCTGGGCACCAGCGCTTACAGCTCGGTGGAAGGGACCGGGCTGGGCTTGGCTTTTATCAAGAAACTGGTTGAAATGCACGGCGGTGACATTTCAGTCAGGTCGGAGCTGGAGCAAGGCTCCACGTTTACGATTTTGCTACCCAAGCGAGCGGGGTTGGCCTGGTCTGTGTTGCCAGACAAACGTGAAGAACTGCTGAACGAAGCACAGCCAGTGCCGTTAGCGCCGGAAGCCGCTGTGGAATCGTGACCCTTTCCCATTTCAGGAATCGCTTCCCCTGGGCTGTCTCAGAGCGATTGCTTCCGGTTGGATAAATCAATGAGGTAGTCAAAGGTTTTTTTGTCCAAAGGCATAACGGACAAGCGAGATTGCTTGATGAGCGGTATTTCCGCCAGGGCCGGGTCGGCTTTGATTTCAGCGAGCGAGAGTCTGCGTTTCAAGGGATTGAGCGGCTCCAGGTCCACCACCACCCAGTCTCCCTTCGGATTATCGGTGGGATCCGGGTAAAACTCCCGGCTCACCCTGGCGATTCCTGCCAGCGCCTTTTCGGTCACGCTGTGGTAAATCAGGACTTGATCCCCTTTTTTCATGGCTTTCATATTGTTACGGGCCTGAAAATTTCTCACGCCATCCCACACCGTGCGACCATCCCGAACCAGGTCTTCAAACGAAAATTCGCCCGGTTCTGTTTTCATCAGCCAGTAACCCATTGGTATGCTCCCCTTTCATTTTAAACTTCTTAAAACAAAGACTACCGGCATTTCAGCGGTATTAACCGCAGTGCGCAGTGGGTCAGCCGTGGTATGATCCCACTGTAGAGTAAAGATACCAGATTCGTGCCAAAGTTATTAACGCTTTGTTTTATTGCGGACGCCACCAACATCCATGTGCAACGGTGGTTGGGATACTTTGTGGCTCACGGGCACCGGGTCTATTGCCTCAGTGATAAAGGCGGCGCGATTGACGGGGTGACCGTCCATTCCCTGCCCAACCGGGACAGCCTGGTTGAAGCCGGTAAGGGCAAGGTTTCTAAAACAGCGGTTATTAAGGCCAGGGCCCGAAAAATCAAGGCGTACCTCAAAGACATTCAGCCGGATGTGCTGCATGCCATTTTTCTCTACCATCGAGGCTGGTCTGCCGCATTGGCGGGTTTTCATCCGCTGGTGATTACCCTGCTGGGCTCTGATATTTACTTGCCGCAGCGCAATTACCGGCATCTGCCCCAGTTGTGGCGCGATCATCTGGTCAACGTCCTGGCCATGCGGCAAAGCGATTTGGTCACGGCGGTCTCCTATGATTTACACCAAACCGCCCAACGCATGCTGCTGGGCCTGACCCCGGTGGAGTTAATTCCGATTGGCACGGATGTCAATACCTTTCGCCCGGACGTGGAGACCACCGCCTTGCGGGAAAAACTGGCCATCCCTCAGGATGCTTTTGTTGTCCTGAGTCCCCGGCAAATGACCCCGCATTACAACCAGACCACGATTATTGAAAGTATCCCCCGGGTGCTGGAAGAAGTGCCCAATGCCCTCTTCATTATGAAGGACACTTTTTGCAACACCCCGGAGCGTCAGGCGTATGTGCAGTCTTTAAAAACACTGGCCCATACCCTGGGGGTCAGTGAGGCCATTCGCTGGGTGGAAGAGGTGCCCTTTGCTGAACTGCATCAGTACTACGCCTTGTGCGATGTGGTGGTTTCCGTTCCCAGTACGGACGGTATGCCGGTGACCCTTTTTGAGGCCATGGCCTGCCAAAAGCCGGTCATTGTGGGGGATTTATCCTCCTACAACGAAGTCATTATTCATGGGCAAACCGGTTTAAGGGTGCCCATTCGCAATAGTCAGGTACTGGCGCGCGCCATTATTAAAATCCATAAAAATCCGTCTCTGGCCAATCGATTGGTGGAAGAGTCCCAGGTCACTCTGCACCAGTTCGGTATTTTCCAGGAACAGATGATGCGCATGGAGCGGTATTATTACGGCTTGGTCAATCGAGAACTCCAACGGCCCAATTCTTTCCGAAAACTTCTTAGTCGTTGGTTGTTCCAGTGGGTCATTCACCTCACTTAGGCCGCAACCGGCCACAGCAATCGGCTGGATCGCTGATGAGCGGGAATGGATTGAGAATTAGGCCGATTTCGGCTATGCTTAAGCCATACCATTCCCCTCAATTGTTAAAAGGATTTTCCCCATGCAAGAGCTGGAACAAAGCACCAAAGACCGCCTGAAAAGCGAAATTGAGAAAGAAATTAGCGAAAACAAGATTATTTTTTACGGCAAGGGTACCAAAGATATGCCCATGTGCGGTTTCACCGTGGAGACCATCCAATTCCTCAGCCAGTACGGCTACCCGTTTGAAGTGGTCAATGTACTGCACGATATGGATAAACGGGCTGTACTGACCGAGATGACCAACTGGCCCACGTTACCCAAGGTCTTCATCAACGGTAAATTCTACGGCGATACGGACATTTTGGGCCCCATGGCCGAAAATGGCGAGTTACAAGCCATTTTAAAAGAAGCGTTCCCGAACGGGCCTGCCGCTTAGGGCCATCCCAGATGACATTTCTGTCCGCCGCTTGTATGCCGGATGTTCTGGCGGAAGCTGAGCTGACTCGCCTGAGATTCGGTGTGTCGCCTCTACCACAATTCGCCCTGTACCAGTTTACCGGCCCGGATGCTATTCGGTTTTTGAACAATCGACTCAGCAACGATGTGCTGGCCCTCAAGCCAGGGCAGGGGCATCGGAACGCGGTGCTGGATCGTCAGGGCAAAATTCAGTGCATCCTGGACTTGTACCGGATGGACGATGTCCTGTGGATGATGATTGATCAGGCCGAGGCTGAAAATGCCGTGGCTCAGATTGAAAAATTCCACATTCTGGAGAACTTTCAGTGCCAGGATCAATCCAACGCTTACGACTTGTGGGCCATTCAGGGGCCGGAGAGCGCGGCGTTTCTGAAAACCCTGCTTGCCGACCCAGGCGCATCCCTGCCCTTGCGCCCCTACGATTGTTTGCCTGTCGAGCTTCTGGGGGTGTCCGTTCGGATGATTCGTCGGGCAATGCTGGGAGATGACGGGTTTGTGTGCTGGGTGCCCCGTGAGCAAGGGGACGCTTTTAAAGCGAACCTGATTTCGGCCTCGCAAAAAGCCCATGGTACCCTAATTTCCACGGCTTGCTGGGAAGCGCTGCGGGTGGAGGCCGGGCAGCCCCGGTTTGGTCAGGATTATGACTTTGACACCCTGCTCCCGGAAACCGGACTGGAGCGAGAAGCGGTCAGTTACAGCAAGGGTTGTTATCTGGGCCAGGAAACCATCGCCCGGGTTAAAACCTACGGTATGCTGCAACAGGCCTTGGTGGGTTTGTTATTTTCCCCGGATTTAACCACCGCCCCGGCATCGGGCGCGGCTTGCCGCATGGACGAAAAAGTGGTGGGACGCTTGGCCAGCGTGGTTTACGCACCCACTCTAAAGCGACTGATCGCCATGGCTTACCTGGGTAAAAAGGAACGCATTCCAGGCAAAAGCCTGTCACTGGAGATTGACGGGCAAACCTACAACGCGGAAGTGTGCTTGTTGCCCTTTTATCATCCCCCTGGCGGCGAGTCCGATGGCCAGACACTGTTGAACCAGGGCTTGACGCTGTTTTCAGAAGGACAGGATGAGGCGGCCATTGACAAGCTGCGTCAGGCGTTGGCCTTACAGCCGGATTTACTGGCCGCTTATGAGGCTTTGGGTGTGATTCTGTCACGCCATGAAGAGTACGATGAGGCCATTGCGCTGATGAATCAGTTGTTGGCGCTGGACCCTGATCATGTGCTGGCCCACACCAATTTGTCCATTTTCTACATGAAGCTGGGCGACAAGGAAAAGGCGGAAGAGGAAAAAGCCAAGGCCACCTCCGCCGCTTTTCGGGCCGCCATGCGTGAAAAGGCCAAAGCGGGTGATCTGACGGTTGATTTGGAAGCGGAGCGCCAGAAAAAGGAGCTGGCTTTGCGGGAACGCATTGCCATGTTTCAGGAGGCCCTCAAGTTCAACCCCGAAGATCCCTTGGGTAATTTCGGTTTAGGGTCGGCTCACCTGGAATTACAGGAATACGCCCAGGCCATCGAGCCTTTTCAAAAAACGCTAAAGTCCCAACCCAAACATTCGGTAGGGTATGCATCACTGGCTAAGTGTCTGGATGCCACTGGGCAGACTGAGCAAGCCCGAACCATTTTAGAACAGGGCATTGAAGTGGCTGCGGCCAAAGGGGATTTAATGCCGCTGAAAACCATGCAGGCTCATCTGCAGGCCCTCTCCAATCGGACGGAGTAAGACGCTGGCCTGATTAGGCCTCAGGAGGGCTGCTCGCCATTGCCCAGGATTCCTGCCCGGAATCCTGCTGATTTTCTGGATGCGCAGCGTTCGCGGGTGTGGATAAACCATCCACCAGCCAGCCCAGGCAGGAGACGAAGTTCCCCCGCCCGTCCGGGTTGACCAAGCCTTTGCGCACCAGGTAATTGACCCGGGAGGAGATATCCGTCAGCTCTACCGCTTCAAAGCCCTGGCCGCTGGCGGGTTGCGTGATTTGATGTTCCACCAGATATTGCTTAATCTGCTCAGTGGATGCCTGACCACCGTTGAACACAATGGCTCGAAACAGTTCGTAATTGAGCGAATTTCTTTTTCGTAACACCTGACTCACTTGCTGAAAGGCCATGTCTGGGATGAATGTCCCAGTCTGCTGCCGAGGCGCTGGGAATGGAGGGTGGTTATAGCTCATGCTTCCCTGCCATCCCGCCATGGGAGAATGAAGCGTTCTGCTCGACGCTGTTCCGTAAGGCAAGTAATTTTCTAGTGTGTAATCACTCTCTAGTGTCACTTTAGTGTCACTGTAATTCTCTAGAATAGACTGAAGACTTAATTTAAGCGTAATGAGTTTTTGTTTCTCTATCCTGAGTTGCCGCAGCTTTTCGACCTGTTTTTCCAACTTTTCTATTTGGGGGCTCAACCGCTCCAGTTCTTGCTCGGTCTCTTCCAAAAGACTTTCCAGACGGTTAAGACTGGATACTTTGGGCTTACTTTTGGAAGGCTTTACACTTTTTTTAGTCGTTGGCATGGGAAATAAGTCCGCCTCTAGTCATACCAGTCTATTGTAAGTCAGGATAAAAAAAGAGGCAATCGTATAGTGTGCTTGACTACTGGATTCATGACTAAAAAAGACTAAAAACTTTAGAAAGACTTCAAAACAGAACTCAGGTTTTAAGACAGTCGTAGTAGCAGGCTGCCTCAATAAATCCTGCCACAATAAATTTTGCAAGGATTACAATTGAGTGCTTAAACGCTTCAAGCCCGCCTGGGCGTATTCATATTCAGCCTCAACAAAGCCTTGCTCACTTTGCTGAGCGGCATTCAGGGCCGAAGAATAATGCTCTTTCGCCTTGTGGGCTTGCTTTAATTGCTCAAAGGCATAAGCCAACTGATTTTCAACATTGATCCACTGTTCCAGGCGGGCGTCCTCGGGCAATTGTGTCATAATTTGCCGCCCCTGCGTAAAATGCTGAATGGCCTCCTCATACCGTCCTTGTTCCAGGGCAATATCGCCCAACAGCAAATGGGGGTGATAAAACGAGGGGTTCAAGCGCAAGGCGTTCTGGGCGTACTGGCGGGCGGTGGCCAACTCCCCCAGGGCCTGATGCGTGTTGGCCAGGGCATGCAACGTCCATTCAAAGTGGGGGGATTCCTGTAAAGCCTTGATATAAAAATGTTTGGCATCCTGATGGTTCTGAATGTGAGACAGGATATTTCCCGCTTGCAAATAGTAACGGGCCAGGGGCGTCAAATTGCCGGGCTCTTTGGGCATTTCCAGATGCTGAAACAGTGAGGTCTCCATAGCCAAAGCCGGGCTCCCGCCCAGTTTCGAGGCCAGCGCCAGTTCCCGCTGGGCCAAATCCAGCATCAGTTCCTGTTTAAATTCGTGGGCCAGCGCCAGATGAAACTCCGGACGCTCTGGATGTTCCAGGGTATCCCGCAAGGCGGTCAACAGTGCCCGGTTTTCAACCGTTTGATCAGCAAGGTCTACTTTTTGCAAGGCTTGCAGGCTGGCCTTCTGTCTGTTCTGTTTGTAGTAGATAAGGGCCAGCTGGGCATAAGCATGGCTGGACAGCGGCTTCATGATCAGGCGAGACCACCAGCTTCCCTCACTGATACGCAAGGTTTCCTCATAGAAAAACCGTGCTGCCGAAATCTTTCCGGTCATATCAAACAAATCGGCCAGCAGGAGCCGGGGAATCGGGTTCATGGCTTCCTCTTGACGAACGATTGCTGCTTTGAGTGTTAGTTGTGCCTGCCTGAATTGCCTGGCGCTCTTGAAGTCCATCAAATTAACGTTGTCGCTGACCCAGGGCTCTTTCCACTGGGCGTCCGCGTATTGCTGGGGAAAGTAGACCCATAGGGCAAAGAATATACAACTTGCAATGACCCCGCAGATGCTCATGCCTGACAATCCCACCAGTATCCATTGACCGGGGCTGAGGCATTTCGATTTTTTTTGTTCGGGGCTCATGGGGTACTCGGGGTTTTAGGCTCTGGATCCGTTATCGGGGTCGCCCCGGAAAACTTGAGTCCCCCTCGTGCGTTTGCAGGATAATAGGACTATACAACAGGATCCGCCCCAGGCCATACTCGGCAGTTTCAGGGCTCGTTGGTGCTTTGTCCTGAACGGTTAGCTATGAAAGATATTTCCCCATGACTTATGAACTGATCCAGACCGCCGATGGTTCGCTCTCCTGCCTGGATGTGGCGGTGGGGCAGTTGTGCCACAACCGGGCCGGCGCTTATACGGAGGCGGTCAATAACTATGTCCTGCCCTCCGGGCTGCTGGATAAAATCAGAAAGACCGGGGAAATCCGTATTTTAGATGCCTGTTACGGCATGGGCTATAATTCGTGGGCCCTCATCAATGAGCTGTTACGACAGCATCAGCGCTCTGAGTCGCCCAGAAGTGCTATAGCGCTTTCTATAGTTGCGGTGGAGCAGTCACTGGAAATCATGCAATTTTTGCCCCGGGTTTTGGCACTTCCCTGCTTCGATGCCCTGAATCAAAATTCATCCTCATCAGAACATAATATATATTATCGGACGTTGCTGGATGGTTTGAAGAAAAATGGAGATCCTGCTCAAATTACCCTGCCTGTAGTAAATGGAATCACGATTCAGTTTGAATTCTGGATTCAGGATCTCAGGCATTGCCTCCCTGAAGTTCAAGGGGATTTTGATGCCGTGTTCCATGACCCTTTTTCTCCCCAAAAAATGCCTGAACTGTGGACGGTGGATTTGTTCCGATATTATCAAGCCCTGTTAACGAATCGGCAGGGCTTGGCGCTGACCTACAGCACTGCGGCTGCAGTTCAGGGCGGCCTGCAGGAAGCGGGCTTTCAGGTACTGAAAACCAGAGGCTTGGGCCAAAAAGCCGGGGCCACGCTGGCCTTAAGTGCTGCGACAGCGATAGAGGACTTTCACGCGCATGCCATTCCCCTGGAACCTTGGGAGCAGCTTTACCTGCAAAGTCGGGCCGCCATCCCCTATCGGGATAGCGATTTGTCCCAGAGTCGGGCGAATATTCTGGCCATGCGGGAGCAAGAACAACAACAGTCATCCCGCCCCAGCGGTTCTTCCGCCCTGAAGTTAAAACCGGTTTACGGGAAGCCTGCTTCTTGAACCCGAATGGCTTCTTTGTAGCGCTTTTTTGAGAACTTCAAAATGCCGCTCTGTCTACTATGCATGTAGCTATTTTTTGCGTTCTCGAAGGATTCCAAAAATCGACCTCAATTACTACAGTCATAACTGCTTGTTCTTAAAAATGACGTTTAAATCAAGTAATTTTATGTCTGTATTGTTGTAGTTAAGTAATAACATTAAGACTAAAGAATAACGCACGATACTCAGGGCAACTAAACAACTTAACAGAAGCGTCAGTCGAAACGTGACGCATACAATACTTCACGAATCCGTCAGTAAAACGCCCCTACTCGTTATAAAAGTGCTTGCTGAGTTCCAGTCCCAGCCCCAAGAAGACTTAGGCTGGCTTTGCCAGTTTTACGGGACGCACATTTCTTTGTCTGGCGGAACACAAGTCTCCAAACGGGCCAGCCTGCTTTTTTTTGAATTGCCCACGACAGCGAGCTTTGCTTTGCCGATGGCCCCTAAAAAACGGGGGGACGACTGGAATAGCCCCAGGGGCCAGTGGGCGGATAGATCCCAAACCGGGTTTGCGTTGGATAGGACAGGTAAGGCCGATTTCTCTGGTTCAAGGGAAAATAAGCCACGAGTTGAGAGGCCTTCGCGGCGGCTTCAACCGCTGGCTTCGCCGAAGGGGGGTGCCCCCAGAAAGTTGGATTTTTGACGGACTTTAAGCGCCCTTGGGCATCCCGTTCCAGTTTGTTTTTACCCAATAACGGGCGGATGGTCCAATCCTGAATTTTCAACATCAACTTGTCAAAAGGATGGGCGATTAAGGGCACCAAGCCAATGCCAATGGCCACCGGGATTGGCTTTTGAGCCATCAGGCGAATGATTTTCTGCTCATCAAACTGAAAGTCGTTTAAGCCTCGCATAGCGGCCAGATCGCCCGGTAAATCCGCCAACAACTGCCCAAAAATGGGGATGCGCTTCAGGATTTGCGGATTTTTTTTCTGTACCCATCGTTCAACCGGAGCCATAAACTTGGCAATCCCGTGACCCTGTTTGGCCAAAAACGGTTGTAACTGCCGATTGGCCCAAGGCAAACGCTTTTGGGCCCAAGCATTCAAGGCGGGGCTTTGTTGGACTTTTTTCCCGTACCAGGTGTTGTCGGCGGTGACGAATTTATCCACCCAATGGGCCCCTTTCCCAATCAGCATGGGGGGAACCAGCAAGGTGGCCACATAGTGGAACAAGCCCAAATCCAGGGCCTCTGCTCCGGTTTTCTTGATCTTCTGTCCCCGGCTTAACGCCGGTGAGGCATCGTGGTACTTCTGGGGCAAGGTGGTGCCCATATCGGCCAACACGTACAACGATGAAATCCCATACCCCAGCATCTTTCCCAATCCGCCCATATAGGGGCCCATGAATTCGCCCACCTCATCGGCGTAGCCCAGATAGCGCAGGGCCGTGTCCCGCCAGATGGAAGGGTCTTCGTTTCCATGTTTTTGCGGGTGGGAGTGGGTGGACTGTGCAGTGGCCGGAACGGTTTGCGGCTGACGGCGATTTAAAGGCGGCCAAAAACGAGCAGAATCGACTTCTGGAAGTGGGGCCACGGCGGGCTTCTTGGATGTGGCAGGGGTAAAAGTCATTTGATCAATCCGTTGAGAAAGCCGTTAGCTTTAAACCGTAACAAGCCATTTTGTTGACTACTTTGTTTGCTGAATTTCAGAGTTTGGTATATTTCAGGCGGGCTGCTCAAGACTGCCCCACTCCGGCTTGTCCTGATAAACCGGGATAGTAAAAGAAGCCTCAAAAGAACCCTCCTGATAGGCCAGAGCAATGGTGCCGGCCATGGCTTCCACCAGGCCACGGGTAATGAACAAGCCCAGTCCACTGCCACGGGTAGTCCGCACCAGGCTGTCATCGAGGCGCTTGAACTTTTCAAACAGGCTATTCAGTTCCTCCAGGCTTTCCAAGGGCACTGGATCGCACTGATTAACCACCCGAATCCGCAAACAGGGAGGGGCTGCCGCGGAATCCGTCTCCGGCGGCTGCGCTTCCACCGAGACCCGAATCGGGGTCTCCGCCAAAGAGTATTTGACGGCGTTGTCCATCAGGTTCAATAGAATCTGCTCCAACCGATCGGGATCGGCCAGTACGGACGGGGCTTGCACCTCCGCCGCAAACTCGACCTCTATTTCCCGTTGCTCCTTGGCCTGGATAAACTGCACGCAATTGTCCAGCAACAGGGCCAAATCCACCCGGTCGGGATACACCCGCAAGTTGGCCTTTTCCAAATCGGGAATGACCAACAGGTCTTCCACCAGCCGACTCAGGCGATCCGCTTGCTGGCGAATGGCCTTGATGTGTTTTTGGCGGGTTTCCACATCCATGGCCGTGTCATAACGGCCCAGCCGGGAGACGTTCCCCTTGATAATGGTCAGCGGGGTGCGGAATTCGTGGCTGACCGTGTCAATCAGGGTGGATTTGAATTCATCCATCTTGGCCAGCTTTTGATTGGCCTCCTGTATGGTCTGCCAGGAATCCGCCGTTTTACGGGCCATGCGGTTAAATTCCAGGGTCAGATACACAATCTCGTAAGGGGTAAAAAAGTTGCTTAGCAAGCGAATCCGGCGAAAGTAGTTGCCATCGCCCATGGCTTTCACCCCTTTAATCAGTTGCCGGAAGTTACGACTGATGCCCAGAATGTAGGGCAGTACCAGCAACAGCATGACCCCCAGACAGGCCAGGGCCAACAACAGGGTTTGGGTGGAAGCCCGGTTGATGTACTTCAGCTTTACGTTATACGGCGATTCGATGATCACCCCCCAGTTGATCTCGGGCATTTTTACGATGACCTTGGCCAGCTTTTGGGGCGGCTCGTCGGCCTCTTCCCCGTCCTTTTGCCGGACGGCCTGCGGCTGAGAGGAGAATTCGTGGGTCACCCCCGGGCTGATTTTGGCAAACTGTTCGTAATCCTTGCCCTGAATCCGTTCCTGCTGATCGGCCCCGGTGGGCCCGGCGATAATAACGCCGTTACTATCGATGATGTAAAAGGCCCCGTACAGGGAGTTGTTGGAGCGAACCAGTTTTTCCAGGTACGGAAAGTTTTTTTGATGCACATAGTAGCCGCCTTGTTTGGCCAGTGGCATAACTGCCCGCAGGAAATAGGGGCTATCCTGCGGGTTACCGGTTTCAAAATAAATGACCTCAAACGGTTGAAAACGGATGGTGACCGAGGCCTCGGTGTTTTGAAGCAGGGGCTTGCCGCTGCCGGGGTTCAATTGTAAGGGCAATCGCAATTCGGGGCTGATAGACTGGAAATCCCGGTAGACAGACTGTTGTTGCTTGCCCTGGGAATTGTAAAGTCCCACCGCGTAAATATTGGCATCCAAATCCATAACCTGTTGGGCCGTTCGGTTAAATGACTGGGCGCCACTCAGAGATTGTGAAAGCAGACGGGCCAGCATGGCGGCTTGCTGCTTTTGCCAGCTCATCTCCGTGTCAAAGTCCTGATACAAGGCCCTGGCGGTGTGTTCGGTAAAGCGACCCATTTCCTTGCGCAGGGCTTTTTGGTTGATGTTGTTGATCAGCAGGGTAGCCCCCAGCAGCGGCACACTGACAATCAGGCCGAAGCAAATCAGAATCTGCTGATAAATCCTGAGCTTGGGCATATTGAAGCGAATCATGAAAAGAGGGCTCTTGCTGGTGGGGATTGGGCCGTGGAAAGTAAAGACAGAGAAACTAAAGACGGGAAAAATAAAGACACAGAAAATAAAGACACAGAAAATAAAGACAAGGCGACTGTCCTACTGGGTGGAAACAGCCTCCACAAAGGGGTTAAGCCGGTAGCCGACATTGGTCACGGTTTGCAGGTGAACCGGATGCTTGTGATCTCGCTCAATTTTCTGGCGGAGCCCACCCACATGAACCCGCAGCATACGCACGTCCTCATCGGCCTCATAGCCCCAAACTTCTTGGAGCAGGGTGGCCAGGGAAACGGCTTCGCCCACGTGCTGCATAAGGCAGTACAGGATTTCAAACTCGGTGGGGGTCAGCTTGATGATTTGCCCCTTCAGCACCACCTCCAGAGAGGAGGGGATCAGGCGCATTTCGCCCGCCGAAAGGACTTCATCCTTCTTGGGGGTGTTGACTTCCTTGTTCAGGGTGCCGGTGCGACGAAACAGGGCCCGCATGCGCACCATCAACTCCTGAAACTCAAAGGGCTTGACCAGATAATCGTCGGCCCCGGCGTTGAAGCCCCGGATTTTATCCTCGATCGTCCCCTTGGCCGTAAGCAACACAATGGGTACATTGGCCGAACTCCGGGTGGCCCGGATGCGCTTGCACACTTCAAAGCCGTCCAGCTTTGGCATCATCACATCCAGCACAATCAGGTCATACGTCTTGGCTTCCGCTTTTTTCAGGGCGGTCAGCCCGTCACTGGCGGAATCCACGTGAAAGCCCATCAGCTCCAGATCCAGGCGCAACAGATCAATAATTTCCGGGTCGTCATCTACCACCAGAATGTTCACCATGGGCCAGAATCTCCGCAACAGTTTGTCTTTGTAAATTCGTCGTGTGAGCCGGGGGAGGTGTGAGGCGTTGCCGATAGACAACCCATCCCGACGGCGCATCGTATGGGGCCCCGAGATTGAGGCGCACATACCCGTTCATTGTACCAAAAGAAGCCCCAATCCGCTTAAACAGGCGGCAGGTCTCTTTTTTCCTCCCCCATGTTCCCCAATAAAATTTAGGCAAGGCTGCCTTCACAACACCTTTGCAAGACTGCGTACAGCCTAGACAAGCCGTGGAATAGCTTCTGGCAAGATTTGCCATTTTAACTCGCTGTACTCAAACAGTGACAAACGTCTTGTGAAGGCAGCCTGACCAGAATTTATACTGTCCACAGCCTCCGAACAATTATGGGTTGTTTATTTAGGGTCTAGCAAAAAAATCCGGTCGACTGGTTTCATGCAAACAAGTTCACACCTTATTCGGGACATTTGGGGACATCTACGCATTATGGGCATGCAACCCGTTGTAATCAATCCGCAGGCACCGGCCTACGCGTATGGCCGTCCAGCCACGCTGCCGATGGCCAGTGTTTATGGCCCCAGCCAAAGCAGTCTGGGCATGACCCAGTTGCCCAGCATGCCCCGTCCGCCCTATTTGCAACAGGCGGCCACCGTGACCTCCCCCGTGGAGCATGATTTACCCACGCCCGATCAGCTTTTGAGACAGACGGTGCCCATGCGCACCACCACGTATGTGATTCCAGGCGTCTTTGGCAATGGCTCAGCGGAATCGGCTTTGCCCACCCCTTGCCAGGCGGCGCCCTCGCTCTGCGCCCCGACTCAGCGGGTCTATCAAACGGCAAGCAGTTTTCCCGTAAACTCGCTGGATCCTTCGGCTACGGTACCACCGCCCTATTTGCTGGCGCCCTGGCTGTATGGGCTGCATCCCAGTTCGATTCAGCAACCGGCCCCGGTCCGCATGATGCCATGGCCCATGCAAGCTCAAGCGCAGGCTCCTGTGCAACAGCCACAGCCCCAGGCCATGCCGCCTCAGCAACCGCCGATGATGCCTCCACAACAGCCACCACAAACACCACCGGCTGCCGAGAACAAAGGGCCTACCACGCCTTTGGATGATGGCGCTCTGAATGATCACCAGATTCGTTCCCTCAACGAGCGCCTGAACAGTGAAACCGAGGACACTCGGGCCGATGCGGCCATGGAGCTTTTCAAAATCCTGGATCAGGATCCAACCCTGTCCAAACGGGAGCCTTACAGCCGCTATGTGAACGCCTTTATGGAAAAAATCCTGAAAGACCCCAGTGCTGTGGTGCGTTCCGCCGGAGAGCTGGCCTTGCAGACCGGGCGGGTTCAACAGCCCTCAGAAGAGGTCATGTCATTGCTAAAGGACTTAAGCAACCGCCCCACCGGGCTCAGCGGGGAGTCCGGCATTATTTCCTCCCTATTGGGTTCCATGCGCAACCAAACCCTGGGACAAGGGTTTGACAAAACGCCCGGCGCTATGACCATTGATCCGGTGACCCGAGCCCGCTCGGTCCCGGCGGCGGAGCCAGCGCAGCCGCCCGCTGAAGCGGTGGCATCATCAGCATCGCCCATGATGCCCCAAGCGCAGTCATTCATGCCTCAACCGGCAACTCAAGCGCCGTTGCAAATGCCTCAAGTCCCTTCGCCCATGCCGCCAGTCCCTGTTCATGCGGGAATGGGAGGTGGGTATAGCCCCCCTGTCACCGGGAATGGGCAACAATTCAACTATGTCAGCGCCAGTCCATCGCCGATGGCTCTCATGAGTCAGGGTGGACAGAATCCGGCGCTGGGACAACGCCTGAACCTACAGGAGGGGTATCGCTAATGCCCACTACGAATGGAGTCAACAATTCCCTTAATGCCGTGGCCAGCACCGGCCTCAGTAAAACCGCTCTCGGGTTGTTTACCCTGGGAGCCCTGGGATTTACCGCCTGGCGCATGCAGGATGCCTTTGTGGGCAGCAAGCAGGCAGTGGACCAGAAGGTTTCCGGCCTAAAAACCGATAACGACTATCAGTATGGCTCTCACGCCTGGGGGCAATACTCCGGGAATCCGGGCATGGACAGGCTGGATAATAAATTTCAGGGCCTGCTGATCTATGGCCCCATGCGGCTGAAAGAACACTGGCAGACTTTGAAAATCAAGGTGAGTAACTTCTTTAACAACGTGCTGGGCCCCAACCTCTTGCCGCTGGGCGTCGGGCTGGCTGGTTTGTACGGCACCATCGGTCATCAGACCATGTGCGGCTATGGCCGTCAGATTGCCGACTGGTGGAATCGCAGCAACTTCTTTGACAGCCAGGCCTGGAAAACCCTGAAAAGCGTGGGCGGTTCGGTCGGCAGTGGCCTGTGGACGGTCATCAAAAGCCCAGTCAAACTCATGTTCAGCTCACCCCAGCACTTTGCGGTGGGCAGCGGCATCGCCCTGGTGGGCGCCTTCTTCCTGAAACGCTTTACGGATACGGTGAACGGCGATGCCCAGCGTGACTTTTTCCGGGATGACCTGTACGCCCCTCCCCGCGATATTTATTAACTAACCGAGAAGCCCTCCCGTCATCTGCCAGACAAAAGGCCACTGACTCTCTGAATCAGTGGCCTTTGAAGTTGATGAAGGAATGCGTTAGCTGAAGTTGGGGTTATAGCCCCGGCGCTGCAATTCCAATTTAATCTTGTCCAAACCAGCCTGTACAATGCGAGAAGTCCGTGAAGGGGAGATATTGTAGGTTTCACCGATTTCGCGCATTTTCATGTTCTTGAAGAAGCGGGCTTCGATAATTTGCTTTTCCCGCTCGGGCAGCTTGGAAATGGCTTCCCGAACCACTTTGGCCATTTCCTTCAACTCGGAATTCTCTTCCGGGGTGTAGGCGTTGTCTTTAATCTCGTGCGGATTATCCGACTCCATCATGCTGTCCACGGATAGAATGGCCCCGTAGACCGCTTCACGGGCCTTGCCCTTTTCCGCTTCAAAACCAGCGCTGACTTCATCATCTTCGCCACTTTCCCCGGAGGCGTCCTGACTGGAATCCATGCTGACCTGCTTCAGGGAATACCACTTGTAGCGGTAACGCAATTCGTTGCGGATGGCCCACTTGATGGCCGTGGAAAGATAAGTAACGTTAAAGTCCCGATCCGGGTTGGAGGTGAGCAACACGTGGATGGCGATGGCGCCAATATTGACCACTTCGCTGAAATCAATCAGGTGATTAGGAAGTCTGCTAAACTCTACCCGGGCGACAGTTTCAATCAAATCAACATAGTCGTTGACTGTTTTACGGGGTTTTTGAGGTGAGTCGGATGAAGACTTGGACACCATTAACGCTTGTCGAGCCGCCATATCATTACTCCACATTAACATTCTACACTGAAGAAGGCCAAAAGAGGGAGCCTGTACCTCGAACTCTTTACCTTCAAACACCAAAGCCTTGCTGCCTTGGGTGATACCCATTCCTATGATTCAAGTGCCAAAAATGCCTGTCAGGTCGTGTAAATCCCGTATTTGAAAGCTTTATCACCAGACATTCATTTTAAAATTGAACTACCAGCCTTGATTTACCTATGCCATTACACTGTTTCGTCCTGAGAACAATGACGATCAGGTCGAAATACCCCAAACACACTTTGAATAAAGCCTTTCACCTCCATACCAGGCTTCCCTTCCCAAGTTTGGTTGATGTTCTCGGTGATGAATCCGATTATCAACCCTCAATCAAATAAAAACATGCAATGACCCTGAATTGCCTGATCCGTTTACATTCGCTTCAACAACCGATCGACTGCCTGCATGAAAAAAGCGCCCAGCCCCATTGGGACAGACGCTTTTCAATCAGCTCAGGCTGCCGTCACAACACGCTTTTAACTGGTTTGAGTACAGCGAGTTAAAAGAAGGCTTGGCAAATCTGGCCAGAAGCATTTCCACGGCTTGTCTGAGCAGTACGCCGTTTTGCAAACGTGTTGTGACGACAGCCTGAGCTTTAATAAAAAAACGGGGGTTAGGCCAGCAAGTTCAGGCTCATGCCATTGCCCATGGGGGGCATCATCGGCGGCATCATGCCAGGCTGAGGGCCGGGGAAAGGCATGCCGGGAAAGGGTTGTGGCTGTTGTTGACCCAGCATGGCTTGCGGGGGCATCGCCGGGTTAAAGCCAGGCATCATCCCCGGCGTTGGTTGAGGTTGATTCATCAGCGGCGGCAACGGGGTAGCGCCGGGAGCCCCGAAATTGGCCAGGTCGGGGGCAGCAGGCATGAGGCCGGGCTGAGATTGAAATGGCAGTTGAAAGCCAGGTTGCGATCCCACTGGAAATTGCGGCGTTGCCGGTGGAAATTGCGGCGCTGCGGGGGGCAGTCCCTGCCCAGGCGCTGGCATCGGAAAACTGGGCGGAAAGGCCGGGGGAAAATTCATGCTCATAACGAGTCCTTTACACTATATGGAACCAAAGTGGGCCCATGCTACCCCTCACACGGACACAGGCAAAGGGGAAGTTAGTGTTTCTTAATATTGGGTTTGCCTAAACCTTCAAAAAGGCCTTGAGCTTTTCAAACTTTTTGGGGCCAATGCCCTTCACCTCCATCACTTGCTCCGGGGTGGCAAAAGGGCCATGGCTTTTCCGGTAATCCACAATGCGCTGGGCCATTTTGGGGCCAATGCCCGGGAGGCGTTGCAATTGGGCCAAGCTGGCCGTATTCAGGTTGGTGACCGGGGGATGGGCTGATTTCTTGGGGAATGCCTTGGGCCGGGCATGCTTTTTCCGAAGGGCTTTGGCAGTACTGACAGCGCCTGATTCCGCTGTTTCCTCTGTCTCGGTTTCACTGATATCCGCAGTCCCCATCGCTTCATCCGGGATGGACGACTCTTCGGCAGGCAGAGAATAAGCATCGGCCAAGGTGTTACCCGACAAGGGCTTCAGGGTGATTTCCGCTTGGGGTTGCGGCCACAGCAAAGTAGCCACCATCCAAACCATCAGGCCGATCAGGCCCGGTAAGACCATCAGGTGCCAATTCCGGCCCACCCGCTGGAAAACGCTTTCATCACAAGCGGCTTCAAGCCCATCAGGATTTCCACGAAGATGATCTCCTGACAGCTCCTCCGTCTGTAATGGGGAATCGGAACTACGCGTTGGCCAGGATTTGCTCATACAGCCGCTTCAAATCGTCATCTTCCACCCGCTTTTGTTCATCGGCCAGCTGCTTAAACCGCTCAAAGAACTGGGGCATTTGGGCATCCTGCACCGTGAGGCCCAGCTTTTCCAGCCGGGCTTTGACCGCCGCCCGACCCGAACGGGGCCCCAGCGGCAAGTAGGATTCGCTGAGCCCAATCCACTCGGGCATCATAATCTCATAAGTGGATCGGCCCTTTAAAAAGCCGTCCTGGTGGATGCCTGACTCGTGGGCAAAGGCATTGCGTCCCACAATGGCCTTGTTGTACTGCACCGGCATGCTGGTCAACTCGGACACCATTCGGCTGGCCTCGGCAAAATGCACCGAGTCAATCTCGGTGTAAGCGCCTTCGAAATACTCCGGGCGCACCTTCAGGGCCATCACTACTTCTTCCATAGCGGCGTTGCCAGCCCGTTCCCCAATGCCATTGATGGTGCATTCCACTTGCCGGGCCCCGTTCTGGATACCGGCAATGCTATTGGCCGTGGCCAAGCCCAAATCGTTATGGCAGTGGACGGAGATAATGGCTTTATCGATATTGGGTACGTTGGTCATGATGCCTTTAATCAAGCGGCCAAACTCGTCCGGGATGGTGTAACCCACCGTGTCGGGAATATTGACCGTTCTGGCCCCGGCGTCAATGACCGCTTCAATGACCCTGTACAGGTAAAACGGATCGGTACGGCCTGCGTCTTCGGCGGAAAACTCCACATCCGGGCACTTGGCGGCAGCCAGGGCCACCATGTCCCGGGCGATGTTCAGAATTTCTTCCCGGGTTTTCTTGAATTTGGCCTGAATATGAATGTCACTGGTGCCAATAAAGGTATGGATGCGGGGTTTTTGGGCATGACGCACGGCATCCCAGGTGGCTTCAATATCCTGCGGGGTGGCCCGGCTCAGGCCGCAAATGGTGGGCCCCTGAATTTCCGTGGCAATCTGCTTGACCGACTCAAAATCGCCAGGACTGCTGAAAGGAAAGCCCGCTTCAATGATATCCACGTTCAAGTCAGCCAGTTTTCGGGCAATCAGCAGTTTCTCATGATTTTTAAGGGAAGCGCCCGGGCACTGCTCGCCGTCCCGCAGGGTGGTGTCAAAAATATAAACCTTGTTTTCCGGTGATTTGGACTGGGGAACTCGACGTTCAGCGCTCATGGTCTGGAATATCCCTCTTTTAAAAACAGTATGCCCGCATATAAAGCCAGACTTCAATGTTATGATAACAGAAAAGGATAGACACCGACAGGCGAGCGATTCAGCCCCGGTTCCGCCCGGCGCTTCGCCAGTCTTTGTTTTTACCCACAAGACATAAAAAACCAAGGGATTTTTGCCCGTGACCCATCCAGCTCTTCACATACAGCACACACAGCGCACGGCCTTGAGACGCGGTTTGCCCAGCCGGAATCTTCAGCATCTGATGATGCTGATATTGGGCCTCTTCAGTTTGTTATCAGGCTTAACGGCCTGGGCGGATACCCCAGCGCTTCCCGACAGCTTTAAGCTGAACGCTGAAGGGAAGTGGGTGTTGCTGGACTTTTACGCCGATTACTGCGGTACCTGCCAGATGATGGCTCCCAAGCTGAAGGTGATGGAGAAAAAAACGCGCAACCAGATTGTGTTTCGTCACATCAACGTGGCCGATGAAAGCAATCGCCAATACTGGGATTCCTTCCAGCTCAAGGGCACGCCAACCTACGTTCTGTATAATTCCGACGGACAGGCGGTCTATAAAATGCAGGAGCTGATTACTCCCGTTGTGCTGGAAAAGCAGTTGCTGCGCCATACCGATCAGCTAAAAACCGTTGAATTGCCCACCGAGTTGAAGATTCCCCGGCTTGGAGACACGGAGGTGCGCCCTCTGAATCAGTTGCTGCTGCTGGCCTTTGAAAGCGACAACTGCAAGCCCTGTCAGGAGATGCGCCCCTATCTGGCCGGTTTTGAAATCAGCGGAAGACCCAACCTGAACGTCATACACCTGAACACCAAAAACGCCGCCACTCAAAAATTAATGAGCCAATTGCACATCAAGGGGGCTCCCGCCTATGCCGTATTGGACAACGCCCGGGTTTCCCCAGCCAACCTGGCCAACAACCGACGGGGGGAGTTATTTGTGCTAAACGGCACCGCCCAACCCCGCCTGCTCTGGGAAGTGATTCGGATGTTTGGACAATCCGGGATTTAAAAATCCGCTAGAAAGCACCGCCCTGGGCAAAGCAGGTTGCGGCATCACTTTGGAGAGCCTGAGCCAGTCGGGTTATCAACCGGTTCAGCGCTGCTTCAGTCTGACAATCAATGCCCACTTGTTTCTGGCGCGCTTGATGCCCGCTGATCAGTCGCAACTGACTGATGGGTATCTTTAGCTGCTTGGCCAGCAGGGTGCGCACTGCCGTGTTGGCCGCCCCATCTTCCGGCGCGGCGGTTACTTTGACTTTTACCCAGACGTCCCCTGGCCCAAAGGGCAGAATTTCATTGCGACTTCCCTTGGGAGTCACTTTGACCGGCACAATGAGGGTGGTTCCTTGCAACCGCAAATGAATGGCCATTCAGTCGTAAAAGCGCCCAGACAAGCAGTCGTTAGTAGTTAAAGCCGGATTTACGCAAATGCACCATGGGGGCTTGCTCATGGTTGAGGTAAGCCCCATCAATCACTTCACCCAGGAACAGGTGATGTTCGCTGAGGGTACATTTGCCCACAAATCGGCAGTGCATCACGGCCACCGCTTCGGTCAATACAAGGCCATTTTCACTTGCCTCATGGGCCACTTCGTTAAATTGATCGGGAGAATAACGGGAGAACGCTTTCATCAGGTTCATGTTTTCGTTGCTCAGCACGTTCACGCTAAAACGGCCCGTTTCCTCAATCACCTTGTAAATTTCCCGTTCCGGGTGAATGGCCACGGAAATAACAGGCGGTTCAAATCCAGCCTGCGCCACCCAGGACCCCATCATCCCGATTTTCTGATCCCCGCGCTGGGCGGTAATAATAAACACGCCGCTGGGAATCCGACCGATGGCCTGACCAATGGCTTCTTTGTTCATCAGCTGATCACTCATGGGGAAATCTCCACCTCAAAACATCTTTGGCTTATACTTTAGCTGAAATCCCGGTGAAATAAAACGCTTCCGCTTAAACTATAATTGATCTTCACCATTCGCGCCCGATTATTTATCTCAACTGATTACAACTGAATCCTGAGGAAGTGCTACCCATGAAAACACAACTGGATCCGACGGAACTGGCCCTGAAAGCGCCGGTGACCAAGGCCAACATCAATACCCATGTTTTTGTCTGCACGGGAACCTCCTGTAGCAAGAACAACAGTGAGGCCACCTTGGCCAAATTCTGGGAAGTCTTGGCTGAAAAAGGTCTCCTTTATGGTAAACGGGGCTCCATGGAAGGCACCGTGATTGTAACGACCTGCGGTTCAGTGGGTCTGTGCGCCATCGGGCCAGCCGTGCTGATTTATCCGGCTGGGGTTTGGTACTACAACGTGGAACCGGATGACGTGGAAGAGATTGTGGAGCAACACATTATTGGCGGGCACCACGTGGAACGCTTGTTGGCCATGCACTTCTAGCCATAAATTTTCAGGTCAGTATCTCCTCACAACCCGTTTGTAAAAACCGCGTGCAGTTCAGCTAGGCCGTGGCGTTACTTTGGGGAAATTGCCCCTTCGCATCGATATTTAACTCGCTGTACTTAAACAGTGACAGAGAAGGGATACTGACCCATTTTTAAATTCAATATGGATGACACTGGGGCTCCTCAGCACCAACATCGGTTATCCTTCCTCTCTCATTTAAAAAGCCTGAAGCGGGTACTTCAGGCTTTTTGATAGGATTTAAGATTGCTTAGCGTTTGGTGGGCGGCTTCTTCAGGCTGCGCTTGGCAGGTCGACCACCCCGACGACGATTCTTGGCGGCTTCCGATTGCGCCACAGCAACAGCAGTACCTCCGCCACTTTCGTCGGCGTCAAATTCGTCGTCACCGTCTTCAAAATCATCGGCCTCATCCGCGTCATCCAACAAGGAGGGCACTGTTTCCTCCTCATCGCCCTCGTCTGTTTCATTCAACAGCTCGGAATCCAACGGCAAGACCGGTAATTCATCAATGATTTCAGCGTCCACCTCGGCGATACGCTTTATGGCACGGCCCCGGCGCGGTTTTTCAACCACCTCGGCAGCCTGCTCGTCCTCTTCTGGATCGACAGCGTCCATCAGCACATCAGCAGGCTCCAGCGCTTCAAGCGTTTCTGTCCTGTCTTCGGCAACCGTTTCCGGTTCGGCCTGACTTTCGGCCAAATCAGACACCACCTCATCCCGCAAAGAGCGGCCCCGACGGGCCTTACCGTTGGCGAAACCGGGCTTCAGGCGACCTTCAGGAGCGACTTCCTCGACCTCATCCACCGATTCCTCAGCCGCTTCATCACCAGCATCCTCGTTGCCGTCCTCATCAAAATCAGCCGACTCTTCCAAATCCCGACGCTCCAGGAAGGGCATATGGGCGGAGTTCTCAATGGAATGCACCAGGGTCACAATATCATTGGCCTTAGGATTAATGCGGGTCAGCACACTGTTGATGCCGTTGGGCATAAAGGACAACTTGGCCACAGCGGATAAACGGACCCCAGCCAGTTTGTTCAGCTTTTCCGTGAAATGCTCCAGCCAACTTTCCTGTTCTATCTGCGGATTTTTCTTGCTGGCCAGGTTGTTCAGCAACACCGTGCCGGGTGTGATGGTCGATTGGGGGCCCTGGGGCTCACCCTTTTTCTGGATGGCCACTTCTGCCAGATTGCCTAGCGCCACCCGTGCTTTGTCTTTTTTGTTGCTGAGCGAGGCCGCTGGCTTGGGCAATTGCTGCAAACGGTTGGGCTGACGGGTAGGCAATTTGCTGCGCCCTTGCTGATGACGACCGCCACGGCCATCGCCTTCGCCCCCGTGCATCCAGCTGAATTCTTCCAGGGCATGCCCGGTACCGCCGCAAGAATGGCAACGGCGGGTAAAAATTTCGCTCAAGGATTGCCCCTGACGGTGGCGGGTCATTTCCACCAGTCCCAAATCGGATAATTGCCCGATTTGCGGTTTGGACTTATCCGGGGCCAGCTCGTTCTCAAAACTTTGCAACACGGTCAACTGGTTGGCCCGGGACTCCATATCGATAAAGTCCACGATAATCATCCCGCCAATGTTGCGCAGACGCAGCTGACGGGCGATTTCCTTACAGGCTTCCAGGTTGGTCAGCTTGATGGTTTCCGCTTGCGATTGCAGGCTGGTAAACTTGCCGGAGTTGACATCCACCACGGTCAAGGCTTCCGTGGGCTGAATGTACAGGTAACCGCCACTGGGCAGCGGCACCTTGGTGTTCAGGGCCAGCTTGATTTCCTTGTCTACACCGGTTCCCACCAAAATGGGCTGGCTCCCCTGATAGTGGGTCACCTTGACCCCTTTGTCCATGTTCCAGTTTTGTAGCAACTGTTGGGCTCGTTGCTGGCCGAAGGCGGTATCCACCACAATCTCGGTGACATCCTCGGTCACCGCTTCCCGGATGACCCGGTACAGCAAGTCCTGATCCCGGTACAGCAAGGTGGGCGGGGTGGCTGTATCGGCCATGGACACGATGTTCTGCCAGCGTTCCAGCAGGGTTTCAAAGTCTTCCGTGATGTCGGATTCTTTCTGGTTGGAGGCTTCCGTGCGGATGATCACGCCCACGCCCGGCGGCTTGATCAAGCTGACCACGGACTTCAGGCGAGAACGCTCGGCGGTCTCCACGATTTTGCGGGAAATACTAATGCCCTTGGATTCCGGCATCATGACCAGAAAGCGACCCGGCAAGCTGATGTTGGTGCTGACCCGAGGGCCTTTGTGACCGGTGGGTTCTTTCATGATCTGCACCACCAGTTGTTGCTTGGGTTCCAGGCGATTTTTCAAATCCCCCTTCCCGGGTACGTCACTGGAGTGCAAAAAGCCCATCTTGTCCCCGCCCACGTTCACAAAAGCGGCGTCAATACTGGGCAGGATATTTTCCACGGTGGCCAGGTACACATCCCCCAGCAGCATATCGCCGCGGTGGATGATAAATTCCACGGCCCGATCGTCCTCCATTAAGGCGGCGATGTTATCGTTCTCCGAAATAATAATCTTGCGTTTTGCCATGACTAAAATCCTTAAAATTTAAAAAACTTTTAATAGGTCTAGAATCTTGTGTGAAAAATTTTGGATCTGCTTTCTGCCATCTCGCTGGATTACCCGCTGCAACCGTTGATCAGCTCCGCTGGCTTCGCTTTGCTCTTGGCGTCCAGGACAATACAGGTTCGGGTCAATGACCACTGTACGTTCGGATTGATTAAATCCAGCACCCAGGAGGGTTTGACAGAACCGGGCCCAGCCTCTAAAACCGGCGACAAAGACAGAACGTCGCTCTCTTCAACGTTCTGGCCACTTTGAGGCCGTGCGGATGGGCTAATTGAGTCATCATTTCCCGTTTCTACCCCGTTCGTCTGGTCGGCGTTTTCCGGCTGGGAAGCTCCCGATTGGATTTGACGCGCTCCTTCGGGCTTTAGCCTGCGAAGGGTAAAGGAAACCTGACCGTTTCCGTCGACCTCAAGCGTTTCAAGGTATGGTGCTAAATCTAAAACTTTTTTTAAGGTGCGTTTGCGATGTCCTGATTTTTGGGTCACTTCGACTTCGACTGGCAAAGCCGATTGTGATTTCAGAAACGCAATGCGCTCACTCATATTAACCTGTGATTGTGGATCGGTGCAAGTCGTACCGGTGGAGTAACTTGCCCGATACCGCAGGGCCTGGATGCTCTTGTCAATGCTGGGCACGGAGAGGGGAAGCATGATCTCCTCAACAATTTGACTTTGGGCGGGCAGGTATGCGTTCAGCCGCTCCCGAATCCCGGTAACAGGCTCCAGCAGTTCAATATCCAGGTACTCGGCCTCGGCTTGTGTGAACAAAGGCAAGGCTGGCGAAAATCCGATTTTAGGCCTTGGGTTAAAGCCCTTGCTGTAGGCCACCGGCAACTTACTGCGGGCAATGGCCCGGTAAACCATGCGCAACCAATCCAGATGCGAGATAAACCGCAGATCACCCAGCTTTTGAAGAGTCAGGCGCACCTTGCACACCGGGTCTTTCGAGTCGTTGGGCAGGTTAGTCTCGCCCAACGCTTGATCCATGGTGTTCTGGATGCGCTTTACGTTCTTGAAGGTGGGCGTTTCAATGAACTTGGGCCAGGTGCTATAGGCCCCGCACACCCCGCAGACACTGCAAGTCTCAAAGCAGGGGGTGGTGCTACTGGCCTGAGTGGCTTTTTGGTACTCTTCCTGCAACCATGCTTTGGTCAAGCCCACGTCAATGACGTCCCAGGGCAGGGCTTCCTCCAAATCGCAGCACCGATCCCGAGTGTAGGCTTCGTAATGAATGCCCTTTTCTTCCAGGGCCTCAAACCAACGGTCAAAGTTTCTCAAATCATCCCAGGCATCCAGGTAAGCACCTTTACGATAGGCCGCCTCAATCACATCAGCCAGTTCCGTCCCCGCTCTGGAAATGACCGCTTCCAGCTTGCTGATTTCAGGATCGGTAAAGTTCAGCTTGACCCCTTTGAACGGTTTGAACTTGTCCTTCAGGTACTCGATCTTGTGGTACAGCTGCTCCATGGTGTCCTGCGGGAACCATTGGAAGGGCGTGTGCGGCTTGGGCACAAAATTCGACAGGGTGACGTTGATGTCCAGAAAATTTTTCATGGACAAGCCCGGTTCCCGCTTGATGTCCAGGCAGGCTTGCTGCAAGCGGCGGATGAGATCCACGATGCCGTCGAGATCCTCGTGCGTTTCGGTGGGCAGGCCAATCATAAAATATAGCTTGACCTTGTTCCAACCGGCCCGGTAAGCGGTGGTGACCGCGTTCATGATCTCGGTATCGGTCAGGTTTTTGTTAATCACATCCCGCAAGCGAGCCGTTCCCGCCTCCGGGGCGAAAGTCAGGGTGCTTTTGCGAATGCTTTGCACAGCCTCGGCCACGTCCAGGCTAAAGCGATCCGCGCGTTGGCTGGGCAAGGACAAGGACACGTTCTCTTCGGCCAAGGCTTCCGCCACTTCCAGAATCAGCGGTTTGAAGTAGGAGTAGTCCGCAATGGACAGGGAAAGCAACGAACACTCTTCATAGCCGGTCTTTTGAATTTCCTTCAAGGCCGAGTGCTTAATGTTTTCAATGCTCTGCTCCCGCACAGGCAGGTTAATAAAGCAGGGCTGGCAGAATCGGCACATGCGATCGCAGCCCCGACGGGCCTCCACAGTGATGCGATCATGCACCGCCCCAATCAGGGGAATCAGAGGGGCCACATCCACCGGGTTTTCAGCGATATCCACAATCCGTTTATAGGCTTTTTCGGTCACGCCCGGAATGTAGAGGCCTTCTAGTTGGCCCAATCGCTTCAGCAATTCGGCTTTGGACAAGCGCTCTTTCTTGCCTTCCCGAATGGTGCCCAGGGCCTCCAGAAGGACTTCTTCCCCATCGCCAATGATAAAGGCATCGAAGAACGGGGCCAGCGGCATGGGGTTGGCGCTGCCCGGCCCCCCGGCGATGAGTAACGGGTAAGCCTCACTCTGCCGATCGGCACTGCGGAATGGGATCTGGGCGGTTTCCAGAAGCCCAAAAATCGTGGTGTAGTTCAGCTCGTATTGCAGGGAAAACGCCAGCACATCAAAGTGTTTCAAGGGTACAAAGCTCTCCACCCCATACAGTGGCAGCTGGTGGGCCAGAATTTTCTCCTTGAAGTCCGGGGCGGGGGCATACACCCGATCGCACATGTAATCCGGCTGCTGGTTGACCAGCGAATAAAGCATTTTTAAGGCGTAGTTGGAGAAACCGATCTCGTAGAGATCGGGGAAGGCGACCGCCATACGCACCGCCGCCCGGTCAAAGGACTTGTGATACGTGCCTTGCTCCAGCCCCAGATAGCGGGCCGGTTTAAAAATATGGGGCAGAATTTCTTCCTCAAGAAACCGCTTGTTAATCGCTTTATCGCTTGCCTTATCAATCGTCTGTGGCGTTTGACAAGACTGAGGAGTTTGCCCGGTTGAACTTGCCTTGACAGGCTTTGAGAAGAGACTCATTGAGCGAGCCGATCATTTTAAAAATCTGAGTAACTGGGGACTCGGACACCGCAATGGGAATGCAGCAGGACGCTGACAAGAAAATGGTATCCGCTCCTTAAAACAGAGGAAATTATAGCCTAAAACCAGAAACTTTGAAAGAAAAAGCACAGCCAACCGGCAGCACAAGTTCAGTACGCCCCTGCCCTCATGGTAGTTTCAAGGGGTTCAGGAGGGATTGCCGTAGGCGTTCCGGGCCATTTTCTCGGTCAGCTTGCCAATGCGGGATTTGGCCGTATCTACCCAATCCCCCTGCGGGGCCAGGTTGATGTAGGCGTAATAATGATCCGCGGCCTTGGCGTATTGGCGAGTTTTTTCGTACAGCTGGCCCAGCCGGTAATGGGCTTCGGCGTTCTTGATGTTCTGGGAGAGGGCCCGTTCCAGCTTATCAATGGATACCGTCCAGTTCTCACGATTGCTGATGTCCAACGCTTCAGCCATCAACTCCCGGGATTTCATCTGGGCCTCCCTGGCCTTGTAAGTGCCCATTTGCGCCGAGGCATTGCCCGGTTGGCTAATCAGCACTTTGCGGAAGCACTCCTGAGCCAGCTCCGGCAGGCCCATATTCAGGAACAACTCGCCAAAGACCATATCGTTCCGGTTGCCTTCACCCACCCGGCGCGCCTCACGGAAGGCGGTTTCGGCCTGGCCAAACTGATAGCGAGCCAGCCACATCCGTCCCTGCTCAAAGGACTGGTAGGGCTGCTGGCTGGGTTGCCGCAAAGCCACGTCCACCATGCCAGGGTCCTTGCCGGCGATGGGGGACTTGGCCCCGCCCATTTCCCGATCCAGCTTGGCGCTGAGCATGCGGGCCTCAAAATTGTTGGGCTGGTAATTCAGGGCCTGATCCACGTAGCGCTTGGCCTCGCCCTGGCTAATCAAATCGGAATCCCGCAGTTTCAGCCTGGCCAGCTCCGTTTTGGCAACAGAGATGCCCGTTTCGGCCCGCTGGGTATCGCCGGGATGATTCTTAATCCAGTCCCGATATTGGGCAATGGCCACATCGGGCTGCTGGTTCTTGATGGACAAGCGGGCAATACGCTGGGTCATCTCCCAATCGCCCGGATAGGATTCCTGCAACCGCTTCCAGTGGAAAAGGGCCTGGCTGACATCGCCCTTGTCCTCCAGATATTTGGCCAGTTGTTCCCGGGCCGGGTATAATTCAGGCTTTAAATGCAGGGCGGTCTGGTAATGCTCCACCGCAGCCGCCCCGTTGCCCTGTTTTTGGTAGATCCGTGCCATTTGGTAATGGGCGGGGGCGTGATTGGGATTCAGCCAGATGGTGGTCTGCAACTGCTCCAGGGCCTCATCCTCACGGTTCAAGGCCGCGTAAGCGGTTCCTAAAAAGTAGTGGGCGGTATCTCCCGCTGAATTCAGCTGAATGGATCGCCGAAGGTAGGGAACCGCCTCATCGTAACGCTCTTTTCGGACCAGCCACTCACCCTGCCCGGCCAGAGTCCTGTAATCCCGAGGGCCAAACCATAAGGCTTTCTGCAACCATTCCCCGGCCTCACTCATGCGGCCCTCTTCCATTAACACCCGGGCCAGATTGACCTGGGCTTCCACGTAACCGGGCTGGTAGCGCAGGGCGGTGAGGAAAGCCTGCCGGGCCTCAGCTCGCAAACGCTCCTGCTCATCCCGCAGGTTTTGGTTGGAGGAGGTGGTTTTATAAAAGGCCACTTTTCCCAAGCCGTTCCAACCCGCCGCCGAACGGGGATTTTGATCCAGAATCTCGTTGTATAAACGTTCGGCAGCCTTCAGCTTAAACTGGGCCGCGTAGCGATCAGCGCGTTGAATGGTAGCGCTGTTGGGATAATAGGGCCGGGTGTAATAGTTGGGCAGCGGCAGCTCAATTTCATCCTGGGTATAGGAGGCGGCTCCCCGCAGGGTTGCCCGCTGGGCCATGGCCTGGGGGCTAAGGGCCCCGCTGAGACACAGGACCACCAGGCAAGCACTGGCCAGACTCAGCCAGAAATGGACGCAGTGTTGTCTACCAGTCTGTTGACCAACAATCGGCATAAAAATGGAACCCGTTCGATTGGAATTAACGCGCATTCATTGATTTCATCTTGCGTGATTTCCCTATCGGCCACTTCCCCCAAATTCTTGAGATCAATTTGAGATCAAATTTGAAAGGTGGGGTCTGCCGGGTTGCTCACAATCGGTGGTCTGGGAACAAAACCCCTGGCTCACCCTCTTTAAGAATTAAATTAAATTGTTACGATTTATTACTTTCCAGCTTGGCCATTCAGCCAAGGCTTTGATGCCCTAGTCTCCTTGTAGCATACACAAATAAATGATTACAGGAATTTAAGAGTAATTGAGGCCAGGCTGAGCGCACCTTTAGGGCCCTTTTCAGTAAATATCGGTCGTGTCAAAAGCGTGTGGTTTGCTAAGATGGATTACAGGAATCAGCTTGATATTGCCAATTTGGATTGGAAACGGAATGACCGGTTTCATTGGAGAGTGAGGGTTGTGGCCAGGATGAATTTTTTAAGCAAGGTTCTTAATTTTTCGGCAGAACGGTACTTAAAAACTGCCGGGGATTTGTTTATTTACGAAGGCGATTACGAGTCGGCCCTGGGCATGGTGGAAAAAACGCTGGAACTGGAACCACACGACATGCGGGCCCTGGTGTTGCGCGGCGATATTTTGTACTGCCTGAACCGGGATCAGGAGGCGCTGGAAACTTTCAATCTGGCGCTGTCCATAAACCCGGACAGCGTGGAGGCCCTGATTTCCCAAGCCGGTGTGCTGGATGCCCTGGGCAAATATCGGGAAGCCCTGGGCTGTTGCGTGCGGGCCTTTGCGCAGATTCGCCCCCACCAGTATTTTTTGCTACCCAGCCTGTACGATCAGAATATTGTTTTGCTGTTACGGCTCAAAAAGTACCGGCAAGCCCAGCTTCTGTTGCGCAGTGGTGAAGGTCGCCTCCCCAAGGAAGAGCATGAGTATCTGTTGAGCTGCTACAGCCATATCCTGGCCCGCCTGTCGGAACAACGCCAAAAAGCACGGTCCAAAGCCCGGCTGCTCAAAATGGCGCTGTTACCCCTGGCACAGCCACTGGATTGATTTTTAACACCGTTTTCCACTGGACACACCTTGTACCGCTAGAGCCACGCTCTGGTGGTTTTTTTTGTCTATCTGCGCAGACTACCCGTGAAATAAGAGTGATATAGGGTTTCTATGGAAATTGTTAAACTTTATAAATCGGGCGGCAATCCTGTGAGTTTTTTTGTTTTTATTAAAACAGAGAGGCTAACGAGACATCCAATACCCGGTATTCATTAAACACTCCCACATAGAATTTTGGTTGATTCGGAACAGCGACGCTTCGTGTTCTCCATCAATCAGATTTCAACCCAGCCTATGTCCAACCCTGTAGCAGCAATGTTACAGGTTTTTATTTTGTGGGGTTTTTTCAGGGCTCCACTTGCTGCATGGCCAAACGGAGCGTGGCCGTCAACTTAATGGGGGCTTTGCTGCTGGCCAATGTCGAGTTACTGCTGGACGCACTGCCGGAGGACGCGTTCGCCTCGTTTTCCAAAGTCACTTGCAGCACTTCCATTAATTCTTTCTGTTGGGTCATCGCTTGCAGGAATTTCTGGATGGTATCGTATGTGCCCCGCACGGCCAACTCGTAGCCGAAGGTGCTGAGCGTGGGAGCGGGAGGCGGTGGGGGCTCCTTGCTCTCACCCGAATCGCCGGAAGAAGCGTTCGCACCGGCATCCGGCGCCGTGGCTTCCTGGTTCTGCCCTGCCGCAGCGTCCCCTTGCTGACCCTCAGGATTTGCGGCCTCTGCCGTGTTGGTCAGGGGGTCTACCTCCACGGGGGACAGGCTGATAAACACATTGCCGGTGCCAGAGGCCAGCTCCACCGCTTGATCCAGCATTTGTTTAATCGCCCGCTCACGGGTATCCGCGGTAAAAGTTTTCACTTTAATGTCGGAAGGAATATCGGTGTTTTGCTCCAAAATTCTAATCTGGGCGGCCAAAGTGGTCTTTTGGGATTCCAGACTGATGATTTCATCCTTTAAAGTGGTCAATTCGGTATTGCTGGCATTGTAAGCATCGTATTGCGGTAAGCCCACACCGACCACCAAAGCGATACCGGCTGCAATCATGGCAACCCCAACCAAGGTTTTTTCAGACTGTTTCAAGGCCATTCTGTCTCAAGCTCCTGAGATGTTCGGTTTGGCCTCCGGAGCGGAAGCCGGGGGCGGCGGTGCTGACGGCAACAAGGACTTGTCCAGATTGACCCCGCCGCTGATTTTAAAGTCATACACCAGATTGGGCCCCAAGGTACCTTCCATAATGGAATCGATTAAAACGGCTTTGGTATAGGGGGCCGCGTCAAAACTCTTGGCGAACTGGATCACCGCCTTATGATTAAGGGCCTTGCCCGTCAGCGTCAACCCGTCCTTCACCTCCAGGGATTGAATCCAGATTTGGGCGGGCGTTTTTCGTTTTAAATCATCGGCTAGGGCAACATACACAAAATTCCGAATTTTGGCCGTCTGCAATATTTGAATCAGAGTCTGATCCAGCTCCGCCTTGCGCTTTAATTCCGCCTGACGACTCTGCAAGCCGGACACTTCCACTTTCAAGCCATCCACTTTGGACTGCACGCCGGGCACCTGGCTAGCCACGCTAACGGCCAGTAACCACAGCGCCGCGCTGAGCAAACCACCCAAAACCACTGAGGCTAGACCCGCCGGAATCAACCAGGACGGGCCTCCGCCACTGGTCTCCAGGCCACCGGATGCCATTTTAGAACTTCCGGCGGTCGGACTGCTCAGGGATCTGGTACCTTCCAGGATATTCAAATCAAAAGGAAAGGGAACCACCGAACTCATCGCCGCCCCAATACCGGCCAAACTGACCGGTTGGGTCATATTGATGGCTGTACCCAGCGGCACGCTGCGCACCGGGCATTCCAGATGCCCGGACAGGGCGTCGCACAATGGGGCGGGAATATTCTGGGTCATCCACAAGACTGGCTGAAGGGTCTTGGTCGTCCGACGAATCTCTTCCAGCAAGTCCTCCACCAGCATGGTATCGCTGGCCCCGGTGGCAAAGTTGCGGGTATCCATGGCCAGCTCCCGGAACTCCAGCAATTGATCGCATTGCCAGAGAGAAAAACGGACATGGGTGGGGTCAGCCAGAATCATGCCCCAATGGGCGTCGGTTCCTACCTGCTGCACCAGGCTGTCCAGGACACCGGTACCTGCCATGCCCCGAAGCACATTCAACGGCTCCAGCCCCACACTGTGGATTTTGACCCTGGCTTCTTTAAAACACTGCTGATAGGTGGCCAGCACATCGCTGCGAATGGCGCCCAACATCAGCTGCTGCATGTTGGAAGGCAACTGGGAGTTATTCACAATAAAAAAGTCAACCACCGCTTCGGTGTTGTCAAAAGCCTTGTATCGTTCCGCCTCGCTGGATAGCGACAGGTAAAGCCCAGCGGCGTCCAGCGACTTGGGCATTTCCACCAAACGCAGCAACGTTGCGGGTACTGACAAATGCACTTCGGAAACCTTGGGACGAGCGCTCTTGAAAAGCTGCTTGAGAGCCTCTTTCAAGGTGGCGCTATCCGCAACCAAATCCAAATCCGGGTCAATCACCCCTGCTGGCAGGCCAATGGAGAAGGACTGCTCGATCGACAGGTTTTTTGGGGAAAAGACAACCAGCTCAACGGCCTGATGCGTGATAGACAAAGCCGCATAGACCGGTTTTTTCTTACTGGGACTTACCGTCATGAATTCGCTGCCACACTCCAACACTCGTTCCAGATTAGATCAATATAGCATAGGTTGCTGGATGTGGGTTAAAGACGGGGATGAATGAGGGTGTATTTCCCCTATTGGGTGTAGAAACGCCACTTGAGAAAGCCAGATACGAGGATTTTGCTTGAGGCAGAGGCGCTTAGCGCTCGCTCAAAAAGCCAATGACACCGTAGGCGGCACTTTTTTGCAAGTGTTTGGGGGCGCTTTTCAGCAACTTGAAGCACTCAGCGATTAAAGGATCGTCTGCATCCCCCTGAGCCCGATTGGCAATGAACATATAATCGGGTCGCTCGTTAAAAAACCACTCCATGGGTTTTTTGTACAGCTTGGAGAGCATATAGAGTTCCAGCGCGTCCAGTTTTCGACTGCCCGACTCAAACGAGGAAACCGCCGAGGTAGGGATTTGCAGGTAACGGGCCACCACTTCCTGTTTGAGCTTTGCTTCCTGTCGGGCTTGCTTGAGACGGAAACAGAATTGGTTACGATCGTTTATCATAAAGGGTGAGGAGCCTCCGGGCTTTTTCACTTAATCAGGATTATCGGCCCCCTTCGGCAAAACTTTAATTTTCAGCCTGAAAGCTTTACAGATGAGCGATTTACCCTCCGCCAACCTCAGCAAAGCGGCCCTGCGCAAACACGCATTGAATCGCAGAGAGCAGTTACCCATTTCCCGCCTCAGCGAACAAATCGGTCAGCAAATAATGGGCCTGGCAGGGTTTCGCTCCGCTCCACGGATTTTTTTTTATTACCCCATCAGGAACGAAGTGGATTTACGCCCCCTGTTTCATCAGTGCCCGGACAAAGAATGGTTTTTGCCGGTGGTGCGACCGGAACAGAATATGCACTTTCTGCCGTGCCCCGATATCGATCAGCTTCGGTCAGGCCCTTACGGGACTTTGGAGCCAGTGGGGCAAAAAAGCACAGATCGCCCCGTTCTTCCGCCTGATCTGCGCCCGGATGATTGCCTGATTTTACCCGGCTTGCTGTTTGATCGCCAAGGGTTCCGGCTGGGGTATGGAAAAGGCTATTACGATCGATTTCTGGAAGCTGCCCGGCAAGCCGGACGACACTGCCTGCTGCTGGGCGCCGTGCCCGAGGATTTATTGCTGGACAGCCTGCCTCAAGATCCCTGGGATCAACCGGCCCACTGGATCGTCACGGAGCGGGAAGCGCTTGCTATTCCAACGACCCCAGCCGGGGAAAGCGGCCAGGCGTCGGGCCAAAGGTAAAGGGTCAGCGCTCCGATATTTTCTGTTGACCCGCTGAACTGCTTTGGGTATAAATAAAGTCCGTCAGCAGACGGGCGCTTAGCTCAGTTGGTAGAGCGTCTCGTTTACACCGAGAGGGTCGGCGGTTCGAGTCCGTCAGCGCCCACCATATTTTTTTAAAAAGCTCTGAATCAGGGCTTTTTTTGTTTCAATAATGGGCGCCGTTCATAATACGCCGCTCTGCCTCAATGGATGCCTGCATTTTCATCAGATCCAGCTGGCTCCATTGCAGGAAGGGGTTCTTGTGCTTGGGGTCATCACTGGTCAGGACTTCTTCCTGATGCTGGAAGCATTCCATGTAAACTTGCTTCTGCGCTTCCTGCTTTTCCCCCTGAAGCCCCCGGGCCAACAACACAAAGCCATCCCGCTTCACCCGGTACATCTCCTGCAAGACCCCTTCGGGATCGGTGTAGCTAACCTTGAAGAAGTTCTGCTCTTTAAACGCCTTGCTGCACCAAAGTTGCTCAATGTCTCTTAATAATTGCTCATGATCCAGCTTGAACACCCAGGCCATATTGTGAGTATTGGTTACCACTTCACCATCGATAATACGCACTTCGGGATGGATAGACCGGGTCGTGTAAGCCATAGAGCAAACTCCTTCTTACCATTTAAGCCGGGTGAATGGGGCGCAGTTCCCAACGCCTGGCTGCTGCCTGCCTTCTCAACAAGGGGTCATTCATATACCTTGAAGGGATGATTTGTATATCGCACACTCCACCAAAAACTTTAATTTCGAACCACTATGCCCGTTGACTGAGGGGGTCGGCGTCACCAACGGTTCAGAAATGATGCAAAGTGCGCTTTTTCCGCCCTGAAAATCGGGAATTCAAGTTGCAAGTATTCCGGTCGATAGCAAGGGCATGCTCAATGCCTGCCTTCACAATTTAGGACAGAAGTCCTTTTTAATGATGCTGCTACTCTGGGTGGGGCTGGCCCAACCAGCGGCCCGAGCGGAGGAATATGCAGAGGAATATAAAGACATCTACCTGACTGAAAACCGGGTGTGCAAAGCCTGCCGCTGGGAGGCGGTAGACGCCCGAAGCATTCGCCTGACCAACCGCCGGGGCGATCGTATTGTGGTGCATCCCGGGGAAGTATTGGGGATGGATCGTCATCCGGTGTGGCGAAAACTTATTCACAAAAGCCTGTCCGGGGTGGGGTTACCGGGAAAAATTATCGTTCCCGGCGCATTTGAGGATGGCCGGGATTTTGCCTGCAAATATTGCGAGCCCTGAAACAGAATCCCGCCAATCTCCAACACGCCGGTGACACGATCTGTGACGGGACTCTCGCACAGACGGCAAGAACCCTCTCAGGCTTTGTTGAAGATCCGGCAGCCTTATCTTGTTTGATTGCCAACAGCGTTCAATTGCTTCCGGGCCAGCGCAAAAACGTGATCAAACATAGGTTCCGTCAACCGACCGGTAAAGGTATTTTGCTGACTGGGATGATACGAGCCAATCAGGGTGAGGCCACCGTTTAATTCATAGACCAGCCCGTGGCCAAAGGCCGGTTTGGCTTCCCTCTTTTTTGCTTTTTCTGTTTTCTCTGTTTTTATTTTCTCTGTTTTTGTTTTTTCTGGGGGCCAGGAAAGGGCCGGTTCCTTTAAAATGGCATCCCAGGCCACTTTGCCCAGGGCGATAATGACTTTGACATTGCGCAGCAGGGCCAGTTCCGTGGTCAGGTGAGGGCGGCAACTGGCCATTTCAGCGGGCAAGAGTTTATTATCGGGCGGTGCGCAATGGGCCACCGCTGTGATGTAACAATCCTTGAGGTATAACCCGTCGGACAGACAGGTGGATTCAGGCTGATTGGCAAACCCCGCTTTGTGCAAGGCCCGATAGAGCCAATCCCCACTGCGATCTCCGGTAAACATGCGCCCGGTGCGATTTCCGCCATGGGCCGCCGGGGCCAGGCCCACCAGCAACAACCGGGCATTCGGATCGCCCAAACTGGGCACGGGCCGCCCCCAGTAAAGTTGATCGGCGTAACGCTTGACCTTGCTTTCCGCAACCAGTTCCCGCCAGGCCACCAATCGGGGGCATTGACCACAGCGGGTCAAATCCGACATCAGCGTTGCCACATCCTGATAGGGAAGGAGCGTGTTGGATAAATCAGCGTTTTGCGGAGAGCGGGTCATAGGGGTCATGGGCCGTACCAGGTATCATCCACACTATTTAAACATTTAAGACTTAAATATTTAAAACGGAATTTCCAGTCGTTACTATACTGAAGAACCGGCCTGAAAACACGGGAACGCAAAAAGCGGCGCGGACAGGCCATCGACCTGTCCGCCATCACATTTTGGAACAAAGGGGATTTTATCGTTTGTCCAGATATTTTTTGACATAGTGGTAACCAGCGCCGCCACCGGCCCCAACCGCAGCGCCTTTCACCTTGCTTTTACCGGTCACGTAACTGGCCCCCGTCCCAATGACAGCACCCTGAGCGGCGTTGCGCAGCAAGGGTTTATCCCTCAGAAATCTGGACTGGGTCATCAGGCCGGTACCCACGCCCACGGCAGCGCCCGTCACAGCCCCTTTGCCCACGGAACTGCGATCCGACAGGGCTCCCACGGCTGCCCCGGCGGCGGCGCCAACCACCCCCTGCTTGACTACCGGTTTTCTCCATACATCTTCAGCCAGAGCGCTTGCGCTTAGAGAACTCACCAGCAAGCAGCCCAAAACAGCCAGGGCAGTATGGGTTCTCTTCATGGGGTTTAAAGCCATCCGTTTCATCATGGGGATCCCTCTTTCTTTAAAACGTGTATCAACAAAACTTGCATCAACGCATTCACGGACAATTTCTGTACACGGCAAGCAGGACGATAAAAACTGCTTATGGTTCCGCTAACCTTTATTTTAACCCTGGAAAGCCGAGCGGTAAAACGGGTTGATTTTGTGGAAGAACACGCTTTTTTAACAATGATTCAATACAACAGCCGCACTGTGCTAAGATCGGAATGTAGTAGTGATAAATGAAACTTTTTAGCTTGTTGAACGTACTAAGGTAGAACGTATAAGCAGGTACGCACAGTCCAGCGAACGCCTTAATATGAAAGCCCCCAATCTTCAAACCTTCCCAATAGAGAGAAACTGGTTTGAAGAACCTGTCGCTTTCTGAAACTGGAGCCTCCCCAAAAAGAGAATGAGTGCTGTACCGTTTGGCAGGGTGGAGACACCAATCAGACCCCAATCCAAAAGATCAGGGAAGTACGATGATGACCCACAGGGATGGCGTCCGCCTTCCTGCCAGACATGCAACTGTTTTACGGAATCCGTTACTGTTTATTGTTATTGAATCGTCAAGGAGATTCTTCCGAATGAACACTCAAACCAAAATCGTAACACTGGCTTTAACCCTGCAACTGGCGGCCATGCCCCTTTCGGCCATGGCGGCCTTTTTCGCCGATAGCCAGTCCCACTGGGCTCAAAACGCCATTCAAAGCCTGTCCAGTCAGGGCATTTTAACCGGCTACCCTGACGGCACTTTTCGCCCGGAAGGCCTCATTACCCGGGCCGAGTTCTCGGCCATGATGGTGAAGGCCCTCAGCCTGAACATCAACGCGACCGGCAGCCAGACGTTTAACGACGTCCCGACCAGCCACTGGGCTTACCCGTCCATTGAAACGGTGCGGGCTACCGGGCTGGTCAGTGGCTACCCTAATGGCCAGTTCATGCCAGCCAAAAGCATTAGCCGGGCCGAATCCATGGCCATTTTGAGCAACGCCGCCCGGATTCCCATGCCCAGCGACGCGGCCATTAACCAGACCCTGAGCGCTTACCGGGATTCCGCTGCTATTCCGGCCTGGGCCCGTCCGGGGGTCGCTGCGGCCATTATGTCCGGCATTTACGCCAACGATCCCAACGCCGGAAACCAGATTGAGCCGCTGGCTCCCACCACCCGGGCCGAAGTGGCGGCCATGGTGGAAAACCTGCGGGCTCGCCTGAACCTGGCTGGCGGACAAGGTGGTACCATGATGGGCACTACCACCGGCTCCACCGGGATGACCACTCAGGGAGGCACGACCACCTTGCAAGGTCGTGTGGCCACGGTTCCAGCCAACACCAAGTTTACCGGCACCCTGAACACCGGCTTGCTCAGTTCCGAATTGAACAAAGTGGGCGATGAAATAAGGCTGAACGTGGATCAACCCTTGCTCAGTTCCGACAATCAGGTCATTATTCCCAGTGGCAGCCAGATTGTCGGTAAGGTCACTCAGGTAGAGCCAGCAGGCCGCACGGGCAAACCGGGCACTATGGATATCAGCTTCAATGAAATCGTGACCCCGGATGGACAGCGGTATGTCATTCAAGGCTCCGTGGCCACCGAGGACGGCATGTTACGGGGAGACACCACCAAAGGCCGCATCCTGAAATCCGTTGGGGCCACTGCCTTGGGCGCCGGTCTGGGGGCAGCCCTGGGAACGGCCATGGGCCCATTGTCTGGTGGCAAAGTAGGTAAAGGCGCCGTCTACGGTACCGCTGTGGGTGCTGGCGCTGGCGCCATCGCCGCGGCTGCCAAGAAAGGGAAGGAAGTATCCATCGGTTCTGGCGACAAGCTGGAAATCAAGCTGGATCAACCCATTACCGTGCAGGTGAATCAGCCTCAGTAAATTCTCTGAAGGCAATAAAAACGGGTCAGCGAACGCTGGCCCGTTTTTTACTTCACAAATCCGGTTCGTAAACCCTTCTCCCTCTGAAAGCCCATTCCCTGGTTTAAGTCGGACGCCCTTTGGCCAACACCTTACCTGAGAAAATTAAAAAAGCGGCTCAAGGGATGGCTCATACGATATTTCAAAATGGAATTTTCCTGGGAGGTTTCGGCCAGACGCGCGCTGAGCGTTTTGATCATCGATTGCATAATGGGCGGAGTCTGGGCCAGAAATGCCTCCATCTTCTCCCGGGGAATCACTTCCAGAGTAACAGCCGTTTGGGCCACCACGGAGGCCGTACGAAAACCGGTATCGTCAAACAGGTACATTTCCCCAAACACTTCACCCGCTTTTAAAACCGTGATGGGGATGCGGTTGGTGCCGCCGGTTTCCTTGCAGATCAGCACCTGACCTTGCTGGATGAGAAAAGTTTGGGCCCCGTAGGTACCTTCCGCAATAATGATCTCACCGGCTGCGAACTGCTTAATGGTCATCTCAACGCTCACCTTACCGTACTCAACATAACCGAACCCGACTGCCCCTGACAAAACGCCTCTATCTTTATTGTAAAGGGTGTCTGGAATTTTGTGTCAGCCGAGCATTGTGCGAGCAACCGGCACTCAACCCCAAGCCCTTTTTCCACCACCTGAAATAAGATTGAAAAAGGGCTGGAAAAAGGGCTAGAAGGGTGAGTACGGCAATGGTACTTATGACCCGTGCAGGCTCAGGTTTTGCTGACGGATGACCCGGGTGAGTTCAGGCACAATGGTCAGGGCGTCGCCCACAATGCCAAAATCCGCCGATTTAAAAATAGGGGCGTTTTCATCCCGGTTGATGGCGATAATCAGCTGACTGGTATTCATACCGACCAGGTGCTGAATGGCCCCGGAAATGCCCAGGGCAAAATACACCTTGGGGCTGACCGTTTTGCCCGTTTGCCCAACCTGCTCGGAGTGCGGACGCCAACCGGCATCCACCACCGCACGAGAGGCGCCTACCGCTGCCCCCAAGGCCTCGGCCAGTTCTTCCACCACCTGGAAGTTGGTCGATTCCTTCAAGCCACGGCCACCGGAAACGATAATTTCCGCATCTTCCAGTTTCTTGGCCCCTTTGGCCTCAGACTGCTCAACACTTACCAGCTTCACCCGATCCGGCACAGCGCTCAAGTCCGGCGTCACGTTCTCCACTTCAGGGTTCACAGCGGCATTGGGCACCGGCTTGGGAAACGCTTTTTTCTTCACCGTAATCAACTGGGGAAACGCCTTGGCCGTGACACTGGACAATAAGCCTTCCGCATAGCAAGCCCGGGTGACTTCTACTTTCCCCTGTGCGTTCAAATCCAGATCACTGGCCTGGGTAATCAGGCTGCCGCCGCAACGCACGGCCACACGCGGCATATAATCCACCACACTGGATGAAACACCGGCCAACACCACGTTGGGCTTTCGCTCGGTAATCAGGGCCGATACAGCCGCCGTATAAGCGTCGACATTGTATTCGCCCAAACGCTCATGATTGAGGCAAATGACCCGATTGGCCCCCAACTGTCCCAGGGTTTGCTGGGCATTGTGGCAAACCTGCCCCCCACAAATCAAAATCCCGGTCACCGGCTGACCCAACTTGTCCCCCAGGCGACGAGCCGGGGTCAAAAGCTCCTGGCTTGACTCGGTCAACTGACCATCGGCGGTCAACTCGGCAATGACCCATACGCCTTGAAATTCACTCATTTCGCCATCCTCTGTCTCATTGAAATACAGGCTTAAAACACGGTTGTTCCCCTGAAACGCACAACGGTTTACAGCACCTTGACTTCTTTCAGGTAATCCAGCAACTGGTTGATGGCCACAGCCGGATCGCTGCCATCCACCACTTTTCCGCCCGCTTTGGCCGGACGTTGCCAGGTTTTCAAAACCTGTGTGGTAGAACCGGCCGCCCCAACCAGGGCCGGTTCCAGACCCAAATCCGCCAGCGCCTTGATAGGAATCTCGGTTTTATTGGCCTTCATCACCCCTTTAATATTGGAACTGCGCAACTCGTAATCGCATTTCATCATGCAAGCCACGGCGGGCAACTGAAGGGAAACCGTCTCCGTGCCCCGTTCCGTTTCTCGCAGTACGGTTAAACTGGCGCCTTCCAGTTTGGCGTCCTTACCACTGGTCACGCTGGGGAAATTCAACAATTCAGCCACCATGGGACCGACCTGTCCGGCGGCGTCATCCAGGGCCACCTGCCCAAATACCAAAATTCGGGCATCCGGGACAAAGGCTTGAACCCCCTGAGCCAAAGCCCGTGCCGTAGAAAGACTGTCGCCATCGTTCAGCGCTTCATCGGAAAGCAAAAAGGCGGCGTCCGCACCGGCGGCAATGGCTTTTTTAATAACGTCTTTGGCGTTAGGGCTGCCCAGGGTCAACACGGTGACCGAGGCCTCCGCTCCGGCTTGTTCCTTCAGGCGCAAAGCGGTTTCCAACGCGTATTCATCAAAGGGGTTGATCATCATGGGAACCCCTTCCAACACCGGCTTGCCATCACTGAACTTTAACTTGGTATTGTCCAAAACCTGTTTGATAAAAACCACGATTTTCATGGCGACCCTCTTCCTAACTCAGTCTCAACGTTCAATGAAGACTCTGAAAAAACGGCCCCCCAGGCCATTCCATTGGATATACCTCCACTTTATTGGAAAACGGGTGATTCCGCAAGCGCTTCCCCCGGCTCAGAAACCACCGCCCCCCCCCACTCAAGGGTAAATTGCCTCAAGGGCACTGGGACAAAACATGGACGCGGCAGGCCCCGGTGACCTTTTTAGCGTCCGAGACCTGTGCGGAACAACACTATAAAAAAGGGCAAGCAAGGGCCTCGATTCCTGTCCCTTCGTCAAACTTCTTCGCTAAAGCGGCGGGCTGTTTTCCGATTTTCCCCTCAATAGCCAAAACCAACCGATGCACCCGAGCGGTGTCGATTGGTTTTGACGAATGAAAACCGTTTTTTTGCTACGGGGCAGGCACGGCGGATGGCTCTTTCAGGGGTGTGGCTTTGTTCGTCTCCGTCGCCAAAGACTGAATGTGTTGCAAGGAGTCCGTCAGCAACTTGTGGGCTTCCTTGGCTTTTCCCTGCTCCAGCAAGGTTTGGGCTCCCAGCACCTCCTGCTTGGTTCGAGACACAGGAAGATTCGCTTCCGCGTAAATCAACTGACTCTCCACGTCTGCCAGATGCACGTGGGCATTGGCCTTATTTTTCTCCTGAAGGCTTTGCTTGGCCATTTTTAAATGCTGTTTGGCCTTGGGAACCGGGGCCACCGTTTCAAACTCGACGATTTCCTGTTCCAGGGGGGCCAAGTCCTGATCCGTGTTTATCTGTCCGGCTTCAAGCTGTTTACGGGTCGTTTCCACCCGATTGATCGCTTTACCAGTCGGCTCGCTTTGCTGGATTTGATCCAGTAAAGTCTGGGCCTCGGTTAATTGACGCTTGGCCTCAGGCAGCTGGTTATTATTTATGGAGGACTGGGCGGCTTCAATCTTCTTCACCGCGTCGTTGGCCCACTGGGAAACCTGTGGGTTCTGCTCCTTTTTCATGGCCGGGCTGGCCAATTTCCGCATGGCTTCCTGTGCCTTGTGCGTTTCGGTTTCAACGGTCTTCTTCACCGTTTTGACCATTTCCCCGGTCTTGGCCGCGGGTTTTGCCGGTACCTTGGCGGGCGGACTTGCGGCCAGGGCATCGGGGTTTGAGGGCACGCCCAGGCACACGCATGTCCCTAGTAACAAGTAGGTCACTTTACCCAGAGCGCTTTGCCAGTAACCAGTCCAGTTCATTGGTATCATCATTGACTCCCCTCCTACTGCTGTCTACAAATCCGATGTTGGTCTACAGAGAAAACGCCATCACGGCGGGTCTCTCTTCTCTCTCTCTTTTTCTCTCTCTCTATGTCTCTGTCTTTCGACATTCAAACGATCAAATTCAAAGATCAAATCCGGGTTTGCCCGGTGGCGAAAGTTGTGTTGAATTTTAACACTTCTCTTCACTTCGTAAAGGCTAATTTATGCCGTTACCCGGTTGGGTAGGTTAGGGTCATGCCCTGCTTGCCTTATTTTTGCCTGGCTTTGGAATTCTGACCTTGAAAGATTTAAATATCATGATATCCTGATATTTAGATAAAAGAATTTATCCAAGGACTCACAGTATGGATCTAGAAAAAATAGAAAAAGCCAGTCGCTGCCTGAAGGCCTTGTCCAATCCAATCCGTCTGGCCATTTTGTGCGTGCTGAAAGACGGCGAACAGAGTGTACAAGCCCTGGAAGCAGCGGTGGGAACCTCTCAATCCAATATGTCAACGCACCTGGCCACCCTGCGAGACAAAGAAATTCTGGTGGCCCGTCGTGAGGGTACCCAGGTGTTTTACCGCATCAAGGATGAACGTCTGCTGGAGCTCCTTTTCCTGCTTCAGCGCATTTACTGTCCCGAACTACCCGTGTAAACACCCATCCCCAACGCAAAGGAACCCTGAAAATGAACGAGATTCAGCGCTATACAGCGGAACAAATCCCTGCTGAGAAAATCGGATTAATTGTAGACGTGCGCACCCCGGATGAATTCGCCCAAGAGCATATTCCGGGCTCCGTCAATATCCCCCTGCCGACACTCTCCGCTTCGGCGGAACGGTTGGCGGGACAACCGGAAATCATTCTGAGTTGCCGGAGCGGCAACCGGGCCAGCCAGGCCTATCAACAATTGCAAACCTTGGGTCTTCAGAATGTGCGGCTGCTGGAAGGGGGCTTGCAAGGATGGAAAGCCGCCCGCCGGGAAACCCTCTCGTTGAGAAAAGGCTATAGCATCATGCAGCAGGTGCAAATCATCGTGGGCATTCTGGTGCTGACCGGGACTTTGTATCAGCCGCTGTGGTTTCTTGCCCTGATTGCCGGAACTGGCATGCTGATCGCCGGGCTGACCAACACCTGCATGATGGCCCAAATCCTGGGTAAAATGCCCTGGAACCAACTCGGCTCCAATCAGCCAGCGCCCACCCACTGTAGCCTGCGCTGAATTAAAAAGCCAAGGGCTGCCTAGTCCGACCCGAAGCGCTAGCCAATGCAACGTTAAGGAGTTCTCATCATGTCTCAAACGAAAATTTCTCCCAAACAAAGCATTCACCCGTATGTGCCCCTGCAATACCAGCACTTTGCGGTGGACGTTTTTTTCGAGGAACAGGCGGAAATTCATCCAATCTGGAGCGGAGAAGGCAATTTGTCCTACTTCATTCTCAACCCGCAAAGCAAAGCCGTGGTCTTGATCGATCCCGATCTGGAAATACTCGGCTCCTATCTGCTCACACTGGATCAGAACCAGCTGCGACTGGTCGGGGTGATTGACACCCACACCCATGCCGAACACGCCACCGCCGCCCCGTTGCTCAGAGAACTGTTTCAAGTGCCTTATCTCATGCACCAGCAAGCGCCCTCCCAGTTTGTTACCGATCGGGTGAAAGACGGTGAACAGCGTACGCTGGGTGGCATGACGTTTCAGTTCTTGCACACGCCCGGGCACACCGTGGATATGACCAGCATTCGCCTGGGCAAGCGTTTATTCACTGGTGATAGCCTGTTTAATAAAAGCTGTGGACGAACCGACCTCCCGGGAGGTGATGCGGGCCATCAGTATCAGTCTATTCATCAACTGGCCCAATTCCCGGACGATTTCACCATTCACCCCGGCCACGATTATAACAACCACCTAAGCAGTCCACTTTCTGTGGTCAGCCAGCACAATCACCGCTTGCAAATTTCATCCCAAGCCGAGTTTATCGACTTTATGACGACCCATTACGCAAAGGAGGAAAAGCCGGACAATCTGGACTACTACGTGGCTTTTAACGCCCGATGATGTGGACTTTGATCATTTTCTGGGGCCTGTTTATCGGGCTGATTCTCGGGTTATTAGGCGGCGGCGGCGCGTTGGTCAGTATCCCGATCCTGCTGTACGCCTTCCACTTCCCCTTCCGGGAGGCTGTGGGAGCCAGCCTGTTATTGGTGGCTCTGGGGGCGCTGCCCAGCCTGCTTTTATACTGGCGCAAACAGGAAGTGGACTTGCCTGCCGCCCTGTGGATGGGCCTGGGCGGCAGTTTTGGGGCGTTGCTGGGTAGCCGGTTTGCCGCCTTCATTCCCCAGGACTTGCTGATGAAATTACTCATCGGTTTGATTCTGCTTTCAGTGTGGCGCTTGTATCGCCCCGCGCCGATCGGAGAGGGCATAAACCATCCGGTGAACACCCTGGGCAAAGGCCTGAAGTTATTGCTGGCGGGTGTGGCCATTGGGATCTTGACCGGGCTGGTGGGGGTGGGCGGCGGTTTTCTGATTGTGCCAACCCTGATTCTCATTCACGGGTCAGAACCACGGCGGGCCATTGCCACTTCATTGCTCATTATTTTCCTGAACGCGGTATCGGGCACGGCGGGCTATTGGAGTGTCTTGCCCTGGTACAAACCCATTTTTTATGCCCTGATGTCCATGACCGTGATTGGCAGTTTACTGGGCTTTGCCCTGAGCCGAAAAGTAGGGTCACAACGGTTAAAACAAGGATTTGGAGCCCTCCTGCTCGTTATCGCCATCCTGTTACTGGTTAAACCGCCCGCCTCTTGAGTCATCCAATCGCCAAGCCAAATAAAATTCAGAAATAGACACGACAAACAAAATAGATTGCTAAAAAAATGGCTTTGTTTTAAATAATATTCTATGGATGCCATCGATCAGCAAATTCTTCGCCAGCTGATGCTGGACGGTCGCTTGAGTAACAATCGGCTGGCCAAAGCCATCGGCTTGTCCGAATCGGCCACCTTGGAACGGGTTCGGCGGCTGGAGGGAAACGGAATCATCAGCGGCTATACCGCTTTGGTGGAGCCCGCCCAGGTGGGACGCAATCTTGAGCTGTTTATGACCTTCACCCTCAAGAATCAGAATCCTGCTGAAATTGAGCGCTTTGAAGCCATTGTTGGGGAACTGGACGAGGTGCTGAGCTGTGCCCAAACCCTGGGTCAGGCGGATTTTATCGCCCATGTAGCGGTGGCCGATATTCAGGCCCTCTCGCAATTCATCAACCAGAAATTATTGCCTTTGGGGTGCATCGATCGCCTGGAGTCCATGACCGTTTTGAAGATGCTGAAGCGGGCCCATCCGCCGCTGCCCGCCATGCAAACCAGTACCTAGGCGGGTTCCGTTTTTGTAGAACATCGTATAAAGTGAAGGAGGGAAAGCACATGACAGTATTAGCAACCGGGACTGAGGGCAAAGCGATGACTTATTCTGTTCAGGATTTGAACCAAATGGATTATGAGCGCTTTACCAAGTTGGTGGAGCGGGAGTTTTTGCAGCATCCCATCGTGGTGGATAACCGCTTTACCAAATGGTTCGCCCAGGGCGATGTGACGATACCCCAGTTGCGGCACTTTGCCATTCAGTTTTCCGTGTTTTCCAACCTGTTTTTAATCGCCCAGCTTAAAAAAATGCTAAACGCCGACTCGCTAGAGTCCATGCGGCAAGCCAAGGAAATTTTGGCCAACGAATTGGGCGTGATTTTTAACCACAAGGGCAAAGCCGCTCCAGCCGCCCATTCCAACAACACCGATCAGGAGGGCGACCCAGAATTCGTCAGCACCGAAGGCACCATTGAAGGGGGCACCTTCCGCTTCGGGGCCGCTCATTTTGAGTGGTTGCTCAAATTCGGCAAGCCCCTCAACCTTGGCTTTGACGATCTGGGCAAGCGTCGCCATGGAACGGCCTCCACCCTGTTTTTCTGCGATGAACTGTCCCGCCTGTATGGCAGCGAAGACGCCAGCATTGCCGCCGGGGCCAGCTTCGCCATTGAAAACTGGGCCGCCGCCGGTTTCTGGCAGGAGCTGGAAGACGGTCTGCTGAAAATTCGTAAAACCCAGGTGCCGGATTTATCCTTGGCCTTTTTTGCCTGGCACAACCGGCTGGAAGCCCAACACGCCGCCCACACCCAGGAAGAGTTGAAAGAGATTTTTGAGGATCCTCGCTTTGATCGGGCCAAGTTTTTGGCGGGCGGCAAAGAAATGCTGGAAGGCCTGGCTGCCTTCTGGAACGGCCTGGAAGCGGATCGCCTGAATGGGGTGGTCGCTTAGAAACGGCTTTTCAGAACATCAAAATAATCATTTTAAAAAAGACCATTGGACAATATGCCAGTGGTCTTTTTAGTTAAGGTGAGGCTTTCTTCACAACACGTTTCTAAAACTGCGTGCAGCTCAAGCAAACTTATGGTGTTATTGACAAGACTGTCAAACCTTCTTTATTTAACCCGCTAAATTCAAACAGTTAAAAAGGTGTTGTGAAGATAGCCTCACTTTAATTTTTAAAATTTCAACTCAGTATCAGGCAATTGAAGTTGGGTGTAGCGATCCAGAATAAGTTGAGATTGCCCCTGGATCAACTGTTGATAAAAGCCATCCAGATTACCGGCAATGCCCTCGCACAACTCCCGCATCAGGGCTTGACCCTGCCCACCATCCAGTTGCCGGAATCGCTCAAAGCGATGTGGCGGAATACACGCTTCCAGACTAATGGGCTGGTTCCCCCGACCTTCTTGGCGGCAGGCTTCCACCATCGCCGCATGCTCAAAAACATTGAGCCCGATACCCGTAATGAGGGCCTGACACTGATTCTGGCTAATCAGGCTTTCCACCAGAATGCCCCCTAGTTTTTGCCGCTGCACGTACAAATCGTTAATGGGTTTCAGCTGAATCTCCAACCCCGTCAGCTCCCGAATGCTCTCGGCGCAGGCCACCCCGGCAGCCAGGGTGAATAAGGGGGTGACCGGCACCAGGGCTGGAGGCACATCCACCCAACTGGCAAAAGGATGCACCACCGAAAAATACAAGCCCACCCCGGCAGGCGAATGCCAGGTACGGCCCTGCGTCCCCCGCCCGGCGGTTTGATGGTGGGCCCGAATGATGGCAGGCCCCCTCAAGGCTTCCGCCTGCACCAAGCGCTTGGCCTCCTCGTTGGTGGAGTCCAGCTCGGCAAGCTCAATATACTGAAAGCGAGTCTGTGGCAGCATCAGGTTTTCACTACAAAGTGCTGGCAGGCGGATAAGTCACCTGACCCAGATACTCCAGATTGCCAATGTCCTCCACCAGACCATCGGTTTGCTGAATGACTTGCCGAATCAAGCCTGAGGCTTCCGCCAATTTGATTTCATCCACCCCGGTCTGGATACCTTGCCCGTGCAGGAAATGAACCAGCGCGTCGGTGGACAAATTGCCGGAAGCCCCCGGGGCATAAGGGCAACCACCCAATCCCCCGGCGGAAGAATCGAAAATGGAAATGCCCAAATCCAGCGAGGCCATCACATTTTCAATGGCCAGCCCGTTGGTATCGTGAAAGTGCATGGCCACTTGCGATACTGGCAAAAATTGCAGCAGGTGGGCCATGGTGGCCCGCACATCATCCGGCACCGCCTGCCCGATGGTATCTCCGATGGACAGCTCCTGCACCCCCATTTCCAGTAGGCGCTGACAAACCGCCAGCACCGGCTCTTTTTCAATCTTGCCCTCAAAAGGGCAGTAAAAAGCGGTGGAAATATAGCCCCGCACAAACAGGCCTTCCCGGCGGGCCCGATCCACCACGGGGCTAAAGGCGGCCAACGATTCCTCAATGGTCATATTGATGTTGTTTTGGGTGAAGCTGTTGGAGGCCGCCGTGAACACGGCAATCTCCCGAATGCCCGATTCAAGGGCCCGTTCCAGCCCCTTGAGGTTGGGCACCAGAGCGGAATAATGCACACCCTCTCGGGGGGGCAAGCTGCGCACCAGCTCCAGGGCATCGGCCAACTGCGGCACCGCCTTGGGGCTGACGAAGGAAGTCACTTCAATAAACTTCAGACCGGCATCGGCCAGCTTTTCGATAAACTGGCGCTTGGTGGACGTGTCGATCAGGGCCTTCTCGTTTTGTAGGCCGTCCCGAGGACCCACCTCCACGATTTTGACTGTTTTAGGTTTAACGGTGTTGGCTTTGACCGTTTTGTCGGGTTCCGCCGCGTTGACCGGGGTGTCCATAGCGCCTGTCCTCTCTTGCCTGCTTCCCCTCATTGTAAATGCTCCGGGCGGCAATACAAGCCGGAGGCACTTATCTAAAACTCAGGCGGCATCAATCCGGCGGGGGGAGCGACACTTGCATCAACAAGGCCCCCATGTCCACCAGTTGCCCTTCCTGGCAGCGCACCGTTTGCACCGTGCCCGCCGCTGGCAGCGTTAAGGTCATTTCCATTTTCATGGATTCCATAATGATCAGCGGCTGGTTGGCGGAGACACTATCCCCCGGTTGAGCCAGAATTTTGAGTACTGTGCCGGGCATGGGCGCTTTAATGTCCCCATCGGCCACCAGAGAAGACTTGGCCCCGGCGGAACGGGCGTTGGCGCTGTGTCGCTCCAGGTGATAGACCTGCCCTTGCAACCAAATGCTCAAGCGTTCCACAGGGCCATCCGTTTGCTGGGTGATAAAAAAGGGCAGAATCTCGCCCTTTCTTTCCTCACAGTCTAGAGTCAGCCAGCCTTCCCCCGACCCGCTTAGCGTGACCGTGCCGGTCAGGGTTTGACCATTTCGGGTCACCGAGACAGTGCCATTCTGCCACTGGGCTTCCACCCACTCTGGCGCTTTGCCCGGTACACACAATTTTACTTTTGGCATGATAAAGCCCTCCAAGCACCGCCTTGACCCCACGGGGAGCAGGGCTTGCCTTCCGTTTCCGCCCCGCTAGCAGCCGCCTGTACCTGCATACGCCCCGATACACCAGCGCCTTGTAGCAGCGTGCCGCTCAAGGTCCCCAAGGCCCAAACCGCATCGGAGGGCTCTGGGGTGGGTGCGGTAATACCGTGTTCCTCCAGAAAATGGGTGTGCAGCGCGCCAGCCCCAAAGGCGGGGTGATCCACGATGGCCTTTAGATATTGCACGTTGTTGGGCACTCCCAACACCACAAAATGGGACAAGGCCCAACTCATTTTTTGCAGGGCCACTTGCCGATCCGACCCCCACACGATCAACTTGGCCAGCATGGGATCATAATGCACCGTCACTTCAGAGCCTTCCCGCACCCCGCTGTCCAGCCGGATAAAGGGGCCAGTGGGGGGCCGGTAAAAGGCCAGCTTACCGATGCCGGGCATAAAGTTGCGGGCCGGATCTTCAGCGTAAATACGGCATTCCAAGGCATGGCCGGTTTGGCGCAAATCGGATTGCTGAAAAGGGAGGGGTCGCCCTGCGGCCACCTGAATTTGCAAACGCACCAAGTCCAGCTGGGTGACTAGCTCCGTGACCGGATGCTCCACCTGCAAGCGGGTGTTCACTTCCAAAAAGTAAAACTCCCCGGTTTGAGACACAATAAATTCAACCGTTCCGGCGTTGGTGTAGCCCATAGCCTGGGCGGCCTTGACCGCAGCGGTGCCCATACGCTCCCGCAATTCGTGGTTTAAAGCCGGCGAAGGGCTTTCCTCGATGATCTTCTGATGGCGCCGCTGAATGGAGCATTCCCGCTCGAACAAATGCACCACATTCCCGTGGCTGTCCCCAAAAATCTGAAATTCCACATGACGAGGCTTGCTGATGTACTTCTCCAGAAAAACCCGGGCATCGCCGAAGGCGCTTTGCGCTTCCCGAGCGGCGGCCCCAAAGGCGCTTTCCAGATCCTGTTCGGAATGCACCAGCCGCATGCCTTTGCCCCCACCTCCCGCGGCGGCCTTCACCAGCAGGGGATAGCCAATGCGCCCCGCCTCCTGGGCGATTTTGGAAAAATCCGTTTCCAAATCCCCGGCCCAACCGGGCACCACGGGGACCCCGGCGTGTTGCATCAGCGTTTTGGCGATGATCTTATCGCCCATATCTCGAATGACTTGCGGACTGGGGCCAATAAAGGTGATCCCGGCTGCTTGGCAGGCTTCTGCAAACGTGGCGTTCTCCGAGAGGAAACCATATCCCGGATGCACGGCATCCACGCCCATGGCCTTGGCCAGTTGCACGATTTTCTCGCCCTGTAAATAAGTGTCAGCGGGTTTTTCCCCAGGCAAATGAATCACCGCGTCCGCTTGCCGGACATGCTCGGCCTGCAAATCCGCATCGGAGGCCAAGGCCACGGCCTGCATGCCCATTTCCTGAATGGTTTTCATGACCCGGACGGCGATTTCTCCCCGGTTGGCCACCAGTATTTTATTGAATAAGCGCTGCTGCACCGTACCCTCGCTCCGCTGTCTCGCTCAAACTATAAAGTTAAATCGCTCTCTCGCCAGCCTGCGCCCAGGACGGGCTGCGTTTTTCCAGAAAGGCCTTCATGCCTTCCTGCCCTTCCGGGGAAATACGGCGTTCGGCAATGAGCTTGGTGGTAATATCCACGGCCCGTTCCCAGTCGAAGCGGCACATTTGCTCAATGAGTACCTTGCTCTGGGCAATGGCTTCTGGCCCGTTAGCGCACAGGGCGTCAACCACGCGCTCAATCTGCTTGTCCAGGGTTGCCTCATCCGGCAAAACATGGGAAACCAGGCCAATGCGATGGGCCTCTGCGGCGGTAAATTTTTCGGCGGTCAAAAAGTAGCGACGGGCTTGTCCTTCCCCGATCTTTTTAATGACAAAGGGAGAAATCACGGCGGGCAAAAGGCCTAGCTTCACCTCGCTCAGGCAAAAAGTAGCGGATTCTGTGGCAAAGGCCATATCGCAGGCTGCCACCAGGCCGACGCCGCCGCCAAAGGCCGCCCCGTGGACTCGGGCGATGACCGGTTTGGGGCATTGCTGAATGGCCCGAAACATGGCGGCCAGAGTATGGGCGTCTGCTACATTCTGCTCAAAGCTGAAGTCCACCATTTGCCGCATCCAGTGTAAATCGGCCCCGGCACAGAAGGACTTGCCTTCTCCCCGCAGCACAATGGCCCGCACCGGAGAGTTTTTGCCAAAGCTGCTGAAGGCCTCCCGCAATTCGGCGATCATCTGGGCGTTAAAGGCGTTATGCAGCTCAGGTCGCCCCAGGGTAATGGTGGCAATAGCCCCGCTGGTCTTTTCCTCCACGCCAATCTGAATATATTCTCCCACGCCATGTCCCTCTTTTGTGTCTACGAATTGCCTCATCTACTCCAGCGTACCAGCAAGCAACCCGCCTGTACACTCTCTAAAACCGATTAAAACCGGAAAACGCCTTGCTGACGCTCCGGGAAAGGCGCGTTCAAGGCGGCGGCGATACCCAGCCCCAAGACCATACGGGTGTCTACCGGGTCAATAATCCCATCGTCCCAAAGGCGGGCCGTGCTGTAGTAAGCGCTGCTTTCCCGGGCGTATTTTTCCAGGGTGGGGGCCTTGAAAGCCTCCTCCTCTTCCGGGCTCATGGCCGGTTTGCCCTGGGCGGCCAGCTGATCCTTCTTGACGGTCAGCAGCACGTTGGCCGCTTGCTCCCCACCCATGACCGAAATCCGGGCGTTGGGCCACATCCAGACTTGTCTTGCCCCAAAGGCCCGGCCACACATCCCGTAATTGCCGGCCCCGTAAGAGCCCCCGATGATCACGGTGAACTTGGGCACCGAGGCGTTGGAAACGGCCATGACCATCTTGGCCCCATCGCGGGCAATGCCCCCGGATTCATACTGGCGGCCCACCATAAAGCCGGTGATGTTCTGCAAAAAGACCAGGGGAATGCCCCGCTGATTGCACAATTCCACAAAGTGGGCGGCCTTCAGGGCACTTTCCGAAAATAGCACTCCATTGTTGGCGATAATGCCCACCGGGTAGCCCAGAATGCGGGCAAAGCCGCACACCAGGGTGGTGCCGTATAAAGCCTTGAACTCGTGAAAGCGGCTGCCATCGACCAGCCGGGCAATGATTTCTCGCACATCATACGGCTTGCGAATGTCCTTGTTGATAATGCCGTACAGTTCCGCCGGATCGTAGAGCGGATCTTCCGGCAAGTCCTGATTCAGGCGGGCTTGGGGCCGCCGGTTGAGATTCTGTACGATGTTTCGGGTAATGCCGATGGCGTCCTCATCGTTCAGGGCATAGTGATCGGTCACTCCTGAGGTGCGGCAATGCACATCGGCCCCGCCCAGATCCTCGGCGGAGACTTCCTCCCCGGTGGCCGCCTTGACCAAGGGTGGCCCTCCCAGAAAAATAGTGCCCTGACCCTTGACGATCACGCTTTCATCGCACATGGCCGGGATATAAGCCCCACCCGCGGTACAGGAACCCATGACCACCGCAATCTGAGGAATTCCTTGGGCTGACATACGGGCCTGATTGTAGAAAATGCGCCCAAAGTGGTCTTTATCCGGGAAGACCTCATCCTGCATGGGCAAAAAGGCTCCGCCGGAGTCCACCAGATAAATGCAGGGCAGACCGTTTTCCTGGGCGATTTCCTGGGCCCGCAAGTGCTTTTTTACGGTCATGGGGAAATAAGTACCACCCTTCACCGTGGCATCGTTGGCCACAATCAGGCATTCCTGCCCATGCACCCGCCCGATGCCGGTGACCAGGCCAGCGCCCGGCGCGGCATTGTCGTACAGGTCATAAGCGGCCAAAGCGCTAAACTCCAGAAAGGGGGTATCCGGGTCTAACAGGGCCTCAATGCGATCCCGGACGAACCATTTGCCCCGCTGGGTGTGCTTGTCAATCAGGGCTTGTCCGCCTCCCAGACGAGCCGCTTGCACCCGCTGGCGCAGCAGTTCCACCTGCTCCCGCATGGCCTCCCCGTTTTCCTGAAACAGTATCGATCCGGTATTTACGGCTGAACTGATTACATCCATGACAGGGACTGCCCTCGATTGACTCAACTTAAACCTGGATTTTTATCTAAAAAGCAATGTTGACAACGAAATAAAATGTTCTGATGGTCAAAAAAAGCCGAATATTCCCTCGATCGCCCAACACAGCTTTCTTTATCTTAACCTGTTTGTAACAAAAAGATGACTTCCAGACAAATTGTAACGCATTGTAAACTTCGATTTTTTTTCATGAAAACGGAAATCCGTTTAAGGGTCACCGCTTCCCCAGAACCCATGTATTTGTTGTGTAATTGCTCAGCTTTTGCACTTTAATTATATAAGGTTGGCGGCTATAATAAAAATGTCGGTATACATTTTGAACTATAGTGGCAAGACAAGCTATACAGACATATTTCCAAACCCCTCCCGATGCCCTTGGCAGGCCACTTGCCGGACTCGGAATTGACCCAAACTCCCACTTTAAGGAAGTCATACGACTCATGTACTACGATGGTCACGTCCACATTGAAGAAGAAGACCAATGTTACTCCTGCGAGTACTTTCTCAAAGGCGTCATGTGCCCGCTGCTGGAAGCGCTCGCCGTAGGGGTGGCTCATTTGGACGGTGATGTTCAGGTTAAGAACTGTGGTTTTTACGTTGAATTCAAACGGCATTTGCAAGTAGTGGACAAGTCAGACACCCTTGACACTCCGCCGGCCAACGACAAGTCCAGACGGTTCAAGTCAACCTAGCTGAAATTCATTGCGATTCGTGTAAAAGTCCGCTGAGTGGCCCGTCCCCAATGGCTGGGGAAACCGTCAGCGGGCTTTTGCCATTTGGCTGAAGCCACTGACTTCCAGATGGTAATCCATGCTGGCTTTGATTGAGAACCACTGGCCTTCTGAGTGGATGAGTCGTTATAAATCATAATGATCAGTGCATTTCCGCCTTCGCGGGAATGACAAATAGCACGCCAAGAAATGATTCCCGCCTGTGTGGGAAGGGGAAACACCACGACAGGGGATGCTCCCCACCCGTTTCAATTCAGTTTCAATCCAATTTTCCGGTGAAGTGGTACAAGTTGCTGAAAACACGGTGGATATCGGCTTCGCCTTTGCTCATCACCTCTTTATTCAGGCACTTATAATACTCGCCCACGGTAATACACGGATCCAACTGTTCCAGCAGGTTCAGCCCCTCTTCGTTGACCCCGTTCCCCCGATCCATCAGTAACACGGCGCCCATGCGGGATAAGGGAATGTTGAAAAAAGCGTCCACACACTCGGGATCAAAATGCGTCCCGGCATCCCGCTTCATAATGGTCAGCACTTTATCAAAGGCCATGCGATTGCGGTAGTGCCGACGGGAGGTAATGGCGTCAAAGACGTCGGAAATGGCCAAAATCCGCCCGGACAATAGAATTTCCTGCCCCTTTAGCCCCCGGTGATAACCGCTGCCGTCCATCTTCTCGTGGTGAGAGGCGGCAATCTCCGGCACCAGTTGTAGATGGCGCTCGAAGTGGACGTTCTTCAGGATTTCGTGGGTGTAATAGACATGCTTTTGAATATGGCGATACTCTCGCTCGGTCAGGCGACCGTCCTTTTTGAGAATGTCTTCCTGAATGCCAATTTTGCCAATGTCATGCAGCAGGGAAGCGTACTTCAGTGCCTCCAACTCATCGTGCTGCATCTCCATTTCCTCCCCCAGCAGCAGGGAGTATTCGGCCACCCGCTCGGAATGACCGGCGGTAATGGGATCTCGGGCGTCAATGGTGCTAGATAAGGTTTTGACAAAACTGTCAAAGGAGATTTTCATCTCCTTGGCCAGTGTGGCGTTCTCCAGGGCTACCCCGGCATTGGTGGAAATGGCGGTTAACAGGTCTTCATCCACCTTGTCAAAGTGGGATACCCTTTTGTTCAAGACCTGAAAAACCCCGATAATCTCCATTTTGCGGTTACGCATAGGCAAACACAGAATGTTCCGGGTTCGGTAGCCCGTCTTCCGGTCGATATCCTGATTAAAGCGGGGATCCTCGTAGGCATCCTTGATATTGAGGACTTCCCCGGTTTTGACCACATAGCCCGCCAAGCCCAAATGGGCCGGAAACCGGATTTCCTCGCTGGTTTCCATGCCGGTGGCCACCTTAGACCACAACTCATTATTCTCCCGATCGTACAAAAAGACCGTGCAGCGCTCCGCGTCCAGGGCCTGCTCGGTTTCATTTCGGATCAGGGTAAGCAGCTTATCCAAATCCCGCTCGGCGGACATAGCCTGTCCCACCCGCAACAGGGAAAGCAAACGCTGGTTGGGGTTTTGGGCAGCCTGCTGTTCCGGCTGCACGGGCAAGGCCTCCAAAGCGTCCATCAGGTTCAGGTCTTTTTCAAACACCCGGTCATGATTGGCCCGCTTCTCAACAATTTCCTGCCATTTCCGCTCATCCAGCCGGAAGATTTCATCTTCAATATGACTGATAATAAAGCTGAGCCCATTGCTTTCCGCGATCCGCAAAGATTCCAGCAAGCTGGCCAAAGCCAACTTGGGCTCATTCAGGGACAAATAAATTTTGCCCAGCTCGAAGTAGGTCTTTGAGAGTTCCGAGATGCTACCCTCGTCCTTGAAGATGGCGATCACTTCACTCATCTCTTCAATAGCCCGGGCCCCTTGTCCGCTTTGATAGTGCAAACAGGCCAACAAACGACTGGCCATGGCAAAGCCCTTGCGGTATCTCTGCCGCTTGAAAATGGGCAATACGTCCGTCTCCAGCACTTGCTGGGATTCCGTAAAACGCAACTGACTATAATAAATGTAGGCCTTGTAAAACTGGCTCTTCCCAAAGGGAATCCGCATGTGCTTATCCGTACACTCGGCTTCCAGCTGGGCAATCAGCGCCTGCGCCTGATCAAAATGCCCCTGGTAAATGCTGAGCCGCACCAGATCGTTTTTAATACGGGCGCAACGGTAGGCATCTTCCAGCCGGATTGCGATTTGCAGAGCCTGATTCAAAAAGCGCTCGGCCTGGGGGTACTCTTCCCGCAGGATGTAAATGCGGCCAATAATCTGGCAACTCACGGCCTGCTCCGCCTCACAACCGAGCTGCCCCTTGATTTCCAGAGCCTTTTGCAAGCACTGGATGGCCCGGTAGTAATCGTTGGTATGCTCGTAATGCACGGCCAGACTGTCCAGAATACGGGCAGCCTCAATTCCTTCCGGGTGGCAGAAGGTGCGAGCGTACATAAAATGCTTGACCGCCTCGCCAAAGCGTTTTTCCCGATATTTGACCAACCCCTGGTAATGCAACAATCTGGCCCGAACTTCGTTTATGCCCACCTCGTGCATATGCACGTTAATCATCTTCAGGGCCTCCGAAAAGAGGCGAGCCGATTTATGCACGGCATCCGAGGAATCGCTGTTGTACTTCAGCCAGGCCAGTTCCACCAGGCACTCGATGGCCCCCAGGTATTGATGCTCCTGTAAAAACAGGCCATAGGCCTTTTCCAAGCAGGACAGCGCCTGCTCGGTGTCCTGCTTGAAATTGGATAACACCCCTTGCTCATACAGGCCGCGGGCCGTAGAAACCGAGGACTCACCCTGGCGGTTTTCTGCCTCAAACGGACTCAGACCGTCCTGTGGCACGCCAACAGAGACCAGCCCTTGTATGGAATCATACACCGGGTACTCTTCAAATGGCTGGGTATCCAAGCTGTCCATTGACTATAAGAATCCGGTTGCTTTCACTTTGCCCTGGCAAGACGACCAAATCGGTTTGAGACTCCGGCTTTGACTGGAGGCAATTTACGCTCACGCCTCAATCCCTTTTATGTCATCATAAAGAATGAATGCGCTTGCTGGCCTCCATCAGGCAGAGGAGTTTGGGATTATGCCGCAGGAATGGGCTTTTCAAATTGGCTTGTGAAAATGAGTCTGCTGGCAATTATTTTTCAATGATTGCTTGATATTTCGACAAATAAAGCCGCAAAAACAATATATTGGGATACGATAACTAATACGATTTAGAGTTTTTAAACGACGTGAACGTGTTCTCAGAGAGTAATAGTAATCCAGAGCAATTGAATCAGCCCGACCCGCAAGGCAATCCCCTCATTCTGGTGATTCATCAGGATGAACTGGTGGTAAACGCTTGTCGTCTGGCTCTGGAAAAGCATGGCTACGATATTGACTTCGCCCAGGATGGCACCGAGGGCATTCAGAAAGTCTATCGCCTGATCCCGGACGTGATTTTAGCCGGTAGCACCACGCCGGAACTCAATGGTTACCAGATTTGCCGACTGGTCAAGAATGACTCGGTCATGCGCAAGATTCCTATCCTTTTGCTTGCCGAGCAGACCCTGAAAATGGACCGCTTCTGGGGCATGAAGGCCGGGGCCGATGACTTTTTGGGAAAAGACGAATTAGAAGCCAAGTTACTGCAAAAAATTCAGATGGTTCTGGAAATTTATGACCGCATGAATATCCAGGAAAAAACCCTGCTGAAGGCCAACAACACCGAAAATCCGTTCAATATCCGCACCCGCCTCAATCAGATACTGGACACCTCCCTGGTAGAATCCATGCTGATGGTGGAATTCCGCAGCCTGTCGGATTTGGTACATGACGCCGATTTGATGAACTACATGTTTTTCAGCTTGCTGGAAAGTATTCTGGAATACGACGCGGCGGCCATTTTTTACAACGATACGGACAAGGGGCCACGCATCCTGACTTTTCACTTGCCGGAAGGGGAAAGACAACCCAGCGAGCAAATCGAGCAACTGATGGAGGCTTTTTTTGATCGCTTTAAAACAAAGGGCCTGACCCCCACCCAGCTGGAGCTTCAGGAGTCGCAAGTCATCGGGCAACTGGATGACGAAGCCGCTCCCACCGCTTATGAAACGGTTTACGTGAAAGATTTTTATCTGGACGCCACCCTGATTGGGGCGGTGGCCTTTTACGCCAAGCAAAAAGTGGATTACCCCAAAATCTTCCCCCTACACCTGGTGGAAGATGAGATCCGCCTGCTGATGAAACTTCGCCACCTGTACTCGCAGGCGCAAATGTGGGCCATTACGGACAGCCTGACGGGCCTGTTCAACCACAAACACTTTATGAGCGTGCTGCAAAGAGAGTTCAAATCGGCCAAACGCTACGAGCAGAGCTTGGCCCTGGCCATGATCGATCTGGATGGATTCCGGGAACTAAATGAGTCCTGGGGGCATGCTTGTGGGGATCAGGCCCTACAGCACGTCTCACGCATTCTGGAGGAAAGTTTTCGGGGCATTGATTTCCTGGCCCGTTACAGCAGCAAAAGCCTGGCCGTTTTGCTCCCACAGACCGCCCGAGAACAAGCTTTTGTGGCCCTGGAACGGTTTCGGGCCCGGGTTGAAAAATCAGCGATGGTCTGGCAGGACACCACTTTGCCCCTGAAGGTGTGCGCTGGTGTTGTGCCCTTAAACGAGAGACACACGTCGGTGTCCTCTCTGGTTCGGGCCACCGAAAATGCCCTCACTGCCGCCAGACGTCGGGGCGGAAATTGCATTGAGATTTCAACCGACTGATATTAGAATGGGAACCCTGCCGTCCGGTGGGCAGTACCGAGTTTTTTTGGGGCATACGAGGATTTTTACTTGGAAACCGTTCGCTATTCCGAAGATGTAAAAGACGTCATCCATCTGGCAGGCAAATTGGCCAAAAAGGCAGGACTTTCAAAGCCCAGCGATCGCGTGTATTTCCAGGCCTTGTTGATGACCCATCGCCCGTTCAACCGGCTGGACAGCTTGCTGAAAGAGCTGCACGCTTCGCCGCGCGCCTTTGGCAAGCATTTGAAGCAAGCGGCTTCATTACCCTCCCCGCCAGCGACCGGGGACAGCTTGCTGGCCACTGCCGAAACGCTGGCCAAAACAACGGGCACTGCGGCGGGCTCCAAAACCGTGCTGGTGGATGTGGAACATCTGCTGAAAGCGGCGTGTATGTCCAGCGAGCCCGCCCTGAGCCAGGTTATTCAGAAATTTCAAATTTCTCCCGAGAAGATTGATAACAGCCTGGTACGGGTCAAGCGAAAGCAAGGTCGGAATACGGTTTTGTTTTTGGCCAAAGAATTGCTTGAAGTGGTGGCCTTCGTTCTGTTCTTCCTGATTGTGATTAAAAGTTTCATCGGCGAACTTCGACTGATCCCATCCGAATCCATGCTGCCGGGCTTGCAGGTGAACGATCGGCTGGTCATTGAGCGGGTCACCCGTTGGAATCGCCCCTACCAGCGTGGGGATATTCTGGTTTTTTATCCCCCCATGAGCCAACTGAAAAAGGATCCGGTCAGTTTGTTTCTGCGCTGGACGGGTTTTTCCGGTCTTCTCTATAAAAAAGATGACTACATTGACGTGGCTTACATCAAGCGCTTGATCGGATTGCCCGGGGACACGGTGGAAGTGATTCCCGGGGAAGGGGTCTGGGTCAACGGTAAAAAGCTCGATGAGCCCTATATCAATGAAATTGCGGCCACCTGTACTTTGGTCAAGCCGGAACCCTACTGCGGCCCTGTTAAAATCCCTGCAGGGCAGTATTACATGATGGGCGACAACCGGAACCAAAGTCTGGATAGTCGCTATTGGGGCTTTGCCCGAGACGAGCGGATGATTGGCAGGGCTGTTTTCCGCATTTGGCCCTTGAATCGGGTGGGATCATTGCCGCCCGCGCCCTACCAGGCGGGCAAATAGCAGTTTCGATCGTAACGTTTCCGAATTTTAGTAAATATACAGTATAATAAAGCCTATAGACTAAAGGGGCTTTATCGTTTCTGTTGAGGATTAGGATTTGGAGAGTTTACCGCTAGTTGAATTGTATGTAATGGGTATCGCACTGGATACACGAACGGGGACGCCCATTGTGGTGCTGAACGATCAGGAAAACCGTCGTGCCTTGCCCATCTGGATTGGCACTGCCGAGGCCAGTGCTATCATCCGCCAGCTGGAAGATATCAAATCGGCCCGGCCCATGACCCACGACCTGCTGGGAAACATTGTAGAAACGCTGGGCTACAACATCACCAAAATTGAAATTAACGACATCAACTCAGACACTTACTTTGCCAGTGTCTATCTATCCAATGCCGATGGCACCCAGCACATTATTGACGCCAGACCATCGGACGCCATTGCCCTGGCCTTGAAAGCCAAGGTGCAAATTTTCGCCACCGCCAACGTCATGGCCGAAGGCACCATCTCTACGGATCAAGAGCGGGATGAGGCCGAGGCCGAGGCGTTTAAAAATTTCTTATCCAATTTAAAAGCATCTGACTTCAAGTTTGAAGGGGAAATCGAGTCGGATCAATAAAATCGGGGGCGACGCTTATTTTTCATCGCCGTTTATCGTATGCTAGCGATGGCTGATAAAGCCATTGACGTTGAGCTAGAGTAACTTTTCCATTTCAGGCCCCCCCCCCCGATTACCGGAAAAGTTGTTGTTTTGAGAGAGTCGATATGCCGCCCCGAAAGGCAAAAACAGGCAGTGTAAGCCAGCAGCAACTGGATTTTTCCGCCTTGTTGGAAGGTTCAGTTCCTGAAAAAAGCAGTTATACAGTCTCGGAAATTACAGCCCTGCTGGAAGCGGCCATTGAGGAACACCCGATCATTGGCCATGCCGTGGTCATTCAGGGCGAAATTTCCAACGTCAAGCGCTCCTCCCGGGGGCATGTTTATTACACGCTCAAAGACGAAGGGGCCTCTATTAACGGCATTTTATGGGCCAGCACGGCCAACCGGCTGACCTTTGATCTGCAAGACGGATTGGAGGTTTACCTCACCGGACGCCTGGAAATTTATCGCCCCAGTGGCAGTTACTCCATTGTGGGCAGCAAAATGGAACCGGTCGGCGTGGGGGCCTTGCAACTGGCCTTCCAGCAAATTAAAGCCCGCCTGGAAGCCGAAGGGCTGTTTATGGCGGAGTACAAGCAGGAAATTCCTGAATTCCCCCAGCGCATTGGTATTGTCACTTCATCAACCGGGGCGGTCATTCACGACATGTTACGGGTTATACGTCGCAAAAACCCGCTGGTGGATGTGTTGCTGCACCCCGTCAAAGTGCAAGGGGACGGGGCCGCCCAGGAAATCGCGGCGGCCATTCGGGAGTTGAACCATCCCCATTATCGGCTGGATACCCTGATCGTAGGGCGGGGTGGCGGCTCCTTTGAAGACCTGTTCTGCTTTAGTGAAGAACCCGTGGTGCGGGCCATTTTTGAAAGCCAGATCCCCATTGTCACCGGGATTGGACACGAACCGGATTACGCTCTGGCTGACGCAGCAGCGGACTATTCCGCCTCCACGCCCACAGCCGCCGCCGATTGGGCCGTGCCCGACTTGCAGGCCATTCTCGAGAATCAGGCCAGCCTGGCCCGTGAACTGATGGAAGCCATGGCAGAAGTCATTCTGTACCACGAGCAAACCCTGGATTTGAACGCCACCCGCATGGTGGAATTGCATCAAAGTTATCTGGAAAATGCCGGCCATCAGCTGATGCAAAAGAAAGAACGCCTGCTGTCTCGCTTTGATATGCTCTTTCAAAAAAAGGAACAGGGTTTGGCCGAATCGGTTTCGGTGCTGAACGCTTACAACCCCTTAACCACCCTGGCCCGAGGCTATGGTGTGGCCAGTACGAGCGAGGGGCAGGTGATTCGATCCGTGCGACAACTAAAAACCGGTGAACCGTTTCAACTGCGCCTGGCCGATGGTACAGTATCCGCACAGGTCAAACAGGTACAAGCCCTGGAAACCATTCCCTCCCCGAATCTTCCATAATTTTTAATTTGAACGAATACGAACGAACGAGTACGAACCAAGGAATAGGAACAAGGATAACCCACATGGCTGCCAAGACTCCCACTTTCTCTGAATCCTCCCAGGCACTGGAAGAAATCGTGGAACGCTTCCGCTCGGAATCCTTGCCCCTGGAAGAAGCCCTGACATTGTTTGAAGACGGGGTTGGGCATATTAAAATTTGCCAGACCAAGCTGACCGAAGCCCGGGGCAAGGTAGAAGAGCTGGTCAAAACCTTACAGGAAGATGGGGAAAGCCTAACCCGCCCCTTTGAGGTTTGATGCGGTGAGCCGCTCGCACGTTTTGGTGTTCGATCATGGAACCACCAGTATTCGGGCCTGCATTATGGATGCCAACGGTATCATTGTGGCCCGCAGCCAGCAAAACTTTGAGCAACTGTACCCGCAACCCGGCTGGGTGGAGCATCGCCCCCAAGAATTGTGGGACATTACCCTGCAAGTAGCTCAGGCCGCATTGCAGGAGGCGGGCTTACGCTGGGAAAACCTGGCTGTGGCTGGGCTGACCAATCAGCGGGAAACCGTCATTTTATGGGACAGCCAAACCGGGGAGCCGGTTTACAACGCCATTGTCTGGCAATGTCGCCGTACCGCCGAGTTTTGCGAAACACTCAAGCGGCAGGGACACGGCCCTATGATTCAGGAAAAAACCGGGCTGGTGATTGACGCCTATTTCTCAGCCTCCAAAATCCGCTGGATTCTGCAAAACGTGCCCCAAGCCCAGCAGCTCTTATCCGCTCGCCGACTGTTGTTTGGCACGGTGGACACCTACATTCTCTGGAAACTGACGGGCGGACAATGCCATGTGACCGATGTGACCAACGCCTCCCGCACCATGGTATTCAACATTCACCAGCGGGTCTGGGACAGCGATCTGTTGAATCTGTTTGAAATTCCGGCGGCCATTTTGCCCAAAGTGGTAGGGTCTTCTGAGCAAATCGGGATGATTGACCCACGCTTCACCGAGGGCGTGACCGTGCCTTTGGCAGGCATCGTGGGTGATCAACAGGCGGCCTTGCATGGGCAGAAGTGCTGGCTACCCGGTACGGCCAAAAGCACTTACGGCACCGGGGCTTTTCTGGTTATGAACACCGGGCAAACCCCGGTTGATTCCAGCGAGGGCTTGCTCACCACCCTGGGCACCGATGCCAACGGGAAACCGGCCTATGCCCTGGAAGGGGCCATCTTCTTCGCCGGAGCCGCTTTGGAGTGGCTGAATAAAAAACTGGACGCCTTTGCCCACGTACGGGAAATCGACGCACTGGCCCAAAGTATTCCCCATAACGAAGGGGTATATCTGGTGCCCGCCTTTGCCGGGCTGGGGGCGCCCTACTGGGATAGCGACGCCCGGGGAGCCGTACTAGGTATTACGCAGGATACTGGCAAAGCCCACCTGGTGCGGGCCGCTCTGGAATCCATGGCTTACCAGACGCAGGCGGTATTGGCCGCCATGCAATCGGAAGCCGGATTGACCATGGAGCGCTTGCGTGTGGACGGCGGGGTAACCCGATCCGACTTTTTAATGCAGTTTTTGGCCGATATTTTAAATGTTCCGGTGGAAAGAACCGATGATGCGGAGTTGACCGCCAAAGGGGCCGGTTATTTGGCGGGCTTGGCCGTTGGGTTCTGGCCCAACCCGGAAGCCATTCAGGCCTTGCCGGAGCCGGTGCAACGCTTTGAACCCCGTATGTCTGCCCAGGAGCGAGAGCGCTTATTGGCGGACTGGCAGCAATGCGTCGACCGGGTTCTCAGCAAGCCCAAGTCTTAATGAAGTCAGTGTTTCCTCTCACCAGCCAAAATCTGGTGAGAAAGGGCCTTGGTCATGCAACGGTAATGCTGATCGTCAAAGCCGTTGCGCAAATACACCCGCTGGGCGCGCTGGTTGTGTTGCTCTACATACAACCGGAATTCGGGGACATGCTCCGCCTGGGCCGCCTGCTCCAGTTCTGCCAGCACCGACTCAACCCCCCCTTGCCCTCGATAGGCAGGCTCAATGTATAAACTTTGAATCCACCAGTACGTGGCGTTATTCCAGTCACTCCATTCCGGGGTAATCAGGGTGCAACCCACCGGCGCTTCTCCGTCGCACCACACCCAGTACACGCCCCGCAGGGGTTGCTCAAATACGGCAGCCACTCCGGCGGCCAATGTCTTTGCGTCCAGCTGGCGATTTTCACTCTCCAGGGCCATGGCGGTAATCAGGCGGCATAAGTCCGCATGATCGCTCACTTGCGCTTTACGCCATTTCAAGACCCGCGAAGAGTGCGGAGCATTAGACGCCGGAGCATTCGATTGAGAAACATTAGACTGATTGGGCGGTCGCATTGCCTTACTATAGCCTAAACAGGCTTGCCTCATAAGCGCCTGAGACACCCCCGAACAGGCCTGGGATTGTGGTCTATTGGGCTCATTCATGGCCACGGAACGCTCTCAAACGAAGGATTTCGGCCTGTCGGCTTTTTCATCCAGTTCATCCGGCAACCACACCCCACCCGGACGGGCCATTATTTTGGCCAGTGGGCCAAGGCATCCGGCTGAAGCAGCCCTGCACCACCCTCTTCCCCAAAGCGCTGGTGCCACTGCAAGAGATGCCGGTGCTGGAACTGGTGTTAAGACCGCTCTAAGCGCACGTGCTTACCGAAATCACGATGGCCCTCGGGCAAACGCAAACGGATTTCCGCCAAGGGCTGACCCAGATCATTGGAGCCATTGAGGCCAGTCTGGGGCTTTATAAAATGCGCATCTACAACATTTAGCCGCTTTTTAAAAAGCTGGGAATCAGGGCGCATCATTCTGATGTGTCCTGTCTTTATAGTATCGAATTCACTTTCGCTAATCTGTCTTCTTCATCACTGGATACGCAAACTTAGTCGTACATATATACAAAGGATGACATACAATGACCACCATTGGCTCTGCTTCAAACAACACCCAGGGATATTTTTCCACCAAAGTTGCCGATAGTGCGCAGAGAAAAGACGCTCTGAAACTCATGGAAAATATCACCAAATATCATAAAATTGTCGACCGTGAGAGAAAAGAAAGACTTCTGGATGGATATTTGATGCCATTGTTCGATGATTATCAGAATGCTGTCAGCGCTGACTTTGACAGAAGACAAGCATTATTGGACGAAGCTGCCACAGCATTGAACGATACTTTCGTAGCCATAGAATCAGGCGTAGCGTTACCGAAAAACCGTCAGGAAGTGTCGCTACTTTATAAAGAAGTCTTACTGGAAGATCCAGAAAATGATGCTCATCACGGAACCGATACCTTTACCAATGAAATAGTAGAGTCTTTGAAAAAACACCAAAACAAAGATGACAGCTATAATATCGACACGCTGTGGCAAGACACTGAAAGAATAGACCAAAAGTACCTATCTAGAGAGCTTGAGCGCTTGAAAAGAGCCGCGCGTGGTGTTTTTTCTGAAAATCCGCAACGCCTGTTTGAAAAAGCCGCAGCCTACCCGGAAACGGTGCGTCGCCTCGTCGATGTCCTGGATTTGCCTGCCCAAAACGACAAAGGCTGGAACCTGACATCGCAGGCGGCCAAAGCGGGAAACCCCAAACTGGCCAAGGCTTTTGAAAAAGCAGGATTTGGGCCGAACCTCCACACAAAAGCGGTGGTGGATTTCGCCAAAGTCATGACTGAAGAAGATGCCCCCAATGCCCAAAAGTTGGCTGCCCTGAAAGAACTGATGGGTATTACCCCGCTGAGTTAAAGGCGGTACTTTCACCTGTATAAATTGGTATTTGTATCAATTGCTACTTAAAGATCCTCCCCACCAGCCCGGGGGAGGATCTTTTAAGGTAAGGCTGCCCTCACAACACGTTTGTAAAAACTGCGTGCAGCTCAGCCAAGCCGTGGAATTGATTTGGGCAAATTGCCCCTTAGCATCAATATTTAACGCGCTGTACTCAAACAGTGACAAACGTGTTGTGAGGGCAGCCTTACCTTTTTAAGATACCTGAAAGCATTTTAAAATACCTGAATGCGAGGGGTGCGCATGGCATGGCGAATCTGCTCGCCGTGCAGCTCCAGTGCTTCCAGCACAGCCGTATGCCCCACTAGCACAGCCATATAATCGGCATCCTGAGCCACACTGTGCAAGGTAAGCCCGGCATACTCTTCTAATAAGGGATCATAGGTGACCACATCCACATGAGCCTGTGCTTGTAGCAGTTCCACGACCCGCATGGCCGGACTTTCCCGGGTATCCGCCACATCCGGCTTGTAGGACAAGCCCACCAGCAGCACACGAGGGCGCTCAATATCGGCCACCGCCTGAAGAATTTTCTGCACGGTGTAGTCGGGCATGCGATCGTTGACCAGTCGGGAAGTGGCGATCAATCGGGTGTTGATGGGCGAGGCCTCCACAAAGAACCAGGGATCCACGGCAATACAGTGGCCGCCCACCCCAATGCCCGGCTTCAACAGGTTCACCCGAGGGTGCATGTTAATCAGTTGACGGGCTTCCGTCATATCCACGCCGTATTCATCGGCCAGAATGGACAGCTCATTGGCCAGGGCGATGTTCACATCCCGGTAGGTATTTTCGGCCAGCTTGCAGAATTCGGCGGTCACATCAGTTGTGACAAACAACTCGCCCTGCATAACCTGCCCTAATAAAGTCCGCCCAATCAAGGCCGCTTCCGGGGTGGTGCCCCCAATGACCCGGTGATTGTGGATCAACTCGTAGGTGGTGTTGCCCGGCAAGACCCGCTCCGGGGAGAAGCACAGATAAATATCCTGCCCCACCCGCAGGCCGGTTTTCTCTTCGATCAGCGGTTTTAAAACGTTGCGGGTGGTTCCTGGCGGCACGGTGGATTCCAGAATCACCAGATTACCCGGACGCAACACCGGCAAAATGGATTCAGTGGCGGCCCGCACCATGGACAAATCACAGGTTTTATCGGCATGATGCACCGGGGTGGGCACAGTGATCAGGAACACATCGGCGGGTTCTGGCTTACTGGAAGCCTTGAAGTGGCCTTCCGATTGTACTTCCTGCCACCAGTCCGCCAATTCCGGGTAAACCGAGCCGATGCGATCAGCCTGAATATTGCTCAGCACCCGCTCGCTGACATCCACCCCCTGCACCGTAAAATCGTGCAAGGCAAACAACAGGGCGGTGGGCAACCCGACGTAACCCAGACCCACCACGCAAATGTTCCGGTAGGACAAGGCCAGGGCTTCCAGGTCTTCCCGAATGGGAGCGTTCACAGGCAGTTCGGCCTTTGTCGAGAGATCCAGGGATGGGTTCATCATGCGTTATTTTTCCAATGCGTTATTTTTCGATCTCAAAAGGGCAAGGGGCTGGGGAAAACCGCTATTCCCGGGCAGCGGTGGCCACTCTTAGACCAGTGGACAGCTGCCGGTAAAGCTCGGTGAACTGTCGGGCCGTTTGTTGCCAGTTGTACTGTTCCATCACCGCCTGGAAGCCACGTAAGGCCATTTCCCGGCGAACATCCGGGCGACTGTACAACATGCGAATCAGCTCGGCCAGCATTTGGGCGTCACCCGACTGAAAGACCAGACCGCCACCGGTACTTTCTATATAACGCTGTAAAGGAACGGCGTTGCTTGCGATGATGGGCTTTTTGAATAAATGATACAAATAGACTTTGTTGGGAAAAGTGGCGTTGGTGTGATCGTTGACCAGGTGCGGGCACAGGCAGATATCGCTGGCCTCGATGTAGGTCACAAAGTCGGTTTCATCCAGCCAGCCGGTAAAATGCACCCGTTCCTGTAACCCGTACTGCTGAATCAGGGGTTCCAGCTTTTGATAGTATGGCTCCCGCATGGCCCCGGCCCCAATAAAACGCAACTCGGGGATTTCATCTTTCAGCAGGCCCATGGCCTCAATGACGGTCTGAATGCCCCGATGGGTGTCGTTCAAATGCCCCACGTATGTCAGCACGAAATTGGGTTTAAAGTGACGAATGACGTCCTGATTGACCGGGGCGGCCAAAAACTTCTCGGTATCCACCGTGTTTTCCACCACCAGCACTTTGGACTCCGGCAAGCCTTTGGCCAGTAAGCGCTCTTTGGCTTCCTGAGTCACGGTAATCACCTGGGTGGCCCGCTGGATGGAATTGAGTTCAATCTCTTCCCAGCGCTCACGTTGCTTCAGGCCATGCTCGGCGTTGTGACGCCCCTTCATCATCTGCATCAGGGCCGGGTAATTCTCATGCAAATCGGCCACCAAGGGCAGACCATAACGGGCGGACACGCTGAGTCCGGTGTCCACCAGCCGTAAATCGTGGATGTGCAGGATCTGGATGCTATAGTTCTTGCAAAAGCGGTGAATGAGGGTGTGCCAGGCGGTATCGATATTCTTGAAGTGGTGAAAATAATTTTTCAGGGCCCCTTTGTACAAAAAGCGGGAGGGCTTCTTCACCAGGGGAATCTCGATGCTCACTTCCTTGGGGTTAACCCGGTGGATGTAAAAGCCCTGGTAGGCTTCATCTCGCAGGCGACCTGGATTATTTCCCTCATCGGGATGGACGGCGCACAACAAATGCACCTCAAAGCCAGCGGCCACCAAGGCCATGGCTTCCCGCTCCACCCGGGCGTCTGGGGGAAAGGGCTGATCCAGCACCATGCCCACCCGTATTTTTTGACGGGCGGAAGCGCTTAAAACTGATGACGCATCATCGCCGACTGATAACATGCTCGCAACATCCTGATTTGAGTCTCAATGTTAAACCGTTCACAAACCATCCGTCTAGCGTTTTGACGAATTGTTTCCAGTTTCCACAAGCTTTGGCCCAAGTCCGCCAACAAGTCGGCCAGTGCTTCCAGCTGGCCGGGCGGGTACAACCAGCCCGTTTCCTGGTCGGTAATGATTTCCGGGATCCCTCCGGCGTTGGCGCCCACACAGGGAACGCCCTGGGCCATGGCTTCAATGACCACCCGGCCAAAAGGCTCGTTGACAGAGGGCACCACCAGCACATCAATGGCCTTATACAATGGGGTTAAGTCCTGTTGCTGTCCCAAAAAATGGATGGACTCCTGCCAGCCACACTCGGCCACCCGGTTCTGGATTCGCTGCTGATAGGCGGCATCCACAAAGCTACCGGCCACCAGCAGTTCCACCGAGGTATTGCGGGCCTTCAACACAATAAAGGCCTCTAGCAGCTCATGAAACCCCTTACCCTCCGACAATCGCCCAATGTAGCCCACCCGAAAGCAGGGGCCTTCCGGCAGGGACAAGGACGCCAGCGCCAGAGCCTTCAGGATAATCCGCTGGGGATCATTGCACGGTAACAGCGGCGGAAGGTCATTGAGAGGCAAGGCGTTGTAGATTAACGGATACTTGTCCGGGTCCTGGGCCAGATACGGGCCGAACTGTTCCCGGACGGCCTGGGAAATGCAAATGACCTGATCGGAGAAGCGATCAATGATCCACCGACTCAGGCGACGCCCCAGCACCATGTGGAATTTGGGGCTTTTTTCCATAAACAGTTCCCGGATATGCCAGACGTGGGGAAGCCGGGTCAGCGCCGCCGCCAGCGCCCCTTCCAAAGAAACCGTTACATTGGTGTGTACCAGGTTTATTTTTTCCCGGCGGATGGTATTGATTAGACACCAGGTTCTGGGAATGACAGTCACCGCCAGAGACAGGCAGTCCCCCACCCGTTGCCACAGGTTTCGGGGATCATGCTTGACCCATTGCAGCCGTTTGTGAGTGAGCACCCGAACATGGGGGTACTGCCTCAACAACTCAGCCAGTGGGCCGCTTCTGGCCAAAGAGACCAGACACTGGTATTCCGACGGCGGAAGATTGGCCACCATCAGGCAAAGGCTGCGTTGAGACCCGTAGAGGTCACCATCGTGACAAATAAACAAGACCCGGTAAGCCAAGATCCGTATTCCCAATGCTTAGCAGTAACTAGCAACAACCGCCGACCTCAGAGGATCCGGCGCTCAAAAGATAGCCCGAAAGTATCAACCAAAAGGAGGATCTTTACAAATTCTTTAACCTCAAACCCTTCAGGGCCGTTTATTTTTGCCGATAGGTTATATATAATGAACCAGAAAGGCAATTGTTTGAGCGGTTTGAGCATACTACAGTAAAAGATGGTTTAACAAACTGTTTGATCGTCCTGATTACTGCTCGCTGATCAAATTCGAAATTCGCCACTCTGGAAATTGGGATTGGTTAAAGTCAAAACGATTATGGCGCACGCTGAATGGTTTTGATGACGCAACTTTTTAAATGGATGGTAGTTAGAGTATTTAAACACACGACAGGATGGCACAGTGGCACAGACAAACTTGCTCCAACAAGTCAGGCAAATTACCAAAACCCGCTCTGTTTCTCGCTTTCAACGTGAATTCAGCCGGATTCGTGGCGCTGTTTCCGACTTTATTTACCTGTTTTTCCTGTAACCGCTCAAGTCAGCCCTTGGGCCATCATTCAGCCATAAACTGTCTCCGGGTTCAAAGCTGGAAATAGTTTATGGCTGAATTCATGTGAAAACACGCCGCCTGTCCAGCGCAAGTGAACCGGGGAATCGCCCAGCGGCTCAGTGGAACTTTTCAATCCCTCACACGACATTGACCTTCCCATCCACATCGGCTAACCGCTGTGCTTACAGCCTTTAGTTTGCGGTGGCATAAAGATTTAACGGGCAAAAGTCGGGGGATCCTCCATTATGAGCGCCAAGAATACCCAACCCAAACCGCATGGGCTTTACGCCAAAATCCTGACGGTGCAAAAAGCCATTGAATCCGTCCCCAAGCGTGGGTTTAACGCCTTCCACAAATACCACTACGCCACGGAAGCCGATATCCTGACGGTCAAACAAACACTCAACGCCCACGGCCTGATGGTGCTACCTACCACCTTGACACAGGCCACCGGCACCAAAGCCGATGGAAAAAACTGGGCCTCAGTCACCTTGCTGTTTCGGGTGGTGGATGTCGAAACCGGTGAAACGATTGACTCCCAATTCACCGGCTATGCCGAGGACGCTTTTGATAAAGCCATTTATAAAGCCACCACAGGCGCCAACAAGTACTTTTATCTCAAGTTTTTTGGCATCGCCACCGAAGACGACCCCGAGCGAGAGGACAGCCATGCGCTTGAAGGGCTTGCCAGGGCCCACCTGCACAGGCCCGGAATGCCCGCTGCCGGTAAAGGGCAACCGGCCGCCGAGCGCCATGCAACGGCGGCTACCAAAAGCGAGGGCCCCGAGGAGCAAGACAGCCCTCTGCGAAATCAGGCCCTAAGTAAAGCCAACCAGATTCTGTCCTTGCAACGGAAACACCAGCTATCCAACGAAGAGGTGTTGCGGTGGGCTGAAATCTCTTCGGTCAAGGCATTGGCCGAAGAAGGACGTCTGGAGGATCTGGAGACGGCTTACCAAAAACTGGCCACACACCTGGCCACCCAACCCACGGCCTAAGGCAAGCGAGGGTGTCTTTTGCGCTTTTCCAGTATGCAATAGCCGGGCAACAAGCCAGCACAGCAACCCACAGAAAGACAAGGCTTCATCGACTGGAACATTCTATTGCTATAAGCATCTTATTGATTTGATTCGGAGCGGAAATGGCTTTTCAGGGGGGGGAACGTTGTGACATCCTCCGTTAGACATATTTTGCAGGGGCAATGGTTGTTTTGCTCCACACACCAAAAACAAGCCGGGTTCCGTTCCTTCGCCGTCCAACCCTATAGCGAATAGCGAGAGAGTTTTATGGAGCGCTTACTGGAAGCGAGCACCAGCCCACAAATTATTGTTTCGGACACCCTGGGCCCTTCAGCCCGGCGGCTGGTGGAAGCCTCACGATACTACGAAACCATTTTGCTGATTTACGAAGATGACTTCAGTGATAATTTGCTGGGAGCTTGGGCCGAACGGGATCGGCTGAAGCTAAACACTCGATTCATCGGCGAAATCATGGACGGTATCGAAGTACGCTCCTTTGGCATGCTGGACTTGGAGCCTGGTACTGTGCTGGAAATCCATCTAAAAGAGGCCCCGCTGAGTTCACGGGAAGCCGCCAGCAACCTGCGGCGAATGGTCTACCGCAGTCTTTTGAATGAAATCTGCCTGATTTCGGTGAAAGCCTATTCCCAGGAGGGTGGACAACTCCTGCTTTCATAATGGCCCGCACCGCTGCATCAGGGAACCTGCGCAGGCAGGGAAAGCCAATGCGGGGGCGAATCAACGGCTTTCCCCCGGGCTGGCGTCGCGCTTCCTCATTCCCCGTTGCCTTTGTGGTATCTTCATACCCAGTGCGCTAAATTCGAACCGCAAGTATGGAAAGCAGCAAACATGAGCGATATTTCTTTTTTTGAAGGTCAATTTATCCCCACCGAACAAGCCAATCTGGGCATTAAAAACCACTCCTTCCTCTATGGCACGGCTATTTTTGAAGGCATTCGGGGGTATTGGCTACCAGAAACCGGGCAAGTCTCCATTTTTCGTATGAAAGAGCATTACGAGCGCATTCTGGCCAACAGCCGTATTTTCTACATGACCCCGGAGGCCTCCCTGGAACAACTGATGGCCATGACCGAGGAATTGGCTCGCAAAAACGCCCATGAACAGGATTTTTACATTCGCTTTACCATCTACAAGTCAGGTTCCAGCATTGGCCCCTTCCTGGACAAGGTCAAAACCGACTACTGCGCCTGGACTCAGCCATTGGGAGACTATGTCAACACCCGGGACGGCTTGCATGTTTGCGTGTCGGCCTGGCGTCGGGTGGATGACAACGCCATTCCGCCAGCGGCCAAAGCCAGTGGGGCTTACATGAATACGGCCATCATGATTACTGACGCAAAGCGCAAGGGCTTTGATGAGGTCATTTCCCTGACCAATGAAGGTCACGTCTCCGAAGGCAGCGCCATGAACGTCTTTCTGGTACGCAAAGGCAAGCTAGTCACCCCGCCTTCCACCGAGAATATTCTGGAAGGGGTCACCCGCGACAGCATTATGACCCTGACCCGGGAGGAACTGGGCCTGACGGTGGAAGAACGAGTGGTGGATCGCACCGAACTGTACCGGGCTGAGGAAATCTTCTTTACCGGCACCGCCGCCCAGGTGGCCCCAGTAACCATGATTGAGCATCGCCCGGTGGGAGATGGCAAGATTGGCCCCATTACCCAGCGCCTTCAGGATTTATACTTTGACGTGGTGCGTAACAAAGTGCCCAAGTACAGTCACTGGTGCAGCCTGGTGGATATCAAGAGCCCCTCGCTGAAGTAAGCCTTTCAAGCCATTCGGGCCAGGAAACTTGTCAGCCAGTGGCAAGTCATCATGGAAAGTGCTAACCTGAATTTAGCAACTTGAGATTGCGCATGAAATCAAACCGGTTTTTAGTCATTGTTGTCGCGTTAGCCGCCTGGCTGACCTCCCTTTGCCTGTTGACCGGCCCTTCTCACGCTTGCTGCCAGCCAGGCAGGCACACGGTGCAAAAAGAGTTGCCCGCCTGTTGTGTGGTGCAACCCGCCACTCAGGTCCAACCGGATCAGACAGGCTTTAACGGCCCCCTACCGGATTTGGCCCTTTCGAGTTTACCCTTTGACTATTTGGCATTGCTCGGCCTGCAACCCGGTTTGGGCCAATCCCGAATGGCTCTGGCTTTTGTCCCGGATCAGTCCAACCGATACCTTGAATTGCGTGTACTCCTGAACTAACCAGCGGGGCTCTTTTCCCGGTGGAGAAAATGAGCCCGGTGTCCCGTTTTCAGTTTCACCAGACTGTCAACGACCACCCTAAAAACTGTCAGATATTACAATTCAGGAGTATCCATGATGAAAAAATTATTCGCCACCCTCATTGTGCTGGCCAGCGTATTCGGTGGCGCAGCCGCCTTGGCCAACAGCGGCTGTTGCCCGGGTCCCTGCTGTGGTTCAGGCGCTGAGTGCTGCAAGTAGTAGCCAGCGCCTAATCCCCATAAAAAAGCCCCCGTCAGCTTCGGTTGGCGGGGGTACTTTTTTATAGGAGGTTATAGAGCCCGGTGAGGTTCCCGGTACAAGGCGTTTGTAACAGTTTGAGTACAGCGAGTTAAAAGGACAGGCTTGGCAGAGATGCCAGAAGCACTTCCACGGTTTGTTTGAGCTGCACGCAGTCTTGCAAACGCATTGTACCGGCAGCCTCACCGGGAATTGTCTCAATTAAGCCCCGAATTGCAGTTTGGTCAGGGTGGCGTGGCCGTCAATATTCAGGGTTTTGCCACTAACCTTCATGCTATCTGCGTAAATAACCATGCTGTTTTTTCCCAGACGCTTCAGGTCAATCAGTTCGTTGATTTTGTCCTGAAAGGTTTTGGAGACATCCATGGGCAGGTTCAAGTCATTCCCCCCCGAGGCCATTTGCAGGTTTTGCAAGCTGAGTTGCCCACCTTGCAGGGCCAGCTTACCGGTCATTTCCAGCGGCACCGCCAAGCCTTGGGCCACCACGCCCGTTAGGTTCAATTTAACCTTGTTACCGCCCAACAGGCTAAAATTGGGGTTGGAAAAGGTAATCAGCTTGAGGCCGCCGGTTTGCTTTTGCAGGGATTTTTCAATTTTCCCCAGGGTTTTAGGGTTGGCCAAAAAGCGGTTGATACCAGCTTCGGTGATAGCCAGGCTCACCTGGGCCGTCACGGGCTGTGACAACACAAAGGCCCGGTTGTTTAACAGCTGCATGGTGTCAAAGGCAAAGGCCGGGGTGACCAGGGAGAGCTTGTCAACCAGCAGGTTATCAAAGTCGCCTTCCAGAATGTTGGCCTTGAGCCCCTGTAAAGTCCCGTTGCGAAAGTCAATACCGGAACCGGTCAGGACAATGCGTCCGACCGAATAGTCCGAAAAGCGCCCTTTGACAATATCCAGAGAAACCGACTGGGCACTACTGTCGGGTAAGTCCAAAGCCATGATGCCACCCGCCTTGATGGCTGGTGCCACGCTGGGTTGTCCCGGCAGGTTTTCAGCCAAAGCCCGGGGCATAGCGCCTCCTGCAATCAGCCCCACCAGCAATAGGGCCGGAGCCACAAAACGTTGAGCATGTTGAATGGTAAAAATAGTCATAAGCGGGTTCCTTTGCTTGTGCGGTGGGCTGGGGATGATTCGGGCGGGGCATTTCACTGGAGGGTGTTGTGGCGCTGTCGCCCGCAAACCGAAAAGTTTTGTTTATTTTAACGGAAAGACGAGAAAGACTAATTAAAAAGAGGTCGCAAAACACTGAAAAGATGGCTGAAAAGCGCGGGTTACTGTTCTGGTGGGGCCAATCCCAACGATTTCAGGAAGACCTTGTCCTTGCGCCAGTTCTCCTTCAGTTTCACGTTCAGGGCCAGATGCACTTTCTGTTCCAGCAGGGTTTCAATCTCCAAACGGGCTTGTGTACCGATTTCCCTGATCATGCTACCCGCGTGCCCAATCAAAATGCCTTTTTGGGACTTCTGATCCACGTACAAGGTGGCCTCAATGTGGGTAATGGCCGGATCGCTCTCGTTAAAGCTCTCAATCCCCACGGCCACACTGTGGGGGATCTCCTCCCGGGTGTTCAGCAAGACTTTTTCCCGAATAATTTCAGCGGTAATTTCCCGCAAGCGCTGATCCGTGACAGCGTCTTCCGGGTAATAGGCAGGGCCCTCCGGCAATTTACGGATAATGGTTTCAATCAATTCGCTCATATTTTTGCCGGTTTTGGCAGAGACACTGAGAGCTTTGACCTTGGGGTAACCGGTAAATAATTCGTTGTAGGCCTTGCGATGCGCCAACAGCTTGACGGGCTTGTTTTTCAGTACATCGCTTTTATTCAGCACCAGCAGGACGAACTTGCCAGTCTCCCGAATCTGGGTGGCCACCCACTCATCTCCTTTGCCCGGCGGCTGGGACACATCTACCACCATCAGGAACACATCCGCTTCCGATAAGGCGGCCAGGCTCTCATCGGTCAAGTAGGTGCCCAATTTGTCCAGGGGTTTGGAAAAACCGGGCGTGTCCAGAAATACCACTTGCCCCTTTTCCGTGGTGACCACGCCCTTGATGCGGTGACGGGTGGTTTGGGCCACCGGGCTGGTAATGGCTATTTTTTGACCCACCAAACGGTTGAGCAGCGTGGATTTTCCCACATTGGGCCGACCCAGTAGAGCGGCAAAACCGGAACGAAACATAAGACGGATTCCTGAATTAAGTAAGGGAACTGAAAAACTGAATTAAAGTCGATTAGAAAAGTGCCGAATAAGGAACTAAGAAAAAACAGCAGTGATCGCTTTGCACATTATTATACCCGCAACAGAAATGCGATCCTGAAGGAGTTCTTTGCTTGTTGAGGACGTCACAATCAGCGATCAACCCGACGGAGAAAGACCCGGCCAAAGGCTTTTGGGCCTCCTTTGTCAAAGGCGCCTTTCTCCTGATTTACTTCTTTTTGCTGCCCGTACTGACCGTCATTATGGTCAACTGGGCCGTGTTCTTCTTTACCCAAAGCACCTTTTACACGGAAAACTGGATGGCCCCCACCTTGCTGTTGTTCAGCACGTTTCTTTCCGGTGTGCTGATTCGGCAGAAAATGGAAGATGAAAATGGCGGGCTGGGCCTGTTTGCCTTGGGGCTTTTGGCCCTTTTGCTGTTTGGCTGGTTGTCCTATCAGGACATTCATACCATTGGTGGGTTGTATTCCCGGTTTATGCCCCGTTTTATGACCACTGAGGTGGACAGCTTTATCTACGCCCTACCTGCCGTCGGTATTTTCGGGATGATTGCCTACAAACAATTCACCCTCAAGTACTACGGTTAGGTGGGGCTGCACTCACAACCCGTTTGTAAAACTGCGTGCAGCTCAAACAAATAGAGAGCGCTTATGGCAAGTATGCCAGGCATTCTTTTTGAACTCGCTGTACTCAAACAGTTACAAACGGGTTGTGAGTGCAGCCCCACCTAAGGTTAAGCGAACGGTTAAGCGAACCGACCCGCCGGCGAGCTGAACCTATAATCCCCCATAGCGGCCCGCAACACGTATAATAGAAACTGGTACAGTTTTGCGGAATAAAGGTGCGGACGATGGAACGGGTCAACTACACAGAATTTGGGGGCGGTTTTGATACGGTGGTTCTGGAAGAAAGCTTTGTGCTGAACCTGAAAACGACCATGAGCTTTGTCGATTTCCAGCTGGAATTGGCCATTAACGAGAAGTACCCGCTATACACCCCGCCGGAAGCCCCGCTTGAACGGCCCTCCGATGAGCATGACGACGAAGAGGGGGAGATCCCGGAAGGCTTTGACATGAGCAAGGAAGGGGAAGAAGAAAGCCCCAAGTTCAGCTACCGCCGAGGCCGCATCTTCTTTCCCAATATGGAGCAGGTCAAGTGGCAGAGCCGCATTCAGCCTTACATCGATCCGGCCTCAGGCACCGTGGATTACGGGGCCATTGACTACTTCTACAAGCAAGGGGACACCTACTTTTTAGCCGGCTACTGGGGAGAACTGGAAGTAGCCAGTGGCCCGCCCATCCTGGAAATTGACGAGCTGAAGAATCAGCTCAAGCAACCGCAAAATCAGGCCAGTCCCGGACAATAGGCAGGCGCGTCATGAACGAGACGCCATGCCAGGTGCTGGTGGTTGGGGATGAGGTGGAAAGCATTCTAACGGCGGTTTCAGCCAGTCGAGCTGGAGCCGTGACCATGTTGGCCCGGCGTAGCACTGGCCCCCTGGGCGGTCTTTCCGTGCGGGGTGGATTGTCTTACATGGATATCACCCCCGATCTGCTGTGCGGGCTGTTTCAGGAATTTTTAGACCGCTGTGGTTTCATTCGGGTGGCCTTAAACCCGGACAAAGCCCATACCGTATTGCAAGCAATGCTGACTGAAGCAAATGTCAGGGTGATCAGCGGAGTGGAAACTCAGCTCACCCTCAACAAGAAGGGATTTCCTGAGCAAGTCACCCTCAGCCACCCCGATGGCTCGGCTGAAGTCATTCATCCCACTGTGGTGATTGATGCCACCCCCGATGCGGATGTGGCCCGCTCACTGGGCTTGCCCTATATTGAAGGCTTGGGCGGGATTTTAGGACCGGATCAGGACTTTTTGGGCGTTTCTCCGGTCTTCCGCATCACCGGCGTCTCCGTGGAAGCCTTTCAGGCCTTTGAAGCCCGGCTACGCCAAAATCCCGATCTCCCCGGCATCCTGGAAGAAGCCTTGCCCTATCACCCCCCGGAACTCCGAGCCGAATATCTCACCCGCCCCACCTTCGCCCCGCCCGATCAGGACTATCTGGACATTCTGAATCCCGTGATTGGCATTGACTACCATATCTGGCGACATGGCGCAGCGGCCAGTTACCCAACAGCCGATCTTTTCATTGATGGGGGGAACGTTTCTCGACTCAGCGATGGCAGCCTGGGCTTTAATGGGCTGGTGGCCCAAGTCAAAGCGCTGGATCTGGACTTTGAAGGCCTAATTGCCTTATCCCAAGGCGGCCCCACCCCGGCCATCCTGCAACAGGAAATGCGGCACTTTGAACGATACTTGAGGGAGCAAGGCCCGTTTCCTGAAGTTGCGGTCATTCCTCCCGCCGAGCTTTACGTTCGACAAACCCTGAACATGCTGTCCCGGGAAACCCTGACTGCCCGCCAGGCGATTGAGGGCGGTGTTTCTCCCGAGAAAGCCATTGGTACATTCTCGTACTGGCTGGATTTGCGAGGCACCCAACTGTGGCAACGCTATCCCAACGAGCATTTACCCAAACCCATCTTCAACGTGGGGCTGGGCGTGACCTTACCAGCCACCAACGCCATTCAAAATTTCGCTTTCGTCAGTCGCTCCGCTGGATATTCCCCCATAGGACAGGGCACGGGGCGAATTGTGCAGCATAACGCCTTATTGGGGGAAGGGCTGGGGATCGCCGCGGCGCTGGCCTGCCAATCCGAAAACACCCTTGTACAGGTGGCCACCCAGGACATCGCCAGCGTACAGGGCGTGTTAACCCAACGCCAGGGCCGCCCCTTGCTTATTGAAGGCAGACCCACCTGGAGCGAGGAACAATTACAGTCCAGCGCTTTGCTCAAAGCCGATGAGGCCATTGCGGCAGCGATCCCCCATCGCAGCAGTCCGACCCGTTGTTAATCTAAGCCGGTGTTACCCCCAACGAGTTTTTTGACAGATTTTTTTGGGGCGGATTTTTGTTCAAATAGTTTGCTTATTATAGAAAAAGCGAAGGAAGCCTTGGACAGAGCATTCCTCTAATTCTTTGAAGAAATTGAACTGCAAAAATCCGCCAGACGGCTCGTTGGGGGTAACGCTTTTCTGTTAAACCGGTAACATGGCCGGTTTGTTGGCAGAGGGCTTGTTGTCCCGGTCCACAAACACCAGCTTGGGTTTCCACAAGGGGCCTTCGGATTGTGGAATGTTGGCATAGGAGGCAATGATGATGAGATCCCCGGTGCGGGCCTTGTGGGCCGCCGCCCCGTTGACCTGAATAATTCCGGTATGAGGCTCCCCTATAATGGCGTAAGTGGTAAAACGCTCGCCATTGGTGATGTTATAAACATCAATTTGCTGGTACTCCACCAATCCGGCCAGTTGCATCAGGTGATGATCAATGGTCAGGCTGCCTTCGTAGTGCAATTGGGCATCGGTAACCGTGGCCCGGTGAATTTTAGAGTACAGAACGGTGATATTAGTCATAGCGAAAGGCCTTTGATTGGGGCGGTGCAAGGGGATTTTGGATCGTGGAATATAAAACTGTCGATTTCATTCTGGCACAACGACGGGGCATCATCAACCGCAGCCCCGCGATTTGATTGACAGGGAGGCAGTGCCCATTTTCCGTCCGGCTTCTGGTAGAATGGACTGAATTATTGTAAAAAGGTTTTACCACGATGCAAGCCATGATGGAAAAAGCAACTGAGGCTCCCATGACATCCCAAGCCAGCATTCAACTCAAACGCCAGGTGACCGTAAAAACCAAGGTAACCGACAATTTCCGCACCCGGGCCAAAAGCGAACTGGACAACGAGCTGAAACTGATTGATACCCAAATGCAGCAGCTGGAAGCGCAGTACCAGTATTCCCTGCAACAACTGGAAAAAGTGGCCCAGCAAGGTCAAAATGTGCAAGCCCAATTACAACAACTGAACCAGGAAGCGCAGCAAAAACGCAGCCAGATGGCTTCCGTTAAAATGCAGATTTCCTCGGAACTGGGTAACCTGGACAACATTGAAAACGGCCAGTTTATCGTGACCGGCATGCTGGAAAACACCGTGGAATTACGGGTTGGCGACAACTTGTATGACCGCCTGCAAAACGCTGAAATTCTGGTGGAAGATGGCGTGATCACGGCCATCACCGGCTAGCCGATGGACGATCAGCTGGTTCGGGTCGGCAAAATTATTGGCTGCCACGGGGTGCGTGGCGACATCAAAGTGCGCCCCACCTCGGAAAATCCGGCTTGGGCCAAAGCCAGGCAAAAACTGACCCTCAAACACCACAAGACCGGCGAGCATCTCCACTACGCCATACAGTCCGTCCGGGAACAAGGCCCCTTGCTGGTGATCAGCCTGGAGGGGGTGGACAACCGGAATGCGGTCGAGCCGCTGGTCGGAAGCACCGTGTTCGCCAACCGGGACGCTTTGCCTAAACCGGATGAGAATGAATTCTGGGCCGATGACTTGATTGGCTTGACCGTGGTGGATGCCCAGAACGGGCGAGTGCGCGGCAAAGTCAAAGACCTGCTTTCATCCAGCGGCTCAGACTTTCTGGAAATCCAGATTGAGGACAGCGAGGAAACCGTGGTCATTCCTTTTATCCATCGCTTTTTCCCGGAAGTGAACCTGGAACAGCGGACGGTGTCCATTGATTTGCTCAGTGATTTCCTGTCGATGGCCACCGAACCGGTGACTGCGGATCGATTGGAGCAGTAGCGCCACAGCCCATGAAGTTCAGCATTCTCACCCTGTTCCCGGAAGTCATTGAAGCCTACGTGTCGGCCAGTATTGTAGGCCGAGCCCGTCAAAAAGGTGTGGTATCCATTGAGGCCATTAATTTTCGGGACTTCAGCACGGATGTCCATCGCAAGGTGGATGATTCCCCCTTTGGTGGCGGCAGTGGCATGGTCTTGACCTGTCAGCCCCTGGAAAGCGCTTATGAAAGCCTGTTGCCACTTCAGCAACCGGCCCGGGTATTGATGACCACGCCCACCGGGCGACGCTTTGATCACCGCTTCGCCCTGGAGTTGAGTGAGGCCCAGCACGTGGTTCTTTTCTGCGGACACTATGAAGGCTTTGATGAGCGCATCAAAACCTTGATTCCTGAAATGGAGGAGGTTTCTATTGGCGATTACGTGCTGACCGGCGGCGAATTGCCCGCTTTGAGCATCGTGGATGCCGTGACCCGTCTACTGCCGGGGGCGGTGCAAAAGTTTACCTCCGTAGAGGCGGATTCTTTTTATGATGGCCTGCTGGATTATCCCCACTTCACCCGCCCCGCTGAATACAAGGGCCTGAAGGTGCCCGAGGTACTGCTCAGCGGAAACCATGCGGCCATTGAGCAATGGCGCAAAGCGCAAGCGCTGGAGCGTACCCGCCGCCTGCGCCCGGATCTGCTAGAATCCTAAGAGAGTCCCTTTATGAACATCCCCGTAACTCCGTCCTCCCATTGACATTCTCAAAGGCTGACCCGAGGCTTGGAGTGACCAGACTGCTTGTTGTAACTTGTTTTGATTGCTTTTAATTTCAAGAAAATCTTTTTCAATCTCCTTGATTAAATTTATTACGTTGTCATTCCTTGTAAACGCCTTATCATAAGCGGATCCTCGTTTTTGATCTTTCAAAATCTGTAACGTAATATTTTGGTAAGGCGTCATTTGATGAGGAACAAATTTAATACCCATTTGATAAGGAAAAATAGGTTGCATAACAGGAAACAGCATTTTGATTCAGTCCAAGGTTTCTATTGATAGTTAGAAATAAATATTATTGTAATTTTCTCACCTCCTGAATATACGCCCTAATACTAATCATATCAAGTCAGGAAATATTTAAATGCTTATCAAAACTCAACCTAGCCAATCACTGCATAAATCTGTAATCCATCATACTTATACCTCCCTCTCAAAGCCTGTAGCGGAAAACAAAAATGCCAAGGCCGGAGATTCTTTTAAATTTCAAGGGAACATTCCCAGCACTGCGGAAAAAGATTTTAAAAAAATCGAGCATGAATTTTTACAACTGCTTGCAGACCCAAATGTTTCTAGCGACACCCGAAAAAAAGCGCTGCAAAAGTATGAATTTGCAAAGAAAAAGGCTGGAAAGGCTGAAGCCATCAGAAGTACGGTCACTTGGCTTGTTTCTGGAGCAGGTGCTACGGCCGCCGCCATCTCAATAATCGACCCAACCACAGCGTCGAAAATAGGCGCATTGGCTGGTTTTGTGGGTGCCCCAATCGCTACTTTGTTTGCAAATTCTATGCGTAAAGATGAACAAACAAACAATAATTTTTGGGAAGATCTAATCCATACCATGTTCGTTGAGAACAGGCCCAGGTTTTTAACAGAAGACGAAAGATTTGAAGCGGTGATGTCAGGGCCAGCCTACCTACCCTGGGCTTAAATTTATATATTACAATAAAAAAACACTTGAATTGCAGAGGCTGTAGTAGACTCGCCGTCTTCGTCCAGATCTGCTACAACACTGAGTGAGCCCTGTAAGTGATGATCTCCGTGACCCCGCTGACCAATGATCGGGTGGAACAAACCGAGGCCTCCGTGTTGGTAGATCAGATCCATCCCGGACAGCCGTTGCTGATCAGCTTTGGCTTTGTAAACTGGGAACAGCGTCCCGCCTTCGATTTTTACGGGCGGGTCAAAAAGCTGGAAGCCACTACCCAAAAAGTATTTAACCGCATATTGGTGCGGGACTGCACCAACAGTTGGTATCACCGGCCCATTCCGGGGTTGGGCAATCACGTGGACGAAGTGGCTGACAGCCTGCAACAGCTCATCGCCCGGATCCAGCCCAGTCATGTCATCACCATCGGGCAGTCCATGGGAGCCTATGCGGCCATTCTGTTTGGCATTTTGCTCAAGGTGAAGCGCATCGTGGCCTTTGGGCCCTTGTCCTTTCTGGACGTGAAGCAAGCCCTGACCTATCACGATCGACGCTGGCTGCGAGTAATGCTGGATTTACACGACCACCCGCCGCCCTCCCTGTATGCGGATCTGCCCCGGTTCTATCAAGCGCGGCAATCCCAGTGTGATTTGCGGGTGATTTTTGGCACCCAGCCGGATGCCGACGCCCCGGAATCGGTCAATCTGGACGTGTTGCACGCCCACCGTTATGGGGCTTTGCCCAATTGCCAATTGTTCCCGGTGCCCCGATCCGGCCACGCCGTGGTTCAGCACCTGATTAACGAAGGGCGCATGGACGCCGTGTTGGCCAAGCATCTGTTGGACAAAAACGTACCTGTTGATAAGCCAGAGCTTCCGGCGCAGTGGCAGGTTTGGTTGCAGGAGAACATGCGCCAGGGCGGGCATCCGCTGGAGTTATCCATCATTCTCAAGCAGCACGGCTTTAGCGAACAGGCCATCCAGCTTGGGGTTGATCGCCTCGTCGGATTGCGCTAAAAGCTGATCGCAGGTCAGACTGTGGCCAATGATTTAGCTAACGGGCGCTTGCGGCCTGACCTCGGGCAGTTCGCTCACAATGCGGCGCTTGAAGGCCACAAAGCGATCAATCAATTCTTGCGGAGACTCCCGCACCATCAACTTTTCCCCGGTGGTCAAGGTGATCACCGTGTCCGGGGTGGCCTCCAGGGTCAGGATCAAATCCGGGTTGAGGAAATAAATACTGCCATTCAGGCGAGAGACTTCAATCATCGTGGGGTACTCCCGCTTACAGGCTGAGACGGACGAGGGGCCACTGGCGAAAACACCAGCTTGTCATTGGTGGCGTCCACTTCGGCCCGAATGGTGTCGCCCTCCTTAAAACGCCCTTCCAATAACAGGTTGGCCAGGGGATTTTCCAGGTACTTGCGAATGACCCGCTTTAAGGGACGAGCCCCGTAGATGGGATCGTAGCCCAGGTTACCCAGGTGATCCTTGGCCTCCTCGCTCAGTTCGATGGCGATATGGCGACTGGCCAGCAGCTTGTGTAAGCGCCCCAGTTGAATATCCACAATGCGCCGCAGGTCTTCGGGCTTCAGCGCTTCAAAGAACACGATGTCATCCAGCCGGTTGATGAATTCCGGGCGGAAGCTGGCCCGCACCTCCTCCATGACCCGCTCCCGCATGGCCTCATCACTGCCAGCCTGACCCAAACTACTCTTGAGGCGGGCTTCCAGAATGATGGGGCTGCCGATGTTGCTGGTCAGGATAATGACCGTATTGCGGAAGTCCACGGTGCGCCCTTTACTGTCGGTCAGGCGACCGTCATCCATCACTTGCAGCAGCACGTTAAAGACATCCGGGTGGGCTTTTTCAACCTCGTCAAACAGCACCACGGAATAGGGCTTGCGGCGCACCGCTTCGGTCAGCTGTCCGCCCTCGTCGTAACCCACATAACCGGGGGGGGCTCCAATCAAACGGGCCACGGCATGCTTTTCCATGTACTCGCTCATATCAATGCGCACCACGGCGCTGTCATCGTTAAACAGGTACTCGGCCAACGCCTTTGTCAGCTCGGTTTTACCCACCCCCGTGGGCCCCAGGAATAGAAAGGCCCCAATGGGACGGCTTTCGTCTTTCAGTCCGGCCCGAGCCCGGCGCACCGCCTCGGAGACCACTTGCACCGCTTGCTCTTGTCCCACGATTCGCTGGTGCAGAAACGCCTCCATCTTCAGCAGCTTTTCCACTTCGCCTTCCATCAGCTTGGAAACCGGGATGCCCGTCCAACGGCTGATGACCTCGGCGATATCCTCTTCGTCGATCTCTTCTTTCAGCATGGGCTTGCCATCCGGCCGGCCTGCGGCGCTCAGCTTGCGCTCCTCGGCTTCCAGCTGTGTTTGCAATTCCCGCAGACGACCGTATTTCAACTCAGCGGCCTTGGCCAAATCGGTTTCCCGCTCGGCCTGCTCAATTTCTACCCGGGTTTGCTCCATGGCCTCTTTAATGCGCTGCACGGCCTGAATATCTTCTTTTTCCGATTTCCAGGCCTTTTCAAAGGCCTCTTTCTGTTGACGCAAGCTGGCAATTTCCTGCTCCAGCCGCTTCAAACGTTCCTGGGAGGCGCTATCTTGCTCCTTTTTCAGCGCTTCGGCCTCAATTTCCAGCTGCATCAGGTGCCGGGAAATCTCATCGAGTTCCTGGGGCAAGCTGTCAATTTCCATGCGAATTTTGGAGGAGGCCTCGTCGATCAAATCGATGGCCTTATCCGGCAGGAAGCGATCGCTAATGTAACGGTGCGATAGGGTAGCGGCGGCAATAATGGCCGAATCCTTGATGCGCACCCCATGATGCACTTCGTAGCGTTCCTTCAGTCCCCGCAAAATGCTGATGGTATCCTCCACGCTGGGCTCATCCACCATGACCGGCTGAAAGCGGCGTTCCAGGGCGGCGTCTTTCTCAATATACTTGCGATACTCGTTGATGGTGGTGGCCCCAATGCAATGCAATTCGCCCCGGGCCAGCATGGGCTTCAGCAGATTGCTGGCGTCCATGGCCCCGTCGGTGGCCCCGGCCCCCACCACGGTGTGCAATTCATCGATAAATAAAATGATATCGCCTTCCGCCGACTGCACCTCTTTTAACACCGACTTCAGCCGCTCCTCAAACTCGCCCCGGTACTTGGCCCCGGCGATCAAAGCGCCCATATCCAGCGAAATCAGCTTGCGGTTTTTCAGGCTCTCTGGAACATCCCCGTTGATGATGCGCAAGGCCAGGCCTTCCACAATGGCCGTTTTACCCACCCCGGGTTCCCCGATCAGCACCGGGTTGTTCTTGGTGCGGCGGCTGAGGACCTGAATGACCCGCCGGATCTCTTCCTGCCGTCCGATGACCGGATCCAGCTTGCCGCTGCGGGCCACAGCGGTCAGATCCTTGCCGTACTTTTCCAGGGCCTGATAATTGCCCTCGGCGTTTTGGGTATCGGCCTTGCGCCCTCCCCGAATGTCCTTGAGGATGGCGTAAATATTGTTTTTGCTTAAGTTTCGCTTCCGCAGCAAATCGCTGACTTCCCCGCCCGTTTCCACCATGGCCAATAAAATATGCTCGGTACTGACGTACGAATCCTTGAGACGTTCGGCTTCACCCGCCGCTTCATCCAGCAGCTTTTTAAGCCGGGGAGTGATAAACACCTGCCCGGATTCCAGAGCATGCACCGTGGCCCGTGTACGCTTGGCCAAGGTCGCTTCCAGTTCCTGCCGCAAGTCTCGGGTATCAATATTGAGTTGTTGAAAGATACGGGCCACCAGTCCCTTGTCATTCTCCAGCAGGGCCAGCAAAATGTGTTCGGCGTCCAGCTGGTTTTGCTCAAAACGCTTTAAAATGCTCTGGGCATCCACAAACGCGTCCTGGGCCTGGGTGGTGAGTTTGTCCATATCAATCATAGTAGTGCATCCCCTAGTTACATTGACCGGGAGTAACACAAGGCCGGGTGATTTTGACCGGGCCTGGCAGTCCCCTTACTGATGGTATTATCACCCCGCACTCAGCCAATAGCCGGAAAGTTTAGGATGATTTAATGATTGGCCTAAAACAGCGGCCATTACAACCAGCCCTCGTTTTCCAGATGCTCCTCCCCCTTGGGCAGGGCAGGAATGGGCAAATGCTGTTCCAAGGCCTGGATTAAGACCTTCATGGCCTCCCGATCCCACACGAACAACAGGTGCTTTAAATTGGTATCCGGCTTCACCGAAAGGGAAAACGAGGAAATCTCTCGCAAGTCCACCACGTTGCCCCGAGTGGTACGAATCCAGATAGGCTCCCGACAATCCGGCGGCTGGTACATGGGCTTGGAATGCACCACGGTTTCCTCAAAGCAAAATTCCATGGGCAGGCCCCGTTTTTCATAATGGGCTTTCAGGGCGGCGTAAACGGGCTCCAGTTCCTGCACGCTGGCCCCGCCAAAGCCGTATTTGGCCAAATCCACAAACTTCAGCAGGTTATGGCGCAGCATGCGGTTGGCCAAATCGCTCAGCAGTCGATCTTCGCTGTGGCTGGCCCACTGGTTGATTTTTTCCCACAGGTAACAATCGTCCATGCGCAGGTACTGCTCCGTACTGAGGGCTTTCCCATCCGTCATCAACTGGAACAGTTCATCGGCGGGGGCTCCGGTGGAAATGCCCTGCTGACGGGCCCACTGAAAGCGCATCAGCACCTTCTTCAACAGAGCCTCGGAGGCTTTGTCCAGAGAGTGCAGAGCCATTTTGTAGGCCTGATGCCGACCGAACAGGTAATGCTCAATGGCTGGAACCGCTTCTTCACGCACCGCCACCACGTCCTTGCCGTTGGAGAGTTGGGCGATTTCCAGGTTGGCGATGATGCGGGCGGCCTCAATGCGTCCATACTGCACGCCCAAAAAGTGACTGTCACGCTGCAAATAGTCCAGTCGATCCATATCCAGCTGGCTGGAAATGAGTTGGGCCAAAAAGTGTTTGGGAGCCCCATCCCCCATAAAATTCAGCATGGCCTGAGGCAAGTCCGACCCAAAGCGCTTCCAGATTTTTTGCAGTTCCGGGTCTTCAGTCAGAATTTTGCGGTTCCAATGCTTATCGTGCAGCAAGCCTTGCTCTTCCAGCCCCAAAATATCTTCTAGGGTATGAGACAAGGGGGTGTGCCCAATGTCGTGTACCAAAATACCCAGCAATAGCAAGCGACTGAGCGGAATCTCCGTACCTGGATAATGACTTTCCAGCAAGGCCCGGGTTTTGGGGTGGCGGTTCAACTGCTCCAGGGCCTGCATCATCAGGGAGGCCGAGCCAATGCTATGCACAAAGCGGGAGTGGGTGGCCCCCGGAAAGACAAACTCGGCCAGGCCCATTTGCTTCACCCGCCGCAGGCGCTGGAAAGCCTTGCTGTTCATCACGCTCAGCAGCAGATTCTGAGAGGGATCGTTACGGTCAAACTGAATCAGCCCGTGGATGGGATCGGCCACGCTGGTGCGGCGATGCACGGTTTCCTCGTTCACAGCCCTGGGGGCTTTGGATTTTTCATCCTGAATTTTGCGCCCCGTGGTCACAGTCTCTTGCTCCGACTGACTACACCCCGTTTCAGGCGTTACCGGATTGGTCATGAACGCTTGGGCCCCTCTTTGGTCAACTTCACGAATTTCCCCACACACCATTATCCCGCTTTTTAGCGGAGTTGACCATTGGAAGTTCAGCATTAATAAAAATAGAGAAGGCTGCTTTACCTTAAAATTAGACGAGCTTGCCTCAAATAAAATACAACCGCCTACAAGCCGGAGCGGCTGAATCCAAATTTACGGGGCTGGTTTTTCACGGGTTGATTTTTCTTGAGCAATTGCAATTGCTCCTGCCGACGCCGCTCCGCCTCTTCTTCTTTCTGGATGGTCTGCATGTATTTGACCTCCACACCGGCCTTGTTGGCGGTTTCCTCGCTACAGGTCACGCAAAAACGGCCTTTCCGCTGAATTTCCCGAATAATGGCGCCGCACCCCTGGCAGGCGGTTTTCAGGAACATCACCCCGGTAGTCAATTTCCCCTCCAGATAATAGCGTTCGATGGTTTCCACCGGAATTTCCAATTCCGCGGACAGTTCATCAATGGTGATGCCGCCATCGGCGGAACTTTTTTGCAAGCGACGGTAGAGCTTGGTCACTTCCTCCTCTTCCAGCCGAATACAGGCCGGACAATGCTCATTGGCGGTGACTTTCTGAAAAATCTTGTTACAACGCTTGCAGTTAATCACTGTTCCAACCATATCTCGATCCTCGTGCTATCACGCTTCCAAAGGTAGAATTCCTATTTCACACAACGGTCTGATACATTAACTACACCATTGGTATTAACTCTTTATCGAAGACACGCCCGAAAACTTGAGGTTATTCGTCAAAATCGAAAACTTTTGTAATACTTTGTGATATTCAAGGTCAACAAAGTCCATTTTCCGGTTTTATAGCCACAGTCTCACCCAATCACTCATTGTTCGGACGCGTTGTTCGGAAGGAGCCTCGTGAAAGTCATAGCCCCAGGCATTCCACCACTGACCCGACCTCAGGTTCCCAGCCTGAGAGGGGCTGCCCCCCCGCAGGAGCCCACCCGGCCTGCCTCCGTTCAGTTTGGCGGGAGCGGTGGTATTTCCTACAAAACGGCCTGGCAAACCTTGCGCAACCACTTTAGCAACGAGAACAACCCGCAAGTGGCCAAGGCCTTTGTCAAAAAGTATGGGACGGACGTGATCTTTCCGGCTCTGTTTACCATCCCCGTGGTGGGTTGGGCCCTCGGCATCCTGGGGATGCCCGTGGCCGGCTATTTAAGCAAAAAAGGCGATAAGGCTCTAGAGGGCTTCACCAAGGATCCCAGCCTCAAGCAGCACCCGGCGGTGCGGGCTGAAGAAATCGCCAACCACTGGAACAAGAAGACTGTTTCGGTTAACGAACTGGCATCACGCTGGAATACCTTTATCGGCTCCCTGTTTCCGTTGAAAGAAGGGGCTAATGACTATGAAAACAACCTGAAGTTGCACAAACGCTTTCAGCTCAGTGACACAGCCAAAAACAGCAGAGGTTATAAGTTGCTTCAGCGGCTGGTTGATGCCAAGAACGCTCTGGAAAAAAGCTGGGTGCGTCATTTGGCCTGGCCTTTCACCATGATTCACAACGGCTTACAGAAAATCAGCTTCCCCAGTGCCTTGCGCAAGGTCTTCCTGTTGCCTCGCTATGCCCTATTAGGCCTGTTTTTTGTGCTAAATAAAGCGCCCAAGTAATCCCATCCCGATCAGTCCTGTTCTCCTAAGTGGGGTGACTCGGAGCGTTATCCCCCTTCAATGCTTGCGATTCCCCAGCCGTTCCCCTAGAATGCCAATATGTTGATTGCGATTTCCACACTGGCAGTATTGCTGATTTTGGTTGGCTGGAAGTACAAGAATCATCGAACCGTGCACATCCCGGCGATGAGTTTGGCCTTCCTCATTGACTTGGGGCTCTTACTCTATATTGAGCTGAACCGGCACGCCATCGCTACTTTACAGAAAAACATGAGTTCCGGGGCGGATGAGGCCCTGCTTTATTTTCACGTAACCGTATCCGCCCTGATGCTGGTTTTGTACTTTGTACAAATTGGCACCGGCATCCGGTTGGCCAAGGGGCGGGAAGTGAGCCGGGTGTTTCACCGGAATGCCGCCGTGGGCTTTCTGGCCTGCCGATTGCTCAACTATATCACCAGCTTTTTTGTGGTCTCCAACCTTTAATAAAAACTTTGGTAAGGCTGCCTTCCCGACAATAACCCAAAGAAGCTATTGCCCTTCCTGCATCTGGCCTTTGACGGTCTCTTCCACCTTCACCACGTCGCCCAGCAAGCCCACCCCAAAGGCATCATTCAACTGTCGGTTCAATTGCTCCTCTTCACTGGGCTTTTGTTTGCGATTCCCGTTAAAAAAGCTCATAATTTGCCCGGCCAGTTTTTCCATGTTGGCGTTGACCATTTGCGCTAAATTGGCAGGCAACAAGCCCATAGGGGTCACCTGCGTCTGCGCCGATTGCGGCAAATTGGGGTTGGGAGGCGCTAGGGGCTCTTTAAAGCGAAAGGTCGAAGCGTCTTGCTGAAGTGGTTGATACAACTGAAACGGATTGGCCACGGCAGATTGCGGAGCATACATAGCAGGGCGGTTCATAAAAGGGGAGGAAGCATCGGTCTTTCCCCCATCTGCCTTTCTCTTATCGGCAGTATCCGCAAGCGGGTAGAGTGAAACTCCCGTATAATCCATCATCTCAAAAATTCCCGTTTAAATTTTAGGACCCATCAAACCAAAAAATAAAAGTGACGAACCAAACACTCTTACGCTAATTCAAAATAGCGGAATGCGCAATTGTTTTTAGGAAAGGCTTCCCACCACAGATGCTTGAGCCGCTACAACGCCAAGCGGGAAGCGGGGATATCCAGCAAGCGCTCCAAAACCGTCAGGTTTTTTCTGGCTTTTTGCTGAAAAGGCTTCAGGTCAATCCTGGGATAAGTCTCAAAGGCCGCTTTCACCGCATCGGGACTAATGGCTTTCAGTCCGGCAATGGTGGTTCCCGCCAAGTTAAACATGCTCAGTAGGGAAGCCACTTTGGGGTCGTAGACCAGCCCATACACCGGTATACCAAAGAGCAAGCCGAGAATCAGGCTGTGAAAGCGCATGCCCAGAATGACATCGCAACCGGCTAGACTTTCCAGCACCTCCTCGGGGGGAACCATCACCACGGAAATCCGGCTGGTCGATTTGAGACGACGAGCAAAGTCTTCCAGTAATTCCGTATCTTCTTTTTTCTGGAAGGGCAACAGCTTAAAGCAAACCGAACGATCCTGCTGCTGAGCCAAGGCGTTCAGGCAGTCGGCCAAAGCGCTTAACCGTTCAGCGGTCAGCTCATGCCAGGGTCGCAGGGAAAGCCCCACCGTCCACTCCCTGGACGGGGCAGCATCGCAGGAAGGTGAGGTCTTGGAGGGCTCCGCCGATGCCCCTTGGGTCTGGCCTGAGGTTTTGCGGGCCAAAGGGTTTCTCAGCAACCACACCGGATCTGCGGTGATTTCCGGCTTTTCGCCAACCAGCTCCTCAACCAACAAGGCGCTTTTTTCATCGCGCACCGTAATTTTCTCGCACTTGCGCAAAGCGGAAGCGGTCATTTTTCTGGGGAGCGCCTTTCGCAGCGGCCCCACCCCTTGCGCCCAAAACACCACCGGCACATCGAAAAATCGAGCCAAATGGATCAGACCGCCATAGTACAGCGCGCTCATGGGGCCAGTAGCATCCTGAAACAAGCCTCCACCGCCGCTAATAAACAAATTGGCCGAAGCCAGGGCGTCCACAATATCGATAAAACTGGTGCGCTTGATGGCCTCTACGCCATATTGGGCGGCGGTTTTCTTGGGGTTCTGGGAAAGAACGGTGATTTTAACGCCCCGTTCTTTTAACTCATCCACCAGTACCTTTAAAATTAGCTCATCTCCCAGATTGTCAAAGCCGTAATAACCGGAAATCAACACTCTGGGGGTTAAATCTGAGGATTTGATATTGCCCTTCCTTGATTTGCCCTTGCTAGCCGAATTCGTAGACGCCTTCGAAGAAGCCGCTTTAGCGGATTTGCCCGCACTTTTTTTCTTTTTGGAGGAGGCCTTGGCGGATTTGCTGGTGGATTTAGAAGAAGCGGAGGGGCGTTTTTTCATAGCGGGGTTCACAATACCCTTGTTTGTTGCTGATACTGAGTTAAATATGCCTGAAAGCCGGTTTCCCAGGAGGGAACAGCCAGCTCTGGGCAGGCCAGCGGGGTGTACTGAGGCCGATTGGCTGGCAGTCCAAGTTCACTGCTATGAACCCGGAAAATGCCATCAGTGGGCAGGCCCGCCATCTGGCAAATCTGGAGCGCTTGCTGGTAACGGGAAATGGCGCCGGCATCGGCGGCATGATGAACCCCGAATCGCCCGGAGTTGATAATATTCTCAATGGCCACCGCCAGATTCCCCGTCCAGGTAGGGGTTCCCACCCAGTCTTCGGCGGCCTTGATTGCTTTCCCCTGACGCGCCTGATCCAGCACCCACTGCGCAAAATTATTTCGATGGATACCAAACAGCCAACTGGTGCGAATGATGTAATAGGCCTCCAGCTGCTCAGCGGTCAACAGCTCGCCGTAATACTTGGACAAGCCATAGGTATTAATGGGATTGGGCCGATCCTCGGGCAAATAGGCCTCTGATTTGAGGCCATCAAACACATAATCGGTGCTGATATAGGCAAAAATAGCGCCCAGTTTGTGGCTGGCCAAGCCCAATTTATGGGTGCCATCCTTGTTAATGGCCATCGCCAGATCTGGATCCCGCTCGCAAGCGTCCACGTTGGTCAAGGCGGCGCACTGAATCACCACTTCCAGCTGAAGAGGTTCCAGCTTTTCCTTCATTTCATCTTCGGTAACCAGCAGGTTCAGGGTTTCGCTGGTCAGGGGAAACACCTGATACCCTTTTCCCCGAAGATGGGTGACCAGTTCCTGGCCCAGCATCCCGGCTGCGCCAACCACCGCAATATTCTTAAAACCCATAACGCATCAGATCCTTTACTGAATGAATGGTCATCGGTTACTGTTTGACAGCACTGGCCAGAGCGTTTTTCTCGTCCCGCTGGCGTACATTGGCCACCCATTGCGGGTGATCCAGATACCATCGCACCGTTTCGGCCATACCTTGCTCAAACGAAATTTGCGCCTTCCAGCCCAGCTCCCGTTCAATTTTTGTGGAGTCCAGCGCATAGCGGCGATCGTGTCCGGGGCGATCGGTGACAAACCGGATCAGGCTTTCATCTTTCCCCAAAGCGCTCAGGATGAGGTGGGTGATTTGCAGGTTATTCAGTTCATTCCCCGAGCCAATGTTGTACACGTTCCCGGGACGACCGTCCCAGATCACCCGGGCCACCCCGGCGCTGTGATCTTTCACATGAATCCAGTCCCGCACGTTTAGGCCATCCCCGTAGACAGGCACTTGCTTATTTTCCGAGGCGTTCAGAATAAACAGGGGAATCAGCTTTTCCGGGTACTGATTGGGCCCATAGTTATTGGTGCATCGGGTGACGCACACCGGCATCCCGTAGGTCTTCCAGTAACTAAGCACAATCAGGTCAGCGGCAGCTTTGCTGGAGGAGTAGGGACTGCTGGGCTCTAGCGGTGAGGTTTCCGTAAACTTGGCCGTGCCTTCAATGCTGCCATAGACCTCATCGGTGGAAACCTGCACAAATTTTTGAATTCCCCGCTGTCTGGCAGATTCCAGCAGGACTTGCGTGCCCCACACATTGGCGCGGATAAACTCGCTAGGGCCGCTAATACTTCGATCCACGTGGGTTTGGGCGGCCACGTTCACGCAAACATCACTCTCCGCCATCAGGCGGGCCACCAGCGCCTCATCGCAGATGTCTCCGTGTACAAAGCGATAACGCGCATCGGATTCTACCGATTTCAAATTCTCGGGATTGCCCGCGTAGGTTAGTAAATCCAGGTTGGTAATGTGGATACCGGCGTGTTGTTGCAACAAATGACGAATCAACCAGCTGCCGATAAAGCCACAGCCGCCGGTAATTAATAACCTGGTTTTCTCAGACATCGGGGAACTCTCTGCGCAAGGCAAAATAATCACAATCAATAGCTCTATGCTACGGAAAAATCGGGATTTTGTTAAGCCCTGCCCCTGAATGGACAGTTGCAAGATGGGCATCACTTAATCCCGGGGCAGGCCTTGTACTCGCCAACCCGCCTGATAAAAAGACGCTTTTTCAGCGTGGTTGCCACGGTACCTGTTTGGCTTTGTCCAACAAGGGTAAAATACCAGTATGGATTTAATGTTACTAAATGCAGTGTCTCATTTGGAAAAGCCGGACGGACTAATAGCCCTGCCCGGCCCGGAAGGCTACATGCTGGCCGTCAGGCCGGATCGCCCTCTGGCCCTGCAACGTCTTTACCGGCTTAGGGAACAACCTGAGCCGCTGCTATTACTCGGGTGGGATTTACAGGCCTTCACCCCATTCATTGAACCACTGCCCCCAGGGTCAGCACAGTTGATTAAGCGTCACTGGCCCGGCCCACTGATTATTTTGCTGGAAAAGTGCAGACAACTCCCGCAGGAATTCAGTCCGTTTGGGCAACTTAAAATCCTGCAACCCGGGTGTCGACTGCTGTCAGACTTGCTCGCCCTCAATCCCACCGGCCTGCTCATAACGTTGGGCGCTGCGCGCGGCACCGACCCTGCGGTCAGACAGGCTGCCGAGGTTTACAACACCTTTGGGGATGACGTGGATTTTGTGGTGCAGGGCGATGCTGAGGTTCTGGAAAGTGTGGCCCCTACCGTGGTTTGGGTCAAGCCCAATGATGAAATACAACTTTTAAGAAGTGGGGCCATTGTGTTAGACTAACGGCGTTTCAGGTTTCCCCAACCTATTGCCATCGGTTGCACAACAGGTTTCACAAAAGGTCGCTAGATTGACATGAAAAAACTGGTTCTGGGTTCCGATCATGCCGGCTTCCCCCTGAAGAAAAAAATCGCTGAACACCTCAGCGGCAAGGGGTTCGAGATTATCGACATCGGATGCCACAACGGGGACTCGGTTGATTACCCCACCATTTCCGCCCAGTTGGCTCAGGCCGTGCAAGACATCCAGCAAGCGGCGCCCAACCAGACGCATTACGGTGTTTTGTGCTGTGGCAGCGGCATTGGGGTTTGCATCGCCGCCAACCGCTATCCCTGGATTCGGGCCATTGAAGCCCATGACCACAATACAGCCATTTTGAGCCGTCGCCACAATGATAGCAACGTACTCTGCCTGGGCGCACGAGTGCTGGCCCCTGAATTGGCTTTTACACTCATCGACGAATGGCTGGAAACGCCTTTTGACGGAGGCCGCCATCAAAAGCGGGTGGAGATGATGAGTGATCCCCGGATTGATAATACGAGACGAAGCGCAGAGACCTGCGCTGCAAAGGAGATGCCCTCATGCTGAACCTCGATTTGCTCCAGCAGACCGATCCCGAGATTTACCAAACCGTTGTGGACGAACTGCACCGGGAGCAGAACACCCTGGAAATGATCGCCAGTGAAAACTTTACCAGCTTGGCCGTTATGCAGGCCATGGGCAGTGTTTTGACCAACAAATACGCCGAAGGCTTGCCCGGAAAACGCTACTACGGCGGCTGTGAGCATGTGGATACCGCTGAGGAAATCGCCATTGCCCGGGCCAAGGCGTTATTTGGGGCTGATCACGCCAACGTGCAACCCCACAGTGGCGCTCAGGCCAATATGGCTGTCTTTCTGGCCGCTGGGCTAAAATCCGGCGATACCATTATGGGCATGGATCTGTCTCACGGCGGGCACTTGACCCACGGTTCGCCAGTCAACTTCTCCGGGCTGTTTTTCCGGGTGGTGGCTTACGGCGTCAATCCTGACACCGGGGTGATTGACTACGACAATGTCCGGGAAATCGCTCTGCGGGAAAAGCCCAAGCTGATTATCTGCGGGGCCAGCGCCTACTCCCGAATCATTGATTTCGCCAAATTCCGGGCCATCGCCGATGAAGTGGGCGCCTTGTTGCTGGCCGATATCGCCCATATCGCAGGCTTAGTGGTAAGCGGTTTACACCCCAGCCCCATTCCGCACTGCCAGTTTGTAACCACCACCACCCACAAAACGCTGCGGGGCCCCCGTGGCGGACTCATTCTCTGCCAGGCAGATTACGCCAAGGCGGTAGACAAGGCGGTTTTCCCCGGGATTCAAGGCGGCCCGCTGATGCACGTCATCGCGGCCAAGGCGGTGGCTTTTAAAGAGGCCCTGTCTCCTGAGTTCAAAGTATACTCCAAGCAAGTGATCGCCAATGCCAAGGCGCTGGCTGAATCCCTGATGGCCAACGGCATCAATATCGTCAGCGGCGGTACTGACAACCATTTAATGATGCTGGATTTGCGCAACGTCAACCTGACGGGCAAGGCGGCTCAGAACGTGCTGGAAGAAATTCATATTACCGCCAACAAAAACACCATTCCCAACGATCCCCAGTCACCCTTCATCACCAGCGGCATCCGCTTGGGCACCCCCGCCCTGACCAGCCGGGGCTTTGATGAGGCTGCCATGCGCAAATTGGGACAGATTATTGCCGAAGCACTGAAAAAGGGTGAAAATAGAGAGACGTTGATAAAGGAAGTACAAGCTTTGAGTCAACAGTTCCCCCTGTACCCCGAACTGGGAACGAGTCTGAAACGGGAGGCGCTCAGCCATCATTAAACTGGAAAATGCCAATTCGCCTTTCGTGATTGACGCGATAGGTTTTATTGTGGCCTTGATGGTCAGTTTCATCCTGGTTCCGATCGTCCGCAGGCAAGCGATTGCCGCTGGTTATTATGATGCCCCAGGGGCCAGAAAGATTCACAAGTACCCCATTCCAAGACTGGGTGGGGTGGCTATCTGGCTGGCCTTTATGTTGTCGCTGGGGGTTATTGTGTTTCTGGGCTGGCGTCCAGAGCTGCATAACGCCCTGCCCGGTATTCTGGCGGGAGGCACCATCGTTTTTTTATTAGGCTTGCTGGATGACTTGTTCAATCTGTCGCCTTACCTGAAGTTGAGCATCCAGTTCATTGCCGCCCTGACCGCCTTCTTTTTGGGTATCCAGATCAACAACCTGGATTTGCCGGGAGCGCAACTGCTGGTGTTAAACGCACTCAGCCTGCCGGTCACCGTGATTTGGCTAGTCGGCCTGATGAACGCCATGAATTTCATTGATGGGATTGATGGGCTGGCCGCTGGGGTGACCACCTTGTCGGCCTTGACGCTGACCGTGGTGGCTTTATTTACCAACCAGCCCTCCTCGGCCTTATTGGCGGCACTGCTGGCGGGTTCGAGCCTGGGCTTCCTGGTCTACAATTTCCATCCGGCCCGCATTTTTATGGGTGACAGCGGAGCTTTGTTTTGCGGATTTTTACTGGCCTGCATTGCGGTGACCGGGGTTTTAAAAACCAAGGTGGCCGTCATGTTATTGCCTATTTTCGTGTTGAGCGTGCCGATTCTGGATATTACCTATTCCGTGTTTCGGCGACTCCTTCGGGGTAAAAATCCCTTTTTGCCGGATGCGGATCACATCCATCATCAGTTTTTAAAGGCGGGCATGGGGCAAATTCGGACGGTAACCTACCTTTACAGCTTGTGCGTGGTGGGTGGGCTGATTTCCGTGTGGTATGTGAACTACCTACCCATTTATATCGCTTCTTTGGCGGTCATGTTCCTGCTGGCTTTCTTGTTGATCATACTGGTGCGAAAGCTTTTCCCCTTGCCCAGCGGAGAGGGGCAAGACCACTCCGATCCCGCTTCCTAAAAGCTGAAGCGTCCTTGAGATGCTGGTAAAAGACCAGTATTCCTTACAAGACGTTGGTAACCATTAAGTTCAGAAGCAAAAAAGAAGCACTTGCATATGTATGGGCGCTGTACGCAGTTTTGGAACCGCGTTGTGAAGGGATACTCGCTGATAAAAATGGCAGTCAAGACCTGCACAAAAGCGCCAGGAACCTTGCCAGACACTCATTAGATCGACTTGAACTGGGAGACGTTGACAGGCAAGCGTCCTAGGATGGCGAGAGGCGGTACTTACGGTGTACCCACGGGCATATCGCCCAAATCAGCGTGATGAGCCAGCCCGCCATGCTCCATCCAGCCAGCAGGTTAAATGTAAAAATGCCTGGTAAATGCTGGTGCCTGAAACTTAAGGCGACCCAGGTTGGCAATAAGTACAAAAAAATGAGCGGCAATGCCAACAATATCATCACTTCAATAATATTCCCCAACTGTTTACCCATCACAACCTTAGTTAATACTGTACCACACAGCAGTCCTACACAGAAAAGCCTGTGGTTCCCCTGCTTTAAGTTTTTTAAAGTACAGGGTGTTTAAGGACATCCATCCGGCCTCCATTGGGGTGGGGCGGCTTGACAGTTCTCTGTCTTTGAGGGTTAATAGCCTTGTTGTTGATTGCAAGCCACCTTAGCTCAGTTGGTAGAGCAGCGGACTGAAAATCCGCGTGTCCGCAGTTCAATTCTGCGAGGTGGCACCACCTTCTTTTAAACCCTGGACAGTGTTTCGGGGTTTTTGAGTTTTTAGGGGATGCGGGTTATTTTCGGTCAAAGTGTCGCTTTGGTGCAGTCTTGCCGGGAAGTGCCAGGAAGCAAAGGGATTTCAGGGGTAAGTGATATACAGAGAACGCACAAGACGTGCGGGGATTTACCGGGAACTGAGGTTATAACGACTCTGCAACTTGTCCATTGCGGCTTGAATGTGCTGGCCATTCTGGTGGGCGTAGCGCTCGACCATCTGTAAGGTCTTATGACCAGAGATACGTTTCACCGTCACCAAATCAACCCCGGCTTGTACTAAGTGCGTAATGGCTGTGTGCCGCAGGGAGTGAAAGACAATCTCCTCGGGATCAAGGCCAGCGGCTTTGACCACTCGCTTGAAGGGTTTGAAAAGCTCCACCATATGCCCGGTCTTGGACTTGGGCTGGGGGAAGAGGAACGGCTGATCGTGGGGAATGCCCTGCATGAATTGGCTCAGGAATTGGGCCAAATGCTCAGTGATGGGCTGTTCTCGGCTGCCTGCTTTGGCTTCGGGGATGTAGATCATACGCCGATTGAGATCAATGTGCTTCAGTCGAATCGATAGCACTTCTGAGCGCCGCATGGCGGTTTCCAGCGCAATCAGGATAATGGCGTAGATGTAAGGGTGAACATCCGCCTTAGCCGCCTCAACCAGCCGATTGGCTTGTTCCACAGTCAAATAGGTTATCCGTCCGCTGTCCTCTTTGAGTTTCTTCAGCTTGCAGGAACGCTTTTCAATCCAGCCCCATTCAATCGCTTTATTGAGGATATGGGACAATATGGCCAACTCCCGGTTAATGGTACCGGATGCGGCGCCTGCCTCTAACCGTTGCCGTTTATACTGCTCACCGTCGAACGTGGTGATCTGGGTTAACGCCTTATCTTTAAAAAACGGAAGCAGATGGTCTCTGACTCGCTGGACTTTATCGTGGTGGCTGCGGGTGTGATCGCACCGCTCCAAATAGAGCTTGGCGGCTTCCTGAAAGCGCATATGCAGCTTGCGACCTTTGGGGAGATTCAGGCGTTGTTCTCGGGCATGGGTTTTCAGTTGCTCCCAGGCCAGTTCCGCCGTTTGCCGAGTCACACCTTCTGACTCCCGTCCGATGGTGCGCTTGATGCGAGTGCCGTCCACGGTGCCGTAGATTTCAAAGGTCCCGTCGCCATTGGCTTGCCTAGCGTATTTAATATTGTGCTCGCAGATGTACTCGCCTGGTGGCAAGGCTTTCATGGCCTCACGGGTCAGTTTGGTGAATTTTTTGCTCATTTTAATTACTCGGTTTATATCGTACCCTATTCTGAATTTTTAAATTCTCTTCTAAACGTTCAATACAAAATTCAAGAAAGATATTTATCACTTCACGTTTATAGTCTGCATTCCGTTTTAATCGCTGTCTAAAAGACTTTTTGATATTTCCCCATTGTCCATAACAACATTTTTTATGCTCTTCAGGATTTGGGTTACTGGAATTTTTACAGCCCACCGCATGGCAGTAAATGAGCTTTTGATTAAACGCCTTGCCTCTTTTATCCGAATCCATAGCCCCGCAATAATGACACTGACGATCTGGAAGCGTATTGGGTAAATAATACTCACCTTGCCATAACTCAAAGCCAGGTAGTTTTAAACACGCAACATTCACAATCGTCCAATCCAGGGCTTTTAAATAATTGGTGGATGAGGGTTCAACTTTAAATACTAGAGGCGTTTCGCCGTTTAATAAAACCTCTCTGCGGTGACCAATGGCTTTGCTTTGAAAGTCTGCCAGCTTACTTAAAACACCATGTGAGAGCTTATTCTTAGAGGCCAACTCTAAATAAGGGTCTAAAAAGGATTGTCTAAATTGTTCTTTGGTTAAACCCAAATAGTCAATAAACTTTTCCTGTTCATCTAGTTCCAGCTCAATATAGCCCTCATCTTCAGTGGGTATCAGATGTTCACCATAGTGCTGAAACATTTGATCGTGCCAATGAGGGAAAACTTCAGATAAATAAGAAAAATCGTCTGCCATAGTAATTCCATGCTGTCATAGTTGGCCTGATTGTATAGCAAATATGAAGAAAAATGTATTCATCATTTGTTGAGGCTACGGTTTTTATCCGGGTGTTTTAGATTGATTCTTGTAAGTTTTAAGCCGAAAGCAAATGAACACTTACTTTCATCAATCCAAAAGGAGATACGAATGACACCCCCACTCCACATCTACCCGGATGGCAGGCTGGATACAAAAAACGCATCCCTCTACCTGGGTGTTTCCGTCAAGACAATGGCCACCTGGAGAACCAAAGGCGAAGGTCCGCCGTTCATTAAACCCACGGGTAACCGGATCTTCTACTTCCAAAACGATCTGGATGCCTGGATTAACCGCTTCGACCGAGCAGCGAGCACCAGTGAAAGCCAATACAGGCATGAAAACCTGACTCAGTGATGAAGTATTCCTACATCCCTGAAGGATTTTTACACCTCTTTACTTACCTATTTTAGTCATTGGAGAAAAATACTCATGTTATTATCCACGTTTGACAACGTTATCGATAAAGCTCCCTTAAACACGCCAGAAGCCAATACCGGCTATACAAACCGTGATCTGAACCGAGTGGCACTGGCTCAAAGCGTTAACCTGGGACGAGCTTTCAGCGCCCAACTAAAAGGTCCCCGTAAGACAGAAAACTTTTTGGCTACCGGTTTTGCAGGGCTGGACTTTGATCATGATTTCACTCTGGAAGAGGCACTTGACAATGCCTTCATTCAGCAAAACGCTTGCCTGATCTACACCACACCCAGCCATCGTCAGGAGGGGAATGGAGATCGGTTTCGGGTTATTTTCGAGCTAGCAGAAGCCCTGTACAATGCAGACGCTTACCGTCATCTGATTCTGGGGCTTCTGGAAAAATTCAAGCAGGCAGATCCCTCGGCCAAAGATCCGGCTCGCATCTGGTACGGTTCGACAAACTGCGAGTATCACATTCTGGAGGGCATGCTGAATCGCCAAACCATGGATGACTTAATCGCCAAAGGCAAGGAGATCGAGGCGCAAAGAGCCGTCATTCAAAAGGAATGCAGCTACGATCTACCCATTGAAGAGGCGGCAAAGATGCTCACCTTCATTGATCCGCAACCCGGTTATGACATCTGGCGGAACATCTGCTTTGCCCTGGGCAATGCCTACGGGGAAGATGCCATTGACATCATTAACGAATGGAGCCCGGATGACAAACATAACGGGCGGCACTTGCGACAACTCATCCAGCGCGCGAATGGACGGATTACCATGGGAACGGTCATTCACCACGCCTTGCAAGGTGGATATAAACTACCGGACACCCTCATTAAAAAGAAACGCACCGCTGAACAGGTCGTATACCAGGATGTCTTTAACAACGGCTTTGAGTACGCCACCATTGGTGCTAGTCTCTACCGCTACGAAGAGGACTATTACCAGGAACTACCAGACCCAATGGCCAGGAAAAAGATCACCGAGTATCTGAACATCTATCCCACTGGAAAAAATGAAAACAAATTCGCTACAGATACCAAGAGCAAGAGCGCTTTAAACTTTGTCAAAAACCTGTGCCAGGTTCCCGGCGATGCCATTAACCCACCCGGCATCAACCTCAAGAATGGCTTCCTGCGTCCGGTCTACACACCCGATAAAAAAGTGCGCTTTGAACTCTTGCCCCACACTCCAGAACGCTGCTGCACATACAAAGCCAACTTTGAATACCAACCAGATGCGGATGACACCGAGTTCCAGCACATCATGGACAGTATGCTGCCCCGTGATTATCAGGAAATCTTGTTCCGCTTACTGGGTGCTTCCATTGATCTGCAGGAAGTGAGAAAGCGGAAAGGTCGAGCTGCTCGTCTGCTTATGATGTATGGCGTGGGTTCCAACGGCAAGGACACCGTTAAAGAATGGGTATCCATGTTGTACGGTGGCCACGGATTAACCAGCGTCCCGCTGCAAGCCTTTCGCAAGGCAGATCGGGACCGCAGCTTTGATCTGTTGCCTCTCGTCTACAGTCGTCTGAACTGGTCGTCTGAAAACGCCGCCGTTTCAATCGACACCTGCCAAACGCTCAAAAACTTTGTCACCGGAGATGAAATGCACGTTGAGGAGAAGAAGGTGCAGGGTTTTACCATTAAGCCCAAAGCGGTGGGTATATTCAACCTGAACGAGCTGCCTCATATTGAAACCATGCAGGAATCCATTAGCAGTCGCTACGCCATTATTGAATTTCCCTATGTATTCACGATGAACCCCACGCAAGCGAACGAACGGCCCGTGAATCCACGCATTAAAGGGGATCCCGAGTTCATTCGCCAAACGATTCTGCCAGCGCTGCTGAACCGAGTGCTGCAAGGGTTTCAGGATATTCTGGCCAGTGGTGTGGACTATAGCAGCACCGATCCGCTGATGCTGAAGGTTCGTCAGGAAAACAGCCACCTGTTACAATTCATCGAAGAGGAAGAAATGGTCGAAACAACGCATGCAGACGGCTTAACCGCCCGAGACATTTTAAAGCGCTATAATAACTGGTGTGCTCATAATGGTTTGTACGAGCCAGTCTTTAGCCGACGCAATGACCCCAGTCCTTTTGACAAGGTTATTACCAGCGAAACCCAGATCTTTAAACGCTTTCATAAATTCTTCCCCAACCTCGAAGTCAAGCGTCACGGGGTGCGAGGTCGTGTATTGAACGTCAAGTTCAGCAAAGAGAAAGAAGTGTATGACTTTTCCAAAATGTTCTAAATAGCCCTGTGACAGCAGTGACAGTGAATTTCGAAATATAATATATTATTTTTTATAATTAAATTTTTTATTTAAATATATTAATATCTCCCTGTCACTGCGTCACTATGATGACTATGGTTATATTCCAGATGTCACTCATGCGTCACAGAGTTGTCACTGGCGTGTCACAGAGCCTATTATAACCGTCCACGATACACTGACTGAAAACCCTCACCATTAGACCATCGACAACCGAATACTCACACAGGGAAGCTTAACCGCTTCCCTTGTGCTTTGACAATAAGCAATCGTCCATCCTCCACGAACCATCCCCCGTGAACCAGCGAAAGTCGCTACTCTCACTGACAGCGAAGTATAGCGGGTGCGAGATAGATATATTAAAATCTGACAAAAGTTAACGGAACCGAGTATCCAGTAGCGAGCAGCGAGTTGCCACTGTGAGTGCGCAAGGCGGTTATGGTCCCAAATAAAATGAGTATTTAAATGAGCGCATAGTCAACCATAGGGGGTATGGTTTGCGTTTATTCTCCGTTACCACAGGGACCACTGGATGAACACCGGAATATTAAATTAATCGATATTTTTATCAACTGGCACTTTACCCCGCCAAAGCCAAAGTTCAGCAAATAATAAGACGCTCAGCCCACCCAGCCAGAACCACCAATATTCGGATTGAAATGTCATCATACCAGCGGTGACTGCTTTCAAGCTGATGGCAACTAACACAGGCAACATCAGGGATACAATGATTTTTTGAACCAGATTCAAACGCCAGATTTTTGATTGACGTTTAAGTTGGATAGTCAATGGTTCTGGATTTAATTTAGCTTTTGAACGCACTGGCGAAGATGGACAAAACTTATCAGGCTTCCCAATTTGCTCGGGATTCTTCATCTCTTGTAGATAAGACTCGCAATCATCCATTTCCCTTTGTGTCCGATTGAAAGCCTGCCATCCTCGTTTAAGAAAATAAACCCCTTCGGCAAGGAGAAAGCAACTGACAATCTGGAGTATCCAGCCATCCACTAGTGGATAATGGCCGCTTAGTTCACTGTTGACATAAGCGAATAATGTAGCCAAAGTCAAACCCGCAATAATTCCCCAGATTCCGGCTCGATATTTTGAGGGTGAAAGAATACCAATTGAAACCATGGTAACAAGGGTTATAGGATCCAGCATGTGACCTATCAGGGATACGATTAAGCCGATAAATTGTATTTCCAAGGGTGCAACTCCATAGCGTTAACGAGATCGATTAATAGCCATATAATTTCCGATTATCGGTGTAACCATAACCGCCTGACGGACCGTAAACCGAGGCGGGTTGAGAGTATCTTTGCGGTGGCAAGCTGGGGTAGTTGCCCGATAAATCTTGTGGCGCACCGTTGATGGCATAGGGATTGTTTTTCTTCCAGTAATATTTTTCAGCCTGTCGCCGTTCCGCTGCTTGCCGTTTGGTTTCAAGGAGATTCATCTGGGCGTTGGCTGCTGGTGGTATTGCCTGGCTGATTAGTAGAATAGAGGCCAGAATAAGGGCTTTTTTCATTGCATGTTCCTTTGTTGATAAGTGACTGTAGGCTTCAATTGAGCCTATAATGGCTTGAAGGGCAGGGAACGAACACCGTCCGCTCACAATTGCTGACAATAGACTCTATAAAACAAAAGCTATTTATAAAATGCCCATTTATAGTCTGTAGCTCTTTAATATGTCTAGCCGTATGCTCGGCTTATGACAAACACTGAAGACACCTACACCAAAGCCTTGGGGAAAGCTGTGAGAGCCCTTCGTAAGGAAGCTGACTACAGTCAGGAGAGTTTTGCTGATGCGGTCGGGCTGCATCGCACTTATATGGGGGCTATTGAGCGGGGCGAGCAGAATCTCACCATTAAGAACATTGTCCGGGTCGCTGAAACCCTGAAGATAAAACCGTCTGAGCTACTGGCTGCGGCTGAAAAGATGCTATAATGCTGAGATGCCTATTGACACTTTAGCTTCAGATATTCGTAATTTTGTTAATGATAATAATCTCTATGATTGCTATTACAAGGCACAGTTAGCTGACTGGCATATTTTATGTGCCGCTATGGATAGCCTTGAAGATGCAGAAGAAGCATTATATTCATATGAGTCCACTGAAGATTTTAATTACTTGATACTCTACGGCATGCTACAAGCAGTTTTCCTGCAACAAGAAGCCATTATTGCTTTACGTTCAGTGTTCGGACTTGGGCGATTAGTGATGCCTGAAACATCAGCTTGGAATAAGATTAGAGATTTACGAAATACGACGGCTGCACATCCTAATACTAGAGATGGCCGCTCTTGCTTTATCACAAGAGCCTTTATGTCCAGGAAGAAGTTACATCGACTTTGTTGGGACAAAAAGCAAAACAAGGATTTCCGTGAGGATGTACCGCTAGAGGAAATTTACCTCTTATACAAGCAAGAAGCGGCTAAATGCTTAGATGAAATTAGAGCAGCGCAGCTCAATCATACAAAAAACAAGATTTGTCTCGATTTAGTTGAGCCATGATGAACTGAGTGAATTGCGTTAGGGCGTGTTCGTTGTTCTCTGACACCGCTTGAAATTGGGGCCAGAATTCATGCCAGCGGTTCGTGCTGCCTGTCTCTTCGATGATGGCTTGCAGCCGATCCACCTCTCGCATGTGATAGGCCAGCAAGACCTGAAGAATGAAATCGGTAATTTCCTCAGCTGTTAGTCGTTCTAGCACCATGAACCCTCCTGTGTCCTTTGTAATATCAGAGGATTATTGAGTGCGTGGGGAGAGAGGTCAACGGTTGTAGGCTTTTGTAAGCATTGGGACGAGTCAGTGGGCAGTAATGAGGGCTTTTGCTTCAGAATGGCGCTTTTAGCCAGTTGCCAAGAGGAGCTTTCCCGATGCCAGAATCTGAACACAGTCGCCAAATCACCGCCCTGAATGACGCCTTTCGGAATTCGTTTAACGGTGGCACCCTCGCTCTAACCGCCGGGATTCAAGCGTTGCCGGAAGAGGTCCAAGTCGAGATTCTGTATAAGGTCAGGACATTCGATGATTTCACGCCGGATAATGACCCTCACGGGGAGCATGACTTCGGTTCGTTGACGATTCAGGGACATCGGGTGTTTTTCAAGATTGACTACTACGATTTGAGTATGGAATGCCACAGTGAGAATGCGGCTGATCCGAGGATGACGAACCGGGTGCTGACCGTAATGCTAGCGGGGGAGTATTAAGAAACGTTGCGAAAAGGCAGTCAAAAACAAAGTCAAATGATATCATTTGATAACAAATGGTGAATGGAGGGGTTCATGACAGATACACAAGAGTGGATGTCAACTGAAGAAGCAGCCCAATATATTCGTATGGGAAAAACTATGCTTTATAGCATGGCCCAAGAAGGAACAATCCCCAGTAGTAAAATAGGTGGTAAATGGCTTTTTAATAAAAGCGATTTAGATGCCTGGGCTCGCTCAAATAAGCCACTGGAAGATTTTTTTATAGAAACAGCAGCTGAAATTGAAGACAATATTCAGCTCAGAGAACCACAAATAGAAGCCTATCAAGCTCTTTATGACTATTTTAAAGAGGGAGGAAAAACAGCTATTATACAGATTCCCGTAGGTTGTGGAAAATCTGGTATAGCAGCTATTGCACCATTTGGAATATCGCATGGACGGGTGCTGATTATTGCTCCAAACCTTACAATAAAAGATGGACTGTTCGAGTCTTTGGACATTACAAACCGCCAAAAATGTTTTTGGCGAAAAAGAGGAATTCTAAAAGACGAATCAATGCTTTCGGGGCCATATGCCTGCACCTTAGATACTGGCAACGTCTCAATTTGTGAAAAATCCCATATTGTTATTTCTAATGTTCACCAACTTTCTACAAACCCTGAAAAGTGGCTCAATAAATTCAGTGCAGATTTTTTTGATCTGATTATTGTTGATGAGGCGCATCACTCACCTGCAAATAGTTGGAAATCTGTTCTAGATTATTTTAAAAAGGCAAAAGTCATTAATATGACAGCTACTCCTTTTCGTGGTGATAAACAAGAGATTGAGGGAGATCTGGTCTATAGATATCCATTCAAGAAAGCTACTGTTAAAGGCTATATTAAGAGAGTAAAAGCTTCTTATGTTGCTCCATCTGAATTGGTTTTTACAGCTAAAGGTGAAACAAAGACATACACACTGGAAGAAGTCTTAAAAATGAAAGAAAAAGACTGGTTCAGTAGAGGGATTGCTCTTTCTGATGCTTGTAATGAGCATATTGTTGATAATAGCCTTCAAAAACTTGAAGAATTAAGAGAGACGGGAACTCATCATCAATTAATTGCTGTTGCTTGCTCTGTAGAGCATGGCAAAAGAATAAAGGCAATGTATGAGGCCAGAGGGTTCCATACAGACGTAATTTATAGCGAACTTGACGAAGAAAAACAAAAAGAAATAAAACGGAAGCTTACCAGTGGTGAGTTAGACTGTATTGTGCAAGTTCAAATGCTGGGTGAGGGGTTTGATCACCCGAAATTGAGTGTTGCAGCTATATTTAGGCCCTTTAGAACATTGGCTCCTTATATCCAATTTGTTGGAAGGATTTTGAGAGTTATTGTACAAAATAGCCCAGGCCATCCTGACAATTATGGACACATAGTTACTCATGCAGGCATGAATTTAGACAAGCGTCTTGAAGAATTTAAACTTTTTGAAAAAGATGACCAAAAATTCTGGGAAAGTGTTATCAAGGGGGATGAGCCAGATCTTCCGAGAAGAGTGCTTTCTGGTGAAGCTAGAATGCGGCTATCAGAGCCAGTAATTGCTCATTCTGAAATTGTTGATTCTTTAATTGAGGAAGATTTTATTACGCCTGAGGACGAAGACCTTATACGAGAACTTGAAGTCAAACTGGAATCTTTAGGACTCGATCCGGGCCAAGCTAGAGAAATTGTATTAACTAAGCAACAAGGGAAGCAGGTCTGCAAAGCCGCTCAGCCTTATCAGGTTTTGCCTCAAAGAGAATGGGAACAATTAAAAAAAGGCTTAAGAGATAAGGTTAATCGAGCAGCTAATTTGCTTATGAATAGACTAGAACTCCAAAAACATGGTCGGGATTTGGTAAACAAAGGTGTGCCTGCAAGTAATAACCTAGTTGCAGGAATAACATTATTTAACCAGGAACTCAAAAAGAAAAACTCAAAACAGAGAGAAGAATGGACTATTTCTGATTTTAAACAAGCTCATGAGGATGTGGAAGAAATCCTGAATCAACTTACTAAAAAGTATAAAGGGCTTTTAAGTAATGACTAAACCTAAAGGAAAAACACCGTCTTTAATATCAAAAGCCAATGGTCGGCCAGAAAGTTTTGTCAGCAAAAGAAAAACGGACTGCTCACGCTGTAAATCACCCATTCACAAAGATATTACAGGGTTTAGGATACCATCAATACAAAGTGGGTTTACGCATAAACGACCTTTTTGTTTGGAGTGTTTTGGCTTGATTCTAGTTCAAACACAAAAAGAGCTTTCTTTATTAGACGAGGAGTGTAAAGGGCTACAATAATAAGATTCAAACTTTATATTGCAATATATATTTTGACCTGCTATTAAGAGGATAGTTGCAACATTTAAAATTTCAATGAGGAGGAGCATAGTGCTGAACATTCCGTTTGAATCCCAAGATTTTCCACAAGCATATAGTCTAGGAAATATAGGTGTTCTAAATACAAACTGGGATGATATTCTATGGTCAGCACTAACAGTAGGCCGTCCTAATCGGGCTTATGTATTTCAACATAGCAGTGCTTCATTTTATGAAGCAGTTTTTCGATGTTCGCTTGTAAAAATGGCTGTTAGACAAAATAACCCTAATTCTCTTAGAAGTTTCTTGTACCGAACAAGCGCATTTAGAACACTAGACCCTTCAGAAAAAGGTGCGATAAATTACTTTCTTGGCCTTACATTCTGTAAGCTTTTTGCTGCTTCTCTCTTAAATACCCCTTGGTTATTGCATTTAGATGTATTTAGATCACACTTTGACATTGAGATGGTATTACATAGCAGATCACGGCCTGATTTGATTGGCAAAGAAAATAATTCTCAAAGTGATATTTGGCACGTTTTTGAGTGTAAAGGGAGAGCAAATCAACCTAGTCAAGATGTGCTGGACAAAGCAAAAGCACAGGCGCAAAGACTCATTGCTGTAAATAATAATACCTGCACTCTACATATTGGCACAATTACTCATTTTAGAGAAGATGTACTTAATTTTTATTGGATTGATCCTGAACCAATAGATAAATCTCCAGTCGAACTTACTTTAACTGAAAAGGATTGGAGCTATTATTATGAGCCAATACTTGGATTAATTACAGAATCGACTTCAATAGATAAACCTATTTTCGATGAAGAAGGGAAAACAATATTCATCCCTCAAATAGATCTTCGCATCGGACTCCATCCTAAAATAGCCAAATCTCTTTTAAATAAAGACTATTTTAGCACTATGAAGGCAGCAGAAAATTTATCCAAGGAACTTCAAGCTGCTGGTTATCGACCTGATGGCCTACTAATAAAGGCAGGTGAATCTTGGCGCAACGAAGTAGAAAGCTTTAAGATATTTTATTAAATAAGTTAGAATCTTTGTGAAAAGCAGTTCAATAAGGTAAGCGGCAGGCAGGGCGAATTACATAAAAATTACTATCTCCCGGTAAACGGGTTAATGCATAATCTTTCCAAAACTCTTTAAATTGATTTGGGCCATCTAAACTGCGTTTATCCTGTTCTGTATGAATTGGGTTTATGTCGTCACCCATTAGATAATGTAAATATGATTCATATTTAATAGGGAAAAGCTCAGTTAAAACGAGATCATTGGGGCGCTTAAAATAATGCATAGCCCACTTTATTCCTAAAAGCTCAATATTTTTATTTCTATATTCTTCAATTATGTCAAATTGAGAAACAATAAAAAGATCTGGAGGCTCTGAGATTAAATTTCTTTTTTCAGGCAAACAAACATTGAGCAGGCTAAGGAGTTTTGTTTTTCTGTCATTTAACGCATTTCCCTCAAACAAAAACTCATAGTAATTCAATAGTAGTTGACTGTGAGAATCCATCACATCCAACAAACTATATTTTTCGGGCATTAACTTTTGTTCATTCTGAATTGTAGCTTGGATGTTGACCCGATAAATTTCAAAAGCGGCTACCTCAACATCATTGAATTCATCATCAGAAACAGTACAACTGGCTTTGATTTCATCAACGAAAAACATATCAGGATCCAAACCAGTCCCAATCTGCTTCCCAAGGGAAAAATTTATTGATACCGTATCTTCTAAGAAATCGTACATAATCACTATATAGTACCAGCTTGAGCTTCTAAAGGCCAGTTATATACACCACTTTCCAGCCTTACCCCAAAGACTTCCCAAGTCTAACGACGGGCTTGGCTCACTCTATCCGAAAGGCGGAAAGGCCCCCCTGGGGTACCTAATTCCCAGAGACACGATGAGAACATCAAGGTGGTCGAGGTGTCGGTTTGGTGTAATCGTACTTGGAAACGATAAGGCGCTTTGACCTTTAGCGGGACTTCAGAAGACAATGACCAAGTACCCGCAATGGAATCCTAAAGAACCTTTCGGATGCCTTAAGCCTCGGAGAGCCTCTCACCGGGTAGGTTCTGAAAATCCGCGTGTCCGCAGTTCAATTCTGCGAGGTGGCACCACCTTCTTTTAAACCCTGGACAGTGTTTCGGGGTTTTTGAGTTTTTAGGAAATGAGTGCAGTTTTGGGTCAAGGTGTCGCTTTGGTGCAGTCTTGCTGGGAAGTGCCGGGAATCAAAGGGTTTTCAGGGGCAAGTGATATACAGAGAACGCACAAGACGTGCAGGGATTTATTGGGAACTCAGGTTATAGCGGCTCTGCAACTTGTCCATCGCCGCCTGGATATGCTGGCCATTCTGGTGGGCGTAACGCTCGACCATCTGCAAGGTCTTGTGGCCTGAAATGCGCTTCACCGTGACCAAATCGACGCCTGCTTGTACGAGGTGCGTAATGGCCGTATGGCGCAGGGAGTGAAAGACAATCTCTTCGGGATCAAGGCCAGCAGCCTTGACCACTCGCTTGAAGGGTTTGAAAAGCTCCACCATATGACCGGTCTTGGACTTGGGCTGAGGGAAGAGAAACGGCTGATCGTGGGGAATGCCTTGCATGAACTGGCTCAGGAAACCGGCCAGATGCTCGGTAATCGGCTGCTCCCGGCTGCCTGCCTTGGCCTCGGGGATGTAGATCATGCGCCGGTTCAGATCAATGTGCTTCAAGCGAATGGACAGCACTTCCGAGCGTCGCATAGCCGTTTCCAGCGCAATCAGGATGATGGCGTAGATGTAAGGATGCACATCCGCCTTGGCCGCCTCAACCAGCCGGTTGGCTTGTTCCACAGTCAAATAGGTAATCCGTCCGCTGTCCTCTTTGAGCTTCTTGAGCTTGCAGGAACGCTTTTCAATCCAGCCCCATTCAATCGCTTTATTTAAGATATGGGATAAGATGGCCAATTCCCGGTTGATGGTGCCGGATGCGGCTCCTGCTTCCAACCGTTGTCGCTTGTACTGCTCGCCGTCAAAAGTCGTAATTTGCGTAAGCGCTTTATCTTTAAAAAACGGAAGCAGATGATCCCTCACTCGTTGAACTTTATCATGGTGGCTGCGGGTATGATCGCACCGTTCCAGGTAGAGCTTGGCGGCTTCCTGAAAGCGCATATGCAGCTTGCGGCCTTTGGGGAGGTTGAGCCGTTGTTCACGGGCGTGGGTTTTCAGTTGCTCCCAAGCCAATTCCGCTGTTTGCCGGGTGACGCCTTCTGATTCCCGCCCAATGGTGCGCTTGATGCGAGTCCCATCCACGGTGCCGTATATTTCAAAGGTACCGTCGCCATTGGCTTGCTTGGCGTATTTGATGTTATGCTCGCAGATATATTGACCCAATGACAGGGCTTTCATTGCCTCTCGGGTCAGTTTGTTGAATTTTTTAGACATAATTTTACCTTTTTACTTTTTGAAGATAATTTAATAATTCTGGATTAGTACAGTTATTCAAGTATCTTTGACACTTTGCTCTTTCTTCAAAGCTCATTGATGGTGCAAAACTTATTATTTCTCGTTTTAAACTACTATTAGTGCGAACGGGCATTATTCGTTTCAAGTTTTCTTGATAGCGTTCTTCGCAAAATTTATTAAAAGCATCAATTCCTTTTTGTCGTCCTTTATAGTGCCGTTTCAAGGTTTGGATTAAGCTTTTTTTCTTGCCTGCCCATTTCCCGTAACAACAATCCAGATGGTGTTCAGGGTTCACCGACTTTTTTTCCTTACAGTTTTTAGCATGGCAATACTTACGCTTTTTATTGAATTTACGATTACCCACATCCTCATCCAGACACCCACAGAAATGGCACTGGAAAATCGGCTCATCTTCCTCTACAAATGGGTCTATCAGGCTCAAATCAAGTCCATTCAAATTCAATTCCCGAATTTGAACATAAGTCCAATCCAGCGCATTAGCGAACTGATCTTTTTCTCGACTTAAAGATAACGAAAATGGCTCCAGAGGTAATTTGTGATGAAAGATTAACGACTTTCCTACAATAGCAGACAGAATTTGAATGATTTCCGATAAAACATCTTCAGTATATTCCCCCTTTGTAATCAAGTCGTAATAACCCTTTAAAAAACGGGTTTCAAATTCGTCTTGAGTGATTCCAATTTTTTTAAAAAGCGCCCCATGTTCGGATAGCTGGTACTCAATGGGGGCTTCAGTAGCGATAAAGCTGTCTCCATGATGCATCTGCTTTGCATCATAAAACTCATAAAAAGGTTGGGATAAGTAGCTGAAATCGTAGGTCATTCATCAGCCTTTCTTTGGACACAGTAAGTAGTGCCATTCTAAACACAAACGAATCTAAAAATACATTCATCATGCATGCTAGGCTAACCTCATTCCAGATTTTGTATTCTTTCCTACATAGCCTTTCAACCGAAAGGACTTGGTTAGAAAACATTCATCAAGCGAAAGGAACCCCTGATGACACAACCCCTACTCCACACATACCCGGATGGTCGGATGGATACAAAAAATGCATCCCTCTACCTGGGTGTTTCCGTCAAGACAATGGCCACCTGGAGAACAACAGGTCAAGGCCCTCGGTTCGTCAAGCCGACTGGTAACCGAATCTTCTACTTCCAAAACGATCTGGATGCCTGGATTAACCGTTCTGGCCGCTGCTCCAGTACCACGGAAGCCTACTTTAAAAAGAATCAAATGAACACAGAGAAGGACAATTAATATGACTACTACATTTTTGGAATCTGCCTTGCACCTGGCCAAACTGAGTCTCAACGTATTCCCTTTACACGGAATTAATGAGGATGGCTCTTGCACTTGCAAAGAAGGCCTTGAATGCGATGAGAAAAGCAAGGGAAAACACCCGGTTTTTGCCAATTGGCAGAAATTAGCCACGACTGACACTATCAAGATTACCAACTGGTCTAAGAAATACCTAAATGCCAATGTAGGGATTGCCACCGGACATGCTTCCACTCTAACGGTTCTGGATGTGGATGGTGAAGTAGGAAAAGAATCCATCCAACAACTGGAGGAAAAACACGGCCCTTTGCCAGAAACCACGATGGTTAAAACGGGTAGCGGTGGTACCCATTACTACTTCACTTATAAAAAGGAGATTACTAACTCGGTGAAATTTTTGCCGGGACTGGATACCCGAAATGATGGTGGCTATGTGGTTGCCCCCAACAGCAAACACAAATCAGGTGGTATCTGCGAGTTCCTGGTAACCCCTGCACAAGCTGGTTTTGCCGAAGCCCCCGGCTATCTGCTCAGTGCCTTTAGAGAAGCCAAGGAGCAAAAGAAAACCAAAAGCTCAATGGCTATCTTGGAGGAAGGAGAGCGTAATAGCGGCCTTTTCGAATTCGGTATTGGCTTATGGAATCGAGGACGAACCGAAGATGAAGTTTGGGAAGCCTTGGAAAAAGCAAACGAACAGCGATGCAAGCCGCCGGTAGGCGAGAAAGAGCTGCGGCAAGTACACAAGAGCATTACCAGCTATGAGCCGGATCTACCCGCCTATGACGCTGAAGGACGGCGGAATATCTTTCTGGGCCAAGACCAACTCCGAGAAGTTGCAGACATGGTCGCCTCAGCGTTGGCCAAGCGGAACCAGCAAAGTGAAACCTTATATCGCAACCATAACACACTGGTGCAAGTGTATCAGGCTGGGAGTGAACCTCTGAGTCGACTAATGACCAATGATCTGATGATGTCTGAACTGGTTCGGCACAATAACTGGTACACAAGTCGGTATAAGAATCTTGCTCCCAGTGATCCACCAGAAAAGCTGATTAAACTGCTACTCACTAATATAAACCTGGCAGATTTTAGAAATCTCAAAAGCATTAGCCCTTGGCCAATAATCGACAAACAGGGCCAACTGCTGGCTACGAATGGTTACCATCCCGGTGCGGAACGGATTATCACGGTACCTCCCTCTTACCGCCTTGATGTGCCTGCTAAGCCTTCCACTGAAGATCTGCGTTGGGCCATTGATCTGCTACAAAATGAGTTGTTGGTGGACTTTCCTTTTTCGGATCAAGCCTCCCGAGCCAACGCAATAGCGGCTATGCTGCAATTGTTCTGCTGTGAGATAATCCAGCCGCCTTATCCTTTGCACTTCATTCAGGCACCTGTGGCAGGTACCGGAAAATCGTTGTTGGTGAAGGCAATTGGCACTATCCTGTTTGGCAAGGAGCCATCGGCAATGACGATTGGGGAAAATGATGCGGAAACCAGAAAGCGCATCTCCTCACAATTGTTTGCCCTCTCTCCGTATATGTTCCTGGATAACTTGCCCCCAAAAGTACACTCCCACTCACTAGCAATTGCTCTCACTACTGGCGTCTGGAATGATCGGATTTTGGGTGTCAGCACCATGAAAAGTGTGGATGTGAGTGCTCTGTGGCTAGCCACTGGTAACAATGTTAATTTCAGCGGTGAACTGGCAAGACGACTCGTACTGGTGGAACTGGATCCCACGGATGAAAGTCCTTCAACCCGTACAGGTTTCAAGCATCCCAACCTGATGGAATGGGTTCAGCAACAGCGAGAATCGTTGATCCGGGCTTGCCTTATTCTGGTTCGTCACTGGTATGCTTCAGGCCAACCCAAGGGCAAACAGGCTTTTGGCAGCTATGAGTCCTACTCTAGTGTGATTGGCGGAATTCTGGATGCCGCAGGCATTGAGGGCTTCCTCGAAAACCGAACCGATGAATTCCTGAATCAGGATGATGATTCCTTCTTCTGGAACCACATCGTGAAGGCCTGGTACGCCGCATATGGTGAAAGAGCAATCAGTGTCGGCATGTTGCTCAACGGGGTGCTGGATGAGGAATTCATCAATGATTACCTGCCATCGGATGACCGTAATACTTCGCTCGGCATGAAAGTCAGCCAGGTCAAAAAGCGGGTATTCAGCGGACTAAAGATTGTTCCTCTGGCTCGTGGCCAGAACGGACGAGCGATGTACCGCCTCCAGTCCGTGACCGGCAAACACACGCCTCCTGAAGAAGTGTACTAAAATGGAGACGACAATGCCCCGGTTTCTTGCCGGGGCGTTTTCAACCTTAATAGCCTTAATAACCTTTTTTACTTTTGAAAATTGAAAAATTTATTATTTAAAAATAATTTTTATAAAATTCTATTTTCGAAAAGGTTATTAAGGCTATTAAGGTTAATCCTTGAACCTCAGAAAACTCAAAAGGGCGCACTGACTGAAAACCCTGGCCATTAGACCATCGACAACCGAATACTCACACAGGGAAGCTTAACCGCTTCCCTTGTGCTTTGACAATAAGCAATCGTCCATCCTCCACGAACCATCCCCCGTGAACCAGCGAAAGTCGCTACTCTCACTGACAGCGAAGTATAGCGGGTGCGAGATAGATATATTAAAATCTGACAAAAGTTAACGGAACCGAGTATCCAGTAGCGAGCAGCGAGTTGCCACTGTGAGTGCGCAAGGCGGTTATGGTCCCAAATAAAATGAGTATTTAAATGAGCGCATAGTCAACCATAGGGGGTATGGTTTGCGTTTATTCTCCGTTACCACAGGGACCACTGGACGAGCGCCAGGGGGTTAAAATCAATCGATATTTTGTCATCGTCTAGTGAATATGGAATTGGAGGCCATACAAAGCATCCCTCTGTTCCATCATGAGCAGCTCCTGACGATGCGCCTGGTTCTTGTTGTTTTCAATCTGGCGCACGTTCATGTAACAGTCCACCAGTTTATCGTTGTCCTTCATTTGCTGGCATTGGACGACTTCCCGATCAAAGTCCTCTCGCCGTTGCACCCAGTAATTCCGGTTCAGCGCTCGACGGATATCCCATTGACTCTTGATGGCTTCTCTTTTTTTCGCATACCAGGCAGGCATAAGAACCGGGACAAAAGCTGCCAGCACAGCGGAACCATCGCTTGGATAGGGCTTAGCTTCTGGAATCTCAATTCGTGACAGATGGCAGTAGGGATTGGAACACAGTTCAGACCACTGGGGTGGTTTTGCTTGTACTGTTTCGGGCTGATTCGCAGGCGAGGTTTCTGGCTCCTCCGCCAGACTGTGAGCCGGGATAGCGGCGCTCAACAAGCAGAAAGTGATTGCGGTTGGAATTAATTTTTTGACCATGATAAAAAACCTATGGTTGGTGACGATATTAAGCAGGAGTTAGAAGCCTGAAATAAACAGATTATAGCGACTCCGATATACTCTTTATCAGCGCCTCGTTTTGAGCGATTTTGGCTTCTCGGTACAGCTCGCTCCAGACTTGCCGCATTGTGCTATTCCTGTTTTTATCAAAGGCTGATACGGCAATTCCAAGATCCAATTTATCCCCATCCTGTTTTGTTTCTGTCCCTGCATAATGAAAAAGAATGAACCCTCCCTGTACGACGAAATTTTCAACCAGTAAGCAATCAACACAATACTCAGTGATATAGGGCTTACCGCCTATCCCCTCCTTTAAGACTTCCTCGACCAAAGCAAATCGAGGGTTAAGGGGATGAAAGTCAATAAGCTTCCCTATACGCCCAATGTACTCAGGATTTTTCTGTTTCTCTTGCTCTTCGAGCTGAAGCGCAAGATCGTAAATACGAAGTTGATCTTTAACCCACTGCTCGCTTTTCCTTGGCTGGCCAAGAATATTTGTATCAGGGCTACCCTCTATATCGTTAGACTGATTCTTTTTTGCTTTCCGTTGCTTTTCAAGCTGATTCAGGCCGATGATAATCGCCCCAATGATTACAAATAAAATGATAAAGTTCATTATTCCTTCTTTCCGTCTTGGTTGAGCCGTAAGCACTATAAAACAAAAGATAGTTATAAAGTGCCATTCTATCGTCTGTAGCACTTTAACGAACAGGGCCGTATGCTCGGCTTTATGAAAGAAGAAGTTGAAGATATATACGCTAAAGCCTTGGGCCAAGCCATCCGAGAACTCCGTAAAGAGGCAGGCTTCAGCCAAGAAGGGTTTGCCGATGCAGTCGGGCTTCACCGCACTTATATGGGTTCGATTGAGCGGGGAAAGCAGAACCTGACGATTCGAAACATTGTCCGGGTCGCCCAAACCCTGAAAATGAAGCCCTCTGAGCTGCTGGTCAAAATGGAAGCGTTTCTGGAGTCGTGAGTTCAACCGCTTTTTATGAATCCCTCTCAGCGTTGGAACGAACCTATTGGCACAAATTGGCCGAGTTGTTTCAACTGGTCAACCCGCAAAAGCCGGAGAAGGGGATTCAAGCCTTAATCAGCAGGGCCAGAAAAGCCAGTGCTGAGAACCAATCGTCCTTGGCTGACGAGTTAGAGACGATGTTCCAAGCGGCCAAAGAAAGAACACTACGGCGAGTAAAGTTGCTGAGTCGCTGTCAACTTCCATAACCTTCCGGTAACACACAGTCCCCACCGTCCAACTGCGCCATGATGAACTGGGTGAATTGTGTCAGAGCATGTTCGTTGTTCTCGGATGCCGCCTGAAACCAAGGCCAGAGCGTATGCCAACGATTCTTTGTTCCTGTCTCTTCGATGATGGCTTGCAGTCGGTTCGCCTCTCGCATGTGATAAGCCAGCAAGACCTGAGTAATAAAATCGGTGATTTCTTCCGCTGTCAGTCGTTCCAGCACCGTGAACCCTCCTGTATCCTTTGTGATATCAGAGGATTATTGAGTGTATGGGGATGAGGGTCAATCATTGTAAGCTTTTGTAAGCATTGGGCAGCTTTGTTCGGAGTAGGAAGGGCTTTTGCTCCAGAATAGCGCTTTTAGCCAGTTGTCAAAAGGAGCTTATCTGATGCCTCAACCAGAGCACAGTTGCCAAATCGCCACCCTGAATGATGCCTTTCGAAAAACGTTTAACGGTGGAGTTCTCGTTCAAACCGCCGGGATTCAAGCGTTGCCGGAAGAGGTACAAGTCGAGATTCTATATAAAGTCAGGATGTTCGATGAGTTCACGCCGGATAACGACCCTCACGGGGAGCATGACTTTGGTTCGCTGACGGTTCAGGGTCATCGGGTGTTCTGGAAAATTGACTACTACGATTTAAGTATGGAGCACCACAGTGAGAATCCAGTGGACTCACGGGTGACGAACCGGGTTCTGACCGTCATGCTGGCAGGGGAGTATTAGTTCTATTCGCTGTTTTGTTTTAGGGGATTAAGTATATGGCCCTTCCTGTTTTATTGTGAATCCCGCAATAATTCCTTGACAGTGGCGTAGGTCATAACTCATGCTTGTATTAGTAAGCTTGTGGGATATTTAAGTTTGAGTAACCCTCTGCAAAGCACTCCTATGGCGCTAGATACGAGAGAACAGAACCAGGTAAATGGGCAAGACCTGATTCTACCGCTTGACGCATTCGTGCGAACCATCGGAATCAACAAGAATGTGATGCACTCGCTTTTTCTGGGTGCAGGTGCTTCCATTTCCTCTGGACTCCCCTCTGCAGGGCATTGTATATGGGAGTGGAAAAGAAGCATCTTCCTAACCAACAATCCTGGCCTTGAAATGCAATTTTCCGAATTATCGCTAGAAACAGTGAAAGAACGTATCCAAAAATGGCTGGATCAGCAAGGAAAGCACCCTCCTGTTAATTCACAGGAGGAGTACGGGCATTATATAGAAGCATGCTATCCTATCCCTGCGTCCCGCTCGGCTTATTTTCAGGAAATGATTCGTCAAGCCAAACCGCATATTGGCTATCATCTTTTGGCGCATCTCGCTCAAGACGACCTCTTCCGTTCAGTCTGGTCAACAAACTTTGACGGCTTTACCGCGAGAGTTGCTTTAAGCCATTCACTGGCTCCTATCGAAATTGGTGTGGATTCGCAAGAACGGGTATTCAGGCTGGCGCGAAAAGGTGAGCTTCTATGCGTTTCGCTGCATGGAGATTACCGTTACGATCTGCTCAAAAATACCCCGGCAGAATTGCAATCTCAAGAAACAACCCTGCGAAAAGCCTTGATTGAACAGCTAAGAGACGAACCTTGTGTCGTGATCGGCTATAGTGGTCGAGACCGATCGATCATGGAAACTTTCGCGGAAGCGTATTCTCAACATGGTATGGGAACCCTTTACTGGTGTGGCTTTGGGGACGACGATATTGCAGAAGAGGTGAAAAATCTTATTCGAATTGCTCGTCAGAACGGACGGCAGGCATATTACATTCCTTCCGCCGGTTTTGATGATCTGATGATGCGATTGGCGCTTCACTGCTGCGAGGGTTCACAGCTTGATACTGCAAAGGAGATCATTTCCCGCTTTGCCAACTTCCAGCGAGGGAACAGGGTAGCCTTTTCTGTACCTGGCTACCACACGTCAACTGCCATCAAAAGTAACGCTTTTCCGGTTGAGTGTCCTGCTGAGGCGTTTGCCTTCGAACTAAAAAAGTGGCCGGAAGAAAAGGTCTGGAAGTCTTTAAAACAGCAGGTTCAAGGTCATCAAATCGTTGCTATCCCTTACAGAAATAAAGTTCTGGCATTTGGCCTTATTGATAATATTAAAGATGTGTTTGGCAATAACATCAAAGGTACAATCGACCGAATACCGCTTCTGAAAGAAGAATTAAGGAAAGAAGATGGCCCAATTGCCTCCCTGATGTGCGAAGCACTCGTGCGGTCAATTGCGGAATCCAGAGGCATCCATTCGGATGGGAAAAGAACCCTGTGGCTTGACCAAGTTATAGAATCCTTTCAGTACGAAGGAAAGGTTTTCAATGTTTATGGAGCAGCCCAAGTAAGCCTGCGCCAAATCGGTGACCGACCCTATATGTTACTCATGCCATCAATTGAAATCATTAATCCCGGCGGGCAGGAAGTCCCAAGTGAATTGGTCAAAAATACCAGACAACGTATCTTGAGCGGACAATACAATTCAAAGTTCAACGATACCATCAATAGCTGGCGGGATTTGCTTTTCGGAAAAATGGCCGGAGCGGTGCTGGAATTCCCGGTAAACTGCGGATCCACCTTCCGCTTTAAAGTAAAGCGTTCTCCCGTCTTTGCCCAAATCGGGACGCGACAGCAAAGTTTCTCCATCAAGCTGCCCGATATAGTTATTCCGCACATCACCCACAAAGGTTTTGAACTGGAAGAACCAGCCTTGATTTTTTCCAGTAAGACGTCACACGGATTCATCAATGATGCTCATCCTATTCGAGGTATATTGCAAAACAGGCCGTTTGATTATGACCTGACCCGACAGGGATTGGCACCAACTGTCAAGCTGGGTGTTGTGTGCCCATTTTCGGAATCCTCGGCCTTGAACATGTATCTTCAAAAAGCACACCAGCGCTTTCGTCCCAACAGGGACGATCCCGAATATCTGCTTGAGTATTGTGGTTTTGAACAGGCATACGATTTACCCCTTGAGATTGCCCAGCCTGGTGAGGCGTCTTGGGTGACCTGCCCAGAACCAGCCCAAGCCGATACGAGTAAGGCGTGTATTGAGCTTGCACAGATGATAGTTCGTTCCATCGACAAACTCATTGCATCATCCGCGCCTAGCGTCATTCTGGTGTTTATTCCCGATAGATGGTCGTCACTGCGGGGATATCGTTCGGAATCGGAAAAGTTTGATCTCCACGATTTTGTGAAAGCGTATTGCGTCCAGAAGGGGATAGCAACTCAGTTTTTGGAGCAATCCACGCTTCGCTCCTCAGATCAGTGTTCTATCTGGTGGTGGCTGTCACTGGCCTTGTACGCAAAAAGCATGAGAACGCCTTGGGTTTTGGACTCATTAGGTGAAGATACTGCATTTGTTGGCTTGGGTTACAGTATCGACTCAACAGCGGATCGGGGCAATCATATTGTCTTGGGTTGCAGCCATATTTACAATGCGCGAGGCGAAGGACTGCAATACCGCCTGAGCAAAATCGACGACCCCATTTTCAGAGCAGGGAACCCTTACCTTTCAGAGGAGGATGCCCGAAAAGTCGGAGAAAATATCAAACAATTGTTCTATGCTTCCCGCAATAGGCTACCAAGGCGGGTCGTTCTGCATAAGAAAACGCCATTTCTGAAATCCGAGCAGGCAGGACTTTTGGAAGGACTAAGCGGTATTGATGCAGTCGAAATGCTAGAGTTACAAACCGATTCAGCATTAAGATATATGGCCTCTTCCTGTAAGAATGGGCAAATGTCTGTTGATGGTTTTCCAGTAAAACGGGGTACCGTGATAAAACTTGACAACTTTACAGCCCTGCTCTGGGTGCATGGAGTCACAACGGCTGTGCATAAGTCGAAGCGCTACTATCAAGGACGACGACGAATACCCGCTCCTATTGTTATTCGCCGTCATGCAGGACAATCCGATCTCATACAGATTTCTCAAGAAATCCTGGCATTATCCAAGATGAACTGGAATACGTTTGATTTCTATACTCGATACCCGGCAACTATCGATTCTTCCAACAAAATCGCTCGAATTGGCTCACTATTAGAACGATTCGGCAATAAATCCTACGATCATCGCTTATTTTTTTAGGGTCTACCTGTACTGTAATTTCAGAACGCCTCCTATCAGACATTAACTAGGCCTTCATGCTTATAGATCACCGGAGAACGTGCCTTTTTAACTATGTTGACATTAGGCTAGAGTTCGTTAACAGCCCCTCAGTTTCAACAACTAATAACATCATGTAACAATTGACTCTACGAATTGTGTAGTATGGGCCTGCCTGATCAATAATCTAAGGTAGAGTTTCTGTACTTTGACAACCTACCAGGAAATAGCCGCCTATCTCGTGAGCGCTGCCGGTAACGGTATCTCGTGGGGTTTGTGCCCCGAATATTCCCCCCCGACGTAAGGAGAAAGCCACAGGCAATAGTAAAGTTGTCTCCCTGCCAGCGGTATTCGTTGCGTAGTACGGTCTTGCACGAAGTCGGAGAGGAAGAATCAGGATAGAGAGTCGCTGATGTAGTCCAAAGTCTTGTAGACATAAGGCTTATCACCGTATCAACATTTTTCTGTTTCACGGGAGCCTTTCTGTCTTAGCCACCATCCTGGGGCTGTTGAGTAGGGCGGCCAGGGTTTCCATACGGAAGTCCTGCTCAGCAGCCATATAGGTTGCTGATGTTGCAGTTGCCCCGCAGAAAGGAGGTTAATCATGGGGAGAAGGCAGTCGTCAGATATGGAATTGAATTTTCAGTTCCGGTGGCGTTGGCGGAAAACTGAGAAGGATAGGTCATCACCTAGATGCAGACCTATGAAACGGTTCATCCGCTTTTTAAAGCCTACCGTACCCAGGGTCTGCTGGCTATTTATTGAGGCAATCATTGTCATGATTGTGACTCAAGCATGGCCGTACTTGTGGGCAGTAGTGAAGGCAATGACAGAAATGCTTCCGCAGCGCATAGCTAAAGCTGTGCATTGCGAAAGCATTTGGCGAAGAGAGCGCAGAGTGGGTAAACACCATAAATATTTATTGGAAGCATCCCCCCTTTACCGCCTCCGCAAGAAAAAGGAGTTGGCGGGGCTTTTGCATACCAATTTACCCGGTTTAATAACGCTCTTATATCACCAGAAACGATACCGCGAGTTTACGGCACTTGACGGCAAGGGCAAGTATCGCTTCTATCAAGAGCCATTGGGAGAGCTGAAGCGTCTTCAAAAACGACTTCACAAACTCTTAATGCGCATTGAGCCGCCGGATTACTTGTCAAGCCCTGCTGTTGGCCGCTCTAATATCACCAACGCATTGATTCACCGTAAAGGTAAAGTGGCTAGAACGCTTGATATCAAGCGGTTCTTTCCCAGCGCACGCTCATCAAGAGTTTTCTGGCTCTTTCGGGATGGCCTGGAATGCTCTTCTGATGTGAGCGGCATCTTAACGGACATTTGTGTGAAGGATAGCGGATTGCCAACCGGCGGGCCAACCAGCCCTATTTTGGCATTCTATGCGTATAAACCGATGTGGGAGGAAATCAATGCGCTTTGTGAGAGCGAAGGGTGCGTTTTCTCCGTCTATGTGGATGACCTGACCATCTCAGGGGATCGCGTAAGCGGCAAGCTCATATGGGCAATCAAGCAGGTAATACACCGCTATGGATTGCGCTATCATCCAGGCAAAGAGCGCTTTTACAGAGAAGGCTGCCCCAAAGACATCACGGGCGTGATTGTGTCCAACGGAAAATTGGCCATGCCCAACCGTCAGCATAAGAAAAAAGCCGATCACAGAAGATGTATGCAAGCAGCGGCACTGCCTGAGAAGCCCAAGCTGGCACAAAAGTTAAAGGGCTTAGAAGCATACTTGACGCAGATTGAATCTGTTTAAGTGGGTGCAAGGATGGATAAAGTTTCAAAGCAAAAGCGCTCACAAATCATGTCCCGGATTAGGAGCAAGCATACAAAGGCAGAAATCATTTTGCTTGAAATGCTTAAGGAGAAAGGAGTTGGCCCATTTGAGATTCATTCTACCGATATTGCTGGCAAGCCTGATTTAGTGCATCGGAAGAGCAAAACCGTCATTTTTATTGATGGCTGCTTTTGGCATGGATGCAGAAAACACTATAGGAAACCCCAGTCTAGGCAAGAGTATTGGCTGCCCAAAATAGAGCGAAACATTGCGAGAGATAGAGCGATTACGGCTGAACTACTGGCTCAGGGATGGCAGGTTTACAGGATATGGGAGCATGCGCTTCAAAACCCAAGGACTTTGAAATGGTGGATCACAAGAATTACAAATGTAATAAAATGTACGCCGTGAGCGCCGCTAGCTATAAGGTTTGCAATATCGCATTCCCATCCGCTGGCATTTTTCATACACTATCATTGTAAGCACTGGAGTTGAGCGACTGTTGGCAAGCATGACACAGCTAACCTTATTAAAAAAAACAAAACTTGCAGAGACAAGCTCCTCATTTTTTGAGGACTTGGATCTGTGCAACTTTTCTGGCTGGCCTGATCTGTTCGGCCAAAAGTGCCAACTTTGGGCCAGTGAGACACTCAAGAAGCCCATTAGAACCCTCAGCCTGTTCAGTGGAGCAGGGGGACTTGACATTGGCTTCCATGACGCAGGGTTCTCTATCCAAAGCTGCATTGAGATTGAGCAGAAGTATGCTAACACGCTCGTTGAAAATAGCGGCGATCACAACTATTTTGGCAAGGATTGCCATGTCATTTGTGATGACATCAGGAATTACCACTCCCCAGAAGACATGGAGATCGATTTCATTATCGGCGGACCGCCATGCCAGACATTCTCCGCTGCTGGCCGAAGGGCTTCGGGTGTTATGGGAACCGATGACGCTAGAGGCATGCTGTTTGAGGAGTATATACGTCTGCTAAAAAAACTCCAGCCCAAAGGGTTCTTGTTTGAGAACGTGTATGGCATTATCGGGGCGCAGGGAGGCTCAGCTTGGAAGCAGATTCAGGAAGGTTTCTCGTCCGCTGGATATCGCATATTTCACAGGATATTGGACACCTCTGATTATGGGGTTCCGCAGTTCCGTGAGAGGCTTTTTATTGTGGGACTTAGAGATGGAGAGTATCATTTTCCCCGGCCAACACATGGCCCTGAGTCGCTAACGGGCATTCCTCACTTTACGGCAGGCGAGGCAATCTTAACCGCGCCAGCGTCAAAGGATAAGGTAGCAGAGGGCTTGAATGGGAGATACGGTCATCTGCTCAACGATATCCCGCCAGGATTGAACTATAGTTTTTACACCAAGGAAATGGGGCATCCAAACCCGATTTTTGCGTGGCGCTCAAAGTTCTCAGACTTCCTCTACAAAGCTGATCCTGATGAGCCAATCAGAACCTTGAAAGCGCAAGGCGGTCAATACACAGGGCCATTTCATTGGGACAACCGGCCTTTTACCCTTCCTGAGCTGAAGCGGTTGCAAACGTTTCCCGACAGCTACCATGTGACAGGCACAAGGCTTGTGGCGATACAGCAATTAGGCAATTCTGTTCCTCCCCAACTTGCAAGAGTATTGGCCTTGAGTATTTTAAGCCAAGTGTTTGGCATGAGGCTGCCGTTTGATCTACCTCTATTGAGCGCCAATGAGACATTAAGTTTTCGTCAAAGAAAAGCCAGCAAAACGAAAATTTATAAAGAGAAGGCATTGAAGGCAATTGCCAACATGGAAAAGCCAGCGTCGCCGATGCGCTTTAAAGAAAAGCATTATAATGCTGGCATAACCGCTGATTTTGAGCTTGTGGAGTCCGGCAGTTATTCGGTTTCGGTTGAGGAAAGCAAAGGTGAGCTTGTTATTGAAGTGTCTGCGGATCTCCCGTCAAACAGCAGTTTCGAGATAGCGATAGCGCCCGTCAACGGTAATGTTTGGAATCTTTGTCATCCTAAAGTGAGGCTGAAAACAAATTCCCTGGCAGAGGAAACCTTTATTATTGCCTGGAAAGCGTTTGAGCGAGAATTGATAGAGTCGGGCAAGAAAGCGGACTTGGTGCAATTACACGGGTACTATCAGTATGCGCCATCGTTTAAAGCCACAATGATGATCGATGGCCCAGCCCAGACTGATCCAAAATGGACAACAGTCGCTCGTGTTGTCTCCGGGCAATGGTGCCGATTAAACTACAGTGACACTCAATTGGCAGCCGTGTGGGAGGTTCCGCAAGAGGAGGTTTTGGCTCTTGGGCTTTTTCTGCGGCAAATAGGCTATGAGATCCGAAACTCCAAAACCAATCCTCAAGTGCCTGAAGGCCACTATCTTATCCCCTATCCCTTTCCCACGCTCAACCGAATGAGTGTTCAGCTTAGGAAATCACTGGTATGACAGACAACAATCAAACACCTGTTGAGCCTCATTTGCCCGTAGAGCCACATCTAAAAGTGTTCAAGGATAGAAGCATCTTGATTGATGAGACCGGGCAAGAGCTGGTCTTCAAAGAAGGTAGGCCGACAGAAGAGACGGCTCAGCGGCATAGGCGAATTATGCAGGCTTTGGAGCAGGGCTTCTTGGACAATGTGATTGAGGAGTGCAAAAGCCCAGAAAGAGCTGCTGTCAACTTGGACGAGGAAGACATAGAGCTTTTAGACTGTCTTGTCAGCTCGGTCACAAGCGAGGTTGGAAGAGCCATTGTTGGCCTTAGCGTTCTTCAACTTTGTGTGAAGGCGATTGAGCCATCCCAGAATATCAGGCTGCATAAGGCGGGAACCGGGGATTTTTCCTGGGAGCAAGGGTTATCAATGAGAACCATTGACTCACGGTACATAACGCCCACTTTAAGGCGGCATGCTTTGTTGAGAGTCAATCGGGACGGCATTATGATGACCCGCTCTCTGGCTGAAAACTACCCATACACTCAGCTTTACAAGGCCGCTATGCGCGGCGCTAAAAAAGAGTGGCTGGAGATGGTGGATAGAGTTGAAAAAGGAGCCCTGAATGCAAGGGAGGGTCTCAAAGTTGTTATCGTCGCGCTTTTGCGAAGATCCGATGCTTTTGCATCTCTGGTTTCCGAAACCTTGCAGACAATGGAGAAATATCTCGTCTTGTCACCAAGCCATAGGGATGTTGCCAATCTGATTAAAGCGCATATCAATGGCTCCACTTATTCCGCCCGGTTGATGGAGATCGCATTGCACAGCCTTTTTCAAACACATTCTGAGGAAGGAGTTTTAAATGGAGCCTTAAAAGCTTTATCTCAAATGCGTTCCGCCAACAAGAAACACGGCAATGTGGGTGATATTGAGGTCACAAGCCACACCAATCCGCTCTATATTCTTGAGGCTTGGGACTCCAAGTATGGCAAGCCTTATCTCAGGGATGAGCTTGACGAGCTATCCGAGAAGCTGGAGACACATGCGGAGACGGAGATCGCCGGTTTTGTTGTGGACACTGCCCCTGATTTGAGAGCAGATATTGTCGAGAGAGCCAATGAGATAGCGGCAATACACAACACGGAGATTGAGTTGGAGAGCTTTGATGGCTTTATAGAGCGACAGCTTCAACGAGCCAATTCGTCAGATATCAATATCTACGCTAGAAAATGGCTTATTGCCTACATTGAGTCTCTGGCCCAGAAAAGGCGGGACATTGCTCCCATAGATGAGCCTTGCGACGCTTGGCTTATGTCTTTGAAACAAGCACTTGAGCAGCAAACTATTTAATCCTTGCTCTGTTGTCGAGTCGCTTGATCTGTGAGGATTCTGTCCATAAATCTGACCGATTATGTCCAATTACGGCCAAAAGACCTGAGATCTGGTTTGAAGCCATCCATCCAAGACCCGTTTTGTCGTAGTAAATTCGTTCCCCGACCTTGATAAACGCTGGACCTTTCTTGTTGTATCGCCACTGAGCCAAGGTCTTTCGAGTCCGTTCCAGGTATTGAGCCGCCTCAACCGGTGTCATAAGTTATATAAACTCGCTCTGTCAAATTAACAGGGCTTGCTTCCTTTGCTGCACGAGACTTTCAAAAATCGTAAATTTCCTTCGCTATGGTTTTAAACAGTCATTGTCTATATTGGGG
>QFWI01000007.1 GCA_003149345.1 Vampirovibrio chlorellavorus | reverse complement strand
AGGTGCAGACGGTGCTGACGGGGATGAAGTCGGTCAGCGCGTCATAGCGCACGTCGCGCGGGAAGAGGTGCGGCTGCAGCGTCAGCATGGAGGCCGGCGTCTGAAGATAGGTCGTGCCGTCCTTGTCGGTGTCGCGCACGAATTCGACGGCGATGCGGCCGGCGGCGCCCACGCGCCCCTCCACGATCAGGTTCGGCGCATAGATCCCGCGCAGGCGATCGGCATAGAGGCGGGCCACGATGTCCGAGCTGCCGCCCGCCGGGAAGCCGATGATGATGCGGGCGTTGCGCGCCACCGTGGGCGCGCTGCCCTGGGCCAGGGCCGGCAGGGCGAGGGCGGGGGTGGCGAGGGCGGCGCCCAGCAGGGCGCGGCGGTGCATCGGGATCACGGGCGTTTCTCCATCGGGTTTTTATGGAGAAGCGTTTAACCAATCCGCTTGCGGGATGCGAGGGGCTCTCAGCCGGCCTCGGCCGGCGCGCGCAGCGTGAGCGCCAGGGCGTGCAGGCCGCCGGCGAATTCCCCGGCCAGGGCCTCATGCACGGCCCGCGACCGTGCCACGCGGTTCATGCCGGTGAAGGCCTCGCTGACCAGCAGCACGCTGTAGTGCGTCTCGCCGCCCGGGGCGGCGCCGGCATGGCCGGCATGGCGGTGGCTGTCATCCACCACCTCCAGCCGGAGGG
>QFWI01000006.1 GCA_003149345.1 Vampirovibrio chlorellavorus | reverse complement strand
GCTGGGTGGTCAGGCGCGTCCGACGCTGATGTAGGTGAAGCCTGCTGCGCGCATGTCTTCTGGTTTGTAGACGTTGCGCAGGTCGACCATCACGGGCGCATTCGCCAGCGCCTTCACCCGGTTCAGGTCAAGCGCGCGGAAGGCGTCCCATTCGGTCACGATCACGACGACGTCGGCGCCGGTGATGGCCTCGTAGGCATTGGCGCACATGGTGACCTCGGGCAGCAGCGGGCGGGCCTGCTCCATGCCCTCGGGGTCATAGGCGGCGACGGCCACGCCCGCATCCAGCAGTGTCTGCGCGACCGCGATCGCGGGGCTGTCACGCATGTCGTCGGTGTTGGGCTTGAAGGTCAGGCCGAGCAGCGCTGCCTTACGCCCACGCGCGGCTTCCACGCCGCCGAGCGCGTCGACCACCTTGCGGCCCATCGCCCGCTTGCGGCTGTCGTTGACCTTGACCACCGCTTCGACGATCCGGGTCGGGCTGTCGTAATCCTCGGCGGTCTTGAGCAGCGCGAGCGTGTCCTTGGGGAAGCAGCTCCCGCCATAGCCCGGCCCGGCGTGCAGGAACTTCGAGCCAATGCGGCCATCCATCCCGATCCCGCGGGACACGTCCTGCACATTCGCGCCAACCTTCTCGCACAGATCGGCCATCTCGTTGATGAAGGTGATCTTGGTCGCGAGGAAGGCGTTGGCGGCGTATTTGATCAGCTCGCTGGTGCGGCGCGAAGTGAACAGGATCGGCGATTCATTGAGGAACAGCGGGCGATAGACCTCGCGCATCACCTCGCGGCCGAACTCATCCTCGGCACCGATGACGATGCGGTCCGGGCGCTTGAAGTCGCCGATCGCGGCGCCCTCGCGCAGGAACTCGGGGTTGGAGACGACCGAGACGCGGTGTGTGGTGCCGGTCTCGCGGATGATCCGCTCCACCTCGTCGCCGGTGCCCACGGGGACGGTCGACTTGGTGATGACCACCGCGTCACCCGCAAGGTTCTCGCCCACTTCCTGCGCCACGGCATAGACGAAGGTGAGATCGGCATGGCCATCGCCCCGGCGGCTCGGCGTGCCGACCGCGATGAAGATGGCGTCGGCGCCCTTGATCCCCTCGGCCAGCGAGGTGGTGAAGCTGAGGCGGCCCGCCTTCACATTGCTCTCAACCAGCGCATCGAGGCCGGGCTCGTAAATCGGCATGATCCCGGCGTGCAGCCGGTCAATCTTGCCCTGATCCTTGTCGATGCAGACCACGTCATGCCCGAAATCAGCAAAGCACGCACCCGATACGAGCCCAACATAGCCCGAACCCACCATCGCAATCTTCATAA
>QFWI01000005.1 GCA_003149345.1 Vampirovibrio chlorellavorus | reverse complement strand
TGGCGCTGGGGAGCTTCTACACCTATTTCGACAGCAAGGACGCGCTGTTCCGCGCGCTGGTTGCCGACATGAGCGAGAAGGTGCGCACCAGCGCCCGTTCGGCGCTGACCGATGGCATGGGCGCGCTGGAAATCGAGCGCGCGGCTCTGGCTGCGTTTCTGCGCTTTGCGGCTGAGCACAAGGAAATCTACCGCATCATCGACGAGGCCGAGTTCGTGGATCCTGAAAGCTACCGCCAGCACTATGAGACCATTTCCGGCCGCATCGCCGATCGGCTCCGCGCCGGGGGCGCTTCGGGCGAGTTCCGCGAAGGGCTGGGAGAGCTGGAAGCTTGGGCGATGATGGGCATGAACGTGTTTGTGGGTCTGCGCTACGTTGTATGGGGTGGGGGGACGGAGCTCGGGACCGAGGAGATTGCCGCGGCGGTCAACCGCCTTCTGGCGGAAGGCGTACTGCGCCGCTGAGGGGGGCAGGCAACCGACTGCGGCACTATCGCGAATTGGCCTGACAGGCCGCGTGTCTTATCTCCGGTCGCCGCCTTGCTGGCTGCGATCCCGCCCGCTAGAGCGGAGACCATGATCCTCGTCATCAATGCCATCGGCGATGCCGGTCACCTTGCCGCGATAAGTGAGCGGATCGATCTGCTCGAATGGCGCGACGGCCGCGAGACCGCCGGGTCGGTCGCGCGGCAGGTCAAGCGCAACGAGCAGGCCGCGATGGACAGTGTGCCGGGCCGCGCGCTTCAGGACGAACTGGCCCGGATTATCGCTGACAACACCGTGATAAAGGCTGCGGCCCAGCCACGCCGCTTTTCGCCACTCATCATCAGCCGCACCGGGCTTGAAGGCAGATACGGCGCCCATGTCGATAATGCGCTGATGGGACGCGGCGCAAACCGGTTGCGCACCGATCTGTCCTTCACACTCTTCCTGACCCCGCCGGCCGAATATGACGGGGGCGAACTGGTCATCCATGCCGCCGGTATGACGCAGGAGCTGAAAGGCGATGCCGGCCATCTGGTGCTCTACCCTTCGGGCAGTATTCACGAGGTCAGGCCCGTCACGCGCGGCACGCGGATCGTGTGTGTGGGCTGGATCGAAAGCTTTGTCGCCGATCAGTCGCAGCGTGAGATGCTGTTCGATCTGGAAAACCTGCGAACGGCGCTGCGGCAACAATTGCCCGATCAGTCGCCCGAACTGCTGACTTTAGACAAGACCATCGCCAACTTGCTGCGGATGTGGGCGCGCTCCTGACGTGCGGCGCGGCGCGACGGCGCGCTTGCCCTTGATCGTGAACCAGAGGATCAATGCCACCCCGATCACACTGGGCCCGGCCCAGATTGCGGGATTGAAGACGTGTTCAGGCACCATCCGGATCAGCCCGACCGACAGGAAAGCAGTATAGGCCGATATCCCCATCCCGATCAGCGCGCGGAAATGTTCGCCCACATAGGTCGTGCGTGTCGGATCGGCTGGGCGCCAGATGTAAAGCTGCTGGATCAGCATTGAGATGATGCCGATAACAGCAACCAGCACCATCAGCGGGTGGCCCACCTGCCAGCCGTACAGGCCGCACCACGCGCCCGAGATCAATACCGCCGCAATCACCCCCTGATAGCGCGGTGCGCGCAGCGCCCTGCGCTTGCGGCTGTGACGCACCACGGCAAGGCCATAGTCGACAAAGGCAATGGTCAGGATGCCGAGATAAAGCATCATCCACCCGAACAGCCCTTCGAACAGTGCACGGTCCGTAACTTCGGGGTGGCGCTGTTCCGATCCATAGAGCGACAGCAGCGCCATAGCGATGGCGAGCGCACCGGCGCCGAGAAAGCCCAAGCAGGCAGTCTTGCCCCAGCTACGGTGACGCGCAGCGCCCTTCCTTGTGACGATCGGCCCCCAAAACGCCGTCAGCCCCACGGCTCCGGCGATGACATGAGCGACAACAAGGGCCTCGAACAACGCCATGCCAATCAGCATGACACATTAAGTGTCCAGTTCCTAGTTCACTCCGATGCCATCACCGCACCCGTGACGGGGCAACCAGCACTGCATTGGCGATCATCAGATCAAGGCCTTCGAGGTAAGCGCGTGTCGAGGGATCGTGTGCGAAACCGATCACCAGCCCGCGGCCCTCCGGCTGGGCCATCAGGTAGGGCTTGTACGCTAGCTGTCGGCGGTTCTCGTCCCACACATAACCACTCGCGATAAGGTTCCCGGGCGCGGCGAAACGCAGCACGTTGATCCCCTTAGCCCGGTCAAGCGGGGTGAAGATCTGCGTACCGGTCGCCAGCACCACCGCGCCATCATCATAGCCAGCCGAAAGGAAGTGATCAGGCTCGCCCACGACATTAAGCAGGGCACCCGGCAGCGTGTCGGGCAGGGCCTGCTGATCCTTGATCGCCTCGCGGTAGGCGGCATCACTAGCGATCTCGACCGCCTCTGCCAGTTCGCCCTTTTCCTCTTCGTCATCGCCAGCCGGTTCACGCCCCAGCGCCGCTTCGCGCTTGACCGCCAGCAGGGGATTCGGGCCGGAACTGAAGGTTTCGAGACTGTCGCCCACAGCCACAAGCACACCGCCCTTGCGCACGAATTCGCGGATGGTGCGCTGGCCGCCTTCGCCCAGCACTGCCGAAGGATCGCCCTCCGGCACAAGCAGCACATCGTAATCGGACAGGTCTGCACGGGCGAGCCGGTGAGTGCGGATCGGTGTCACGGGCAGGCCGATCCGCTGTTCGAGGACATAGCGCAGACTGCCGGCGCTAAGCTGCGAGATGCCATCGTCCCAAGCCACCGCCACGCGCGGCAGCGTCAGGCGGACGAAGCGGTCACTGCCGAGATTGGGGCCGCTATCGACCCAGCCACTGTCGAGCGCCACCGTATGCGCGCCGATCTCGCTTGCCAGTTGCGACAGGCGGCCCATCTTTTCAGGACTGTTCGATCCGGCAGGGAATACCACTGTTCCGCGCGGGAAGGTGCGGCCCGCCGTGTCAAAGGCGCGGTCGGTGACGCGGCCGTCGATCCCTTCGCGCAGAGCCAGGGCCACGAGGCGGGCCTGACCGCTGTCGTTCCAAGGCACGGCTATGGCAAAGCTCCCGCTTCCCTCGGTCTTGGCGGGGATGGGCGCATCAGGGCGCAGCGGCTCGCCAGTGGCAGCGGTATTGCACAGTCGCACATCGACCCCTGCCATCGGCCCAGCCGACCAGGCGGTGACGTCATAGAGTTCATGGGGCAGATCGACAGAGCGGCGGCGTTCCTGCTCGGCAAGGAAATCGGCCGGGAGCGGCGTGTCACGATCGAGGAGGCTGCGGATCAGCCGGGCGGCGGGTTGCGCCTGCGGCACGGCAAGATAGCCTGCCGGATAGGACTTGCCGCAGATCGTCGCGGCACTGTCGCGCCGCAGGACGGTGATTCCCTGTTCGGCGAGGCGGCGGCCTAGTCGCTCGGCATTCCACCGGCGCTGGGCGAGGTCGATCACGTATGTTCCCCGCCCTGCCGCACCGCTTGCATTGCTGGAACGGTAGGCGGCAAAGTCGCTGAGGAAGCGGTCAGGATTGTCGGCAACGGCTGCGGCAGTGGCGATGCTGGCGGTGAAGTGGTTGTGCACTCCATCGGCATAGGTCAGCCGGGTACCGTCGCGCCGATCCCACACAAGACCTCTGGCCGATCCCTGTTCATAGGTGCTCCCGATTGCGCCCTGATGCGCATTCCATGTGTCACCATAGCCGGGGTAGAAGAGATCAAAGACCTCGCGGGTGAAATAGGGCTCGCCCCGTGCATCGAAGGCGGCTGCGTTATAGCGACCGACCAGTTCATAGGCTCGGATTTGGGCGGGGGTGAGATTGGGGCTGAAAGGTTGGGCAGCGGGCGAGAAGAAGTAGGTTTCGTCCCCGCCCATTTCGTGCACGTCCACGACGACCACCGGGCTCCATTGCCTGATTGCAGCGACCTTGCCGCGGGTTTCAGGTTGCGAGAGGGTGAACCAGTCGCGGTTCAGATCGAACAGGTAGTGATTTACGCGCCCGCTCGGCCAGGGCTCGTCATGCTCGGCAGCCTGCCGATCGCCTGCCGGTTCGATGCCGGTTGCGGCGAGGAAGTTGTTCACGAAGCGCGCGCGCCCGTCGGGGTTCTGCATCGGATCAATCACGACGATGGTATTGGCCATGATCTTGGCGGCGCGATCATCGTCGCGCGCGGCGAGCAGGTGATAGGCTGTCATCAGCGCGGCATCAGTCGAGGAGATTTCGTTGCCGTGAACGCCATAGGCCAGCCAGGTCACCGGCAGAGCCGATCCGTTCGAGGCGCGACCGGCAGCAATATTGCTGAGATCGGCGCGGATCGCGTCGAGCCGGGCGATGTTCTGCGGAGCTGAAAGGATCACATAATAAAGGGGGCGGCCTTCCCAGCTGGTCGCATATTGCACCAGCCGCGTGCGGTCAGGCGCCGCATCGGTCAGCACCTTTATATAGGCGTAGGTCTGATCGGGCGAAGTGATGCGGCTGCCAGGGGTATGGCCAACCGTGTCCGTCAGGGTGGGGATGGCGGGATCGAACCCGCCCTGAGCAAAGGACTGCGCTGCAACCGGACTTGCCGCCACAAGGCACAGCGCAGCCAACACCACGCAGCATCGATCTACCAACTTGTTTGACATCAAATACCCCACTTGCGCGCCGGGTGACGCGAGGTTGGAGACTTGCCGCGAAGTAGCCGGGGCGGTCAAGCGGGGAGGGGTGAATGACGCAGGATGGGCGCCGATGCCGAATTGGGCAGTGCGCGTTCGTCAATCGTCCGTCAGGCCACCACGGATATGATCAGACTCAATGAAAAGCGCGACCGGTCTTTTTCGAAGGAGAGCAGTCTGGCGGGATGGTTCGACATGGGGGCAGCACTGGCTTGGGCCGCGATCATGGCAGCCAAAGCGTGGCGGCCAAGCAGGGATGTCAAGAGTAAGATACTGAATTATAGGCGTTTGATCCGAAAAATCACGTAATGTGATAAAACCCGTTGACCGAATCGGGAAGCGCTCATAGATGGGCTTCACCGACGCGGTG
>QFWI01000004.1 GCA_003149345.1 Vampirovibrio chlorellavorus | reverse complement strand
TCAAGGCGCTGACCGAAGGCAAGCGCAAGACCGGTGGCCGCAACAACAAGGGCCATGTCACCTCGCGTGGCATCGCCGGTGGTCACAAGCAGAAGTACCGCTTCATCGACTTCAAGCGTCGCAAGTGGGATATGCCTGCCACCGTCGAGCGTCTGGAATATGACCCGAACCGCACCGCGTTCATCGCGCTGGTGAAGTACGAAGATGGCGAGCAGGCCTACATCATCGCTCCGCAGCGACTTGCTGTCGGTGACACGGTGGTGGCTGGTGAGAAGACCGATACCAAGCCGGGCAACGCGATGCTGCTGGGCCAGATGCCGGTCGGCACCATCTGCCACAACGTGGAGATGAAGCCGGGCAAGGGCGGGCAGATCGCCCGTTCGGCTGGCACCTATGTGCAGGTCGTCGGTCGTGACCGCGCCTTCGTGATCGTCCGCCTCAACTCGGGCGAGCAGCGTTACCTGCGCGCCGATTGCATGGGCACGGTGGGTGCGGTGTCGAACCCCGACAACGCCAACCAGAACTTTG
>QFWI01000038.1 GCA_003149345.1 Vampirovibrio chlorellavorus | reverse complement strand
TAGCGGCGCCGCGCGGCCTCCACGCTCACCTTGCCGTTCCACACATCGCGCGCGACGGCCTCCGGATCCCGCGCGAGGGGCGAGCCATGGCCGCCGCCGCCGGCCTGATGATGCGTGAGGAGCTGGCCACGCTGCATGCGCATGGTGACCTTGCCGGGGATCGCCTCGCGCGCATTGCCCTCGCCGAGCCAATTCGCCGCGGCGCCGCCGGGCTCGCCGCCCTCCAGGCCATAGGGCGCGAAGCGCAGCCGGTCGGCGCGGAGCTGCAGCACGGCATCCTCCGCCAGCAGGCGATAGCTGCGCGCGAGGCCCATGCCGCCGCGGAAGCGCCCCGGCCCGCCGCTGTCGGGCACCAGCGCATATTCCTCGATGCGGACGGGGTGCTGGCGCTCCAGCACCTCGACCGGCGTGTTGGAGAGGTTCTGCGAGGGGTTGGTGATGGCCTCGATGCCGTCCTGGTCCGGCCGGCCGCCCCAGCAGCCGCTGATCATGTCCACGATGATGAAGGGCCGGTTGTCCGG
>QFWI01000037.1 GCA_003149345.1 Vampirovibrio chlorellavorus | reverse complement strand
CGCCTCGATGTAGTTGTCCGGGTGGCCCAGCGCGTTCGGCAGGAAGAACACCATGAAGGTGAACAGGATCAGGAACACGCCCAGACCGAAGCCGTCCTTCGCCGTGTAGTAAGGGTGGAACGGCACGGTGTCCGACTCCTGCTTCACTTCAACACCAGTCGGGTTCGACGAGCCGGGGATGTGCAGCGCCCAGATGTGCAGGATCACAACACCCGCGATCACGAAGGGCAGCAGGAAGTGCAGCGAGAAGAAGCGATTCAGTGCCGCGTTGTCCGGCGCAAAGCCGCCCAGCAGCCACACCTGCAGAGGTTCACCCACCAGCGGGATCGCGCTGAACAGGCCGGTAATCACCTGCGCACCCCAGAAGCTCATCTGTCCCCAAGGCAGCACATAGCCCATGAAGGCGGTCGCCATCATCAGAAGGAAGATCACCACACCCAGCAGCCAGATCATCTCGCGCGGGGCCTTGTAGGACGAATAGAAGAACCCGCGGAAGATGTGCAGGTAGATCACGATGAAGAAGAAGCTCG
>QFWI01000036.1 GCA_003149345.1 Vampirovibrio chlorellavorus | reverse complement strand
CGATTTAAAAACCCATTCACAATGTCAAAGATCGGCGACGCTGACTAATCAGCACAATCGCCTGACCCGCCGAAGCAGGATCTGGTTTCGTTTCATCTATCGGAATTTGATGTACCTGGTGGAGCCTATCGGGATCGAACCGATGACCCCCTGCTTGCAAAGCAGGTGCTCTCCCAGCTGAGCTAAGGCCCCTTAAAGGTAATGGTGGGCCTGAGTGGATTCGAACCACTGACCTCACCCTTATCAGGGGTGCGCTCTAACCAACTGAGCTACAGGCCCACACCACCGCATCCGGCCGCCAGTCCCGAAGGAACAGGCTGCCGCGAGGGGCGCAAGCCGGCTCAGGCACACAACGCACCAGCAGGCACGCTGTATTCCGATTGATGAAAGGACATGAGGACGACGGCAATGTTCTTTGGAAAACCGCGAAGCTCTTCCGATGACAAGCATCAGCGCTTTCGCAAGTATCCTTAGAAAGGAGGTGATCCAGCCGCAGGTTCCCCTACGGCTACCTTGTTACG
>QFWI01000035.1 GCA_003149345.1 Vampirovibrio chlorellavorus | reverse complement strand
TCGACGTCGCGGACAACAGCGGCGCCAAGCGCGTCCAGTGCATCAAGGTGCTGGGCGGGTCGAAGCGTCGTACCGCGGGCGTCGGCGATGTGATCGTCGTCTCCATCAAGGAGGCGCAGCCGCGCACGAAGGTCAAGAAGGGCGATGTTCACCGCGCGGTGATCGTTCGCACCAAGAAGGACGTGCGTCGTCCGGATGGCACCGTCATCCGTTTTGACAGCAACGCCGCTGTGCTCGTGAACAAGAACGAGGAGCCGATTGGCACCCGTATCTTCGGCCCGGTGGTCCGCGAACTGCGCGGCAAGGGCTTCATGAAGATCATCTCGCTCGCTCCGGAGGTGCTGTAATGGCTGCCGCGAAGATCAAGAAGGGTGACAGCGTTGTCGTGCTGTCGGGCAAGGACAAGGGCCGCACCGGTACGGTCGCTCAGGTTCTCCCGAAGGACGGCAAAGTCGTTGTCGAGGGCGTGAACATCGTCGCCCGTCACCGCAAGCCCAGCCAGCAGA
>QFWI01000033.1 GCA_003149345.1 Vampirovibrio chlorellavorus | reverse complement strand
GCTCACATCGCCGCTCTGGGCCAGCTTGGTCATCACGCTTCCGCTTCGTTGGATGGGGTGGGCTTATACACGTCCGGATGATGTTAGGGCAGCCGATCCGATTGGGCTACCCAGGGCACCGCCGGGGAGAGGCTCAGCCGGCATGCGCCGGCTCGGCGCGGCCGATCTTCTGGCGCAGCAGGGAATAGGCGCGATTGATGTCCTTCAGCCGTTCCTCCGCGCTGCGATCCCCGCCATTGGCGTCCGGGTGGTAGCGCTTCGCCAGCTCCTTGTAGCGCGATTTCAGCGTGGCCGGATCGAGCGGCCATTCGAGTTCCAAAAGGCCAAGGGCCGCGCGCAGTTCGGGCGGCGCCTCGGCGCGCGGGGCCGCGCGGCGCTTTTCGCGCGGCGCCGCGTCGCGCAGGATGCCGAGCGGGTCCGCCATGCGCTCGGGGTCCAGGCGCACACCGCCCAGCCGGCCCAGCGGCCAGGTCGGCCGTCCGCCCACCATGTCGAGCCGGATGGCGCTTTCGATGTCCGAAGGCGCCATGCCGCGGTAGAAATCCCAGCCGGCGTTGTATTGCCGCACATGCTCCA
>QFWI01000032.1 GCA_003149345.1 Vampirovibrio chlorellavorus | reverse complement strand
CCAGGGCTTCCGAAATGCGGCAGCCGGTATAGGCCATGACCATGCAAAAGGTTCTGATTTGTCGGTCGGCTCGACTGGCTGCCACCAGGAAGGCGTTCCGTTCACTCTGGGTGATATAGAGGCGCTGGCCGTTGGCATCGAACAGGGAGGAAGTCATGGCGGGGAAATCTCATTTGAAACGGTACTTATAAAATATTGTTTCAAAAAGAGTGCCAAGGCTCAAGCCCTGAAAAACAAAAGAGCCCCGATTAACGGGACTCTTTGTGTTCTGGCTTAGCTTTAAAGGCTCAGAGACTGAAACAGAATTACCTATTCTGTTAAGGAGAGGTGTTTATTTTTCTCGCTTAACCGGAATCTTGCCTTCTCCCATCAGCTTGTCAATGATCTGCTTGGCTTCGGGCTCCGGCACGTCAATGATAACATCCCTGGTGGTCTGGGCGGAGATGGGTGTGTCTCTCAATAGGGTTTCATCACCTACCCAAGGGGGGGCTGTGAAGAAGAGAGGCTGGGTTATGATAGGACTTTTTTCCTCTTTCGAGGTAAGAGGGACGGTGGTACCATCTACTGCTTTGGTTCGACCATGCTTAAACTGTAGTGTGGCCCTTGAGCCGCCTGATAAAGAGAGCTTTGAGTCAAGTTTGTTTTTCGTTAAAAAATCAAAGATTGCTCCAAAGAACGTCGGCTCATGTTCATCGACTACGGCAATTGCGGTCACTTCCGCACCTGAGCGGATGAGAATGTCTGGGACATCCGGGGCCAGGACGGGTTGGGTGAGCTTTAAATTAAAAGACTCTCCTGCCCGGGCTTGGTTAAAGTGAATATCCTGGGTGGTTTTCAGTTGAAGCGGGGTTCCTGCTGGGAGGGTAACTTTTTTTCCAAATAAGGGGGCTTTAGCGTGGGTTAGTTTCATGGGTACTTTCTCAATAATGAATTAGACTAGTTATTAATCCAGAGGGAGTATTATTGGATTGTGCAGAGCGCAGCAGCTGCAGCTGTTTTTGCTGCAGGAACGACAACACAGACAGTTGCAACCTTTGCACCATGCAAAAGACCAGCCTTGAGCTGGTTTGTTGCCTCTGTTATTTCTCGTTGCCGAGCTTGTAATTCTGCCTTTTCTCTTAGCTCTCTAGCTCTTATAGCATCTATATCATCTGCACCATATTCACGAAGTAAATCAACTACTTGCTGATGCTGATTTCGGCTTGCTTTTTGCATGGGGGTTAAATTTTGAGATAAGTTTTTTTTGTTTTTGTCAGCTTTAGAGTCAAGTAGTAATTTTACTAAATTAGAATGACCGTTTGCAGCAGCTTCCCACAGAGGTGTGCTGCAGTTCCCATTTTCACCTGTATCAGAAAGGGTATCCAAATTAGCTCCTGATTTAATTAGAGCATGTGCAGTAAAAGGGTTATTGTGTTTTGCTGCAAACCATAAGGGTGTTCTTTCTTCTATATCGGCCAAGTCTACATCAGCACCCGCATCAATCAAAAAATTTACAAGCTCTGTGTTTCCTTTTTTCGCTGCTGCTTGCAGAACAGTTCGTTTTTCAGCAACTGTTGTACCATTTACGTCTACATAAGACTGAATCATGTTTTTAACAGAGTCGGTTTGACCCTTATCCGTCATACTGATAAGTTTTTGAATGTTTATTGGGTTGTTGTCTGGCTTTGAAACTAGGGAATTCCCTAGTTTCAAAGCATTAAGCCCCAAAATACTGACTCCTGTTAGTGCTGTGCCACTTGAGGCAATGGTGTTACTAGTAGCCAATGGAACTAAGTACCAGCCAGTGCCTGTAAGCCCTGCTCCTACTGCTATATTTTTCAAAAAGTTTTTACGTTTTGTGTAAAATTGGTTCAAGGCTTTTATCAGTGCATCTTCTGTAAAGCTTGCTGTTTGATTTTTAACCTTTTCATTGTTTAAAAAGCTAATTGAAAAGTCTTCTCCATACTTCTCAATATATTGTCTAAACTTATCATCACTTAGAGCATCTAGGACGGCTAACTGACCATTTTTAGACATGTATTTTGCTAAAGTAGGTGTTTCGCTTTTACCCTTAAACAAAGTTTCTCTTTTATTGGAACCTTTTTTACCTATCCATGTTTTGTTTTCTTTTTGGTGTAAGGAAATGGTGTTAGGTCCAAGTAGCATAGGAGGTTGTCCTTTTTATTTAGATTTTCAATTTACCAAGAAGGAGTTTGGAAAAAAACGAAAAAACCTCAAAAAGCATTTTGAAAAAGTCTCGGAAAGACAACTTCGTTGGAATGGGTTTTTTAGATTGTTTTCTTTTAAGATAATCTTGTGTTGCATCCATCAATGTGCTGCTCAAAGTTGGCTCTTTAGGTCTGGAGGAAGTTGAGTTGCCAAATTTTATTGTTTTTGGATGCAGTGACGAAGGGGTGAGAAAAGCTATCATTTATAGAAAAGCTCCATTTTATAGATTATCAAAAAAAGAAAAAATGCAAATCCTGAAAAAATGGTCAATAGGAAATGATTTTCTTGTTCTCGGCCGTATTAAAACGGGGTGAGGAAAAGTTGTGCCAGAGATTGTGCTAAACACGAAATAGAGCAGGCTTGCCATGCGCACGACACTGCTTCATACGAAGCCCAGTCCCAAGGCTGTAGCTGCCCGAAAGCCTTGGGAAAAAGCAGTTCTTCCGGTATCTATTGATATTAGCGTGGGGGCATGTGTTTAATTCCGGCCAGGATTGCTACAACCACCCCCTCCCCAGCTAAATGAGGTTCCAGGTTGCGAATCAATATTAGCGCTCTCTCCTGAAATGGATTTGGTAGCCAATGGGCACTCCACTGGAGTACGGTTTTCAGTAAACTGGCCGCTGGTTGAAAGTCGGATTGCTAAATAAGGGCATGATCCCACAGGGACGGGTCTGGAACAGATGTCATGGCGTTAACTGGTGTTCAGTGGTGTTCTCCAGTGATGCCAACTCCTGTACTAAAGCGCGCTCCAGTGTTCGTCCAGATAACACCCGTTGACATTGCAGTTTCCACCACTCAGCCTGAAAGGTGTCATCAGCTAATAACTGTTCCACGGCCACGCCCCAGGAAATCAATTTACCATCGCGTTCCTTGCGGGCGGATGCGGAAATCCGGGCTTGTTCTTGCTGGATACGGGCCTTCAATTGGGCTTCCTGTTTCTTCAATCGCTCCAGGCGTTCAGTGGTTGTAGACATAGTAAAAAGCTCCCCCTCGCTCGACATGTGGCAATAGCAGCATGAAAGCAGAACCACCCCAGCTCATGCACTAGCCAGTAGTCTAATTGTCGCGCTGGTGGAAGGTAAGGCATAATAAACGCCACCTGGAGCGATAGCGAAAGGCGCACATTATGCAAACTATCGTTTGCTGTGCGTCAAAGGCTCCGCCTCTGAACTCCGGGAGGCGCGCTGGTGGGTTTCTAAAACGGGCCATGTCAAAAATGGTCAAAGACAATTGAAACCGCGCGCCAGAGGAAGCCCAGCAAGTCTGTTTTTCAAGTTGAGAGTTTGGCAGTTTTGGCGATTTACCATTTCCAGATGAAAACCCTGAGTCGATCAGAAGGCAGAAGTGCCACCGCTGCCGCAGCGTACCGGGCCGGGCAACGCATCGAGGATGAACGCACCGGGCAGACCTACGATTATTCCCGGCGTTCCGGGGTGCTGCTGGCCGAAGTGATTTTGCCGGATGGGAGCCAGGTGGAACGGGCGCAACTGTGGAATGTGGCGGAAGCGGCAGAAAAGCGTTGTAATTCAGTGGTGGCCCGTGAGTTTGTGGTGGCTTTGCCCCATGAATTGAGTCAAACACAGCAAGCCGATCTAGTGAAAGGCTATGCCCAAGGGCTATCCGAACGGACGGGGTGGGCGGTGGATGTGGCCATTCATGCACCGGGAAAAGCAGGTGATTTACGAAATACGCATGCGCATCTGTTGTGTACCACGCGAACCATTGAACGAGACCCCGCTGGCTGCCCCGTGGCGGGGTTGAAAACACGAGATTGGGATACTCGGTCGTCTGGATCTATTTTGCTTCGTTCTGAGCGTTCTGAGTGGGAGCGGTGCGTGAACCAGAGTTTGGAACAAGCCAACCGGATGGAGCGGGTGGACTGCCGGAGCCACGCGGAAAAGCAGACGGGGCTGGAACCTCAAATTCATCTTGGCCCCACTGCGATGGCCATGGAGCGCAAAGGGATTCAGACCGAGCGGGGGGATGAGCATCGGCGGATTGCGGCGCATAATGCAAACGTGATCGAGTTGGAGCGAGTACGGGCGCAGAAAGAGAAAGAGGCCGCCTGGGCCAAGGAGTTAACGCGGCTTGAATCGCTCAGTTTGTATGACCTGGAGCGGGAAGCCAGACAGCATGAACCGGGGACGGCCCGTTCCATCGCCTTTGAAAATCCGGCAGTACAGGCCGCCTATGAACCATTACGGCGCTATGACTGGTATAACCGCTTACCCCCTGATGAGGCTTTTGCGGAACGGGAGTTGTATGAAACGGGCAAGCGGGGCTGGCTGAATGAGGACATGCTGACCAAACGGAACGAGGCCGTGAATAAAGCCGGGACCGCACTGGTCTGGGCAAAGCGGGATGAGCAGGCATGGCGGGAGAAACACCCGGTCAAGGCGGCTCTGTTTGATCTAGGCCTACCCAATACGGAGCTAAAGGCATTAACTCAGGCGCGAGAAACCGCTCAAACGAACCATGAGGATGAGGAAAAAGCACTGGCGGCTTTTGTGCAGGATAGAAAAGACGCCAAGGAAACGCTGGAGGCGGCCATTCAAAAGGCCCTGCCGGAGGCGGAAAGGGAATTGCCTGAACGTCAGGCTCGTTTTGCAGATATCCAGGCGATTCTGGAACCCAAGCGAGAGGCGGCCAGAGAACAGGCTCGCCAGCGGGAGTTGGAGCGATCACAGGAACGTGGCGGTGGAGGCCGGAGCATGGGCTGGTGATTCTTCCTGGTGTTCAATGATGCGATAATGAGCCGGAGAAACGGAAAGGCAGTATGGCCAGAGAAACCCAAGATAACCGAATAGCCCGGACAGCGGCAGACGTATGGGAGACCACAGCCAATGAGGCCGGGGAATTGGCGTTCGTCTCCAGAATTCTGGTACAAGCCTTTTTGCCACATTCAGATCCAAAAGATATTGCTTGGCAGAGGGCTAACGGCAATTTTACATTAACTGTGAAGTCGGGTATTGGGTTTGAAAATGGAAAATCAAAGACTTATGGCGTTCCTTATGGCGCTATACCTAGGCTTTTGCTTGCTTGGCTCAATAGTGAAGCCATTAAAAACTCTCAAGATCAAGAAAAATTGAACCCAAAGATAGTGTATATGGGGCGGAGTCTTTCTGAGTTCCTTGAGAAAATTGGTATTCAGCGTACAGGAGGAAAAAGGGGCGGCATAACCAGCTTTAAAAGCCAAGCGGAAAAGCTTTTCAGGGCTGAAATTACTGTATCTTGCACTGGTACAGACATGATCTCAGAGCGAGATATTAAGGTTTCTGATGGGCGATTCTTTTTCTGGGATCACAAAAACCCAGAACAGACAACGCTTTGGGAGAATGCGATAGAGTTATCAGATCGCTTTTATAGCCTTCTTATTCAGAACCCCGTACCATTGGATTGGCGTGTTTTGAAGGGTATTAAGCAATCTCCTATGGCTCTAGATCTATATATGTGGCTTTCTCACCGAATGTCTTATCTTGAGAAACCTGTGGTTATTCAGTGGGAAACGTTACAAAAGCAGCTCGGCTCAGATGTAGAGAGAGTTGACAATTTCAGACAGAAGGTTAGGCAGCACCTTAAAAAGCTAAATCTTATATGGCGTGACCTTAAAGTTGACGCCTCTAAGACAGAGGGTATTTATCTGTACCCCACACCTCTCCTCATCAATAAAACCAAGCTATTGTTGAGAACAGGAAGCACTGTTCATAAGTACAAGAATTGAACAGTTTTCTACGCTGAAACGGTAGGAAGGCAAAACCCTGATAGAGTCAGCAATATGAGGAAATCAAGCAGTTTTCTACGCTGAAACGGTAGGAACTCTTGCGCTGAAACGGTAGGAGAAATTTCCGGACTTTAACCTTCCCTAAAGGATTTTCAGCTTCCCCTGTAATAGATCCCTGTAATAAATATAATCCTGTAATAGGACCTCGCTCAAATGTTCAAAACTCTGACTTGAGATAAGGTGGTTCGCAAGCTCACCAATTTTTAGACCCCTCTCAGGGGATTTCATCCCCTGCCGGGTGGCAGACCCCTACCCTCGCCGGGAGGCAGGCAGGGGAACTCTCCATTTCATTCCGTGTTCCCCTGCCGGGCCTCTAGGGTTCAGGCTGATCGTTCGTCAAGGGTACGCTTCGCCGCTCCCGTTGGTCGCGCCCTTGACGAAAAAGGCAAGAAAGCGGCGAAAATTCAAAGAAATAGAGCAGGAGGATTTATAGTTGTTTTTTAAATTTTAAAAACATTAATGTTTTCACTTCCTCTATTTCTTGAACATGGCTAATATTGTTCAAATGAACACAAGGCGACAGTTAGGTAGTGGGCATGGACACTGAAGAATTAAAACTGAACATACCTTTAGAGCAACAAAGGCAAACTGTTAAAGGAGCTGCACGTATCCTGGGTATGAATCGAACAACTTTCATCAGGAATTATCTGCAAACAGGTAAGGTTAGCAAGAGTGTTTATGATCAAGGTAAAGAGTATATTGATCTTTTGGAACTCGTTAGGGTCTTTGGTGCCGAGAAAGTTTTAAGCGGTGTTCGTGACCTTGTTCATGATGGGCGAAATGAACTCAGGGCGACAGGGTCTGATGTGTCCGAACATGTTCGGACACATAGTGAGTCAGCAATCGAACTCAAAGTGGAGAATGCTTCTTTGAAGGCTGAAATCCAAGGTTTAAAGAACCTTTTAGAGGAACGACAGGCCCGAATACAAGAAAAAGAGAGCCTTTTACAAAAGCAGCAAGAGAACTTAACTCGAATGCAGTACCTACTAGAAGACAAGCAGAAGGTAAAAGTAACAACAGAAAAGCATTCAAGTTTTCTGGCGAAGCTAAAGCATTTATTTTCCTAGCTTTAAGATGCTTCTCTTTCCACAAAAGAAAGTAAAACTTCTACATCCAAAGCTTCTAAGAAGCGGATCATTCTATCAATGGTGAAGCCTCGAAACTTACCGTTTAGAATGGCAGATGTTTTTGGCTGGTCTATGCCCATCAGAGTGGCAGCCTCAACTTGAGTCAGGTTGCGTTTTGCGATTACACGCTGAATTTCCAAGGCAATCATGGACTTGATTTTCATTTCTTTGGCATTGGGTAGGCCCAAGTCTTCATAAACATTTCCGCTACCCACGGTTACAGTTGGCTCACTGGTCATCATAGCGCTCCTTGTAATCAGTTTCGGCTTCTTTAAGTCTTTTTTTAATGAGTTCTATATCTTGTTTTGGTGTAGAAATACCGCTTTTGCTCTTTTTTTGAAAGCAATGCAACACATAGACTGCTTTTTCAAATTGAACGGTATAAACGGCCCTATAAGTGTCAGTGTTGTAATCCTCTATGATTTCCAAGACTCCTGAGCCGAGACCTTTTAACGGCTTTGCACTGTGGAACTTCTCTCCATTTTGAGCAAGCCCGAGTGCATGACCGATGGTGTCAATTACGTCCTCTGGAAACGTTAGAAGGTCTTTTCGACTGCTCCTGAGCCAAAGCAAGGGTTTTTCAATGTAAGGATTTTGCATAATCCCAATTATGCCATATTTGGCATAATGTTTTCAACCCCACATCTTAGCGGCTATAGCGCGTTGTTCCTCTCCTAATGCGTTGGCATAGATGGCGGTCACCTCTAAAGATGCATGGCCCATCCACTTGCTGACCATATTCAGAGGGATTCCTTGGGTGATTGCCATCACTCCAAAGCCATGGCGGAGTCCCTTGGGGCATTTGTGAGGGCCGTCCGGAATCCGGGCCTGGTTCATTACTTCCAGAACATTCCGCCAGGCGGTGGTTCTGGAAAATTCCCAAAGCGGTAGTCCTAGTCCACTCTTTTTGCGTTTGGCGGATTCCTGCAAGCCGTGGGCCATATTCAGGGTGTCCAACAGGGAATCCGGAACCGGCACTGCCCGGTAAATGCCTGATTTTCGTTTCTTGAGGGTTTCAAAGACAATGGCTTTCTGTCCAAAGTCGATACTTTTCCCGCTGAGGGCCAGGGCTTCCGAAATGCGGCAGCCGGTATAGGCCATGACCATGCAAAAGGTTC
>QFWI01000031.1 GCA_003149345.1 Vampirovibrio chlorellavorus | reverse complement strand
CTGGGGAATTTTGCGGTTTGCGCCGTGCCGGGTTGCTTGGGCGGAATATTGCCGGACTCGTTATCACTGGGCGCCTTACGGGTCAAGCCCAAATTGGGGGTGTAGCCTGGCATGTTCCCCGATTCATTATCGCTGGGAAACTTTTGAGTTTGCACTTGTCCTGGCTTTTTAGAAGCGTCGGCGGAAGTTGCGTAGTTAATAAAATAGGGTCGGTGGTGGTTAGCGCGCACGATCAGCCCCTTCTTACTTTGATGAAATTTATATTATAAGTATATAAAAATTATGTTTTCGGAAAATTGCCTGGATTCTTCAGGAAATGCCCTGAAATCTTGAGGATTATTTACATTGGCTCAAGCAGGAAGCCAGGGTATGGGTGATGGGGTAACCGCACTGATCCTCAAAAATCAGGTATTGTGGACTGGGATTGGCTTCAAGCAGGACGTATTCCCCATCTTCTGTCCGGCGAAAATCAATGCCGGCAAGTACCAGTCCCAGTGTACGGGCTGCCCGCACAGAAAGCGCCTGAATTTCATCGGGGATTTCGAGTGGCCGAGTGAAGAAGTCGGTCTTGTAGTTGAACAACGCGCTGACCACTTCGGAGGCGAAGGTTTTCTCGCCCACCACATGCACCCGGATGTCTGTTCCCTCTATGTATTCCTGAAAGAGGAGGGGCGACTCCCGCAGTCTTTCTAGCCGTTCGGGCGACAAATCAGCTTCTGTTATTGGGTGCAGTAGCAAGCCCTGGTACAAAGGCTTGCAAATGATGCGCCCCTGATGCTTTTGATAAAAAGCCAGCAAGGACTCGGGATCGTTGGTCATCAGGGAGTCCGGCACCCGGACGCCAGCGGCCTTCAGAATTTTGAGTTGATGAAATTTGTAGCGATGAAGCATGACTGCTTGCGGTGGGTTGACCCAGCGGCAATCCAGGTTTCTCAGTAAACTACCAAAGCCGGAATCGGCTTCCTCTTCGGGGTATTTTGTCCCCACGGCCAGTCCGGTCATGGCATACCAGTAAACGGCCCGGATCGATTCCAGGGGAATGGCCTCCGGCTGTCCCGAAAGCCTGATGGTGCCCTGCTCGTTCGAGTCCAGTGTGCCAGACAGCGATACCCGTCCGGGAAAGTCCCCTGAGTTGAGCATGATTACCGCTTCCCCCCGTGCCGATATCGCTTCAGCTACCCTGTCCGTATGAATATCCCTGGGGCCCAGAATGAGTATCATCGTGTCTTGCGGTACTCCTGAAAAGTGGCCGACCATTGTTGCGGGCTTGCTTAGAAGAAGTGGTTTGGGAAAACCCGGCTTGGCAAAATCCGGCTGGAAAATCAACGCAGATGACCGGCATCACTCATGGCATCATTGAGCCTTCACCGGCAGCGCCTGTCTCGGGTTTATCGGCCAACTTTTGGGAAACTTTAGAAAATGAGCCGGATGCTTAAAATGGCTTCCACCTTCCATTGTTTGCTGGTTTGGCCTTGCTGCTCACAACGCAAAATGCCACTAAGGCAGGGCGGATGGAAATTAGATTGGCCATTTTAATTTTTTTTAGTTAAAATCTCGAAATTCTAAATTGTTGTTATCCTGAATTCAAACCAGCGCCCTTTGATAGGAGCGCCAGTATAAACGGTCTGTTTATATGGGTGCGGTCCAGTCGGTTAAATACAGTCCCGTATTGGTTTATAGCTTGTGCAGGTTGATAGAGAGTCCTGCCATCGGTTGTTGGATAAAAAGTTACATCTTCAGCGATACATTGTTTGGTCTGGGTTTGGTCTGGCTCCCTGATGCCAGCGTGTTTACAGTAGGGTAAGCGTCACAGGTCAGGTTACGGAGCGTTCCATTTTTCCAGAAGCAGAATCCCAGAGGAGTTTTAGTGATTTATGGCCATTAAATTTGATACCTTGGAAGAGTTAAAGGCATTTTGCCTGAGTTTCCAGTTAACCGGGGTCGCTGTTGAGGCTGCCGAACTCCCCAAAAAGCGGGGGCGAAAACCCGGCAGTAAAAACAGAATCCCCTTGCCCCCAACCTTGGCTACCAATGCGGCGGATACCTTGCAGTCCCCTCAAAAAGACGCTCCTAAAAAGCGGGGACGCAAGCCCAAGCTGCAATCCACCGTGGACGTTCTTACGCTCGGTGCCCCTAAAAGAAGAGGCCGAAAACCGGGTTCCGTGAACAAGATAAAAGCTGTGGGCACTGGAAAACGGGGACGAAAGCCTGCCATGACCCGGGAAAGCTAGGAAAGCCCGGACTCCCAGCCGCTGGAAGGCTTTCCTAATCTGCTTTCCCCGGTGTCTCCGGCCTGGAGGCTCGTAATGGGTGTGGCCTGTTTTTCAAGCCTCGCCTCTCAAGACCTGCCTCTCAAGAAGCGGGCAAACGCTCCCGCAAAGATGCCTGCCTGTATTAGAATGGAAACAATATACCAGTTCAGTTGGATGGTGAGCCCGTGAATCAATTTCGTCAGGACGTGCTTTGGACAGTCGGGCTGGTTTTGTTGTGTTGTCTGTTGTTTGTGGCTCGGGAAGCACTGGTGGTAGTGTTTGTGGCGTTTATTTTCGCCAGCGCCCTGTTGCCGGTGGTGGAATTCCTGGATCAAAAGCTGCCCCGATGGTTGTCCGTCCTGATTCCCTATGTGGTGCTGTTTGCCCTGTTTGTGGGCATTATTATTCCGGTTGCCACCATCACCTGGAACCAGCTGAACGTGTTTATCAGCGATTTGCCGCATTATCTGGACGCCATCAAAAACTGGGCCGGGCAATGGAGTTTTATTAGCCGACGCTATCCCTTGCTGACCAGCTTTAGCCCGGAGTTGTTAATGCGGCATTTGTCCGCTCAGAACGGGCTGGTCTTATCCGGGTTTACCGGCGCCACCCTGCTGGTTTCCCAGGTGGGGCTGGATTTAATCAGCGCCCTCATTATCAGCATGTTGCTGCTTCTGGATCGGGAAAAAATTGAAGGGTATTTCCTGCATTTTCACCCAGCCCGCCACCACGACCGACTGCGGGCGTTGATCGATCATCTGATTCGCAGCACTGGGGGCTTTGTGTCTGGACAAATACTGTTTATGGCCACCTTCGGTGGCCTAATTACCATGGGTTTGTCAGTCATTGGCGGCCCTTTTCCGCCCTTTGCGGTTTTGCTGGGGGCCCTGAGCGGCCTGTTGACCCTGATTCCCATTTTGGGGCCCAACATCGCCATGGTGGTGGCCCTGGTCATTGCCATTTTTAGCCCCATTGGCTGGTGGGGGGCGGTTTGGGTACTCATTCTGTTTGTGGTGGTGCAGGCTTTGGCCAATAACATCATTGGTCCGCTGATCATGGGTCGGGCCGTCGGGCTTCATCCGCTGGCTATTTTGATAGCCCTGATGGTGGGTGGGCTGGTGTTTGGACTGGTGGGTCTGGTCTTGGCCATCCCGGTGGTTGCATGTCTCAACATTATTCTGGAAGAATGGTTTATGGATCCTGAGCAGCGCACCCCGAATCTGGTTTTGCCGCCCGGTAGCCATCCGTCCCGCTAGCCTGGGTTTTGCCCGTTTTTTGATTTTTGTGTTTCCATTTTTTAGCCCCGCTCGATGTTAGTCCCTTCCCGGTCATTTCCGTTTGAACCGCCAGTCACCCTGAAATTAAGTTATCCCCATCGCCTGACAGTTGAAAGGTTTTTTTATGATTCCCCCCAATGACATTATCACGGAGTCCCTGGGCCCCGCTGTGGCCATTACCGGCATTGCCCTCTTGCTCAACGGCATTAGCGCCCGTTTTTCCATCGCTTCCACCCGGGTGCGGGAACTAAACCGGGAATTGCTGAACACCAACGATCAGGATCGTATTGCCAATATTCAGCGACAAATTCCCTATTTCATGGAGCGGGTTTACCTCATTCGCAACGCCATGTTCATCCTGTTCGGCGCCTTGGGAATGTTGGTTTTTACGGCGGTTTCCATTGCGCTGGCCAAGTTGCATTTTGTGCATTGGGAGATGGTGCCGGTATGGTCGTTTTTAAGCGGGCTGGTACTCATGCTGATCGCCGTCATTCTGGAGGCCTACGAGACCACCATTAACCTGCGAACGCTGGATTTGGACGTGGATCACAGCTTCAGCCGCATGAACGATCTGGCGCTGAACGCCGAGCAAAGCAACGCCGATAATAGTGGCGACTAGTCGCATGTTGGCTTGTATTTAGCGGCTGATCACCAGCTTGTCCTGCTTGAAGGACAGATCCATCCCCCGAAAGAAGCTCATGCCCAGCAGACCCGACAGTTGCGGGGTGTCTCCCAGATCGGTGATCACCGCCTCCACATTGTTGACCTGCATGCCGCCCAGGGTCACCTGTTTGAGGGTTACCACCGGGGCGTTCAGGGTGCCGTTGGCCGTGGTGACCGGCAGGGTCGGATGATCCGCGGGGATGTGGATGCCCAGTTCCTTGGCCATTTGTGGGGTAATAACCGTGTAGCTGGCCCCGGTGTCCACCAGGAAGGTGGCCATGTGCCGACGATTGACCAGGGCGGGCACCACAAATGTGTTATCGCTTTGAGGTAACAAGGTCACTTCCGCCCGATTCTTGGAGTCGCTTGGGCGGTTGCTTTGGTTGCTGTCTTCAATTTTTTTCAGGCTTTCCTCAGCCATGCTGACGATGAGCGGGTTTTTGGAGGTGGAGGCCAGATGGGTGAAAAAGGCCTTGGCCTCTCGCAGTTCTTTGCCACGGACGGGGTTTACGTCAATGGCGGCACCGATTTCAGGAACGGCCCAACCCATCAGGGCTGCCATCAGAATCACCAGAAGCCGATTTCTGTTCATGCCAATTCCCTCACTTCCCTTTTTTAGTCCCCAATATCCGGCAAATCGATGCACAGCGCATCCATTCCCCAGTTTCCAGTGTCCCAGTTTTATATCGAGCAGTACATCCTACAAATACAGGAGAGCCCGTTTATTAATTTATAAATTAATAAACAAAAATAGACTTTATTCAGTGTATCAGTTTTTTAAATTCCGGGTATGCCCACACAGCTAAAAATTTCAGATTAAGGCAAAACCCCCGGCAACAGGTCGCCAGGGGTTTTTAATCGGATTTAAAGTTCCCAGAGTCTGTGACTACCGAATCCGGGGTTTCAGCATATCAATGGACTCCAGGGTGGGATCGGCGATATCGGTTTGCAAGTCGCCCGCCTGAATGGTTCCCACGCTGCGCACCCGAGGGGCATTGGCCTTGATGGGGGTCACCTTGTCGGTGCGACTCTTGTAATCGTTGGGCAACAGTTCGCTGCGCACCCCGAAGTGAATCCGGGCGGTGGGCTGGTTGCGGAACGGTTCCTCGTTCTTGCGGTTCAGCAAGCCAAAGGCTACATCCAGAAAGCCCTGGGCATAGTCCGTCAGGTGAGCCCGTAGACCGAAACCGGCGCTGAGCAGAGAGGTGGCGGCGGCGTTGCTGTAGAAGGGGCTGCTCTTGTCGCGCCAGACCTGGCCGTAATCGGCAAACAAAGCGCCTTGCATGCGTTCGCCCAGCCATGGGCTGACACGGGAGAGCAGCGGTAGCGGGTAACGCCATTCGGCGCCCACGTTGTAGCCTCTGTCCCCAATCAGCAGGCCCTGGGTGTAACCACGCACGCTGTTAATGCCGCCCAGCTGGAATTGTTCGATGGCGGGCAGGGCGTCCGGGCTCCATTGAGAATAGGCCCGCAGGATGAGCAAGTTGTTTTTGGGCAGGCGGGTCACTCGGGTCAGGTAGTTTTCCAGCTTGAAGAAACTGGTGTTGGCCCCCAGCCATTCCGGGGCCAGAGTGACCTGAGCGCGAGAAAAGGAGCGCCCGTAGCGATCGTAACGATCGTAGTTCAAGCCCAGAGCCAGGGAGCGGATATCATCGGTGCTGGTTTTATCACCATCGTAAAAGCTGCTGACCCGGCGGGCGTTCAGGCCCAGGTCGGTACTCCAGATTCGTTCTTTCCCCAGCGGTTGGGTGACCAGCAAGCCGTAGTTGTAGGCGTTCCCGATTAGCTCCTTCTGGTTGGGGAGGCGCAGATCCACGTTCACGTGGCTGAAGCCAAACAAGCCGCTGATTTCCGTGCCCTTGCTGCCCACCGGCAAGGTGTAGGAGGTGGAGGCGATGGTGGAACCCGTGGAACCAATGTAACGCAGGTTAAAGCGATCGCCCCGGCCCGTGACGTTTCGGTTGGTGAATTCAGCGCCCCAGCGGTATAAGCCGATGAAAGGACGACCGGCGTTATCGGAGGTCAATGCCAACTGGAAGGGCTGCTGTTCTTTGACATCCAGGCGGATTTTGGTTTCCCCGGTGCGTTCCCCCGGTAGCAAGGTGGCCTTGATCCGGTAGGGCTCCTGACGGTTAATGCGCAACAACTCCTGCTCCAAGGCGGGGATGTTGAGGGGTTGGCCGGGGGTTTCGCTGATGCGTTTCTCGATGACCTTGGCCTTGAAGTATTTGTTGCCGGTCACTTCCATGTCGCCCACGATGCCTTCCAGCACCTTCACGGTGATGGCCCCCCGCTCCAGGTTCTGGGGCGGAATGAAGGCCAGCGAGGTCAGGTATCCCCGTTTGCGGTAGGCTTCGTTGATTCCTTGCACCAATTGGGCCAAATCTTCCGGGCTGAGCTTGCGTCCTTCGTAGCTGGACACCAGTCCACGCATTTCCTCACCGGAAATAATGGTGTTGCCTTCCACATCCACTCGCTCCACCTGAAACAGATCGCTGGTGACTTGCACGATGGGCGGTTGCGCTTCCACCCGGATGCCATCAGGATCTTTCTCTTGCAGGGGATTCACCTGAGCCGGAGCCGCCGTAGGGGTTGACTGGAAATAGTAGGGGGATCCGCTTTGCGGGCCGAGCAGCACACCGGGGTTGGTTTGGGCGGGAAACACCTGGGCCAGGGCCGCGCCCGGCAACAGGGTGATTACGCTGGATAGAATGATGGCCTGACGGTGGAAATCGGATCTCATAGGGGAAGGCATCCTTTTTGGATTGAGTGCTGGTGTCTGTGAAGGGGGAAAGAGTGAGGGTCAATTGAGGGTAAAAAGAGAAAGGGGAAGGGGGGTAAAAACGCTCTTTTAATAAGAATGAAAACGCGAGCAACAAGAAGGCGACGATCTGGATAACAACCTATATAGTAGGAGGGTGTGGTATGAGGAGATGCTATATAGGGAATGCGGTCAACGCAACCAGGAGAATCAAGGGGACACGCGTGGCATTCTGAAAGACCTTTTTAGGTCTAGCGTATTATAGGAAATCAAAAATAAAAGTAAATTAAAAAAATGGGACACAAAGAAAGATTACAAAATCCATATCCTCCAGACACACACATGACCCCCCATCAGGCCGCAGGCATGGAAAATCCAGCCGGGCGGTTGCTATCAAAAATTTTTAATGTATGATTCACACTTGAATATTTTTAATAAAAATCATCCAAAGCATTTTCCATTAAATTTGATTGATCCTCACCCGCTTTTGGCCACCCCTTTCCATTTTCAAGGAGTATTTTATCCGATGGCTCTGTCGACACGTCCCAATGGCCGCTTTCTGGTAGCGTTGTCTCTAACGACCAGTTTGCTGCTTGCCAATTCCCCCCTGTCCTTTGCTGGCCCCGGCGATACCAACAGCACCAACTACGGTGAAAACGTGGCTGGCGGTACGTACTTTAACACGGCTGGCAATCGAACCACCTTTACCAATAACGGCAACATGATTGTCGGGGCCGGAACCACCGTGCGGGGTTTGGAAGTAAACAACAACGGAGATTTAACCGGCAACGGCGGTCACTTGCACTTTGACGCCCAGGGCGGTGTCATGCGGGTGGATGGCACCATTGACGCCAGCGCCGCGCTGGGCCAAAACGGGGCCTATTTGGGCAACGGCGGTAAAGTGACCATTGACGCGGGCGCTCTGGTTCAAAACGGCAACATTTTTGCCAATGGCTTGAATGGCGGAACCATTGTGTTCAACGTGGGGCAGCTTACCGTGGATCCTGGCTCCCGGATTGAGGCCCTGGCCACCGGGGCCAATGCCTTGCCCGGCCAAATCAATATTAACGCCACTGGACAGGTGACCATTCCCAACGGGGCGGTCATCGACGCCTCCGGGAACTACGTTGGCGGCTACAATGCCAATGTCATCCAGATTTCCGGCAGTATTGTCAATCTGGACGGAGTGGTGATGGCCAACGGGCTGAGCGCCGGAGCCAAGGGTGGGGCCATCGGGATTTATGGTTCTGAAATCGCATTGGGCAGCAACGCCAAAGTGACTGCCAATGGGGCTGAAGGCGGTCAGGGTGGCGCCATCAACGTTGCTGCCACTGAAAAAATTACCATTAGCAATGGTGCTGAAGTTACCGCTAATGGCGGACTCGGCGCCAGCGGTGGGGCTGTCCTTGTGGGAGCGGCTCTGAATGCCAGCGGAAACGTGGGTCTACTGACCAAATCGGTTGAGAACAACGGTCTTATTGCCGCCAATGGGGGCGATGGCCTTAGTGGCCTGGATGCCGGAAACGGTGGGGTAGCCGTGGTGCTGGCTTCCAACAGTGTCAACAATACCGGTCGCATCAGCGCCGATGGCGGAAACGGTTTTAACGGCTACAACCCCAGCAACGGGGGACACGGTGGTCAAGTCGGCTACGGCTCGCAGGGCGACTTTAGCAACGAGGGCCGTATTACCGCCAATGGCGGCCATGGCGGTGCGAATCCCAATGTCGAGCAAGGCCCCGTGAGTGAAGCAGTGGACGAGCATGGCAACGTCAGCTATCAGCAAGTATCGCTCGGTCAAAACGGTGGCCGGGGCGGCAACGGCGGAGAAGTTCGCTTGGCTTTCAACACCAGTATCCGTAACAACGGCACCATTGAAGTGGTGGGTGGCAATGGCGGCAATGGCCAGGAGGCCCAGGCCAACGAAACCGACTACCAGGGCCAGCCGGTTCATCAATACGCTCTGGCCGGTAATGGCGGCGATGCGGGCAACGGTGGTAAGGTGCTGTTCCACGGCGAGCCCGGGCAGGACGTACTCAACAATGTCAATGTCAATGGCGGCAGTGGCGGCCAAGGCGGGAACGCTTCCACCAGTAGCGCTTGTGGTTGCGCCACGCCCGGTGTGGGTGGTGCCTGTGGGTCGCCCGGAGAAATTCATGTGACGCCCAAGCCGCCTTGCGCGGGTGGTGGTAATTGTTCTCCGCCCCCAAGACCGCCGGAAAACCCTTTGTTTCCGCTGTACCCCAAGGAGTACGGCACCCTGGGCGATACCTTGCCGCCCAACGCCGGCAACGTGCTGAGCTACAACCGTTCTATCTTCCTGGCCCGCTCACCGCTGCCCATCATCCAGAAGAAGACCCCTCCGGCTCCTCCACCACCGCCACCGGCCAAAATTATGCTGGTGAAGCCCAAGCCGAAGCCGCCGCAGAAAAAAGTCCCGGTGCGCGGGTACTGGTAAACGGCACCCAGACCTGAAACCAGATCCTGAAAATTGTTGCTCCAAAACAACACCCCCTTTCATCCTCGGATGTCGGGGGGTGTTTTTCGTTTAAATTAAAGTGGCAAGGCTTGCCGCGTGAAGCACCACTAATTGACTCTAGTGGACAATCTGTAAAGCGGCAAACAATTTTGCGATGTCGGCTTGTTGGGCCATCAGACTTGCTTCGGCTTTGGCATCGGTTTGTAAATACAGCGCATCCCAAGCGGAGTTGTCCACAACATAGACCCCGTAACGCTTGAAAGCCTCTAGTAAAATCAAGCCTTCTCTGGATTTAATGCCTAGCTTTTGGGCAGTTAAGGCCGGAGGAATGGCCAGATGGCTTCCCATTTTCAGGTCTGGAATGTTGCCCCCGTAGTAATCGTGAGAGGCGGGGTCCCGGTAGGCGCTATCAGCCCGATCCGCAGGAAAGACAAAGCCGCCTCCTGTCTGGCTCAGATATTTCTTTCCCCAAACATTAATGCCGATGGCGTGGTTTATCTGCCCTTTTTGTAATTCACTGTATCTGACTTCACCCCCGCTGGTGCCAGAGCCGCCGTGGGTGCAAGGTTTGGGACTGGATAAGTAGCCCCAGATGGGCCCACCCGCCACGGGGCGGGTGGCGGCGTTCAGGTAAACCGCCGTTCGATTGTCCGTATTCAAAATGATGGTGGGGTTGTTGGGCGTATCGCCGTTGGCCGCGTCTGGGAGGATAAAGTTGGAGTCCAGGTGCGTTTGCCCCAGAATGACTCTGCCGGAATCGCGATCGGACCAAGAACCGGCCCCGTAAATGGTGACTTTGGGCATAGCATAGGTTACCGGCACGCTGTAATTTAAATCCATGCGGATATACTGGGCGTGAAATCCTGGTTTTGTATCGGCAGCGGCTTTAAAGGATTTGTAGGTGGCGCCTGACGGGATAGGCTTAATCCAAAAAGGGTCCCAGGCCTGGGTAAACAAACTCTCTAGATCGGTGGCGGTTCTGGTGCTGGTGCTTGTCTTTGGTTTGGTCACTTTAGTGGTGGTCAGCCGGGATGATTTCTTGGTATGGCTGGCAGCTGACGCTAAGAGTGGGGCGCTGGACAATGAAAACAGTAGCAAAAAAAGCAGTAATTTTTTCAAAGTATCTACCTCACAGCAACAATAAAACGCTTCACTTTCACCGGAGTTTGATGGATCTGGATTTTCTGACGCCAAGATGGAGTTGGCGTTTCGCTAAAAGTTTCATACCTCAAAAATAACATTCAAAAACCCAACAGTTAATAACCATTTACAAGAAACTTTTGATGCTGATGAAGCGAAATACAAGTGTGGAACAGAAAGTACCGATCGCTTTTTTAAAAGTTTTTCAACTATTACAATCCTAAAATGCAAGGCAACAAAAAAGTACTTGCTCTGGCTGTCTATCTTGCAGAGAATGGCTGAGTCAAAATTGGCTCCACTTCGTTTACGGGTCAGTTTTGCAGAATCACCCCTCATTCTAAATTGTGTGTGTTGAGAGAGAAAGAGACCACCCTCCTCATGGTGTGGACAGAAAAGACACCACCATCGCGGGCACTGGACCGTCAAAAAATGCAACAGATGATGCAATCGCTTCGTCTTGCTGTGCCCATGCCAAATGGCCAAGCCTCCGACCACGAGTCGACTGGTTTCTCCGATTATCAAGAAGATTACTATTGGGCTTACGATTTTCCCAGGACACACCCGGTGAGCTGGTTTTTCAAACGATGGCTGGATGTGATGGCCTCATTGTTGGCTATGGTCTTACTGCTGCCATTGTTGGTGCTAATTGGGCTGGCCATTTGGATCGATTCTCCCGGACCGGTGTTGTTTCTGCAGGAGCGGGTGGGCCTTCGGGGTAAACGGTTCCGTATGCTGAAGTTTCGCTCTATGACTCCCAACGCTGAACGGGAACGCAATGCCCTTAGTGCGCTTGCTGAACCCGGAAACATGTTCAAGATGAAGCGAGACCCTCGTGTTACCAGAGTCGGCAAGTTCCTGAGGAAGTATAGCCTGGATGAACTGCCGCAGCTGGTCAACGTGCTTCGTGGAGAAATGAGTCTGGTAGGGCCTCGCCCCCCGTTGGCCGAGGAAGTGGCCCGTTACCAGCCGTGGCATCATGTGCGGCTGGCGACTGTGCCCGGGATGACCGGCGTGTGGCAGGTGTTTGGGCGCTCCGACGTGCTGGCCTTTGATCAGGTGGTGGCCCTGGATCAGCGGTATTTGGCCGAATTCAGCTTTATAAACGATTTAATTTTGATTGCCAGAACCATTCCGGCTGTTATTTCGGCCAAAGGCTCTTATTAAAACTTTGCTCGTTAAAATTGACCCTCAGATTGGCCCATCCGTTTGAACCTGTTAAAGCCATTCCCTCAAGAAAAAACGCCACTCCAGGAAGAGATGTCGACCCTGCCTGACCTGCCGCCAGGTGTCGCACATAGTATCGCGGTCATTGGAACCCGGAACCTGCCCGCCAATTATGGCGGCGTGGAAACCGCCTGTGAGAAACTCTACACCCGTATGGCCGCTAAAGGGCATGACATTACCGTCTATTGCCGTAGTGAAGCGTTTACGATTAACACCACTTATTACCAGGGGGTTCGGGTTGTTCAATTTCCAGCCCCCTCTGTGCCGGGCCTTTCCACCTTTTTGCACTGTATGCTGGCAAGTTTAATGGCCACCTTTTCAAGGGCTGAGATCCTGCATTTCCACGCCCAGGGGCCTGCCTTGTTCAGCCTGATACCGAAGCTGCTGGCCCCTGGTAAAAAAATTGTGTTTACCTGTCATGGAAAAGATTGGGAGCGGCCCCGTTGGGGACGGGTGGCCAAAGCCATTATTCGGCTGGGGGAATGGTGTAGCGCCCATCTGCCACATTATCGCATTACCGTGTCCAATGCCTTGCAGGGCTATTACCAGTCCACTTACCAGGTCCAGGCCCACCGGCTATACAATGGCGTAGAACTCCCGGTGATTTTGCCTCTGGGAACCTTGGCTGAACGGTTTGGGCTGACGCCGGACGGTTACCTGCTTTTTGTGGGGCGGTTGGTTCCGGAAAAAGCCATCGAAATTTTGATTCAGGCTTTTAATCAACTGAACACCCAATTAAAGTTGGTCATTGTGGGCGATTCTCCGGAACTGCCCGTCTATGTGCAGGGTCTTAAGGCGCTGGCTCACGGGAATCCAAATATTGTTTTTACCGGGGCCATTCGGGGCGAGAAGTTAGGGGCTTTGTACGCCAACGCCAGGGCCTTTGTTTCCGCTTCGGCGCTGGAGGGGCACCCCATCACAGTGCTGGAGGCAATGTCTTATGGGCTGCCGGTTCTGCTCAGTGATATTCCCCCACATCAGGAAATTTCAGCTTTGCTGGGAGACGCTGCGCTTTCCTGTTTTCCGGTTCAGGATGTACAGGCTTGCAAAGTCGCCCTGGATCAATTGTTGGCGCTTTCTCCCCAAGAACGCGACACCCTGAGGCAACGGGCCTTGCAAGTGGTGAAAAAGCACTTTGATTGGGATGATGTGGTTCAGGCTACCCAGCAGATTTATCGGCAAGTGCTGACTCCTGCTGACCAAGGTGAGTCCGAATTTACGCCAGCCAAACCTGCCTATGGCTCAGTTGGCGTGCTGCGATGAGCGTTAAACTGCGATGAAAGTGGCCATTGTCAATAAGTTCTTCTTCTTGAAAGGAGGGCAAGAGACCGTGGCCCTGGAGCAGATGAAACTGCTTCAGCAAGCGGGGCACCAGGTGGCCTTTTTTTCCATGCACCACCCCCAGAATCCGCCGGACTATGAATGGTCTGGCTACTTTGCCGATTATGTGGATTATTCCCTGAAGGGACAATCCCCACACTGGCTGAAAAAGCTCTCCCTCGCCAGAAATTTTATTGACAACCCCACAGCCGGTAAACGCTTTAATGCTTTTCTGGACGAGTTTCAACCGGATATAATCCACTGTCACGGCATAGCCCACCAACTGACCTATTCCATTTTGCAAGGCGCCCGCAAACGGGGCATCCCTGTGGTGCAAACCCTGCACGATTACCAGATCATTTGCCCTGCTTACACCTTGCTAAAAGGGGATCAAAGCGTTTGTGAGGGCGAATGCACCCGGGATAACTACCTGCCTTGTCTTAAAAATCGCTGTGTCAAGGAGTCCAGAGCGGCCAGTGCTTTATCGGCCCTGGAAATGGTTTATAACCGAGGGGTCAGGGATTACACCCCATTGGTGGAAAAATTTATCTCCCCCAGCCGCTTTTTGGCCGATAAAGTGATTGCCGGGGGCATTCCGTCCAGCCGAATCACCCATATTCCCAATTTCCTGACCGGGATAGACGTTTATCCCGATGCTTCCGCTCAGCCTGGCGCTGACTTTCTGTATATTGGCAGGCTCTCCTACGAGAAAGGACTGTTTACGCTTTTAAAGGCCATGGCTCAGGTGCCTGAGGCTCGCTTGAAAGTAGTAGGCGATGGTCCACTAAAGGGAGAGCTGATGGAACTGTGCGCTCAGCAAGGAGTTGCCAGCGTGGCCTGGTTGGGGCATCTGGATCGTGGTGGGGTTAGTGAGGCCCTGCAACAGGCCAGGGCCATCGTCTTACCGTCGGAATGGTATGAGAATCAGCCCATGTCCATTATCGAGGCCTATGCCCACGGTAGGCCTGTTATTGCCAGTGATATGGGCGGCATCCCGGAAATGGGCGTGGCCGAATACGGTCAACTGTTTGCGCCTGGAGACGCCGAGCAACTGGCTGGGGCCTTAAAACAGGCATTGGCACACCCTGAAGTGTGGCGTCAGAAAGGGCAACGGGCCCGCCGATTTGCCCTCAATCAGTATTCCTCTGATTGCCACATGGAAAAGTTGACCCGGCTTTACGATTCCCTCATGAATAGAGTTGCTGCCCGTTAATAAAAAGCTCGCCCGTGGTACGTCGATTCCCATGACTGTCCTTGCCTCTGATAGCCCGAAAACGACCTTCATGCCCAAAACCCCTTGGCATTGGTTGATGCTGGTGCTAGTGGCCTTTTATTGTCTGGTTCTGTTCAAGTTGGGGTTTCTGGGACTGATAGGACTGACGGGGCTGTTGCTGATGGTTCTGCTGACCCCATTGCTGATGAACCGTTACTGGTTTTTCCTGATTTTGTGGCAGTTTATTTCTCCCGTGTTCGACAATATGCGTTCCCTGCTGGTAGCGGGGACCAATCCGGTTATTTTTTTGATTACCGGCATTACTTTTCCTTTTGCTGTTTACCTCATTCTGCGGGATGCCTTTTCCACGTTGAAAACGCTGCCTTTTTTGGGGTTTTTGATGGCCTTTAACGCAATTATTTTTATAAACCTGTTTCGCCCGGATGCAGAGCCTGGCATCTTACTGGAGGGCTTAAAGCTCGCCATCGAGATTTTCATTATCCTGTGCGGGGTTCAGGAAATCCGGGCAGGGCGTGCCCATCGCTTATTTGCCGGGGTGAATCTGTTTATGCTGTTTAACAGCAGTGTCGCTATTTTTCAGCGGGTGACCGGCATCGGCATGACCCTGATTGAAGGTCTGCCCCGTGTGGGTGGGCTGGTGGGGCACCCCAACTGTTTGGCCTTTGTTAATGTGCTTTACATTCCCTTCGGCATTTATCAGTTTCTGCAATCGGAAACCAAAAAAGAGCGCCTGTTCTGGTTGAGTGGGGTTCTCATTAGCGGCTTGGCTCTGGTGTTGACCTTGTGTAAAAACGTAATTTTTTGCGGCGTTTTGCAACTTTTTGTGTTGTTTTTCTTTTTACCCCGACGTCTTAAAATGCGGCTGGGCTTGGGCGTTTTGCTTGCCGTTTTACTGTTCTTGGGCTTGGACAGCTTGTTTCACCTGGGCTTTCAGGCACAATTCGCCGATCGCATGAGCAATTCCGATTCCATGGTGTGGCGACTCAAAATCTGGGGGTATTTGCTCAGCCTGATTGAGGGGCCGGGTTTACTGCTGGGACACGGGGTGAATGCGGCTCGGGCCTTAATTCACATGATCGATTCTCGAGGCTCCGACTATGTGCATAACGCCTATTTGCAGTTGCTATACGATTACGGGCTTAGCGGGTTGTTGTATTTAATGGCTTTTTTACAGCCCAGCTGGCACTTTGCCCAGCGGTTTCTGCGGGCGGATCAGACCCTGAAATTATCAGCCATGATGCCCCTGCTGATTCTGGGGGCTATTTGGATTAACATGGCCAGCGATAATTCGGTGTTTTTACGCACCCCCATGAGTTTTGCCTGGCTGATGCTGTCTTATTTTTATTTATTACCCCAGACTCAGAGTCCGGTGAAGCCCGCCCGCACGTTTCTTTCAGAAAATAGCCCTCTGGCTGTTTACAATTGAGCGCTGCATGCATGAAGGCTGGTCATGTTTGGTGCATACTATACGGTGAATAAAAGTAATTTTTAGTGGCAGTTAATCGAATTCATTGATAGCTTGTGGAGTCTTTTCATGCGCGCCCCTTCCCTCCAGGTTATTTCCCTCTGGCTGATGCTTTTGTTTTTGCTTGGGCCCGTGGCAAGGGGAGAAGATAAGGCGCCGTTGTCAGGCTCCTCTAGGCTGGTGCAGGGGAGTATCTCCACCAGTAACCGTGTGACACAGGATTATCGGGTGGCTCCTGGCGATGTTTTGTCATTTTCCATTCACGAAGAATCTGCCTACGATCAGGATGAGATTCTGGTGCGTCCCGATGGTTACGCCACCATTCGCCCTGTGGGTCAGGTGTTTGTAGCGGGTATGAATATCAAGGAGCTATCCCGGCACATGGAAGATAGCTTGACTCCGTATGTCAACGATGCGCAGGTTTTCATTAATGTCCGGGAATTTCATATTCCCCGTATTTATTTAATTGGAGCGGTCAACCATCCGGGGTTATTTCAGCCGGATTGGCGGGTTTTTTCAGGTGCCGAGCCTGAACCCCGGTTTCAGGGTAATAAGAATCTTTCCAACCTGGATTGGACGGTGTCCAAACTGATCATTCGTTCGGGTGGGTTGAACTATAACGCTGACATCACCAACATTGAAATCATCCGGCACAATGGGGCTAAGGAGCAGGTCAATCTGTTCTCTTATTTAATTGATGGGGATTTATCTCAGGATAAACTGCTGGAAGAGGGCGATACTATTCAGGTGCGCCAGTTGCCCACTCTGCCATACGGAGATGAGGCGTTTAAACTATTGTGCGCCTCGGGCATTTATCCGGAACGCTTTCCGGTGCGAGTGCTGGGAGAGGTTGAAAAGCCGGGTCTTTTTTACCTGTCATCCGACAGCCCCTACATCAACAGTGCCGTGGCCATGGCTTCTGGCTATAAACGCAGTGCGATCAAGCGAGCGGTGATTATCAACCGAAAAAGCAACACCCAGGAACTGGCTAAATTGGTGGTGGACCCTGAGAAAATTGATTTGATGCTTCGTCCCAATGACATTGTGGAAGTCAAAGACGCCCAATCGGCCAAACTGATTCGGGGAGCCGAAACCCTGTCTCGAATGGTGGCCCCGTTCTGGTGGCTGTCTCAGTTCTAAAGCGTAATTTTAAACAGTTTTAAACACGAAAGCTTATTGTATGGATGCCATTTCTCTTAATCAGTACCGTCAAATTTTGAGCCAGGGTCGCCGCACCATTCTGGGGTTTACAGCGCTGTTCTTTCTGTTGGCGGTTTTGTACGCGTGTTTTATTTTTAAGCCCTCCTACACCTCTCAGGCCAAGGTTTTAATCGAGGAAGTGGCGCCCACCACTTTTGTGGCGGATCTGGGGCAGAATAAAAAACTGCAAACCAACAACTACGAGAAAAATCCCATTTTGACCCAAATGGAAATTTTGTCCTCTTATGACTTGGCCCAACGGGTTCATAAGGCCCTGATTTCCAAGGGAAATCCCCCGCTTTTTAGCGCCACCGATTCCAGCACCGAGAAGCAAATTCAGCGTTTGCAAAAAGCGCTCAGTCTTAAAAGCCCACCGGCCACGGATATTATCAAACTGTCTGTGCAGTGGGACGATCCCCAACAAGCCAAGCGCATTGCCCAGGCATTTATTGACGAATACTATCAATATAATGTACAGCAAAACAATCAATCCGTGATTCAAACCAAAAAGTATATTCAGGATCAGTTAGAGGATTCCGAGCGGAAGCTGGCCACTACACGCCAAAAAATTCGGGATTTTAAAAAGGCCAACGCCACGGTTGATTTAAATGTCGAGACCAGCAACATCGTCAAGCAGGTTTCGGATTTGGACAACACCATTGCCGCTCTGCAAAGCCAGATGAATTATCACGCGGGTAAAGTCCAGGAATATGCGCAAAAGTTGCAGATTCCTTCTCGCAATATTCAGACGGCCATTGACGCGGTGGCTTTAGGGCAAAACCAGAACCTGAGTAATTTGCAGGAGCGCCTCAATTCAGCGCAGCAGGAATACGCCAGCATGAAGGTGCGCTATCCGGAGTCTTCCCGGAAGATGGTGGTTTTTCGTCAAAACATTCAAGAGCTGCAAGGCCAGATCAAACAACAAGTTGCCAGCACCGTGGGAAAATCCGTAGCGAATGGTAAGAACGCCATTATTAAAGATGAAATACGGGCTAAAATGCTGGGTGACTTGATTAATAGTCAATCGGAATTGATTTCCATCAATGCCCAAAAGCAATCGTTACAGAATAATTTGAATGCCTTAAAAAGCCATCAGAATAATATTCCTGACCAGCAGCTGACTTTGGCTGAAATGGAGGCTACTGAAAATAACCTGGCCTCTGTGGTCAACACGTTACAGTCCAAACTGGTGGAAGCCAGTGTGCGAGAATCGGAAATCGTCAGTAACGTCAATATTGTGCAAAGCCCCACGACTCCTGTTGCGCCGTCCTTTCCCAATCAATGGCAAATTGTGCTGGTAATGACTCTGGCAGGAACTTTATTGGGCTGTTTCTCCGTGGTGGGGCAGCACCTGATTCGCAATACGGTTAGTAACCCTGCCGACCTGGAAGTCATGCTGGGCGCGCCTGTTCTGGGGAGCTTTAGCTGGTTGCCAGAAGCTGTTTATCAGGCCACGTCTTTGTCCCTGCTAAGCCATCCGCAATATATTCTGACCCTTCAGAAAATGGCCACGTTTTTACGGATTCAGCAAGAAGATGGTTTGTCCCTGATTGGGTTTTCCAGCCTGAGTAAAGCCGCAAAACGTTCTCATTTGCTGGCCAGCTTGGCGCAATTACTATCGAATTGTGGGTATACGGTTTTGATTGTGGACGCTGATGCCCAACAAAGCACTGTGCATCAAGAATTTGGGCTCAGCACGGAAAACATTCGGGATTTCACACCCTTGCTTCAAAGAAAGCCCGTTGCCGGGCACGCTTCCTCGGCTACCGCAACCTTGCCTTCAGCGCTCTTTGATCTGGGATCTTATATTCACCGGTTAAACCCAGAGCAATCGGTTTATTTGATGAGCAGTGCAAACACCGGGGCTAACCCCTATGAGACGGTTGGCAGCAAGGCTTTCCCTGTATTGCTGGATCGCTTAAAGCCCAACTTTGATTTTATTCTGGTGGATATGGGTTCCTTGCTCTATCAAGCGGAATCGGTGATGATTGCCCGTCACCTGGACGGGTTGGTTGCTTTGTGTGGGCTGGAGACTCCACAGGCGGACCTGAAGGCATTCAAAAAGCTGTGTCAGGCGCATCAAATTCCGCTGACGGGCGCTGTTTTAAAAACCATGCACTAGCTTATGTCGATTGCCATTCAATCTGCCAGCGCCAATATTTTTAAGGCCACCGTATGGACATCGGGGGCTATGATTCTGGTTCGTCTGTTCTTCTTGTTTTCCAGTGTCATTACCGCTAAATTGTTGAGCCCCCAGGATTTTGGCTTTATTGGTATTGCTGGCACCTTGTTTATGCTTATCAACACGGCCAGCGCCACCGGTATCGATAATTTTTTAATTTTCAAGCCAGCGCTAAGCCGTCAGTCCATCAATACGGCCTTCACGCTTCACGTAATCGCTTGTAGTCTGTTTGCCCTGCTAATCATCGGGCTGGGCTTTGCGCTTTCGGGCTTTTACAAACAAGCGGCGCTACAGGAAATTTTGCTTTACGCTGGTTTGGCCTTTTGGGTCAATGCGGTGGGCCGCATTCCTCGTGCTTTTCTCATCAAGGAAATGCAGCAGCAGCGTTTGGCGATTTTGGACGCTAGTGTCAATTTTTTAAACGCTCTACTGATCATTACGTTTGCTGTTGTCGGTTTTAAATACCTCAGCTATGTCATCCCTATGCTAATTTCTCAGGCATTGTGCATGATGATTCTGTTTGGCATGGCCAGGCAAGCTTTTGGGCTCCAAATCATCAAGCCAGCAGCCCGGGAAATTCTGCAATATAGTAAAGGCTTTATGCCCCAAACCCTGTTGTGCGATTTTCTGTATCAGGCCGATTATGTAGTGGGCGGCTTGTGCTTGAGTGCGGCTTTACTTGGTTATTATTATTTTGGTTTTGAGAAAGCTTTCTTGGTGGCTTTGTTGATTCGAGGCTTGAGCGAGCAGGTGTTTTTCCCCGTTTTTTCCAAGGCGCAGAGCGATCCAGTTTCGCTGAAAACACACTATTTCCAGCTTAGCTCTTATTTAATGCTGGCTTTATTTCCGGTGCTTCTCTTGTTGGCTGTTTTTTCCAAGGAATTGCTGTCGCTGATTTATGGCGCTCAGTGGCTGCCCTCGGTGCTTACGTTTCAGGGTATTTTGTTGTTTTGCCTGCTCAAAATTTTGTATGACATCTCCATTTCCCTGTTAAACGCCACGGGAAAAACCGGAGAAACCTTGCGCCATTTTCTCTGGGTAACGCCGCCCACCTTGGTGCTGTTTTTTATAGGCGCCAAGCTGGGCGGGCTTTACGGCCTGACTATGGCCACTATTCTGGCTCACAGTTTGGCTGCCTTGTGCATGATGTTCAGAATAAAACGATGCTTCCAATGGCCTGTCAGTGAGCAACTTTGGCATTTGGGTCGGCATCTTGGGCTGTTGCTAGGGCCTGGCTTTTTGCTTTTCTTTTTAAAAACTTGGTTAGCAAATCTGAATATGTCGGTGTATGGGGTGTTCACTCTCAGCGCCTTTGTCTTTTTAGGGCTATATTTTGCTGTTGTCAAAGTAACCATGCCCCAAGCCTTTGAGCGGTTGGTTCAAAAGGCGGCGAGCCGGGTGTGGTCCAAAACGTAGGTCGGTGGAGCGTTCTCTGATCGTTTTCGGATGCTTTGGAAAAACTCAAATGGAGATAGCTATTAAGATGGTCGTTAGGCTTTTCTGCCAACTATTTTGGACTATTTGCTTTAAGCTTTTCAATCTTTACATAAGCCAGAATCACATTTTGCATTCGCAGGCTTTCGTAAAGTTTTAGAAAAAGAGAGTAAAGTGGAGGCGACAGGAATTGAACCCGCGACATCCTGCGTGCAAAGCAGGCGCTCTACCAACTGAGCTACGCCCCCAAGGCGTTCTTAATATATAGCACACCCATCGGCGGACTGGCAAAGATTTTTTACGGCCAATCATCGTTTTTACAGGTTTAAGGAATCAATCGCTTCACGGAATCCACCATGCTGGCGGTGGGAGCCGCGCTTTTCTTCCATAAAACCTGCCCCTCTGGCCCAAGAAGGATAAAGGCGTACTCCTCCTGTTGCAGGCCCAGTGATTTTTTAAAAGCCTGAGAATTGGTGTACATTGGGTAAATGCGTCCCATCAGTGGCTTTTCATTTACCGCCTTGCGCATAAACGCTTCCACGGAAGGTTTGAAGCTCTTGTACTTTGTGTCGAGAACGGCCACCTCCAGGACCTGGACGTTGGCCCCGGTTGCCCGCAAGCCATCGAACAGCAGCACCCCTTTCTCCAGCGTGGACTGATGACGGGGATGAAAGCCCACCGCCAACAGCACTCGCTTCCCCCGAAAAGCATCTGGCAGCTGCAAGCGACTAGCGCCGTTCAAACTGACCAATTCCTCCCGAGGCAATGGCGACGCCAAACTTGCCGCTTGCGTATAAAGCCAAAAGCAAGCAATATAAAGAAGAACCAAGGCAATGTTTCGAGGCGTTCGCACAAGTTTGTCTATCATGATGCCTGCACCTCCATTCATGCAACTTTTCCCTATTTTACTACATTTATATACCAATAGGTATAAATCTCCAAACCATTCAAAATTGAAGCAAGAGGGATATATTGAAGTTTCATTTGACAGTCAATTCGGTTCCGTTAAACTTGAATAGTCTACCATTCGGTATATGATATGAGCACGATTTTAAAAATTCTGGACAGTGACTACGCCCTCAAAAGCCCTACCTCGGTCGCCGAACCGTCCAATGCCTCCGAGTGGTCCCGGGAGTGGTCTCGCTGGATTCCATTCGCCTTTTTGCACGTGGGGGTCTTGGGCGTGTTCTTCTGTGGGTGGTCGCCCTTTGTGGTGGGGCTGGCCCTGATGTTGTACTGGGTGCGCATGTTTGCCATTACCGCTTTTTATCACCGCTACTTTTCTCATCGCACCTTTAAAACCGGACGCATCCAGCAGTTTATTTTTGCCGTGTGGGCCATGACCTCTGTGCAGCGCGGGCCCCTGTGGTGGGCTTCTCACCATCGGCGTCATCACCGTTACTCCGATCAGCCCGGTGACCCGCATTCCCCGGTGCGGGAAAGCCTGCTGCAATCTCATATCGGCTGGATGACGGTGCCTGCCAATTTGCAGACCGATTACACCCTGATTAGGGACTGGACTCGTTTCCCGGAGCTGGTGTGGCTGAATCGCTTTGACTGGGTGGTGCCTGCCCTGTACGCAATCGCTCTATATGCCCTGGGCGCCTGGCTGGAAATGGCGTTCCCCGCTTTGGGCACCAATGGTCTGCAATGCCTGATTTGGGGCTTTTTCGTCAGCACGGTGATTCTCTTCCATGGTACCTGCACCATCAATTCCCTGTCTCATAAATTTGGCACCCGGCGCTACAACACCCCGGATGACAGCCGCAACAATCCCTGGCTGGCCATTTTGACCCTGGGAGAAGGCTGGCACAACAACCACCACTACTACCAGAACTCGGTGCGCCAAGGCTTCTTTTGGTGGGAGTACGATGTGACCTATTACATCCTGAAGCTGATGTCCTGGGTGGGTCTGGTGCATAGCCTCAATCCCGTCCCGGCTGAGGCTTATCAGGTCAACTCCAAAACCCGAAGGCCTCATCCATGAAGAAGCGACTGGCCATTATCGGCAGCGGAATCTCCGGGCTGGGTTGCCTGTACTTTTTGCATCGGGATTACCAGATCACGCTGTATGAGAAAAACGACTACGTGGGCGGGCACACCAACACGGTGGAGGTCGAAGAGGACGGCCAGCAATTACCCGTGGATACGGGCTTTATGGTCTTCAATAAAGTCACCTATCCCAACCTGCTGAAGCTGTTTGAAACGCTGGACATTCCCATCAAACCCACTGATATGTCCTTCAGTGTGCGTCACGATACTTACGGGCTGGAGTGGAACGGGGCCGGGCTGAATAAGCTGTTTGGCCAGCGCCGAAATCTCTTCAATCCCCGATTCTGGCGGATGTTGAAGCAAATGGATCGCTTCACCAAAGAGGCCCTGGACAACCTGGACAACCCCCGCTACAACACCTTGACTGTGGCCGAGCTGATTGCCGAACGGGGCTATGGGCAGGATTTTCTGGAACTGTTTATGGTGCCCATGAGTTCGGCCATTTGGTCGACCGCCCCGCACAAAATGCTGAAATTCCCGGCCCGCACCCTCATTCGGTTCTTTCACAACCATGGGTTTTTGGGACTGGATACCCATTTTCAGTGGTACACCGTGGATGGCGGCGCCCGCACTTATGTGCGCAAACTACTGGATCTCTGCCAGCCGGAGGTTTTGCTGAACCGCACGGTTCAGGCCGTGACCGCCAATGCCGATAACACAGTCAGTGTAATCGCCCAGCCCCCCCATGGGCAAGCCGAAAGCCGGGATTTCGATGCCGTCATTATGGCCTGCCACGCCGATCAATCGCTGGCCGCCCTGAGCCAACCCACTGACTTGCAACAGCGCTTGCTGGCCCCCTTTCGCTATGAAAGCAACCGGGCCACCCTGCACACCGATGCCTCCCTGTTACCCAAAGCCCGTTTATGCCGGGCCTCCTGGAATTATCAAATCAAATCCGCCAAACCCGATCCCCAGAATCCTGAAATTTTATATGATGCGGCCACCCACTACTGGATGAACAGTCTGCAAGGGATTTCTAAAAAACAGGATTACATTGTCTCTATCAATGGGCAAAGCTGGATGCGCCCGGACAGCATCCGGCAGACCATTGCTTACGAGCATCCCATTTTTGATGAACCGGCCGTGGCCGCTCAGGATCAACTGTCTCAGCTCAACGAGGAAGGGCGGCGCACCCACATCTATTTTTGTGGCAGTTATTTTAAATACGGCTTTCACGAGGATGCCTTTACCGCTGCCCTTAACTTGAGCGGTCAACTGGTGGAGACCCTGACATGGCGGCGTTAAATTCCTGCCTCTTCGAGTGCCAGGTCTATCATCAGCGGCTGGCCCCTAAAAAGCACCGTTTTCAGAATCGCTGTTTCTTCTTTTATCTGGATCTGGATGAATTGCCCCAGCTGGAAAACAGGTTCACATGGTTCAAGACTGGACGACGGGCCTTTTATGAGTTTCGGGAATCGGATCATCTGCCCACACCGGCTGGCGGGTTGCTGAAAGACCGGGCCATTCAAGCGTTTAAAGAGCAAGGGCTTCAGGAGCCCATCGCTAAAATTGGGCTGCTGACCAATATGCGCACTCTGGGCTACGTGTTTAATCCCATTAGTTTGTACTTTGCCTTTGATGCAGCAGGGCGTTGCCTGGGCAGTCTGGCCCAGGTGGAAAATACCTTTCGGGAAATGAAAGTGTTTCCCATTCTCAATGCCTCGTCCAATCTCAGCGATGATCCAGCAAATACTTTTTCCAGTGAACGCATCAAGTATTTTTACGTCTCTCCCTATTCTCAACTGGATCAACGATTTCGCTTTCAGGTGAGCCCGCCGGGCGAGCGCATTCAGTGTCAGGTGTCCAGCTTGGCCGGAGAGGAGACCCTGTTGGACAGTGGCTTCCGGGGAGAAAAACGACCCTTGACCGATAGCCAGCTGGTTCGGCTCAGCCTGCGTTACCCGTTGATGACCTGGCAGGTCATTGCCCTGATTCACTGGCACGCCTTGATACTGTGGATTAAGCGCTTGCCACTTCACTTGAAGGAGTCCCAGCTGTTTAACCAGCGACAAGTCCTACGACCCAGACCCGATTTACAGCAATTTTACGCACAACAGGAGGCCCGGCCTTGAAAACCCTGGAACGTCAAAGCACCGCTCACCCCATTAAAAAAGCCCATTTGCATGTGGTTCCCAGCTTGCCAAAAAACCTGTCCTGGTCTGCAAAAACGGTGGTCAAGCTGTTATCTGCCATGCGCAAAGGACAACTCACCCTGTATTTTACCGATGGCAGTGTGTACCCCATTGGGCAAGAGCCGGACAGCCCCTTTCAGGCCGCCATTCAGGTGAATGATGATAGCTGCTTCAGCCGTATCATTCAGTACGGGCACATTGGCTTTGCCGAAGCCTATTTGGATGGCGAGTGGGATACCCCGGATCTGGAAGCGGTCATTGCCTGGTTCATCCTGAACATTGAGGATTCCACGGTGCTTGAAGGCTCCAAAAACAAGGTATTTTGGGTCAATCTGCTGGGCAAGCTGAACCGGATTTATCACCTGCTGCGGGCCAATAACGTCGACAACAGCAAGAAAAACATCCACGAGCATTATGATTTGGGCAATGAGTTTTTCCAGATTTTCCTGGACCCCACCATGACCTACTCCTCGGCCCGCTTTACCCACCCGGAGCAGTCACTGGAGCAGGCTCAAATCAGCAAGTACGATGCCCTGTGCCAAAAGCTGCAATTGCAGCCCAGCGATCGGGTGCTGGAAATTGGCACCGGCTGGGGGGGCTTTGCCATGCATGCCGCTCGCAACTACGGTTGCACCATCGATACCACCACCATCTCTCAGGAGCAATTCAAGCTGGCCACGGCCCGCATTGCCGAAGCCGGGCTGAGCAACCAAATAACGGTGCATTTGCAGGATTACCGTAAACTGAGCGGGCAGTATGACAAAATTGTTTCCATTGAAATGCTGGAAGCGGTGGGGGATGCGTTTCTTGATACCTATTTCGCCCAATGCTCCCGGTTGCTGAAACCGCACGGCCTGTTGGGCATTCAGTACATTACATGCCCGGATAGCCGGTACGAATTGCTGAAAAACAACGTGGATTTTATCCAGAAACACATTTTCCCCGGCTCTTTATTGCCCTCCATCGGGCGGGTCAATCAGGCTATTAACCGCACCGGCAACTTGTTTTTGCACGACCTGGAAGACCTGGGCAATAGCTACGCCAAAACCCTGCAACTGTGGTACGACGCCTTCAACGCCAACCTGAGCGAAGTGCGGCGCCAAGGCTTTGATGAGCGGTTTATCCGCAAGTGGAATTACTACCTGATGTACTGCAAGGCGGCCTTCCGCATGCGCAACATCAGCGTGGTGCAGGCCATTTATACCAATCCCAATAACCTGTCCCTGTGGCAGTCCTTGTAGGATCACCGGAAAGGAGCCTCCCGCTGTGCTAATCTGGAGTTTATGCATCTGGTTCTTGCTGGTATTTGTGGTGCAAACCACGGTGGTCACCCAGGCCATGCTGCATGAGTCCCTCTTTCAGATTCCGCCCGTGGTCAGCAGTGACGTGTGGTTTATCGCCACGGTTTACGACGCCTATTTCGCCATCATCGCCTTTGGCCTGTGGGTGTGGGCCCGAGAACGTCGCTGGGTGAGTCGCATTGTGTGGTTTCTGTTGATTGTGGTGTGGGGCAACGTGACTATGGCCCTGTACATGTTGATCTTGCTGTTCCGCCTGCCCACCACCGCTACCGTCGAAGATGTATTTTTCAAGCGAGTAGAGCGTCATGGCTGATTTGTTGAATTTTCCACCGATTTGGCCGTTGCTGAGCAGCGCTGCCTTGGTTGTTCTGGTCCTCATGCTGATAGTCACGGCCATCGCCAATCCCCTGAAAAACGCGGGGATTGTGGATGTGGCCTGGGCTTTCGGCTTTAGCCTGATTGCGGGCACATACTTCTGGCTGGGGGAAGGGGCCACCACCCAAAAAACAGCGATGCTACTGATAGTCACCGCCAGCAGTTGGCGCTTGGCCTGGTACTTGCTGAAGCGGGTCATTGCCACCCACCCGGAAGAGGATGGCCGCTATCACGCCCTGCGGGAACTGTGGGGCCCCGAAAAATCGCCGTGGCTGTTTTTTGCCGTGTACCTGTTTCAGGGCGTGCTGATGTTGATCGTCTCTAGTCCGTTTTTGTTTGCGGCCCAAAATACCAGTCCCACCCTGAGTCCGCTTCAATGGGCGGCTATGGTGGTCTGGGCCATCGGGGCCATTTTTGAAGCGGTGGCCGATCAGCAACTCAAGCGCTTTAAAGATCAGCCGGAAAATAAGGGCAAAGTCTGCCAAAGCGGGCTGTGGGCCTACTCCCGCCATCCCAATTACTTTTTTGAGTGGTTGCAGTGGATGGGCTATTACCTGCTGGCCTTGGGCGCTCCCGGTGGATGGATTACCCTATACAGCCCGTTGATCATGCTATTGTTCCTGACCAAATTCAGCGGGGTGGCCGCCACCGAGGCTCAAGCCCTCAAAACCAAGGGCGAGGCTTACCGTCAGTATCAGGAAAGCACCAGCCCCTTTATTCCCTGGTTTCCCAAGCGGAAGCCTTCATAATCTTGTGCATTAAAATTTCAAGCACTCGCACGTTACATTCAATAACCTGACTGCAGAAGGATTTTGCCCCATGTGGATTTATCAATTACTGGAAACCAATCTCGTCCCCGATGCCGTCATTCGCTGGGGCATTCGCAATATGCTGGCCCAAAAAGTGAAGGAGGAAAGCAAGTCCTCCTGGGAAGAACGGCAACAGGCCGTTATGGATTTTGTGGCGGAATTAAAAAACAGTCCCATCGCCATTGAAACCGATGCGGCCAATGAGCAACACTACGAGGTGCCCAGCGAGTTTTTCGATTTGGTACTGGGGCCACGCAAAAAATACAGCAGCGCCTACTGGACGGACTCCACCCGCACCCTGGGCGAGGCCGAGGAAACCATGTTGAGGCTCACCTGTCAGCGGGCCGACTTGCGGGACGGGCAAACCATTCTGGAATTGGGCTGCGGCTGGGGCTCCTTGTCTTTGTGGATGGCTGAACAATACCCCAACGCTACCATCGTGGGGGTGTCCAACTCCCGCAGCCAAAAGGCCTTTATCGACGCGCAGGCCAAAGCCCGTGGCTTGAAGAATCTGGAAATTTTGACCGCCAACATTGTGCATTTTGAAACTGATCGGCAGTTTGATCGGGTGGTTTCCGTGGAAATGTTTGAGCACATGAAAAACTATGAAAAACTGCTGGCCAAAATCAGCCGTTGGCTGAAGCCAGAGGGCAAGCTGTTTGTGCATATTTTTACCCATCCCATTTTTACCTATCACTACGAAGATAAAGACGGCACGGACTGGCTGACCCGCTATTTCTTCACCGGCGGCACCATGCCATCGAATGATCTGCTGTTGTACTTCCAGAAAGATTTGGCCATTGCCAACCAGTGGATTGTGAACGGCACGCATTATCAAAAAACGGCCAATGCCTGGGCAGAGAATATGGTTCAACATCGCCCCGCCGTGGAAAAAATTCTGGCCCAGACTTACGGGGCGGAAAACATGACCAAATGGTGGGTGTACTGGAAAGTCTTCTTCCTGGCTTGCGCTGAATTATGGGGCTACAAAAACGGCAACGAATGGATGGTGTCTCATTACCTGTTTGAGAAAAAAGCCGTGCCGCAAACTACCCACACTGAGGCCTCCGGTTTTGGCAATGCCCAACTGACCCAGTAATCTCCAAATTTGGCAAGGAATTCTGCCCTGTGAACCCTAAAAGCATTATCCCCCTTGGCCCCCGAGGCTTGGAATTGTCAGTGCCTCGGAGTGTCAATGGCGCTGTATTTGATGCTGGGAAATTTGGTGCATAATAAAAGCATCCCGTTTCAGCGTTGAGAGGATTGTCTGGCCATGCCCATTTACACGGCGGATTGTATGTACGTTCAGGGGCAGGTGCAAACCGGTTGGGCGCTTTGCGTGGAAAAGGATCAGATTGTTCAGGTGCAACCCTTGGGAACCTTGACCCCTGAGCAACAGGCACAGGTGGTTCATTTTGAGAACGGTTTTCTCATTCCCGGTTTGGTCAATTCGCACAACCACTCGTTTCAATCCCTGCTGAAAGGATTCTGCGATGACCAGGATTTTTTCACCTGGCGGGATCAGGCCCTGTATAAGTATTCCAAAATTTTGAGCCGGGATGATATATATACCGGGGCCCTATTTGCCTTTGGGGAAATGCTGAAATGCGGCATCACCACGGTGTGCGATTTTTTCTACATTAACGATCAGGCCAATGAGAACGCTCAAGCGGTGATTCAGGCGGCGCTGGATGTGGGCATTCGCATTGTGATGGCCCGTACCCTCTACGATTGGGAGGGGGCGCCCACCCGCTTCCGGGAGACGGTGGCCCAAGCCTGCGACAACACCCGGCAGTTGCACGCCGAGTTTAAAGAACATCCGCTGGTGCATGTGCTGCCCGCCCCGCACAGTTTACATGGGGCCAGCATAGACATGATTCTGGCCGGGGCTGAACTCGCTGAGGCCTTGGATACCCGGTTCCACATGCACATTGCCGAAGGTCAGTACGAGCGACAGATGATCGAGCAACAACACGGCAAGCCCCCGGTGGCTTTTCTGGAGGAGCTGGGGGTGCTGAATGATCGGCTGGTGGGCATTCACTGCGTGTGGCTGGATGATGCCGAGATTGAACTGATGGCCCAGCGGGGCACGGGTTTGTCCTACAATCCCTCCAGCAACATGTTTCTGGGGGATGGCATTACCCGCATTCGGGAGATGCTGGCTGCCGGGGTGTGTATTTCTCTGGGTACTGATGGAGGGTGCAGCAACAACCGGGCCTCCATTATTGAGGAAATGCGCATGACCAGCCTGCTGCAAAAAGTGAAATTTCACGATTCCACGGTGACCACGGCTGAAGATATGTTCGCCATGGGCACCCTGAATGGGGGAAAAAATTTGGGCTTACCCATTGGGGCATTGGCGGCGGGAAACGCTGCCGATTTTACGGTGCTGGATCTCAACGATCTGTCCATGCAGCCCCGCCAAAACGCCCTGAAAAACCTGGTTTACGCCAGTCAGCCTTCGGCCATAAAAGCGGTGTATGTGGCAGGGCTAAAAGTGCTGGAAGCGGGCCGGATTTTAACCGTGCCTGAAGCGGAGATTGTGCGTCGGATGCAGTTAACCACCGCCAGCTGGCATTGATGTAGAGCGGACTTTGCTTGATCGAGAACTAATTTCGTAGTAAGTAAATAAGCAATTCAAGTTCCGGTTTTCATTGGCTGTTTGAAGGCTCGGCTTCTGGCCGTGTTCTTGCGTTTTGTAACTCGTTTGCCCGTTGTTTGGAGTGATCTTTTTGCATGCTGTCCTCGTTGTTTTTGAATAACCCGTTTGAAAAGCAGACTTCCCCTTTGAAACAAAGCTATTGGGAAAATCGGCGACGAGAAGAACAGGCCCGCACGGAGCAGGCCCTATCAGAGCCCACCACCCCTGCTTTTTCTCAGGCATTGTCCTCCCCCCTCTTTCCTCCTGCGGAAGATACTTTTTCCCTGACGCCATTGCCCTTGTTTGAGTCGGAGCCGTCCTTTCCGCTTTCGGACACGGCGGCCTGTTTTGCGACCAGCTTGCCTGCCGAGACGTTCCCCTCCGAGTTCCAAGAGGGAGAAGCGCCAGCCCATGCCGAGGCGGGGCCATGGTTGCAGCCCTTTTTGGCCGATGTTTTTGGCGAGTCCACCCAGGAAGGCCCACTCCGAAGGGATGCGTCTCAAGCGCCCACATCCAGGGCGCAAGCTCCGTCATCCAAAGACCAAGCCCCGGCGAGGCAGGGGGCCGTCCGCAATCAACCCCGTCGACAAGCCAAGGATGAGCATCTCTTTCAGGGTATGGCCCTATGCGCTGATCTGGATTTGTCCGCTCAATTCCAGCGGCCCAGTGCCTCGATTCAGGAACCCTTGTCACCCCGGGCTGCCGATACCAAGGCAGGCAACAGGAAACGGCAGCCATCCAGGTTCACCATCACTCAGGAGCCGGACATGCTGGCTGCCCATCACTACCCCAGACAATCATCGCTGACCAGTGACGCCATTCGCGCGGATGTTATGGCCCTGATCGAAGGGAATCTTTCTCCGTCCGAACCAGCGCCTGCCGAGCCACTGAACAAGCGTGCCGAGCTTAAAGTCAAAAAAGAGAGGATGCTTCAGGAGTATGTCAGTGGACAAACGGATGGGCCAACCTTACTCACGACCTATCAACTAACTCCCAGGCAGTTGCGCACTTGGGTCTTGGAGTTCCGTCGCCAGCAGGAAGCCAATGGCGTGCATTACCCCAAGCTGAGCTGGCCTCGTCACCGGGAAACCCCCTTGGCCAAGCGTGATGGTGAGGCCCTGGGCTCAGCCCGAGAGACTGAGCAATCCACTGAGCGACTACCAGTGTCCAAGCGTTCCCGGACGATCCCGGTACCGCCAAGCCTTTCAACACCCTCCGAGGCCCATGACTCTTTTTTCGCAATGCAGTGAGGATGGGCCGTTTTACCGACTGGACCCAGCCATCAGCCTGATAGGTCTGGTAGGCCGTTTTTCAGGTGAACGTCAGTTTGCCTTGCCCATCAACCGAAATATTGGCCAGCTCTAACAGTTGGCTCACTATTTTTCGGCGGGCGCTGTCGGTGGATGTGCCCAGGTCGGTTTGTATTTTTTGCAGCAGTTTTTGAACGAACGTTTTGCTCTCGTTGCTGTCCGGCTGGCCCAGGGCTTCCAGCACAAACCCGATCAGGCGGATGTTGGGTTTGTTATTTTGCAGGATCAGTCCGGCCCCACTGAGGGCGGACAACAGAATGTCCTGTCGGGGCGCTGGCAGTTGCTTGAGGTAGTCGGCCTTTAAAAACGCAGTGGGGTTTAACTCCCCAGAGTCACTCAGATCCTGGATGAGTTTTTGGACAGCGGGCTGGAACTTGTCGGCGCCTTTGGCCAGCTCATGCATCAGGGCCTCCCCCAGCTCATCCCGGGTGAAGAGCCCGTTTTTGAGATCCGCTTTGACCGCCGCCACATCCTGCTCGGTGAATGTGATGGGGGTGGCCGTGGGATCCTGCGGGTTTACTTTCAGTGAGAATCGGGTTTCCAAAGCCTTTACGGCAGGGTTTTGGGGTGGTGTGCCCGAGATACCCGGCACAAAGGGCGGGGGCAGCTGGCCCAGCAAGTCAGCCGAAGGAGGCTGACCGGTGATTTGGCTCATCAGCAACATCATCATCATTAGCATCATCTGGTTTTGGATGTCGCCCGTTTGCCCACTATTGTCTGTGCCCGTGACGCCACCGCCATTTTGCAAATTCTTGGCAAAGCGGGCATAATCACCGAGCGTTTTTTGGGTGTTCTGTCCAAACGCGCTATTGAAGAAATCCATGCCCGGGCCTCAGTTGATGACTGAAGGACGTATCGGTACTTTCAGAGACAACTTTAGCGTTCCGGCTGAAGTATAAAGATATATGAATGCAATGCCCCCGGCGTGAACGGAATTTCAGGGCTGGGCCGGGGGATCCCACCAGGCCCGCAGTGGGCGGCGGAGTCCTTCGCCCAGGCTTTGCGGGATAAACTGGCTGACGGCGTCATCCAGGTACAAGGCGTCTTCCGGTCGGGGCAATTGTCGCAGGGCGGTCGCATCGTAGCGTTTTTCCGCTTTACGGATGTCCGCGGCGGATTCAAAGGCATCGTAGAAGGTGTCGCCATCGGCGTCAATCACCATTTTGCGATCGGACTCCAGCGCTTTTTGTTGATGCAACTCCCGGAGTTCCCGGGCGGGCTTTTTTCCCTGAGTGTGAATGGTTTCCACTTTCAGCTGAGCCTGTAGCATTTTTTCGGCATTGCCTTTGGCCAGCTCCTGACCGACCGAATGGGAAAGCTGATATTCCGCGTGTTTCACGGTGGCCGGATCGAACAAGGCTTGCGCTTGGGCTCCCTTGGGGATACGCTGCTGGGCCATGTGCCCCAGCACGACCCCAGCCTCCTTTGGGCGATTGACAACACCCCGGATAACATCGCCTGCCGTGCCAGTCTGGTAAAAGTCCCGTTCCCGAATGGCCTGATTCAAGGCCGCCGGGTCTTGCTGGCGTAATTCGGCATCCAGTTGGCGGATCCGTTGATCTCTGGCTGCCAGCTGTTGGTGGACTTTTTCCTGTGGGGAAAGCTGGCTCCCAAATAAAGGCTCCTTGCTCGGTTTGGGGAGCTTGGCAGGTGCGGCTTCCGGTAATAGTCTGGCGGGTTCTGGTGCTTTCAGGCGAGTGGCTTTGGCATCAATTCGCTGGCTGGGCAAGGTGCTTTCCAGCAGTTTTGCTAAAGCTTCCGGGGAATCCGCCTGAACCGAGCCTGATTTGAGCTGCCCTTTGTCGTAAGCCCTCAGATTGCCGTGTTGTTTGGCTAACTCTGCCAGTTTAACGGCCTTGAGCTGTTCGCTTTTTTGTTCGTATCGCTCGGCTCTGCGGGTCACTTTGGCCTGACGTTTTGTCAGAGCGGCCACTTGGGGCGTGGCGGACAAGACCTCTGTCCCGGCCTTGGTGTAATCGACGGGATTGGGGGTGGTGTATTGCGAGGAGTTCAGCCCTTTTGCCAGTCCCTTTTGCGCGGCGAATCCATCGATTAATCCCTTGCCCAGTTCACTGCTCAAGCCCAGGGGTTGCAGTTTTTGATCCATGCCCTTGGCTACTGCGGGTAATTTCAATTGATGCTCGGCAACCGATATACCCACCCGCTGGATGGAGCTTTTGCTGCCCGCCTCTATCAATTTTTCGCTCAGGGTGCTTTGGGCCTCATTGCGCTTTTGAATGGCCTGGCTGAGTTGATTATGGGCTTTGACCTGCTGCTTTTCAGCCTGATATACATCCTGGCTTAATTGGCGCTTTATTTTTCGCTCGGTGGGCTGAATGCCCTCCGAACGCTTAAGCGCTCCCTTGCCGGTCTTCGTATTCTCTTTTTTGAACGGCCATTTAAATGACCATCCTGTCCCAGGCCCCGTTTTCACAGAATCGTTATTCCATGCTCTGTTACTTGCATGCATGAACACTTATTTTGTTTATTTTGTGCGTGAAACGATGATCGCCTGATTAAAAAATCTGGGAGTGGAATCTTTTGGTTGCTGTGATGTGATTTTTCCAGGACAGAGCCGGTCCACCTTTCAAAACACCCTAAAGATTCCACTCCGAAAAATCTCAGGTAAGGCTGCCTTCACAAGACGTTTGCAAAACTGCTTACAGCTCAGACAAGCCGTGGAATTGCTTCTGGCAAGATTTGCCAAGCCTTCTTTTTAACTCGCTGTACTCAAACAGTGACAAACGTCTTGAGAAGGCAGCCTTACCAAACCTTAAAAAGGGTTGATCTTGCTGGGCTTTTTCCGGGGGCGGTTTTCATCCGTGACCTCGCCCGACTCGGTGGCGGTATCGCCTTCCACCGGGGAGAGCGGGGCGGCATCAATGAACGTGCTGGCCGTACTCATTTCCGGGATTTCCTGAATATGCTCCAAAGCCTCGGTCAGCGGGGTGTGGTGCATCTCTTCGTCCACGCTGAAAGCCGGTTCTTCCATCTGCCGCTGCATCTGGATTTCAATACGGGTGTTGAACAGAATCATGACCGTATCCCGTTGAATCTCGTAGGTCAGGTTCTGGAACATTTCAAAGGCTTCCCGCTTGTATTCAATCAAGGGGTCTTTCTGCCCGTAGGCCCGCAGACCAATACCCTCTCTCAAGCCGTCCAGGTTGTGCAGGTAGTCAATCCAGCGGTTGTCGATGACCGAGAGCAAAATATCCCGCTCAATGCGGCGTAGCGGATGCTTGATTTCAGCCACTTTCTCGGGAGGCAGATTCTCCAGTTCGCTGGCCGCCGCTTCGTCATCCTCATCCAAACCGGCTAAATTCAACCCGTGGGAGGCTTCCAGCTCTTTGGAAATGCGGCTGAGTTCAGCCTCCAGCGTTTCGTAAACTTTGACGCCTTCGGTTTTGACAAACTCCAGTACCTGGGCCTGGCTTTTACCGCTCAGGCTTTCCACGGTGACCACCGGCCCCAGTTGGGGGCAAATGCCATGGATGGTATTCAGCATTTCTGCCAGGACATCCTCGGCCCAGTCTTCGGGGGTGGTATTGGGGGGCAAATGGGTGGTCACAATCCGCTCCATGGCCTGTTCTACCATATGGCGAATGGAATCCCGAAGGTTTTCCCCGTTGAGTACCTTTTTGCGTTGGTCGTATATCAGTTGGCGCTGCTCGGTCAGCACATCGTCGTACTGTAAAATGTTCTTGCGGATATCGAAGTAATAGGCTTCTACCTTGCGCTGCGCCCCTTCAATGGCCCGGCTGACCATTTTGGCGGAAATGGGCATGGTTTCATCCACCCCCAGCATGTCCATCATGCCGGAAATGCGATCGCCGCCGAACTTGCGCATCAGTCCATCTTCCAGAGACAAAAAGAAGTGGGTAGAGCCCGGATCCCCTTGTCGAGCGGCCCGACCCCGCAGCTGGTTGTCAATCCGGCGTGACTCGTGTCGTTCTGTCCCAATGATGTGCAAACCACCCTGGGCCTGCACTTCCTCTTTCTCCACATCGGTCAACAGCTTCTTGCGGGCAATGGCCGCTTCCAGATCCTGTGGATCCACGGCGCGCCAGTCCATACCCATCAGTTCAAATTCGCTCTTGGCCATGGCGTCGGCGTTACCACCCAGCAAAATGTCGGTGCCCCGACCGGCCATGTTGGTGGCGATGGTGATGGCCCCTTTCCGCCCGGCCTGCGCCACGATCATGGCCTCCTGCTCGTGGTGCTTGGCGTTCAGCACCTGGTGAGGGAGCCCGTTTTGAATGGCAATAACTGTCTTCAGCGTTTTGGCCAGTCCTTCCAGAAAAACCGCCAAATCCTCAGGCTGATCCTTGGCCAGCTCGGTGAAATCTTCCGGGCGAGCAGCTTCCGGGTTGCGCAGTTTACCAGCCAGTTTGTTATACAATTCGGCGTCCTTGTTGGCATCCAGGCTATTCAGCAGGCGGGCGGCCTTTTCCCGTAGGTGCTGGGTCAGGGTGACCGGCTTGGACAGCAGGCGGGAAATCTCTTCGGACTTCTCGATAGAAACCGTACCCACCAGCACCGGGCGACCCAGTTGATGGTATTCCACAATCTCTTCCACCACTTTGAGCATTTTGATGCGCTCGTTCTTGTAAATGGTGTCGGGCAGGTTGTTGCGCCGATCCGAACGGTTGGTGGGGATGGTGGTGACACTGAGGTTGTAAATCTTGCCGAATTCGGCCTCTTCGGTCTGGGCCGTCCCGGTCATCCCGGAAAGTTTGGGGTACAGACGGAACAGGTTCTGGAATGTGATGCTGGCCAGGGTCTGGGTTTCATCCTGAATGGCGACGCCCTCTTTGGCTTCAACGGCCTGGTGCAGGCCATCGCTCCAGCGGCGTCCATCCATCAAACGGCCGGTGAACTCGTCCACAATGACCACTTCGTTGTTTTTGACCACATAGTCCACATCCAGGCGGAATAATTCCTTGGCCTTGAGGGCTTGCAGCATATGGTGAGCCATGTTGTGCTGAATATCAAACAGGTCTTCCACACCCAGGATCTCCTGAGCCCGATCGATTCCCTCTTCGGTTAGTACAACGTTTCTCCCCTTCTCGTCCACCGTGTAGTCACGATCCGACTGCAACAGGGGGGCGATTCGAGCCATGGTACGGTACATATCCGCCGACTGCTCCAGTCGTCCGCTGATAATGAGCGGAGTCCGGGCTTCGTCAATCAGGATGCTGTCCACTTCGTCAATAATGGCAAAGTTGAAAGGACGTTGTACCAGTTGGCTTTTGGAGCCTGCCATGTTGTCCCGCAGGTAGTCGAAACCAAACTCGTTGTTGGTCCCATAGGTAATATCTGCGGCGTAAGCGGCCTTTTTATCAGCGAAGGCGTTGAAACTGCGCTGCTGGGACAGCACCATGCCCGTACTCAAGCCTAAAAAATTGTAGACTTTACCCATCCATTCCGCGTCCCGGCGGGCCAGATAGTCGTTCACGGTGATGACGTGAACCCCTTTGCCCGTCAGGGCGTTCAGGTAGGCGGGTAAAGTGGCCACCAGCGTCTTCCCTTCCCCGGTTCGCATTTCAGCGATTCCACCATCGTGCAGCACCATGCCGCCCAGCAATTGCACGTCAAAGTGGCGCATGTTCAGCACCCGACGGCTGGCTTCCCGTACCACGGCAAAGGCCTCGGGTAGAATCATGTCCAGCATCTCTTTTTCCAGCTGGCGATCCCGCTTTTCGTTTTCTCCACGTTCCCGCCCTGCAAGCATTTGGCGGAAGTAGTCCGTTTTACCCCGAAGCTCATCGTCGCTGAGGGCTTGCATTTCCGCTTCCAGATCATTGATATGATCCACGATAGGCTCACGGGCTTTGATTTTACGCTCGTTGGGATCGGGCAGGATCTTGCGGATTAAGTCGAACATGAAGGGGTCTCTCTGACGTTAGGCATGCTGTAACGGGCGTTGACCGCTCAAATTCAGGCGGCGTTTGCCAAAAACTCTTTATAGTATACGCAAAATCAGCCCGAATTGTCATCGCTCTGCCAAGAAGCCTTCTCGGGTGGCCATAAAGAGCCCTTCATAAAAATTTTCATGAGGGTGTTTACAAAATTCTATCAGGGTGTTTTAATGACACTAACCTAAGTGTTTGAAAGACAAAAACCTGACTCGTCTACCAACTTTTTCCCTGGAAGGAAACCAATTCAGAAAGTGAGTGTTTTCGTATGAATGCTTTTGGAGCCGCCCTTAAAACCCTCTTCAATCCAGTGGTGAACCAACCTGCGCGTACAGTGACTCCGACTTTTAAAGGTGCCGCAGCCAGTGGCAGCGCCAACCTGTGTGTGGATACCTTTAACGGGACCCCGCTGTTTACCGGTTCCAGCTCACTGGCACAGTATCAAACACACAGTTTGGGGCATCTGGACACTTTTGCCTAATCAGGCGGTTCAAGAACCAGGTCTGTTACGGTGTTTTAATTCAACCTAAAAACTCTGAAGACACAATTTCCCCTCAATTTTTACCCATCAAAAAACCGGCGGAGCTTCAAGCCCAGCCGGCTTTTCTTTTTGAGATTGGTTATTTCAGGGCTTCGGCGCCGCCCACGATTTCCAGAATTTCCTGAGTAATGGCCGCCTGTCTCACCTTGTTGTACTGGATGGTCAGGCGGTTGATCATGTCGCCCGCGTTGCTGGTAGCGTTAGACATGGCCGTCATTCGGGCGGCCAGCTCACTGGCTGAGCCTTCCAGTAGCAACGTGTAGAGCAAATTACTGACAAACATCGGCACCATTTTATCCAGAATGCTGACCGCATTGGGCTCTAGCAATAGCTCGGGCTTTAATTCGCTGGGAGATACGCTGTAGTGGCTATCATTCAGACTGGGAATCAGCTCAGGCTCCCAATCAATAAACGAGCGAACCGGAATAACCGGACTGATCTGCACTTTGTAGGAAATCATGGACACAAAATGTGTGGATAACACATCGATGGTGTCTATTTTTCCATCCAGAAAAGCCTGTGTCATGGTCTGGGCAATCAGATTGGCGTCTTCTACGGTAGGAGCCGCTGAAATACCGGCGCTGCGGCCCAAAACTTCCGAGTTGGAGTAGCGGGCAAACGCCTGGATGGCCTTGTTACCCACCAGGTAGAATTTGGGGGTCAAACCACGGGCCTTGATCTCCTTTTCCAGGCGGAACGCCTGACGGATGACCGCCGAGTTGTAGTTACCGCACAAGCCCCGGTCAGAACTGATGACCACGATACCCACATTGTGGATTTGCCGGGACTGCAACAGATCGGCGTAACGAGAGCCGCTGATGTCCTGGTTGTGGTTCTTCAGCGCATTGAAAACGTCACTGAATACCTTGCGGAATTCCGAGGCGTAAGGACGCGCCGCTTTGACGCGATTTTCAGCTCGCTTGACCTTGGCTGCGGCCACCATGCGCATGGCCTGGGTGATCTTTTGGGTACTCTTGACGCTTTTAATCCGGCGTCGGATGTCTTTCAGGTTGGGCATGGTTTGCTTCCTTCGCTGACCTTCCTACGCTTTACCGCCGGAAAATACGGTATCCCGAAACTTTTTAACGGCCTCGACCAATTTGGCCTCTTCTGCGTCATCCAATTTGTCGCCCTTGTTCAATTTGGCTTCAATATCGGACACATTGGCGCTGAAGTAGGAGAACCACTCCGGCTTGAAAGCGGCCAGCTTGCTGGTTTCCAAGTCATCCAGCAAACCCTTGTTGGCGGCAAACAACAGGGAAACCTGTTGGGCCACGGACAGCGGACTGTATTGCGGCTGTTTCAGCACCTCCACCATGATTTGCCCACGTCGCAGTTGATCCTGAGTGGCCTTGTCCAAATCGCTGGCAAACTGGGCAAACGCCTCCAGTTCGCGGAACTGGGCCAGCGTCAAGCGCAACTGACCAGCGACGGCTTTCATGGCCTTGGTTTGCGCGGCGCCACCTACCCGGGATACGGAGATACCGGCGTTGATGGCCGGACGAATCCCGGCGTTGAACAAGTCGGACTCCAGGAAGATTTGCCCGTCAGTAATGGAAATAACGTTGGTGGGGACGTAAGCGGAAACGTCACCGGCCTGGGTTTCGATGATGGGCAATGCGGTGATGCTACCAGCGCCCAGACTGTCGTTTAATTTTGCGGCGCGCTCCAGCAAACGGGAGTGCAGGTAGAATACATCGCCTGGGTACGCTTCACGGCCCGGCGGACGGCGCAGCAACAAACTCATGGCGCGGTAAGCCCAAGCGTGCTTAGTCAGGTCATCATACACAACCAAGACGTGCTTCCCTTGGGCCATAAAGCCTTCAGCAATCGTAACGGCGCCAAATGGGGCCAGGTATTGCAGGGGGGCCGGATCGGTCGCGGAAGCGGCCACAACAATGGAGTAATCCATCGCCCCATTGTCTTCCAGGGTCTTCACAATCTGGGCCACGGAACTGGACTTTTGCCCGATGGCGCAGTAAATGCAAATAACATCCTGTCCCTTCTGGTTCAGAATGGTGTCAATGGCCACAGCGGTTTTACCGGTCTGGCGATCGCCGATGATCAATTCACGCTGGCCACGGCCAATGGGTGTCATGGCGTCAATAGCGGTGATCCCGGTTTGCAGCGGCTGGTGTACCGACTTCCGGGCGATAATACCGGGAGCCTTGCGGTCAACGGGCAGATATTCCTTGGCTTCAATGCTCCCCTTGCCATCGATGGGAACACCCAGTGGATTCACCACCCGGCCCAGCAAATCTTCGCCGAAAGGCACGGAAGCAATACGGCCCGTGGATTTCACCATCTGGCCTTCCTGAATATGGGTGTACTCACCCATGATGACAACACCAACGTTGTCTTCTTCCAGGTTCAACACCATGCCCATCGTGTTGTGCCCATCGGCAAACTCGACCAGTTCCCCGGACATGGCGCCACGCAGGCCATAAATACGGGCAATCCCGTCACCAACTTCCAACACGGTGCCTACATTGCTGACGGACACATCACTTTCGTAGCTGGCTAATTTTTCTTTCAGTATCGAACTAATTTCTTCCGCACGTAATGCCATTGGTTCGTTCCTTTTTACTGTGTGTTTAAACTTTAAAAACTTCTTGGGGTAAAGTGCTTGAACTGAGCTATAACGTTTCCACCTGCTTGCGCAACGCTTCCAGACGTCCCATATAGCTGCCATCAATGACCCGATCCTGAATCTTGATAATGGCGCCGCCCAGTAACCCCGGATCCACCCGGTTTTGCAAATCAACCCGGCTAAAGCCCAGGGTGGACTCTAACGTTTTTTGAATGCGAGTGCGCAGTTCCTCTTCCAGTTCCACGGCGGTGATAACCTCGGCGGTGGTACTGTTTTCGGCTTGGTTCCGAAACTCGGTGAATTGATTGACCAGCGTTACAATCACGCCAGCCCGGTGATTGTCTACCAGTAACTTGAGCAGCCGATGCACCCACACGCTAACTTTTGGCCCGAATTGCTCGTCAATAAACTGCTGCTTGTCGGCCTGAGGCACCCCTGGATTTTCCAGGAAAGCCCCCATTTCGGGTACCTGCATGAGCAGGTCACTGACGGCTCGTAACTCTTCGTGAACCCGGTCCACTTCTCCGGTTTGTTGAACACTCTCAAACAGGGCCTTGGCGTATCGGGCGGCCACTTTGGTATTTTCCAATCGACTGCTCATCAGCGCTGACCTCCGTTTATTTGCGATAGTTCATCCAGAAAGCTTTCAACGGAACGTTTTTGGTCAGCGGCGTTCAATTGAGAGGCCAGCTCGGTTCGGGCATCGGCCAAAGCGTCACTTAACAAACGGCGCTCCAATTCCTTAATGGCTGCCCGGCGCTCCAATTCCATACGCTTTTTGGCGTTTTCCACAATTTTGGCCGATTCGTTGCGGGCGTCGCTTAAAATCTGGTGAGACATGGCCTCTGCCGAAGCACGGGCTGAATTCAAAATTTCGTTGATTTCCTCAGTCAAGCCGCTGGTCTTGCGCTTGGCCTCTTCCAGTTGCTCCAAGGCCTTCTTCTTTTGCAGTTCAACGGCCTGGACTTCCGCGGCTAATTTCTGGCGATGTTCGTCAATGCCGCCAAAAAGGTTCAATTTTTTTGCGACCAATCCTAAAATCAGCGCCACCAGTAATACGTTGAACACATTGGAGTGTTCCAGCTGCTGAAGAAGGGTCATGGGGTGTTCACCGCTTTCGTGGTGCGCTTGCAGCCAGAACACGGAGGCTTGCTGCAAGAAGGGATTGATTGTCTGTATAGGTAACATTCCTGCTGTACTCGCTCCTGTGTGGACGACTAACTACCCGTGGCGGAACCGATTTTTCCACCGGTTTTAACTTTGGCGATGACGGTCTGGGTCAGGGCTGCGCGCTCAGATTCCAACTCCCCGTAAGTGTTTTCTCGCCAGATGGAAAGATCCGCCATTTGGCGATCGGTTTCACTCTGAGCGTCGTTGCGGGCGTTAATCACCAGTTGCTGGGCCGAGGTTTTGGCCTGCTGACGAATTTGCTGGATGAGTTGATGGGCTTCCAAACGGGCCTGTTTAATGCCTGCCTGATACTCGCTGTGCAGTTTCTCAAACTGTTTTAAGAAATCTTTCGCGGATTGTTCATCCTGGGTCAGTTTGCGCTCACGCTCATTTTTAATGGCCATAATCGGGTCGAAATAAATGGCCTTCATCAAGGCAACAAAAATAGCAAAACTAAGCAGGACGAAAAGAAATGTGGCGTTAAAAGTGGGCATAAGGGAAAGGGTTCCTGTGGCGCAAAGCTGAACTTGAAACTTTCGGTTAAGCGTTTATAAGGCTTGGTGTAGCCGCCTGTCAGGCTGGGATAAACAGCGGACGGACAAGCGGCTACAAGTCAAAAACGCTGTGATTAGCCGCCGAACTTCTGGAACAGCAGGAAGAAGGTTACAAAACCGAACAAACCCAGCAATTCCACAACACCCAGGGTAATGAAGTATTGGGTGGTGATGTTGCCTTGGACTTCGGGTTGGCGGGCAACGCTGTTGAAGAAGGCGGCGGTCATCAAACTGATACCGATGGCGGGGCCAATGGCGGCGATCCCAACGGCGAGGGCGCCAGCTAATAACGCGACTGCTGCTGTTTCCATTATGTAGAGTCTCCTTTATCTATCAGGGGGAATAATACAAACCAAAATCAAGTGTTGTGGGGATATGAGAACTAATCCGGCTTTAGTGGTGGTCCTCCGATAAGAGGCTGATGTAGACCGAACTCAGGATGGCAAAGATGTATGCCTGCACCACGGCCACAAACAATTCCAGGAAGATGACAAAGCTGGGCAGAACGTAAGGCGAAACACCCAGGGCGATGCCTGACAGGATTTCTCCGACCAGTATGTTGAAGTACAGTCGAACCAGCAAGGAGCCGGGACGGGTGATATCTTCCAGAATGTTCATGGGTAGGAAAAACAAACCGATGTACCATGGATCTGGAGAGATGTAGTGCTTGAAGTAGCGAGGCCCCTTTTTGAAAAGGCCGTAACCGAAGTACATCAATACCGTACAAATGGCCAGGGCGGCAGTAGTATTGATATCGGCAGTGGCGGCCTTCAGCTCACCCGCCGGAATGTGGAACAGACGCAGGGGAAGCTGGCCCATCAGGTTGGCGGTCATGATAAACAGGAAGAGGGAACCCACAAAGTACAGGAAGCCATCTCCCCGTTTACCGGCGGTGGCCATGGTAATGCCCCGGCAAATGTCGTAGAACCCTTCGCCGACCACCTGTAATTTACCGGGAACCACGCTTAAATTGCGGGTGGACAGCCAGGCAGCCGACAAAACCACCGCCATACCCAACCACACCATAATCAGGGTGTTGAGATTGACTGATTGACCAGCGAGTTGAACGACCCATTCGTGTTCCATGACGATCCTTTAATACCTTAAACTGATTTTCAAAAAACTGACTCATATCGTGTTGTAAACACAGACCGGGCAAAGCGACAACAGGCACAAATACTTGAGGCGCAAATACTTGCGCAAACCTTGAGTACTCCGTGACGAGCGTTTTGCAGAGGCATTTATATTCCGATTCAGCATGTTAAAGGCGTTTAGACAGACGGACGTTCCGTCTTTACCAATGCCTTGCCAAATAATGCTGATAGTGCCTGAATTGCGCAATCCACGGTAAGAATCACTTTGTAACTTAAAAATCCGCCAATGACAATAGCAAGATCGTTGGCCTTGCCGTGAGACACCTGAACCAGAGCGTAGGCGAACAAACAGGCTCGAATGGTTGAAAATGCCATTTGGATGCCTTTTTTGGGATTTTCAGCGTTGAAGGTCAGGCTCCAAAGGTAGCCAAGGCCAAGCAGCATTCCGGTTGCGCCCAACTTGAGTTGCTGAGGGTAGAATAGGGCGAATACACACAGTAATAGGGCATCCAGGGCTAAAGTTCCCAGCCAGAGCCTTTTTTTCATGGCCAAAAATGGTTTGCTGATCAAATCAATGCTCCGATTTGGGTAGTTTGAGGGCGTCAGTCGCGTCATCCTGCGTGTCTTTAAGGTTTAGTTCCCTGTCCAGGTCGGGAGGGAAGTCCTCAGCCTCTTCAGGAGGAGAATTCTCGATTTGCTGATACAGGTCATGCAGCGAGTCCAGTGTGGTTCCTTTGGCGGGCGGCGGGCTGGAGGCTTGCTCGGATTGTTCGGATTCCTGTCTAGGCTGCTTTGGCTCATTGGCCTGCGGGGTGCCGTTTTCTTTCGCCTTGGCTTCCGCTCTGGAAGTCTGCGGTGCTGGCGAGGTTTGCGCCGGAGTGAGTTGCGTCGGACTGGGGGCCTTTTTCGGCAGCGGTGGCTTTTCTTTTTGGAGGCGCTGCTCTGCCATTCCCCGTTTGTACAGGATGCGAATGCCCATCACCATGCCCAGAATGCCTAGCAACACTGTCCAAAGCGGCGAAAGCCCGTAAGTACGGGTCAGCCAATCCCCCAGCAAGAGGCCACCAATAATCGGTAGGATGAGCTGGATGGCGTATTCCATTGAGTGCAACCTGCTTTCCGGGGGGTGGGCGTCGCTGGCTTTTTGAGGCAAGTGAGGCGTATTGTAGCGGGTATTTTTTGGTCTACAATCAATCTAATATAAACCGTTTGGCTTGTAAAAATGCCCGTAAAGTACGCACCAAAACGCCTTGTCCTTCAGCCGCATGAGCAGCCGCACATGGCGGCCCGGTTGGTCAGGCCGCAAGGCAAACTGGTATCGGGCTTTCATTGATTTTTATCTTTTGTTTTGAGTGACCTTTGGAAAGGAGCCTGCCATTATGGCCAAGGATGCCAGTTTCGATATTGTTTCCGAATTTGATCAGCAGGAGTTAGTGAATGCCCTGGATCAAACTCGCCGGGAGATTGCTTCCCGCTTTGACCTGAAAGATTCCGGCAGCGAGCTGGACTTTGAGGAGGGCAAGAAAATCGTGGTGACCACTACCGATGAATTTCGGGCCCAGAATATTTTTGACATTTTGGAGGCCAAAGTGGTTAAGCGGGGGCTAAGCCCCTTGATTCTGGATCGTCAGGAGCCGGAAGCCGCCCTGGGGGGCAAGGTGCGCCAGGTGATTAACCTGAAGCAGGGCATTGAAACCGATATGGCCAAGAAAATCGTGGCTCACATCAAGGAGTCCAAGCTCAAGGTGCAGGCTAGCATTCAGGGCGATCAGGTGCGGGTGACCGGTAAAAGCCGGGATGACTTGCAAGATGTGATCAAGCACGTGCGTGAGTTCGGCGACCGGCAGAGCATGCCGTTGCAGTTCACCAATTATCGCTAGTATTACTGGACAATCCCGGTTTTTTCTGAGGGCGGCATTATGTTGCTCCCTCTTTGACTCTCTTTGAGCTATTTTGATCCTGCTGATGCTTGTTTGAAGTACCTTTCAGGGGTTCTCGCAGAGGTGCGGATTTTTTGTAAGTATTTAATTGTTTTTTAAAGTATTTGATTGGCTGGTCGAGGGTAGAAATATAGCATCCGTTTTTTAGCGTCGGGCTCCCTTGAATCAAGCGGTCAACTGCTGATGGGGCTCGCTTTTACCGGATGTTTCTCGTTGGTGTTTCGTATTATTAAGGAGACTGTATGAAACAGTGTTTATTGGTTTTCTGTGCGCTGCTGATGTTCCCGGTAGGGGCGTATGCGGCAGGCGCTATCGCTGTGGATGATGAAGAAGGTGAAGGTGAGCCGGGCTACGGTCTTTACACGGGTGCGAACTCCCGTGAGGAAGCCGCCCGAGAAGCCTTAAAACAGTGTAAAGCTTCTGGGAACAAAAATTGCAAGGTGGTCGCCCGTTTTGACACGTGCGGCGCTTATGCGGCTTCTACTCAATACTATGGCGTGGGTTGGGGCAGCACTGAAAAGGCTGCGACGACGATGGCCAAAGAGCAGTGTGGCGCAAATTGCCGAATTGTTGTTTCTGAGTGCGAATAGAACGGTGAATCGCACTCGGGGGGCTTCCTCGTTGAGTCAGGGTTCCGGCCTCAGGCCGGGGCTCTGGCTGGACCTTTTACAAAAAGAAAAGCCGTCCAGCCGTTTGGCTAAACTGGACAGCGGGGTAGTACGGAATTGGTAGGAAGGAATAAAGACAGGAGAGAGTATGTTGTGTTGGAAAATGAATTGTGCCCAATGGGGTTAAGGGGATCTAAGGCGAAGTTTTCAGGCGTAGGTTCCCATAAACCAGACAGTGCCGGTCACAAACAATCCGGCCAGGGAGAGTTTGCCCAAATTCAGGGCTAAATCCTGCCACAAATGCGCTGTGCCACGGCATGCTGATTCTGTGGCTTGGGGCTTGGGTTGGACTTTAAATTGCAGCATCCGAAAAACTCCCCGTGGATGGTTCCCGGTTAGACAGAAAACAGAATGATGATTTTTGGATAGATGGGCCGTGGTCTGCGCGAAGGGGCTTATCCCGAACGAGTGGCCTTTGGCCGGGTTGGCTTTTATAGCGTGGCGTCCAGCGGAATTCTCAACAAACGCCGTACTTTTCCAGCACCCTGATTGTGACTTTCTTGTTGATTAATGACGGCCAGGTTTGAGTTTGTTCCCAATTCGTGTAAAGCATCTGTAAATGCAAGGTGGTAATGTAATGGCCTTGGAGACTTGGCTCTGCCATCTTGCGGGTCAACTCGTGCGAATCTTTTGTTTTTAGTACCCTGTTGTATCTGATTCTGAATAGTGGCATACCACTTCCCTATGATTTTAGATTTGAAGTTCTGTTTTAATGTCCAAACACACAAACACGGTGGATAACGCATGACCCCTCCTCCCTCTCTCACCTCAGACGCTCCCAAGACCGACTCCCCTCAGGCTGACAGCTGCGGCAAGAAAAAAGTGGGCTTTGTCCACTTGGGCTGCCCTAAAAATTTGGTGGATACTGAAACCATGCTGGGTATTCTGGATAAAGAACAGCACCAGATTGTGGCCAGCGAGGAAGAGGCTGACATTGTGCTGGTAAACACCTGCGCCTTTATCGATTCCGCACAAAAAGAGTCTGTGGGTGTTTTGGCCAGTTTGGCCGAGCAAGGCAAAGAGTTGCTGATCACTGGTTGTCTGGCCCAAAAATTCCAGGGGGAGTTGCTGGATTTGTTCCCGGAAGCCAAGGCCGTGGTGGGTATTAACAATGTGGCCGAGATTGGCGACGTGATGAAACGGGTGGAAAGCGGCGAGCGGGTGCTGGCCATGCAGCAGGACCCCACCTATATATTGGAAGAGGACACCGTGCGTCGGCATATCACGGTGGGTTCCTATACCTATCTTAAAATCGCCGAGGGCTGCGATTACAAATGCTCGTTCTGCATCATTCCCAGCATGCGGGGGACTTTCCGCAGCCGCAGCGTGGAAAACATTGTGGAAAACGCCCGGGAGATGGCTCAGCGGGGCGTCACTGAGATTATTCTGGTGGGACAAGATACCACCAGCTACGGCAAAGACATTGGTTCCAGCCTGCCTGCCCTGTTGCGGGCCCTGAACGAGATCGAGGAAATCGAGTGGATTCGCTTTATGTACGCCTATCCCAATCTGGTTTCCGATGAACTGCTGGAAACCATTAACGACTGCGACAAAGTGGTGAAATACCTGGATTGCCCCTTGCAGCACAGCCATCCCGAAATTTTAAAGCGCATGCGCCGTCCGGTGACCGATCTGGTTGAATTCGCCGCGCGGGCTCGGGCCAAAATTAAAAACGTCAAGCTGCGGACGTCCTTTATTGTGGGTTTCCCCGGCGAGACCGAGGCGCATTACCAGCATCTGAAGGAAATCATTGAGCAGGTACAATGGGATCGGCTGGGCGTGTTTGAGTATTCCGATGTGGATACCGCCCACAGCAAGACGCTGGACGGCAAAGTCAAGAAAAGTGTGATCAAACAGCGTCGCAACGAGCTGATGGCGCTGCAACAGCAAATCGCCTTCGCCAAAAATCAGGAAATGATTGGGCAAACCGTGGACGTGCTGATTGATATGGTGAACCAGTATGGCACCCTAATTGGTCGCACCCAGTGGGACGCCCCGGAGGTGGACAACACTGTGCAGGTCAAAGGACAAGCGGTGCCGGGTGAAATTGTGAAAGTCAAAATCACCCACGTTACCCCCTACGACTTAAAAGGGATTGTGGTCGCCGAATAACCCTGACTGACGTTTTCGCTGGGGTTTTCATGGAGAACCTCGTCTGAGCCGAGTCTCCCCGATTGATTTTGGCAAAGCCATCTTGCCTTGATTTGGGTGGCTTTTTTGCGGCCTCATGTAACGTTGTGCTTCAACTTTCGCGTGACGACAGGGCCAAGTGGCTAATATAATAATGTTGTGTCTGTCATAAGACTGCGTGTTTTCCAGATTTGAATGAACAACACCGCCACACGCCGCAACGCTGAAATCAAGCGATATTCGGGGCAACATCCGCATGAGAGAGCAATCCAGGCCCATGATCATTCAGGGAAATTTCAAACCGGCCAGAAGTGGTTGGCTGCTTCGGATATCCAGCCGGGTATTGTCCCTGTTCCTGGGGGTTCTGGTGGTGGGCGCCCTGGCTGCTTACGGCATCAAGGTGCAGTTTGAGGACTCCATCAACAAGCTGGCCAAGCATACCCGTGATTTAAACGAACAGAATAAGGAGTTGCAGGTCAAGCTCAATCACATTCGCTCTTACAAGAATGTGGAAGCGGCGGCGGCCAGGGTGCCGCATTTGCACATGCCGGAAACGGTCATTGACGTGCCACCTTCTGCCACGGCCATCCAGTTGCCGGCTATGCCCACCGTCAAGCAGGAGTTTCCACGTGTCTACGGGTACTAGGGACGGCTACCGCCAACGGCAGCGCCAGCATTTGCAGCAGCGACGCACGCAACCGCCGCCGCGCCCTCCTCGTGATTCCGGGTCTCGGGATAGCTTTTCTCCCAAGCGCTTTCGGATCTTATTGCTGATTCTGGGATGCATTTTGATGGCCATGATTGCCAAACTGTTTTACATTCAGCTGATTGACGCCAATCACCTGAAAAAGAAAGCGCAATTGTCCCGCAATCAGGCCCTCACCCTGTTTAATCGGGGTCGTATCGTGGATCGGGGCGGCATGGTGCTGGCCCAGGACACGGTTTTGTATGATTTGTTCGTGCATCCCAAGTATTTTTTCAAAATGCCGGTGGAGCAAATCGCCACGGCTCTGGCACCAGCGGTGGATATGGATGAGAAAAAGCTGCTGGAAAAGCTCTCGGAGCCCTACACCACCATTGGGGTTAAAAAAAACCTGACCAAACCACAAATGGAGGCCATTCTGGCCGTTAGAACCCCGGTGGTGGCCAAGGACCCCAAAACCAAGAAGCTGATTCTGGATGATAATGGCCGTCCAGTGGTGCGTCAGGTGCGCTTGCCGGGTCTCGATTTTGTTAAAAAGAACGTGCGGAACTACCCGCAAGGCAACTTGGCGGCCCACGTGCTGGGGTACGTGAATGATGAAGCGCAGGTCAGCTCCGGGGTGGAGGCGTCCGCCGCCAAAATCCTGAAGAAGAAGCCTTCTGACCTGAACAACACCTACCTGGACGGGCGGGGCAACGTGGTGGATTTGGGCAAGCTGGATCCCAAAAATCTGGTGACCCTGCCCAAGGCCCAGGACGTGCGGTTGACCATTGACGCCCGCTTGCAGTACGTGGCGGAGCGGGAATTGGCCGCCGGTTTGGCCCGTAGCCACGCCAAGCGGGGCACCGTGATTATGATGGATCCCCGTACCGGGGAGCTGTTGGCTTTTGCCGTGTTGCCCACCTATTCCCCGGATCGTTTCTACAAGGCTTCCGCCGAGGAATTGAAAAACTGGGCCATTACCGATGTGTACCCGCCCGGCTCGACGTTCAAGATTTTGACGGTGGCCTCGGGGCTGGAGCTGGGGAAAATCAACCGGGACAGCCGTATTCTGGATACCGGTAAAATGAAAGTGGGCGGCTGGACGATTCAGAACTACGATTACGGCAAGCATGGCGCTCCTGGCATGATTGACCTGACTTATCTCCTGATGCACTCCAGCAACATCGCCAGCGCCAAAATCTCACTGATGCTGCCTGCTCAGCAGCATTTTGAAATGCTCAAGTTGATGGGTATTGGTTCCCGAACCGGCATCGATATCCCCGGAGAGTCTGCGGGCATTATTTTGCCGCCCAAGTCCTGGGATGAGTCCACCCATGCCTCCATCGGGTATGGCTACGGCATGGCGGCCACTCCCCTGCAAATTGCCTCGGCGGTGGCGGCTATTGCCAACGGAGGGATTTGGAACTCCCCGCATGTGATGAAAGGCTCACCAGTCACCCATCGGCGTATTTTTAGCGAAAAAACCTGCGCGGATATGCGCTATTTGCTGACCCGGAGTATTCAGGACGCCAAAACCTCCACCGTGAGGGTGGATGGGGTGGAAGTGGCCGGTAAAACCGGGACTTCTCGAAAGCCACGGGCGGAAGGCATTGGCTACAGTCCCGATGTGTACACGTCCTTTGTGGGCTTTTTTCCGGCCAAAAGCCCCAAGGTGCTGATTATGGTGGTGGTGGACAGCCCGCAAATGGCAGAATCCTGGGGTAGTACGGTGGCCGGGCCGATTTTTCGCAATATCGCTCAGGAAACGGTCAGCTATTTGGGCCTGAATGCTGCTAAAATAGCACGTAGAAGAGTGGCTTCCGCCAGCGGATTGAGGGCTGTCCCTTCCGTGGCTGGGGTTCCTTTGCCAACGGTGGCACACGCCCACTAGGTTTCAACGGGCATCGGTTCAGAGACGGATGCCAGCAGAGTTATGGTTAAAGCACTGAGAGACACGACGCGATGAAATTGGCCGATCTTCCCCAGTACCTGTCCGAACCCAAGATGGTAACCCCGGATTTGTTTGCCCAATCAGCCCAGCAAGCGGTGTGTGGCGTGACCAGCGATTCTCGTCAGGTCAAGGCGGGCACCGTGTTTGTGGCCCTGGGCGGGAGCCGGACGGATGGGCACCAGTTTTTGCAAAGCGCCGCCAGCCAGGGCGCTGTGGCGTTGATTATCGAGCAGGATCGCCAATCCAGCCTGTCCTTACCGTCCAATATTCCTGTCATTGCCGTGCCCAATACCTACAAGGCCTTGGCTGAAGTCAGCGCCGCCTTGCACGACTTTCCCGGGCGTAAAATGCGCCTGGTGGGGGTGACTGGCACCAACGGTAAAACCACGGTGACTCACCTGATTGAGCAAATGCTGGCGGATCAGGGCGAAAAGGTGGGGCTGATCGGCACCTTGGGCCGCAAAACCAGCAAGCGTCAGGCTTACGACTCCACCGGGCATACCACCCCCATGGCCACTGAGTTGCAGGAAATTCTGCACGAGATGAAGGACGAAGGCAATGCCTATGTGGTGATGGAGGTTAGCTCCCATGCCCTGGATCAGTACCGGGTGTACCATTGCGATTTTGAAGTGGCCGTTTTGACCAACCTGACCCAGGATCACCTGGATTATCACAAGACCATGGAGAATTATTGGCAGGCCAAGGCCCTCTTGTTCAGTCGCCTGGAAGTGGCCTCCGACAAGCCACGGGCCGCCGTCATCAATCTGGACTCCGACTACGCCCGGGAGTTTATCGCCGCCTGCCCGGAAGGGGTGACTTTGTATACTTATGGCATCCACAGCCCGGACGCCAACGTGCGCATTGAGAACGCCGACTACAGCATTGCCGGATCGTCTTTTACGGTGATCACTCCCAAGGGAAAGGCTGAAGTGAAACTGAAGCTGGGCGGGCAGTTCAGTGTGTATAACGCCTTGGCCGCCCTGGCCAGCGGCTTGGCCCTGGGTATTCCCCTGGAGGCATGCGTGAAATCGCTGGAGCGGGTGCCCGGCATCCGGGGTCGCTTTGAGGTGGTTTCTGAAAAGCCGTATGTCATTGTGGATTACGCCCACACGCCCGATGGGTTGGAGAACGTACTCAACGCCGCTCGGGTGGTCACCCCGCCGGATGGTCGGTTGATTGCCGTGTTCGGCTGCGGGGGCGATCGGGATGCCACCAAGCGTCCCAAAATGGGTGGCATTGCCGAACGCTTGGCCGATTTGCTGGTGATCACCTCCGACAACCCCAGAACCGAAGACCCCCAGCAGATTATCACCGATGTGATTTCGGGCATTCAGCGCTTTGATTCCGCCCGCATGATCGTGGACGCCGACCGGCAGGCGGCCATTCATCAGGCCATTGATCTGGCCCAGCCCAACGACATTATCGTGGTGGCGGGCAAGGGGCACGAAGATTACCAGATCCTTGGCGATCGCACCATTCACTTCGACGATCGGGAAGTGGTGCAGGACTACGTAAAGCAAAAACACGAACTGTCGTCGGTTTAAGGGGGGACGCCGTGAGTATTGCCACCGACACCCTGAATCAACCGCTGACCCTGGATAAAGCCCGGCCCGTCCACTTTGTGGGCGTTGGCGGCGTGGGCATGAGCGGGTTGGCCAAGGTATTGATTGAGTCCGGCTTTCAGGTCAGTGGCTCCGATGCTGCGGAAAGCGCCTACACCAAAGCCCTGCGGGATTTGGGCGGCAAGATTTTCATTGGGCATACCGCGCAACAGGTGCCCGCAAAGGCGCAGCTGGTGGTCTCTTCCTCCATCGATCGCCAGAATCCTGAAATTGCTGTGGCTTTGGAGCAGGGGTTGGAAATCCACCATCGCTCCAGCTTGTTGCGAGAAGTGATGCAGGGCGGCCTGCTGGGCCACGAAACCACCGTTGGCATTACCGGCACTCATGGAAAAACCACCATCACTGGCATGACCGGGCTGGCGTTGCATTTGGCAGGTTTACAGCCCACCGTGGTGGTGGGTGGCAAAATGCCTCAACTTAACACCAACGCCATTCTCAGCCCGGATCTTCGTTACGCCGTGGCCGAACTGGACGAGAGCGACGGCACCATTTTACAGTATCAGCCCACCGTGTCGGTGGTGGCCAACCTGGAGCTGGATCACGCTGATCACTACACCAACGGGCTGCAAGGCCTGCTGGATACCTTTCGAACTTACCTGAAGGCGCTGAAGCCTGGCAGCAAGGTGCTGTTTAACGTCACCTGCCCCAATACCCAGGCGTTGATGCAGGATTGTCCCGCGGGCGTGGAGCGTATTCTGCTCGCTCCGGGGGACGTCTTTACCGGACAGGAGACGGAAACCACTTACTGGCTGAAAAATGCCCGTCCATACGCCAAAGGGTGCTATCAGGCTTACGTGTACCGCAACGGTAAAATGCTGGGAGAGCTGAACATGTCGGTTCCCGGCAAGCACAACCTGTTTAACGGCCTGTGCGCCGTGGCCGTGGGCGATCAGCTGGGCGTGGACTTTGATTCGCTGGCCGAGGCCCTGGCGGCCTTTACCGGGATGGGGCGTCGTTTTGAGAAAGTGGGCGAGTGGAATCACGCCCTGTTGGTGGACGATTACGCCCATCATCCCAGCGAAGTGCTGGTCACCCTGAAGGCGGCCCGAGAGTCTCTGCAAGGTACGAATGGGCGGGTGATTGCCGTGTTTCAACCGCATCGTTACTCTCGTCTGCAAGCCCTGTGGGATGAGTTTTTGACCTGTTTTGGCGACGCTGATTTATTGTTCCTGACCGATGTGTACGCCGCTCACGAGCCGGAAATTCCGGGTATGACCGCTGATGTCTTCGCCCAGAACGTGAAACACCCCAAGGCTCAGTATGTGCCGCTTTCCCCCAGCTTTGAGCCGCTGCGGGAGGCCTTAAAGGCCGCTATTCAGCCGGGCGATATCGTGCTGTCCATGGGGGCAGGCAATATTACCCAACTGCTGCGGAACTGGACAAACCCATGAATACCTGTGTGCCACAAGTGTTGATGGGAGCCCAGTTCACCACTTACCGCATCGGTGGCCCGCTGGATGAGGCGTATCAACCGACGTCCGAGGCGGAGATGGTGAACATCTTGCGGCAAACCCAGGCTGCCGGAAAACCCTTGACCCTGCTGGGTTGGGGCGGCAATAGCATTATCGCCAGCGCCGGGATTCGGGGGGTGACCATTATCACCCGCAAGCTGGACTGGGTGGAACCCATCACGGACACCCGCATTGCCTTTGGGGCCGGGGTGCATCTGGCCAAGGCGGCCAGTGTGGCCTTAAAGCACGGTTTGACCGGCGGAGAATTTATGATCGGTATTCCCGGTACCATTGGGGGCGCGGTGCGCATGAACGCCGGGGCGCTGGGGCAGGAGACCGCCAACCTGGTGCGCAGTGTCAACCTGTACAATTTGGAAACCGCCCAACTGGAAACATGGCTGCCCGAGCAACTGGGCTTTCATTATCGCAAAAGCGCCATTGACCCCAATAAGCACGTGGTGCTGAGCGCCGAGCTGGAGCTTCATCCCGGGAATCCCGCCGAAATCAGCGCCACCATGACCCAAAGCGTCCAGTTCCGTAAAAGCCATCATCCCAAGGAACCCAATGGGGGCAGTGTGTTTAAGAACCCCTCCAAGGAAATGCCCGCAGGCAAACTGATGGAGGAACTGGGAGCCAAGGGGCAGTGGCGGGAAGGGGGTGCTATGGTTAGCCCCTTGCACGGTAATTTTATTGTGAATGTGGACAACGCCACTTCTTTGGATGTGTTACGGCTTATGCGGCGGATGCAGCGGGCCATTCAGGAGACCTACGGGCTGGAGGCCCATCCTGAAAATCTTTTCCTGGGGGATGCCACCCCGGAAGAACAGGTCCTGTGGCAAGCGTTGACCGCTACCCCCTGATTTTACCTGTTTACCTCTGTTTGATTTGAATGTTTGATTTGAATTGTTTGCGCTTTATCCACAAGGACGTTTGGAATGACCAGTACCCAGCAGAATTCTATTTTGAACCACCATACCCGCATTGGCGTGTTGTACGGGGGGCTTTCCTCGGAGCGGGAAGTCTCGCTTCGCTCGGGAAAAAATTGCTATGAGGCCCTGCGGCGGTTGGGTTACGAAAACGCCACCCTGATCGACGTAGACCAGCACATTGCCCGCACCCTGGCTGATCAGAAAATTGAAGTGGCCTACATCGCCCTGCACGGAAAATACGGGGAAGATGGCTGCATTCAAGGGGTGCTGGAGCTGATGGGTATTCCTTACACCGGTTGCCGGGTGGCCGCTAGCGCTTTGACCATGAACAAGGCACTGACCAAAAGCGTGCTGAAGGACGCCGGGTTGCCGGTCATTGACTCCTTGGTGCTGAAATCGGGCGCTGTCAATGGCAAACCCGTTGAGATGACGATTCCCTACCCGGTCATGGTCAAACCCCTGAATGAGGGCTCCAGCATCGGCATGAGCAAGGTGAATGTGCCGGAAGACTTGAAATCGGCTCTGAAAACAGCCTTGACCTACTGTGATGAGGTGATGGTGGAGCGCTATGTTCCTGGAAAATCCATCACCGTAGGGGTGGTGGAAGTGGATGGTCAGCCCAGGGTCACCCCTATTCTGGAACTGCGCCCCACCCAGTCGGAATGGTACGATCTGGAAGCCAAGTACACCGAAGGGGGCACCGAGTTTATTCTGCCCGCCGATTTACCCCCCGAAGTGACCGAGGCCATTCAACAGACCACCTTGCAAGCCCATCGGGCGGCGGGTTGCCGTGGCGTTTCTCGCATTGATTTTGTGGTGGACGCCGATCACAATTTTTACATCCTGGAGATCAATACCATTCCGGGCATGACCGACCTCAGCGATCTGCCCGCCCAGGCCAAAGCCATGGGAATTGGCTATGATCAGCTGGTAGAATGTATCTTGAAAACTGCCGTCAGCTAGAGAAATCCAATCAGCTTCTATGCCTCCATTCGAACAGCCGGAAGACGCCGCCAACCGCGAGGCCAGCCAGCCCGCTGGTTCCATGCGGGATTTGACCCGGCAGTTGTCTCGATCCAGCGATGAGGCGGTGGAACTGGAGCCCGAGCCACCGGCCCCAGGACAGAGCGTGTTTTCCAGTCGCAGCGGCATTCAGGATCCCCTGGTGAAAACGTCGGCAGGCGAGGAGCCCGTTTCCCCCTCTCAGGCGGAAGCTCCCTATTGTCCCTTGAGCGATCGTCCGCTGAAACGGGGAAAGAAGTCCAAAGGCAAGGGGAAAAATAAGCCACCCAAAAGCAATCACGTTACCCGCCCTGAAGCGCCCGCGGTCAAGTCCAGACGGCAGCAGGAACGGGCCCGTCGGCGGCAGGAAAATTACCTGCAAAAGCGCCGTAAGGAGAAAAAGCTCCGGGTTTTTTACGGGCGCATTCGTTCCATTCTCAAGCTGTGTTGTGCGTTTTTATGGGCCTTTTTGTTATGGGAAATGGTGCAAAGCCCTTTGTGGGTGATGGACGCCCCCCGGTATCAGGTTACTCATCAGCAGTTGTTGCAACCCTCCCAATTGGCGCCCCTGGTGCAGCCCTGGGTGGGCAAGCCATTGTATTCCATTCATACCGGGACACTGGCTCAGCAAATTGAACAACGCTTTGCCGTGGTGGATCGGGCTGAGGTGCGGCGGGTATTATTTCCGGCCAGCTTGCGTATCCAGATTATTGAAAAGCAACCCTGGGCTGGATTATACTTACCGTCCAGCTACGATAAAGCCCACCCTGCCAAACCCCGTCAGGCTCAGTCAAGCGCCGATTCCGGAAAAGCGGCTTCAGCGAAGAACCAGCGACCCTGGTGGGAAACGCCTTTTGGCATGGCCGCGGAAAGCGAGTTGATTGGGCTGTCCGGCTACGCCATTAAGCCCGCACTGTTTGCCTCCGCTGAGAAAGTGCTGGTGAACCCACAGGTTCGCTTCAAGCCGTCCTACTGGCGTCAATTGCGGGAAGTGGCCTGGCAAGCCCGTCAAATCAAGGGGTTGCATCTGGAAGCTGTGGATATTCGCAACCCCAACGAGGTGATTTTGCGCTATCAGGAAATGCCGGTGATTCTGGGGCGACTCAACGACAGCGCTTCTCAGCGCTTGGCCCGGCTGATCCCCTTGCTTCCTAAAATGAAGGAATACCACGATGTGATTGAGGCGGTGGATCTGAAGTGGGAAGAGCAGGTGACTTTCCACAAGCGGCCCAATGCCCAGCTTAAAGAGATGAAAGAGCCCCAGGTACAGGGCTAAAGGCCCATATCTGCATCTCTTTCCCGAGCCAGCGCCTTGCCTATCGGGTATCTTTCGGTTAAAACCAAGCTATTATTCAAGCTATTATTATTGATTGACGGGGCAGGTTCCTTCATGGCAGCACAGGTGCAAGCAAAGCAGATTCGGGTGGCCGTTTGCGGCGGCAAGGGCAAAATGGGCCGGGAGGTGGTCAAAACCGTGGCACAGGATCCTGAACTTTCTCTGGCGGGCGTGGTAGATCCCGGTGCCTCCGATGAGACGGTTTCTGCGTTTTTCGGCATTGACGCCGATCCGGGCATGCTGTTTGATTGTAGCCTGAAGGACATGCTGGCTCGGGAAAAGCCGGATGTGTGCGTGGATTTTACCAACCCGGAGGTGGTCTTTGCCAACACCATGGCCATCATTGAGGCCGATTGCCGCCCGGTGATTGGCACTACCGGCCTGACTCCCGAACAGCTGGAAATCATCGACGCCGCCTTGCGGGCCAAAAAGTTGGGTGGGTTGGTGGTGCCCAACTTTGCCATTGGGGCGGTGCTGATGATGAAATTCGCCCAGGAAGCGGCCCGGTACTTTGATCATGCCGAGATTATCGAGCTACACCACAATAAAAAGGCGGACGCCCCCAGTGGGACAGCGCTAAAAACCGCCGAACTGATGCGGGAAAGTCAGGCTCAGTTTGGCCCTAGCAACGCCCCGGAAACCGAAAGCATTCCCGGAGCCCGGGGGGCCAAGGGGCCAGCGGACATTCATATTCACAGTGTGCGCTTGCCCGGTTTTATCGCCCATCAGGAAGTTATTTTGGGTAGTCCCGGCCAGATTTTGACCATTCGCCACGACAGCATGGACAGAAATTGCTTTATGCCCGGCGTAGCCCTGGCCGTGAAGAGGAGCATGACGCTCACCGGGTTGGTTTACGGCTTAGAGCACATTCTTTAAGACGAATATTTGCCGATACGCAGCCAGGAAACGGGTCATTAATTGAGAATATCATTCTGGGCTTCCAGCCGTGCTATAACGCTTTGCACCTGAGCGGCATCCTCGATAATTTCGGCCTGTCGGTTGGATCGGACTGGCAGTTGAATCACCCGCTTCAAAATGATGTGTTCTGGTTCTTTGGCTGATTCTTGTGCTGATTGACTAGCAACTTCCGTTGGCTTAGATACGCGGAGAAAGCTGGTGATGGCGTCGTTGGAGAGCGGCTTCCAGTCCAGCCGTTCATTCTTCGGCAGATTCAAGTGCATGGGGTGGTGGCTAATCAGGTAAGACACATTGCCGTTGGCCTGATGGTGCGTGCCCAGGAAAACGGCTTTGTAATTGGGAATAATTTTGCCAATGAGCAATTGCCGGTTATTGAGGAAAGCGATCACATTGGTGCTGTTACGGCTGGCGCCCTGAAATCCATTCCCCATGGTTTGCGCGATTTGCTCGTCGCTTTGCCTTTGCGGATTCAGAATAATCTCCACCATCATCTCTCGGAGAACCTGCTCTAATGTGGCCGGGGGAAGGGTCGTCGACGCGTCATGGCCCGTTTGTTCCCTTAACTTTAAAGCCAAATAACAGGCGAGGGCTTCACTGTCGGTGTCGCCTTTGGGGAGCTGTATCTCTTTATTTTCAGCATGGGCATTTTGAAGGCGGTTTCGGATGGTGGCTAACACGTCCACCGGGACGGCGCCCACGTGGGCCAGGGCCCAATCATTAATGTGAAAAGGGTGAACGTTCTCCGGCTTGAATCCATTCTGGATGTCCACGACTTGCCGCAGGTGGGCCAGCAGATTGCAGGGAGCTTGCTTGGCAATGGCTGTGGCTTCCTGCACAAACTGTTCGTCCAAAGCGGCGGGAGAAGCTTTGGCAAAATGAGCTTGTCTCTTTTCGTCCTGAGCGAAAGCGTACCCCCAGCCGAATTGATAGGGAACGCCATTGTTGAAATAATCTTCAGAGCTGAAGTTGGGCTTCGCCTTTTCTGTGGGAGAATCAGCCTTGTGATCGTAAGGGCGTTGACTTTGCCTGAGCAGTGAGTTTCCACCGTCCAGTAAGGCTTGTTTTAAAAAAACATCCTGGCCCTGATGCGGCTCCGGGGCAATATAGGCCAACAGCCGACAGCCAAATCGGGGCTTTGACGGGGCAATCTCTGTCCCTGTGGAGGGCATGGACACGAGAAACGGCATTTTAATCATAAGTCACTCAATTCAATGGAAAGGCCTGAGGCAGAGGGTATTGAGGCAGAGGAATGAAGCAGGCTGAATCAGTGTGATCAAACCGGACCTTGATCAGAAATTGCCGATGGCTCCTGAAAAAAAGAGGAAAATATGTGGTGAAGGCAGCCTCACCTTAATTTTTATATTATTTTTGTTATTCTTTCGGTTCGGAAATGACGTCTGGGCTGTTTTTTTGACTTTTAAACCGTTCGGTAAAGGCTTTGGCCACCGGGGTTTGGGCTAAGCCGCCCTCGGCGGTTTCCTTCAGGCTGGGGTGCATCAGTTTACCCACCGCCGCCATAGCTTCCACCACCTGATCCATGGGAATAAAGCTTTTAACCCCGGCCAGGGCCATGGTCGCCGAAGCCGCCGCCTGCACCCCGGACAATCCATTGCGCACCACACAGGGCACCTCTACCAGGCCAGCCACCGGATCGCAAACCAATCCCATCAGGTTTTGCATGGAGATGGCCGCCGCATGCACCACTTGCTCGGGGGTACCACCCATCATTTCCACCAGTCCCCCGGCGGCCATGCCGGTAGCTACTCCCACTTCAGCCTGGCACCCGGCAGCGGAGCCGGACAGGAACATACGCCGAGCGGTAATTTCCCCTATGACCCCTGCCGTGATCAGTCCCTTCAGGGTTTGCTCGGGATTCACCTGTTTGTCCTGCTCCACGGCAATCAGGGCAGCGGGCACCGATCCACTGCCGCCAGCGGTGGGGCAGGCCACAATACGCTTCATGCGGCTGTTTTCCTCAAGCGTGGCCAGCCCAAAGGCGATCATTTTCATTTCAATGGGCGATAAGAAGCATTCCGGTTGGTTCATAAAATCCATGACCCGCTTGGCATCTCCACCGGTTAGGCCGCTCATGGATTTTTCGGTGGAATTGATGCCGCTGGACACGGTATCCCGCATTTGTTGTAGGATGGCCCGCATCCCCGCAAGGATTTCCTCCCGCTGCTTGCCGGAGTAGGCCTCCTCATAACGCAATGCCGCTTCAGCCACACCGCATTGATTGTCTTGGCAGTAGGTCAAAAGCTCTTGGAAGGAATTAAAGTTGGGCATGGGTGGGGAATCCTGAATTTTCTATTGAATTGAAACGGGCAAAAAAGAGAGACTCTATAGTGGACTTCAGGCGGGCAATTTATCGATGCACCGGGCCGTGTAAATATCCGGGATGGCTTGAATGGCGGCCACCGCCTCCGCAGGCGGCATGGAATCCAGTGTGATAATCATGAACGCCTCTACACCCCGTTGGTTTCGGTTACAAGTCAGGGTGGCGATATTGATTTGCTGTTCCGCTAAAATTTTGGTCACTTGCCAAATCATGCCCGGCTGATCCTTGTAGAACAAGATCAGGGTCGGCATTTCACCCCGAATATTGACGTTGTGTCCATCGATTTTAGACACGTACACCTTGCCGCCACCAATGGAGTGCCCCACCACGGTCAGTTTTTGACCGTTTTGTAACCGCATGTTAAACACCACGGTGTTGGGAGAATAGTTGTTGGCACCGAGAAAGGGGGTGATGGTATAGTGCAGGCCTTCTGCCTTAGCCAGGGCAAAGGCGTCCCGAATGCGTTCATCGTTGACCCCGTACCCCAGGATTCCGGCGATCAGGCCCCGATCCGTCCCATGCCCCTGGTAGGTTTGGGCGAAAGAATTGTAAAGCAAAAATTCCACGTCCTGGATGGGCTGATCGGCGACCAGCCTTGCCAAATTAGCCAAGCGAACCGCCCCTGCCGTGTGGGAACTGGAGGGGCCCACCATGATTGGGCCGACAATATCGAACAGAGAGCCACCACTCATGCCAAACGTGCTTTCGTCTTTGTGAAGGATATTTCAATTTTGACACAGAATTTTCGCAAAAAGGCTACTCATTTTTTAGAACGTGTGGTATTAATTATAGGAGTGACTTTTTAGTTTGAATAGTAGATTTTTTCCCCTGGCATTGTAAAGTTGATAGCCTAAGTTGTTGACTAAGTTTTTAAACAATGTTTCAGGGCAAGTCCACGGGTACGGCACAAGTATAATCATCGAAGAGAATCACTGCCGAGCGGCTTCAGGATAGTCATAGCAAAATTATTGTAGTAGTAGTTGATTCGCTAAGCTTCCAATCTTCAGCAAGCGCCGAGTGAGAAAGCCCAGGTAAGCCAGTTAAAAAGTCGTCGTTTTGGAACTTGAATAGAGTTGAAGGGTTATACGAATCCGCCCTGTCACAGCGTTCTTTGGGTATCAATATGAGTCTGGATTCGATTAAGTCAAGCGGATAGAAATTTATTATGTTCACAAACCAATGCTCTAAATGTGGAGAGGTCTTTGAGACCAAGAATCCCAAGCGGGTGATTTGTCCCAACTGCTTGTACCCGGAAGGTGCGGCCCCCGGTGGTCGTCCCGCTGGCCCTCCCCAATACCAGCAGCCTCAACGTCCTTATCAGCCGCAAGGTGGAGGATATGCGCCACAAGGTGGTTATGGGCAACATGGTGGATATAGTCCGCAAGGCTATGGCCCCCCGCCGCATGGGGGTGGGTATCAGCAACGTCCGCAAGGTTATGGCCCCCCACAAGGTGGTGGTTACCAGCAACGTCCCCAAGGGGGTGGCTATGGGCCACCCGGCGGTGGATATCAACAACGTCCTCAGGGAGGTGGCTATGGCCCCCGTCCGGGAGGCCCACGTCCCGGTGGCTTTGGTGGCCCACGCCCAGGCGGCCCACGTCCCGGTGGCTTTGGTGGCCCACGTCCGGGTGGACGTCCCGGTGGTTTTGGCGGCCCGCGTCCGGGTGGACGCCCCGGCGGCTTTGGTGGCCCACGTGGCGGACGGCCTGGTGGCGCTCCCAAAAAACTGCTGGTGACCAAAGAGCAGTTGATTGAAATTGAAAAGCTGTACAAAAACTGTTTGCCCCTGCCTAACCCAGATGTCCATGAGGTGATTGGCGAGCAGATTAATCTAGCGCCCAGCAAGGTCTTTTTCGGTATTAATCTGGTTCGGGAGAAAATGCGGCTGCCCAAGCTGGAGTACCCCAAGCGCAAGCTGGCGGTCACCCCCGAGCAGTTGATGGCCATTGAGACGCTCTATGAACCCTATCTGCCTTTGCCGCCCCTGGGGATTCATAAAATCATCTCCAAGCAGCTGCGCATGGATGAGTGGCGGGTTCACGTGGCCATTGGTCTCATTCGCAAAAATCGCAATCTGACCCGCTGGAACGAAGAACGGGATGACCTCCCGCCGGAGATGAAAGAGGCTCAGCAACGCTCTCGGGAAGAACGTGAAAAGGCGGAGCTTGAGAAAGCCGCCGCAAAAGCCCAGGCGGCCAAGGAGGCAGCCGAGCGTAAAGAGGCCAAGGCAACTGAAGCCGCCGAGGAAAGCGTTGCTACTGTAACGGCTGAGGCCGCAAGTCCTGAGCCTGTAGCGCCAGAAGTTGCCGAAGAAGTCGCGGAAGCGGTTGTTGTGGCCAAGCCGGCTCCCAAGCCGCGGGCTACCCGTGCTAAAAAAGTAGCGGTGGCCGAAGTGGTGGAATTACCGGCGGACGGCGCGGAAGCCTCTGATAATGACGCTGAAGCGCCTCCAGTGGCTAAGCCCAAAGCGCGGGCCACACGGGCGGCTAAAGAGAAATAGTTAAAGAGAAATAATGGTTTCGTCGGCTTAACTGCCCACCCAACCCATTAAAATCAGGCTGTCCCTTACTCAGGGCAGCCTGATTGCTTTTTCTCTAGGGGCTTTGGGGCTTCTGTATTTCCGTGGCATTACACCCAAAAGCCGCCTCTGGAAACAGAGACGGCTTTGAAGAGAAGATTCTGAGTGGGTGTCTAGAACTGAATCATTGAATGGGTATGCACCAAGGTGGGCAACTGCTCCCGCCCGTGCAGGAATTCCAGTTCAATCAGGAATTGAATGCTGACCAGCTCGGCCTTCAGCTTTTCCAATAGCTTGCAGGAGGCCGCGGCGGTGCCACCGGTGGCCAGCAAGTCATCGATCAAAGCCACCCGGGAACCAGGCTCCACCGCATCGGCGTGGATTTCAATGGTGTCGGTGCCGTATTCCAGGTCATATTCGTGTTGTTCCACCAGACCCGGCAATTTACCCTTTTTACGGATGGGAATAAAACCAGCGCCCAATTTATAAGCCAGTGCGGCCCCCAGAATGAATCCACGGGATTCGATACCGGCCACGTACTGAATTTTTTTGTCTTTTAACTGGTAGTAGAAATAGTCCACCACCTGATTCAGTAAAACTGGGTCTTTGAGAACCGGGGTAATGTCCTTGAACAAGATACCGGGCTTGGGGAAGTCGGGAATTTCACGAATCGCCGCCTTGATTTTGTCAACGGCGATATGCTCCTGTGTGGTTGGCATGGGTGTGGGGTTCCTGTCGCTTCTGATTAATGACTGATAATTGAAACTTGGGGATGCAGTGTGGTTACACTGGGGCAGAGACCTCTGGCTGCGAGCCTGGATCGGTAGCGATCGCCGAGGTCATAAGGGCCGTTGATGAATTTAACACAAAGTCACTTAATATGGAGGGGTTGAATGTGGATTTAATGGTGGCAATTGGCGTTTTGAGAATCCAGGCCCGGAATTTGCCCACCTCTTTCAGCGCTTGCTGGAACATGGCGTATTCCAGTCGTCGGGTGATATCCTCCTGACTACTTGCGTTTTGGGGCAGGAGTCTGACCTGTAGTTTCTGTAAATTTCCCGATTCAGCCACACTGCTCTCCAGCAGATTGAGTTTTTCCAGCAACATCAAGCCATGGGTGACCACGGCTTCGGTGGTAGCCAGTTGAGAGGCGAATATGGGAACTTCCAGCACCTGACTTTCGGGGCCCCGGCGTAAAATCTGTACAATCAGCTTCAGGTAATTCTGCTCGGAGGCGTAAATCGGCACGCTCTGGTATTTTCCGCCTACCAAATGAATCACCTCCGGGCGAACTTGCTTGAGCAAGGCCTGAAAGCGCTCCGCCGAAGGCGGTAAGTCCCACAGAATCAGTTCCTGGGCTGGGCTGAGTTGGGTGCGGGTTTTTAGCAGGCCTTCATTCAGGAAGGGAATATCCGGCTTTTTCCCCTCGTGATAGATTAAAACGCTGCGTTGATCCTGTAAAGGCAGCATCAACTGGCCAATGAACACGTCAATGGACTCTCGCCCCCGGTGATCGATCCATTGGGGCCCGCTGGGCTGGCTCTCGGACTCTGCCTGTAAGGGGGCGGGTTTACCGATGTCTTTCACTTCAGGCTTGATGGCCGCTGGCTTGGCGGGCTGGACGCTTGTCATGACCGGCTCAGCCGCTGGACTACTGTGCGTTTCGGTGCTGAGCCTGGCCGCCTGATCGGTTTTGTAATCCTCAATAATCAGCTGGACTTTGGTGGTGCCGTTAAAGCTGTTCAGGCCCGGAACCACCACAAAGCTGTAGGGCGTTCGGGCATCAAAGCGCTCTTTACGGCCAAAGTTCCAGATAATGGCTTCCAGGGGGGTGTTTGATTCTCCCTTATGCCCGTTGGGATTGGCCAAGACCAGCTTGATATGCCGCTCGTCCTCTCCCATAAAGCGTTGGGCCGCCACGGTTACATTCTCCAGCGCGAATTTGGGTGATGGGTTTTCCATGCCAAAGGGAGCCAGCTTGTCGATCAGGGTGAGCAGGTGCGGGTTGACCTGACTCCAGACCAGTTTCGCGTCGACTTCCACCACCGGGCGCATTTGTTCCTCGGTGATTTTGGCGCGACAAATCTGGTGCAGGTCTCGTTTGAAGGCCTCCAGTCGATCCAGCTTCAGGGCAAAGCCGCCCGCTCCGGCGTGACCGCCAAACCCCAGAAAATACCGCTCCAGGGCCAGCAATTCATCATGCAGGTGGAATCCCGGAATGGATCGGGCCGAGCAGCGCACCTCGGCCTTGCTCTCATCGACCACCATCATGAACACCGGCACATGGTACTTTTCAATCAACCGGGAAGCCACAATGCCGATAATACCAGGGTTCCAGTCCGGGCTGGCCAGAATAATGGCCCGTTTGTCATCCAGACCGCCACTTTTTTGCAAATGCGCTTCGGCCTCCAGATACGTCTGGTCGCAGAGATCCCGGCGCTTGCGATTTAAAAACTCCAGATGGGCGGCAATGACCCGAATGCGCTCCGGGTCTTGCGAGGTAATCAGCTCCACCCCTTGATCGGCTCGTTCCAAGCGGCCCAGGGCGTTTAAGCGGGGGCCAATGGTGAAGCCCAGCGTCTCACTGGTAATGGGAGCGTCTGGCTTGGCCCCGGCCTGTTCCAGGATTTCGTTAAACCCGGGACGCTGCCTGCGATTCAGCACTTGCAAACCCCGGTATACCAGCCAGCGGTTTTCATGGACCAGAGGCACCATATCCACGACGGTGCCCACGGCCACAATGTCCAGCAGGCTTTCGGCGGCCCGCTGGGCTTCGTCGGCGGGCAGGGACTTTTCCAGCAGGATTTCGCACAATTTGTAGGCTACCCCGGCCCCACACAGGTGCCCCATGGGGTGGTTGGGATCCACTTCCGTCAGCAGCCGTTGAGAGTTGATATTGGCCAGCGCCGGGGGCAGATTCTCTGGCAAGGCGTGGTGATCGGTGACGATGGTGTCCACACCCAGTCCGTTGAGCAGGCTGACTTCCGAAAAGTTGGTAATGCCGGTGTCCGTGGTGATGACCAGCTTGAGTTTGCGGGAGCTGGTCAGGCGAACCAGCGCCGCCGTGTTCAAGCCGTGACCTTCCGTGGCCCGATCGGGGATATAAAAGCTGACGTTGGCCTTCAGGTGCTTTTTCAGCGTTTCATACAGCACCGAGGTGCCGGTAATGCCATCCACGTCAAAATCTCCATAGATGAGAATGGGTTCCTGGGTTTCAATGGCCTTGAGAATGCGGTTGACGGCTGGCTCCATGTCCGGCAGTGCCCAGCCGCTGGTCGGTTGGTAGTCTTGCAGGTTCAAAAACGCCCGAATTGCATCAGGGGTACGCAAGCCCCGGTTGGCAAGCAGTTGGGCCAGCAGGGGGGAGCCTTCAGTGGCATCCAGTATCTCTTGGGGGAAAGGGGTGCCTGAGCGGTGGGTATTGTCCCGAAACTGCCAGATAGAAGCCAAGTATAAATCTCCTGTGGGTGGGCGTGATTCAGAATTGCCCTGTTTCTATTGTACGCCCTGCCAGTATTTGCGATACGAGTAGCAGCCTAAAAAGCCCCGCATGACCGATACAAACAGTTACAAAGTCGGGCGATTCATTCCAAAGTCAGTATAGCCGAGGCCGTCTCACGCTGTACACAGGACAATGCTCGGTTTTTCAAACACCTCTGTTAGGTTTGGGGTTAGGGTTTGGGAGACTTTTGCTCTGGCTTTGAACTCTGGGCATCATCCACCTGCGTTTCCAGCGGGGCGATCACTTCGGCGTCCACGGATTTGGTGGCGTCCTTGGCGGATTTTCCGGCTTTGCTGGCATTGGATTTGACGAATTCCAGCTGGATTTCCGGCTTGAAAACCAGTTTGAGGATGACCAGCACAATGCCCCATAGCAAGAAGCCCTGATACAGGTTGATTTCCGGCCCTTTGGCCCCTTCAAACACAAGGGCGTTCCACAAGACCATCATGAAGGAAGCCGGGAGGGCCAGGAATACCAGAACAATGCCCAAAATGGCCAACAGGAACACCAAGACGCTGGACAGCCCCCGGAAGTGAAATACATGCATGAATGGTTTCTCCAATTTACCTGCCGGTCACTGTGGGTTGGCCAAGGGTGGACGTTAACGCTTTCAGGTGCCGGAGGAACGCTTTACGGATGGGAAAAAAAGACGGGTTGGGTGAGTCTGACTGAGACTTGGCATAGCCTTCGGTAACCGTTTGTCCGGGCAGGTCGTCTGGGTTTCATAGCTTCCTCTCCCCGGATTGCTCAGGGCGCACCTTGGGAAGCACCTTCTGGAACGGCTGAGTCCAGCATTGCCCGCAAGTCAGATTCGCTTATTATTTTAACACCAAGTTGCGCCGCTTTGGCTAGCTTGGAGCCTGCCTCGGTTCCAGCCAACAGGTAATCGGTTTTTTTGCTGACCGAGCCGGAAATTTTCCCCCCATGGGCCCGAATCAAATCGCTGGCCTCCTGACGGGACAGGGTGGGCAGGGTGCCAGTCAAGACAAAGGTCTGATCTTGAAAGCGGGTGGAGGTTGCCTGTGAGGCCGCATCGTTCCGGGTTTCCTGCAAGGAAAACCCGGAGTCCCGGAGTTGGTTCAGGAGTTGCTGATTGCCTGCCTCCGCGAAAAAGACCACGATGCTTTCCGCCACTTTCTCGCCCACGCCGGGGAGTTGGGTCAGCGTTTCCAAAGAGGCTTCGCTGAGGGCTGGGATACTGCCAAAGGTTTGGGCCAGCAAAATGGCGGTTTCCTGCCCCACATGCCGAATACCCAGCCCATTAATGAGGCGGGCCAATGGCTGATCCTTGCTTTTCTGGATGGCGGCGTAAGCGTTTTCCGCCGATTTGAGGGCCATCCGTTCCAGCGTTAAAAAGTCATCCACGCTCAATTTATACAAATCCGCCGGGGATTCCACCAGGCCACTTTCCACCAGTTGCTCCAGCAGGGCGGGCCCCACGCCGTCGATATCCAGCGCCCCTTTACTCACCCAGTGCTGCAAGCGGCGTAAAACCTGCGCCGGACATCCGCTGGGATTGCCGCAGCGCAAGGCCACTTCCCCGGGAATTGAAACCACCGGGGCATGGCAGACAGGGCACTCAACCGGCGGGGTGACTGGCTCGCTGGCTGAGGCCGGGCGCTTTTCCAATACCACTTCGATCACTTCCGGGATAATTTCAGCGGCTTTTTGCACCTTCACCGTGTCGCCCGGTCGCACGTCCTTTTTGGCCAACTCCTCAAAGTTGTGCAAGGTGGCCCGTTGCACGGTGGAGCCGGAGATAAACACGGGCTCCATAATGGCCACCGGGGTAATCACGCCGGTACGGCCCACGCTGAACTCAATCTCCAGTACCCGGGTTTCCTGCACTTCCGGCACATATTTAAACGCCACCGCCCAGCGAGGGCTTTTGGCCGTGTATCCCAACTCATCTTGCCAGCTGAGAGGGTTCACCTTCACCACCACCCCATCGGTGGCAAAGGATAACGCGCGACGGGCCTGATCCCAGTGGTGAACAAAGGCCATGATTTCCTGAAGGCCCTGACAGTGTTGCCTGCCGGGGTTGGTTTTAAATCCCCACTCGCTCAGGGTCTCCAACAGGGCCCAATGGGTTTTGGGTGGGGTGGCTTGACCGGCCTCCAAAATGGTCGCCCCGTAGAAAAAGGCGTCCAGATTGCGGCTGGCGGTGATACGGGGATCCAGTTGCCGGACGGAGCCTGCCCCGGCGTTGCGAGGGTTGGCGAATTCGGGTTCTCCCCGCAAGTTGCGCTCCTGATTCAGTTGGATGAAGGCCTCTTTGGGCATGAAGACCTCGCCCCGAATTTCTACACGATCCGGCACTTTGGCCTCTCCGGTGACCGGAATTTTAAGGGGAATGCTTTTGATGGTTTTCAGGTTGCTGGTGATGTCTTCCCCTTCCGTGCCGTTGCCCCGGGTGGCCCCACGCACCAGATGGCCGTTTTCATACAACAGGGTCACTGCCAGCCCGTCAATTTTAAGTTCGGCCACGTAGTCAATGCAACTATCGGGTTTGTCCAGCAATTTTTCCACCCGTTTTTCCCAGGCAATGAGATCGGCTTCGGAAAACACGTTATCCAGACTGTACAAGCGCACCGGGTGTTTGACCGTTTCAAACAGTTTCAACGGCTCATGGCCCACCCGCTGGGTAGGGCTGTCCGGGGTAATCAGCGTGGGATTTTGCTGCTCCAGGGCGAGCAGTTGTTGGTAGAGCCGATCGTAGTCGGCATCGTCAATTTCCGGGCGATCCAGTACGTAGTACAGGTAATTGTGCCGGTTCAGCTGTTGGCGCAGGCTCTCTATCGCTTGTTCGGGAGAAGTCATGGGGGCAGGGGCATCAAGATTACTCATCATGAGCGGAGTATAGCGGAAAAAACGCCCGCCGAAAACGGGCAGCCTCAATCTGAACTTTTAGAATTTGGGAGTGTACATTTTAAATCCCTTTGGGTATAGTTTCTCCACAGGTTGTGAAACGTTTTTATTTTGCGTTTCCGTCCCTTCCCAGGGGACCCCCTTATTGGAGCGGTGTCCGAGTGGTTTAAGGTGCAGTCCTGGAAAGACTGTGTTGGTCTAAAGCCAACCGGGAGTTCGAATCTCCCCCGCTCCGCCACTTATTTCTCGTTTTCGTGTATCCATCGCCCTGCTTTAGGGCACTCCCTCGATTCTGGGATACACCACCCAATTCACCCTGATTATCAAAGTGGGTTTTGTGATGGTCATGTTAGTCGACTGTCTTGCTTCAAGTGGAACCCCCTTTATGAAGGGTAGTTGGAAAGGCTTCGTGAAAGCGTTCTTGAGTCGCCAATATGCCGCACGTCCTTGAGTTGATCGTTGGGGATACTGATGGGCGTGCCCGGTTGGCAGGGATTCTGAAGTTCCGTTGATTTTGGATAGGTCGGTTTCTGCTAGTGGATTCTTATTATTAGTAGATTTTTAATTGTTGGTTTCAGTTGTTGGCAGCAGGAGGTTTGGCAATGATTACTTTTGTGAATGTGCCTTGGTTTGGGGGATATCAGGCCCCGTACACGCCAGCTCAGAATCACCAGGCCCAAGACAATCAGGCCCAAGAAAACTCGCGCGCCAGTCGATCGTTATCGGATGGTCGCTTGCCTCGAAGCACTGGCTCCTTTGGCAGCGATATTTCTCTGGCCTCCAGGCACAGTGGGTCTTCCGCCCGAACCCCTAAAGGGGAACGGAAACGGGCTCCGGTGAGCGAAGCCCGTCAGCGGGCTTATCAGCAGGCCATTCACAGCACCCAGGATTACCTGATGCAAACGCTGCAATTGGTGAATTATATGAATATTGCTGCCCTGCAAGGGAAAGAGACTCACCAAAACTTGCTGACGCAAATTCGCTCCACGGAAATGGACGCCCATGGCGCTGGCACGATTATGAACCACCTGAACCGAACCAGTGAGGCCTTGGACGATTTGCAGGAAGATTTGCAGCGGCTGGTGCAAAGTCATCACAAACTGGTGGACACCGTGCGGCAGGATCCCCGTTTTGATCGCAGGGCCTAACGGAGACAGCCTGGCCCGAATTTTGGTTTTGCCCTGTGCTTGACCTTTGAGGGTTCTTTTGTGGGGGGCTTTGCTTAGGCTTGATCCGGGGCCAGTGCGTTGGCCCAGGATCGCAAGGTGGCCGCTGTTTTTTTGCTGACCGACTGCCTGGTTTGGTGAATGATGGTTTTGGTTTTGTTGATTACTGTTCGGGACCAGGATTTTGCGTGATTTTCAGCGGAATTCAAGGCGCGTCCGGGGATGGCGAAGCGTCGGCCAATGGCTTCAAACATGGCTTTTTCTTCCAGTGCCTGCTGCCGTGCGTATTCGCTTTCGGAAAGCTCGGACTTCTCGATGATGTCCAGATCAGGCAGGACCTTTGATTCTGGGGTTTCGGCCTTCTGTTCAGGCGAAACGCTGGGCGTGGCGTCGGTTGATTGACTGGCCTCAGAGCGGGCGGGGCTGATCGCTTCGCTAACAGGTTTCCCTGGCTGGCTGGGGATGCCCTGCGGCCTGGCTTGCGAACCCGCAGGGGCCACGGCCCAGACGGCCGGCGTCTGAACGGGTTGGTTGGGTGCTTTGGATTTGCTTTTTTTACCAGCAAAAAGCAGGTTGCGGGCTAAAAGGGTGGGGCGGTTATCAATTGTGAAACTCATCAGGAAACCTCAGGGAAGTAGATGCCTATAAACGCATACACATATATATATAAGTAAGTCAGTGACCGGGGTCAGAGTGATGCGGAAATCAGAAACGTGTGAAGCAAAGAGGCAACACAAGCACTCCCACTGTAGCAGGCATGTGGACAGGGCTCAACAGGAGCCTGCCTAAAAAGGAAAAAAGACCCAAAGCCGTTGGCTTGAGCCTTTTAGGGACAAACGAGGTGGTTTATGTGGATTCTATAGGCAGTATGCCTCTGGTTGCAGCAGATGCTCATCCACTGAACAATGGAGTCAAACCCCACGGGCAAAGGCTCCTGTAGACGATGGAGGGTGAAAAGCGCCTCAGGAAGGTAACACTCTTTTTATTGTAGTGTCAAAAGCCCTGTAACATGCCAGTGTAGATCCATTGATGGCAGGACTCTTTTCTGAAAAGTCGAACTAAAAATCAACCATTGGGCCGGGGCGGAATTGATCTGCGGATCAATGCAATCGGGGGCATCCTTTGTCATACTAGGACTGTAACGAACAAAGCGATGTGGATGGCACTCCGTTCGACAAACTCTAATCCACGCAAACCACAGGGATAAGCGAGGAAGTTATGGTTGATAGTATTTCAGGGAAATCCAATCCAATTCAGGACAATGGCCTGCTCAACGTTGATCGGCAGCAGTCCGTGGAAAAAACCAACCTGGAGTCGGCTCGGGAGGGTCAGTCGGCAGGTTTGGGTAAGCTGCTGGATGAGGCCACCATTTCGGACGAAGCCAAACGGGCTTACGAGAAAGATAAGGAAGTGATGCGTTTCAGCCGATTGGCTCAGCGCATTCAGGTTCCCTTTGATGCCGAGAAAGTGTCCCAAATCAAGAATTTGCTGGATAACGGCAGAATTAACGAGTATCTGCGCTCCATTAACACGGACGAATTGGCCCAGAGTTTGCTGGATTCTCCGTCCGCTGCCTTTTTGCGCTAGCACTGCTCAATCCGTTTGAGGTCTCTTCGTGAGGGATCTCAATATCCCAAGAAACTCCTGTGGATTGCCAATAGGCCTCATCGGCAAAGCCGTTCGGGGCCTTTCCTTTTGGAAAAGACTTTCAGCCAGCCGGGTGCCTGAACCGACTGGTTGCCCGATTGTTTGAATATCCTCCATTTGATGGAGCGAAATTGCCCTCAAGGTTTCCGTTCTCCTACCGATAACCGAGTTATCTGGTCCCCAATCGGTTAAACGAAGGAGTAAGCCTGATGCCAAGTCCGTTGGGTTTTAAACATAAGGGTGCCGCTCTGGTACTGTTGGCCTGCCTACTCTGGGGAGGGGCTCCTGATTTGACCGCCGAGGCCAAAAAGAAAGCGGCGAAAGTAGACCCGGCGGCCCAAGCCGCCGCTGAAGCTGAAGCGAAGGCCAAGGCTGCCCAGGCGGAATTAAAAAAGGGACTCACTCCCCTCGCCACGGACTTGACCAACCTGATGATGCGCATTCAGGGGCGTGGTTTGTTGTCTCCCGAGGAGGCTGGCAAGTTGGTGGCAATTAAATACAAGTTGCTGGACTTGATGGAGCAGTACCCGCAAAATCCCCTGTTGGCCAAACCGCTTTATCAGGCAGGCATGCTTTTCTCCGAACGGGAGGCTTATAACGATGCCTTTGAAATGTTTCAATACCTGGCGCAGGGGTATATCAGCAACCCCTACGGGGCCAAGGCCAAGGGGCAAATCCAGATGCTGGAGCGCAAGTTTGGGGCCAATTACTTTTCCGTGGAAATGGCCGCCCCGGTGACCCCCGCTGTCACTGCGGCAACGCCTGCCGGGGTTACGGCCAGTGCCACGCCCAATGCTTCGGCCAGTCCGACGGGTACCCCGGCTGCCCCATCCACAGCGGCGCCTGCCCCCAAGAAGTAACGTCCTGAACAGGGCTTATTGTAAACGATTGTAACGAAACGGAACGGCAATGCTTCAGTTTTTTCCAACTCAACACGATACACCCATAAAGCAACGAGTCACCCCAGATGAATCATTGCCAGATGAATCATTGAAAGATGGCTTATCCAAAAAAACAGGGTGCGGCACGGTTCGCTTTGTCCCAGGCCCGCGGATTGTCGGAGATGATTAAAAGCATATGACGGTTTTTCATCAGCTTGAATCGCTTCCCATTGCCTACCTGATGGTACTTAGCTGGGTACTCTGCGCCACGGTGGCTGGTAAAATTCTGGGCCAAACCCTGCTGGGGTCTACTTCCGGTTCTATCCACCGGCTGTTATCCCGTGATGTAGGGCTTTCCGTTTCCGCGGACAGTTTGCACGTTCATGTATTTGAGAGAGCCATACTGAGCCGCCTGAATGCTCAGATGGTATTCCATTATATTGGTGACTTTGCCAGGCTGGTGGGTGGATCAACGCTACAGCCGGTTTTGCTGGTCAGTCATCACCCCCCCGAGCCGTTGTACCCCGAAAAATATTGGAGTGGATGCCCGCCTGATTCCAGTGGCAGCGTCTAGATTGTTTGGTGGATTTTTGGGCCAAGTGCAGCCCGAAATTTATCCAAACTCGAGCAAGAACGCTAGACTATACAGTAAGTTGGGATTAGGCATTACATCTTTTACAACATTTTTTGGAGGCATCTTTATCATGAAACAATTCAAGCGTCATCAAGCTTCTGAGCGTCATCAGGGTTTCACTTTGGCGGAACTATTAATCTCTCTGGCCATTTTAGGGGTCATTGCCACCTTTACCATTCCTAAAATCCTGACCTCTTCAGCCAACGGTCAGAACACGGCCATTGCCAAGGAAGTGGCTTCCATGATTTCGGCCGGTTTTTCCACCTACACCCTGAACAACGGGGTGGCCAGCACGGTGAAGCCCGGTGACCTGACCCAATATTTTAACTATGTGTCCACCACCACTTCGGGTACGTTAAGTGATGCCACCAGTGGTCAAGCATTGCAGACCTGTACCGTTACTTTACCCTGCATGAGATTGCACAACGGGGGCGTGCTTCAGTGGGATACCGCCCAGACCTTGAACGGAACAACCACCACCCATGCGGTGACGTTCAACCTGGATCCCGACGGTCCCGGCGCACAGGGTCGGATTACCTTCTGGCAGTTCGCCAACGGTCGCTTTACTACCGGTGGTCAGTTGGCTGGTATTACGCCACAGTCTTCGGCCATTACCTTAACCACCACCACCACCGACCCCAGCTATCTGGCCAACTGGAACTAGTTCTTTAAACATCCTGGAACGGGCTCCTTGGGTTACAGGGAGCCCGTTTTTGGATTGGCGATCCTTTTTTCTTTGGGAGTGGAGTCTTTCAGTTGTTTTGAAATAGCGAACCGGCGCTGTTAGACAGGGAAAAGGGCCTATTGCCCCTTTCACCGCACGTTTACTTTGGGTTTAGTGTCTATGCTCAGGCAATACTGCGGCCCCGAATCCGCTGAACCAAGCCTGGTATGACCCGGGCCTTGAATTGTTGAATCTGACTGACCGCTTCGGGAGGTAGACCGCCCTCTTGGATTGCCCACCAGGCTGGCTGTGCGGGTGAAACATCTGGTAAGACGGACTGAAAGTAAGGTGCGTTCGGTTCGGTCAGTGGTTGGTTCAGCACAAAGGCGTCCGCTGCCCGATGAAAGGCTTCCAGGGTTTGTTCCAGTCGCTGCGCTGTAGGGTGTTGGCCTGTGGTTTGGGCCAACTTGCGGGCGACCCGAACCGCCAGATTCATGCGGCTCCAGTAAGCGATTTCGGGGTGCGTCAGGGCGGCTATCATGGCGTGGCGAACGTGATGGCCTCTGGGCAGATTGTGGGTGTTCTCGCCAAGGCCAGTTTTACGGGGCGCTTGGGAGTAAATCTCCCGAAAGGCTTGCTCCGCGCCGGGACTCATCTGCCGCATCCGATCCAGAAACTGTTCGGCCTGAGTGGGGTTGGCTGGGGCTTGGGGCTGTAGGTGGGGCATGCAAGCTCCTTTATGGCGATAGTTGCAAGCAAATGGGAAGCAAACAGTAGGCAGCCAGAAGAAAGTAGGCCTCTTGGGCGAGACCACACTTTGTACGAACCGTTGTTCAGCGCTGATTCTTTTCTCGCTGAGTCTTTCCCCGTTCAGAATATCGCTGCGGGGTTAACGGAGTATTAAAATTGTCCTCACTACATATATGAAAACCAGAGCCATTCCCGCATTACAAGAAGAGGGGAAAGAAGCCACCGGGGGTTAGTGCGATGGATCGCCCACCAGTGAATATTTATTGATTCAATTCGTGAATATCATAGCAAGGTTGAGAATTATTCTCAAGTGGTTTTCTTAAAATCTAAAGTGCTTGTGGGAGGGAGCAGGGCTTTGGTGTGTGTGGCCGATGGTGCCATCGGGCCGTCAGGCTGTTCAGGCTATCATGGGCCCGCATGGCCGGAAGGGCCTGTGATACTCAGGGCGCAAAAACCGATTGAAAGCGGGCTCAACTTTTGAACGGTTTGGCCGATAATTCGGAAAGCGCCCTGCTGCCCGTGGCGGTGAACGGTACTATGGACGGTTCGCCTCTGACGCGGTGTTGTCTAACCGTGGAGTGAATGAGCTTGTGAGTTTTATAGGCCCCAACTTTAGGCCTTCCGGGCAACCGGCCTCCTCTCGGGGTAAGCCGAAAGAGCCTGAGGCCGCACCGGCCAGCCCGCCTGCCTTGGCTGGGGAGGCTCGAACGGGTAATTATGCATCCCAAGGTGCCATAGGGCTTCCTGCTGGGGCCATATCCCTGGTGGCGCTGGGGGCGGGGACTTTGGCTTTGCCCGCTGAGGATTTGGCCAAGCTGTTGCGGAATTTATTTCAGTTGCCAAAAGAGATGATTCAGCTGCTGGCCTTGTTATCGGAGCAGGAACCGGCCTTGGGGCAAGCCCTTCTGGAAGCGTTGATGCAGGAAGAATCGAAAATTCCACTGGAGGCCTTACAGGATTTTTTACAAGGGCGGGTGGATCAGGCCCAGCAAAAACTGTTGAAGTTGTTACAGGCCCATCCGGCGGCCATGGCGGGATCTGGGGATGTCGGTACATTGATGCAGGGGCTGGGCGAGTTGGCCGATAAAATCAAGCAGGGGCCGCAAGGGGCCCTGGACGCCACGGTGACCTTGTACCTGCCCTTTTATCCCCTGCACCCGCCGCAGGCCTTTACCTTGCGTTTTGAACCTCCGCAGTCGGGGGGCGAAGGCAGCACCGAATCGTCGGAGCCTCAACTGGTGGTGTATGTGGAAACCCTGACCTTGGGATCGTTTCGGGCGGTGATTTTGCCGGATGCGGACAAGCCTGCCGGTAACTGGCAGGCCGTGATAGCGCATCAGCCCGCAGCGGTGCCTTATTTGCAAGCTATCGAAGCAGGCCTGCAAGAAGCCGCTACGGCGGCAATGCCCGTTCGCTTGCTATTTACGGCCAACGCTAGCGGACATCTCGGCCAAAATACAGGCCACCATTCAGGGCAAGCTAGTCGGGACGCATTGGGGGACGCACCGGGGTCTTCTTTGTCGCCAGATGAAAATTCATCAGGGTTGCCCGCGCAATCCGGGAAACAGCCATCCGGGAAACAGTCCGTGGGCCTGCATCCGGCGGGTGGGGTTTCCGTGATGGCCATACAAGTGGCTTATCTGCTGATTCGGATCATTCTGGAACTGGACAACCGCAATGCCCTGATGCATGGGGGGACTGCTCAATCAGGGCTTCGGTGAGGCTAGCTCCTCAAGGCCTTTGTAAAACTGCCTAAAGCTCAAACATGCCAGAGCATGGCTCGGTGCAGAGTTTGCAAGCGGCCTTCTTTTTAGCTCGCTGTTCTCAAACAGTTACAACCGCCTTGAGGAGCTAGCCTCCCCTTTTTGAGGCGACTTTTAATCCTCAAGCGAGAGGGGCAGGGCCATGGCGTCTTCATCATCCGGGTAATAATCGAACTCCAGCCCGGCCATTTGCACAATATGCCCTTCTTCGGCGCCCTGACGGGCCAGTTCCTTATAAACGCCCATGGCCTTGATGATGTTCATAAGGCGCTGAGAGGCTTCCCGGTTTTTCATGTCGGTCACGCTGAACAGGCGGTCGATCTTACCGCTGACCACCGTAAACACCTTGCCCTTGCGATGAATCTCAAAGTGGCTGTCATCGTTGTCAAAGGCCCGTAAATCAGCCACCAAGGGAACCACTTCCTCATCTGGCGGCAGTTCATCCAGCATACGGAAAACATGGTGCAGCAGGGGCTCAATGCCCTGATGGGTGACGGAGGAAATGGCGAAGACCAGGCCCTGGGTTTTCTGGGCCAGCTCTGCCCGGTAATGCTCCAGGACCTCTTCAGGGACGGCGTCAATCTTGGAAAGGACAACCACCTGCGGTTTTCGGGCCAGTTTTTGGCTGTACTTGGCCAGTTCGGTATTGATCAAATCGAAGTTGGGAATGAGGGTGTCTTCCGGGGCGGACAGATCCACCAGATGCAACAGCAGCCGGGTACGCTCTACGTGGCGCAAAAATTCGTGACCCAATCCTATTCCCTCGCTGGCCCCTTCCACCAAACCCGGAATATCAGCCACCACAATGCCATCGCCATTGGGCTTTTTGACCACGCCCAGATTGGGTACTAAGGTGGTGAAGGGGTAATCGGCGATTTTGGGCTTGGCAGCGCTGATGACGCTGATGAGGGTGGATTTTCCGGCGTTGGGCAGACCAATAATGCCCACTTGCGCTAATAGTTTTAATTCCAGCTCCAGATTCCGTTCAATGGCCGGTTCGCCGGGCTCCGAAAACTGGGGGGCCTGTCGCTTGGAGGAGGTAAACCGGGAGTTGCCCCGTCCCCCTCGGCCACCGGCAGCCACCAGCACCCGGTCGCCCGGTTCCCGCAGATCGGCGATGGCGTCACCGTTGTCGGCGTCCCGGATAATGGTGCCGCAAGGCACCCGGATGGTCAGATCCTTGCCGTTTTTGCCGTGCATATTTTTAATGCCGCCCTTTTCCCCGTCTTCGGCCTTGAAAATGGACATGTATTTGAAGTCCATCAACGTGTTCAGGTTACTGGTGGCTTCAATAAAAACGTCGCCACCCCGACCGCCGTCTCCTCCCGCCGGGCCGCCAAAGGGAACGTATTTTTCCCGTCGCCAGGCCACCATGCCGTTACCGCCGGAGCCGGACATAATATGAATGGTGGCCTTATCAACAAACATGGGGAAATCCTTTTCAAACAGGGGTGGGGTGGGTAGATGGGGGAAACGGTGCCGATACCGGGCCGGGCCGGACGCGGGCATTTTGTCCGAAATCGATTATGGGTTATGGTACTACAAACCGGGGGCAGGTTCACCCTTGGCCGGATGGGAGTCGCCTCGTTATAATAAATAAAAAGCTCTCTCCGGTTTGCGCCATTTGCGCCAGAGCTGGATGGATGGCTGTACGAAATATTTGGGAGCGTGTGCTTTGGGCGTGAAACGATATGGCTTGTTGCCAATGGCTTTAATGATGTTCGTGGCGGGTTCCTGGTTTGCCCAGTCCCAGCCGGTTCCCTTACCGGGCGCGTCTACTGAAAACGCTGAGTTGACCCCGGCTGCCACGCAGGCGCATCCTTCCGCAAGGCCCTGGGCCACGCATGCCGTGGCCACTAGCGCCGGAGCCGCGAACGCCGCCCAGGGCCTCCAATTGAAATCGGCCAGCACGGTGAAACAGGGCGAGGTGTTGAAAGTGACTTTGCAACATGCCACTGGCATGCAGCTGGGCACAAACGATTACGCCTACGCCACCCTGGCCGGGCGCAAGGCTCGCCTGTTCAGTCAGAAGGATGGCCAGTTACTAGCCCTGTTGCCGGTTTCGGTTTACGAGAAGCCCGGCGTGTATCCACTCTCTATTTATAACGCCGCCGGGGTGCCGGTTAAGACCACCAATGTGACCATTCAGGACGGGCGCTACAAAACCCAGAATGTTTCCGTGAGCAAAAGCACGGCGGGACTTCAGCCCTTGCCGGGTGAACTGGAAGCCATTCAGGCCCTGAAAGACACCGTCAGCTCGGTGCGCTATTGGGAAGAGCCGTTTATCAGCCCCACCACGGATTGCCAGAATTCCCCGTTTGGGGTGAAGCGCTACCATAATGGTGTATCCACCGGGGATTACCACAAAGGGGTGGACTTGCGCTCCCCGGCTGGGCGCCCCATTCGGGCCACGGCGGCTGGCGTGGTGAAAATCGCCACCATGTACCGCTTGCATGGCGGCACCGTGGGCCTGGATCACGGCCAAGGCGTCGGGTCGATCTATATCCATATGTCCAAATTGGCGGTCAAACCGGGTGAGACGGTCAAAAAAGGCCAGACCATCGGCTACGTCGGATCGACCGGTTTTGCCTCCGGGCCGCATTTGCACTGGGGCCTGTACGCCAGCGGCCTGCCGGTGAATCCCAATCAGTGGGTGTCCAACGTCCCCCGGTGTAGTTAGGCGAACCCCGGTTATCTTTGGCCCGCTATCTTTGGGCCGCTATCTTTGGCGTAAAATAGGGGCGTGTTTGTGAGTCCCAGAGGCACAATTTATGCCCGCCAAGTCCCTGTCGCCAAAGTCGGCCAAACCAGATCCAAAGTCATCACTTAAAAAGTCCGCTTCCAGGAAATCGGCGAAAACCCCGACCGCCAAGGGTTCAGTTCGTGCGGGCAAGGCTCAGTCTGTTCCAAAGACCGTTGTGCGGACTGCATCCGCTTGCACCCTGGACACCCATAGCATGTGCCAGGTGTTGGAGACCCTGACCCGAACCTATCACTACCACCCCATGGGGGAACTCACTCAGCACGATCCTTACAAGGTTTTGGTGGCTTGCGTTCTGAGCTTGCGAACCAAGGATGAAGTGACCATGCCCGCCAGCGAACGCTTGTTCGCCCACGCCGATACCCCGGCCAAAATGGTCAAGCTGCCCGTTTCTCAAATCGCCGAGCTGATTTACCCGGTGGGCTTTTACAAAACCAAGGCCCAGAGCATTCTGGAATTTTCCCAAAAACTGCTGGACGACTTTGGTGGGGCCACGCCCGACACCATTGAGGCATTGCTGACCCTGAAGGGCGTGGGTCGGAAAACGGCCAATCTGGTTGTGGGACTGGGACACGGGCTGCCTGCCATCTGCGTGGATATTCATGTCCACCGTATTTGTAACCGGCTGGGGTATGTGCAAACCAAAACCCCGGATGAAACGGAAATGGTGCTGCGCCAGATTTTGCCCGGCCCCTACTGGAGCGTGATTAACACCATGATGGTGCTGCACGGCCAGCAGATTTGCCGCCCCATTGGCCCCCATTGTGATGTCTGCCCGGTGGCTGACTTTTGCTGCAAGGTGGATGTGAAGCCGCGGGCGGGAAAAGCGGGGAAAAAAACGGTTTAAAATCGGCGGCTATTGTGAAACGCCTTGTTACAATCGCTTTTGGCCCACCTTGGGATTGCCGGGTGCCCGTGTTATAATCGTACCTGCCAAAAGGTTTATGGCTTCATAATTGTTCGGTTTGAGTCCGCTTGAGTCCTCTTTTCAAGGCAGCGCTATGATGGTAAGTCCGTTTTGAGCTTTGCGTCTGGACTTCGCCCTTCCGGCGACCGGTAACCCGCAACTATGAACCGCGTTTACTCGTCGTTCTGTTCGAAGTCAACTCCAATGGCAATGAGCCGTTTTTGTGACCTGCCACTCTGGTTGCGATAAAATCACAGGATACCGTCCATGATAGAGAGCGTTCCCACTATGACCCAATCCCAGTCTTCTTATGGTGCCGATCAGATCCGTGTACTTGAGGGGCTGGAAGCGGTTCGTCTGCGGCCCGGTATGTACATTGGCTCCACCAGCCAACGGGGCTTGCATCACCTGGTTTACGAAATCGTGGATAACTCCGTGGATGAAGCCTTGGCCGGGTATTGCACTGAGATTCAAATTACGGTGAACGAAGATGACAGCGTGACTGTGCAGGACAATGGCCGGGGAATTCCGGTTTCGGTCAAGGCCGATAGCGGTAAATCCGCCCTGGAAATTGTGCATACCGTCCTGCACGCCGGCGGGAAGTTTGGCGATGGCGGCTATAAAGTTTCCGGGGGCTTGCACGGCGTGGGCGCTTCTGTAGTCAACGCCCTGAGCGAGAAAATGGTGGTTGAAGTTTACCGGGAAGGAGCCACCTGGAAGCAGTCCTACGTGCGGGGCGTACCCCAGCACGATGTGGAAAAGGTGGGCGAGGCCCACATTACCGGTACCCGCACCAGCTTTTGGCCGGACGCCGATATTTTTGAGACCACCGTCATCGACTGTGACGTGATTTCCACCCGCTTGCGGGAAATGGCCTTTTTGAACAAAGGCTTGAAGCTGATTTTTACCGATAAAAAGAGCGACAAGACCGAGGTTTACCACTACGAGGGCGGGATTGGCAGTTATGTCTCCTACCTCAACGAAAATAAAACCGTCATTTTTGACCCGCCATTTTACGTGGAAGACACCCGGGACGGGGTGCAGGTGGAAGTGGCCATTCAGTACACCGATTCTTATTCGGAAACGGTGCTGAGCTTTGCCAATAACATCAATACACACCACGGCGGCACCCACCTGACCGGCTTTCGGAACGCCCTGACCCGTATCGTGAACGAATACGGGCGTAAAAACAACGTGATTAAAGACAATGAAGCCAACTTGAGCGGCGATGACATCCGTGAAGGCTTGAGCGCCATCGTCAGCGTAAAGGTGCCCAACCCCGAGTTTGAGGGCCAGACCAAGGAAAAGCTGGGCAACAGCGAAGTGCAGGGCATCGTGCAAAACGTGATGAGTGACAAGCTGGCCGATTGGCTGGAGTTAAATCCCAAGCACGCCAAAATGATCGTTTCCAAGGCCGTGCTGGCTTTGCAGGCCCGGGAGGCCGCCCGGAAGGCTCGGGAATTGACACGTCGCAAGACCGTTCTGGAAAGCAGCACCCTGCCCGGCAAGCTGGCCGATTGTTCCAACCGGGAACCGGAACGCTGCGAAATCTACATTGTAGAAGGTGACTCCGCTGGTGGTAGCGCTAAGCAAGGCCGAAACCGCATGTTCCAGGCTATTTTGCCCCTGCGAGGCAAGATCCTGAACGTGGAGCGGGCCCGTCTGGATAAAATTTACAACAACACCGAGATTCAAAGTCTGATTCAGGCGCTGGGCATCAGTATTTCCCGAACCGAAGAAGATTTTGAGATGGAGCGCTTGCGCTACCATAAAATCATCATCATGACCGACGCGGACGTGGACGGAGCGCACATTCGGACGCTACTGCTCACCTTCTTCTTCCGGTATGCCCGCCCTTTGGTGGAAAACGGCTTTGTTTACATCGCTCAGCCGCCGCTTTACAAGGTGACCATTGGGCGAGAAGAGCGCTACCTGTACAACGATCGGGAACTGGATCGTATGATGACCGATCGGGGTGTGGCTGGGTTGGAGCTGTTTGATAAAGATCGCAAGGTCTCGGTGAAAGAAGACAGCCTGAAGGCCATGTTGTCCGATATCAACAAGTACCTGTCGGCCCGGAATTACCCGCTGTTCAAGTATCTGCCCAACGAGTTGTTGTTCTGGCTGCTGGAGAACAAGGTTGAATCCTCCGAGCTGGCCAGTGAAGAAGCTGCCAACGGGCTCTTGGGCAAGATGAAGGCCCAGTTCCCCAAGTATACTTTCAGCGTGGAGTCTCACCCGGAAACGGATCGTTATGTCTTGCTGATTGATGATCCTGAAAAAGTAACCAGCGCTTCTGATTCCGACTCTTTTGTGCGGATTTCCGTGGAGTCTCTGGATTGTCTGGAGTTTGAGCGTCTGCGGGAATTGCGCCCCAAAGTGGAACCGTTCTTGCCCACCGAGCAACGGCCCCTGCTGCTGGTCATTGGCGGTAAGGAAGAACGGGAAATTCAGGCCGTGGAAGACTTGAAGTTCTTTGTCGAGGAACGGGGTAAAAAAGGCACCCAGTTGCAGCGCTTTAAAGGTTTGGGTGAAATGATGCCCCAGCAGCTGTGGGATACCACCATGAACCCGGAAACCCGCACTCTGCTGAAGGTAGAGATTGATGAAGCGGCCACTGCCGACAAAATGTTTGATATCTTGATGGGCGAACGGGTGGAGCCTCGTCGGAACTTCATTGAAACCAACGCTGCCACGGTCAAAAACCTGGACGTTTAAGGTGGCGTAAAAATCAAAACCGGGAAGCGCTGTCCGTGGTCGATGGCGCTTTCTCTGTGCTTGAGGTCAAGACACTTTGTGTTAGGATGATGCGCAGTACGTTTGAGTTGCGATTATCTGGTTTTTTAATTCGGAGAGTATTGAGATGAAATCCTTGCAAGTGCCGGGCAAACGCTGGTTGAGTCTGGGTGTCTTATCCCTCATGGCCTGGATGGCAGTGATGGGTTTGCTGGCTTTGGCTCAGGAGTCTCCGACTGATCAACAACCGGCCACCGAACCATCTCAGTCCGTGGAGGACGCTCAAGTCCGGCGGGATCAGCGAGTGCCCAAAGCCAAAATCAGTCGTGAAGAGGCCATTGAGATGGTGCAAGCCGCCGGGTGGATGCAGCCCGATCTCAAGGGAAATTTCCAGTCCCAACGTCCGCTGTCTCGGGCGGAACTGGCCACGGTGCTGACCAAAGCCTTTCAGCTAGATTCCCGCAAGAGCAATGCTGAACAGCCAGAGACGCTGAAGGACGTGCCCACCAATCATTGGGCCGCCCCCAGCATTGAAACCGTGATGCGCCTGGGTATTATGAAGGGTTATCGTCCCGGCTATTTTTACCCCAATCAGCGCATTAACCGGGCAGAGGCTTTTTCGATCATGGCCCAGGCTTACGGGGTTCAGCAGTATGATGATGAAACCATTGACACCATTTTGGCCCCTTATTCCGATGCCGGGCAAATTCCGGCCTGGGCCAGAAAAGCTCTGGTGACTGCCTTGAAAAGCGGTTTCATCGATGTGGGTGACAGCGGTTCTCTCAGTCCCCTGAAGCCCATGACCCGGGGGGATATGGCCTACGCGCTGGGGCAATACCTGAAACGCCTGGAGGAATCGGCCCGCCCCGCCCTCAATTAGCGTTACCCTATTCAGTTTCTATTTGCCAAATCCGCAATAGTCTAGTACAGTAGGCTTAGAATAGCTGATCCCTAAATTCGTCTAAAAGCCTTATCATTGGAACGTTTGATGCCGATACTTGTCCTCTCACTTCGCCTTTTTTGTCTTATTGCGCTGGCTGGATTTCTCTCTAACGCAGCCGGTAGTTTTGCGGCAAGCCCTGAGAGTATTGCTCCTGAGGGGCTCACTCAGGAAGCTCAAGCTTTGCCTGCTCCGCAAATCGCGCCAGTTCAGCAATCGATGCCAGGCCAGTCTGTGTACCCGCCTCAAAAACCAAATACCGCCACACCTGACGACACGCTTGCACCAGAGGAGCGGGCCGCTGATCGTAATTTCCCCAACGCTGCCCCGCCTGTGACTAAGGATATTCAGGCGCTGGAGCAACAGCCGATTCATTTGTTCGATGAGGAGAAGCTCGAAGAGGGGCGCTCTTTGCTGAACAAGGTATTAACGGCTTCCGTGGTGAAAGTGCAGGAATATCCGGTGGATTTGCCCACGGTTTTAAAACTGGTGGAAAAGCAGAACCTGTTTTTACAGGATTCGACCATTAACGCCAAGGTGGAAAACAACCGCTTCTTCCGCTCCATCTCCGATTTGCTGCCGGATGTGACTGGAACGTACAACCAGTCTCGCTTTCAGGGGGCCATTCAGATTTTTGGCAGCCAAACCTTGCAGGTCTTTCAGACCAGAATTGTGCCGCAGGCCACGGCCAGCTGGGTGATCAACCCTGGTGGGCGTGATGTGTTTGCCGCATTGGCTTTCAAGCAGCGGGCCCGTGAGGCCAAGTTTCTGCTCAATCAAACCCTTCAGGAGCAGTTGACCCAAGCCACCATTGAATACTATGAGTTGATTGCCGCCGGGGTGAATGTGGCCAACGTGCGGGCCAACATCCAGGAAGTGCAGAGTCAGGTGGCTCTGAACGCCGCTCGGTTAAAAGCGGGCGTGGGCACCAAGCTGGATCTGGAGAGAGCCCGTTCCCAGTTGATTGAGCGGGAGCAAGAGTTGATTACCGCTGAGAATAATCTGGCCAAAGCCCAGCAAAATTTGCTCAGCCGATTGAATCTGGATCCTGATGTGGCCTTGCTTCCTCCTCAGGTGCGGGCGGAAGCCCGTATTTTGATTCCCTTGAGTGTGGATACCCAGCAACTGGTCAATCGGGCTATGGAAAAAAATCCCACCCTGAAGGCCATTCAGCAGGAGATTCGGGCGCTTGGCTATGAAGGAAAAGCCGTTTTGGCCGACGCCATCCCCACCGTGACGCTTCAAGCCTATATCAACGGTACTGGCCCGGAAATCGACAAGTTGGGCTTGGGTCGTTTTGGCGGGTTTGCCGTGCAGTCTAACTTGTTCAATGGTTTGGGAACCTCACTTCCCCTGGATTACCGCACTCGGCGGTTACTGGTGGCCCAGCAAAAGGTGCGACTGAAAGAACAGGAACGGGCCATCCAGACTGACGTGATTAATGCCTTTCTGGACAGTCGTGCTGGCGCCAAGTCTATTTTTACGGCACAGGAGCTGCTGGGTGTGGCAGAGGAAGCCTATCGTCTTTCGTTTGGGCGTTACAAGGCTGGTTTAGGCATCAACGTGGATGTTTTAAACGCGCAAACCGCCTTGGCGCTTGCCCGGGTGCGGGTGGTACGCGCCATTTTCGATTTCAATGAAGCCCAAGTGCGCCTGTTGAAGGCCGTTGGCGAAGTTACCTCCTCCCACATCCTGAACGGAATGAAAGCAGATGCATTTACTCAAAAGACCAAGTCACCTTAGGCATTTCCCGTACTCACTAGTAGCAATTGGTTTGGCATTGTCTCTCTCTCTGGCCGGTTGCGCCGGTGGCGGCGGTGGCTGGCAAATGCCTCCGCCGGTGGTTGAAACCACCCGAGCCGCTCAACAGCTCTGGACGATCAACTATGCGGCCACGGGCACCCTGGAGGCTAACAACCGGATTGATCTGAATACGGAAACCCCCGCTGTGGTCAGTCATATTCTGGTCAAAGAAGGTGACACGGTCAGGTTGGGACAAGTGCTGATGCGCTTCAAGGCTGACAAGCAAATGGCTCAGGTGCAGCAAGCTGCCGCTGGGATTGCCGCTTCTCAGGGCAATGTGGAGCAGCAAGAGGCGGGTATTAGCCAGTTTCAGGCCCAGGCAGAAAGTGCCCGGGTCAAGTGGCAATTGAGCAAATCCGAATTGGCCCGTTATGAGCAGTTGTACCAGGACGATTTCGTTTCCCAGCTGGAACTGGATCAGAAGCGCACTGCCTTTCAATCGGCTGCCTCTGATTACCAGTCCGCCTTGCAGCAGTTGAACGCGGCCAAGGCTCGTGCGGCACAGGCCGCTTCCTCGCTGGCCCAGTCCCGATCCAGTTACCAGTACAATCTGGCCCTGGCCGGGGAAACCGTGCTTCGGGCGCCCTTTTCGGGCATTGTGGGTAGCAAGTACGTGGATTTGGGCGATTATGTGGCCCCCACCGAAAAGTTAATGACATTGGTCGATAATTCAGTGTTTCGCATTTCCTTTACCGTCCCGGAGCGCTACCTGAGCCAACTGAAGCCGGGCTTGCCTGTGGTTGTAAAATTTGAGGGCTTGGGTGGCAAGACGGTGACCGGTCAGGTCAACTTTGTGGATCCGGTGGTGGATCCCGATGCCCATACTGTCCGGGTGAAAGCCTTGTTGCCCGCTTCCTCTGGTCTTAAGGACGGCTTGCTGGGTGATGTTTCGCTGGCTTTGGGGGTGATTCCCGATGCGGTGGTCATTCCTGAGGAAGCCATAGTGCCTCAGGGCGAAAAGACCTTTGTTTATGTGGTCAGACACGAGATTTATCAGCCTCGTGCCGAAGCGGGCAAAGAGAAAGCGTCGGCCAAGGGCGAGGAAAAACCGGTAAAGCCATCGGAACCGGTTGATGTGGCCCACTTGCAGGAAGTATCGGTGGGGTACCGGGAAGCAGGTAAAGTACAGGTGGTTAGCGGGCTACGTCCCGGCGATCGGGTCATTGTCAGCGGCTTGCAAAAGGTCAGTGACAATCTTCCGGTCAATCCAGATCCGGCCCCCTCTACCGACTCCGGTATGAAAGGGAAGTAACCATGTGGATCTCTAACATTTCCATCCGGCGTCCGGTGCTGGCGACCGTGGTTTCTGTCCTGATGATTCTGTTTGGACTGGTCAGCCTTTCCTTTCTTTCCGTTCGGGAGTATCCCGACATCGATCCGCCCATTATCTCTGTGGCCACGGTCTATCCGGGCGCCAGCGCCGAGATTATGGAAAGCACCATTACCGAGCGATTGGAAGACGAGCTGATTGGCATTGAGGGCATTCGCAGCCTGAACTCCGTCAGTCGCGAAGGCATCAGCAACATTATTGTGGAGTTCGAGCTGGAGCGGGACGTGAACGTGGCCGCACAGGACGTTCGGGATCGGGTGTCCCGGGCCCGTGGGCAATTGCCCGATGATATCGAGGAGCCCATTATCTCCAAGCAGGATACCGACGCCAGCGCCATTATGTGGTTCAGTTTGTATGGTAAAGGATATTCCCCGCTTCAGATTACTGATTATGCCGATCGTTTCATCACCGACCAGTTGCAGACCGTGGACGGGGTGGGTTCGGTCATCATCGGCGGAGAGCGCGAATACGCCATGCGCCTGTGGCTGGATCCCCTCAAGATGTCCGCGCGGCAGATCTCGGCCCTGGATGTGGAGAGAGCGCTGCGGGCCGACAACGTGGATATTCCCTCGGGGCGCATTGAAAGCACCAATCGGGAATTTACCGTGCGTACCCAGGGGGAGTTGAAAACCCCTGAGCAGTTTAACCGCCTCATTATCAAGCGGGTGAACGGCTTGCCGGTTTACCTCTCGGACATTGGCCATGCCGCCATCGGGGCCAAGGATGAGCGGTCTCTGGTGCGTTTCAATGGACAACCGGCGGTGGGTCTGGGGATCGTCAAGCAGTCCAAGGCCAACACCCTGGATGTGGCCCGTGCGGTCAAGGCCAAGGTGCAGGAAATCCGCAAGACCTTGCCTCCCGGCTTGAGCATGGAAGCGGCGTTTGATAGTTCTATCTTTATTCAGCGCTCCATTGATGAAGTGGTGGAATCCCTGTTTGTGGCTTTCGGGCTGGTGGTGCTGGTCATCTTCTTTTTCCTGCGGAATCTCAAGGCTACTTTTATCCCCTCCATTTCCATTCCTATTTCCTTGGTGGCCACCTTCACCATCATGTATTTTCTGGGCTACACCATCAACACCATTACGCTTTTGGGCCTGACGCTGACCATTGGCTTGGTAGTGGATGACACCATCGTGGTGCTGGAGAACATTTATCGCCGCATTGAGGACGGGGAAAAGCCCATGGAGGCTGCCGTCAAAGGCACTGAGGAAATCGGCTTCGCCATTATCGCTACCACGGCCGTGTTGGTGGCCGTGTTCCTGCCCATTATCTTTCTGGGTGGGGTGCTGGGCCGTATTTTGAAAGAATTCGCCGTGGTCGTGGCCGGTTCGGTCATGATCTCAGGCTTTGTGTCCCTGTCCTTAACCCCCATGTTGTGCGCCCGCATGCTGAAAGCAGAGCATACTCAGGGAAAGCGTGGCTGGAACCCGGTTCAAGGGCTTCTGGATGTCTTTTATGCCTTTGTGGAAGGGTGTGCCAACCTGTTTGAAGCGACCCTGCGCAAGGTGATGAATTTGAAGTGGCTGGTGTTTGCCGCCGTCACTATTTTGGTGGTGGTGTGTGGGGCGCTGTACAACCTGATTCCCCGGGAGTTCCTGCCCACTGAGGATCGGGGCTCGATTCTGACGTTTGTCAGCTCCCCGGAAGGCTCCACCCTTGACTACACGGACAAGGCCGTGCGCAAGGCGGAACAGGTCTATATGAAGATGCCCGGCGTGGAAAATCTGTTCTCGGTCATTGCCTTGGCCGCCACAGGGCCCGGTCAGGTGAACAGCGGGATTATGTTCGTGGATTTGCAATCCCAGGAAGAGCGTAAGCTGAAGCAGGACACCATTGTGAACATGGTCATGCCCCAGTTGCTCAGTATTCCCGAGGCCTTTGTGTTCCCCATTAGCCCACCATCCAGCCCGGTGCAATCCTTTGGGAAGCCCATTGAGATGGCCGTACAGACCAATGGCGACATTAAGGAGCTGGACGGGGTGATCAACAAGATTATCGGGCGTTTGGCCAAGGAAGTGCCTTTTATGGTCAACGTGGATACTGACCTGAAGCTGAACAAACCTCAGCTGGAAGTGCGTATCAATCGGGAAAAGGCCTCGCTGTTGGGTGTGTCTGTTCGGGATACCGCCCGCACCATGCAGATTATGCTGGGTGGTCTGGATTTATCAACCTTTCAGTACAACGGCAAGCGTTACGACGTGATGGTGCAGGCCCTGCCGGAACTGCGGGCCACGCCGGATCAACTGGCCAACATTTATGTGGCTGGCCGGGATGGCATGCTGGTGCCCTTGTCCAATGTGCTGGAGTACTCGGAGGCCGTGGCCCCCAAGGAGTTGAACCATTACAACCGCATGCGGGCCGCCACCATCAGCGCATCCCTCATTCCCATTCCTGGGGTTAGCTTGGGCGGCGAACTGGAAAAACTGCGCCGCATTACGCAAGAGGAAATCACCCCGGGGATGCGCATTGCCTGGAAAGGGGAGGCCAAGGAGTTTTTCGACGCCAACTCGGCCACCTTCTTTGCCTTTGGCCTGGCGGTGCTGGTTGTGTTTTTGGTACTGGCCGCCCAGTTTGAGAGTTTCAGCGATCCGTTGATCGTGATGCTGACAGTGCCCTTGGCCGTGGCTGGGGCGGTGCTGACCCTGTTTGTGCTGTCTTATGGGCCCATGCTCCTGAAAGCGCTGCCCATGTTTGCCGATTGGGTGCCGGTGAAGTACAACCTCAACGTCTACAGCCAGATTGGCCTGGTGTTGCTGGTGGGCTTGGTCACCAAGAACGGGATTCTGATTGTGGAATTTGCCAACCAGATTCTGGAGCGGGAGCCGCACAAGTCTCCTCGGGAAGCGGTCATTGAGGCCTCTCGTATTCGCTTCCGTCCCATTGTCATGACCTCGGTGGCCACGATTTTTGGGGCCATTCCCATCGCTGTTGGCCTGGGGGCGGGTGTGGATGGTCGAAAGCCCTTGGGCGCGGTCATTGTGGGCGGTATGTTGCTGGCCACCTTCCTGACCCTGTATGTGGTTCCCCTGATGTACGATTTGGTCAAAACCCGCCAGTTGCGCAAAGCGGCCAGTCGCTAATTACAAGACCACAGCCGCTGCTTTTTCACTTTGATTTCCTGTTGCCTTGCAATTCTATTTTGTAATTTCATCATTGTTGCATTATGATGGATTTCGGAATTAGGCATTTTGGGCTGGAAGGAAAATGATTCATGATGCATTTTGGATTGGGTTGGGGGCGGCGGATAGTGGCCTTGGCTATCATTGTCGGATTCTGGACGCTGCCGGTGTGTGCCGGTTTGGCCGGGGCGGAACCGGTAGGGGAAGAATCGGGGGCGGTTGTTACCCTTGAAGCGAATGAGCGCGTATTGGCCCATCATGAGGGATCCAGCGCAGGGGTGGGGCAGTTGCTAAATTCGAACGAAGTTGGCGATCCCGAAGCGGAGGTCACCGACAGCCTGTGGGGGAACCTGTTATTGTCTATGGCCTACCGTCGGGACGCTGAATTGAAGCATCTGGTTAAAAAGATGGGCACGTCCAATACCCTGTTTTTGGCCAGTATTGCGGGAGTGAGTGGCTTGGGATTGGCCCAAAGCGTCACGGGATTGGCGACCCTGAATCGGGCTGAAAGTGGTGTTGAGGACGAGCATGGCGGCGGCCACCGTGAAAGTAAAGGGGCCTCTATCATGGGCGTGGTGGGCAGCGGGGTTACTTTGCTGAGTATTGGCACGCATGTGTATCTGGAACACCGTTATAAAAAGCAGATTAAAGCCCGCCAGCAGGTCATTAATCATCAAGTGCTGCATGTGCTGGAAGATTTGGAATCGGGCGTGAATACTGAGCTGGTGCAGCCTCAGCTGGTGGCTCTGGTGGGAGGACGGGCCACGGGGGAGTTTCTGCAATTGTGGCGAGCTGCCCATCCCTAGGCGAACGCAGTGTAAAGCACCGTAACGGCAGATCGGCTAAAACGCTTGAAACCCCGCTTTCACAATGAGAGCGGGGTTTCAGTTTTCAATCGTTTTTTGTTATGTGGAGCGCTTGAAATCCAGATTTTCCTTGCGCAAACGAATGTTCTGCGGAGTGACTTCCATCAGTTCATCGTTTTCGATGTAATCCAGGCCAAACTCCAAGGTCACTTCCACCGGCGTTTGCAGCACTTCCAGCACATCGGCCCCGGCGGAGCGCATGTTGGTCAGCTTTTTGGTGCGGCACACGTTCAGTACCAGGTCTTGGGGGCGGTTGTTCTCACCCACAATCATCCCTTTGTAGACGGTTTGACGGGGCTTGACGAAGAACACACCCCGATCTTCCACCCCTTTCAGGGCGTAAGCGGTGGTTTCACCCGGTTCACTGGCTACCAGTACCCCGTTGCGGGTGCTGCCAATTTCTCCCACCCAGGGACGAAATTCGCTAAAGGCGTGGGTCATCATACCCTGACCTTTGGTCATGCGGATGAACTCACTGCGGAAGCCCAGCAAGCCCCGGGAGGGTATTTTGAATTCCACCACGGTGCGCCCGCCGGAGTTTTCCATGTGGCGCAATTCGCCCTTGCGCTGGCAGAGTTTTTCAATGCAACTGCCGGTCATTTCATCGGGCACGTCAAAAATGAGGTCTTCAAAGGGCTCTTGCAGTTGACCATCCACGGTTTTGGTCAGTACTTCCGGCTTGGACACCTGGAATTCGTATCCTTCCCGACGCATGGTCTCAATCAGGATGCTCAGGTGCAATTCGCCCCGGCCACTGACCACAAAGCTATCGGTGGTAGACCCTTCTTCTACCCGCAAGCTGATATTGCTTTTCACTTCTTTCCACAAGCGGTCTTTCAACTGGCGAGAGGTGACAAATTTGCCTTCCCGACCGGCCAAAGGGCTGTTATTGACCGAGAAGGTCATCTTCAGGGTCGGTTCTTCAATGCTGATCAGCGGCAACGCTTCCGGGTTGTTCGGATCAGTCAGGGTTTCCCCGATTTGTACTTCCGGGATACCGGCCACAGCCACAATATCCCCGGCTTCGGCCTGATCGATCTCAATCCGCTTCAGCCCTTGGAAGCCAAACAGCTTGGAAACCCGGTGCTGGCTCAATTTGCCGTCTCGTTGATAGAGAGAGACGGTCTGACCGGTTTTGATTTGACCCCGCTTAATACGGCCAATGACAATGCGGCCCAGGTAGTCGTTGTAATCCAGTGTGGAAACCTGTAATTGCAGGCTGGCCTCCTTGTCGCCGGGCGGGGACTGGATGCGGTGGATGATGGTTTCCATCAAGGGCTTCAGATCGTGCTTGCCCGCTTCCAGCGGTTCATCCATGGTCAGGGCGGAGGTTCCGGCCAAGCCACTGGCGTATACCACCGGGAAATCCAGCTGATGCTCGTCAGCGCCAAGCTCAATAAACAGATCCACCACTTTATCAATGGCCCGAGCCGGGTCAGAAGCTGCCCGATCCACCTTGTTGATGACCAATACGATGGTCAAGCCTAGTTCCAGGGCCTTACGCAGCACAAAGCGGGTTTGGGGCATGGGGCCTTCCACGGCGTCCACAATCAAGAGGGCCCCGTCCACCATGGTCAAAACACGCTCCACCTCACCGGAAAAATCGGCGTGACCGGGGGTGTCCAGGATGTTGACCTTGTAATCGCCGTAGGGGATGGCCGTATTCTTGGCCAAAATGGTGATGCCCCGCTCTTTTTCCAGATCGTGGCTATCCATGGCCCGTTCGGCCAGTTGCTCGTTATCCCGTAAAATGCCGCTCTGGCGAATCATGCTGTCTACCAGCGTGGTTTTGCCGTGATCAACGTGGGCGATGATGGCGATGTTACGGATACGATTGTTTAAAACCTGTGCTGCGGTTGCGGGTTCGGAAGTGGCGGTTTCAGAAGTCATAGTAGTCCTGTGTCGGTGACAAGTGTGAGTGTGGGATTTGTGTTAAACAATGGGGGTTACTTTTTTGTTAAAGATTTATTTTGACCCGAGCCGGTGTGGGTGTCAATTGTGGGGCGGATTCAGACCGTTACGGCGAAGGATGAGCCAACAGGTCGGCGGTGAGCTTTTCCCATTCCGCGTTGGCGGTTTCCAGCGTTGTTTTTTGGCTTTCCAGAGACTCACTGAGGGCTTGCAGTTTCTGAAAATCCTGCTGAATGGCCGGATCAGACAATTGGGCCTCCAAAGTGGCAACGGCCTCTTCCAGGCGCAAAATTTCCTTTTCCTGCCGGGTCAGCTTTTTTTCGATTTCCTTGCGAGCTTGCAGGGGGCTAAGCGAGTTTCCCTTGCTGGTGGGGTTGGGGCCAATGGCCACCGAGGTGATTTTTTTGGAGTCACGAGCGGCTTTGCTGGCGGCGGCTTCCAAGGTTTTGGCCCGCAGTTCGTCCCGCTTGAAAAGGTAATAGTCGTAATCGCCCGCGTACTGGATGAGATGGCCCTCATAGATTTCCCAAATATGGGTGGCCAGCTCCTGAATGAAAAACCGATCGTGGGAGATGCACAAAATGGTGCCTTCAAACTCTTTAAAGGCTTCGGCCAGCACTTCCTTGGCTGGAATGTCCATATGGTTGGTCGGTTCATCCAGCAGCAGGGTGTTGGGGCCGGTCAGCATCAGTTTGGCAATGGCCAGCTTGCTTTTTTCGCCACCGCTGAGGACTTCAACGGGTTTGAAGACCTCATCCCCGCTGAACAAAAAGCGGGCCAGCAGGCTGCGCACTTCCGTGTGGGTCATCAGGGGGGCGGTTTCGTGCAGGGTGTCAAAGGGAGATTTCTTGGCGTCCAGGGTTTCCAACTGGTTTTGGGAGAAATAGCCCAGCTTGACGTTGTAGCCCTTCTCGATGGTGCCGGTGGTGGGTTCTTCCAGGCCCAGCAGCAGCCGAAACAGGGTGGTCTTGCCGCAGCCATTTTCCCCCAGGAGAAAAATACGCTGGTTGCGTTCAATGTCGCCTTCCAGCCCTTTAAAGAGGTGCTTGTCCCCAAACGATTTTTTGAGATCCCGCAGGCTGATGACCTCTCGCCCGCTGGGTTGGGGCGGGGGAAACTTCACGCTCATGCGGCTTTGATCGGTCTGGATGGTTTCCACCCGTTCCAGTTTTGCCAGTTGACGCTCCCGGCTTTTGGCCTGGGTGCTGCGGTTGGCGCTGGCCTTGAATCGTTCCACAAAGGCGGTTTGCTTGGCGATTTCTTTTTGCTGGCGGTCGTAGGCGGATTGGGTGCGCTCGATTAAATCTGCTTTCTGGCGTTGAAAATCGCTGTAGTTGCCTGTCCACACGGTGACCCCGCCCAGTTCCACCTCGGCGATTTCGGTACAGACTTCATTCAGAAAGCGGCGATCGTGAGAAACCAGCACAATGCCTCCTGGATAGCCTTTGAGGAATTGCTCCAGCCATTCGCAGGACTCTAAATCCAGGTGGTTGGTGGGCTCGTCCAGCAGCAAAATATCGGCCCCTTCTAACAAAACCTTGGCCAGGTTGATGCGCATGCGCCACCCGCCACTGAAATCATCGGTTTTGCGGTCGTAATCAGTCTGGCTGAAGCCCAGGTCTTGCAGTAACCGGCTGATGCGGCTATCTAATGTGTCTAAATCGTATCGGCTGACCTGCTCTTGCACATCGCAAAGGCGAGTGATGGCTTCTACCTGTTCATCGCCGGACAAATGCTCCAGACTCTCCAGAATGCGGGTTTCCTCGGCCCGCAGTGTGTCCACCACGGCGTAAACCTGCTTCATTTCCTCGTATAAAGTCAGGCCAGGGGTCAGCTGTGGCTCCTGGGAGAGATAGTTGACGTGGCAACCGTAGCCATGGCTGACGCTGCCGCCATCCGGCTGGTAGATGCCCATCATGAGTTTGAGCAGGGTTGATTTCCCGCAGCCATTTCGTCCGACGAGCCCAAGTCGGCTATCGGGCCGCACTTGCAGGGTGATATTCTCAAACAGGGCTTCTCCGGCAAAGGTTTTAGTGACGCCTGACAGTTGCAGCATTGAATCGGGGGTACTCAGATTATGGGGACGAGGGGATTATTATAAATATAAAACAGCACAGAGCGGAAGCCTGCCTTTTTAAGGCTGGGAATTTACAGTTCGTCAGGCGGTGTTCCTGGACGCATTTCTCGCGACTAGCGCGAGACGCTTTTAGCCATTGATTCTGAAGGTGGTTCTTGAATCTCAGCTGCCCAGCAAGGCATCTTCGGGGTGCGGGTGCGGATCGACTGTGGCCAGCGTTTTGCGTTCTTTGACGGTTTGCAGCATCAGGGTGGCCGCAATCATAGCGATGCCGCCGATAATTAAGGCCACGGCCACGTTGTCGTTAAAGTAATCGTGGACTATTTTACCGACCAGCAGGTTGCTAACAACACCTGGCGCGGCGATAAAGATGTTGAAAGTGCCCATCATGACCCCTTCCTTGCCCTTGGGCAGGTGATCCGATAACAGGGCGAAGGGAATGGACAGGGTGGTGGCCCAGCCGATGCCAATCAGCCCCATGGCGATCATGATTTGCAACGGGGCGTGAATGAACCACATCGATAAAAAGCCGCCAGCCATGCACAACAAGCCCAGCGAGTGTACCGCTTTTTTGGAACTGAGCCCGCAGAGTTTGCCAATGAACATGGAAAAGACAAAGCACACCCCGTTCAGGATGGCGTAGCCGATTTGCACCAGCTGCACGCCTTCGGCATAGCGGGCGCTTTGCGGATCGGTGGCCCCGAAGATATGGTGAGGGACATAGACGGAAAAGAAGGTAAACAGGCACATCAGGCCAAACCAGGTCATACTGTGGGCCAGGCAGAGTTTGAGTCCTTCTTTGGGCATACTGGCGATGGATTTGAGGGTGCCTACCAGAAAGTTATCCTGAGGGGCTGAACTGGCTTCCGGGGAGCTGTACTGGATGCCGTTCGACGGTTGCTCGGGGGTGGTCAGACTGGTCCAAAGCATGGCCAGCAACATGGCCCCGGCCCCTAAGTAGAACAATCCGTGCAGGTTGGGGAACTGGGCGGCAATGACAAAGGCGGCCACCGAGCCCAGCCCGATGGTAAAACTCATCATGGAGTAAGCGGTGGCCTGCTGGCTGGGATGCACCACATCCGGCACCAAGGAGCGGTAGGGGCCCTGGGTGATGTTGATACTGGCGTCCAGCACCCACAGCAAAACGGCTGCCATCCACAGTGCGGACACATTCGGCATCAGCACCAGGGAGATCACGGTTAAAATAGCGCCCAGTAGTAAAAACGGGCGACGACGGCCCATGGGCAGTCCGCAACGATCGCTGAGGGCGCCCACGATGGGTTGCACCAACACGCCGGTCACTGGGCCCGCGCAATTAATCAGGCCCAGCATTTGCGGATCCGATCCTAGACGTTCCAATAAAGGGCCCATTTGCCCGTTCTGGATGGCCCAGGCGAATTGAATGCCCAAAAAACCCACGCTGATATTCAGTAACTGCCAGAAATTTTTCTGCTTCCAGGCATCGGGATCGATGAGCGGCTTAACATCTGCGACACTGCGTTTTTCCTGAACGGTGGGACTTAGAATTCCTGGCGGCATAACAACGATAATTCCTTCACGGCAGGTGCCATGTCTTAATGAAAACGGAGGCGAACGAAATGTGTGTCCATTTGCGCTATCAAGGAAAACCCCTAACGGACGCCTTTTATTGTCCTATACGAGCGCTGAATTGACCAGTACACGAAACCACCTAGCCGAAATAAAACAAAATGAGGGCTTTCAAGGGTAAAACACAACTTTATATTTCTTTATTTTTCCAGAGGAGTAGGCCTGAATTTAATCCCGAACCAAAATGCGGTTGGCCTTGATTTCAAATTTGGGGATTTCAGTTCTTCCATTGGCGGCCAGTTTCACCAATTCGCCTTGAGCATTCAGCTTGAAGCGTTCTTTGGTTTCAAAGTCCGTGTAGGTGGTGCCCGGCTTGAGGTGGTCCGACTTCAGCAGCAATGGTGCGCTGAGTTTGCGGTTGGTTTTAGTCCATTCACCCTGAACGTTGCTGTAACGATTGAGGTTGGCTTTATCGTTGGTGTCCAGCGCCGGGATAGCCTTGCCGTTTGGGGCGTTGGGCTTGCCGGTATCCACCAGCACAATGACCTGATCCTTGCCGTTGTCTCGGATGATGGGCAAAATGCCATGCGCATCGTTGGTTTCTACGGGCAAGACAATGCCGTCTGTCAGCACGGGCAACTGGTTACGGGAATTGAAAATTTGACCCACCCGCTGCCAGTATTGGCCAAATTCACTCTTCGGGTTTTCTTGCAGGCGATCCGCACGGATGATGCCCCGGTTTTGGCTGTAAATATTTTTGGTGAACTCACTGCCGCCCTGGGCGAAGAGATCCGGCAGGTACACGGAGGGGTTGCCGGGCAGGGCGTTCTGGATGGCGAAAATGCGCTCCTGCTTGGCCAGCACGGGACTCATGGCCGTGTTGTAGAGCTTCAGTTTCAACGCTTCCATCTTGTTTGGAGGCAGCTTGCTTTCGGTGAGCCCTTGGTGGGCGAAATGAAATACCTCGTTCAGGGCCGCATCCAGTGGCATGTAGCCAAAATGGGCACCCCATTTCTGAATGGCCTCATCCACACCTTTCCAAATGGCTTCCTGCTGGGCTGGCGTCAATGCGGCAGGTTCTTTCGCCAGCACCGTGGCCACCGCGTTGTTGATGACCCCCCGCATGGCCTTGGCCTCGCCGGGTTCGGCCATACGCAGTTGTAGGATTTTTTCCAGCGTGTTCAGGGCTTGGGCCTGTTGCTTTTCATCTGTGCCTTTCAGTACCGGGCTTTGTTCCATGAGTTGACGCAACACGGATCGATCGTTGCTGCCCAAACCGGCCTTGGGGTCCAGGCGGGTTTCTATCAGTTTCCGTAACTGACTGGGGAACTGGTTGCGCAGATCCAGGGGAAGGGCGCCCCGTAAGTAATGTTTGTCGTGTTCTGTTTTTTCATCCCACAAAGCGGCTTTGGCATCCGCCGTGTAAATTTCGGGAGGCCAGGCCGGATCTTTTTTGGCCAGTGTACCCGGGATGTCGGCGTTGCTGGCTGGTTGCAACCATTTGCGGAAGGTGGTCAGCCACTGGTCCAGGGCTTTGTCATCGGTAAGGCCCAGTGTTTGTTTCAGTTCGGCTCGCTGGTGGGCAAAGCTGGGCATGTACTGTACTTCGTGCAAACCCTGATCCATAAATTCCAGCAGGCCCGGTTTCTGGCTGCGATCCTGATTGAACAACTCCGGGTTGATCAGCAGGGCATGACTGGTAGTGCTGTAATCGTGGCTAGCGGTCAGGTTCTGGAAATGCCGCTGGGTAAAGAGCGGTACTTCCTGGGTCATTTTTTCCACGTGATTCTTCAGGAAGTGGTTGGGCGTCATCTGGGAAGCCCCGAACTCATCGGGGCGCTGTGCGTAGCTGACCATTTGCAGCAGCGGGCTGTAAGCATGCTCCATGTTGGGGGCGCTGGTAAATGTGTTGTTCACAAACAGGCTCTTTTTCAGGGCTTGTCCTTCCTGGCTGTGTTCATCGTCTCGGGCCAGCGCGCCGAAGTCGGTCAATTCGGCGATGACCGAAGCCTTGGGGAAAACGCCCCGCATGGCGTCGCCCAGTTTTTGCCCCCAGAATTCGTTGAGGTACTTCACCTGCTCCCGGAAAGCCTCACGGGCCTTTTCCGTATTGGGGGCCTGACGCACCTTGTCCAGATCGGCCACGTCCTTGGCGGCATCGATCCGCCAGTTCAGGCCAAATTCCCGCTCTTTCAGCACGTTGGAGGCCAGGTTTACCAGCGAGGGATCCAGATCCTCAAGGATTTTTTCCACTTCTTCCCGAATCTGGACTTGCAAGGAAGGCCCGTTATTGGGGCCGGGATAGTTCAGATCTCGCAGGCGCTGACGAATTAAAGCGGGTAACCGGCGGGCTGTTTCCTTCGGGGAGGCCTGAATCAGGCTGGGGGGCAGGCTCTCGTAGAAGGCCTCTTCCAGCTTCTCGGGATCCTGGGCCAACTCTTTGGATCTTTCCAGGCTTTTTCCGGTAATCAGACTGATGTATAAAGGCTCTCCCAGCTGATCGGCCACAATGGCTTGAATGTTTTCGTGGCGCAGTTTTTCACCGGCTTTGGGGGTGGTGCTGAGTTCGTTGAAAATCTGCTGCATTTTGCGGCCCAGCGCTTTTTCGATTTTCGGGGAAAAGACAAACTTGCTGAGATACTCAAAGGGTTTGCCCACGTAGGGAATGTCGATCAGGGTGAGGAATCGATCTTCCAGGGCGTTGAGCAGCTTGCCCTGACGGAGGGGCAGGGCCTTTAAAAACTGGTCTTCATTTAGGTTGGCCTTGAACAGGATGGGGAAAGGCACCGTGTTTAAGGGCACATTTTCCAGCAGGTTATGGGCAAAGGTTGGGCCGGTTCGCTCCGCCTCAATGCTTGGGGCGTTTTGGGCAAATTGTTCAGCCCGTTCAGCATCAATCTGATCCACGGGGTGTGTTACGGGGGGCAGAATGGCCAGCGCCGCCTGATCCTTGCTGTCCTTTTGAGTCACTTGGGCTAAAATCTCGGCGGCTGTGGGCTCTTTTCCGTTAGCGGCCGCTTTGAGGGCCTGTTTGGCCTTGGCCATATTCACCGCTACCTGACGGGTGTAGTGGTTCATGACCATGCGGCTCCAGTAATTCACCGCCCCTTTCAGGTAATTCACCACTTCCGGGCTTTGGGTGTTCATCAGGGCCACATCCAGTTGGCCGTCCCATTTTTTGGAGGAGTGATCGTTTTCCGGGGTGGTCAGGATCAGGTTTTTCCAATCCAGAAATTTGGCTTTAGGATTGAGCCCCTGGCTGCTGGCTTCCAGCTTGGCCCGCACTTCTTTGGGATCCACCGGAAAGCGATACTTTTGCACGGAGTTTTTGCTGCTTTTTAACTGGACGGCCAGTGCCGGGCTCACCGGTTTTGGGTGGCCCTGCTCGTCCTCCAGGCGGGGATCGTACAGTTCGATGAAAGTGGGTTTGACGGCCTGATAATCGTCCTTGACCGGATTGTTGAGGATGCGGATGGCAAAGGCGTCAAAATCAACTTCACTGCGTCCGGCGATTGTTTTGGTGGGCAAGATGCCAAACTTGTAGGGTTCCTGGGCCAGGCTGGGTAATTTGGTACGATCGCTGGTTTCGTTTTCCCCAAAGTGGAACCAGTTGCCCCAATAGGGAGAATTGGCCCGGTTGCGCAGGTTGGAGAGAATCTGTACCCCGTTCATGCCCTGGTTGACAAAGGCCCCGTCGGCGATGACCTTCATGCCGTTTTTCAACATCATGTCCAGAGAGTCCCGGAACGTTTCCTTATTGCGGAATGTGTCGTTGAGGATGTAGGGATCGGTGGTCCAGTAGCGGTGGGAGGACAAGTTATCCCCTCCGATGAAGGGCTTGAATAAAATGGCGCTGAAGCCTTGTTCTTTCAAGCTGGGAATCAGTTCGTTCAGACCATCTTCGTGGCTTTGCCCGGCCACCTTGGCGTTCGCTTCAGCAGCGGGCTGATCGGTTTTGTCTAACTGTTTGTTAGGCTGTCCCAAAGTGATTTTATTGAATTTGTTGAAGTGATTGCGAATGGGCAAGACGGGCAGGCGATTGGCAGGCAAATTCTTATCCCAGCCCCGCTGTTCACGCTGCTGGGCATCCACCGCTTTGATCTGATCCTGGGTCAGGATGCTGTCGGCGTAAATATCGGCGATGACCGAGCTTTTTTGCGGGGTTTGCAAATCGTGCAGGGCAATGCGGTTGAAGGTATCGGCTTGTTTGGTTTTGCTGTTGTGGACGGTGACCGTTTCCAGATAATCCAGGGGCACTTCAACCGGTTTCCCCTCGGTATCCAGAGCCTCAAAGCGATAAACAGCGCCCGGTTTTAGGGGTTCGTGGTTTTGCAGTCGCCAATAGCCGTTTGCGGTGTCTTTGGTCAGCTCGACCCGATCGGCGTTGGCCGCGTCGGCGTCTGGGGAGGACAGAATTTGCGCTTGCACCTTGGTGATTTTGGGATCTTGAAAACCGGGCAGGAACAGTTCAGGCTTGCCATTTTTATCATAGCGGTATCCAGAAAAGCGAACGGTGGGTGGCTTGACGCTGGTCACGGCTGAAAATTTCCTTTTAATGCAATCGTCAAAATCGACATTGAGACAACTAAAACCCGTTTGCGAATGTGACTGCTTGCCAATGGTTCACGAACGCGGCGAACCCATGATGCGGCAAGGTTTACAGAGACCCCTAAAAGTTTTACCTGCATCAGTCATACTATAAAAGTTCTGGCATGCCAAAAGTTGCGAGTCAATTTCAGGGACGATTCCTTGCGAGTGTATCTGATTAAAAGTAATAAAAGCAATTTGTTTAACAATCATGAAACCAGTTGGCTTTCGCCTATGTTTCATGACAATTATTAGCATTGAGGGCTGTTATATGAGTAGCTCCAAAGACAGGGGTCTTGGTTCACCGTAAAATCACAGCCCTATACATTTCAAACACGTCAAACTCATTTTGCCGGAGATCGGCAAGTATTCGAAAGTCTAGGGGTCTCTTTCGGTTTTTTTGCATGGGTATCACGCCAATCAATACATCCTATCCCAATCCGGCAGGAGCCAGTCTCCGTCTCCCTTTCACGCCCTGGGGCCAGTCTGTCGCTGTGCCCGCAAGCCAGGCGCCCAGCGGGGTGAATCCGGCCTTGCTGTATCGGCAGGATACCCGTCCGGCCCCGGTGACCGAGTTGCTGGCTGACCCCATCACCCGTAAAAAATACGGCCTGAGTACGCCGTTTGACGACACTTTGCTTCGCTTGTCCCCTTGGGGAAAATTAAAGCTATCTGCCCATGAAACCTTTGTGAAATTACCCAAAACCCTCTATCACGGCTTGCGGGGCGATCAAAAATTCACTTTTTCCAACTTCCTGAATGTGACCAGCATTCCCTACTACGCGGGCGGCGCCGTCCTGGCCCTCAGTTTCCGGGCGGGGCGGGCTTACCTGGACTATTCCCGTCAAGCAGTGGGCGTTATACTCTACTACCTGGGCACCCGGGCCGCCAATTCGGGTATCGATAACTTCTACAAGGCCAAAACCGGCGTGGACTTGAACCTGCGTTTTCGCAAAGCCAATGGCGATGTGGAGCGGGTTTTTGCCAGTACGGACTTTCCCCGTTTTGACTTGCTGGAAAGCAAGGATTACCGCCGTATGATGACCCGTCTGGGGGTGCCGGACGATGTCTCAGATCCCAAGCGGGAAGTACAGGACAGGGTGCGCACCATCATCAGCGCGGCCCGTGCGGACAAGCTGATTTTAGGAAACATTCTGGCGGCGGTGGGGGCCGGTTACATTGCCCGTAGTGACGCCTGGGCCGGTCTGGCGAAAGGCGGCCCCGGTGGTTGGGGAAACCTGAAAAACATCTGGAATTTAAAGAATAAACGGGAAGGTGGGCTCGTCGATCGTCTGGCCAATACGGGAAGTCATGTGGCTTCCAAAATCGCCGAACCCTTCAAGGAAGCCTTTTTCGGTAAGTCCAACACCGCCGGTATGACCGCTCGGGATATTCGGCTTGCCAACCTGAAGCGCTACGGGGTATGGGGCAGTGTGGGCACACTGGGCGCTATGATTCTTGCCCACAGCTGGATTGCCAGCCGTCCCAGCCGCAAAGCCTTTGAGTCGCCTTTTATCACCAATCTGTCGCCAGCGCTAGCACCGGAGCAATCCGCGCTGACCGCAGCCATTCAGCAACAACTACCCGGCGGAACGGTTGATAAGCTGCCCCGAAAAGGAGTGTTTGAGGTTGCTCAGCGCCTGGAGTCGGGTCAATCCTCCCCGGCCCAGCCACCTGTGGCCAGCCCGAACGCCCCTGTCTTTACGGGTATGGCCAGTAACGGGATGCTCTCACAGTCGCTTTGGGCACCGTATTCCCAGGGGAGGTTTCGATGATCGGAAGCGGACTACCGTCATCTTACGGGGCTGGCTGGTTGAACGGGTATCAAACCAAGTCCTTCCACCCGCCTGCTTCTCCCAACGTGTGGGCCCGTCAACACTGGCGACCCGTGCTAAACCCCATGATGGGTCCCAGCACCCTGCTTCCGCCGGTCAAAGTGGCCAATACCCTGCCGGTGAATCTGCCAGTGCAAGCTCCTCCTCCCAATGATGACTTGCAGGGGAAATACCCCGGTTTGTACGCCCGCTTGGCCAAAAATCAACTGGTGGAAGACTTGAAGCCGGATTTGGTGGGTGTGGCCAAAACGCTGGGGCAGGTCAGCCGCCAACAGCCGGTCAAAGATTCCAGCATGGCCGATCTGGATGACAATATGAAGCGCTTTGGCAGTTTGGCCATTGCCTCACTGGCCACCCTGGGCCTCAAGCAAAAGATTTTGGGCGTGGGAGAGTACGTCGGCTTTTTAAGCTGGTTCTCGGCCATGGCGGCCACCCCTACCGTGATTAATAGCCTGGTTCGCCTGAAAACCGGGGTGAATCTGGGGCAGAAGTACGACAGCACTTACGGCGAGCGCCTGAATATTTTTAAAGATCCCAACTATTTGCCGTTGCATATTTTACCGCCGGATGAGATGGCCAAAGTGGCCAAGCGTCTGAACATTCCCCCGGGGCCCAACCAGCGTTTGGAAACCGAGGAAAAAATGCGGCAGATTTCCGTGCAAACCCACACCTGGTGGATGCTGATGGCGGGCCCGGCCACCCCGGTGATTTCCGGGTTGGTGGCGGATAATCTGCAACAGCCGGTCATTCGTAGTTATAACTGGCTGGGAACCCACCTGGCCAGTTGGCGGGCCAAGCAGTCGCTTTCCAATGCCAGTGACGACGTGTTTAAAAATCGCCTGAAAGCAGCCGTGGACCGCTTGACGGGCGGATTGCCCGAATCCGATCTGACCAGCTGGTGGAAAGATTTTGGTGAGGGTATCACCAAGGAAACCGGCTTGCGCAACGCCCTGACCCGCAAGGAGGTCATGGACGAGGGTGAGTACCTGCTGAGTGATAAAATCACCCGTTATTTCACCAACGAGGCCAAGGACAAGCAGCGCTCAGTGCCCGGTTTCAGCAAGGAAAAGGCCGATCGCACTCTGGCCTACCTGGCCCGCCAGTTTGAAGTGATTGATAAATTCGATGAGAACGGCAAGCCTGTTCGCGAGTATGGCGGCAGGCTAGGCGCACTGCGGGAAAAAGCGTTGGGACTGTTGCAAGGGTTTGAAGAGCAACTGGATTCCGAGATGAAGGCCACTCAGGATGCCCAAAAGCTGGCCAAGCTGCAAAAGCGGATTGATCTGGTTCGCTGGCATGCCAGCGAGGTGGATAAGAATATCTTTAATGCCGGGTCTACCGTGCAGCATTACCAAGCCACGATGAAAAACGCTTTAAAGACTTTTGAGGCGGATTTGGCCAAAGACAAACTGGATGAGGCTGCCCGAAAAACGCTGGAGAAAGCACGCCATGACATTCGGTTGAACCTGGATAACAGTACGGTCACCCACCTGCTGGATCAGAAGCTGCAAGGGCAGTCTCAGGTGGCCCGTCAGTTGGGACGCTCGGCGTTTGCGGATCTGGAAAATGCCATTGCGGGCGGTCAGACCCACACGGTCAGCAAGTTGATGGGGGCGAACCCTAAAACTCACCTCATGCGGGTCCTTCGGGATGTCAAAGCCCATAGCATGTGGCGAAATCGCATGATTTATGGTTTGGGCGGGGCTCTGTTCGTCGCTTCTGCCCTGTACACCACCGTGATGGTTGGTCGTAACTTTAAACCGCCTGCGCCACCGCCGCCCAACCCACAGGGAGGACAAGGATGACCACGCTCCCCCCCATTCAAATCTTCCGCTACGGGCAGCCAGTTCCCTTGTCCTCGGGAAATCCCCGTCCTGCCTTGAGCAACCCGTCATTGGGAGCCAGCCTGCCCAGCGTTCCGGCCTTGTCTCCCCTGCCCGCCCCGGATATGTTTGTGCGTCGGGCTGCGGTTAACACCGTTCCCGCTACCGCCAGTATCAGGGCCAATGCCTCATTCCCGGTCGGAGCCATGACCCCCGGCGTTGGGGCGCAAGCTGTTTGGCAGAATCGCCTCAAGCGCATGTTTCACAACAATCAGGCTGCCATCTACGCCCTGAATATTCGCACCTTTGGGGCCAAGGATAAAAATCTGGATGGCCGAATTTCTCCCATCTCCGGCGAGAACGGTACTTTTCTGTCGGCGGTACAAAATCTGGATCAACTGGTGGCCCTGGGGGTCAACACCATTCACCTCTTGCCCATCAACCCCATCGGGCAGGCCCGGCGTTTTGGGGCGGCTGGCAGTTTGTACGCCCCGTCCGATTACCATTCAGTCAACCCGGAGTTTGACACCCCCGGCAACAGCACCACAGCGCTGGAAGAGGCGCGTCAGTTTGTGGATGAGTGCCACAAGCGCAACATTCATGTGATGGTGGATGTGCCCAGTTGCGCTTCCGAGGATTTGGCCCAGACTCGCCCTGATTTGATTTTGAAAGATCGGCAGGGCAATAAGTTGACGCCCACCAACTGGGTGGATATCGTCATGTTCAAGAACGATGATGCCCTGCGTCAGTATTTTGAAGGCTTTTTTGACCTGATGGCCAACAAACTGGGTGTGGATGGCTTCCGGGTGGATGTGGCCCGGGCTCGCACCCCTGATTTTTGGCGCTATTTTACCAGTAAGTACGCTGATAAGGCTTGGCTGGCCGAAAGTTATTGCGAAGAGGATCAGTCGCCTCTGAAAAACCTGCCGCGCGATATCCCGGAAACCCTTCTCAAGTCCGGCTTTGACTCTATTTACGGACAGTTCCATATTTTCCACGCCATGCCCAACGCCAAGGAGTACATGGATTATCTGCTTTCTAATCGGGCGATGTTCCAACGGGCCAGCCAGCAAGGCGGGAACGATAAATCCTTCATCGGCTCGTTTCTGACCCACGATGATCCCAGTCTGATGGAACACGGCGGCGCCCCCATGTGTCTCTTGGCCTCCGGTTTGATGACCACCCAGCCGTGGACGAACCCCTATATTCTGGACGGCTTTACCACCGGCTACACCGGGGAGTTTGACATCTTCAACTTTGTGCCCCAGCACAAGGGCACGCACCCGGAAATCGGCCTGTTTTTAAAGCATATGCTGACCCTGCGCAATAGCCCGCAGTACGGGCCCGTGTTGACACAGGGAGCCTTTATTCCCATTCCGGTCAACAGTGAGAATCCGAACAATCAGGTCATTTCCTTTGCCCGCCAGGCCAACGGAAAAACCTTGCTGGTGGTGGCTAATAAAGATGTCAACGCCCGCTCTCGGGCCACCCTGTCCATTCCCGGGATGAACTCCTTTCAGCCGCTGAACAATCTGGCGCCCAGCTACGGGCGTCCCAGCCAGTTTTATCCTGGGGTCAATCAGTTGGAAGTGGATTTGGGGCCGGGGCGATTCCACATTTTCGAGATCAACACACCGTTTCTTTCCCGATCTTTGCCCACCTATTAAATCAGGTGATGCTGTCCTCACAACATGTTTGTAAAACTGCGTGCGGCTCAAACAAATAGAGAGCGCTTATGGCCAGTGTGCCAAGCATTGCTTTTGAACTCGCTGTGCTCAAACAAGTTACAAAGGTGTTGTGAGGATAGCATCTAGCACGACAGGGGAGCATTCCAAATCTTTTTAATCTTTCCTGGTTAATCTTTCCGGGAGCGAATGCTTCTTGAGGTTAATCTTTTCGCAGGGAGAACAATCGGCCCACGGCGGACCAGAATTGCTCGTTGCGCTGCCACAGCCAATTCCAGCAGCGTTTGATACTGGCGGCGATACCGCCGCTTTTATCCACTGGTGATGTGCTGGGACGGCTTTGCACGTACTGGGGCTCAGCCGGTGTCGGTGGGTTTAGCGCTGCCCGGAAGGCGTTCAGTTCATTGGCGTGCTGTTTGCGGATTTCGGCATCCACACTGTCGGATTCCAAGGCCGGTAGGTAGTAGTTCTTGATGATTTTTTCCCAGCTATGCTCGGTATCCACGTAGTTGATGGCATCAATACGGGTTTGCATGTTTCGATTTGTCTTCAGTAACTGAAAACCGCTCTCAAATGCCTTGGTCAGTTTTTCGGCTGCCCGGTTGTTTACCTTTTCATCCGGTTGAACCAAATCCAGAACCTTTTTGTAATGCGTTTCAAGCTCTTTGGGGTTTTCCTTCAGAAGTCGATGGGCTGTCCGAATGGTTTCGGCATCCTTACTGAGTTTGCCGGATTGAATGATTTTATTGAGTTGATTAATTTTGGCCTTCCAGACTTTTTGAGTCTCGGGCGAAGTTTCTATTCGGGCCAAGGCATCCGTAAAATCCTTGCGCTGAATCTCAAAGCTTTTTAGTTTGTAATCCAGGGTATTGGCCAAGCCTTCCATTTTACCCAGCAGGGCCAAAAAGGCCTTTTGTTCAGCCGCCTTCAGCTTGGCTTCCTCTTTTGGGTCGGGCTTGTTTTTCAAGGCCTCAAGCGCCGACCGGTTTTTGACCAGCGCCGCTTTCAACCGCTCCAAATGCTCAAAATCTTGCCGACGATCGATGTATTCCTTGTACTCATCGACATCCAGCGGCTCCATGAGGATGCCGTTTTGGGGCATATCCCACACGGCTTCCCATTCCGCTTTGGGGGTTTGCGCTTTTAGTTTGGCGTTCATGGCCGGATCGCTAACCGTGGTGCGCAAGCCATCCACCCCATGCACCACCGGCAGAGAGCCCATTTTCATGGCCTCCAGCTGGGTCAGCCCGTAGGGCTCGTATAAGCTGGGCAGGGCGGTAAAATCGGCTCCGGCGTTGATCTGCTTGACCTCATCCTGGGTGGCGAACACGTTGGGAATGTACACCCGATTTTCACCAGGCTTGGTGTTGTATTTTTTGTTAATGTCCGCAATCCACTCAATGATTTTGGCGTCCGTGGTATCCCCCACCATGACCACCTGCACCTTGGAATTTGCTTTCAGCAGGTCTTCCACGCTTTTCATGAACACGTACACATTCTTTTGGCGGGGATCCAGGCGGGCCGCCCAGGCGATGATGGGCGCCTCAGGATCCTGCTTGAGGCCCAGCTTTTTTTGCAGGGCCAGTTTATTGGCCGCTTTAAACTGCTGCATCTGCTCCACAGTGGGTAATGTTTGGCCCGGGGACACTGCCAGCTTCTGGAATTTGTAGGCCTGTTTGTTTCCGGTCAGTCGGCCTGCTTCCGCCGCTGTGATTTGAGTGGTGATTTTGTTCAGATTTTTTTCGGCGTTCTTCCATGCCTCTTTGGCCAGCTCGGTTTGGGCCGGGTCACTTTGCTTCAGGATGGTTTCGAATTTCTCTTTCAGCGTTTTGACTTTTTCTACCAGCTCGGCCTTTTTTTCTACAGCGCCTTTATGCCACTCGTCATACCCCTCTTCCAGGCACCTGGGGGCTTGCGGGCCAGAGGCGGTGTAATCCGAGCTGAGGCCATGGTGCAGGTTGTAAGTCCGCTGGGCTTCGCTTTTTTTCCGCAACGTATTGATAAAGGGCGCCCCGTTGGGCAGGGTGCTTTCCAGCATGGTGCGTTTAAAGTTGTTGTTCACCCAAATGGAATCCGCCGGTTCGATGCCCGCCTTCAGGGCGGAGAAAGTGCGTTCCTGCTGAAACAGCCGATCCGGGGTTAGCAGGCCCGCCCGATGCGCCACGTGGGGGGCCTGTTCCTTATCGAACATGTTATGCACCACAAAGTGCTTGCGGGTATAAGGGTCATCCCCCAACTCGTTGTTGACCGGGCCGGTCAGCCAGTCGTGGGCAATCACAAAGTCAATGCTCTTGCGGAAGTCTTTGCCCTTGGGGGCGTCCACCCCTTCTTTGGCCGGGTATTCCGCCGGTTTATGGGGGTTGTTGAATCGCTTCAGTCGGACGGCCCGAGGGTCGGGATTGTTGCCATCCAGCAGGGGCACCAGTTCACTGGCGGCCCGGTTGAAGAGCATGACCTTATCGAACTCGCCCGCTTCCGGGGTGTAGGTGTAATCCGATAGTCCTTTTTCCGCCTCAATGCCGTATTTGTTTTTGCCGATAAAGTAGTTGTCGTTGCGCAGGGCGTAAACCCAGTTGCCCACCCGTTTTTCTTCCGGCTGGGTTCGGTTGAACTCCTCAAAGCCGGTGGCGCTCTCAAACTTCTGTAGCACTTCCAGTTTGATGGTGCGGTGATCGTCTGTCTTGTAGGACAAAAAAGTGCCGGTGGGCTGAAACAGATCCGCCTCGGAAACCGTCTTGTCGCCTTTGGCAATTTTGTCCCGGATTTCCTGATCCGCCTCACGGTGTGCCTTCATGTAAGGCACAATAATCCGCAAGTCTTTTTTATGGGTAAATTGGGCAAAAGCCTCCGGGATGGTTTTGGACACCTCCCCCAATCCGCCCACTTTGGCTGGAATCCGCTCGGTGGTGATCCACACCCCGTTTTGAGGCTGATGCTCAATATTGCCTCGGGAGGGGATGCTGGCGGAACCAAAGCGGATTTTCAGTCGATCGGGCTGATGCCGCAAATCGATTGCCCCCGCCTGACGGGTGGCTGCCGGGAGAGGGGTCGTTGGGCCTGAGAAAGGCACACTGGCCGAACCGGAGCGATTCTGGCGCCGGTAATCAGGATACAGATTGGGACGGCTTTCTATGGTGTAAGACATTGGATAAAAGACCCCTGTGCCTTTCTTCCTTTGGATGAGATTGAAAAGCTACGATAGAAAAGAACGCTAAAGCGTTGGAATTGCTAAAAAATCAGACCCATCAATTGCAGTTTATTAACGCACAAAGGCATGCCCGTGCCAAGCACGTTCCACGCATGAGAGACATGATTTTGAGTGATTTTGAATGCTAAAGAGACTGGTTGAAAAACTTTTCAGCCAGTCTCTCTAAAAAGAACAGCCCCGAGTGGATTTCGGGGCTGTAAGGGTTGGCGAGCAAAGTCTGGTTTTAATATTGCGCGGTTTTGGCCGGTGTGTTCAGCTGCAAAGGCGTTACCTGGCTGTTGATGGCCGGTGCGCTGTAAGGCATGGTGGCGCCGCCTTGCGGTTGAGGGGTGCCACTTTGCTTCAGGGCCATTTCCTGAGCTTTTTCTTGCAGCTTGGCGATTTTTTTCAGGTAGGCTTCCCGCTCCTTGACTGGCAAATCCGGGGATAAGCCCAGATAGAACTGGTAAGAACGCGCGGCCAGATTGTAATCCTTGGTTTTTTCGTACAACTTGGCCAATTCCAGACGGGCTTCCGGTTGGCGAGGATTTTGAGCCAGCGTGTCCTCGTAGAAGTCAATGGAACTTTCTTTACCGGCCCGACGCCAGGTGTTTAAAGCCTTGGCCGTCCGCAGGGTTTTCTTGGATTCCGCTTCCGCCTTCTCAATCCGATCAATGCCCCGCTGGGCTTTCAGGTTGCCCGGCTCGGCAGCCAGGGCCGCCCGGTAGGCGTCCTTGGCCCGGGGCAGATCCCCGTTGACCTTCAGGGTATCGCCGATGATCAGCAGTTGATCTGGGTTGCCAGCGGCGCGCTGCATCAGGCCGTTGAACACCTGATCGGCTTCCTGATAGCGTCCCAGGGACAGGTAGGCTTCCCCTTGGGCCATGGCTTCGGCTTCGTTGCGGGGGGCCCGGCCGACCAGATTGTTCAGCTCGGCTTCGGACATGGCCGGTTTACCAGCCAGCTGGCTGATACGCAAGTTGGCCAGGTGCAGGCGCAGGTCGCCCGGGTTCATGCGCAGGGCCTCCTGAATGGATTGCTCGGCGTTCAGCAGGTCGCTGTCAGCGCCCATGGTCTGACTCCAGTTGGCCTGTTTTTGGGCAATGACCGTCAGGGCTTGTGAAATCCCGTTAATGGCATCGGCGTCCTGTGGGTTTTGCTTGAGGGATTCCTTGTAGTATTGCAGGGCCTGATCCGGCTTGTCCACGGTCAGGGCCAATCGACCCAGCCGGTTACGGCCTGCCGAAAAGTTGGGATTGACGTTAATGGCGCTGCGTAGCTCGGACATGGCAAGCTCGCCATCGCCCCGGCTGTCAAAGATATCGGAGATGGCCACGTAAGCAGGCATAAAGGCGGGATTTGCCTGAATGGCCTTGCGGTAGTTGGCGATGGCCGCCGAGGTGTTCCCCTGGGCCTGATAGGCATCGGCCATTTTGGACATGACCGCGGCATTGCCCTGGTTCAGGGATAGGGCCGTATTCAGCGATTTTAGGGCCTGATGGGTGTCTCCGCTTTGAAGGTAGGCTTCACCCAGCCGGTAATGGGCCATGTAGTTTTTGCTGTTCAACTTGATAGCCCGCTGGAACTGCTGCTTGGCCCCGTTCACATCGCCGGACGCCATGCGCGTAATGCCTTCGTTCAGGATGGCTTCCGCGAAGCGGGGATCCAGATCCAGGGCCTTCTGGAATTCAGCCTGGGCTTCGGCATTGCGGCCCATAAAGCGGTAGGTCACACCCAGCTGGTTGTGCGCTTCTGGGGAGCGGGGGTTGGCGGCGACCGCTTTTTGCAGTTCGCTGGCGGATTTGGCCAGTAACTCATCCCGCTGGTTGCGGTAGGTCATATCCAGCGAAGCGGTCTGGTTGCGGTACACAATGCCCAAGGCGGTACGGGCAATTGCGTTGTTGGGCGATTTGGCCAGTACCATCTGGGCGTTTTTTTCGGCGGCTCCCAGCTTGAACAGTTCGGCCTGGGCATTGGATAAGGCGGCCCGGGCGGCGATGTTTTTTGGATTAGCCTGAAGCATCTTGGTGTAACGGGCTTCGGCAGCCTGGTAAGTCCCGGTTTGCAGGTAAGTGTCCGCATTTTTCGGATTGTTGTAACTGTAGGAGGTTCCTGCCTTGTAAACCCGAGAGGCGGCTTCCGCGCCAAAGTCCGGGGTGACCAACGCGGTCAGGGTTAACAGAGAAACGCCACAGGCTATTGCCCACGCTCGGCTTGATTGAATCCTCATAAAATCAGGGCTCTCCACTCAACGATGTATTTTCATTGGCATCATAGCGGAATCATAGTCCTGAATACATCCCTCTACAGTGTAATTATCTGGCTTTTGACATGCAGGCGTCGTTCAGGAGCCATTTTTTCTAGAGGGAAGGATCAGGATGCTTACCCTCCAATGGATGAGCCCATTAACTACCTGGGTTAGTAGGAGCTACAGAAGGATAAGAAAGTCCTCTGCCTAACTAGCTACTTAGCAAGCGATCAGGCTTTCCCTATAATTCGGCCATCGTCTCGGATTGACGTTTGTGAAGTGTGATTCAACTGAAGTGTTATTGAACTACAAAGGTTAGCGTTGAAAAGATGATATAGGGGTTAGACCAACAATGACTAAGAATATGAAACGGGAAAGCGAAGGAAAGCATCGACTGGTCATAGTGGAAGATTATAAGCTGGTTCGCATCGGTTTGAGGATGGTGCTTGATGCCGACCCGGATTTGCAGGTGGTGGGGGAGGGAGACAGCGGGGAGCAGGCTTTGGCCTTGCTGAATACCATAACGCCCGACCTGATTTTGTTGGATTTGGGCTTACCAGACATGGACGGCTTTCAGCTGATTCAGGAAATTCGGCGGTTTAACCGAACTTCTAAAATCCTGATACTGAGTTCCCAGGAGGCGGAAGAGCCGGTCTTAAAGGCTTTGGCCATCGGGGTGAACGCGTATTGCCTGAAAGATATTTTGTCCCAGCGATTGGTGGAGGTGGTGAAAATGGTCTGTGGCGGCGCTACTTGGCTTGATCCACGGGTGGCCTCCAGAGCGTTGCAGCGCTTTTCTCATCAGGCCAACCAGCACGCCCTCAGTTCAGCAGCGACCCTTAGCGAACCGGAACGGGAAATACTTCGCCTCATCGTGGAAGGGGTCAGTCACACGCACATTGCTCAGGCGCTTGATTTAAACCCTTCAAAGCTGAAGTGTTATCTGGGCAGCATTTTGCAAAAATTATCCGCCTTTGAGGGCATCCACGCCACGCCGTGCGCCCGCACCTACGCTACACTGTTTTAGGCAATTGAGCTGATTGAGTCTGGCTTTTGGGTAACGCCAGTTTAATCAGGCGGCTTGGGTTTTTCGCTCTGGTCAAAGCAAGGGCTCCGTTTGCCATTGGGTGAACGGGGCTTTTGTTTTGCGGCACCCGATTAATTCAGGTTTGAGAGGGGATGCGCACTGGAATCCGGGGTTTTTGTGGATGAAGATGAAATGGTCGAAAAATTTTACCCTCCAGTTTCACTCTCCAGGTTTAGTTCTCCAGTTTAATGGTTTGCTGAGCTTATTGAGCGAAGGGAGTTGAGTGATTCAAATCATTCAAAAAGCCTGCCCTCGAATCGAAGGCAGGCTTTGAGACTTTAGCAGAAACCGTGCTTATTTCTTGGCAACGAGTTCTTTGAACTTTTTGCCAGCAGAGAAAGCGGGAACGGTTTTCGCCGGAATTTTCAGTTCTTTGCCGGTTTGAGGGTTACGGCCGGTACGAGCAGCGCGCTTGCGGGGCTCAAAGGTGCCGAAGCCAATCAGGGTTACTTTTTTGCCTTTGGCAACGGTTTTTACGATGGTTTCTACGATGGAAGCCAAGGTCTCATCAACTTGCTTCTGAGATACTTTGGTCTTTTTTGCGACTTCTTGTACTAATTCTTCTTTATTCATGGGAAACACAACTCCTCAGATTTAATTACACCCTTATTATAGGGGTTGTTTAACCAAAGGCAAGTAGAACTTTTGCGACTTCATGCGTATTCTACGGATGTAGAATACTTGGATAGCACTCCTACCCCTAACCTTGGGGACATAAAAGGTTGATAGGCAAAGGCCCCTTTTCAAAGCCTGTCTGTGTTTTGGCGTATCACCCTTCTGGCTGTCGCTTCACAGGATGAGCTTGGTGTGAGGCCCACACCATTCAGGTTTTCGCTAAGTTTAGAATGCAAATTCCAGTTTTGATTCTGGGTCGCTCTGTATTTGCCCGTGGCCTTCTCGGCGGGAAGATCCTCCGTCTTCTTGCGGACTGGCTTGGGCCAAGGCCAATCTTTCTTTGGTGCATTCACGACAAAAACACCAGAGAATATTCTGGTGTTTTTGTGGATCTGTGCTGTTCGGGCGCTCGATTCAGCGCTGCCGACGTTTTGACCTGCCATTCACAGCCTGGGGTGCGTTGCTACCTGTGAGTGGCAAATGGATAATGGCGATTTAGAGGTCATTGTTCAACCGCCTTCTTGGATTCCTATTATGCGGTGGGTGAGGGGGATGAATAATTGCCTGTAAGAATAAAAAAACATATATAAGGTGGCTAATACAAATCCTATCGAGATAGACACTAGGCGGATGGGTGTTTTTGTGGCCGTTTGATGATTTCTTGAGGGGGCTCGGGGTATGATAAATAAAAATGCAGGCTTGTTGCATTGATCAGGCCCTGAATTCCATTCCGTTTTGAGCGTGTCAGGCAATTGTTAGAGGTATCCCCCGATGAATATTCCAGAGTATTACCGCGCTTTTTACCGACTTTACCTTCGTTTTTCCATTGTCATGATGATGGCCGCCCTGTTGATGGGGATTTTATTCCAGGAATCCTCCAAAAAAGCCCCCATCTCTGAAATGTTGCCAGCCGGTGCGCACCTGGAGTCCGTGTTTGGTCTGTCTCTGGTACACGGGCACACCTTTCTGATTGGGGCGCTGATTCCATTGGCCGTCATCTGGATGCTGTTTCTGGGCTTGCAGCTCGGGTTCGCTCCCGTTTCGGAAAAAACCTTGCGTTGGACGAGTCGACTTTACTTGCCCAGTTCCGTGGTGGCGGTATTGTTGATGCTGTACAAAGGCTATCATTTCCTGTTGGGGGTTCGCAGCGGCAACCTGGATCTGGCGGCCTTGAATAGCACCTTGTTTTTGGGCAGTCATGCCCTGCGAGCATCGGTTTACGGGCTAACCCATACGGCCATGGCGGTGGGCTTGTCCATTGTTCTGATTGCCTTTTGGAAAAGCATGAACCGCGCCGGGAACGCCTGAACTTTCTGAATTTTGACTTTGCCTGCCCTCCGGCCTGACCTCTGGGTTCAGGCTTGCTGTGGGTGGCTTAGCTGCGGGTGGGCTTGTCGTCATCGGAGCGGAGAGTCTTGATGGCCGAGTCAATCAGGGCTTCAGCCCTGGCTTGTTCGGCGGTTTTGCTTTCCAGTTTGCTCAGTTGCAAGCTGGCGGTTTGCAAAGCCTGTAAAGCGGCCAGTCGGTGTGATTTCTGGGATTGTCCGGCGAAACTGGCCCCAATGCTGATGAGTAACAGTAGAGCGGTCAGTAACAGGTATACCCGTTTAGAAATCATGGTGTTGTTCACTCCCCTTTGTGTGATCCCTTGGACTTTGTAGCTTTTTTAAATTTGTTTAAATTTGGCTTGCTTGGACTTATCTCTCTTGGACTTTATATTTCGGTGTTATCACCGTGGATGTTTTCCTCAACAACGGTAAGCCACTGAGACGGTTATTCTTGGGGTACCTACTGAAGGCGATTGGCGCGCAGGCCCGCTTTGGATTGGACGAACTAGAGTTTATGACCTAAAAATTGTTCAGTTTGATTTCACTATTATGCCTTAAACCGCGTCTTGCGAATAGCCCCAACTGGTTAGGTTTTGGCAGTGACTTTAAGGCATAATGACCATGTACAACACAGGTATTTTGGGGAGGAGCGTGCAATAATGACCCAATCAGTATCCAGCCAGCAACATACGGTGCGCACGGAATGGGTGACCATCCCGGTGGCAGGGCAAGCCATGCAGGCCTATTTGGCCCGGCCCACAGGAGAAGGCTCTTGGCCTGCCGTGCTGGTGTTCATGGAGATTTTTGGCGTGAACAGTCACATCCGGCAGGTGACCGAGCGCATTGCCGCCGAGGGGTATGTGGCCCTGGCCATCAATTACTATCACCGCACCACCGAGAATTTTGAACTGGAATACACCGAGGCGGGCATGACTGTGGGCCGTCAGCACAAGGATCAAACCACCCGCCAAGGGATTCTGGAAGATATACAGGCCAGTCTGGCTTATCTGGGGCAGCAGCCATGGGTGTCCAGTGCGGAGCGGGTGGCTAGCATCGGCTTTTGCTTTGGCGGACATGTAGCCTGTATTGCGGCGACCTTGCCCCCGTTTGCCGCCACCATCGCTTTTTATCCCGGGGGGGTGGCCAATAGTGCGCCCGGTGGTGGAAAACCGACCATAGAATACGCCCCAGACATGCACGGCCAGATTTTGTGTCTGTTTGGAAAAGAAGACCCCCTGATTCCGCTGGCGGAGACGCACCGGGTGGAAGAAGCGCTGCGGCATGCCCATTGTCACTATGAAGTGATTCGCTACGATGAGGCCGGGCATGGGTTTTTCTGCGATCAGCGGGCCGATTATCGCCCAGAAATCGCCGAGGATGCCTGGCGTCGGGTCAAGGGATTGTTATCCAAAACCCTGAAGCCCTAGCGCTATGGGTTGAAGGCGGGTATCCCTTTGCTACAGGTTTCTGATTGTTTGAGTGCAGCGAGTTAAAAAAATTACTCTGGCATCTTTGCCCAAAGGAATTCCATGCTTTGTCTGAGCGGCACGCAGTTTTAGAAACTTGTAGCAAAGGGATACCCGCCTGATTCAATGAGCGTGCCTATTCCAGCTCCAGGCCCTCGCCGCCCACATAGGGGATAGGCTTGCCCTCAATGGCGATTTTCAGCCGGTAATTGGGATTGATTGTGTGGATGACCTTTTGGAGTTCCGCCACCCGGCCAATCATGCTGGTCGAGCCGCCACCGGTATTAAAGTTTTTCGATAAATTGACGGTGACCGTGTTGCCTTCAGTCGACAGGCCCAGCAGTTGAGTACCCTTGGGAATCTCACTGCCGGTTGTGGCGTTTATACCATGATTACCTTGTAACATACGGGTAAGGGCTGCTTCCAATGAGCTTGTGGTGGCGGTGGCCGTCAATTTGGGCGCCTGTACCGTTGTGGTCAAGGCCAGACGGATCCCCGCCGGGGCGTGCGTGGCCACTCCCAGATCGTCGGGTTGGTCTTTAATTACGGGCTCCGCAACCACTGTTTCCGCTTTGGCCACGGCCCAATCCGGCAAGATCGCGGGTCGATGATGGGGGGCAAACCGCTGTACCATCCAGGTTGTGATCAAGAGTACCAGTAAGCCCAACAGCAAGATCAGCCATTCCGGTTTGAGGGGGAGGTACGGCTGATTTTTAAGAGGGGGAAGGTAAAAGAGAGGCATGGCGAATCTCCTTTGTAACGCTCTGGTGTTGCTATCTGCCCTCAGTTTAATCCTTCTTGCCTGTCAAATCATGAGCCATTTAGCGAAGGCTGATCTGGGCCATTTGGCTATCAGCCACAGCGTTAACCCGGTACACCCAAGGCAGTCCCCGAAACGTTAGCCGAACTTTTAAAAATTAAATGCCCGGACAGGCAGGGGAAGTCCGGGCATTTGAGTTTTAGAGGCGATTTTTAGGTGTTTTTGACCAGTTTTTTTAGGGACGGGCCGCTGGCACCTTTACTTCCCCGGGTACGGGTAACACCTGATTGGGACATGCCTCTCCGCGAGCCAGCTGGCTGATGTTGCTGAGGGTGGTTTGGGCGATGTTGGCCATGGCCTCCTGGGTGAAAAAGGCCTGGTGTCCGGTAATCAGTACGTTGGGGAAGGTCATCAGGCGGGCGAACACATCGTCTTCCATGCACTTGTCCGAGAGATCCTCGAAGAAAATGTCCGCTTCTTCCTCGTACACATCTAGCCCCAGATAGCCCACCTTGCCTGCTTTCAATCCCCGGATGATGGCCTTGGTGTCGATAATGCCGCCCCGGCTGGTGTTGATGATCATGACCCCGTCTTTCATCTGGGACAAGGTTTCATCGTTGATCAGGTGATAGGTCTGGGGGGTGAGGGGGCAGTGCAGGCTGATGATATCGGATTGTCGGAGCACTTCTGGCAGGCTGACGCACTGAATGCCGTGTTCCTCAAACAGGATATTGGGGGCCGGATCGTAGGCCAGCACCCGACAGCCAAAACCTTTCAGGATGTTGGCGGCCACCGTGCCGATTTTGCCGGTGCCCACAATGCCGACGGTTTTGCCATGCAGATCAAATCCCAGCAGGCAATCCAGCTTGAAGTTGCCTTCTCGCACCCGGTTGTAGGCTTTGTGGAACTTGCGGTTCAGGGTTAAAATCATGCCCACGGCATGTTCGGCCACCGCATAGGGAGAGTAGGCCGGAACCCGAACCACGGTCAGCCCGAATTCCTGGGCCGCTTCCAGATCGACGTTGTTATACCCGGCGCAGCGCAGGGCCACCACCCTTACGCCGTGCTTGCTCAAGGCTTGCAGGACTTCACGGTTCAGGGTGTCATTGGTGAAGACGCAAACGGCCTCAAATCCTGCGGCCAGTTGCACGGTGGAGGTATCCAGATGCGGTTCGAAAAAAGTCAGCTCATGCTCGGCGGACTGGTTGGCTTCGGTTAAAAATTCCCGATCGTAGACTTTGGCGCTGAAAACGGCCATTTTCATGGGGAGGGCTCCTTGTGAACTGTTGAAATACGTTTATAAAATGGTACCCGATTTCAGCATATGGGGCATCTTGGCGGGTACGGGCTCAAAGTTGCGGTGGATGGTCACCGGTCGCTGACATTTTTCCATAACCGCAATGCTGACACTACCCAGCAGTAATTTGGTAAACCCACTGCGTCCGTGTGAACCCAGCACCACCTGATCGGCCTCAATATCCTCGGCGTATTCGCAAATCAGGCTGACCGGGTCGCCTTCCAGGAAAAAGGCCTTTTCCACCTGGCAACCCAGAGAAGTTAGGAGATTCTGCGCTGTTTTCAAGGCTTCCTGCACCCCGGGGATTTCATACTCCACCAGGCTGATTTCGTTGTAATTAATGGGCACCACATACAACAGGTAATACTGTGTACTGGTCTTGCTGAAGGTCTGGGCGGCCCAATACAGGGTGCGGGTGGAACAATCGGAACCATCAATGGGCAACAGAATTTTCATGGTGGGGATCTCCTTCTCACTCTTGTGCTTACTTTATCTTATGAATGCTCATGCCGCCATACCTCCAGCGGGGTATCCAGACCGGTAAGCCGGTAATCCAGTCCCTGATTGCGCAGAAATCGGAGGGCGTCATGCATTTCCATATGAGAGCAGCTGAAAAAAGAGGCCCACTGGCTGAGGGAGGGCAGCAAACACGGTGTCCCAGGGGCAGACAGGCGTTGGGCAATGAGTTTGTATAAAAACCGGGCCCGGTGGTTATTTCGGTTGGTGTGGGTAGTCGGCGCCAGATAAGGCGGGAATTGCTCCAGTGGGAGGACTTTGACCGGTTGACTGGTTGATTCCATGGCGCTAACCCTCCACAATCAGGGTTTGTTGCCGAGGCTGCCCCGCATCATTGGCAACGGTAATTCGAGGAGTCATTGCCTCCGGTGCCTCTGGCCGCTCTGGCCGGATAGCAGCGGGTTGGGGTGTTTTGGCTTTGGGGTGTTTTTTGGGGGGCTGTTTGGTGGGAGGCTGTTCCGTTTTGGGCGCCTGTGTGGCCCACAGTTGGATGTCGCCATCCAGCCCGTACACCCGGTACTGACAACCCTGTTTTTTAAGCTCAAACAGGGCGTCCAGCACCTCCATGACCCCTCGGTCATAAATGCCTGCCAAGGTCAGGGGGCAAGGCAGCACCAGCGTTAGCGGTGTGCCCACGCCCCGGGTCAGCAGTTGTTGTTTCAGGTGCGCGGCGATTTGCTGGGCGCTGTCGAGCCGTTTATCCAGCAGCACGGCTTGCCAGGTTGCCGTGTGGGCTTGGGGAGTGAGCTTTGTTTTGCGAACGACGGTCATCATGCACCTCCTTTGGTACGCTTGTGCTTTCAGTGTAGCGACTTTGGGCGGGTGCCAAATTACCCGTTCTGCGAACGGTGGCATTAGCCATTTTACCGATAGCCACATGCCTGATTTTATCCCGATGGCAATATGGGATTTTTACAATGTGCAGACCTCAAGAAGGGGGCACGCAATAAACCCTATCTAACGGATTTCAAACTCACCCCTGATCTTTCAAACACGGAATTCTCTTTGGCCGGTGTTCGGGCTAATTCCTTGGACGCTGGCCATTTTTATGACTTTCACCTGGGGAAATGGCTCAGCTTCAGCATTTTAAAAGAGACGTTTTAAACGAGAAGAGTAAGGAGAGAACTGCATCATGACCAGCGCCAAATCCATCATGAATACTCAGGTCATCACCGCCCGCCCGGATATGACCTGTGATGAGGTGCAGCAATTATTGATGATCAACAGAATCAGCGGGGCGCCGGTCGTGGATCGGGAAGGCAGCCTGGTTGGGGTCATCAGTGTGAGCGATATTCTGGCCAGCGGGTTGAATATGGGGGGGGCCGACTCCGTGGAGCAGGCCTTGCTGGATCGCATGCTGGCCGAGGAAGGGTTTCATCTGGAGTCCATTACCGAGGGGTTTGTGTCCGATTTTATGACCCGTGATGTGGTGCGGGCTTTCCCGGAAACCAGCGTGCATCGTCTGGCGGAGTTAATGCTGCATCATCGGGTGCATCGGGTTATCATTGTGGAAGCGCATACCAATCAGGTCAAAGGCATTGTGACCTCTTTCGATTTATTAAAAGTGCTGAAAGAAATGCCCAGCAAATCCTGTGGCGGTCATGCGCACCAGTCGTGTAAAAGCCGCGTTTCCGCATGAAGCAACCCCAGTCCTCTTCTGAAAAATCTCAACCGGTTCCCGCCTCTACCGGCGATCGGGCGGAGGCGGGCGGACTGGTGGGGGCCTTGCCGGATTCTCCGCAATCGTTGCTGAAGCAGTTGAGTGATTTCAAGTTCGCCCTGGATGAAGCGGCCATTGTGGCCATTACCGATGCCCAGGGGCGTATTACATACGTCAACGATACTTTTTGCAAAATCTCCAAATACAGCCGAGAAGCGTTACTGGGTCAGACCCATCGCATCATCAATTCCGGGTACCATCCCCGTTCTTTTTTTCGAGACATGTGGAACACCATCAGCAAGGGACGGGTGTGGAAGGGAGAGGTCAAGAACCGTGCGCAGGATGGCACCTATTACTGGGTGGATACCACCATTGTGCCGTTTATGGATGAGGCCAGCGGCAAGCCGGTTCAATTTATCGCCATCCGCAAGGATATTACCTACCTGAAGCGGATTGAGGGTGAGTTGCGCTTGCTGAACGAGGAGCTGGAAAAACGGGTGGCGGTGCGTACTCGGGAGTTGGAGGAAACTATCGCCCAGCTTCGGGAAAGTGAACGCCTGCGGGAAACCTTTGTGTCCGCCCTGACCCACGATTTACGTACGCCCTTGGTGGCAGAACGGCGAGTCCTGGAGCTGATGGACGCCCAGCGGGACAAATTGCCGGATAAACTGGCCCCCCTCACCCAACACCTGATTCGCAACAACGAGGATTTGCTTGCCTTGGTCAACAAGCTGCTGGAAACCTATCAATACGAGTCCGGGCGGGGGCGTTTGCTGGTAGAACCGATTTCCCTGCCGGATCTGGTGCGGGCCAGTGTGGACAAGCTCCAGCCTCTGGCGCACAGCAAGGGGATTGCGGTCGCTGTGGAGTTGGCCCCTACCCTTCCCTGCCTGTCCGGGGACTTGCATCAGTTGCAGCGGGTATTGGTGAACCTGATTGGGAATGCTCTGGAAAATGTGCAGGCGGGCGGCTGGGTTCGGGTTTCCGCTGAACAGGATGGCGAGGTTGCCATTCGGCTGGTTGTGGCCGATAATGGCCCGGGTATCCCGCCGGAAGTATTGCCGCACTTGTTTGATCGGTACTTTCTGGTTCAACAAACCAGGAAAAAAATTGGTTCCGGTTTGGGGCTTTCTATTTGTAAAATGATTGTAGAGTTGCATGGGGGCAGTATTGCCGTTGAGAGCGCGGTGGGCGAAGGCACCCGATTTTGTATTGTCCTGCCCCTGCATCACCCCAACCTTGAACAATGATCTGGAGATTGTATGAACACCCCACCCCTGACCCCTACTGCCCAGATTTTAATTGTGGAGGATCATGAGCTGGCCCGCTTTGGCCTGAGCATGGCTTTGGCTGAGAAAGACGGTTTGGAAATTGTGGGCGAAGCGGAAAATGGACAACAGGGCGTGGAGCTGGCATTGGCTAAAAAGCCGGATTTGATTTTGATGGACATTGGCATGCCGGTCATGGACGGCATTACGGCCACCCTTAAAATCAAGGAAGCCTTGCCGGATATTAAAGTGCTGATGCTGACCTCCATTCAGAATCACGAGGAAGTGCTGGCCTCTATGGCCGCCGGGGCCGATGCCTATTGCATGAAAGACATCAAAATGGATCGGCTCTATCAAGTCATTCAAATGGTGCTGGACGGCGCTATCTGGCTGGATCCGGCCATTGCCCGCACGGTGATGCAAACCTTGCCAGCGGGGGCAGGGATGGCCAGTGAGTCTCCAGCCGAAGCGACTGCTGGCGAGGGTGGGATTAAAAAGCCTCACGGTCGGGTACGTTACAATGCGGAACTGACCGAGCGGGAGCTGGAAGTGCTGAAGTGCATTGTGGATGGCAAAAGCAACAAGGAAATCGCCCTGATTTTGCAAGTGTCCGCCCATACGGCCAAAGCCCATGTCGCCAGCATTATTCAAAAATTATCGGTGGATGATCGGACCCAGGTGGCGGTGAAAGCCCTGCGGGAAGGGCTGGTTTAACGTTCGGCACATCGGAGATGTCTTGGACGACTCAGGCCATCAGATGACTGAGGCCCGCTGGGGGAAGACGCCAACGGCTATTTCTTCAAGGGAGACGATTTTAGAAACAGTAAGCTGCTGCCCAAGGTTGAAAAACGCTTACCCGGAGCGGCCCGTGTGGCTTGCCGCAGTCTGGCGCTAACGATGCCAATCACTTCTCCCCGGGCGTTGAGAATGGGGCCGCCACTGTGTCCCTGTGGCAAGTTCAGCGACAGCCGGAGCAGGATGACACGGTTGGGTTGCCACCGTACTTCCTCAATACGGTTTTCGTAAATATATCCCTGGATGGTTTCCTGGGTTTGTAGACCCAAGACCCATACGGGCTCTTGTTTACTGGGTAGATTTTGGGCCAGCGGCAAACAGGGATAACTCCCAGTGGGTAATTGCAGGACGGCCACATCGGCTTGCGGATAAAGCATCAACAAGTGGGCGGGCAAGGCTTCCCGTCCAGGGAGGTAGATGGTCACGGGCTGGTTGGCCTGAATGATATGGGCGGCGGTGATGAGGGTTCCGGTGTCGCTGATCACGATCCCGCTGCCCAGCGCCGTGCCGCTCTGGATCAGGGCCACCGGATCGCTGAGGGCGGCCAGACTGGCGATTTCGTTTGAGGCGGGGTTGGGGCAACTCAAATTGACCGACGAATTGACCGTTTGTTCTGGAAGAGGAGTATGGGCCGCGGACGGGTTGCTGGATACGTCCAGCAGGCACAGGCTCAGAGCGGCCGAAAGCAGGCTGTTTCCCAAATCGGGATGTTGCTTTGCCCATTGGGCGAAGCCCGATTTTGGCCGCCTTGATCTAACCCTTCTGTGTTGGCGGTGTTGACTCCGGCTGAGAAACCACAGTGCCATGGGGATTCTCCAAGGCCATGTAAGGGGTAGCATACGCCTTTCCCGGTTGCCCCGCATTGGACGGATGGTGAGTGGAGTTCAGCATTAATCGCCTTGAATCATGGCTTGAATCATGACGAACGCGGTATAGATTGGACTACTTCGGGGACTGCTTTAGTTTAGGTCAGGCGGCCTTGATCACCCGTTTGTAATGGTTTGAGTACAGCGAGTTAAAAACGAGAACGGGGGCATCTTGGCCCAAAGGACTTCCGCTGTTTGTCTGAGCTGCACGCAGTCTTACAAACGGGTGATCAAGGCAGCCTGACCCATATTTGTTATTTTGCATTTTGGATGGAGATGCTCGCTTGGATTTAATACTCAATCCCCTTGCGGGCCTTTACCCCAATGTCCCAATAGTGCTTGATGGGCCGGATTTCCGAGACTAGGTGGGCCAATTCGATAATGTCCGGGTGGGCCCGCCGTCCGGTTAAAACCAGTTCCAGTTCCGGCGGTTTGTTGCGAAGCAGGTCTTTCATTTCCTCCAGCGGAATCAAGCCCAAGTCAATGGCAATATTGGCCTCATCCATCACAATCATCTGGTACTTGCCGGAGAAGGCGGCCCGTTTGACGATTTCCCAGCCGTTGGCCACTTCAATGGCGTCTTCCGGCTTCATATTGTGGGTAAAAACGATGCGATCCAGTCCGGCCTGCACAATGGTCAGTTGCTTTGAGATTTGGGGGCTGAGCTGGCGGGCGGCGTAAAGTTCGCCGTAGTCATCGCCCCCCTTGGTGAATAACACCAGTAACACATTCCAGCCTCGGCCCAGCGCACGGAAGGTTAACCCCAGGCTGGCCGTGGTTTTTCCCTTGCCATCGCCGGTGTAAACCTGGATGTATCCCCGTTGGGCAAAGGTGGGGTTCACCAACTCCTCAACAGAGCCAAGATTGGCTGAAGGAGGCGGTTTGGGTGGCTCAAAAGCCGGTGGCTGCTTGTCGGCGCTCATGCTTCTATTCAAACAGATTATCGTGAAAATGGGTAGGTCTGCCTGGCGGTGAAAACTGCCCAAGCGGCTGATTTAATCCGGGTAAAAGCTTGTAAAGTAGTATATTAGCAACGGGAATGGTATCTATGAGCGAAGTATTGAGTATTTGCCCAGTTTGTCAGCAGAAAATGGTCAAGACAAGCACGGTCTATTTCCGCGAGCTAAAGGCTGGCGTAGCCACCACCATTGAGACGGAAACGGTGATTGAGCAGGAATGTATGGCGTGTGGCTGGATTGCTTCCAGTCCTGTTCCGGCGACTTCCTGATCATCTGAACCTTATAGTCGCGGAAACTGCCAGGAACGGGGGAGGTTTTTTGTGAGTCCCATACAGCCCAATCGAGCGCCCGCTGTGGAACAGCAGGCATCACCCGATTCTTCGTCCTTGCGGGCGACCCGTGTGGCCTTGGTCATTGAGTACGGGGAGGATCCCGGTTCTGTTTTACCCTTAATCCACAGCCTGGGTTACTTGCTCGATCCCCAATCCGTGGTTTTGACCCTGGTTCACGCCGAGTACGATTGGGTCAGTGTGCATACCGATTTTGCCGATGAAGCGCAAGCGGTAGGCAATCGGCTGGCCCAGCGAGAACTTGCCTTGAGTGAGGCCAATCAGGCCGTTCGGACTGCGTTGACAAGGGGGGGCTTTACCTTGATCGAGGAGCTGGAATCGGCCACCGATCGGGAGGGTTCCAAAAGCCTGCTGACCCAATTGAAAGAAACAGGGCAGGATCTCCTGATTCTGGCGCAGGCATCCGCTTCAGGAAACGGGTCTAAAGTCAGCCCGTTTGCCGTGAATCTGGCCACGCATACAGTGGCGTCCGTGCTGGTTTTACGAAAGGCAATTACGGCTCCACCAGCACAGCTTAAAATATGGTTGGGGGTGGATGCCTCCGAAGCCTCCTTGACCCTGGCCCGGAAGCTGGGTCAATTCCTGAGTGTGACCGATGAAGCACCGGTGACGCTGATTACCGTGCAAAGTCCCGTCTATCAGGAAAACGCCCTGCTGGCCCCCTTTGTGAACCAGTCGGTGCTGGATGAGGCCTTGCTGAGCAACGCCAACATGATCTTTGAAATGTGTCAGGATATTCTGGAAACTCAGGGCGTGGCGGTGGCCGATTGTCGGCGCTTGCTGGGCTCGCCCGCCTCCGAGTTGGGGGCGGTGGCTGAGGCGGAAGATCCTGATGTGATCGCCGTGGGCTCTCATAATCGGAAGGGGGTATTGGCCTGGCTGCTGGGCAGTGTCAGTTCCCAATTGCTGCATTGGGATTCGCATAATTTGCTGATCGTGCGTTAACTCGCTTTCAAAAGCGTCTTCAATCTTGCCAGCGCTTCATTATCCCGCTTAATCATCCCGCTTAATCATCCTGCTGAATCAGTCCGATTAATCCTCTAGGGTTTGGGCCAGCTTTTGCATTTTGCGCAAGCGGTTTTTTTCCCGCAATTGCTGGGTGGATAAGGACTCCAGTTCCGGCAGGGTTTTTTGAAGATTCTTTTGTTGATGGTGATAGTCGTTTTGCCGAAACAGGTCTTCGGTCACGTCTTTACAATGTTTGTCACTCATGGTGGTGTCCTCGGGTTCAGGGCATGGACATACTCACCATAGCAACTCTCTGGGGCTTTCACTATTGGCCATCCGAGGAACAGGGAACGCTGACCGAGGGAGTCCGAATAACTCAGCCTGCGAGAGCCGTTGTGCCCTGCCGTTGCGTCAGGTTGAGGTTTCCGAAGGGTCGTGGAGTTTATCCAGCTTTCGGAGTTCGGGCCACACCAGGGCCGTTCCCAGCACCGTGACGATGGTGGCTATTCCCCCAAATAACACTGAGGCCACCGGGCCGAAGTAATGGGCCACGGTTCCCGATTCAAAGCCGCCCAACTCGTTAGAGGTGCCGATAAACACGAAGTTAATGGCGGAAACCCGGCCCCGCATCTCATCCGGGGTGCGTAACATCACCAACCCTTGCCGAATGACCACGCTGACATTGTCACAGGCCCCGGTAAGCACCAGCATGGCAAAGGATAGCCAAAAGTTTGTGGACAATCCGAAGAGAATGGTCGCCACGCCAAACCCGGCCACCGACCACAGCAGCCAGCGTCCGGCCTGTCGAAACTGACTGTTTCTGGCCAGAATGAAGCCCGTGGCCAGGGCCCCTAGCGAGGGGGCCATTTGCAGCAAGCCCAGCCCATCAGGCCCCACCCGCAAAATATCCTTGGCGTATATGGGTAGCAGGGCCACGGCGCCGCCAAACAGCACGGCGAACAAATCGAGGGTAATAGCCGCCAGAATCAGGCGGGTTCTGGCCACAAATTGCAGGCCGGAAAGCATGGAACTCAAGGTGAGCCCTTGTCTGGGCCGTACCACGGGCCGTACCGAGATGCCGGTGAGTACCGCCCAGAATATGAGGCTAAAGAGGCAATCCAGGGTATAGACCAGGGTGGCGCTGTGTAGCCAGCCCAGCAGTAACCCGCTGAGGGCTGGGCCTAAGATGGCTGACCCCTGAAAGAAAATACTGTTCCAGCTGATGGCGTTGGTCAGGTTTTGGGTACTGACCACCTGGGGCAGGAGCGCTGCATTGGCCGGGCTGTGAAAGGCTCGCCCCACTCCGGCCAGAAACAGGCAAGCGTAAATGCCCTGTACCGGGCCGTGCAGAATAGACAGGGCCACCAGCCCCGCTGTGGCCAAGGCGTTTAAAATTTGGGCCCCAATCAGGACTTTTCGGCGATCGTGGTTATCCACCCAGTGGCCCACCGGCAGCGTTAGCAGCACCACTGGCAGCAGTTGAACCAGCCCGATGAGTCCCAAAGCAAACGCGGAGTGGGTGCGTTCATACACTTCCCAGCCAACGGCCACGGTCAACATCTGACGGCCCAGCATGGAAATGAAGGAACCGATGGAAAACAGCAGGAAGTTTTTCTCTTGCAGGGCGTTTTCAGCGTGAGGGTTAGACGTCATGGGTGGGGCCTGCGTGGGGGGAACCGAGTAGCCAGTTTTGCCTGGTGTTAGAGGGGAATGGGAATCATGATGGGAATGCGGAAACCGCTTTTTTGCTGGGTTTTTTGAAAATCAGCGAATCGGGACAGGTGGAAGCCGGGCGGGTTGGTAAAATCCGGCTTGGCCGCGTATATTTTGAGCATGGTATTGACGTCTCTCGGGCTTAAGCGGGATCGTTCATTGACCGAGAAGTACATAATGTCCGTAGGCTGATCGCTGTGGCCCTGAATGCCCAGCGAGTGGCCAATTTCGTGCAGGGCGGTGGCGTATAGCATACCCGGGCTGTGCGGCTGTCCGTACTGATCGTTCAGGGAGAGGAATAGATCGTTTTTGGCAATGTACTTGCCCCAGGTGGACATCATGTTGATGCCCGCCGCTCCCCGTTCAATGGCCGGGGTGGAAACGGGCCACCAGTTCACCACCATATCGGCCTGACTGGTATCGGGCATGAATACAAACATGATGCGGTTTTGCAGGGCCCGCTGCCATTCGGCAAAGGCGTCCTTGATGAGTTGAGGGTGCCAGGGTTGCCAGCCCGACAGGTGGGTGGGGGTGCTGATGTGAACCAGGACCAGCCGGGTTTGATCGCTCCAGCGATAGATTTTTTTCTGCAAGTGAAAATAATCGGCAGGGGCTGTGGGGGGCGATGAGACGGAAACGGAGGCCGGAAAAGCGGGAGGCAGGCTGCCGCTCTGGGCTGAGCTTGGTTGCCAAAAGAAACTCAGGCCCAGCAGTCCAGTGAGCAGCAGCAGGGCAAGCATTGACCGTTTGAGACGTGGTTTTGGCAAGGGTTCATTCCACCGGGTTCAGTTCAATCGACCGGGATTTAAGCAATTTTCATGATAACGCATCCAGTCCGGCTCACCAATACGTGGGCGGTTGACCTCCAGATGGCGTTTGTGGATTGCCCGGTGTAGCCATTGTCAAGGGCCCGGAGGCTCAGTATGCTGCTACCGGGTAGATCTTTCACCGAGAGAAGGAGCAGCACCATGGCCTACGCAGAGTATCAGGTACAGGCGACTCGGCAGTTTGTGGAGCGCCTGCGTCAGTTTGAGACAGGGATGCTCATCACCCATGGCAGCAACGGGCAACTCCACGGGCGGCCCATGGCGGTGGCCGAGATCGAGCCCGTGGAGAGTGAGCGTTTTAGCTGTTACCTGTGGTTTTTAACGGGCCTGGAAACATCGAAAACGGATGAAATCCGACAGAATCAGCAGGTCATGGTTGCTTTTCAGAACCGGCAGAACCAGTTTTTAACCCTGGGCGGTCGGGCTGAAATAATCCAGGATCCAGAGCGTGTTGATGCCTTTTGGCGCGAGAACTATCGCAGCTGGCTTCCACAGGGCAAGGCCGATCCCAATCTGGCCCTGATTCGGGTTCGACTGGATCAGGGACAGGTCTGGGAACAAAGCGGGGCAAAGCCCGAGACCGTTACCTTTTAGGTCAGGGAGGGCCGCCGGGTGAAATGATTTTTCCTGCCCTCTGAATGCCTTTCCTGTAAAGGGCTTGCGCCAAGCGTCTTTCATTGCTAATGAGGCATGAAGGCAGTATGATGCGGCCATGGCAAACTGTTGTGACTTCTTAATCGCCGAACACCGCCAGACCGAAAGCGGGTTGCGCTGGCTGGAGGAACGGTTGGCGGCACTGAGCGGGGCTTCCCCGGTTTCTGCTTCTTCCGCTTTCAGGGCTAAGGAGGCCGACTGGCTTTCCGTGGCGGAGTTTTATGCTGGCTGGGCTTCAGATTTGTATCGGCATTTTGTGCTGGAGGAAGAGGCGCTTTTCAGTCTGGTGAGTCAGTATCGCAGTATGATGCTGATGACCGTAGAGCATGATGACTTGCTAACCTTACAGGCCGCCTTTGAGGGAGCCTTGACCCACAGTGTGTCCTCGGGGAGCGCTCACCCTGATTTGATGCGTCACTTTCAGGCGTTTCAAACCCGCTTGCAGGCGCACATTGTCGAGGAAGAGCGAGGGATTTTTCCGCTGGCCCAGGCTTGCCTGCTGCCGGAGGAACACCAGCTGGCACTGCGTCGCTATCAGGAAATATCGGAGCAGGCGACTCCAGGCGCCGCTTTAAGCTTACTCCGCCCGGAGCCTGCCTTTCAGGTAATAGAGACCGCCGTGTTTGATGCGGTGGAAAAACCCCTGAGTTATGAAACCCTGTACGAGCGGGAACATGCCAGTGTGCAGCATATCCGCTTGCAGGCCGGGATGAAGCAGGCCTTGCATTGGGTGGGGCCCCACCAATGTTTGTTTCTGTTGTCCGGTACCGTGACCCTGGAAACCCGGCAGGCACAAATACCTTTGTCTCCTGGGCAATGCGTGACGCTGGATTCTCAGCTTTATTTTGCCTTGCAGGCCCATACCGACGCCCATCTGCTGAACTTCAGGGTGTGGCCGCATCCGCATTACACCAAAGTGAGCGGTTTGAGTCAGGCTACTGGGCGGAAGACATGATTTTTTGTTGAGCCTGTAGAAAAAGGGATGCCCGATTGGGGGACTTGGGCTATGATCGATCCAGTCAATGGGAATTCTGGAATGGATAGTGTAGTTGATCTGGCCAAGTCACGGCAGGCCCGAAACGAAAAAAACGAACATGTGCGAGAGGCCTCTCAGGACTTGCTGGCCCTGCTGGATCATCATCGGCGGCACTTGCCGGAGGAGTTTATGGCTTTTTTGTTGGCCATGGCCATTTCTGATCAGGCCATTCAGCTGACCGAGGCTCAGGGCGAACGGCAGACCGGGCAGGCTTTCCTGGATGAAGTTTTTTCCACGGCCCGCCAATTGTACGAAGCCTATTACCCCTCCCAGTCCCGGCCTATGCCTGCAAGGCTTCAACCGACCCTTCGCGCTGAAAAGCCAGCGTCTCGGGTGGTTTCGTTTATGAGCGAACAAGCCGAGTCTTCGCTTGAATCCAGCGGAACTTTATCAGACGATTAGGCGGCTCATGAAAACGTTAGGATAGGGGAACCGTTAATGACCGCCACATCGCCCATTCCATCCGGGTTTCATAGTGTGACGCCTCACCTGGTGGTCTATGACGCAGTGGCAGCGTTGGATTTTTATAAGCGGGCCTTTGGGGCTGTGGTCACCCACCGGCTGACTGGCCCTGACGGCAAGATTATTTACGCGGCTTTTACCATTGGCGATTCCGTGATTATGCTGGGCGAGGAATGCCGTGATTATGGGGTGTTTTCTCCCACCGCACTGGGTAATACCCCGGTTGTAATCCATCTGTATGTACCCAATGCCGATGACGCTTTTGAAAAAGCGATCTTGGCCGGAGCCACGATTGAAATGCCTGTGCAGGAAATGTTTTGGGGCGATCGATACGGCAAGGTGGTTGATCCGTTTGGACATCGTTGGGCGATTGCCTCTGTCGTGCGTTCACTCAGTCCTTCTGAAATGCAAGCGGCTGCCGATGCGGCCATGGCTTGCGAACCCAAAGTTTAAGCGCTGATTTAGGCTCCGATTTGAAAGGCAAGGGCCTCCACCCACTTGGACGGCAGGGCCTTACCTGACTTTTGCGAATTTTTATAGAAAGAGGGCCCCATACACGCTTTCAGGTGGGGTTGCGCAGCAATTCGTCCTGTGGCAGTGTTGGCGGATCTTCCACCAGAATGGTCCAGCCGCACTGGGGACAATGGTATTCCACCACGGGGATGTCCTCTTCCAGTACCACACGGGTCGTTGCAGGGTCGTAGGTGCGTTTTTCCTGCACTTTGAACTTGAGTTTGTCGTTGTTGCAATCCGGGCAAATATGAAACATCTTGGCCCTCCTCACGGCTTTCACCGGCGTTTCAGCGGGTGACCAGTCTTGATTATGCCGCCTGAAGAAACACCTTTCAACTGGCCGCCTGGCTAGAAGAGGTGGATGTTCCAACGCACCGGGACTTCAGCGCGTAATAATACTGTCGCTCCTGGACGAAGCGGGGACACCTTGCCTTGAGTTTTGGGTTAGCAGGCGTTGGAGGCCTCCAGGGACCCCGGCTGGGAAGTGGCGGCTTGGGCCTTCTCCGTATCGGCCTGAAGCATTTCCAGCACCCGGGTTTCCGACTGAATCACCCAGGGCAGGATGTCATCGTGCAGCAATTTTCGGTTTTGCTTGTAGCCTTCCCGCATACCGTCCCGATTTTTCTGAACTTCTTCCGGGGTTTCCGCCGCCGGGTTGTAGCGCTGCCGGGTGTCAATCATGTCCAGCACCAAAAAGTGGCTGATGAGGTAATGCCCAGCGATAAACCGGTTCAAGGTGGGGTTATTGGGTGTATCCACGCCTTCCACAATCAGCTGATCCAGAATGGCGATACACTCGTACAAATCGGACTTGAGCTTGCGCAGCTTGTTTTGCAGTTTTTCCAGGGTTTTACGCCGGTACCCTGGTGGAAAGCCGAGTTGGGAGGTGAGCCAGTCGGGGGTACGGAAGTCTTGCCACTCCCCGATAAACGAGTCCATGGCCCGCAGCTCGTAGCCCTTGATTTTGGCTCCGCCCAGCGATGCGTTGTACAACTTTTGGGGACGGGTTTTCTGCTGGTTGGCCGTGGCGGTTTTTTCAAAGAAGCGGATAAAGCCCTTGAAGGAGGCCAGGGTTTGCAGGGTTTCCCCGTTTTGTCCCTCCACGGTGGTCATTTGGGAGGGGCCCGTAAAGAGGTTTTCCCGTTTTTTGAGGGTCATAACCCCTTTGCCGTTGGTCTCCAGCTTTTCGCCCCCGGCGTAAACCTGATCGTTGGGGAAGGCCAAGTCCTGCCCGATCAGCACCACCGGGTCGCAATCCATGAGCATGGCCGTTTGCAGGGCGATATGCGAGACCGTGCCGCAGCCATCCAGCAAGCGATAGTTCTGAATACGGGGTTCTTGTCTGGAGAGCCAGTCGGCAAAGGGCCGATCGCTGAGCAGGGTGTAGCGCACCTTGGCCACCACGTCCTGCTCGTAACAAACGGGTTGGGTAAAGTTGCTCAGCAAAAAGGTGATGTTTTTCAGGTAGCTTTCGGGCAAGCCGTGCAACTGTTCCTTCATGCCTCGAGAATCCAGAAAAGTGGCGAAATCCGGGGTGATCCCGTATTTGTAGAGGTGGTGTAAAGCGCCTCCCACGGCCACCAGCACGACCTGATTCTCCATTTGCTTGATGGCGGGCAGGGCCGCGTCCAGAGAGGGGCCACGGCTGATGACCAGAGCGGGTTTCCCTTTGCCCTTGCCTTGCAGGTGGGTCATATCAAAGCAATCGGCCACATGGGGCAGGTTCTCGAAAAACTGTTTGATCCACTGGTTATGGAAATACCGGGCGGTGCGGTAGTCCCGCTTGCGATCATCAATCAGGTTGGCCAGCTTGCCCATGAGTTCACCCATCTGGTTTTGTAATAGCAAGGCGTAAGCCCCGCTGGAAAGGAAATCAATGGGCTCCATGCACACCAGCAAAGGCGTCACAATATCCAGTAGGGTGGGAATATCACTCACCAAACGCACCCGGCGCTGGCCAAAATAGTCGGACAGATCCACGTTCTCCAGCACGAACTTGAGCAGGGGTAGGTGGGGCTCATAGACCACAATGGGGCCGGGGGAACGCTTGCAGGTTTCCTCCAGCAAATAGCCCAATCCCAACCCCAGAATAAGGTGTGTGCGATCCAACGCCGGACGGCAGTTGGTTTTGACCTCTTGCTGGGCTTCCAGTTTGGCCCCTTTGGCGGAATGCAAGGGTAACCCATTGAACACAACGCCAATATCCCCTTCCACGGTTTCATAGGGGGTGAGATCCTCGGGTGCGGTGACGTTCTTCAGCTTTTTGAGCAGGACTTCGTGGTGGGGGTGGTGCTTGAGGAGTGCCTGGGTGTTTTTCTTCCAGAACATGCGAGAACGTCCTTTCCCGGATTACGTAATGCCTTGCCTTCATTGTGGGTTATCTCTCCGGGAATCTCCTCCTGTGGGTGGAGGAGTTGAAAGGGGTAGGTCTTTCGGGCCAAAGGAACGGTGATTGCCAGGATTGTTGCTTTCTCTGTGGAAGATTTATAAAAGTCACCTGTCAGAGGTCAAGCCGTTTACAACTGTTTGAGTACAGCGTGTTCAATGCAAGATGGCGCGCATAGGATACTTGACGCTGCACGCAGTTTTGTAAATGGCTTGACCTCTGATGGGTGATTTTTTTAATGTAACAGATTGATTAGATAGGATATCTAAGCCCTTGACAAACTAACCCCTTGTTAAGCTAGACTGTAATCACTATGAAAAACACACGTTGGCAAAATAGCTTTTATTTCTTTTATTTTTACGGCTTCCCCGTGGGAGTCGTTTGTTGACGTGTAACCGCTAAAGCAAGTTTACCGATTGACAAACAGCTCCCGAACCTTCGGGGGCTGTTTTTTGTATCCAGGCATCACCCAGGCAATTATCAGTTAAAGGAGCAACTACAATCATGAGTCCCAGTCACCACCACCCCAACCGCGGGAATATCCTGGTCGCCGGCCCTTGCGCCGCCGAAAGCCGGGAGCAAATCATGTTCTCCCTGGAGCGGGCCCAGCAGCACGGCGTGGATTACGTTCGGGTGAGCCTGTGGAAGCCCCGCACCAAGCCCGGTTTCGATGGTTTGAAAGAAGAGGGCATTGGACTGTTGGCCGAAGCCGCTCAAATGGGCCTGAACCCCGGCACTGAGATTCTGGTGCCCTCCCAAGCCCAGGCCGTTATGGATGGGGTGTTGCCCTCCCTGAAAGAAAACGGCGAACTGCTGTTGTGGATTGGGGCTCGTAACCAGAATCACTACGTGCAACAGGAAATCGCCCGAGTGGCCGCGCAGGATAGCCGGGTGAAGCTGATGCTGAAGAACCAGCCTTGGCATTCCGAATCTCACTGGGAAGGCATTGTGGATCACGCCCTGGAAGGCGGCATGGCCATGGAAAACCTTATTTTGTGCCACCGTGGTTTCACCCCGGACGTGCATCACCCCAACCCCAGCGGCTTACGCAACGTGGCCGACTCTGAAATGGCCATGCGCATTCGGGAAAAGACTGGGCTGCCCATGTTGCTGGATATTTCTCATGTGGCCGGGGCCGTGGACAAGCTGGAAGAAGTGGCCATGGACACCGTAGAATACAATTACGACGGGATGGTCATTGAAGTGCATCCCACCCCCCGCTTCGCCTGGACGGACGCCAGTCAGCAAATCACCTGGGAAGAGTTGACCGCCCTGATGGGCAAGCTGGAAGCCGCCCGTGCTGTTCAGCAGAAGGAAGCCCTGCCCGCATGACTGCCTCAACCGCCCATCGACCCGTCCGATTGAGCCCGTTGCCCAATCCTGTTCAAACCTCGGTGACTGTACCGGGTTCCAAAAGCTACACCATTCGGGCGCTCATTCTGGCCGCTTTGGTTGAGCGGCCCCAAGGACAGCCGGTGCGGGTGTGGAACGTGTTGCGCAGCGACGATGGCCAGGCCATTCTGGATTGCCTGAATGCCTTGGGCATTCGGACCGAATGGGGGAAGCAAGCTGGGCAAGCCTATGTGGATGTATTTGGACAGGTGCGGCACATTGCCGATACCGATTACACCTTGCACGCCAACCTGTCCGCGGCCACCTTGCGCTTTTTACTGGCTGTATCGGCGGTCATTCCCGGACGGCAAACCCTGCTGGGGCATGACGGCCTGAACCGTCGACCGGTTCGGGATTTGGTGGAGGCCTTGCGGGCTCTGGGGGTGTCCATTGACTATCTGGGAGAAGAGGGCTATCCGCCGGTGCGGGTGAATTCCTGTCGATTGCAGGCCAGCCAACTGACCGTTTCCGGCAGTACCAGCAGTCAGTATATTTCGGCCCTGCTGATGATTGCCCCGCTCATTGAACCTGAGCGGGAGGCCAGTGGCCAGCCGGTGGTCATTCGTTTGCCGGAAGCCCCGGTGTCCAAGCCCTACCTGGATATGACCCTGGATATTATGCGGGCTTTCGGGGTGCAGGGCACCCAGCAGGATGGATATCAGCGGTTTGAAGTGCCTGCCGGACAAACCTACACCGCTCTGTCTTACGTGGTGGAGCCGGATGCTTCCAGTGCCGCTTACTTTGCGGCCATTGCCACCCTGACCGGGTCTACCATCACTTTGAAGAATCTGCCCTTGACCTCGGTGCAGGCCGATATGCGCTTTATCGAGATCCTCAAGCAAATGGGTACCCAGGTGCGTGTGGTGGACGGGGATTTGCTCATTGAAGGGTACGGGGTGCGCCCCTTGCCGGTGGTGGATATGTGCGATTGCCCGGATCAGGCCCAGGTGCTGGCCGTGTTGGCCGCTTTCGCCGATGGGGTCACCCGCATTGAAGGCTTGCAGTCTCTTCGGGTGAAGGAAACCGATCGCATCGCCGCCGTGGAGAGCGAATTGCAAAAAATGGGCATCCGGGTGGAGGCTGAGGCCGATGCTTTGGTCATTCACGGCGGGCAACCGCAGGCCGCCCGCATCGCCACGTATGGGGATCATCGCATGGCCATGGCCTTTGCCGTGGCGGGCGCCGTGTTGGACGGACTGGAAATTGAAGATCCGGCCGTGGTTAACAAGACCTATCCGGGCTTCTGGGACGATTTGCGGGCCTTGGGCCTGGGGGTGTCCGAGGTGCCCACTCAGTCTGCTTCTGAAAAATCACTGGAGAGAACAAACCCCAAGAAAATCGTGCTGATTGGCTTTATGGGCGCTGGTAAAAGCTCGGTAGCCCGTATTTTAGCCGAGCGTTGTGACCGGCAAGCGGTGGATATGGATGCTCGCATTCTGGCCTTGTCCGGTCGGCAGAGCGTCACCGAGATTTTTGATACGGATGGGGAGACCCACTTTCGCGCTTTGGAAGTGCAAGTGGCTGAGGCCTTAGGTTCGGCATCCGAACTGATTGTGGCCACCGGAGGCGGCGTCCCTGCCAACCCGCAGGCCATGGCCGCTTTGACCGCCGGAGCCACAGTGGTGTGGTTGCGGGTTTCGTGGGACACTGTGTGGGCCCGCCTGCAACATGATTCGGATCGTCCCCTGTTGCGGAATTTACAGCAGGCCCAGGCTTTGTTTCATCAACGCCAGTCGGTGTACCAACAAGTCGCTCATCTTCAGGTGGACACGGAGGGCAAAACCCCGCCAGCAGTGGCCGATGAAATTATCCAGCAGCTGAGGCTTGGCGCTGAGACGCTTTGCCCTCCGCTGGCTCCGTGTTGTCCGGCGTAGAAAGTTAAACCCATGACCGCAGGAAGTTCTTTTGGCCAGTTGTTCCGTATCAGCACCTTCGGGGAATCCCACGGCGGTGGGGTGGGCGTGGTCATTGACGGCTGCCCGCCCGGTTTGCCCATTAGCATTGAAGAAATCCAGAAGGAACTGGATCGTCGTCGGCCGGGGCAAAGCAGTATCACCACCCCCCGCAACGAGCAGGATCAGATTCACCTGTTTTCCGGCATTCTGGACGGGGTGACCACTGGCACGCCCATCATGCTGATGGCCTTCAACAAAGATCAGAAGTCTGATGACTACAATAACCTGAAGTCGGTGTTCCGGCCCGGTCACGCCGATTATACCTTTCAGCAGAAATACGGCACTCGGGACTGGCGAGGCGGCGGACGTTCCTCGGCACGGGAAACCATTGGCCGGGTGGCCGCCGGGGCTATCGCCAAGAAATTCCTGAAGCAAACCCTGGGGTTGGAGTGCCTGTGCTATGTGGAGCAGGTGGGGCCCATTCGTACGGAGATGAACCCTGAGACTGTGACGGCCGAGCAGGTGGAATCCAACATGGTACGTTGCCCAGATCCAGAGAAGGCCCAAGCCATGATTCGGTTGATTGAAACCGTGCGGGATGAAGGCGATTCCGTAGGCGGCATTTTGAAGGGGCTGATTCGCCACGTGCCGGTGGGTCTGGGTGAGCCGGTGTTTGACAAGTTGCACGCCGATTTGGGCAAGGCCATGCTCAGCATCAACGCGGTGAAAGGCTTTGAAATCGGCTCCGGGTTCGCCGGGGTGACCTTGCGGGGCAGCCAGCACAACGATGAGTTTTACACCGATGACAGCGGTCGGGTGCGCACCCGCACCAATCGGGCCGGTGGGGTGCTGGGCGGCATTTCCAACGGAGAAACCATTCACTTCCGGGTGGCGGTCAAGCCGACTTCTACCATCCGTAAGTCCCAACACACCGTGGATCAGGCCCATCAGGAAACTACCCTGGCGGCCACCGGACGACATGATCCCTGTGTCCTGCCACGGGCGGTGCCCATTGTGGAGTCCATGGCCGCCCTGGTGATAATGGATCACTACCTGCGGCACAAGGCCCAGAACGGTTAGCCCCCTGCAATCTTTAGAGGAATCAATCAGCAATAATGAATCAATCAGCGATAATGATGACCATGACCGACGATCACAAGCCAGAAACCCAGAAGTTCGAACCGCACTGTCCTGAACTGCAAGCCTTGCGGGATCAGATCGACCGGCTGGATGAGCAGCTATTGCAAGCCCTGGCCCAGCGGGCCCAGTTGGTGGATGAGGTGGGGCGTTACAAAAAGGCCCGCGGACTGGAGCCACTGGATATGAAACGCTGGCAGCAGGTGTTGCAAGCCAAGAAAGCCAGGGCCCAGCAGTTGGGACTTTGCCCGGAATTTGTAGACGCCTTGTACCATTTGATTCATGATTACAGTCTGCGTTTAGAAAGCAAAAGCGAATAGGCGATGATGGACCTGCAAAATTCTACCCAAGATTCCGGGCAAGATAATGCTCATAATTCCACGAATTCCCCCAATCTGGACATTCTGGCCGCTTTGGCCCAAAAGCCAGTCATTTTTGGCATTCAGGGCGGGGAAGGCAGCTTTAACGAAGAGGCTATCCAAGCCTATCTCAGCCACCAGTTTACCCCCACCGAGGCTATTGAGTACCTGTTTACTTCCGATCGGGTGATGGAAGCGGTGGTCAGCGGAAAAATCGATCGAGGTCAATGCGCCATTTACAATTCCGTGGGTGGGTATGTGGAAGAAACCACCGAGGCCCTGGAAAAATACCCGGTGGAAATTATTCAGGAATTTGAAATCAAGATCGCCCACGCCTTGATGATCCGCCCGGATCAGGAGTTTGCCAAAATTGATACGGTGATGTGTCATCCGCAAGTGTTGGCGCAGTGTCAGGGCAATTTGCGGAAAAAATACCCGCACCTCAAGCAAACCTCGGGTGAAGGGGAGTGGGTGGACAACGCCAAAACGGCCGAAGCCCTTGCCACCCGTCGCTTACCGGACAACACCGCTGTTATGGGTAGTAAGGTGCTGGCCAAAATTTACGGCCTGCAAGTCATTGAAGATAACTTACAAGATGCCGAAGAGAACTACACCCGTTTTATTCACGTGGTGGCCAAGTCCTCTTAATATTTTCGATACGCTTAAAAAAAGCCGGAAGTCAGCGAATGCCAGCCTCCGGCTTTTTATATTTTTTGCCTTGGACTATTTTACAGTTGCTTTTGAATGCGATCTTGCAACTGAGGATCTTTGAGCGCGGCTTCTTGGATTTTGTTGTATTGGGCCACACTCATTCCTTTTTCGGTGACGGTTTTGCTGAGTGCCAGATCCGCTTCTTTTTTGATTTGATCAATAGCGGCTTGTCCGTTGGCTTTGGATAACTCACCTTCGTATTTCAGTTTGAGTTGATCCACACTTTTGGCGGCTTCCACAAAGGCCTTGATGTCCTCGTCACTGAAGGTTGTGTTCTTGTTGGCTGACGCTTCTTCCTTGATGGATGTTGGGGCGATGGCTGCCGGGGGCTTCAGTGAGTTACTGTCTGTAGGTGAGGGGGTGATGGGTGGTTCTTTAGCCACTTCACCGTGCTGGGCGTCTTCAGATGCGGTTGTTTGAGTGTCAGCGGCCACTGACATTCCTGCAAACAAGGTACCACTTAATAAGAAGGTACTGACAGACAATACGGTCAGGCGTTGCATGAGTGCTTTCATCCCGAATCCTCCTCGATATATGATAATTTTCTATGCGATTTAAAACGAACTTTAAATGGGAGTCAGTCATTGGATTAACTGAATTTAGAAAGACGCAAATCATCTTTCCTTTGGTTCACTTTCAAAAGAGTCCGAGAATGTTAGCACACCCCTTCGATAAGGTCAAAACGCAATGTGGGCTTATTGATGAGCTTTTAGCTCTAAAAAAATAATAGCTGTTCAGGGACTATGCATTTTGTCTTACCAATTCTGGGGTGGATGGGATAAGGTTTCAGGTATAGAAAAATTTTTTCATTAATAATTAGGCATCGGAAAGTTTGATTGACAGTTTGATGCTAAGAGGGATTGGCCCATGTCCGAGTCTGAATCACTCACCCCGTTGGAGCAGGCGCAGTACAGCCGCCACCTGAAGCTGAAGGGCTTTGGTCTGGAAAAGCAGCTGTGCCTGAAAAATGCCAAAGTCTTGCTGGTTGGGGCCGGTGGATTGGGATGTCCGGCGGGCTTATACCTGGCGGCGACTGGGGTGGGTGCTATTGGGGTGGTGGATTTTGATCGGGTGGAGCGCAGTAATTTGCAGCGTCAAATCGCCCACCGGGTGGAAGATATCGGTCAGCCCAAAGTGGAGAGTTTGATCGCCGCTATGCGGGCCATCAATCCGGCAGTGACCTACCAGCCCCATGCGGTAGCGGTGGATGAGACCAATGTGATGTCCTTGATTGCCGGTTACGACCTGGTGCTGGATGGTTCGGATAATTTTACCACCCGCTTTTTAATGGCCGATGCTTGCTATCTGGCTAAAATTCCCCTGCTGCAAGGGGCGGTTTTTGAGTATGGGGCCCAGCTGGCCCTGTTTGATCCGGGACAAACCGCCTGTTATCGCTGCGTGTTTGAGCAGCCGCCGCAATCCAATGCTTTGGCGCCCTGTGCGGAAGTGGGGGTGCTGGGCGTGGTGCCGGGCACGGTGGGCGTGATGATGGCCACGGAAGCCATCAAGTATTTAACCGGCCTGGGGCAGTCCATTACGGGAAAACTGCTCATTTACAATGCCCTGAATCAGACCCTGAAAACGCTCCAACTTTCTAAAAATCCATACTGCCCCCTGTGCGGGGAGCGTCCCAGCATTCTGGCGCCCAAGGCCATGGCGGTGGCCTGTGGGGGGGGGGCAATTTCGGAAGCGTTGAAAGCGTTTGAGCTTTTGCCTGAGGCCTTTCGGGACAGACTGGCCCAAGGCTGGCTAGTGCTGGATGTGCGGGAGGCTGAGGAGTTTGCCGCCGGGCATTTGCCGCAGGCGGACAATCTGCCCTTATCCAGCTTCAATGAAGAGACCCTGCGGGCCCGGTTCGGGTTGGAACAGCCTATCTTGCTGTACTGCCAAAAAGGGGTGCGCAGTTTAAAGGCCTTACAACAATTTCGAGATTTCGGGTATCAACAGGTGTACAGTCTGGCCGGTGGTTTATCGGTTTGGGACGGGCCCCTGATTTTACCAGTCTGATGATTGCCCGAATGATTTGAGATCCAGTACCGTACGTTCCCGGTGCGGTTCACTTTGGCGGACAAAGGTATCCAGCAAGGGTTGCTGAAGGGCGCTTTGGGCCCGTTTTAATTCGGCTTCAATTTGTTGCCAATTGGCACTGTCGGTGGCCGATGCAGCTTCTCCCTCGGTGGGGGGCGTGTAAAGTTCAGGAGGTGACATGCTCATGGCAAGTGAGTCCCAATCAACGACAATCAATCCAAAATTGAATCAACCAATATTGAAGCATAAAGACAGCAATTGTACCGTATGGATAGATTGAGCGTGGGTGGACGGTATCCTCCTCTGACAGAGGGATTAAGATCACTTGGGGTGAATATCGCTTAAACACGGGTCAGGGCAGGACTTGATTGATTTTGGCGATCAAACAGGGCCAGCCACTGGGCCACCCGCTCCGGCAGATTCTCCGCCTGGGTGACATCCCGCACCACGGCGATGCTGTCTACTCCGGTGGCCAACACCTCCGGGGCGTTGTCCAGAAAAATCCCGGCGATGGCCACCAGCGGATAACCGGGCAGGCTGCGTCGCCACCGGGCCAGGGCTTCCAGGCCTTGGGGCTGAAAGTACATGGTTTTTGTGGTGGTGTTGAAAATAGGCCCCACGGCCATATACGATGGCTGAACGGCCAGCGCTCGGGCCACTTCCCGGTAGCAGTGGGTGCTGACCCCCAAGCGCAAACCGGCTGCCTGAATAGCCGCTAAATCGGCTGTGGCCAAATCTTCCTGCCCAAGATGCACCCCGTAAGCGTTGTATTTGAGGGCCAGCTGCCAGTAATCGTTGATAAACAGGCGGCAGTCCATTTTTCGGGCATAAGCACTGGCCTGAGCGATTTCCCGCTCCAGATCCTCCCCTTGCAGATCCTTGATGCGCAACTGCACCGTGGAAACCCCCAGGGGCAGCAGTTTTTCAAGCCATTCCGCCCGGTTGACGATGGGATAAAACCCCAGGGGTTGTTCCCCACAATCCGGGAACTGGGGGCGATTGAGCCCAGCCGCTGCGGTGGGGGTGATCCAGGGTAAATCGGCTTGCGTTTCCGGCCATCCCAAATGGGCCAATGGGCCTTGGCCTTGACCCACCCGAGGGGCTAAGCGCAATCCCTGATTGACATAGGCCTTGGCGATGACGATGGCATCCAGTTCCTGATACCCTAACCCCAGGCAGGCCGTAATGGCCGCCGACAAAGTACAGCCGGTGCCGTGGGTCTGATTGGTATCAATGCGGGGAGAAATCAGCCAGGCGTGCTGGATGCCGTTCGTCCAATAGTCCTGGGCGAAGTCGCTGTCGAAGTGTCCGCCTTTGATCAGCACAGAACGCACACCCAGTTGCCGAATTTTTTGGGCGGCGCTTTCCATGGCCTCGGTGCTGGTGATGGCTTGCTCGGCCAGAATTTCCGCTTCCGGCAGGTTGGGGGTGAGCAACTGCACCAAAGGCAACAGTTGCGATTTTAGGGCCTGCAAGGCATCGGCCTGTCTCAGGTCGTGTCCGCTGGTGGAAACCATGACCGGATCGCAGACGATTTGGGCGTTTAAATTTTTTAAGGTGTTGGCGATGATACCAATGCCCTGGGCGTCGCCCAGCATGCCCAATTTCAGGGCAACCGGCGGCAGATCGGTTCGCAAGGCCTCCAGTTGGCCCTGCAACATGCTGGGGGATGGAAGCTCAATGGCGCTGACCGCTTGGGTGTTTTGGGCGGTCAGGGCGGTGATGACCGAGCAGGCATGGGTGCCCAGGGCGTTCATGGTTTTAAGATCGGCTTGAATGCCTGCCCCTCCGCCGGAATCGGAACCGGCAATCGTCCACACAATCGGTCTGGTAGCGGGAGGAGAGGACGAGGAAATAGAAGCATGAGAAACGGGAGAATGGGAAACAGAAGAATGGGAAACAGAAGAATGGGAAACCGTAGATAGGGGCTGATTCATAGAGGGTGTCCTGCTTTCTGGGTTGTTTGATGCGAAGATGACTGATGCCAAAAGGGGGTGCCTAAAACGGGGGTGCTGGGCTGGGCCATGTCTCGCTGGGGCATGGGGCCCGCCTGGTAGGCCAATCGACCGGCCTGAACTGCTTTGGCGAAGGCCTGAGCCATGTGGGGTGGATGTTCGGCCAAAGCGATGGCCGAATTGAGCAAGACGCCATCAAAGCCGATTTCCATGACCTGAGCGGCATGGGAGGGCAACCCGATTCCAGCGTCGGCGATAAGTTGCACTTGGGGCAGCCGGGCCCTGAGCAGCTTGAGGGCGTAGAGATTCATGGGACCTTTCCCCGTGCCGATGGGAGCGGCCCAGGGCATCAGGATGCGGCAACCGGCGTCCACCAGTTTTTGGGCCACCATAAAGTCTTCTGTCATGTAGGGAAAGACTTCAAAGCCGTCATCAATCAGCGCTTTGGCCGCTTCCACCAGGCCAAAGGGATCGGGCTGCAGGGTGAAGTCATCGCCGATTACTTCCAGTTTGATCCAGTGGGTGTTGAAAATTTCCCGGGCCATGTGGGCGGTGGTAATGGCCTCTTTGGCGCTGCGACATCCGGCGGTGTTGGGCAACACTTTTAGCTTTTTATCCTTCAGCATCTCCCAAAAAGACTCTCCCCCGTTGGCCCCTGGGGATTGTCGGCGCAGGGACACGGTGACCACTTCCGTGCCGGAAGCGTCGATAGACTCCAGCATGATGGCGGGCGACGGGTACAGGGCGGTGCCCACCAGCAGGCGGCTATTTACTATTTCCCCGCCCAAGTGCCAGGCCGTTGTCTCGGGTAATGGATTCATGCTCAGCCCCCTTGCATGGGCGACAACACTTCCACGGACTGCGCTGGCCGCAGGGAAAATGTTTCGTACTGATGCTTGGGCACAAAGTCCCCGTCCACAGCCACGGCGATGGACTTGGGCTCGTAGCCCAATTGGATCAGAAGATTCTGAACGCTGGTGGCTTCGGGCACGTGTTGGGGCTCACCATTCACAAACAGTTGCATCATCGGGATTTCGCCTTTTCTTTTGTGTTTTAGAGCTTTTTGGACTTTTGGGGTTTTGATTGAGTGCGTCGGGTTGAAGGGGACGGCAGCGTTGCCAGGTTGGCTTACGAGCAAATCGGGGCGGCCTCCCTTTGAATCAGGGCCTGATAGCAAGCGGGAATGGGCTGATCGTTGAGCAGTTGGCAAGCCAGTTGCACCACTTGCGGGGCGATGAGGAAGCCATGTCGGTACAGGCCGTTGATGCGCATCAGGCCGGGCTGAAGGCGCAGTTGTGGCAAATGATCCGGCAGGGCGGGTCGGCAATTGGCCAGGCTGTCAAGAATGGAGGCCTCGGCGAAACCCTCATGGACGGCAAAGGCCGCCGACAACAGTTCCAAGGCGGATTGAACGGTCATGGGCTTGGTGTCCTCGCTTTCAATGCTGGTGGCCCCGATGACGTAATGATGGTTTTCTCGGGGGGCGATGTACAGGGGGTAGCGAGGGTGCATGAGCCGAACCGGTCGGTTCAGGGTCACCTCGGGAGCGAACACCCGCACGATTTCGCCCCGCACCCCTCGCACGGTCTTCCAGTCCGGTTTGGCTCCCAGCCCCCGGCAATCGATCACCCACTCAAACCGCTGAAGGCCCTTGTGGGTTTTTATTTGTCCGGTCTGAACTTCCTGAACCAGGGTGTACCAATGGCATTCTATATTATTGGCTTGATCGGCTTGCAAAAATGCTTTTTCCAGGGCGGTGAGGAGTTTGCGATTGTCTAACTGTCCTTCCTCCGGGATGAAAATGCCACTGTGAAAGCGTCCGGCCAGCCCCGGCTCCAGTTGGGCCAATTGGCTGGCGGTCAGCCGCCATTGAATCTGGTCGGCCACGGCAGCCGGAACCGCATCGTTTTGGCAGGATCGGAGCTTGCTTTGCAGCATGCGCTGAAAGTGATGGAGATCGGCGGCATCCAGCGCGTGAGCCACGATCAGGGTGCCCTCAGTTTGAAAATAAATCGGCCCATCCAGATCCGTGATCAACTGTCGCCACAGTGGCAATGACTCAAAACCCAGCTGCGCAATCAGAGGTTCCGCTGATTCCAGCTCCGAAATGGGGGAGAGCATGCCCGCTCCGGCGTAGGCGCAACTGTGGGGCACCGTGGGGCCATCTTTATCAAACATGGAGACCTGCCAGCCCTGGCCGCTTAAAGCCAGAGCCAGTAATCTGCCTAATAATCCGGCGCCCACGATCCCTACAGTTTGGCTCATGCTTTGAGATCACCCGTTTTTTCGGCCAGTTCCCGCACATCCTGGGTAATGCTCATGGAGCAGAATTTGGGGCCGCACATGGAACAGAACTGAGCCTCTTTGGCCCCGTCGGCGGGCAGGGTCTCATCGTGGAAGGCCCGGGCCGTTTCTGGATCCAGTGAGAGATTGAACTGATCCTCCCACCGGAATTCAAAACGGGCCTTGGACAGGGCGTCATCCCGATACCGGGCCGCCGGGTGCCCTTTGGCCAAATCGGCGGCGTGGGCGGCAATTTTGTAGGTAATCACCCCCGTTTTCACGTCCTCCCGATTGGGTAGGCCCAAATGCTCTTTGGGAGTGACGTAGCATAGCATGGCTGTCCCGAACCAGCCAATCATGGCCGCCCCGATGCCGCTGGTGATGTGATCGTAGCCGGGGGCCACATCGGTGGTCAGCGGTCCCAGGGTGTAGAAGGGCGCTTCGTCACAGTGCTTCAGTTGCTTTTCCATATTCTCCTGAATCATGTGCATGGGCACATGGCCGGGGCCTTCAATCATGGTTTGCACATCGTGTTTCCAGGCCAGTTGGGTCAGTTCGCCCAGGGTTTCCAGCTCCCCGAATTGGGCGGCGTCATTGGCATCGGCAATCGATCCCGGACGCAAGCCATCCCCCAGTGAGAAGCTGACATCGTAGGCTTTCATAATCTCGCAAATGTCCTCAAAGTGGGTGTAGAGGAAATTCTCCTGGTGATGGGCCAGACACCACTTGGCCATAATGGAACCCCCTCGGGAGACGATACCGGTCATGCGGTTTGCGGTCAGCGGCACGTATTTTAGCAACACGCCTGCGTGAATGGTGAAGTAGTCCACCCCTTGCTCGGCCTGCTCAATCAGGGTGTCCCGGAACAGTTCCCAGGTCAGTTCCTCGGCCTTGCCCTCCACTTTTTCCAGGGCCTGATAGATGGGTACCGTGCCGATGGGCACCGGGGCGTTGCGCAAAATATAATCCCGGGTGGCGTGGATGTTGGCCCCGGTGGACAGATCCATGACCGTGTCTGCCCCCCAGCGAATTGACCAAACCAGCTTTTCCACCTCTTCCTCGATAGAGGAAGAGACCGCAGAATTACCGATGTTGGCGTTGATCTTCACCAGAAAATTGCGACCGATAATGGTGGGTTCCAATTCCGGGTGGTTGATGTTGGCCGGAATAATAGCCCGCCCTCGGGCGATTTCCTGACGGACGAATTCCGGGGTAATGTCCTCGGGAATTTGGGCGCCCAGCGGATTCCCTTTGAGGCGACTTTTACGCTCCAAATCAATGAGACTTTCCTTCAGGACCTGATTGCGCAGGTTCTCCCGCAGGGCCACAAATTCCATTTCCGGGGTAATCATGCCTTGGCGGGCATAGTGCATTTGACTGACGTTGTGGCCGCTTTTGGCCCGGCGGGGTTGCCGTTGCAAGCTGGGAATACTCAGCAGGCTTTTGCCCCCGTAGTCTATAATTTGCCGGTCGGTCAGCTCGGTATCATTGCGTTTTTCAATCCAGCTGGTGCGGATGGGGGCCAGTCCCCGGCTGACGTCAATGGCCACGTCCGGGTCGGTATAGGGCCCAGAGGTATCGTACAGGGCCACCGGCGGATTTTCGATCCGCTCATCGCTGTTAAAAGCCTTGGAGGGGTGCAGGCTCACCTCCCGGTAAGGCACCCGAATTCCCGGGTGAAGTTGTCCTGCCATGTACTTCTTTTGAGAGTTGGGGAAGGGGGCGGTGGTGACGCCCGGTTGGCTGCCCGATGGTAAGTGATTTTGAGTGGTGATGGGTGTGGTTAAACGCATGATTTTTCTCTCTCTCTCTTTCCTGTTTGAACGGTTAATAACCCCTTGAATAGAACTTGATTAACTTGTACGGCACGCCGATATGCCCGTCCTGTGGATGCGTTTGGACGGTTGCGGACAAAGGCAGCGAAAAGCGCTGACCGACTTGGCGGGTCGATGGCCTTGGCTGCCTGCAACATAAATGAAACATTCTACTTCCCTCCGCTGGCATTACCCAGATCAGGTTAAGCGGGTTTCATCGAATTGGCGATGATCTCAGTCGGCCCGTGAGCCAACACCCCGATAGATGATATGAATTGTTGATTCGCAAATTTAATTCGCGATTAAGGTCATCATACGAGAACTTGCATGACTTGGCAAATGGTTCTCGTATGATTTTTTGAAAATGATTTTGATAATGATTCAATGAAAAAATTTGAAAAAATGAACCGCATGCCGGTGGTTTTGGGTTTTACTGTATCTAGTATCGCTTCCTGTCATTCTGCGGTCATCAAGTTGGCCAAGAATAGCCATGAAGCGACGGCTTGTTTCGTTGAAAAAAACAGAAGTCGTTTCAACTCGTGAATTCAGTGTCATTCAAGCGTGGTTTTAGCAATCAGCCAGTGCGCTGGCCTGCCGGAATTCGGATGAATTTTGGGGCGGCTTGGCCGAGCCCAAAAACAATTAGCGAGCAATCCCAAACGGAAGGTGAACATGCCGGTTCGCTCAGCGAAAACGCAGCGGACCGTTTTCTTTTGCGTGCGCCTGTTCCCACGTCTGTTCAGCGGGAGCGCTTTGCCGTGCTTGGGGACGCGGGAACGGCCGACGCCGCTCAGGCCCGAATCGCTGATCAGATGTTTCAATGGGGCCGACGACTGCCGTTCAACCAAGTGCTGGTTCTGGGCGATAACGTGTACCCCAGCGGTGATCCCCGGTTGTTTGAAGCCTGTATCGCCAGGCCCTATCAGCCCCTTTGGCGACAAGGGGTGCGTTTTTATCCGGTGTTGGGAAACCATGATGTCAAAGCCGGATTCGGGGATCGGCAATTGGCTTACTGGGGCGTTCCGGCTTACTACAATTTCAAGGTCGGCCCGCCCGGTCAGGACGTGGAAGTGTTTGCCCTAGACACCACGGTGATGGTGCCGGGTTATCTGGGCGGAGACGTTTCGCCCCAGAACCGAAAACAGGCTGAAGCGCAAACAGCTTGGCTGAGGCAGGCTTTGGCCCAGAGTAACGCTTCCATGAAAGTGGTTATGGGGCATTACCCGTTGTTTTCTCTGGGGGCAGCCGCCAAAGCCAAACGCCTTTTCTGGCAGCAGGTGTTGGCTCAAAGACTGGCTCCCATTTTGGAGCAATATGGGGTGGATGTTTACCTGGCTGGGCACGAACATCAGTATGAAGCTCCCAAAAAGTTGAATGGGGTATGGTATGTGGTCAGTGGAGCCGGGGGTAAGCTGGACTCCCCGCTGAAAGGGCTGCCCGAGCAAGCGGGGCTGATGAAGAAGAACCACTTCATATTGTTTGAAAATACGGCGGCAGGTTTGCAGTATCAAGTCATTTCGGATCAGGGACAGGTCTTTGACTTTGGCCTGATCCCCCGTAAAGGCCAGCCCTTGAGTGCGCAGCCCTGAGAAGCTCTAACCAACCCAAGGGTTTGGCAGGCCTGATTTTGGGTTTGAAGCAGGCGTCTGGTTCTCCCCCGATTCTCCCCCCGATACTCAATGCCCAAAAAGCCTTCCCGTTACTTTAGCCTGCTTTACCCGAGGGCCGGGGCTGGCATACAATGGAGGCTTACTTCAGAACTTGCTTCATCGATTTTGATTGGATTTCCCCACCATGTCCGCCACTCCTTACCAACCCTTACGACAGGCCCGGCGGGTCGTGATTAAGCTGGGCACGCAGGTGGTTATTGAGTTGGGGCAAGATCAACAGGGCCGCTTTGCCGCCGAACGTCTGGCCGGGCTGACGGCCCAATGCGCCCAACTGATGGCCGAGGGTAAGGAGATTATTCTGGTCTCCTCGGGGGCGGTGGGCCTGGGGCGCATGGCTTTGAAACTCTCTGGCAGCCTGACCCTGAACGAAAAGCAGGCCTGTGCGGCGGTGGGGCAAAGTTTGTTGATGGACGCCTATCGGGCCTTATTCGCCCAATCTGGTTTAACCCCTGCCCAGGTGTTGCTGACTGCCACCGATTTCGCCGATCGCAAGCACTACCTCAATTTGCGACAGACGCTGGAAACCCTGCTCAAGCTGAAGGCCATTCCCATCATCAACGAGAACGACACCACCTCCACCATGGAGTTGCAGGAAGAGAGCTATACCAAGGGCTTTGGGGACAATGACATGCTCTCGGCGCTGGTGGCCAGTAAGCTAGATGCTGATTTGTTGGTCATATTGACCAACGTGGACGGCATTTACACGGACAATCCCCTAACCAACCCCAACGCCCAGCGCATTGCCCGGATTGAGAATTTTCAGGAGGAGTTGCAGCGCATCGACGCCTCCGGTCAGTCCCTGCTGGGACGAGGCGGCATGTCCTCCAAGCTGGAAGCGGCCCGCATGGCTTCCCTCAGTGGGGTGCATACCTTCATTACCTCGGGCTTACAATCCGGGCCACTCAGCCCCCTGCTGGACGCTCAGGCCGAGGAACACGGCACGCTGGTGCTGCCGCAAGCCAATCTCAGCGGCAAAAAGCGCTGGATCGGCATGGCCTCCGGCTATCATGGGGCCATTGTGGTCAACGCCGGGGCCCGTAAAGCTTTGGTTGAAAAGCAGGCCAGCTTGTTACCCATAGGGATTTTATCCGTGGAAGGTGACTTTCTGGCCAATCAGGTGGTGCGCATTCAGGACGAGGCCGGGGTAGAGCTGGGCCGGGGGCTCACGCATTTTTCCTCCGATGAGATTGAGCGCATTAAGGGCTTGCCCAGCGATCAAATTGCCGCCCGACTTGGGTTTGAGGCCATGGGTAAGGCCTGTGAGCACGAAGAAGTGATTCACCGTGATAACCTGGTTATTTTTGAAGAATACGGCGTTTAAGGAGCGACTGGCATGGTCACCCAATCAATGAACCCCTCAATCAATCCCTTGGAAGCGTCCCTCCAGCACAGCAAGGTTGCTTTTCTGGCCATGTCCACGTTGCCCACGGCCCAAAAAAATGAGGCCTTGGCCGAGTTTGCGGCCATCATTGAAGCCAACGCCGACTTCCTGTTGACCGAAAACCGCAAGGATATCGCTCAGGCCGAACAAGACGGCCTGACCCCCAGCTTGTACCAGCGCCTGAAGCTGGATGCCGGTAAAATCAAGCAGTTGGCCCAAGGCCTGCGGGATTTGATTCAGTTACCGGATCCGGCCGGACAAGTCCTAAGCCAGACCCTGCTGGATGAGGGGTTGGTGCTGGAGAAATTGACCGTCCCTTTGGGGGTGATCGGCATTATTTTCGAGTCTCGCCCGGATGTGATCCCCCAGATTTTGTCCCTGATTTTAAAAAGCGGTAACGCCGTGGTGCTGAAAGGCGGTCGGGAAGCCAGCCGTTCCAACGCCGCTTTTATGCAGTTGGTGGATCAGTTGAACGCGCGGTGTCCTTTTTTACCTGCTCATTGGGCCACCTTGCTGGATAGCCGGGAAGCGGTGCAAGAGATGCTCAACTATCCTCAGTACGTGGATTTGGTCATTCCTCGGGGCTCCAATCAGTTGGTGCAGTCCATTATGGCCGCCACCAAAATTCCGGTGCTGGGCCACGCTGATGGGGTCTGTCATCTGTACGTGCATCCCAGCGCCAATGTGCCGCAGGCCATCGCCTTGGCCATTGACGCCAAGAGTCAGTACCCGGCCGCCTGTAATGCATTGGAGACCTTGCTGGTGGATGCGGCGGTGGCCTCCCAGTTCCTGCCTCAGTTCGCCCGAGCCGCTGAACAGGCCGGGCTGGTCTTGAAGGGCTGTTCGGCCACGCAGGCTGTTTTGCAGGGCGTTCAACCTGCCACAGAGGCCGACTGGCGGGCCGAGTACGGGGATTTGACCCTGGCGGTCAAAGTGGTGTCCAATCTGGAAGCGGCCATGGCGCATATCAACCAGTACGGCTCGCACCATACCGATGCCATTGTGGCCCAGGATGCCGAGGCGCTGGAGCGCTTTTTGAACGGGGTTGATTCCGCTTGTGTGTTTGCCAATGCCTCCACCCGCTTTGCCGATGGATTTCGCTTTGGATTGGGGGCCGAAATTGGCATTAGTACGGCTAAAACCCACGCCCGAGGCCCGGTGGGTCTGGAAGGGCTGGTGATTTACAAGTACAAATTGCGTGGTCACGGGCAAGTGGTGGCCGACTATGTGGGTGAAACCGCCAAACCCTTCCTGCATCGTTCGTTATAAAAATACCCGTTGTTTAAAATAGAGAGAATCATTCCTTCACTGAGATTTTGTCTGCTCGTTTAAGTTGTCCTCATTAATTATTATTCTCCTGTGCGGGAATGACAAATAGCATCTCAGAGAATGATTTTGACAACAGTTGAAATTAAAAAGAGCCCTGTTTTGAGCAGGGCTCTTTTTCAGATTTTTGAGTGGGTCGTTTCAGCTAGTTATGGGCCACTGGGGTTTTGCCAGCCCGGTAGGTTTTCACCGTATCCGGGTTGATGGACACCCAGGTAAAGGCCTTGCCCGGCTCTTCTTCCCGGATTTCCGGGATGCGGGTCACATAAGTACCACCGTAGCGTCCCCGGGAGAAGCTGACCATTTTTTCCTTGGCCAGATTTTGCAGGGCCTTGCGAATGGTGTTGCTGCTGACGTCCAAATCCTTGGACAAGACGCCCATAGCCGGGAGCTTGTCGCCCACCTTGTATTGGGTGCGGATGAGGGTTTTGAGGTGCTGCTCCACTTTTTCGTAATTGTAGAAGCTGACTTCTTCCGCAGGCACGAAAATACTGGTATCGATGGGGGCCAGCTTGGAAGCGTCCGGTTTGCGGACGACATAAGTGCCGTAGCGTCCCCGCTTGGAGCGTAGAATGCCTTGCTCGGCCAGACGGCGCATGGCGTCATGCACGGTTTTGATGCTGACCTTGAACAGATCGGACAACTCCAGGTGCGAGGGCAATTTGTCGTTGACCTCGTACTTTTCGGCAATCAACGTCTTCAAGTCCCGTTCCAGTTGATCGATCAGAGTTTCGGACTCAATGGCGCAACGGTTGTCCGCCTCAATTTCCGGGATGACCCGCAGGGCCCAGTTGGCTTTGTTGCCCCGGTTGCCCAGGCTTTTTAAGGTGCCAATGCCGGAAAGGAATTCCAGGGCCAGCCGGGTGGTGTTGGGCGCGGACTGGATGGTTTTAGCGATTTCTCGGGCTGAGGGCAGGGTTTGCCCCGGCTGATAGCCGTTTTCCACAATGAAATGCTTGATGGCCACCACGGCCTGATCGCGTTTGGAGGTTTGCTTGCGCATGCGCTGGCCTGATTTTTCGGCGTTACGCACCAGGGTGCCAATGCGTTGCTTGGACTCCACGTGCCCTTCGTCTTCAATATAGCGAATGGCGTTTTGCACGGTGCCCACGCTAACCCCCAGGTAATTGGCGATTTCCGCCTTCTTGGGCAGCAGGTGATTTTCGGTAATGGTTTCCGCCTGCAAGGAGGACACAATCCAGTGCTTCAGCCAGTCGGCGATCAAGGTATCCTTGGTGGCGCCGGGAGCCTGAAAGTCAGGAATTTCGCGGGGAAGCTGGCTGACTTCGATACGCACCAGGGCGGCCTTACTGATGTTTTCCAGCTCGGTATAGCTCATGGCTTCATCCAGCCCCATGCCCAAGGCGTTCTCCGGTGATTGCGGATTGTTTTCTGGAGTCCCAGGGTGGTTGGTGACAGGGTGAATGCTGGTGTTAGATACGACCATAAGTATCTGTGTCCTCCCCTAATGGTGTCAAAACTTTTAATTGATGAAGCCAAAATTGTCCCGTGAAAGTGTCCACTGTGTCCCAAGTTCAATTCTTTTTTATATTAAAACAGCAGGTTTTGGTTTGTTGCTAGAGAATCTGGTTTCTCTTGCAAAGGCGGTTGTGGCAGTGACTTTGATTCGTGAACCCAGAATCAGTTTTGTATGTAAACCCAATGGTCAAAACCATCCTTAGTGCGTTCAAACCGTATAGAAAGAGATGAATTGAGCCGTCGAAGGTGGAACTCTTAAACAATTAAACAGAACGTTAGTGTAATTAAAACGATTTCGGCTTGCAAGCACTTTATACTAAAAAAACAAAGTCCGGCCAAAATCGCTGTGACGACACTATCTGTAACCATAAAAGCGGAAAAAAAACATCCGACCAGAGAGTGTTTTTAGAGGGGGCAAACCGTTCTCGGATGAGCGGCCTGCTGTGGGCTGAACACCCTTCCTGAAAGCCTGTTTCGGATTACTCGCCCCGGTATTCAGCAAAGTTGTTGCGGGTTTCCACCACCCGTAGCCGAGCCAGTTTTGCCGGGGTCGGGATGTGGGGGGCTAGCTCCTGCCAGAAGGCCCATACAATGTTTTCTGCGGTGGGTATGAGACCCTGCATGAAGTCCACATCCAGATTCAGGTTTTTATGATCCACTCGATCCAGAATGATCCGCTTGACCACCTGATCCAGTTCATAAATGTCCACCACCATACCCAGCCGTGGGTCTGGCTGCCCTTTCACGGTGACTTCCAGCTCGTAGTTGTGCCCGTGGCCGTTGGGGTTATTGCACTGACGAAAAAAGCGGGCGTTCTCCTCGTCACTCCAGGAGGGATTGTAAAGCCGGTGGCTGGCTGGAAATTCGTATTTCCGTGTTAAAAACATCCAGTTGGGTTTTGCATTCATGGCAATTGATCCGTTCCGCCGTAATACTCAACGAATAAATCATCGCTTTCCAGCACCCTCAGGCCCGTCAGGGCAAAGCCCAAGGCGCTGATTCTTGGGGACAGGCGACTCCATAACAGTTGGGAAATGTTTTCCAGCGTGGTCAGCCGGTTCTGGAAAAATTCCACTTGCAGATTCAGGTTCTTAAAGTCCAGTGGCTCCACCACCTCTTCTTGCAGAATGATTTTGAGGTCTTTCAGGTTCATGACCATCCCGGTTTCCTCTTGCACCGGCCCTTGTACGCTGACTTCGATTTCGTAATTGTGTCCATGGCCCAGTGGGTTGCTGCTGGGGCCAAAGCGCTCAAGATTCTGGGCATCGGATAGCTCCGGCAGCCTCAAAAAATGAGCCGCCGCGAACTTGGCCTTGCGGATGACGGTGACGGTATTGGGTTTGGAACTCATTGGCAACATCCTGAAAAACACTGGGTGGAAGTAACCGTGTCCGACAGCCCCTGATTAAGGAGCTGTCGGTGGATACGGAACTACTCGTGCAGGAAGTTTTCCGCGTGGGTGGCCCAGGCATTGTGGGCATGAATGCTTTCCAGCGCTTCCACGGAGAGATTAAAGCCGGTGACGCCCTTGTAATCCCGCAGGAACAGGGTGCATTCCCGAATGACGTCTTCCACGAACTTGGGGTTGTCGTAAGCCTTTTCGGTGATGAACTTCTCATCCACCCGCTTGATGAGCGGGTACACCGGGCAGGAAGAGGCGGCTTCAAAGCCTGCCACCACATCTTCAATCCACACCACCCGATGCTCCGTGGTGGTATCGATGATAATATCGGCCCGGATTTCGGCCCGCTGGTTGTGGGCGCCGTAATCGGAAATGGCCTTGCTGCAAGGACACAGGGTGGCGCAGGGCACCATCACCGAGAGAATCAGGCGGTAGTGATCCTGCTCGTCCAGACTACCCTTCAGGATGCACTCGTAGGCCATGGGGGCGCTCATGCCACTGACCGGGGCTGGTTTGTCCATAAAATAGCGGAATTTCAGCTCGATAAAGGCAGAGGGGGCTTCCAGGCGCTGCTTGGCCTCTACCAGAAACTCTTTCAAATCCAGACTAAAGGTGCGGTTCTGGCTCCACTCATTCAACTGAATCACGAAGCGGGACATATGGGTGCCCTTGAATTCCGCTGGCAGACCCACGCTCATGGTGGCCACGGTTTGCACGTGCTGGGTTTGCCCGTTTTTTTGCAGCACTTGCATGGGGATTTCCACGTTTTTCACGCCTACCTGGTTCAGGGTCACACCACGCTGATCGGCGAGTCCTTGCACATCGAGCAGTGTGGTGCTTTGCGGGTCACTGGTGTTGGGTTGGCTCATTGTAATGGTTTCCATCGCTTGCAGGGTAAGGGCAATATTGAGGATATCAATTGGAGAGATAATGGGTGAGGTCAATAAAAATTCATACGCTTATAAGGCAATTTAAGGAGAAACTCGGTTGGCTTTGGGAGATTATTGCCTGAATTGGGATTTAAAAGAAGAGTTTGAATTTTAACACGATTGATCGGAATTCGTTGGGATTTTGAGGCGGGCTACCGATCGGTATATTTATAATACCTTACTTTTCACGGATTTAAAACCAGCGTGATCTCATCCGGGGTGATCGCCACGGACGGCCATCCTGCGATCCCCATGCCCTGCCGTTCTCTTTTGGTAACATAGTATAGATGATGACACATGATACACACCCCGAACCCCCGGCGGCCTATGAGGCTATGTCTGCCTGTCTGGCCAGTTCTTCCGATGTATATGTGCAGTTGAACGCCCTGCGGGATTGGGTGAACGCGCATTATCCAGACTTTGAGCTGTATCTGGAAGATGTCTGGAATGAGCGAACCGAGGGAGAAACCCATTTTGAGTACATTCTGCGTTCCCGCCAGACCTTAAACGAGACCGAGCTGCTGGGCTACGACATTTATAAAAACCATCGGGACGCCAAAGGGGTGTGGCACCTGGATGAGTATGTGTCCAGTGTGCGCCTGATTCAGGATCCGCAGATATTGTTGGACTTTATTGCGGCAAATACCCCCCGATAATGCGAGGGTGGAGGGACGCCTAGCAGTGAGGCCCCGGGGAATGGTCAACAATCTGCATGGCACGGGCTGTATGGCACAGGCTTTGTGCTTCGGGTCGACCGTAAGGCCGTTGAACTCATTTGAGTGAGTGATTGCAGGATTGCCCTCTGGAAACCGCTTCAGGAATGCGCTATGCTATTTATTAGGAAGTAACAGAGCCATTTTGCCATGACTGCTTTAAAAGCCATAAATCCTCGTTCCTGACAAGCGTTTGACTCTTGTGCAGTGGGTAACCCGCATCCGGGTTTGCCTTTGGATTGTACCACCGTGTAAATTCGCCAAGAGTGTTCCTGACGTTGGCCTTGCTTCCTGAGCCTCAGATTTTTTTAGCAATGAACAAGGACGACTTGTCATGATTGATCTGCATATGCATACCATTTTCTCGGATGGTTCGGTACGCCCGGAAGACCTGGTGCAATTGGCCGTGGAAAACCAATTGGAAGCCATTGCCATTACCGATCACGATACCACTGAATCGTTGGCCCACGCCCAAAAGGCCGCTGAAGGCCTGCCGCTGGAAATTATTCCCGGCATTGAGGTGAACACGGTGTGGAAAGAAAAAGAAGTCCACATCCTGGGCTACTACATAGACCCGGAGGATTCCTCCCTGCAAGCGGTCATTGAAAGCCATCGCAACTCTCGTGTGGTGCAGATTCAGGAGATGGCCCACCGCCTCAAGGCCAAGGCCCGCCTGAATATTTCCTACGAGGATATTGTGAAGGAAGCCAGTGACATTGGTACCATTGGTCGTCCGCACGTGGCCAAGGCCATTATCGCCAAGGGCGGTGCCGCCAATATTTCTCAGGCGTTTAACAAGTTTCTCAACCCCCGCTGCGAGACCTACGTGCGGCGGCAAACCGTTTCTCCGCACGAAGCGGTGGAAGCCATTCACGAAAGTGGGGGTATTGCGGTGGTGGCCCACCCGGGGGATATGGAAATGATTGAAGAACTGGCCGAAGACCTGATGAATTACGGGCTGCGTGGGCTAGAAGCCTACCACCGCAGCCACTCCCCCGCCCTCATTGAGTTTCACTGCTCGCTGGCCGAAAAACTGGGCCTGATTGTGACCGGTGGCACCGATTTTCACGGCACCGTGGATCTCTACAAAAAATCGCTGGAACGCTTGCATATGCCTTCCGCCGTCTATCGGGAACTGCATGCCGAGCGCAAACGTCGGCAGCTGTCAGCCTTCAAGGCCTCCTGACGCCTTAACAGACCACTGGGTGCGATTTAGTGGCCCTTGGCGGGCGCTGGATTTTCTTCCGGTGGCAAGATTTTAAAGACATGGATGGCGCCTTTGGGCGTTCCGTAAAGATGGACAAATCGCTTGGGGTACTGGGTCATCAATTGTTGGGCCACGTAATTGACCGGTGCCAACAAGGTGCGGAACTGCATATGGGGTTCCGCCACCAGGTAGTTCACTTTGTAATGATCCAGGCTTTTCATCAGCAACGGAATGGAATCTTCGGTGAATTTGCCGTTTTTACGCCGCATGCTGGCATAAAAAGTGTAGAAGGTGGGCCGTTCGGTATTCAGGTAAAACACCACGTCGGAGGCCACGGAAAGTCGGGCATCCTGGGGCAGGTTCTCCCGAATCCATTTGAAGGAGGCCTTGTACTCATCCCACAACCAGCGGTACTTACCCGATTCCACCCAGTGCTGGGTGCGGGACGTCACCACGGTGCGGTAAGACCCTCCCACATTCCACAGGGCAATAGTACAAGCGAGTAGGGTAAACACGCTGGCCAGCACTACTTTCTTTCGAGGCGAGGGTAAGGCGCTTCCCAGGTCGGGCAGATAGCGCATCAAGGGCTTGAAAAAATACAACCAGACAAGGGGCAAGACGGGCGACAGGAAGCGAGCCATCTGATCGTCATAATTCCAGAAGGTAATGATGACAATATAGAAAAACAGGTAAAGGCCGGGCAGGGTGAACGCTTTTGGGCTGAATTTTCCGTTATGCCAGCTTTTCCGTAAAGTGCTGACCGCTTGCAGCAGAAAATACCCGAAAACCGCGTAGGCCATAACCATGGCCGTTAAGCTGAACCAATGCACCAGATCCTGGTTGGATTTGAGATTGGGGTAGATTTTGAAAAAGTTGGGAATCAGGGGAACCATGACCTCCTGGAGTTTCAGGATCATGGTCAGCACAGAGACGCCCAGGCCGTTGAGGTAGTTGGCCGTGGTCAGGTTGTGGAAAAATTCAAGCCCGTAGTTGCTGTAAGCGTTCACCAGCGGGTAGTTGAAATCGCTGATGGGCGGCGTGTTGAACTTGACCCAGAAGACCCAGGGCAGGATGCCGGTAAACAGGCAGCCCAGTCCATAAATCAGGGCGTTTTTCCATTGCCGGTTTAGCAGCAGCCAGACGCCAATGCCCGCCATCATGGCCACTCCCAGCACCCGGGTTAAAAAGCACAGGGAGGACAAGGCAACCAGCCAGAAGAGTTCTTTTTTCTGGAGGGGTTGGGCGGTTTGGGTCACTCGGTGGAAGTACCACAGAATCAGCAGGGTCAAAAAGAGGTAGGGGGCTTCCGACATCACCATGCTGAAAAAGTATATAAAGTAGAAGTTGGTGGGGATGATGACGGCCAGCGCCAGTACCAGCCAGCCCGGCATCTTCTGGCAATCCTTCAGCCAGATAAACATCAGCCAGCAGGAGGCGATGGTAAAAGCAATGGTTACATAAAGCAGGGCTGGTAGGTTTTCCGGGTAGTGCGGCATGAAAAACCACACCACCGAGAGGATCAACGGGTAAACGAAAGGGTACTTGATCTGCCCCGGCTCCCCAATGACGTGCAGCAGCTTAAACCCCTTGCCCAGGGCCAGCGACTTGCCCACGGTGGCGTACACGCCATCATCGTGGGTGAAGCCCATGTTTTCGGTGTCAATGCACTGAATGTACATAGCGGTTATGACTGCCAGCAGCAAAATACCCAGCACCGTGTAGAGTTTATGGGTGACCTTCCCGGAGGAAAGCGCTTTCCACAGGCGCGACCAGGCGGATCTTGGCTCAGCTTGGGGGGCTGGCTCTGGAGAGGGCGGAGGCGTCGGCTGAGGCATGCAAGGGAACCTATATGGTTAAACTAGGGTTAAACGCAAAAACACCGGAGAAATCCCGGCGTTTTTACCAAATAGTGACAGGAGCGCTGATGGCGCCTGTTAGCCCAGGCCCACCCGGCGTTTTTCTGGATCGGGAATGGTTTGATCAATGGCATTGAACACCTGCGAAAAAACCTGGCCAATCTGCTCCGGGGAAACGTGCTTTCCGCCCTCTCCCTTTAAATAGCTGGCCACAATATCCTTGGCGGCAAATAGTTTTTGCTCTTTGCTCACTCGATCTTCCATAGTTGTACGCTCTCTTCTCTCTCATTGACCTTGAGTCTGACCACACGGGAATGCCAACCACAGTGGGAAATGGGGAGTGGTTGGGTCGCTGGAAACGGAAGGGACAGGATTCGAACCTGCAACCCTTGCGGGCAACCGCTTTCAAGGCGGCGTCCTCACCACCCGGACCCCTTCCATGATCCAGCGTCCGAACCTTTATTGTCATACAGTTTTGGCGGGCGGTCAATTACGGATCTGTTTCCGCCCCGTCTGCGGACAGGCCCTTGAGAGGCCCTGTGTCCCATTGCCGGAGGTGGGCTGTTTTACTGGGCAATGTTCCATTAGTAAGCTGGTTAGTTTACAACGGTTTGGGAAAAGTCACATAATGCCCGGAGGCTCATCGGTAATGGGAACCGTCCAAATGGGCTGGGTTTGCATTCAAGTGAAAGGGGTGTATTGTGAAACAGATTTCAGTATTGGGACTGGGCTATATCGGCTTGCCTACAGCCAGTATTTTGGCGGCCAATGGCTTTCAGGTACATGGGGTCGATCCGGTACAGCGGGTGGTGGACATTGTGAATCAGGGCGGGGTTCATATTGAGGAGCCCGGCCTGAAGACTTTGGTTCAGGCGGCGGTGCATTCGGGCAACCTCAAAGCCTTCACCCAGCCCCAGATGGCCGATGTCTATATTTTGGCGGTACCCACGCCCATCACCGAGGCCAAGCAGGCCGATCTTTCCTATATAGGCTCGGCGGCTCGTTCCATAGTCCCTTTGCTGAAATGCGGGGATCTGGTCATTTTGGAGTCCACCTCCCCGCCGGGTACCACACGGGATTTTCTTTGCCATATCCTGGCCGAGTCCGGGCTGGCGGTGGGCAAGACATTGTTTGTGGCTCATTGCCCGGAGCGTGTTTTGCCCGGAAAAATTATCAAGGAACTGATCCAGAATACCCGTATTATCGGCGGGATCAATACTCAATCCGCCGAGCTGGCCCGCCAGATTTACGCCAGTTTCGTGGAAGGGGACATTCACCTGACGGACGCCACCACGGCGGAGATGGTCAAAATCATTGAAAACACCTTCCGGGATGTGAATATCGCCTTGGCCAACGAGTTGGCGGCCATTGCGTCCAGCCTCAACATTAACGCCTGGGAGGTGATTCGCTATGCAAACCTTCACCCTCGGGTCAATCTGCATACCCCGGGGCCCGGGGTGGGAGGGCATTGCATTTCCGTGGATCCCTGGTTTCTGGTGGAGAAATTTCCGCAGGTGGCCCGGCTCATTCACCAGGCCCGCATCATCAACGATGGGATGCCCGAATATACCTATCAACTGCTGCTAGATACCATCAAACATATTGCCAATCCCAAAGTGACCCTGTTGGGATTAACCTACAAGGCCGATGTGGATGATGTGCGGGAGGCGCCTTCCTTGAAGATTGCGGAGATGATTCGGAATAACCCGAAAATTGAATTGGCCATTTACGATCCGCATGTCAAGCAGGCCGATTATGAACTCTGCGGTCTGGAAAGTGCCTTTAAAGCGTCTGACTGTATTTTACTGGCTGTGGATCATGCCGAGTTTCGCTTTATTAACCCCCGGCAGGTAGCCACGCTGGTTCGACATCATCATGTCATCGATACCCGAAACGCCTTGAACCCAAAAGACTGGGAAGAGGCCGGTTTTCAGTATCGATTGCTGGGCCGGGATGGGGTGTCGCCGCAACTCATAGATCCGCTGGCCAGCCTGGAGGCTCAGTTTCTGGCCGTGCATTAGGTCAGGCATTCGGGTTCAACGAAGGTCATTTTCATAATTTGAGCATCAGGCGTCCTCTGGAATGAGTGGCGCCTGATCGATTTTGGGAAGACAGAGAGACGTTCAGAAACGGAACGTTCCAAAACCGGCCCCAGTGGGTAGTTGATTTAAATTGTTAATTAAACATTTGGCTAGACATTTTGCCTGTGTGGGGGGCGTGGAAAGGTTCAATCAATAGCAATCTGAGTAATTGAGTTGAGCTTCATTTAAACGGTTAATGTTGGGGTTCTCATAACACAACAGACAGGATGAGGGGTGGGCTTACCAATGTTGAAAGATTGCTTTAAAAATTATGTTGAACAAGCCAAACCATACCGAAAAATGGGTTCTGTGGCGCTGGCATCCTTGTTGGCTTTTTCCTATACAGCCTACTGCGAGGGCGTTCAGCGTACTTTGCCTGTGGGAATACCCACGGAGCGGAAACTGATTTCCATCGGTGAGCCCTCTTTTCAGCAGGTTTCCAATACCCAAATTAACGCTAAAATTGTGGCCAATTTCACCGGGCGCAAATATCGCCTGGGGCCCAACGATGTCTTGACCGTGGCGGTGTATGACGCCCCGGAGTTTTCTCAGGACAATTTGTTGGTGCAGCCGGATGGCAATATTACCTTGGCCCCCTTTGGGGCAATGGATGTGGCGGGCCTGACCATTGATGAGTTGCAGCGTGAAATTGCCGATCGGCTGAAGTATTACCTGAACCAGCCCAAGGTGACCGTCAAGCTGGAGCGCACCAAACCCTTTCAGGTGTATGTAACAGGTGGGGTTTTGCGGCCCGGCGCCTATGAAATGGTGACCGATGTGTCCCGCATTCAGATGGTCAACAATCAAGGGTTCCCCGGCGTATTGATGGAACGGAAATTGCCGCTGCTTTCCAATGTGCTGGTGGCAGCCGGTGGCTTACGCTACGACGCTGATTTTGAGCACGTCAAGGTGCGCAATCGCTTTGATGGTTCAGCCTTTGAGATTAACCTGCTGGATCTGGTTCAAAATGGCAACACCGAGCAGGATTTATTTCTGGTGGCCGGGGATTCGGTAGAAGTACCGTCCCTGCCGACCCCCTATGCGGTCAATGAAAAACACTACAAGTCCATGTTGGGCGCTTCCTTTTTCCAAAAGGAGATCCCGGTGAAAGTGGTCGGCTACGTGAACAAGCCAGGCCTTTACATGCTGGATGGGGCCCAGTCGGCCAATTTGAATTCGGCCATTGGGCAGGCGGGTGGCTACTTGGCCACGGAGGCTTCTTACGCGCCGCATAAAGTCTATGTCAGCCGGGTGGATAAAAATGGGCATCTCACCACCACCACCGTCGATCCCCGGCATGAGGATATGAGCCTGCGGCCCAACGATGTGGTGTATGTGCCCAATAAAATTACCCCACGGGTGGGCAATGCCTTCGATTATGTGGCCCGTTTGGTGATGCCCATTGCCTCCATGGCCGCTGGGGCCAATAACTGGGCGCTGTTGTTTGATCCAAGGCGCTTCAATGTCAATGTAAACACCCGTTAATGCCAGGGTTTATCACCAATTTTTTGTAGGGATGAGACAGAGGGACGTGACGGTATGAAAATCGAGGAATTTCAGCAGAACCGGTTTACCCGCAACCTGATTCGGGATCGGTGGCTGATTGGGTTGTCCGCTGGTGTAATGACGGTCTTCTCAGGGCTATACGTCTTGACGATATACAAGCCCGCTTACGAATCGGAAGCCAAGGTGTGGATTAAGGATACCTCCACCCGCAGTTACTTGTCTGAATCCGGGAATCAACCGGGGTACCTGAGCCCTCTCACCCAGGCGGGCAACCCGTTGATGACCCAGGCCGAGATTTTAAAATCCAAGGAAATGGCCGCTTATCTCTCTGATTTCGTGGCACGTCATCAGCTCCGCTCTCAGTGGGCGAAAACCCTGAATGGACAGCCCAATACCTGGGAATTGATTGAGGTGAAAACGGAGCCAAATACCGACGTGTTGCAGGTGGCCCTCAAGTGGAATAACCCGCAGCTCGCCCGTGACATGTTGCGAGCGGTTCTAAGAAAACTGGATGAGACGAACCTTGTTTTTAATCGCCAAATTTATACCCAAAAGCGGCGGTATGTCGATCAGCAGTTAAAGGGTATCGAGAAAAATCTGCTGGCGGTGCGAGAGCGCATCAAACAGTTTCAGGCGGGTAATATGGCCGTGGATATTGATGCCCAGACCCAGGAACTGGTGCGGTTAAAATCCCAGTTGAGCGCCCAGTTGGCATCGGTGCAGGCCGCCCGTCGCAACAGTATGGGCAATGCGTCTGCCTTACAGCGCCACCTGGCCATGAATCCCGGTCAGGCTTTACAGGCGGTAGCCCTGGGTTCGGGCAATGAGAACCTGGTCAAAATGCGAACCGATTTGGTTCTGTTGAAGCAGCAGTATGCCAAGGATGGCATCAAGCTGGCTACCACCAACCCCACTATGCAGGCTACCCGTGCCCAAATTCAGGCGCTGGAGTCCCAGGTGCGTCGAGAGATTGAGCAGACCACTGGTCAATCTTCGGTAAAAGGGCCTCTGATTTTTGATTCGGTTCGCAGCCAGTTGGTGCAGGATTTGGCCGCCTCCAGCGCCCGTTCGGTGGGACTCAATTCCGAAGCGACCAGTTTGGTTTCAGCCATTCAACGTGTGGATGCCGCACTTCGGGAAATTCCTCAAAACCGGTATGTGTTAACCGGCTTGAAGGAGGAGGAACAAGCTTTGGCCCTGGCCTACGATGAACTGCGCAAAATGCAGATTGAAACCCGGATTAAAGAGGCCGAAACCCCCAGTAACGTCTTTGTGGTGGATGCCCCCAGCGTTCCCCTGAAGCAATCCTTTCCCACCGGCGCCCATCTTGTTTTCCTGTCCATGCTGATGGGATTGGGCGTGGGAATGGGACTTTCCGTGTTGAAAACCAGGGTAGAGGATCGCTGTGAGGGGGCGGAGGCGGTATCCGCAGTCACCCAGGGTAAAACGCTCGGAGTCGTTCCCTGGTTGGAAGAGCCGCCGGAAGGGCGGGCTACCCGGGATCAATCCATGTTTACCCTCAATGATATGGCCTGCAAGCATATTATCGGAAACTTACGGATTCAAGCCGTTCAGGCGGGGGCCAAGGTTATTGTGTTTACGTCTTCGGCGCTTGAGAAACCGTTGGTTGGCGGTGCTTATCATTTGGCTCAGTGCATGAGCCGTTTGGGACAGAGCGTTGCTTTCATTGATGCTGACTGCCGCCCGTCGGGCCTTGCCGGATTTTTGGAGAATACGGCTGATTCTCAGGATCTCAGTGATACGATTCTGGCCACCGATTTGAAATTACGCAGCGATCAGGCGATTTATCCCGATGAGATTCTGCGGAGTCTGAGGCAGGATGTGAATGGGATTTATCTGGCTTTCACGTGTCGCCCGATGCAAAACCCTTATGATTATTTTGCCAGTCGTGGATTCAATCATATTTTACAGGTGTTGAAAGCGGAATTTGACTGGGTTTTTGTGGATACACCCGCTGGCGCTATTACCCCCGAGTTTATGGCCATTGCTCATATTTCCGATGGGGTGGTGTTGTTCGTGGATCGACACGCCACCTTCAAAGGGCTGAAGTCCATTAGCGGCAAGATTCGTGCTGCCGGTGTGCCATTGTTGGGGACGATTGTGCGGGAGGAAAACCGCCAACTGGAATTTCAGCAATCCATTTACGAGGACTGGCAGAATCCAAGAGGGGGAGGCGGGCTGACCGTTACCCTGGGCGGAACGCCACGTACCAATCCCCGTCGCGTTGAAGTGATGGGGGCTTATGTGGATGCCCTGAGCATGTCGGAAACGGTGGATCGCATTGTAGAAAGCATCGATCAGGGGCAGCCCATACAGCATGTGGTCGTGAATGTGGCTAAACTGGTGGCCATGCGTCACGATAAAAAATTACGAAAGGTCGTCAATGGCTGTGAGTTGATCAATGCGGACGGGGCCGGGGTGGTGCTGGGCGCCAGACTGCTCGGCATCAATATTCCCGAGCGGGTGACCGGTATTGATTTGATGGGAAAACTCATTGAGGTCGCCAGTCAGAAAAAGTATCGGGTCTATTTCCTGGGGGCCACTCAGTCCGTAGTACAAGATTTGGTGGCACACTATCAGCAGAAATATCCGAACCTTCGAATTTGCGGCTATCGCAACGGTTATTTCAGCAAAGAGGAAGAGGCCCAGGTCGCTCATAAAATTCGTCAGGCAAAACCCGATATGCTCCTGGTGGCTATGAGTACTCCCAAAAAGGAAGCCTTCATTACTGAGTACAAAAAGGACATGAACGTGCCCTTTATCATGGGGGTGGGCGGTAGTTTCGACGTGGTGGCCGGCAAGGTGAAACGCGCACCTGAATGGATGCAGCGGTATGGACTGGAATGGTTCTATCGGTTGATTCAGGAGCCACGACGTATGTGGAAGCGCTATTTGCTGACCAATGCGGAGTTTGGATTCATGCTGGCAGGCAAGGCCGTTTCCCGGCAGTTGGCAGCTGTCTATGAGTAGCGGGGTGTTCGTGCTGGCAAACGCCACATCGGCGCGGAGATGGTTGTGGCTTTTCCTGGCCATCTCCACCCTGATTGGGGCGATGAGTTTGATTGTTCCGCTATACTGGCTCGCTCTGGCCTTTCTGTTTCTGGCGAGTTTGATCTATCTTCTTCTGAGCCCGGATAAGACATTTTTTCTGGCTATTTTTACCATTCCTTTTACGGAGCGGATTCGTGTTTTACCCATCAGCTTTTCCATCAATGAAGTCATCATTCTTTTTGCCTTGGGCAGTTGTCTGTTGAATGGATTACTGACTGCCTCCAGGGTGTCTTTACGCACCTCGCTGGATGGATGGATCGTTCTACTGACCCTGCTCTTTTTTGGATGCGGTTTTTTCTCCATCAGTCATACCGGCCTGTTGGGCTTCTTCAAAATTGTGGAAGCTTTTGCCATGTTTTATATTGGCATCTACCTGTTGCGTACTCGCCAGATTACCCGAGCGAACGTGCTGAAGGTCATTTTAGTGACCGCTTTGTTCCAGGCTTCGATTGGGATTTTTCAGTCGGTGACGGGTATCGGCTCTGATTTTCGATCCGCCCGGGGGTATCTGGGGTACCTTGGACTAGGCTCGAATATGGTTTGGCATGGCAAGGGAACCACCTGGCATTTTAATACCCTGGGAAATTTTCTGGTCGTTAGTTTGTTGGTGTTTGTGCCGGTGTTTTTTCGACATATTCGCCGTAAAAAAATAGCGCTGTTCTGGGCGGGCATTATTCTGTTGGGAATAATCACCACGTATTCCAGAGGCACCCTGCTGGGTCTGATTGCCGGGTTGATTTTTTATCTGGCAGTCAGTCAGGCAAACTGGAAACGTTCGCTGTTGATGGTGGGCGCTTTCCTGTTGTTGGTTATTTTACCGCTGGGTTCCTATCTGTCTAATTCGTCCTATGTTGAAACCGTAAGCTACAATGAGCGGTTGACTATCTGGCAGGTTCCGCTGGCAGCCATTACCGCCAGCAGCAAGGCGTTTTGGCTTGGTTCGGGATTGAATTCCTATGCTTTGGCCGCTTGGCCTTATATTCCGGCATTTGTTCCGTTGTCACAATACCACAACTGGTTTGCCCATAATTTTTATCTTTTAACGGTCATGGAGTCAGGGCTGATTGGTGCGGCCATTCTGTTCAGCTTTTTGCTATACCTCTGGCTCAACGCCTGGGTTCAGTATCGTGCTTCCAGTGGTGGGCACAAGACGTATGCCATTCTGATCAGTTCGGCCATGGTGGGCGTCTTCTTTGTCAGCATTTTTGACCACACCTTTGCTTCGCCCCATTACAAAGTATTCGTTTTTGTTTTGCTGAGTTTATTATATGCCCAAGATGTCCCAGCCAAGCGCGTTGCTTCATTCAGCGCATAAGCCCAATCGGTTAGTCCGTAACCTGGGGCTCACTTTTTTTGAAGCCGTGATAACCAGGGGGCTGAACTTTTTTCTGATTCTGTTGCTGACCCGCACTTTAGGGCCTTCAGAGTATGGAAAATACTCATTTATTTTTGTGGCCGTTTCTGTAATGAGCGCCCTATTTGACTTTGGCATGGAAAATACCGCCGTTCGTTTTTCGGCTCGGGACAAGGCCCAGATGGATCCTATTTTTGGCCTTTATCTCATCCTGAAGCTGGGTATTTTGACTATCGTTATAGTCATTCTGGTACTGGCTCAGCATTGGTTGTTTTCCGCCTTTAACAAGTCTGAGCTTATGGTTTTTATGCCATTTCTGATTGTTGGCTTGCTGGGTGAGTCGCTGTTTTTTGTAAACGACACCTATTGTCAGGCCAACCAATGGTTTCAGTTGCGGGCGATTTTAAATATTGTCCGTTTCTTGATTTGCTTTTTATTGATTGGAACGCTCTTTTTTTATAAGGCTTTGACTTTACACTGGGTGCTTTACGTTTATGCGATTCCGTTTTTGTTTTCACTGCTGTTTTTAGGGCAATACATAAAGTTTATCAGTGCTTTTTGGAAAAGTGATTTACCAAGAACTTTGATGACTGAGATTGTCGGCTACCAAAAATGGATGTTCATCTATTCGGTTGCCAATAATCTGTTGAGCCGTCTTGATTTTTTAATGTTGGGTCTTTGGGTGAGCTACGCGCAGCTAGGGATTTACAATGCGGCGGTACAGCTTTGCACGATTATTGCATTTTTGCCTTTGGTGTTAGGAAAAGTGTTGTTACCCACACTGTCTGATCTGGATGAGAGTCAGGTGTTCCACATTTCCGAGAAGATTATTCCTCACACCCTCCTGTTGGTTTTTGTTGCCTTGACGCTCATTCCGATGAGTCCACTGGCGATTCCTTTCCTGTTTGGCAAACAGTATGAGTTGTCGATTGGTATTTTTCAGGTTTTGGTCATGGCTTATGCGGCCAGCTTGATGAGCATGCCCTTTGAGCAGGCTTTGTATTCTTTAGGAAAGCCTGATGTTTTGTGCGCATCTCGCTATGGGCAATTGGCTGTTATCATTCTGTTGAATGCCATCCTGATTCCTTTTTGGGGCATTTATGGCGCGGCTGTCAGTAATTTGATAGGCCGTTTGCTTTACCTGTTACAGACCCGTCTGCATTACTTGCGGTATCAGCAGGCTGTTTGTGAAAAGAAAGAGCCACAATGGGTAGTGGGGTCTTAATATGACAAAGCAAACGATTCATGTCATGCAGTTGATTTCCTCCCTCCAAGTGGGAGGCGCTGAAAAATTATTGTTGGACTTACTGGATGAAACACAACCAAACGGGCTTGTGACATTTACAGTGGTGGTCATGAACCAGGCCGTAAACCCTGAATTGAAGGCTCGATTAGAGCGGCTGCATTGTGAGGTTTATTTTCTGGATCGCCCTGAGGGGCACTTGCATGGGAAGTATCTCCAAAAACTTCTGAGAATCATTTCGGATCATGACGTTGATATTGTTCATAGTCACAATACCGGGAGTAAATGGTGGGCAATTCTGTGCAAGTTGTGCAGACCTTCGCTCAAGTTGATTTTTACTGTGCATGACACGGCACCCATCCGACAGAACGCTTTCCATGGCTTTCTGCAACGCATATTTATCAATCATTATATTGCGGTATCCCAGTCGGTGGAACGCCTTTGCCTGGAAAAAGGCTTTGTGCCCGTTACCCAGATTTATAACGGGATTGATTTGCAGGCTTACCAAAATATCCGGCGAAACTCTCTGGTAAAACGTTTGAAAGCGGCGCCTTTTCAAAGTCGTCCGCTGCGGATTGTGCAGATTGGTCGCCTGTACCATCCCAAGAAGGGGCAGGATATTTTGATTAGTGCTATTGCCCAGTGTAAGCAAAAAGGCATGTCGGTTCATGCCACATTCATGGGCGGTGTTTATTCCTATAGTCAGGATTCGTATGACACACTGAAAAAAATGGTGGTAGACCTGGATTTGCAAGCTGAGATTGATTTTGTCGTAAATCAAACTAATGTCAGTGCAGTTTTGAGTGAGGCGGATTTATTTGTTTTGCCGTCTCGGTATGAAGGGTTGGGTCTGGTCGTTTTGGAAGCCATGGCTGCTGGCGTCCCAGTGATTGTCAGCAATATTGACGGCCCTGCGGAGCTGGTTTGCCACGGTCAGAATGGTCTTTTATTTCAGAGTGATGTTGTGGCGTCTTTGTTTTTGGCTATCTGCACTATGTATGATCACCCTGAGCTTGCTGATCTTATGGCAGAAAATGCCCTGGCTTTTGTCAAAAAATTCGATATAGAAGGAATGAGGCAGCAGTACCACAATTTGTATCAGCACGCCCTGTTAGAAAAGTCTTTGCCGATTGGTTCTGTGTTAAGGGAGGTATCTCATGGCACCTTTTTTTGAGTTGCAGGGTTGGGTGAAAAAAGTTTATCGGCAAGGCCCTATTTTTTCAGAGTACCTGAGACGCCTTGAACGTTCCGCGAATTATGGACCCGATCGATTGCGGCGGTTACAAAACATACAGCTGAAAAAAATCATTCATCATTGCTACTTCAATGTTCCGTATTACCGGGATTTGTTTCGCGCACTGAAATTAACCCCTCAGTCCTTTCAAACGGTAGATGATCTGCAAAAGATCCCCATGATGGACAAGAGTACAGTGATTGATAATTACGAAAAACTGGTTGCCTGGAAGCGAAAGAATATACTCTGTCGCGTAGGTAGCACCAGTGGCAGTACGGGGAGACCTACGGCTTTTTTTAGGGATTATGAATCCATTAATTTTGAAAATGCCTCGGTATGGCGTCACTGGCGCCAAGCTGGTGATTTTGGAAAAAAACGAGTGACTTTGCGTGGAGAAATCATTGTTCCTGCCAAGCAGGCCTCTCCTCCTTTTTGGAAATATAATTCCGCCAATCGAGAGCTGCTAATGTCTGGTTACCACTTATCCCCGGATAATGCGCCTTCCTATATTCATGCCTTGTTGGCCTTTGAACCAAAAGTTTTGTATTGCTATCCCTCCACGGCTTATTTGCTGGCCAAATTTTTTAAATATTCGGCCAAGCAATACTGCTTTGATTCTATTTTTACATCTTCGGAATCCCTGGAGCCCGATATTCGGGCTTTTATTGAAGAAACTTTTGAGTCGCGAATTTACGACTGGTATGGCCAGGCCGAACGTGTTGCGGCTATCGCGCAATGCCCATCTGGGCAATACCATATTCAGGAGGATTATTCAATTGTAGAGTTAATCAAGACATCTTGTGGGGATGAATTGGTGGGAACTCATTTGTACAATTTTGTTATGCCACTTCTGCGGTATCGAACCAATGATTATGTGACTTCTCTTTCAGAAAACTGTAGTTGTGGCTCGGCATTTCGGATTGTGGCCAAAATTTTGGGCCGGAATTACGGTTATATTTTAACGCCGGAGGGGTATCGTATCTCTATAATGAACCATATTCCACGTGGCATCGATAACCTTTTGGAAACACAGTTCTGTCAGGAGAAACAGGGGGAGTTGATAATCAATATTCTGACCAATGGAAAATTTTCAGAACAGGATCGCAAGCGTTTGGTTCAAAATACATTGGCTCATACTTCTCCAAGAATGCGTGTCATTGTGAAAGAGGTTGATGGTATTCCCAGGGGGCCAAATGGTAAGTTCGTCAGTATCATCAACAAATTGGAGGCAGTGAACTAGATGAAAGCATCTTTTAAAGTTCAATGCTGGTTGAAGCGATTTTATCGCCGGGGATTTCGGTTTCAGAAATATTTGCAGATGCTCAAGAATAGTCAGTTCCACACCCCTGAGCAGTTGCGACTGTACCAGAATCAAGCGCTCCAGAGAATGGTGATCCATTGCTACAAGAATGTCCCGTTTTATCAGGATTTATTTCGCTCATTGCGGATTCTACCGGGTGATATTAAAACGTCTGAAGACCTGAAGAAGTTACCTTTTCTGGATAAAAAGACGGTGCAGGAAAATTACGATAAACTGATTTCCAAAAAGCATCATAACTTTTTATGCAATATGGGCACAACCAGTGGAAGCACTGGGATGCCTGGCAAATTTGTCCGTGACTATGACGCCATCAATTTCGAGCATGCCATTGTTTGGCGCCACTGGCAGAACAGTGGTGACTTTGGTAAGCGGCGCATCTCACTTCGGGGTGAAATTATTGTTCCGGCCTCCCAGATACAGCCTCCTTTTTGGCATTACAATGCGGCGAATCAGGAACTTCTGATGTCGAGTTACCATTTGTCTCGTGACAATAGCCTGCACTATATTGACAAAATTCTGGAGTTTCAGCCCAGGGTTTTATACTGTGGGCCTTCAATGGGGCACGTGTTAGCCAAGTTTTTCAAGTACCACCAGGTAGACTATCAGTTCGACGCTATTTTTACCTCTTCAGAATCATTGGAAGCGGATGTTCGCGCTTATATTGAAACCGTTTTTCAGAGCCCGATTTATGACTGGTATGGTCAGGCCGAGCGGGTTGTTGCCATCGGCGAGAACAGGATTTGTCGTTGTTACCATATTCAGGAAGATTACTCGATTGTCGAGTTTCTCTCAGCGACAGAGCCAAATTGCTACGAGTTAGTAGGAACTCAACTTTATAATTATGTTATGCCTCTGTTGCGGTATCGAACCTTTGATTATATTTACTCAAAATCCGAATTTCTTCCAACTGTTGCTTGTCAATGTGGCTCTCACTTTAGAACTGTAGAGCGTATCCTGGGTCGTTCCTACGGTTATCTTTTGACGCCTGAGGGATACCATATTGCGATTACCGCCCACATTCCCGTCGGGGTTGATAATGTCATTGAAGCCCAGTTTTATCAGGAAAAAATTGGGGAGGTGACTTTGAAAGTATTAACCAACGGGCGTTTTACCGAGACGGATCGTGAGCGGCTGGTTTCTAACACACTGAAACATACGTCACCCTTTATGAAGGTCAATGTCATAGAAGTGGACGACATTCCACGGGGGCCGAATGGCAAGTTCATCAATATTATTAACAAAATGGAATCGTTGAATTGAATTGAGAGTATGGCGTCATGTCTGAGAGCGTCTGTATTGCAAATCCTAAAGTGTTGATGATTGGTACTCATCCTGACTCACGCGGCGGTATCTCCTCCGTGATTCGCATGTATGATACTGGGGGATTGTTTCAGAAGGTCTTGTATATGGCCTCCTATAAGGATGGGAAGGGTAGGCAGAAAATTATATTTTACGGGCTTTTTCTGATTCGATTTTTTAAAGTGCTGCTGACTCAGCCCTCTATCAAGCTGGTTCATATTCATACGGCTTCCTATTTTAGTTTTTTCCGTAAGTCGATTGTGGTTCTTTTGTCTGCGCTATTTGGAAAAAAGATTATTTTACATGTTCATGGAGCGGAGTTTATCCTTTTTTACCAGAACGGTTCCTGGCTCTTGAAAGCTTGGATTCAAGCCGTATTGAAAAAATGCGATTGTTTACTGGCTTTATCTTATCAGTGGCAAAAAGATTTAAGGCTGATTGCTCCGACCTCTGATATTCGGGTGGTTTATAATCCGACCATTGTCCGAACGGTTGATGCCGATGATCGATCTTTAGACGCTCAATCTCCGGTCAAGTTTCTTTTTATGGGGCGTATTGGCAAGCGAAAAGGCGTCTATGACATACTAGAGTCATTGCGATATATTCAATCCCGAAATTTTGAGATTCACTTATACGGGGATGGTGATCTGACGCTTGTTGAGGCATTGATCCAAAAGAACCAGTTACAAGCCCAGGTGAAACTGAACGGCTGGATTGACGGTGATACCAAGGACAGGGTCTTTCGGCAAGCCGATGTTTTATTGCTGCCTTCTTATAATGAGGGACTACCCATTTCAGTTCTGGAAGCGCTTTCTTATGGCTTGCCTGTTTTATCCACCTGTGTTGGAGGTATCTCCGAGGCTGTTGAGGAGGGCGTAAACGGCTTTCTGATTCAGCCGGGTCAATGCAAGGTTTTGGGCGAATACATCGAGCGTTTGAGTACTTCGGCTGCTATGCGGAAACGGATGGGACAGTCCGGTTACGAGCTTGCTAAATCCCGCTTTGATCTTCCCATAATTATTCATCAATTAGAGGCTTTATATCGTGAGTTCACTGAATTTGAATGAGCAAACTGAAGCGTCAATAGGGCCAGTGGCCTCGTTTGATGGTGCTGATTCTCCGTTTTCAAGGTTTAATCTTTTGTCTCGGATAAAATCAGTTTTGAAATATGCCCAGGCGTTTAACTATGAAGGTTATGATTTATTTGATGGCTTGAATAGTCAACTGTTGAAGTCAACGGTGTTTTATAGAAGTCGCTATTTTCGGCTTGCCTGGATCCAGTTTTGCAAGAAATCACCTGTCAACGTTCGCCCGTTATTGGGTGTTTCCAAAGGGTTTAATCCCAAGGGCGGAGCTCTATTCTTAATGGGGTTGATTCAATTGTTTGAAGCCTATGGCGAGGAAACATACAGTAACGAGGCTTATATTCTTTTTCAACGCTTACGACACAATGTTTTGACACGCACCATCGGTAATGCCTGGGGGTATAATTTTGATTGGCAGGCTCGGGCTTTTTTCGTCCCGGAAGGAACCCCGAATTTGGTAACCTCGGTTTTTGTTGGACGTGCCTTGATTGCTTATTATCGGTGCTTTAACGACCCGCAAGCCCTGGAGCTGGCGTTGGGAGTGACTGACTTTATACTGAGCGAAATGATTTGCCATGAAGATGAGCTTTTACTTTGCTTTCGCTACATTCCTGCCAAGGATGCGGAGGTGCATAACGCCAACTTGCTGGCCGCATCTTATCTGGCGGAAACCTTGTGTTTTCTCCCTGAAAGCAGACAGCGGCCCATCCGCCAAAAGATACTGAAAGCGGTTCGGTTCTCGATCGCCGATATTAACCCAGATGGTTCGTGGCCATACGGTACTCTTTCTTTTCATCGCTGGGTGGATAATTTTCATACCGGCTTTAATATTGAAAGCCTGCAAACCATACAGGATTGCTTAAAGCTGGATGACTACGCAGGGGTGCTTGATCAGGTGATTGAGTATTATCTGGATAACATGTTTGACGAAGCCGGTTTACCCAAATATTATAACGATCAGTTGTATCCTGTTGATGTTCATGTTTTGGCTGAGTCTATCATTATCCTGCGCCTACTTCGTCAAAGAGGGTATCAAGGTAATGCCTCTCGAAGACTGCTTATTGAGAAAAGTCTGATCGATCTTCTGGTGCAGTTTCAAGACGTGAAAGGCTATTTTTACTATCAAAAGTCGTCTCGTGGCTGGAATAAAATTCCATACATACGCTGGGGACAGGCTTGGATGTTTTACGCTCTAGCTGGCTGTGTGCGGGTATAACAGTCAGGCCGTATCCTTTGCAAAGAGGACAACAGGCACTGTTTTTAATAGAAGTTTAAAATCAAGCCACAGACTCCACTTACGGATGTACTGACAATCCAGGTCTACCACCTGATCAAATACCTTTATGCTTGAACGTCCGCTGACCTGCCATAATCCTGTAAGGCCAGGGAGTGTGGCGAATCGAAAGTAATGCCAGTGTTTATAATCCTGAAGTTCTGTTTGAATAGGAGGTCTTGGCCCGACCAGGCTCATGTCCCCTTTTAATACGTTAAGCAGCTGTGGGAGTTCATCAATGCTGAACTTGCGTAACCATTTTCCAACTTTGGTTACTCTGGGATCGTTTTGCATTTTGAACATGCCACTGCTGATTTCGTTTTTATCCAAAAGCTGAGATAGTAGCTTTTCGGCGTTCGTATGCATGCTTCTGAATTTGTAAATTTCAAATTCTTTTCCATTCAGGCCAATCCGCTTTTGTTTGTAGATTACGGGGCCCTTTGATTCCATGCGAATAATCAGTCCGACCAATAGTAACAGGGGAAGAAGGATCAACAGCCCCAACGCACTTCCGAGATAATCTATACCCCGTTTGACGCACCACTGATAGGGCTTTAAATTGAAAACGTTGTAATTCACAGCGATAAAGAATGGATCCTCGAAAGTTCCGCCAAAGTCTGAACTGTTTAGTCTTCGTGTCTCTTCCTGGATACTTTTATAGGGCACTCTTAAAGTCTCGGTGGACATTGCCAAAACTCCTTAACAGCATTCATCCAAAACGATTTGAGCAACTGTTGGGTTGCTTGCAGCAGCAGGCCCTTGGTGGGAGTGGCTGCTTTATTTTGATTCCTTGCAATACAGCGGGCTGAAAAACCTGCCCTTATGGATAGGTTTCAGGTTATTTGAAAATTTAATTTCCCGGTATTCTCTGCTTGTTTAGGCAAGTCTAGACAGATGTCTACTGTTAGTTGCACTTCTTTGACTTTGGATGATAAATAATACAAAGAGTCTGTTGGTTCGTCAGAATTTATGGCTGAGTCAGGGTAAATATGGGACAGATGAGTTTTAATATCCTCAGCGCAATGGATGTTCTTTTCTTTTTTGATTCTTAATCTTCTTGAGTATAAATCTATTTCTTTGCCTTATTGTTCTGGTTCATCGAGTCATCAGAGGTTCATGAAACAACAGCAGAGCTTCTAAATAGACTTGTCAAAAAAAATTAAAATTTATACTATAAGGAGACAATCTATTCTGATATCTGATTTCTGAGTAGTTCTTGAGTGTTTAAGGTGTGAAGCGCTTCGTTTCATTGCTTCTGTACGTCATGTGATCCAAGCATAGGAAGTGAATATATGTCTTTGTTTTGGTTGTGCCGTAATCGGTTTTTAGCAGTAATTTGTCTTGTTTTTACCTTTTCTCAGCTCTGTATAGCCATTCCCGGCGCTGCTTACGCGGATACCAGCTGGGCTGAGCTTCTGAAACCCCTGGTAAAAGATGTGATTGTTCCCGGGGCGAGCGCGGGCATGAAAAAGTTTATTGAGAAGAAGATGAAAGTCAAGCTGGATAAACCTTCTGAGGGAGCGGCCAGTCCTTGGCCTGAGAGTGTGATGACCATGCCTGAGGAGCCATCCTCCACTGCAGGGGAGGATGCGGGTGGGCTGATTTCCATGCCTGAAGAACCCACTTACAGCGCCTCTTGGGATAATCAGGCGAATGAGGCTGATGTTTTATCCAGTCCACCGCCCCCTGTGGAAACGCCGTAGGAGCTTCTGTCCGCTTTGTGTTCATCAACCGTTCAAGCACATCTGTATTCTGTGCTGTGCCAGTTTTGTTGGAATAATCTATGGTTAGCCTTGCCCAAGGAAGTTCTAGGATTTGTTTGAGCGGCACGCAGTTCTAGACGCCTGTTGTGACGGCTTACTCGCCTGATGTTTTACTTTATGTTTGTGAGCACAGATTGTTTGGACGGTCTTTTTTGAGTGGTGGGGCTTTTTGAGCCTTTTGGGGGCAAACATTGCTCTGTTGGGTAATATCAGTTGGATTGTTTTTAGCCAATATTATGCTTGGTGTTGTGGTCTGTTCCATGAAAGTGGGTCGTTATGCCAAATTCGAATTGTTCCTGCTGTCATAGTGCTTATGTGGTTGCCAAGGCTGTTGAGCTGAGGCAAATCAACACCTTGACCATGGCCTTGGCTAGTTCCAGGCATTTAACGGAGCGAGAGTGTTTGCAGTGTGGGTATATTGAGATTCTGGAGCCTGACACCCTCACTGCGGTCTAGGGCAGTTTCTATTTTGTCATTTTCAGGCTTTGTGATTACTTTCCAGGAGTTGTTTTTTTGTTTTTGTGAATGTGATTTTCTATCGTCGCCTCTCTTCATGATTTTCTTCTGTTTGAACTGATTTTCGGGAGTACACCGCAAATGCTTGCGGATAGTCTCTGTGAACAATGTGTGGGGATGGGAGGTTTATCCCAATCGTAAAGAGCCACCCCCGAGAGGGCGGCTCTTTCGAACATTGGGCTTGTTTTTTATTACGGGATATTAATGATGCCGTTGAAACTGGTTGTGGCTGGGAAGGTGTTGTTGGTGAAACGTGGGCCATCCGCTTCATTTGGACTGAAAAAGGCATTTCCGTTGGCTGTGATTAGTCCATTATTGGTAAAGGTTCCTGTGTTGTGGCGGCCAATGATGATACCGCCCGTGGCCAGTGATGGATTTTGAGCCCCCTCCTGACCATTGCGGTAAGTTAACGAGTCGGACTGGATTCGTCCATTATTGGTCAGATTTCGATTGGCCAGTAGGTAAATTTTCGCCCCGATTTGGGCGCCATTCAGGAATCTAGGCCAAGCAATCGGAGGGTTTTGCCGCAGTGGCGGGTGAATATCAAAAAAGATTTCGTTGCTCTGGATTTTTCCGGTGTTAGCGTTCACGATATCCCGACCCGCTTTGAAAATGGAACTTCCAGAGTGTGAGAAGTCATACTTCGGGCCACTGGTGTTGAACGCCGACAATAGCGCTTTGTTGGGGCCGATAGTAATGAAGTCATTATTGTTGGTGATGTCCTGGGTGGCGGCCAGATGAATGCTTCCTCCGCTAAATAACCCACGGGTCATGGTGATTTGATTGTTGGTGATGCTACCATTGGCCAGCCAGCTGATATGACCTCCTCCCAGCGAGAAAGTCAGATCATGAAAGCCTTCGCCAACCAGGTGAACACCGGGTGTCCAGAGCATGTTGTTCTGGATGTTGCCATTGTTCAGGATAGTGTGTGTATTCAGGGTGAAAAACAGCGGATTGGTGTTTGAGTTTGCCAGGTTGTTATTCAGCGCCAGTCCGTTGGCCTGGCTGGCAACTACAAAGTTGCTGACGCCTTCCGCATTGGCCAGCGCGGCTCCATTTCCACCACTGCTGCCGCCCGGGTTGTTGACGGTGCGAATGGCACTGTCATTGAGCCGATCGGAAAGGTTGGTGAAGAGGGTTCCTGTCCCGTTGCTCTGAGTCAGCAGCAATCCATTTTCAGCATGCTGGACGTATTCATTGCGCCGGGTGGCAAACAGGTTGACGTTATTGCCCGTTGTGGCACTTCCCTGGGTGGCCGGGGTTGATCCGGTTTGTACGGTGCTGACGTTATTCAATACCGTTGTCTCTCTGAAGGAGGCGCTGCCACTGTTGCCCAGTCCACCGGCCCGCGTGGACAGGTTGGTAAATCCATTGGGGTTCACGGCCAGGAGAGCCCCAGCTGCGCCACCGTTACCACCTGCTCCGGCATTGGCGGTGGAATTTGCGACTGGGTTACCCGTTGTGCTGATGGCTTTTGTGTCAGCCCAGGCGTTGCCCCCTCGTCCGCCTTGTCCACCGTTGGCACTGATTGATCCATTGCCAGTTGGATTGGCATTACCGCTGAATACAACCAATCCTCCCCGACCGCCTTGTCCACCGGCTCCCCCGTTTGAGGTTGCGTTGGCTGTTGGCGCTCCCCCGGCTGATGATTCAATATCGAAACTGTTGGCGTGTCCGCCACCACCACCAATCCCACCATTGGCCTGAATCGTCCCGGTATGGCTGCCAGTGTTGCTACTGAAGGCAATGAGTCCACCGGTGCCGCCTGCCCCGGCTATTCCGTTGACTGTGGCGTTGGCATTCGTTCCACTGCCTGTACTGACATTGACGGTTGCGGCGATGGCCCCGTTGCCGCCGTTGGCCTGGAGCGTGCCGCTATTGGTAATGTTATTCAAGGCTGCCAAAGCGATTGTTCCGCCGTTTCCGCCATTGCCGCCACTACCGTTGGCGTTGAACACGCCGTCCACAGAGTTGCCCCCGTTGGCTTGAATCGTGGCGTTGTTAATCACGTTACGAGCCGCAGAAAGGATGACGGTTCCCCCATTTTTACCAAACGCGCCATTGGCGAAAATACTGCCGCGTTGTGCGACATCGCCTTGATTGTTGGCCACCGTCTGGTTAATGCGGTTGTTGAGGGTGGTTTTTTCAGTGGCTGTAAATACGGGGCTGGCATTAATATCACTGGCGGCGGATAGGCTTTGGCCGCTTGCTACCAGCCGAACGGTTCCGCCTCTGAAATCAGCACTGGCCGGGGTGTTGAACAGGATGTTCGGCATGCTGGTATCGCCCCTTCCGGTGCCCGCCGTGGGGGCTGAGGGTACCGGGTTGTTGGCAAGTTGCGGATTGTTGGCCATCACCGTGGCATCTCCGTTATCGCCCTTGAGATCGGCACCGGCCAGTCCATTGGCGCGAATAATGGCCTGGGTGTTGACTGCGCCGCCTTCGATATTGATCACGTTTGTGTCAAACGTGCCCGCAACTTTGCCAGAGGAATCGATGATCGATCCCGCTTGCAGATCCACCACACCGGGACTGTTGATATTGATTGCGCCGCCGTTACCACCAAAGCCCTGGGCGGTGATCCGGGCGTTACTTCCCAAGGTTAATGCGCCGACATTGAGTTGAACCAGTCCCCCGTTGGCCCCATTGGCAAAAATACTCCCGTTCTGGAACAGGAAGTTGGAGTCTACCACCACGCTACCCCCGTTGCCAGTGTATAAACTGCCGTTTCTGACAGCGCTGACGTCAATGTTGCCGTCCAGCCGGACGACGTTACTGCGTAAATACAGGTTTCCTCCATTGCCGGTTGGTACGCCGTTGCTGTTGCTTTCAAGGCCTCGCACCAGGTTTCCGCTGCTCAGGCGTAAACTGCCGTTGTTGTTTTGAAAAGTGGTTCGGGAGCCTGGTGTATTGAAGTAGGTGCCTGCCTGTATTTCTTGCCCATTATTGATCGAGTTCACGTCTCCGGGGGCCCCGTAGGCGATGGGAACAGTGGCGGCAGTGAGTCCTATCAGTATTGTCCGGGTGACCCATTGCAAGTGAGGCACGCTGTTTTGTGCTGCGGTCATGGCGCATTTCCTTTCTGACTGTTAATGGTCTGACTTAAGGTGATTAACGGATCAATGTGAGAGCCTGAAGCATTGGACAGGATTTGGACGAGTTTGAGTCGATTGGCGCAATAGATTTGGAGCAGAGGCGTCGGCTACTACTCTCCTTGGATCTAGGATTGGACACAGCCCTCAGTGAACTAGACTGTGTCAAAAAAAAATGAGGAAGACTATTGGTACTGTGATTAATGTCTGTCTGGTTAGTAATAAAACTCTGCCTATTGACCTGGACGGGTATTTATTTTCAGAGGGCATGCCTTTATAACTGTAGTCAGTCTATTTTTTATAGGTTGTCATTTTAGGGATGGAATGTTCGCTTGTCGGGAAACAAGTGAATTCCAGTTCGTGTATTTTCATTCACTTTCGGTAGGATGGGGCTATTTTAGTGAGAGCCAATTTAATCAGCTTGATAAGAGCGCAAAAAAGGGCGCAAAAGAAGGCGCAAATAACCTTCTGCCTGTTCTCTGCGACTTTTTTTATTTCTTTTTCCAGGGTGGGTTACGCTCAGAGTTTGGATGGCGCAACGAGTTTACGCCCTGATTTGAATTCACCCAATCTGAACTCAGGCCTGTTGACTCCGCCGGAAGCCAGAACTTACCCTCTGCAACAGCCGGACGGCTTGCCGTCTCGATCTTCCTCTGTTGAACCCGCCTCCCTGGAAATGCAGATACAGGAAGAAGTTCAGCTGGAACCGCCTGCTACTTTGGCAGTGCCGGATTCGTCCTTGTCTCGGTTGTGGGTTCGGGAAATTCATGTTGAAGGAGCTTCAGGCTTGAATGAACAAGCGCTAAAACCGCTTGTGCTGCCCTATGAAGGCCAATTCCAGACCGTCAGTTCCTTGGGGGCCCTGTTGTCTAAAATCACCGGGTATTATCGAGACAAGGGTTATTTCACCACGGAAGCCTACCTCCCGCCTCAGGAGGTGAGGGAAGGCGTGTTGGTTGTCAAGGTGCAGGAGGGGGTGATTGGCAGCATCAGTCTGGAGGGCAACCGCTTCTACAGCGCACGGGTGATCAACCGATATTTGGGCCAGAAACCGGGTTCGCTGTTAAATATGAAGCAGCTGGAACAAGACTTGAAGGCCATCAACCGGTTTGAGGAAGGTATGAAGGTCAAGGCTTTTTTGTCCCCCGGACAGGAACCAGGACAAACCAATATCAAGTTAAAGGTGGCCGAGCGCCAGCCTTGGCAAATCAGCCCTACCTTCGACAATCAGGGGCGTTATTTTATCGGGCTGTATCGGGCGGGGCTTGAGATTCGGAATGATAGCCTGTTCAAGCGGAGTGATCGATTTTATGCCCGCTATCTCGGTGCTGAAGGGATGCAAGTGGGCATGGCCGCTTACAGTTTGCCACTGAATCGCTGGGGCACGGAGCTTTCCGGGAGTTGGGCGTTTAGCCGGGTCAATGTTAAATTACCGGTGGACAACGCGCCCTCCATCACTGGACGCTCGTACAATGCCGGTATCCTGTTGAGTCAACCGTTGGGCGAAAATCGCAACTGGCAGCTTGATGCCGGTCTGAATTGGCAACGCGCGGATAATTTTTTTGAAGGGGAACAGACCAACCGGACGGATGTACATTCGTTTCAAATTGGATTGAATTTTGATCGCTACGATCGGTGGGGACGAACATTTAACCGGGTGCAAAACACCGTGGCTTTCAAAGGCGCCGGCTCCCGAGACAGTTTCTGGAAAGTGGAAAACTATCTTTATCGGGTGATTGCTTTACCTAAAAATAATCTCCTGATTTTAAAGTCTTATGGACAGTGGACGCCGGATGCCTTGCCACCCATCCAGCAGTTCCAGTTGGGCGGCTATAGCAGTGTCCGGGGATTTACGGAAGGCGCGCTGATTGGGGATCGCGGGTACAATCTGGGTGTTGAATATCGATTTCCAATTCCGGGTCTGGCACGGGTGAGTCCCTGGGTGGCTCAGCGTGTGCAGGGCTCCCTTTTTTACGATTTTGGACAGGTTTGGCAGGATAGTAGTAATCCTGCCTACAACCGGCGAACTGCCACCTTGGCCAAGACCACCTTACTGCAAGGAGTCGGGTTTGGATTCAGGGCTCAGTTGAGTCGTTATCTGCAAGGGTTTGTGGATGTTGGATTCGGTTTGGGGGATCGTAGAGCGATTGAGCCGGAAGGGCGCCAACCGACGGCCCGTGTTCATCTGGGGCTGCGCTCCGACTTTTTACCTACGGATTACCGGATGCGCCACAACAATACGTTGCCTAATAAACCGCCCAGGCAGGCGAAACAGACGAGCCCCCTAGTGCTTTAGGTAGTGCTCTAGCTGTTGCCTTAACAGCGGGCAGGGGATAATTACAAAGGAGACGTCCAATGGTTCAGACTGCGCTGAAATCGGTGTACGCTTTTAAGTCCGGCCACCGGGGAATGAAGGATTTACTGGGGAGCAAAGGGGCAAACCTGTCAGAGATGGTGCAACTGGGCTTGCCCGTTCCACCCGGATTTATTTTGACCACGGCGGTTTGCAATCAGTATTTATCGAGGGAGCAACGTTTGTCGGATCGCCTGATGGCAGAAGTGAACGAAGCGCTGCGTCTGGTGGAGCATGACTTGGGACGTGTTTACGGGGACTCGGAAAATCCTTTATTGTTGTCCGTTCGTTCCGGGGCAAAAATTTCCATGCCCGGTATGATGGAAACCGTACTGAACCTTGGACTGAACGAGGAAACCCTGGGCGGACTCATTCGCCAGTTTGACAACGAATGGTTTGCTTACGATACTTATCGTCGTTTTGTACAAATGTTTGGCAGCGTGGTTTTAGGGGTCAAGAAAGAGTACTTTGACGATTTGTTTAGCCACCAGAAAGCGCATTGGGGAATTGCCGAAGACGCTCAGCCCAGCGTGAGCATGATGCGCCAACTGGTGAACGCGTATAAAGAAGTGATCCTGGATCGTACCGGCCAACCTTTTCCCGATTCTCCTCAGGAGCAATTGCGGTTGGCCATTGAGGCGGTGTTTCGATCCTGGCAAACCCCCCGGGCCATTGCGTATCGCAATCATCAAAAAATTGATCACGCTCTGGGGACAGCGGCCATCGTTCAGGCCATGGTGTTTGGAAATCTGGGCACCGATTCCGCCACCGGCGTGGCGTTTACCCGCAATCCGGCCAATGGGGATAAGGATTTGTATGGGGAGTATCTGATGAATGCACAGGGCGAGGATGTGGTCGCCGGGGTGCGCACGCCTGAAAAGTTGTCTGCCCTGGCGGTTGAAATGCCTCGAATTTATCAGGAATTATCGGAGGTCGCTTATCGGCTGGAGCAACATTATCGGGATGTGCAGGACATGGAGTTCACCGTGGAACGAGGACGGCTGTTTGTTTTGCAAACCCGCACGGGCAAGCGCACTGTGCAAGCGGCGGTGAAAATCGCCGTGGATATGGTTGAGGAGGGCCTTTTAACCCGGGAAGAGGCCTTGCTTCGCATTGATGCCAATCAGCTCAGCCAGTTATTTGTACCAGCGTTTAATCAGGCGGAAAAAGGCAAGGCCAAACATGCAGGGCGCTTGTTGGCTGTGGGCCTGAACGCTTCACCGGGGGCGGCCACAGGCAAGCTGGTCTTTGATCCTGAAGAGGCCAAGCAGTGTGCGGCGCAAGGTGAGGCGGTTATTTTATGCCGGGTGGAAACCTGCCCGGATGATATTCACGGCATATTGGCCGCCCAGGGCATTTTGACCAGTCGGGGCGGCAATACCAGTCACGCCTCAGTGGTGGCCAGAGGGTTGGGAAAACCCTGCGTGGCAGGCTGTGAGGCTTGTCAGGTTGATCTGCGTGCGGAGACTTTGACCGTGCAGGGAAAAATCTTTTCCAAGGGGGCGCTGATTTCCATTGATGGCACCACGGGAGAGGTCTATGAGGGCGGGCTTGGCGCTGAAACACCCAGTCATAATCCCGGTCTGGATGTTTTGCTCTCCTGGGCCGATCAGCTCCGTCGGTTGGCGGTGAGGGCCAATGCCGATACCCCGTCCGATGCGTTGAAGGCACTAGAAATGGGGGCGGAAGGGATTGGCCTTTGTCGAACCGAGCATATGTTTATGGGGGAAGAACGCCTGCCAGTGGTTCGGCAGTTGATTCTGGCCCGTACCTCCGGGGAGCGATGCCAGGCTCTGAGTCAACTATTACCCATGCAACGACAGGATTTTATAACTTTGTTGCAAATCATGTCAGGGAAGCCGGTCACCATCAGGCTGCTGGATCCGCCCTTGCACGAATTTCTGCCCAATCGGGAAGAAGTGCAGACGGAGTTGCTGGCGTTGAAACAGGCGGATCCCTATCAGCTGGCGTATCAGGAGAAGCAACTGGTGTTGCGCAAGATTGATGAGTTGCGGGAAGTAAACCCCATGATGGGGTTTCGGGGCTGTCGCCTGGGTCTGGTTTATCCCGAAATTTACGAGATGCAGGTGCGCGCGATTTTTGAGGCGGCTTGCCAGGTGTTGGCGCAAGGCGGCATCGTTCGGCTGGAAATTATGATTCCGCTGGTCGGGTTTGCCAGCGAACTGAAGCAGATTCAGCAACAACTGGATGCGGTGGCGCAACGGGTCATGCGGGAGCGGCAGTGTGGGCTGGATTATTGCTTTGGCACGATGATTGAGGTGCCCCGCGCGGCCCTGGTCGCTGATGAACTGGCCCAGTGCGCCCGGTTTTTCAGTTTCGGTACCAACGATTTGACCCAGCTGACACTGGGCTTTAGTCGTGACGATTCAGAGGGGCGTTTTTTGGCCCGTTATCTGGAAAAAGATATTCTGCCGAATAATCCTTTTGAAACCCTGGACATTGACGGGGTGGGGCGTTTAATGACCATGGCTCGGGATTTGGGCAGACAGGCCCGGCCGGATTTGAAACTGGGACTGTGCGGGGAGCATGGCGGGGAGGCACAGAGTGTTCAATTCGCTGATCGCATCAGGCTGGATTATGTGAGTTGTTCAGCGTTGCGTATTCCGGTGGCCAGGGTGGCCGCTGCCCAGGCGGTTATCCTGGGCCCCCCTGAGGAGGTGGGCGTCCGTTCCCGGTTATTCCCCCAGGTTGGTACCTGACTATAGCCAGTCGGGTGATTGCTTTATTAGACTAGCAAGTAGCCGGATTTAAACTGCCGGTTAATTGTGATGAGCTTGGATTCCCGGGTATGATAAACGCACTTCAGACATCAGGCATTGGCGGTGTGAATCGTTTTTTCCCCTCGCTGGGCCTGTGATCCCGTTTTGTAGTGATTTTATTGCTCCTGCACACTTTCACCACAACACCACCGAGTTCAACTGAATGAACCGGGAACAACTTCTGACCCACCCCAGGCCAATGACCTACCCTGAGGTGGTTTTTCCTTTTTGAAGAAGGCGCAATCCGGTGAGGGCAATTCGCCTATTGTTCAGATGACTTTGTTTTCGATATGGTGTTTGGTGTCATCCCCGGAAGAAAGAGGGTCTTATGCTGACTGGTGATTTGGAGCAGCGGATTTTAGAGCGGATTCGCAAAATTCCAGCGTTTGAGAAGTTTGGTTTGCGCATCATTGAGTTGTCTCCCGGTGTGTGTGAAGCGGAAATGCCCCGAGATCCAGACTTTGATGGGATTTTTGAGTCTTTCCACGGGGGATTGTTGATGGCTGTGGCGGATACCATTGCCTGCTTTGCCATTATGACCCAGACCGGCCCGGATGAGCGCATGGCCACTACCGATATGAGCATTCGTTTTCTGGCCCCCTGCCTGACCGATGTGCGGGCCGTGGCCAGGGTCATCAAGCTGGGAAAAAGCTTGTGCCCGGTACAGGTGGATTTATACGACATGAACCATCGACCAGTGGCCGTGGCCCAAGTGTGCTACATGCGTTTGGGGTAAAATAGGGGGACCATAGTGGGTACTTACTTAATTGTTCTTAATATTTTCGGTCTTAAATCCACTTGACGGGTTTTAAGAGACTTAACAGACCCTGAACAGAGCCCCTAATGAATGTTAAATTCCCCTAACTTGCCTGCCGGGCGGGGACGAGTGCCATACTCTCCCTTTACCGCCATACCGATGGGAACCTATGCTCTGGCTCCGCCGCTGGCCCAAACAGCCGGGGGCTTTGGGGGGGCAGGGGAGGATACGTTTCATTCCAGGTTCCTGCGATCTGATCCTGGGGCGAGTTTGTTGGGATCTGGCTCGTCCCGGAGGGAAGGGCGTTCTCTGCCTCAGGCTATGGCGACTCCGTTGCACCCTCCGCTTCCCGTCGGTCAGTCCAAATCCTGGGTCTGGGGGAAACCGGCCTCATCCGATTTGCCGGTCCCGGCGGCGGGTCAATCCAGTTCTGTTAAGCCAAAATCCAGCGCTTTTCCCTGCGCTTTTCTCCCTTCCGGGGAATCGACCTCGGAGGCGCGTGCCGCAAACCCTCGGCAAGCTCGAATGGTTGGGAAAGCCGCGGGCAGCCCCCAGCCTGTTGCCCAGTCTCAGGAACAGCCCAAAGTCAATGGTTCCAAGCTGATTGGGGCTTTTAAAATCACTTCCGCGCTGGTGGTGACCGGGGCGGTGAACGCCTTTTTCTTTGGGGTGCCTATTTATGTCTCTTCCGGGATTGCCGCTGCCGTGGCGGGTGCGCAGGCGCTGGCCGCGCTTAAAATTCACAAGGAAGACACCCCGTTTACCCAAAAGCTGATGGGTTTGACCCGAAAGCTGATGGGCCGGGAAAATGATTTGACGCCGGCTGGCAAGGAATGGTCGATGGTGCCCGTTTGGGCAGGGATTTGCGGTATCTTTGGCTTGTCTGAGGCGTTCTTGAATCACGTGTTCAAGGAGTCAACCGGTTATCAGAAAAAGACGTTTGCGGATCGGAAAAAAGGCATTCTGGAGGAGATGCAGCGGAGCCGTTTCGGACTGAAGAAGGCTGTTTTGGGTTACCAGTTAAAAGGTATGGCCTTTGTGGAAGACTCCAGGCGGGGGCTGAGCGGTAAATTTAGCCAGTGGGCCAAGCAAGAGGGGGCCATGGGTGGGCTCATCAATCGCCTGAACCAGTTCCTGAAACGGTTCAATCGGGGCGGGCCCGCCCGCCCGAATTACCCGCTGATTTACCTGTGGTCGCTGGGGATGGCCAGCTTTGCCGGGGCCCTGCAAACCGTTCTGGCTGCCCTGATGCAGCAAAAGATCGATCGGGCCAACGGAATGGTTAAGGCTCAATAGCCGTTTTTAGTATTCGTGGAGTTTCAGCGTATTCTGGATGGCGATTTTATCTTCCAGGGCCGCATTGGTTTCCTCCCGAGAGCCGTAGTGATCGGCGGTACTGTCATCAGCCGGGTGTTTGGCCCCAATGGCCGGGCCGCTGCCACCTCCGGCAAAATCTCCCCCGGTGGGCCCTCCCATCCGCTTGCCGCCCAGGTTAATATCATACCCTTTTCGGCTGACCAGCTCATCCAGCTCCAGGCTGGAATGCGGTTCACTGACCAATGACTCCGAAAGGTTTGCGGTCGCTTTTTGAGGTTTACTGGCCCCCGTTTTTTTCCGGGGTTTGTTTTTTTGAGTCATGGACGGGCGCTCCCTTTCAATCCTGTTAAAACGGTTTGAAACAGTGGGTAATGATATTTTGAAGCGTATTTTACCGACTGGCTATTCCTCCACTGGCTACTCCCCCACTGCCCGATATTGGGCGGCGCTGCCCGCTGGAGGAACGGCTAAACCGCTGTGGTCGCTCTTGCAATTCCTTTGCATGGCGGGGCCTTGTGCTAAAGTAGTGAGATGCACGCTTTCAGAGGACGCTTGTTTTGGCGGGATGTCGATGGTAGCGCTTGCCGGATCAGGTGTGATGCAGGGCTTTCTTTTTATGAAAAATTCATATGGTTTCCAGCAAAAAGGCTTGTGGTTCGTTGGCCTGTTTTTGCTGGCGCTAACACTGATCCGAACGCCTGCCTCCTGGGCTGAGCCATCGGCTGTTCATGCAAGCGATGCTGTGCTGACGGCTTCCTATGCTGCTTTGCCGGTGAAGCCCTACGTTTGGAGTAACAGCAAGAAGTTGGCTTTGGCGGAAACGCTCAGCGATTGGGCCGTGGAAACCCTTGAGCGGGAGAACGCCAGAGTTGGGGTGCTGGCTCGGCAAGGGTCGGTTTTTACCCGTCTTTTTGATCCGACCGGCATGACGCATTCGGGTTTTGTCTTTCAGGAGCCTGCCACGGGCGAGTGGATCACGTACAGCTTGTATTCCGATCCGGCCACTAATCGGAAGACGGCATTGTTGTGGCGGCAGAATATCAAGGATTTTTTCTACGGGCAAATCAACGATCGCAAGGAGGCCTTACTGCTCCTGCCGCCCAGGGACTTGCAAGAGCGATTGTTGCTGCGGTTGCGGGCCAACCCGTTTCAATCCTTGCTGCCCGTTAACCACCATTACAATCTGGTGGCCCCGTTGGAATCGCTGTTGAGTTTTAATTGCACCAAATGGGTGGTGCTGAACCTTTTTGCCGCCCGGGAAAATTCTGAGGATGTGCCTGCCCTCATCGGTCGGATGCGCCAGGAATATGCGGTCAAGCCACTGCGTCCCTCTATTCTGGTGCGGCTGGTGTTAAAACGAAAACCGGACGTGAACTGGGACGAACTGAATCCCCCCGGCACGGTGCAGACAGTTACGGTTGACAGCTTGTACAAGACGTCGCTGTTTGAGAAGCGGTTTCTGTTCAGCGAATCGGGACGCTAAGGCTCCGGGCCTGCTGGCTTTGATCCATTTTAATCCGTTTATCCCATGAATGCGCCAGTCACTTTCCTTGGCGAGAATTGGCTGTCTGGGTTTCATTTTTTGGCTGGAGGATGCCCCCGGAACAGGGCCCAAAAATCGGTGGTGAGAATTCGCCAAAATTCCTCAAGCCACTGCTTGACCTGCTGTTTCAGAGAGAGCAAAGGCTTGGCTGGTGGTTCTGCGTTTGAGGGAGGAGCGATTGGCTCAGCGGACTGAGGGGGGCTGAGCGGGGCAGGGGCCACGGGTTTTGGTTGGACGGACTGGTGGGCGCAGCAGCTTCCCTGAAAGTAGAGGGTATGTGGCGGGTGGTTGGCAATAGTGGGCATGGGCTTAGGCGATCAAAATGGTTTTGCTTGGGAAAGGGGAAGTGCGTCGGCCCCGTCAGAATGTGGCAGAACCGACGCAAATGGGATTGAATTGACCCGTAATGGGATATTCAGCAACTACCGGCAGCAGCTACCGCCGAACTGAGGGCCTTTTTTCTCGAAGGTATCCGCTTGCAGGGCATTCAGCAATTTGGCTTGCGCTTGCTCTTTTTGTTGTTGCAGGGCCACTTTCTTTTGTTGCAGGGCCAGCAAGGGGTTGTTGCCTTTGAATTGTACGTTCATTCTGTATTCACCTCCTTTTATTGGGATAACCCGTTATGACTTTCGGGGGTTGTTTTGTTTTTGTTGCTGATGCCCCTGCCACAGGCCGCCAATCATCTCGCCGATTTCGCTCATGCAGATGATACTGGGGCTACAGCCACGGGGACAGGTCTGGATGAGCGCCCCCGTGCCCATGATTTCGGTCAGGTTTTTCTTGAGGTCTTGGGCTTTGCGTTGTAGCCAGGGAAAGTTCTTCAGGGGCAGTTTTTCAATGGGTAAATTGCGCAACTGGCGGTGGGCCAACAACGACGCCACAATGCTCAGCCCCCCCACGGACAGGGAAACGCCCAGGCGGGCTACCGATTCCGGCAGATGGCATTGCGCTTTGAGATCGTTCACATAAAACTGTTGGGCCCACTGGTTGGCCTGAACGGCTGCCGCCACCAGAGGCGCCACCATGAGCAGCGTTAGGCCGGAGGCTTTGTTAAAGCGGAGGGCCATGGGGGTGATCACCGCCGCCGATTCAAGGCCGGTGAGCCAGGCGGGCGGCTTCCACTGAAAACCTTTGTTGAGCTGGCCCACCGCTGCTACCCCTAAACCCACTCGGGCCCAACTTTTCCAGTCGGGCGAAAACAGGAATTTGCCTGCGCTGGGGCCAACCACTTTTCCGGGCAGATGGTGCGTGGCAAGGCCCACAGCGAATAAGAGCCCTGCCCCGGCCAGATGGGCGCCCTGAATACGGTGCCTGCTCTCCGCCGGTAGGATTGGGGAGGTGGGCTTGGTCGGATGCTTACTGCTCATCAGCTCGGAAAGGTTGGCGGTTACCGGCATGAAAGGCCGACTGGATGAATAGGGCTGCATCCATGTGTTGGTGCGCGGGCTGGTGCGCGGGTTGGTGGGCTGCGGCGGGGTAGACAAAGTAGACATAAAGACGCGCCTGTACTCGTGTCCATCAAACAGAGAGACCAGCACACCATACCGCAAACACCCCAATAATATAAGCACCGAAATAGAAGCACAGTACATAGAAGCCGTCGTTTGAATGTGAGCTTTCACAAGGTTGAAACTTTTGATCGTTTTGGCGGGTAAAGGGATCGTACGATGCGATTTCGGATGGATTTCGGATTGATCTCGGATGGTTATGGAAGACTTTCTTGACCAAATTTTAAAATGGGTCAAAATTAGAGGAATGGCAATTCACCCGCTCTCATAAAGAAAAAGGCTTGCTTAATGGCACGAAAAAAGATTCAGCAAAATCGCTCTGAGCTGATTTTAGAAGCCGCCTCGGCCTTGTTTGCCCAGTTTGGCTACCAGAAAACCACCCTCGAAGACATTGCCCTCAGGGCCGGAATCGGTAAAGGCAGCGTTTATCTTGAATTTGAAAGCAAAGAGGCGATTTTATTCGCCCTGATACTGGAGAACAAACAGACGGAGCTTGAACACATGCGCCGGGTCGTGTCCCGATCGGATAAATCGCCCTTGGCGCTGTTGAAAATCATGCTGGTGCAAAACGTGGGGGAGGTCTTTGCCTCGGTGCGCCAGAATCGGCGGAGCCCCGAGGAAATGGCCGCCAGCGGGGAGCGGGTTCGTCTGTTGTTAGCGCCTTTTTTTCAGGCTCGTCTCAGCCTGGTGGAAACCTTGTTGCAACGGGCCCAGGCGGCGGGAGAGATGAATCCGGCCATTGATGCGTCCCACAGCGCCCAGTTGATTTTACTGGCTTTGCGAGGGGTATTGCCCCCCTATGAGGCTTCTGCCACCCGTGTCAAGTTGCAGCATCAGGCCGCTGAATTGCTGGAACTGTTGTTCAGCGGATTACGGGTTCACGCTTCGGGAGGCTCCTTATGACTTCGGTGAGCGCTCGCCCCAATCGCCTGAAATTGCCTCGCCTGTGGGGCGCTTTGGTTCTGGTCGCTTTGCTGCTGGGTGTCTTTGCCTGGACGCGACAGCAGGAGCAGGCAGCTGGCGGCAAGAAAGGGATGCGGGATTTGAAAAACATTCCGGTTCCGGTGACCTTGGCCCCGGTGACGCTTCAGACCATGCCGGTTCAAATTCAGACCATTGGTACCGTGGAGCCGATTTCCACGGTCACTCTCAAGCCTCAGCTGGAAGGCCGACTGACCGGGATTCACTTTCAGGAGGGGGCCTTTGTGGAGCAGGGGCAGTTGTTGTTCAGCATCGATACCCAGCCTGTGCAGGCCTCCCTGGCTCAGGCTCAGGCGGTGGTCAGCAAGGATCAGTCTCTGGTGGCGCAAGCGCAAGCTAACCTGGTTCGCGATCAAAGTGCCGTCAAACAGGCTCAGGCCAATATCGATCGGGACGCGGCTCAGCTGGAGTACGCATTGGCGCAGGAAAAGCGGTTCGCCTCCCTGCTCAAGGACGACTTTATCAGTCAGGATCAATATGAACAGGCGGTTACCGCACGTCGGGCCGCTGAAGCCACGCTGGCCTCCGATCGATCCGCCCTGGAAAACGCCTGGGCCATTGTGGAAGCGGATCGTTCCAGTATTGAAAGCGCCTTGGCCAACGTGCGAGCCGATCAGGCCGTGGTGGAAAGTAACCGAATCAAGCTGGCCTACGGTACCATTCGGGCCCCCTTTTCCGGTCGCACCGGCAGCCGGAAAATTCATGTGGGGGATACGGTGAAGGCCGGGGATACCGAACTGGTGCGGCTGGATCGCCTGAACCCCATTAACGTGGGCTTTTCCGTGCCGGAGCAGAGTTTGAAGTCCCTGCGTGCGACAGGCAAGGCCCGTCGCTTCCCGGTGGATGTGGAAACCCGGGAAACCCCGCCCACCCGATTAACCGGGCTGGTGGATTTTCTGGACAATACGGTGGACACCAATACCGGCACTATTCGGATGAAAGCGCGTTTTTCCAACGAGGCCCGTAAATTGTGGCCGGGCCAGTATGTAGACGTGGTTCTGAAACTGGCCGAGCAACCCCGGGCGATTGTCATTCCCTTATTGGCGTTGCAAAGCGGCCAACAGGGTGATTATGTCTACGTGGCCCAGGCGGGGCTGGCCAAAATGCGGCCCGTGGTGGTGGATCGGATTGTGGGCAATCAGGTGGTCATTCGCACAGGCTTGACTGCTGGGGAGCAGGTGGTGACCGATGGACAGTTTCAGCTTTCCGAGGGCTCCAGGCTTCAGGTGAAATCTGGAAGACCTGAAATAAAGCCGGTCGCCCGCCAATAATTAGCCAATCCATGAAAGCTTGATGACGTGAACAACTTCACCAAACTCTTTATCGATAGACCGATTATGACCACCCTGGTCATGCTGGGCATCTTGTTGTTTGGGATCCTGGCTTACCGTCAGTTGCCGGTGAGTGATTTGCCCAACGTTGATTTTCCCACCATTCAGGTCAGTGCCAGTCTGCCCGGGGCCAACCCGGACACCATGGCCGCTTCCGTGGCCACCCCCTTGGAACAGCAATTTTCCACCATTGCCGGTCTGGATTCCATGAACTCCACCAGTAGCCTGGGCTCAACCTCCATTACCCTGCAATTCAATTTAAGTCGAAACATCGACGCGGCCGCCCAGGACGTGCAGGCCGCCATCTCTTCGGCTTTGCGGAAATTGCCCAACGACATGCCCTCACCACCCTCGCTGCGCAAGGTCAACCCGGCGGATTCTCCCATTATCTATCTGGCCCTGACCTCGCCGATCCTGCCCTTGTCGCAAGTGGACGAGTACGCGCAGAAAGTGGTGGCTCAGCGCATTTCCATGATTAACGGGGTGGCTCAGGTGTCCGTGTTCGGATCGCAAAAGTACGCCGTGCGGGTACAAGTCGATCCCAAAGCCCTGGCCAGCCGAAATCTGGGCATTGATGAAGTGGCCACGGCCATTCAAAAAGGCAACGTGAATTTACCCACCGGCGTTTTGTACGGGGACTATCGCAACTACACGGTCAAAGCCAGTGGCCAGCTGATGAACGCCAGCGATTACCGTCCGCTGATTGTGGCCTACCGCAACGGCTCGCCCGTGTATCTCAGCGAATTGGGCCGGGTGCTGGATAGCGTGGAAAACAACAAAACCGCCAGCTGGTTTAACGGCACCCGGGGCATTGTGCTGGCGGTGCAACGGCAGCCCGGCACCAATACCATCGGGGTCATTGACAAGGTCAAGGATCTGTTCCCCAGCTTTCAGGCCATCATTCCGCCTTCCGTTAAGCTGGAGGTGGTCTTCGATCGCTCCCAGACCATTCGTAAATCCGTAGAGGATGTGCAGCTGACCCTGGTGATCACCATTGTGCTGGTTATTGCGGTCATCTTTCTGTTTTTGCGGAATATGTTCGCCACCCTGATTGCCAGTCTGGCTTTGCCCATGTCCATTGTGGGCACTTTTGCGGCTATGTCGCTGCTCAATTTTAACCTGGATAACCTGTCTCTGATGGCTCTGACCCTGGCGGTGGGTTTTGTGGTGGATGACGCCATCGTGGTGCTGGAGAACATCATTCGGCACATGGAAATGGGCAAAGGGCCCTTGGAAGCGTCGGTGATCGGCTCTCGGGAGATTGCCTTTACCGTGTTGTCCATGACGATTTCACTGGTGGCCGTGTTCATTCCCATCCTGTTTATGGGCGGGGTGGTGGGTCGTTTGTTCAACGAATTCGCCATGACCATGGCGGTCTCCATTCTGATTTCAGGGTTTATTTCCCTGTCCCTGACCCCCATGTTGTGCAGTCGCTTGCTGCGGGTTCAGAACATTCACGCCGATCAGAAAAACGGCCTGCTGGTGGCCTTTGAGGCCGGGTTTAACTATTTGTACGAGATTTACCACGACACGCTCAAAATCTGTTTGCGCTACAAAAAGACCACCATGGCCGTGTTCGCGGTTTTCCTCGGCCTGACCGTGGTGATGTTCGGGCTGGTATCCAAAGGCTTTATTCCCACCGAGGACACCAACCAGTTGTTTACTTCCACCGAAGGGCCTCAGGGCATCGCCTTTCCCCAAATGGTGGCCCATCAGCAGCAACTGGTGGACATTATTCGTAAAAATCCCAACGTGCATAGCGTCATGTCCAGCGTGGACAATGGCAATACCGGGCGAATTTTCGCCACGTTAAAGCCGCTGGAAGAACGGCAGGAAACGGTCACCCAAATCATCCAGAAATTACGGCCCCAACTGGCCCAGGTGCCGGGGATTCGGGCCTTTATGCAGGCCCCGCCCACCATTCGTTTGGGGGGCCAGTTGAGCAAGAGTTTGTACCAGTTTACGCTGCAAAGTCCCGATTTACCCGCCTTGTATCAGTCCACCGATACCATGCTGGAGAAGATGAAATCACTGGACGGCTTGCAGGATGTGACCACCGACTTGCAGATGACCAGCCCGCAGTTGACGGTGGACATCGATCGCAGCAAGGCCTCCAGTCTGGGTATTACCGCCGAGCAGATTGAGCTGGCCCTGAGCAACGCCTACGGCACCCGGCAGGTGTCCACCATTTACGCTGCCAATAACGATTATCAGGTCATTCTGGAATTGCTGCCGGAGTACCAGCAGAGCCTGGAGGATCTGTCGGCCATTTACGTGCGATCCGGCAACGGGAATTTGGTGCCCCTGAACGCCCTGGCCACTTTAAAGCGCAGCGTGGGGCCCTTGAGCGTCAGCCATTTGGGGCAATTCCCCTCCACCACAATTTCCTTTAACCTGCGGCCCGGAGTGTCGTTGGGCCAAAAGGTGGCCGAGATTGAGGGCATGGCCCGGCAGACCTTGCCCGGCACGGTGCGCAGCAGTTTTCAGGGGAGCGCCCAGGAGTTTCAATCCTCCCTGAGCGGCATGGGCTTTTTGTTGATCATTGCCGTGCTGGTGATCTATCTGGTGCTGGGTATTTTGTACGAGAGCTTCATTCACCCCATCACCATTTTGTCCGGTCTGCCCCCGGCGGGCTTGGGGGCTTTGCTGACCCTGTACCTGTTTAACCGGGATTTGGATATTTACGGCTTTTTGGGCCTGATTTTGCTGATTGGTATTGTGAAAAAGAACGCCATCATGATGATTGACTTTGCCCTGGACGTCCAGCGCAAGGGGCACAAGTCCGCGGCGGAGGCCATTTACGAGGCCTGTCTGGTGCGGTTCCGCCCGATTATGATGACCACGCTGGCCGCCCTGATGGGGGCCTTGCCCCTGGCCATTGGCTTGGGGGCCGGTTCGGAATCCCGGCGGACGTTGGGCCTGGCCGTGTTTGGGGGGCTTCTGGTGTCCCAGTTGTTGACCTTGTACATTACCCCGGTACTCTACATTTACCTGGATGCCTTCAAGGAACGCTGGGCGGGTCGTCAACGGGCAGCTTGATAGCGGATGTGGGGGCTTATGGCTGACACAGGCAAAAGCCCCCGCCCGTCCCGGTGGGGGGCGAAGGCTTTTGTGACTTAAACGGTGATGCCTGTTGGTTTACCCCTTTTTAGGCGTAGGGATTCGCATCAGCTGCCGCCGCGTATCTCAGGGCGTACATCATATGTGCCTGGAGCGTTGCGGCGTTGATCCAACCGTCTGCGTTGGCACTATTCGGGCCAGTCGTATCTAGCTCATCCAGAACATTCATTAAGGTCTCATCTTGCGCCACTGCGTCCACGGCGGCTCTCTGTGCTGGGGTCAAGGTCTGACCCTTGAATGTACCCGTTCTTGCCATTTCTTTGAGTTGCGCCGTGGTAAATCCTTGCTGACCATCAGCGTTTGGTGTCGCAATCCCGGGTATATTCAAGACGGCATTGAGGCGATTTTCCCGGTTACGTCTCGCATCGGTTTGTGCCTGTGTTTCACGACCCAGAGCCTGCTCCAGATCCGCGCCGCCTAAGGTGGTTTCACCGTTTTGACCAACCGCAAAGGAGCCAGATCCCGCTATATTCTTAGAGGTTCCGACCACAGCATCAATACTCTGGTCAGTTTCAAAAGTCTTCGTCCAATAGGAACCATCAATGGCACCATCCATTTTGGCGCCACCATTTTGGCCATAGGCGTCCGCGGCGGTTCGCCAACCTTTATTGGCCAAAAATGCCTGCGCAGCGGCTTTTTCTTCTGGCGTGGCATCTGCGAATTCGCCTGTTCCATCTGCCATTGCTTGTACATCAGCATCGTTGAACTGAGCTTTTCCTTTCCTTTTCATTGCTCCGCCTATTCCGCTGTATGTCGCTGTAGGATCGGCATCGGCTGCGGGCGTTGCACCGGGAGCTGGCGTTGCACCGGGAGCTGGCGCTGCACCGGGAGCTGGCGTTGCACCGGGAGCTGGCGTTGCACCGGGAGCTGGCGCTGCACCGGGAGCTGGCGTTGCACCGGGAGCTGGCGTTGCACCGGGAGCTGGCGCTGCACCGGGAGCTGGCGTTGCACCGGGAGCTGGCGTTGCACCGGGAGCTGGCGCTGCACCGGGAGCTGGCGTTGCACCGGGAGCTGGCGTTGCACCGGGAGCTGGCGCTGCACCGGGAGCTGGCGTTGCACCGGGAGCTGGCGCTGCACCGGGAGCTGGTGTTGCACTGCTTCCGCCAGCGCCACCGCCGGGGTTACCGGCTCCGCCACCGGGGGGCTGTAGAGGGCCCCACTCATCGGCCTCTCCGTCTTTATTTCTATCAAAGACCTCCCTGTACTGACCATTGGGGCTTTGCTCGGTCCATTTGTCGGCTCTGCCATCGCCATCAGTATCATAGCCCCAAGTCTCGGAGCCATCGGCCCTTTCCTCGGTCCATCTCTCGGCCCTGCCATCTTTATCGTCATCATAGCCCCACATTTTGGAGCCATCGGGTTTTACCTCGTACCATTGGTCGGCATTGCCGTCCGTATTACCGTCCGCATCAGCAGTATCAAAGCCCTCCATCTGTGAGCCATCGGGTTTTACCTCGTACCATTGGTCGTTCGAGCCGTCACCAGAATTATCTGTGCCCCAAATTTGACCAGGTTTCGCGTTAGGTACTGCACCGGGAGCTGGTGTTGCACCGGGAGCTGGGGTTGCACCGTTGGCAGGCGCTGCACCGGGAGCTGGGGTTGCACCGGGAGCTGGTGTTGCACCGGGAGCTGGGGTTGCACCGTTAGCAGGCGTTGCACCGCTATCGGCTGCGGGCTGAGCAGCGGGCGGAGGTGCGGTTGTGCTACCGGGTGCGGGTGGGACTGTGATTGTTGTCGTGATGTCTGCCATGCCGTCATGATTATCATCTACATGTTGTGTCAGGATTGTGCCAGGTGGAAGTGGCGCGTTGATATTGATGGTAGGACCGGAGCCAAGGGCTGCCTGTGCCGCATTGTAACCGTCTTCGTAGCCGGCAACGTAACCGGCTTGGCCAGCAACTTTAGCGGCAGCTTCACCGAGAGCGGTACCGAGAGCTAAACCGTTAGAGAAATCGCCAGGGAAAGTCTGTCCTTGGGATGTGGCGCCCTGCCCGGCAGAGGCGCCTGCGAGAGTGACAGGTATTCCGGCAGCGGCCCCGATTACGGGAATGTTACCGGCCCCAGCCTGTTCTTGGGATATAGCGCCCGGCCTGTTAGCGGCAGCGGCAGCGGTTGCGGCAGCGACAACGCCACCGGCAGCGGCACCGATTACGGGAATGTTACCGGCCCCAGCCTGTCCTTGGGATGTGTCGCCCGGCTTGGCAGCGGCCGCCTGATTGGCAGCCGCATCGGCTTCGGCTGATTCCGTGAGTTGTAAGGTAGTAGTAGCAACATCACTCAGTTTAGGTGGATCCGCTGGTGGATCCGCCAGTGAGTAAGCTTTGGGTAGATTGCTTAACCCTTCGGAATCGTCTGCTGCACTGCCGCCAAATAGTTTCGCTCCTGCAGAGAAAGTCGCAGTGTCCCCTTTGGCAGATTTTTCGAGCCGTTTAACGTCTCTCGTTATCATTTCCTGGTCGCCCGCTGACTGGGCAGGCTGAGTCGCCCCACTTTTTAGCACAGCCGCAGCGGGTCTATTTGGTTTGTCTTCCGTTTTGGTGGCGGTGGAGCTACCTGTTTTTTCTTCCGGTTTGGCTGCTTCGTCTTTGGCGGAGCCCTCTTCCGCTTTGACTTTATCCTTTTTGTCAGCCTCATCGGTTTTTTTAGGGGGCTTTTGGGAAACGGGATTAGACCCACTGGACGAACCAATAGTAGTCATAACTTTTTGAACCTCTCTTTCATCAAGGGCTGTTTGATTTGCGCTTGCTTTAATTCTATTTACGCTTTAAGGTCACTGATCCTGATTGCGATGTTTGACTCTCTGAACCGGAACGACACCAGCTCACACTGGAGTTGGTTGACCCACGGATGGCATGATATAAAGGCTGGAAATTACCACTTGACTCTTTTATATATAAAAACTGTTTATTTCCTGAAATTGCCTGTACCATTGCCAATATTATGGGGTGCGCTAACATGATGGGCAGAAGCCTGTGAGCAGAAATCCTGTAAATGCCCGCCCATGGCGCCGTTCAGCCGGTGGAAGTCTATTGACACAGTTTGTAATACTATCTGTACAATGGCCGATAGCGTATCGATTGGGGGAGGCGGCTGAGGGGGATGGTGCCGCGCTGATTGATGCTGCGCTGATGGGTGATCGATCAAAGGAGGGATGGTAAAAACCCTGCCTGATACAATCAGACAGGGTTTTCGTCAGACAGGGTTTTAGATTGTGGATGGCGAGATTGCACCTGATTCGGGCTTTATTACCACAGCCCTCATTCGGACGCTGGGGCTTGTTCTTGTTCAGGTTTAGGCGGCTCTTCCGCTTGTGTGCCCTCTGCAGTCGCTGAGGCCGGGTTCGCCAGGTTTATGGCGTCAGGGGAGAAGGAGGGGGGGACGGAGGGGGGGACTCGTTCCGCAATTTTACCCGAGTGTTGCTGCATTGCGGTTAAATTATACCAGTCATCCTCATTGGCCGCATCAAAGGTACCATCGGCATTGGCCTGATCCAAAGCGGTTTCAAGCTGTTGATTCCCAAGGACATCCCCTGCCGCTTGTTGTTGTTCCTGGGTCGCCGAAGCGAATCGACCTTTACCGGCTGCCAGATCGGTTAGATCTTGTTTGCTAAATAAAGGATTCCCCTGATCGTCTGTCCCTGATGCAAGGTTTGAAACACTTGAAAGGGTAGTAAGGGTATCTAGATCTTTATTGTAGTTTGGTGGAGGATAAGGCATGGGTAATAAAGGGTAAGGGGAACCATAAAAAAGCGAAGGTGGTAAGCCTAAATAAGTTGGTATACCTGGATTTTGTCCAGAGGAGTCCGACGGTGCTGGGGAATTAGCTTCTGATAAGCTTCTAGTCTGGGCGGGGCTTGCAGGCCTGGTGGGCCCGGCTGTCCCTGGGATAAAGCCGCGAGTTGGGTTAATTCCCATAATTTACCTCTCTCTCTTTTCTTTCTTTCTTTCTTTCACTTTCTCTATTACTTTGGTGCTTGCCTGTATGGTTTGCGCTGGTTCCTCCTTCGGTTTTACGGCCTCTGCGGGCGCTGAAGCAGGGATCTTTGGCTGGAGGGGGCTCTCTACAATTGCATCGAAATGTTGCTTGATGACACTCAGGTTGTACCAGCCCTCCGCATTTGCCGGATCAAAAGTACTCTCTGTATTGGCATCATCCATAGCAGATAATAATTGGGGATTAAATAGCGCCATCGGTGCCAGCAGTTTCAGCAGCGTTACCAGTGCCATCGGCGGCGCTAGAGCCGTAAGCTATAAAATTACTAGCCCAATACTTCTGATCTCTGGGCGCACCATTTTCACCAAACCCATCAAGGACATCAATCTTATCCAGGACTTCCGGGTTGTTTAGCAATGCGGTGGCGGAACGCTGTAATTCTGGGCCTACCTGTTTCCCGTCAATTTGTCCAGTGGAGGCTAATTGTTGTAAATCAGCTCTGGTGAAACTTGTCTTACCAGCATCTTCAAATGCTTGTCCAAGGGCCTTCATTTCATCAGCAGAGACAGATTTAACAGCCCCTTCTCCCGCTTGATTGCCCACTGGTTCTTCCGTGTTACTGTCTTCATTGACGCCTAATACGCTACGTTTTTGACCGTCACCATCAAGATCAATGTCGTAATTGGTTTCAAGTCCCAATACGTCTCTAACTGTTAATCCATCTGCTTGTAGCATCTCCAAATCATCAAATAAAAGGTTTTTATCGACTGCTGGATTGTTTTCAATATTGTTTCTAATTCTTTGGTAAAGGCTTTGTGTTCCATAATTCAGCCCAATTATTGAATTCAGATTGTAGCTCATGGAATGACCTCTCCTTGTCAATTTGCGCTTTTCTTAAAATTTATAAGACTCTTATTTAGTACTTACTTATGAGAACCCTGAGTTAAAATATCGCCGTACTCATTGGCTTTCTCTGCTTGCTTTTTTGCTTGCCTGTATGGTTTACGCGGGTGCGGACTGCTTTATGCCAAGCACTGGGCAAGGCATGATTTCAGGCAGGCGGATTCACTGACTCGTGATGATGAGCGCCAAGGGGCGCTAGAACTCTCAAGGCTTAAACTTACAATTTCACACTGTTTAAAATAAAAAACAGTTTTGGTATGAAATTGCCTTTTTAATCCCTGTGCTTAACCCATTTCGTTAGCCGATATAAAAAAGAAGCCCCGGAACCCAAATTCCGCCAAGCGCTAACGCATTGCCATGCGCCCGTGATGCGGTTGCTCGCCCTGTTGGCTGCACACGGTGTCCTGCAATCCGCGCGCTGGGCTATAGGGTATCAATTGGGCGGTCGGGCTGGTGGACTCAAAACGCCGGGTCGTCTGGCGGCAGCGGACTGAACAAGCGTTCCGCGTTTTGCCACCCCCGAATCTCGATGGCTCCCCAATCCTTGCAGGGAAGTCGCCCGTTGAGATCCCGGTAAGTGTTTTCAGATAGCACGATGTCGCAGCCCAGCTGCTTGGTGCTTTCCTGGAGGCGGGCGGCCAGATTGACCGGCACCCCGATGAGGGTGAAGTCCTTAAAATCCAGGGAGCCGATGTTCCCCACCATCACTGAGCCGGTGGCAATGCCAATGCCCACTTCTATGGGTTTTTGGTGGGCCTTGATTTGGTTTCGCAGGCGTACTTCCTGAATGATATTTTGGGCCGCCTGGGTGGCCAGGTAAGCATGCTCTGTATCGCTCAAGGGAAAGCCCCAGTAGGCCATAAACCCGTCGCCCATCAGTTTACTGATTACCCCGTTGTATTTGTGCAATACGCAATAGCTGGCAATCTCGAAATATTCACCCAGATAAGCCACCAACTGATCCGGGGAGGCGGTTTGACTGAAGGCGGAAAAACCCCGCAGGTCGCAGAACAGCACACTCATGTTGTAATGCTGGTTTTGGATGTCTTTAAAGGCGCTTTTGTTCTGATTGAGGTACTTCAGCACATCGGGTGAGAAGTATTGGGAGAAGGTCGATTTAAGTTCGTTTTTTTCGTTCTGTAAAGCCAGGTTCTCCTGCCTCAGTTGCTGGATCATCGATCGGACGATCAGGTTGCCTTCCTGCTGTTTGTAATTTTCCCAATCTTGCGGGGTAAATTTTTGAATCCGGGGTGCCTGGTGTTGCAGATTCTTGGATTCGTGCAGGCGATCCTTGATCTTTTTCAGGTCATCCGGGTTTTTTGGCAGGGGATTCGGCTGGGTTTCCCGGCTGTCCTGCCGGGTGGGAGTGGCCGGTTGGCTTTGCTCCGATCGGGTGCGGGCCGGTCTTGGTGGTTCCTCTTTCAATTGACGCAATTCAGCCAATTCAGCCTTAACGTCCTCAAGGGAAAAACCGTGCTTCAGCAAGGACAGACAGTAGTAAAAGATTATGAGGAAACATTGCCAGAACAAAATGCTCAGCAGCGGGATCCATTCAATGCTCCCTTGATAGCCACTGAATGACGACACCGGTTTGCCGGAGACGGCGCTCAAGAAAAGTGAAACGGGTGTTACCGGGAAAACGCTGTGCCATTCCGCTGGCAACCATGTGGCCAGCTGGGGGGCCAGCAGGAATTTGTGGACACTGGCCAGAGGGCTGCATAAACCATAGCCAAGGGCCTGCATAAACCAGAGGGAATCGGGCAGGGTCTGATTCATCAGCCGCGCGCCAAATGGAAAGCCAACGGCCACGGTGATGCAAGACATGATCAGCACGTTGAAAACTAAAATTTTAGCGGCTCGGGCTTTTTGTCGCTGACGTTCGGACGTTCTCTCGGGCGTTCTCATAGTCTGCTTGTCACTTACCTGCTTTGCGGGTCTGGTTCAGGAAATCTCCAAAACCATTCTTTCTGGGACGAGTTGACTCCTGTTTGCCCTATCGACGGATCCTGCCCATTCTTGAATTTTTTTTACAAAACCGTCAGGGGCCCGCTTAAGTAGGGGCACCGGCTCGAATGATTCGTTGAACGATTTCCGGCCAGCAAGGGGCTGTGGCCAGTGGGTGAACACCAAATTCTTAAAAAGTGATTGTTTAAGGAACGGGCCGGGTGGTTTGGTTTTTTGGCTTTTTCTCTTTAAAGCCCGGGTTTTTAAAGGAGAGCAGACCCGCTTGTGACTTGAAGCTGTGGATATACTTGCAGGCGTCGATGCATTCCCCGCAGTTAAAGCAGCCATCGAACTGTCCCACCTTCAGGGCCCCGGTATCACGGGGATCAATATCCACCGGACAGACGGTTTGACAGGCGGTACAGGTTTTGCAGCTTTCGGTTTTTTCGGTTTTATTGCCGTGGAACTGAATTTCCAGCGGCCGCCATGGGGAATCCTCGTGGTAGGCGGAAATAGACTGGGCCAGCCCGTAGGGACAGCAGGTGCGGCAAAAGTCGTTGCCCACAAAAAGGAGGAAAAGCCCAATCAATACGAACAAACCGTGGCCAAAAATCAGGGCGATATGGGGGTGTCCGCTGGCGTACTGCTGAATGACCCACTGGGGAGCGACAATGTAAAAAGATAACAGCAGGCTGAGCGCAAAGGTCAGACCGATGGCCATCAGCGGAGACAAGGCCATGAACAGGAACCGAAAGGAGGGGCGCTCTCGCAGGATCAGCTTCATCCAGCGGGGCTTGGGGGCCAGGCCCACCATGGCTCTCAGAGGACGCGTCCATTCGGTCAGCGTGTTGTGAGGACAGGCCCAGCCGCAAAAAAGGCGTCCCCAGATAAAAGAAATAATACCGATGAGAATGACGGCCCCGTAAAAGCCAATGGGCAGCCATTTGAGGTGTTCAAAGGTGAAGGGCAAGGGTTTCCCCAGAAAGACCAGGTGTTGCTGAACCATATCCACCCGGAAAATGTCCAGCACCGGGCTGAGAAAGCACAGCGCCCAGAAAAAAGGCTGGACGAGCTTGCCGCGAAACACGTGATAGCGATACTTCAGGGGATTATTGGATTGCTTCATAAAAATAGTGAGGAGGCTTTTTGAGCTTTACAGCTTTATCCTACTGCGGTTGGCCTGATTTACCAATGGGTTTTGCGCAAACGGGCAGGTTTAGCCAATTGTCGAATTTTGGAGAGCGCCTACTTTTTTTACAATAACCAGAAAGGGACGTTGACCCCCGTCTTTTGCAAGGAGGGCATTCTTCGACTTTCGTACTTGATCTTGACCGCTCACCGGGAGGGAGTGTTATGCGCATTGCCCAAATTGCTCCACTGTGGGAGCTGGTTCCTCCAAGGGCCTATGGGGGAACTGAGCTAGTGGCTTACTTGTTAACCGAGGGGTTGATTCAAAGGGGCCATGAGGTCACCCTGTTTGCGGTGGCAGGCTCCCAGACTTCCGGGCACCTGCGTTCTTACGCTTCTCAGCCGCTGAGAGAGCTCGAGGAAACGCTAAATAGCGATAAGACACATTGTACGGTGATGGCCTCAGAGCTGACGGTGCTGGGTGATGTCTTTCTGGAGGCCGAGCGTTACGACGTCATCCACAATCACATGGGCTTTCAAGCCCTGCCGTTTGTCAATTTCGTGGAGACGCCGGTGGTGACCACCCTGCACAATGCCCTCTCGCCGGAACCGGTGCGGGCGCTGTTCCTCAAAAATGCCCACCAGCATTATATTTCAATCAGTCGTTATCAACAGCGGCTTTGGCCGGAACTGCATTATGCGGCCACCATTTACCATGGAATCGACCTGAGCCGTTTTACGCCGAAGTTTGAGCTTTCGGGCGAGCCCTATCTGGCTTTTTTGGGGCGATTGTCCCCTGAAAAGGGTCCTTTAGAAGCCATTCAGGTGGCTCAGGCTTTGGGTATGAAGCTGCTTCTGGCCGGAAAGATTGATCGGGTTGACCAGATTTATTATGAATCGGTTTTAGCCAGCCAGATTGATGGCTCGCGAATTATTTATGTGGGGGAGCTGGCGCATGCCGCCAAGGTGGAATTCCTGAGGAACGCCTCGGCTTGCCTGTTCCCGGTGCAGTGGCCTGAACCCTTCGGGTTGGTCATGATTGAGGCCATGGCTTGCGGTACCCCGGTCTTTGCGCTGAGGAATGGTTCCGTCCCTGAGGTGATCGATCATGGGGTGAGCGGGTATGTGGCCGATTCCGTTGAAGCTTTGACCACCGCCGTTCAGGGATACGCCCGCTTTGATCGTCGCTTGGTCAGGCGAAAAGCTGAGGAGCGATTTTCAGCCCAGCGCATGGTGGCTGAGCATGAGCGTTTGTATCAACGTTTGGTGAACGCCAGCCGACGGGGTGGAAATTTGCGGTATCGCTCCAGTCGAAGTTTTTCAGCCAGTTTGCCCCTGCCTTTGCCCTCGCCGTTGCATCTGGCCCCGGATCGTTCCGTAAGCCAGTACGGAGGCCCTGCTGCCTATCCGGCAGATTGATATCGGCTGGCTCGGGGAAGGTCGAGACGATTTCCAGCCAGCCCTAAAGAGTCTTTGACCCAAGTTATTCCCGAAAGAGAGCGCTATGCAAATCAAACAGCCCGAGGATTTTTTATCCAGAAATCGCACCATCAAACACAACCACTTGTACCTGGTGGATGATTTGCAGGGGAACATCCCCCGGGGAGACATGTCGGGCCTCGGCATGTACCATCTGGACACCCGTTTTTTGAGTTGTTTTGAAATCAAGCTGCACGGTACGGATCCGATTCCTTTGCTTTCCTCCACGGAAATGGGCTACATGTCGACCATTGTGTTTACCAACGGGCCGATTGAAACCGCCACGGAGGATGGTACGCCGGTCACGCTGCCCCCGGAGATCATTCAGCTGAAGCGAGAAACGGTGTTATACGGCCATCAGTTTGAACGGTTTTGGCTGGTCAGCTATTATTCCAAACCCGTTTACATCGAGCTGAGCCTGACTTTTGACGCTGACTTTCGCGACATGTTCGACATCCGGGGGATCGTGGATATGCCGCCGTTGCAAAAACGTTCCCCCATTATGGATACCAGTGGTCAAAACCCGGTACTGATTTTTGGGTGCAAAGATCGCAGCGGACGCAACCTGCAAACGGGGATCCGGTTTGTGGATTTGGCCCCGGAGGAAGCGCCAGCCCAGGAACTACCGACGGTGATCTACCGTACCTTGCTGAAGCCCCGGCATCCCTTGAATTTCAACTACGAAATTCAAACCATTATCAACGATCGCCTGATGAACGCCGGTATCATTGAGGCCAGCGTTCAAACCATGGATGAGGCCCTGATTCATCTGAATTTCAGGGCCCGTAAAAATATCCAGGATACGGCGGTCTTTGTTTCGGACAACGAGGATTTTAACGAAATGATGTCCCGGAATCAGAAGGACATGCAGATGTTGATGACCCATACCGATGAGGGCAGCTACGTGGCCGCTGGTATCCCCTGGTATGTGGCCTTGTTTGGACGCGATTCCCTGATCACCTCGCGGTTTGCCTTGTTGTATAACCCGACGGTGGCTCGGGAGTCCCTGAAAATTCTGGCCAAGTACCAGGGGAAGGAGACCAATTCGCATCGGGATGAGGAGCCCGGCAAGATTCTGCATGAAATGCGGGTGGGGGAGCTGGCCCGTCTGGGAGAGATTCCGCATACGCCCTATTATGGCAGCGTGGATTCCACGCCGTTGTTTATCATTACTTTGTACGAGTACTTTCGCTGGACCAACGACCGGGAGTTGCTGTGCGCCTTGTGGCCCAACGCCCTAGCCGCCCTGGCCTGGATTGATGAGAATTTGCGCAAACACCCCCTGGGTTTTAGCACGTACCGGAGCATGTGCCCTCGGGGCATTTTACAACAGGGCTGGAAGGATTCTCACGATAGCGTCATGGACGAGTTTGGCGTGATTGGGCAGCCTCCCATCGCCCTTTCGGAGGTGCAGGGCTACGTGTACCTGGCCAAGACCTATATGGCCCGTCTGGCGGATTACGTGGATGACAAGGCCTTGCGCCAACGGCTGAAGCATGAGTGTGTGGACTTTCGCAAGCGCTTTAACACCCATTTCTGGATGGACGATTTAGAATACTGCGCCCTGGCGTTGAATGAGACGGGGCAGCCCTTTCGGGTTATCTCCTCCAATCCGGGGCATTGCCTGGAAACCGGTTTGTTTTATGAAAACCATGCCGATCAGACCGCGAACCGCCTGATGTCCGCTGATTTGTTCAATGGTTGGGGCATCCGAACGCTCAGCTCCAATACAGTGGCCTACAACCCCATGAGCTATCACAACGGTTCTATTTGGCCTCACGACAACGCCCTGATTGCCCGTGGTTTTGCCCGCCTGAATCGGCCCGATTTGGTAGAACGCATTTTTACGGGCTTGTTTGAGGCGGCCCGGCACATGCATTATCGTCGCCTGCCGGAACTGTTTTGCGGGTTCCGTAAAGAGGACGGGAAAGAGGGGGACCCGCCCGTGCGTTATGCGGTCTCCTGTATTCCCCAGGCTTGGGCCGCCGCCGCCATGTACTCCATTATCCAGTCCATGCTCAACATGCGGGCCGATGCTCCCCGGAAGCGTCTGACCATTCACTCTCCCAGCTTGCCGCACTATATGTCATTTTTGCAAATCAACAATATGTCTGTTGGCAGCGCCATGGTGGATCTGGAATTTCGGCGGAACCATCAGAGCGTGACCGTGGATGTGCGGAATCGCAAAGGTGAATTGGATATTATTGTCCAGGTTTGAGGCTTTTGAGCCTTGCATTGCCAGAATAAGGATGGCAAAAGAAGTGACCCGGCCAGATACAGACTCTGGTCGGGTCGGTTTCGTTTCCCGGAGCGGATGACAGCAGTTTGGTGGCCGTTTCTCGCTCCGAGGAAGTTTGGGACTGTTGACAACGAGAGTTGGATCCAAGGGGGATGATGTGGCCCTCAGACCCGTTGATTTGACTTACAAATCTACTATCGGCCAAATTTTCAGGAACTTTAGCCTGACTTTGCAATTTGGGAAGTCTTTTTGCGGTTTTTTCGTGAAATCGGAAATAGCCGTCCTGCTAGGCGGACTGGAACCATCAGCGAATCCTCCACTAGACAAACAGGTAATTCAACCAAAAATGCCGAGAGATATAATATCCAGACTTTCTCCGGTAACCCAGCTTGTGAATATCAAACTCACAACTGGGTTTGGTTGGATTGGGCGATGGCTTTTTACCGTGGGAGAGGATTTTGGTTGGACAATCGCCCTGTGTTACAGGATAGGAGATGTGATCGCTATGTTAAACAAGACTGAAATCAAAGGGAACTGGAATGTTTTGAAGGGCAAACTCAAGGAAAAGTATGCCCAGTTGACTGATAACGACTTGCTATATGTTGAAGGCAAGGAAGAAGAACTGTTGGGTCGGATTCAACAGCGCACGGGCCGAACCCGACGGGAAATTGAGCGGGAAATTGAGAATCTGTTGCCTCTCAAATCCCGCTAGGGAGCCCCTTCGTATCACTTTGCACCGTAGGCGCCCACGATGGTCAACGATTGTCGTGGGCGCTGGTGCAATGCCTGATGAATCTGCAATGCCGGATGGAGGCTTATTGAGTGCATTAAGTTGAGTGCATTCATTAGAGATCAAGTGAAGACTGAATAAAGAGGAATCGCGGCCTAGGCCTGCGCGCTTTCGGCAATCCCTTCGTATTCCTCAACATGAACAAGAACCTCCCGGACCTGCCCGTCAAAAGCCTCGGCCAGTGTGGATTCCACCCGGTAGGAGATGCCGTGGGCCTCTTTCACCGTTAGCTGGGGATCCACCTGAATGTGCAGATCGATAAAAACGTGATCGCGCATGCCCCGGCTGCGGATTTTATGACAATCCAGCACCCCGGGAACGGCCAGCACCACGGCGCTGATTTCGTTGGGATCCAGGACCGCTTCATCGGTCAGGGCGCTAAAGTGAATCATGATCAGTTCAAAGCCCACTTTCAGGATGATGAGGGCCACGATCAAGGCCAATACCGTATCGGCCCATAAAAACCCCAATTGTACCGCCGCCATGGAGAACAGCACGGAGACGGAAACCAGGCAGTCTGACAGGGTATGCTTGGCGTCGGCGAGCAGTAGATCGCTTTTTAATTCCTTACCCTTTTTGTTTTCGTACCAGGTCACCCACAGGTTAATGAGCAGGGTCGCACTGATAATCCAGTAGCTGGCTGGTGAAATTTGGGGATGGCTGTGCTGGGGGGAGAAAAAACGGGAGAACCCTTCCCCGGCAATTTCAAAGCAGGTCAGGAAAATAAAAAAGGAAATGACCATGGAAGCGATGGCTTCAAACTTGCGATGGCCGTAAGGGTGGTTGTGATCGGCGGGCTTCATGGAGATATTCAGGCCCACAATGCCCACCACGTTGGCCACGGCATCCAGCAGGGAATGGAAGCCGTCAGCGGTGATACTGAGGGTATGCGTGTGGTAGCCCCAGGCCAGTTTGCTGAGGGACACCAGCAGGTTGAAGAACAGGGTGATTCCAAAAACTCCTTGCGGGGTGTGCAGGATTTTGAAATAAAGACTGTTGGTGGGGGTGGTTTGCATCGCTGGTCGCGGAAGCTCGGTTTTCAGTGTTTTTGTTCACGGCGTTAATCCAAGTCTATCAAAAAGTCAGCGGTTCGGGCTGACCACTGGTTGGCTCCAGTTATAAAGGTTCAAAATGTCCGCAATGGAATCTTTTTGAGCGGCTTTGCTGTCTGGAGCCGAGCCTGTGGCGTTATGGCAACAATGACTTGCAACCCGCTTGGAGTTGATACAATAAATAAATACCCCTTTCAACGCTTTAGGTTTTGCCCTCCCTATGAATTCCGTGACCGTGACCAGTCTGGCAGAAAAGATTCGGCGCTACCTGACTCAGAAAAATACCTCCGCCTTGCGCCGCTTGTTGGCCCGGCAGAACTTCGCCGACGTGGCTGAGGTCATGGAGAGCGCTTTGAGCCGGGAAGAGGCCGTGGGGTGCTTTCAGTACCTGAATGTAGGGCAGGCCGCACAGGTTTTGACCAGTGTGAATGATGAGTTGCAACACGCCTGTCTGGCTTCCTTGCCTACGGTGATGGGTAGCCAAATCCTCCGCATGATGCCCACCGATGACGCCGTGGATATTTTGCAGGAAATGGACACGGTGGAAAGCCAGCGCATTCTGGAAGAGATGCCCTTTGATACGGAAACCCGCACCCTGCACCACCTGATGATGGAACAGCCGGATTCCGCCGCCGGAATCATGTCCACCGACTTTATGAGCATTTCGGTGGAGGCCACCGTGGGTGAGGCCATGGATATGGTGCGTCGGGCCGAGGAAAAGGATTTCATTTATTACATTTATCTGGTGGACGCTGAGGACGCCCTGGTGGGGGTGGTCAGCCTGAAGCAGCTGATTCTGCACGATGCCTCCGTCCCGCTCAGCCGCATTGCCCAGTTTGACGTGAAGTCCCTGTTGGTCAGCTTTGATCAGGAGCTGGTGGCCAGTGTGTTTCGGAAATATTACAACCTGCTGGCCATGCCGGTCACCGACCCCGACAATACCTTGCGGGGGGTCATCACCCTGGATGACATTATTGATGTCATTGACGAGGAGACCTCCGAGGACATTTACCGGGCCTCCGGGATTAACCTGGAAGAGGTGGACGAGCGGGGGTTACTCATTGGGCCTGTGTTCGGCGCTTTCAAGGCCCGTTTTCCCTGGCTGTCCATTACTATGGGCGGACAATTTCTGGCGGCCACCATTATCGCCCACTTCAGCCACACGGTTTCCGCGGCGGTGGTGGCTATTTCGTTTATGCCCTTGCTCACCGGTCTATCCGGCAATATGGGTACCCAAACCGATACCATTACGGTGCGAGGCCTGAGTCAGGGGTTGATTACCGATGATAATATCTGGGAGAAGCTGCGCCGGGAGATTAAAGTAGCCCTGTTGACCGGCCTGTTCTTCGCCGTCTCCGTGGGGATTTTGTCTCTTCTCATATACCACCGCTGGCAGCTTAGCGCGCTGCTGTTTAGCTGGATTACCGTTTCCTTGTGTATCTCGGCGACCCTGGGGATGATGATTCCCTATGGGTTTAAACGCCTGTTCAAGGTGGATCCGGCGGGGATGGGCGGGCCGTTTATCACCACCCTGAGCGATATCCTGACCTTTCTCATTTACTTGTCCGTGGTGACCATGTTGCTAAAAGAGATGATTTGACCGATGTCTTTGTGTTACGCTCATTGCGTGTTATTGCTGTAATGAAACGTTAGTACACACCAATGTCTGTAACCCCTTTAACCAATCAACAGCTGCAAACCCTGATGGCCCAAGAGCCCGGTTTACTGCTGTTGGACGTGCGAACACCGCAGGAATTTTACGGCTTGGGCCATATCCCGGGCGCGCGTCTGTTGCCCATTCATGAATTGCCCGAGCAAATGGCCACCTTGGACGCGAGCCAAAGCACTGTGGTTATTTGTGAGCATGGGGTGCGTAGTTTTAACGCCAGTTATTTTCTGGCGCAACATGGCTTTCAGTCTGTTTTTAATTTAACTGCCGGCATGGCGGAATGGGATGGCCCTCGTGTCTTTGAATCGCCCCATTCATCGGCTGGGGTTGACTAGACAGGGTTTATTTTGTCCAATTGCATTCACTCACTTGAACCAAAAGGCGGGACTTCATGACTGAACTGACCCAAGAAATGGTAATGCAGGCCCTCACCCGTGTGGTGGATCCTGAAAAACAAAAAAATATCGTGGAACTGGGCATGATTGATTTTGCCTCCGTCTGCGACAACAACGTCAAAGTGGAACTGATTCTGCCCGCTACCAATTACCCGGAACGGGATGCCCTGCTGCAAGCCACCCGTCAGGTCTTGCAAGCTCTGGCGGATGTCAAGCAGGTGACGGTGGGCATCTCCCTGAAAACCCCCGCTGCCGTGAAACCCTTCCAACGTCCGGCGGATAAGCCGCTGGCCCCGGTAGCCCCCAAGCAGTTACTGCCCAACATTAAAAATGTGATCGCCATTTCCAGTGGCAAAGGCGGAGTGGGGAAAACCTCGGTGTCCGTCAACCTGGCCTGCGCCCTCAGCCAGTTGGGCTACAAGGTAGGCATTGTGGATGCTGATATTTACGGCCCCAATGTGCCCCTGATGATGGGGTTGCGGCATGCCAAGATCACCGGGCAGTCCGAAAATGGGAAGCCTTTGCCCCCGGAAATGCATGGGGTCAAAGTGATCAGCGTGGCTTTCATGATTAAGGAAGAACAACCTGTGGTCTGGCGAGGGCCGATGCTGGATCGCATTATCCGTCAGTTTCTGAGCGATTTTGAATGGGACGAACTGGATTTTCTGCTGGTCGACCTGCCGCCCGGTACCGGGGATGCCCAGCTGACCATCATGCAAGCGGCTTCGCTTTCTGGCGCCATTATTGTGACCACCCCGCAAGAGGTGGCCTTGCACGACAGCCGCAAAGGCCTGGCCATGTTCGTGGGCCAGAACATTCCTTGCCTGGGCATTATCGAGAACATGAGCTACTTTGAAGGCGATGATGGCAAGCGCTACGAAATCTTCGGCCACGGCGGGGGACGTAAAGCGGCCAGCCAGCTGAATGTGCCGTTCCTGGGTGAAGTGCCCATTGTGATTGAGCAGCGGGCCAAGGCCGATGCCGGTCAGCCGGTGGTGGTGTATGAGCCCGATGGCAAGCAGGCTGCCATTTTCCGCCAGATTGCCGATAATATGGTCGAAAACCTGCGTCGGGTACATGCTCAGGAAAAGGACATGGCCCACGTCTAGGCTTGCTTTCGCAATCCATGGCCGCCGGGAGATACTGCGTTATGCCAGTAAAACGTCATGCAAGTTAAAATTGTAGCGGGTTGCATCGCCTGTGGGGCATGCGAGTCTATTTGCCCGGCTGTGTTTACGGTTTACGATTCGGCGGAAGCGGATAACGCCCAGGTTCCCGGCAATGAAGCGGAATGCCGGGAGGCGGCCAAGGTCTGCCCGGTCAGTGTGATCAAAATTGAAGAGTGATTACAGGGCCGGTAAAACCACAAAAAAGCGGCTGCCCTTGCCTTCTTCACTTTCCACCCCGATTTGCCCTTGATGAGCTTCCACGATTTGTCGGCTGAGGTACAGTCCCAGCCCGGAGCCCGAGGAGCGCTGTTTGCTGGTTCCCTGGGAAAACCGCTGGAAGAGCAGTGGAATGTCCTGGGCAGGAATTCCTCGGCCATTGTCAATCACTTGAATGCGTAAGCTGAGGCCTGGCTGGTTGTCGTTCCGCTCCTGTTGCAGCACCACCTGAATTTGGCCATTTTTGGGGGTAAAGTTAATGGCGTTGCCGATCAGGTTGACGAAGACCCGCTTTAGCTCCTGTTTGTCACCACGCACCCGGTAATCGGAGAGCGGAAGCCCCTCCAACGCTTTCAGACACAGGGTTTGATCCCGGTGCTGGGCCAGCGCTTCCAGCTCCTGCGTGATTTGCCCCAGCAAATCGCCCACACTGACCGTATCCAGAATCAGGTTTTGTCGCCCGGACTCGTATTTATAGACTTCCAGCAGCACATTGACCAGGCCCAGCAACTCCCGGTTGCTTTGGGTCAACATGTGGATCAGCTCCAATTGCTTCTCGGAGAGTTCTCCCAGGGTGCCATCGGCGAAAAAGCCCAGGGTTTGAATGGCTGCCAACAACGGCGTGCGTAAATCATGGGTCAGGGTGGACATAAAGTCATCCCGAAGGCGTTCAATGTCCTTGCGTTGGGTGATATCCCGTAGCACCACCACGAAACCCGCCGCTGAACAATCGGAATGGGCCGATAGGGCGGAGATACTAGCTTCCAGCGGGAGATCGCCCAACAAGACTTCTGCGGTTTGAGGACCCGGCGTGATCTGAAACAGTTCCTCAGTCCGACGCGGTTGTCCATTGGTCGCAGGGAGGGTCAGCACACTCTGAATGGGCATTCCTTTCGCTTGCCCAGCCTCTAGATTCAGCTTTTGTCCCAGCCATTGATTGGCTGCCGGGTTGACCGAGGTGATGGCCAGCTGGGCGTTCAGGGTCAGGATGCCATCGGCTGTGTTGTTGACGATGGATTGGAGCGTTTGGTAGGTTTCCTGTAAATCCCGGGTGCGTTCAACCACCAGGCTTTCCAGACGCACATTGTGCTGCTCCAGGGAGCGGCGGGCCTCGCTGAGATCGGCCACGGAGGTTTTCAGATCGCCGACCAGCCGACTCCGCTCCAGACCGTTTTCAATGCTGATTTTAAGGTCTTCGTTGTCCCAGGGCTTCTCGATGTAGCGATAAATACCCACGGTGTTGATGGCCTCAATGGCGTTTTTCTTGTCGGCGTAACCGGTCAGCAGAATGAGGGTGCTTTCGGGGAGCAGGGCTTTGACCTTGCGCAGGAACTGGATCCCGTCCAAGCCCGGCATGGAGAAGTCCGAAATGACGACATCAGGCCGTAACACGCTCACTTGCTCAAGGGCTTCCAGCGGGTTGTTAAAACAGTGCACCTGGTGTGGAGTTTCCAGGCTGAGCATGGTTTGCAGGCTGAGGGTGACCATCATTTCATCATCCACAATGAAAATGACGCCGGTTCGAGCCGTCAAATCAAGAGGCGCATCCGGGGATGCGGTTTGAGCTTGCTGATTCATGGTTTCCTGTGGACTGGGGCTTACGTTATTATTATAAGCCCCAACTGTGGCGGATACCAATGGCGCTTTTGCCGCTTGAGTGGTCTTGCTGCCCTGGATGGATTTCCCTGAATGAATTTCGTATTTTTTGAACACAGTGGATGATTGCTTGCCGTTATGAACCAACCCGTCCCCGGCCATATTTACATTATCACGGGCCCGTCCGGTGTGGGCAAAGGCACGCTGTGCAAAATGTTGCTGGCCGTTGAACCCAACCTGACCCTGTCGGTTTCCGCCACCAGTCGGGCCTTGCGTGCGGGAGAAACCGATGGGGTGAGCTATCATTTCAAGACCCGTGGCGAGTTTGAGGCCATGATCGCCCACGATCAAGCTCAGGCTGACGCCGAGCGCCATCACTTGCTGGAATGGGCCGAATACAACGGCAATTACTACGGAACCCATCGCTCGGTGGTTCAGGAGGCCCTCCAGGCCGGGCGCAACGTGCTGCTGGAGATTGAGACCCAGGGCGCCCTTCAGGTCAAGCGGAAATTCCCAGCGGCGCACCTGATTTTTGTGGCCCCGCCGAGCCTGGAAGAGCTGGAGCATCGTCTGCGCGTCCGGGGCACGGAGTCGGAGGCGGATATCGCCAGTCGCCTGGAAATCTCCCGGCACGAGATGACCTTACAGGATCAGTTTGATTATGTGCTGGTCAATCAGCGTCTGGAAGCGTGTATGACTGCCATCCGGGAGATCATTGCCCGGAGCGGTTCCCGGCATTCCTTGCGCTAAAACCTTTATCCTGTTCAGGAGTTGGAGTAAACTATAGAAAGTATCAACCTGAGCCTTTAATCTGGTTTTATTTTATTAGTCGCAGGCAAGTTCGAATGGATAAAATCAAGGAGGCCTTGCTTCATACAAATCGGGTTTATCGGATTGTTGTGGTTGATGTTTTGAGCAGATTCCCAATCGTCCACCCCCGCTGCGCCGTTAAAGCGTTTTCCCGACACAATGACACCCCATTGGTACGGATGTATTCCAAAGAATTCCCTGTAAAGGCACGTTCGTGAAGGCATTTTTCTCACACTCAACCCTGTCAAAGGCCTTGAAAAAGGATTTTGAATCATAATGGCTACCTTGCTCTCAGACAATCAGCGGAAAGTCAAATTGCGTCCCGAGGCGGAGAACGCCAAGCGCTTGGCTTTGTTGGGGGTTGATTTAAGCAAGTATCCCTCCGTCTATCATCGGGAAGTGTATGAACCGATTCAGTCCCGCACGGATCGCACCCTGTTTGGGCCGATTATGCGTGGTTTCGCCGCCCAGATGCTCTATCAGGTGCCGGATCCGGTGATGCTGACCCACATTTTGACCACCCGCTGCAACTATAGCTGCGGGTTTTGCTCCTTTGCCGATACCTTGAACGCCAAAACCAATGAAATGAGCCTGGCCGAGATTGAGCAGACCTACGCTTCCATTGGTAAAAACCTGAATGTCATTGTCTACTCTGGTGGGGAGACGACTTTAAACCGTCAATTGCCTGAAATCATTGAAGCGGCTTATCGGTTGACCCCGGTACAGTCGGTGTATATTATCTCCAACGCCTGGAAGCCGGAGTTACTGCTAGAGATCACCCACCGCATCATGCAGACTTGCCCCAATCTGCACTTGACCTGGAGTTTGAGTATTGAGGGCCCCAAAGAGGCCAATAATTCCATTCGTTATACCAAGTCCAGCTCCTGGGACGCCTGGCAGAACAGCATCGACGCACTGGAAGCCTTGAAAGCCATCCGGGAGCGCTATGACTACGATCATCTGGACATTCAGCTTTGCACGGTCTGTTCGCCCAGTAATGTCGAGGTGATGGATGACTGGTACCTGATGGTTCGGGATATTTTAAAGCCGGACAAGTGGAATTTGAACTTGATGCGCCGCAGTGTGCAGATGACGGGCCATGACTTGCCATCCTTTCAGGAGCGCCGGGCCAAACGGGAACTGGAGCCTTTTGAGTCCAAGTACCTCGAAATTACCCAGCGGGTGAAGGAGGATGTTCTCTCAGGCCGCCTGAAGTTTCTGTACCACACCAGCACCCCGGAAGACGGCGCCTTGAAGTCTGCGGTCGACCTGATTAGCCAGGAGGAAAATCGCCGCACCGTGGTGGAGGAGAAGCCCATGTTTTGCTGCAAGGCTGGCAGTCTGGGCGCCTACATCAGTAGCGAGGGCGACGTGAGTGGCTGTGAGGAGTTTGCCCACAATCCCACGGAAAATAAGTCGTTCGGTAACCTGCGGCAGGCCGATTTCAACTTCCAGAGTCTGTGGCAGGGTGAAAAAGCCAGACTGTACCGGGAACACGTGGGTAAGGCCCGAGAATGCCGGGGGTGTACCCTGGAGAGTCAGCGGAATTATCCCTCCATTCTGGTGTCGTTTAATACCCTGATTAAGGCCAAGCAGCTGGCCGGGCAAATCCGCTAGGCTAGCTCAGCGCCCCTGCATAATGCCTCCCCTGTTGTCAGCATGAGGCTGGAATCAGACTGGAATCAGACGATAGCTATTTGGCCAGTTTGTTTTTAGGGTGGGTGGTTACTGCTGCTGGCAATAACTGAACAGTTTTTGGGTCAGTTGCCCGAATAACTGGCTCTCCTCGGGGAGGTGCAGGCTTTGGGCGTAGTGATTCAACCCGGCCATAATAGCCACGTCGTTCCATCCCAGTTGCGGGTGCGTTGGCTTACTGGCGGGTTGGGACTTGGGCTTACTGTGCTTGACCGTTTTGGTTGTTTTTTCCTGCTCGCTCAAGGCGTCCCGCTTGATGCCAATGGTCCAGATGCCCTCCTGGATTTTGGGGGCCAGAGTGGCCGCCTCACTTTCACTCAGAACGTCCAGGCGAATCAGGGCGGGAAGGATGACCGTGGAGACCCGGGTCAGGGCATTCTGGAATTCCAGGCGTTCCGGGGCGTTGTCGTTTTGTAGGGGGATTTTGACTTGCAGGCCGTGACTCTCCAGGACGGTCTGGATGGTTCCCTGCGTCCATAAGTCCCCACCGGCAATGGAAATGTGGGTGGGCACCAGGGGTAAGGCGCCCAGCGTCGAGGTGATGGGGCCCAGATCCCACTCGTTTGGCCCTGCCGATAATTCCCAGAAGCCCCGTACAAAACGCCCGACGATGCGAACCCGAATGTCATCGTTCAGGCTGGGGTGTTCCCGTTGCAGGGCTTTCAGGTTGCCCATCAGCTCCGTGATAAAACGGCTGAACAGTAAGCCCTCTCCGGTCAGAATGGTGCAGGGAATCAGCTCGGCCACGGGATCCCGCTGGAGAACCTGTTTACGGGGTAAGAAAAACCCCATTTTGGCCAACTGCTCAATGTAATGGGTAAAGGCCACGATATAATCCGGGAAACGGGCCACTGATGGGGCGGCCAGAATGACCTCCGGTAATTGCCCCCGGTAAAGGGCGTCGCTGTAGCTGTTGTAGAACCGTCCGTTCAGATCCAGCGTCAGCTTTTGTCGTCCCTTGCCGATTTGCACGCTGGTGTTGGCCCGAAGCGACGGTAGCGATTCCGGCGACCCGAAATCAATGATGCAATCCGTGTGCCCGGCGTGTAAACAGGCGGTGGTCAGGGCGTTAAAGGGAAGTCCGCCCAAAGTGCCTTTCTTGATGATGGGTTTGGGAACTTCCCCTTGCTTAATTCTGGGAGGCATGGCGTCTCCTTTATGCTCAAATGCTCAGGTGAAAAGAACGGGAAAGGCGTTCCGGGCTCTGTGGTTATTGCCCCGCTGGAAACTGGGAAAAGCCGGGAAAGGCTTCATGAGCAGCAGGGGGGGATTCCCAACCGGATGTTTGGAGCCACCGGGACTGAATTGAACTTTCCTCCATATTTTGATTTTAGCCGCTTTTCAGTAAAAGCGCCTCATCCCTTCCCTACTGTGGCTGTATGATTTTTCGGATAGTCTCTCAGCGATTTCCGTGCTTGAGGGCCCGGCTGATTTCTCGCTTGCTGTCCCGCTCGGAAATGGCGTCCCGTTTATCGTGCAATTTTTTACCCTTGCACAGTCCCAGTTCCACTTTGACCCAACAGCGCTCAAAAAACAGTTTCAGCGGAATCAGGGTCAGCCCGGATTCCTTGGTTTTGCCAATCAGTTTTTTGATTTCCTGACGGGTTAATAGCAGCTTGCGCACCCGATCCGGCTGATGGTTGTTATAGCTTCCCTGCTCGTAGGCGCTGATTTGCAGGCCATACAGAAAGACCTCGCTGTTGTGAATCCGGGCGTGGCTATCATTCATGGACACTTTCCCGGCCCGTAAGGATTTAATCTCGGTGCCCGTCAGGACAATCCCTGTCTTGTAGGTCTCCAGGACGTGATATTCGTGGTAGGCCTTCTTGTTATTCACAATCAGGCTGCTTTGCCGTTTGCTTGCTTTGTCTTTGGTGGTCATGGGCTTGGGTTTCGATTCCGAACAGGCATCTGCCAGGATAGCCAAGGGACATTATAATAGGGGTATATTTATCTGAGAATCATAGCACAATGATTAAAATCAGGGCGCTGCGCCCCGGCGAACTTCGACAGGTACTGACCTTGCTGAATCGCTATAGCGATCGGGAGTCGGAATACTCTCTGTTGAAGACCATGCAACAGTTATACATTCCCTTGCACCGCGTCAGCCAGCTGTTATCGCTGAATTTACAGTTTATGCCCGCTATTTTTGTGGCCGTGGCCGGGGACAAGGTGTTGGGCATGATTTGGTTGAGCCGGGATGGCACCCATTCCCGCCGTTGGAAAATTGACCATCTGATTCTGGATCCTGATTCTTTCTCCTATGATGTGGGGACGCAGCTGATTAATTATGTGATCAACCGCTACGGTGGGGATGGGGTTCAGACATTTCTGGCCTACGTGGATCAGCATTACGAGACGGGTCTGGCCTTGCTCAAGTCCTGTGGTTTCCGGCGCTGTGCGCGACAACATTACTTTGTCCACCGCAATCCGGCCAACCTGAAGTTGCCCCCGGTCACATTGGATGGACTGCGTGACAGCCATAACGGGGACTGCACCAAGTTGGCGGCTTTATACAACGATATGTTGCCCGTGGATGCCCGTATTGGCTTGAGCAAGGGGTGGCGGGACTTTTATCGACCCCTCCCGCTCCGGCTGATTGAAAAGACCCGGGGGGCCTTTAAGCGGCGTTGGGTCTTTCAGGATTTGGCAAGGGACTGCTTCATTGGTTCCGTGGAGCTGGTGACCTGGGATTATAAGGATTTTACCCTGAGTATTCTGGCCAGTCCGGGCTGGCCAACCGCCTACCGGGATTTGATCACCTATGCCGTCCAGCAGGTTCTGCTGACCACCACCGGGGCCACCCTTTACGTGGAATGCTTTGAGTTCTGTAAGCCCGGACTGGAAACGCTGGAACAACTTGGTTTTCAGCGTTTGGGGATTGCCGAGGTGCTGTTGAAGGATTACTGGATTCCCGTTGAGGATAAGGGAAGTCGCTTGCAATCGCCCATTTTGCTGTTTTCGGGGCGTCCTACCCCGGCCATGAACTGTAGGCCCCTGGACTATTCCCAGCCCCGTTGAGAGGCGCTACTGTTCCGGCTGGATTGAGCCTGATTCATATCGTGATCCGTAGCAGGCGGCCAAGGATTGCGGGACATGCTTGTTTCAGGAACCGTGGGTGTGAGCCAAACGCTTAACCCACATCGTAACCCCAATGCAATGCGCGCAAGATTGGTTAAATGTTTTTTTAGCCAAAAAATGGTAATCTGTTCCTTAGAGATTGGGAGAATTTTATTTGCATCAGGCAGCGTTGCGTCAATACTTTCCAGAGCGTGGAACGTCTGTGACAAACAGCACCCTGGCAGCGCCTCGACAGTGTAGCTGGGTGCAGGGGTTCCGGTGTCCTTTCCTTGACTCCGGGCTCAAAACGAACGACAATGCTCCTGTCTTGAAGTCCGATGATTTGGCTCAAAACCCCCATCACTAGACCGTCCCTTAATGAACAGAGTAACGGTTACCCGGCATGGCATCGCAAAACGTCCTGATTCTTTCATCCAATACCGGTGGTGGCCACCGAAGCGCCGCCAATGCGCTCCAAAACAGTCTGGTTAAAGTTTCGGGTGGAGAAACCACGGTTACGGTCACCCAGGTGTTGGAAGAAGCCCATTACCTTAGCCGCAAGGCCGCTGACTTCTATAATTTCCTGCTCCGGGATCATCAGGACTTGATGCATTACTACTTTAACGCGGTCAACAAGTTGCGTCCCAACGAGTCCCGTTTGATTTTCAAGAGCGCCATGGGCTATGCCCAGCGCATTTTCGGTAAAATGAGGCCGGATGTCATTGTTTCGGTGCATCCCATGACCCAGCATTTTTTCGCTTACGTGCTGCGTCGGCTCAAACTTCAGGATCAGATTCCCTTGTTGACCGTGGTGACTGATCCTTACCAGGGTTTTTGGCGGGGATGGGCTTGTGAGGACGTTCGGCAGTACTATGTGGCCAGTGATTTCGCCAAAAAGCAACTGATGGACTTTGGGGTGGAAGCCTATAAGATTCAGGTGATGGGCATGCCGGTACATTCCAAGTTTCATCCGGTTACGGACATGGAAAAGCGCCTGATTCGCAGCCAACTGGGCTTGACCCCGGAGCGCTTCACCATTTTTATGAACGCTGGCTGGGTGGGCGGCGGCAATGTCCTCAGCATCTACCAGGCCCTGATCACCAGTTCTCGACTGGCCCAGGCCCCGATCCAGGTGGTGTTTCTGGCTGGCCGCAACGAAGAACTGCTGCATGAAGCCCAGGCCTTTGCCGCACGGGCGGTTGTGCCGGTGAAGGTGTTGAGTTTTACCAATGAGATTGAGAGCCTGATGATGGCTTCGGATATTATGGTTACCAAAATGGGTGGGCTGACCACGTTTGAGGCCTTGAGCTGTCGTTTACCCCTGATTGCCGATGTTGTAACGCCACCGATGCCGCAAGAGTCCCAGACGGCTGCGTTTTTGGACAGTACTGGCGCGGCTTTAATGCTAAAGCAACCCGAGCAAATTGTGCCTATGATAGAATCTTTGCTAGAATCTCCAGGTCGTTACGCTGCTTTGAAAGAGGCCGCCGCGCTTCATGGGCGTCCCGGTGCTTCGGATTATATCGCTCAAGATGTGCTGCGTTTCATACAAGACCCCGTGTTTCTGGATCAACCTGTATTGGCGTAAAATATTGGCGTAAAAATTTGGGGCTTTTCTGTTTTTTTTTGATATGTTTTCGATACTCGTCTCCTTGGTATTCTGAGTAGAAAGGTTTGCGGTATTTTAATGAGTGGATTGCTAGAAGGCAAGAAGGCCTTTATCTCCGGTGGTTCTCGAGGGCTGGGCAAAGCGTTGTGCGAAGTATTCGCCAGAGAAGGCGCTGATGTGGCTTTTAACTACAACTCCAATGACGCCGAGGCTCAGGATACCGTTCGCCGTATTGAGCAATACGGACGTAAGGCCCTGGCCTTCAAGGTCTCGGTGGTGGACAAGCCCGCTATCAAGCAGATGGTCGCTGATATCATGGCTGAATTTGGTCGCATTGACGCTTTGGTCAATAACGCGGCCATTAACAAGGCCGATAGCTTTGTAACAACCACGGAAAGCGCTTGGCTGAACGTGATCAACACCAACGTGAATGGGCTTTACTACATCACCAAACCGTTTTTCAAGCAAATGCTGCGGCAACGGGCCGGTAGTATCCTGAATCTGACCTCCATTGGGGCTATTCGGGCCTTGCCTACCTCGGTGCATTACGCCACCAGTAAAGCCGCCGTCATCGGCTTCACCAAATGCCTGGCCAAGGAGGCTGGTACCTTTAACGTCAATGTAAACGGAATTGCCGCCGGTATTTTTGATACGGACTTGGGACATTCCCTGCCGGACAAGTTTAAGGAAGTGTATGAGATGTGGTGCACCAAGGGCCGCATGGGCCGCCCGGAAGAGCTGGCCGAGTTTGCCGCCTTTATGGTGTCTGATCGCAATACCTACATGACCGGCGAAATTATCACCATTGACGGGGGTAGTGTGGTTTAGGCCCCTAGGGAGGCACCTACTAGAGAGGTCCCTATGGGAAGCGTTGAAAAACATTGACGCTTACGTTATGCTTAGGCAAGATTCCCGTTAATGCCAAGGAGATAGTTATGGCTGAAATCGCCGAACAAGTTCCTGAACAAGCTCAGAATTCCATTATTGAAGTCACCCCCGCAGCGGTGGCCAAGGCCCGTGAAGTCCTGAAAGATTCTGCCAATACGGGTATTCGTGTGGCGGTGGTGGGTGGCGGTTGCGCCGGACTCCAGTATGACTTGCAGCCCGCTGAGCAGTCGGCGGAAGGGGACTTGGTGCTTGATTTTGATGGGGTTTCCTTTTTTGTTAACCCCATGGTGGTTCCCTATATCAAAGGCACTCGTATCGATTTTTCCAACGCCCTGATGGATGGCGGCTTCAAATTTATCAACCCCAACGCCACCAGCTCTTGCGGTTGTGGCACTTCGTTTGGTATCTAGCCGTTATTGACTTCATAAAAATAGCGCCATTTTCTCACTCAACTGATTTTAAGGAGATAATCCCCCATGGAAGAGACTCTGCAAACCCCGGCGACTGAGGCCGTTGTGGTGGATCGTGACAAGGTTCAGGAAGTGCTGAACATGTTGCGTCCCTACCTGCAAGCCGATGGCGGCGATGTGGAACTGATTGATGTGACCGCTGAAGGCGTGGTTCAGGTGCGTTTGCAAGGGGCCTGCGGTACTTGCCCCAGCTCTACCTACACCCTGAAAATGGGCATTGAGGAGCAACTCAAGCAATACGTTCCCGGCGTGACCGAAGTGGTCTCTGTCTAGAACGACACTCATTCGATTTTGAAAACCCCGGCTTGGCTCAAGTTGGGGTTTTCATTTCTTTTGGTGAGGCTGCCCTCACAACACGTTTGTAAAACTGCGTGCAGCTCAGACAAATAAAGATTGCTTATGGCAAGTGTGCCAAGCATTTTTTGAACTCACTGTACTCAAACAGTTACAAACGTGTTGTGAGGGCAGCCTCACCTTTCTTTTAAATCAGGCTGAGCCGGTGCCAAACGTTTGCGGATTTGTTATGCTGCTGGCCATGGCTGGTATTGATTTATCCTTGTTGGCAGGCTATCAGGCCGAATTGGCGGAAAAGGCCCAAATGGGCCAGCTGCGGCGCTGTCGTGAGCTGGTTTGGACGCCTGAGGCAGGGCCAATGGCCGTTCGTGTGTCAGGACGGCCCGCCATTAACTTTAGTAGTAACGATTATCTGGGCTGGGCCCGACACCCCCGCTTGCAGATTGGTGCCATCCAGGCCGTCGAGCAGTATGGGACGGGGAGTACCGCCTCCCGCTTGATTGGGGGCACCAGTCCTCTGGTGCTGGCACTGGAAGCCAAAGTGGCTGCTTTTAAACAGGCCGAGGCCGCCCTGGTCTTTAACTCGGGGTATCAGGCCAATGTGGCTATTTTACAAGCCATTTTGGGGCCGGAGGACTATGTGTTTGCCGATCGCCTGAACCATGCCAGCCTGATCGACGGTTGTTTGTTGTCCAAGGCCCGTTGGGCCCGCTATCGCCATCTGGATTTGGGCCACTTGGCTGAAAAACTGTCCCGGACCCCGGCGAATGCTCGTAAGTGGGTGGTGACCGACAGTGTTTTCTCCATGGATGGGGATTATCCAGATTTAGAGGCGCTAGTGGAAGTTTCTGAGCGCTATGGGGCGTTGGTGATGGTGGATGAGGCCCATGCCACAGGTTTTTTTGGCCATGGCGGGGCGGGATTGTGCCAGCAGTTTGGGATCAGTGACCGGGTGGCCTTGCAAATGGGAACCTTCAGTAAGGCCTTGGGGGGATCGGGCGCTTACGTGGCGGGGCCTCGGGTTTTAATCGACTGGTTGGTCAATCAGGCCCGAGGGTTCATTTATTCCACAGCCCAGTCCCCGGCGGTGGTGGGTGCGTCCCTGGCGGCGCTGGATTTGGTTCAGGAGGAGCCAGTGTGGCGGGAGCGCTTATGGCACAACGTGCGCACCCTGGAGCGCGCCGTGATGGCTCATGGGCTGGAAGCCTGGATTCCCCTTCCCCTGAAAAGCCCCATTGTGCCCGTGCTGATTGGAGACAGCGCTCAAACCGTGGCCGTTAGTGAGGCGCTGCTGACGGCGGGCTTTTTTGTGCAGGGCATTCGTCCGCCCACCGTGCCCCCAAAAACGGCCCGCTTGCGGATTGCCTTGTCCGCTGCCCATACCGATGCTCAGATTGAGAGTCTTTGTGCTGCTTTGGCTGGATTACTTCGGGCGATTTGATTGCGGGGGACTTGATAGCCTTTCTCCGGCTGACAATCGGATGCCATTCAAATAGGCTGTGAGCCCTAGCGCTCGTTCAAGAAAGGCTACACTTGGAATCTTCTGCGGTTGTTTTCAACGGGGTTAGCCCGAAGAAAAAGCAAAGTATAAAAAGGGTGCGCATGGCGTTTCGCCATCAGCACCTTCCTTAGGTTGCTGAAACAACCCTGCGTTTGAAAACAACCGCAGACGATTCCAAGCGTGGTCGTTTTATAGCGTTGAACTTGCGTTCGGCTGCCGCTGGTCTAACGCCCAAAAACGCCGGGGTTCACCGGCAGGGGCTGAGGCATTCCCATGGGGTTGATGGGGTTGGGGCCATTTAAAGGCACTCCCAGGAATAAGCTGCCCACACCCCGCCCGACGTTGGCGCCCTTGCTTTGGCCCAGTAATTTGCTGACCGCTTGCAGGCGGTAGGTTTTTTCCAGATTGGCCAAACGCTGCTGCTCGGGCAAGGCGGGGTACATTTGGCCCAATAGAGAGGCTTCTAGTCGGCCAATACGCACAGGGACCGGTTCCACGGTGTTGACCTGCTTGAAAACATTAATTTCCAGCTGGTTCAGGCTTTGTAAAAAGGCAGGATCGCCCACATAGTAGGGGGCTGGGTATCCGCTGGTGGTTGTTTCCAGGGTGGTTTGTCCCCCATAGGGCTGAATGACGGTGGTGGATTGACTTTGGGTGACGGTGCCATTGGGGCTGCTGTAATAGTTGTAATTCTGGATGGGGGCGTTGCCATAGGTTTGAAAGCCAGAAGCCACACCGGCGTTGCCCATGCTTTGTCGCTCAATGACCACCGTACCGGGTGACCCGATCACGGTGCCGGTATTAGTCATACTGCTCGCATTGCTTCCTGCCAATTGCGAACGAACCTGGGGCGGGAGCATGGACATCATTTCCGGGCTGAAGCTGTAGCTGCTGTTGCTGCTGAAACCGCCCCCGATTTGAATATTCTGGGGGGGGGCGCTACTGGTGCTGTTGGTATTGCTGGACTGCCAGGTGGACGATGCGCTTTGATAACCGGGGCGGGGCTGGAAACCTGGCCGACTGAGGCTACTCTGGCTGCTCGGTGTATTTCGGTTGGCGTTGCGGTTGCTTTGGTACGGATTAAGCAGGCGAGCCACCCGGTTATCCACCGATTGCCCGTTAAAGGTCTTGCCATAGGCTTTTAACTCCAGCCGATCCAGCCGTTCCGTAATCAGGGCGTTGGGAGTGCTTTGCCCGTTGAAGTGATGCTGCTCCAGGGCGTTCAGTTTGCTGTAAATGTCTCGCTGGTTACTGGTGAACTGGGCGGGATCGTCCGGCAGGCTTTGCAAAGTGGGACTCACCGGCGAGGGGCGCACATTAATCACGTCTGGCGCGCTGCTGGCGGTGGCCATCACATTGGGGTATCGGGAGAGCAGACTGTCTACCCGGTCGGCCAGCGCTCTATTGGGGTTGGCTTGACCGAACACCTTTTTTTCCAGGCGATTCAGTCGGACTTGTATATCTTCCCGGATAAAGTCCCGGCCAAACACCTGCCGCTCCAGGGCGGTTACCGTAGGGTAATCCGTGGCGTCTGGAATGACGGGGGCCACTGCCTCGGAATCACCGAGAGAAGGAGGCTGATTGCCTCCCCAAAGATCAGACGGCGACTGTCTGCCGTTAAGGGAGGGCGCTGTTTGCGCGTTGGGTGTCAGCAGGTTTTTCAATACCCCTTGCAGACGGGCGCTACGGCTGCTGTCTGTCCCGGCTTGCACGTCTCCAAATACCCGCTGATCCAAACGATCCAGCCGCTGGGTTCTGTTTTCCTGGGGGTAGGTGGTGGAAAACAACTGTTGCTCCAGCGCGTCCAGGGTGGCTTCGGCACAGGCGTACAGAAAGCCGACCTGGCAGAACAGGGAGGCCATTAAGACCAGGGCAAAGCGAATTGTGAAGGGCGTTAGGCGCATGCGTTCTGCTAATTGTTTACTTATTCAAACTATAAGACTTTTTGAAGGGCTTGCCTAGCGCTGGGCTGGCAATTGATCTTCTTTATTCATTAAACCGGGCAGGTCATAAAAATGGCGCCCGAGAGTGAGGCGCCGTTTCGAGATTTTTTTAGGGAGAGACATTGAAAATGGAATTTCCACTGCTCTCTTCTTCGGCTGACTTTCTGTTTTTCTGAAGGGGGACACCCAAAAATTGAAACATTTGGTTACACAGGAACCTGCTATAGAATCCCCAACTGTTTTTTTGAACGGCCCTAATAGCCCAGCCAGGTTTTTTTAGATCGGTCGCATTTCAGAATATCCTTATAAAGCAGGGTGAAGGCCAGGGTTCCCACGGGCAGCAGTAATAGGGTCAGGGTGCAGGACAGGCCGAGATCGGTGAGGGTTTGAGATAAAAATTGAACCCAGGAGAACCCTTCTCCCAGAAGGTTTTCCCATAAGTGCAGGTTTTTGAAGGCCGGTTCACCATCCAGTCCCAGCATCAATTGCTCAATCAGCCAGCCGTGCAATTGATCCAGGGGCGCACTCAGTCTGAATAGCCGAAACAGCCAAACCAGTGGTTGAGGAATCAGAATATTGGTCAGCAGAAAAACGGTGATTTGCAGGCTTGTTGTCCGCCAGAACTGCTTGAGGACGAGTTTGCAACTGAGCAGGAAGGTATGGGCGGGATTCGTGGGTAGGCCATTCTCAAAGGCGGCAATCTGAAAGATAAAGGTAAGGGGAATGAGGCTGACCACCCAGAGGCCACCCAGTAACAGGCTTTGCACAAGACCCGCGAGCATCAGGAGTTCCAGCATATTGGGCCCTAAAAAGGCGCCCAGCAGGGAAAGAAAAATGACGGGCAAAAAGGTCAGGATCGGCAGGCTGAAGTAGGTACAGGCTAAAATGGCGTACGGGCCTTTTTTCTCCCTGGCCAAACTCAGGTAGGCTTTTTTAAAGTCCAGCGGCTGTCCGTTTTCCGCTTCCCAGGCATTGAGACACAGGCTGGCCCAATAGAGCATAAACTGCCATCCACCCCGTAAAATCAGGCCGGTGCAAAGCAGGGTTACGACGATAATCAGCCCAATGGCCGCCCAGGGAAACCGCATGGCCAAGGCCTGATTCTGTTCCAATAACCACAAGTTGATGATTTGACTGCCGTAGACGCCCAGAATCATTTGGCCAATTGGCCAAATCAATACGCCGGTAAAGGCTTTCCACTGCCGGGCGTACAGTTTCAGTGACTGTCCCAGTATGGCCCCGGCGCTTCTACTTTGGGGCGGGCCATGCTGCGATGTTTCCGGTTTATCGGCCCGCGCCTCAGAAGATGTCATGGGGAACCATGAAGATTGTTGCTCACTCTGTTAAAAGCTGCCCACCTTATTATTATAGTGTTTTTTTTAAGAAAAAAGAGGGGCGGAATCCGGGCCTGACTCCTCTATCCGGTGGAGACAGGCCCGTTGTGGATCGTTGTTTTCGCTATGGCTGAAAGTGGCTGTGGACAAGGGTTTGGTGGGTTTTCGCCGTGCCTGGGCTTTCCGATAAACGGTGGAGTTTTTGGAGACAGGTCTTCAGTTTGGGTCAGCCTGACCCGATACGCTTTTTGTAAGCCAACAGCAAGTGTTGGTAACGCCAATGAAGTCAGCAATGCTTTCAGCGGCGTCTTGTTGGAAAAACTCAGTTACACACAAACGCCCCTCATCTGACCTTGGATGGCTTGCCGTCATCACCGGGTTAGTGTGCGGTGTCTGGAAGGGATTCCAGATCCGTAACTTGTTTGAGGGATTTAGGAAAAAGGAGATTTCGAATGCCTCTAGTCATTAACACCAACGTTTCCTCACTCAACGCTCAGCGCAGTTTGAGTATGAATACCGGTATGCTGGGCAAGACCATGGAAAAGCTGTCCTCAGGCTATCGTATCAACCGGGCCGGGGACGACGCCGCCGGGTTGCAGTTATCCGAAAAGTTGCGGGCTCAAATCCGGGGTTCCCAAAAAGCGTTTGATAACACCCAGGATGGTATCAACGTTCTGAACATCGCCGACGGTTCTCTACAGACCATTACCGATAGCTTGCAGCGGATTCGCGAGCTGGCCGTCCAGGCATCGAACGATACCTACAACACCGCTCAGCGTTCCGCCATGCAGGTTGAAATCGAGCAGCTGTTGACCGATATCGATCGGATTTCCTTCGCCAGCCAGTTTAACGGCGTCTATCTGCTCTCCAGCGCCAGCCCCTCCCAGTTTGTCCTGCAAGTGGGGGCCAACAATTCCACGAACGATCAAATTGATATTGCCAGTGCTTTGGGGGATTCCAAAGCCTCTACACTCGGGATCACCGGCTGGGACGGCACCTCTTTGGCCTCCAGTTTAACCAACGGTAGCGCGGCCCGTAGCCTGCTGACCATGGTGGACTCCGCCCTGGACGCGGTGAACACCAAGCGGGGGGTTCTGGGTGCGGTAGTCAACCGTCTGGAGGGAGCCGCCAATAACCTCTCCATCGGGATTGAGAACCTCAGCGCCTCGGAGTCCCGGATTCGAAACGTGGATGTGGCGATGGAAAGTTCCAATCTCTCTCGAAATCAGATCCTACAGCAGGCCTCGCAGGCGATGCTGTCCCAGGCGAACCAAACACCCCAGCTGGCGTTGCGACTACTGCAACAGTAAGCCCGGGTGGTTGGCGAAACGATTCACACCGATTTCGTTTTTCCAACAAACGAGATGGGGCTCGGTATATCCGGGCCCCTTTTTTTACTGGGGTGATTCGTTCTGGCCAGCAAAAGGCAACTTTTGGGATTGACAGATTTTCTTGAAACAGTAATCTATTGAGAACTTATCAATAAAGTTTGCCCTAATGGGCACTTCTTTAGGAAAGACCAATGGAATTCTTCACTATTTTCGCCATTGTGATGATTATGTGTCCCATTATCCTTCGGGAGTGTGGGCCAATGCGCTGTGAAGAAATCTAAACCCCAGTTTTAACCAGATACAGCCAAACCGCCGACCTCCCTTCTAAACAGGTCGGCGGTTTTTATTTTCACCGGTTTTATAAAAGCATCCATTGATCCACATCAATTGGCCCAGAGGTTCAAGAATGTCCCAACCCGCACCACAGCCACAAGCGAACAACCCACAGCCGAACAACAAGGCTGTCCAGCCCAAGTTTGGGGGGCTTATTCCCGCAGAAGCATTTACCCAGTTTTTACAGGATACCGCTGGTGTCTGGTTGCCAAAAGCGCCAGTGAGCTTATTCAGAAACACACAAGGGGATAAAAATAATCCTACTGCCCAGAAAGTAAACAAAATTCAGTTTTTCGAAGATACTTTCCTGGAGTTTGTGGAAGACGGTGCTTTTTATTTCACCATTCCAGTCATGGGTACGGCTATGGCGGCTGCGATATCTAAAATTCATAAAGGCCTTGGGTTTGCGAGTGATGGGGCTTTCAAGGACATTGGCAAGTCTTGGGCGCACACGATTGCCAAGGACGGCACGCCTTTAATTAACGGGGCTATTAAGGAAGCCACAGTACCTACTAAGCTGGTTGCGGCCAAATCCAGTGCTGTGGTGGGTGCTTTAGCCAGCGCATTTGCCTTTGAGTACATGATTCAGCACTGGAAAAACGTGATCACCGCTAAAAAATTCAAGACCGCCAATTTCACAGGTGTGGCTGGTTTAGAAAGTTCCAGAACCCAGATATTTCAGGGTGAGGATGATCCAGTGGCGAAAGCCAGCAAACGTGGAAAGCAGGTTGGGGCTTTGTGGTTAGCCACTGTTCTAGGGGCGGCTTTTGTAATGCCCCGGGTCATTCAAAGCGCTGTAAAAAGCGAGAGCATGAAGATTCCCAAGCTTTTAAGATATTTCAACTTTGGCAGTGCTTTACCTGTCGGTAAAAAAGAGGGAATGCAGTTTGATACCACCAAAGCGTTTCAGGGGGTCTTAACATTGGTGGGTTTGGCCAGTTATTTAGATGCGGCCCGTGACAAACTGGAATTCAAAGAGCAGGCCACTCGACTGTCCGTAGTGATCCCTTATTTGTTGTTTGGTCAAGCCTCTGCCAAGAACTTGTTAGCCAAGGGCATTGAATTAATCCCATTTAAAGGGACAGACGGGAAATCCAAGTCGGTTGCAGATTATGGATTAAGTTTGGTTGACCGCAAAGAAGGCTCTATTTGGAAGGCAATGGGCCAGAAAGTCAAAACGCCTGAAACTTTTTTACAACTGGATGTGGTGAAGGGCGCTGAGCAATTCGCACAGGAAGTTCAACAGAAGGTGGATGCTGGCCTTTTAACCCAAAAAGCGGCCAATACCATTAAATCTCTGCAAAATCGTGGCCTTTTCTGGAGCTCACTGGGGTTGGGCGCATTGGTTTGCGGTGTGGGCATCAACCTGATTGCCTATCGCCAGACCAACAAGCGCCACGAAAAACAGGAAGTGGAAAAGCAGAAAAAGATGACGACCCTGCAACCGGCCCAACCTCCGCAGGGGCGAACCGTGTTTCAGTCCTACGGCGGATTTGCCGCCCAGGGAAAACCACTGGAAGATCCGGCCTCGGCTGCTGCCATTGCCGCGCCCCGGGTGCAGGCTCCTTTCCAGGGTGCGCGGCCGTCCACCAATCCTTATGGATACGGACAATGGAGGATTTAAGGACAATGAGCCTGAGACATCCCCGTTATCATCACCGAGTGTTTTTGATTTTTAGTGTTTTTAGGGAATCGTGATCGACCCGGCCATCCGGCCAGTCTTTTGCCCCTGTTGGCCATGGCGGGATGAGGCTTTCAGAGTCAGGGCATGCAGCATCGTGGAAGGCAGAGGGTCATAGGCCATCGATCCTTAGCGGTAGTAGCAGTTGTGAGGTTTTGTATCTGCTTTGTGTTTTGTTAATATATATTAATGCCTGTTTTAGCAGGCGCAGTCAAGGTTTGCAGGCATTGATCACAATTCTGTTTTTTTAAACCCTCAAGTTTTAAATCTCCGCTACCGATAGGAGGCACAGGTATGAATTTCCATCATGCGATGGAGATTGATGCCAGGACGAATCACACTTCAAGCACGTAGTTAGTCACTCACTCACTCACCATCCCCGCAATGAAGGGACTCTGTTGCTTCGGTTGCCCCATGCTGGGCAGGCCGTGGCATTGGATTCGCTTTTGCCTTGTGGGGATTATCGTGAGCTGCTAGTGTCCACGGATAGGAGAACAATCAGATGCCATTAGTCGTGAATACCAACGTGGCGGCAATGAATGCCCAGCGTTATCTCACCAGTAACACTACCGGTTTGGGAAAAACCATGGAAAAGCTGGCCTCCGGGTACCGTATTAACCGGGCTGGGGATGACGCCGCCGGTTTGCAGGTGTCCGAGAAATTGCGGGCCCAGATTCGCGGTTCCCAGAAAGCGTTGGATAACGTTCAGGATGGCATCAACATGCTGAACATCGCCGACGGGGCCATGCAGACCATTACCGATGCGGTGCAGCGGATGCGGGAACTGGCCGTGCAGGCGGCCAACGATACCTACAGCTCCGCCCAGCGATCCGCCATGCAGACGGAGTATGACTCCCTGGCTTCCGGGATCACCCAGATCGCTCAGGCCGCTCAGTTCAACGGCATTCACCTGCTGGATGCCAGTAGTCCGAGCAATATCTTTATTCAAATCACGGCCAATCAGGGGGGCGACGCCGATGATTTGGATTTAACCAGCGCCCTGTCGGATATGACCGCCAGCACCCTGGGGATTGCCTCCGCGACCCTGGATAGTCATAGTGCGGCTCAAAGCGCCATTTCGGTGCTGGATGACGCCATTGACACCATCAATACTGCCCGGGGCCAGTTGGGGGCCTTTACCAACCGACTGGAGTACACGGCCCAGAACCTGGCCACCAACATCGAAAACACCTCGGCCTCGGAATCGAGGGTGCGTAACGTGGATGTGGCCTCTGAGAGTTCCAACCTGGCCCGAAACCAGATACTCCAGCAGGCGGCCTCGGCCATGTTGGCGCAAGCCAACCAGAGCCCACAGATTGCCTTGAGTCTATTGCGTTAGGCCCGGGCGTTCCTGAGAAAAGTAGGTAAAGCCATAGGCAGTTTTGAATAAGCGCGTCTGATCCGGGGGTGCATCTGATGAGAAGTCGCCCCCAGGATCAGTCACCCGGGAGGGCCGCAAGACAATGGAAGCCTTGCCCTTCCCCTAGACCGAGCTTTATTCAATCAAGCGGAATAGGAGAAAAACTCAATGCCATTAATTGTAAACACGAACGTGGCGGCAATGAATGCCCAGCGTTACTTAACGAATAACACCAGCGGGCTGGGTAAAACCATGGAAAAGCTGGCCTCCGGGTATCGCATCAACCGGGCCGGGGACGACGCCGCCGGTTTGCAGGTGTCCGAGAAATTGCGGGCCCAGATTCGGGGGTCTCAGAAAGCGTTGGATAACGTTCAGGATGGCATCAACATGCTGAACATCGCCGACGGGGCATTGCAGACCATTACCGATGCCGTGCAACGGATGCGGGAACTGGCGGTGCAGGCTTCTAACGATACCTACAGCACTGCCCAGCGATCGGCCATGCAAACGGAGTATGATTCACTAGTATCTGGGATTACCCAGATGGCTGAAGCGGCCCAGTTCAACGACATCAACTTGCTGGACGGCACCGATGCGGCCAGTGGCATCAAGTTGCAGATCACGGCCAACCAGGGTGGTACTGCCGATGATCTGGACATTTCATCGGGCTTGCTGGACATTAATGACATTACCAGTGGCATCTCCGGTGGGAGTTTAGCGGATCATGACGGGGCGCAGTCAGCCATTGCCGCGCTGGATACGGCCCTGGATGATATCAACGCGGCCCGGGGGCGTCTGGGGGCTTTCACCAACCGACTGGAGTACACCGCCCAAAACCTGGCCACCAATATCGAAAACACCTCGGCCTCGGAATCGAGGGTGCGCAACGTGGATGTGGCGGCGGAAAGCTCGAGTCTGGCCCGAAACCAGATCTTGCAGCAGGCGGCCTCGGCCATGTTGGCCCAAGCCAATCAAAGCCCACAGATTGCATTAAGTTTGTTGAGGTAAATCTGGGGACGGACACCGTGGTCGTTTCATCTGGGATCAAAGGCTCCGGGCATCGCTCGGGGCCTTTGGGCATGGTGCCGGGCACCGGGATGACAGGCTCCCTTTTAAAGTCTAGGGCATTTGGATGACCTCCCGTTTGGTTGGTTTCCATCATGTGGTGCGGGACGCTTGTTTGTCCTGTTTTGGTGAACGTAGGCGACTCAAGGGGTTTCGCCGTTGATTCCCCCAATTGCAGGAGTCATGCGCTCCACCGACTGGAGGAGTTTGGGAGCGGTCTCTAAAGTTTCCGGTTTAGTCTGTCGAAAGCAGATTTGTAGTCGATACTACAGTGTTTGAGTGAGACACTGGGGTTATGAACCGGCTACCAGAAGGCCTACCAGAGTAGGCAATTTACAAAACTGACCGGGAAATTGGCGTTCGGGCAACGGATCTGCCCAGGACGCAGCGCAGCTTGGAAGTGTCTCTTCCAGGGCGTCAATTTCTGATGAGATAAGAGGAGTTACTTGAACCCATGCCTTTAGTAATCAATACCAACGTTTCTTCGCTGAATGCCCAGCGCTATTTAAGTAACAACACCGCTTCCCTGGGTAAAACCATGGAAAAGCTGGCCTCCGGGTATCGGATTAACCGGGCTGGCGATGACGCCGCCGGGCTGCAAGTATCCGAAAAACTGAGAGCCCAGATCCGGGGTTCCCAGAAAGCCTTGGATAACGTTCAGGATGGCTTGAACATGCTGAACATCGCCGATGGAACCTACCAGGCCATTACCGATTCCTTGCAGCGTATGCGGGAACTGGCGGTACAGGCGGCCAACGATACCTACAGCTCCGCCCAGCGATCGGCCTTGCAGATTGAGTATAACTCCTTGGCGTCTGGTATCACCCAGATGGCGCAGGCGGCCCAGTTCAACGGGATTAATTTGCTGGACGGCACCGATGCGGCCAGCGGCTTGTCTTTACAAATTACCGCCAATCAGGGCAGCGATGCCGATCAGTTGGATATCAGCAGCGCCCTGGCCGATATGACCTCCGCCACGCTGACGACCGCTGGCGATTTGAGTAGTCATAGTGCCGCCCAAAGTGCCATTGCCACACTGGATGCGGCTTTGGATACTGTGAACGCGGCCCGTGGAAAGTTGGGCGCCTTTGTCAATCGACTGGAGTACACGGCACAGAACCTGGCCACCAATATCGAGAACACCTCGGCCTCGGAATCGCGGGTGCGTAACGTGGATGTGGCCATGGAGAGCGCCAGCCTGGCCCGAAACCAGATTCTTCAGCAGGCTTCCCAGGCCATGTTGGCCCAGGCCAACCAGGCCCCGCAGTTGGCCTTGCAGTTACTCAGAGGATAGATCACTCACTCAACAAAAATCGTGGAAACGGGAACGGCTTCCCAAGGCCACGTTCATTAACTCCTTCTCAAGACCTGGCATGATGCTGGGTCTTGAGTGTTTTCCATCAATGGGTTTACGTTAGGGGACGGAGTTGGTTCGGGGAGACTCCTGTGGTTGCTGGAAAGATACGCTGTCCGGTTTAATTCCTGGAAAACCTTGAAATGACTGTGGCGAAAGGCTTTTGCTCCTCTTTCATGGCATGGTGCGATCGATACCTGTCCTCCGAACGAAGGAGTTTTTACAAAAAGATTCAAGGATTTAATGTAGATTGCCGACACCAGATTTGGATACAGTTTCAGGTCGCCTGAGCGCCTACTCGGTATTCAGGTTAGTAATGCTCAATGAATGTCTCACACGAATCACACGAATGACCCTGACAAAAACCCGGCGTTCGGAATAAGGGATTGATTCCGGGGCGCGACGTGTTGTGCCACTGAATGCGGTGGAGGCACGATGGTTTTTGCTTGTTTGACCAATCAAAGGAGTGCTTATGCCTTTAGTTGTGAATACCAACGTTTCCTCCATTAACGCCCAGCGATATTTAACCAACAATACCGCTGCCCTCGGGAAAACCATGGAAAAGCTGGCCTCCGGGTATCGGATTAACCGGGCGGGCGATGACGCCGCTGGCTTGCAGGTGTCCGAAAAACTGCGGGCCCAAATCCGGGGTTCTCAAAAAGCGCTGGACAACGTTCAGGATGGTATCAACCTGCTGAACATCGCCGATGGGGCTTACCAATCCATTACCGACGCCGTGCAGCGGATGCGGGAACTGGCCGTGCAGGCGGCCAACGATACGTATAGTAGCGCCCAGCGATCGGCCATGCAGATTGAGTATGACTCCCTGGCCTCCGGGATTATCCAGATGGCCGAGGCCGCTCAGTTCAACGGGATTAAATTGCTGAACGGTACTGACGCGGCCAGTGGTATCAACTTGCAAATTACGGCCAACCAGGGGGGGAATGCCGATGATCTGGATGTCTCCAGCGCCCTGATTGATGTGACCGGAATTGCCAGTACCATTGCTGACGGTTTGTTAAGTGGCCATAGCGCGGCGCAAAGCGCCATTGCCCTGCTGGACACGGCCATTGACGACTTGAACGCGGCCCGGGGCCAATTGGGCGCTTACACCAACCGATTGGAATATACGGCGCAGAACCTGGCCACCAACGTGGAAAATACCTCGGCCTCGGAATCGAGGGTGCGCAACGTGGACGTGGCAGCGGAAAGCGCCAGTCTGGCCCGAAACCAGATACTCCAGCAGGCGTCTCAAGCCATGTTGGCCCAGGCCAACCAGGCTCCGCAGTTGGCCTTACAGTTACTACGAGGCTAAATTAACTCCTTTTCTTGATTCACTAAAGGACCGAGGATTCCGCCGGAACGGCTTCTGGCGATCACTCACTCCTCGACTGGAAGACCTGGCTTTGGCCAGGTCTTTTTTTTTAGAACTGCGAATCTAACCGACACGAACCGAACAGGCAGAATGGTTTTTATCAAGAGGAACTTCCACTCATGCATTTGAAGGATTGGATGTTTAAAGCGGTAGACTTTCCTCCAAACGCGCTCAGTGACTTTGTTTGAAAGCGCTGGTCAGCGCTGGAGGCGATCGTGTTTCTCCTCCGTGCGGGGGAGATTTGCCGATTTGTTTAAAGTATTTGGTGTACGCCACCGATAGGAGAGACAGGCGTGAATATCCACCTTGGACAGGAGATGCGTATTCGCGTTTCTTGTCACCCATTCCTGAATCACACGTTCTGAATCACACGAAATAAATCACACTGGCTTCTTTCCCAAAACAGGATGATTTCGGGAGGAGCGCGTTGCTTGCTTCTGTTCGGTAGGCAGCGTCAATTGAAAAAAGAGGAGTCACTTCGATGCCTTTAGTCGTGAATACTAACGTTTCATCAATCAACGCCCAGCGGTATTTAACCAACAATACCACTGCCCTGGGCAAGACCATGGAAAAGCTGGCCTCCGGGTATCGGATTAACCGGGCTGGCGATGACGCCGCCGGGTTGCAGGTATCCGAAAAACTGCGGGCCCAGATCCGGGGTTCGCAGAAAGCACTGGATAACGTTCAGGATGGTATCAACCTGCTGAACATTGCCGATGGCGCCTACCAATCTATTACCGACGCCGTGCAGCGGATGCGGGAACTGGCCGTGCAGGCGGCCAACGATACCTACAGCTCCGCCCAGCGATCCGCCATGCAGATTGAGTATGACTCTCTGGCTTCCGGGATCAGTCAGATGGCTCAAGCCGCTCAGTTCAACGGCATTCATTTGCTGGACGCCAGTACGCCCGCCAACCTGAATTTGCAAATCACGGCCAACCAGGGGGGCAATGCCGATGATCTCGATGTGGTGAGCGCCCTGATTGATATTACCAGTGTGGCCCTGGCTGGCTCTATGCTCTCCCATGCCAGTGCGCAAACCGCCATTCAAACACTGGATTCGGCACTGGATGATATCAACGCGGCCCGGGGTCGATTAGGCGCCTTTACCAACCGGTTGGAATATACGGCGCAAAACCTGGCTACCAACGTGGAAAATACCTCGGCTTCGGAATCGAGGGTGCGCAACGTGGATGTGGCGGCGGAAAGCGCCAGTCTGGCCCGAAACCAGATATTGCAGCAGGCTTCTCAGGCCATGTTGGCCCAGGCCAACCAGGCTCCGCAGTTGGCCCTCCAGTTGCTGCGAGGGTAGCCTTAAAGATTGGACGCGACTGGTTCCGCAAAGTCATAAAACGTCCAACAAAGTCAGAAGACCCGGCTTCGGCCGGGTCTTCGTGTCTTGGGGGGGGGTATTGTTTGGGTCTACTCGTTCGAGTCTACTGTATCGGGAGGAGGCAATGCCCATGGATCTCCCCTGCGTCTCCTCTAAACAATGTTCCTGAATGGAGTAAGGCGTTTGAGGCAAAAAGGTTTCAGCAAGGCCTTATGGCCCCGATTATTTTTTTAGGCTGGTCGCTCTAGACTACTCCATAAAGTGGAGATTACGGATGGTCTTTAAAGTTTTTGGACTAGGCTTCCGATAGGAGAAACAGAACTCAAACTGGGCTTTTTAAAGGAGTGCGGTCTGAATTCCGTTTATTACCTTCACACGAAACTTGGGATTTTGATTTAAACCTTTGTCTTGGCCAAGGACTGGGCTGTGGGCAAAGCGAAGCTTGCTGTTTTATGGCTGGCTTTGATGAGTGTATAAAAGATGAGGAGTTACTTCCATGCCTTTAGTCGTCAACACCAACGTTTCATCCTTAAACGCACAGCGGTACTTGAACAATAACACCAGTGCCCTGGGTAAAACCATGGAAAAGCTGGCCTCCGGGTATCGTATTAACCGGGCGGGCGATGACGCCGCCGGCTTGCAGGTCTCCGAGAAATTGCGGGCCCAGATCCGCGGTTCCCAGAAAGCGTTGGACAACGTTCAGGATGGCATCAACATGCTGAACATCGCCGATGGAACCTATCAGGCTATTACCGACGCCGTGCAGCGGATGCGGGAACTGGCGGTGCAGGCGGCCAACGATACTTACAGCACCGCTCAGCGCTCCGCCATGCAGATTGAGTTTAACTCCCTTGCTTCCGGCATCACCCAGATGGCCCAGGCCGCCCAGTTCAACGGCATTCACTTGCTGGACGCCAGCAGCCCGGCCAACCTGGTGTTACAGATTACGGCCAATCAGGGGGGCAACGCCGATGACCTAGATATCACGAGCGCTCTGGTGGACGTGACGGCCAGCACCCTGGGGATCGCCTCTGCCACCCTGGATAATCACAGCGCGGCCCAGAGTGCTATTTCCCTGCTGGATACGGCCCTGGATGACTTGAATGCCGCCCGTGGAAAGCTAGGGGCTTTTACCAACCGATTGGAATACACGGCGCAAAACCTGGCCACCAACGTGGAAAATACCTCGGCTTCGGAGTCAAGAGTCCGAAACGTGGATGTGGCGGCGGAAAGCGCCAGTCTGGCCCGAAACCAGATCTTGCAGCAGGCGTCCCAGGCTATGCTGGCCCAGGCCAACCAGGCCCCGCAGTTGGCCCTCCAGTTGCTGCGAGGCTAGACAGTCCGTTCCGGGTAAGGGCGACTCGAACCCTTCAGGCAGACGATCCGGTCACAAGCCGGGTCGTTTGTTTTTTGGGGCAGAAATTGTGCGAACCGGTGAGCGGTTACTAATCGACAATGGGAGTGGGTTTGTTGTTTTGCGAGGTTCGGGGATGCTTTTGCTGTTCAGTCTGAATGTGTTGAATCAGGTTCATCAGTTCTGGCATACATTTGTCGCTTTGTAGCTTCTTGACGGCTTCCTTGAAACTGACTTCAAAGGCATCGGCATCTGTTTTGGTATTGGGTTCCTTGCTCTTTTGCAAACTCTCATCCAGTAATTGTACCGATTGCTCGTAATGGGTTTTGCAATCGGCCATGGCGGGCAGGCGGAGCGCAACCAGGCAAAGCAGGCTGATCGACAAGGCGGCGGCCAATTTTAAACGGGGATTCGGCTCAGTGAAGAAGCGACGCATGTGCAATAAACAATATCTTGCTCAAAAAATAATGCCTATCATAGCATAGCCCAAGGTCAGGCCTGATGATTTCAGGCGGGTGGTTCCTGGGGGGCTTTCAGGGTGGCTTCAATCAGTCGAACCACAGGCACTTGCGTGGCTGGGTTGTGAACCCGGACATAGGTTGCCCCGCGTTCAATGGCCATCGCCAGGCTGGCCGCGGTCAGGGCATCCCTTTCGACGGGGGGGAGGTCGTGAGTCCCCAGGGTCAAAAAGGACTTGCGGGACGTTCCGGCCAAAATGGGGAAACCCAGTGTTTTCAATGCGTCCAGCTGATGGAGTAGGGTCAGGTTATGGGCCAGCGTTTTGCCAAAGCCAAAGCCGGGATCCAGGATGATATTCTCTGGGGAGACGCCTGCCTGCTGAGCCCGCTCGATCTGCCGCTCAAAAAAATGAAGGACACCCTTTAGCACCCCCTGCGGATACGTTGGGTTGATCTGCATGGTTTGCGGGGTTCCCTGGCTGTGCATCAGCACCACCGGGCATCCGGCTTGCCCACAGACCTCGGCCATGGCCGGATCGTACTGAAAACCGGATACATCGTTGACCAGCTGGGCGCCTGCCTTTAAGGCTTTTTGGGCCACCATGGCCTTTCGGGTATCGATACTGATGCGGGCCTGTGGAAATGCTGCCAGCACGGCTGTGATGGCTGGCAGCACCCGGTTTAGCTCCTCTTCGGCGGGAATGACGGAGGCGTTGGGGCGGGTGGATTCCCCGCCAATATCCAGAATGTCGGCCCCGGCTTGCAGGGCCACTTGGGCTGCTTTTACCACCCGATCCAGCGAGTGCAACGTCCCGCCATCGGAGAAGGAGTCCGGGGTAATATTCAAAATGGCCATAATTTGGGTGTGTGACATGGTTGTATTGTAAGCAAAGCATTCTCCCAGATAAAATTATAAATTTAGAATATTAGAATTTACTAATTCTCTGATTGTTGAAGGGCGCGGGGTAGGAAAATCGGCGAATCACCCTCTGTTTTGCCCAGAGCCCTTATAATGCCATTAGGATATAAGGTTGGGCGTCCATGCGTGGAATACGATGCTGAAACTGTTTTTGAGTGCTTTACTTGGGCTAGCGGCCTTGCTGGCTTTGTCGGGTATGCCCAACCCGGCACTGGCCAATGACGCCGTGAGCAATGATCTGCAACAGTGGGGGAGCGTGACCCTGACCTTACCGATCACGCCCGGTAAGCGCGTGCTGTTGATGGCAGAGGCCCAACCCCGGGTGGGCAATTTACAGGATCGGGGCACCAATGCGGATTTTACCCAGCTGATTCTACGCACCGCCGTGGGTTGGCAGTTGAGTCGGCGGGTTTCCGTGTGGCAAGGCTACGCCTGGGCCCCTGTATTTGAACCCATCAACTTGAATGAGCATCGGTTACATCAACAGATCAGTATTCAGGGGAAAATTCGGCGGCTGCAACTGTCCAACCGTACCCGGCTGGAGGAGCGGTGGATTGAAAATAATGATGGCCGGGTGTCGATCCGTCTGCGGCATATGGTTCGGGGAACGCTCCCACTGGATGCCAAGGAACGCTGGTTTTTGGTGCTGTCCGATGAAGCGTTCGTGACCCTGAGAGGGGTAAGCAATGGCCCTGCCACTGGTTTCGATCAAAATCGGTTGTTTGTGGGCATCAGTCGTAAACTCAGTCCGTCCGTCAGTGCGGAGCTAGGTTACATGAACCAGTATGTTAACAGCCGGGATCCTGTGGCCAACCGTATGAATCACGCCATTCTGCTCGGTCTCAACGTGCAGGTGCGTTAAATCTTTTCTGTCATATTTGTAAGGTAAGGCAGCCTTACTTTTTTGATACGTTTCTTATAGGTATGTTGTAATGCGCGACTAGCCCTGCTTGCCGCTCATTACTGGCCCGCCCTTGCTGCCAGCCACCCGCATCATGGAGTCGATGCAGTGACGGGCTTTTTGAGCCACTTCTGCCGGAATGGTAATTTCCTCGTTCTGACCCAGCAGGGACTTGTAGATATTTTCCAGCCGGGTCAATTTCATGTTCGGGCAAACGGCAGAGGCTCGGGTGGGGGTGAAAAAGAGTTTTTCCGGGCAGTCCTGGGACAGGCGCTGGCTGACACCGTCTTCGGTACAAATGATAAAAACGCGCGCCTTGCTCTCTTTGGCCCGTTTCACAATGGCTGTGGTGCTGCCGATAAAATCAGCCATATCCTTCATGGGCTGATCGCATTCCGGGTGCACCAGAATTTCAGCGTCGGGGTATTCTTTCTTGAGCTTGATCACGTCATCCGGGTTCATGCGCAGGTGGGTGGGGCAAAAGCCTTCCCAGCAAATCAGCTCCACTTGCGGGAGTTGCGATTGGACATAGGCCCCCAAGTGCTTGTCTGGCACAAACAAAATACGATTACTGCCGGTCTCCTTGGCGGCAAAAGCCACCACTTCCACGGCGTTGGCGCTGGTGCAGCAGTAGTCGGCCTCGGCCTTGACATCGGCGGCGGTGTTAACATAGGCCACCACCGGTAGGCCCGGATTTTCCGCCTTGAACTGCACCAGTTCCTCCCGGGTGATCATATCGGCCATGGGGCAGCCAGCGTTGGGATTGGCCAGATACACGGTTTTGGCAGGGCTCAGCAGCTTGGCGGTTTCAGCCATAAAGTGAACGCCACAAAAAACGATGACTTCCGCATCGGTGGAAGCAGCCAACTGGCTGAGGCCCAGAGAGTCCCCGTGGTAATCCGCCACGTCCTGTACTTCGATCCGCTCGTACAGGTGAGCCAGAATAATGGCGTTGCGCTCTTTTTTGAGCGCTTTGATATCGCGAATCAGTTGTTGCTTTCGCTCTGCCGGAGACAGCAGGTTGGCCGGAGGGGTCACGGAAGACGGGGCTGTACTCATGGGATGTTCTCTTTTCGATCGACAACGGCAATTTTCGAAGTTGAGACGGGAAGCAGACTCTGTGCTTTGTTTTTTCTTCCTTAGTAATATATGAAGGAAGAAGAACAGAAAATGTAAGAACAGACAGACTGCAATGCGATGGGGCTAGTCTAGCTCAGACGTCTTGTCCTGTAAAATGTTCGTCCCCACTATCGGTATCAAGTTTTGTTTGTTTAATTTAATTTAAATTATTATTTATCTCAAGAGTTGAAAAACATTGGTTTCACAGGCTTTTTTACGCTTTAAAATGGGCCTTATACTGCCTTTACAAAACATACAGGATTTCAAATTAAATAACTCCCAAAGGGCAACTGTCACCAGTGTTTTGATACTGTGAAGTCCAAAATCGATCACGGCTTTCCTCTGATGAAAGAGTAAAAAACTAGGCTATTCGGGGGAAATTTGTATTGCACATCCTGTGACTACTGATATAATCTTCGTAGTCACAAACTGAAAGGAGGTGTAAACAATGAATAAAGAAGAATTAGTACAAGAGGTATCCAAGAAGACCAAGACTTCTCAGAAGCAAGTCGCTGAAATTCTTACCCACACCATCGCTACTATCGAAAAGACTGTTGCGAAAGGTAAGAAAGTGACCTTGGTTGGCTTCGGTACGTTCGAGCCTCGCAAACGCGCTGCCCGTACTGGCCGTAACCCTCAAACCGGCAAAGAGCTGAAAATCGCCGCTAAAACGGTTCCCGCTTTTTCCGCTGGTAAAAAATTCAAGGAACTCGTCGCCAAGAAGTAGTGGGGTCGAGAACCAGAATTTCCAAAAAGCCCAGAGAAGCAATTTTCTGGGCTTTTTGACGTTCGGTGGGATCATCACGAGGGTTCGCGTCATCTTTCTCGGAAGGTGTGGGTACTTTTTTGCTACACTGATTCTCAGGACTAGCCTGAGCGCTTTTAAAGAAAAGGCACGTTCTGGAGCGGCCAAACCAGCGCATCCAGCCGCCTGACTGAATCCCCTGTATCACATGCTTTTGAATGATGGGATCGCTATGACCATTGCTTTTTTTCTGGATCGGGATGGCACCTTGAACGTGGAGAAAGGTTACATCCGAAATGTTCAGGACTTGGAACTGATTCCTGGTGTGGCCCAGGCCATTCGCCGTTTGAACGAGGCCGGGATCATGGCCATTTTGACCACCAACCAAACCGGCGCGGCACGGGGTTTCTACGATTTGGGACATATCCACGCGCTGAATGAGCGACTTCAGGAACTTTTAAAACAAGAAGCGGACGCCCATCTGGATGCTGTGTACTATTGCCCCCATCTGGAGAAAGGCATCGTGCCCGAATTTGCGGTGGCTTGCCGATGCCGCAAGCCGGAGCCTGGCATGATTCAGCAAGCCCTGGCCCGGTTCCCGGATATTGATTTGTCTCGATCCTATGTGCTGGGGGATAAAGCCAGTGATGTGGCTTTCGGAAAGCGGGCAGGGTGCAAAAGCGTCTTGCTGAAAACCGGATATGGCCAACGGGTGCTGGATGGCAAATATCAGAGCTTGCCGGAACCGCCTGACTTTGTGTTTGAAGATATGCCGCAAGCGGTCTCTTGCATTCTGCAGCAACCGGGCATGCTCAGCCTCTCTGAAACTCTTTGACCGGCGACTGTGGCCATTGATGATTCGTCCGGCAATCCCTGCTGGATAAAGGGCGCTGTCTGGGTTGACTGTAACCGGGAGGGCAATGATTGGAATTGCGAGGGCGCTATGTTTATTGGAAACTGGAAATTGATATGTATAACTTCAATGCCTTGATTTGAACCATTCGGTAGAACCCGGTCAATCGCCCCTCTTTCCCCAGTCTACGCCTTTTTATGATAGGATTCCATCTACTATGAACGCCCGACACGCTTCCCGAGAACTTGCCTTACTCACCCTGTTCCAACTGGACAAACAGGGGGATGGTCAGCTCAACGCTGATGCGGTGGCCCAAAAATCCACCATGCAGGAGCAGGTCTTGTCCTCGGTACGGGCTTTATCGGCGGAGGCCGAGTTTCAGATTCAGTCCGCCGCCGACCAGCTGGCCGAAGTGAGCCGTTATTTGCTGGATTACGAGCTGGAGCATCCCACCAATCTGGAATCCCCGCTGGATGCAGAGGTCAAGCCGGTTCGAATCCCCACCACCCGAGAAATGGTGGAAAAGATTGAGCAGTGCTTACAGGGCGCCGAGTACTTGTTTGAAGCCTTGCGCGTTCCTGAACTGGCCACCCTCATGGCTGCGGAAAGCGTCCAGGAGTTTGCCTTTAAACTCATCAAGCTGGTGGCGGAGCATCGAGCCGCCCTGGATGAGGCCCTGAATCAGCATATGACCGATTGGCGCATGGATCGCCTGGTGCGCATGGACGCCTATATTTTGCGTCTGGCGGCTGCGGAAATGAAATTTATGGAAAAAGTGGACCTCAGCGTGACTATCAACGAGGCCGTGGATTTGGCCAAGCAATTTTCCACCGAGGAAAGCTACCGCTTGATTCACGGGATATTGGCTTCCCTGGCGGAAAAAGTATCCGAGGAAACCGGCAAACCGTTGCGCGGCAGCCTTCGGGAGCAACCCATTTCCTCCTAGCTGAAAGGGACGGCCCATGTTTAACTGGTTCGGTAAAAAAACGACGGAATCCACAGCCGGGACAGAGACCTTAACGCCCCCTGCCGAGGAATCCGCCCTGGCCAGTTTGCGCAACGCCGTTGCCCTGACCGGAAAATCCATTGTGGGTAAGATTTTTGGCTTGCTGAAAGAGTCCGAGATCGATCAGGACACCATTGACGAGATTGAGGAGATCCTGATTCGGGCGGATGTGGGTCTGGATACGGCCTCACGCATCAGTGAGAAGATTCGTCAGCGCAAGGATGAACTGGGCACCTCAGAGCAGATGATGGCTTTTCTACGGCAGGAGTTTTTGGATATTTTGACCCCTTACCAGCAAGCCAACCAGTTGCGCTTTGAGCCGGGTAAGATGAACGTCTATTTGGTGGTGGGCGTCAATGGGGCCGGAAAAACCACGTTCATCGGCAAGTTGGCCAACCGCTTCATTCAACAGGGCAAAACGGTGGTCATTGGGGCGGGCGATACCTTCCGGGCCGCTGCCGAAGAGCAGCTGGAAGTGTGGGCCCAGCGGGCCGGAGCCACCTTTGTGGGTGCTGGCAAGGCCAAGGATCCGGCGGCGGTGATTTATGAGGCCCTCAAGCAGGCCCGGGAGGCTCAGGCTGATGTGGTCTTGCTGGATACCGCCGGGCGCTTGCAGAACAAGTTTAACCTGATGGAAGAGTTGCGCAAGATTCGCAAGGTGATTGATCAAGGCATGCCAGACGGGGCCGTATTAGAATCCTTGCTGGTGTTGGATGCCACTACCGGCCAAAACGCCCTGAAGCAGGCCAGTGTGTTTAAGGAAACCGTGGATCTTTCCGGGGTGGTGCTGACCAAGCTGGATGGCTCGGCCAAAGGCGGGGTGATTTTGACCATCGCCCAGGAACATCAGTTGCCGGTGAAGATGGTGGGCGTGGGCGAAGGCATTGCGGATTTGAAGGACTTTAATGCCACCGAGTTTATTGACGCCCTGTTTTCGAAGTAAGTAACCGGCGGTTAATTCCAGCTAAACCAGCTGGGATCGCTGGTGGGAATGGCTGAGCGGGTCACCGAACACGCCGTTCCTGTCGTAGTCACGTTCCATTTAGTGCTAGCGTCCAGGTTTGCCTCGGTTGTGAGTCGTCCGTTTACGTAAATGTAAAACCGAACGGCTTTGCCACTACCGGTGGTCACGCCACTGTAACCGGCTTCGGGATCAAACGTGTATGAGACTGCCGTGGGGGTGCCGTTGCAAAACCCGTCTCGAGCCCAGTAATAGAGTACTCCCCCATTGTGTAAATGGTAGCAGGTTCTGGTTCCAACCCCACATGTCCAAGAGGTTTCTCCATTGACGCTATCGACTTGAGAGGTTAAATCCAGCTTGGTGTAATTCAGGTAAGGCACCAAGTCTCCCGCTCTCATGGTGCTGGCATCGTTGCCGGACAGCTGATATGACATGTAAGCGCCGGATAACATGGCTGCCACTTCTTTGGCTGCGGCGTTATAGCGACCGTTTTGCTGGGTAGTCAGGATTTTAGGAATGGTAAAGGTGGCAATCTCGGCCAGAATCAGCAGAGAGACCAGTAGCTCAGCCAGAGAAAAGCCTGATTGGGATGAAGAGAGGGGGGATCTGGCCGCCCGCGAGCGCATGGGTAGTCTCCAAAGAGGTGGACTGTCTGTATTAAATGGTTTATCGGCTGGGCTGGGGAAAACTTTAGGCGTTGATTGTGGATTTTTACAAAAAGACTGAATTCAATTAATTCCAGCTAAACCAATCAGGAGTTCCATTGGTAATAGGATTAATAACCGTACCCCCTGAGCTTACTGAGCCAGGCAAGCAGTTATTGCGATCCACCAGACGGCCGTTGTAGTAGATCATGATCCTCAGCGAATCGGCTTTACCCGTATCAACACCATCTGGATCCATTTGGGTTCTGAAGGAACAGCATTTTTGCGGTAAAATCATAAATCCAGCGATTAACCTTTAGGAACCCTCACGTATGTTTGATCAGCTTTCCGACCGTTTACAGGATGTTTTTGCCAATTTCCGGGGCGATCGGCAGCTGACGGAAGAAAACATGGAGGACGCTCTGCGGGAAGTGCGGCGGGCGCTTCTGGAAGCGGACGTGAGTCTGCGGGTGATCAAGGCCTTTATCTCCCGGGTCAAGGACCGGGCCGTGGGCGAAGCGGTTTTGAAAAGCGTAGAACCCGGTCAGCAGTTGATTAAAATTGTCCATGACGAGTTGGTTACCCTGATGGGTGGGGAAGCCCAGGCGATCAACCTGGCAGGTCAGCCCAATATTATTGTGTTGTTTGGCTTGCAGGGTTCCGGGAAAACTACCACGGCGGGTAAACTGGCTTTAAAACTGCGCAAGGAAGGCCGCAAGGTGCTGCTGGTGGCGGCGGATGTGTATCGTCCGGCGGCCATTCAACAGTTAATCACCCTGGGTAAGCAGATCGATATTCCGACTTTTACCATTGAAGGTTCTAAGGATGTGCTGGAAATTGCCCGTTCTGGTGTGGAACAGGCCAAAGCCGAGACTTATGACACTGTCATTGTGGACACCGCCGGTCGTTTACAGGTGGATACCGACATGATGGCCGAACTGCTGCTGGTGGAGCGGGTGTTGCAACCGCAGGAAAAGCTGCTGGTCATTGACGCCATGACCGGGCAGGAAGCGGTGGCCGTGGCCGAAACGTTTAACGCCCAACTGGAAGTGACCGGCATTGTGGTCACCAAGCTGGATGGGGACGCTCGGGGCGGGGCGGCGCTTTCGGTGGTGGAAGTGACCGGCAAGCCCATCAAACTGATTGGCACCAGCGAAAAGCTGACCGGTCTGGAGGTGTTCCATCCCGACCGTATGGCCACCCGTATTTTGGGCATGGGCGATGTGGTCAGCCTGGTGGAACGGGCTCAGGAAGCCTTTGACATGGAAGAGGCCCAGCGTCTGGAAGAAAAAATGCGCAAGGATTCCTTTTCTTTCGAGGATTTCCTCAAGATTCAGAAGTCCTTTAAAATGCTGGGCTCTATGGAGCAAATTTTGGGCATGTTACCCATTCCCGGCATTACCAAGGAAATGCGGGAGATGATTTCCCATAGCGGGGAAGGCCAGATGAAAAAGGTGGAGGCCATGATTTCCAGCATGACCCTGGCCGAGCGTCGCAAGCCCGAGTTGATTAACGAGAGCCGTCGACAGCGCATTGCCAAGGGCTGCGGGATGAAAGATGACGAACTGGAAGCCTTTTTGCGCCAGTTTGAGCAGATGCGTATGGTCATGAAGCAGTTGACTAAATTTACCGATAGCATGAAGCCGGAGCCAGAGAGTGTGGCAGGGGGACTGTCCGGCTTGAAAATGCCGCGCAGCATTAAGAAGAAGAAAAAAGATCCTATGGCCGAGATGATGCAGGGGATGGGTGGATCTGGCTTTCCGGGAATGTCGGGAATGCCCGCCGGTGGGTCGGGAATGCCCGATTTATCCAAGATGAAGTTGCCAAAAATGCCCAAGGGCGGTAAGTTTCCGCCCGGATTCTTCGGGAAATAGCCCCATAAGGGAGCTTCATTCAAGAGCTATTAAAACCTGGCTGAACTTGAATACAGCCGCTTTGTCAGTGCGCCCTTTCGCTGTTTTTTTTAATACTCTGTTACCAAACTTTTCTCGATTTTGGTCTGGAAGGCAATAATTGTTATTTTAATTTTTTATATTAAATATATCTTTTCTCGTCCCCGAAAACTGAGGATATAGGCTATGGTAAATATCAACCCAAATATTGCGGCGCTCAATCGAAAACCGGTCATGACGCCCACGCCCAATAGCGCCAACGCTGCACGAAATGCCGCTGCGTCGCAGGCTTCGGAGCGGTTAACCCAGCAACGCAATAATAATGCCGGTCGAAGTGGTTCTCAAGCCTTTTCCACCTCGACTGTTCTGCAGTTGTTGTTCACCTTTTCAAAATCTCTTCTGTCGATTTTGAGACAAGTGAAGACTCCCACGCCACCGAACCCCACGCCTCCGACCCCTAAGCCACCGACTCCCAAGCCACCGACTCCCAAGCCACCGACCCCCACGCCTCCGAACCCTAAGCCACCGACTCCCAAGCCACCGACCCCCACGCCTCCGAACCCTAAGCCACCGACTCCCAAGCCACCGACCCCCACGCCTCCGAACCCTAAGCCACCGACTCCCAAGCCACCGACCCCCACGCCTCCGAACCCTAAGCCACCGACTCCCAAGCCACCGACCCCCACGCCTCCGAACCCTAAGCCACCGACTCCCAAGCCACCGACCCCCACGCCGCCAAAGCCCACCGGACCTATTGAGCCGGGCAGCCTGAAGTTGTCGGACATTCCGGTGGACGCCAAAGGGAATATGACTTCCGCGTTCATGAATCAGTTGTTCAAAACCGCTAAACCGGTGAACACGCAACTCTTGGACGACAAAGAACCCTCCGGCCTGAGCAAGTTTGCACGGATTGGCTTGCGCATGCTGGGACACGATCTCTACGATGGTGAAATTAATGGCGATGTGGCCTTCCGCACATTGTTAGCGCCTGATGCCAGCCATAATAGAGACATTTTCCAGGGCTCCAGGGACACCGCCGCACAAATTGCCGCCAACAAGGACATGGTGCGCAAATGGGGCGAACTGGATCTGAAGGATGATGGCAAAGTGAATGGGAGCGCCTACTTGAAATTGGTCGAAGATGTCTGGCCGACCACCGATCATGTTCCCATTCCCGGATTTGCGCAAGGCGTCCAAACCAAAAGCGCCAGCCTGAACGCCGCTGAAATGATGAGAGCCACCCCTAACGTGGAAACCCTGCAAGGCGTCACGGATTTTACCAAAAATTCTGTTGTGACCGCCAAGGAGTTGTTGAATTTCTCCTTGTGGGGCCATCGGATTCTGGATCGCTCTTTCAAGACGGAAGAACTGGCCAAAGATGCCCTGACCAACCCCCGATCCCTCGACTTTGGCTTAACCCAGTTCAGTCCAGAAACCCGGGCTTACATGACCAGTTTGAGTACCGATCCCAATGCCACTTCCACGGTCGGTATTGGCGTGCTGAACCTACTGATCAAATTGTCCAACAATTTACGGTAAGTCGGCGGTTCTTAATACTCTTAAATCCCTCGTCTCTTATCCGGCGGGGGATTTAAGTCTGGATTCCTTAAAATCAAGAGTAGCGTCTCTATCGATCCAGGGCGAATCGCCTCTTTATCCTTGGGCCCTTGGTTTCGAGCCCTGTTCCGCATCCCGGCAGGGCGATCTTTGATGGAATGACATTAATGTTTGGGGGCGGTTTGCCCTCAAAACGGGTTGAGCCTAATCGTTTCTGGCCTCTTCTGTCCAGCCATAGATGACCGGCAAGACAATCAGGGTCAACAGGGTAGCGGTGAAGACCCCACCGATTACCACGGTGGCCAAGGGCTTCTGAACCTCCGCTCCCGCCCCTTGGGACAAGGCCATGGGCAAAAAGCCCAGGATGGCCACCAGCGCTGTCATCAGAACCGGCCTCAGTCTGGTTTCAGCCGCCAGTTGAATGGCCCGGGATAGAGGATGCCCCTCTTTCAGGAACTGGTTCATGGTTGAAACCAGAACCAACCCATTCAGGACAGCCACCCCGAACAGGGCGATAAAACCGATAGACGCAGGCACGTTGAGGTACATTCCTCTGACCCATAAAGCGATAACACCGCCAATCAGGGCGAAGGGGACGTTCAGCATGACCAGCAGGGAATGGCGAACCGATGAAAAGGTGGCCATCAAGAGCAGGAAGATCACCACAATGGACAACGGCACCACCATCATCAACTTTTGCATGGCCCGTTGCTGGTTTTCAAACTGGCCGCCCCACTCAATGTAATAACCCGGCGGCAGATGGACGCGTTCCTTGATTTTTTGCTGGCCCTCGCGAACAAATGACCCGATATCACGGCCATCCACGTTGCACATGACCACAATGCGGCGTTGGGCCGATTCCCGGTTGATGACCTCAAGCCCTTCCTCCGTCTGGATGGTGGCCACCTGCCCCAAGGGAAGCCGCTGGCCAGTGCTGGTATTCAACAGCAGGGATTGCAATAAAAGCGGATCGCTCTGGCTGCCGCCCGGAAAATTGACCCGCATGGCAAAGCGTTTGCGGCCTTCCAGCACCTCGGAAACGGGCTCTCCCAAAACAGCGGTGCCCACCAGCGCTTTCAGGTCAGAAATCTGAACGCCATAGCGGGCCATTTTAACCCGATCCGGCTTGATCACAATTTGAGAACTGCCTTCCAGCTTTTCAGTCTGCAAGTCCCGCTGGCCTTTCACAGAGCGTATGACGCGTTCAATTTCGTGCGCTTTTTCCGTTAACACTTTAAAATCCTCGCCAAACAGTTTGATGGCAATATCGGATCGCACCCCGGAAACCAGCTCATCCACCCGCATGGCGATGGGCTGGGTAAAATTGAAGTGGGTGCCGGGTATATCCCGGTTCAGTCGGCGGTCGATTTCGGCAATTAAGTCCTGTTTGGTAATCCCCTTTCGCCAGGTGGACTTGGGGTTCAGCATCACATAGACATCGGCCTGGTAAACCCCCATGGGGTCTGTGGCCAGATCGGGGCGGCCCAGTTTGGAGACCGCCGTTTCAATTTCAGGAATATCACCAATGGATTGCTCAATTTGCGTGGTCACTTTCATTTTTTCGGCTAGTGAAATGCTGGGCAGATTCACTGTTTCAATCAGGATGTCCCCTTCATCCAGTTGGGGGACAAATTCCGTTCCTAAAAACGGAACGCTGGCCACTGTTACGAGAAACAGGGCAACGGCAATGGCAACGGTCATTTTGCGATGCGCTAACGCCTTTTTCAGCAGATTCAGGTAAGCCGGGCGAATGGTTTGAATCAGCAGGCTGTCTCGTTCCTGGACTTTTCCCTTGAGAAAAAACGTGCAGAGTACCGGCACCAGCGTTAACGCGCAAATTAAAGAACCCAGCAAGGCGAAACAAACCGCAAACACCATGGGCGAAAACATTTTGTACTCCATGCCCTCCAGCGCCAAAACGGGCATATAGACCACCGTGATAATCAAAATCCCAAACAGAATGGGTCGGGCCATTTCCTTCAGGGATTGCTGCACTACGGCCTCGGTATTGGGGGTAACGCCCGGTTCGGCATGCGCCAGCTTGCGCACGGTATTTTCAACCATGACAATGGCCCCATCCACAATCATCCCAAAGTCAATGGCTCCCAGGCTCATGATGTTGGCGGTCAGACCCAGCGCTTTCATACCCATCAGGGAAAACATCATGGAAACAGGGATGACCACCGCAACAATCAGGGCCGCTCGCAGATTGCCCAACAGAAACAGCAAAACGGCGATGACCAGCATACTCCCTTCTACCAGATTGGTTTGAACGGTGTTAATGGTTTGTTCTACCAGCCGCGTTTGATCGTAAAAGGGCTTCAACTGGATGCCTTCCGGCAGGCTTTTTCGGATTTGCCGGACTTTTTCCTTGACCCGTTCAATGACTTCCCGGCTGTTCTCGCCTTTCAGCATCATCACCAGGCCGGTGACCACTTCCCCTTGTCCATCCTTTGTCACGGCGCCTTGGCGCAAGGCGTCGCCCAGGCCAATCTCGGCAACGTTTTTAAGGGTAACGGGCATGTTTGCTTTCCGGGACACTACAATATTGCCAATGTCGTCCAGAGTTTCCACCCGGCCCAAGCCCCGAATGATATACTGCTCGGCGCCGTGTTCGATAATGCCGCCGCTGTAATTTTCGTTGTTGTTTTTCAAGGCGGCAAACACGTCCTGCAAGGTCAGGTCATATTGGATTAGCCGCTCCGGGAAAAGTGTGATCACATATTCCTGCGTTTGCCCGCCCCAGGTGTTGACCTCGTTAACACCGGGCACCGTTCTCAGTTGATATTTAATGTCCCAGTCGTGCAGGTTTTTTAACTCTCTGGTCGTGTAGCCTTTTCCTTCCACCACGTACTGGTAAATTTCCCCCATGCCGGTGGAGATCGGCCCCAACTGGGGGGTAACGCCATCCGGCAAGCGAGAGCGGGCGCTTTGCAGTCGTTCATTCACCAACTGGCGGGCAAAGTAAATATTCACGTTATCGTGAAAAACGACCGTGACAATGGAAAGGCCAAACTTGCTGACCGAGCGAACCTGTTCCACCTTCGGCAATCCGTTCAGGATGGATTCAATGGGAATGGTCACCAGTTGCTCCGCCTCAATGGGCGGCATGCCAGGGGCTTCTGTAATGACCTGCACCTGGATGTTGGTCAGATCGGGAAAGGCGTCGATCGGTAAACTGCGGTAAGCCCAAATGCCCCCCAGGATGACAAAGGCAAAGGCCAGACAAACCAGGAAGCGCTGCCGGATCAGGTTGGCCAGAAACTGTTCCATCTTATTCCTCTCCAAACTGTTTTTTGAGCAATTCTCCCTTCAGGGTAAAACTGCCTTCCGTAACCACCGGGGTTCCGGCCTTCAGGCCCTGGCGGATGAAGTACCCTGTGGCGTCCTGACGGTCGATGGTCACGGGTTGCTTTTTGTATTCACCCGCTTTCAGGGGAATAAACACAAACGTTTCCCGTCCATAGGTTTGCAGCGCCTTTTCGGGAATGTATGGCATGCTTCCCTTCGTGGTGGCATTGGTGGCGGAATCAATTTCGGCCTGTCCAAACATGCCGGGTTTCAGGCTATAATCCGTGTTATCCAGAAAGGCCCGAACCATGAACATGGGGCTTTGCGGATTGTTATTGGCCGGAATGTAATTGATGCGACCGGTAAAAACCCGCTGGGGCAGACTGTCGCTGGTGAAACGGATGCTTTGGCCCAGTCTCAGTGTGGCCAGGTCTTGCGGGTAAACGGTCATATCCAGCCAAACCCGGGACAGGTCTGCCACTTCGTACAAAATCTGGTCTGCGCTGACGGTATCCCCCAGGGTAATGGTTTTTCGGGTGATGATCCCGCTGCGTGGGGCACGGATGGGACTGCCTGTCTGCAATCGCTCCGACTGACCGTTAAAATCAACCCCGTAAGTGCCCAGCAAGGCCTTGGCCTCGGAAATCACATGGGTTTTATGTTCCTGGTAACCACTTAAGGCGGACTGGGCCAGTTCCAGCTCGGACTGGGCCTGTAGGAGATCCTTTCTGGGAGAAACACCGTCGGCGTAAAGCAATTTTTCCCGTTGGTAGTTTTGCTGGGCCAGTTTTAGGCGGGTTTTTGCCTGCTGAATGGCGATTTCATTGTTATGAAGCTCGTGAATGGAGGCGGCCTGTGCCTTGACCACTTCCTGATTTCGAATAACAGCCACGGTCTGACCTTGCCGAATCACATCCCCCAGGTTGGCCTGGTCGCTGATGACACGCCCTCCGACCAGGGAGCTGAGGTGAAATACCTGGTTCTCATCCGCCTTGACTTCCGCAATGGTGATAAGGCGGCTGCGGTTAGGCCGATCACTGACCAAGACTGTCTGAATGCCGCTTTTTTGGATGGCCTGGGGCGTCAAGCGAACGATATCCGATGACATGCCCTGCTTCTCGGTTTGTGGCGCTTCGGGTTGGGAATCCCCGCAAGCGGACAGGAAAACCAGTCCGGCCAACAGAAGGCCGATGAGGGCAACGAAAGGGGAAGAGGGTTTCATAATCCGGTTCCTATGGCCTTTTCTAAATCGCTAATGGCATCCTGATGATCGCTGATGGCTTGCAAGTATCCGAGACGGGTATTGATAAACGCCTGTTGGGCGTTAATGGGGGTCAATATGGAGGACTTTCCTTCCCGAAAACTTAACTGAGCCAGTTGCACAATTCGCTCCGCGTCCGGTAGAAGTTCCGCTTCATAGCGTCTGATGCGTTGCTGACTGGCAATGAAAGCCGTGTGGGCGTTCATGACCTCGTAAGTGATCTGGTTTTTTAGGGCCTGTTGCGTAAGCCGGAGTTGCCGTTGTCGGGCGGACTCCTCTGCAATCGGGCCTTGCTGTCGATTAAAAACAGGGATATCCATCGCCCCGATTACATAGACATTCAAACGCCTTTGGCCGGGCTCAGCCACCAAATCCGGGCCAGCGGAAAGACTCAGGTTGGGGATTCGGTTGCTCTTGGCCAGAGACAACCGTTGCAGTGTTAAAACCTCGTTGAGCCGACTTTCCTGAAGCTCCGGCCTGACTTTAAAGGCTTGCTCAATCAGAAGGCCCAGGTTCAGCGCCGACTCGGTAATCGAGGCCTGCAAGGGTTGGCCGGGCTCCTGTTTCTGGGTGGTCAGCAGTGCCTCTTGCGCGAAACTGGGGGGAGGGGCCAGGGGCTGTTGGGGGGAGAGGGGCTGAAACAACAGGGCGCTCAGTCGATTTCTGGCTGATACGACCTGATAAAAAGCTGTTTGATGGTCGTTCTGGGAGTTGGTGAAGGCAATTTGAGCGCCCAGAACATCGACCTTGGGAATATCTCCTACTGTCTCCCGTTTTTGGGCAATGGTTAACAGGCGTTTTGTGGTTTCAACAATGTCTTCATAGGCTTTCTGTCTTTCCAGGGCCGTGTAAAGCGCTGTGTAAGCTTGTCGAACGCCAATCCTAAGTTCTAAAAACCTGGCGTTCGTCATGGTGTCCGTGAGTTGGCTTTGGGTTTCAGCCACCGCAATTCGTTTTTTTCTTTTTCCACCCAATTCCAGGGTTTGTTGCAGGCCCAAACGATATGTTTTTTCGGCAACGCCGTTATCGGAAACCAGCATGGGATTCAATCGGGCCTTGGCTGTGGTGATCTGGGCCTGACTGATATCCTTTTGCGCCAAGGCGGCCTGGTAATTCAGGTTGTTACGCCCGGCCATTTCAATGGCGGCATCCAGGGTCATCACTGGGGGCAGGTCTGCCCGGGCCATCGAAGACAGGCAGAAAGCCACACTCAATAACAGGGCATAAAGCAGAGGGGAACGCAAACCAAAGTCTCCTTAATCTTCTTGGGCTTGGCCAGTTCAGGAAAATTTCAACCTGATTAAACGGCAATCAAGGCAGAGGAAGGTCGCTTACATGAGCAGAGCGATGGTTTGACGGAAACGCAGCGCCTGAGTGGGTGGCGGTGGATGGTCGTATAAATGGGGCGGGACTGTCTTTTGATCTGTTTGTGGGGTGGCAATGAAAAGAAAACTGATGAGAACGGAAGCGGATGGCTCAAAAGAAAGCGTTAATCGGTGGTCATTGGCGATAAATGTTTTAAAATCTGGTTTAGACAGGAGAATCTTGTGGTCTGGCTGGTCGGGATGATGGTGGTGAAAATTGTTTTCCGCTGCTTTTGAGATTGCAAGGTCATGGTGATGCAGCACCAGTGATGCGTTTCCCTTGGCGTCCGCCTGAATGGTCAGGGCGTGAGGCCCATCCACAATGAGGGTGATGGCGGCCAGGGATTCAGCCGTGAACAGATTCAGGAACACGCAGACAATGAGCCCAATCAGGGCATTCCATCGGTTGGGGTTGAGTCTTATGGTTTTCACGGGCCCGTATTCCAGAGTTTGTTTCACGCCAGACTTTGCTTTTTGGCGTTTGGGGGGAATCCTGTCACCCTATTATTATGCCAGAAAAACGGATGCTGATAGAGCGGATGCGTTTGAGAACGGGATTTCAGTTCTGGCTTTCCGGTGTATTGGAGCGATTCCGGGTGAAGCGTTCCGTGAAGTATCATGAAGTTTTAGGCTGAAGGAGCTAACCGATGCGGAAGGAAGGGGCGTGTTTTTCTAAAGTCCGAAAGGGCGGGGTTGGGCTGTTATTGGCACGGGGAGCAGGATTTTCCCGAAGGGTGTATCATAATAGTTACCATTGGATTCTACCGTTCTGAAATAGAAAAGGTGATTTTAACCATGAAGATGAAATGGGTGTTAAGAGCCTCCGTATTGATGAGCATACTGGGGCTTTCTCTGGCCTCAACCGTCGCCCTCAGCGAGACCCTGCACAAAGGCGAGCCCAGGACGAACCAATTCTGGTGGCCCAACCAGCTTGACCTGAGCGCACTCCGTCGCCCTGACACGGAGGCCAATCCCCTGGGGAAAAACTTTAATTACGCCGAAGCCTTTAACAGTCTGGACTTGCAAGCGGTTAAAAAAGATATTAACGACTTGCTGACCACCTCCCAGGACTGGTGGCCTGCGGATTATGGGAATTATGGCCCCTTCTTTATTCGCATGGCATGGCATAGTGCGGGAACCTATCGTTTGACGGATGGACGTGGCGGCGCGGATGGCGGACAGCAGCGATTTGAGCCCCTCAATAGCTGGCCTGACAATGCCAACCTGGACAAGGCCCGTCGTCTGCTTTGGCCCATTAAACAGAAGTATGGCAATAAAATTTCCTGGGCTGATTTGATGATACTGACCGGTAATGTGGCCTTGGAAAATATGGGGTTCCAGACCTATGGCTTTGCCGGTGGACGGGAAGACGACTGGGAGCCGGATCTCGTTTACTGGGGGCCGGAGACCAAATTTTTGGCCAGTGAGCGCTACAGTAAGGACGGCCAATTACAGAATCCGTTGGCCGCGGTGCAGATGGGCTTGATCTACGTGAACCCGGAAGGCCCCAATGGGAACCCGGATCCGCTGGCGGCGGCCAAGGATATTCGTGAGTCCTTTGGACGGATGGCCATGAATGATGAGGAAACCGTGGCCCTGATTGCGGGCGGTCATACCTTTGGGAAGGCCCATGGGGCGCATTCGGCCAATTGTCTGGGCGCCGAACCTGCCGCTGCCGGAATCGAGAAACAGGGCTTTGGCTGGGAAAACAAATGCGGCAAAGGCAACGCGGGCGATACGGTGACCAGTGGTCTTGAAGGTGCCTGGTCGTTTAACCCGACCGCCTTTACGACCCAGTATCTGGATAACCTGTTTGCCTTCGATTGGGTGCAAACCAAGAGTCCGGCCGGGGCGATTCAATGGGTGGCCAAGGACGAATCGGTCGCCAAACTGGTTCCCGATGCCCATGACCCCGCCAAACGGCATGCGCCCATCATGTTCACCACGGATTTGGCCCTTAAGTTTGACCCTACCTATCGGGAAATTGCCAAGCGCTTTCAGGAAAATCCCAAGGCGTTTGAACGGGCCTTCGCCAAGGCCTGGTTTAAGCTGACGCATCGTGACATGGGCCCACGGGGTCGTTATCTGGGCGCTGAGGTGCCCAAAGAGGAACTCCTGTGGCAAGATCCGGTGCCGGTTGCCAATTACAAGCTGGTTGACGATGCCGATGTGAAGGCCCTCAAGGCTGAGATTTTGAAGTCTGGCTTGACGGTGTCGGAACTGGTCAGAGTGGCCTGGGCATCGGCTGCCAGCTTCCGGGGTACGGACTTGCGGGGGGGCGCCAATGGCGGGCGCATTCGTCTGGCTCCTCAAAAGGATTGGGCGGTCAACAACCCGGAAGAGCTTAGCAAAGTGCTTCCCCGGCTGGAGGCCATTCAAAAAGGCTTTAACGCCAAACTGAAAAACGGGAAACAGGTTTCCCTGGCTGATACCATTGTTCTGGCAGGCTCTGCCGCCATTGAAAAAGCGGCAAGAGAAGCCGGATACAAAACGGTGACGGTTCCTTTTACGCCGGGACGCACGGATGCCTCTCAGGAACAAACGGATGTCAAGGCGATTGCTGTGCTGGAGCCCTCCGCTGATGGCTTCCGCAATTACTTCGGGCAGAATAACCCCAAGTCTCCCGCGGAAATGCTGGTAGAACGGGCCAGCCTGTTGAACCTGAGCGTTCCCGAGATGACGGTTCTGGTGGGCGGGATGCGTACCCTGAACGCCAATTACCAGCAGTCCTCCGCCGGTGTGTTTACCAATCGTCCGGGCACCTTGAGTAACGACTTCTTTGTCAACTTGCTGGATATGTCCACCCAGTGGAAGAAGGCCGCTGACTCAGACAGTCTGTACGAAGGCTATGACCGGAAGACGGGTGAACGGAAATGGACAGCCACCCCGGTTGATCTTGTTTTTGGTTCCAATTCCGAGCTTCGGGCCGTGGCGGAGGTCTACGCCTCGCAGGATGCCAAGGAAAAGTTCCTGCGAGACTTTATTGCCGCCTGGACGAAGGTGATGAACCTGGATCGCTATGAGAACGGACAAAAAATCTGATTGATTCTGTTTGCCTTGGGTGCTGTGCGGTGTAACCGCACAGCACCCAACGGGTTTCTGAGGCGCCGTTGTGCGGTCAAACCGCCACAGCACCCAAAGGGTTTCTGAGGCGCTGCTGTGCGGTCAAACCGCCATAGCACCCAAAGGTTTTCTGAGGCGCCGTTGTGCGGTCAAGCCGCCACAGCACCCAAGGCCGTTAATGGGGTTCTTGCTTGGAATCGGGTTTTTTCCAGCGCAGCCATTGAGGGTCGATCAAGAGTCGGAACCAGGGCAATCGCCATCCCCCAAAATGCAGGGACGAGTCAAGGGGACAAGTCAGTGTCTCAAAATGGAGCTGACTACTTCGGTGGGGGATCGGTTTCCACCGGATGGGGTTGAATGCCGAATCTTTGGTACACTAGGGCTTATTGTCTTGCCGGAGCGGCACTTCGTGGTTTTTCTTTATCTTTCCTTACTGGGGCTGGTGGCCGGTGCATTCAGTGGACTGGTGGGTATAGGCGGAGGCATTATTCTGGTACCCGCTTTGGTATTTCTGTTCGGTTTTTCCCAGCAGGCGGCCCAAGGTACGACTTTGGCCTTGCTGGTGTTACCCATCGGCTTGCTGGGAGCCCTGGAGTATTACCGCCACGGGTTTGTGGACTTAAAAGTGGCTGGGCTCATTTGTTTAGGTTTTGTCCTGGGCAATTTTTTGGGGGCCAAGCTGGCCATCGTTCTGCCCACTCATATCCTGAAACAAATTTTCGGGGGTACCTTGCTCGTCATCGGGCTGAAAATGATTTTGGGTTTTTAGCAGCCGTTGTCCCAACCGCTGGGTCTTCCGGCAGCTTCCAGAATCCGCCACCGCCCAACAGTGTAGTCGCTAAACTGCCTGGGTGGCCAATAGTGATTGAGCCTGCGATTTTTGATAATAAAACGCAGGAATTTCATCCTGATAATTTTGATTGATGATTTTGCTTGATAGTTTAGATTGTTTCTGAAAATACCATCACCGCTCCGGCCATTGCCTGCCCATATTTTTCAAGCGATTCCCCGACTGAGTGAAATCGCCACATATCCCCAGACCACCGCTAATGCTGTTACCCGAACAGTCCAGGACTCTAGCCACAGAAACGCGAAAAAGTTTTTTAAATCAGTTTCAAATCAGAATAAAAAAACTGTTGAAAGGAGGAGGGCACCTATGAAAGCAATGCATTCCACGTTTTCACCCGGCCTGAACTACCAGCGGCTCGATCAGGAGAAGCTAAGCCTGGCTGAAAGCCTGAAAATTTATTTCACCATTTTGTCGGGGGTGGTTCTTTTCCTGATTTCCCTTTACCACATGCAACTCCTGTCCGCGTCCTAACGCTTGTGAACAAGACATCAGTCCATGAACCAGGGGGCTCCCATGCGTCATGCCTTACACCCAATTGATGAGGAAAAACTGGCCAGTCTGGCGAAGGCTTTCTACCAGGCGTATCGGGTTTGCGGCACTGTCAGGATGACTTTTGGCATTCGCGGCATCGCTGATAGCGATGGAAACAGCGTGATTGATGTTTACCTCAAGCCTCAAGACCCTCAGGCTGAATTTGCCCTGAATCAAGAGGGGCAAGCGTGTCATCTTCAATTTCTGGAATCCATGGTACCGGCCCGTCTGATGGGATATGCGTTTACGCTCAAGCTCACGCCCTTGTCCGGTGCCCAGGTTCGGGTTGAGACACTGAAAGTCTCATCCCCGTTGGCTTATGGCCCTGCTTCCTGATAGGGACGCTATCCCCGGAAGTCGTTCTTGTTTTTCTCAGAGACTCTCTGAAAAGTTTTCAGTCCGGTGTGGCACAAGGCCCTCAAAAATCGATACCAGGACGCGAAAGCAAGGCGCTTATACTAATAATTTAAGAAGCTGAGCAGCACACGAACGCGATAGACGCCCGGAATGGAATCTTTTCGAACAGTCTCTCAGGTTTTTTTCAGGGAAAATACGATCATAATCAGGCTGGACAGGGAAGCGCAGCCCAGTGCCACTAGCGGCAATGGCGCAGTGCCCATGATGGCGTTGAAAATGGGCGTGTAGACAGTAAGGGCTTGCAAGACGACGGCCACCACCATGACCAGCCAGGTAATGGGCGTATGCAGCAAATCAGTTAGTGTCACTGGACGCGCTTGCCACACCGCGGGTTGGGCCGTTTGCACGTTCAGTAAATGCAGGGTCTGGCTGAAGGCCAAAGTCCAGAATGCGGCGGTTGCCGAGGTGGTCGGGGGCAGTTTCAGCAGGAACAGGCACAGGGCATAACTGCCAAAAGTGGTCACGGCCATGACCCCACCCCACAGCAGGACGTTCATGGCGTCTTGCCGACTGAGGGGCTGAAGCGTTTTAAAGCCCTGAGCGTCTTTGTCCAGAGCTTTGGAGGGCTGCCAGTCCCCAGCTTCTTCGGCGTTGTCATCGGCGGGGTTTAAGTCGTTGATGGAAAGCGGGGGGGGAGGCTGAATGGCCAGAACCAGCGCGGGAACAGAAACCACCACCAGGCTCAACCACAGCAAGTGTAAAACGGTGAGGGGCAAGCCAAAGCCTGACACTGCGGAAGCGGCCACCCACAGGATCATCCCCAGGTTGCAGCTGAGGATGTATTGCAAGCAGGACTGGATTTTACGTCGGGCAATCCGGCTTTCCAGAATGGCAAAAACAATACCGTCCAGTCGGTCGTTCATCAGGATGATATCAGCGCAATCTTTGGCCGTTTGAGCGCCTTGCAGGCCCATGCCGATGGCCACATCGCTTTTTTGCAGAGCCGGGGAGTCGTTGACCCCGTCTCCTACCATGGCCACCACTTGATGCCCCTGCTGCAAAGATTCCACAATGGCCAGTTTTTCTTCCGGCTTGGTTCGGGCAAAGACTTTGACCGTTGAGGGAATGGTTGTGGAGTCACAGGCCTGCAAGTCCGACCGTAGCCAGACCTCATCGGAATTGCGTGAAATAAGGCCTAGCTCCCGGGCGGTCATTTCAGCGGTGGCCTTTTGATCCCCGGTGATCATGATCATTCGGGCGCCGGTGTCTTGCAACGCCTTGAGGACTTTATGCACTCCCGGCTTGGGAGGGTCCAGCAAGCAGACCCAGCCAATGAAAATGGCGTTTGCATAAGGGCCACTGTCGTCATTTTCCAGAATCGGTTTCTGGGCAAACCCCACCACCCGCAGATTGTGTTCGTAAGCCAGGGTTCGATTTAAAGTCAAAAACTCGGTGCGCTGGGAGAGGGTCATTTCAGCCAAAGTGCCATCGGGCTTCATGTAAAATCGGCACTGCTCCATGACGGATTCCGGGGCGCCTTTGATCATGGAAACCGTTTGTCCATCGGGCGTTTCACACAGGGTGGCCGAACGGAGGGTGACCGGATCAAACGGAATGGTCAGGCGGGCATGGTAACCCGCCTCCAGACTGGCGGGCGCGGCCCGGTAAAGGGCCACATCAATGGGATCGCCCATCAAGCCGCTGCGCAATCCCTCAAGCATGGTGCCGTTGTTCAAGCGTCCCACGCGCAGGCATTCTTCCACCGAGCGGGTTGGAATCCCGTCCCCGTTTTGCCACTTGGATTCGTAGGTGATAGCGCCCATTTCCGGCAGGTACAGCTTGTCCAGCAGGAGGTAATTTTCAGTCAGCGTTCCGGTTTTATCGGTGCAGATCACGCTTAAATCGCCCACCGTTTCCAGGGCTTGAAAATTTTTGACAATGACCTTGTTCTCATTCAGGCGTCCAATCCCCAGAGAGAGAATGAGGCTGGCCAGCCCGGGAATGGTTTCCGGGAAAGCGGCAATCGCAATCACCAGACCCACCTGAACCAGTTCCATCAGGGGAAGATGCCGGGCGCTCCCAATGCCGATGATGAGGGCAACCACCGCCAGGGTTATCAGGAATATCTGCCAGCTCAGGGTGTTCAATTGTCGGGTGAAAGGCGATTCTCGTTTTTCAGTTTTTTGCGCCAGCGAGGCAATGCGCCCCATGACGGTTTGATGGCCCAGGGCGGTCACAATCGCCTCGCCTTTCCCGGTTTTGATCAGTGTGCCCGCAAAGACCATGTTGGACAGGGCGGTCACGTCTTCCGCCGGATGCAAGACATCGTTGGCGTTTTTAGGCACCAAAACCGACTCTCCGGTCAACGGGGACTCATCGACCTGAAGCTGGGTACTGGAGACCAAGCGCGCATCCGCCGGTAACACCTGTCCCCCGGCAATCAGCAAGATATCGCCAATGACCAGTTCATGGGCCTGAATGGTAACGCTTTGGCCTTCTCGACGAACTGTGCAGCGTAATTCGGGATTTTGGACGCTTATTTTCTGGCTTTGTAGTGCCTTCCACTGAATCAATCCCTGAATGCCCCCATTCAGCAACATGGCAGCCAGAACGAACAGGCCATTTACATATTGCCCCATTACAAAAGATAGAATGGCGATGGCTAAAAACAGAAAGGAAAATTTACGCTTGAGATTATTCAGGAACATCCAGGCCGGTCGAAGGGAGGCCATCTCCCTGCTGCCCGTATTCCCGGGATTCCCTTTGCCCCTTTCCTCTGCCTCTTGTTGAGACAGGCCTTGCAGGGTGGTTTTGAGTAATTGCAGACACATGTTGACGGGTTGGGCATGATAGGGTACCGCCTCATCCGGGGGCGCGGCTTGGGACGCCTCACAAGCCAGTGCGGGGGCATCCTGATGGTGCGTCGAAAACGGATGAAGTGACATAACGTGGATTCCTCAACAAACTTCCTGTTTTAGCTCAACCCATAGCGAGAAAACAGCGAGCAACCAGTCAACTGCAATTATTGGTTTTATTCCACCGTTTGGCCGATTTTAAACCTTGTTGGCACCCCGGTTGGGTGGCACTTTTCCGGCAGCACGGTGGACTTTCATCAAGAACCCTGTTGGCGCATTTCATCGGAACAATCTAGCAAAATGGGGAATTGGCGAGGCCCCTCATATTCTATAGATTAAGTCCAGCCGGCTGAGCCCGAAAACACCTCAGCTTGCAATCAACAAGAGGAGATTGTTATGGCCACACGAAATTTCCAGCACAAAGAGGGTTACGAACAGATTTCAGGACTTTTCAGTTCTTATCAGGACTTTACGGATCTGGTAGAGTCCTTGACCCGCCGTGGTTACAAAGAGGATGACATCAGCGTTTTGATGACCGAGAGAACGCGCAGCCAGTATATCGCTCCGCAGGAAAACACCAAGGCCCCGGAGGGAGCGACGGTGGGAAGCTTGTCCGGCGGCGTCCTGGGGCTGGTGCTTGGCGGGCTGACTCTGGTAGGGAACATTATACTTCCGGGTACAGGCTTACTGGTGGCGGGCCCCTTGGTGGGCGCCTTGACCGCTGGCGCCATCGGGGCAGCCACGGGTGGATTATTGGGAGCCCTGGTGGGCGCCGGTATTCCCGAACATGAGGCCAAATTCTTTGAGGAAGCCCTGAAACAGGAAGGACAAATCCTGGTGGTGGCGCACATCAAAAAAGATCACGTGAAAGAGGTCAAAGCGGTGTTTGAGCGGCATAACGCCAATCGAATCAAAGTCCATAAAACCTGAGGTTTTCGCAACGGCAAATGAGGGTCAATTCTTGACGGAATTGGCCTTTTTGCCGTGAGCGGCACTGAATTTTTCCAGGTATTTCCGCTGGGGTTCCACATGGATTTTGGCTTTCAACTGTAGGATGCCGTCCACGATTTCAGACTGCTCCACCTGAACTTTTACCGTGTGGCGCTCAACCCTGATCTGATTCAGATTCACGATTTCGCTGAAATAATTTTCAATAAACTGGGACAGCTCCCTGAGCTCCTCCTGTTCAAAGCCGCCGATCTGCAAATCCAGATTCCGCAAGTTTAGTCGGGATTTCTCCGCGGACAATTGTCCACTAAGTTGCACGGGCAGGGCGTTTTCCATCGGCTGGTTATGTTTGTTCACCAGTGAGACCAGGGTGATGCGTTCCCCCTCAAAACTGACCTTGGGGTTTAAAACATCCAGCGCTTGCTTACCAAAGGGTGGAATCATCACTTCAAGGTTGCTTAATCGTTTTTGCCCCTGGCGACTGTTCAGCATGGCGTTTACATCAGCCTCCGCCATCCGGGCGGTTAGGGATAGGTCGAGGGGTTTTAGGAGGATGGGACGGCGATCCTTGCTTACAAACAGGGAAGAGGAATCCAGGGTTTCCAGCTGGAATTCCTGAAGCGGGATCAACCCGTTCACCACGACCTGTTGGCCACGGATCTGAATACGCCGAGCCTTGCCGCCCAACAAGTCACTCCCGCTGTAAAGGCTCAGGTGCGAGTCCAGTTTGCCACTGACCTGCTTTTGTAATTCCCGGCGCAGGATGCGGTTGGCCATCCAGCCACTCAGCGGTGTAAAACCCGTCATTCTCTGGGCGAATCGATTGAAACCATTCGCCGTTTTGAACACAGGATAGGGCATGGGTTTGGATTCGGCGAAGCTGACGGCGAGGCATTGAGCCCAAAAATAACTCAGACCGAAAAAAAGGAAGCCCCAATACCGCAGCCTTGGGAATGTAAATCGGTTCAACAGGCAGGCCCTCGTTCAAGTTGGTTTCTCTTTTTATTATACCGATTGCCTTAATTCTGTATTCTCCAAGCCTGTATGCTCAATCCTGAGCCCTCATGCCACTGCCAGAACCTACCCCAAGCTGCCCCCACTGAAATACGACGGCAGTCGACTCCGGGAACTCTCCAGTTGATTTTTTCGTCAATGCCACTGAACATGACAACAAGACCCACAACCCTTCCCGGATGAGTTTCGGTTCAAAGCCATCAACCTTGAAAGCAAAGACAAAGTGCGAAAATCAATTTCTTTCATGGGCGTTCTGTTGGCCATGGTGATGGCTTTACCGGCTGGGGTCTGTTCGGAACCTGAAAACGCCATTCCCCGGTCTTCTTTGGGGCCCTCTCCGGGGCCTTCTCTGGGAAAGCCTTTGTCTGGCGGGATCTCTCAGGAAATCCTTGGGATGGGCGATGAAATCACTCAGGCCGAAAAAACTGTCCAGGCGGCTCCCAATGATGCCGAGGCCCATTTTTTACTGGCGCTGGCCTACAGTCGAACGCCTTATCTGGAAAGGGCCCTGGAGGAACTGGATTTATCCCGGCGAATCGCTAAGAAAAGCCCGGAAGGCTTTGCCCTGTTTGATCGGAAAATTGCCGAGTACGAAAGGCTGAAAGCGTCGAAATCCCCAGACCCGGTTCTGTTGTATCGGCTGGGCTTTGCCTATTATGTCCGGGGGTACGCGGTTGAAAAGGGCTACATCAAGGATGCTGCCAAAGCTGTTGTTCCCAATGAATTCTACGAGAAGGCAGAGGAAGCGTTCCGGCAACTGATCCGTCTGGATCAAGAAGATTTTTGGGCCAGAAATTACCTGGGATATTTGCTGGTCGAGCGGAATCCCCAGTCGAATTATCAGGAAGCCGTCCAGTTGTGGCGGGAATCGTTGGCGATTAGCCAAGACAATCCGGGAGCCTGCATGTTGCTGGGCCAAGCCGCCATGCAGCAGGGGGATTTAAGGCAGGCCGTGGTTTACAGCACCAAAGCGCTTAAAAGCAGAAACCAGTGGTTGAAGGCCAGAGGCATTAACCCGGATAGTGTCAAAATCCGCCTCTAGGTGGCTCTTGTCGTGGCTTTTATCAGGCAGTTCCTGTTTGCTTGAGGCCTCTGAGGGCCTTTTTGCAGGCAATGGATTTACGATTTCAACAAATTAGGCAATAAAACTTGTTCAAATGTTTTATTTTTAATGAGAGTTTTATTCGCATCCACCGTATGTAATGTTTCCGAGTGAGAGAACATCCAGCATTTTGTCGCGGGTTTTCGTGATTTTTAAAGCCTGGAGCAAGCGCGATGATTTTAAGGAGAGATGACGATGAGCGGTTATATCAATCAGGCAGGCTTTTCTCTGTTGAACTGGGCATTAAGTATGCGAGCCCCGGTATATCAGGGTGGCGTTGGTAGCGTTAGCGTCTCGGCGGACAATCCTTTCAGCTTCCAAAGCGGTATGGGGAATAGAAACCTTTCTGCTTTTGACTTGTTCAACATGCAGCTGGGCTACGGCAATTACAATGTTGGCATGGGGAACATGTACAGCATGCAAGGGGGTATGTACAACTACAACGCCGCCTTTGGAAACCTCCTGGCGGTGCTGGGTGGCGCAGGCAACTTTAATCAGGCCATCAACAACTTTCTGACCTTAATCGGGGGACGTGGCAATATCAACGCAGTGGACAACTCTGGAAGCCAGACCGGTACCCTGGTAGGCATTACCGGTGAGGGAAACGCCAACTTGGTTCAAGGCTCCCGGTTTAATGATGGGGTTGTTGGCCGAACCACCGGCGGCAGCGCTACCTTCAATTTAAATGGCGAGGGTGACGATACCTCGCTTTTGACCGCTGAATCTGGTAGTACCGTCTTTAGCCTTGGGCAAGGCGGCAATGATCGCACCTTACTGCTTGCGGATGGAGCCGGCAGTTTGGGCATCGCTTCAGGCGGTGAGGGTGATGATGATTTGGGCGGCATCGCCCTGAACGGTGCAAAAACCGACCTCCACGGCGAAGCTGGCAATGACCTTGCGGGAGTTACTGCGTTTGGTCAGGGAAGTCAGGGCAGGATTTTCGCCGGGGACGGCAATGATAAGTTATTTGCTACCGCACTTGCCGGGGGAAGTGTTTACCTTTCCGGTGGCGTCGGTCAAGATGTCGCGGTTTTGGGTGGTCGCCAAGCGGACTACAGGGCTCAGCGGCAACAAGATGGCAGCACCCAGTATATTCTTTTGGCAGACGGTAGCGTGATTACAGTGGGTGCGGATGTGGAAGGCACATATTTCGCATCGGATTTGACCCCCGAGCAAGCCGCTGCATTGGGTCTACCGCCAGGTACAGTCCCGGCAACGACTCAGCCGACCAATCCCACTCAGACACCGCCTCCCGCTGGGAGTTATCCGCCACCAGATCCGACTCAGCCACCGGCCCCGTCAACCCCTCCCGCTGGGAGTTATCCGCCACCAGATCCGACTCAGCCACCGGCCCCGTCAACCCCTCCCGCTGGGAGTTATCCGCCACCAGATCCGACTCAGCCACCGGCCCCGTCAACCCCTCCCGCTGGGAGTTATCCGCCACCAGATCCGACTCAGCCACCGGCCCCGTCAACCCCTCCCGCTGGGAGTTATCCGCCACCAGATCCGACTCAGCCACCGGCCCCGTCAACTCCTCCTGCTGGGAGTTATCCGCCACCGGCTGCGGCTCCGGCTCCGTCAACTCCTCCTGTAGGGAGTTATCCGCCACCGGCTGCGGCTCCGGCTCCGTCAACTCCTCCCGCTGGGAGTTATCCGCCACCAGCTCCGGCTCAGCCACCGGCCCCACCGCCAGCGCCGCCTGAGCCACCATCGCCGCCGCCAGCACCGCCCGCATACTAGTAGTGGGGCGTTTATAACCTCAGGCAAGGCGGCCTTCAGAATGCGTTTGAGATTGTTTGAATCCAGCGAATTGAATATCTGAGCCGGGCTGCCTTGCCCTCCCCGATTCAACCGCCTGTCCGGCCTATTAAGCCAGCGGTTTTAGAAACGGGTGGTGAAGGCAGCCTTGCCAGGCATTCCGTGAGAACGCCAGTGACTTTAAAAAAAGAAGGCATCAAGCCACAGCCCTTAGTTGCCCTATTTGAGAGGGACAGGGCGCCAATAAACACAGGGCGCCAATAAACGATGCCTCAGTCAGCGGTTGCCGGGGGTGTTTCCCGAAACAGCAATGAGGCCGAATTGATACAGTAGCGCAAGCCCGTGGGTTCCGGGCCATCTTCAAACACGTGCCCCAAGTGGGCTTCGCAGGCGGCACAGTGAATTTCCACCCGGGTCATGCCATGACTGCGATCGATCGCTTCTTCAAGGGCCTCCGATTGCAGGGGTTGCCAAAAGCTGGGCCAGCCGGAACCGGAATTGTACTTGTGCTGAGCGCTGAACAAAGGCTGTCCACAGCAGACGCAGTGATAAGTGCCTTGATTCTTAAAATTGTTGTACTGCCCTGTAAAGGGGCGTTCTGTTCCTTTTTGGCGGGTAATCCGGTATTGTTCCGGGGTGAGTTGTTGCCGCCATTCTTCGTCTGTTTTCTGGATTTTGTGCGCTTTTTCAAGTCGATCTTCGTGCATGAGGGTCGTTTAACCTCCGATGGCGTTTTGACTGACCAAGGACTGAAATCAAATGCGTGAGAGTGAAAAATTTAGGGAAGTATCCCCTCACAAGACGTTTGTAACTGTTTGAGTATAGCGAGTTAAGTATTGATTGCGAAGGGACAACTTCGCCAACGTAACTCCACGGCTTGTCTGAGCTGCACGCAGTTCTTACAAACGTGTTGTGAGGGGATATTTCCCTAAATTTATTATACGCCCAACATAAAAAGCCTTTCAGGCAAATCGCAGGAGAACCGCCCGCACCGGGGAGGCTTCCAGTTCCGTGAATTTGAGTGGCAGGGCGCTTAAAAAATAAAGTTCGGGAACCGCCTGATGGGCAGGTACCTGACTGAGATCCAGATTTTCCAGCCAGGCCATGTTGGCCCGCAGCAAGGCATGATGAGTGTCCAGGGTTTTAGAATCCACGGCATCGACCGAGGGGGTATCCAACCCCACCAGGCAAACCCCTCGTTCGGCCAATGCCTCAATCAAGGGGACTGACAACCAGGCGTAATCTTCCTCAAACTTGTTGTAACGGAGGGCTTGGCGGGTTTTAAACAAAATACGGGGCGGAAATTCTGGATAGGCTTGCAACTGGCTTTCGACCTGCCCCCAGCCAATTGGCCCCGCGCAAGGAGAGACATCCACCAACGCCACCGAACCCAGAAACGGGCTCAGATCCAGTTGAGCGATGGATTCTGTCCCCCGGCCCGGCTGGGTGATGTCCCCAACGATGTGTATCGGCGCGTCGGCATGGGTGCCCACATGCGGGCTCATGCGGAAGGCGGTCAGATTCATGACCCCGGACTGTCCATAGGTCACCATGACCTCGGGACGGAAGGGGGTGTCCCCCGGAAAGCAGGCCGTTTGCTGATTTACGGGTTGTGAAATATCGATAATCTCAAACGAGGGAAAATTCATGGCGAGCATTACTTTTGTTGAAGATCAAAATGAAAACGGGTTCGCAAAACGGGATGTGCTTGTTCAGCGGGCTTGAGGCAAGCCAGCGAGGGGCACAAGGACAGCATGTCCAGCTGCTGCAATAGAACCAGGCCCAGCTGTCGCAACTGTTGGGGATCGTAGCCGGATGCCACTTTGATCAGCAGCCCTAAACCATCTTGAAACCGGGTGTTTGATCCAATGGATACGGCCAGTAAGCCGTCGGCTCCCTCTTTGGCGATTAAGGTCAGGCCGCCTTCGGTTGCGGCTTGCATCAGTTCAGTATCCAGCCGCCCTTCTCCCCCCACCAGGATTGGGTGAGTACGCATCAGGGTCGCTACGTCCTCCCACAGCATCAAGCAGTCAGTGAGCGCCTCCGGGGCCTGCCGAATTAAATCCCGACTGACGGGCATAATGAGGGCATGATACAACTGGGCCAGCTCCACCGCACTGATAGCCAGGTTGGGCATACCGCAACCATCCACGGATTCAGCAAAGTCCTCCCGTCCCAGCAAAAAGCCCAGCAATTGCCGCAATTGTTCATAGGCCGGTTGATGGGGCTCCAGATAGCTTGCCAGCGGTAGTCCCAGACTTTTCTGGTAGAGCAAGTGGGCCAGGTGTTTTCCGGCGCAAGGGTGGTTTAAGGCGCTCTTGGGGCGATCCGGGGATTGTTTTTCCACCCGCATGGGGTGACAGGCGGGACAGTGCAAATCCGCTTCAGACAGCTGTGTTAGCGTGAGAATCTCATTCAGTGCCTCACGCTGAGGGGCCTCTCCGTTTTGGGAGGCCAGCATCAGGGCGAAATGTTTTTTTTGTAACTGGGGATAAGCCTGTTTGAGGGTGGGATAGAGTACCATGAACTGAAACGGTTTCAGCAGGGAGCGACTCCACAGCGGGGCATTGGGCTTGCCTATTTTCAGTAAAGTGCGACCGGCGTTGGCGTAAAGGGAGCGATCTTCCGCCCACACATAGGCAATGCCATGTATGGTGATTTCCGGCACATCAGAGCGGTAGACCGTGTATAACGGCGCCCAGGGCAAGTCAGCGGGGTCTGCGAAATGGGGGGTCATGGGCAGGCAATGGCCTTCGGTGCAGACTGGAAGTGCGGCATAACCTCTTCAGCGAAGAGGCGCATTTGCTCGGTGACCTCCTGATGGGTCAGCCAGCCAAAGTTGAACCAGAGGATGACGTGTTCGCAACCCATCTCGTCCCGCAAGGTCTGGAGCTGTTGCACACATTCCGCCGGGGTGCCGATGATGTAGAGCTTTTTCAGCTCCTCCAAGGGCGGGCAGACTTTGAAGTCTCCCAAGGCCGCCTGATAGTGGGGCAGGTTCCGTTCAGCGTACTCCTGCACTACGGCTGGATCCCGATGAATATAAATCTGCCGGGTGACCGGAAAGCGGGTTCTGCACACATCGTGACCCAAGGGTTCAGCAATCTCTCGATAAGTATCGTACAGGGCCAGTAAATGCGCTTTGCTAGAGGTGGAGAAGGACATGACCCCGTAATCCTTGCGGGCGGCCAGCTTGATCTGTTCCATATCCCCGGTGGCCAGATAGAGCTTGGGGCGGGGTTGGGTGTAGTAGGGCTTGGGCACTAGGGAAATTTCTGGAATGTCGTAATATTTCCCCTGAAAGCGGAAGGTTTCCCCGCGCAATCCCCGATCCAGAATTTCCAGCGATTCCAGAAAGCGTTCCCGAGCTTCCGTTTTATCAATCTTGAAGCCGTCAAATTCCCAGGGACGATACCCGCAGCCTACACCGAGATCCAGACGCCCCTTGGAGAGGAGATCAAAGACCAAGGCCTCTTCCGCCACCAGTAAGGGATGGGTGAACACAATATTCCGCACGGCGGTACCCACCCGGATCTGTCGGGTGCGCTCCACGATTTGCATGCCAAAAAGCAAGGGCTTGGGCGTAATGCCGATTTCTCCCTGAAACTGAGGCAGGCCGGTATTGCAGGAAAAGTGATTTTCCGACAGCCAGATGCCGTAAAAGCCCATCTCGTCGGCCATCTGGATTTGGGCCAGAGATTCGGCGTACTTCTCGGCCGGATCTTTTCCATTGGGACAAACCAGCGCGATAAATTTGGAAAACAGCATTGTTAAAAAGCCCCTCCAACTGTCTTACAGTTTACCATTGAAGCAGCAAAGCGGCTTGCTTTCCAGTCGTTCTTTCCCCATACAGGTTTCTGGCATGACCGGCTTCAAATCTTGGCCCCAGGGCTTCCAATGGCTGGGCTCACTCGGCTAGGGCCATTTTTAGACAGTTGGATAATGGCAGGCGCCCGACGCATTTTGTATGATAAGAGGGTGAGGTGATGAAAGTCACTTCCAAGGGCCCTCTCCCAAGCGATTGGAAGAGGGTTCTTTTTTAGGGGCCTATTGTCCGGCCAGGGGCTGGCGGGCAGGCCTGGGGGAATGGGTTATTCATCGGCGAAGATGGCGTATAAAGTCCATGCGCCCAACACGGTAGCCCCAAAATAGACGCACACCCATCCGCAAACAATGCTGAGAAACATGATGGCCAGGGTTTGCCAAGGGGATCGTTCCGCAGTAAAGGCACACTTGGTCAGGGCGTAACGCAACCCAAGCAAGGGGCAGGACTTGCCGTGCGTGAGCGTGTCACTCAAGCCCTGTTCAGGAAGCCGTTGAGAACCGGATTCCGGTGAATCCGTACCTTGCTGGCTGGCTGCCTGAATGGCCTGTTGAATATCGGCGTCCGCTTGAGGGTCATCTTTTGGGGCCATACCGTTGTCCTCATCGTTTCTGGGTGACCACCTCCCTTATCGACCAGTGCCACAAAAACTGTAATGTTGAACAGTAAAATGTAAAATCATAGTAAACTAGTAGTGGATGAAGGCCTGTCAATCCGGGTTTCAAACGGTTGCCCAAGGCTGTTCATTCGTTAATAAGGCGGAACGTGAGTGGCGCATGCGGGAAATTGACGGCTGGCGGTTTGTAGGATACTACGGTGTCCTGTATCTCCTGATTATGATTTTCGTTGTGGTGTCCTACCCCATGGCGCAGACTTTTGCCAAGCCCATCGCCTCCCTTATTTTTCCCATCGCTGGTAATAACTCCCTGTTTAAAAACATGATTGTGACCACCCTCATGTACTGGGGATCATTGCTGTTTTACACTATTTTCATCCAGAAAATCAGGCTGAAATTCTAGAGATGAATGCCTTGCCAGTCCCAAACCGCTCTTGTTGCTCCTGTGGCTTTAACCTGGACAGACTCGCCCATTTGGCCTATCCTATTGCAGGGAAATATACCGAATAAAAGGCACTCGTTTGTATGACTACTTATGAGTTCAAAAAATTTTTTACCGTGGAGGATGCGGTAGAGTGGATTCCCTGGGTTGTCGAGCAACTCAAGCAGGCTCACGCGGAACTTCGGGAATTGCAAGATGGGGTTATTCTCAGCAAAAGACTTTTGTTGGCCCGTAAAAATAGTGGCAGACAAACCTCCGACGCTGATGTCATCGCCCTTCAAAACCGTTTTGATGCCTTTGAAGCGGCGGTCAACCGCTGGGTAGAACGCTTTGCGGAACAGGGCATCCTGTTACGGGACATGCAAAGCGGCCTGATTGATTTTCCTTACAAGGCAGAAAACTCCGGGGACATCTATTTTTTATGCTGGCGCTTGAAAGAAGACGGCATTTTTTATTTCCACGGTCTCAATGAGGGTTTTTCCGGGCGTCACCCTATTACGTTACTACCCGACTAAGGAATTCCATCTTGAGCGAACAGCCATCCAAAAGCTCCTGGATGCCACGAAAAGCGGAAATCCAATGGTTTCTGGTGGCTGCAAGCTGCACTGCCCTGACGCTGGCAGCCATTGGGCTTTACGGACAGCTCACGGAAGTTGGCTGGAAGGGCTTTCTGCCCGGAGGGTCTACAACGACCTCTGCCCCCACCGTCAAGCTGAAGGCCCAAGCCGTTTATCAGGTTAAAAAGAAGCTGGATTTGCTGGACATGACGGTGGTGCGGGTCATCAGCAAACAACAACCCCAGGAGTTTTTGATTCTGGACGGGGTTTCCAGCGGCCTGGTGGACAAGGTATTCGCCAAAAAAGTCGATTTGGGCTGGATCAATCTGGTGGCCAACCAGTTTCTCAAGCTGCGAGAGGGCGGTGAGGGTAGTGGCAACCCCGTTTCCATCGAGGTTCAGGAACTCAGGACACTCAGTCAGGGGAAGATTGAGGACGGCAACAGTGGCCTGCCATACTGGCATCTGGAGATTCGCTTTAAGCTCAGCAACGAGCCTAATTCCCGTTACTATCAGGCTGGCATTGTGCGCCACGCCAACGGGCAGTCGCTGAAAGCCAGCGATAAAGACACCCTACTGGTGGGCTACGCCCAAAAGGAGGCTTTCCAGAAGGCCTTGATTGCCGATTTAATGACCCAGCTGAGCTTTGAACGGAATTAACCCTGACATGACCATGATATGACCATTTTTCTGACGGGCAGCACCGGGTTTGTAGGACGTAACCTGCTGGAATATCTGGTCAAAACCCAACCGCAGCAACAGCTTGTCTGTCTGGTCAGGGATTTGGACAAGGCCAGGGCCCAGTGGCCGCAGCCACCGGATAATATTCGCTGGCTGGTGGGGGATTTGCTGCGACCCGAAACCTATAGAGACGCCTTGCAATCCGCGGAGCTGGTCTTTCACGTGGCCGCTCTGGTTGGCTTGCGGGACGGGGAGGCCTTTTTCACCCAGAACACGACGGCCACCCGCCATTTTGTGGACACGTTAATCCCCAGCAATCGATTGCGGCGACTGGTCTTTGTCAGTAGCATTTCCGCCACCGATCGTGAGCCGGGCAGTCCGGCCACCGACTGTCTGACGGAAGCCTTTCCCCCGCAGCCGCAAACCGACTACGGTCGTTCCAAGCTTCAGGCCGAGCAATGTATTATTGCCAGTGGCCTGCCCCACACCATCCTGGTGCCTGCTTATATTTACGGCCCTTATCTGCGGGCTGGTTCCAGCACGGAAAGACTCATTCAAGACCTGAGAGCGGGGAAACGATACACTCGCTTCCCGTTTCCGGGGGCCATCAGCGCCATTCATACGGAAGATTTATCGCAAGCCCTGTGGATTGCGGCCAACCATCCCCACACCCTGAACGAGCGCTTTTTGATTAGCAATCCTGAGCCGGTGCCCATTGTGGATGCTTTTGCCACACTGGCGAACTGTTTGGGTCTCAATCATACGTTTACCCCCTCGCCTATCACCTTGTCGGAGGCTGACCTGGCTCGCTACCGCCGCCAGAAACCGTCGCCCGGCTCGAACCCCATCTTGCGGCGTATCTTGTGGGAGCATTACTTCGCCTGCTCCCCGGCCAAGTGGTATCAGGCTACCGGCCATCAAGCCCAAATCGCTTTTGATGACGGCGTTCGTCGAACCCTGGCCCAGCTGGAAAAAAATCTTTCGGCGGCGATTTGAAAACAGCTCAAAGTGTCGTCAGAGCGGCTAAACGTTGTTGGACGTCGGGTATTTGTTCTTGCGCCAGATCATTCAGTATTTCCCGGTAGGCCTTAAGGGTCAGTCGCCCGGCGTCTTTGATCGTTTGGGCTTGTTTCTGAAGATCAGCGCCCCGCTGAGCCTTGTTGAGCAGCGTGGACAAAGTGGGATTCAGGACAAAGTCTCGCTGGGCCGGGCGAGTCAGCCGATGTCGCCAATTATAGCCGTAACGCCGCATTCGGTTGAACGCTTCCGAGGGACGGGTGCCGGTCGCTATCTCGTAGGCGGCCACCAGCGCGCCGGTACGATCCACCCCCTGTTTGCAATGAATATAAATCGTCTGGCCCTGCGTGCGGATTTGCTGGGCCACCCGGAAGAACAGTTGCAGTTGACCCAGGCTCGGCGGGGCATGGGAGTCCATGGGTAAATGTAGGTATCCCATCCCGTGTTGATGGGCCTGATGGCGTTCATAGTCAATCAGGGCGGGCTGGGAAGTTTCCCAGCCGCGAAGATCGATGATGGCGCCCACGTTGTATTGTTGCTTCAGGTGGGCGAAATCGGCTGCCGACTCTGGCATGGCCCCCCGCAGAACCAGACTGTCCACCGGGTGGAAGTTGCCCAAACGGGCATCCGTGGACTGGAAGGTCAGCCGGGATAACAGCCGGTTTATCCGGCCTCGGCGCGGGGCAATCTGCTCTGGGGATACCGCACGGGAGGCCGTGCGGCCTGACGGATGAGGCCCATAGAAACCCAGTTCCAGGCGATCGGCCATCCCCATGAGGCAAGAGACTTTTTGAGAGGGAGGCGGACTTTGAGGCTGAGCCGTTTTGGGGCTGACAGTCGTTTTACCCGTTGGGGTCGGTGTGGCGCTGAGGTGATAGGCGTCTGATTGCCACTGCGCTTCCAGCGTATGGGAGGCTGTGGGAGCCCACCATGACCCGCTGAGAGAAGTGCTGCTGGCGGTACTTGAATTGTGATGGGAGCCATTCGGGCTGGTGGCAGTGCTGGTGACAGAGCTGGAAGGAGCCGTACGGGGTACGCTCCGGGTTTTTGTCAGTGATAGGGGCGGGAGTGAGAGCATTATCTTCGGGGTGAATTGAGGGCAACGGCGATGGCAGTGAACGTCCTGAAGGGCTGCTATGAAAGGCGATAAAAGAAGGGCGATAAAAAAACAGGAGCCAGCAGAACTGGAGATCGAAAACAGGAGCCCTAAAACCGGCTACCCGTCCTTAAAAACCGGGCCTGCCCCAAAAGTGCCTGCCCCGAGGACACCGTCGCACAAAATGGCCCAATTTTGTTTTTATGCATTTGTCTAATATCAATTGTTTCTTTCAGGGCGTGGGCAAAATCGTGGCCCAAAGGCCAACGATACGAGGTCGGTAATAGTGGCGGCAAAACCCAGTTCTACCCGGGGATCTCATAACCCCATCCAGTCCCCGGCGTTGCCCGAGCTGGACGATACTTTCAAACTGGTGGCGGAAACCCGTCAACAGGTGAACCAGGTGGCCGAATCGGCTCGGGATGCCATCCAGTCCTTCTATACGGAGCCGCATCGGCTGGCCGAGTTCATTGAAAGCCATGGAACTCCCGTCTACATTCTACCAGGAGGGCCACTCCCCCAGCTCCTGCTTAAAACCCTGGGGCTGGAACCGGGCTTTATTTTGCCCGATCACAGTCCGCAATTTCGGGCCCTGCAAAAGTTGCTGGAACACTACCAGCCCTTGGGCGGCACTGTAAGGCCCGATGCCCGAACTTTCCAGAACGGGGTCTTTGTGATCCCCAGGCGGTTGTTTTCCATGGGCTTTTTGTCCCATCAGCTCCACCACTGGCTGGCGTTTCGTTCCGGCATGGACGGGTACTGCCCCCGGGCCCGACGCCTTTATAAGCGCTTTTGGCAAGAGCAGCAGGGTAAAATCGGGAAAGAAGTCTATAAAATGGACGTTGAAGACATCTTGGCCCTGAAGGCGGCCATCGCCCGTGATGTGGAAGCCTTGCAATTCCTTAAGAACATTGCCAACGAAGTTTTAATACCGGCTCGCCAGGCCAGGCGTATCCCGAATGGCACGGCTTCGGCCTGAATCGTTAGGGCTCCGCACTACGCCGCCAGGGTAGACACCCCATCCCAGCCTTCTCCTTGACCGGGTGGGCCCTGGACGCCTCTGTTTCCAACCGCTTCAGCATGGCGTACAAGGGGGTGTGCGGGGGTACCGTCTGCCGCCAGCTGACGGGTTGGGCGGGTTGGTCTCCCCAGCCCAGCTGAACCTGAACCGATTCAGGAACCTGCCCCGGTGCCTGAGTCGATGGGCCCTGTTGCTCTGCCAAAGACTGTTTCTCTGGCAAGGCAGGGGTTCGCCTGAAATGGACGAAAGCAATCGCCTCCGGGTCGGGGTGTCCGGGCAGTAAATCCCTGGCAAAGCCCAACGGCAAGCCGGGGGATAGCCCGTCTTGTTCCCCAAAGGAAAAGGTGGTTTTGGTTTTACCTGGGCTGGCGTGCTTGCCGACCTCCAGAAATTGCGGGTGAATCGCAATATATTGGCAAAGCCGGTCGTGTTGGGCCACAAATCCCATCAGCCGATAGGTGGGATCGATTAAAAAGGCCTCTTTGGGCAGTCTGACGGTGGGCTTTTTGGTAAACGGATGAATCGCTCCACGGGTTTTTTGCAGAAAGTAGGCATCCTCTCGGGCGGGCCAACCCATCAGAAAGTAATGCACCCGCCAGGGGGACTGGGGATAATTGCCAGCCACCAGGTAAAACTTGTACTTCCCCTGAAAACGTTGATGGAGCCGTTGACCCAATTGCAAGGCCAACTGTTGGCAATCCCCTTGCGGCGGCAGTAGGGAATCGCCCTTGGGCCTGGCCCGGTACCCGGAAAACTGGAGCCGACCATCCGGGGTCAATTGAATGCGAAGCCCGCTCCTGGGATTCAGCCACTGCCAACCGAGTCCGTAACGGCATCGGGCCATTTCCTGGCGAATGATCCCTTGCTCAAGGGCGTTAAAGGCTTCCGGCATCAACGGCGCGCCAAGGCTGCTGATGGAGGACGTTCCCCTGGAGGGACTGCTTAAGGGACTGACAGAAGTGCCCCACGTATCGCCGGAGCTTTCCGAAATATCACTCAGCTTGCCGGAACTGCCTCGGCTCAGGGACTGAGTGGCTGAGGTGGCAGCGGACTGATCTGAGGCGTTACAGCCCCGCTCCAGTCTGGAACCCGGCCTGAGTTTTCCCATCCACTGGCCCCAGGAGCCAGAGGCACGCATCAGTTGAAAAATAGGCTGAAACCCCATGCGGGTTTGCTCCATGTGCATGTATGCCTTAGTACACTGGATTGAACGCCGGTCAAGCTGAAAAGATGCCATGCCGCTCCGTTCACAGTAGTATAATCAACGAGCGACCCGCTTAGGGAACACCCCTTCGCCATAGAATCCCCCGCCATTTGTCAATCAAGGAGCTTTGAAAGATGAGTCAGCCCACTACCCCTGTCAGTACCGTCAATCGTGCCCGCTCCGAAGCCGCATTTGCAGAAGCGCAGAAGGTACTGCCGGGTGGGGTCAACAGTCCGGTTCGAGCTTTTCGCTCCGTGGGGGGAAACCCGGTGTTCATCGAGAAGGCCAAAGGGGCCTACCTGTGGGACTTGGACGGAAACCGGTACATTGATTACGTGGGCACCTGGGGGCCGGCCATTTTAGGGCACGCCCACCCGCAAGTGATCCGGAAAATTCAGCAAACCGCCGAAAATGGAACCAGTTTTGGCGCTCCCACCCTGATGGAAACGGAAATGGCCCAACTGGTCATTGAGATGGTGCCGTCCATCGAGAAAGTTCGCTTTGTCAGCTCGGGTACCGAGGCGGTCATGAGCGCCATTCGTCTGGCTCGGGCTTATACAGGCCGTACCAAAATCATCAAGTTTGAAGGGTGCTACCACGGCCATTCCGATTATCTGCTGGTGAAGGCCGGTTCCGGGGCGGCCACGCACGGGGTGCCAGACAGTGCCGGTGTCCCTGCCTCCACGGCGGCGGAAACCCTGAACGCCCGATTCAACGATCTGGACTCGGTTGAAGCCCTGTTTCGCGCTTATCCCGGCCAGATTGCCGGAGTTTTGATTGAGCCGGTGGCCGGTAACATGGGCTGTGTTCCGCCTTTACCCGGCTTTCTGGAAGGCTTGCGGGAGCTGACACAGCGGGAGTCCGCCTGTCTGATTTTCGATGAAGTGATGACCGGCTTCCGTCTGGCTCCGGGCGGCGCTCAGGAGCGCTATGGCGTGACACCGGATATCACCTGTCTGGGTAAAATCATTGGTGGAGGCTTACCGGTGGGCGCCTATGGCGGCAAACTGGAGATTATGGCCAAAGTGGCCCCGGAAGGCCCCATGTATCAGGCGGGAACGCTTTCTGGCAATCCGTTGGCGATGGCAGCGGGTATGGAAACCCTGAAAATGTTGCGCCAGCCGGGCACCTACGAACGGCTGGAAGCCATCAGCCAACAATTGGGAGACGGCTTGCAGGCCATATGTCGGCGCAAAGGGATTCCGCACCATCTGCATAGCGTTGGGGCCATGATGACCCTGTTTTTCACTGAAGGCCCCATCAACAATTACCAGGACGTGTGCCGTTTTGATCGAGAGCGCTTCAACCGCTTCTTCTGGGGCATGCTGGATCGGGGTGTCTATCTGGCCCCTTCCCAGTTTGAGGCCGGGTTTATCTCGCTGGCGCACACTGAGGCGGATATTCAAGCCACCCTTGAAGCGGCGGAATCGGCCATTCAGTAGCGCTCCGCCGCCTGAGTACAGGCTGCCTGCTCAGTCCTGAAACACCCACTCCCGGGTGAGCTGGGTGGGGCCAGTAATGAGTTGATTGACCGGGCATTTTTCGGCAATTTGTTTCAGACGAGCCTGTTGTTCGCTATCCAGCGAGCCGGTTAGCTCAATGCGTTTGGTTACCCAGGTTTGCCCCGCTCGTCGTTCTTCTGTAAAAGAAGTTTTGACGCTTTCTAAGGGCCAATTTTTACGCTGGCAATAAAGCTGAAGGGTCATGTTGGTGCAGGCGCCCCAGGCGGCGTAGAACAACTCATGCGGATCGGGAGCGGTGCCCTGTCCGCCTTTGTCCTCGGACAAATCGGCATGGAACCGGCGCTGACCCGCTTGGATGCGTTGTCGATAACCTTGCCCAGCCTCAGTTTGAATTTCCGCCAACATTCGTCGGACCCTCCCTTTAACCCGTGACGTGAATGATCCTCTTGGTATTATCTATCTTACCTCGCCGCATCTCCCCCGTGTATTGCAGCCAGTGACGTAACAGCCACCACAGCCACCAAGGCGTAAGCCGAGGAAGGGGCACAGGGTGGATGATGCGCCATGCAAAAGCCCGTAAGCTCTCCAAAAAAGAAACTCACGGGCTTTGATTTACATTTTTTAATAGTTTGTCCGCTTGGTTCAGGGGGTCACGTTGTCCACGGAGACAGGTTGAATGGATGGGGTTTCCAACGCGCTTGGAATCCTGCCGCTCACGCTTTCAAAACCTTGGGACTCCATTTCCACCGGTTGCAAGCCCCCTAAATCATTGGTTTGGGAGGCGGTCGCGCTGGCGGGCTGCCCTGATGGGACATTCTGGACGGTTTTCACGGCACCGCCCGTTTCAAACAGTTTGTCCATGTCCTTTTGAGGCAATCGCAGGGAAATAATGGCTCCCTCTTTCAGGTTAGGCTCTGGGGAGGTGGTAAGCATGTGGTAAGCCCCGGTCAGGCCGGTGCCCCGGAGCATGCCGTAACCAACCCGGGTTTGGGCCGGATAGCCATTGGCCGGTGAGTTCTTGTTCTTGCCACTCATCTCCCAGGCCACACCGGCGGCCATGCGGGCAGCCAGAGAAATGGGGGTAATTTGCCAAAAGCTCATCCCCGCCGCATATTTCAGGGGGATGGCATCCACGGCGCTGATGAGCGTAAAGGGAATACCACCCAGCAGAACCCCCTTGCCGGTGCGCGCTTTGGGGTGATGATACTTTTTGGTCTGCAAGCCCTGGCCATTGTTGACGAACTGATACACTTCCCCGGTGGGCAAGACTGCTTCCTGAATGTCGAGAGACACATAACCCGGCATCCCTAAAATCATGGAGGGATGCCCCCCTTCGATCTTGCCTTTTAACAGGGTACCGGCAGGCAGTACACGCTGGCCCAGACGATGATCCTCGGTCAGCTGCCCTTCAAAGGAATCCCCGTGGCGGGAACGATTGGTGTCCAGGGTTTGATTCAGTTTAATCTCCAAAGGGTCTTCCGCAGTTCCCAGCGCTTTTTCCGCCATCGCCGCCGGTGTACCCGCAAGCCCCACTAAAAGGCTCAAGGTGAGGGCTTTGGATAAAGTGGACTTGAAGGCTGCCAAACACTCATTATATTTTTCCATCACGGAAAAAACTCCTTTATTAATATTACGACTACCCAATAAGGCTATGGCCACAAAGCTGGATATGATTCAGCCAGCGGGACAAGATGAGGATTCACGGGCTTGCAAACACGATCGATTAGCTAGAGAGCTTCATCAACAGAACGTTTACAACACAACATGTAATACCCAATAATCTTGCATGCAATATAGAAAGCTTTATTTATCATAATCGACTTTTGAATATTTCTGCTAGGGGTCTATCGGACAATTTTTTTCAAGCAACCGGTCTGTCTGTATGATTTTTGTATATCCGATTAGGGCGGTCTTACCCTGAATTTTCTCCAGGGGGGCTCAAAACCACGCCAGAATGCCTCCATGTTTCTGCGCTTTGTTTCTGCGCTTCTGTATCCTGTTCAGCTTGTCAATCCCACATCGGACGCTCAAAAGCTATCCAGCTCACTAATTGGAGGATTCCTGAGGGCAAGCGATGATAAAGACTGGCGATCTTGACTGTCTTTAAATGCCATCGGCCAAGTAACCCCAAAAAAGAGGGTCAGGGATCAATGGCGTCCTGATGGACTTATTGTGGCTGCGAAATAAACCGGAGGATCTGAGTCATGGGAAATAAACAACGGGGATTTGCGTCCATGTCCCCGGAAAAGCAACGGGAAATTGCCAGTAAAGGGGGAAAGGCAGCCCACCAGAAAGGCACCGCCCACCAGTTCACATCGGAAGAGGCCCGTGCCGCTGGGCGTAAGGGGGGGCAGGCCAGTGGATTGGCCCGAGCCCAAAAAAGTGGTCGTGTGGCCGTTGAGAAAGCGGAAAGACCTCAGGAGGATGAGACGGTGGCGACTTCTGCGCTGGATCAGTCTTGATAACCATTGATGGATTATGATGGATTAGCATTGCAAGGATTTTTTATTCCAGGAAAAATTCAAGCGAGAATAAATTCAAGCGTAAGAGATTGCAGGGAGCCTACTACACTCTGAAGTCAGCGGCTTGCCTTTTTTCAGGGGGAATGGGTATTGGCTGCTCTCCCACCCGTTGGTTCGCCATGCGGCTGATTCGGGCCCGGTGTTTACAACCGGGCATGTTGTGTCGATAATCGGGCCGTAGAGGTTTTCAAGTTTCGCACACAACAGTCGTTGCCCCGGACGGGCAAAAGGCTTGGGCCTTGCTATCGGAAGAAAACAGCGTGGATCGTTCCTCTCTCTTGACAACAACCGAGTGGGAAAAGCCGCCCGGGGGCGGTGAGATTCTGGCGGGTTTTTTAGCGCCCCATCCGCCCCATCTGGTCTATGCTGAAAACCCGCCTCAAAATAGACCCAAATCCCAGGGGGGCTGGGAAATGCTGCGCTGGGGCTATCACCGTTGCAGAGAAAAAATCAGGGCGCTGAAGCCGGATGTCATTCTGGTACACAGTCCTCACTGGCAAACCGTGGTTGGGCACCATTTTTTAAGTGTTCCCAAACTGTCCGGCCTGTCGGTGGATCCGATTTTTCCACACCTGTTTCAGTACCAGTTTGAGATGACCGTGGATGTGGCATTGGCCCAGGCCTGCGCCGAGGAGGCCATCGCTGAGGGGCTTGTTGTCCAAAAAATGACCAACCCCCGTTTTCGGGTGGACTATGGCACCATCGTTTCGCTGCATATGCTGAACCCGGATTGGGACATTCCCGTCCTGGGCATTTCCGCTCACAATTCTCCCTACTACTTCTCCCACGATGATGCGCAAGATCAGATGATCAAGCTGGGGCAGGCTACTCGCCGGGCGATTGAGAGAACCGGTCGTCGGGCCGTGTTGGCGGCCAGCAATACGCTCTCCCATCTCCACTTTGATCGGGAACCGGCCTTGCCCGAAGATATGAGCCAGGAACATATCTACAGTCTGGGGCAGTATCAGTGGGACATGAAGATACTCCATTTGTTACAACAAGGTTGCTGGGACGAATTTCAGGCGGTGTTGCCGGAATTCATCGAGGCCACCGCTGCCGAGGCCAAAGCGGGCTCCCTGATGTGGATGCTCTCTGCCATGGATTTTCCACCGATGAAGGCCCAAATACACGCCTACGGGCCTGTCATTGGCACCGGTAACGCCGTGATGGAATGGGACTTGCAATCGTGTCGCGCTCAAAAGGCTGCTGGGGGGAAGGGGGTATGAGCGGGGTGGTAAAGGCCTTGATGGTGCCAGGCTTTCCTCATCTGGTCTTCCCCGCTGTTTGCAGCGGCCCGTGGCAGTCCGTGGTGACGGCCATGCGCCAGGCAGCCCGCCAGGTTGAGGAGGCCAAGCCCGACGTGCTGGTTTTATACAGCGCGCAATGGATGTCCGTTCTGGGGCATTCTTTTCAATACGCGGCCAGCCTCAGTGGCTTGCACGTGGATGAAAACTGGCATGACCTGGGGGCGTTGCCCTTTGCCTTTGACGTGGATCGCCCGCTAACCGCCCAAGCGGAAGCCTTGGCCCGGCAGGCGGGATTGGCCACTCGACTGGTGGATTACGAGGGTTTTCCCATTGATACAGGGACTATAGTGGCGCTGCGCTACTTCAACCCCAACCACCGACTGCCTGTGGTTTTGGTATCCGCCAATATATACGCCTCCCCCGAGGATTGCCTGAAACTGGGACAAGCCATGGCTCAAGCCGTGGAAGCAAGCGGGAAGCGGGCTGTGTTGATTAACTGCTCCCTCCTGTCGCATCAATTTTTGAACGAGGCAGTGACCCCGGACGGTGATCGGTTTTCCAGCCCTCAGGCCGATGTCTGGAATCAGCGATTTTTGAGCTTGCTTCAGCAGGGAAAAACGCAGGAAGCCCTGGCCCTGGCCCCTGACTACATTGAGCATGCCCAGCCAGAAATGAATTTGAAAGGGTTTTATTGGATGATGGGCGCTTTGCAGACCCCCGACCGTCCGGCGGAGATGTTGGCTTACGCCCCGTTTTGGGGCACCGGGGCGGTAGTGCTGTCTTATTGAATCTGATTAGGGTGATGAGCGCTCAGCAGACTGCCGCTTGAACAGTCCGTGAATGCGCAAGCGGGCAACAGATTTTAAAAAACTGTTTTCATGCCCATGTCAATCATTACTTTTATCTTCGTAATTTTTATTTCGCAAAGTTGTATTTGGCAATAGTAAAACGCTCTCAAGAACGCTCTAAAGGGGAATCGGCATGTCACCAGTGGGATTCATCGCCTCGGCAGCGGCGGAGGCCGCACCTGTTATTGGCAAGAAAATATTGGAAACCGGCTTGAACAATGCCGTGCAAAGCCGCATCGAATCTCATTTGGTGGAGCGGGCTGTGTCCGCCCAAAGTTCGCAAACCTCACGGGAGTTGACCCGACGGGCCTTTCAGGCCTACGGCCAATTTAGTGATGTGGGTACGACTCTGGAGATGAACACCTTCCTTCAAAAGGCGGCGCGTGCCCCTTTCTCGCCCAGTAAACAATCAGCCATACCGGCTCCACCGGGAAAACCGATCTCCCCTCATACCCGAAAAGCCATCGGACGCTCACCGGCTCAACAAAACCGGAACCCGTTGGCAGCGTCGCCCCAAATCAGCAAGCAAAAAGCGGCTTCACCCAGAAATCCCTTCAGCGCCCGCAAGAGACAACTTTTGCAAATACCGAACCACGGCATGGAACATGTTCGGACGCTATTCCAGCCACCGCGCTAAGCCTCAAACCGATTAGCCATTGAAAGCGCGTTTTACGATCTCCGCCCCTTCCACTTCCTCAACCGTTTGCCGAATCAGCGTTTTAAGTGTTCGCAGGTTGACCTGCTGGCGCATCAATTGAGGTTCCGCCGCAAGGGGATTGTGGGTGGCGACATCCCGAACAGGCCCTTTCACCGGGGGTTTGGGCGCTTTCAAGCGTAGGGCCTTCAGGCCGCAGAGCAGCGGAAAATGCAAGGTCTATCCCTCCCTTTTTGGGGCTTGAACGGTCTTATTCCACTGAGTTTCAAAGCGCTGAGATTGAACGCCTGTTTTCAACCGGCGTTTGGGGCAGGGGTTTCATCGCCCCAGACGAACCGTATCTTTCAGCTTTTGTAAGCGGATTTGGGCGGCCTGTAAAGTCTCCGGGCGCTTGGCGAAGCAGAATCGCACAAACTTGCGTCCCAGTTCCGGGCGGCTGAAAAAGCTGGAACCGGGCACCACAGCCACCCCGATGTCTTTGACCAGAAAGTGGGTGAATTCCACGTCGGTTTTATAGCCAAAGTCGGAAATATCGCTGAACACATAATAGGCCCCCTGAGAGCGGAAGTACTTGATGCCCGCCTCATCCAGAATGTTCATCATGATCAGGCGCTTTTCATTGTATTTTTGGGCCAAATCCAGATAGTAGGACTGGGGCAGCCGCATGGCCGTAATTCCTGCCCGCTGCAAGGGGGCGGCGGCACCCACGGTTAAAAAATCGTGCATTTTACGCACGGCGTTGGTAATGTCCTCCGGGGCGATGACAATACCAACCCGCCAGCCGGTCACGCTGTAGGTTTTGGACAGCCCGTTGATGGTCACGGTCAGGTCTTTCATACCCGGTAGGCTGGCCATTCCCACGTGCTGGTGGCCATCGTAGAGGATGTGCTCATAGATTTCATCAGTGAAAGCCAGCACATTCCATTTTTGGCAGTACTTGGCGATCATTTCCAGTTCGGCCCGACTGAAGACCTTGCCGGTGGGGTTGTGCGGGGTGTTGATGATAATGGCCCGGGTTTTGTCGTTGAAAGCGGCGGCCAGTTCCGCTTCGTCAATGCGCCATTCCGGGGGGTGAAGGGTCACATATCGAGGGATCGCACCGGCGATAATGGCATCCGGCCCGTAGTTTTCATAGTAGGGCTCAAATACAATCACTTCATCGCCGGGATTAATGGTGGCCAGCATGACCGCGGCCATAGCCTCGGTGGCCCCGCAAGTCACCGTGACTTCGGTTTCGGGGTTGATGGAAATGCCCAGGTAGGGGCCTTCTTTCTCGGCGATGGCCTGGCGAAACTGGGCATCCCCCCAGGTGACCGCGTACTGGTTGATATCATCGTGAATGGCCTCGCAAGCGGCCACTTTCAGTTCCTCAGGACAAGGGAAATCCGGGAACCCTTGCGCCAGGTTAATGGCCTCGTATTTGCGGGCCATCTGGCTCATTTGACGAATGACGGATTCGTTAAATTGAGCGGCTTTGTGCGAAGTGCGGTTGGCCATGGATTTTGTGCCCTCTATCGGTTCGAATTAGAATGATTCCAAAAACCAAAAAACCGAAATCCCTGAGAGGAATTCGGCTTTGGTGAAACTTGGTGGAGCATAGGAGATTCGAACTCCTGACCTCTTCAATGCCATTGAAGCGCGCTACCAACTGCGCCAATGCCCCTTGGGTTTTAATGTTATAACGTGACCTCTCCCGGATTACAAGAGGGGAATTAAAATTTCTGTCACAATCTCGCACATCTTTCATCAGTCGCTGTGTTCAGGGGCTTTCTCCCAAAGAGCGGCGAGGCCTGCTGACCGCTGACTGCACCTGCAAGAAAAGGCCTTCCACGCATTCACCTACCCACACCGCATGGGCTCAGGGGGATTTGCGCCGAAGATAGCATGGTCTAGCTATATTTTAACAATCGCGTTTGCATTGTTTTTTAAACTATGGTAGTTTATTTGCTCAACAGGATATGGGATGAGTTTTTGTAAGGGTTACCCCGTCACCAGGGGATCTTTGGGTTTCATTCTTAAAAATAAACGATAGGCACATTTAGAGGGGGTTTATTCGTATGCGATCCGTGCAATTTTCGGGCGGAAACTTTTTTACTCGTTTAAATAACAAAGAAAAAGAAAAGGCTGCTGCTGCTGCCCCGCCCGCTTGGGAGTATCTGCCAGCATTGTTGTCTCCAGAGGATCGGTTCATCCGACCGGCCCGATTGACGGCGGCGTCATCGGGATTCACAGAGGCGTCATCGGATGGGGGCAGTCTGCGGACCGAATCCACCCCGACCACCAGTGTGACGCCCAGCCGCTCCCTGTCTCCCGCCAAGCACAGACTGCCGCGCTCGTGCAAAGCGCTGGAACGGGACTTCATCCAGACCTTGCAAGACAGTGATAATCCTGAAGAGAAGGCCGCCATCGCTGAAATTCTGGGCAGGGCCGGTAGCATTGAGGCTCTCCCTGTCCTGGTGGACTTGCTGAATGATGATCAGGAAGACATCGAGGTTCGCACCGCTGTTGCGGAAGCCATCAGCGTCATTGGCAGCGGAACCAATCCCGACAGCTACACCGTGACCGAACTGAGCGACGTGTTGCTGGAAAATTACCAGCGCCGCAAGTCGGAAATGGCGGAACGTTTGGCCCGGCCAACCCTCAGTCTTCCGTTTGCCGAGCGCCAGCCGGAGGCCAAAGCCCGAAAAGACCGCATGACGGAATTGAAAACATTGCTGACTGGCATCGGCAGGCTGAATACCAAACTGGGCCGCAAAGCCCTGCAAGCGGAGTATCAAAACACCATCGGCACCACCTTGATGAACGACGGGGAAGTGCAGCAGATGATTCGGGCCACGGAACTGGCCGAGGAAGAATTTCAGAAATCACTGGAGAAGAAGTACCAGCGTCCAGCCTCTGAGTTACTGGCGGAGATTCCCAGAAGCGAGCTGGAGGCCATGAAAAAAAAGGTACTCCTGAAGACCCCGCAAGGGCAAACCATTGACTTGCTGGACGCTCTGGCCCAGATTGCCATTTTGAGAGAAAAACAGGCCCAGTTTGGCACCGAGCTGTTATCCGGCTTGATGGACGCCTTGGCCCTTCAGAATGATAAAGCGACCACGGCGGCCTTAAAACTGGCCCTGCTCAATGACAATCCGGCCATTAAGGCCAAAGCCCTCAAGCTGTTGCGGCACCGCAACGGACTGAATTACAACAGCGATATCTACCCCAACCTGTACGCCCGAGACCCTGAAATCCGCAAAGCGGCGCTGAAGAGCCTGGTTCACGCCAGGGATCTGGCGGCCCAGCAAAAAACCATGGAGTTGCTCAAGCCCAAAACCTTCCTGGAACTGATGGGGGGCTTCAATCCCAATGGGCTGAAAAGCTATGTCAAATTTCTGGAACAAGTGGCTGAGAACGGGGATGAGTTCATCGAAGCCCTCAGCAACCGGGCTTTGCACAGCGATTATGATGTGGAAACACGACAGGTGGCTTTACTGGTGCTGGGGATGATGACTCAGGGGCCAGCGGCTGAAAGCGTGTCCTTGCAAACCCGAGCGCAAGCCCTAGCGGCCATCAAAGTCTTGGCGGTCAAACCCCCGGCCCGTTCGGCGGAAGACCTGGAGGCCCTGCGCTTGACGGCCACCCAGCTGTGGGTGTTCCAACAGGACCCTCAGGCCATTGCCTCGGCCATTATGCTGGCCGACAGCAAGCATATCCGCATGAACGGGGCCCAGCAGGCCGGTTTGCTGAATGCGGTCTTTACGGTGCTGCAAGCGGATCGCAAAAAAAGCGAGAGCGAACGTCAAGTGGACACCCAGCACCAGCTACTCGACATTCTGCGCAGTGGGAAACACCCCTCCATCAGCCTAGAAGAAGAAAAGGCCTTACGGAAAGCCCTCCCTGAGCCCGGGATCTACCAGCAACTCAATCCCCAAAACAGCGCTGACTTTCTGAGGTTGAATTCGGGGCTTACCCCCAATCCCAGCCTTCAAAAGATCCTGAGCGGACAAAGTAAAGGGCTGCGCCCCTTCTTGACCCGGCTGGCCGAAACCGAGAAATCGCCGGTGGCCCAAATGCTGGCCATTCGCATTCTGGGGCTGCTGCAAGACGAGGGCAGTCTGGGGTATTTGAAGGAACGTACCCGAGATCCCCTCAAGGGCAAAATCGACTGGGACGCTGACCTCAGCTACCGGGGAAATCCAGCCAGCGCTGCCGCCAACGTTCGACTGAACACGCTGGCCGCTCTGGGTGACATCGGGCATTCGGAAGCCCTCGACGTGGTGGCGGACGCCTTGGACGACGCCGTGCTGAAAAACTTCGCCCCGGAACCTTTGGCCCAGCTGGCCCCACACGCCAATCAAAATGCCTCGGATGAACAAATCCGGCAGGCCCGGGTCAAGTTGGTTCGGCTGATGGAAACCCCCACGACCAGTCGCGCCATGCGATCCGTGCGAATCAAGGCGGCCAACGCCTTGTATCAGCTTAAAGGCGGGGTGAAAGACATTAAGGACTTCGTGGAGAGAACCCCGGATCCCAATTTTCGCAGGCAGGCCCTTTCAGCCTTTTTGAGTAACGATCATGGGTTGGAAACGGATCACGAGGATCATCCCCTGATTCGGTCGATGATTCACCCTGGCTTGGGGATTGAGCAATTGCACCAGCAGGGGGTGACCGGTAAAGGCGTTCAAATGGCCATTGTGGACGGGGGCTATGTGGATCCTGAGAATGGGGAGGCCTTTCAGGATCGGGTCAAACTGCCTGCCAACGCCGAAGAACCGGAGCATGCGCACCCCACTATGGTCATGACCACGGCGGCGGCCAATGGGAAGCTGAAAGGGGTGGCCCCGGATGCCATGGTGTTCTCTGACAAATGGCCGGATTTTCAGGCCAAAGACGTGATGGCCGTCTACAAGAAAATGATTGAAGGCAAACTGCGGGGAGAAAACGATATCCGGGTCATCAACAACTCCTGGGGCTTCAGTAACCCCAACGCCATCCTGCACAAAGAGGTTCGAGACATTCTGCGGGATTACAAAAAAGTGGTGGATCTGGCGGAAAAGGCCGGGATTCAGATGGTGTTCGCCGCTGGAAACGAGGGCGAAGGCATGGCCTTTCCAAAAGTGGGCACCCTCAGTGTTTTTGGGCTGGACTTGGACAAGTTGACCCGGGAAGACGCCAAGACGGTCGATTATATTCTGGACAAGGTTATTCTGGCCGGGGCCTTAAACACCCAGGGGGATGATCACAACCGGGCCCAACACCGCATTGCCGACTTCAGCAGCCGGGGAGACAGCCTGAACACCAAATTGGTTCCCACCGTACTGGCCCCGGGCGCCGATATGATGGTCTACAGCTGGGATCCCTACAAAGGGAATCCCAAGATGCTGGTGAACGGCACCTCCTTCGCTAGCCCCTATGTCAGTGGCCTGCTGAGCCTGATGCTGCAAAAAAATCCCAATCTCAGTCCGGCGGATTTACGGGGAATTCTGAAGCAAACCGCCGTGCCGCTTCCTGATGTCCCCCGTTCCGAACAGGGACACGGGGTGGTTGACCCGCAAGCGGCGGTGAAACTGGCCGCCAGCTATGGTCAGGCTGCCCGTAAGCGGAAACTGGACAGTCACGACAGTGACAGTGCCAGCGGGAGTTCCGGTCAGTCTGGCCCTGAAAAAGCAAGCCATACCGACCGTCAAGATGGCCCCAAAGCCGCACAGGCCTCATTGCCGTGGCGGCCTCATCCGTCCGAGGACATGGAGACTTCCCCCACACCGATGAAAAAAAAATGGCAAACGCTCTTTTCCAAGCCGTCTCAGTCATCGCCAGATGAGCTGGAAGCCATCGGTTTGAGACTCAGGCCCCCGGCTGATCGTGAGTTGTCCGGCGGTAAAAGCTTTTTAAAGGGTCAACCTTTATTCAAGACCGCCAAGGGACTGACCACACCTAAGGTCGTCCCTTCCAAAGCCAGCAAGCCTGCCTTTAGGCCCAAAGCGTCCGTGCCCCGGCCACTCATGAACCCTCCCAGGCCACCCGCGCTGGTAATAACCCGGTGACAGGGAAGGATAACGGGCAATGGATTATATCCCAGGGCACCACCCACGGCACGGGTGGCCCTGGGTCTGCCCACTCGTTCTGCCATCCACTGGTAGGAACGGGTTTCCCCGTAGGGAATGTCGGCCAGCGCTTTACAGACCGCCTGCTGAAACGGTGTTCCGGTCAGTTGCAGCGGCAGCGAGTCAAAGGCAACGGTCTCCCCTTGAAAATAGCGATGTAAAAGGGCCAGAGTCTGATGTTCCAGCGCCGTTTCCGGTTGTTCGAAAATTCCAGGCGGGACTGTTGATGTTTCTCCCTGCCAATTCAGGCTGATTATAGCGTCCTCTCCACTTTCCAGGCACCAGGCCCCCTGCGGCGAGGAAATCCACAGGCGTCGTTTCGATTGTACGCGTTCACTCCTGAGGGCCATGACTCCACCGCTGTCCATTCATCACATGTGCTTATCTTCTGCCAAATCCCCTTCCGTGAAAATGATCCTTAAGCAGGCATTTCTCCCTAAAGCAGGATTAAGGGCAAAATGGTCAGGATGATGGGCAGTAAATTCTGAAAAGTGGACTTGGCCTTGGCCTTGGGAGATGAAGGAGCCCCTCCGGCAGAGGCCACCGCGATCACCCGTTGCACCCGCTCATTGGGTTCCATTTCGGGGGAGGTGGTATGAAAAACTCTGGCTTCCAGGCGATCCAGGCGGTTGTTAACCGGCTCACTGGGGTAGGTGTGACCCAGTACCTGCTTTTCTACTTCATCCATGGCTGCCAGTAAGTCAGGAGAAACCTGCCCGCTGCCACCCATGCCCGGAGCGGCCATCACCGGCTGGTAGCTGGTCTGTTGTTCGCCGGTACTCATGCCATAAGTTTGTGGCTGGTAATTGCCGGGCACAGGCTGCCCGGGAAACGGCGGGTTTCCATACACTGAACCATTGCCCGTGGCCACTTGGGAACCGGGATAATAACCCGGTTGACTTGGGGCCCCATAGGCTGGCGGGGGAGGGTATCCGTTACCCATTTGGCCATAAGGCGGTGGTGTATAGGTGGAGTAAGGGCCCGTGGGGGCACCCACATTGTTGCTGCCCGCAATGTAAGGAATTACGGTGGAAGGTGGGGGGGCCACGCCGGTATCTCCCAGCACCACCAGTTGCAGGTTGTCCATGCGATCGGACAAGGCACCGGTCTGGGGCACTTTGAAGACCTCTTTTTCCAAACGGGCCAGTCGCACGGTGATATCTTCCTGTAGGTAGGATTTCCCGAACAGTTTCAGTTCCATCTGGCTGATGGTGGGATAGTCGCTTTCCCCGGCTGCAGGCGCAGGCGACGTGGTTCGGGTTACCGTATTCGAGGCGGGCGTTCGGTTGAGCGGTGTTTTCTTGCCCGTGTTACCAGCCGTTGCCTTAGTGGGAGCCACCGTCAGCTGACTGTCTTTGGCTTTAGGCGTGGTTACCGGATTTTTAGGCTGTGCCGATAAGGGCCCCAAAGTACTGGGCGATAAAGCGATTTTTAGTTTTTCAATGCGGCCATCCAGTGTACCGCTTTGCCGCTGGCCAAAGACGGTTTCTTCCAGTCGACCTACGCGCGTCTCCAGTGGATCCTGATCGTATTGCACCGCAAACAGGGTCGTCTCCAAAGTCTGTACCGTCTGGGTACTCCCTTGGGCTGGAGCGGCCATTACCGGTGCGGAGGCCATGAACACGGTCAACACAACCCCAAAAAAGAGCTGGAGCCCAAAATAGCGTCTCTGCATCATCAGCTTCAAGCACCCTTCCTATTACTATAGAGAGGACTGTTTCTAAACCCAAGTTGTTCCGAAATCCCCACAAAATTAATGATGGGTAACCGTTAAAAATTATCAGTGATGCGCCCCGGCCAAATCTCTGGTGATTATGGGCGGGGCAGGGATTATAAAACAGGAAATGAGTCACAGTCGGCGGTTTATAATTATTGTAAGCCCCATGCTTTGAAAAGAACAAGTGTCTGTTCGGGTAATAGCAAGAGAGTGCCGCCGATCGGGCCATGCCAAGTATGGTAGTATGGTTAAGACTGAGCTTTTTTAGTGTTCCCAATCCCAACAGGCCAACGGAGTGAGCAAAGCAATCAGTAAAGGTCGCTTTCAGATTAACAAGAACGTCTTTGCCGCTTGTTATCTGGATATTATTGAGGCCAACAATCAAGAAGTCCGTCTGGTTCTCAGCTCCAAAAAGCGGGGCGATCATCAGGTTCCCCTTGGCACGCGCATTTATATGGACTTGCCTTCCTATGGGGAGACGGCCCGGAGTTTTGATACCGTCTCGGTCACCGTGCTGAAGATTGAAGAAGCAGACCATCAATTGATCCACGTGTGTACCCCCATTCAAAAATCCACCCACCCGGATCGTCGTCAACAACCTCGCAGAATGGTTGATTTTCCAGTATTGCTGGTCGATTCCCAAACCCTGTTTTTGGCGGTTAATGGCACTGCCAGCGGTCTGGCCCTGCGTTACGCGGCCCAGCGGGCCATGCTAAAGCTGACCATTGGCCAGTCGTATCAGTTTAAATTCAACTGTAAAGGGGAGGACTGCGTCCTTCGGGGCCTGATCAAGCACATCCAATACGACTGGCAGACTTTTGAACATCAGGTTGGTGTTTCTTTCCCCAGCCTGAGCAAGGATGAGGAGATTATGTTGAACCTGATGGTGGATCCAGACTACACTGTGCCAATTTCCACCCGGCAAACCATTGATAGCGGGGCGGGCAAGATTTCACGCAACGATTAACTTCTTTACTGACGGTGTCTTGGGGCCTCTTGAAAATCCGTGCCCTGATGCAAAAAAAATATATTGTTAAAATATTTTAACAATCATAAGATATCGATCAATACTACAGTTCAATTCTCCTTTATATATTTATAAAGCATTTTGGATAGGCTGAGTCCAATCTCTCTATAAAGGAGAAACAAATGGGTTTTGCAGCAAGTCAAGCCAGATACATGACACTCACCGCCCGGAAAAGTGATCTGGAGATACAAGGGCAATTTATCAACCAGGCTCGCATGCAGTTGGCAAACGTGACCGGAGCCCTGTTTACCATTGCCTCCAACCTGGAACCGGAAGGGCCAGAGGCGCAGCAGCTTCAGGCTCGGGTGGCGGCCATTCAGGCCATTGATAAGTCCCTGGAGCTTCAGTTAAGAAGGGTAGATACCCAGCGTGAAGCGGTTCAAACCGAAATTGACGCGGTTCGAAAGGTGATTGGGAAAAACATCGAATCCACATTCAAGACCTTCGGTTAAGCTCCTTCAAGGCAGACAGCAAGGGCCAAACGCTTACAGGGCCAGTTAGGGCCTAATTGCTGTATTATCTTTTCTATGACTATCTCCTCTCATCGAACCGGTAGCCGGGGCGAAGAAATCGCGCAATCCTTCCTTAAAACCAAGGGCTTTCGTGTGGAAGCCTGTAATTGGCGTAGTGGTAGGTTGGGAGAGATTGACCTCATTGTTTATGATCCTGTTTTGGACGTGCTGGTCTTTGTGGAGGTTAAAACCCGCAAAACCCGGTTTCTGGAAAGCCCGCTTCAGGCCATTCACTCCAAGAAGGTGCAACGAATGCTCCACCTGGCGGAAGCCTATTTGGCCGCTCATCCCGGTCACGCCGAAAGTAGCGTTCGTTTCGATCTGCTCAGTGTCTTTTTCCCCGGTAATCATAAACCGGCAGAAATCCTGCACCTCGAAAACGCTTTCTCCACAGATGGCTGAAAGGCCCGCAGGTGGGATGCTTTTCTGTGAAAACCGCCTTTGCTGATCGGCAGGGCCACTGACGGTGTATGATAGACAGGTGGCCCCCTTCAGTCGCCTAACCCTGACGTTGAATGACATTCAGAGAGAGCAAGAAAGCGTATTATGCCGAAAGTTACTTTTTTACCCAGTGGACAATCCATAGAGATTGATGGGGAGACCACCTTGCGAGAGGCCGCCCATCTGCTCAATGTCAGCGTCCATGACCGTTGTGGGGGCATGGGTGCTTGTTGCAACTGCATTGTTACCATTCAGGAAGGTCAGGAAAACGTTTGTCCCAAGTCCGTGGTGGAAGAAGCCGTGTTCTATCTGTCCCCCAATGACCGGCTGTCCTGCCAGTGCCGCTTGACGGGTGATGTGGTGGTCAAAACCATTTAGGCTGCCGGACTGTGTCATAATAGAAATGGTTTTTCACCGTTGTGATTGAATTAGAGCGAGAGAGCAAGGCATGTCACCAAAAAGGCGTTTCACAGGCTTGTCGTTAATCAATGGCGCTCTGATTGGGTTGATTTTATTGATTATGGCCTTGGGCGGGGTGGTTATTTATCGTTCTCTGAACGAACAGAAAGAGGTCACCCGGAGTTTTAATGGCTGGTTTGAGGATGCCAAGGGCTATCAGGAAGCCCGCCAGGTTCAGGCCCAAACCTACAAGCCGATTCTGCTGTATTTTTACGCCACCTGGTGCCCCCATTGTAAAGACTTCGCCGCGAATGTCCTGGCCAAACCCGAAATGCAGGCCTTCCTGAAAAATTATCCCCACGTGCGCATTGCCCCGGACAATGGCCAGGCCGAGCAGCAATTAATGTCCGAATTCGGAGCGGAAGGCTACCCCACTTTTTATGTGGTGTTCCCCAACCAGCAACGCAGGATGGTGGATACGTTCAATCTTGAAACCAATCCGCCCCGTCCTAAAACGGCTGCTGAATTCATCCAATCCATTCAGGCCGTACTGAAATAGCAAGACCGTCGTGAATCGGAGGGGAATGGTCATGGACAATCAAGGTCATCGTTATTTATTACGGCCGGATCAGGCCATACTGTTGGTGGTGGACGTGCAAGAGAAGCTACTGCCTGCCATGAGCCATCCCGACCGTTTGACGGCAAGCATTGCCACCCTGATTCAGGCCTGTGACTTATTGGCTGTCCCTATGGTGGTCACCGAGCAGGTGCCTCACAAGTTGGGCCAAACCGTCCAGACCTTGAAAAATTTACTACCGGTGGCGGCGGCCACCTTTGAGAAAACCAGCTTCGGCTGTGGAGAGTCCCCCGATATTCTGGCATTCTTAAATAGCCTGGAACGAGAACAGGTTATCCTGTGCGGGTTGGAAACCCATGTGTGTGTGCAGCAAACGGCGCATCAGTTGCTAGAGCGAGGGTTTCAGGTGCATCTTATGAGCGATGCGGTTCAGTCCCGGGCCAAACACAACCATAAAGCGGCCATTGCCCGCATGGTTCAATCCGGTGTGGTGCCATCCTCGGTGGAGGCGGCTTTGTTTGAGCTGCTGGGCGATTGTGAGCATCCTGCCTTTCGAAGCGTGCAGGCCCTTGTTAAATAGGGTTTAAACAGGCTGTAAATAGGGTGCAAATAGGTCGGCAATAGGCCAAGGGTCAGGACTCAGTCCATTGAATCCCCTGATTTGGGTAGTCAGGTTTAGCCAATGGCCGGAATGGGTTGCTTGCAGCGCTCCGTGGCTTCCAGCAGGGCATCCAGAATTCCCGGCTCATCGTAGGCGTGTCCGGCGTCCGCGATAATACGCAGCTCTGCCTGGGGCAAGACCTGACTCAGTTCGTAGGCGTTTTGGGCCGGACAAACCACATCGTAGCGCCCGTGAATAATCCAGGTGTGGATGTGGGCGATTTTGTGGGCGTCTCGCAGCAGCTGGCTGGGTTGTAGCCAGCAATTGTGGATGAAGTAATGGCACTCAATCCGGGCCATAGCCAAAGCATGATGCGCTTCTTCAAAGTGATCAATCACGGTGGGGTCGGGCTTGAGCTTGCAGGTGGCCCCTTCCCACTTGCTCCAGGCTCTGGCCGCTTCCAGTCGGGTCTGTTCACTGGGGCTGGTCAGGAGTTCGTAGTAACTTCGAACCATGGTATCCCGCTTCTCCGGGGGCACAGGTTTCAAATACTCCGCCCAGAACTCGGGAAAAATCCAGCTGGTGCCTTGCTGATAGAACCATTCGATCTCTTCAGGGCGACACAGGAAGATGCCCCGTAAGACCAGATGGGAGACCCGTTCCGGGTGGGTTTGGGCGTAGGCCAGAGACAGCGTGCTGCCCCAGGAGCCACCGAAGACCAGCCAGCGATCGATGTTCAAGTGCGCTCGAATGGCCTCCATATCGGCCACCAGATCCCAGGTGGTGTTTTGCTCCAGGGAGGCATGGGGGCGACTTTTCCCAGCGCCCCGTTGATCAAACAGGATAATGCGGTAATGCGCTGGGTCGAAGAGGCGGCGGTGGTTGGTGGAAATGCCAGCGCCGGGGCCGCCGTGGAGAAACAGGGCCGGTTGCCCCTGGGGGTTGCCCACTTCTTCCACATACAGGGTATGCCCCCCGGACACGGGCAGATAAAAGTGATTGTACGGTTCGATTTCTGGAAATAGCGTGCGCATGACAGCCCCTCTGCTCAATCAGGATCTCATTATAGTATGCACCGCATCTTGTTATGCAAGGCATATTGCTGGGCGATCTGCGGGCATTCGCGAGGTTTTCGCTTCCTAAGCAGTAAAAATCAAAGATTCGAGGGCGTGTTTCAGGGGTGAAAGATTTTTGAGGGAAGGACTGTGCAAGAGAAGTGCCTTTTGTTAGGATAAGGGGGAAGCGTGCCCCTGTGGCGGAATGGTAGACGCTGCGGACTTAAAATCCGTTGATAGCAATATCGTGCCAGTTCGAGTCTGGCCAGGGGCATGCTTTATTGCAGGTAACTTTATAGTTTTATGTACACTTGGGATGAATTGGAAACTATTTTAGAGCCTCTAATGGAATTTGGAGGTTTTTCAAGTTGGGTTAACAATGGAGATTCAATCACTTTGAATCTCACTGAAGGGGAGAAAATTGGCCCTTTTCCATTAGACGAAGATTTTAAAAAACTGATTTCGACCATAACAGTTAGTATCAAACTGGCTGGTGTTCAGGCAAAAATGAATCTTCAGTCAGACGAAATGAAAAAGATTCAAATTAAAGTTGGCTGTTATGACCAATGGTGGGGCTTATTTCACCCCCAGATATGTGAAACTTCTCAAAAAAGGTTTGAGGATGGACACTACGCAGATGCTGTAGAGTCTGCTTTTAAAGAAGTAAATGTTCGCGTAAAGCGTCTTGTGGAAGAACGAAATGATTTAGAAAAAATTGTAGGTAAAGACGGGAGAACTCTAGACGGAGCCCCATTAATGGAAAGGGTTTTTTCAGAAAAAAATCCTCTTATACCTCTTGGGGACTTATCTACAGACGATGGTAAAAACATTAATTCTGGATACATGAGAATTTTTGCTGGTGCTATGAAGGGCATCCGCAATCCTAAAGCTCATTCAAATTTAGTGATAGAGCCAGATTGGGCTATTCATCTTCTCTCACTATCAAGCCTTTTAATGAAAAAGCTGGATAATGTTGAAACGAATCAAACTTAAAATCAGTTGTTCGCATCATATCGTGCATGTTCAGATTTCATCTGTAAACCCATGGCCTATTTCTCCTCTGCCTGTCGTAATAGTTTCAGCAGTTCCTCTGGAATGGTGACTTTCTCTCGCCAGCCTGCCTGAGTCTTTAAATAAAACATGGTCATACTGGGTTGCTTGCCAGAGGCGGCCATCTCAAAGGCGGTCTTCGATACTCTGGCAATGGCCTTGGCTTTGCCCACCTGATACGCTTTGCCCGCATATTTCACCAGGGTTTCCACACAAATTCCCTTGATATCGGCAATCTGCTCCTGAGCCAGGCCAAGACCAGCCAGCATCTCGATTTCACTAATATCCTGTTTAGACAAGCGTTTAGGAGGCCGAGGCATGATCCACTCCTTTCAACTGATTCATAACAGACTGGGCCACTGCTTTCATCAGCAGGGGAGGAACGGCGTTTCCCAAGCGTCCCCATTGCTGTTCAAACGTGCCAAACAAGACATAATCATCGGGAAATGAACACACCCGTTTTAACTCCCCAATGCTCAGAAACCGATCTTCTTCTGGGTGCAATAAGCCACATTGACCGGCTCGAATGGTCTTGCACACCGTGGGACTCGGCTTGTGCCAACTGAGCCGCTGCAAGGAAAAATCATGACCTTTCTGCTGGTAATGCTCATGCAAATCAGCCCCCGACTCCCCGGGCTTTAAAGCCTTGGCGATGGCCAACGCTCTGCCCACTGGCACTTGCACTAAACCCGGCTCATTCAACCCCTGGATGACCCTTTGAAAACCGATGGCATGGGTCTCTGGCACCGGGTGTCTGGGAATTAATCCCAAGTCCTGTCGAATGCCCACCACAATGACTCGACGCCGGGCCTGAGGCACCCCATAGTGCGCGGCATTTAAAATCCGGGCAGACACCCGATACCCCACCCCTTGCAAGGCCTGGATCATCTCATGAAAAAGCCCCCGCATTTTGCCGGTCACCAACCCTGGCACGTTTTCCATAACAAAGGCTTTGGGCTGAAAGGCCTCTAAAAAACGCACGTACTCTTCAAACAAGCGGTTGCGGGGATCTTGTACCTGCCGCTTGCCAGCAAGCGAAAAACCCTGACACGGGGGAGATCCATCCAGTATATCCAGTTCCCCCGCCTGGAGAGCCAATTGCGCCATAATCTCAACAGGCGCCAGTGTGGTAATATCCCCATCCAGTAGCAGGGTTTCCGGATGATTGGCCCGGTAAATCTGTACCGCATGCGGATCCCGTTCCACTGCGGCCACCACCTGGCCACCCGCCAGTTTATACCCCAGGCTGGATCCGCCACACCCGGCAAATAAACTCAACACTTTAAGCGCAGGTTTCAGAACAAGGCTAGACATGAACCAACCCTCCACAATGCGGGCAGTTTACCGTTTTACTCTCACTCAGCGACTCGGTTAATTCCGGGGCCAGTTCCGGCAACTCCCGCAGTTTCAACAAATCATCCAGTTCGATGCGCTCAAAGCCGGTCAAGGACAGCAAAGACTCATCCAGCTGGCACAAGGCTTCAAATTCACTCCGCAAGGCCGCCAGATCAAAGCCTGTGTTGCTGGCAATCTTGTTATGAGCAATCCGATACGCCTTTTTTTGTGCCTCACTGAGATGGCTCAACCGGATCACGGGAAGGGTCTCTAGCCCCAGCCGTTGTGCTGCCAGATAGCGACCCACGCCTTCCACAATTTCACCGGCTTCATCCACAGCGATGGGATCATTAAAGCCAAAGGCCTGAATACTATCGGCAATCTGTTGAATGTGCTTGACCGGATGAGATTTAAGGCGCTTGGTTGGTAGCTGAATATGAGAGAGTTGAATGAAAGTAATCGAAAGGGGCATTGTTGTTTACCTCGGTTGCTTGTATAGCAACAAGCTACCCCAATTATTTTCCGGATTTTTCCGGAAAATAATTTAATGCGCTACTTTCCCCTTGAAGAGTCGATAACCGGAACGACCATTTACCTGACAACGCTGAATCCAACTCTTTTCAGGCGGTTGTCCCCAAAACTCTTTTAATTTATGATTCAGTTCGGATATTCGACGGCTTAAATGATTTCTGGTGCCGGGTGTTTCAGTTCTACTGCCAAATAGATCCAACAGAAGCGCCTTGATTGGGTGAGGTTCACCATCCCACAATAAATCAAAGAGCCGAGCATGCGTGGGTTCCAGATTCCCAGCCAAGTCGTTTATTTTCACGGTAAAAACAGACACACTCTCTTGCTTACCAATAAAAGCCTGCTGCTCGTTTTTGAGCATTGTCATAAAAATCAGCCGGGCTTCATCGTTTCTGAATTGCAATGGACGGGAAGGAAATCCATCAAATGCCAAATCATAAGCCATTTTAAGATCCTTAATGCGATGAAAAGCTTCCATGAACTGATTCCACCGCTCCAGGGACTCCCCTTGTTCCTGCCAGACCTGAGCTAACGCTTGGGCATCCGGATCTGGATGCACCCATAAGCGGCTGTGATTTTGAGAAATCTCCAAATGGCGCAAAAGGGCTTGCCTTAAAAGCTGAGTGTTTTCAACCGTTAGCCTTCCACTAAAGCCCAAGCGCATGTATATCTCTGCCGTTTGTGCCACCGCCGTAGGCATTCCGGTAAAGCCACCCAATTTCCCGGAAAGTGCATATTCAACCAGTTTGCTGCAATCTGCTTTTACTTCCTGATTAAACAAATCCAGCAAAGTCACTTCCTGTTTATTCATAAGATTCTAACCCCTCTTAAGATTTGGACTGTTCAACTGAATGAGGCCTTATCAATAAGTTTTAGAAAAAACGATGGGGAAAATATGAAACCGGTGATCGAAAGCCTGAATTTGGCGGCGTCCTAAAAAAACTTGAACATAAGCCCAGGATCGCCTACTTCTAGAAATTTTATATCAAGCCGTGTTACACCATTAAAAAGTTTAACATCCCGACCTCGCCCGCAACAAGCAAAGTCTCCTCAGCGGAAGCACCCCTGGATGGATCTGGAAAATCGGTGTAATCATTGCCAATATGAAGACAGGGAAGTAGGCGACACTATGCAATGAAGCAATTTTACTCCGACGAAGTGGGACACTTTTCGCTTGCCATTTGTATTCGGGCTTTTGTATACGTACTATATTTGGGGGTATTAAACAGGTAAACATTTACGCAATAATCCCTTGACGTACTAACGCCTTTACCTTATTATGGTAAGGTAAAGCGATAAGGATCAGGCAATGGACTTCTTTGAATTTCTGAAAAAGTTTCCAGATGAGAGAGCGGTTATTTCTCATTTCATTCAGATTCGTTATTCTGGCCGTGTTGCCTGTCATCATTGTGGATCGATTAAGGTTTACCAAAAGAATGAACGCCCCAAGGTTTTTCATTGTGCTGATTGCCTGAATACTTTTTCTATCTTTAAAGATACGATTTTTGAAAACTCCAGTACTGATCTTTGTAAGTGGATGTATGCCATTCATTTATTCTTGAATGGCAAAAAGGGTATTAGTGGCTACCAGTTAATGAGGGAAATAGGCGTAACCTACAAAACTGCTTGGCGTATGCTGAAACAGATCCGATTGGCTATGGGCAACATTGAAAATCAGGAATTTATTGATACAGTGATTGAAATTGATGAGACTTATATCGGCGGCAAGCCTCGCAAAGGGAAAGATAATGACGATGATGATATGCCAAAAAGAGGTCGTGGAACAAAGAAAACTCCTGTAGTGGGTGTTATTGACCGTGAAAACAAGAAGGTTCATGCCAAAGTTGCAAAGCCTAACAAAGAAGGTAAGAAGCTAACCGGTAAGCAGTTATTGGAAATCGTTAATCAGGTAGCTAAAACCCCTCTACTAGTCATGACTGATGAGTTCAAAGGTTACAACGTAATGAAAAGAACGAATCACGTTCACTTGCGGATTAACCATATTGAATCGTTTGCAAGCGGAATCATTCACACCAACAATATCGAGTCTTTTTGGGCCACTTTAAAAAGAGGTATAATAGGCGTATACCATCAGCTTTCGGCAAAATACTTACAAGAATATGTCAATGAGTTTTGTTTCAGATACAACAACCGTAGCCACAAAAACAAAACCAACCCGAATATGATGAATGCGTTACTTAAACAGGCGGTATTGGCGTGATTAGCGGAGAGCTACTTTTATCGATCAGCATGGGTATGATGGTTTTCACTTCAATTATTTTGTATTTTTCCGTAAAAGAATTGGCAAGTATTCGCAATGACATGATTAGAGTGGTATTTTCTATAAAAAAGTCATTCTCAACTGATAAATATAAACGGTAAGATTCGGTTGAATTCGGTGGGACTATTATTTCAACTTTAATGGACTCATGTATTGGTTTTTTGGGCTTCATTGATCCTTTGCCGGGTATATATTCATGAACATAATTGCAATCACTTATTTTTAAACCAAACGGACGTGTTGGCATTATTTCTGTAATATGAATTAGTTTTCTTGAGTTATTCTGTATAACAAGATCCAAATATAGAATATCGTCATTTGTGTGTGAAAATTTAATAAAAATCATGGGTCGTAGTTGAATATATTGAAGGTAAGCAGTCAACCCTGTAAAAAGCATAATCAAAAATGTACATCCAAGCTCCCACCAATCGGGAGCGTTTAATTGCGCCACTATGCTATAATACCCTCATAAATTTACAATACAATTTCAGCCCTATGGTGTGCTATACCAAGGGCTTTTTTCTTGAAGGATTATATCATAAGATCAATATTAGTATGTTAAGGGATTATTCCGAACATTTATGAAGAAGGCCGTGTATCTGGGGTGCAATCTTTTCTTGAGCGGTTTAGATTTACATACAATGTTTAATACAAGTGGTTATTAATATAAGTGTTTCCACAAGCATATAATTCAGCTTTTATGCTCCCTCAGTATAAGCCAGTTCCCATACTGCCTTATGCAAATACTATCCCTTTGCTTGCGGCTACAGGCGCCTTACCTCTGGACTCATTTACTCCACGGCCTGGCATCCAGCCAAAACCGATGATATCCCCGCAGCCCTACAATAGGTTATCAGGTAAATCAGAGAAAAGTCCGTTGTTGATTGCCGGTGGAGCGGCCGCTGCTGCAGCTTTAGGGATAGCAGGTTATCTACTGGTCAGGAAAAAGCCTCCTGTTTCCGAGTTGAAAAACTCTGTAACCCGGACTTCAGTTCAAGCAACCGTCAGTGAACAGGCTTTTCCAATACCTTCAGGGCTAGAGACATCCCAACAACGTAGGCAATTGGCCACAAAAATTGTGGATGATTGTTACGATAATATTTTTAATGCCTAAAAAAAAAAAAGGTGCTATTAGTTGGGCAGAAGAAAGTAACCAGATTTTCAACAAATCCTTACAAAAATACTTACATCCTCAGTTTCGAGCAGGCCTAAGAGTAGCCCAACCTCAAAATCCAGAAGAAGGCAGTGCGCTTGCGCTTTTTGGTGGTGCTTACAAAAAGGAAAATGGAGTGTTTCATCTCGGCGATATTTTTATACGGGATACCGAGCTAGACAATTTAAAAAATAAGGGCTTTAAGCTGAGCTTGCAGCATGAATTGACCCATTTGCTGTATGGCTTGGCTCATCAGGGTGAAAAACGGCCAAGTCGATTCCCTGTCACTGCGTGGTCATTGATGTCATTCACTTTGGCACGACCCGGTGCTCAATTGTTTGCTGGACTTCTGGATATGAAGATATTAGCTAATATTGTTGAATACACAAAAAAAGTGATACAGAACCCAGATACTAAACTGTCTCAATTTAATTCTGAATTGGTTTCATATATAACTAACAATATTACTGCTGAAAACGCTGAACAAGCTATCGACTGTTTAAAACATACAGTCATTAACGAATATGAGGCCCGGATTAGTGAACTTTTGGGCAGCAGTACTCAAAAAGCCAATTTAGATAGTAATAGGCGAGCACATTTAGCTTTGGAAGCAAGACTTTTGCAGGAATGGGCTGAAATTATGGCTAAAGAAATTAAAAAGTATCGACAAGATTTCACCTTGCCTGAAATGGAAAAACTGTCTGATGTTATCAAATTCAATTAATTAGCAATAGTTGTTTTAAGAGAAAAATAAATATGAGGAGATGTTTGTAAGTGAAGCCAAGCGTTTGAGAGAGGTGGGGAGAGAGAATAGTCGTTTAAACCATATGACCTTAAACGAAAAATACACTAGTTCAAGTCAGAAAAACAGGTATTAAATAACTGATCTAATTGTCTAAAACAAAGAAGGTCTTTCACTACTGACTCACTCAAGAGATTTGGAGCCTTTACAGGCAGGATATTTATTATGGATAAGTGTCTCAACCAGGTATACAGAATCTCGGCACAGATATTCTAAACCTTCAAAGTTATTAAAAGATCCCTTCAAGGGTTTTATAAAGTTCATCAATAGCAGTGAGTGTGTTCTTCGCTTCTGTTTGATCTAGGGGTTTGCCGATACACACGGAGAGGCCCTTGAGTCGATTAACCGCCTGAAACGCAAACTCATCAGTTAAATCATCGCCGACATAAACAGGGTAAACAGAATTCGTTTTCCGCCATAAGTGATATAAAAAATTTACGCATTGTCCCTTGTCAAACGATTTTGGCAATACTTCCAGCACTTCCTTGCCGGGTTGAAGTTTAAATGATTCGACCAGTTCTGCTGATGAATGAAACTTCTTTTCAAACAGGCTAATTGCAGCATGCTTCGTGAGCGGTTCAGCATTACGGTAATGCAATGCCAATGAGTAATTTTTATCTTCAATCAAAAGGCTTTGTTGAATCCAATTAAAGTTTTTAAGTGCCAATAGTAGGTCTTCTTTAAAGCGGGTCAAAAAGTTCAAGCCAATTGTCTTTTCTGGCGATAGTAAAAAGTCTTTGAGTTTAGGATCATAGATTTCACCGCCATGTAACCCACAAAACAGAATTTTTTCGTCTTGCAGCGGTCGCATAAATTCTAATAGTTTTGAAACAGAACGACCACTGACAATGGCTAGATGAATTTTAGGATGCCTAGCCAACAAGCGAAGGATTTCCACACGGTCGGTGGAAATGAAGGCATGATCCGGATTTTTCACAATAGGTGTAAGTGTGCCATCATAATCCAGCATTAAGGCCAGATTTTCTTGCTCAACACGCCAATGACTAGCTATAACAGACGGCATCCTGGAAAGCATCCATAAAACAATTGACCCAGTAATGAATATCGTTTTGACGAATATTCTCGCGAAGCGCATACATTTTATCTTCACGAATCACCGCAGGAAGATGCAGCGCTTCATGTAGAGTGTCGGCAACGTGTTCAATATAGAAAGGATTGATCAGCATTGCTTCTTTCAATTCTGATGCGGCGCCTGTAAATTCGCTCAGCAATAAAACCCCATTGAGGTCGATTTTTGCGGCACAATACTCTTTAGCGACAAGGTTCATACCATCTCGTAAGGGGGTGACCATAGCCACATCAGCCAGTATGAAATAGGGGAGGATATCATCCATCGGAAAACTACGATAAAAATAATGGATGGGTACCCAATTATCTTCCGCCAAAAACCCATTGATTCTACCTACGGCCTGATCAATTTCCTCTTTCATTTTCTGATATTCAGGCACTTCGGTTCTAGTTGGAGCGGCAATTTGGATAAAGCAAAATCGTTTTTTGTAAGCCGGGTACTTTTCAAAAAAAAGTCGAATAGATTCTAGATTCTCTAAAATCCCTTTAGAATAATCAAGTCGATTAACGCTTAATCCTATTTTTTGCTCCCCGTAATCTTCTTTAAGTTTTTTTACTTTCTTCTGAATTTCTTCTGAGGATGCCATTGTTTCAATTTGCATAAAATCAATGCTAATCGGAAATGATTTAACCTGAATGGTTCGACCTTGATAAAAAACGCACCCACGCGCGTGATCTACTTGAGCCTCTGAAGGTGGAAGGAGCCGCTCAACGGCATCCAGGAAATATTCTACATACTCGGGCACATGAAAACCAATCAGGTCACTCCCTAATAAGCCTCTTAAAATAATGTCCCTACGTGGTAAAGCCTTAAAGACCTCAACTGCGGGAAAAGGAATATGTAGAAAAAAAGCAATTTTACGATTTTCTGCCTGTAAACGCACCATTTCAGGAACCAGCAATAAGTGGTAATCTTGTACCCAAATCCAATCATTGTCTGATGTGTGTTCAACAACCACATCGGCAAACTTTTGATTGGCGCTCAAATAACTGGGCCAGTCGCGTTCATCAAAAAAATTGCAACGAGAGACAAAGTAATGAAACAACGGCCAAATTCGGGTATTGGCATAGCCGTAGTAGTAGTGATTGATTTCTTTCTCGGACAACGAGACTGACTGAATTTGATAAGGTAGTTCCAATGCTTCCCAGTCAATATCATCATCTAGTACTGATACATCATCGAATTCAGCAATTTTTTTAGTCGCTCCCTCCCAACAAATCCACAGGCCATTTCGCTCCCTTAAAACCGGATCCAAGGCTGAAACAAGACCTCCAGGCGTTTTTTCCAGACAGATATCTTTTCCATGATACTTGATAGTGTAAGGCTCTCTATTCGATACGATTACTAGACGTCCTAAAGCATTCTCTATATCTGTTTTGCTCGTAATTTTAATGGATGCTTCGGTTTCGTTCATGTATAAGATCCTTCTCGGTTAACTTTCCGCAAGTAACATGGCGGAATTTATGATGGCAACGTGGGTGTAGCCCTGAGGAAAATTTCCAGTCAGTTCACCGGTACGTTGGTTGATATCTTCAGAAAAGAGTCCAAGATGATTTCCGAAAGAAAGCAGGTTTTCAAAGTATTTGCGGGCTTTTCGTTTTTGCCCGGAAAGGGTCAGGGCATCAATCAGCCAAAAGGTGCAAATCGTAAAAGCGTTTTCAGGCTTGCCTAGTCCATCGTGGTTGGTATACCTGAACATTAGGCCGTCAAACACCAGTTGTTCCTCAGAACGCTGCAATGTGGATAGCATTCTAGGGTCCTTGGGGTCAATAAATCCCAGCGTTGGCATCAGCAACGTACTGGCATCCAGATCGTCCCCACCAAAGACCTGGGTGAAGGCTTGAACATTTTCATTCCAGGCCTTTAGAAGAATTTCCTCTTTCATTTTTTTTCGCTGCTGATTCCATTGTTTGTAAGTGCTTACTTTATGCAGTTTCTGAGCGATTCTGCATCCTCTGTCAACAGCAACCCAGCAGAACAACTTGGAAAAGGTGTAGTGATCGGGACGATCACCAATCTCCCAAATACCATTGTCTTTTTCAGGAAACTTTTCAATAGCCTGTGTGACCAGCCGTTCGGCACAGTTCCAAAGCAGATCCTGAGCTTTACTTAGAATCCGCTCATCAAAAAAGGCCGGGTAGATACTCAGCAAGGCTTCACCGTAAGCGTCGGTTTGATGGTGTAAGGTGGCGTCGTTCCCAATACGAACGGGTTTGCTTTGGTGAAATCCGGGCAAATGATCCAATGTGGAGACGATGGGCACGCTATGACCTTCAATGGTGTAAAGCGGCTTCAGGTAATCAGGGTGAGTTAATATGATCTTTGAGAGGTAGGAAATATAGTTTTCTGTTTCCTCAAATTTGGCAATCTTCAAAAGTGCGTTCACTGTAAAGAAAGAATCACGAATCCAGCAATAGCGATAATCCCAATTGCGAGCTCCACCTATAATTTCTGGGACGCTGGTCGTTGCCGCTGCGATAATAGCGCCTGTTGGTTCATAAATCATCAACTTCAGGGTTAAGGCTGAGCGAATAATTTCTTTCTGGTATTCATCTTGCAAATAGCAATGCTTTGTCCACCGGTGCCAGTAACTATTGGTTTTTTCTAGCTTAACCTTGACGGAAGAAACCGAGGTTTCCTGTGATGGAAACTCATAGGACAACATGAAAAAGCTGTCGGATTTTAAACGAATGTTTGTCTTCCCTAAAATTTGGTCAGGCGGAATATTGGACACCAAAAAAAGTTGACTATCCGCGTGATCGCATTGAATGGTCGTAGGGTTAAGGATAATATACTCACAGTGTTTTGGGGTGTATCCATTGCGCGGGAGAAACTGGACCGTAATCTCGGGTTCTCCATTAATAATTTCAATATAACGACAAAGCTTTGGCGGAGTGTGTGATTGATTGCCATCCCAAATTTCCCAGCGGGGCATAAAGTCGTGGATCACAAATGAGGATAGCTCTGAGGTGTAGCGTGTCAGTAAAACATTACTGTTTCTTTCGTATTGCTGCTCAATGGTGTATGTTTCTGGTGTTGCGGCGCTAATGGAAAAATACCCCCCATTATCCTCATCGAGTAGCCGATCAAATACAAAGGGGCTATCAAATGCGGGCATACATAAGTAGTCAATGCTTCCTGATTGAGAAACCAATGCGCAAATTCGGCCATTTCCAATCAGTCCGTAATTTAAAGCCATAGATTGCGTAGTCTTTTTTAACATCAGAACCACTCATCAAACAAATGAAATCAGAAAAAGCTATAATTGAGGGAGTTTTTCAGGCTTTTGGATTGAAAGCGTCAGTAGAACAACTACTGCTATTATAGTTTGTCTTTCGAAAAAAGAACCTCATCAAGAGAAAAAGTTCCCTTCGCCCGAAAGGGCGAGAAGGGGTATATGTCGTGGGAAGCTTTTTCCATCAAGGATTCCCATTCTGGATAGGCTTGAATTTGTTTGCAGAAGCGCCTTAGCGTTAACAATGTAAGACAACCAGGGTTCCTAAGTACTCCAGCATGCTTTTATTCCAGAGTTAGTTGTGTCATTATAAAGAATCCTGCAGGCTTAGTATTAGAGGTTGATCGATGCGCTTTTCTCACCAAACGCACTCCTACCAGGATGTATACGACGCGCTCAATCCTGTAAGCAGGCCGAATGTCGATTTTTATATTCTCTTGATCTTAGCCACAATTATTTCCACATTTGGCTTGTTGTTGAACAGTGCGGCGGTCATTATTGGCGCGATGCTGATTGCCCCTTTAATGGAGCCGATTCTGGGAATTTCATTTTCATCTTTGACACGAAATGTTCCTTTTGCGGTGCGCTCAACCTTCACACTGCTTTCAGGGATTTTTCTTGCGGTTTTCTTAAGTTATTTATTAAGCCTTCCTTTTCCCAATTTAAGTATTACAGATGAAGTGCTGGCCCGTATCAAGCCCAGTTTGTTGGACTTATTTGTGGCCCTGGCCACAGGCTTTCTGGCTGGTTACGCCAGGGTCAGAAAACATTTAAGTGGGACTCTTTATGGTGTTTCTGTTTCTATTTCACTACTGCCGCCGTTATGTGTTGTAGGCATTGGTTTTGCCTTGGGCAAGTATGAGATATACACTGGGGCATCGCTGTTATTTCTCACTAACCTGATTAGTATTCTATTTAGTGGTGTTTTTGCGTTTATGCTGATCCGGCTCAGCCATTATCAAAAAACGCTTACTTCCCTGATTTTTCCTGGGGTATCGTTATTGATTCTTGCCATCCCCTTAAGTTTTAGTCTTTATTCTATTCAGCAAAAGAAAACCATGGAAATAGAATTAACTCGAATTTTGCGACAGGATACGGTTACTTTTAAGGGAATAAATATTCTGAGCATTCAAACCGACTTATTTGCCAAGCCCGCTAGAATGATCGTTACGGTTCAGGGGAAGGAAATTGACATCCACCCTAATCAAGTACGTTTGGTTGAGGGCTTGTTGCTAAAAAAAACGGGCGTTACCATAGATTTGATAGTGAACTTGACGCCAGTAAAAGTGATAACCTCAGAGAGATAATCAAGGCTCCTTGGGTATCCCGATTTATAGCCATATTTTGGGACTGAAAGCAGCGTATCATCAGGGTCCTTGAGAAATAAACCGGTAAAAATGATTTGAAAGTGCCTTACGGCCTTAAAATCCGTTGATAGCAATATCGTGCCAGTTCGAGTCTGGCCAGGGGCATGTTTTTATTTTGATTTAAGTTGAGTTTGGGATCTGAATTGTGGTTTGGGAGGATATATTGAAGGCGGTTTATACTATCCTGTGGCCGCTCGACCGGAAAGAACAAAGCTTCAGGTCAAGGATACCGAGGACATGGAGGACTACTGCGACACGATATGGGATTAAATCAGATTGACTATCACAAATAAATTCTATTTGGCAATTCAGCTGATCCTTAATATTGGGGGCACGACATTCCTGACACTCCAAATACGGGATACCACTACCTAAAGTATTTAGTCCCAGAAAGTAGCGGTATTCTATACCACTACTCTCTGGGGCTAAACACCTAGGCGATGTCATACTGTGAAAGATACAAAAGTAGGCCGCTCGTAACAGAACGACAAACCGGCTTGACGAATCGAACTTATGTTCGATATAGTGCATGAGGTTATAGATACAATTTAAGGAGAAATCCCATGGCTCTTCTCCCCTGCAAGGGTGTCGTTTCGCCTGCTCAGATTCCTGTCTTTACCGCAGCCATTGCAGCGGGTTTCCCTTCCCCTGCCGATGATTTTAAGGAAGGGACTCTGGATTTTAATCAACTGTTGATCCGACATCCGGCAGCGACTTACTGTGTGCGTGTTTCAGGGAATTCCATGATCGGAGCCGGCATCCAGCATGGGGCCTTTTTGGTGGTTGATCGTTCAGAAAGTCCAGAAAATGGACGGGTGGTTGTGGCAGCCCTGGATGGAGAGCTGACGGTGAAGCGGTTGATTTGCGAGAAGGGCAAATATTATCTGTTTGCAGAGAATGCCGATTTTGAGCCGATTGCCCTGCGGGAAAATCAGGATGTTGTGATCTGGGGATGTGCCACCTATGCCATTCACCGCCTCTAATCAAGTATTTGCCATGGTGGATGGCAATAATTTTTACGCTTCTTGCGAGGGTGTCTTTCAGCCGAGCTTGAAAGGAAAGCCGGTGGTGGTACTGTCCAATAATGACGGCTGTATTATCGCCCGCTCGAATGAGGCAAAGACTTTGGGAATTCGCATGGGCGCACCTTTTCATACCGTGAGAGACTTGATCCAACGAGGCAAAGTGAAAGTGTTTTCAGCCAACTTTATCCTGTACGGTGATTTATCAGCCCGGATGATGCATTTGTTAGGGCAATTCACGCCTCACCTGGAAATCTACTCCATTGACGAGGCTTTTTTAGACCTGACTGGCTTTCAGCATCTGGGGCTCAGAAGGTATGGACAAGACATCAAGCGCTCTATACAACAATGGACGGGCATTCCCATCTCCGTTGGCGTGGCGTCAACCAAGACGCTGGCCAAATTGGCCAACCATATTGCCAAAAAATCGGCCAAAGCCAATGGCGTATTGGATTTAACCAGGCCACAATACATTGAACGGGCGTTGTCCTTAGTGACCGTTGGGGATGTTTGGGGTATCGGGCGTCGCTATGGAGACCGGCTAAAGGGCTACGGCATTCATACAGCCTTGGACTTGTCCAGAGCCAAGGATGATTGGCTAATGAAAACGTTTCCAGTGTCCATGATGAGAACTGTTCTGGAACTTCGGGGCATAAACTGCATAAAACTAGAGTCACAAGTACCTCATCGGAAATCCATTGTGGTCAGTCGTTCTTTTGGGGCGTTAGAGCCTTCTTTATCCGAGCTGATGCAATCAGTGGCCGCATACACAGCCAGGGCTGCCGAACGCTTACGGGAGGCTCAGTTGGCGACCTCCATGCTGTCTGTCTTTATTCGCACCAATTCATTTCGAGAGTATTTGCCTCAATACAGTAATAGCGCGCTCATTGAATTGGCCGTTCCAACCCAATCTACCAGTGAACTCATTCAAGCGGCTCAAAAGGCTTTAACACGAATTTATCGAGAGGGGTATGAATACCACAAAGCCGGCGTGATGCTTCTCAACTTGGTGCCGGCCAGCCAGATTCAGCAAAGCCTCTTTGATACGGTAGACAGACAGAAAAGTGAACGCCTTATGACCGCAATTGATCAGATCAACACGGACTTTGGCTCTGGCACATTGCAATTTGCCGCTGAAGGCTTGCGCCCCAGGTGGCGTATGAAACAAGAGCGGCGCTCACCCCGGTACACTACTTCCTGGGAAGAGCTTGCCATCGTCAAGGCTTAGAAGCGTTAAAGGCGAAGACACAAAATAAGTCAGTCGTCCAAATTTTGGGAATTTGGGAGCAAAATCGTAAGAGGTTTTGGAATGAGCAGCATTAAGTAAAACCGAGAATATAGGCTTTTACAACAACTATAATCTTATAGTAGGGTAAAAGAATGAAAATTTTACCGAAGGTATTCATATTTATAGCGAAACCAAGTTTTTGGTTTTGGCTGTCTGTTACTCTTTTTGTAATAGTTCTTGCTTACTTTTTACCAATGCTTCTATTGACTCTGTATGCTAATCTTTGTTGTGCGGGCTATGATGCTGGAATCAATGCTGCTTCTATGATGTTTGCCATTTCAAGACCACCAGTTTTAATCATTGAAGCCATTACTCTGATAGCAGGTCCTTTTATAGCTTGGATCAGTTTTTTAAAAAACAGAGAGAATAAACAGCGCAAACTAATAAGCGCAATTATTAGCATCCAATTTATAATTTTGTTGGTTGGAGTTATTGGCTTTGTTATTATGACTTAATCTTTAAGCTCCTTATAAATTGTTTCAGGCAGTTTTTTTCAATCAATTTTTCCATCATTAATTTTCTTTCCCAGCTCAATTGCCAGTCTTGCCAGTGCTTGGTCTTGAGGATTATCAGTATCGATTAGATAAGCAGCTTTTTTCAGTAGTGCGATCCCAGTTGGATTATCTTTAAAATCAATAGCCCTCATGAAAAAGAATGTAAAATGATGGGCTTGATTGATTAATATCTTCTTACCATTCTTATCGGATTCATACTGCTTACCGTGATCCCAATATTTCTCTTTCCAACCAACTGTTCCAATACGTGGTCCTGCAACCAGGTTATAGGCAGCGTTACTATCTTTGGCTTGCCCTTTCAGGCGGCCTGCTTCATATTTGGCTGAGTCGATTGTGAATAGCTGTATATCCTCAATTAACTGTGGCTCATCGACTTTGCCCTGTTGGGTATTGGCGTTAATCAGCAACTGCATGCCTTCGGCCAGGGCTTTGGCGTCATCCCTCTGAAAGCTGGGGCGTTCTTCATTATTTTTGAGGATCGAATGGAGTTGGGCCGCAATATCTAGTTGCCGTATTTGCGATGCGCTGATTGTAGTCTCCCGGCCAGCCTGCAAGACGCTTTGCAGTTGCTGAACCTGAGCATCGTTCCATTGCGTTGATTTTGAACGAAATAGAATCCAGTTGGCCACAGCCGTCATTCGGGCAATATTGGGATCATCCACCTTTTGGCCATCTTTCAAATCTAGGGCGTTTGCAGGTCGATTCGCTCAAATACCTGGCTGTTGAACAGCTTGTTTAGCAATTGCTGGCGGGTGTTTAAATACTCCTTGCTGTGAACTTAAGCGGCTTTGCCCTTTGGTACGGTTTGAGTTTGGGCGGCATTGGAGCGCATGATCATCTGATGCAAAGCCGGACTTTCATCGAGCGGACGAGTTCCGCTCTGGTGAACCTGTGCAAGATGACTGCTTAATCCTGTCGAAACAGGCCGAAGGACATGGGCTAGATTATACGGAATGTGTCTGACCTCTTTCTGAATAAAACCGCTGTTGGCGCAAAGCTAAAATAATCTGCTCTTCCGTGAGTCGACTCTGTTTCATTCCAAAGGGTTCCTTTCTTCTTTATTAGGATACCCTCTACTTTTAACCGGATCTCAAACCTGGACTCAGATCAGTCAGACGTTTGACATTACAATTCGTTGAGATTATCATACATAAACCATTTACGGGATAGTAGAGGAAGTAGAGTTGTTGCTTGACACTCCTGAAAATACAGAAATAAACATTCAAAAAAAGTCAAAATATTCTTTAGGAGATATACTGCTGTGTCCTCGTTGCAGCTCCCGAATAAAAGAATATGCTGACATAATTGAGTGTTTATCTTGTCATTCAGCTTACCCTATTGTTGATAATATTGTAATTTTTAACCTCGTTGAAAGTGAGATTGAACAATCTTATGCTAACTCCTATGAGAAGTTAGCCAATGATGATTTGCAACATTCACTTGTCGCAAATCGCGAAACGTATCATAAGCCATTTCTTAAATTTCTCGGAAATTTAAAAGGTAAAAAAATTCTGGATATTGGCTCTAGTAATGCCTTGTATCTTAAGCAAATAGAATGTGATTTTAGGGCTTGTGTTGATATAGCCCTTCCTTTTTTGAAAGATATACCAAATGGCGCCGTGGATTTGAAAATTTGTGGGGACGCCGAAAAGGTAAAATTTGTGAATGGTTTTTTTGATGTGGTCATTGCGGCAGATGTCCTTGAGCATTTGTTAAACCCAAGAGCTTTGCTAGACAATATTTATCTGGCATTGAATAAAAATGGAAAATTATTCACGCATGTTCCCTGGAGGGAAGACTTAAGCGTATATAAAGATAGTCCTTATGAATATACGCATTTGAGAAGTTTTAACGACTACAATTTTACGATGCTGACTTCCAACTTTGAGATAATTAGAAACAGGTATTCTTACCCGAAGTTGGATATTCCAATTTTTCACGTTATCTCTGAAAAGCTGCCTGTAAAACTCTCTCGTTTAGTGAAAAAACTTTATTTTTTCGGCAAAGTTGCCAAATATGAATATAAAATCCGGGAAAGATGGATTAATAACCTACCTGAAAATGAAGAGTTTTTATTGCGATTTTACCCGCCCTTGTTCAGAACGAGCGAGTTAAGAATTAAGCGAGATCCCAGATCTTTTAACAAGCTTGTTTTCAAAATAATTGGAACGCTTTTGGAAAAATTCATGAAGTCTAAAGCCATACAATAGGATGCTGTTTAATGAATGATAATGGGGATATTAAAATTGCTTTCTTTGGAGACTCAATTACCTATGGGCAAGGAGTATCACCTTACAAAACATGGGTAACTCGATTGTCCAGTGATTTTGAAACATGGTTGGGGAATAAAATTGTCGTTTCCAATTGTGGTATCAATGGAAACACAACACGACAGGCCCTGGAAAGAATGCCCTATGATGTTCAAAGCCATGGGGTCGATATTATTTTTATTCAGTTTGGCTTGAATGACTGCAATTACTGGGATTCCGATGGTGGATTACCCCGAGTTAGCCCAAAGGCTTTTGAAGCGAATCTTTATGAAATTGCTGAGAGAAGCCGGACCTTTGGCGCAAAGTTAATCTTTATGCATACAAATCATCCAACCAACAAAAAAATGAACAAACCTGACGCGGATTATCAGGAGAATAATAAATTTTACAATATTATTACTCGCAAAGTAGCAAACAGCCTTGATGATGTCATCTTAGTAGATTTCGAAAAGGAGTGTGAATCTCTCATCGCTTCTGGCCGGTATACGGTAGAAGATATTTTATTGAAAGATGGCCTTCATTTGAGTCAAATTGGACATGATATTTATTACGATACCCTGCACCCTTTGGTTAAAAATTGCATCAGTACTTTTATTGAAAACAGAAAATTTGTAATGGTCTGAGTAGGAGGTTTTATTTACGATGGCAATTGAGACAGAAACCAGAAAATTCTGGGACAACCAGCCCCTAGTCCACGAAAATCCCGAGCTTGTTAATATCGCTGATATTTTTCAACGAGATATCGAGTATGAGTTTGTAACCAAGCACTTGAAACCAGACCATGTCACTCTGGAAGTAGGATGTGGAAATGGTTTTTCCTCACAATTATTCAGAAAATACGTCAAGCATCTTGATGCCTTTGATCAGTCTAACAATATGATTGAAAGTGCCAAAAAGCTGCATGGCGAAACCAATAACCGGTTTTTCATTGATGATGTGACCAATCTTAACCTGGCTGATAACACCTATGATACGGTTATTAATGTCCGGGTATTGATTAACCTGGCCAACCTCGATGAACAAAAACAATCCCTTAATGAGCTCTTCCGAGTGCTCAAGCCCAAAGGACAACTGATCTTTATTGAGGGCTTCAAGGATGGTTTTGAGCATTTATCTGCTGCCAGAAGAGAGTTAAATATGCCTGAAGTTGAACCAGCCAAAATCAACTTCTACTCACATCTTAATGACCTGAAGTCCATTATTGATGAAAAAGGTCAAATCGTCGATGAGTTCGATTCCGGCACCTATGATTACTATACTCGCATCATATATCCCTATCTCGTTGGTTTGGAAAACATTGATAAACAGGAAGATGTCAAAAAGAAACTGACGGTTCTGGCTTTGCGCAAGAGGCTGAAAGAGCTTTCCCCGCATAGCAGGCTGAAGGGATTTGTCGTTATCAAAAAGTAATATGAGACTTCAGACAGAAAACGATGCGAAAGCCGTCATACAATATTCTGATTCTTTATGACAAGTATTCCACGTATACCAATACGTTGCGTGAATACCTGCAGAGTTTCGGTTTGTATTCAAGGAATAATATCTTTTACTTGCCTGCAACCAATATGGCGGAGTGCAACGTCGATTTCTCCGTGTTTGATGCCATCATACTGCATTACTCTGTTCGGGTATGCTATGACTGGCATATTTCACCTCATATCGCTGAGAAGCTACAAACTTACCATGGTCCCAAAATTCTCTTTATGCAGGATGACTACGAATATACCGAAGTGACCCGCTGTTCAATCGAAAAGCTTGGTTTGACAGTTGTATTTACCTGCGTTCCAGAGAAGCATATCTCGCAGGTCTTTCCGCCTGAAAGGTTTCCTGGTGTAAAATTCATAAATATTTTCTATACCGGTTACGTCTCGACATCACTGGAAAGAAAAAAGACATGGAAGCCTTTGGCGGAAAGAACCTGCATGATTGGTTATCGTGGACGACGATTGCCTTACTGGTACGGTAATCAGGGGCAGGATAAAATCAATATCGGCATTCAGATGAAAGCGCATTGTCAGCAATACGGAATAGATTGCGATATTGAAATTGATGATAATAAAAGAATTTATGGTGATGATTGGTACAATTTTCTGGAAAATTCCAGAGCAACCCTCGGAACCGAGACAGGTTCCAATGTCTTTGATGATGATGGTACTTTAAAACGCGATATTGAGCAGGCTTTGGAAGAGAATCCTGACTTGACTTACGAAGAAGCATTTGATCGTTTCCTTTCGGATAAGGAAGGAAAAATAGTAATGAACCAGGTTGCACCAAAAATTTTCGAGTCTATTGCATTAAAGACAGCAATGATCCTTTATGAAGGTGAGTACTCTGGAGTCGTTGAGCCTTATAAACATTATATTCCTTTGAAAAAGGATTTTTCGAATATTGAAGATGTCTTCAAGCGATTGAAGGATGATGATTATATTTTAGAAATTACAGAACGTGCTTACACTGATGTTATTGCTTCCAGAAAATACAATTACGAATGGTTTGTTCAAAAAGTAGACGAGTATTTAGATCAAGAAGTGACAACTCCTAAAGAGTATCGTTTGGCATCTGTATTTCTGGGGATAAAGCAGCCTGATAACGAAGATGCTTTAACGATTTCTTCTCTGGTTTTTAATAATCCAAAAATGGAATTCATTACCAATTCTGTCTTGAGAGCTGATGATAAAGTTTTTCAAAAAATTACTCATCCTTCGCCGAATAAAAAGAAATCTAAAAATCCAATAGTAAAACTTAAAGCAGAACTGAATCGGTTTTATTCGAAAAGATTATCAGTTCTAAAAGGTCATAGAATTTTTGTTTTTTGATTCTGGTTGAAATTTAGAATTCATTTTTTTAATTATGTTTTATTGAAATGTATTGCGCATGTTGTGCTTATTGTATTAGGGGTGGCTCCTAGTAGTATTTGATCAGTGGATTTAGTTTTTTATAAGTAACTAAGATTTTGTTTGTTTACTTTGACTTGTCGGGATTAATCTCTGGAAGAGCATAATTACTATGAATCTTGAGTGTTAGTTTTTCATATTTTTATTTTAAGTTTTGACCCTACCGCATTAATGGACTTGGTATAATTCAACCGTTTCTCTTCCCGCAACCCAAGTCCAAGACTGGCCATATGGTAGAACTTTTCAAACCCTTCAAGCGAGTGGTCAAAGCCGCTGGCCTTGATCCCGAGGAGATCGTCTTTCATTCCCTGCGCCAAACGGCCATTACGCACCTCGTACAAGCAGGCGTTGATTTGGTCACGGTCAATCGTATCTCTGGCCACAAGACCTTGCAGATGGTGGAGCGCTATGCCCATTAGAATGGCTAACACATCCAAGCGGCCATGGACAAATTACAAAGCCGCTATAACCTTGGTTCCCGGTAAATCCCTGCACGTCCTATGCGTTCTCTGTATATCACTTACCCTGAAATCCCTGTGATACCCAGCACTTCCCGGCAAGACTACACCAAAGCGACACCATGACCCCAAAATGCATTCATCCCCTAAAAACTCAAAAACCCCGAAACACTGTCCAGGGTTTAAAAGAAGGTGGTGCCACCTTGCAGAATTGAACTGCGGACACGCGGATTTTCAGAAACTGCCCAAAGGCCCGGCCAGCAAGGGCTTTAAGACCTTGGAGTTTCTCCAGGATTCCTTTTCGGATGTTTGGTCATTGTCTCCCAAAGTCCCGCTGAAGGTCAAAGCGCCTTATCGTTTCCAGGCACCATTACACCAAACCGACACCTTGACCACCTTGACGTTCTCATTGTGTCTCTGAAAATCAGGTACCCCAGGGGGGCCTTTTTGCAATTTGGATAGAGTGAGCCAAGCCGGTCACTAAACTTGGGGAGATTCTGGCCTTGGGCTGAGAAGTGGAAAAACCGAACATATTGGCTTTTACAGAAGCTGTAAGCTTATAGTAAAGTGAAAATATGAAAAACACACTTGAAATAAAAACCATCCCAAATTTTGCCAATATCGTTTTTTGGATTGGTCTAGGTTCTTTTATTGGAAGTGTAATCATATTCCTTCTACTGGGTACGTTAGAAGATAGTCAAGTCGTTTCAGAATCGTTTCTTTTATATAATGGGCAACGGATCTCTAGTGGTATTATGTACTATGCATTATGGCTCATAGGCCCAGCTGCATCAGTTTCAATGTTTTTACATCCCAAGTGGTGGGCTAAGGGGATTAGCCTACTTTTGTTTGTTTATGTTGTCTTTATGATTTGGGTTATGCAACCCTCCGGGCAACATTGCTGCCCTCCGTAAGAAAATTACTCTTTCAGTTCCTGATAAATAATCCAGGGGACTTCTTTCCATTGGATTTTACCCGTTCTGATTTTCCAACCCAAATCAGTAGCCAATTTCCCCAAATCTTGATCCTGCTTGTTTCCAATAGGATCAATAACTTCAGCACCTCGATGCTTGACCCAAACAGCCGCATCAGAACCAGCTAGCAATCCCTTGGTAAAGAAGAAAGTGAAATGGTGAGTCTGGTTAATGAGTTTTTCATTGCCGTCTTTATCGATTTCATATTGTTTGCCCTGATCCCGGTATTTCTCTTTCCAGCCAATGGTGCCAATACGCGGTCCGGCAAATAGGTTATACGCGGCATTGCTTTCCTTTGCCTGACGAAGGAGACGACCTGCTTCATATTTTCCAGCATCAATGGTGAACAACTGGATATCTTCAATCAATTGTCGCTCATCGATTTTGCCCTGGTGGGTATTGGCGTTAATCAGCAATTGCATGCCGAGGGCCAATGCTTTGGCGTCATCTCGTTGAAAGCCGGGGAGTTCTTCATTGTTTTTGAGAATTGTATGCAACTTTGCGGCAATGTCCAGCTGCCGTATTTGCGATGAACTGATCGCATTCTCCCGGCCAGCCTGCAAGACGCTTTGCAGTTGCTGAACCTGAGGATCGTTCCATTGCGTTGATTTTGAACGAAATAGAATCCAGTTGGCCACAGCCGTCATTCGGGCAATATTGGGATCATCCACCTTTTGGCCATCTTTCAACTCGTAGGGTGTTTGCAGGTCGGTTCGGTCAAACACCTGGCTGCCGAACAGCTTATTGAGCAATTGCTGGCGGGTGTTTAAATACTCCTTGCTGTGAACTTCAGCTACTTTAAGTTGAGCTTTGGGCTTTGGCACTGTTTGAGTTGGGGCGGCATTGGAGCGCCTGATCATCTGATGCAAAGCCGAACTTTCATCGGGTGGACGAATTCCGCTCTGGCGAACCTGTGCAAGATGACGTTTTAATCCCGTTGGAACAGGCTGCCGGGCATGGGCCAGATTGTCTTGAATTTGTCTGACATTTTCCTGAATAAACCCATTCGATTGGCGGGATTGCTGCATCAATTGGCCAGCGCCCAGTTGACTTGCTTTGGGTCTGAAATCATAGGCCACCCCACTGTTCTGATGGAATTGCTGATAGTTGGGTAAGCTTTTTGCAGCGGCCAGTTCATTTAAAATTTGTTGATTTCGAGCTTGCAGCTCAACCCAACTCGGAGCTGATGGCTGCCTGTAGTCTTGTTGCTGTTTCAGTTTATCAAGTGCATTACGGGCAATAGGTACACTTTTATAATCAGGTATGGGACGCAATGCAATCGGTTCAGGAATGGGCATGGCAAGGCTGCGCCGATTATTTTGATTGGGTAAATCCCAAGAGGCATCATTATAATCAAACGCATTGGAAGGGCCGCCCCGTGATGAGGCATAAATGGATGCGGCTTGTGCGACATAAGGAAGTGCAGAGGCAAGCACATGCCCTGCCCCGCTCAAAACAGAGCCGATTTTACCCCAAATGCTACTTCCATGATCTTCGTAGACAATTTGCCCTTTTAACACTGGTGATGACATATTCAATCCTTACGCTTGGAGTCAAAGACGCAGGCTGATTAAACCTCTTATGCAAAGGCTTTTCTGGCACTGTTTCTTATGAATGATTACTATTTCCCCAATATAGACAATGACTGTTTAAAACCATAGCGAAGGAAATTTACGATTTTT
>QFWI01000030.1 GCA_003149345.1 Vampirovibrio chlorellavorus | reverse complement strand
CGTATACGCAACGTATACGCAACGTATACGCAACGTATACGCAACGTATACGCACGCACCCACCCATACTAAGTAGACAGGCTCACCAAACCCCCCCCACCCCCCGTTAAATCCTAATATCATATGTGACTATCAACGCCTTGCCAAACCCCAAAAACAAGAACAAGTACACAACTGACACAACCGAGACTAAGCCTCTATTAATGATCAAATAACTATTAATAGACTTACTAATCTCAGTGATCTAACGCAACCTTCTTCCCCACTTGATACAAACCTGCTACTTTAATGATTTAATTTTCCTTAGACAGCCATCCCTCTAGATCTGAAACCCACCCCCCACCAATTCAAACATAATTATAAATTTCAATGCCCACTTCAAACCAGATCCCCCTTGTTAATGTAGCTTAACCAACCAAAGCAAGGCACTGAAAATGCCTAGATGAGTACTAGTACTCCATAAACACATAGGCTTGGTCCTGGCCTTTCTGTTAGTTCTAGGTAAAACTACACATGCAAGTATCCGCACCCCAGTGAGAATGCCCTCTAAATCACGCCTGATTAAAAGGAGCGGGCATCAAGCACACTACAAAGTAGCTCATAACGCCTTGCTTAACCACACCCCCACGGGAAACAGCAGTGATAAAAATTAAGCCATGAACGAAAGTTTGACTAAGTTATACCTATTCCTCAGGGTTGGTAAATTTCGTGCCAGCCACCGCGGTCACACGATTAACCCAAATTAACAGAAACACGGCGTAAAGCGTGTTTAAGAGTACAAAAAATAAAGTTAAATCCTAACTAAGCCGTAAAAAGCCCTAGCTAAAATAAAAATAAACTACGAAAGTGACTTTACGAATTCTGAGTACACGATAGCTAAGACCCAAACTGGGATTAGATACCCCACTATGCTTAGCCCTAAACCTAAACAATCAACACAACAACATTGTTCGCCAGAGTACTACTAGCAATAGCTTAAAACTCAAAGGACTTGGCGGTGCTTTATACCCCTCTAGAGGAGCCTGTCCTATAATCGATAAACCCCGATAGACCTCACCAGCCCTTGCCAATTCAGCCTATATACCGCCATCCTCAGCAAACCCTAAAAAGGAACTGTAGTAAGCACAAACACAAAACATAAAAACGTTAGGTCAAGGTGTAGCCCATGAGCTGGAAAGAGATGGGCTACATTTTCTTATCAAAGAACACTTAAAATTACATACGGAAACTCCCATGAAACGGAGAGCAGAAGGTGGATTTAGTAGTAAACCAAGAACAGAGAGCTTGGTTGAATTAGGCCATGAAGCACGCACACACCGCCCGTCACCCTCCTCAAATATAAAGGTACCACCCAAACCTATTATCACGTACCCGCAACATGAGAGGAGATAAGTCGTAACAAGGTAAGCGTACTGGAAAGTGCGCTTGGATATATCAAAGTGTAGCTTAGACTAAAGCACCTGGCTTACACCCAGGAGACTTCACACACAATGAACACTTTGAACAAGTACTAGCCCAACCACAACCTAACTCAACCCATATAACTAACTAAACCAAAACATTTATTTCCGTGATAGTATAGGAGATAGAAAACTCACTTGGCGCTATAGAGAAAGTACCGCAAGGGAACGATGAAAGATAACCAAAAGTACAAAACAGCAAAGCTTACCCCTTTTACCTTTTGCATAATGATTTAACTAGAACAAGCTAGCAAAGAGATCTTAAGTTAGCTACCCCGAAACCAGACGAGCTACCTACAAACAGCTTCACAGAGCAAACCCGTCTATGTGGCAAAATAGTGGGAAGATTTGTAGTTAGAGGTGAAAAGCCTACCGAGCCTGGTGATAGCTGGTTGTCCAGGACAGAATATCAGTTCAAATTTAAACCTTACCTGAAAAGTCAACAATTCCAATGTAGGTTTAAATACTAGTCTAAAGGGGTACAGCCCTCTAGACACAGGATACAACCTTTATTAGAGAGTAAGCCATGACCAATACCATAGTTGGCCTAAAAGCAGCCACCAATTAAGAAAGCGTTAAAGCTCAACAAGCCTACAACCTTAATCCCTAAAGCAACAAGCTAACTCCTAATCTACACAACTGGACTATTCTATTATCAAATAGAAGCAACACTGTTAATATGAGTAACAAGAATTAATTCTCCTAGCACAAGCCTATATCAGAACGGATACCCCACTGATAGTTAACAACAAACACACGCACAGCCCAAAGCCAAGATCAAACCATAAACAAATTGTTAACCCAACACAGGAGTGCATTAAGGAAAGATTAAAAGAAGTAAAAGGAACTCGGCAAACACAAACCCCGCCTGTTTACCAAAAACATCACCTCTAGCATCCTAAGTATTAGAGGCACTGCCTGCCCAGTGACATCTGTTCAACGGCCGCGGTATCCTGACCGTGCAAAGGTAGCATAATCACTTGTTCCCTAAATAGGGACTTGTATGAATGGCCACACGAGGGTTTTACTGTCTCTTACTTCCAATCAGTGAAATTGACCTTCCCGTGAAGAGGCGGGAATAATATAACAAGACGAGAAGACCCTATGGAGCTTCAATTAACTAATCCAATAAAGACAAACTACCTCCCACCCAGGACTCAACTTCCCTTTATCATGGATTAGCAATTTAGGTTGGGGTGACCTCGGAGTACAAAAAAACCTCCGAGTGATTAAAATCTAGACTAACCAGTCAAAACATAACATCACTTATTGATCCAAAATTTGATCAACGGAACAAGTTACCCTAGGGATAACAGCGCAATCCTATTTAAGAGTCCATATCGACAATTAGGGTTTACGACCTCGATGTTGGATCAGGACATCCTAATGGTGCAGCCGCTATTAACGGTTCGTTTGTTCAACGATTAAAGTCCTACGTGATCTGAGTTCAGACCGGAGTAATCCAGGTCGGTTTCTATCTGTTCTAAGCCTCTCCCAGTACGAAAGGACAAGAGAAGCAAGGCCCACTTTACTAAAGCGCCTTCAAGCTAATAGATGATTTAATCTAAATCTAGTAACTACAAATAACCCTGCCCAAGAAACAGGGCCCGTTAGAGTGGCAGAGACCGGTAATTGCATAAAACTTAAACTTTTATAGCCAGAGGTTCAACTCCTCTCTCTAACATCATGTTTATAATTAACCTCCTGCTGCTAATTGTCCCAATTCTCCTGGCCGTAGCATTCCTTACCCTCATTGAACGAAAAGTACTAGGCTACATACAATTCCGCAAAGGGCCAAACGTCGTAGGCCCTTACGGACTTCTACAGCCAATTGCCGACGCCGTGAAACTATTCACGAAAGAACCCCTACGCCCCCTAACATCATCAGTCTCTATATTCATTATCGCACCAGTCCTAGCCCTCACCCTAGCCCTAACAATATGAACCCCCCTTCCCATACCACATCCACTAATCAACCTCAACCTAGGAGTTCTGTTCATACTAGCTATATCAAGCCTAGCTGTCTACTCTATCCTATGGTCTGGCTGAGCCTCAAACTCCAAATATGCCCTGATCGGGGCCCTACGAGCAGTAGCACAAACCATCTCTTACGAGGTTACCCTTGCAATCATCCTACTATCTGTACTTTTACTGAGTGGATCTTTCTCACTATCTACCCTAATTATCACACAAGAACACATATGATTAATTTTCCCATCATGACCCTTAGCCATAATATGATTCATCTCTACTCTAGCAGAAACCAATCGAGCCCCATTCGACCTGACAGAAGGCGAATCTGAACTTGTTTCTGGGTTCAACGTGGAATACGCCGGAGGCCCCTTCGCTCTCTTTTTCCTAGCCGAATACGCCAACATCATCATAATAAACATCTTCACAACCACCCTCTTCCTGGGAGCATACCACAACCCAATCATACCGGAACTCTACACCACTAACTTCGTACTCAAATCCCTACTTCTTACTATCTCTTTCCTATGAATCCGAGCATCATATCCACGATTCCGATACGACCAACTAATACACCTCTTATGAAAAAACTTCCTACCCCTAACCCTAGCCCTATGTATATGACACGTAGCGATACCTGTAATTACAGCTGGCATCCCTCCACAAACATAAGAAATATGTCTGACAAAAGAGTTACTTTGATAGAGTAAACCATAGGGGTTCAAGCCCCCTTATTTCTAGAACTACAGGAATTGAACCTGCTCCTAAGACTTCAAAAATCCTCGTGCTACCATATTACACCACATTCTACAGTAAGGTCAGCTAAGTAAGCTATCGGGCCCATACCCCGAAAATGTTGGTTCACACCCTTCCCGTACTAATAAACCCACTCATCTTCACTACAATTTCATTCACCATTATCCTAGGAACCCTTATCGTAATAACAAGCTCACACTGATTACTTGTTTGAATCGGCTTCGAAATGAACATACTAGCCATCATTCCTATAATGATAAAACGATCCAACCCCCGATCCACAGAAGCCTCCACCAAATATTTCCTCACACAAGCAACCGCATCCATGCTACTCATATTAGCTATCATCATCAACCTCTTCCATTCCGGCCAATGAACCGTCACAAACATCCTTAGCCCAACGGCCTCCGCTATCATAACCCTAGCCCTCACCATAAAACTAGGCCTATCTCCATTCCACTTCTGAGTCCCCGAAGTAACACAAGGCATTCCCCTATCATCAGGCCTTATCCTCCTCACATGACAAAAACTAGCCCCCTTGTCAATCCTCTACCAAATCTCACACTCAATCAACCTAGACATCTTACTCTCCATGTCTATCCTATCCATCCTAGTCGGAGGATGAGGAGGACTTAACCAAACCCAACTACGAAAAATCCTGGCATACTCCTCAATTGCCCACATAGGATGAATGACAGCCATCATAGCCTACAACCCCACCATAGCACTACTCAATCTAATCCTATATATTCTAATAACGACCACAACCTTCATATTATTCATGACTAACGCATCAACCACCACACTATCCCTATCACACCTCTGAAACAAAATACCCGTACTAACAACATCTATCCTAGCAATCATATTATCACTAGGAGGCCTCCCCCCACTAACAGGATTCCTACCCAAATGAATGATTATCCAAGAACTAACAAAAAACGACAGCATTATCCTACCGACTTTAATAGCCATCATCGCCCTACTCAACCTATATTTCTACATACGACTAACCTATACCACATCCCTAACAATGTTCCCATCCACCAACAACATAAAAATCAAATGACAATTCGAAAACACAAAATGAACAACCCTTCTATCTCCAATAATCATCTTATCTACCCTAACACTCCCCCTAGCCCCAGTACTATCGACACTAAACTAGGAATTTAGGTTAGACACAGACCGAGAGCCTTCAAAGCCCTAAGCAAATGAATATACGTTTAATTCCTGTTGATAAGGACTGCAAGACTTTATCTTACATCAACTGAATGCAAATCAATCACTTTAATTAAGCTAAGCCCTTCTAGACTGGTGGGCTTGTATCCCACGAAATTTTAGTTAACAGCTAAATACCCTAATCAACTGGCTTCAATCTACTTCTCCCGCCGCGTAGAAAAAAAGGCGGGAGAAGCCCCGGCAGGATTGAAGCTGCTTCTTTGAATTTGCAATTCAATATGTGATATACACTACGAGGCTTGGTAAAAAGGGGACTTAAACCCCTGTACTTAGATTTACAGCCTAATGCCTACTCGGCCATTTTACCTATGTTCATTAACCGCTGACTCTTTTCAACAAATCACAAAGACATCGGCACCCTATATCTACTATTTGGTGCCTGAGCAGGAATAGTGGGCACCGCCCTAAGCCTACTAATTCGAGCTGAATTAGGCCAGCCAGGCGCCCTCTTAGGGGACGACCAAATCTATAACGTAATCGTCACCGCCCATGCATTCGTAATAATTTTCTTTATAGTAATGCCTATTATGATTGGAGGCTTTGGCAACTGACTAGTCCCTCTAATAATTGGTGCTCCAGACATGGCATTCCCACGTATGAACAACATAAGCTTTTGACTCCTGCCCCCTTCCTTCCTACTTTTATTAGCATCATCAATAGTTGAGGCTGGCGCCGGAACCGGCTGAACTGTTTACCCTCCTCTAGCGGGAAATTTGGCCCACGCAGGAGCTTCTGTAGACCTGGCCATCTTCTCTCTCCACTTAGCAGGGGTCTCCTCTATCTTAGGGGCAATTAATTTCATCACTACAATTATCAACATAAAACCCCCTGCTCTCTCCCAATACCAAACACCACTCTTCGTATGATCTGTCCTAATCACAGCCGTGCTCCTTTTACTATCTCTTCCTGTCCTAGCTGCCGGAATTACCATGTTACTAACAGACCGTAACCTAAACACTACTTTCTTTGACCCCGCAGGAGGAGGAGACCCCATCCTGTACCAACACCTGTTCTGATTCTTCGGCCATCCTGAAGTATATATTCTTATCCTGCCAGGATTTGGAATCATCTCCCACATTGTTACCTATTATTCAGGTAAGAAAGAACCCTTCGGGTATATAGGCATGGTTTGAGCTATAATGTCAATCGGCTTTCTTGGCTTTATTGTATGAGCCCACCACATATTCACAGTCGGACTAGATGTCGACACACGAGCTTACTTTACTTCAGCTACTATAATCATCGCTATTCCTACCGGAGTAAAAGTCTTTAGCTGACTAGCAACCCTGCACGGAGGAAACATTAAGTGATCACCTGCCATACTATGAGCCCTCGGCTTTATTTTCCTGTTCACCGTAGGAGGTCTAACCGGAATCGTACTGGCCAACTCATCACTGGATATTGTACTCCATGACACATACTATGTTGTAGCCCACTTCCACTATGTCCTATCTATAGGGGCCGTATTCGCCATTATAGGTGGCTTCGTCCATTGATTCCCACTATTCACAGGCTATACGTTAGACACAACCTGAGCGAAAATCCACTTCCTCATTATATTTGTAGGAGTTAACATAACTTTCTTCCCCCAACACTTCTTAGGCCTATCCGGGATACCCCGACGATACTCCGACTACCCAGACGCCTATACAACATGAAATACAGTATCCTCTATAGGATCATTTATCTCACTCACAGCAGTAATCCTAATGGTATTCATGGTCTGAGAAGCTTTCGCGTCAAAACGAGAAGTTTCAACAGTTGAACTTACAACAACAAACCTCGAATGAATGCATGGATGCCCGCCACCCTACCATACATTCGAAGAACCCACCTACGTAAACCCAAAATAAGAAAGGAAGGAATCGAACCCCCTTACATTGGTTTCAAGCCAACATCATATCCATTATGTCTTTCTCCACCAGAGAGGTATTAGTAAAATTTACATAACTTTGTCAAAGTTAAGTTATAGGTTAAACCCCTTTATATCTCCATGGCGTACCCCTTTCAACTAGGCTTCCAAGATGCCACATCACCCATCATAGAAGAACTGCTGCACTTCCATGACCACACCCTAATGATTGTTTTCCTAATTAGCTCCTTAGTACTGTACATTATTTCTCTCATATTAACCACCAGCCTTACCCACACCAGTACAATGGACGCACAAGAGGTAGAGACAATCTGGACCATCCTCCCGGCCATCATCCTCATTATAATCGCCCTCCCATCCCTACGAATCCTGTACATAATAGATGAAATCAATAACCCATCCCTAACCGTTAAGACCATAGGACATCAATGATACTGAAGCTACGAGTACACAGACTACGAAGACCTAAATTTCGACTCATACATAATCCCCACATCCGACCTAAAACCAGGCGAACTCCGTCTACTAGAAGTAGACAATCGAGTTGTACTGCCCATAGAGATAACTATCCGCATACTAATCTCATCCGAAGACGTCCTACACTCATGAGCCGTACCTTCCCTAGGCCTAAAAACAGATGCTATCCCAGGACGCCTAAATCAAACAACTCTCCTGTCTACCCGACCTGGCCTTTACTACGGCCAATGCTCAGAAATTTGCGGATCAAATCACAGCTTCATGCCAATCGTCCTCGAACTAGTCCCACTTAAACACTTTGAAAAATGATCCTCATCAATAGTATAAGCCATTAAGAAGCTAAGTAGCGTTAACCTTTTAAGTTAAAGACTGAGGACCTAACCTCCTCCTTAATGAAATGCCACAACTAGACACGTCCACATGACTAATTACTATTGTTTCCATAATCCTAGCTCTATTTATCACAATACAGTTAAAAGTCTCAAAGCACTCCTTCCACTCTAACCCAGAGCCCTTAGAAGTAAAATCATCAAAACACGCTACTCCCTGAGAAACCAAATGAACGAAAATCTATTCGCCTCTTTCATTACCCCTACAATAATGGGCCTCCCCATTGTCATCTTAATTATTGTGTTTCCCACTATCCTATTTCCCTCAACCAACCGACTAATTAATAACCGCCTCATTGCCATTCAACAATGACTAATCCACATAACATCAAAACAAATAATAGCCATCCACAACCCCAAAGGTCAAACCTGAACCCTTATACTAATATCTCTTATCCTATTCATTGGCTCAACAAATCTCCTAGGACTATTGCCCCACTCCTTTACGCCAACCACACAACTATCCATAAACCTGGGCATAGCTATTCCCCTGTGAGCTGGAACCGTGATCCTGGGATTCCGCCACAAGACAAAAGCCTCCCTAGCCCATTTCCTACCACAAGGAACCCCTCTTCCCCTAATTCCAATGCTAGTCATTATCGAAACTATTAGCCTATTCATTCAACCTATAGCTCTAGCCGTACGGCTAACAGCCAACATTACCGCCGGACATCTCCTGATTCACCTAATTGGTGGTGCTACACTAGCCCTACTAAGTATCAGCACAGCCACTGCCCTCATTACATTTATCATCCTTATCCTATTGACAATCCTAGAATTTGCCGTCGCCCTAATCCAGGCCTATGTATTCACACTACTGGTTAGCCTATACCTACACGATAACACCTAATGACCCACCAAACCCACGCATATCATATAGTTAACCCAAGTCCTTGACCACTCACAGGAGCCCTATCCGCCCTCCTTCTGACATCCGGCCTAGTAATATGATTTCACTTTAACTCCACCCTACTACTAACCCTTGGCCTACTAGCCAATATACTGACCATATACCAATGATGACGAGACATTATCCGAGAAAGCACCTTTCAAGGCCACCACACCCCAATCGTACAGAAAGGCCTCCGATACGGAATAATTCTATTTATCATCTCAGAAGTCTTCTTCTTTTCAGGCTTCTTCTGGGCCTTTTACCACTCAAGCCTAGCTCCCACTCCCGAACTAGGAGGATGCTGACCACCCACAGGCATTCACCCTCTCAACCCCCTAGAAGTTCCCCTTCTCAACACATCAGTCCTATTGGCCTCAGGAGTATCCATCACCTGAGCTCACCACAGCCTAATAGAAGGAAATCGCAACCATATACTTCAAGCCCTATTCATTACTATCTTCCTCGGCCTCTACTTCACCCTACTACAGGCCTCAGAGTACCACGAGACCTCCTTCACAATCGCAGACGGAGTATATGGCTCAACATTCTTCATAGCCACCGGATTTCACGGCCTACACGTCATTATTGGTTCAACTTTCCTTATTGTGTGCTTCCTACGCCAACTAAAATTCCACTTCACATCCAAACACCACTTCGGATTTGAGGCCGCTGCCTGGTATTGACACTTTGTAGATGTCGTGTGATTGTTCCTATACGTGTCTATTTATTGATGAGGATCCTATTCTTTTAGTATCAAAAAGTACGGTTGACTTCCAATCAACTAGTTTCGGTAAACCCCGAAAAAGAATAATAAACTTCATATTAACCCTATTAACAAACACACTTCTAGCCCTATTACTTGTAACCATCGCATTCTGACTCCCACAAACCAACATCTACTCAGAAAAATCAAGTCCCTACGAATGTGGATTTGACCCCATAGGATCCGCCCGCCTGCCTTTCTCCATGAAATTTTTCCTAGTAGCCATCACATTCCTGCTATTCGACCTAGAAATCGCTCTCCTCTTGCCCCTACCATGAGCATCCCAGGCCAACAACCTAAAAGTTATACTTACCACATCCCTACTCCTAATCTCCTTACTAGCCATCAGTCTAGCCTACGAATGATCCCAAAAAGGACTAGAATGAACTGAATAATGATAATTAGTTTAAATAAAACAAATGATTTCGACTCATTAAATTATGAACATACTCATAATTATCAAGTGGCCTTAATTTACATAAACACTATACTAGCCTTCACAATCTCCCTACTAGGCCTGCTATTATATCGGTCTCACTTAATATCTTCACTTCTATGCCTAGAGGGTATAATACTATCAATATTCGTCATAGCAACGGTAATAATCCTAAACACGCATCTAACGACATCAAGCATAATACCAATCGTATTATTAGTATTTGCAGCTTGCGAGGCAGCCCTAGGTCTATCTCTACTTGTTATAGTGTCCAACACCTATGGTGTTGACCATGTACAAAACCTTAACCTACTACAATGCTAAAGATCATTATTCCCACAACTATGCTAATCCCCCTCGTGTGACTGTCAAAACACACCATAATCTGAATCAACCCCACAATATATAGCCTAATAATCAGCCTACTAAGTCTACCCATACTAAATCAATTCACCGACAATAGTCTAAATCCCTCTTTACTCTTCTTTTCTGACTCCCTCTCAACACCCCTACTCATATTAACCACCTGACTCCTGCCACTCATACTAATCGCCAGCCAACATCATCTATCCAAAGAACCACTAAATCAAAAAAAACTATTTATAACCATACTAATCCTTCTGCAAGTGTTCCTGATCATAACATTCACCGCCACCGAACTTATCTTATTTTATATTCTCTTTGAAGCCACACTTCTACCTACCCTGATTATCATTACCCGATGAGGTAACCAAACAGAACGACTGAACGCCGGACTCTATTTCCTATTCTATACACTAGCAGGATCCCTTCCTCTTCTAGTAGCACTAATTTACATCCAAAACACCACAGGAACCCTAAACTTCCTACTCTCAACATACTGACTTCGACCCCTATCTCCCTCCTGAAGTAACATTTTCCTATGACTAGCATGCATAATAGCATTCATAGTAAAAATACCACTATATGGCCTGCACCTCTGACTACCAAAAGCACACGTAGAAGCACCAATCGCCGGATCCATAGTCCTAGCCGCCATCCTTCTAAAATTAGGGGGCTATGGCATGCTACGAATCACAATACTACTAAACCCCATTACAGATTTTATAGCGTACCCATTCCTAATGCTCTCCCTATGAGGAATAATTATAACCAGCTCCATCTGCCTACGCCAAACAGACCTAAAATCACTCATTGCATATTCCTCTGTCAGCCATATAGCACTAGTAATTGTAGCCGTCCTAATCCAGACGCCCTGAAGTTACATAGGAGCAACAGCCCTAATAATCGCCCACGGCCTCACATCCTCAATACTATTTTGCCTAGCAAACTCAAACTATGAACGCATCCACAGTCGTACCATAATCCTAGCCCGCGGTTTACAAACCATCCTACCCCTAATAGCAGCCTGATGATTACTAGCAAGCCTCACCAACCTAGCCCTTCCCCCAACAATCAACCTGATTGGAGAGCTGTTCGTAGTAATATCAACATTCTCATGATCCTCTATGTCGATTATCCTCATAGGGACCAATATTGTTATCACAGCCTTATACTCCCTGTACATGCTTATTACGACCCAACGAGGCAAACATACATATCACATCAACAACCTCACCCCCTCTTTCACACGGGAGAATACCCTCATAGCCATGCACCTTACACCCCTGCTCCTCCTATCCATTAACCCCAAAATTATTCTAGGGACCCTTTACTGTAGATATAGTTTAAACCAAAACATTAGATTGTGAATCTAACAATAGAATATAAAACTTCTTATTTACCAAGAAAGTATGCAAGAACTGCTAACTCATGCTCCCATGCCTAATAGTATGGCTTTCTTACACACTTTTAAAGGATGGTAGTTATCCGTTGGCCTTAGGAGCCAAAAAATTGGTGCAACTCCAAATAAAAGTAATAAACCTACTTACCCCTACAATCTTAACCACTCTACTAATTTTAACAACCCCAATTATCACGGCCACCCTCAACCTTCACAAAATCAGTACCTACCCATACTACGTAAAAACAACTATCATCTGAGCCTTTTCAATCAGCCTTATCCCAACAATAATCTTCATTCAATCCGGACAGGAAGTAATTCTAATAAACTGACACTGACTGTCCATCCAAACCCTAAAAATTTCAATAAGCTTCAAACTAGACTATTTCTCCATAATCTTCATGCCCGTAGCACTATTCGTCACATGATCCATTATAGAATTCTCTTTATGATACATACACCTAGACCCCTATATCGACCGATTCTTCAAGTACCTTCTCATATTCCTCATTACAATGCTCATCCTAGTAACCGCCAACAACCTCTTCCAGCTCTTCATCGGGTGAGAAGGCGTAGGTATTATATCGTTTCTTCTCATCGGATGATGATACGGACGAGCAGACGCCAACACAGCGGCCCTACAGGCTATCCTATACAACCGAATCGGAGACGTTGGTTTTCTAGTAGCCATGGCCTGATTCCTTTTCAACACCAATACATGGGACCTTCAACAGATCTTCTCACTTAACCTAGACAACACCAACTTTCCCCTAACAGGGCTCGTCCTCGCCGCAACAGGAAAATCAGCCCAATTCGGCCTCCATCCATGACTGCCATCAGCCATAGAAGGCCCAACTCCCGTCTCAGCCCTACTCCACTCCAGCACAATAGTTGTAGCAGGGGTGTTCCTACTCATTCGATTCTACCCCCTGATCGAAAACAACAAAACTATTCAGTCCATAGTACTGTGCATAGGGGCCATCACTACCCTCTTCACAGCAATCTGCGCCCTTACCCAAAATGATATCAAAAAAATTGTAGCTTTCTCAACCTCCAGCCAACTGGGCCTAATAATAGTAACCATTGGCATCAACCAACCCCATCTAGCATTCCTCCACATCTGCACACACGCATTCTTCAAAGCCATATTATTCCTATGCTCAGGATCCATCATCCATAGCCTAGGAGATGAACAAGACATCCGAAAAATAGGAGGCCTATACAAAACTCTCCCCTTCACCACTACCGCCCTAACCGTAGGTAGCCTAGCACTGACAGGAATACCTTTCCTAACAGGATTCTATTCTAAAGACCTAATCATCGAATCAGCCAACACGTCATATACCAACGCCTGAGCCCTCTTAATTACCCTAATCGCTACCTCCCTAACAGCTGTATACAGCACCCGAATCATCTTCTTCGCACTACTAGGCCAACCCCGATTTCCCACACTCATCCTAATCAACGAAAACAACCCTTATCTAATAAACTCCATCAAGCGCCTCCTAATCGGAAGCATCTTTGCCGGCTTCTTCATTACCAACACTATCCCCACCATAACTGTACCTCAAATAACTATACCCTGATACCTAAAAATAACCGCCCTGGCCGTAACTATCTTAGGCTTTACTATCGCCCTAGACCTAAGCTCAGCCACGCAAAACCTAAAATTTAAACACCCCTCCGCCTCATTCAAATTCTCCAACCTACTAGGCTATTTCCCTACCGTAGTACACCGCTCTATGCCCCTAACAAACCTATCCCTCAGCCAAAAAACAGCCTCCCTCCTATTAGACCTAACCTGAATAGAAAGTATTCTCCCTAAATCAATCTCCATACTCCAAATAAAAACCTCCACCCTAGTATCAAGCCAAAAGGGCCAAATCAAACTGTACTTTCTCTCCTTCCTCCTAACACTAACCCTAAGCCTAATCGTATTTATCCTCCACGAGTAACCTCTAAAACAACAACCACTCCCACAAGCAAAGACCATCCAGTAACAATCACCAGTCAAACCCCATAGCTATACAAAGCAGCCACACCCATTACCTCCTTACTGAACACCCCAGAATCTTCAACACTATAAATAACCCAATCCCCCATGCCATTAAACTCAAGCACACCCTTCAACCCCTCACTATTCAATACACATAAAACAAATAAAACCTCAACAACCAAGCCAGAAACAAAAGCCCCCAACACAACCTTATTAGAGACCCACACCTCAGGATACTGCTCCGTAGCCATAGCAGTCGTATAACCAAACACCACCAACATTCCCCCCAAATAAATTAAAAACACCATTAACCCTAAAAAAGACCCACCAAAACTTATTACAATACCGCACCCAACACCTCCACTCACAATCAACCCAACCCCTCCATAAACAGGCGACGGCTTAGAAGAAAAACCAACAAAACTAACAACAAAAATAATACTTAAAATGAATACAATATATGTCATCATTATTCTCACATGGAATCTAACCACGACCAATGACATGAAAAATCACCGTTGTATTTCAACTATAAGAACAGTAATGACCAACATTCGCAAATCTCACCCACTATTCAAAATCATCAACGACTCATTCGTCGACCTACCCGCCCCATCAAGTATCTCTTCCTGATGAAACTTCGGATCCCTCCTAGGAATCTGCCTAGCTATTCAAATTCTCACAGGACTTTTCCTAGCAATACATTATACATCAGATACCGCCACAGCCTTCCACTCCGTAACCCACATTTGCCGAGACGTCAACTACGGCTGAGTCCTGCGCTACCTCCACGCCAACGGGGCCTCCATATTCTTTATCTGCCTGTTCCTACACGTAGGACGAGGAATCTACTACGGCTCCTACACATTCTCAGAAACATGAAACATTGGAATCATCCTCCTCTTCGCCGTCATAGCCACAGCATTCATAGGCTACGTACTCCCATGAGGTCAAATGTCCTTCTGAGGAGCAACAGTTATCACAAACCTTCTCTCAGCCATTCCATACGTCGGAACAACTCTAGTCGAATGAGTCTGAGGCGGATTTTCAGTCGATAAAGCCACACTCACCCGATTCTTCGCTCTGCACTTCCTATTACCCTTCATCATCGCAGCCATAGTCATAGTCCATCTACTTTTCCTCCACGAAACAGGATCTAACAACCCAATCGGAATCCCATCAGACGCAGACATAATCCCATTCCACCCCTACTATACCATTAAAGACATTCTAGGCCTCGTACTAATACTGATAGCACTACTGTCCTTAGTCCTATTCGCCCCCGATCTATTAGGCGACCCAGACAACTACACTCCAGCCAACCCACTAAACACTCCACCCCACATTAAACCAGAATGATACTTTCTATTTGCCTACGCAATCCTACGTTCAATCCCAAATAAACTCGGCGGAGTTGTAGCCCTAGTTCTATCTATCCTTATCCTAGCTGTCATCCCACTACTCCATACATCAAAACAACGCAGCATGACATTCCGACCCTTAAGCCAATGCTTATTCTGACTCCTAGTAGCAGACCTCCTTACACTAACCTGAATCGGAGGCCAACCTGTAGAACACCCATTCATTATCATCGGACAGCTAGCCTCTATTCTATACTTCCTAATTATCCTAGTCCTAATACCACTCGCAAGCATCGCAGAAAACCATCTATTGAAATGAAGAGTCTCTGTAGTATATTACATTACCCTGGTCTTGTAAACCAGAAAAGGGGAACAACACTCCCCCATAGACTCAAGGAAGAAACTCCAAGTTCCACCATCAGCACCCAAAGCTGAAATTCTACTTAAACTATTCCTTGAACCATATATGAATGGAATCACACCAACCTACTGTAACACCCCAGTATCATCTCATTGCTTCTCACACCCTATGTACTTCGTGCATTAAGCTAACTACACCATACATTATATAGTACATACTATGTATAATAGTACATTAAATTATTTACCCCATGCATATAAGCAAGTACAATAGAATCAAGAAATTACATAAGACATCAACTGAAGCTATACATAAATCTATTAACATACATGAATATCCATGACCAAAGCAACTGTTTAATCTTACATAATACATATAATGATTAATCGTACATACCCCATTAAGTCAAATCAATTCCAGACAACACGCATATCACCTCCAATAGGTTATCTCTCGACTACCAACTCACGTGAAACCAGCAACCCTTGCGAGAAGGATCCCTCTTCTCGCCCCGGGCCCATAAACCGTGGGGGTTTCTAGAAATGGGGAGTAAACGACATCTGGTTCTTTCTTCAGGGCCATCTCACCTAAAATCGCCTATTCTTTCCTCTTAAATAAGACATCTCGATGGGTTAGTGACTAATCAGCCCATGCCGACACATAACTGTGGTGTCATGCCTTTGGTATCTTTAATTTTTTAGGGGTATGCTTGGACTCACCTATGGCCGTCAGAGGCCTTAACACAGTCAAATAACTTGTAGCTGAGCTCAAATTGAACCATGCTCGGGACCGGCATCAAAATCAAAGGGTGAATGAAGTTAATGGTACAGGACATAAAAGTCAACTCAACATGGAGGGAACAAGTCAACGGACAAACCAAGATGTCAACATTAGGTCTAACCCTAGACGGGGTAATATTCAGTCAATGGTTACAGGACATAACAATTTATACGCAACGTATACGCAACGTATACGCAACGTATACGCAACGTATACGCAAC
>QFWI01000003.1 GCA_003149345.1 Vampirovibrio chlorellavorus | reverse complement strand
CCACGCCTGCCAGATCGCCTATTGCATCAAGGTGAAATATGCTGGCTTCGACCATGCCGAGGCAGGGGATGGTGGCCATGAGTAAGAAACTCGACTGGTCCAAGCCTCGGCGAGTTTTTTTCGCGTGGTATGAGCGGCGCGACGCTTTCGAAGATCGGCCTTGTGAGCACACGCCCCGCGCGAAGCCCAAGAAGCCGAAGAGGGGTAAGAGGCGCAAGCGGCGGGTGCCTGCCACGCCTTTGATCAGATGGGTCGAAGCTGAAGCAAGGATCATCCACCGTCGATCCGATCCGTCAGATAGTGATCAGCCGCCTTGGTGATCTCTGGCCGCCGATCCCGCGTCCAGATGGGTAAACTCTCACGGGACATCAGCGGTGAGACGCAATCGCCGCCTCATTGAAATAGTTCGACAAAATCTGAGACACGTGAGAATCTGCCTCTAGAACCTAATGAGACAGGAGGCATGATGATCGTCGGTTACGCGCGTTGTTCTTCGGTCAGCCAGTCCCTCGACATCCAACTCGATCATCTGGCTGATGCTGGATGCGAGAAGGTCTTCGCCGAAAAGGTCTCGGGACGCTCGACCAAGGATCGTGTCGAACTCATGCACGCCATGGACTTCGTGCGGGAAGGCGACACGCTGGTGGTGACGCGGCTCGACCGTCTGGCGAGGAGCGTGGCCGACCTTCATCGGATCATCGAGACCCTCAACGAGAAGAAGGTCGCCTTCCGATGCCTTAACCAGTCTGGGGTTGATACCTCTAGCTCGACGGGCAAGCTGATGCTCGCCGTCCTCGGTGCCGTTGCCCAGTTCGAGAACGACATCCGCCGCGAACGACAGACCGAAGGCATCGCGAAGGCGAAGGCAGAAGGACGCTACCGAGGACGCAAGGCCACCATCGATCCCGCACGCGTGAAGGAGCTTCGTGAGACGGGGCTCGGTCCCGCAGCTATCGCACGCCAGTTGGGGATTGGTAGGGCGAGCGTCTACCGAGCGTTGGCGGCATGATCGACAAGGACGCTCCTCAGATCGTCACCGCTGACGGTGAAGCATCATCCGAGAAGATCGGATCATGCTCGGCGAAGGCATCCCAGAAGGGGCTGGAGGATCAAGAGACCGTCGAGCGGACTGGCGAGGAAACCCATCTCGGCGAGGCTCCGCACGACCGTGACCAGACCGTGGCAGGAACGGTCTCAAGTGCGGGTCACGTAAGCGGACTCAAACTCAGCAAGGGCAGATTAAGGGGCAAAAAGACCAACCCCGCCACTACGCAGAGCACGCATCACGTAAGCGGCACCATT
>QFWI01000029.1 GCA_003149345.1 Vampirovibrio chlorellavorus | reverse complement strand
CCCCAATATAGACAATGACTGTTTAAAACCATAGCGAAGGAAATTTACGATTTTTTGAAACACTGGCGCAGCAAGGGAAGCAAGGCTTATCAATTTGACAGAGCAAGTTTATATAACCGAATGACATCGGTCGAGGCGGCTCAATATCTGGAACGGACTCGAAAGACCTTGGCGTTGTGGCGATACAATAAGAAAGGCCCAGCGTTTATAAGGTCGGGGAACGGATTTATTACGACAAGAGGGTTTTGGATGCGTGGCTTCAAAGCAGATCTCAGGTCTTTTGGCTTTAAATTTATGGGCATGAACCTTTAATAACTGACTTTTCTATTAAGGTATAATGTGATAACCTTTAATAAAGGGTTCTCGTTATTAAAGGTTCAACATGCAGAAACCTATGGAAACCCGTTTGGGACAGTATATCAAAGTGTTTACAGCTGGGGAGCCTTTTAAGGCATTCATCCCGCCACCGTTACCGCCTAATCCTCCTGTGAGCCTGGGTGGCATAGAGACGCTCTATGAAAAGGCTTGTCAGGCACTAGGCCGACTGGATGGCCTGCTTGTTTCTTTGCCGGACACAAATCTGTTTCTATATATGTATGTGCGTAAAGAAGCAGTGCTCTCTTCTCAGATTGAAGGAACCCAATCCTCTTTTTCTGATTTGCTTTTGTATGAAAGCAAGGAAGTCCCCGGAGTACCACTAGATGATGTAGAGGAAGTTTCTCAGTATGTTGCGGCTATGAATTATGGGATTCAGCGGATTAAAGACGGCTTTCCGCTTTCGCTACGCCTACTACGGGAAATTCATGGAATTCTTATGTCCTCCGGCAGAGGAAGTGAAAAACAGCCCGGTGAATTCAGGCGCTCTCAAAACTGGATTGGCGGAACTCGACCTGGCAATGCATTGTTTGTGCCACCGCCTCCTGAACAGATGATGGTTTGTTTGGATAATCTAGAGAAATTCTTGCATGATGAGAGTGTCTCTGCCTTGATCAAAGCTGCAATTTCCCATGTTCAGTTTGAAACGATTCACCCCTTCTTGGATGGAAATGGCCGGTTAGGACGACTTCTCATCCCATTCATTCTGATGGTCGATGGGATTCTAAGCGTTCCTGGCCTATATTTAAGCTTGCATTTCAAGAAAAATCGACCTGAGTATTATCGCCATCTACAAGAGGTGAGAGAGCATGGAGCCTGGGAAAGTTGGTTAGAGTTCTTTTTAACAGGAGTCATAGAATCGGCTCTGCAGGGCAGTGAAACGATTCAACAAATTATAGCCCTCTTTAATGTCGATCAAGCCAAAATTGAAACGCTTAAGCGTGCTAAAACTTCTGCTTTAACCCTCTATCACTATCTCCAAAAGCATCCCATCATCTCTGCCAAGCAAGCCTCTTTGGAGTTAGGGCTATCCTTCCCAACCATCACCGCAACCCTGAATCACTTGGAAATACTGGGCATTGTTGAGGAGGCTACGGGCAAGCAGCGGGATCGCTTGTATGTATATCAAAGATATTTGCAGATTCTTCAAACAGAGACTTGACGTACCTCCACCCCCTTCTGGCCGATGAGCTGTAGCCTGAATCATCAGCAATAATACCGTCAATTTTACTGGTATTTAGGAAGAGTAAACGATATACTGTTGAGGTTATGGGAGTGACTGCAAGACTAATTATGTGATATTCGGTATTTTACGACTTTACAGGGGACTTTCATAAGCCAGTCCCACTCTACTGCTTTGTGAAAGAGTTGGGACAAGACTGCCAAGTATCGGTTGACGGTGGCTTCGGAGCGGCCTTTACCTAGCATATGCCGTTTGAACCGTTCTACGTCGAAACGGGAGATATCCGCTAGTACCATTGCTCCAAAATAAGGGATGAGTTCCTGATGAATCTGCTGGGTTTTACCCGCAATATTCCGCCCGTTCTCCAGTTCCAGATTTTCCAGATATTGCTGGGCTGCTTCCGTAGAAGTGGTGGGGTGCATTCGAGATTCCTCCGTGGCTGTAACTGATTTATCATCTCGGAGCGGAGGTTTTTTGTAAGCAGATTCGGGATGAATTTTTGCAAACGCTTGCATTTGTATATGCTTTTAGCATGGCCGACTTGGTATCTTTCTTTAAGTCGGGCCAAGGTTCCTCAGTGTGTTTTGACCCTACCGCATTAATGGACTTGGTATAATAACGTAAACCGAATGAATGGCGTTCCAGTTGGTTTTGACCCTACCGCATTAATGGACTTGGTATAATTGGTGACTTTGATATTCTGATTACAAAACCGTTTTGACCCTACCGCATTAATGGACTTGGTATAATGAAGGTTCGTTGACACTGAAGCCGGTTAAAGTTTTGACCCTACCGCATTAATGGACTTGGTATAATAAGGCCGAAACGCACAAGCAATAGTCTTTCGTTTTGACCCTACCGCATTAATGGACTTGGTATAATCTTTTAGCCAATATCCGTCATTGGTTCCATGTTTTGACCCTACCGCATTAATGGACTTGGTATAATAAGGAGAGTAAATCGAACATGCAACACGATGTTTTGACCCTACCGCATTAATGGACTTGGTATAATGTTCTACCACAAGAGGAGATACTTCCACATGTTTTGACCCTACCGCATTAATGGACTTGGTATAATCTGGTAGGCACCATCACACAGTTTCAGATGGTTTTGACCCTACCGCATTAATGGACTTGGTATAATCTAATGGCGCTAATGGCGGCAACGGCAACGGTTTTGACCCTACCGCATTAATGGACTTGGTATAATGACTTCAAACATCATATCTCTGATACTGGATGTTTTGACCCTACCGCATTAATGGACTTGGTATAATCAGTATTGAAGGTTTGTGGCGGTTGGCATAGTTTTGACCCTACCGCATTAATGGACTTGGTATAATAATTGACATTGGATCTAATTGGATTGGCATGTTTTGACCCTACCGCATTAATGGACTTGGTATAATGCGGCGGGGGTGGCGGAGGCGCTCGTACATGTTTTGACCCTACCGCATTAATGGACTTGGTATAATAAAAGCAGCTGGCGATTTAGATGCCACCAGGTTTTGACCCTACCGCATTAATGGACTTGGTATAATTTATCGCTTTCTACACTCTTCACAAAGTCTGTTTTGACCCTACCGCATTAATGGACTTGGTATAATGGGCTTCTATGACATTACCTTTAGCGCCATGTTTTGACCCTACCGCATTAATGGACTTGGTATAATATAAGTGTTCAGTTAATGACAACGTGTTCCGTTTTGACCCTACCGCATTAATGGACTTGGTATAATCCTGATTGCGTATAGTAGTTCCAGTTTTTTGTTTTGACCCTACCGCATTAATGGACTTGGTATAATAGTTTCCATTGAGAGTGGAGGAAATCTTTCGTTTTGACCCTACCGCATTAATGGACTTGGTATAATGAATGGATGGATAACAAGTATAAAGAGGTTGTTTTGACCCTACCGCATTAATGGACTTGGTATAATTACTATTATCTTGTCAACTCATCCTTTTGTGTTTTGACCCTACCGCATTAATGGACTTGGTATAATATAAATTGGAGAATTCAGACAATGCTTTTGGTTTTGACCCTACCGCATTAATGGACTTGGTATAATGCCTAAAAAGCGTGGACGCAAACCAAAAGTGTTTTGACCCTACCGCATTAATGGACTTGGTATAATAGGATATACTGTGTTATAATCACCCAATATCAAGTTCATTAATGCGGTACTGGTCTTAACTGATAAGAGAATAGCCAAACCCTCTGCTTGCACGGTTAGGAATCATTCTCTACATTTTACCAAAAAGTCATTTGTTGGGGTGCTTCGGTACCCGCTTCTATTGTGTGCTTTTTACGTTTTGGCTTGGTAAGCGTCATGCTTACTGATGTAAGCCATTGCTTGTCTGTAATGAAAAAGGCGTTGATTAGTCCTCTGTGCGGCGCAATACCTCTGACATCGGACAGATATTGACGGTACTTTTCTTGGCTGACACAGTTCCGTGCATAGACGGATTCTTGCATCATGAAATAGCCAAGATCCATCAGCTCAGTACGGAATCTACTCGCCTGACGACGTTCTTCCTTCTCTACCACTGGTAGATCAAACATAACTAGGATCCAGCCCATTCTGAATTTGCTCTTCATTATCTTTGAAAGATAGTTTTAAACAGCAATGGTATTCTCCTCATCCTCATCATCCGGCTCGCCGTTTTCGGCTTTGAGCCAATAATGTTCTTCCAGGCGAGGCAGCCACAATGGATCTGTGTTCCCACTTTGAAAGTGTTTTGACTCAAAGCAGGTTGCCACGCTCCGTACTAAACTATCCACTGCATCCATCAACTTATAGGAATGTTTGTCCTCCGGGTGTTTGATGCGGCATTCTCTGAGACTGTTCATGAGATAGCGAACCCAGTCTTTGAACTGCTCTTCTTGGTCTTCTGGCTTTGGCTCCTGCATCCACTCGTAAAACAGCAAATCCACAAAACTGCGAAAAGGCTCCATCAGGTCATAAACCAAGGGATAGCTCCGATAGCGGGGCTCGTGATGTATTCCCAATGAAGGAAGAAGGCCATGAATCAGAATTGCTCGAAGCGTCAAAGTAGATATCACGGCGTAAGCATAGTTCAAAGATTTATTCTCAAAACTTTCAGCGCCTTTTCGTTCGCGTTTCTGACGTTTTCCTAACGCCTGGAAATAACTACCCCAGAACTGCCGGGACACATTGGCTTCATTGGCCAAAGGCTTTTCAACCAGATTGTGAAGATTGTGATCTACGTTGAGATAATCCAGAAGCGCCGCCTGATTCCGCATCTTGCGTAAAACGATGCTTTTCCATAACAACCGGCTGAAATTCTGATTTTGAGTAAGCTGATTTAGAAACACCTCCCGACGGATCACCCGATCCAGTGGTGTGGTCCAGCCAATCGGTTTGAATTGGCGATCACAATGCAGAACCACCGAGTCCTGGGCTAGTAGACGAGCCAGGCACTCATTAGTAAAACTGACTGCGGGATTCGCAATAACAATGCTCCGCACATCAGCCAGAGCAACACGATTCTCATCGCCATCGGGGTAGCGGCACACCAGAAAACCCCGCTCACAAGAAAGACGACTACCGGTATTGAAAACTGTAATAATATGAAAGGTCATTCATTGGAGGTCGACAAAACTTTAACAGTCTTGTCATGGTACTCCGCCAATTCCACTCCAGCTTCCACTAGGTGTTTGATATTAGTTAGAAATTCTTCACCGTCATTATTTTCAAGTAAGACAGCTCCTTTAGCCTTGATTGTTCGGGATTTATACAGCCCTCCCGGTAGTTCTTTTTTACCTGCTTTAAATGCAAAAGGTATAAATACCTGACATCCAGGATAAAACAGCATCCCATCTCTATAAAGTTTATATCCAGAATTTAATAAGCTTTGTTTTATATTGTTTGTCTTTTCGTGGACATAGACTTGTTGAACTTTCCAGCCTTTGCCTGAGTTGTAAATAAGTTGCCCTTTGTTTGCCTTGGAATGTTTAAACTGGTGCCTGGTAATGCCCTTTCGTCCTTCCTTTGTATCTAGATTGCCGAAATCCTTGAATTCACCAAAAATCATACGTCCGGCCCTATCCACCTGAGGTGGGTTATCTGAACATGATTCGATGATCAGCACGGCTTCTACCTTGCCATTACGCTTGGGGTGCCTATAGGCCACTAAAAAGTTATTCCAGTCCTTGTTGTCTTTTATCTCTTCCGAGTGTTTCTCCAAATCTTGCCTGATATCCAGGTCAAAAATATCCCTAATCTTCTTACGGTCTTTCCCCAGAAGCTCGATCAGGTTTTTCCTGACAGTCAAGTAATGGACTTCCTTGCCATTCTCTGTCCGCTTTCGATAGCCATAAATCGTTTCCAGGGGATAAAGCTCTTTGGTATTCCGTCGAACTGGCTTTGGAAATAAATCGATCAGTTTTCGCTCAAGCTGAGCCTTTGACTCTTCGAGTCCCGGCACATGCCAATGAATGCGACCCTGCTCGTCAATTCGGCTGATCTTTAAATCCTGGCTGTAGCTGATGCAATATGCATCCAGCGCATGATGCTTATGGTTCTCTCGGTTCTTTTTCCAGACAGTCCGCTGTTGACCTGCGTCTTTGGCGTCCGATAATTTGGACTTTTCTTCCCCGGTCAACAATAATTCATTCAACGAATATATTTTCCGAATTTTAGCGGTCATTTTGCCATCATTGACAAATATTCTTCTATTGTCACCTTTGGTCTGTAACCCCCAACCGAATTCCAAAGCCACAATTTGCTGAGCCAGACGGGCAATGTAAGCGGTCTCTGCTAATCCATTATAACTGTCCACCAAGTCTCGGGCGTCATTGCGAATCAGTAATTCTTTCTTTTTTTTGCTGTAGCTGCTGTTTTTATCGGTAACCCGGGCTAGAAAGTCCGGCCACTCATCCGTTGCGGATAGCCATTCATACGGAGTCCGATTCCCTTTGTCCTGGTTGGACTGGCTGGTACACAACACTTTGTTGTAAAAGGCATCCGTTGCAATGTCACCAGACACCGGCACGATATGATCCACCTGGTAATGCTCCAGATTACCCGCATGTAAGCGCTCACCCGTGTAAGGACAATGCCATTGTTGTTCTTCCGCCAATTTAAACCGTTCAATATTCCATTTGTGAGATTTTAGACCCTGTTCTTCCAGTTGCTCCCGGATTCGATCGTTACGCTTTTCACTCTCTTTAATTGCCCTTTCCCAGTCATTTGCCGTTTTTTGCCCGTCCAGACCTTCTCCACCCCGGGCAAATTCCAGGATCACTTTATCCGGCGTACCGTGCTGATGAACCATCTTTTTCAGCTCGTTCCAGAAAAAAATTAACCGATGCCTTACGACCGGATTATTAACCGAGCCAATGAGTTTGAGGATGTTCTTATCCTTTTCTTTTGGCGTACTTTCCAAATCGATATACCGCTTGTCTCCCACATGAAACCCATTCCAGGTTTCCCCCAAACGAGAAATCAGCGATTCCAATTCCTCTTGGGTAATGGCATTGTTGTTTCCCTGCTGAACGAAAGGCGTCACGTCAAAATCTGGTGGATCGGTTCCTTCCAGCAGAATTTGATTCATAATGGTCAATGCTGGACGGCAAAACCGGGATCGGCCGGTCGCGTTCAGTTTGATTTTTTCCCCCTTTGCCAGGTTAATATCCATAACCCTTGTTTCTACAGTCTTTTCGATGAATTTCACCAAGTTGCCGAAGGTAATTTCTTGGGTTTTCTTTTCGGATAAATTTTCCTGGCAAAGCGTATAGACATTTTTCAGTTCCTCGCAGGACAGAAAACGGCCAACCTCACCGTTTTCATCCGTAAAACGAATATTTTTCAACTTCAGGAGCAGGTTGAATTGTAGGCTCAGCGGATCGTTGGCCTTGCAAACATTTCGCTTTGGCAACATTTGGCATTTATTCAAAATTCGGTTATCAAACCGCGGTACTTTCTGCGAGAGAACCCCTTGGGTATCCCATTCCGAGCCGCGGTATTGAGCGAACTCAGGGGATAAAGAGGCATACGCTTTACCGCTTGGGCCATACAAGAACTCGTTGATATTCACCTTTCCCAAGGCGGGGAGCTGTCTTTGAGCTTTCTCGAACAATTGACGAATCTCTTTTTCTACAAGCTGACGAGGAGCAACCATTCCTTTTTGCCGGACTTTGGTTGCGTTACTGTCGATTCTGACATTCAGCTTGTCGGGTTGCTCCCAATGCCACAAACCCATTGAGGTTGCCTCTAAATAACAAGGAAATAAATACTCTGTTTGTGAGTTCGTATGGTAGTAAAGCGCTTCCTGATATTTGCCAACTGATTCCAGATTTTCCTTTGAATCTTCGCTTAAGAGTTCATCTTCGTTACGAAAGTTCCAATCACAATCCTTATCATATCCGCGTCTCTGGATAGCGGCCCAAAGGGCCTTAAAAACTTGCCATTCTTCAAGGGGCCTCTCTTGCAATAAAGCAATCCTCAATAGGGCTGAATTATAAATTTTCTCTTCGCCCCGTTTGGGAAATTCGCTTTTAAGTCGTTTATCATCATTATTCAGTGGCGTTAATCCGGCCTCTGTCCATAGCCGGCAAAGCCACTCTTCCCGTTTTTTATGAGCCTGTCGAGTTCGATAGGCCCGTCGACGACTTCTGAAATCTGCTGTTGCACCATATTCCGCCGGTATTAGAAGCGATTGGAGGCCTAATATATGATTGCCTTCTCTAGCGCAAATACCAAGACTGGCCTTACCCACATCGAACGCGAAAACTTTTTCTTGCTTTGCCATAATGCTTCCCACACCTGAGTTAAATACTTGAAATCATAAAGGAAGCAAAGTTAAACGAAAAGTGCTAAATACTCGGTTTTTATAATTCAGAATGATTCCTTATCGTGAAAGCAGAGGATAGGGCTATTCTCTTTTCAGTTAAGACCAGTACCACATTAGCGGGTAGGATCAAAACAAACGTCCAATTCTTTATTTTAAATAGCCAATCCCATTCCACGGCTTTGTGGAAGAGTTGCGAGATAACGGCCAAGTAACGATTGACGGTCGATTCCATCATGCGGTGAGACAGCAGAGGGCGCTTGAAACGCGCAATTTCAAAGCGGTTGATGGCCTCCAGCGACATATCGCCAAAATACGGGACAATCTGCTACCCCAGCTTTCTTTTCTTGTTGAAGATTTTCCTGCCGTTCTCCAGCTCCAGGTTTTCAGATACAGTTCGGTGGCTTGGGCAAACGTTGTGGGTTTCATGAAGAGCTTCCTCCGGTTGATCACCCCTGTAAAAAGTGACGTGGCCAAGTGATCGTGGCGGCTCGGAGGAATTCTTGTAAAACCTTGCGTGTTACGGAAGCAGCGGATACAAAAGTCGGACACTAAAAAACCCGCCACATAGGTAGCGGGTTAATTCTGGTTTCTACTCAAGTCTTGAACAAAAAAGTGGTGCCACCTCGCAGAATTGAACTGCGGACACGCGGATTTTCAGAACCTGCCCAAAGACCCGGCCAGCAAGGGTTTTAAGCCCTTAGGGTTTCTCCAGGATTCCTTTTCGGATGTTTTGCCATTGTCTCCCGAAGTCCCGCTAAAGGTCAAAGCACCTTATCGTTTCCAGACACGATTACACCAAACCGACACCTCGACCACCTTGATGTTCTCTTTAGGGCTCTGGGAATCAGGTACCCCAGGGGGGCCTTTTCGCATCTCAGATAGAGTGAGCTAAGCCGGTCGTCAAATTTGGGGGATTTTTTGGAGCTGAGGTTGGGAAGTGGAAAAACCGAACATATAGACTTTTACAGGCAATGTTAGCTTGTAGTACAGTAGAAGAATGAAACGAACATCTGAAAAAAAGTCCGTTCCAAAGTTCGCCAATATTATTTTTTGGATTGGCGTTTCCCTATTTTTGGCCGAAGTCTTATCTATTTTCTTTATTTATAGCAGTTATAAATTTCCTAACTTGGTAGTTTTTGAAGAGTTCATTGACAATTTAAAAATAGGTTTGATTTGTTTGTATTTATTAGGCCCAGCTTCTTTTGTCTCCATAGTAATGCATCCTAGATGGCGGGCTAAGGTAATTAGCATTTTTTTATTCGCGTATTTTGTTTTCACTGTATGGGCAATGCAGTCATCTTAATCGCTTTTATTCTTTGAGTTCTTCATAAATAATTCGTGGTAAATCCCTCCAATGGATTTTACCCGTCCTGACTTTACGACCAATGTCTACAGCAAGGATACCAAGATCCCGATCTGGCTTATTAGGAATATCAATACCTATTGCTGCTACTTTCTTAAGCTCGGTAGCCGTGTCAGAGCCAGCTAACAATCCCTTCGTAAAGAAAAAAGTAAAGTGATGGGTCTGGTTAATGGGTTTTTCATTGCCGTCTTTATCGATTTCATATTGTTTGCCCTGATCCCGGTATTT
>QFWI01000028.1 GCA_003149345.1 Vampirovibrio chlorellavorus | reverse complement strand
CCAGGGCTTCCGAAATGCGGCAGCCGGTATAGGCCATGACCATGCAAAAGGTTCTCACGTCTCGGTTGGCTCGACTGGCGGCCTCCAGAAAGGCGTGTCGTTCGCTTTGGGTGATATAGAGGCGTTGGCCGTTGGCATCGAACAGGGAGGCGGTCATTGAAATAAATCGGCATGACTGCCGGTGCGCACTAACTCCACAAATTCCTCGGTTACGACATAGATCAGCAGCCAATCCGGCTCAATATGACAATCCCAACAAGGTCGCCAGTCTCCAACCAAGGGATGAGGGACATGTTTGGCATCCAATGGAGTGTCGGTGGCTAGTGCTTCCACAATGGCAGCCAGCTTGCTTAAGTCTTTCCCGCGTTTCTTGGCTCGTTTCAGGTCTCGGCGAAATTGACTGCTTTGTTTGATCTGTCTCATTATTCCAGGGACTGCTTAAACTCGGCGAGGCTGGTAACGGTCACGTCTCGGTTGGTCTCCAGATCCTTTAAGGCGCTTAGTGTCTCGGCATTGGGTAGCTTCACCTCAAACGGAAGGCCATTGTGCAGCTCCACCTGATGAAAAAACAGGTTAATGGCCTCACTGGTATTCATTCCCAAGCGGGCCAGGATGGCTTCTACTCGTTCCTTGAGGTCGGTGGTGGTTCTGGCTCGAATAAACGCGTCTTTGGACATGGCTTGCATACCTCCTTCTTTGATTGTAGCTCATTTGGGATACAATCGCCAGAGGTGCTATTTGAAACGTAATCTTGTAAGTATTGTTTCAAAAAGGGCGGCCTGGCTCAAGCCTTGAAAACCCAAAGCGTCCCGATTGCCGGGACGTTTTGGGTTCGGATGGATGCTTAAAATCTCAGAAATTGAAACAGAATTACCTATTCTGGTTCAGTTTGGAAGTGCCTGAGGGTATCGGCCATAAAACGCAAACTTTTCGGATGTTTGGGTTTATACTTTGTAAAAGTATTGGAAAAGCTTTTGGCTAAACTGTTATTTAGTGATGAGTTGTGCGGCTTTATGCGGGTATCTGATTATAAAAATAGTGAAAAGTTCTTTGGGAAAGAGTCTACAAGTGTTGCACGTTTTAGACTCAAAGACATTGTAAAAATCCGCAAAGAGATAGACTTGTTTAAAAGATCCGCTTTAAATGATGTTCAAGCAAGTACTAAAAAAGAATCAAAGCCTTCTGGTGGAAAAATAATGGATAGTTTAAAATGCGGTTTTTTTGTTGGAGCAGTTGTTGCTGGTTTTGGGCTAATCCCGGCTCTACAGCCGTTATTGATTCTTGCACCCCTTGCTGGGGGTATAGCGTTCTTCTTAAATTATTTAATAACAAGAAATTAAATTTATGCGGGTAGAAACTGCAAATAAATTAGGTGTTAGTGAGATAGGTTATTATACCCACGGTATCTAACTGCATCATTGAAATAACTCGCAAGCACAGTGTTTTTATAGGCACTAATAGGTTTGTCACGGTTTGAGTTTTTGTCTTCAGCTAAATTTAGCGGAATATAATAATTATTCCTTTTGGCATACTCAATCATTCTTTCTTGAGCGATTATAGCATCATAATTTGCTCTAAATTGGTGATCGGTTGCTAGCCCGCCAGTTGCCATACAAACGGTAAAACGTTTTCCAAGTGCAAATAGGCCAATTGGATGAAACCAGCTTGCATCCATTTTAGCAGCCTTGGCTCTAAAGTCCTCTTTCAAAATGTTATAAGCAGTCTCTTGGCTACTCTTTGCCTTAGACTCCATGCCATCTAGGGCGTAAGTTTTAGCTAAATAGTCGTACGATAAAGCTTTTCTTGCATTAGTATTTGAGGTGTGAGCGGATGTTGCAAACGCATCTTTTGCAAAACCTAAATCACGATGAGCAATATCTAACTTCCCTTCCCCAGCAGCTTCTAGTGAGGAATCAAGCATTTCTATTCCTCTATTTAAGTGGCTATTTTGAAGAATGGCCACACTGGCCTTAATATCATGAAGCAAGGCGTCAATTTTGTATAAATGGTATAGGTTAAAAGCATTGCCTCCGCAGCCAGCCATTGCTTTAAGTGGGTCAACTGGATTTTTTTGAACGATGTCTTTAACAATAGTGCCAACCTCATAAGCGGCAGAAAAAGGATCTCCTCCCCCACCGCCAAATTTTACAGAATCAGTTTTTAATTTAATCGAGTTTTCAGTAGAGCTACTATTTAGTGGTGCCGATCTTGTTGTAAAATTTGCTTTTGAAGGAAAATATTTAGTGCTTATGTGTTGGTATGTACCTACTGTTTTCATTGCAATTCCTATTTCTTTTTTTGAACTTTATTGAAAAATATGAATACTGTCAATGTTTTATGACTGAAAGAAGATAAAAACCGCTCAAAAAAATTTTTCAGCTACTCTTCTTTCACCAAGGCCCGTTCCAGTGTGCGTCCACTGAGTACCCGTTGGCATTGGAGCTTCCACCACTCGGTCTGAAAGGTGTCATCAGCCAATAATTGTTCCACAGCCACGCCCCAGGATATCAATTTGCCGTCGCGTTCCTTTTTGGCCGAGGCAGAAACCCGAGCCTGTTCCTGTTGGATGCGAGCCTTCAATTGCGCTTCCTGTTTTTTCAAGCGCTCCAGGCGTTCAGTGGATGGTGTCACTGTTGTAACTTTCCCTCAGTTTTTTATTGAAACCCGCCGTCATGAAATCCTAAAAAACAAAGCACATGTATTAGCCACTAGCGGTATAGACGAGCTGGTGGAAAGCAAGGTAGAATCCCCAGCACTTTCGGAACGCTAGTGAAGAAAGGCGCACATTATGCAAACTATCGTTTGCTGTGCGTCAAAGGCTCCGCCTCTGAACTCTGGGAGGCGCGCTGGTGGGTTTCTAAAACGGGCCATTTCAAAAATGGTCAAAGACAATTGAAACCGCGCGCCAGGGGAAACCCAGCAAGTCCGTTTTTCAAGTTGAGAGTTGTCAGTTTTGGCGATTTACCATTTCCAAATGAAAACCCTGAGCCGTTCCAGTGGCCGGAGCGCCACCGCTGCGGCGGCGTACCGGGCTGGGCAAAAAATCGAGGATGAACGGACGGGGCAGACCTACGATTATTCGCGCCGTACTGGGGTCTTGATGGCGGCAGTGATTCTTCCCGATGGCGGCCAGGTAGATCGGGCACAGCTTTGGAACGCGGTGGAATCGGCGGAAAAACGTTGTAATTCTGTGGTGGCCCGTGAATTTGTGGTGGCCTTGCCCCACGAATTGAGCCGAGATCAACAAACGGCGCTTGTGAAAGGTTATGCCCAGGGGTTATCTGAGCGGACGGGGTGGGCGGTGGATGTGGCCATTCATGCGCCGGGGAAAGAGGGGGATCTGCGCAATACGCATGCGCATCTGTTGTGTACCACACGGAGCATTGAACGAGACCCGGCTGGCTGCCCCGTGATGGGGTCAAAAACGCGAGATTGGGATATTCGGTCGTCTGGATCTGTTTTGCTGCGTTCTGAGCGCGCTGAGTGGGAGCGGTGCGTGAATCAGAGTTTGGAGCAGGCCAACCGGATCGAGCGGGTGGATTGCCGGAGCCATGCCGAACGGCAAACCGGATTGGAGCCTCAAATCCACCTTGGTCCAACGGCCATGAATATGGAGCGCAAAGGCATCCAGACCGAACGTGGGGATGAACATCGGCGGATTGCGGCGCATAACGCGAACGTGATCGAGTTGGACCGGGTGCGGGAGGAAGCCCTTGAGCAGCAGGCTTGGGCCAAACAGCTTGCGGAACTGGAAACCAAGACTATCTGGCAGCTGGAGAAAAGCATTTACTGTCATCCGATTCGCCCCAAGTCGGTCTCGGATATGGTTGCGGAGTATCCGGAAGTTAAGAAGGCTCTACGGGTACTGGATGAGCATACCGAAGCGGTGAAAGACTGGTCTTATCATCTGAGTAAGGCGGGAGATGAGGTGCGTTATGCTCAACACCGGGAAACAGTCTGGAAAGAGGCGCATCCCCGGTTGGCCTGGTTGCATGAAAAAGGGGTATGGGAGTCTAAAGTTCTGACTAGCTTTGCTCATGAGATTCAGCAGAAGCAATATGCCGTAGATGAAATCACAGAGCGGTTAAAACAGGCTGAGAAGCGCCAGGTTGAAGTTCAAAAGTCTTTCCAGCAAATATCTGCCCGCTTTGTACCGGAAGCGCAACGACGGCATGACCGGCAGCAGGTTCGTTATGAGCAGGCCCAGGGTATTCTTGACCAGAAACGCAAGGATAGGGCGTTGGGGCTGTACAAAGAGCCAGAGCAGGGACAGGGCATGAGTCGATAATCTTTCTTCCTGGTGTTTAATGATGCGATAATGAGCCGGAGAAACGGAAAGGCAGCATGGCAAGAGAAACCCAAGACAATCGAATTGCTAGAACAGCGGCGGAAGTGTGGGAAACCACAGCAAACGAGGCTGGAGAGCTTGCCTTTATATCTCGGATACTCGTACAAGCCTTTTTGCCGCATACGGATCCCAAAGCGTTAGGATGGTCTCGCAAGAACGGTAATTTTACGCTTACGGTTAAGTCTGGTATTGGGGTTGATGAGAATGGGGAATTTAAGCCTTTTGGTGTGCCTTATGGGTCTATACCCAGGTTGATATTAGCGTGGTTGAACAGCGAAGCTATTCATAATGCTCAGGACTCAAATAATACTAATCCGCAGCGGATATACTTAGGCCGAAGTTTGTCTGACTTCTTGGATAAAATCGGGATTGATCGTAGTGGAGGTAAGAAGGGCGGGATTACGAGATTTAAGAACCAAGCTGAAAAGTTGTTTAGGGCTGAAATAACGGTCACTAGTACTGGTCTAGACATGATCAGTGAAAGAGATATGAAAGTTGCTGATGGGCGCTTTTTCTTTTGGGACATAGCAAATCCTGAACAAACGACTCTTTGGGAGAGTGCCATTGAATTGTCAGATAGATTTTACGCTTTGCTCATAAAAACACCTGTACCCCTCGACTGGCGAATCTTAAAAGGAATAAAACAGTCCCCAATGGCTCTAGACTTGTACATGTGGCTGACTCATAGGCTTTCTTACTTGAAAGAGCCTATAGCTATTCGTTGGGAAACCCTGGAACAGCAATTAGGCGCAGATATAGAGAACAACAGGATGTTTAAACACCAAGTCAGAAAGCATCTGAATAAAATTGAAGCTGTATGGAAGGATTTAAAAATAGATACATCCCAAGCAGATGTTATTAAACTCTATCCCAGCACGCTTTTGACGAGACCCACAAAGATGATGGCCGGTCGGTAAGTTGTTCATAACTGACGCTAAAAAATGGTTTTATACGCGGAATCGTTTACATCTTAAAACCCTAGTGTTTTCAAGAAAAAGAGCAAAAAACCTTAGTTTTATACGCGGAATCGTTTACGGATTATGCGCGGAATCGTTTACGCATACCCTACCTGAAACGCTTACGGCATAAGGATATAAGGCCCCTTCCCCTGTAATAGATCCCTGTAATAAATATAATCCTGTAATAGGGCTTCGCCCAAATGTTCAAAACTCTAACCCTCAAAATGTAGTTCGCTATGCTCACTATCTTGAACCCTCTTGGGGGCTTCGCCCCCTGCCGGGTGGCAACCCCCACCCTCGCCGGGAGGCAGCCAGGGGCAGCCTCCATTTCATTCCGTCTGCCCCTGGCAGCGCTCTAGGGTTCTGGCTGATCGTTCGTCAATGCCAAGCCCCTACGGGGTGCCTCCCTAACGGTCGGCAGCATTGACGAAAAAAGTAAGCTAAGAACAAGCACAGGATCTTGGGACAAAATACAAGAAAGAAATGATTGTTTTTAAAATAAAAAATACTTAAATTAGACGTCTCAAGTCTGGTATCATAGACTAGTTGAGATAGGCTATAGAAGTGGTGAGACAAGGTGGATACATCAACTATTCCTGAAGAGTTCTTAAAACTGACCAAAACTCAGGCTTTTAGAATAGCGGGGATACCCAAAGCAACTTTTTATAGGAAATATCTCAATGGAGATACTAAAAGTATCAGTGTTTCCATTGATGAGTCTGGCAATGAATATATTGCATTCGATGAACTGAAAAGAGTTTTTGGCGAAAAGGTATATGAGGGACTGAAAAAATACATTGAGTCGTCTCAAAAAGGAGGTAGTGAACCTATTGAGATACAGGGATTTGACACTGATACTTCTGAGTCGTCTCATAAGCTGGAGCTTCAAACCGTTCGTCTCGAAGGCGAAATTGAGAAGTTGAAAGCTGTGTTATTAGAACGGGAACGACTGATAAGAGAGCAACAAGATCGAATTGAGAGGCTCGAAACTAGACAGGATCGGTTGCTTGAAGATAAGCAAACTTCAAAGAACATATCAAAAGGCTTCTTTGAGCGTATTAAGGCTGTTTTTTCAGGCTGATTACTTGAAAAGTATATCCAGAGCTTTGTTGACAGAAGCGTGATACTTTTCTTCGAGACGACCCAATTTTTGCTTGAAACGCATTTTATCAACGCTTCTCATTTGCCTTAAATCCACACGCCGCTCTACATCCAGATTGTTGACTTTGCTAGGCTCTACATTAACAGCATAAAAGCGCGGCTGAGTACCCTTTAAGAATGGTGCTATAAAGACCATCTGACCTTTGTTTAATGTGTCGGATGAGACAACTAGGCAAGGTCTGGTTTTTTGAGTCTCAACGCCAACTGTGGGGTCTAAATTGACCCACCAGATTTCAAATTGTGAAACCATCGTTTTGATATTCGCCTTCTAAACCATCCCATAACGTGGCGTCCCAATTCTTTAGCTCGGCTTTCAGTTCGGGATCATTGTCATCTTCTGCCATTTGCCGGATGAGTTCTCTCTCAAACTGTCGCTTTTTATAGTCTGCAAGCACTTCATTAACAAAGGCACTTCGATTTTCGCCGCCATGAGTGGCGACAAATTCATAAACTTCTTCATCAACAGTGATGTTTAAGCGCTTTGCCATAATGCAATACCCTTGATTGATGTTATCAGTTTATCACATTGGCTATGCCGTTACTAGGTTTTTTAGGGAAACTTATTTAATCCCACATTCTGGCGGCAATGGCCCTTTGTTCCTCGCCCAGGGCGTTGGCATAGATGGCGGTCACTTCCAAGCTGGCATGGCCCATCCACTTGCTGACCATATTCAAGGGGATGCCTTGGGTAATGGCCATGACTCCAAAGCCGTGGCGGAGTCCCTTGGGGCATTTATGAGGGCCATCGGGGATGTGGGCCTGGTTCATGACTTCCAGAACATGTCGCCAGGCGGTGGTTCTGGAGAAATCCCAGAGGGGTAGACCCAGCCGGTTCTTTTTCCGTTTTGCGGATTCTTGCAGCCCGTGGGCCATGTTCAACGTATCCAGCAGGGAATCCGGCACTGGCACCGCCCGGTAAACACCGGCTTTCCGTTTTTTCAGGGTTTCAAAGACAATGGCTTTCTGTCCAAAGTCGATGCTTTTCCCGGTGAGCGCCAGGGCTTCCGAAATGCGGCAGCCGGTATAGGCCATGACCATGCAAAAGGTTC
>QFWI01000027.1 GCA_003149345.1 Vampirovibrio chlorellavorus | reverse complement strand
CACCATACCTGATTCGCGCCCACCGTTCATTATTCAACTGTCCGCTGCCCGACTGTCTGGAGATGTCACGCTCCTATTTCTTAATACTATATAGTTTTGTGCGTGACATAGGATGATCGCGATGGTGAGGGCGAGAGGGCGCTAGCGCCCGTGTCCTGCGCCAGCAGGAACTCGAACGAACCGAGCGAGCCATGGCTGGCGTGTAAGCGCGAGCCCATGTCGATGGGTGATGAAGCCTTCAGGGCGGGCTCAGCGATGTCGCTTCGCCCACCAGAACCTTGCGACTGGGTGCGACATCGAGATGTCTTCCCCGTCGCGCGGTTCGCCTTTTGATCCCGATGGAATCTGATCGCGAGGACTGAGGCGGGTGGGCGCTTGCGCCCATTCGGCATGTCCGAAGCGAGCCTGAGGCTTGCACTGAGGTGCGAGCCGATGCCGATCTGAATGCCAAGATAATGCTGGGGCCATCGGATGACGTGCACCTCGGTCTCGCGCTGCGATCCCTCCTCGTCCGCCAGAACTGGTTCGAAGCCGCGACATCGTGGATGTCTCGCCTTCTCCCAGTTCGGACTCATGAAGTGGCGAAGAGATCGATGAACTCGCTTCTCCCCTCGCCCCCTCCCCCTGTGCTGACGGTGCCCATCTCGGATAGTCGGGCAGTGGACGCGCTCTGAGGTGATCATGACTTTGAACGATCACCGCCCAGAACCCCAGATGCCGTCGATCTCGCGTCCGAATGGGTAAACCCAGACGGGACATCACCCACGAGACACAATCCCCGTCTCATTGAAATAGTTCGACAAAATCTGAGACACGTGAGAATCTCCGTCTAGACCCAACTGAGACAGGAGAGCCAATGATCGTAGGTTACGCGCGCGTAAGTTCCTCGGGCCAGTCGCTCGATATCCAGCACGAGGCTTTGCTCGAAGCGGGGTGCGAGAAGGTCTTCTCTGAGAAAGTCAGTGGACGCTCGACCAAGGATCGGGTCGAACTCGCCCAAGCACTCGACTTCGTGCGTGAGGGCGACACGCTGGTGGTGACGCGGCTCGACCGTCTGGCTCGGAGCGTTGGAGACCTTCATCGGATCATCGAAGCCCTCAATGAGAAGAAGGTCGCGTTCCGATGCCTCAACCAAAGCGGGGTCGATACTGACTCCAGCACGGGCAGGCTCATGTTGAGCATCCTCGGTGCCGTCGCCCAGTTCGAGAACGACATCCGCCGAGAGCGACAATCTGAGGGGATCGCCAAGGCAAAGGCAGAAGGGCGCTATCGGGGACGCAAGGCCAGCATCGATCCCGCACGCGTGAAGGAGCTTCGTGAGACGGGGCTCGGCCCCGCAGCTATCGCACGCGAAATGAAGATCGCGAGGGCGAGCGTCTACCGAGCGTTGGCTGCATGACCAGCTACCGCGTGGACTGGTGGATGCGCGAGGTGCCCGATCACATCGACCTCAACCTGCCCTGCATCTACGAATGGCGGCTCGGCACTGAGAGCCTCTACGTCGGCAAGGCTGCACGACCGAAGCGACGGTTGAGAGAATACCCCAACAACGTCCGCAAGCTCATCGCGGGTGAGGCGTATAGAAAGGGGAAGCCGACCTCCTATCGAGCCGTCCATCACGAGCTTCGATCAGCCCATGATCGCCTTCTCATGGTCGTCGTCACCATCCTTGAGAACTGCGATAAGGCCAACCTTAATGAGCGCGAGCGATACTGGATCATGAAGCGCAGGGCAGAAGCCGAGGCAGGCGGACCCCGCGTCCTGAACGCCACCACCTGAGGAACCCATGGCAGAGGAACTCTATTGCTGGCGATGCGGGGTTGAGGTGCCCATGCTCGATGAGACCGAGTGGGCACGCATCGCACCCCACCTTAATGCCGCTCCCAGCGATCCGGCAGCATGGAACACCGCGCTCGATCTCTAAGAGGAGATGACGGGTCTGCGAGAGACCAACATCAACGCGATCTTCCACCATCGGATCGCCGATCACGGACCGCCATGCACCTCATGCGGCAAACCGCTTCGCACGCCCAAAGCCACCTTCTGTGCAGCCTGCGGAACGCCGAAAGCGTGAGCCTCAACGGAGGTGCTCTCGATCCTCCAACGCTGAGTTGACGGATCACCAATCCGTGACACGATGCGTGGATGGATCGTGCTCCTCAAGACCGTGACGGTTCGAAGCCTCTTCTGGGACTCGAACCTACCACCACTGAAAACACTGACGAACTTGGCTCCAAACCCGAAGCTGACAGCTTCGAGTCCTCGCTCAATCCTCTTCTGGGCACCA
>QFWI01000026.1 GCA_003149345.1 Vampirovibrio chlorellavorus | reverse complement strand
CGGCCTGCTTGGTGCGCTCGCTCTGCACCTCGATGCGGGAGAGCTTGGTGACGCCATCCACCAGGCGCGCGATCTCGGCGCCAAAGCGCTTCTCGATCTCGGGCAGGCCGTGGGGCGTATCCTCCACCACGTCATGCAGCAGGGCGGTCGCGATGGTGGCGCTGTCGAGGTGGTAGCCGGCCAGGATCTCGGCGACGGCGACGGGATGGATGATGTAGGGTTCGCCGTTCTGGCGGGCCTGGGCCGCATGGGCCTCGGCCGCGAAACGCCCGGCGCGCAGGATCAGGTCGGCATCCAGGCGCGGATCGGCCGCCGTGACGCGGCCACAGAAATCCAGGACGGCGTCGAGGCCCGGGATGGCGGCGGCGCCGCCGGAGACGCCATCGGGCGCGCGCGCCACCACCGGCTCATCCGGGGTGGCGCCAGCTTTCACCGGGGCGCGCTCAGTCGCCTCGGCCGCCGAGCTCGGCGGCCAGCTGGGCTTCCAGGTCGTCGGGCGAGAAGTCGTCGGCGCCCATCTCGGCCGGCAGCTCCTCGTTCACGTCCATCACGCCGAAGATGTTCTCGTTCGTGT
>QFWI01000025.1 GCA_003149345.1 Vampirovibrio chlorellavorus | reverse complement strand
GCCTCGATTAATCTTTGGTTAACCGGTGGTTGGTCATGATTGATTGTTGGTTGTTTGATGGATGACCATTGGTTAATTAGGGTGGTTGGCGACTGATTTACCGACTGGCTTATTTTTTGTATGGATACCTCATCAAGGACAACCCCTTTAACCAGCTTTCCTTGGTGTTCTATATCCTCCAGGTGAAGGTTTAGTCTCTTGATATAGCGGTTCATTGACGATCTGGATATACGAAAAGCTTCAGCCGCAGCTTGTATCCTGTAAACACCAGGCACAAGACTTATTGCTTGTTCAGGGTTTGATGTTTGGCTGTTCATTGGTTAGTACTCTCTTATCCATTGATTGTTCATTGGTTGACCTGTGGGTTAGCCACACTGAGAATCCTATCAGTAGGAAATGGATAAGGGAAGAACAATGCCTGAAGAAGCCATATGGCTAGGTTTAAACTTTTGAAAGAAGTATATTAGCGATATCCCGGTCGGATGGCAGCACTCTAATGATTAGAACAGAGGTATCTTGCCTGGTATAGATAACCAAGAACCTTGGCTTTACAGGCCAAAATAGGACATCACGATCCGTTAAATCGGTTCTGGTGTGGCCGCTGTCTGGATGCTCTACCAAGAGTTCAAAGGCTTTGAATATCCGATCAACCAATCGCTCTGCGGCGGCTTGGTTATGCTCTGCAATATAGGCCTCAATATCTGTAATGTCCTGCTCGGCTTGTTCAGTAAGCAGGTAATGCTGCTTTTTATGCTTCATGAGGGCTGGGCTTTTCGATGCTCCATCTTGGCTTTTAGACGGGCATAGGCATCCTCACCAGTCACGAGGTTACCGTTTTGGACTTGAGTCAGTCCGGCATCTATCTGCTTATTCCACCAGTTTTTATCAGCCTTCTCCGGTTTCTGGGCTGTTTCAAGCCCAGAAAATAGGATCTTTTCTATTTCTTGCCTATCATAAGCTTCTTCAATTGCGTCTAGATAGGCAAGTTCATCTTCAGAAATGAAGTATCCAGCGGTTTTTCCATAGGAAGTGACCCGAACACGCTTTTGTCCGTGATTTACCTCGCCCACAATCTGGGAGAGATGATGCCGAAAGTCCTTCAGAGTGTATTCTTTAAGATCTTCTTTGTTGAGCGCCATCTAGAAACCCTCCAGATTGATAACTCTTCTAACAGTTTAAACTGTTAGAACTTTTTTTGCAATCCCTTGAATTAGAGCGCTTTAAGCCCACATTCTAGAAGCAATGGTGCGTTGTTCCTCACCCAGAGCGTTGGCATAGATGGCGGTTACTTCTAGCGAAGCGTGACCCATCCACTTGCTGACCATATTGAGGGGGATGCCGGTGGTAATGGCGATAACCCCAAATCCATGCCGGAGTCCCTTGGGGCATTTATGAGGGCCTTCAGGAATCCGGGCCTGGTTCATGACCTCCACAATATGGCGCCAGGCGGTGGTTCTGGAAAACTCCCACAAGGGCAGCCCCAGCCGGTTCTTTTTTCGTTTGGCTGCTTCTTGCAGTCCGTGGGCCATGTTCAAGGTGTCTAACAGGGAATCCGGCACCGGTACCGCCCGGTAAACGCCTGCTTTCCGTTTTTTCAAGGTTTCAAAGACAATGGCCTTTTGTCCAAAGTCGATGCTTTTCCCGGTGAGGGCCAAGGCTTCCGAAATGCGGCAACCTGTATAGGCCATGACCATACAAAAGGTTCTCACTTCCCGGTCGGCTCGGCTGGCGGCCTCCAGAAAGGCGTTTCGTTCGCTTTGGGTGATATAGAGGCGCTGGCCGTTAGCGTCGAACAGAGAGGCAGTCATGGCGAGGAAACCTCATTTGAAACGGTACTTATAAACTATTGTTTCAAAAAGGGCGCCCAGGCTCAAGCCTTGAAAACCCAAAGAGTCCAGACAAAGCAGGACTCTTGGTAACTTGGTTTCTTGATACAGGCTCAGAAACTGAAACAAAATTACCTATTCTGGTTCAAGATTGACCTGATTTTGAGTATGTACTGTATAGGGAGCTGTTTAAAACTCGATTTTTTATTCATTTGCTAGATAAGTTGCTATACAGTATATCTTCTTGTGCCACGGTGCAAAATTTACAGGCTGGCTCTGTCGCGTGCTTCTTCGAGCCATTCAAGGAAGCCAGGCTTATTGACAGAACCATCACCAAGCAAGGTCAGTTTGGCAGCAATAGAATCGCCTGTTGCATCCACAATCTCTTTCAGGGTGCCTGTTGATAATCCTTTATTTTCTTTCATTTCGCGTACGGCTTTATTGATTATAGTTCTTGGCGTTTTACCAATCAGTTCAAATAGTTTAGCAGCATCATGGATATTCTCTGCTTTATATACTAATTCGTTAAAGAACCAGTCCTTATCCGGATGTCCAAATAAATTGCCTTGATTATCAAGAATGTTGTTTATTTCAAAACAGCGATTATCAATAGAGGTATCCATAAAAGAATGAGCTGTATTGTGGTAGTTTCCAGACTCAACGCGAGCTTGGTTGAGGGTATTATAGTGCTTTTCTTGTGCCATTCCGTCAAAATCAATAGCATTTGAGGCATCTGCAAGACCAATAACACTGGTTAATGCACTTAAACTAGTAGGTAATCCAGGGGACTTGCCGCTACTAATTTGGTGTTCAAAATATTCCAAGAAAAGACGTCCTGTTGCTTGGTGCAAGCCGTATGCTGTGGTTGCAGTGGCTATTTCACCTAAAATAGGAACCAGGCCTAAGCCTTTTTCGATGGCATAATCGATTAGACCGTCAGCAAGTCTTGCTCCGGCTAGCTTTCCCACAACTACCCCTAAGAAAGCCTCTGAGGCACTATCAATTCCGTATACACCATAAGCCATTTTGCTGATGGTGCTAACTGTGACAGCCGTTAGTGCGGCATCATCTGCAAACATGAGTTTAGAAAGTCCACCTGCTGTTATGGCTGCTATGGCAGAGCCCTTATTGATGATTTTAGTGCCTTTTTGGCGCCTTTCGCCTGGAGTTGTTTTTCTCCAATCACCCTGTTCTGTAAAAATTTTATTGATTTCAGTAAATAGTCCAACGAAGAGGCCGCCAAATTTGGGAGTATTTGACTTGAGACCTTTTTTTGAAACAAGACTCTTGGTTAGTTCAGTATCATCAAATGCTTGGAAAGAAGTCAACCCGCTGTGCTTTTGCAACTGGCTTACCATGCTCTTCATCATGAGCGCTTGTATCTTGAGGTCTTCTTGCTCCTCAGGTGTTTTAGCATGTTTTAATTTTGCATTAATTTGTTTTTCTAAGTGGCTATAGAAGTTGATCAGCAGCTCTGGGCTTTCAAACAGCTCTTTTGTGCTGATCTTCTTTCTGGCTAACTGGTGGCGTAGTGCTTTAACTTCTGGAGATGCTTTATGCGACTCGTCCAGGACTGCCTCAAAAACTTGAGGATTTTTCAAGATGGTAAGCAGTTTTTGTCTTTCGGAATTGCTAAAGGTATCCGTGTGGAGTGCTGTTTGTTGAACAATTACTGGCTGGACATGACGTTTGAAAGTGGGTATCTCATGGAGATGCGAGCGAGATGAAGGCAAAACAGTAAGCATTATTAAAATTCCTCATGTTTGAAATTAATTTTACAGGAAAACATGAGAGGATTTGCGACGCAATAGTTAAAATAAGCAGTGTTTGATTGACTTTATTTTAATATGCTTATTAGTTGTTGCTTAAATTTGAACCATTGTTGATTGCGGTTGTATGCCCTAAGCTCTTTCTCATACTTGCTGGCCTCTATTTGCTGTTCCGGGGTAAGTGGAGTACGGCCTTTAGGAATTTTGGTGGGGACAAGCCAGTTTAAGCCTCCAAAAGTAATAGCCATAACACCAATGAATATGGGGATGCTGGCAATTGCTGCTGGTAAAAAGGTAAAACAAAGTGCTGTGAATCCAACAATGGCACCACCGACACCTAAGGTTATGATTGCGCTTTTAACTCCAGTCGGGCCCTTAGGAAGTGGATGAGTATCAAAATGCTTTAAAAAATCAGGCTTTTTAGGAGGTGTTGAAGTATTCCCCTGAAAGGATGTGCCAGCACCACTTTTATGAGGTTGCACGGTAGGTACTTTCCGATTTGTGTACCTCTGGCTCTGTCGGCATGATGGGATGATTAACATTTTTTGTATTACGCCCATTTAAAGATTTTTGTTTGGCTATTATGTAATAGCTAGGCTAGTTCAGGATTATAAAAAACCAATCATCCTGGAATTTTGCTCTTATTGGAAATAATAAATTTTTTGAGGGCTCCAGCGGAAATCCAGTTGGAGGTCTTTCTACTATAGCAGCGTGGAATGTGGGGACTGTTGAATTTTTCTTACTCGTGAACCAGGGCTCGTTCCAGTGTACGTCCACTGAGTACCCGTTGGCATTGCAGTTTCCACCAGTCGGTCTGAAAGGTGCCATCGGCCAGCAATTGCTCCACGGCCACGCCCCAGGAAATCAACTTGCCGTCGCGTTCCTTTTTGGCCCCGGCGGAAATCCGAGCCTGTTCCTGTTGGATGCGTGCCTTTAATTGCGCTTCCTGTTTTTTGAGCCGTTCCAGGCGGTCAGTGGATGGTGTCATTGTTGCCAATCTCCCTCAGTGTTCTATTGAAACCCGGCGTCATGAAATCTCAAAAGCCAAAGCTCAACCATTAGCCAATAGCGCTATAGACGAGCTGGTGAAATGCAAGGTAAAATCCCCAGCACTTTCGGAACGCTAGTGGAGAAAGGCGCACATTATGCAAACTTTGTTTGCTGTGCGTCAAAGGCTCCGCCTCTGAACTCCGGGTGGCGCGCTGGCAAGTTTCCAAAACGGCTCATTTAAAAAATGGCCTAAACGGATCGAAACCGCGCACCAGGGGGACACCAGAAAGCCCGGTTTCAAGAATGGGGATTTTGAATTTTGGCGATTTACCATTTCCAGATGAAAACTCTCAGCCGTTCCAGTGGCCGGAGCGCCACGGCAGCGGCAGCGTACCGGGCGGGGCAGAAAATCGAGGATGAACGCACTGGGCAGACCTACGATTATTCCAAGCGATCCGGGGTCTTGCTGGCGGAAGTGATTTTGCCGGATGGCGGTCAGGTGGATCGGTCGCAGCTTTGGAACGTGGCGGAAGCGGCGGAAAAGCGGTGTAATTCAGTTGTTGCCCGTGAATTTGTGGTGGCTTTGCCCCATGAATTGAACCTGGAACAGCAAACCGATCTGGTGAGAGGGTATGCCCAGGGGGTTTCTGAACGGACGGGGTGGGCGGTGGATGTGGCCATTCATGCTCCCGGAAAAGAGGGGGATCTCAGAAATACGCATGCGCATCTGTTGTGTACCACACGAACGATTGAACGAGACCCGGCTGGCTGCCCCGTGGCGGGGTCAAAAACACGAGGCTGGGATATTCGGTCGTCTGGATCTGTTTTGCTTCGTTCTGAGCGCTCTGAGTGGGAACGGTGCGTGAACCAGAGTTTGGAACAAGCCAACCGGATGGAGCGGGTGGATTGTCGCAGCCATGCAGAAAAGCAAACTGGTTTAGAACCCCAGATTCACCTCGGCCCCACGGCCATGAATATGGAGCGCAAAGGGATGCAGACCGAGCGGGGGGATGAGCATCGTCGGATTGCGGCGCATAATGCGAACGTGATTGAGCTGGAACGGCTACGGGCGAAGCAAGAGAAAGAGGCCGCCTGGGCCAAGGAGTTAAAGCGGCTTGAATCGCTCAGTTTGTATGACTTGGAGCGGGAAGCCAAACAGCATGAGCCGGGGACGGCCCGTTCCATCGCCTTTGAAAATCCGGAAGTACAGGCCGCCTATGAACCCTTACGTCGCTATGACTGGTATAACCGCTTACCTCATTATGAGGCTTTAGCTGAGCGGGAGTTGTATGAAACGGGCAAGCGGGGTTGGCTGAATGAGGACATGCTCACCACACGGAAGGAGGCGGTGGATAGAGCATCCACGGCGCTGGTCTGGGCAAATCGGGATGAGCAGGCTTGGCGGGAAGCCCACCCGGTAAAGGCTGCCCTGTTTGATCTAGGCCTTCCCAATTCTGAGCTAAAGGCACTCACTCAGGCGCGAGAAACGGCTCAAGCTAACCATGCGAATGAAGAGAAAGCCTTGGAGATTTTTGTGCAGGAACGAAAAGCCGCTAAGGAAAAGCTGGAGGCTGCTATTCAGAAGGCCCTACCAGAGGCGGAACGTTTATTGCCTGAACGTCAGGCTCGCTTTGCAGAGATCCAGGCGATTCTGGCACCCAAGCGGGAAGCGGCCAGAGAACAGGCCCGCCAGCGAGAGCTGGAGCGCTCCCAGGAACAGGGCGGCGGAGGCCGGAGCATGGGCTGGTGATTCTTTCTGGTGTTCAATGATGCGATAATGAGCCGGAGAAACGGAAAGGCCGCATGGCAGAAACGCAAACCGAAAAAATAATTCGCACCGCTGATGAAGTGTTTGGCGTGCCCGCCAACGAAGTGGATCAGTTGGCGTTCATGTCCAGATGCTTCATTCAGGCCACCTTACCTCATTCTGATCCGGGTAGGGTAGAAGGTTGGGGGCGGCGAAGCGGGAGCTATTCCCTGTCCATTCAGCCGGGCGGCTATTTAAATCAGCAGGGAGAATGGACTAATCTGGGCGTTCCGTATGGTTCTATTCCTCGATTGATTCTGGCTTGGCTCAATGCCGAAGTTGTAAAAACGTCTTCCCGTGAGGTTATTCTGGGTAGAAGTTATTCGGAGTTCTTGCGGAAGCTGGGCTATGGAACAACCGGCGGAGAAAAAGGGGACCTGACAAGGGTAAAGAACCAGTCCCAGCGCCTTTTCTCTTCTAAAATCTCGATGGTTTATGAAGGGCCTGACCGGATGGCGGTCGCCAACGCTTTACTGGCTGACTATGCCGAGTATTTCTGGGATCCGATGAAGCCAGAGCAGCAGGCATTATGGGATAGTCGCATTGTTTTGTCCGAGCAATTCTTTAAAGTGCTGAAAAGCTCGCCGGTCCCTCTGGATTGGCGAATTTTAAAGGCTCTAAAACGTTCACCAATGGCACTTGACCTCTACATGTGGCTGTCACATCGGATGTATTCCTTACAGAAACCCCAGAAAATACGCTGGGAAAGCCTTGCGGCACAGTTAGGCTCTGAGTATAAGAACCTTTTTGACTTTAGACGCAAAGTAAGGCAGCAGTTTCAAAAGATACAAGCCATCTGGCAAGATGTGAACGTTGATTTATCGGGCGAGGAAAGCTTGGAACTGAAGCCTTCCAGACTTCTGATCCCAGCCAAGAAATAGATTCCAATCTGTAGAAAAGGGAAGGTTTTAGCAGGGTTTTCTACGCAGAAACGGTCAGGGCCTGAAAAGGCTGTGCTAGAAGAGTTTTGCAAAAAACGGGTAGTTTTCTACGCAGAAACGGTCAGGCAACATGCGCAGAAACGGTCAGAGCTTAGTCCCCGATACTTCATTCCCCATGCAGCTTTCAGCCCACCCTTTCCTATAGAGATCTCCTATAGAATAAATATAAACCTATAGCAGGACTTCGCCCAAATGTTCAAAACTCTGACTTGGGATAAGGTGGTTCGCAAGCTCACCAGTTTAAGATCCCTCTCAGGGGATTTCATCCCCTGCCGGGTGGCACACCCCTACCCTCGGCGGGAGCCAGGAAGGGGAACTCTCCATTTCATTCCGTGTTCCCCTTCCGGGCTTCAAGGGTTCGGGCTGGTAGTTCGTCAAGGGTCCGCTACGCCGCTCCCGTTGGTCGCGCCCTTGACGAAAAGCGCAAGAACAAGCGGCGAAAGATCGAGAAACAAGGCAGAAATAAATGATTGTTTTTATAAATTTATAAATTATTTGATTAAGGCTACGCTTTGAACCATTTGCGGATTTTTCCCAGTAAGCCAATGGGTTGGGCCGGTATAAGTTCGATAGGCTTGTCTTGGCTGTTTCGCTCCAGGATAACTAAAGAGGTCTTTAGGGTATTGATTTCACTTTGCTTGGAGTCTATTAGCGCATCCTTGGCAGCAATCAGTGCTTCCAAGTCTCTATTTCTTTGAATATGCTTCTCTAATTGAAGTTCAGCCTCGATTAATCTTTGGTTAACCGGTGGTTGGTCATGATTGATTGTTGGTTGTT
>QFWI01000024.1 GCA_003149345.1 Vampirovibrio chlorellavorus | reverse complement strand
CCGGCCGCATCACCGGCCAGCGCCAGCGCCTGCTGGACGGGCTGATGGCCGCCATCCCGGGCCTGCGGATCAACGGCACCATGGAAAGCCGCGTCGCCGGCAACCTGAACCTGACCTTCCCGGGCGTGGACGCCCAGGCGCTGCTGGCCGCCCTGCCGGAGGTCTGCCTTTCCACCGGCTCGGCCTGTTCCTCGGCCGAGATCGCCCCCTCCTATGTGCTGGGCGCGATGGGAATTCCCGATTCCGAGGCTCGGGCCACCTTGCGGATTGGGCTGGGCCGTTTTACCTCGCCCGCCGAGATGGACCGCGCGGCCGCCCTGATCGGCGCCGCCTGGCAACGCCTCTCCTCGACGCCCATCCTGTCCTCAACCCCCGACGCCGCGGAGTAGTATCGAACCATGCCGAAGATGACCTTCATCGAGCGCGACGGCACGCGCCGCGAAGTGGAAGCGGCGCTGGGCCTCTCCGTGCTGGAGATCGCGCATCGCCACGGCGTGGATATCGAGGGCGCCTGCGAGGGCAGCCTCGCCTGCTCCACCTGCCATGTGATCGTGGACGCCGAGTGGTTCCCCAAGCTTGTCGAGCCGACCGAGGATGAGGAAGACATGCTCGACCTCGCCTTCGACCTGCAGGAGACCTCGCGCCTCGGCTGCCAGCTCATCATGACCGAGGCGCTGGACGGGCTGGTGGTCAAGCTGCCCGCCGGCAGTCGCAATGCCGGCTGACCTCACCACGGCGGATCCGCTGGCGTTCGGCGCGGAAGGCGGCCTGTTCCGCCGCCTGCGCGACGCCTCGGGCGCGGATTGGACGGGCTATACCTGGCATCCCTTCGTGCGGCAGCTCTCGGCCGGCACGCTGCCGCTGAAGGCGTTCCAGCACTACCTGATCCAGGACTATCTCTTCCTCATCCATTTCGCGCGCGCCAAGGCGCTGGCGGTGGTGAAGGGCGAGAGCCTGGCCGCCATGCGCGACAAGGCGGCCGCTGTCCTCGCCATCCTGGATGAGACGCTGCTGCACCTGAAATACTGCGCCGAATGGGGCCT
>QFWI01000023.1 GCA_003149345.1 Vampirovibrio chlorellavorus | reverse complement strand
CGTGATCGGTGATCTTCTGCGCCCAGTCGCGGCAATCCTCGCCCAGCGGCACTTCTTCCGGCATCCAGTGGATCTGCTGCTGGCGCTTCCAGAAGTCATAGGCCCAGGGGTACTGGAACGGCTTGTAGGTCGAGCGGGCTTCGAGCAGCGACATGGGCGGATACTCCTTCGGGTGTTCTAGTATAGCAGATACGGCGCGCAGGGGCCGATGGATTCAGTTCAGGCAGCGGGCCAGTAGAAGGCCATCACGATCAGGCAGAACGGCACCAGCATCGATACCATCGCAATGTGGATCATCGCGGCATTGCGCGAATGGCCCGGCACATCGCGCTTCAACTCGCGCACGGACTGGATCGCAAACCAGGCACTGACCGCAAGGCCGATAAGCGCGACGACGAATGGCAGGTTCATGGTGATCTCTCCCCCTTGGTCGCAAGGCAGCCGGACGGCTTACGCACCGCCCGGGCCTGCGGACCTGTGATTACTGGCAGCTCAGGCATTCCTCGTAATCGGTCTGTTCGCCATTGGCGGAGAGTTCGATCTTGGGTGCTTCGGAGGTGTTGTCCGCTTCCACCCCGCCGACGAAGCCGGCGCGCTGCACGGACTTGGAGCGGAGGTAATACAGCGACTTGATGCCGCGCTCCCACGCCTGATAGTGCAGCATCATCAGGTCCCACTTGTCGACATCGGCCGGG
>QFWI01000022.1 GCA_003149345.1 Vampirovibrio chlorellavorus | reverse complement strand
TTCTCTCAAGCGCCTTGGTATACTCTACCTGACCACCTGTGTCGGTTTCGGGTACGGTCTATACGGTGGGGCTATTTCCTGGAACCTCTTCACTGCCCAACCAATCCATTAAGGAAGGACAATTTACGAGATCCGTCACACACCACCAGGCCCACGAATATTAACGTGGTTCCCATCGACTACCCCCTTCGGGCTCGTCTTAGGGGCCGGCTCACCCTACGCTGATTAGCATTGCGTAGGAACCCTTGGTCTTTCGGCGACAGGGTATCTCACCCTGTTTGTCGCTACTCATGTCAGCATTCGCACTTCCGATACGTCCAGAGTCGGTTACCCTTCTCCTTCGCTCGCTTACGGAACGCTCCGCTACCGCTGCAGTAAACTGCAACCCTAAGCTTCGGTGCGTATCTTTAGCCCCGTTACATCTTCGCCGCAGGAACCCTTATTTAGACCAGTGAGCTGTTACGCTTTCTTTAAAGGATGGCTGCTTCTAAGCCAACCTCCTGGTTGTTTTGGGATTCCCACATGCTTTCCCACTTAGATACGACTTGGGGACCTTAGCTGTAGGTTAGGGCTGTTTCCCTTTTGACGACGGACCTTAGCACCCGCCGTCTGTCTGCCAGACAAGACTCGATGGTATTCGGAGTTTGGTTAGGTTTGGTACCGCTCGCGCAGCCCTAGCCCATCCAGTGCTCTACCCCCATCGGCATACATCTGACGCTCTACCTCAATAGATTTCGCGGAGAACCAGCTATTTCCCGGCTTGATTGGCCTTTCACCCCTAAACACAAGTCATCCGAGCATTTTTCAACATGCAACGGTTCGATCCTCCAGTGCGTGTTACCGCACCTTCAATCTGCTCATGCCTAGATCGCCGGGTTTCGGGTCTAATCCAACATACTCAGTCGCCCTATTCAGACTCGCTTTCGCTTCGCCTACACCTAACGGCTTAAGCTCGCATGCTAGATTAAGTCACTGACCCATTATGCAAGAGGTACGCTGTCACTCCCTATGGAGCTCCAACTGCTTGTAAGCATCCGGTTTCAGGTACTGTTTCACTCCCCTAATCGGGGTGCTTTTCACCTTTCCCTCACGGTACTGTGTTCGCTATCGGTCATGTACGAGTATTTAGGCTTGGAGGGTGGTCCCCCCATGTTCAGACAGGATTTCACGTGTCCCGCCCTACTCTAGTCCTTCTTCATCACTTTCGCATACGGGACTGTCACCCGCTATGGTCACACTTTCCAGAGTGTTCTGCTAGTTGAAAAGAAGGCACTGGCCTGGTCCCGGTTCGCTCGCCACTACTACGGGAATCTCTGTTGATGTCTTTTCCTCCGGGTACTGAGATGTTTCAGTTCCCCGGGTTCGCTTCACCAAGCCTATATATTCAGCTCGGTGATACCTTATCCACCTCGCCCAGCAGGCCCGAAAGCCAACTGGAAGAAATGGTGAAGGTGGGTTTCCCCATTCGGAAATCGCCGGATCAAAGTTTGCTCACAACTCCCCGACGCTTATCGCAGCGTGCCACGTCCTTCTTCGCCTGTACATGCCAAGGCATCCACCAAATGCTCTTACCTCACGCTTGAGAATCCACACTATCAACGACAGACCTGCATAAAAGTCTGACGCTTGAAGATAGCGGGAGAATTATCTCAGCCAGATAATCAATTTGATTGATTTGTGATGCACGATCATGCGCCACAAGCCCGAAAGCTTGCACGCCACAATCCATGCGCCACGGCATCGATTTAAAAACCCATTCACAATGTCAAAGATCGGCGACGCTGACTAATCAGCACGATCGCCTGACCTGCCGAAGCAGGATCCGGTTCGTTTCATCTATCGGAAGTTTGAAGTGCCTGGTGGAGCCTATCGGGATCGAACCGATGACCTGATGCTTGCAAAGCAACCGCTCTCCCAGCTGAGCTAAGGCCCCTTGAGGTGATGGTGGGCCTGAGAGGATTTGAACCTCTGACCTCACCCTTATCAGGGGTGCGCTCTAACCAACTGAGCTACAGGCCCACTCCACTGCGGCCGGCTGCCATTCCCGAGGGAACAGGCTGCCGCCAATGGCGTGAGCCGGCTAAGGCACACAGCGCGACCGCAAGCGGTGCGCTGTATTCCGATTGATGAAAGGACATGAGGACGACGGCAATGTTCTTTGGAGACCGCGAAGCTCTTCCGGAGGCTAGCCCCGGCGCTTTCGCGAATACCCTTAGAAAGGAGGTGATCCAGCCGCAGGTTCCCCTACGGCTACCTTGTTACGAC
>QFWI01000021.1 GCA_003149345.1 Vampirovibrio chlorellavorus | reverse complement strand
CTCGTACTTTGAAAACTGAATATTGGAACATAAAAAGACTCCGTTCAAATCTAAACAACGAGAGCCAGAGAAACAGGAATAATCCTGAAGATTTCGAAGTTGCTTGGCGTAAGTTAAGTGACTGACACTGAATCGTAAGATTCGGGTAAAAGATTTCTGTAATGGAGAGTTTGATCCTGGCTCAGGACGAACGCTGGCGGTGTGCTTAATACATGCAAGTCGAACGATGAGGCCCTTCGGGGTACATCAGTGGCGGACGGCTGAGTAACGCGTAGATAACGTGCCTCTTACTGGGGGATAACATCGGGAAACCGGTGCTAATACCGCATAAGTGTCTGGTTGAAATACCGGGCATTAAAGATTTATCGGTAAGAGATCGGTCTGCGTCTGATTAGCTTGTTGGTAGGGTAAAGGCCTACCAAGGCGATGATCAGTAGTTGGTCTGAGAGGATGACCAGCCAGAGTGGGACTGAGACACGGCCCACACTTCTACGGAAGGCAGCAGTAGGGAATTTTGCGCAATGGGCGAAAGCCTGACGCAGCAACACCGCGTGTAGGATGAAGGATTTCGGTTCGTAAACTACTGTCAGCAGGGAATATAATGACTGTACCTGCAGAGGAAGCATCGGCTAACTACGTGCCAGCAGCCGCGGTAAGACGTAGGATGCAAGCGTTGTCCGGAATTATTGGGCGTAAAGAGTTCGTAGGCGGCTGCCTAAGTCTGATGTTAAAGCCCGGCGCTCAACGCCGGCATGGCATTGGAAACTGGGCGACTAGAGTGTGGCAGAGGTCACGGGAATTCCTGGTGTAGCGGTGAAATGCGTAGATATCAGGAGGAACACCGGTGGCGAAAGCGCGTGACTGGGCCATAACTGACGCTGAGGAACGAAAGCCAGGGTAGCAAAAGGGATTAGATACCCCTGTAGTCCTGGCCGTAAACGATGGATACTAGGTGTAGGTGGATTCGACCCCATCTGTGCCGTAGCTAACGCGATAAGTATCCCGCCTGGGGAGTACGCTCGCAAGAGTGAAACTCAAAGGAATTGACGGGGGCCCGCACAAGCGGTGGAACATGTGGTTTAATTCGATGCAACGCGAAGAACCTTACCTGGGCTTGACATCTACGGAACCTCTGTGAAAGCAGGGGGTGCCTTCGGGAGCCGTAAGACAGGTGGTGCACGGTTGTCGTCAGCTCGTGTCGTGAGATGTTGGGTTAAGTCCCGCAACGAGCGCAACCCTCGTGGTCTGTTGTTACAGGTCGTAAGATGCTGAACCCTCAGGCCAGACTGCCGGTGACAAACCGGAGGAAGGTGGGGATGACGTCAAATCATCACGCCCCTTATGTCCAGGGCTACACACGTGTTACAATGGGTAACGGACAATGGGCAGCTTGGCAGCGATGTCTGGCAAATCCTGAAACCGTCCCTCAGTTCGGATCGTAGTCTGCAACTCGACTACGTGAAGTCGGAATCGCTAGTAAACGCAGATCAGCACGCTGCGTTGAATACGTTCCCGGGCCTTGTACACACCGCCCGTCACACCACGAAAGAGGGTTATGCCCGAAGTCGGTGTCCCAACCGTAAGGAGGGAGCCGCCTAAGGTGGAACTCTTGATTGGGGTGAAGTCGTAACAAGGTAGCCGTACCGGAAGGTGTGGCTGGATCACCTCCTTTCTAAGGAGAGCATGACTAACGAATTTGGTTAGTTATACTCCTAGGTCGACGTCATTCATACTGGTTTCCAGTGTGATGTAGTTACTTCATTTTGAGGCTTACGTTTTAGAAGTAACCAAAGGCGCATTTGAATCGTGAGTCGTTCCGATATTCAGTCTTCAGGGTGAGAGCCTTGAGGTAGCGAGATTTCGAGGATTAACGTCTGAGAAATTGAGTTATAAAAGATTGTACTTTGACAACTGCATAGATCAAATTGAATCTCTAAAATATAAGAAAGATTCTGTTTGCGTAATCTTATTTCAAACTGAGAAGTAAAAAAGGATTACTCGCGTATCAATTGAGAGATTGATTGATACAGAAAAAATGGATGAATCAATGTTTTAGGTAAAGCTACCAAGAGCGCACGGAGAATGCCTTGGTACGAGCAGCCGATGAAGGACGCGATAAGCGGCGATACACTACGGGGAGTTGCAAATGAGCCTTGATCCGTAGGAATCCGAATGGGGCAACCCCACTGGAGTAATGTCCAGTGACCGATACCTGAATCCATAGGGTATACGGAGGTAAGCCAGGGAACTGAAACATCTTAGTACCTGGAGGAAGAGAAATCAAACCAGAGATTCCCTTAGTAGCGGCGAGCGAACGGGGAAGAGCCTAAACCTTATGCATGTGATAGCTGACAGGCGTTGTGTATAGGGTGTCGTGGGACCTCCGACCGGAGCTGTTAATCCGGTAAACAGTTACAAAACCTTAGCTAGTCAAACACAGCTGGAAAGCTGGGCCAAAGAGTGTGATAGCCACGTCGACGAAAGTGAAGGGTCTGTTGGAGTCATCCCGAGTAGTACGGTGCACGTGAAATACCGTATGAATCTGCGAGGACCATCTCGTAAGGCTAAACACTGCTCGTAACCGATAGTGAACTAGTACGGTGACGGAAAGGCGAAAAGAACGGTGGAAACCCGAGTGAAATAGAACCTGAAACCGTGTGCTTACAAGCAGTCAGAGCCCTATTGATAGGGTGATGGCGTGCCTGTTGAAGAATGAGCCAGCGAGTTAACTTCAGTAGTTGGTTAAGGGGTTAGTACCCGGAGCCATAGGGAAACCGAGTCTGAATAGGGCGAATGATAATTACTGGAGTTAGACCCGAACCCTCGTGATCTAACCATGGCCAGGATGAAGCGTAGGTAACACTACGTGGAGGTCCGAACCCACGAATGTTGAAAAATTCGGGGATGAGTTGTGGTTAGGGGTGAAATGCCAATCGAACGAGGAGCTAGCTGGTTCTCCCCGAAATGTGTTTAGGCACAGCGTCGGACGTATCTTACCGGGGGTAGAGCACTGATTCGGTGCGGGCCCTAGAACGGGGTACCAAATCGAGACAAACTCCGAATACCGGTAAAGTGATATCCGGCAGTGAGACTGCGAGAGATAAGTTCCGTGGTCAAGAGGGAAACAGCCCAGACCATCGGCTAAGGTCCCAAAATCTACGCTAAGTGATTAACGAGGTGTTATTTCCTAGACAACCAGGATGTTGGCTTAGAAGCAGCCACCATTAAAAGAGTGCGTAATAGCTCACTGGTCAAGAGATAATGCGCGGAAAATGAACGGGGCTAAGCGTAGTACCGAAGCTATGGCAAATGCAATTTATTGTATTTGGGTAGGGGAGCGTTCTGTTGTAGGTTGAAGTCAGACCGATAAGGACTGGTGGACGAAGCAGAAGTGAGAATGCTGGCTTGAGTAGCGAAAACATTGGTGAGAATCCAATGCACCGAAAACCTAAGGTTTCCCACGGCAGGCTCGTCCGCGTGGGGTTAGTCGGAACCTAAGGCGAGGCCGAAAGGCGTAGTCGATGGACATCAGGTTGATATTCCTGAACTATTATTAAACCGTTATGAGCTGCGGAGGGACGCAGAAGGCTATGTATGCCAGCGATTGGAAGTGCTGGTGCAAGCGTGTAGCTAGTTCGTGTAGGAAAATCCGCACGGGCGTTAAGACGTGAGACGTGATGCGCAGGGCTTACGAGCCCGAAGGTACAGACGCCACGCTGCCGAGAAAAGCTTCGCGAGCCAGGTTTAATAGTATCCGTACCGTAAACCGCCACAGGTGGGTAAGTAGAGAATACTAAGGTGCGCGAGATAACCCTCTCTAAGGAACTCGGCAAAATAGCCTCGTAACTTCGGGAGAAGAGGTACCCTGGTAGCGTGTAGGATCCAAGCGGTCCGAAGCGTGATAGGGTTGCAGCGAATAGTCCCAGGCGACTGTTTACCAAAAACACAGGTCTCTGCTAAGTCGCAAGACGATGTATAGGGGCTGACGCCTGCCCGGTGTCGGAAGGTTACGGGGAGCGGTTAGTGGCAACACGAAGCTGTGAACCTAAGCCCCGATGAACGGCGGCCGTAACTATAACGGTCCTAAGGTAGCGAAATTCCTTGTCAGGTAAGTTCTGACCCGCACGAATGGCGTAACGATCTGGGAGCTGTCTCGGAGAGGGACTCGGTGAAATAGGAATGGCTGTGAAGATACGGCCTACGCATGCCAGGACAGAAAGACCCTATTGAGCTTTACTCTAACTTGTCATTGAAATTTGACTTTGTATGCGCAGTATAGGTGGGAGGCTTTGAAGCTGGAACTCTGGTTTCAGTGGAGCCGTCGTTGAGATACCACTCTTACAAAGTTGGATTTCTAACAGTTTGCCGCACAATTCCGGCGACTGGACAGTGGCAGGCGGGGAGTTTGACTGGGGCGGTCGCCTCCTAAAGAGTAGCGGAGGCGCCCAAAGGTTACCTCAGGCCGTATGGAAATCGGCCAAAGAGTGCAAAGGCAGAAGGTAGCTTGACTGTGAGACCTACAAGTCGAACAGGGACGAAAGTCGGGCTTAGTGATCCTGCGGTTCTTCATGGAAGGGCCGTGGCTCATCGGACAAAAGTTACCATAGGGATAACAGGCTGATCTCCCCCAAGAGTCCACATCGACGGGGAGGTTTGGCACCTCGATGTCGGCTCGTCGCATCCTGGAGCGGTAGTACGTTCCAAGGGTTGGGCTGTTCGCCCATTAAAGCGGTACGTGAGCTGGGTTCAGAACGTCGTGAGACAGTTCGGTCCATATCCGGCATGTGCGCAAGAGATTTGAAGTGGATCTGACCTTAGTACGAGAGGACCGGGTCGGACGAACCGCCAGTGTACCGGTTATCACGCCAGTGGTAAACGCCGGGTAGCTGTGTTCGGAGTGGATAAGCGCTGAAAGCATATAAGTGCGAAGCCCACCACAAGATGAGATCTCTCACGCGGTCAACGCGGTAAGTGCCCAGGAAGATAATCTGGTTGATAGGACACAAGTGGAAGCTTGGCAACAAGTGCAGCTGAGTGTTACTAATCGCACGAGGGCTTTTCCTATAACACGTTGATTCATTACAAATAATGAGTGATTTGAAAACAACATAACAGTTGATTTCAGTATTTAGAGATGAGATGCAGACACTGCGCTTCAAACAGTGGTGTCTGTGATCTATGCAGTCTTCAAGGTATTTCGCTTTAGGCGAGTGACAGACTAAGAATGTCTGTCTGCTGAGTCTAAAGTTGCAAGTTTCCTTGGTAGTTTAGTGACAGGAAAACTCCCGTTCCCATTCCGAACACGGCCGAAAAGACTGCTCACCGCGACAATACTCGGACTGTAAGGTCCCGGAAAGATAGCGCTCTGCCAAGGGTTTATTTAGAAAAAGCGTCAGTAGCAATACTGGCGCTTTTTGTTTCTCCT
>QFWI01000020.1 GCA_003149345.1 Vampirovibrio chlorellavorus | reverse complement strand
TTACTTCGCGATGCTGGCGACGACGCCGGCGCCGACGGTGCGGCCGCCTTCGCGGATCGCGAAGCGCAGGCCCTCATCCATCGCGATCGGCGCGATCAGCTCGACATCCATCGAGACATTGTCGCCCGGCATCACCATCTCAACGCCTTCCGGCAGCTTCACGATGCCCGTCACATCCGTCGTGCGGAAGTAGAACTGCGGGCGGTAGTTCGTGAAGAACGGCGTGTGACGGCCACCCTCTTCCTTCGTCAGGATGTAGGCCTCGGCCTTGAACTGCGTGTGCGGCGTGATCGAGCCGGGCTTCGCCAGAACCTGGCCGCGCTCCACATCCTCGCGCTTCGTGCCGCGCAGCAGCGCGCCGATGTTGTCGCCCGCCTCGCCGCTGTCCAGCAGCTTGCGGAACATCTCAACGCCCGTCACCGTCGTCTTCACCGTGTCCTTCAGGCCGATGATCTCGACTTCGTCACCCACCTTCACGATCCCGCGCTCCACGCGGCCCGTCACCACCGTGCCGCGACCCGAGATCGAGAACACGTCCTCGACCGGCATCAGGAACGGACGGTCAATCGCGCGCTCCGGCTGCGGAATGTAGCTGTCCACCGCTTCCATCAGCTTCAGGATCGCCTGCTCGCCGATCTCAGGCGTCTTGTCCTCGAGCGCGGCCACCGCCGAGCCCTTGATGATGGGGATGTCGTCGCCAGGGAACTGGTAGGAGGACAGCAGCTCGCGCAGTTCCATCTCCACCAGCTCGACCAGGTCGGGGTCCGCCAGGTCCATCTTGTTCAGGAACACCACCAGCGCGGGCACGCCCACCTGGCGCGCCAGCAGGATGTGCTCACGCGTCTGCGGCATCGGGCCATCGGCGGCCGAGCACACCAGGATCGCGCCGTCCATCTGCGCCGCACCCGTGATCATGTTCTTCACGTAGTCGGCGTGGCCAGGGCAATCCACATGCGCGTAGTGGCGGTTCGCCGTCTCGTACTCGACATGCGCCGTCGAGATCGTGATGCCGCGCGCGCGCTCCTCGGGCGCCTTGTCAATCTGGTCATACGCCGTGAACGACGCACCACCCTGCTTCGCCAGCACCTTCGTGATCGCCGCCGTCAGGGACGTCTTGCCATGGTCCACGTGACCAATCGTCCCAATGTTGCAGTGCGGCTTGTTCCGCTCAAACTTCGCCTTGGCCATCGT
>QFWI01000002.1 GCA_003149345.1 Vampirovibrio chlorellavorus | reverse complement strand
GGCCGCCCCAGCAGCCGCTGATCATGTCCACGATGATGAAGGGCCGGTTGTCCGGGTGGCGGCCGCCCAGGCACACCACCGTATTCCCGCCCTCGCCGGCGGCGGGGATGATCTCGGGCACGATCTGCGCGAGTGCGCCGAACATCGTGTCCATCACGCGATAGCCGGTGAGCGCGCGGGCGGCCACGGGCGCGGGGGAGATGGGGTTCAGCACGCAACCCTCCGGCGCCGTCACCTCGATGCAGCGGAACACGCCCGCATTGTTCGGGATGTCGCCACGCAGCGCACAGCGCACCGAGAGGAAGCTGTTGGACTTGGTGAAGGAGAGGGTGGAATTGATGGCCGCGCGCACCTGCGGCGACGAGCCGGCCCAATCCACCCTGAGCGTGCCATCGCCCACCACGGTGATGGCGACGCTGAGCGGCACGGGCTCCTCCGAGAGGCCATCGCTGTCGATATGGTCGGTGAAGCGATACGTGCCGACGGGCCAGGTGGCGATCTCGGCGCGCGCCATCCGCTCGGCGTAGTCGAGCAGCCCGGCGAGGTGCCCGCGCATGCCATCCGCGCCGTAGCGGCGCACCAGCGCGCCCAGCTCGCGGGCGCCCACCTGGCAGGCGGCGTATTGCGCGCGCAGGTCGCCCAGCACGATCTCCGGGACGCGGACGTTCAGCCCGATCATCGCGGAGAGCGTGTCGTCCATCACGCCCGCGCGATAGAGCTTGAGCGGCGGGATGCGGATGCCTTCCTGGTAGATCTCCGTGCTGTCGGCGGCGTTGGAGCCGGGCACGCGGCCGCCCATGTCGGTGTGGTGGCAGATCACCACCGTCCAGGCGAGCAGCGCGGACCCATCGAAGACGGGGTAGAACATGAAGATGTCCGGCAGGTGCATGCCGCCCGAATAGGGGTCGTTCATCACCACCGCGTCGCCGGGTTCGAGCTGGCCGCCCCAGCGGGCCTGCACAGCGGCCATCGCCTCGGGGATGGCGCCCAGATGCTGCGCGATGGTCTTGGCCTGGGCGACCATCTCGCCCTTCGCGTCGCAGATGGCGGCGCTGTAGTCCATCACGTCCTTCACGATCTCGGAGCGCGCGGTGCGGATGACGGTGTAGGCCACCTCATCCACGATCGCGTCCATCGCGTTCTTGATGACGGCGAAGGTGAT
>QFWI01000019.1 GCA_003149345.1 Vampirovibrio chlorellavorus | reverse complement strand
AAATAAAGGAATCATCGGTGACCCGCGCTTGTATCTTCTCATTGGGAGCAACGGTATCCACAGCGTTTAGTAGCTCGGTACTGTCATTTTGAACGTATAAATCAAAAATTCCTTCCTGCCCGTTTTCGTCCCACACAATCAAACTGGTCACTCCGCGCAGTTTACCGTTCACCATGATTTGATCCGGCGACAAGGGAATAATGTCGGCTACCGAGGGTTCCGCAATCGACAAGCGCATAATAGGTTGGGCGAACTTGACAATTTGAGAGCGTCCCCGAGTCACGTGAATGCTGGTTACGCTTCCTTGAAGCGCTTTGGCTTTTTGAGGCGCACCGGCCAGCCGATTCAGGGTGTCACTTTCATCCAGATGCTGCATGATAAAGGCCGGTGTTTCCATCTTGGCAGGCGTTGCCTGCTGGACGGTGGCAGGAATGGGCAAGGTAGACTTTTCTGAAGACTGAGGTTTCAACTCAGGCATTTGCACAACCGCCTTACCGGATTTAGCACTTTTAGCCTCAGCAGCCATGGCCCCCACCCACAATGCATGCACGGGAAGCAGATGCGCGGTAACCGCCACAGCCAAGGCTATTTTCATCAGCCTTTTCCCACTTCTCCCGTTCATAGCGTCATCCTTTTAAGTTAAATTTCTACTAACCAGTCATCAGCGGGGTGTTAGCGCTGAAAATCAATGGTTTCCGTCCCGGTCCCCCGATACACTTGCATGGTGAATTTATCACCCGCCTTGCTATCCGGCTCCGGGTAGGGCAAATTGTCCGCAGGGGAGTAATTCACGTTGTAAAAACCGAATTTATCGCTACCCCTTCTGGGTCGTGGGGGGATATTGCCTTTAAAAGCAGCTGGCTGAATCCCGGTCATCACACTGGTCAAATCAGCACCCGCCAACGTCGATTTGCGGGTGTCCGAAAAATTACGAAGGGTCAAATGAAACCCTCCCAGCTGGCCCGCCAGAGTCAACAATTCCGCCTGTGCAGGGCTCACCACCAACGTAACGGCATAACTACCACCAGCGACAGCAGCCAGCTTTGAGGCGGAGCCAGAACGAGCGGCGCCACCTGGGGAGCCACCGCTGGCCGCATTCACAGCAACAACCGGCACATTTTGCAACAGGGTGCGGGTTATGCCCTCATCCTCCTTGAATACGGTGGTCAATACATCCACATGAGCGCCCGGCGGCAAAGCGCCTCCCAGCCCTCCAATACTATTCACTTCGATGGTAATGGCCCGCATGCCGGGCTCAACCGAGATACCACCGGTGTCCAGCAGATTGGAGCTATCCAACGGTTCTCCGCTCACTACCGGGGACTTCACCACCTTGCCCAAGGCCTGGGAAATCAGGCTCAAAGTACCGGGCAGGGGCCTTTCAGGAACTTCCCCCAGGGTCACGCTATCCCGGCTAATGGTTTGGCCCGGTTTTAAATCGACCAAAGCCTTAACCACTCGATAGGTTTTAGGGGTTCTGTTTAATTGCTCCTGCAGTCTGCGATACTTTTCCGCTTCCGCCTTGGCCGCTTCAGCTTTGGCGGCAGCTTCCTTTTGTACCTGCTCCGCATTGGTGGAGATGCCCTGAATCACCATAAACCCAACCACAATGGCAGAAACACCAAAAATGACAGCCACCACCATAGCGATGGCAAACTGAATAAAAATCTTTTTAGGCTTACGGGCGGCTGGCATGTCGTTCGCTCAGTAATTACTCAAAAGTGAGAGTTTCTTCCTCAGTTCAGCATACCTTCCCAAGCCCACTGGGCTGATCCTCTATCCGAATGAATTACAGCCTACGGGCAAACAAAAACAAAGGGCCAAAGGCCCTCTGTTTAGCGGGTATTTAATATTGGGCAAAGCTGTCGGATATCCTGAATCAATGCCCTAGGGACTTAAACGATCCATCAGGCGGGGGAATGGAATGGTTTCTCGCACGTGGTGCAGCCCACAAATCCAGGAGACAGTCCGTTCAATACCCAGGCCAAAACCAGCATGAGGAAAGCTGCCATATTTGCGAACATCCAGGTACCAATTGAACGCTTCCATGGGCAAGCCGTGTTGCTCAATTTTGGAAACCAGCACCGAAAGGTCCTCCTCCCTCTGTCCCCCACCAATGACTTCCCCGTAGCCTTCCGGGGCAATCATATCCACGTTCAGGGCGTATTTGGGATTTTCTGGATCGGGCTTCATGTAAAAAGGTTTAATCTCAGCGGGATAATGGTGAATAAACACAGGCCGATCGAACTGGCTGGAAATAATGGTTTCCTCATCGCCACCAAAATCCTCGCCCCAAGGGAAGTTTTTATGCTCTTCTTCCGGCCCGTGCTTGCGAATCAGCGCAATGGCCTCATCGTAGGTAATCCGAGGAAAGGGTTTCTGGATGGCTTCCAGCTTGCTGATATCCCGCTCCAGCACTTCCAGTTCGGTACGGCGATTTTTGAGCACCTGCTGCACGATAAAGCACACAAAATCCTCCGCCAGATCCATATCCTCATACAGATCCATAAACGCCACTTCCGGCTCCACCATCCAGAACTCTGTTAAATGGCGACGGGTCTTGGATTTTTCCGCCCGAAAAGTAGGGCCAAAGCAGTAGGCCTTGCCAAATGCAGCCGCCGCTGCTTCCATGTACAATTGCCCGCTTTGGGTCAGGTAGGCCTTTTCATCAAAGTAATCGGTTTCAAACAGGTTGGTGGTGCCTTCGCAAGCATTCGGCGTAAAAATAGGGGCATCCACCAGGGTAAAGCCATTTTGATCAAAATAATTGCGCACCGCCCGAATGATTTCCGCGCGAATGCGAATAATGGCGTTCTGCCTTGCCGAGCGCAGCCAAAGGTGTCGGTGATCCATCAGGAAAGCCACCCCATGTTCCTTGGGGCTAATAGGATAATCCACAGACTCTCCCAGCACTTTAAAGTCAGTCACCCCCAGTTCAAAACCCAGCTTAGAGCGGGTATCGGCTTTCACCACTCCCGTCACCTGAATGGAGGATTCCTGACTGACTTTATCCGCCGCCTCAAACACCTCGGCAGACACATCGCCCTTGAACACCACACACTGAATAATGCCGGTGCCGTCCCGCAGTTGCAAAAAGTGCAGCTTGCCACTGGAGCGCTTGTTGTACAGCCAGCCCTGCAAGGTCACGGTCTGTCCGTCGTGCTGACCGATATTTTCCACGTAAATCCGCTTCAGTGGGGTTTGGGTTTCAACGGGCATCTTTGAATCTCCTGATTGAACGTTAGCCCTATCTTAGTGCGAGCCGGTGACCAACACAACAAGCCCCCTCCCGAATCACCCGGCCCGGTGGCCCCTTAAAAGCAACGACCCCGCCTTCCCAAGGAAAGCAGGATCGTTGTAGTCACTGAATTTCAGTTGAAATTAATCGTCAATTTGGGCCCGTTGCAGTTTATCGCTGTAATCCACGTACAGGCTCTTCCACTCGGAGAACACATCCAAAGCGGTGGTGCCCGCGTCCCGGTGTCCGTTGCCGGTGTCCTTGGTGCCGCCGAAAGGCAAGTGAACCTCCGCCCCAATGGTCGGGGCGTTCACGTAGCACAGGCCCGAGTCTAAATCACGCAAGGCCGTGAAAGCCTGATTGACGTTTTTGGTATAAATGGCCGTAGACAATCCAAAGGCAATGCCATTGGCCACTTTAATAGCCTCTTCCAGGGAATTCACGGGAATCAGGGCCGTCACTGGCCCAAAAATTTCTTCCTGGGCAATGCGCATGGTGGGCTTTACGTTATCAAACAAGGTGGGCTGCACAAACCAGCCCGATCCAGCCTGTGTATCCCGGGCTCCACCGGCAATCAGCTCCGCGCCTTCGCTTTTACCGATTTCAATGTATTCCAGAATCTTCTTCATGGCCGCCTCGTTCACCACCGGGCCCACTTTGACCTCCGGCTTGAGGCCGTAGCCCAATTTCAGCTCACCGATGCGTTGCTTGAGCTTTTCCCGCACCTGAGCGTGTACCGCTTGATGCACAATGACCCGGCTGGCCGCTGTACATCGTTGCCCGGACGTACCGAAGGCGCCCCATAACACGCCATCCACCGCCAAATCCAGATTGGCGTCATCCATAATAATAATGGCGTTTTTACCACCCATTTCCAGGGATACCCGCTTAAAGCTAGGCGCACAGGCCTCATTGACCCGACGGCCAATATCGGTAGAGCCGGTAAAGGAAATCAGGGACACATCTTTATGAGCCATCAGCGGTTCACCCACTTCCCGCCCGGAACCGTACACCACGTTCACCACCCCTTTGGGCAAACCGGCTTCCGCCAAAATTTCCACCAGACGATGAGACAACAAGGGCGTATCGCTAGCCGGTTTTAACACGCAGGTATTCCCGCAAATGAGGGCGGGCATCAACTTCCAGCTGGGAATGGCCATGGGGAAGTTCCAGGGCGTGATTAAACCCACCACCCCCAACGGCACCCGCACGGACATGGCGAATTTATTCTGCAATTCGGAGGGAACGGTTTGTCCGAACATGCGACGGCCTTCTCCGGCGGCGTAGAAAGTCATATCAATCACTTCCTGTACATCGCCACGGGCTTCGGCCAGCACTTTACCCATTTCCCGGGTCATTTCCCGGGCCAGTTGCTCCTTGCGTTCCACCAGAATTTGTCCGGCCTTGAACAGGATTTCTCCTCGCTTGGGGGCGGGATACAAGCGCCAGGTTTCGAATGCTTTTTTAGCCGCAGCCACTGCCGCGTTGACCTCATCGGAACCGGAAGCGGGAAACACCCCCACCACATCCGAGGGCTCGGCAGGATTTCGGCTTTCAAACGTTTTTCCCGATTTGGCGGGCACCCACTGCCCGTCAATGTAGTTTAAAAATTGGCTTTGCCCACTGAAAGCACTGGGTTTAATCTCAAAATTCAACTGGGGATTGGCTTGCGTAGCGGCCATTGGCTTCCCTCCTCCTCAACACTGCTAGGGTATTATACTACGGCCACCCGGCCAACAACAGGCACCCCTGCGACCTGTGTTTTCACATCCCCCAAATTCGATGACCAACATATGATACAGTCAAACAATGGCAAGTGGAAAAACACATGACTGGGTCACCGTGGCCCTGCTCCCCTCCGTCTGGCTCCTGGCCCATTGGGGCTTTAATTTACCTTTTCACCAAAGCCTGCTGGTCACAATTGGCGCCTGGATAGGTGGTTTTTACCTCAGTCCCGATTTGGATACCCCCAGCCGCCCTTTTTACCGCTGGGGAGTGCTGCGCTGGATCTGGATTCCCTATCAATGGGCGGCCAAGCACCGCTCCCCGCTGTCCCATGGGCTGTTGTGGGCCTCCTGGCTACGACTGTTTTATCTGACCGGCATGCTGGCATTGATTTACGCCGGTTTACGCCAATTACTGGCCTTTTGGGGCTTGCGTTCCGCCCTGCCGCCGCTGCTTTCAGCGCAGCAATTTTTAAGCGTCCACCAAGCGGATTTTTTAATGCTGGGTGTAGGCCTTTGGATTGGGGCACTCATCCACATCGCCCTGGACGCGCTGACATCCGCCGGATCTCCTAAAAAGCGACGCCGCTGAATCGCTGCTGAATGGCCCACAGTGACAGACGGAAACGGCTCTCTGCAATGACTTCATACTTGAATTCCATCGTTGGATTCCGTCCTTAGTTCCGTAGGTGTGCCGCCATCTATGGCATATAATAAAGATTCTATCTTTTTATTGGAGTGGAAGGATCCCCGATGAGAGCTAAAGCCTTCTGGTTGATACTGGTAGCGTTGGGACTGGGTACCAAGCGGCACTGGCACATTTTAGCGGCCATTTTACTGGGGGTTGTGCTAGGCATCTACCTGCCCTATCCCAATCAGTCCCTTCAACCGGATTCCTACTATTTCATTCACCAGTTGTTTGATGTCGTAGGGCAGCTTTTCATCCGTCTGATTACCATGGTGGTGGTGCCACTGGTGGTCAGCTCACTGATTGTGGGCGTTTCCTCACTGGGAGATTCCCGTCAGCTGGGGCGCATGGGAGGGAAAGTTCTGTTTTATTTCCTGCTGCTGATGGGGATTAGCGCATTTCTGGGAGCGGGTCTGGCTTTGTGGATGGAGCCGGGCTCCCAAATTCAGCAGAACCTGCTGATGTCTGCCGATGCCGCGACCATTATCCGGGAACTTCAGAATGCCCCCAGCCAGAGCCTGCAAGAATTGTTTTTCAATATGATCCCCCGCAACCCCATGGAGTCCCTGGCCCAGGCAGACCTGGTGCCGGTGATTGTTTACACCCTGTTGTTTGGGGCGGCGGTGGCCAGTGTGGGCGAAGCTGGCAAACCCATCATCAGTTTTTTTGAATCCCTGTTTACCGCCACCATGAAGCTGACCGACTGGGTCATGATTCTGGCCGTACCCGGTGTCTTTTCGCTGGCGTTTATTACCGTGGCCAAATCCGGGTTGGGCGTGTTCGGACAGCTTTGGGTGTATGCGCTCACCATCCTGATGGGATTACTCATCCAGTTATTCATTATTTTCCCGCTTCTGCTAAAATTTTTGGGAAAAATCAATTTTATGAACGTGTATCGGGCCATTTCGGAAGCCATTATGGTGGCCTTCGGGACGGCAAGTAGCTCCGCGACATTGCCCATTACCATTGCCTGTATGGAGCGTCGAGCCGGGGTTTCCAACCGAATTGCCAGTTTTGTGTTGCCCACCGGAGCCACTATTAACAAAACAGCCACCACCATGTTCGAGGTCATCGCGGTCATTTTCTTGTTACAGGCCTATCAGATTGAAGTCACCCCGGATAAAGTCGGCATCATCGTCCTTTTTTCCATTGTGGCCTCCGTTGGGGCGGCAGGCGTGCCCAGCGCCGGACTGATTACCATCGCTATTGTCCTCAACAGCATCGGCCACTTCCAAATGGATCTGCTGGCCGGTGGCATTGCCATGCTATGGTCCATCGATCGGGTGCTGGATATGTGCCGCACCGTGGTGAATGTGGTCAGCAGCTGTACCGTGGCCACCTTGGTCGCCTCCAGCGAAGGCGAACTGAACCGCGATATTCTCAATAATCACGATGCCTGGACGGAGGTTGTATAGTCCGCATGCGCCATCGCTTCAATATGCTTCCCCAATGGTTTTCCCTGTTCCTCATTTTGCTGCTCTGGCTGGGCGATAGCCCCAGCTTGGCTGACACCAAGGCCAGTGGCCAGCGGACCGAAACCAGTCCATCCGCCCAAGAGGAGAAGGAGAGCAACCTGCCCCCCGGCGCGGATACCTATAACAAAGGTGTGGAACTCTTTCAAATCGCCCAAATTCAGAATGAAAAGGGTAACAGTGACGGTCAGAAAAAGCTGCTGAAAGAAGCCATCAAGCAGTTTGAGCTGGCCTTGGGCACCAACCCCAAGCTGGTGGAAGCGCAAAGCAATATCGGCTTTGCCCACCTAACCCTGCGCGATTACCGCAAGGCGATTACGGCCTTTGAAAAAGCCCTGGCCATCAATCCCAATCACCTCAACACGCTCAATGGGCTTTCCACGGCATACGCCTTTAACAAAAATATCGATCAGGCCTTAAAAACCTTCGACAAGCTGACCACATTGGATCCCGGAAATAGCCAATACTGGTTTAATAAGGGCAGTGTACTCCAAAAGGCGGGGCGCGTTCAGGAGGCAGAACAATCGTATCTGCAAGCCCTGAAAGTACAAGCCAACGATCAGCGCACCTTGTTTAACCTGGGGACTCTGTACGAAAATCAGGGAGAGCTGGAAAAAGCCCGCCCCTATTATGAAAAAGCCAAAGGGGTGGAAATCGGTAACTCGATTGGCCTGGAAGCCATCCGGCGGCTGGAAGAAATCAACAGCACCCTGAAAAAACCATAGCCCCAGAACTCACAGCCAGAAGGAGAGGCTGACCCAGTGTTTCATAGTCACTTAAAACAAGGATTTCGACTCAGCCGAACCATCGGCTTCTGTCTGTTGGCCTATACACTGCTGGGGCTTCTCTCTGTTAAACTGCCGGGCAACACTCTCGATTTGGGTGCGTCCACACCTTGGGTTGGTCTCCGCTTAGGTTTGGCCGGAGTGAGCGCCGGGTTATTTCTCGTACTGAACGAAATCAGCCTGCGTTCCTTCAAGCGGCACCCCAGGCTGGATGATATCACGCTGGAAAAACTCAGTTTATTGCTGCCGCTGATGGCAGCCTTGCTGGTCGGCTTTCACTATCTGCTTTCGGGTCAACTCGGACTCCTTCTGCTGGGCGTGGTGATCAGCATGCAAGCCCAGTTGTTTGGCCATAACGGGGTGGCCCGCACGTTATTAGTGATGTTCGGACTGCTTTACGCAGCCAGCTTCGCGCTGGGTTACCCTTTTTTACTGGGATGGCAGGCCAATACCCTGAGTGGGGCGCCCTTGGGACTTCGACTGCTTGGCATGCTAGCCCCTGCTGTTTTGGCCCTGCATCATCTGGGAAGCATTGTGGCTGCCACCCAACGGCACACCTCCAGCCGGGTTTCAAAACTGCAATCCCTGGCCGCCACCGACGGCTTAACAGGCCTCATCAACCGACGGCAATTCAACCAGCAACTGGATGCCGAGATGGCCCGGGCCCGACGCTACCGAAAGCCTTTGTCCCTGGCGCTGTTTGACATTGATGACTTCAAGAAAATAAACGACTTCTACGGTCACACCACGGGCGATCGCATTTTAAAGGAGCTGGGCCAGCTCATCACCCAAAACATTCGGGAATCCGATGTGGCAGCCCGCTATGGCGGGGAAGAATTCGCCCTGATTTTGCCGGAAACCGGGCAAATCGATGCCTACGAACTTCTGGAGCGATTGCGGGCCATGATTGAGCGCACCGTGTTTTGCCTGCCCGATAACCCCATTACCGCCACCATCAGTGTGGGGGTGGCCCAACTGGACTTAAATGACAGCAGGGGCTATGAAATCATCGAAAAATCAGACGCGGCCTTGTATGAAGCCAAAAAGCAGGGCAAAAACCGGGTGGTGTATGGCACCCTGACCCCACCCAAGGTCAACTATCCCTCGTTTGAATCCTGAAGCGAATCTTGAAGCCTTCCTCCAACAGACCCACATCGCCAAGCGCCCGCCTTCGTGGCACAATAGACACATTATGAGTAAACCCTCTCTCTCCAGCATTCTGCCCGATCCCCAAAAAGCGGCCACCGGCAAAGCCCAGCAGGTTGAACAAATGTTTGACCGCATTGCCGCAAGCTACGATCGGCTAAATAACTGGATTTCCATGGGGTTTCACAAGCAGTGGAAACGGCTGGCTTGCCAAAAGTTGCGTCTCAAACCCGGCCAGCAAGCCCTGGATGTCTGTACAGGCACCGGCGACCTCATTGCCTACTTGCTGCCCCTAGTGGGTGAGCAAGGCCAGGTCTGCGGTCTGGATTTCTCCGCCCAAATGCTGTCTTTTGCCCGGCAACGGTACCAGGATCAAGCTCACGTTTCTCTCACCCAGGGCGATGCCTTGGCTTTACCCTACGAGGACAACCGCTTTGATGGGGCCATCATCAGTTTTGGCCTGCGGAATGTGACTGATATCCCCAAAGCTCTGCAAGAAATGCACCGGGTCATCAAGCCGGGCGGCTGGATGGTCAATCTGGATACCGCGCCCAAGCCCTTGTTGCCCGGCATGCAATTCTATTTCTCTAAAATTGTGCCCCTGCTGGGCGGCATACTGGCCCAGGACAGTCAGGCGTATCAGTATCTCTCCAAATCCACCCAGCACTTTTTAACCCCTCAAGAGCTCAAGGAATTATTTGAGCAGGCAGGCTGCGTGAATGTTGAGTCTCAAACGCTGATGCTGGGCTCAGTCTCTCTACAAGCAGGGCAAAAGCCTTTCTAGCGACCTAATGCTAGGCCAGAATGCCTTTGGACTTATCGACGGCCCTGGCTTGGCTGACAAACTGCTTCCATAGAATGTCTTTTTGATGAAAAAGGCGTTCTTTTTCTCGCTTTTCAGAGGATAAATCCTGATGAACCTTTTGCCCCTGAGTATACGAAATAATCAGCGCCGCCATCAAAGGGTGAATGGGGGGCATCATGGGTGCTAGACCTTTAAAGTTAGGATACTGCTTCCGAAATGACCAGTATATAAAACGGATCACACTGGTATAAAAACGTTAAAAAGTAACAAATTGCTACAAAAGTCAAAATTTTATGAAGCAGTCGAAAAATCGTTTCAAAAGTTTACAAATCGCCATAAAAAGAGCCTCAAAGAAAGGTCCCGTTTGGCGGAGTGGTGACCCATTACTCCAGATACTGGGTGTAGGCCAAAATGCTGTAGCAAGATTGCAGCATTTGATAAACCGCTTCAAAGTGATCCGTTTTGAAGGAAATGCGGGTGCCATCCACACGCTGAACACCGGGAATGGTGTTGGCGGCATCGGCGGCCAAGGGGTTGATAAAGGTCATCACCAACTCGTAAGGGCCCTTTAATTTCAGTAGGTTTTGAGACCAACGATTCCGATTTTGCAGAATCTGACGGGTCTTGGCCTGATAGTCAGCCAAAACGGCCTGCACAGGATGACATTCAGCCGCCGTGTAAGTCAGGCCCACTTTGGTTTCCACGGTTTCAATATCAGGAATCAAGGCACGAATTTCTGATAAATAGGCCCGATCGCCACTGGTTAAAATAACCGGCACCCCATAAACCAGACTGGCGAACAACGCGTTAATCCCGCCCTCTCCATAAGACACCCCGTTGATGGAGACATCAAAGAGTTTGGAATGGAAGCTATGACACAACACACCCTGATGGGTACCTGCTTTGGCATGATACCCAATGTAAATGGCAGCGTCATAACTGGCGTTCAGTCCAGCGGACATGGCGCAGCGCTTGGGCTTCCCCGTCAGCAAGGAGACGCGGGGATCCAGCTGATCCAGCCGTAAATTGGTCATGGTGAAGTGAGAGTCATTCACCAGAATGTGAGACACGCCCTCTGCCAGAGCGGTTTGCACCACGGCATTCACTTCCGAGGCCAACTGGACAACCGCCCAGTCGTAGGCGGTGCGATCGGGTTGTGTAGCGCAATGATGCGTGGAAACCACACCACAGGCGCCCTCAATATCCGCGGAAATATAAAGCCGTGTCACCGAAAACTACCGATTAAGAGGGTGTCTCAGATGTCTTCTTCACCGCGTCCGTCAAGCGACTGACCGTCTTGCGGCCAGTTTCTTCCAGCTCGGATGACAGATCGCACATTTTATCCTTGAAAGCAGCGGCTTTTTCTTTCAGTAAATCGGACTTTTCCCGCAGTGCGTCCGAGGACTCCCGGTAGCGGTTATCTAGTTCCTCCCGAATCAGTTCACGGGTTTCAGCGCCGCTGCGGGGGGCCAACAACATGCCGATGGCCGCACCAACCGCCCCGCCAACCAGGGTGCCTAAAATAAATTTTCCCAGTGAGGATGAGCTGGTCATGGTGTATCTCCCTATCGCTTGCGGTTAAATGATTTGATGATTCCACCCCAGAAGGACTGGAATCCGTGTTGAATCTCTTGGCCCAGGGATTTGAGGGCCGGCCCGGTAGAGGCCACCCCTTCCTCTATGGATTTCACGCCACTGGCGGCCCGTTCACTCAGCATCTCTACATGCTCAGCAATCAACCGAACGTCTTTCATCGCCGGGGCTAGCTCGTAGCGTGCCAAATTCAGGAAATCCAAAAGGCTGTGCAGCAGCATGGCCAGCTTGTAGAGTACCAGACTCAGCAAAACGCCAGCCGGTATCAGAACGATCCAGCTCACTCGCAGTAAGTGAGCCATTTCCGCTTGGGTGGCATTTGGTTCCATCAGCCTGTTTCCCCCAAAGGTTAATTCGTGCGTTCGTTAATTGAATTCATAACCGCTGGCCAGTTCCTCGGCTTTTTTGGCCTTGGCCATGCGATCGGCGTCACGGTCTTTCTTGACCTTGCCCACCTGGTTCTCAATGCTGTAGCGGGTCTTTTCAATAAATTCTCGGGTGCGGGCGTTGGGGTTGTGCAATTCCTCATTCATGCGGCCAGGCAAGCTACGCACAAAGGCGTTGGCATCAGCCCGCAACTCATCGCCAGACTTGGGGGCAAACAAGACCCCGGCCAGTCCGCCGCCTATAATACCCAAGGCCATGCCGGACAAAAAAAGCAGGATACCGTCGCCGTCACTTTTGTAAGATTCGTTAGCCACCGTTCTCTCCTCTTTTTTGAACAACAACGACTCATGCCAGTCTACGCCACCGGGCTAAAAGCGTCAAGAACAGGCCATTCCAGAGCGCTTGAAAAGCTGGGTCATCCAGCGAATCAGCGTCAAGGTTCGACGCAAACCAGGCCTTAGGGGCAAACGCAGGGCGGCGGCATCCACCGCCAGAATTCGATGGCGTAAAAGGCGAACCTGACGGGCCGCTTGCCGACAAGACACCAACCATTGCGACTGACGCTCGGCAATCAGGGTTTGCCAATAAATCAGGCGGAGCGACAGATAACCCAGCGCCAGTAAAAGGCCAAACTCGGCCAGCATCAGCAAAATGGCATTGATCGGACTACAGGTTTCCATTGGGCACATCCGGCTTGGTTTGCGACGGAACTTCCGGCTGGTTAAAGGGCAGGACGACCGGCTTCATTTTGGGCAGGCTGGGCGGAAGTTCGATGTCCACGTGCTTCAGATACTCATGCTCCTGGGTCATCAACTCGTTGGTGCATTTGCGGTACTCATTCATCAGCCACAGCAGCCGAGGCTCATAGAACGGCTTGAGCAACAGTGGTTTTTTACTCAAATCCACAGCGCTTTTTCGGTACGGCTCACAGTATGTAAGCATGGCATTTTCCGGCGGTGGCTGAAACGTTTGAACCTGCTTGACCGGATCGTTCTCCGGGGGTGTTTTTTTAGCAAACCACTTGGCCTGTACCGGCTGCACGCAGGCCAAAGCCAGACAGCCGACCAAAAGACAAAAGGTGAAAAAACGCATGCGGGTCATCAACTTACCTCATTAATGCTCCCTATTCTACACCGCAAACAAAAAGGTTTTAACACTTCGGGCCGGAATGGCCAAAGAGGTCAACGAGACAGCGCGCTGTCGTTCCTCCAGGAAGTTCACCTCATACACCGAAGCGCATGGAAACCCGGTCTGGATCACCGTGCGCTGCTCCTGCTCCGTTGGGTTCAGTAACCGCAAAATCCAGCCCTGACCAGCCGACCAGTAACAGGCCGCCACCACCAGCTGGGCATTTCCCACCGTGATCAGCGCCTCAGACTGCGCCGTAACAGCCTGCGGGGCGACACCGGTCAGTCCCCAAACCGTGCCATAAAACCGATCGGCCATTTCAAATAAAGCGCTTGGGTCATCGCCGTCCGGCGTCCAGGCGTATCGACACCGAAAAACACGCCCCAGACATTGTCCTTCCGGCGTTTCAAACGGAGGCCCAGCCTGAGCCCCCCGCACACCCGTATCCGCACTGGACAAAGCGCCAAAAGCCCGTAACAACGTAATGGCGATGCTGCTTTGATGCACTTCGTACTCGCACAAGCCTTCGGTTATAAAGCCCTGACCATTGGCGCTGAAAAAGCGCTGAATGGGGCCGGTATTGGTGGCCAGTTCCTTCATGGGCGCCACTGGAATCAGGTCGACTTCCCGGTAGTCGGGGTTGTAGGAACGCTCCACCACCCCCAAATGACTTTCCGCAACCACCCGGCGAACCGGCTGCCCGGTATTGAACAGCACTTGCAGCTTATGCTGGGGTGTTTGGTTGATAAACGTGGTCTCAAAATCCAGCCGGGCACTGCCCGCATCCAGCCGCACCTGAGTGACCATCAACCCATCAGAACCCTGAAAGTGATGGGTCAGCTCCAGTATGCCCACCAATGGCCCGGCCTGCAACACCCGGCTGCCGGTAAAGATTGCCACTTGGGGAACCGTACCCGGCACAGGCCCACTATTGTAGGAATCGCCATGATCAGGCTGATCAGTAAAGGTCAACAGATTCTCAAACCGCTGCCCCGTGTTCACCCTCTCAACGGACAACCGGCCTTGGGCATCGATAGACACCCGCAACTGATCATTCTCCAGACGGGTGCAATCTGCCAGAACCGGCACTGGCCCCTGTTTTCCTTGGGTTTGGGCACGACTCAGGACAACATAGCCCATTGGCGGAATAGACTCGGCCCAAATCCAGCCCTCTCGGCGTACCTTGGTGAGATGCGACAGGGGAATCCGCTGACTATCGTGAAGATACTCATCCTGAAGGATGGTCGTTTCAGAGGCCCGCTGGGTCAGGGAAGAGGGAGCCTGCCCATCGGGAATATCCTCTGTCACCGGCACCACACCGGTATAGGGACGCCCGCTGGTGTTCAACACTATCCACTCATCCCCAGTGGCCAGAGTCTGACGAAAGCGCTGCTCGGTCCGATGCCGCAGCCCCTGGGCAAGCTGATCCACCTGCTCAAAGCGCACCTCATTCTCCCGATGCACGGCATCCACACTGCAACCGCAAATACTATCGTGGGGATGATTGAGCATCAGGGTTTGCCAGGCCAACGCCAAGGCCTGCTCTGGATAATCAGCCCCGTCTTTTGGCAACAACCCCTGCGCCATGGCCAGCAACGGTTCCAGCTGACGCACCAGGGCATGCTCCAGCCTGCGGTTGGCCTGCTTCAGGTACATGCGGGAGGAATATACCCCCGGCAGCAGAAAACTGCCGCTGTTATCCACCAATTCCCCAGCGATCGTTTCCAATGCCTCGGTGGGAGCAAATTGACTCAAGTAGGCATCCGGGGTGGTCTCCTGCAAAGTCGGGTACAGTGCCTTCAGCCGCTGATGGGCCTCGGCAGGTAACGGGCCCAAATGGTCGCCCCCCATGGGTAACAGCGGGGGGATGCCCTCCACCTGAACCGCTTTTAATTTTTGCACCAGTCCCTTCAAGGTAGCCGCTTGCGCTTCAGCATCGGCTGTCCAGTCCTGCAACATCATCTGAAAATAACCATCACTCAGGTGCAGGGTTTTGACCTGATGGCCCGTGGGGCTTTGCCACTGGAACACGCTTTTCTTCGGGGATACCCCCCGCCATACCACCGCCGACGCAATGCCACAGTGCTGAAGCAAGGTGGGCATATCCGCGGAATGCCCAAACGTATCCGGCAAATAGCCGGTAAAAGACTGACAGCCCCAATCCCGAGATTGACGCAGCCCCAGCTTCAGGTTTCGAATCAGGCTTTCCCCGCCCACTAAAAACTCATCGGGCATCACAAACCAGGGGCCAATACTCAGCCGCCCCTGTTGAATAAAAGCCTGCAAGCGCTGGGCCTGCTGAGGGCGAAGTTCCAGATAGTCCTCCAGCACCACGGTTTGCCCATCCAGCATAAAGCAGGAAAAAACACCGCTCTCCAGCCGCTCCAGAATATCGTCCACCACGTCCACCAACCGCAACTGGTAAGACCGAAAAGGGAGATACCATTCCCGATCCCAGTGCGTGTGATAGTAAACTGACAATGGTGCGGGCACAGTCAATACCTCCGCTGATTTTGCAACTTGCTCGCTCTCTGTCCGGCCCATGGGCGGCTCTCCCTTGTCAACAGACTGATCAACCAAACCCGAAGACGGGCCCGCTATTCAGTGTAGCAGGCCCGCCAAATCTTGAGGAAGCGATACGACTTACTGAATCAGACGCAAGGCCTCTTCCAGCAAGGTCTTGTTCGTACTAATCAGCTTGGAAGTCACATCCAGCTGTAGCTTGGCCTGAGCCAGATAGTTGGCGTTGGTTCTGAAATCCGTGTTGGAAGATTCCAGCAAGCCCACCCGTACTTCACCGGATCCCTCCACCGGCTCGCCGGACAGTTCGGTGGGTTCAAACATTTGATCTTCCGGCATCCCCAGAGCCCCGGGGTTGATGAAATTGACCAGGGCAATTTTGTATAAGGGGGTCATGGTTTTACCCTTGTCGGCCACACCCACCACCGTGCCATCCGATTTCACCTTGTATTCGTCGTATTTGCCAAAAAACTTGCCATTGCTGGGATCCATCCACATGTTGATTTCCGTGGTGGGAATGTGTCCCGGCCCCCCAGCGCTGTGGTTGGGATTGTTGGCCACCGGCGAGGCATTGGAATCGCCCGTGTTGACCATCTGGCCATCCTCTCCCAGCAGGTAGCCCTGCACTACATAACCCTGAGGGTTCACCAGCGTGCCTTCCGCATTTAAATCAAAGTCCCCATTGCGGGTATAAAGCAACTTGCCATCGGGCTTACGCACCACGAAATAGCCTTTGCCTTCCACCATCAGGTTATTGGGGCCCCGGCCCGGCATGGACTTCCCCTGCCCCTCATTGCGGGGTAATTCCAGTAACTGAACCCCGTTTACAAAATCCCCAAAAGTCGTTTTCACTTCCCGAAAACCAGGGGTGTACATGTTGGTCATGTTGGAGGCCAACGAATCAAACCAGCCCAAAGCGGCCTTTTGGGTGTTTAAGGCGGTTATAAATGGATCAATCACGATGGGGCGTCCTCCGTTTAGCGTTCAGGCCTTGCGCTTACTCCGAGCGGGATGGGTTTTCTTCATCCCCTTGCTTCTGGTTTTGTCGTGGGTTCTGATACTTGTATTCCAGGGTGCCCACCGGTAAATTGCGGGCGGTCATGCGGTTACGCAATTCATCCAACTGCTGTTGAACGGCAAAGGCGGCGGCCCGATCGGCGGAAACAAACTCAGCGGATACCTGCCCATTGCGAATCTTCAGCACCAACGCCGACGTGGCGTCCAGTTCCACCCGAATGGGACGGCCCGTTTTAAATCCTTTCTCAATCAATTCGGATAATTTGGGAGAAACATCAAAGCCCTTGTAACTGATTTCACCGTCGCCTCCGGTTGGAAACACCGTGTTAAAGGGCACCTGGCCTACTAAAATGGGCAGCGCCGGGATGACCTCCTGCTTTAAGTACTGAATATCCAGCAAGGTTAAATCATCCGGCTTTAAAACCATATCGGCATCCACCACGGTATTAAACTCGCCCTCATCCGGGGAGGCGGACGTTGCCTTTTCGGACACGGGCAAACGCACCACCTTTTTGGATTCCAGCACAGCGGCTTTCTCCGACTTCAAACCCGGATCCAGTTCACCGCCAGCATTAGGAACTTTATTACCCGCATCGGCTTTGGCATTAATAGAATCCAACAGTTCTAAAAAGGACATGTCCAATTCGTCCAGGGCAAACTCAAAAGACGCTTGCAGCGAATTGGCCCGCAATTTTTCAACCGGGGATCGATATGGAAAAGGGGAATCTTCGATTTTCATTCACTTCGATTCCTTCTGCTAGACTGCTAAAAAACAGGACGCTCTATACAACACTGTTGAAAACCTGGGTTGAGGACAAAATTTAGTATTCAAACGCCTCTTCTTCTGATACGGTATCCTCTTCAAATTTTTCCAGCTGAGCCCGAAAGTAGCGCTGGCCAGCCACTTCATCCAGCCGTTTCATTTCCAGCTTTTTTTCTTCTTCCAGCCATTCTTCACGGGCCTTTTCCTTGTGCTTCACCAGGGCTTCCAAATCGGCCTGGGCCTTGATGAGCAACTGCCGCTCATAATCCAGCTCGGACTGAGCGTAGGCCAAATCCCCGTGTAATTGCTCCAGTTGACCGTTGAGGTGATACAAAAAGCTGTCATGCGCAGCCATTAATGTATGTGGAGAGGCCAGCATATTTTTCTGTACATCGCGAATTTCATCTTTCTTTTCTTCAATGGCTACTTCCACCTCACGCACCCGCTTTTGGGCATCGACCACACGCTGCTCCTGCTCCTTTTTGCGGCGCTCACGCAGCTCAAACACTTTTTGCAATCGATAGACAAAGCGGGCCATAGTCTCAGTGGCTTTCGGTTAAATGCTGACGGAGTCATCCTGTCACAAACAACGTTCAGTAACAGCCTGGGTTCACGAGGCCATAAGCTGACATTCATCTGTATTGGGATTTTATTGAGGATTCGGCAAAACACAACGCCGCTTTAACAAAAATGCGAAAGTTCCATTATCAGGAGGAACTTGCTGGAAACCCGGCAAACCTGAACCCGATCACTCTAGCTTCTGGCAGGTTCCAAAACACTAATAAACTCAAGAAACGCAAGGCCATCCCTCTGCATGGAACAATCTACCCCAAACAGTCTCTGCAGGCCTGCTTTTACCAAAAGGGCTCTTCCGGCAGCCCAAAGTCAGGCGGAGATTTCTTTTTCCGGGGTGACGTTTTCGGCATCCGCCAGCGCTTGGGCCTGTTTCTGGCGACTCATTAATATCTGAAGCACGGAAATATCAGCGGGCGTTAACCCGGGAATCCGGGAAGCCTGACCCAAGTCCGCCGGTTTCATGCGGCTCAGTTTCTCACGCGCTTCGTTAGACAACTGCTTGATGCTGGTGTAATCCAAATCCAACGGCAATTTAACCTTGTGCGCTTCGGACAAATGCTGAATATTCCGGTTTTGACGCTGCAAATACCCTTCGTATTTGATTTCCGTCTCCACATACTCTAAAACATCCTGAGCCACCCGCATACAGCCGGGCTCCACCTGTTTTAAAATCTCATAGGTCACCGAAGGACGACGCAGCAGTTGGAATAAAGTGGTTTTCTCACGAATGACTTCCCCACACTGCGCTTCCAGAAGGGTGTTCACCCCTTCTACCGGATCGAGCTTGACCGTTTTCAGGCGCTCTTGCTCGACGGCAATGGCCTCGTTCTTTTTCTGAAAGATTTCCCAACGCTGGGCGTCTACCAAACCGATTTCCCGACCCAGCGGGGTTAAACGCTGATCAGCATTGTCCTGACGCAACAACAAGCGGTACTCACTGCGAGACGTCAGCATGCGGTAGGGTTCATGAATTTCCTTGGTCACCAAATCGTCAATCAAGGTACCAATATAAGAGGACTCTCGGGTGAACACCACGGACTCCTGCTCACCACAGAAGCGGGCGGCGTTAATGCCCGCCACCAAACCTTGGGCCGCAGCCTCTTCATAACCACTGGTGCCGTTGATCTGTCCCGCCAAAAACAAGCCCGGCGCCACTTTGGTCATCAGGGAGGGCAGTAATTGGTAGGCTGGGAAATAATCGTACTCCACCGCGCAGGCAGGTCGCAAAATCTCGGCCTTTTCCAGCCCCGGCAGGGAGTGTACCATCTCCACCTGGATTTCATAGGGCAAGCAGGTGGAAAACCCTTGCAGATACATCTCATAGGTATCCCGGCCTTCCGGCTCAATGAAGAGATGGTGGCTGTCCTTATCCCGGAAACGCTGAACCTTGTCCTCAATGGAGGGACAGTAACGAGGCCCAGCCCCCTGCAACAGGCCCGAATACATGGGCGAGCGGTGCAAATTCTCATCAATGAGCGCATGCGTGGCTTCATTGGTACGGGTTAAATAGCAGGGCATTTGCTCCCGCACGGGTCGATTGGGCAAAAATGAGAAAAACTTGAGCTCCGCATCCCCCGGATGTACTTCAAGGCCAGAAAAATCAATGGTGCGGCCATCCAGTCGAGGCGGTGTGCCGGTTTTCAGGCGACCGGTTTTCAAACCCAAGTCGGCCAGACAGCCAGTAATCCCATACGAACCGGACTCTCCCGGGCGGCCACCGCCCATACTTTTTTCGCCCACCCACAGTTTCCCGTTCAGGAAGGTGCCCGTGGTAATCACCAAGGCCTTGGCCTGATAGACAATCCCCAGATTGTCTTCCACGGCGTTAAAGCTGTTATCGGTGGGATTCACGTGTAATTTGGTGATCATGGTCTGGCGCAACTTCAGATTAGGCTCAGACTCCACCAATTTACGGGCAAAGGCTCGGTACTCCGCTTTATCGGACTGGGCCCGCAAGGCACGAACCGCTGGCCCCTTGCTGGCATTAAGCGTTTTCAGTTGCAGATAAGTAGCATCGGCGCAAATGCCCATGACTCCGCCCAGTGCGTCAATTTCCTTGACCAGCTGGCTTTTGGCTGGGCCTCCAATGGCTGGGTTACAGCTCATCTGGCCGATGGTATCCAGATTCATGGTCATCAACAGGGTCTTGCACCCCAGTCGAGCAGCCGCCATGGCCGCTTCAATACCGGCGTGTCCAGCGCCAATTACGATGACATCTGCTTTTTCGATAATGCTCATAGTGTCGTATTGTAGGTTAAAAAATAAGATCCAGCCAATAGTTTTCGATCTGTTAAAGGTCGATGTCTCCTCAAAATTGCCTACAGCACCATGAAAGATTAACAGCGCTAACCCGCCTTACTGTGAGTCCCTTTTTGCAGTCGATACAGCTTATCAATGGAGCGATACTGAAGGGCCTCGGCAATATGAGAGGCTTTGACCGGTTCGGATTGCTCCAGATCGGCAATGGTTCTGGCCATCCGCAAAATCCGATCAAAGGTACGGGCGCTCAAGTGCATTTTCTGGATGGCCTTCTGCATGAGTCCCTGTCCAGCTGAGTCCAACTGACAAGCGTTTTTAATTTGCAGCGGGGTCATTTCAGCGTTACACAATATGCCCTGCCCGGCAAAGCGCAAGGCCTGTCGTTGCCGAGCCTGAATCACCCGTTCTCGCACCTCCCCGCTGGAAGCACCGGGCTCCTGATGAACCTGCTGATTGAGCAGTTCACTCTCATTCAGGCGGGGCACTTCCAGGTGAATATCGATACGATCCAGCAAAGGGCCGGACAGCTTCTGCAAGTACCGAGCCACTTGCATCTCGCTACAGGAACACTGCTTCACGCTATCGCCCGCATACCCGCAAGGACAGGGATTCAGCGCCGCCAACAGCATAAACTTGGCCGGATAGGTGATATTTTGATGCGCTCGACTGATGGTCACCACCCCATCTTCCAGAGGTTGGCGCATCACCTCCAGCACATTGCGGGGAAACTCCACAAATTCGTCCAGAAACAACACACCCCGATGGGCCAGGGTTATTTCCCCGGGACGGGGATGACTCCCGCCGCCGGTAATACCGGCTTTGGAAGCCGAGTGGTGGGGCGCTCGAAACGGACGCTGGCGCATCAGGCTTTGTTGAGTGCTACCCGGCTCCTGAGCCAGTAAACCGGCCACGCTATAAATCCGGCTGACTTCCAAAACCTCCCCAAAAGATAAGGGCGGTAAAATCCCGGCAAAGGCTTTGGCCAACATGGATTTTCCACTGCCCGGCGGCCCCAGCATCATCATGTTGTGCCCGCCCGCGGCGGCTATTTCCAGAGCCCGCTTGGCCACCGCTTGCCCTTTGATATGGGCAAAATCGACCGAGGGAACCGATAATTCCGTGGCCGAAGCAATCAAGGCGGCCCGATCCACCGGCCTTAAAAAGCTGGGTGGATGTAAAAACAACACCGGCAGCTCATTCAGGTGCTTCAGCCCGTAAACCTCCAGCCCCTCTACCAACGAAGCCTCCAATACATTTTCATCCGGCACGATCAGGGCCGTATAGCCTTCCTGTTTGGCCATTAACGCCATGGACAGCACCCCATTCACCCGGCGCAAGGAGCCCTCCAGCGATACCTCCCCGATAAAGCAGGCCTTTTCCAGAAAAGGGGTGGGGGTCAAATATTCAGCGGCCAGCAGAATGCCAACACACAACGGTAAATCAAAGCCCGTGCCTTCCTTGCGTAAAGCGGCAGGGGCCAGGTTAATCACCACCTTCTTTAACGGAAAGGCAAACCCGCTATTCTTAATAGCCGCTTTAATCCGCTCCTTGGATTCGTTAACCCCGGTATCCGGCAGGCCCACAATGGTTAAACCCGGAAGCCCGGCGCTCAAATCAACTTCCACCACCACCGGATGGGCATCCAGCCCCGTCAGGGAACCTGTATAAACCGTCGCAATCATGAACGCTCCGTTTCCACCAGCGCAAGACCAATCGTACCCCCGCATTGTGTAAAAAGCATATTCAAAGCCAAAGGGTTAAATGTTCGGTTTTAGGACAAATGAATCGCGGCGTACTCCATTCCGGCAAGGTACGATACAATAAACTGTGCGTCACTGGTTGTTGGTGAAGTCGTCGGATTTTAAGACACCATTCGGAGAGAGAGGCTAGGAGAACCACATTGAATACCCAGATCACTTCACGCCAAGTCGCCTTGGGCTTGCTAACCTTTTCATTATTAGCCCTGGTGGTGGGCATTTTTAACTCTGCCCGAATCGTTCGAGAGTCCGCCAAGGCCAAACCGGAAATTAGCGGCAGCAACGTCTCCGCCATATTCAATAAAAAGCCTCACCTAGCCCTGTTAGAGCTGAGCGGCCCCATTACGATGGATGCAGGTAATGACAGCGGCTTCTTTCCCAGTGAATCCAATGCCGTCACCGTCCGCAAGGGCCTGGATGAGGCCGCCAAGGACGACAGTGTGAAAGGGGTATTACTGCGGATTAATTCACCGGGCGGTACGGTGGGTATGAGTCAGGAGCTGAACGCCGCCGTAAAACGGGTCAGCAAAAAAAAGCCGGTCGTTGTCAGCATGGGGGATCTGGCGGCCAGTGGCGGCTATTACACCGCGTGCGCCGCCGATATGATTGTGACCAACCCCGGCACCTTGACCGCCTCCATCGGGGTGATCATCAGCACCGTCGAATTGAGCGACCTGCTGAACAACAAACTGGGTGTCCACGCCGTGACCGTAAAAAGCGGCAAGTTTAAAGACATTCTTTCACCCTACCGTAAGCCCCGCCCCGATGAAATCAACCTGATCCAGACCGTGATCAACGACAGTTATCAAGACTTCCTCAGTACAGTGCTTGAAGGGCGCACCCGCTTCATCAAGGACAGCGCAAAAAAAGCCGCATTGATCGCCAAAATCAAAGCGGTGGCAGATGGGCGCGTGGTCACCGGGCGACAGGCCATTGAGGCCGGACTGGCTGACAAGCTGGGTGATTGGGATCTGGCTTACACTGAACTGGATCGATTGGCCAAGGAAAAATTCCTGCTGAAAGGCAAAGAGCGGCTTCCTTTGGAAAGTGAGGATGAAAACTTTCACCTACTGGAATTTTTGGGCATTAAATCCGAAGGGTTATTCTCCCCCGGAAGCCAGGACGCAGCCGCTTTGGCCCTGAAAATGCTGCCGGTCAGCATGCGCTACACCAACCAACCCCTTTGGATCCTGGAGTAAGCAAAACCATGAACGCAACCATTGCCGAAGAATGCGCTAACCCTGAAAATCCAGAATTCGGATGCGCCAACGCGCTCGACACGCTGTATAACACCCTTTTTCATCCTGTACTGACTTTTAAAACCCTGACAGAAACTGAAACCCTGCCCGGTCGGGTTTATTTTCATGCCTTATGCGCTGTTATTCTGGTTTCGGCCCTGGCTCCCGCCGTTCAGCTTGCCAACCGGGGCGGAGACGCCGTCAGTTTAAGCTGGGCCATTCCCCTGAGCGCTATTGCTGGCGTACTGGCGTGGGCCTTTACCGGATTGTGTACCGGTTTGCTGTCGTTTGCCTTTACCGGAAACGCCAGAATCGCTCAGTTTCTGACACTCTCCGGGCTGGCGACACTACCCTGGCTGTTCCTGGGGCCCATTAGCCTCATAAAATTCGGACTAGGCCCGGTAGGTAGCGGCTTGGCCATAGTATGCGCCATGGCCACCTGGCTGTGGAGCGTGTATTTATTTGGCATGGCCCTGATAACGACTTATCGCATGACCATCGAACGGGCGTTGATTGTGCTGGCCACACCCCTGGTCGCTCTGCTTTTTCTATTGAGCTGGATTTTGGGCTTTGTGGACAATATCCGACTACTGAGTCCGTCCTGAAAAAAGGCGCCTGGAACAGCCTTAATCATCCGTCAGCCGAAACAGGCAACGGGTGCAGTTGGCCTTGATGACCACCAACGGGCGATCCTGCAAATCACGGCGCTCGAATAGCCGAGCCGCCAATGGCGCCCCGCAACTCGGGCATAAATGGGGCCCGTCCGGTTCTTCCATAATGGCTTCCCGCAACTCGATTCCTTTACGCCGCAGCATGGGCACTTCCGCGTCATTGAATTCGGGCGCTCTCTCAACCTCCTGAATTTGGGAGGGGCGCACTTGCAGCACACGGGCAATGCGCTGACGAACCGCCGGGGCCAGAAACAGCTCAATCCCGCCCTCAATATCCTCAATCATACGCACGGGCACCTGAGCCTTGATGGCCAGCAACTCGGGCGTCATATAGCGCTTTTCCCGGAGGAAGCGCACCCGTTCGGCTAAAGTGGACGGCAAAGGGGAAGGAGGAAGACCACGAGACATTTTACACACCTTTCAGGCAGGCAACAGCGCACAGTAACCTCAGGACTTAACCCAGATCCGTGTGCAAGGTAATTTTATCCTGAAACGTGGAGATAATGCCACGCCAAGTGCCAACCTGGGTCACGAACATCCCCTGACTGTCGGCATGGGCCTCGGCCACGGCCGTAAAGGTATTTTGATACGCCAAAGGGTTATGGTCGAACAGTTTCAAAACAGCCACTTGGGGCTGCTGCAAACCCACTTGCCCCATCAGGGCATAAATCTCGTTACTACTGACCACCAACAGCCGCCGGTCTGCGAACAGCGGACACACAGACAATATCTGAATGTCGGACAATGAAAATTCTTTCGGGGGCGCGACCTGTGAGGGCTGGATGGCAGAAGCCGTCACTTCCGAGGACGTATCATGCCATTGAGCCTCTAGAGGCCCACTGAACGCTTGCTCCGGTGAAAGAGCCTCCTCCATTGGTTGCGCTTCAGGAGGCATGGAAACAGAACCGTTTGGCTCCGGGATCGGAGGAAGTGCCACCCTTTGGAAAGGGGAGACCGCTTCCGAACGGAAGGACTCTGATGCCTGCAAGGATGCCCCTATCGCGTCCCGAGGGGCGTCCGGTAAAGCGTACGATGAAGCGTCCGGCTCCGCCCCAAAAACAGGTTCACTGGAAACACCCAACCCATTTGCATCCTGGGCCAAAGGCGCTTCTATGAATTCAACAGCCTCAGAGGATAGCGGCAAGGCCAAGTCCACTGGGCTGGCCTCGAGTGGCGTCGGCATCACTGATTCCGCTGGCCCCGCTGGCAAGAAAGCGCCAGCTTCTTCCGGCTCCACAGGAACCAGCTCCCCAAAGGCGTTCAGGGTAAAATCCGTGGCATAAAAATCCTGATCACTTAGGTCGGGCAGATCGGGCAAAACCGGCGCTTCCAGAGACTCAACAGCCGGAAGGCCGGATAAATCATTGGCAAAAGCCTCATCAACAGTATCCCAAGCGGCTAATGGCAGCCCCATTTCGGGAGATACCAAATGACCGTTATCCGCCCCAGGGAATGACGGCTCCAATGACAGTTCAGCCGCTGCCTCATCCGCAGCTGTTTCACTGGGCCACAAAATCCCGTCCTCATCCGCAGAAACGACCGGGACATCAGGCACTCCTGCCGGGGTTTCCCAGTCCCCTGATTCCGGTGATAGCGGACTGAATGGGTCAAACTCCAGAGCCGTGGAATCCATCAGGGACGGCCCCAAGGCCTCCCCCTGCTCCCGTGGGTGGGAATCCCAGGCATCGACCGGCCAAGTGTCTACTGGCATGGGTGAGGGGGGGGCAAACTCAGAAGCGGATAATTCAAACGCACTGTCAAAACCCTCAAACGCATCGGGGCTGACAACCGGAGGCTCGGCCACACCCGGTAGGGAAACGCTGAACGGGTCAAAGGCCAAGGCATCTGGGCTCAGGGGATCAAACGACGCTTCTGTGGGGAAAGGCATCGAGCTGCCCATGGGTGTCGCAGGGCCTTCAAAACCTTCCGTTCCCGAACTGGCTGATGGCGGGATTGCAAACGGATCAAAAGTATCGAAGGGCAAAGCGGTTTCCGATTCCGCAGCAGCGGGGGTGAGCGGAGGCGATGGCGCCATGGATTGCCAGGCTGCCACGGCGTAAGGGGTCATATCACTCACCTCGGAGACATCGCTCTGGATACTGGGGCCCAACTCCAGGGGAGGCTCAGTTAAAGCCGAATTCTCCAGGGACAGCGCCTGCGCCGTGAAGGGATCAAAGCCATCGGACAGGGAAGTTTCCGCTTGCCAATCCAGCGGAGCGCCCATCGTGTCCGGGAAAAGGAACTGAGCCGCCTCTTCAAAAGCCTGCTGACCCTGAACCAGTTCATTATAGTCTGGAGTGAATGGGTCTTCCGGGTATAGTTTATCGTGGACAGAGTCTAAAAAGGCGCCGGACTCAATCGGCACTTGCTCGCCCGGCAAAGCAGCGCCCGAATCAAATTGTTCCCATAGAGCCTCAGGCGAAGGAGGTACTGGTATGGCCTGACTCTCGGGCAATTGCTCCCAAGGCATCAAATCCCCCAGGCCAGCATCCAGCGATGGTGCCAAAGGACTCTCTGAAGCTATCGCCCAATCCGCTTGGGGTGTTAAAGGGTCAAACGAAGAATCAGAGGAAGGGTCAGGAAGGGAAGGGTAAGCCACCTCCGAAACCCCGGCTGGCGATTCAGGAGCCCACGCTTGCGGGTCAAACGCATGATTCCAATCATCAGTCTGAGGCTGGTGGGCCTGATGCCCGGTCTGCTGGTCGTCGGATTTTTCCCAGGCCTCATGGCCCCTGGAGGGAGATCCTTGTTCTGGCGCCAAGCTGGGGGTGTAATTCTCAGCCGAATAATTCTCAAAGGTTTCTTCCAGGTAAGATGGCCCTGCACCAGAAGCCGCTGGTTGCGCCAGCAAGGGCCTGACCATCTCCAAGGAGGCGTCCGAAGAGAGTTCCGCGGCGCTTAGTAACTCCGGCATGGGCTGCTGAGCGTCAAAATCCGGGTTCGGCGTCTCATACTGTGGGGTCCAACCAGTATTCTCGAAAGCCTGCACCGGAGGGTTGTCCTCAGACTCGGAGGAAGGCTCCTGGAAGGCATAGCCAGCGGGTTTTGGAGTTCTGCCAAAGCCAAAGTCAATAGGCTGGGCATTGGGGTTGAGGGCTGGCGCAAACAAACTGGCCTGCCCCATGGGATCCCTCGGGGAGTTCAAAGGGCGGTTGGCTTCAAGGGGCGTGGGATTCGACTTATTTTTTTTGAAAAACATACTAAACTCTAAATCTTTTGGAGGGCGTCATCCCCTCAAACTGTTAATTATTATAATACGCAGCAGGCCGTTTGATTTTAAAAAGGCCTTTTCTCAGGGCAAAGACCCTCTGTTTCCCGTAGAATATCATTGATACAGCACCTTTCACCATCAAACAGAGTGCCCCGCCCATGACAAACTTCTCCCGGTCTAACCACACCGAGCAGGCCAGTCCGACGGCCCCTCTGGATTTTTCATATCTACCGACCAGCCCCCTGTATGGTCAGGACAGCACCGAACAGAACGCTCTGGGCTGGCAACTATCTCCAACACCTTTTGCCCTGACCCCGGCCCAGCTAGAAAACCTGCAAACCCTGGGGCTCATCCTGTCAAAATTCATCAGGGCCATTGATACCCTGTATAAACAAAGCCAAAACCCCAATCTCTCCATACCGGCCTGGGTGGCCGAGTTATACGATCAGGGCAAGCCAGATGGCTTAAAGCAACTCGCCAGCCTCAAGCGCTTAAAAAGCCAGCTGCCTTTGGTCATTCGCCCGGATTTACTACTGAAAAAAGACGGCTGGAGCCTGTGCGAAATTGATGCCGTCCCCGGTGGCCTCGGTTTTATCTCGGCCCTGAACCATTTTTATCGACGGAATGGCTTTCCCGTGTTGGAAGCTAGCCAAGGCCTCCCCGGCGCCTTTCTGAACATGCTGAAAGCACTGACCCCGGACAACCCACAGCCCTTTATCGCCGTTGTCCTCTCCGATGAAGCGGCGGATTATCGGGCGGAAATGAGCTGGCTGGTGGAAACCATTCAGCAGGGTAGTGATTTAATCCCGGCCTATCCCCACATCGCCCTGATTCACCCCAAAGACATTGACCTGGTGCGTGATCAGCTGGTCTGTCCCAATCCAATCACCGGCCAGGAGCAATCCATCGATATTATCTACCGCTTTTTTGAACTCTTTGACCTGCCGAACATCCCTAAAATCGAGCTGATCCAATACGCCGTCAAAAAAGGGCTGGTCAAATGCACCCCACCCTTCAAGCCACACTTGGAAGAGAAACTGTCTCTGGCCTTGCTGTACCACCCAGCCCTGGCTGATTTTTGGACGAAAGAACTGGGTCAGGCCGATTTCCAGCAACTCAGGCAATGGGTGCCGCAAGGCTGGGTCGTTGACCCGGCCCCGCTCCCACCGCAGGCGATTATTGCCAACCTAAACCCCGGTGGCAAAATCATTCAGGACTTCCAGCAACTGAAAACCCTTTCCCAGAAGGAGCGGGAACTGGTTCTGAAACCCTCCGGCTTCTCTCCCCTCGGTTGGGGCAGCCGAGGCGTGACTATCGGACACGACCATTCCAGCGACAGCTGGGGCCAGCAGCTGGATACCGCCTTGGCCAGCTTTGGGCAAACCCCTTATATTCTGCAAAAGTTTGAAGCCGCCGACGTGCTACCCGCCCAGCGGTTGGATATGGAAACAGGCGAAGTCCAGGATTTTCAGGCTCGGGTTCGGCTGTGTCCTTACTACCTGGTTGAAAACGATCAAGTGACCTTGGCCGGGGTATTGGCCACCGCCTGCCCTGCTGACAAAAAGCTCATTCACGGGATGAAAGACGCCGTGCTAACCGCCTGTCAGGTCAAATAGCGCTGTCCAAAGCGGCGGGCTGGAGCCTTTCCATCAGTGCTTGCAAAGCCAGACGGTAGCCGTCAGCCCCCAATCCACAAATCACGCCGGTCACCACCGCACTCAGATAAGACTGATGGCGAAACGCCTCGCGGCGGTGTATGTTTGAAATATGCACTTCCACAATGGGATGGGTATAAGCGGCCAACGCATCCCGCAGCGCAACGCTGGTATGGGCATAACCACCAGGATTGATAATCAGCCCCCCCGTGGTCAGCCGCATTGCCTGCACCTGATCGATCAAATCACCCTCGTGGTTGGACTGATAACAGATCAGGTCAAACCCGGCGTCGTCTGCCAGTGCGGTCAGGGACGCGTTAATCTCCGCCAGGGTCTGTGCCCCGTAAATATGCGGCTCCCGCTCGCCCAATAAATTGAGGTTGGGGCCGTTAATAACAGCAATGGTTCGATTCGGCGCTTGTGCCACAGCGGAACTCCTTGATGGGTAATGCCTGTTTTTATAGTAACCGAATTCGGCTCACGGGTGGCCTCGGCGTTTCTTCCTAACTGGCCGCTTCAGCGGCTAGAACCTGAGATTGCCGCAACCGCAGCATGGCCTCAATAAAGCGGGTTAAGTCGCCATCCATGACCCTGTCCACATCGGCGGTTTCCTCATTGGTGCGATGATCCTTGACCATGCTGTAGGGGTGAAACACATAGGAACGAATCTGACTGCCAAAGTTCACATCCATGACCTCACCCCGGCTGGCTGCCAGCTTGGCTTCATGTTCGGCGATTTTACGGGCTAATAGCTTGGATCGCAGCATATCCATAGCGATTTCCCGGTTCTGCAACTGACTACGCTCCTGCTGACTGCGCACGACAATCCCCGTCGGTTTATGTACAATACGCACCGCCGTTTCCACTTTGTTGACATTCTGCCCACCAGCGCCACCACTGCGACTGGTATCCAGCTCAATGTCCTCAGGACGAATCTCGATATCCGCGGCGGTCACCCCGGTCACCACCGGACTCACCTCCAGAGAGGCAAAGCTGGTTTGCCGCTTCCCAGAAGCGTTAAACGGAGAAATACGAACCAGACGATGGACGCCCCGCTCTGTTTTGGCATAACCATAGGCGTACTTCCCGCTCAGACGAATGGAAGCGCTCTTGATGCCAGCCTCCTCCCCTTCGTTCACGTCCAGAACGTCCCGCTTAAAGCCCTGCTGCTCCGCCCAGCGAAGGTACATACGCATCAGCATCTGGGCCCAATCCTGGGCATCGGTGCCACCCGCCCCGGCGCTGATGGTAATAATCACATCGCACTTGTCATACTCGTCACTCAACAGACTTTGCAGCTCCCAGGCATCCACTTCGGCTTCCAATGCTGATAATTCACTATCCAACTCGGCAATCACCGAGTCATCCCCTTCCTCCTGCCCCATAGACAGTAGAATCTGCTGATCACTCAAGGCCTGATCCCAGCGCTGCATGCGGGCGATACTATCCTTCAGTTCATTGAGTTCCTGCATGGCCGATTGAGCGGCATCCGCATCATCCCAAAAGCCCGGCAGCGTGCTTTTATTTTCTAAATTGGCAATTTGCTCCCGAATGGCCGGGGTGTCAAAGAAACCCCCTTGCCGCATCAAGACGAGGGGCCAGGGCATCCAGTCGGCGTTTAATATCGGAGAAATCCACGGTGTTTCCTTTTGGGTTGGTGTACGACTTTCATTGTACTGAAGCCGGTAGGTCACCCACAAGTCGATTCTGGGCATGAAACCAGAACGAGGGGCGACGACAAAAATTAAAAATACTGCACCTGCCGGACGCTTTTGACAGAACCGCCAATTAGAATAAGCTTTGAAATGAGCATCGATTGCGATCAATCCACCACCCAACCGGAGGAAGCCATCCCGTATGAGCCAGCTCCCATTTCAACCGAATGTGCCTACCACCCCCCGCAATCCCTTTACCAAAGCGGTCAAAGCCACCCTGCCCTCTATGGCGGCACCCGCCGTCACCGGCAGTGCAGGGGCCAGCACCAAAAGAAGCAATCCGTTTATGACCGCCATGAATACCGATAGCCCAGAATTTCGGGAGCAATACGGAGTCAACAAACCGTTGAAAGACGCCATGTTTTTGGGTTACCGGGATGATCAACCGGTTTTTGGGGGGAGTCGCCTGTTTATCCTGTATTAGTTCGGTAAGTCGTTCTTCAAAACACGTTTGTAACTGCCTGAGTGCAGCGAGTTAAAAATCTGAGAAGCGCTGCCTTGTCCGCAGCGCCTGAATCGGATACGACTGTCCGAGCGACACGCCGTTTTAGAAACGTGTTGTGAGGGGATACTGGCCTAAATTGTAATCCCGGCGGGAGGCTGGCCTTCCATCGCCGATAGCAAACCTTCAATGTGCTGACGCATGGCGTCTCGCAGCCCATCAGGGGAAAGTATCTGGCAGGATGCGCCATACTTCAACAGACGCAGCATCAAGCCGCTGGTCTCCGCAAGCCGGGTTTTAACGTGAATTTCCGTTTGCGAAGCGTAAACCAGACGCTCGTCCGGGTATAAGCGATAACTTTTGGCCAAGCGCCCATACAGGGCGAATACCACCGTGACCTGGACTGGGGATCTGCGATTTTTAGAAGGCGACTGGCGCACCGAGGCAATCCGATCCAGATCCAGCAAGCGTTGCTCCTGGCTACTCCGATCCAGGCCCAACAACAAAAGCCGGGTTCCTCGCTCCAGAATGTCATAAGGCTCAATCGAAAAGTCCTGAACCCCGTGTTCGGGATCGGCATACTGGAGATCCAGGGCAAAAGCCTCCTGGCAATAGCGCTTGAATTCATTAAAACGCTGCCGCCATAACCCTAAATCTCGCAAAGGGGTGACCGGAACCAAGCCCGCCTCCTCCTCCATCTCAAGGGATGCATTACAACCCACCGCCCAGGCCAAATCTTCCATCAGGCGACGATAGTCCTGATACAGAACCTCATCTGGCTGACTGGCCAGGATATCCAGCAGCTTGCGGGCCACAGAAAGCTCCTTGGCCTCTACAGACAGCGGAAAAGGATTTCGTAGCAACTCATAGCTGTAATCGTTGCGGTTGGTAGAGCGGGGAATACGACAGCCCACTTCTCGCAACGTGTTGATGTACTTGGTGAGCGTTTCCGAATTGTAGCCCCGGCCAATCATGGGGTTTTCGTAGAGGAGACGGTTCAACTCCACCATATTCAGGCTACGATACCGCACCAACATCAACAGAATGAACAGCACCCGGTACGCTGAGATATTAATATTCTGAAACACCTCTGAGGGGACACTAGCCATGGCCATCCGCTGCACTTCCTTTCACCTTGTAAAATTCCAGCATGGTGCGCAGGGTTTCCCTCACGTCCTGCCTGAATACCTCCGGGCTCTCAATGGCAAAGGGCAAGCCCAAAGACAACAGGGTTTGCTTGACATAAAAGAAGTCCCGCACCTGCAAACGAACCTCGTAATGGGGTTCCACCCCATCCACCCACAGGCGGCTTTCCTGATAGACCCCCTGATTGGGATCCAGGGCGAACCCCTGGAAGCCCTGCGGTGACTTCACAAAAACTTTCAGCACAATCTCCATCTTGATCTGCTGACGGTCAATCAGTTGAGCGCGCAGATCATCGTCCTGCACCGTTTGCACACCCAATAAACGATCGACTCGCAAACTGCTAGGGCCCGGATAGTCCAGGCGTTCGCCACGCACGTACACCACCCCCTGCCGATAAAACAGGCTCTCTGGCAAAAAGGTAAACACGCTTTCGCCCTTCAGAGGGGAAGCATAAGTCACTTCCAGCAAACTCTCTTCCAGAATGGCCCTCTCCAGTTGCTCAATGCGGGTTCGACATTCCTGAGAATCCAGACTGCGGCTTTGGACAAACAACTGGGTCGTCCACTCACTACCATCCTCAGACCCTTTCAAGAGGCTCTGGACGATCATCTTCTTCAGCAGGCTATCAAGGGCCAACATTTCCTGGGGCGAGAAGTGCCGTTGAGCCACCACCTTGGCCTGCGCCAGAACCTCAAGACCATTTTGCTCCAGGGACATTCCAAAGGGATGACTGACCATTTGATAGGCAAAGCCGTTGCGTGGAGTGGGCCGACGAATGACACATCCCAACGCCTTGAGGGTATTGATATACAGCCAGATAGAATCATTGGAAACGGATTTGCCAATGCCCGGGTCCTGCTCAAACTTTCGGTTCAGCTGATCCACCGTCAGAGGCGATTGAATGAGCCATTGCAGGAGCCGATAAATACGATAGGCCGTTCCATTCAGCGCTCGGCGGGCCGACAGGGGCTGACCCTCTGAAGATCGGGCGTTGTCCTCCAACCCCACTACCGCTTCCGTCAATAGCGCGAAACTGGCGTCCAGATTGTCCGATTGCTGACTCATCACGCTTGAAACCCCGAATACAACAAAACCGGTTCGGCTTTCATAGAACCTTCATGTTGACTGAGCCAACTTTGGATGTAAACCGATAAATGTTCGGTTTTCCAAATCGGAGATCGGCCATGCGCCGCGGAAGCCCAAAGCCTCTGGTTTCACGGAGCGTTACAAAATTTTCTATGGTCTCGGCAGGCTCTCCGCTAGAATAATAGAACTTCCGTACGTAAACAGACACCCGATGACACATAAAAATCAACCCTCCACTGGTTCGGAGGCTCCCCCCCAATCAGCCAGAGTGACTGATCAGGTCATTTCTCAGGTAAAAGCGCTCCTGACCGAGGACAGCCGAAGCGAAATACCGGTTGCGCAATCGGTTTCGCTATTTTTCTGGGATGATTTATCCCGGTGGGCTCATCATATCGCCTTTGTCCCTCAGCCTTTCATCTTGGCCCTGACAGGCCCTTCCGGCTCCGGCAAATCTTTTATCCGGGAAACGCTGGTTCGGGAGTTGAGCCAGTTCACCGAGGTGGCCTCCTTTACCCAGGATAACTACTATCGGGACTTTGAGGCGGATTTTCCGCACCTGCCCCTGAGCCTGTTTTACGATCATATCGACTTCGATGACCCGGATCACATTCGCTTTCGCCATTTGGGGCGTGATTTACAACGCTTTCAGGCCCAGCCCCTTGGCAGCAGTATTTCTATTCCCAAACTGCGCTTTGGCACCCCGGATCAAAAGCCTGCCATTATTGAAGAAGCCATTCATCTGCCAGTGACCCCGTTTATGGTCACCGAAGGTATTCACGCCTTTTACGAACCAGCCATTTTACCCTTGTACCAGTTTAAAATTTACGTGGACGTGGATGAAAAGACCCGCCGTCAGCGCTGGCTTTCCCGCAACATTCAGGAAAACCGGGGCATCACCGACAATATGTGGAATACCACCGTGCAATGCCTGGAGCGACATATTCTGCCCGCCCGTGAGGTGGCCGACCTGGTCATCAATAACAACGCCGCCATTCCCCAGGTAAGACGCTTCCTGACCCAATTGGCACAAACCTTGGGCAGCGCCCGCATTTTAAGCCAGAAAAGCATTGCTTGACCCCGCGCTTAAACAGACTTTACAACCTATCACAAAACTGGCTTCACGCTCATTTAGAATCTAAAGCCTGTAGTATCCGTAAAGAGACCTGAAGACCTTGCAACCGACTCTAGCGAATACCTTACCGACAATCCCTGCCTGGGCCTCCCCGCAGCCATACCCGCCAAGCGTTTATGGGTCTATTCGGCCAAGCGCTTTGCAAACGCCTTCCCCGATTTGGAGCAGCCCAACAACCACCAAGGCATTCCACGTACCGCCTCCTGTCCAAAACCCGATACCGACTGCCCAAAGTATTATGCCGGCAGGCAGATCAAGCCATCATCAACCTCATCAAGGCTCCCATCAGCACCAGCCTTCAACGGTACAGTCCAAAGACATCTTCCGGGACACGCCCCTGCGCTACATGGGCTACTTGAACGAGTTGGGAGAATCCCTCAAGGACTGGCTCAAAGCCTCTTCCTTTTTCGCGAATCAAGCCGATGGCATTGTCAAGCACTCTTACACGGCAGTGGGCGGTTACGTGGCCTTGGATGCCTTTGATAAAGCCGCCAAAGGATACCGCAAATCCCAAAAGGCCGGGGAAAGCCAAGGCCTTCAAGTTCTCAGCGCCACCACCTCCGGTCTGGACGCGGCCCTGTTCCAATACGGGGCCAGCTATTCCATCCCGGCCTTTCTGGTAGCAGCGACCCGAGACAGCCTGAAACTGGGCCTAAACCGTCTACTCGGCAAGCAAAAAGCGGTCAAAGAGATACTGGAGCATGAAATCCGTCACGAGATTGAAGCCAAAGGCTGGTATCGTTTCGATCAACGCCTACTGGGCAAGCTGAAAAAGGGCATTGACCAAACCCTGCTGCAAAAAATCAAGCCCTCCCAAAAGGTTGCCGAAATGGTTCAAAAATGGGGCCCCAAAGCCGAAAAAAACCTGTGTATCGCCTTACCGTTAATCGGCAGTATGGCTATTATTCCCTTCATCGTGCATCCCATCGACAAGGGGGTAAACTTTGTGCTGGATCATAGCTATCGCCCACTGGCTAAAATGCTGAAGCACTGGGCAGGTGGCCATTAGTGACTCTTAGGGTATTAACAAACGCCCGTTATAACGGGTCATAGTCTCTTCCACGCCTGCGCTCATCCAGGACTCCACAGCATCCAGGGCCGCCTCAATAATCTCCGGCAAATGCTGCTGTTCTTCCGGCGCGAATTTGGACAGCACAAAATCCGGCATGGTCATCGGCGGGGGAGGAGAACCAATGCCCACCCGCAAGCGAGCAAACTGCTGATTGCCGCCCAACTGCTGGATTATCGAGCGCACCCCTTTCTGACCCGCATCGCTGCCACCGGGGCGCACCCGGATTTTGCCGAAGGGCAGGGCGGCCTCGTCATAAACCACCAACAAGCGCTCTGACGGAACATCGTAGTAATTCATCAGCTTTAGGACGGCTTCCCCCGATAAGTTCATGTAGGTCAGCGGTTGGGCCAGAATGACCGAATAACGGCCCAAACGACCCAAACCCACCATGGCCTTAAAGCGACTCTCCGACTTGCCGACGATGCCCGCCCGGCGACCTAACGCCTCTAAAACCATAAAGCCAATATTATGACGGGTGGCTTCGTACTGTTTGCCGGGGTTACCCAACCCCACAATGAGAAATTTATCGCTCATAAGCCAGTTTGCTTTGCTTTCTCGGGATGCCCATTCCTTGTAGTATAGAAAAGTCTACAATAAGAGATGCAAAAGAGATCCAAACCTTGGCCACTCAAAAAGAAAGACTGGATAAACTCGTGGTGGATCGGGGCCTGTGCAGTACCCGTGCCCAGGCTCAAGCCCTCATTATGGACGGCAAGGTCAAAGTGCGGGGAGAGGCCCTGAAAAAGCCAGGCACCCTGATTTCCGTGGAGGAAACCGATATTGAGGTAAGCGGGCTGCAACCATTTGTCAGCCGTGGGGGACTGAAACTGGCCAAGGCCCTGCCCCTGTTTGAGATTCAGGTACAGGATCGGGTGTGCATGGATGTGGGTGCTTCGACCGGCGGATTTACCGATTGCCTACTACAGCACGGGGCCAGTCAAGTGATTGCCGTGGATGTGGGCTACGGGCAACTGGACTGGAAACTAAGAAGCGATCAGCGGGTTCAGGTGCTGGAAAAAACCAACATTCGGGAGCTGAAAGCGGAACAACTGGAGGGCCAGCCCTCACTAGGCGTGGTGGACACCTCATTTATCTCTCTCAAAAAAGTGCTACCCCCCCTGAGCGAATTGCTGAGCCCGGATGCGGAAATAGTGGCCCTGCTGAAGCCCCAGTTTGAGCATAAGGATTACATTCAGGACTCCACATTCAAAGGGGTGGTGAAAGGCCTGGAAACCCACCGAGCCATTGTGAGCGGGGTGCTTCAGGATCTGGAGAATTTACTGCCCCAGTGGACTTTGGCCGGATTTGATTTTTCTCCTATCACTGGGCCAAAAGGAAATATCGAATTTCTGCTATACTATACCCGAGGATGCTACAGTGACAGAGGCTCACTCCTCCGGGAAACCCCGACTATTATTGAAAAAGTGATTGAGCAAAGTTACCAGACACACGCTTCGTAACAAAAAATATTTCCCCCTAAAGTTTTCGCCAAAAACGTCGAAGCGATTATAGAAGCAGATAACGATGGAGCGTAAGACTGAATGCGACCTTACCCGAATTCCCGCGCCCAGCAGCGTAAGTCCCAACCTCAGGCTATCGCCGTGAGCGCCAGTCGTGTCCATCCTTTGCAAAGCGTCACGGTTCAACTGGCTTTATTGGGCGCGGTCTATGCCCTGGCCCTCTGGTTGCTGTAGGCATTCAGCTCCCGAGGCGTTCCCTTTCCTGGCGCCACACCGCTTGCCCCATTCCTAACAAGCAATTTGCGCCGTGGATTTTTAAATTTGACAAGCGGCAGGGGCTGGTGAAAAATCTACTTTATGACGACCCAACCCACGCCGGAGCCAAACGCTCCCGAATTAAAAACGTTCTCCAGGCAAACACCGCTTTACCACAACCATGTGTCCCGTGGCGCAAAAATGGTTGATTTTGCAGGCTGGCAAATGCCCTTGCAATACGGCAAAGTGCTGGAAGAGCATCACGCCGTCCGCCAGGCGGCAGGGCTGTTTGATATTTCCCACATGGCCCTGGTGGTTGTGTCCTGCGGCGATGTGGAAACCAGCCGCGCGTTTCTGGATCGCCTGGTGGCACAGGATTTGCGTAAGCTGTTTCCGGGGAAAGCCATTTACACCCAGTTTTTAAACGAACAGGGCGGCATCATCGATGATGTCATTGTCTACATGCTCCCGAACTTGCCAGCCTTTCCTGAATTTCAGGAATTCATGGTCATCTGCAACGCGGCCAACGCCCAGAGAGACCTTGACTGGCTGAGAACACAATCGAAGGCGCTGCATTATCCACAGATTCAGGTTCAGGATCTGTACGAGCAAGCCAGCCTGTTTGCTTTACAGGGCCCATTATTTGCCGATATCCTGGCCCGCACCGGCTTTGATACGGACTATCTACCCAAACGGTTCCAGCTTTCGGACGCCACCATCCAGGAGGCATCCGTGCTTCTGTCCAGAACCGGCTATACGGGCGAAGATGGCGTAGAAATCATTGTTCCGGCAGCCAAAGCGGAATATCTCTGGGATTTACTGCTGGATTTGGGGAAACCCGTTGGACTGCAACCCATCGGACTGGGCGCGCGAGATACCTTGCGCCTGGAAGCGGCGTATCCCTTGCACGGGCACGATATTTCTGAGTCCGACACGCCTCTGGAGGCGGGGCTGGCCTGGTCAGTCAAGCTCAACAAGCCGGGAGACTTCATCGGCAAACAGGCTCTCCTCCAACAACAGGAAAAAGGGCTGGACAAGGAATTTTATTGTTTTACCATCAACAAACGAACCATTGCCCGCCAGCACGATATCATTTATAAAAACGGTGCACCGGTGGGTACTGTAACCAGCGGCTCCATTTCGCCCCTGTTCAACGTGCCTATTGGCATGGGATATATTCGCTCCCAAACGGTCATCGGCCCGGGTGACACCATTCAAATCCGGGTACGCGGGGTGGATGTGGACGCTGAGATCGTTGAAAGACCTTTTTATCAGAAGTAGAGCCCGTTAGGAGATTACCCCCCATGGCGACCGAATTCATTATGCCGGATGACATTTTAGTTGCAGAAACTCACGAATATGTCCGTACCATGGATGATGATCGGGTGCGGGTCGGCATTACCGAATACGCCGCCGGACAATTGGGCGACATTGTGTTTGTGGAATTGCCCGATGTGGGTCAAACCTTTGACCAGAATGAATCCTTTGGGTCCATTGAGTCCGTAAAAGCCCAATCGGAACTTTACTTGCCCGTGGCCGGTGAAATTATCGCCGTGAACACCCAACTCAGCGAAGAGCCTCAGATGGTCAACGATGATCCTTACAACGGCGGCTGGATGCTGGAAATTCTGCTCTCCAACCCGGACGACTTGAAAAAGTTGATGGATGCCGACAGCTACCTGAAATTCATTGGCGAAGCCAACTAAAACCAGTCACCGCTTTTGTCTTAACCGGCTCTAACCAGTAAACTGCGCTTACTCACTTGGCGGGGTCAAATCGTCATACTATAATATCCATGTTGCTGTTTACGAATGTCCTGCCGAGAAAACCTGATTCGTGAACGGCATTCCAGCAAGTGGTACTGTCGGGGTAACCAGGCGCAGCGCGCGCCAAAGCATCCAAAAAAGGCTGCATACAGAGAGGAAAGGCAAAGTGATGTATAACTTTCTTCCCCACACCGAGGCGGAACGTCAGTTGATGCTGGCTAAAATCGGGGTAAAAAATATTGACGCCCTGTTCAGCGACATCCCGACCTCCTTGCGCCAGAACATAGAGTACACCGTGCTGCCCAGTCAGGGCCTGACCGAAATGGAATTACAGGCCGAGTTGCAAGCCTTGGCCCACCAGAACAAAGGCACAGAGCTGGCCTGCTTTTTAGGAGGCGGAGCCTATAACCGGTTTATCCCCATGGCTGTGAATACCATTGCCAGCCGTTCGGAATTTTACACCGCCTACACCCCCTACCAGCCGGAAATCGCCCAAGGCACCCTGCAAGTCACCTATGAGTTCCAGACCATGATTTGCGAATTGACCGGCATGGATGTGGCCAACGCTTCGGTCTACGATGGGGCTTCCGCAGTGACGGAAGCGGCCTTTATGGCCATGCGCACCACCCGCCGCAACCGCATTCTCGTCGCCAACTCGGTCAATCCGGATTATCGCAAGGTGCTGGAAACCTACGCCAAGGGACTCGGCGAGGTGAGCGTGGACACTTTTGATCCGTTGAAACCCGGAGAAATCCTCAGCCCTCATCATCCACAAGCCCAACAAACCGCCTGCGTGGTTATGCAAATCCCCAACTACTGGGGTGGGCTGGAAGATCCTAAAGTCATTCAGCAATTTTGCGAGGCCACTGGCGCCCTCTTTATCGTTTCTGCGGAGCCCGTTTCCCTGGGGCTGCTCAAAGCGCCTGGCAGCTACGGCGCTGATATTGTGACCGGGGACATCCAACCCCTGGGCAACAACCTTTCATTTGGGGGCCCTTACGGGGGGTATATCGCCACCAAAAGTAAGTATGTCCGGCAATTGCCGGGCCGGTTGGTCGGTAAAACAGTGGATCGCAACGGGAAGCAGTGCTACACGCTGACCCTGCAAACCCGGGAACAACACATCCGCCGAGAGAAGGCCACCAGCAATATCTGTACCAACCAGGCCCTAAACGTGCTTAAAGCAACCGTTTACATGACCTTAGTGGGGCCCAACGGATTGAAGCACCTGGCCAATCTCTCCCTACAGCGTACCCATACGCTGGCCAGCCAGTTGCGCAAGCTACCTGGCATCACCCTGTATCAAGCCGGGCAGCCGTTCTTTGCCGAAGTAGCCTTGCGCTTCCCGGTGCCGGTTGCCCCATTGCTCCAGCATCTGGAGCAACAGGGCATTTTGGCTGGCATTGCCCTGGAGCGCTTCTACCCGGACGCCCAAAACTGCCTGCTGATTGCCTGCACCGAAATGACCCTGCCCAGCGAGATTGATCGTTATGTGCAGGCGGTCAAAGAGTACCTGAAGCTGAATGCCCCACCCGGCACCCCACAACCCGCCGAGCTGCTGCAACAAATGGAGGCCACCTGCTAATGACCGCCCCCCTGTCGGAAACACGTGTATTGGAACCCTCCATTTTTGAACGCTCCCACGCTGGGGCCCAAGGGGTCTGCCTGCCAGCGGTGGGTGTTGAGGAAAAGCCCCTGGAGTCCTTGATTCCCCCGGAATTTTTGAGAGAAACGGCCCCTCGCCTGCCAGAAATCTCTCAAATGGACGCCGTGCGGCACTTCCTGCGTTTGTCTCAGCTGAATCATTGTATTGACAAGGAGTTTTACCCGCTGGGCTCCTGCACCATGAAGTACAACCCCAAGGTGTGCGACTATTACGGCATGCTGGATGGATTAACCCGCCTGCACCCCTTGACGCCAGCCCATTTGAGCCAAGGCGCTTTGAAGATTATTTATACCTTGCAACAGTATTTGGCCGATATTACCGGCTTTGACGCTGTCAGCCTGCAGCAAGCCGCCGGTGCCCAAGGGGAACTGGTGGGCATTATGATGATCAAGGCCCATTTCGCCCACATCGGGGACACCCAGCGCACCGAAGTGATTGTGCCGGACTCCGCCCACGGCACCAATCCCGCTTCAGCGGCCATGTGCGGCTATAACATCGTGGAAATCAAATCCGGGGCCAACGGTCTGGTGGATCTGGAACGCCTCAAAGCGGCGCTCTCCAATAAAACCGCTGCTGTGATGCTGACCAATCCCAGCACAGTGGGGCTATTTGAGAAGGACATTCTGGAAATCACCCGCCTGGTGCATGAGGTGGGCGCCTTTATGTACTATGACGGGGCCAACCTGAACGCCGTGATGGGCCAGGCCAAACCGGCCCAAATGGGCTTCGATGTGATGCACATCAACACGCACAAAACTTTGGCTACCCCGCATGGCGGTGGAGGCCCCGGCTGTGGACCGGTGGCCGTGACCAAAACCCTGGCTCCTTACCTGCCCGCTCCCATTGCCGATTTCGATGGGCAGCAATACTTCCTGAATGAGGATCGGCCCTTGTCGGTGGGTAAAGTGAAGGCTTTTTACGGCAATTTTGAGATGATGGCCCGATCCCTGACCTATATTCTGGCCTACGGGGCGGAAGGACTGTCTCAGGTTAGTCAGGATGCCGTGTTGAACGCCAACTACCTCAAAGCCTGCTTGCAAGAAGACTATCAGGTGGCTTTTGATCAGGTCTGCAAGCACGAGTTTATCTTGACCAACGCCAAGCAAAAGGTGCATGACGCCCACTTGAACACCATGGCCATCGTCAAACGGCTGATGGATTATGGCTATCATCCGCCCACCGTGTACTTTCCCCTGATTGTACCGGAGGCCATGATGATTGAGCCCACCGAAACCGAGTCCAAAGCCACGCTGGATCAGTTTGTGGCGGCCATGAAGGCCATTGCCGAGGAGTGCCGAACCCAACCAGCGCTTGTGCTGAACGCTCCCCATACCACGCCGGTCAGCAAAGTGGATGAAGTGGCCGCCGCCCGGAACCCCAACCTGAATTACTTTGGCCAGTCCGTCTCCTGATTCATCCAGACTGATTCATCAAAAAAAGGCCAAACCATAACCAGCCCGCATCACGAGCTTGTGGTTCCGGGCGCTCCAGGTTGTTTCGTGCGCTTCAGAAGGCAGGAAATACGTTGTTTGAAGGCCACTGCCCAGCAGATTGTCGGCTGAATTATCTCAGTGCGTAGGATTCTTCCAGTAAGTGAGGCTCTTCCAGTAAATGAAGACCTTCAAACTGTGCAATCACCGCATCCTCCAGAAAACCTCTCGCTGTTTGGGGCAAGGGTGGCAATAATCCCAAAATGGGCACCGGGAGAAACGGTTCTATTGTTTCCCGCAAACTATGCACGGCCGGATCGGGATCATCCGCTCGCCAATTGGAAAATACAACCCCTTTTACCTCCAACCGCTGCGAGAGTAAGGCGTCTACCGTGAGCAACGTGTGGTTCATGGTTCCCAGGTTGGGACGGGCCACCACCACCACGGGCAACTGCAACATGCGCGCCAAATCCAGCATTTCAAAGTGCGGGGCGACCGGGACACGCACGCCACCGGCGCCTTCTACCAACACCACCTCATAGCGAGACTGTAGCTCCTTGAACTGGGTCAAAATACGCCGAGGTTGAATGGTTCGCTCTGGATCAGCGGCGTAAGGGGCCACTGGCGAGGAAAAGCAGTACGTACAATAGGTGGGCACTTCCGCATTGACCCAATGTTTGACCTGCTCTGGATCTTCCGGGTGATTGGCGTCCGGTGAACCAGTTTGAATGGGCTTAAACACGCAGAACGATTTACCTTGCCGGGTTAGCAAGGCCGCCAACCCGGCAGTCATAACGGTTTTACCAACCCCGGTATCTGTACCGGTAATAAACAGAGACATCAGCCCCAGCCCGAACAGCCTAGACGCTCAGGGCCATTTCCGCTTGCAGGGGTTGCGCTTCAGCGCCCGGTACCCGGCTGGCAAAGCGAGGCATAATGTCAGCGGAAGTAATCAGGCCGTAAAAGCCACGCAGATGCATTTCAGCAGCCCGTAGCATAAAGCCCAAAGCAGGACCGCAAACGTTGTCCACCATGGTGGCTTCATCGCTGACCACAAACTGATGACTGCCAACAGCGCCGCTCATGGTGCGACCCGTTACCGTAACGGTAGTATTCACCGGTTTTTTGGCGTTACGGGTATCCACCAAACCGCCTACACGAACCCGATCCCGGGGGCAAACGCCTGCCAGTTCCAGAATGACATCATCAGCATGTTCCATGTCCACCAGCTTCAGCAGACCGTTGCGTACGCTCAGCTCTTCGGCGATCTCTTCGTCGCTCATGCAGGCCACCCGCTTGGCATCAAAGCCTTCCAGGTGAATAAAATCTTCCCGCACGGTGGCTTTATAGGCTTCCCAGTTGGCAATCCCCACCCCAAAGTGGATGTTCACATCCAGCACTTCCACAAAGGAGTGAGCGGCCACGGCGGCCACGGTGGTCAGGAAGCCGGGCGTAGCGCCCGCCCCGGTGACGTACAAAATGCCTTGTTCCCGCAATGCGTCATGCAGATCAAACAAACGCTCCACGGCTTCAGTGCGCTTCAGGGCATCCACAAACACCCCTTTGAAGCCAGTTTCAGCCACAATTCGCTTCACGGTATCGGCAAAAAATTCCACCGGCAAGTTGGGCAGTGCCATAAACACAGCGTCAATCTCGTCGGCATGGGCCTTTAGCAGGCTGATAATCGAGTCCGAATCGGAATGTAGAGGCTGGCTCAGCTCGTAAGATTCGGTCAGAGACAGGCCATTGGCGTTAAAGGCAAAGCCCTGGCTATCGGCCACGGCGACCAATTTGAAATCAGGGCGATGGGGAATTAGACGGGCCATCCCCTTGCCCAATCCACCGAAACCAAAAACGGCCACACGTACTGCCTGCTGCATACCAAAATCCTCATCTCATTGTGCTGATGGCATATATTTCAACTCTATCCAAAACACGCCAGCGGAACAACTCCGCCCACAACGCAAGCCCCATAGGACTTTTCGCTAAGGCAAGCCAGAAGCCCCTTGCAGCACATGCAACCGACCCACCTGATTGTAGTAGCAAACAGCCAAAGCCAGGCCATCCGCGGCATCATCCGGTGTAGGCTTCTTATCCAGCTTCAGCAACTGAATTAAAGCCTCCTGTACCTCCGCTTTTTCAGCCTTACCATAGCCGGTAACCGCCTGCTTGACCTGCATGGGGGTATATTCGTACACCGGCAAGTCAAAGCGATGGGTCAGCATCAGGATGACCCCCCGGGCCTGGGCCACCGGTATAATGGTGGTGTTGTTCCGAAAGTAAAACAGTCGCTCCAGAGACACCACATCGGGCTGAAGCTGCTCGATCACCTGGGTCAGATCGTCGTGAATTTCTTGCAGACGGGCCCCGTCCGACTTATCTTTGGTGGTGGCGATGATGCCCCATTGGCATGCCCCGAATTCCTCTCCCGCCCAGCCTGTGGACTGATTGGTATCCCGAACGGTTTCCACCAGGCCAAAGCCCACTCTCCCTAATCCCGGATCGATGCCTAAAATTCTCATAGCGGCATTATAGCAAGAGACGATACCCCAGCATGATAGCCCCATTTTCAAAATCCGCCATTGGTCAGACCGTGTTGGATGCCAAATTGATACAGTATCCGCTCTGGATGGCCCTGTTTGGGATGTTATTAGGGCTTAGCGCGCCGGGATACAACCACTGGTGGCTGGCCTGGCTGTCCATTGCCCCGGCGTTGCTTTGGGCCTACCGTGGCGACACACTGAAACAAAGAGTCTGGGGCGGGTTTTGGTTCGGATTTTGCTTTCAGGCCATTTACTGCGCCTGGTTTTTTGATCTGCACCCGTTGACCTGGCTGGGCTTTGATGAAATAAGTAGCCGCTTGGTCACGCTGGCTGGCTGGCTGTTGATTGGAGCGGAGGGTGGGCTGTTAACCAGCCTGTTTTTTGGGCTGGCTGGCCGTAAGCAGCCTTTTGTTTTGAGACTCCTTGGCCTGCCCTTGGCCTGGATTAGCCTTTTTGCGTTGTTGAACGCCACCCCGCTGGCTCTGCCCTGGGGCTTGCTGGAATACACCCAGGCCGGAGTATGGCCCCTGCGCTGGCTGGCTGGCCAGCTGGGAGGACTGGGGGTGACGGCGCTCCTGGTGTTTTTTGCCATTCTGCTGGCCGAAAGCCTTCAGTCAGTCACCGCAGCGCACTCAAAACTGAGGCCAAAGCTCAGTCTATTCAGCCTGCTGTGCGTCCCGGCCATATTGGCTTTATTAAACGCCCTGCCGGAGCCAAGAAACCTCAGGTCACTCCCTATGCCGCTGGCCATCGTTCAGGCCAATTTACCCATTGAGTTGATTCGCTCGGGCCAATTAACCCTACGGGAAATTGATCCGGCTTATTTACAACCCATTCAGACCCGTAATTTTCCAGCAGGCAGCCTGATTTTACTCCCGGAAGAGGGAGCGGTACCGGGTCTGGTCAACCTGGACACCCCCCTGAGCAACCCTCTTTTGGAACAACTGGCCCATCTGGCCCAACAAAAAAGCGTTTACATTGCGGTGGGTATTAGTAGCCACTCTTCAAATGGGCGACTGTTCAACAGTATTGCGCTATTACCCGGCACAAAAACGGAGCCCATCCGTTTTTACCACAAGCGACGACTGGTACCCTTCGGAGAATACACCCCTTACCAGTTGGGAGCGGCACTCAGCAGCATCCTGCAAACATTTCAGGTGGATTACTCCGCCCCCTACAGCATGGGGCAAAGTACGCAACCTTTAGTGGCAGGCAAATACCAACTGGGGGGGCTGGTCTGTTTTGAACTCATCGACGGATGGTTCAGCCAGGCTTATCGCAAGCAAAATGTGGAGTTACTCATCAACCTCAGCAACCTGGGCTGGTTTCATCAAAACCCGCTGATTGAAGCCCAGTTTCTGGCCATTGGCCAACTGCGGGCCGCCGAAAGCAAAACCCCGCTGGCCATTGCCAGCAATACCGGCATTTCGGCCATCTTGTCTTCCACGGGCGCTATCCTGAAACAGAGTCAGCCCTTGCCGCCCTCTCAGGCAAGACCGAAAAATTGGCAAGGCCAGGTGCTTTTTTACAACAACTAGCCGAGGTCAAACACCACCAGAATGCCTCATACTGGGTATGAACTAGACATGAATTCCCAATAAGTACCCCCATTAAGTACCAAAGTGGGCTTATACTGATAACAGAGCAGACTATCAATTTATTTTTGGGCAACTAGAGTTCACGACTGTCCAAAATGCCTAGTGGGATTGGGAGAACTCAACGTTATCATGATATCTGATACGCAAAAGCTAGTGGCCATTGGATTGTTTAAACCATCCCCGTCTGGTTTAACGCACCAGTGCGAGGAGCTTTTGCTTTACGGCGTCCTGAGTCAGGCGGCTCGATTGGCCAATTTGCAATACAAGGATTTGGCCACCGTAAGCGATAAAATAGAGCCGCATTGGCTCCGCGCCCCAGAGGATATGCACTCAGCGGACTCCCTGAACAAACTGAGGCAAATTTGCCAGTCCACCCGAACCCACTACTTGTTAACCGGCGTCCTTCAGCAATCCACACAAATTAAAAGTGAGCTGGAAGTTGAATTAAGCCTTTACGGCCTGGCCAAAAACACCATTTTATTCACTGACACAACCGTTCTGAGTCTGGACATTGAAAACATTGGGGATGGTGGGGAGCCTGAAATTCCGGTCAAAGAATTGAACCGGGTGATTAATTCTGTCGTATATCAAGTCATCCAGGCCATCTCGCCTGGGGCAAGCGATACCCGGCCCGAGGCGTTGCCCTTACTGTGCCATTCGCTCTCGGCCCTCAAGCTGGCCATCAAGGCCCATCACGTTTCCGCTGTCACGGAAAAGATCGCCCTCTACGAAAGCGCATTGCGGGAAGATCCCCATATGGAAACCGCTTACTATCACCTGGCACGTTGCTTTCGTAGCGAGTATGAACTGGAAAAAAGCGTCATTTTTTACCGGGAAGCCCTGAAAATTTCTCAGGCCTCCGCCAGAAATAAAGCCATTTACGCCACCGAGGCAGGGGTGGGCTGCGCCCTGCTGGGCAAGAATGCGGTGGCCCTCCAGTGGTGGAGCAAAGCCATTGAGTATGACCCCGGTTACATTAACCCTTACTTTAACATTGCCAACACCCAGGAGGATCTGGGCAATTACCCTGCCGCTGAAGAATATTTTTTACGAGCGCAGGAATTGGCCCCCGATGACTTCCGCACTTTTTTAAACCTGGCCCGCATTTATTCCAAACTGGGACAATGGGATAAGGCCGTCAATCAGTACCAGTTTCAGCTAAAAAGCGAAGCGAACGATCCCTGGTGCCACAGCGACCTGGCCACTTGCTACCTGAACCTGGGGGAACTGGAAAATGCCAAGCGCCATTTGGAAAAAACCGTGGCCCTGGATCCCGATGGAGAGGCCGGGGAATACGCCCAGCTGATTCTCAGCGGATTAAGCTAAAACCCGATTACGCTAAAACACCTCTACTCAGCCACGATTCAGCATTTTCGCCTCTCAAGTCCTGCCGCTTGCTCATCCCATCCGCAACGGGATGGGCCTGAAAAGCCTTGTCCTTGCATGAGTTTTTTCTTTCATCAATAATAGCCTCACTTTAAATTCAATCCTCAATCGCACAAGCACACACACGCTTAAACATTCCTTGTATTAATCCCCCAACGCCCGCACCAGTGACAGTATTCAATGGTTCTCCCAAATTATTAAGTTTTTTTACACACACCATCCACTCATGTCGCACAAACATCCATTGAGGGGTTTTAAGAAGGCAAGATTAAGCAAGTTTCCAAAAACTCAGGAGATTTTCCCCAATGAGCTACCTGCCCCCCAATACCCCATATGCTCCCACAAACCCTATGCTGCTTCCGCAGCCGGGATTGGGTGGACAGAACCCCATGAGCCCCATGAACCCGATGGCCAGCCTGCCAATGCCCGGAGGCCCAGGTTTTCCCAACATGGCGCTTCCCGGCGTACCCCAACCGGCCATGGCTCCCGGCATGCCCGCTGGCATGGGTCAAGACGCCTTTGGCCCGCCAATGAGCGCCCCAGCCGCTGGCAGCCCTCAAGGCACTGTATTCCAGCATCCATCAGGCGGCTATGCCGATAACAACAACAATTTATCCGGCGGCAGTTTTTGGAGCAGCTGGAAAGGCATTAGCACCATCGCAGCCGGTGTAGCAGTCGCAGTTTATGCGGGTATTGCTATCTCAAAAGGCCAATTGAACATCTTCAAAAGTGCTGACAGTGAATATGGCAGCAAGGGCCTCCACGAACTGACAGGTGAATTGAAGGAGTTGACGACCGGGCTGGTTAATAAAATAAAAACAGCCAAAGAGGCTTTCACTAAAGATTTGACCAAAGAAAACGTAGACACCAAGGTTGCAGACTTCAAAAAGACGTTTACCGAATTGAAAGACAAGAACCTGAAATCGGAAGTCACAGAGGCCGATTACAAGGTGTTTACAGAGCTTGAAACAGCGCACTCCGCGCCTATCGATAAAATAGCGGCAAAACTCAAAGAAGAGAACGCACCAAGCCTGGATGATATTCTGAATTCTAAAGACGTCAAAGACCTTGAGGGAGCCATTGAAACGGCGGAAGAAACCTACACCAAGAAGTTGAAAGCTCCTGAAACAGAACCAGCCAAAGTCGAAGCTGAAGTCACTACCACGACAGGCGGCAATGGAGGAAGTGGTGCTGGAGCCCAAGATGCCACAGCCAATCAAGCAGCAACCAAAGGTCAGGGTGCCGCAGGCGCAACTCTACCAGCCGTAGGCACACAGCAACCTGGATTCTTTAGAAAATTGGGTAATGGCATTTATTCGGGTGCTTCCCATACGATTGGACGCGCTTCTGGTGCGCTCAGTGGTGCTTGGGGCTGGGGTAAAAGTCTCTTCACAAAAAACAAAGCTTGAGCGCTCAACGATAAATACCCCAACAGGCTAAAATAATAGAGTCAGGTCTTTAAAAGACCTGGCTCTATTGCTTGTTAAAGGATGCTCCCCATGCCCCCCGTTAAAGCCCCAGCCCTGCACCCCGGTGACACCATTGCCATTGTCTCCCCGGCCGGGGCTACGCCCCTTGAGCCCGTTGAGTCCGCCAAACCCGATCCCTTCGCCCAAGGCATGGCCCTGCTGGAAGCGGCGGGCTTTCGGGTCAAGTTGATGCCCCACGCCAAAAACAAGCGCCTCTACCTGGCCGGTACCGATGCCGAACGCCTGAGCGATTTACAGGCCGCCTTTGCCGACCCACAGGTGAACGGCATTTTATGCGCCCGGGGTGGCTATGGCTGCACCCGCTTGCTCCCCCAGCTGGACTTTGCCCTGATTCAGCAAAACCCCAAAGTGCTGATTGGCTTCAGCGACATTACCGCCTTACTGCTACCCATTTATCAACAAACCGGGCTAATGGGTTTTTATGGCCCCATGCTCACCTCCAACCTCATTCATAACGAGCCCTGCAGCCAAAACCAGCTGCTGCAAATGATTCAAGGACAGAACGAAGCCCCCTACAGCATCCCCAACCAAAACCCCTATCAGTGCTTCCAACCGGGAATCGCCCAAGGGCGGCTGATCGGCGGGAATCTTTCCTTACTCACCGCCCTGTGCGGAACACCTTTTCAGCCCCGCACCGAGGGACATATCCTGTTTATTGAAGATTGGCACGAAAAATACTACACCCTGGATCGCCAATTCCAGCAACTGAGGATGGCCGGGCTGTTAGATGGCATTGCCGGGCTTTTACTGGCAGACTTTTCGGAAATTGAAACCGAGCCAGAACAGACCCTGCCGGAATTTCTAAAAGAACTGACCGCCTTTTTAAAGGTACCAGTGGGCTTTGGCTTTTCGGTAGGCCACGGGGAGCAAACCGCCACGCTGCCCATTGGCTGCTTGGCCGAATTCAACGCCACTACCGGCACCCTGACCCTGCTGGAAAACCCGGTCAGGCTTTAAGTAAGGCCCAACACAGATATAAAACACAGATATAAAACACAGATATAAAACACAGATATAAAACATGGATGTAAAGCGCCCGGGAACTGCTTACTTCCGTTGATCATCCAGCGGCAGCAATTGAGTGCCGGAGGGATTCCCGCCCGGCGTATTTTCTGTCGGCAAGTCAGGGGAGGCGGGCAGGACATTGGGTTGCTCCAGACGAGCCCCCGATTTCACCGGTAAATCCGATTTCTCAGACTCCACCGTGGAGACATCAGCACCGGACTGCCCGAGACGGTCGGACGTCTTTTTTGGGTCCGGCGAGGCTTTACGCGATCCCGTTTCTTGCCCGAATTTAATAATGGAGAATTTACGGGTCAACCTGCCCGTATTTCCCGGTGTGACGGATGGTTGGACTGGCGGCGTCAGTTGGGAGGATGGGGCCTTGGGCGCTCCCGGAGAGGCTGGTGTCCCGGCGGTCTCAATGACCGGGATGACCGGCTCTTTCTCGGCGGCATCGGGGGTCATGGCAATCAGCCCGCCCCGAAATTTAACCGGCACACTTTTTTCCATTTGCTCGGATGACAGGTTAACCACAATCAGGTCGGTGGAACCGGCGGTGACCACATAAGCCCGCTGCTCGGACGGGGAGTTCACCACACTGGCCGGGAAGGTATCACTCAGCAAGGGAATAGCAGGCTGTAAAGTGCGGTTGGTCATGTCCACCACATCAAAGCGGGCGTCTCCAGCGGATAAAATGAACAGTTTATTCCGGTAGGTGATCATATCCACCGGCTTTTTGCCCACGGTCAGCGTTTTGAGTACCGCGCCATCCAGATTCAGGACAGAAACTTCATCCTTACTGCGACTGGCCACCCAGATTTCCAACTCGCCCGCGGTATTTTTAAACGCCCGCAATACGGAAATGTCCGGCAAGGCCGGAATGGTCTTTTCCACCGCCCGGGTCTTCAAGTTCACCAGATACAGCTGGGGCTTGCCGGAATCGGCTACCAACAGCCTGGACTCAGCCGGTATCAGGGCCATCACCCCGCCATTGCCTGGCAAGTCGATTTTGACCCCGGCTTGCAGTTTCTCCCCATCCACCACTGACAAATAGGGCGAATAGCGATTGCTGACAATCACTTCCTTCATCCCGGGGACATACATCACCGAATCGGGACGCTGCCCCACCGGCACCCGGGTTTTCACCAGATTAGAGCCGGTATCTACCACCACCAGTTCATTGGTGGACAAACAGGGCAAGAACAGCAATTTACCGTCGGGCGACAGCTCCAGTCCAGCGGGGACAGACTCCAAGGCGACCTCTCCGGTGATCTTGCCAGTCAAAGGCTCGATAGCGAGAATCTTTTGATTATTCAGGTCAAACACATAAGTCAAGCGATTACCCACCGTCAAAGGGGCGCTTTGCCCTCCCTGCTGGGACAAGGCAACCGCAGGCGGCACGATGACGGGCTTTTTCTCCGGCACATACGAGGGATTGTAGGGCAGGGAGCCCAGCAGTACCTTCAACTCCACCGGGATAAACAAGTTACCGGGAATCAAAAAGTCTTGCGGTAACAACCCTTCTCGCAACTGCATGGGATATTCCGCCATTTTGGGGAAGGTCAGCCGACCAGAGGAAGTCAGAATCAACCGCATCAGGAAAAAGTTGTTATCAAACTGAATCAAGTCGGGATAAGCCGCGCCTTCCGGTAAAGCCGCGATCACTCGCTGGGAATCGGGGTGTAAATCAGGATCCTGAGGAATCACCGGAACATAGGACTCCCCGTTGCTGAAGAGTACAAGGCCATCAAAGCGCACCTTGACCTGCGGATCCTTCTCCCGCAGGTAATTCAGGACACCAGGCGGCAAATCCGTGGCCCAGGCGGACATAGCCCCCACTCCCCCAAGCGCCAGAAACACACTGGCGGCCATAGCCACTAAGCCTTTTTTAAACGGGGATCTCAGTCCTGTCATATCATTCTCTTCGCTTTATAACTCATTCAAGGGGGATGACGGCAAAATCAAAAAAGTTTCCGCTCCGGGCGAACATTATACAGCCAGCACAGTGGTCACCCACTAAACCGGTACTTTAGGCAAAACAGAGGCGGGCACCTCAATCTCGCCCTTGAACACGTAGGTGGCAGGGCCACTCATGAACATGTGCGCACCAGGCTGACCGTCCCACTCAATCTTCAATGTGCCACCAGGCAAAAGCACATTCACCACCGAATCCACTTTGCCCAGCATCATGGCACCGACCCCGGTAGCGCATGCCCCGGTGCCACAGGCCAGCGTAAAGCCGCAACCACGCTCCCAAACCGTGACCTTTAATTCCTGCCGGGAAAGCACTTCTACAAATTCCACGTTGGTTTTGGCCGGGAATGCGGGATGCGTCTCCAGCGCCGGGCCGAACAGTGCAGGATCCAGCTTTTGAGTCAGTTCATCCTGAAATACCAAGCAGTGTGGGTTCCCCATACTCACCGGGGTCACTGGAACCTTCCGTCCCAATACGTCCAGCTCAAAACGCTGCACGGGGGCCTTGGCGTTTTCCCCGGCAAAGGGAATCAAGGCGGGCTCTAGAATGGGCGGCCCCATATCCACGGTAACGGTGCGATCGGCGTTTATTTTGGGGCTAATCGGCCCAGCCAGGGTTTCCACAATGAAGGAATCACTGTTCACCAGACCCAGATCCTTGACGAACAAGGCAAAGCAGCGGATACCGTTGCCGCACATCTCAGCCCAGCTGCCATCACCATTCAAATAAACAAAGCGAGTGTCGAAGCGAGCAGGATCAGAGGGAGGCACTGGCAAAATCAGGCCATCCGCTCCAATCCCGAAATGACGATCACACAAAAAGGCGGCCAGCTTTTCCAGGGTTTCCTTTTGACGATCCGGGTGCAGATCCAATCCGGCCAATTCCGGCCCAGAAAGCATGACAAAATCATTGCCGAGGCCGTGCATTTTGGTAAACGGGAGTTTTACGTGCATTTTTGGAGAACTCATATTCGCTCAACGAGTGTGTTATACAATACTAGCACCATGAGCACTTCCATTAAAGCATCCCCCGAAAAACCGTCTCAAAAGGCATTCAGCACAGCCATTCAGGATATTGCCCTACTGGTGCTGTTTTGCGCCGTTGTGTTTTTCTTTAAGCTCGGCAGTTACCCACTGTTCGATCTGGATGAGCCCCGTTACGCCGAAGCGGCCCGGGAAATGCTGGAGCGCCAAAACTGGATTACCCCCTACTTCAACTACGAAGTCCGCTTTGAAAAACCGGTTTTTTTCTACTGGCTGATTGCCCTAGCCTATCAGGTGTTTGGGCTGTCTGAATTTTCAGCCCGCTTTTTCAGCGCGGTCACCGCCAGCGCCACCGTGGGGATGGTTTACGCCTTTGGTCGCCATTTGATGTCCCGTCGGTTTGGACTTTACGCAGCGCTTATTCTGGCCTCCAGCGTTCTATTCATTGGCATTGCTCGCATGGCCATTACGGACATGACCCTGGCCTGCTTTATGACCGGCACTTCCCTGTGCCTGTTTTTGGCCGCCCATCGCCATTTAAAATGGTGGCTGGCTGCGGGAATTTTTGCCGGTTTGGGTATTTTAACCAAGGGCCCGGTGGCCCTGATTATCCCCGGCGCCATTTTCACCCTGTATACATTGATCATTGGACAATTCAAACGCTGCCTTCTCAACCGGTGGATGCCTTTGGCCATTGCGGTGGCCCTACTGATTGCAGGCCCGTGGTATTGGGCCATTTACCAGGAGAACGGCCCGGTTTTCATTGAATCCCAGTTCATGAACAATGTAACCCGCTACTCGGATGTAGTCTCCGGGCACAAGCAGCCTCCCTATTTTTATACACTGGTGCTATTGGCGGGTTTTTTACCCTGGACGGCTTACTTGCCCGCCGCCCTCCGCACGCTGTGGCATCAATTCAAAACCAATCATCAACAATGGGTTGATCAACAGGCCTTTCACTATCTCATTCCCCTATACGGCCTGGTGTGGGCTTGCTTTGTCTTTGGATTCTTCAGCCTGGGCAGCACCAAGCTATTAACCTACATTCTGCCCCTGTTTCCCGCCTTGGCCCTAATGACCGCCAGCACCTGGTACGCCCTTTCCCAGGAAAACGGGCAAACACCCGGTGTTCACTGGCGCTGGATGCAGATTCCAAGCCTGATTTTGCCACTCAGCACTTTGATCGGGGGCTCGGTTTTTATAAGCAATATGGAAAAACTACTCCCACGGGAAGCGGCTGGGATTGAAGCGAATGGCTACAATGTGGCGGCGGTACTGGTTCTTTTAGTAGGCTCCGTGGCCACCAGCTGGCTGCTGAATCGACAAAAAGCCGGACAAGCGCTTTTCATTCAAGCCTCAACCATATTTCTGCTGGCAATCGTAGCCCTACAAGGCATTGTCCCCAATGTCAGCCAAGCCGCCCAAAGTGTTATGATGAACTACCTGCGTAAAACCAATGGCCAGCCACTGATTCTCTATGAAATTCAACGCACCAGCCTGACGTTTTACGGCAAGCGTCGTATTCCTCGCTTCGTGGAAGAACAAGCCCCCGCCCTATTGAGCGAACTGCGACAACATCCGCAAAGCTTCATCATTACTAAAAATGAGCACATGAGCACCCTTCGGCCCTTAATCCCCACCACCCTGGAATTAACGGTTGTTGAAAAAGACCGTGTTTATAGTTTACTTTCTGTACGCAAACGGCAAACCGCCACACCACAGGAAACCCAACCATGACCGCAGCGAACCCTCTCTCCAGTATCCCCTCGCGACAAGCGACCCATCCGGTGGATGTGTCCTTCATTATCCCGGTTTACAACGAAGTGGACAACGTAGACGCCCTGATCCGGGAAGTGGCCCAGACCGGCTACCGGCTGAACCGCTCCTTTGAAATGGTGCTGGTGGATGATGGTTCCAAAGATGGCACGGTGCAAGCGTTGCGCCATTTAAGCGATGAATTCCCTCAATTGCGGGTGGTTTGCCTGAAACGCAACTTTGGACAAACCGCCGCCACGGCTGCCGGGTTTCGGTACGCCCAAGGCAAGTATTTTGTCACCCTGGACGGCGACTTGCAAAACGATCCGGCCCAAGTGCCTGAAATTATAGACTTGCTGGAAGCGGAAAATCTGGATATCGTCTGTGGGTGGCGCAAGCATCGTCAGGATAAGGCTTTAACCCGCAAGCTGCCTTCCATGATTGCCAACCGAATTATTGGGGCTTCCACCGGGGTTAAAATCCACGACTACGGATGCTCCCTCAAAGTGTACCGGGCGGAAGTGGCCAAGGAGGTGCCGTTATATGGTGAGATGCACCGCTTTATTCCCGCCCTGGCCAGCATTGATGGCGCGGTAATTAAAGAAGTACCCGTCAATCACCGCCCCCGTGTGGCGGGCACCAGCAAGTACGGGCTATCCAGAACATTTAAAGTCATTCTGGATCTGCTGACCGTATTGTTCCTCAAGCGCTTCCTGACCCGTCCCTTGCACATGTTTGGTCGGGCCGGTTTCGCCTTTTTCTTTGTGGGCGCTCTGATTTTGGGTTCCTTGGTTGTGGATAAACTGCTATTTGGCCACGATATTGGCACCCGCCCCCTGTTGTTACTGGGTGTGCTGATGTTTTTAACCGGCATTCAACTCATCAGCACCGGTATGATTGCCGAGATTCAGGCCCGTACTTATTTTGAATCGCAGGACAAGCCCATTTACAAAGTCCGCGAAGTTATTCAGCACGAAACACTTCAACATGACCCCTCACACCTTGGCCAGTCCCTCGCACGCTAAACCAAAGCCCTCGTTCTCGTCCAAACAGGCCTTCAAAATCCTGATTAGCGTGGTGCTGCTGGGCTTTTTGCTGCAACACATCGGACTGGAGAATATCCTGCACAAATTATCCAAGGCCAACTTGTGGTTTATCCCGGTGGGGGTGGTGGTTTATCTGGTCGGCCAGCTCATTAGCGCCTATCGCTGGAAGTTTTTAAGCGCCGCCCTGGATTTCAAGCTGGCCCTTCGGGAGTTTTACGACTATTACCTGATTGGCATGTTTTTCAACCTGTTTTTACCCGGGGCCATTGGGGGCGATGTTTTGCGCCTCTATTATCTGGCCAAAAGCACGGGTCGAAAAAAGCGGGAAGCGCTGCTAACTCTACTAGCAGAGCGCGGTGTGGGCCTGGTAGCCCTTTTATTGCTGACCAGCGCCGTCTGTCTGAGCCCAACCCTCCACGGCGCCCATTTGGCCATTCCGGTCAAACTGCCTCTTATCCAGCAACCTTTGAGCTTTGATCTCAGCGTATTACTGGTCGGCTTGTCCAGCCTGCTGATTCTGGGCTATTTTTGCCTGTGGCTCGTGCCGTTACAGGCCTTAATTCAGCGCTTCCCCAAGCTGGCCTTACTGGATCAGGCCAAAGTCTACTGGGCCAATGTGGGCTTGTTGGCCAAGTCCGTTTCTATCTCTCTATTTGTGCATGCCATGATGATTGTGATGCATTTGCTCATTGCCCAGGCCTTGCACACCTCAGTCAATCCCTTTTATATGACCGTGGTTTACGGTGTGGTTTCGTTGGCCAGCGTTTTACCCATTGCCTTCAACGGCTTTGGCGTCCGGGAAGGCGCCTATTTGCTGCTACTCACCAAGGCCGGGCTTGAGCCTGACACCGCCTTGGCCTTTGCCGTTTACTGGGACATTATCTCAACCTGCACATCGCTGATAGGCGGACTGGTACTGCTGAAAGGACACTATAAGACCCCGACGGCTGAAGAACAGGCTGACTTGAGTGAAGAATTGGCCTGATGCTGTCTTAAAACGCAAAAGGGGTTTCTATTCTGTTTTTAATAGCGCATCCCGTTAAATCACCCATCTCAGGGTCAGCCATGGCGAACCAATAAACAGGTGTGATTTCAAACAGGTTTGACTTTCGTTCTGTTTCCCAAAATGATCTGCTTGTGGGAGAATTTTGTTATCTGTGGGAAAATGCCCACAAACTGACTGGTATTTTTTGAGTCCTCTAAAATTTTTAGACTACAACCATTTAGACCATAACTCATGAGGTTTACGTTTTGAAAAGCCGTTTGCTCCCCCTTCATCAGCCACCCCTAATGCTGGCATTGTTGGCTCTTTCCATCGGCATTTCCACTTCTGTAAGCCAGTCTTGGGCCCAGGATGCTTTGGCCCCAGCCGGGGATATCACTTCCAGCGAAGAAAGCACGCCGACCCCGTTGAGCGAGTTTGCCCCGGATGAAGTGCGGGCTGCCCGCGATCAGCGCTATGACCAGGGCCTGACCATCAATAAAATCAGTATTGAAGGAAACCGACTGATCCAGTCGGACAAAATCAAAGATTCCATGATTATGCGCCCCGGCAGCCTGTACAGCAAAAACACGCTGAAGGATGACCTGCGCCGCATTTACGACATGGGCTACTTCACGGAAAAAATTAAGGCCGTCCCCGTTTCCACCAGTGAGGGTATTGTGTTGCGCATTGTGGTGCAAGAAAACGCACCAGTCACCGGCGTTCACATTGAAGGCAACTCCATCATCGAAGACAGCGAACTCCAGGCCATCTTCGCCAAACAGACCGGTATGCCCCAGAATATCGGGCAGCTGAATGAAAGCATTGAAAAGGTTGAAAAGCTCTACGCCGAGAAAGGCTATGTGCTGGCCCGGGTTTCCAACATTGAGGATGACCCGGACGGGGTAATTAACCTCAAAATCAACGAGGGCACTATTGATAAAGTCCAGTTTGTGGGTAACCGCAAAACCAAGGACTTTGTGATCAAGCGCCTGATGACCTCCAAGGTTGGTGATGTTTACAACGAAAAAGCACTGGCCGATGACCTGAAACGCATCTTCGGCACGCAGGCCTTCTCGGATGTCCGCCGAGTCATCACCGCCTCGCCCGATAGCCCGGATAAATACAACCTCACCATCGAGGTGGATGAGAAGCGCACCGGCTCCATTTCCGTAGGGGGCGGCGTGGATACCAACACCGGTCTGTTCGGCTCTCTGGGCTACAGCGACCCCAACTTCCTGGGCCGGGGACAAAACGTCAACTCCATTTTTGCGGTGGGTAGCGGTATTATTGGCCGGGATCGCAACACCCAGGCCAGCGCCCGCACGTACCAATTTGATGTGGGCTGGAGCGATCCCAGCTTCATGAACACGGCCAACTCGCTGAGCGCCAACCTGTATGGCCGCGACTTCTCCAGTTTCAACATCCCCTTGGGGATTGAGCGCCGGATTGGTACCGAAGTGGCCTGGGGCGCCCCCCTGATGAAGTACAAAAACACCTCCGTGGGCCTGAGCCTGCGGGGTGAAAATGTTAGAATTCGGGACTTTGCCAATAACAACGATTTAAGAGAATTCGGCATCTCCAGTTCCGACCGGAAAGACCAGCTCAAAGGCGGCACTTTTGTGTCCTTATCGCCCACACTGGCCTTTGACACCCGAAACAACCGCTTCAACCCCACGTCCGGCTGGCTGAACACCGTGTCCCTAACGGGCGCTTACGGCCTGAGCAACAACTCCTACGGCCTGGTCAGCGCCAACCTGAGAAAGTACATCAAAATCCGGGAAGGCATTACCCTGGCCCTGAACGCACAGGGCGGGAATTCCCTGTTGGGGGATATCCCCGAGTTCAACATGTTCCGCATGGGCGGCGCCTACTCGGTGCGGGGCTTCCAGGAAGGCGGTCTGGGGATTGGCAACGGCTACCTGCTAAGTACGGCGGAATTACGAGCCAAAATGCCCATGATTGGCAAGATGAAAAACATTCCGGTGCTTAATACTCTCAGCCTGGCCACATTCCTGGATGCGGGTACCGTTCTGGGCGAGTCCAATTTCAACAATGTGTTTAACCGCACTGGCCGAGGCATGTCCACCGGTATCGGGATTCGTTTGAATATGCCCGGCGTTGGCCCCATTCGGATTGATTACGCCATTCCCATTGCTGGCGGCAGCAAATATAACCGGCCCTGGAACTTCGGTGTCGGTGAGAAATTCTAGTCCGTGCGAACGCAAAATTGCCCAGGAACAAGACTCTGCCTTTTGCATCTTGTTCAATGTGGCAATTTCTGAAATAATCGACCCATTGCTTGTCTGTTTGTCCAAAGGAGTTTTTATTATCCATGAGACGTATCCTGACGATTGTCCTTTCCGTTCTGGTCATTGGGTTGGGTAGCCTGCGGGCAGCTCAGGCGGCTGATACCATTGGCACCATCGACTATGAAAAACTGATCCGCTCTTACAACAAGGCCCAAATGTTTAACGATGACATGAAGGCCAAAGAAGCCGATCTGGAAAAAATGCAAGCCGAATTCGTCAAACAAATTCGGGAAGCCAAAACCAAACAGCCCAATAACCCCGTGGCTGTAGACCAATTACAAAAAAGCCTGGAGGACAAGCTGGCTGCCAAGGTCAATGAATACCGCGATACCCAGGCCGCCAAAGCCAAAAGTCTGGAAACGGCTATGACCACGACCATCGAAGAAGTGGCCCGCAGCAAGAACCTGTCCGTTATTATTGCCAAACAGTCCGTCTTCGTGGGTGGTACCGACATTACTAATGAAGTGCTTTCCAAATTAAACGCAGGCATCCCGGACGTTAAGTAGGCACTGCCTTCAAAATCAAAGCTCCCTTGAAAAGCCAGGCTGTTTCCAGTCTGGCTTTTTGCATGGTAAGACTTGCCCAAGCCCATATTTACAGTGTTTAATCTGGCCAGACTTTGGCCTGCAATCTTGCTAAAATCAAACCATGAGAGAGCCTGCTTCCCCAGAAAACACCCCCAAAATGCCCACTGGCAAACAAGGCCACTACGACACCCTGCACTCCCTGTCGGTGGATCCGGCGGGCGCAACGCCCATGGTCAGCCAATTCTTGACGGTTAAATCCGAATACCCGGGCATTATCCTGTTTTACCGCATGGGGGATTTTTACGAAACTTTTTTTGAGGATGCCCTGATCACCGCACGGGTGCTGGAAATTACCCTGACCGGACGGGACGCCGGAAAAGCCGGTCGTATTCCCATGGCCGGTATTCCGGTAAAAGCGGCAGAAGCCTATTTAACCAAGTTGTTGGCTCAAAATTTAAAAGTGGCCATTTGCGAGCAAATGGAAGATCCCAGCCAGGCCAAGGGCCTGGTCAAACGGCAAGTGGTGCGGGTACTTTCCAGCGGCACCATTACCGAACAATCGCTGCTGCGCCCGGAGGAAAATAACTTTCTGGCGGCCATCCACATTCAATCGCAGCAAGCCTGCGGGTTGGCCTACTGCGATGTCACCACCGGAGAATTCCGGGTGACCGAATTGAGTTTTCTGGAGCTGCTGTCCGAGCTGGATCGCATCCGGCCCGTGGAAATTTTGGTAAAAGGCCGCAAACGCAAGGCCACTTCTATCCACGAACTGGACAGCTTTATTGCCGATGTGCCCCCGGAAATCAGTGAGAACTACCGCTGTACGCCTTTGCCGGAAGGGGCATTTCAGATTTCCGATACCCGCCGGGGCCTGCTGGAGCTTTTTCAAGTGGCCTCCCTGGAGGGCTTTGGGCTGGAAGATCGTCCCTGTGCGTTACAGGCGGCTGGCACCATTGGCTATTACATCAACCGGAATTTTCTGGATCAGCAGCCAGTCTTCAACGGAATCCGCCTGTATTCGCTTCAGCAAACCGTGACCATGAACACCACGGCCCGCCGCAATCTGGAATTACTGTCCACAGCCAAAAGCGGCCAGACCGAAGGCAGCCTGCTGTGGGTCCTCAACCAGACCTGTACCAGCATGGGGGCCCGGCTGCTGCGCCAGTGGATCAGCCAGCCCTTGACCCATTTACCGGAAATTGAATCCCGGCTGGATGGGGTGGAAGAACTGGTGCGACATGCCGATATCCGAGAATCCGTGCGCCACCTGTTACCTGATATTTACGATATTGAGCGCCTCAGCACCAAGGTGGCCAACTTCAGCGCCAGCCCTCGGGATTTAATTGCTCTCAAGCATTCCATTGCCCGCTTGCCGGATTTATCCAACCTTCTCAAGCCCCTGGAAAGCTTTTATTTGAACCGCCTGCAAGACTTTCCGCCGGAATTGTTCAAAATGATGGCCCTGATTGAGCAAGCCATCGACGATACCCCCAATCTGAACTTGAAAGAAGGGGGCATCATCAAGACCGGTTACCACGCCCAACTGGATCAGATGCGGGAATTGGTGCGGAATCATGAAACCTGGCTGGCTCAGTACGAGCAGGAGCAACGGGAACGTACCGGCGTCAAAACACTGAAGGTCTCTTTCAACAGTGCCTTTGGCTATTTTATTGAAGTAACCCGAGCCAACAGCGGCGCCGTACCGGCTGATTATCACCGGAAGCAAACCTTAACCAACGCCGAACGCTACACCACCGACATTTTAAAGACCCACGAAGCTCAGGTGCTGGACGCCCAGAGCAACCAGTACGAGCTGGAATACAACTTATTTATGGACTTGCGGCAAAAATTGCTGGCTTACGCCCCGATTGTAGCGGATTCGGCGCAACGGGTGGCCGTGCTGGATGTGTTGCAATCGCTGGCCACCGTGGCCGTCGAGCAAAATTACGTGCGCCCGCATGTGGATGACTCTCTGGAAATTAACTTGCAGCAAAGCCGCCACCCAGTGGTGGAAAAAATCCTGCCGCTAGGACGGTTTGTGCCCAATAACGTGGCTATGTCCGCCGATCCCGAGGCGTTGCAAGTCCCGCAGATGATGATTATTACCGGCCCCAACATGGCCGGGAAATCGACTTATATGCGACAGGTGGCTCAAATTATTTTAATGGCCCAAATGGGTTCGTTCGTGCCAGCCAGTTACGCCCGCATTGGCCTGGTGGATGGTATTTACACCCGAGTGGGCGCGGTGGATGATCTCTCCAGCGGGCAATCCACGTTTATGGTGGAAATGAATGAAACGGCCCAAATCCTGCACGGGGCTACCCGCCGCAGCCTGGTATTGCTGGATGAAGTGGGCCGGGGAACCAGCACCTACGATGGAGTCTCCATCGCCTGGGCCGTGTCCGAGTATATGACCCGACGGGTGGGTTGCCGCACCCTGTTTGCCACCCACTACCACGAACTGAACACCCTGGAGCAGAATTATCCCAAGATTGCCAATTACCGGGTTTGTGTGGCTGAAGCGGACGGGGAAATTGAGTTTTTACACACCGTAGAGCCGGGAGCCGCCCAGAAAAGCTACGGTATTCAGGTGGCCAAAATGGCTGGCTTGCCCACGGAAATTATCCATAAGGCAGAAGCCATATTGAGCCAGATGCAGCGAAAGGAGCTGGCGGCGGTCAGCGCAAAAGCTTCCCGAGAGGAGATTTTGGAAACGCCCCAGCTGAGCTTGTTTTAGAGAGGCAGAGTTGCCGTAGCAGGCGTCATTACAGTACACTGGTAACAGCCTAAAGGAAGCCCCCCGGTTTGTTTTCATACCCAGCGATCCGACAATGCCATCAATCGAGAAAGCCACACACCGATCATGATCAGCACTGAAAGTACTATTGCCGCCATTGCCACCGCCCGAGGCCAAGGCAGTGTGGCCGTCCTCCGTATTAGCGGCAAAGAGGCCTGGAGTATCGCCTATGAGCTATTCTCCAAGAAAAATTTGAAGTTCCAGCAGGGTCGTTTTTACCACGGCTGGATTGCCGATGAAGGCGATATTGTGGATGAAGTGCTGTTGTTGGCCTTCAAAGGCCCCCATAGCTACACCGGGGAAGATGTCATCGAGATTCATTGTCACGGGGGCGATGTTATTTCCCATAAAATCCTGAATTTATGCGTTAAAAATGGGGCCCGAGTGGCCATGCCCGGCGAATTCACCATGCGGGCCTACCTCAATGGCAAAATGGATTTGACTCAGGCTGAATCGGTCATGGATCTTATCTCGTCTCGCAGTGAACGTCTGATTTCCCAAGCCTCTAACAATCTCAAAAACCGCTCTCTGGGCAAGTACATTGATGATATGAGTCAGGGCCTGTTGACTTTGCAAGCCCAAATCGTGGCCAGCATTGATTTCCCCGATGAAGTGGAGGAGCCGGATCGGCAAGTGTTGGCCCATCAGCTGGAAGAGTGTCTGGCGGGCATTTCTCGGTTGAAGGAAAGCGCCCAGCGCAATCGCATGGTTCGGGAAGGCTTGAAAGTGGCTTTGCTGGGCATGCCCAACTCCGGGAAATCCTCGTTATTCAATGCCCTGCTGGCCCGGGATCGTTCCATTGTAACCGCTGAAGCGGGCACCACCCGCGATGTGGTCACTGAGGTGCTGGACATCGACGGCATTGCCATCACCCTGATTGACACGGCGGGCATTCGGGAAACCCACCACAGCATTGAGATGATGGGCATTCAGCGCAGTTGGCAGGCCGCCTCTGAAGCGCAGATTGTGATTTATTTAATTGATTGCTCGGTGGGCTTACTGCGCTACGACATGCAGATTTTAACCAAGCTGGAAGCCAGCAACACCATTGTGGTGGGCAACAAGAAGGATTTATTACGGGCCGGTCAAAAGACTTTCCCCAACTGGATTTACGTGTCCGTCAAAACCAGAGAGGGCATGGATGAAATTTACACCGCCTTGCAAGAAAAAATTCGAGCCTTTTCCCATGAGGATACCGGCTTGACCCTGTCGCTGAACCAGCGTCAGATTAAATGCTGCATTGAAGTGGAAGAGTGTCTAAAGCAGGCCCAGGCGGCCATTCAATCCACCCTGCCTTTGGATGTGGTGACCATGCCCATGACGGAAGCCTTGCGCAAGCTGGATGAACTGATGGGCCGAGACACCACCGAAGAGGTTCTGACCAGTGTGTTCCAGCAATTTTGCGTGGGCAAATAGGCTTTTATGAACGCATCAAACGGGTTTGCTCATCTAACCCTGGCTGAGCAAGTGGCCCAGCTGTTTATGGTGGGCTACGAAGGCTTGAACCCCAACCCCATCACCCACCGTTTTTTAGAGCGTGGCGTGGGGGGGCTGATTTTTTTTAGGGACAATTTTGACGCCTTGCCCCAGCAAACCCCGCAAGCGGTAGCGGACTTGACCGCAAAACTGCAAGCCAGCGTTCCGGCGCATCTCCCCCGCATGCTGATGGGCATTGATCAGGAAGGCGGTCAGGTGGAGCGCTTGCCGCACACGCTCTTCCCCACGGCTTTATCCCCACGGGCGGTGGCTTTGGCCGAGGCACCGGAGCAACTGGCTCAGGAAATGTATCAAGCCATGGCCCAGCACTTGCGGGCACTGGGCTTGAACCTGAATTTTTTCCCCACCCTGGACGTGAATTTACAGGCCGAAAACCCCATCATTGGGGTGCGCAGCTTTGGGGATGATCCTGAAACGGTGTGGCGTTTTGCTAAAATTGCCATGCAGGCTTTTGAGGCTGAAAAGCTGATTTCCGTAGGCAAGCACTTCCCCGGCCACGGCAACGGCACCGTGGATTCCCACCTCGATTTGCCCACCCTGCACTTTACGGATGCCGAATTACAGCCTTTTCAGCAAGCCATTCATGCGGGTGTACCCGTTATGCTGGTGGCCCACGGCTATTACCCGGCGTTACAAACCACGAAAGAAGAACAACAGCTCCCCTCCTCAGCCTCTCCCGCCATTATTCAGGGTTTGCTGCGTGAGCGGTTCGGTTTTCAGGGGGTGATTATCACCGATGACATGTGCATGGGGGCCATTACCCAACACCGCAACCCGGTAGAGGCGGCGCTGGCCTCCCTGAAGGCAGGCGTGGATATTTTGCTGTATAAGCAAAGCACCGAAGCGGAATGGTCGGTTTACCAAGCAGTGCTTCAGGCCTTTGAAACCGGTGCGCTGCCCCTCAGCCAATTGCAGGCGTCCCTCACCCGGATTGCCCACTTAAAGGCTCAGTATCTGGCGGAAGCCCCGACCCCTCAGGTGAGTCTGTCCCAAACTGACTGCCAGCAGCAGGCCGATGTCTGGGCGGAACAGGGCATCAGTCTTCTAGAAGGTTCCGCTGATGCGCTTCCCCTGCCCTTGGAGGCTCCCTTGCTATTGGTGCATCCTGAACGAATCGGCATGGGCAATTATGCCTTTGATGCCCCCACTTCACCCCCTCTTGAGCATTATTTTGAGGTGGCCGGCTTTAGCCAGATTAACAGTCTGACCTATCCCGCCAAACAAGCCTTTGATGCGCCAGCGCTATGCGATAGCTTGACGGGCTCCGCACCTGAGACCGTTGTTTTCGTCAGCTTCAACCCCTTGATATACACCAGTCAGGCGAATTTGTACGCACTGCTCAAAGCCCAGTTTCCCCACGCCCGGTTCATTCTGGCCTCGGCGGGAACCCCTTACGATTTACAAAAACTGTCGATGCCCCAAGCGCACCTGAGCCTTTGTACCTATCGGCCAGCCAATATGCGGGCCTTGGCTAATGTGCTGGCAAATGGCGTTTCAGCAGCGGCAACCTCTGAAGCACTACAGTCCGCAAGGCCTGCCTAGGATTCGCCATGGCCGCCTGAGTTTCGGCCTCCGTTGTGGCCAAGGGCAGACATTGCACCGTGGCAGGCAGCTGCAAACCCGCCTGGCATTGCCCGGGAAGCAGAAAGACCGGCTTGTTCCCCGCCAGCGTCAGCAGATGCCCCGTGGCTTTGCCACCCAGTGAAGTGGCATCCCAACGACCCTCCCCGGAGAGAATCACATCCGCCTCAGCCACGAGTTGCTTCAAGTTCAAGGTCTCAGCAATCCACTGGCTGCCGGAAACCACCACAGCGCCGCCCGGCCAGTATTGTAAGCCATAGGCCAAGCCACCCGCCGCCCCCGAACCGGGACATAACACATAATCCACCGTAAATTGCCCGGCCAGCAGATCCCGCAGGTGAGACAACCCTTGCGCTAACACCTGGCATTGCTCCTCAGAAGCGCCTTTTTGAGGGGCGAACACGGCTGCCGCACCCTGAATGCCCAACAAGGGGTTTTGCACGTCGGTGGCAATAATCAATTTAGGCATCATTCCCCAGTCTCCCATCAGCGTCTCCGGCCAAAACAGCCGCTGAACGCTTGGTAAGTCACCGCCACTCAACGACGCCAGAATCCGCTGCCCGTCTTCATCCACGCAGCATAGGCCCAAGGCTTGCAGCGCTCCCAATCCGCCATCGGTGGAAGCACTACCGCCCACAGTCACCACCACCGTCTCCGGCTGACAGTCACGCACCGCTTCAGCAATCAATTCCCCCACCCCGTAAGACTTGGCCGTCAAGGGGTGGCGTTCAGTCCCCAAGAGCTTCAGACCATGGGCCTGCGCCGATTCAATGATCACGGTTTTGCTGGCAGGCTCCCACAAATACTGAGCCTGTACACACATGGCGGCTACGGGGCCGGTCACCTGGACGGTTTTGAAACTGGCCTGTGGCAGGCTTTGTTTGAGTACCAGCAAGGTGTCATCCCCGCCGTCGGCAATCGGGCATAACTGGATGTCCACAGCGTCCCCCAGACTTTCCCTGAGGGTGGATTGCATGATCTCGGCGGCCTCTGGGGCGGACAGGGTGCCTTTATAGCAGGCCGGAGCTATCAAAATAATGGGTTTCCGGGCATTCATGGCAGCATCATAGCATCCCGGCGGCCCTGGAGTGGTTCGTCCGCCAAGCCCACAGACAACCCTTAAAACTTGCTACAATAACAGTATCCTGAATATCGGGGAGTGAGCGTGTTCTTGAAGCGATGCGATGTCAAAATCGCTGGTTTGTGGTTTGGCCTGTTGGCAGGCTTTATGGCCTTGGCCTACTATCTCATGCGCCCGGATGTGGTGGGCTTTCTGCACGATGATGGCATGTACCTGATGGTGGCCAAAGCCATGGCCGAAGGGCACGGGTATCGGCTGATGGGCATGGTGGATCAGCCTTATTTCTTCAAGTATCCGCCGCTCTTTCCGGTGCTTTTGGCGCTGGGCTGGCTGATGAACCCGCACTTTCCGCACAATATTGTGTGGCTCAAAAGCATCAACATTCTACTAGCCACCGGCACCTTGGCCCTGTGGGGGTATTATTTCCGAAAAATTCGCCAGTTGCCGCAATGGATTTGCCTGTTACTGGTGCTGATTATAGGCACCCACTGGCGCTTTCTGGAAGTCAGCATTGATCTGATGTCTGAGCCCCTGTTTATGCTGCTCAGCACCCTGACCATCGTTCTGTGCCATCGGTTCAAAGAAACCCATCAACCGTTCACGCTTGCAAACGTGGCCTTGCTGGTGATTGTGAGCGTGGCCGCGTTTTATACCCGCACCATGGCTTTGCCCCTGATTATGGCCATTGGCCTGTGGCTGTGGCTAAGCGGTCAGCGCAAGCAGGCTGCCGGATATTGGCTGGGCAGCGCCATGCTGATGCTGCCCTGGCTTATGTGGTCCGGCTCTCGGAAAGACACCACCTACCCGGTGGGCGACTTTTTGGTGCGCACCTTTCAGGAGACTTACTTTCAGTCCTTCCGCATGGATTTGAAGTACGAGTACACCTTACCGGAGCTGGTGGGGAAGGGGTTTCAGGAGCTATTGGGGAATTTCTCCGTGCAGTTTTTCCCCCTGCTGGAGCGCTTTTTCCTGCAAAAGGCTACCATCTTTTCGGAAAGTATCATTCTGGGCCTCAGTTTCACCCTCATTCTACTGTTGGGCCGATACGCCTACCAGCGGCTCAAAGCCCGCCAATATTCCGTGGAGGGCCTTTATGTGGCTCTTTATCTGGCGATTTTGCCGTTCTGGAGTTTTTACAGCGTCTATCCCCGGTTTTTAATGCCCATACTGCCCATTCTATGGGCTTTGTTGCTATCGGCTCTGCCTATCCAAGGGATGATGCGACACCGAAAGCAATGGGCGCTAACCGGACTACTCATGGCGGCTTTGATATTGAACAGCATTCATCTGCAGCCTTATCTCAACAAACAAGGCCCCAATCAAATGGCCATTAATACTAAAGTCGATCTTTGGCAGGAGTATGCAGACACACTGCACTTTTTAAACACCCAAGTTCCACCGCACAGCCGGATTTACGTTGAGAATCTGGATGAAGCCTACTTCTATGCGCTGAATACAAGGCATCAAACACTGGATACTTTTTTAATAATCCCTGCATTCCGGTTAAATCAGTTATGCCCCGCCCAAAATTTGGACTGCCTGTCTGAGATCCACCAAAGCAGCGTGGCCACCCACCTGATCTTTTTGAAAGAAAAACACATCCAATACCTCATCAGCAATGCTTTTCATATCAACACCAAGCATCTGAAAAATAATTGGCGCTTTACCTTCAAGAAAAGTCCTCTGGGTCAGACCTTGAAAGAAAATCCCTCGCTATCCCATCCAGTTTTTCAATCCGCAAAAAAATTAATAACAATTTATCAAATCCAGGCCACTCAAAAAGATCAGTAATTTTACCGATACGGAACGCATTCAAAAATCCGACACTCCTAACAGAGCTATAATAGATTTAAAAACAATCATTTTGGACACCGTCTAATCAACATCCATTCAAAGCGGTAAGGTGAGGAAAAGGAGCCCCCTATGACATCCCAAAAAGGTTTTACCCTGATTGAATTGGCCGTGGTCATCGCCATTATCGCCATTTTGGCCGCCGTGGCCCTGCCCCGCTTTGGCGATACCACGGCTCAAGCCGAATTAACACAAATCAAAGATTTAAAAGCACAATTGGCCAGCGCCGCAGCCATCTATACGGCAGAACAAGCGCAAACTCCCACAAATTTCAGTAATTTCGTTTCCGTAACTGCCAATGGTCAGGCCGCAAGACCATTAACTATTGCAGTAGGTCGATTTGGACCAAATGCAGCCAAAGGTGCAGGAAGTTGTACGGCTCCTGGTCCTACGCTAACTTGCAGTGCCGCCTTTACCAAATGGAACATTGTCTATACATGGAACAATGGGATGATCACTGGACAAGCAACCCCTAAAAACGGAAACTCGCTCCCTCTGTCCAACTTCTAATTGAAGCTCCAGCCCAGGAGGCCATAAATATGGCCCCCTGGGCGCAATTTCATCACGGGTCTTACAACCTTGAATGCCCGACATTCCATTCTGGCACCGTTGCTGGTCATGGTGCTTTTAACGTTTCTGGTGGGTGGCACGGCCTACCAGCAAATTTTGGGCTGGAAAAATGAAGTCAACCGGGTCACCCACAAGGTCAGCCAAGTGGTCATCCTCAGCAATGTCCGCTGGGGCATCAAAAAAGTGCAGCGGGAACTCCCGGAAAACCCGGAACAGGCCCAAACCGACTGGCACGAAATTTACCGGCAAGCCATGATGCTTTCCGATGTCGCACAAAAGTCCGATCCGGCCAACAGCGCCACTTTCTCCCCCCTCCTGCAAAGCATCCTGGCCAATCCCACCCCGACAGCCACACTGCTGGACAGCCTGAGCCAAAACGAACTGTTTACCCTCAAACTGGAGTCCCTCAACGAGCTGCGGGATTTGCAGGATCAGGCCCAACAGGTCACTCAGTGGGTCACGCTCAGCATGATTGTACTCGGGCTGATTCTCACGGCAATGACAGCCTACGACCTGGATCGGCTGATTCAGCAACTGGCCCGTTCCCGGGATATCAACATTCGTTTGCAAGAAGAGGAACGCCAGCGCATCGCCCAGGATCTGCATGACGGGGTGGTGCAGGATCTGGTGGATCTGAAACGGGGTTACGCCGCCCACAAAGTGGATTCAGTCATTGATAACCTCCGGCGAATCTGTCAGAACCTGAAGCCGCAGATTCTGGAAGACCTGGGCCTGGAAGCCGCCCTGGAATTTTTGGCCGATGACTTGCGACAGGCAGGCATTGCCCAAGTCTCTCTCAACACGGCCGCTGAAGGACTCAAACAACTCCCCAAACGTTATGAACTGCCGCTTTTTCGGGTTTTTCAGGAGTTATGCGCTAACATCAAGCATCACGCCCAGGCCAGTCAGGTACAAATCACCCTGGCTTACGCCCCGGAGGACGGCCCCATTTTAAGCGCCACCATCAGCGACAATGGCCGGGGCTTTGATCCTGAACGAAAAGATCCCCGTAAAATGGGATTAACCGGTGTTCAGGAACGCATTCAACAATTGGGCGGAAAAATCCATATCCGCAGCCAACCCAATCAGGGCAGTCACTTCCAGCTAATCGTTCCGGTAAAACCTGAATGAAAGACCCTTCTCCGACCAAAACGCAAACAACCATCACGGTGCTGCTGGTGGATGACCACGATGTGGTTCGCCAGGGCACCCGGGAAATACTGCATCGCAACGCCCACTTTACCGTGGTGGGGGAGGCCGCCCATGGGGAAGAGCTTGCAGGCCTGATTCAACTCAAGCAACCGGATGTGGTGCTACTGGATGTGAACTTGCCGGGCAAAAACGGCCTGCAACTGACCCAAGAGCTGCTGGCCCAATTCCCGTCGCTCAACATCGTGTTTTTCTCTGCCCACTGTGAACTACAGTACATCCGCAAAGCCCAGCAATTAGGCGTGGCAGGTTTTTTAAGCAAAACCATCGATGAGCAGACGCTTTGCGCCAAGCTGCTGGAAGCCGTTCAGGAGGGGCAACGCCCCGTTTTCTCCCCCGACGTGGCGGAAAAGCTGGCTAAAGAAGCGCATCAAATTTCCCCCCATCCTTTCACGGCCAGAGAGCAGGAAATTTTAGTGCAGTTGGCCCAGGGGCTCAGCAATCAGGAAATCGCCAAAATTCTGTGCTTGTCCGTTAAAACCGTGGATACCCACATTGCCAACCTGATGAAGAAGACGGGGCTGAACAAGCGAACCTTGCTGGTTGCCTACGCCTTTGAACACGGTCTGGTTTAAAAAGCCCCTGTCCCAGACTGGGAAATGAGTCCCATGCGCTGAGATTGCCCCCCGAGATTGACCCCATGGTCTATTCCCCCTCAGCGCAACAATCAGTTACAATACATCCAGTGCATAGTCAGATTGAGTGGTTGACGTGGCGTTGAGACACCCTGTTTTGAATGGCATCACTTGGGCCTTGGGGCTTGGCCTTTTGGCGTCCAGTCTTTCTATCGCCGCGGAGCTGAACGGCTTTGCCATTAACACCCAGGACAAAAACGTCACAGTGACCCTGTTCACCGATCAACGGGTTAGCTACAGCACCGAACATCAGGGCAAACAATTCGCCATTATTCTGCCGGAAACCCAATTGTCCCAGGAGCAGATCGACAATGGCCTGCCGGTGGTGCTGGATAACAAGAACCGCTTCATCGGACGGGCCGTTCCTCAGGGCGACGGCAAGGTGAAAATCATCCTGCCCAATCTGGCCGCCAACGAGTATTCCGTCTCGGTTCAACAACAACACAGCAAACAGCCTCAAAAAGTGGCCGCTAGCACCACGGAAAAACTGAAACCCCGACCAGCGGTGACTAAAGAGCGGGCCAATCACTTTGAACAAGTGGCTGCCCATTTCGAGAAAGTCAGCCCTAAACAAGAAGCGGCCAAAACGCCCGGTCCCAGCCAGAACCGGCTCAAACTGAGCCCGGCCCCGGTACGGGCCACCCCAGGCGGGGTGTGGAACCCTTACGTGTATCGCCCTTCGGATTTCCAGCAGGAAGCGCCGACACGCAAGGCCAGCAAGCCCCGTTCGACTGACACCTCACCCCGGTCACCAGAACCAGTCCACACCCTCTCCGTGGCGGAGTCGATGGCAGAGCCTCCAGCAGGCACGGCTGCCAAGCCCGATCCGCTCTGGTATTTACACGCGCTGCCGCCCGCCCAGCCAATGCCCGCAGACGCCCTGAAAGGGCCAGCCGCTTCAGCGCAAGGCCAAACCAATTCGTCAAGCGCCACCAACGTGAGCCAACCGGCTAAAGTGGGCTCCAGTGAACTTAAGGAGCTGACCCGTGAAGTCCGCAAGGGCTTCCAGTCCATTCCTCAGTGGCTGGTCATCACGGTCGCTATTTTCTTTGGCGGCATTGGGGTGTTCTGCGTGATAGGGGCCCTGGTACTTTTAAAGATTCTGTTCACCCAGGCGCGCCAATCCTTGTCCAACGGGAGCCTGCCCACCAATCTGCCCTACGTGACGGGGTTAATGCCCCTGTACCCACCCGCTGCCGCAACCGAGGACGCCATAACAGAGGAACCGAAGGTGCCGGAAAAATCCGCGCATAGCAGCCGACCCAGTTACGGCCAAACCTCGCTCAAGTTTGAGGACAAGAGCGCCATTAAAGCGCTGGATTACCTGAAGGAATCCCCGGCCAACGTTGCTCAGGCCATCCACAATACCCGGGTTATCCGGCTGCAAAGTCGAAAGAAAACAGGATTCAGGGAATTCCCCCAGGCCTCCAACCGTTAGCGCCAACCCAACCGGTTAAAGGCCAACGCACAGGGCAGACCACCCAGACAAGCCGCTTTCCCTGAACCGGGGTCAGGGAAAGCGCCGACCAAGCGTTTGCACTTTGCTTGTGATATATTGATTTGGCAGTTATTTTGGCTGTATCAGCCGTATGAACTTTAGCAAAGAAGGAAAATGCTTATGGCAAGCAAAGTCGCCATTAATGGCTTTGGTCGCATCGGTCGCTTGACCCTTCGGGCCGCTCTAGAAAACCCTCGTGTGGACTTAAACGTCGTTGCCATCAACGACCTGACCACGCCCAAGCAACTGGCCCACCTGTTCAAGTATGACTCCACCATGGGCATCTACAAAGGCGAAGTGGACTTCACCGAAACTGCCCTGATCATCGACGGGCGCACCATCCGCATTTATGCCGAAAAAGACCCGGCCAACCTGCCCTGGAAAGACCTGGGCGTGGACGTGGTCATCGAATCCACCGGCTTTTTCACCGATGGCGAAAAGGCCAAGAAACACATTGAAGCCGGCGCCAAAAAAGTCATCATCAGCGCCCCGGCCAAGAATGAAGACATCACCGTGGCCATCGGCATCAACGCCCACGAGTACGACCCGGCCAAGCACCACATCATCTCCAACGCCAGCTGCACCACCAACTGCCTGGCCCCCATCGGAAAGGTGCTGCACGAAACCTTCGGGGTGGTGTCCGGCATTATGACCACCATCCACAGCTACACCGGCGATCAGCGCTTGCTGGACGCCCCGCACGAAGACTTGCGCCGGGCTCGTGCCGCCGCCTTGAGCATGGTTCCCACCTCCACCGGTGCGGCCAAGGCCATCGGCTCCGTGTTGCCCGCCCTGAAAGGCAAGCTGAATGGCTATGCCGTTCGGGTTCCAACGCCGGATGTCAGCCTGACCGACCTGACCGTGGTGACCGAAAAACCGGTGACCGTGGAAGCCATCAACGAGGCTTTCAAAAAGGCCGCAGCCAACGAGCTGAAAGATGTGCTGGAATACGCCGAAGCGCCGCTGGTCAGCACCGATTACATCGGCAACCCGCACAGCTGCGTGTTCGATCCTGAGTTCACCCAGGTCATCGGCAGCAACATGGCCAAAGTGATTGGCTGGTACGATAACGAATGGGGCTACAGCAACCGCCTGGCGGAGCTGACCCACATGGTGGCCGAGCGACTGCCGGTCAGCGTTTAATCGCAACATTTCAGAGGGGAGCGTTTGCTCCCCTCTGGCTATATCCCCCTTTGCCAAGCGCAAATAGTTTGAGTTGAACCCCATTTCGCAGGAGAGAGATTGATGGCTACCCCCCGCCGCCCCGTTATTGCCGGCAACTGGAAAATGTTTAAAACCACTCAGGAGGCCAGCGCCTTTGTGGATGCCCTTTGGCAAAAAGTACAAGCACTCAAGGGTAGCGAGCTGCCGGAAATCGTCCTGTGTGCGCCGTTTACCGCATTAAGCACCGTAAAGCAACAGGTGGAAAAATTGGGTGCGCCCTTTATTGTGGCCGCCCAAACCATGGAAAGCCGGGACAACGGCGCCTATACCGGTGAAATTTCCCCCCTGATGCTGACGGATATCGGCGTGCGTTGGGTGGTACTGGGTCACAGCGAGCGCCGTCAATACTTCAACGAAAGCGATGAGACCGTTACCGCCAAAACATTGGCTGCCCTCAAACACGGCCTAACCCCCATCGTCTGTGTGGGAGAAGAATTACAGGAACGGGAAAACGGCTTGACCGACGCGGTGATTGAGCAACAGATCCGGGCCGTATGCAGCCAGCTGCAAGCCAGCGATTTACCCAAAATTGTGATTGCCTATGAACCCGTTTGGGCCATCGGTACCGGCAAAGTCTGCGAAGCCGCCGAAGCCAATCGGGTTTGCGGCCTGATTCGTCACTTTGTAGGTGAATACGGTACCGCCGAACACACTCGCATTCTGTACGGGGGCAGCATGAAAGCGGATAACGCCCAAGCCCTGATGAGCCAAAGCGACATTGACGGCGGCCTGGTGGGCGGCGCCAGCCTGGAAGCGGACAGCTTTTTCGCCATTATTCAGTGCGCCAGCCCTGTGTCGGTCTAGGAGAAGCGCCATGGAAACCATGACCCAACAAACCATTCAGGTGGCCATTCACCGACTGGCCCACGCCCCAAAGCATTTGCCCGCTTACGCCACGCCCGGTTCGGCAGGTATGGACGTACAGGCGGCCATTGGGGTACCACTGACCTTGCAACCGTTGGAACGGGCTCTAGTCCCCACCGGCTTTGTCATGATGCTGCCGGAAGGCTACGAATGTCAGGTGCGGGCCCGCAGCGGGCTGGCCATCAAGCACGGCATTTGTCTGGCCAACGGGGTGGGCACCATTGATAGCGACTACCGCCACGAGGTTAAAGTGGCCCTCATCAACCTGTCCAACGAAGCCTTCACCATTCAGCCCGGCGATCGCATCGCCCAGTTGGTCATTGCCCCGGTCACCCAGGTGCAGTGGACGGAGGCCGAGGAAGTGGCCCTCGTTGAAGGTCGGCAAGGTGGATTCGGCTCCACCGGGATTGCCGCCCCGACAACCGTTTAGGTAGAGGGACGCTTCCTCCCAGTGAAATGCGTCATTCAACGAGTCTCTCAGGCCTACGTGATGGTGGATCAAAGCGTCGTGGGCCAAATTGGCCAAGGCTTGCTGGTCTTATTTGGCGTGGAAAAAGACGATGACGCTAGCAAACTGGATTACCACGTGGGTAAACTGCTCAAGCTGCGCATTTTTCCCGATGAGCAAGGCAAAATGAACCGTTCCGTGCAGGATATTCAGGGCGGCATACTGGTGGTGTCCCAATTCACCCTGGCCGGAGACTGCCGCAAGGGCAATCGGCCCGGCTTTGACAACGCCAAGGCCCCTAAGGAAGCCGAGCAACTGTACTTGCAACTGGTGGAAAAACTGCGGGAAACCAGTCACCTGAGCGTGGAAACGGGCGTTTTTGGGGCCGATATGCAAGTCTCACTGGTCAACGATGGCCCAGTCACGTTCATTCTGGAGAATTAAGCGGCCCTTCTGGATGCCTCAGGGGGGCACTAGTGGACGCCTCAGGAGACAACCAGGGAATGCCTCAAGCGGGCCGAATGACTGCTAAAATCGCTTGCCCACCCTGCTGTAAAAGGTCTTGGGCCAATCGGTTTCCGGCACTCACAGCATCCGGGGCATCAAACACGGTGTGGGCATACACAGCCTCCCGACCATCCAGGGATAAGACCACGCCCTTCATCTCATAGCCTTGCGGACAAGGGCGGCAGTAAGCCCCCAAGGGCAATTGGCAGCCCCCGGCCAGGGTGGTCAATACGGCACGTTCGGCCAAGCGGGCCACTTCCACGGCAGATTGCTGTAAAGGCTGTATCAGGTTGCGAATCCCCTCATCGTCCACCCGGAATTCCAGCCCCAGAATCCCCTGAGCCACTGCGGGAATGCTCTGCTCCCAAGCGTCAAAAGCCTGAGTAATGCGCTCCTGCCAGCCTAGCCGCCTGATCCCGGCGGCAGCCAGCACGATGGCCTCATAGGGCCCTTCTTCCAACTTGCGGTAACGGGTTTGCAGGTTTCCCCGAATCACCTGGTAGGTCAAATCAGGTCGCAGACGGCGCAACTGGGCCTCTCGGCGCAGGGACGAAGTACCGATCACGGCTCCGGCAGGCAGGGCCTCAAAAGGCACCGAATTTTTGCTCAATAACACATCCCGGGCGTCTTCCCGCTCCCCGAAGGAAACCAAGGCCAATCCATCCGGCAATTCACCCGGCATGTCTTTCATACTGTGAACGGCCACATCAATGTGACCCTCCAGCAAGGCCACTTCCAGCTCCTTGACGAACAAGCCCTTGTCCCCGGCTTTGGACAAAGCCGTATCCAGAATGATATCGCCCTGGGTCTTGAAGGTGTGAATCTCCACCTGCACTTGTGGCCATTGCCGCCGCAGGGCGTCCGCCACCTGATGGGTCTGAGCCAAAGCCAGAGGACTTTCCCGGCTACCCAGCCGCACTAATTTTTCAGTCATCATCGGTAAAAACCCTTTAGGCCGATGCCGTATTGTCCCACAAAGCGGCAGACTCCGCCGGAGGGGACTCCACATCGGTACTCAAATCAATATCAAAGAGGTGACTCAGGACGGAGGCCTGCTGGTAAATTTCTGCCAGATTGCGAGAACTCTTCAGGCGGACCGTGGGGTCGTGCAAAATCTTGCGGATGAGGTTTTTGGACACCACGTCAATCAGTTCATATTGCTTGCCCAGGGATGGGTTGGCCGCCAGTTCAGCCTGACGAATGCTCTCCACCTTCTCCCGCAGACGGGTTAAAGTGGGCACCACAGACAAAGACATACGCCATTGCTGGAAGGCAATACACTCTTCCTCCAAAATGGACTGGGCCTGCTGTTTGATTTGACGCTGAGCCTCGCCGGAAAACCCGTTCAAACCCGCCAAATCATCGGTATTGAATAGCTGGATTTCACTCAGCTCAGAGACTCGGGCATCCACGTTCCGTGGAACCGCAATATCAATGACCAGTTTGGAGCCACGCCCTTCAAAATCGGCTTTCCCCAATACGACATGCGGAGCGCCGGTGGCCACAAACAACACCTCGGCGTGGTTTAGAACCACATCCAACTGATCCCAGGTGTAGCCCCGGTATCCATAGCGCTCGCACAACTCATCCAGACGGGCCTGACTGCGATTGAGAACCACCACGTTGGACTGCTGCTCTGGGGTCATGCCTTGCTTGAACAGAGACATGACAATTTCAGCCATCTTGCCGCCGCCGATCAAAGCGATTCGACGATCCATCAATTGCGGATCCTGCTTTTTGGCAAAGTGGAAGGCAGCCAGAGAGACACTGACATCCTTATCGGCAAGCCCCGTTTCGGAGCGAACTCGCTTACCCACGCTCAAGGCGGCTTTAAAGAGCTTATCGAGCAACAATCCCACTGTTTTTTCACGCTGAGCGAGCGCCAAAGTCTCCTTGACCTGCCCCATAATCTGCCCCTCGCCAATAATCAGGCTATCCAAACCGGAAGCCACCCGAAACAGGTGAGACACAGCGTCTTCGTGGAGCAAATTAAACGTGTACTGACGATAAGGAACGATATCCAGCCCCTTGAAAATCTTGTAAAACTGCTGGACAGACTGCAAGCCCAACTCCGTATCCCGGACTACCGCATAAATTTCGGTACGGTTGCAAGTGGTGAGAATGGCACATTCTTCAATACCGGCACAGGCTTTCAGCACCTTCAGCGCCGCAGAAACTTCACCTTCCAGCAGGGCAAATTTTTCCCGCACCTCAATAGGGGCTGTACGATGTCTGACGCCGCTTACCAGAATGTGCATTGACTGTTTTAACACCTCAAAACGGGGAAAGGCTGATTCAGTTGAGCTAGACAGTGAAAACGACTGAATTGTGAGCGAGTAATAAATCCACAGTGCATTGCAAGCAATATTACAATGCTAACACATGACACACCTTTATTGTATCGCTCTCTCTAGATCAAAGTATATGAGCAAAATTAAAAACACTCAATCCGCAGAGGGCGCAGGATTGAGTGTTTTTTACAATTAAAACTCCGCGGCTTGCCGAAAAACCGGGATAAAAACCCTATACGGCAGCAGCTACAGGGGTTTCAGACAACCGGGAGGCAGTCGCTTGACGCAAGGCCTCTACTTTGTCCAGACGCTCCCAGGGCAAATCCAGATCCGGGCGGCCCAAGTGACCGTAAGCAGCCACATTGTGGTAGAAGCGGCCATTATTTTTGGAAGGCAGCCCTTGCAGATCAAAGTTCTGGATAATGGCAGCCGGGCGCAGATCAAAATGCTGCTCGACCAAAGTAGCCAGCTCGCTGTCGCTGAGCTTACCGGTGCCCCAGGTGTTTACGTTAATGGACATGGGACGAGCCACCCCGATGGCGTAACCAATCTGGATCTCACATTTTTCAGCCAGACCAGCGGCCACAATATTTTTGGCCACGTAGCGGGCGGCGTAAGCAGCGGAACGATCCACTTTTGTGGGATCTTTGCCCGAGAAAGCGCCACCACCGTGACGAGCGTAACCGCCATAGGTGTCTACAATGATTTTACGGCCCGTCAAACCGGCGTCGCCCTGAGGGCCACCAATGACAAAGCGGCCGCTTGGGTTGATGAAGTACTTGGTATTGGCGTCCGGCTTCACATCAAAATGCTTGAACACTTCGTCAATGACGAATTTACGCAGGTCAGCGTCAATGCGTTGCTGAATCTTGGTGTTGTCGGTTTCGCCCCCAATCGCCGGGTCGTGCTGGGTGCTGATGACCACGGTATCAATGCGGTGCGGCTTGTCGTTGACATACTCCACAGTCACCTGAGACTTACCGTCGGGACGCAGGTAGGGTAACGTGCCATTTTTACGCACAGTGGTCAACTGACGGGCCAAAGCATGAGCCACCTGAATGGGCAGGGGCATCAGCTCCTTGGTTTCGTTGCAGGCAAACCCAAACATAATACCCTGATCGCCAGCGCCAATCTTGTCAATTTCATCGTCGGAGAGCTTGCCACGGACTTCATGAGCCTGATCCACACCACCGGCGATATCGACAGACTGCTCGTCAATGCTCAGCAAAACGGCGCAGGTTCTGCCGTCAAAGCCACCGGAAGATTCTCCCACGTAGCCAATGTCCTGAACGGTTTTACGCACCACGGAGGCGATATCCACATAACAGTTCGCCGTAATCTCCCCACTGACCAGCACCAAACCAGTGGTGACAGAGGTTTCAGCGGCAACACGGGCCTTGGGATCCTGGGTTAAAAAAGCGTCCAGAATGGAATCGGAAATCTGGTCGCAAATTTTATCGGGATGCCCTTCGGTCACGGACTCGGAGGTAAATAGGTAGCGAGAAGTGGACATGCCTGGGTGACTCCTTGGTTATAAGAGGATTGTGAGGATTTACCTGTTGCTAAATCCCGGCAACATGCTTTGTTATGAGTGTGTCTTTCCAGATTGCTTTAAATTCGCGCTTTGCTGAAGAGCATGAATTTAATAGCGCTTTATTGTAGGGCAGGGACAATTCAGATGCAAATTTTGCCAACTGCCAATTTTAAAGAGGGATGTCTGTCGCTATACCGAGTATTATGCCGAGTGAGGTGAGGCGGCCTGCACGAAACGCCGGGTAATTTCGTGGGGACGAGTCACCGCCGAGCCAATCACCACGGCAAAAGCACCCAAAGCAATGGCTTTTGCCACTTCCGAAGGTTCCCACAATCGGCCTTCCATGATCACCGGAATGTCCACCACTGCCACCAAACCCTCCAGTAACTCAAAGTCCGGCCCCTGATCTTTTCGGGACAACGTTTCGGCGGTATAGCCGGACAACGTGGTGCCAATCAGGTCAAAACCCAATGTTTGCGCATTTAGCCCCTCTTTCGGGGTTGAAACATCCGCCATGAGCAATAAATTCGGATAAGCTGCACGGGTTTGAGCCACAATCTCCGCCAAGGTTTCGCCAGAAGGCCGGGGCCGCAGGGTGGCATCCAGCGCCACAATGTCACAGCAACCAGCAATACTTTGCACATCGGCAAAGCCAGGGGTGATATACACCAGATTATGGGCGTTTTCGGGAATCCGCTCCGGCTTGGTGATTCCAATCAAAGGCACTTGCGGGTGCCGCCGCCTGAAGAACTGCATATTACCGGGCTGAGCCATACGCACGGCACAAGCCCCGCCATTCAAGGCAGATTCGGCCAGGGCACACAGGATCTCGGGCCGATCCAGCGGCTCCCCCTGAGAGGCCTGAACCGAAACCACAACCCCACCCCTCAATAATTCCAGACAGTTCGCCATTTGCTGCACAGACCCTTCCTCAAAACAAAGCATTTACCAAAGCGTACACAGCCATCAGTCTAACACCCCTACCCGTAACCGAAAAAGGTTGGGCCATCATACTCACTTCACAAATGTGGATGATAGCGCCCCTTCTGTGCTAGTCTATTCATCTTAATTATTGATGAAACGATCCTGTAGGTGGCCCGTCTCATTAATGCAATTGAATCCATCCTTGGCCCTGACGTAATCACCATCATCCAGCCGAATGAATGGCACTGTTCGGGCCTGGCCGCCCACAAAAACAACCAGCGGCAGTTCTCACAGTCGATCAGGCAGGTATGAAGGAACAGGTAAGGAAAAATCGTGACAGCGGGTGTTTTGGAGATTCGGGAGTCCACAGAAGCGCTAGAGGCACAATGGCTGCATCCGCTGGCAGCACGTAGTGCGACCTCTTTGGGACGACTAAAAGCGGAAAACGCTTGCCCAATTCGTACTGACTTCCAGCGAGACCGGGATCGCATCCTGCACTCGAAAGCCTTCCGCCGACTCAAGCACAAAACCCAAATGTTCATTGCCCCCATGGGCGATCATTACCGGACCCGCCTGACCCACACCCTGGAAGTGGCCCAGGTTTCCCGCACCATTGCCCGGGCCTTGCGCCTGAACGAAGATTTAACCGAAAGCATTGCCCTGGCTCACGATCTGGGGCATCCGCCTTTTGGACACACCGGCGAACACGTCCTCAACGAGCTTTCCCCGCTGGGCTATCATCATCAGGAACAGGGCTTGCGCATCGTGACCGTGCTGGAACCCCTGAACCTGACCCGGGAAGTGCTGGACGGCATGGAAGGGCTGACCCCGGAAAAACCTTCTTTTCTGACACTGGAAGCCCAGATTGTAGACATTGCAGACCGCATGGCTTACCTCCACCACGATGTGGAAGATGCCCGACGGGCCGGGATTATGCAGGACAACGATCTCCCTCAGGCCATCCGAACGGCTTTAGGGGCCAATCGGCTGGAGCGACTGGATTGCATGGTGAGCGATATGGTCCGCACCAGCGCTCAAAATTTAAACGAAGGAAACCCCACCATCGCGTTGTCCGCTGAAACCTGGGCAGCCATGATGGCCTTGCGGCAGTGGATGTTTGACAACATCTATCTGGCCCCGCAGCGCATGGAGCAAACCGAAAACGTGCGCCGCATGCTGTTGGCCCTGTACGAGTTCTACAGCAAGCACCCGGAAGCCCTCAGCCCCAACCTGCCCGCATCCGATTCGCTGGAGCGGCGCATTCTGGATTATATCTCCGGCATGACCGACCGCTTTGCCATAGAGGCCTACAAGAATTACCTGCTGCCGCAAGCCTACCGGGCCTTTAGCGTCAATATGTTCTCCGGGGAATTAACCCAATGAGCCGCCTGACCTTTGCGGAAGCCGCTGAGCGGGTCAAAAGCGGGCTGGACATTGTGGATGTCATCCAGCGGCACGTGGTTCTGAAAAAAACCGGGCGCAGCTACACGGGCAAGTGTCCTTTTCATAACGACAAAAGCCCCTCCATGAATGTCAGTCGGGAAAAAGGCATTTTTAAGTGCTTTTCCTGCGGGGTGGGCGGCGATTCTCTCACCTTTTTAATGAAAATCGAAAATAAAACCTTCGGGGAACTCATCCGGGATCTGGCCCAGGAGCAGGGCATTGACATTCAGTACGAAGGCCAGCAGGCCGAAACTGTACAAATCCAGCGGGATGCCCGGCAAAAAATTCTGGCCCTCAATGAATCGGCCAGCCAGTGGTTTGCCCTGCAACTCCAAACCGCTGCTGCTCAGGAGGTGCGTCAGTACCTGAGCAAGCGATACACTGACACGCAACAGTGTCAGCAAGCCATTCAGGCCTTCCATCTGGGCTATGCCCTGCCCGGGTGGGAAAACCTGACCCCGTACCTCAAAAACCAGTTTGATTTTGTACAGGCCAACCCGGATTTACTCAATACTGCCGGTCTGGCCAATACGCGCGATCACGGACAGGGGCAATACGATCGGTTTCGACATCGGCTGATCATCCCCATCCAGGATGAAAAAGGACAAGTGGTGGCCTTTGGGGGCCGCGCCCTCAGCGATGAGGATAAGCCCAAGTACCTGAACTCCCCGGAAACGTTGCTATACAAAAAAAGTCAGGTTCTCTACGGCTTCCATCAGGCCAAGGACAGCATTCGGCACAGTCGAACGGCCATCATCATGGAAGGCTACTTCGACGTCATTACCGCACACCTCCACGGCATCACGGAAGCGGTGGGCTCCTGCGGCACGGCCATGACCGATAGCCACCTGAAGTTGCTGACCCGCTTTGGGGCCCAGACCGTTTACCTGGCCTTTGACTCGGATGAAGCGGGCCTAAAGGCGGCTTTAAGCGCTATCCAGCTGATTGAGCCTTACGCCGAAAGCGGGGATTTGCAAATTAAGGTGCTGATTGTGCCCGACGGCAAAGACCCCGATGATTTTATCCGGCAGCATGGCGGGGAGGCCTTCCGGGCCTTAATGGAAGAAGCCCAGCACTTTTTAACCTTTAAGCTGGGCATGGCCATTCGGGGAATCGATTGTCACAGCCCGGAAGGGCGCATTCAGGCCGCCAATCGCTTAACGCCTCTCTTGGCCGCCATTCAGCGTCCCACCATGCGAGCGGAATATCTAAAGCTCTTCTCCGAACAAATTGGTCTGGATGAAGAGTCCCTGGCCTTGGAAGTCAAACGCTACGAGTCTGCCAGAAACCCGCAGGCTAACCGAAACTTTGCCGGTTTTCAAAAATCCGATCGAAAAAAAGCAATTTCCAAAGGGGGTTCGACTTCATTCAGGAGAAGCGAGGTTGCACCCACCGAGAACGTCACCGTCCTTCGCGCCCAGTTGTCCTCCCGGCAGGTTACCGTGGAAAAAAACCTGCTGAAACTTGCCCTGTACTCGACTGAAAGTTTCTTCACCATGATGCGTCTCCTACAAGCGCAAACCGCTCTGGCTTTTGATGACCCGGTTCATCAAGAGATTTTGACCGGCTTGCAAAACCTGGATACCGCCCAGTTTGAAACAAAGACTGATCCATCGGATAATGGATTCGTGGGAACTTTGATCGACAAAATGAATCACTTATATTTTGACAAACCGGACGTGATTCATACATTCGCCGAACTGGCCTTTACGGCAGAGTCTTTTTGCGAGTCGATCGGCTTGGGTGACATCAAGGGTTCATTATTTAAGGACAAAGTGACGAATCTGGCGCAAGAACAGCTCGCTTTGCTTGCCAACTGTCAACGACTCAGGCATCTTCAAGCCCTGAAAGCAGACGCTTTACGCAACGACGGCAACCAGGTGGAGCTTACCTACCAGTTTCAGGACAGGCTGCTGGCCAATACAGGGCCTCCGGGGCATCAAACACCGGATCAGGCTTCTCACCTGTAGTCAGCGCCCACATCAACCGTATTATCAACACAATAAGGGATGGATACCAACCATGACCAAACGCAGATCCTCAAAAAAGAGTGAAGACTCCTTGTTGGCCATGATCAACAAGAGCGAACGCGGACGTGATGAGCGCAGCGGCGTCGATGAAATCTTGTCCGTTGACGATGGGGACTCCGATCAGATTGGTTCTCTGTTTAACGATGGCGCCAGTAGCGGCAGCGTAGCCCTGCTGACCAACGATGACGAGCAGGAAGAAGTAACGTACAACGTGGAAACCCGGGGCCTGACCCTCGATGACCCGGTGCGCATGTACCTGCGGGAAATTGGCCGTATTCCCCTGCTGACCGGGGATGAAGAAATTGAGCTGGCCCGTCAAATTGTGGCTGGCGGCGAGTCCGGCGCTCGGGCCAAGCAAAAGCTGGTACAAGCCAACCTGCGGTTGGTGGTCAGTATCGCCAAAAAATATGTGGGCCGTGGCATGTTGTTCCTGGATCTCATTCAGGAAGGCAACCTGGGCTTGATTCGGGCCGCTGAGAAATTTGACCACGAGCGGGGCTACAAGTTCTCCACCTACGCCACCTGGTGGATTCGTCAGGCCATTACCCGGGCCATCGCCGATCAGGCCCGCACCATCCGTATTCCGGTACACATGGTGGAAACCATCAACAAACTGAAGAAGATCACCCGTAAATTGGCCCAGGAGCTGAGCCGTAAACCCACGGAAGAAGAGCTGGCGGCGGCCATGATGATTACCGTGCCCAAGCTGCGCGACATCATCAAAGTGGCTCAGGAGCCCCTGTCCTTGGAAACCCCCATCGGGAAGGAAGAAGACTCTCGTCTGGGTGATTTCATTGAAGACCGGGAAGCCAAAGCCCCAGCCACCACTGTCGCCCATGAATTGCTGCGGGAAGATCTCACCGAAGTGCTGAGCAGCCTGTCCCCTCGGGAGCGGGATGTCCTGCGTCTGCGTTTCGGTCTGGATGATGGCCGTCAACGCACCCTGGAAGAGGTGGGTCAGCTGTTCGGGGTAACCCGGGAGCGCATCCGGCAGATTGAAGCCAAGGCCCTGCGCAAGTTGCGTCACCCCAATCGCAGCCGTCGCCTGAAAGAATATATTGAATAGGGCGCATTCCTAATCAGGACTGATGCCAGATTAAAAGCCTTCTGACTATTCAGAGGGTTTTTAATTTTAGGTAAGTCTCCCTTCACAACACGTTTGTAACGGTTTGAGTACAGCGAGTTAAAAAGATGGCTTGGCAAATGTTGCCAGAAGCAATTCCACGGCTTGTCCGAGCAGTACGCAGTTTTGGGAGACTTACCTAATTTTAAGCAAGGCGACCTGAATTTTTTGCGGATTTAGCCTGTGTTTTAACCCAAACCGTCGTAAATACTGAACAACGGCAAATAAATGGAGAGAGCCACAAAGCCCACCACGGCCCCAATCACCAGCAGCATCATCGGCTCCATCATGGTGGTTAAAATACCCACCCGGTGGTTCACCTCCTCTTCCAGATAGTCATAGGAGGCCTCCAGCATTTTCTCCAGATCGCCAGACTCTTCGCCGGTGGAGATCATCAGCATCACGATATCCGGTACATAACCCGTATTGGCCAAAGCCAGGGCCAAGCGTTGACCGCTCTGAATCTGAAAGTTCACCTGCCGAAACGCCGCTTTGATTTGGGTATGGGTCAAGGTCTCAGTGGACAATGCCAGGGCATCGGTAATGGGTAAACCGGCCCCAAAGGCAATAAACAGGGTGGAGACAAAGTGAGAGCTTTGGATATGCTTGACCAAATCCCCCAACACGGGAACCTTGAGTACCATGCGATCGACCAGTTCCTTACCCACCGGGCTGACCAAAAATTTGTAAATCCCAAACAAGACACTGCCCAGCAATGGAAAGGAAACAAACCAGTAACTCCGTAAGGCAAAGCTAATCCCCATCATGATCTGGGTAATCATCGGCAAGGGGATGTTCATTTGCTTGTAAATATCGGCAAAGGTGGGCAATACCAGCAAGAACATTACCAATAACACCAGGGACAAAATGACCACCACAATGATGGGATAGATGGAGGCGGAGATGATTTTCATTTTGAGTTGCTCCGCCTTGGTCAACATCTCGGTTAGCCGGGTCATGGTCTGATCCAGCTCCCCGCTGCGCTCCCCGGCTTTGGTCACGCTGACATAAACCTCGTCAAACACTTTTTTATGCTTGGCCAATGCCTGACTTAAGGTGTAGCCCGCCAAAATATCCTGACGCACCCGACCCACCATTCTGCGGAATTTGGGGTTGGCGGCAAAGTTCTCGTAGTACATCAGCGCTTCAGTCACCGGAATCCCGGCACGCACCATCATGCCCATATTTCGGGTAAAGGCGATCTTATCTTTGGCGCTCACCCCAAAAATATTCTGGACAAACTCTGCCAGCGGATTTTTTTTATTCCCGCTTCCCTTACCCTCGCTGGAAATAATGGAGATTTTGGTCGGAATTAAGTTTTGTTCCCGTAATAATTCGCGCGCCTCTTTCTCATTAACCGCAGAAATGACCCCATTCGCGCGGCTGCGGTCGCTAATTTTCATTGCCTCATACTGAAAAGACGCCATGGATTACTGCCCCCCCAGATTAACACCCAAGACACGGGTCACTTCCTCAACGGTGGTTGTCCCATTTAAAACTTTGGCCCGACCACTCATCCCCAAATTTTTCATGCCTGCGGCAATGGCAGCGTCTTCAATTTCCAAATCCGAGTGACTGTCATTGATTAATTGTCGAATTTCCCGATCCACAATCAAAATCTCATAAACGGCGCTCCGGCCTGAGTAACCGGAGTTCATGCACAGCTCGCAGCCTTTACCCTTGTACAGAATCAGTTGATCCAGACGCTTTGCCTCGGCATGAGGGAAAAGTAAGGCTTTCTCCGCCTCGCTGGCCTCATAAGGCACCTTGCAATACGAACAGATATTGCGTACCAGACGTTGGGCCAACACCCCGACCAAAGCGGAGCCAATCAAGTTGGAAGCCGCTCCCATCTCGATCATCCGGGTAATAGTAGCGGCGGTGGTGTTACTGTGAATGGTACTAAACACCAAGTGACCCGTCAGAGCAGCGTGAACAGCGGCTTCCAAAGTTTCATAATCCCGAATCTCACCAACCATGATCACATCAGGATCCTGACGCAACAGGGCCCGCATACTACTGGCAAAGGTATAATCCGCCTTGGGGTTCACCTGGGACTGGTTTAAACCTTCAATCTGCAATTCCACCGGATCTTCCACGGTACAAATGTTGCGGATGTCATCATTAATCCGCTGAAGTACGGTGTAAAGCGTGGTGGTTTTCCCCGAACCGGTGGGGCCGCATACCAGGATAATGCCATAGGGGGACTTGTACAGGTACTCCAGTTTGCGGATATCCTCATCGTCAAAGCCCAGGGCCTGGAAATCGCTGATATTTTTAGAGGGCCGCAAAATACGAATGACGATTTTTTCCCGATTATCACTGACCGGAAGGGTATTTACCCGTAAGTTATAATCCGTTCCTTTGTATTTAATGGTAATACGACCATCCTGGGGACGCCGATGCTCGGCAATATCCATTTTGGCCATGACTTTAATCCGGGTGACAAAACTCGATTCCATATTTTGAGGCACATCCAGAATCGTGCGCAAAATCCCATCCACCCGGAACCGCACCAGGTATTTTTTGGGGCGCGGTTCAATGTGAATATCGCTGGCATTTCGCTCAATACCCTCTTCAATAATGGAGTTCACCAATTTAACCAAAGGGTTCGTGGGGTCAGAAACTTCAGCATCGTTTTTCTGACGAAAATCAAGCTCCTGGGCCTGTTCCAGCAACTGACCCGAGAAGGTGGAAATTTCCTGCTTCAGAAAGGTGGTGGCCGATTCAGTCAGATTTTTATTGCAGAATTCAATAAATTCAATACTGGTACAAACGGTCACCAAGGGCCGCATCCCCGTGATAAACGTAATCTCGTCCACCACTTCCCGGTTGGACGGATTGACCATGGCCACCACCAAACGGCCCCGCTCCTTGGCCAGGGGAATGACCTGCTTATCCCGGATAAACTCGTCCGGGAGCAAAGCCATCAGATCGGGGTTAATGGGAACTTTGGAAATACTGACGTACTTCAGGCCGTGTTGAACCGCCAAGGCCTGCCCGAGTTGCTCTACGGTAATTTTGCCCGATTTGACCAAAACCAGACCAATAAATTGCCCGGACTTTTTGGATTCATCCAGGGCCTTCTCCAATTCCTCGTCATTAACCAAACCCGCTTCCTGCAAAATTTCGCCAATGCGCTTGCGAGCGGGTCGATTGACCGGAACCGGTGTCACCGTATTGAGATTTTTCTCTTCAAGGCTCATAGGAATAAATTTACCAATACTGTCCTCATCAAGTTGATCCGCCCAAAAATGCTGCCCGGTTCTAGTTTTTCAGGATTTCCTCCAGGCTATTCAATATTTCTGGGCGGGAGGGCGCTTTTTCATAGACCCGATCCCCTTTGGTCTTGCGAGACTGTTTTCCGAGCCGGGATAAGGAACTGGATAAAGGACTGGCATCGGACTTCAGGGCATCTGCTCTCGATTCCGCTTTGGCAGGAGGATCAGCAAATGCTTTTTTGGCATCTTGTAGCACCTGCCCCACTTTTGGCAGAGACGATGCCCCACCAATGGCAGGCGATGCGCTTGTCGATTGTGAACCTGACTTATTGGCCTCCGGGGCTGACTGCACTGGCTGCTCCTGATCGGAACCGGCAGGGGGCTTTAGGGCCGGGGTAGCGCCCATAAATTTCGGCAGCGACACTGGCTGCAAGCCACCGTGTCCATGATTCAGACTCGTGGGTTTACGGGTATTTGCCTGAGGCTGGGTGAAGTAGCTGACCGCCTCTTCCTTCAGGATATGCGGTGTCACCATCAGCACCAGCTCGGTCTTTTCCTTGTTGTTGCTGTTGGTGGCCCGGAACATGGCGCTCACAATGGGCAGCTTATCCAGACCCGGGACTCTGCTAATGTCGGTTTGGGCCGTCTCTCTCAACAAGCCGCCAATCACCAGGGTTTCCCCATCCTGAACCCTGACGCCGGATATATCCATACTGCGCGTGGCCAACAAAACGGTGGAGGTGGTGGTGGCCGAAGCGCCACTACCACTGGTGGCAGTCACCGTTCGCACCGGCTGTGAAACTTCCGGCTGTAAACTCAGCAATACCGAACCATCATTGAAGATCTGAGGCGTCAGCTCAACGGTCACCCCAGCCTCCTGGGTGGTAATGGTGGTGGTAATGGTTTGGCTGCCATTTACAATGGTGTTGGATTGACTGATAGTGGGCACCTGATCCGTAATGCTAATGCTGGCCGACGTGTTATCCATGGTCACAATGGTTGGGTTGGCCAGGATTTTACCTCTCAGGTTCTGACTGGTGTAGCTGAGTGAAACGGTATTGGTAAAGGTTTCCGGCCTGGATAACTGTAATTTTTGCTTGGTAAAGGGACTGGCCAATTCAAGTAAATTGCCCCCCCCGGAGCCCAGTGGGCTCAAACGGGCAATCCGACCAAAGTTGAAGGAATCCCAGGTGGGAACCATATTTTTCAGGCTGGAGTCCTGAATTTCGACCAAAGAAACCTCAATGGCCACCTGCGGACGACGTACATCCACCTGCTCAATGATCGAGTCAATCAGTCCCAACTGTTCATCGGTTGCTAACACCGTCAAGGTGGCAGAAATGGGTTCAGGAATAAATGTCACCCCACCCACTGTAAAGGTACTGAGACCACCCGCCGCGCCCCCGGCCATTCCGCCTGCCATGCCACCACCGGCCATGCCACCCGCTGCGCCGCCGGCCATTCCACCTGCCGCGCCCCCGGCCATTCCGCCTGCCGCGCCGCCAGCCATTCCACCGCCGGCCATTCCGCCGGCCATGCCACCACCAGCCATGCCACCACCGGCCATTCCGCCAGCCATGCCACCACCGGCCATTCCGCCAGCCATGCCACCGCCAGCCATTCCGCCGGCCATGCCACCGCCAGCCATTCCGCCGGCCATGCCACCGCCGGCCATTCCGCCGGCCATGCCACCGCCAGCCATATTATTCGTGGCAAAAAAGTTGGCCGCCAGTACCTGAGCGACATGAGCCGGTGTGTTATGCCGTATATGGTAAACTTTCCGGTTACGCGGAACATCTAATTCTCTCAAGGCATCCCCAATCAGTCGAATATCAGAATCCGTCCCCAGCACCAGAAGGGAATTCGTGTCCAAATCGGCAGAAACCAACGCCGCCCTGTTACCACTGGGACGCTGGACTCTCAAAATAGTATTGGTTAATTGCCCGGCTATGATAGCGGCGTTTTTATACAGAACCGGAATGGCTTTGAAGGTCTTCGCGGTTAAATTACGATTCAAAGCGGTTTCTTCGGATGCCACAATGACCGTATTACCATCCTTGGTGTAGGATAATTGCCCTAAAGTAAAAATATATTCCAGAGCCTTATTAATGGGAATATCTTTAATATCAACTGTTAACGTCCCTTCCACGGACTCATCCACAATGATATTAAAGTTGCCTTGCTTGGCCAGCATATTTAGCAAATCCCGGATATTGGCATCTCGCAAGTTTAGGCTGACTTTTTCCTTGGACGATGAAATGGCCACTTCTCGGGAAATGGAAATTTGCCCTTGTACCGCACCAGGCGCAGTTGTCCCAACCGTTTCCGCCAAAACCCATAATTGCAATTGAGGGACAAAAAGACTCGTGGCCAGCAGAACATTAAAAGCCTTTTTAAACAGCTGGAAGCCAGACTGTGAAAAGCAATCCGGCCTGAGGAATTTGTTTTGCCAAGGCTTTAACATCGCTACGTCCCTTTAACGTTCCTGTAAATTCAGTTGAGTGCCAGCACCAGCCGGAGAAGCGGACCGTCCCCCTGATGACTGCTCGAATAGTTGTTTCAGGTTTTCCAACGCCGAGTTGGATTTATTATCGATTGAGCCTCCTGATGCGTTCAGGGTATTCAGTGGTGGCTCTGAGGCTTCTCCCCGACTACTTGCCCCGGGGCTGGCGGATGAGCTGTAGCCAATAATATCGGGCAAGGTCAGCGTTCTGGCTTGAGGCTCTTTGCCCAGTAGCTGAAAATCCACGCCGTCCGAGCGGATGGCTATTACCTTTGCCAAGCCGGCCCCCAAAGGAATGACACTACCCGGTTCAGCAAACTGACTCTGGCCATCCCCAACGCTAATCAGGGCCATGGCCTTTTTCCCGTGCGACATCACACCCAACAGAGTGATCCCGTCAAACGGGTCGGCGGATGGGGCCGTCGAGGCCGCAGACGTGGTCTCGCCTGATGAATCGGAGGTGAGCAAAGGCTTTGGTAACCAGTCCAGAAATGGATTGGCCTTGGCCGCAATGATGGATGACGCCAACTCAACCGTATTACCGGCCTGTTCCACTCTGCCGGTGGGCCCCAACGAATTGACCGGCGAGGCATTGGGGGGCGAGGCTTCGTTCGGAATAGTTTGTTCTGTTGTGGTATCCGGTTTTGCAGGCACCAAACTGGCAGCGGTCTCAACAGGTGTTGTTTGGGCCCCTCCCGGCTTTAAGACAGGACGAACAGCGTCGTTAACACCGGGTGTTCTCGATGATTGTGCTGGAATATTGACGCTTCCCGCCCCACCCGGACGGCCCGGGATAGCCCCCCCTCCCGGCCGTACCCCCGGCATGCTGTTTGAAGCAGGTTCGCACCCAGAAAACAACAGGCAAAGGAGTACTGGCAAAAACAGCGCTAAAAGAACGCCACTCGGGCGTTCCGATTGTTGAATAACACTATCCAGGGGCACTGTCATTGCACTTCCTTCACAAGAACCAAGGATTTCAGGGACTGGCTTATCCCAACGTTTCACTATCCCTGTCCAAGTTATTTTTCGCGCTGTCCGGATCATACCCTGTGAGCCCATCAGGCTGGCTCCTCCAGGCAGTGGAAGTCTCGCCCACCTCTCTCCTTTGAACAGTGTGTCTTGGTAATTATTAATTTTTCCTTAACCGGATAGACACGGCTTTTGGTCTTGCCTACTATAGAATCACTCGAAAAACTACCCATTTGTAGTATCAACACCTGTTTAGATTGTGGAGGTTCTTATGCCTACAACTGAAACCAAAATCGCAATTAAACCGCTCGGCGATCGCGTCGTGCTGGAAGTGCTGGAAGAAACCGAGCAAACTTCCGGTGGCATTTACTTGCCAGAAACCGCTCGCGAAAAGCCCCAAAAAGGTAAAATCCTGGCAGTGGGCCCTGGCAAGCTGAATGACAGCGGCAAGCGTGAGGAAATGCAGGTGCAAGTTGGCGATGTGGTCCTGTTCGCCAAGTACAGTGGCACCGATGTGAAACTCTCCGGCAAGGAAGTTAAAATCCTCTCCGAAAAGGATATTTTGGGCATTATTGAAGGTTAATTCCTTCAGGTTTCCCAAATCCCAATCCTGTGAAGCATTATCCCTACAGTTGTTAGTAAGCAGAGGTAAAACACAATGGCTAAGCGCATTGTATTTGAAGAAGAAGCCCGTCGCGCCCTTGAAAGCGGTATTGATGCCGTGGCCAACGCCGTGAAAGTCACCTTGGGGCCCAAAGGCCGTAACGTTGTCCTGGAAAAGAAATTTGGCTCTCCGCAAATCGTCAATGATGGCGTCACTATCGCCAAGGAAGTGGAGCTGGAAGATCATCAGCAAAACGCGGGCGCCCAGTTGATCCGTGAAGTCGCTTCCAAAACCAACGATGTGGCCGGTGACGGTACCACCACTGCCGCTGTTTTGGCTCAATCCATTGTGCATGAAGGCTTGAAAAACGTGGTGGCAGGCGCCAACCCACTGGGCCTGAAGCGTGGTATCGATAAATCCGTGGCCGTGATTGTGGACGATCTGCGCAAGCAAGCCCGCAAAGTGGAAAACCGTGAGGCCATCGCTCAAGTTGCTTCCATCTCCGCCGGAAACGACGAAGTGGTTGGTAACCTGATTGCGGACGCCATGGACAAAGTGGGCAACGAAGGCGTAATCACCGTTGAAGAATCCAAGTCCATCGGCACCCAGTTGAAAGTGGTGGAAGGGATGCAGTTTGACAAAGGCTACATCTCCCCTTACTTCATCACCGACACCGAGCGCATGGAAGCGGTACTGGAAGATTGCTTCGTCCTGACTGTCAACAAAAAAATCAACCTGGTCAGCGATTTGGTTCCCATTCTGGAAAAAGTAGCCCGTGAAGGCCGTGGTCTGCTGATCATCGCCGAAGATGTGGAAGGCGAAGCTTTGGCTACTTTGGTGGTCAACAGCATGCGCAAAGTCATCCGCGCCGTAGCCGTGAAGGCCCCTGGCTTCGGAGACCGTCGCAAGGCCATGCTGGAAGATATCGCCATCCTGACCGGCGGCCAGATGTTCACCGAAGACCTGGGCATGAAGCTGGAAAACGTGACCGTGGAACACCTGGGCAAAGCCCGCCGCGTGACCGTCACCCGCGAAGCCACCACCATTGTGGTCGATGAAGCCACCAAATCCGACGTGGAAGCTCGGGTGAAGCTGATCAAGCGCCAAATCGAGGAAAGCGACAGCGAATACGATCGTGAAAAACTGCAAGAGCGTCTGGCCAAGTTGGCTGGCGGGGTTGCCGTGATTGAAGTCGGCGCTGCCACTGAAACCGAGCTGAAAGATAAAAAGCTGCGTCTGGAAGATGCCCTGAACGCTACCCGCGCCGCTATCGAGGAAGGCATTGTGCCTGGCGGTGGTACCGCTTTGTTGAAAGCCACCCTCTCCCTGCAAAAATTCGCAGAAACCTTGAAAGCCGAAGAGCGCACCGGTGCTGAAATCCTGGTTCGCGCCCTGGAAGCCCCTTGCCGTCAAATCGCCGATAACGCTGGCGCTCGCGGTCAAGTGGTGGTTGAAAAGGTCAAGGAAGAAGCTGGCAACATCGGCTTTGACGCCCTGAACGGCGTGTACGTCGATATGTTCGCCGCTGGTATCGTGGATCCGCTGAAAGTAGAGCGCTCCGCTCTGGAAAACGCAGCCAGCATCGCTGGTCTGTTGTTGACCACCGAAGCCCTGATCGTGGATATGCCAGAGAAAAAAGGCCCCGCCATGCCCGCCGGTATGCCGGGAATGGATGACTACTAGACTGTAGTTTTCCTCAATCAACTGAAAAGCGACGGGCCTCAAAAACCCGTCGCTTTTTTATAGTTTTGTAGAATGGGTAATGGGCAAAAAGCGTTACTGTAGCGGACGGTTATTATTCATGCCCGGCCAGAAGATTGCCGGTTGAGCATTCCCGGTATTCACCAGGGTAGGGCCAATATTAATTTCCGGGTTCGGGACTTTCAACCAGGAATCCCCCGCAAACTGACGCCCCCCACCACTCCAGATACGATGCTCCGGCGGCAGGATCGATTTTTTCAATTGCTTTTGCTGAAGTCCCGGATACCGTTTTTCGATAAACCGGTTGATCAGGGCGGCCACTGGAGCCCCAATCATCAAACCCGAAATGACATAGCCCAAAACGGGATTTAAAGCCCGTAACCCTTTGACAAAACCACTTTGAGAATATTGAATATTGCTCATCAGGTTCTTGGCGATGCGGCGGTTGGCCTCTCCTTGAAGGGGCTTCAGGGCCTCCTGCTCCGAGTGGGTAAACTGCTGATAGGCTTGCTCTTTTAAACGCTTCAACTGGCCCAGAACCTCGCGAGAATCCTTTAAAACCGCGTCAGTGCGCCCCTCAGATTTCAGGCGGGCCAACACATCCACGTTTTTATCCAGCTCCTGAGCCAGGCCTTTCAGAGTCGTGCCAAAGCCCCGCAGGTTTTCATCGTCATGGCTGGAAAGTTTTTGCAACCAATCCTGAATGACCTGACGCTCGGCTGTCGATTCTTCCCGAAGTCCCAAGGACTTGTAGAGAATCTCGTTATCGATACGACCATCCACCTTGGCCATCAACTTGAATAATTTAACGCCAGCATAGCCCATCGTTAAGGTCGTGGCGGTATTGATCAGCGCTTTGACTTGCCCCAGGCCCGTTTCTTCCTTACCGGCCCGGTAGGCGGCCAAGGCAATGCCCAATAGTGGATACAAGCCCGTGGTGTTGGCCAGTACCCCATAAGCCAGCGTCGATTCACCCAGTACCCGCAACCAGGCGTTACTTTCCTGATCACGGCCCTTCAGGCTTTCCCGGCCCTGGTTATAAAGCAGGCCCGAGCCAGCTACAATAAGCGGCATCAAAGGCCGAAAACTGATCTCAATGGCCTTGCTGGTGGCAGGGCCAGGTTGCCCCCGAATAATCCGTTGCAGCCCGGATGCCAGCCCCTGAGCCATGGCGGAGCTGTTGCCGCCAAAACGCAATTTGGAAAATGCCGAGCTTGAGCCGACAGGCTGCATACCATTGTGCCTTCCGTTGGGTAATCTGTGAGAGAAAACCAGCTGAAAGACAAAGGATGTTAAAACGGCAAGACTTTATTGCAAAAAGTTTACAACTAAAGCAGGGAACCCAGCGCCCGGTTGATCTTTTGCAGGTAAGGCATACAAACGGAGCTGACCCCATTGCGATCCACGTAGCCCGGCCCCTGATAATAGGCAGACAAGGCATATTCCAGGTTGCCATTGTACTTTTGCACCAGCCAACCTAAAAAGCGGGCGGTTCCAGCAATGTTATCCACCGGGTCGTAAGGGTTCAACACCCCCAGCCATTTGGCCGTGGCGGGTTTCAACTGGCCCATGCCAATGGCCCCCGAGGAGGACACCGCATCGGAACGAAAAGAAGATTCAATGGCAATCAGGCTGGTCAGCAGTCGGTAATCCACGCCGTAGCGTTCGCTGTAGCGCACAATAGCATCGGCAATGCTACCGATCTGCCCGGCAGGAAGTTTTCGGTTGTAACTTTGCACGTAATTGCTGACGGCTGCTACCTTTTGACGTAATAATTCAGTGTTCTCCGCAGCCATAAAAGGCGCGGTCATCGCTGCGGCTTCGCTGATCTGCAAAGGCGCTTCACTGGCAGAACCGGCTTTGGCCGCCTCCAGTTCCACACTGGACTCCTCTGGCACCGTGGCCCAAGCCAAACCCGACTGCCCTAAAAAGAGACTCAAAATCACCGCTAAAACCAATTGGGTACTGAACATCCAAGAATAAGAATTCACACGCATTCAAACTCTTCCACGTTACCTAACTCAACTGACACAGGGATCCGAAACGATCCACACTTTCTTTCAAGCACACTGACGTTAAAGAAAGAGACTTGCTGTGTTGCTCACTGCCATAGCGCTTTCCAGCCTGCTACTTTGAAAACGATACCCACATTTTGGCGATGCCAAACAGGCTCGCTTCAAAGTAGACCTCATTATACCGTCATCATTTTAAAATCGGGAAGCCCTAACCCAAAGAATCCCGTATGCGGATGAGATCCGCAGGCGTATCCACACCCACCGGCGCTTCGGGCACCTCGGCGGCATAAATCATCATCCCGGCCTCCAGGGCTCGCAATTGTTCCAGCTTTTCCAATTGCTCCAGGGGAGAGGGCGGCAGGTGGGTAAAGCGCTCCAAGGCAGCCCGACGATACAGATAAATCCCGATGTGCCGATAAGCGCTTTGCGGCGATTCGGGCGCGTCCCGATGATATGGCACGGGAGCCCGAGAAAAATAGAGCGCCTGCCCGTGTGCGGTTAGCACCGCCTTCACCAGATTGGGTTCCTGCCAATCCTCCACCGTATGAATAGGTGTCACCAGGGTCAGAATGTCCGCGCCAGGATTCTGCGCAGCCCCATCAATGGCCGCCTGCAAATGATGGGGATTGATAAAGGGCTCATCACCCTGCACGTTCAGCACCCAGTCAAACTCAGCCAGGTTCTGGGCCACCTCCCATATCCGATCGGTGCCAGAGGGATGATCCGGGGACGTCATTACCACCTCCGCCCCAAAAGCCCGGACGGTTTGGGCAATACGCTCATCATCGGTGGCCACGATGACCCGCTCAATGGCTGACACTGCCCGCACCCGCTCCCATACGTGCTGAATCATGGGTTTCCCCTGAATATCCACCAGCGGCTTTCCCGGAAAGCGGGTCGAAGCGTAACGGGCCGGAATGACCGCCAGAACTCTGGGACGTTTAGAAGCTGGACGAGCGGGGTTCACTGGCTATCTCCCCTAACGGAACCGACAAAATGCCTTACACTAATAGTTAACCACGAATAGGCAAATACAGCCGCCCCCGGCATGCCGCCGCTACATGACAACCGACCGCTATAACCTACAGGATGAATGACTATGTCCGATTCTGCCCTTGATTCCCATACTTTTGAGCAAGCGCTTCATTCGGTAATTCCCACCGAGCAAGTCAATCCCCGCACCATCGATATCGATTTACTCTCCACCGAAGAGGTGCTGCGCAAAATTAACGCCGAAGATCAGCTGGTGGCCCTGGCGGTGGAAAAAGCCATTCCCCAAATCGCCATGACCGTGGATGCCATCAAGACCGCCTTTAACACCGGAGGCCGACTGTTCTACTTCGGGGCAGGCACCAGTGGCCGCCTGGGCGTACTGGACGCCTCCGAATGCCCACCCACCTATGGGGCACCGCCGGAGCTGGTACAAGGGATCATCGCCGGGGGAGATATCGCCCTGCGCAATGCCGTGGAAGGAGCCGAGGATTCCGCAGAGCAAGGCACGCTGGATGTTCAACAGGCCGGATTGAAAGCGGGGGATGTGGCTGTGGGCATCTCCGCCAGCGGACAAGCCCCTTACGTGGTGGCTGCCATGCAGGCTGCTGAAGCACTGGGCTGTTTTACCGCCGGACTGACCTGCGATCCCAACTCCAGGCTGGCTCAGGCGGTGCGTCAACCCATTGTGGTGGAAGTAGGCCCGGAAGTGGTGGCAGGATCCACCCGTATGAAAGCGGGCACCGCCCAAAAGCTGGTGCTCAACATGCTGACCACCGGGGCCATGGTCCAGACTGGCAAGACCTTTCAAAATTTAATGGTGGATGTGCAACCCACCAACCTGAAGCTCAAGGCCCGAGCCCGACGGATTGTGGCAGCACTGGGCCAGATCAGCCCCGAGGAGGCCGGAGCGCTATTGGAGCAAACCCACTATCAGGTAAAACCAGCGATTTTAATGGCCCGTGATAAAATGACTCAATCGGAGGCCCTGGCTCGATTAAAAGCGGTTTCAGGGAAGCTACGCTTAGCCCTTCAGGGCGGTGGCCAGTCGGTTTCATAGGGGAATAAAGCGGTTAGCATGACCCTGAAAGGAAAGACACTCCGAATCCATACCAGAGTACTGAAAGAGGGAACCCCATGAGTTTGTTATTTGATCGCCTTCTACAAAAGCAAGACGCCAGCCTGTTAACCCTGATCGAAGATCAAACCCAGTGGACACTGGCCGAATTTCGGGAAAAAGCCATTCGCCTGGCCTCTGTACTCCAAGCCAAAGGCATTCAACCCGGCGATCGGGTGGCCCTGATGTTTATGAACCAGAAAGAGTACCTGCTGGGCTTTTTCGCCGTTTTGTACGCTGGGGCCATTGTGGTGCCCATTAACGTGTCAATCCCCTCCGACGACATTATTTATGTGGTGTTAAATTCCGGCAGCAAACTGATTTTAACCACCTACGCCTTCAAACATTGCTTTGAAGGGCGTCCCATTCCGGTATTAATGGCCAACCAGCCCCCTGAGGACGCCACTTATCCCAGTCTGGAAGCGGCCATTGAGCAGGGGAATCCGCAATGCCCGCCAGTGCCCTTTGGGGACGCCCACAGCCTGCGCATTTTAATGTACACCTCCGGCACCACCGGCAAGCCCAAAGGGGTCATGCTCAGCGAAAACAATCTCATCGCCAACCTGGAAGGGATTCACCCTATTTTCAAATTCTCCAATTCAGAGCGGCTGCTGTTGGCCCTCCCCCTCTTCCACGCTTACGGATTGATTATTGGCCTGTACGCCCTGGATGCTCAGGCCCCAATTTATCTGGTGCCCAACTTCGCGCCCAAGAAAATTCTGCAAACTCTGGTGGAAGGGCGCATTACAGTGCTGCCACTGGTGCCCACCATGTTCAGTGTGCTACTGCATAGCATCCAGAAAGTGGGCGCCGAAAAACTGGCCCACCTGAAAGCCTGTATCTCCGGCGGGGCCTCTTTACCGGAAAAACTGTTGCGCCAGATTGAAAACAGTCTGGATTTGGTGGTGCTGGAAGGCTACGGGCTGACGGAAACAGCGCCGGTGCTGGCCGTGAATCGGCCTTCCGTGGGCTCCGTCCCAAAATCCGTGGGGCCCGCCTTGCCCAACGTTCAGCTTAAACTGGTGGACGCTGAAGGTAAAACCATTGACTGGCAACCCGGCCAGGTTTCCGCCGAAGGTGAAATCATGGCCAAAGGCCCCAACGTGATGTTGGGCTATTACAATTTGCCAGAGGAAACCAGCCAGGTGTTTGACGCCGAAGGCTACTTGCGCACCGGGGATTTGGGACATTTTGACGCACAGGGAAACCTGTTTATTTCTGGCGGGCGCATTAAGGATTTAATTATTAAAGCGGGTGAAAACATTGCCCCGGTGCGCATTGAAGACGTCCTGTACCAACACCCGGCCATCCTGCACGCCGCAGTGATTGGCATCCCCGATGAAAAACTGGGTGAAGATATCGCGGCCTGCGTGGAACTAAAAGAAGGCGCAACCGCCACCGAAGCGGAGCTTAAAAAATTCTGCCAGGAGCATCTCCCCCCGTTTATGATTCCCACCGTGATTCGCTTTTACGATGAGCTACCCAAAAACCAGACTGGCAAGGTCATCAAAAAGCAGCTGCGGGAAGAAAACCTGAATCTGCTTCAAAAGGCGAACAGCTAGCGCTTATTGTTTCGGGTTGGCCTTAAAAGTTAAGCCGCCGCCCAATAAAGCGTCCAAATCCGCTTCACTCAGCCCCCCATCCAAATCGGGGAACGGCTTGGGCTTGCTACGCAGACTGGTGAAGGCATCTTCCAGGGCCAAACCGCCATTACCCGGCTGCTGCCGACGATTCAGCGGCCAGCTGGATTGCGCTTTCCGCCACAACTGGTCTTTTGTATTCAAGACCTTGTCCTTCCAGGTGGTGGGCTTTTCGGCCAGAAAGGCATCCCCAAAGGGATCGGCCTCCGCGAAAGGATCAACCGAAGCGCCCCCATTGGAGGCCAAACCGGGCCGCTGGGTTTTGGCGGACTCTTGACGTACCTTCAGACGCTCTTCTCGGGCCATCTCCGCTAATAAAGCTGGATCAGGCTCTTTCCGTAACCACTGATCAAACTCGGTGGCCAACTCGCGCGTTCCCGGATCCAGCATGCGGATCAATCGATTGTCCACAACCTGCGGTATTTTCTTTAGGGCCTGCTGAATCTGGGCGCGGGCTTTTTCCACTTTGGGCCCAATATCCTGGGCCAAAGCGTCCAAATCCACCCCGTTCAGTTTTTCAAGCAAGGCAGGGTTTTCTTTCATAAAACTGGCCACCACCGTGCCGACCTTTTGGCCCATGGCGTCGGCGGTCAAGGGCTGGCTATGATTCGACAGGCTGGACAATGCGGAAGCAAGCCCCGGTGTTCCCGAAGCGGAAACCTTAAAGGGCGTTGGATTCACGCCCTGAGGGGCCGAAAAGGGACTGGGAAAAGAGGTCGACGGAAAACCAGCGGACACTCGGGAGGACACAGAGGAAGTCATAGCCGGAGATATGCCCGAAAGACCAGACGAATTATACTGAGAGGGGACTGGCCACTGTGAACGCCCCGTGGTCACCGACACGGGCAAAGCAACCGGCGCGGAGAAACCCGTGACAGGCAAAGGCTGGCTAACCGAAGGGTATGGCGGTCGCTGGGGCAAAGAAGCAGTGAGCCGGGAAGCGTTTGGATAGGGATAAAGGGAGGGGCCGGTCAAAGTCATTGCGATTCACCCTGTTGTGCGGTTGTAAATGAAGTCCCACCGGGGGAAACAGACTTGGCAGCCGGGTCGGCAACTATTTTGGCCATCGGCTACCAGTTGTTTTTCTGTTTTTATAAAATCTCACTCACGTAAAACCCGGTCAAGGAAAAAAGTTGCCACGCCAATTCCTCCAGAGTAATCCATTGGGCAATCCATTTCTCCCCCCATTAAGAGATTGGGTGAGTAAGATGCCGTTCCCCTTTAAAACACGGGCTGTAGCCGTTTAAGCGGACAAAAACCAACTAACTGTTTTTCCTGAAAGCATGAGCCTCCTGACTAGTGGCCCGTTCCCGCAATAAAGCCGCCGCGCTTTTCAGATGGCTATTCAGCACCCGGGGGTGCTGAACAGCCTGCTTCAGCAATTGCTCCCAAGAAGAGTCAAGACCCGAAGAGTCAAGAGCAGAAGAATCCAGGCTGGCCATTTCCTGAGCGGGGCGAGCGGAATGGGCTGACCGTTTGCCCACAGAGGCTTTGCCAATCTCTGGCTTAGACGGCTCAACAGAGGATGGCGTTGGCTCCAGCGGCAGGAAGGGGGAAAATCGTCCTGCCCTGTTTTCAGGCTCAGCCCGCTTGCCAGAATACGCTGGGGGGGGCGATGTGCCACTTTGCTCAGACAAGCCCGGCGGCTCTGAGGCGGTCGCCCCAACCTCTTTCAGCATACTTTCAAACACGCGGCCCAGTCCGGTGCGATGCACACTTTTATAACGCTCAAAACTGTCTTCCGCCGCTTTCTCGTAGGGCTGACGATCCTGAATTTCCTTCAGGGGCGGCTGAGGCACCGAGGAAGACACGGAATAAGACCCAGGGCTGGCCATCCCTGGAGCCTTATCCACGCCAACTGGCGTTGCGACTTCTTCGCCCTGAGTGGGAGGCGTGATTGATTGCCCAAGCGGTTCCACGCTGTTCAGGTGACGCTTGACCATTTCCAGAGAATCACCCAGCAACAAGCGCTCTTTCACCCGCAGGAAAAATTGCAGATCGGGTTCGGTAAAGGCCAGATCCCCTTTAAAGGATAAATAACCCGACGCTTCATAGGCCGCCCGGGGCATTTTGAAATATTGCGACAGACGAACCAGAACCGTCTCGGTCAATTTCAGCTTATCAGCCGCCTCTTGCAACGAATAGCATACATGCGTCATTTAAAAGCACCCGCTATGGTCTGTCCCTACAGGTTTATGCATTCATTATAGGTCAAACCGCCAGGATTGTGTTCCGGCCCACAAATTATCGGCACTAAAAGCGCTGTCCGGCAATTTACGCCTTACAGGGCAAAGGCGGAAATCGCGTACTGAAAGTTATTGACGGGCTGAGATCGGGCTTGCCAGGCATAACACGCCAACTGAAACAGGCAACCGATTAGCACCAGACTGAACACGCCTGGCAATACTAATTCCCACAGCCAATGTTCAGAAACGTCCGACTGAGGAAGCCTTCGCTTACTTTCACTGTCCATTTCCCTTTTCCCCTTTCAATCAATACCATTCATCCGTAAACGTGCGTCAGGACCAGGGTAGGTCACATCACAGACACCATAATGCTTCTCCTCACAGCCCTCTCAAAACCCATAAAACCCAAATGCCCTTTGAATAAAACGCTTCGCCTCAGCCAGCCTTCAGAAGGAAACCCATTCTTGACCCACAAACTAATTTACTGATTGCAAGCTCTCCAGTTGCATAAAAACAGTATATCCATAATTCTTGCTACAGATTTAACAAGTCCGCAACACATCCCCCAAAATCCTCCATCCAGAGTATCAAGTATCGACTGCAACTTTCGATACCTAAAACATAAATCCACATCTCTCTCTTTCTTTCCCTGATGAACCACACGGTGCCCCTAAAAAAGGCACCTTTTCTTTTTCTTCTGCACAGGCAAAAAAAGACAGGTCCAAAAAAGACAGATCACAGATCGGGGAGGCAAAAGCAGCCTAAAATTCTACGTACAGGCTGCATGGCTGATGGCTTGTCACGGAGTAAACGGTCTTACGGGTATCCTGATCCAGATTGATCACCGTGTAGGGAACCTTCCAGGGAAACGGTGACAATTGACGATGCACGGAAAAAGGCGAATCTTGCGAGCCCCGATCATGCCCGTGAACCAACGCCTGGGCGCCATTATTGAAAAATGGCAGGCTGTCCTTCTTTTTCAAAGGGTCACGCCGCCATAAAAAACCCTGCTCCGGCACCTGGCTTAGCAGCACTTCTTCCACCGGGTTTTTCAGGGAGTTTTCCTCAAAGGCCCTGCCAGCATAGGTTTGCCAAAAACGGTTGGCCCAGGATTGCCAAACCCCAATATCCTTCAAACGGACGCGACCGGATTTGCTATCGAATTGAGGGGTGGGGGCGCAATCCAAATAGCGCTGGGACAATACATCGTTCAACTGTGAAATTTCGGTAGCGTTAATAGGGGCATGGGTAAACAAGGTCTGGTGTTCAGGCCGATAGTGAACCAGCTGGGATCCTTGCACATACCGACGGTAACGCTCCCGGAAATCGGAAAGGGATCCCGGACTCTCCTCGGTTCGCAATGCCACTCGAACCGTTTCCCCCTCAGGATGAAGCGATAAACGAACCTGTGCGTCCTCATCCGTGGCTATCAGCAAGGAACGACCTAAAGAGGCAGCCAAGCCCCAACCCACCGGAAACATGCCGTAAAGCAAGGTTTTCATCCCGGCATGATCATGATTAGACGCCAGCCCAATTAAGCGATGGGGTTGATTTCTGGTGATTTGATCAATCACATCCAGGGTTAAAAAGTCTAAAGCGCCCCGATCAGACAAAACGTCGCCGATCAGTAGCAATTGCTGACCTTCCGTTCCCGTCCAGCGAAGCTGTTGAATGAGCGGCCTTAATTGCTGATAGTACCCTTGATACCGTTTTTGACGCTGAAGAATATCATCGATAGCCTCCTGAGAAAAAAGCGCCTTTTGCAAAAGTCGTTCAGACTGTTCTGGAGAATTCCGGTTAAGACGAGAAATCGCGTAACGCCGGAAAGGATTGGCCTCCGTTGGATACTTGGGCTCCGTGCAAATATCCTGAGCAAAAGCCTCAGAAATTTCCCGGAAAGACGCTGCGCTATCCGGGGGCATGGTAGCCAACCCAGTGGCCAGCAATGTTTCTACCAGTTTTTGATAAGAGCCGTGCAGATCGCCGAGGGCAATTAATTTGGCGCCCCGCAAATGGCTTGCCAAATTTTCCGGTTGAATGGTGCGGGGCAGGTAGTTGGAAATTTTGCCCTGCGCAGGATCTTTTTCCCGCCGGTAGACTTTAAAGGCGTAGGGGATTTTTAATTGCCGAACCGCCTGCCTTTGGATGGCCCATGCCCCCTCTGGCTCCCTGCCCCGAAAGTGCAGGGTATCCCTGGGCGTATCAAGTGGCATGGCGGCTGCCTGACCCACGCCGGCAGCCCCAAACGCATCTGTATTTATGGCGGGCAAGGGCGTATTCCTGTCCGGCTTGATTGAGGACTTGGGCCAAGCCCAGGGCAAAATCCGCAAAGAGGAAATTGGCATAACAATCCTGATCCCATGATCAACGAGAGAACTTCAGAGAATACGATATTGAACAACAAGCCGCAATCAAAATTGCCTCACACTGGAGGGGATACATCCCGGCACAGGATAAAGCTCCTGGGTTTCCTGATTTTCAATCAGCCCCAATACCCATCGGGACAAAGCATACGCTATAATAACGCTTATGCCTGTACACGCTCCTTTACTCTATCAAAATATTGATGAGGCTTATATTGCCCGCTGCTTGGCATTGGCTGAATTGGGCGCCTGCATGGTCAGCCCCAACCCCATGGTGGGGGCCATTGTACTGGACGCCGCCGGACGCAAGGTGGGGGAAGGCTACCACCAGCGGGCCGGAGAAGCCCACGCCGAAGTCATCGCCCTGGAGCAGGCGGGTGACAAAGCCAAAGGCGGCACCTTATACGTTAATTTAGAGCCCTGTAACCACTACGGCAGGACACCGCCCTGCACTCAAAAAATTATTGAGTCCGGCATCCAGCGGGTGGTGTGTGGCACTTTAGATCCCAATCCACTGGTGGCTGGCGCGGGACGAGACATGTTGCAAAACGCCCGGATTTCCGTGCGCTACGGTTTTTTAGAGGCTGAGTGCAAGCGGCTGAATGAATTCTTTTTTCACGCCATTGTGCATAAAACTCCCTTTGTTACGCTAAAGCTCGGGCTTAGTCTGGATGGCAAAATCGCCAACCGGCATGGAGAAAGCCAATGGCTGACCGGCTCTTTTTCCCGGCAATATGTCCATCATTTGCGGCAGCATTACGATGCCATTTTAACCACCGCGGAAACGGTGATTGCCGATAATCCCCAACTGACGGTGCGGGATATTCCGAATATTAAAAAGCAACCCATCAAAATTATTCTGGATCGCCAGTTCCGGCTTAACCCGGACAAGTACCACATCTTCAAAGGCGAGGCCCCCACCTGGGTGGTTACCTCCAAAACCAGCCACAATACCGCCAACGCGCAGAAAGCCAAAGCGCAAGGAATCAAAATTATTGAACTGGATGAGGCAGGCACGGGCTTAAACCTAAAAGCCCTGATGCCGCAATTGGGCGAACTGGAGATTAACAGCCTGTTTGTGGAGGCCGGTGGGCGACTGGCCTCATCCCTGCTAGCGGAAAATTTGGTGAACAAGTTCTACTTGTTTTATGCCCCCAAAATCCTGAAGGATCAGATGGCCAAAGCCGCTTTTGGCCCCTCGTTCCAGCTGGATTTGCCCGATGCCCCGCAGCTGGAAATTATTCAAACCCGCCAGCTGGATCAGGATTGGGTGGTGGAAGCGCAACCTTACAAAAAAGTGAAACACTACCCTGGCCTCATCAATACCGCCACCGGGCTTTAATTAGGGGAACCCCGTCTGAGTTTCTGTGCCGAAGTTCTCTCGCAATGAACGACGGTGCAGGACGCAATCACTTCCGCACTGGTGTGTGCCCTCCACCGGGTTCACCGCAAGCGGGTTTTGCTCTGGTTTCGCCAGACTATCCACAACCTGGGGGGCAGATAATATCACTTTGGCGCAAAAATGCCCGCAAGCCTCACACACTGGGGTGATGGTTTCCAGCATGCCATGGGTATGGATGGATTCCTGCTGACAGTGGGAACAGCGATAATGATAGCTGGGCATGGCAAAGGCCTCCCGTCCATTCAGGAGCGAACCGTGAGCGCCCGCACTTTGGCGTACTTCAGAAAAACCTGCAAGGTGTTGGCCATGGCCAGCATTTGGCCGGTAATGCCCTTAAACAAGCCGCCCATCAGAAAGAACTGTTTCCAGGCGGCCAGCTTGGTTTTAAAGATTAAATTGGCGGGCTTTTGAGCCCCGTTGGCCGTACCGTGCGCTTCCAGGTATTGGTAAGCGGCCAAGGTAGAAAGTTTATTGACCGTATAAAACAGGCTTTCCACGGTGGTAAAAGGCTCGTATCCCAGGGGACGATCCAGCTTCCCCACATCCCCATTGACCGCCAGGCTAGACTCCCAGTTATCCCGAATCAGCCACTGCTGTTTGCGCACCAGCCGAAGCACCCGCTTGGGCTCATCGCCCAGAGGCACTGAAATCCATTGGTTTTGAAACTTGAGTTGCCGGGGAATGGTAAACCCATTGAGATGGGCGGGTGTGTTTAACAGCACCCCATCCACTTCGTGGCGCAGCATCTCTTCTACCCATTCATCGGGCTCTACCAGTAGCAACCAATCGCACTTGGCCATGGAGAGAGCATCCCGGCGAACCACGTTTAAATTCCGGGAGGGATGAAACAGAACCTTGTCCGTAAAGCCCCGGGCAATGCTCAAGGTCGCGTCCGTACTGCCTCGATCAAAGACCACCAATTCATCCACCCAGTGCAGAGAGGACAAACAGCGCTCCAGGGTAGCGGCATTATTTTCGGTGATCACGATCGCCGAAATGGTTTGGGATTTGTAGGTCATCTAACGCTCACATCACTTCTTAACTCTAGAATACCAATAAATTTACAATTTGGAACATTTGATCTTTCATTTAATTTTTTTAAACAAACATTTAAGCGTGAGCGGTTGAGCATGCTTCTTTCTTCGTGATAACATTTTATTATGGCTGGACATTCTAAATGGGCTCAAATCAAGCGCACCAAAGCGGTTAAGGACGCCAAGCGAGGCGCCAATTTCGCCCAATGCTCCCGAGAAATTATTATGGCCGCCAAACTGGGTGGTGGCGACCCGGAAGGCAATTTCCGGCTGAGAACGGCCATTACCCGTGCTAAAGCGGCTGGCGTACCCAACGACAACATTAAGCGGGCCATCGAAAAAGGCACCGGCGTTGGCGGCGCTGATCAACTGGAAGACCTGTCCTATGAAGGCTATGGGCCGGGCGGGGTGGCCATTTTTATTGAGGCCATGACCGACAATCGCAACCGCACCGCCGGGGATATTCGCAGTTACTTCAACAAGTATCAGGGCAATTTAGGCTCGGATGGCTGCGTGGCCTGGATTTTTGAGCAAAAGGGCCTCATTCGGGTGACCCAAACCAGCCACACCGAGGAAGCCCTGTTTGAACTGGCGCTGGAAGCCGGGGCCACGGATTTTTCCGCCAACCCGGATGAGGATGGCTTTGATATTTTTACGGAACCACTGGCCTTAAACGCCGTAGCCCAGGCCCTGAGCGATGGGGGCATTGCGGTGGATTCGGCGGAAGTCACCCGCATTCCTCAAAATACGGTGAAAGTGGATAGTCTTGAGCTGGCAAAACCACTGCTGAAGCTGATGGACGCCATTGAGTCCCATGATGACGTGCAGCACGTTTACGCCAATTTTGAAATGGACGAGGCCCTGCTGGTCAAACTGGAGCAGCCCTAAGGGATGGCGGCTCTGGCCACCCATCACCTGCACCGCTTTTTCCGCCGGGTGAGCGAATCCGCAGCGGAAGCCCTTATGCTGGGCGGCTCGGCAGCAGTAACCCCCTTAAATCAATGGGTCATCGTGGGGCTTCATGCCCGACAAACCCTTTGCCTGCAAGGAAAAACCCTGCACTGGACGAATCAAGGGCATACTCAACGCATTGACTTAACCGACGAGAATGCCCATCAACACCTGTTTGAGACATTGGAACGGGCCCGGCAACAATGCCAGCCATGGCCCACCGAAAAGCAGTCGCTGGGCTTGCCCATGGCCGGGGGACTGGCCGGGGTGTTGGGGTATGAGTTTTACCGCTGGTGCGATTCCGGCTGGCAACAGGCTGCCCCTCCCAAAACCGCCGATTGGCCGGAATTACACTTGTTCGAGTTTGAGGACTGGTTGCTTATTAACCTTAAAACCGCCGCCCTGACGGTTTTAAGTAACAACACCCAACACGCCGCAACCTACCAGCAGTTATGGCAAACCAGCCTCACGGTCACAGAGAGTCTCTCCGGCGAACCCGACTTGAATTTGAACGCCACGGCCATGGCCGATTACCTGGACAGCTTTCAGGTGTCCTTTCAGCCGCAAGGCTTTACCCAAGCGGTGGAACAACTGAAGCGGGATATTTTTAACGGAGAGGTCTATCAGGCCAATCTCTCCCTGCAACTACAAAAGGAACTCAGCCTCGATCCCTACGCCTTGTTTGAACGCCTGTGCCTGAAGAACCCCTCTCCTTTCGCTGGTTTTCTAAAATCGGCAGAGAGCATCCTGGTCTGCAATTCCCCGGAGCGTTTGGTACAACTGGATGAGCGGGGACGGGCCCAAACCCGCCCCATTGCCGGAACCCGAGGGCGGGGACACACCCCCGAAGAGGACGAGGCCATCGGTCAGACCCTACTGAATAACGAAAAAGAACAGGCCGAACACCTCATGTTGGTTGACTTGGCCCGCAACGATCTGGGGCGGGTGTGTCAGCCCGGTTCGGTCGCAGTAGATGAATTTCTGGTGCTGGAACGCTACTCGCATGTCACCCACCTGGTTAGCAACGTGGCCGGGCAGCTGAAGACGGAGGCCAAGGGCTGGGATCTGCTACGATCCTTATTTCCGGGGGGCACCATCACCGGCTGCCCCAAAATCCGCTGCGTGGAACTATTAAGCCAATTGGAGCCAGTCTCTCGAGGGCTGTACACCGGCAGTCTGGGGTATCTGGACGCCAGCACTTCGGCCCTGGATTTTAACATACTCATTCGCAGCGTCTACCTGAAACCGCTGCCCAATCCCGAAGGCACAGACGCCCTGCGGTATAATGTGGCTGTTCATGTGGGAGCGGGGATTGTCCACGACGCCGTGGGGCCCCATGAATACCGGGAATGCCTGCGCAAGGCCAATGCCATCCTCAATGAACTATACAGGCTGGAGCGTCAGCCAAGCCCAGTGTAACGCCCTATTTCGCAAAGGAGTCTCCATGTCGATCGAGCAGCACAACGAAGTGGTTATTTTCAACGCCAGCGACATCGAGCGCAGCTTAAAACGGCTGGCCCATGAACTCATCGAGCGAAACCAGGGCATTGAGAACGTGGTTCTGCTGGGGATCGTTACCCGAGGCAAACCACTGGCCGAGCGGATGGCCAAACTGCTGCAAGCGCTGGAAGGCAAGACCGTGCCGGTAGGCTACCTGGATGTCACCCTGTATCGGGATGACACCGCTCAGACCTTCAAGCCCGCTTCTGAAAGTCTGGTGCCGGTAGAGTTAACCGGCAAAACCGTGGTGCTGGTGGATGATGTGCTGTATAGCGGACGCAGTGTGCGGGCGGCTTTAGATGCCTTAAACGGCTACGGACGACCGGCTGGGGTGCAGTTGTTGGTACTGCTGGATCGGGGCCACCGAGAGTTACCCATTCGGGCCGATTACGTGGGCAAAAACATTCCTACCGCAAAGCAGGAACGGGTCAATGTGCAGCTACAAGAGGTGGATGGCCTGGATCAGGTCATTCTGCGGAAGTAGTGAGCGGCAAGCATTAGTCCCTGTTAGGTCGTCAGCGATAACATTGATAACATCAGGGAATAGCTCCCTTCACAACACGTTTGCAAAACCGCGTACTGCTCGGACAAGCCTTGGAATTGCTTCTGGCAATATTTGCCAAGCCTTCTTTTTAACTCACTGTACTCAAACAGTTGCAAACGTGTTGTGAAGGGAGCATTCCCTAACATTAAGTCACAGGTTGGCATTGGGCTTCTAACTGGGTGCGGGAAAAGTGCTGACCGGCCACATAAACATCGTTTAGTAAATTGCTGCCCACCCGATACAACAGCTCGTTGTAACTGTGGATGTCAAACAGCACCGCATCGGCCCGCTTGCCCACCGTCAAACTCCCCCGATCATGGTGTAAATCCAGCGCTTTAGCCGCATGGATGGTTACCGCCTTGATCACGTCCACCGGGGGCAAGTTCATTTGCAGACAAGCCAGCGCCATAATCAGTTGCAGGTTATCAATCACGCAGCTACCGGGGTTAAAGTCGGTAGCCAACGCCACAGGCACCCCGACGGCCAGCAGCTTCAGGGCTGGGGCGTAGTCTTTTATTCGCAAATAAAAGGCCGTACCCGGAAGCAAGGTGGCCACGGTGCCTCCGGCTTTCAAGGCGGCAATCCCCTCATCGGACACATGCAGTAAATGATCGGCTGATGTGGCCTGCAATTCCCCAGCCAGAACCGCTCCGCCCAGATCGCAAAATTCTTCCGCATGCAGTTTCAGTTTAAGGCCGTGTTTGCGGGCAGTCTCCAAAATGCGCCGGGACTGGGCCACATCGAAGTACCCTTGTTCGCAAAACACATCACAAAAGTCAGCCAGCTTTTGCGCAGCCACCGCCGGAATTTGCACCTCACACAGCTGCTCCACGTAAGCGTCTGTGCGGCCCTGATATTCCGGGGGAATGTCGTGCGCCCCCATGTAGGTGGGCACGATATCCACCGGCGCTTCCCCTCGCATGGCCTGAAGCACCCGCAGGCATTTCAGCTCGCTGTCAAAATCCAGCCCATAGCCGCTTTTAATTTCCACGGTGGTCACGCCCAAAGCCAGCATGCGCTTCAACCGTTGCAGGGTCAGGGCGCTGAGTTCCTCGGGGCTGGCTTGCCGGGTGGCTTGCACGGTTTTTAAAATCCCCCCGCCTGCCTGAGCGATGTCCAGATAGCTTTTGCCTTGCAGGCGCATTTCAAATTCGTTGGCCCGATCGCCCGCGAAAATGGTGTGGGTGTGGGAATCAATCAGGCCGGGCAGCAGAACCCGCCCCCGGGCGTCCACCCACTGGGCGTTGGGATAATCAGTCCGGTTCACTTCCGTGGCAGGGCCCACCCAGGCGATTTTTCCGTTTTCAAACAGAATGGCCCCGTTCTGGATAATCCCCAGCGGATTGTCCACGGTCATGCGGGCCGCATCCACGGTGACCAGTTGTCCAATGTTGTGGATGAAAACGGTGTTCATAGAATCCAGCCTCTGTCTACCCCTGTTTGAAATTAACTCGCCCAATCAGACAGTGATTGTCCGATAATTGTTGCGGGAAAAATTGCATCGCCCTTGTTTAGCAACAAACCCATTATAGTCGGTTTAATAAATAAAATTGCCCAGGGTTTCTTTGAATGCATCGCGCAAATATACATCGCGCAAAAGTTATCAGCTTTAAACCCAACAGGAGTGTTTCCACCGTGCCCAGCCTTTCCGTCTCCAAACCCGTATTACCCCTGTCCCCAAAAGGACTTCCCGCCCAATGCACCGTGCGTTTTGGTAACGGTGAAACGCCAAACGCACCAGCTGCTCAAGAGGCTTCTACACAGACTGATCAATCAACAGACAACAAAAGAGACAGTTTTTTAAGAGGTGTCGACGAATACGAAGATAATAAGATTGAAGGCTTTTGGAAACAGGTGGGGCAGCGGTTGAAGCGTTTTTTTCAGGACATCGGCAACACCTTCAAACGGCTTTTTAGTCATAAAGTCGACTTTGCTTTGGACAATTCACTTGAGCAATACAAACAAAAACTAACCACCCTGATTAAAACACCGAAAGTGGAACAATGGCTGAAAAAAGAAGCCGCAGTCAGCAAAACCGTTCTACAAAACAATGTAGAAAACAATAAAATACCCGACGATTTGAAACCTGGTTACAACCGCTTGCACGATGCCATTGATTCCCTGGAAAAAAGCAATAAGTTAGGCACCGCTGTGGCCAGTGGACTTTTGAATCGACTGGAGCCTTCCCTCGATCAAGACCTCCTGATTGCCAAGCAAGTCGAGCAAACACCCGAGCAAATCGAGCTGACAAAGAAGATCCGTGAAAAAATCGAGCAGCATCAGCAGGCCAAGGCAAAGTCTTAACCTAAAGCCAGTGCAACTTTTAATCCAAAAAGGGGACTTGCACGCCTTTGGCTCGGGCCACCACTTTGGCCTCCTCGTATCCGGCATCCACGTGGCGAATAACCCCCATACCCGGATCAGAGGTCAGCACCCGCTGCAAGCGGGCTTCCGCTTCCGGGGTGCCATCGGCCACAATAACCATACCGGCATGCAGGGAATAGCCAATGCCCACCCCGCCCCCGTGGTGATAGGAAATCCAGGTAGCCCCGTTCACTGCGTTAATCAGAGCGTTTAAAATCGGCCAGTCAGCAATGGCATCGGAACCATCCTTCATGCCTTCCGTTTCCCGGTTGGGGGAGGCCACGCTGCCGCAATCCAGATGATCCCGCCCGATGACGATGGGGGCTTTGACTTTGCCAGCGGCCACCAGATCGTTAAAGATTTTGCCCGCCTTGGCCCGCTCCCCGTAATTCAGCCAGCAAATGCGAGCCGGTAAGCCCTGAAATTGAATGTGCTTTTGGGCCAGGGTCAGCCAGTTGATCAAGAGTTTATTATCCGGAAACGCCGCCATGAGCGCCTCATCAGTGACCCGAATGTCTTCCGGATCGCCGGACAGGGCCACCCAGCGGAAAGGGCCAGAGCCTTCGCAGAACAGGGGCCGAATGTACTCGGGAATAAAGCCGGGAATGTTAAAGGCATTCTCCACCCCTTCTGCTTTGGCCTGTTGGCGGATGTTATTGCCGTAATCGAACACCACGGCCCCCCGCTGCTGAAAGGTCAGCATGGCCTGCACCTGCTTGGCCATAGCCGCTTTGGATTGATGCACATAAGCCTCGGGGTCTCGCTGACGCAGGGCCGCTCCTTCCGCCAGACTCAAGCCTTCCGGCAAGTAGCCCACCAGCGGATCGTGGGCCGAGGTTTGATCGGTCACCATATCGGGGATGACGTTGCGCTGTACCAACTCATCATAAATAGTGGCGGCGTTGCCCACCAAGCCGATGGAAACCGCTTCTTTTTTGGCCACGGCGGCTTGCACCCACTGCAAAGCCTCATCCAGAGAGCGGGCCAGTTTATCCATATAACCCGTGTCCAAGCGCTTTTGGATGCGAGCCGCATCCACATCAATACCCAAAAAGACGCCATTGTTCATTTTGACGGCCAGTGGCTGAGCGCCGCCCATGCCTCCCATCCCCGCGGAGAGGACAAATTTTCCGCTTAAATCGCTGTTGTAATGCTTGCGAGCGGCTTCCGCAAAGGTGAGGTACGTGCCTTGCACAATGCCCTGGCTGCCAATGTAAATCCAGCTCCCGGCGGTCATCTGCCCGTACATGGTCAAGCCCAGGCGCTCATACTCTCTAAAATGCTCCCAATCCGCCCAGGCCGGCACCAGATTGGAATTAGCAATCAGCACACGGGGGGCGTCCGGGTGAGATTTCATGACCCCCACCGGCTTGCCGGATTGCACCAGCAGGGTTTCATCGTTTTCCAGTGTTTTCAGGGTTTCCAAAATTTTAGCCAGACAAGCGGGGTTTCGAGCCGCTTTGCCCGTGCCGCCATACACCACCAAAGCCTGAGGGTCTTCCGCTACTGCTGGATCCAGATTGTTCAGCAGCATACGATAGGCCGCTTCCGTCAGCCACGATTTGCAGACTTTTTGGGTGCCCTTGGGCGCACCGGTTAAGGACACGGTTGGCACGGTTTCGATCATGGCCATTGGAAAGCCCCCTCCTGATTTTCCGAATGAAACGGTATCCCTAGTTTAACCAAAGTTTGGGGATTTAGCTCGCTTGACTTCCTACAGCGCTCAAAAATTTTTAAGCGGGTAGATGGTTCCCAATGGCTTTTAGAATAATGGCCTTGGCCCCTCGGTTGTTTTCGATGAGCTGGAGTCCTTTTTCCGAAATCATTTGATAAATTTCGGGTTGGGTGAGCAAGCTGGTGACCGCGTTGATCAGTTCATCCTGTGTCTGAACCTGAGCCCCCGCTCCGCCTTCTATCACCAATCGGCTAATTTCACTAAAATTGTGCATGTGCGGGCCAAAAACAACGGGAATGCCCTGGCTGAGGGGCTCTAATGGGTTTTGCCCGCCACGTTCGATAAAGCTCCCCCCCATCACCGCAATGCTGGAAAGGCTGTACACGGTGAGCAGTTCCCCAATCGAATCAAGTACCAAAACGTCCTGCTGATTGGGATGGGTTGCGGATAACTGGCTTCGCACCGCATAAGAAACCGCTTTATTATTGAGAATGGTTTTAATTTCCGGCAAACGCTCGGGGTGACGGGGCGCCAGAATGAGCTTGAGTTCGGGGAAATCTTTTTTAAGGCTCAGGTAACTCTCAAGCAAAGGTAAATCTTCGCCGGAGTGTGTGCTGGCGAAGGTTAACACCGTATCGCCCCGGTGAATATTCAGCAGGTGAGCCAATTGTGTTTGCTTGTCCTCATCCACGGTGGGAATGAGATCAAACTTTAAATTCCCCGCAACCGTCCACTGCTCCGGGCTGAGCTGTCCCAAACGCACCATGCGATCGGCATCCGCCTGAGATTGCATATAAAGGTGTGTGATCTCGTTCAGACAGGGCTTGATGAGAGGGGTGATCCACTGATAGCTTTTAAAGGAGCGCTGAGACAAACGACCATTGATCAAAATCAGAGGTACACCCCGCACCTGGGTCACTTCATGAATGAAATTAGGCCATAGTTCGGTTTCGGTGATAACGACCAAATCCGGTTGAATATGCCGCAAGGCCTTGTCAATGACCCAAAGAAAATCGTAAGGGAAATAGAACACGGTCAGCTGGGGAAAAGTGCGCAGAGCCAGGTCTTGTCCAGTTTGAGTGGTGGTGGAAATAACCACGTCATAGTAATCACTCAAATGGGGAATCAGCGTTTTAATGGCGTTAAACTCGCCCACGGAAACAGCATGAAACCACAGGCGAGGCTTGGATTTTCTACTGAAAGTTTTTTTTAGCTCATCCGGGTACATGCCCAGTTTGGATTTCAAGCCAGCCCGAGCCTTGGGCACACTGGCCAAATAGGCAACCCAAAGTGGGCTGAGGATGACCAAACCCAGCCAAAGCAAACAGTTATAAATCAATCGGGATAAAAAGCCCATGCCCTAAAACATATAGTCCCAAAACGCTAACTATCATACCCTATTTTGGCTTATTCCCAGCGCTTTGGCAGAAATAGCCCAAATACTTACGCCTAGTTCAGCGTACACTTTTTCAAATGCTCAATGGCCTTATGAGCAATCAGGTAACGGGGTTCCAGCTCCAAGGCGTATTTGTAATGACGCAATGCGTTGATAATGTCGCCCTGATACTCTTTGGCCCGTCCCAGATTAAAGTGGGCAAAATGATAGGCCCGGTAGCGCTTAGCCTTCAAGGCTTGCTGCAAGTAAGGCACCGCTTCCTGGTATTTGCCCTTAGCGATCAGGTAAGCACCAATATCGTTGTAAGAATTGCCAAAATCGGGATCCACTTCAATGGCGCGCTGGCATTCCTCAATGGCATTCTCCAGCTCGCCTAAAAAGCTGTACGTCCAGCCCAAAAAAGTATGGGCTTCAGCTGTCGGGTAAACCTCAATGGACTCCTGGTATTTTTCAATAGCCTTGTAATAATCCCGCTGTAACTGCGCCCGGTACCCTTCATGGAAGTACTTCATGGCCTTGCGCCGCTTCAATTGCTTCAGGCTATCGGAAAAGCAAACAACTTGTGTCGTAGACATGGGGCAAATCATCAATTCTGCTTGAGGGAAACTACCAGAGTGGCCGCTATTTTACTCTAAAAACACCGGTCTTTAAATGGTCTGTTCATAAGAAAACCACCGCCCTGAAAAAGATGCGGTGGTTTTCGTGTTGCAGTTTCGATGAATCCTAGTCGTCTAAAATCGCATCGCTGGAGAAATCTTCGTCTTCGCCTTCCACAGCGCCGATGGTTTCCACGTGCATGGAGGAGTCGTCGATGAGCAGGCTTTCCATGGTCTCTTCCGAGATTTCCGGTGAACCGAACATGCTTTCAATCTCTTCCAGAATAGCGGAAGGCTTACGCAGCGAGGACTTGGCGGCCAATGCCTGTTCGGCGTCGTCGAACATATCGGCGCGCTCGTCCTTGAAGTGAGGGAAGCCGGTACCAGCCGGGATGAGACGGCCGATAATGACGTTTTCCTTCAATCCACGCAAGAAATCTCTTTTGCCTTCCACGGCCGCTTCGGTCAGAACACGGGTGGTTTCCTGGAAAGATGCCGCAGAGATGAAGCTTTCCGTGTTCAAGCTGGCCTTGGTAATACCCAGCAGCACCGGGTGGTACTCGGCAGGCAGCTTGCCTTCTTTGCCTTCAATGACACGGTTGGCTTCCGCACCCGCTTTTTCATCCACCAGTTCGCCGCCCAATAGAGTGGTATCACCGGCTTCATCCACACGAACCTTCTTGGTCATCTGACGTACGATAACTTCGATGTGCTTGTCGGCGATTTCTACGCCCTGAGACCGGTAAACCCGCTGAACCTCTTCCACCAGGTATTCCCGAACGGCCTCAATACCGGAGACCACCAGAATATCGTGGGGGTTAATCGGGCCATCAGTCAAGGCTTGACCGGCTTTAACGGTTTGCTTGTTCTCCACGACGATGTTGGAACCAACCGGGATGGAGATTTCCTCCCGACCGTTGATGCTGGTCAGGTACAAGCGCTGAACATCTTCTTCCCAAATGATTTCCACCGAACCGTCTACGGGAGCGATGATGGCGGATTCCTTGGGTTTCCGGCCTTCCAGCAGTTCCTCAACCCGGGGTAGACCCTGGACGATGTCTCCAGTCTTCTGCCGTTCAAAGATCAGCGAGGCAATCAAGTCGCCACGTTGCGTCAGAGCCCGGTTTTCAACTTGCAGCAAGGTACCACCGGAGATCAGGTAGGGTTGAGATTCCCGAATGGTGACGGAATTCCCATCAACAGCGGTAATTTGACCGGAAATAGGGGTTTTGTCCACCGCGGCGATTTCCTGATCCATGGTCACGAAGTCACCAACTTTAACGGTGGGCTTGGTGCTGGTTTCGATAACGGTCTCATGATCGTCCGTAATCAGCAGAACCCGACGTACATCCTTGTCATTGGCTGCGTTACCCAAGCTGACCCGACCTTTGGTGTGGGTGATAACCTGGGTTTTTACCACCGGAGAGCGTTTGTCGATGACTTGACCGTCTTCCACCAACAACTGGGTTTGGGTGGCCGTTTTCTGAGAGCTGAAGCCTGAGGGGTTTTCCCGACGGATGGTCAAGTTCTCCAGAACCACCACCTTCAGGTTATCGCCCTCTTTTTTACCGCCGTCCTTGATTTCGGCAACGGCCTTCAGGCGCTCCAAATACCCTTTCATTTGCAGAACCAGACTGGTTCTCAAAATCGGGGCGCCCTCAATGTGACGGATCTTATCGCCATCCTTCACCTGCAATTGGGTCACCGGAACAATCGTGATGTTGTCGGGATCCGTGGATTCAAAATCAATCTTGACCTTGCGAGGTTCGATGATGAACTCCTGGTAAGGACGTAGCAGGACTTCGGCATATTCCAGATCGCTGGTATCCTCAATGTCCTCTTCATCGTCTTCAGGTACATCAATCTGGAAGTTGACGGTAACCACGCAGTCCTCGGTGGCCTTAATGCCAGGGGCCACTTCGGTTCCCTTGCTGACCACGGTGCCATCGTCCACGTTCAGGGTGCTGATGTCATCGACCCGGAACAGCTTACCGGGACGAACCACCACTTCACGGATAATGTCATTTTCTTCCACGATTTCCACGATACCGTCAGTTTGACAGGTAATGCCCTTGACGATCTCCGTGCCGGCAGTCACTTCCATGCCAGATTCAATGCCAGGCACTTTCAAGGAAATGTCCTTGCTGACCTGATGAATTTCTTCCGGCAGGAACAGGATCTTCCCGGATTGGGTCAAAATACGCTGCTCGTCCACTTCCACATCCAGGTAGCGGATTTGCCCACTGGTGGGAACGGCCATGCTTTCATCAATCAACTCGGCCACCACGCTGCCGTTTTCCAGCGAAGTACCTTGTGGAGATTTGACGATGTAAGTCTCCTCATCATCGCCCACTTTCCACAGCTGCTCTTTCTTAGTCTGTACCAATTCGGCGTTGCTGGGCGAAATGCTGGCGATAATGATGGTCAAGTCTTTACCGTTGATGATTTTTTTAACGGTTTCCTTGCCAACCTTGTGTTCTTCGATTTCGAGATCAGCAGGAATGCGAACTTCACCGCCATGCTCACTGACCACGTGGGTTTCAGCGATAATCTCTCCGACGTTAAGCACCTGGCCATCCTTAACCATGTGCTTGGCGCCTGTCGGCAAGTTGTACACGTCGCCGCCCAAGACCCAGATGGTACCGGGACGGTTGGCGGTACGACTGATGTTTCCCTGACGATCCCGTTTTTCATCGGCGTCAAAGCCATCAAACCAGACTTCACCGCTCATGCTGCCAGTAATATCCTTAGTAGCCCGTTCGGTTTTACGACCGGCAGTCGGCTCAAACGAGGCGATAATCTGATCTTTTTTCACCTTATCGCCCGTGGCCACCATAACTTGCGTGTTGAAGGGCAAGTTGTACTTGCTGGTCTTGCCATCAGCACCTTTGATCTCCAGAGTGCAATCACGGGTGGTCATCTGCACCGTATCCCCATGTCGGGTTCGGAAGTCACGGGTGGGCAACTTGCTGACCACTTCGCCCTCGTGCTTGGACTTGAACATTTCGCGCTTACCCAGACTACTGAACACACCGCCCGTGTGGAAGGTACGCATGGTCAGCTGAGTGCCTGGCTCCCCGATACTCTGTGCCGCGATAATCCCGATGGCTTCACCAATATCAACGATCTTGTTACTGGTTAACGACCATCCGTAGCACTTTTGGCAGATACCTACCTGGCTTTCGCACGTCAATACAGAGCGCATCAGAATTTCTTTGATGTTGGACTTCTCAATCACTTCTGCCAAGGCCAAGGTGATGATTTCACCGGCAGGAACCAGCACTTCACCGTCTTCATTAACCACGTTGACAGCGGCTGCCCGACTGATGACCCGGTCTACCAGAGACATAATCTCGGATTCACCTTCCATGATGGCCCGCATGGGGATACCGTTGGTGGTGCCGCAATCGGCCTCCTGAATGATGACATCCTGAGCAACGTCTACCAAACGACGAGTCAGATAACCAGAGTCAGCGGTTTTTAAGGCGGTGTCTACCAGACCCTTCCGGGCACCGTAACTGGAAATGATGTACTCGGTTACGCTCAAGCCTTCCCGGAAGTTAGATTTAATGGGCAAGTCGATGATCTGACCTTGGGCGTCAGCCATCAAACCCCGCATACCAACCAACTGACGAACCTGGCTGATGTTCCCCCGGGCACCGGAGAAAGCCATCATATAAACCGGGTTCAGGCGATCGAAGTTATCAACCACCGATTTGGTTAATTTTTCAGTGGTTTCGCTCCAGGTGTCGATAACTTTGGTGTAACGCTCTACCTCGGTGATCTCACCTTTCATAAAGCGCTGGGTAGCCCGCTCAATCTCTGCTTCCGCATCGTTGATCAGGCTCTTCTTTGCTTCAGGAACACTTAAATCGTCAATGGAAATGGTGACGCCTGCTTTGGTAGCGTAGCGGAAGCCCAAATCCTTCAGGTTGTTGGCCAGCGTACCGGTTTTGGCCATGCCCATTTCGGCATAAACCTTGGCCAGTAAGCGGTTCAGTTCCTTCTTATCAACCACCTTGTTGATGAAGTCCAACTGCTTTTTCTGGGATTTGTTGGGCGATAGGATGCTCATGGGTGCCTGTTACCTCGTTCAATGCTTACTGGAGAACCGATTGACGGACGGTTTTGTTGAAGATAATCCGTCCTGCGGTGGTTTCAATGAGTTGACCACCTTCATCACGCACAATGACCTTGGCGTGCAGTTCAATCACTCCCGCTTCAAAAGCCGCCAAAGCGTCTTCAAAGCTAAAGAATTTCATGCCTGCGCCTTTGGTGGCGTGGGGGTTGTCCAGGGTCAGGTAGTAAATGCCCAAAACCATATCCTGGGAGGGGGTAATAATTGGTTTGCCGGTTGAAGGCTGCAATACGTTATTGGTGGCCATCATCAGCATACGGGCTTCAGTTTGGGCTTCCACCGACAAAGGAACGTGAACAGCCATCTGGTCGCCGTCAAAGTCAGCGTTAAAAGCGGTACAAACCAGCGGGTGAAGCTGAATGGCTCGCCCTTCCACCAAAACCGGCTCAAAGGATTGAATCCCCAAACGGTGCAGCGTTGGGGCCCGGTTCAGCAGTACAGGGTGGCCTTTGATAACCTCTTCCAGAACATCCCAAACCACAGTTTCCTGACGCTCAATGGTCTTTTTGGCCGACTTGATGTTCTGGCTTTCACCGCGCTCAATCAGCTTATTGATAACGAACGGCTTGAACAGCTCAATGGCCATTTCTTTGGGCAAGCCGCACTGGTGCAGTTTGAGCCTTGGGCCAACCACGATAACACTCCGACCCGAGTAGTCAACCCGCTTACCCAGCAAGTTTTGACGGAAGCGGCCCTGCTTTCCTTCAATAATGTTAGACAAGGACTTCAGCGGACGGTTATTGGGGCCCACTACGGTGCGGCCACGACGTCCGTTGTCAATCAGGGCATCCACCGCTTCCTGCAACATCCGCTTTTCGTTACGCACGATAATCTCGGGAGCGCCCATTTCCAGCAGACGGGATAAACGGTTGTTGCGGTTGATGACTCGACGGTACAGATCGTTCAGGTCAGAAGTGGCGAAACGCCCACCATCCAACTGCACCATAGGACGCAAGTCAGGGGGAATGACTGGCAATACATCCATGACCATCCAGGAAGGATTGGTACCACTTTGCAGCAGAGATTCCACCAAGCGCAAGCGCTTGAGGGGCTTAACCCGCTTTTGACTGGAACCGGTAATTTCTTCCAGCTCCTGCTTCAACGCGTCGCTCATTTCCTGCAAGTTCAAGCGAGACAGCAAAATCTGAATGGCTTCAGCGCCAATACCGACTTCTAGCTGAGCTTCCTCGTTCTCTTCCAGAATGTTTTCGTACTCTTCCTCAGACAGAAGCTGGTTGGCTTTCAGTTCCGTGTTTCCCGGATCCAGTACCACGTAGGAGTTAAAGTAAATGACTTGCTCCAAATCCTTGAGGGACATATCCAGAATCAGGCCCAGGTAGCTGGGAATCCCTTTCAGGAACCAAATGTGAGTAACCGGTGCGGCCAATTTAATATGACCCATCCGGTGACGACGCACCTTGGATTCGGTCACCTCTACGCCGCAACGCTCGCAGACGATACCCCGGTGACGAACCCGTTTGTACTTACCGCAGTAGCACTCCCAATCTTTGGAAGGGCCAAAAATACGCTCACAGAACAAGCCGTCCCGCTCCGGTTTCAGGGTTCGGTAGTTAATGGTCTCAGGCTTCATCACCTCGCCGTGAGACCAATTCATTACGCGCTCGGGGGAGGCAATCCCGATTTTGATGAAATCAAACTGGTCAATATTGGTGCTTACCACAGTGGTGCTCCTTTAAATCGAATCGGAATTGGCAGAGAAGAAGTTGAGCAGCTCGTTGCCAGCGGAGGCAAATTCGCGCTTGGGAGCACGAGCCGCTTCGTCCGCCATCAAATCGATTTCAACCTCACGACCGTCTTTCAGTCGTTTTTTCACTGTAATATCCAGGCCAATACTATGAATTTCACGAACCAGTACCTTGAAAGACTCAGGAATACTGGGTCGGTTCAGGTTTTCACCTTTAACGATGGCTTCATAAGCCCGGGAACGACCCACCACGTCGTCAGACTTGATGGTTAGCATTTCCTGAAGGGTATAGGCGGCACCATAAGCTTCCAGAGCCCATACTTCCATCTCCCCAAAGCGCTGGCCACCGAATTGAGCCTTACCACCCAACGGCTGCTGGGTAACCAAGCTGTAAGGACCGGTGCTACGGGCGTGGATCTTGTCGTCTACCAAGTGAACCAATTTCATAACGTACATCCGACCAATGGCGACCCGGTTGGCAAAGGGCTCGCCGTTCCGTCCATCGTACAGGACAGCCTTGCCATCGCTGAAAATCCAGTCAATACCAGCTTCATCAATGGCAGTTTGTAGTTCTTTGGTAACGGCAGTACGAGACGCTTCTTCACCATACATTTCATCAAACGGAGGCACTTCGTAGTGCTTACCGGTCAAGTGCGCCGCCAAGCCCAACAGGGTTTCATAGGTTTGGCCCACGTTCATACGGGAGGGTACGCCCAGCGGGTTCAAAACGATGTCAATGGGGGTTCCATCGGGCATGAAGGGCATATCCTCGATGGGCAGAATCTTGGAAACAATCCCTTTGTTTCCATGACGTCCAGCGACTTTGTCCCCTACGCTGATTTTACGCTTTTGAGCCAGATAAACCCGGACAACGGTGTTGGCACCCGGCGGCAATTCATCACCTTTTTCCCGATCAAACACTTTGACATCGACAACCCGACCGCCTTCACCGTGGGGAACACGCAGGGAATTATCTCTGACGTCACGGGCCTTCTCGGCGAAAATGGCTCGCAACAGCTTCTCTTCCGGCGGATGCTCGGACTCCCCTTTGGGGGTAATCTTGCCCACCAGGATATCGCCAGCAAACATACGGGCACCGACGCGAACGATGCCACGCTCATCCAGGTTCCGCAAAGCGTCTTCGCCCACGTTGGGAATTTCCCTGGTGATTTCCTCGGGGCCCAATTTGGTGGTTCGGGCGTCTACTTCCAGTTTCTCGATGTGAATACTGGTGTACACGTCATCGTGAATGAGGCGCTCACTGATCAGGATGGCGTCCTCGAAGTTGTAGCCTTCCCAAGGCATAAAGGCCACCATGATGTTGCGACCCAAAGCCAATTCGCCTTGCTGGCTGGCTGCGCCGTCGGCAATGACTTGCCCGACATCCACAGAATCACCCGCACGGACGATGGGACGATGGTTCAAGCAAGTGTCCTGGTTGCTGCGCAGGTACTTGATCATGGGGTAGGAATGGAGTTTGCCGTCTTTCCCACGAATGTCAATGCTCTCGCCAGTCACGCGCTCGACTTTGCCTTCCACTTCGGAAACCAGCGACATACCGGAGTCCATGGCCACCCGACGCTCCAGACCGGTTCCAACCATAGGACGTTCCGCGGAAACCAGCGGCACCGATTGCCGTTGCATGTTGGAGCCCATCAACGCACGGTTGGCGTCGTCATGCTCCAGGAAGGGGATGAGGGCGGTACCCACCGAGACAATCTGAATGGGAGAAACCCCAACGTAATCGACGGTATCAGGGTCAGTGATGGTGAATTCATTGCGATAACGAACCGGAACGGCTGAACCAGTCAGGGTGCCATCTTCGGCACGAGTGGCATCACCGGGGGCTACCCGGTATTTATCCTCTTCATCGGCTGACAAAAAGTGAATTTCACCGGTCAGCTTTCCATCTTTAACTTCCCAGTAAGGCGTTTCCAGAAAACCGTACTCATTCACCCGGGCATAAGTCGCCAAAGAGCCAATCAAACCAGCGTTCGGCCCTTCCGGCGTTTCGACCGGACAGATTCTTCCGTAGTGGCTGGGGTGAATATCCCGAACGGCAAAACCGGCCCGCTCGCGGGTTAAACCGCCAGGCCCCAAGGCAGACAAACGACGTTTGTGGGTCAATTCCGACAATGGGTTGGTCTGATCCATGAACTGAGACAGCTGAGAAGATCCAAAGAACTCCCGGATGGCAGCCAACAGAGGTTTGGGATTGAGCAGGTTGTTGGGAGTCAGCGTATCAATGTCTTGCAGGGTCATCCGCTCCTTAACAATCCGCTCCAGACGGGTTAAACCCACCCGGAACTGGTTTTGCAGCAGTTCCCCGACAGCGCGGATTCGACGGTTCCCCAAGTGGTCGATATCATCCACTTGTCCATCATCGTAGTTCAGGTTAATCAGATAGTCGATGGCGGACACGATGTCTTCGTTGGTCAAAACACGCACGGTATCTGGTGCGGACAAGCCCAGCTTTTTGTTGACCTTGTAACGACCCACTTTGCCCAAGTCATAGCGCTTTTCATCAAAGAAACGACTTTCCAACAACGAACGACCACCGCTAACGCTGGGAGGATCGCCGGGACGCAGCTTCTTGTAAACCTCAATCAAGGCCTCCTCGGTAGTTTCCGTGGGATCCTTGTCCAAAGTCTTTTTCAAATAGTCAAAATGGCGGAATTGGTTTTCCATTTCCGCAACAGAGAGACCCAAAGCCCGCAACAGGGTAGTGGCCAAAATCTTCCGATTTTTGTCAATTTTGACATAGATAACGTCGTTGATATCGGTCTCAAATTTCAACCAGGCGCCGCGATTGGGGATCATGGTGGCGTTAAAGATACGCTTCCCGTTCAAAGCCTGATCTTTTTTGTAATAAATCCCGGGAGAGCGGACGATCTGGGAGACAATAACCCGCTCGGCACCGTTAATGATAAAAGTACCCCGATCGGTCATCATGGGGATCTCGCCAATGTAGGCCTCTTGCTCCTTGATTTCCCCGGTATCCCGGTTCACCAGGCGAAGCATAATTCTCAATTGGCGCGCATAAGTAGTATCGTGGAGACGAGCGCTTTCTACGGTGTGCTTGGGCTTGTCAAAACTGTACTCTGGCAGGAAGTAAAGCTCTAAACGACCGGTGTAGTCACGAATTGGAGAGAAGGATAAGAGCTCTTCTTTAAGACCTTCGGTAATAAACCAGTTAAAAGAATTCTTTTGAATTTCAGCCAAATCTGGTAGCTGCTCCAGGGGGAGAGACCCAATACCTGGAAGGGTTGAACGCATGGTCTTTGCTGCCATTGTGAACCTCGTCGTAATTGAAAACGTAGTTAGAGTGATGGATTGCGCGCTAGAGACTGAATCAGGTCACGGTCATAAATATAATCGGGGTCAAATAATATCCCACTATATCAAGGACATAAAGAAACGCAAAATTTCATAGGCAAAAGGAAAACCAAGTTGCCATTCCTTGGGATTGGCTTGCTCGGTTTTCCCTTGCCTATGATGCGATTACTTGATTTCGATGGTAGCGCCAGCGGCTTCCAATTGCTCTTTCAATTTGGCGGCGTCTTCTTTTTTCACGCCTTCTTTGATCGGCTTAGGAGCAGCGTCTACCAAATCTTTGGCTTCTTTCAAGCCCAAGCCGGTGATGGCGCGCACTTCTTTCAAAACAGCGATCTTGTTGCTGCCAGCATCTTTCAAGATTACGGTCACATCAGTGACTTCTTCTTCAGCGGCAGCGCCACCAGCGGCGGGCATAGCGGCCACAGCCATCGGAGCGGAGGCGGTGATACCGAACTCATCTTCGAACGCTTTTACCAGGTTGGCGGTTTGCAAAAAGCTCAAGGTTTTGATTTCTTCGAAAATCTTACTTGTCTTGTCATCTAATTCAACAGGCATTGAAATGGAACCTCATTTTAATTGTTGATTTGGTAACACCTTGTAACAGGGAGGGGTAAATCTGGGGAGAACGGCCCGTAAATTTACGCTTCCTGCAAACGTTTTGCATACTGATCCAGCACGTTCACCAGACCGCGCTGCGGGCTGCTGATAGCTGAAACAATACCGCTCAACGGAGAGTTGATAGCGCCCACCAGTTTTCCGCGAAGCTCTTCGAGTGGCGGGAGCTTTGCCAGCTGATCCACTTCAGCCGGGCTAAGAAGCTTGCTGTCCAGGACACCGGCCCGGATTTGATTGGACTTTTTGTTCTTTTTAAAGAACTCGGTCAGGATTTTAACCGGGGCAACCTGATCGGCCTGCCCAATGAGCAGAGCGGTCGGGCCTTTCAGCGAATCCTTCAAGGCGTCCAGTTCGGTGTCTTTGATGGCATGGATTGCCAACGTGTTTTTTGCAACCGTGAACTGAGCTTTCTCTTTGTAGAGTTCCCGGCGAAGCTGGGTCAGCTCGGACACAGTTAAACCGCGATAGTCAGCCACGACAGCGATGGTGGCTTTCCCCAAGTGTTCCTTGAGTACTTCTACGGTTTCCTTTTTTTGGGCCAGTTTTCCCACGGCAGCCACTGATCCTTTCTTTTATTCCGTTCTTGTTATGTGTGCTTCCGTTTTTTGAACGGTTTTGGTTGCTTGGTTCCCTGAAGCTGCAGGCCAGTTTTAATTGCCAAAACAATCCACTGACTTGGAACCGGGGGATTATCCTTAAATGGTTTTATCTCGGGACTTTTACCCAGATAGGCCTGTAACAGCCTGATGTGTAACGCTTAAGAGGTAAATTCAAATTGCATAAAACCTGCAATTTTAGCCATTTAAGGTGGGAGCATTATATATAGCAAAGACAAAATAAGGACGCAAGCAATGAAATTTAAGCGGGAAACACAGAGTCCAAGAGGGGCAAAAGTTGGTTCGAAATCTGATTTTTAGGAATATATAAAAACGGATGCTTGGGAATGGATTGAGGGCTGGCAGCGCTAATCAGGATGATTTGATGGCTCGGCAGGCCAAGCTGGAGTAGTTTATGGCCGACATCCAGCCCGTCTTTCTCCCCAACAATCTGCCAGTCGAGCAGAACCAGCTGTGGCTGGTACTGCACAAAAGCGGTCAGGGCAGCTTCGTAATGATCAACAGTGGATACGGCCTGAAATCGCCCGCTTTCTTGTAGCAAAACCTGGATCCCCGCTTGCCAATGGGGATCATCTTCTACAATCAGAACCGGAATGAGTGATACCATGCCCCTATAGTACATTAAAAGGCGTTTTTATGGCTAGGCATCCTCGTTGTGGGTTTCCTGGTTGCTATTTTTCAGTATTTGGTACTTCCCAAGCAAGTTTTGGCCTTGTTTAACCTGCCGAAGCTGCTTGCCAATCTCGGTTTTGAAATCGTCCATGTTCTGGTGTGCCGTCAGATCCAAGGCTTGACACGCATCGATTCTGGATTTTAAGCATTTTTTTTGCGCCGCGGTATATGCTTCGACCGGAATTCCCTGGCAGGCTTTAATGATTTGCTCCCGCTCCAGGATCAATTGATTGAGCTGCGGTAGATTCTCCCCGGTGCTGAGCTGAAGGATGGCCTGGGTAACTTGCTCCAGCTGACTCAATAGCCTTTCGGACTCTTCAAAGTTATACGTGGACGGTGGTTTCGGGTTCATCTGGTAATGCTTCCCTTTGCCGCTTGGCAATAATAATGGCTTCTTCCCAGGTTCCTTTCAGCTTTCTCAGGTGATCAATGACTTCATCCAGCATGGCCACATCTCTTTTAATGTTACCTTGCACCAGCCGGTAGTGTAAGTAGTCGTACAAGCGGTACAGGTTAACGGCCATTTCGCCCCCAATTTCAAGATCCAGGCTGTTCATGAACTCCTGGATGATGTGTTGGGCTTTAATGATGTTTTTGCTGTACTTTTCCAGGTTTTTTTCTTCGTCGGCCTTTTTGGCGACCAGCAGAAACCGAATAGCCCCTTCATAGAGCATAATCAGTATTTCTTCCGGGGTGGCCGTTTCAATCTGATTCTTTTTGTAAGTCTCAGCCTGTCTGGCATACGGGTTGGCAGCATTCATAAGGGTGGTACTCGCTCCTCTTTCCGTTGGGATGTATGTGATAGCGCTATCGGTTGGGGTACCGAAAACTTGAGCGGGTGGCCGGTATTTCTCCTCTATTTAAAGGAGCGGTATCGGGAGAAACGGGGCATTGTTCCAGCGGCGCCCCGAGAAGGATGCCTCTTGACTCGTACCACCCCACTGTTATTTTCAATCCTGGAAATTACTTTTATACGGCAATCAGGGGGCATCAAAATCCCAAAATTTGTTTTAATGCATGCGTGATTGAATGTGGGGAAATGACAATGCCCTTATCAAACGAACGAGCCCAGGCCAATGGGAAATCCTGGTTTTCCTCGGTGGCAGCGGCTGCGGTGGATACCTTAGGCGCTTCCCGTATGGAAACCCTGGAGATTGTGACCGATGTGGAGCAGATTACCATGCTGCTGAGTAGTCTGGATGACTCGCGCAGCGGTCGGATATTGTCGATGAGCGATGCTTTTGGGGATTTGTAAGTCATGAGCGCATTGCTAAGCGATGGGTTCTCGGCCTTACCACCAGAGAGCATTCAGCCTGAGCGTGAATGGACGCTCTATTTAACCCGAACAGCCGATAAAGCCCAGAAGAACCTGGACAAGCCATTGCGAATTCTCATCCGGGATGCTTTATTGCGCTTATGTCAAAACCCGGAACGTCTGGGAGAGCGTTTATCTCAGCCTTTAACCACGGTTTTTTCCCATCACATCACCTACAAAGGTAAGGAATTCCGCATTGCCTACCAGTTGTCTCCAGAGACAGACAGTGTGGTGGTGTTGTTGATTGGCCCGCACGAGAATTTCTACCGGAAGCTCAAGAATTTGCTTTATGCTTCTTAAACATTGGTTTCAATAAACACTATCGAAGGCATATAACCTTTAATGGTATAAACGCCTTGGGTTGTCCGCTCAGTTCGTCCTTGCACGACGCCAGACCGCCCGAAGGTGATGAGGGTTGCGATAGTGTGTGGCAAGCAGAAGAAGGCTTTTCGAGGGCAAGGTATAGTGGAGTATGCTGGCGCTATGGTAATTGCCGTAGCTGTTGTTTTGGCCAGTTTGTTGGTGGCGCCGCCCAGTTTAAATAACTTGATGACCACTATTTTTACTTCAGTGACGGCCTTGTTCACAGCCGCTTTGGGCTTTTAATCTTTACAGGCAAAGCCAAGCGTTCCTGGGGAGGCTATTTAGGGCTGTGTCTTTTATTTGTGGTCGAGGCTATTATCAGGCGTGTCGGTTTTTGCTACCATAGAGCTATCATTTATTGACACGCCTCAGTAGCTCAGTTGGATAGAGCAACCGCCTTCTAAGCGGTAGGTCACAGGTTCGAATCCTGTCTGGGGTGTTTTTATATGCCCTTCATTTAATGGCTGTGGCTGTGTTTTTTGCCGCAGCATTGGCCATCAGCAGAATGTTTATGATGACCCGCACCGTCGTGGTGATGATTATGCGAGGCTGGTGCCGGCTTATCGGCTGAAGCGGGAGTGGGAGCAGCAGGAGCGCTGGCGCTTGTCGTGTTGCTGGCTTGCGGTTTGGATTTTCCAGACAGACGCGAGACAAAGTCTTTGAATTTCTGCCAAGTCGCTTTCACCCAGTCAAAAAAGGGCTGTAAAAAGAACTGGCGTTCTCCCTTTTTACCCTCAGTGCAGTGTTTATCCTTGCAGGTGCTGCCATCAGCATGGACATGCTCGTGACTATGTCCAAACCGCAAACTGCTCTGGGGTAAGGACCTGGATGAAACTCCTGTCCGAAGCGGATTGGGGGTGTAAAGCGGGCGAGAAGCAATCGAGGAGATCATAAAAAGCCTTTCAGTGCGTTGTTTTGAAGCGTGAAATTTTCAAACTCAGGGGTGTGCATCCAGTCTATGGGGATTTTGATCCGGGGCGGCAGCGCTGCCAGATGAGCTCTAAATCCTTAAACAAGCCTTCAAACAGGGCTTGGAACCACAAGAACACTTTTTGCAGTCCATTTTTGTCTGCAAGCGGGTCAGCAGGGGCTGTGGGGCCAGGCGCGTTGGGAATGACTTTGTGGGGCATGAATAAATCCTGCACAAAAGTCTGTAGCCACTCCCGGGTATCGTTGGGTTGGGGTTTGGGCGCATGCCCGAACAACACGGAGTGTTGATTTCTGCCTGACACCGGGACGGAAGCAGCACGGCTGAGCTGGCTTGGGAGGATCATGACTGCGCCTTTCTTTCGTGCTGGCTTTCATGCTGGCGAGCCTGATAAGAGCCCAGCACCGCGGAACCGATCTGGCCCATTTCATTGGCACAAATCAGGCTGGCGCAACATCCATTACTGCAAATGGTTCCAACTGCGGCTCGGGCAGCCGTTTCCACACTGTTGGCGGCTTGCGCTGTGTTTTGCCCCGGCCAGTTTTTGGCAGGAGGAGGAATGGCTTTGCCTACAGCGGGCAAGATGGCCAGACCCGTTAATGTGGTCAGTGCCGACAAGGCGATTTGGGTGGCTGCAGGAGGGAGGTGCAAGTATTTTTGAGCGGGTTGCTCGGCTTTTTCACCCAGATAATGATTAAGACCGGCCAATCCACCAACCAGAGGCGACAGGATGAGTCCCTGCAAAACGCTCCCAAGATGGAATTTAGTCACCAACGGGGTGACAATCGCCACGTTCAACATGGCGCTCAGCCAGACGGGCGGCTGCCAATGAATGGCCTTTTGGCCTTCTCCCAAACCACCAATCGCTAATATCACCTTGGCCCACTCTTTCCAGTCGGTGGAAAACAAACGAAACCTGGCGGAGGCACGCGAAGGCAACTTTTTAAGCAGCAGTGCGCCGGTTATTAAGGCAGCGGCCTTGCCGAAATGCCATAGTTGCTGCTTGGAGACTTTGGGGGTAGGTTTTGGTCGATTGGACAAGGATTGTGGCATTGGGGGCGATGTGGAAATAACCGTTGCAGGCAGTGGCAAGGCTTCTATTAATAAAGGAGGGGGAAACCGGTTTTGCCCAACGGCATTGAACCGCCCTGTGGTCAGGGGAGTCTGGATACTTTGTGCTGGTGGAATGAGAATGACCATATATTAAAAGGTGTCGCCGGTTTTCTGACAAATCAGTTTTTGAAATCAGAGTTTCAAAGGGTGGGCAAAATGAAAATGATTTTCATTTTTAAGTAGAGACAGCGGTTTGTCAAACGAATAAAATCCACGAGCGTGTTTAAAATGTTTATGCTACCATTCGGCCACTAATAAAAATGGTTTTCATTTCATGAGCGTAGTCACCTCCAATCGTCCTGCCAAGTCAACCCAAGCGGTGCTGGAAGCGCTTCAGCAGCTCAACCATGCCACGGCACCCGATGTCATGGACTGGATCAATCGCGCTCCCGGCTCCAAAAAAGTGAGTTTGACCAGCGTGTACCGGGCCTTAAACCAGTTGGTCTCGGAAGCTCGCATTAAACCGCTTAATTTTAATGATGGCCAAGTGCGATATGAGTTGAACAATCAGCACATGCACCATCATCACCTGATTTGCACCCGATGCGAGAAGGTGCAAATGCTGGACAGTTGCCCTTTTCAGCCTGTCCTGAGTCAACTGGAGGGCAAGTTTCGGGTGGACTACCACAATTTTGAAGTGTTTGGACTCTGCGCCAATTGCATGCAAAGCCCTTAAAATTTTTTGCCCCTGCCGATATCAATAGAAGGTATAAAACTTGGCTAACGTGAAATCGCTTTCTTTATCCGTTCCGACCGCCGAGTCAGAATCGTTCAATACCGCTCGACGGATGGCTTTGAGTGCCCGGTATAGTAAAATCGCCTTAAAAAGTTTCTTGTATGTGCCCCTGTTTCCCTTGTTGGGGCATTATTTGATGGATCAGACCGGCATCAGCCAATGGATGATTACGGTGGGCATTGTGCCTGCCCAAATTTTGGGGGAGGGCTTTGGGCATGTGGGTTTGTGCTTCTCCATTCATTATTTGTTTAATGGACTGAAAGCTGTGTGGAAAATGTTGACCCTGTTTTGGGCTCGCTAAGTCTGAATCACGCATATATAAATTAACACTCCCTCAGATATAGAGCCTGGCCTTGTTTTTGGGTCATTTCTGGGGTGTTAGGATGTTAAAAAAACTTAATCTTTTGGCAGATGGACACAATTGCGCCCTTTTGATTGTTTTTATTAGATTGAGAGTATATTTAGTGGTCTTCTTCTTGTATTTCCAGTTTTCCTTCTTGCACAAATTATAAATAGAGAGCGCAATCAATTATGATGCAACCCCTTAGCCTTCAAGCCAGACCTTTGGCTGGCCGCCTACCCTTGACAGCCAACAGTGTGCCTTTATCACTTGCTCCTCAGGTAGATATCTCTTCTACTGTGGGTAGTGCTGCTGCTGGTGGTCAATTCGACATAGCTGCCCTGGTGATACCTCTTATACAATTAATGATGCCATTTATGCCAGCCACTGGTAATAGACAACTTCTCTCACAATTTCTAGATACTTTACGCGGCAACAATGCCAACCAGCCTGGCGATACAACAAGACTTCCTGCTGTTGATATTTCAAACTCAACCGCTGGTAGTGTTTTAAATTCCCTGGCCCCAAGCACGCCGGGTACGGTTTATGGTGGCGCAACGCCTCCGGCTACTCCGGTCACGCCGGGTCCGGGCTATGGTGGCACAACGCCTCCGGCTACTCCGGTCACGCCGGGGCCGGGCTATGGTGGCGCAACGCCTCCTCCTGTTCAGGGCGCTCCTGGGGCTCCGGGTGGTGTTGTAAATCCCCCCATAGGCAAAAAGCCTGGGTGTCCGGGCGGCGCTGCCGATATTCCTGGGGCCCCCCTGCCGGGTGGAGCTACTGGTGTACCAGGTGGTGCTAATGGCGTGCCGGGTAATGGCTTACCGGGTACTGGTGTACCGGGTGGTTCTACTGGCTTGCCAGGTACTGGTGTACCGGGTGGTTCTACTGGCTTGCCAGGTACTGGTTTACCGGGCGTCACTAACGGTTTGGGTTCCGCAGATAGTATGACTATTGAGCAACGTCGCGCCCTGAATTACAGCGACTTAAAGGCTGACCCGAATGGCGGGAGCGAGTACGCCAACGTCCGGGGTGGCAAAGAAGCCTTCAATGGCGTTTCCGGTCGTGATGCCGCCATCATGCACCTGGGTGGCCGCGCTCACATTTCCGCTGGCACCAGCCCAAACGGGGTTTCTGGTTCGGCCCGGATTTATGGCAATGTCTTAAACAACCCCAACAACTTTACACCGGATGAAGTGGCCTTGATTGAGCAGTATGCCGCCGATGAAAAAGCTCGCTACGGGATGATTACCGGTTCCAACCTGGATCACGACTTCGCCGATCAAATGGCGGCCCGTGGGGGTCTTTCGCCCGAAAAACTGCAGGCTTATCATCAGGCCATTGATGCCCGAACGGCCCAAATGGTCAATAACCCCAATCGGGAAGCCGTGTTGCAAGAAGTGAACCAGCAACTCAATATCACCAGTGATATTGGCACGCTGGAGCAACAATCCGGGCTGAGCCGGTATGAGCAAGCGGTTTACCGTCTGGCAGGCCACTCCACCTTGTTTAGTGGCGACGGCAGTATCGATGGCGATATTTTGGCCATTACCCTGGGGAATGAGAATTCGCTTGACGGTCGTTCCTTTGGTAACCAGGATACCAACATCGACGCTGAAACATTATCCCTGCTACAAAACGACTTGGCCATTGATGGCCAACTGAACGGGGATGCCTTGCGAATGGCCAACGAGAAAGTTCTGGACAAGATCTTTATGGGCACCCCCGGTGTCACCGCTGAGCAAGTTCAGGCGCAGTCCGTTCAACAAGCTCAGCAAAATGGTCGAACCACCGCGCAAATCCAGCAAAGTCTGCAACTCAGCGCTAATCAAGCCATTCAGCAGTTTAGCGGCTTCGTCAAAGATCACCCGGTGATCAGCGCAGTAGGCGCAGGCGCAATGGCCGCAGGGGCTGCCATCTGTCCTTTCCTGGCCGGAAGCATGGCCGTGGGCGCTGGAATCGCCGCTGGTTCCCGAATGATGAGCCAAGAAGCCAGACCCGCTGCATAACCAGACACGCAGCATAAAACGTCAGGCTCGATTTAACAGAACGCTTCAAGACCAAGACCTCCGGGTTTTGGTCTTGGAGTTTGTGCGAAAAGCCTGGCGTAAATCACACGAAACGGTGCGCTCATAATACAATCAGGTCATCGTGACCTCAAACGGATTGGGAAGTATAAGATGAGCATTTCAATGTTGTACCTGGATGGCGAAACCCTCACCCTGGAAGCCTTACAGACGGCCAGTTTGAACGTTGACGTCAAGATGGCGCTGGCCGATGGTTGCCTGGCCAAACTGCAAGCCTCCCGGCAAGTGGTGGAGGATGTCCTGAAGTCAGGCAAAATTGTGTATGGGGTCAACACCGGGTTTGGCGCGCTCAGTCATGTGTCCATTTCCGCCGAGCAGGTGGATCAGTTGCAGGCCAATCTGGTGCGTAGCCATGCCGCTGGAACGGGCCCTATCCTGGAATTCCCGGTGGTGCGGGCCATGATGTTGCTGCGAGCCAATACGCTGGCCAAAGGGTTTTCAGGAGTGCGTCCGGTGGTGGTGGAAACCTTGTTGGCTTTGCTGAACGCGGGGGTCTACCCCAAAATCCCTTCGCAAGGCTCGTTGGGCGCCAGTGGAGATTTAGCGCCTTTGGCCCACATGACCCTGGTGCTGATGGGCGAGGGTGAGGCCTATTATCAGGGGGATTGGCTGCCCGGCGCGGAGGCGCTGAGACGAGCCAAAATAGAGCCGCTGGTACTGAAAGCCAAAGAAGGGCTGGCCCTGCTGAACGGCACCCAGATGATGACTGCGGTCGGGGCACTCACTTTATTACAAGCGGAATCGTTGCTGGCCATAGCCGAAGTGGCTGGGGCCATGACCATTGAAGCGGTAAAGGGGAGCCAAAAACCCTTTGATGCCCGAGTGGCCCAGGTACGGGCCCATGCCGGACATACCCAATCGGCGGCCATTATTCGTCAGCTGCTGGCCGGTAGCGAGATTATGGAATCCCACCGGGATTGCGCCAAGGTGCAGGACGCCTACTCGTTGCGTTGCATTCCGCAAGTCCACGGGGCGGCAAGGGAGTTGATCGCTTCCGCCCGTAAAACCCTGGAAACCGAAATTAATTCAGCCACGGACAACCCGCTGGTCTTTCCCAATGGCGATATTATCTCCCAGGGTAATTTCCATGGAGAGCCAGTGGCTATGGCTATGGAGCAACTGGCGCTGGCCTTGTGTGAATTGGGCAGTATCAGCGAGCGGCGCATTGATAAGTTGATGAACCCGACTTTTAGCGAATTGCCCGCTTTTTTGGCCGGAAAGCAGCAGGAAGGTCTAAATTCTGGATTGATGATCATTCACTACACGGCGGCCTCCCTGGTCTCGGAAAATAAAATTCTGGCCCACCCCGCCGTAGTGGATACCATTCCCACCTCCAACGATAAAGAGGATCATGTGAGCATGGGGGCCACCGCCGCCCGAAAAGCCGCTAAAATTCTGGAGCATACCCGGTGGGTATTGGCTGCGGAACTGCTAGCCGCCGCCGAGGGTCTGGAGTACCGGGGCGACCTCAAGCCGGGGTTTGGGGTGTGGCGGGTTTACCAGAAAATTCGGGAAACCATTCCGCCTTTAACCGTGGATCGAACCCTGGCCGGGGATGTGGCCCACCTGGTGCGTCAGATTGAAGAGGGCGACCTGCTGGCAGTCGTTCAGGATTGTTTATCCGTATAGCTAACAGGGACATAAAAAAGCACGGCAGAGCTACCTGGCTAAACGCCATTTCGGCCAAGCACATTTTCAAGCGCTTTTAAGTGACCAGCAACTTCTGGCGAACCCGCTCTTCCAGGATGGGCAGCAGTTTGGCCGGGGCCTCGGCAATGGAAAATTCCATGGTGCAGCCAGCGGCCATTTTATGCCCGCCACCCCCAAACAGTCCCATCACAGCGGCCACATCAATATCGTGGGAATCACTGCGGATGCTGATTTTGGTTTGACCCTGCTCGGTTTCCTTGAACACCACGGCCACCAGCACGGTATCCACCCGACGAATGGTTTCCACCATGCCGTCCAAATGCTCATCCAAAGCCCCGTGGCGGCCCAAAAGTTCCCGAGAGACCACCGTCCAGCCAATGGTTTTATCGGCGTTAAACTGGGTCTGCAACATGGCATCGGCATGCAACATGACCTGACACAGGGGTTGCTCTTCATACAATTGCTTAAAAATGTATTCCGGGTCGGCCCCAGCCGAAATAAGGCTGGCGGCGGTTTCCATCACCCGCACCGTGGTGTTGCTGTACTTAAAGCCCCCGGTATCGGTCACAATACCCGTGTACAAACAGGTGGCAATGCTGGCGTCCAATGGAATCGTCATAGCCTTAAAGATATGAAAAGCCACTTCCGCGCTGGCCGCAGCGGTGGGCTCCACAATGTTAATGGTGCCAAAGCGGTCGTTGCTGACATGGTGATCGATATTCACCGAAACCTTGGCCCCTTCAAAAATGGGGCGAGCCAGACCCAGCCGATCGGCGGAGCCACAATCCACCGAAATGGCCATGTCATATTGACTCAGCAAGGTGGTAGCCGTTTCCATGCGCAACACCTCCTGAATGCCGGGCAAAAAGCGATAGGTGTCGGGCATTTTACCGGAAATCACGCAATCAATCCGCTGAATGTGGGGACAGGCCTTGGTAAAGGCAAACTTGATGGCCAACATGGAGCCCAAAGTATCGCCATCGGGGCCCACGTGGGCGGTAATAAAAATGGTTTTAGCCTGGCCGACTGCGGCTATAAAATCGTCGTAAATGACAAGACTCCTTGTGAATGCTATGTTTGCTCAATATTATACTCCGCCCACCAGCCCCGGAGCCAGAGCCGGAAAACCGTCCACACACTCTTACCCCCACGCCTCAGGAATCGCCACCGTATGACTCAAGAAGCCATTCTCGCCCAAGTACAACAGGCTCAAGGCATTGATAAGCTCCTGCAAGTGGTGGCCCACCTGCGCCATCCCGAGCATGGCTGCCCCTGGGACCTCAAGCAAACCCACAGCAGCCTGAAACGCTTCATGCTGGAAGAGGCCTATGAGGCTATAGAAGCCGTTGATGAGACTGAGGCCAGTGGTGACCCCACCCCGCTCAAAGAAGAATTGGGTGACGTATTGCTGCAAGTGGTTCTGCACAGTCAACTGGCCCAGGATGCTGGCACGTTTGACTTTCAGCAAGTCTGCGACACCATTGCCGAAAAACTGATTCGTCGTCACCCCCATGTCTTCGGCAGTGTCTCCGTGGACAGCCCCGATGCGGTGGTCAACAACTGGGAGGCCATCAAGCGGGCCGAAAAAGGAGAAATCCAGCAGGCCAGCATTCTGGATGGTATTTCCAAAAGTCAGCCGGCCCTGAGCCGTGCCTTAGAGACCAGCCAAAAAGCGGTCAAAGTGGGCTTCGAGTGGCCCAACCTGGACTCCCTGTGGGAGTGCGTGATGAGCGAGTATCAGGAATTCCGGGCGGAAATGGATGCCCTGCCAAGCGATCAAACGGTTTCGGCGGAAGCCTTCGAGCGGTTGGAGTCGGAGATGGGCGATATTTACTTTGCCAGCGTCAATCTGGCCCGGCATTTTAAAATCGACCCGGAAGTGGCCCTGAGCAAGGCCACCGCCAAATTCACCAAGCGTTTTCAGGCGATGGAAGCCCTGATTCGGGAACGCTTTCCACAGGCGGAATCCCCGGAGGCGGCCATGGCCGCACTGGATTTTGAAACTTGGGACGCCCTGTGGCGAGAGGCCAAACAAACCACCAGCCTGCTTTAAAAAATAAAGGCTGCCTTCACAACCCGTTTCTAAAACTGCGTGCAGCGCGGACAGCCGGTAGACAGCCGACTGAAACACTGCTGAGAAAGATAGCCCAGCTCAGATTTTAACTCGCTGTGCTCAAACAGTTACAAACGGGTTGTGAAGGCAGCCTTTATTTTTAAAGCAGAGTACCCAAAGCCCCATGCATTGCAAAATGCCCTGACCCGATTACCCTAACAATACCCACCGCCCGGCACTCAAATTCGGCAGGCAGGGCAAAAATAAGCTCTACCGCTTGTTTTTTGGAACATTTCAAGCCAATCCATTGTCTAATCCAATGAAAGCGTACCAGTCCACTCTCAATCGGTCGGATCCAACCATTCTCTTATAGATAGACAACCGTTCACTATCCCCCTCAAAATCCAGGAAGATTCACTGGGGGGAGCCACTTGCAGGAGACATTTTCATGCCTCATCCCGTCCTGCCCAACGAAAAGCCTGTTTCCAGCCCACTGGCCCAGCTCAAAAGCCCGGTCAGTCATATCGTGCCGCCCGTCGGGGTGGCCGGTCGTATCGCCGCCCTGATGGTGCAACTGCCACAACCCAGCCGATGGCAACGTCTATTTTTGCGATTCACCAGTCAGTTCAGGCAAAATATGGCCGAACTGGAAGCCTTGATGCACTTCAGCAGTAGCCCGGCGGTATGGGATATCGCCCGCCTCACCCGAAAAAAGGCCCAACAAAAACTCAGCCCGGTCGAGCAACAGGAATTGGACTGCCTGACCACTTACCACGACAGCCCGTCCGTTCATCGCATTACCAGCCTGAAACTGAAAGCCTACCGACACTGTCTCAGCGTCGAGGAACAACGAGAGCTGACCCACTTGCAACGCAATCTGTATCAAGGCCAAGGGATTCCGGCTCAGGTGCTGGACTTGCTGTGGTCTCAACGGCCTCAGCATCTGACGAACGACTTTATTTAAAAAAATTGAATAGCGTGGGAGATAAAAATCAAAATGTTGAGCTTGCTCCAGTCATCCGGCCTGATTTACACAGGCGCTTTGTACGCAGTGTTTTGGGCGGTTCAAGGCCTTCATAAAAACGTGCGGTGGCAAGCCGCACTGGTGAACTGTCAAACGCATCAGCCCGGCTCCCTAGCCAGACGGCGCAGTATCCGCTGCCCGTAACTCCAGTTCGTCACCAATTTCCGTCCCACTTTGGGCAATGGCTCCGGCGGGCAATTCCAGCACCACCTTGCCCCCCTTCACAAAACGAGACACCCGCCAGGGCTTCATGCGCTCCAACAGGTACAGCACCTTGCCACTGGCGTCCAGAAAAATGGCGTCAAACTCAAAGCGCATAAAAAAAGAATGAATATCCTGACAGGGCACAATCCACAACCCAAACCCCTGGGGAATCCCCGGCTTACCCATCAGGCCGAACAACCGTTTGAAATAGGAATCCGCCTTTTGCACCTGGCTGGCCACCACGGTCTGCCGGGTTTTGTTAGTCACCTGGTACCCCATTGCGCCTACTCCTCTCACAACCTCCTACAAAGCAACTACCTCCATTATAGGACGCCTGCCCGGATGCGGCGGATCCGTGTCCACCCTTTGGCCGATGAGCCTCCTCCAAAAAATTGACCCTTCAGCCGGGAATATCCAACCTTCAGATGATGAGCGGCTTTAAAAAGCTGAGATATGATACTAACAAGATTACTTTAAACAAACGAGTGTGAAAGACGGAATCGGTAGGCTATTTGTGGTGCCTGTTTCCCCCTCATAAAGCGCATCACAGGTTCGGTATGAAACAGTAAACCCGGTTTGATCCATTTTTTGAATTTAAATGTGTGGAAGTGTGTGTCAGGGAGCTTTAGGAGAAAACGAATCATATGATGAGACGGATGCAGTCCTCGGAAACCACTGTGTTTATCGTGGACGATAACGCCAATCACAGCGCGGGCATTAAACAGTTACTCGAACTTCAATCGGATTACCATTTGGCCGGTATCGCCACCAACGGCGAAGACGCAGTGAAGCGCCTGGCCGAAGCCAATGTGGACATTGTCCTGATGGACATCAATATGCCGGAAGTGGACGGTGTGGCCGCTATTCAGCAGATTATGGCCATCAATCCCAACCTTAAAATCCTGGCCCTGACCGGCTACGATGAGTCCGATCTGATCTTCCGGGCTATGAAGCATGGGGCCAAAGGGTACATCCTGAAAACCATGGTCACCTCTCAGTTGATTGCGGCCATCGAGGAAGTGCTGAACGGCAAAGTATACTTACCGCCCATATTGGCCACCAAGTTCTTTGATGAGTTCCAGAGCCGCATGGGCAAAACCAATCGCATGGATCCCACCAAGCAGGCCCTGCTGGGTTACCTGACCTCTCGTGAAAAAGAAGTCCTGAAACTACTGACCGACGGCATTACCTACAAAGGCGTGGCCGATAAGCTGGTTATCAGCGAAACCACGGTCAAAACCCACGTCAACAACATCTTCCAGAAGTTACAGGTCAACGATCGCACCCAGGCCGTGTTGTACGCCCTCAAGTACGGTCTGGTGGATGGCGGCGCCAACCCGTCTCAAATGGCCGGATAAGCTGCACGGGTTTGAAACCCCACACGGTACCTGACACCAGTTATAATGAGATCAAACCTGATGAAATCCCCCGGCCCACCCGCTTGGGGATTTCGTCTTGACTGTATGGCGAGTGAGTGATTTGAAGCAAGGCATCAAAAAAATCCAGCTGGATGGACTGTTCGGGCATCTCTGCTCCTCCACGGGCATGTATTCCCGAGAGACCTTCCAAAGCCTGTATAGTTGTATTACCCGCATGGTGCGGGACTACCGCATGCCGGGCTTTGTCATGACCCGCACCCTGGAGGATGAGGCCTTTGAAACCATGGCCCACGCCTTGGCCGACATCCCCGAACTACCCCTCTACCGTTTCAATCAACCCGACCTGTTTCCGGTGGAGAGCGGCATTTGCGATCAAACCGGCTTTCTCATTGTGCTGACCAATCGACTCTGCGCGACGTTATACTGGTCGGCTGCCACCCATTCGACCTATCGCATGTACGAAGGTGGATGGACGTTTCATCCGGGGGATACCCGCACCCTGGCCGGGCACCTCATTGGCCATTTGCAAACCCCGGAACTGGAAACCCTGCTGAAAGAAACGCCCGTGGATCGGCGTTATGATGACAAGCTGAACATGTTGATTACCTCCCTGGTACACGGTCTGGAAAACCGAAACCGGGAACTGACCGTGGCCCTGGATCAAGTCCAGTTGCTGAATAAACGCAACGTGGATACGGAGCGGTTGGCAGCCATCGGGCAATTGTCCGCCGTCATCGCCCACGAAATCCGAAACCCACTGGGCCTCATCGATCTGTACGCCAAACTCACCGAAGACCATTTGGGGCCACTAACTTTCACCGCCGACAGCGATAAAAAAGCCCTGCTGCTTAAAAACCTATCGCTCATCCGCCAGGCCACCAGCAGTCTGGAAAGCATTCTGTCGGAGCTGACCAACTACTCTCGCCCCTTGCAACTGAATCCACAACCCGTGGAATTGTACCAGTTGGTTCGGGATATTTGTGACTTTTACCAGCCCTCCTACCAAGAGCTGAATATTACCCTGATTGGCCCGGAAAACGGCCTAATCGAGTGGTTGACCCTGGATGCCGACAAGCTCCGCCAGGCACTGCTCAACCTGCTGAAAAACGCCCTGGAGGCCTCCAAGCCCGGCACACAGGTCACCGTGCAAGTGGAAAGCAACCCGCTCGATTCGCAACTCTGGGTCAAAATCACGGATCAGGGAACCGGGATTGCCCCACAGCACACCGAGAAGTTATTTACCCCCTATTTCTCGACCAAAGGCAGCGGTACCGGTTTGGGGCTGGCCCACAGCCGAAAAATTCTGCAAGCCCACGGTGGCAGCGTGGAGCTGCTGTCCAGTGTCCCCGGACAGGGCAGCGTTTTTGCCATGATTTTGCCCAAAACCAATCCTCAGGAGCCTGTGGCATGAAAAAAGCAGCCCGCGGTTCTCTGTCCCTCAACACAACCAACCGGTTGTACCCACCGTTATTGACGATTCTGCTTTTGTTGATAGGCGGCCTGACCTGGAGCGGCTGTGAAATGAAGCTGCCCCCCATGCCCTGGGACAAACCCGCCCCCGCCGACAAAGCCCACGGCGTGGCAGGAGCGGAAGCGGCAACCGAAGAGGCCGCCGCCGAAGAAAGCGCTGAGCCCGCCGAGCCTGCGGACGAGCGTATGCTACTCCCCAAAGCCATGCACAATTTACCTTTTGAGGAAGTCTCCATCCCGCTTTCCGATCAATTGGTGATCTACGGTCGGTTATACGATCCCAGCCTGACCGAGCCGGGAGAAAATGAAATCCCCGACAGTCAAGAGTACCAGGGGCCCAAGTATCCGCTGATTATTTTACTTCACGGCCTGAACCGGGATCATTTGGCCTGGAGCGACTTACCAGCCACCCTGACTCAGGCCGGTTACGCCGTTTTTGCCCTGGATTTGCGAGGCCACGGCAAAAGCACGGTCACCACCTGGAAACGTCGGGTCAGCTGGCGTTTACTGCAACCCGAGCAATGGAAAAACCTGCACCGTGATATTACCCAAGTTATCCAGTATTTCAAAAAAGGCGAAGATTACCCGGAAGTGGACGGGAGCCAAGTCGCCCTCATCGGGGAGAAACTGGGGGCCAACGTGGCCACTTTTGTGGGCAAAAACAGCACCGATGTCAAAGCGCTAGTTCTGCTCTCTCCCGGGATAGAATTCAAGGGCATTGATGCCAGCCGGGGGCTGCTGGAGTACGGCAACCCCACCCTGATCCTTAGTAATCACGATTTTAAGGAATCCCACAGCCAGGCCCAACACCTTTACAACTGGATTACTGGCCCTAAAACCCTACAGGTTTACGAAAAAATCGGGGAAGGGGCCGAAATGCTGGGCAATCAGCCCGGGGTAGGCCTACAAATAGAGGCCTGGTTGTCCAAGATATTAAAGCCGGTGCCGGAAACCAAAGCGGCTTCCTCGGAGACGGGCGCTGAAACCAGCGGCCATCCGCCCAAAGACGATCCGTTAGCGGTTGGCCACAACAGCGAAGCGGCCCAGAAAGACGACACTTCAGCCACACCAGCCCCACACTAAATAGTATGCTTGTCAAAAACCGGTTGAAAAAATATCAAGCCCGGATTGCGATCAAGAGGGAATGGGCAAGGCCGGAATCCTGACCACCGTGGGTTGCTTCATAGCCAACGCCTGAAAGGGCATGCGCCGACTGGTTTCATAAAACCGATCCGGTTCGGCGGTCACAAAATAATCCACCTCAGCGATAGTACGACCCGTAACCTGTGGACTGGCCAACTGATGCTCCGCCAACAACCGTTTGGCCTCAAGGGCCATAAAGACAGCCGGATCCAGCACATCCGCCTCAGGCGCAAGAGTGGCCACCTGTTCCATTACGTACGGGTAATGGGTGCAGCCCAGCACAATGGCCTCAGCCCCCACTTCCTGCAAGGGACGCAGGTATTGCCGTAGTAAAGCGTGACAGGCGGGCGTCTCCCCTTTTCCCTCCTCTATTAAAGAGGCCAGATTATCGCACCCCACCTGAGAGAGTGAAATGGGGGCATTCAAGGCGTCCAGTAAAAACGGGTATCGGTTAGAAGCCACGGTAGCAGGCGTGGCCATCACCCCCACGATGCGATACTGGCCCGCCGTAGCCAGCCAGCGGCAAATGGGAGTCACCGGGTCTACAAAGGGGACACCCGGATAGAGGCTGAACAACTGAGGGGCCACCGACGCCGCCGTATTGCAGGCCACCACCATCATCTTCACCTGATGCCGCTCAAACAGCCAGTACAGGCAGGCAGATAAATATTCGGTAACCTGGGCCTGGGTTTTCTCCCCGTAGGGCATGTGCAAGGTATCGCCCAGATACACAAAGCGCTCATCGGGCAAGGTTTGCATCAAACGATCCAGTACCCGCAACCCGCCCAAGCCGGAATCAAACACCCCAATCGGATTTTGAGACGTCTGCTGGGGAGCGGCGGGAGAGGGTGGGTTCATTCAGTGGCTACTTTGCTGCGTTGGCGGATACTCGGGTTTTCAAATAGTCTACAACACCATCCGCAATGGAGCGAGCGGTTTTAGACTTGCGCTCATAGGTCTGCAAGGCCGCCAGTTCGTTGGGATTGGAGACATAGCCCACTTCACACAAAATAGCCGGGACGTTGGTATGGTGGATGACATAAAACATGGCCTTTTTGACCCCGCCATCCCGGGCACTGACCGCGTTAATCTCCCGGTTATGCACACTGCGGGCCAAGGCAATGCTTTGCGGCGTGTAGTAATAAGTCTCAATACCATTGGCCGCCGCGTTGACGGAAGCATTGTGGTGGATACTGATAAACAAATCCGGGCGAATTTGATTGGTAATGGCCGTAATTTTAGGCAAAGGCAAAAACTCGTCCGTGCTGCGGGTCATAAACACTTTAAACCCTTTGGCCTCCAACGCGTCTCGCACCATCAAGGCCAGAGACAAGTTCAGGTCTTTCTCGTTGACGCCCCCTCGCATGGCTCCAAAATCTTTACCGCCATGGCCAGCGTCAACCACGATTCGGGCGGGGAAGGGCGCTTTTCCGGCAGCACCCAGACCCGCCAGATTGGGGAAAGCGCCCGTACTTTTGGCCAGGCGATCGGCGGAAATTTGCAGTTCCAACACTTTGCCATCATCCGAAATGGAGGGAATGATCCTGGTATCGGCCTGCACCAGCTGAATGGCCAACTTGCTGTTAGGCTGGCCTTCCGTCAGGGGCTCCAGACGCATTTTCTCAATTTCAGGATACTGACGGGCGTCAAAGTTGATGTTGGTGGGATGAGCAGCCTGATTCAACAGATCCAGAACCAGACGATCGTCTTTCTTCAGGAAACGATGAACGATTGGGGTACTGGCAGCCAACCGCAGAATGGTATTGCCCCCTTCCCGACGCAAATCGATACTTTGCACCTCACCCAGCTGCGTGTTCGCTGATAACTTGGTGATCGACGTGCCGGAATCCGGGGTCAAGGCCAGCAGGTTTTTCTCACCGCCATTGTAAATGGCTTCTATCTGATCGGGCTCGGCGCACTCAATGACCACCCGAACGGTGTTCTCGTCAAACTGGCCCACCCGGATCTGCCGCATTTCAGGCAGGCGGGTGCTAATGGGTTCCAGGAGCTGACGACTACGCAAAACGGCCCCTTCCAGCTCCAGCACCAGGCGGCTGGGATCGTTCAGGGTAAAGCGCTTTTTAATCCGCAACGTCGTACCCGGTACGGACTGAATGAGCAACTTGTTATCCCGCACCTGGATGCTTTCAATAATCGCGGTACCGGGTGCCACAGGCGTATTCAGAATGGTGGTTTGCACAACCGAAGTTTGCGTTTCCGGCTTGGGGGGCAAGCTGGCTAAAGCAGGCGGCTGAGAAGAAAGCTTGACCCCCGGCTTAGCCACGGGCGGCAGGGGCTGCACCCCCTTACTGGCTTGCACGGCGGGTTTGGCCACAAAGCTGGTGGACGCCAACTGGGCCGGGGAGAGTGAAGCCGGAGCCAAGCCCAGCACCTTGAGGGTTTTCCCTTCAAATTCCGGCGTCAGTCGGGCCAGGGTTTGGTTGTTATCCACATAAATGGTGGCCCGCACCGAACTGTAAAAAGGACTTTCCGTATCACTAAGCTCAACCCGGTCAATGCCCTGTTGATTAACCCGGAAAACGTTTTGCCCACCGGCCAACCGGGCATTGGGAATGTCCAGCACAATACGGTAGGGAGACGGCAGCTTTAGAACCGTAAAATTCCTGGTCTCCAGGCCAGTAAAAGCACGATTGGCTTCCAGAACAAGCCCACTCCCATCCGGGCTGACCTGAACGCCGGAAATACTGAGCAAAGTGGACTGAGCCGACTGATGACGACCGGCAGCTATCGCACTGGTGGCACCACCAAACCCACTCACAGCCATCAACGTGCAAGCCAACAAAACGCTCAACAAACGCTGAATCCGGGGTACAAACACCATGCTGATTTCTCCCTGATTGGCTAAATCTGCTAACTCAACTCTAAAAACGACTTTCACGAAAACGTTTCAGACAAAACCAAAGCCGGAAGGTTCATGAACATAAAACACACCGCCTTTGGGTCAGGGTAATACGCCATTACAAGTGGATTAACCGCCTCAAACAGCTTATTACTATATTAAGTGTAGCGGTTTTGGACTGGAAAAGGAAGCCCTAACCGTAAAAAGAATCCATCGACACCCTAAAAGCTCAACATTAAGCCTTTCTCAAAGCCTTCCTCAAAAATTGGAACTACCGTGGAATGCGCCCCGCAACATCTGTTGAAGCTCTGTGGAGTTCTCGGCAGTGTCCAACGCATCCTCAGCGCTGATTAGACCATTGCGAAAAGCCTTATAGAGCGAATGGTTGAGGCTATGGGCTCCCTCAAACTCGGCATTATTCAACAACTGATATATTTCTCCCATTTCATCCCGCAAAATATAATCGCGAATGGCTGGGGAGACCACCATGACTTCCGATACCGCCACCCGACCTTTGCCTTCGGCTTTTTTGACCAAGCGCTGAGAAACGGTTCCTTGCAGCACACCCGCCAATTGGTTCCGAATGGAATCTCGCTCGTAAGGCTCAAAGGCATTGATGATGCGGTTAATGGTCTGCACGGAATCCGTGGTGTGGAGGGTGGAAAAAACCACATGACCCGTTTCGGCGGCGTGCAAGGCAGCCAACATGGTTTCCCGATCCCGCATCTCACCAATCAGTATCACATCGGGATCTTGTCGCAAGGCGTACTTGATGCCGTTGGGAAAACTATCGGTGTCCATGCCCAACTGCCGCTGGGTGACCACACTCTTCTCACTCTGGTAAACGTATTCCACCGGATCTTCCAGGGTCACGATGTGCTTGTGCTGGGTACGGTTAATCGTATTCAGCAAGGCGGCCAGCGTGGTGGACTTCCCGGAGCCGGTGGGCCCGGTGACCAGCACCAGCCCCTTGTTCAAATCCGCAAACCGACTGATCACCGGCGGGTGCCCCAAATCATCCAGCGTGGGAATTTTCAGGGGAATCAAACGCATGACCAACCCCAGTCGGCCCATTTCGTAAAACAGGTTGACCCGGAACCGGCAACTGTTATCCAGCATAAAACTGAAGTCGAAATCCGTGCGATTTTTTAGACGGGGCAGCGTTTTTTCAGGGATGATGGTTTTGGCGAAATTCTGGATGTCCAACTCCGAAAGCGGCGGCATTTTGGTGGGCAGCATGTCGCCATCCTTGCGCATCACGGGGGCAGATCCCGCCCGAATGTGGATATCGGACACCCCTTGGGCCACGGCCATCTTTAAAAAGATGTCCATATCCAGCCCTCCCGTTACAGAGCCGCCTGTTGATGCGGACGAGTCAGGGGACGGTGGATGGGGAAGGACGTTCATACCAGTTCCTTACTTCTTGGGACACTGAGTCGGATTGAACCGTTCCTAAAGTATGGACGCAGCGCCTCAGGAATGGCCACCTCCTGATGACTGATTTGATAATTTTCCAGAATGGCGGCCAAAGTACGCCCCACGGCCAACCCGGAACCATTGATGGTATGCACAAAAGCAGGCTTGCCAGTGGCTTCGGAGCGGTATTTTAGACCAATACGGCGGGCCTGAAAGTCTGTAAAGGTACTGCAACTGGAAATTTCCCGATAAACGCCCTGGGCAGGCATCCAAACCTCAATATCAAAACAGCGGGCAGCCGAAAAACCAATATCTCCCGCGCAAAGCGCCACGACCCGATAGGGCAATTCCAGCTTTTGCAGGATGACTTCGGCATCTTCCAGCAATTTCAGGTGTTCCGCCGGACTATCCTCCGGCCTGCACAGCTTCACCAGTTCAATTTTGTCGAATTGGTGCTGACGGATCAATCCTCGGGTATCTTTCCCCGCACTTCCCGCTTCCCGCCGGAAACAAGGGGTATAGGCCGTCATATTGATGGGCAATTGATCCTCGGACAGCAATTCTCCGGCGTACAGATTGGTCACCGGCACTTCCGCCGTGGGAATCAGGAACAATTCATCGTCCTTGCACCGGAACATATCCGCTTCAAACTTGGGCAGCTGACCGGTACCCGTCATGGCTTGACGATTGACCAGAAACGGGGGCAAGACTTCCTCATACCCCCGTTCGGTATGCGTATCCAGCATAAAGTTAATCAAGGCCCGCTCCAAACGGGAACCCTCCCCCCGCATCACCGAGAAACGGGACTGGGCAATCTTGACGCCCCGCTCAAAGTCCAGGATGCCCAGGGTTGAGCCAATCTCATAATGGGGCAGCGTGTCCTGGCAGTAACGCGACTTGAATTCATCGCCCCAGGTTCTCAACACCACGTTTTCAGACTCATCGGCCCCATCGGGAGTCTCTGGCAAGGGCATATTGGGAATATCCAGCAACAATGCGGATTGTTGCTCAGACAACGCTTCTTTTTGGGCTTCAATGTCCTTAATCCGATCGGCCAAAGCCCGGGTTTGCTGCTGAATGGCTTCCGTATCCCGGCCTTCTTTCTTGGCCTGGGCGATCTGCTGAGTGATCTGATTGCGTTGGCTTCTCAAAGACTCCTCTTCCTGAAGCAGTTCGCGACGCCGAGCATCGAGCGCCAGAATGGCATCCACGGACAAATCCGACTTACGGCGTCTCAAGGCCTGATTAACAGCATCGGGGTTTTCTCGAATCAGTTTAATATCCAGCATTTTTCCATCCAGGGCACGACCCAAGCGCAATCAGCAACGGCTTAATCGCCGACTTATGCCGCACCATCGCAAATTCCAACAGGCCTATTATACCCCAGCCCTTCCTTCAGCTATCGGATGGCAAAAGCGCTCAATCTAATTACGCTTAAAACAAACCCAACGGAAAGTAACAACGCTCAGCTGGTGGCGGACTGATAGAGCATATAGATCCACCCGCCCACAACACCAGCAATGGCCGCAATAATAATGATATTGATGAAATAGGACAGGTACTTGGTTGTGATCAAAATAATTTGCTGCTTATCCAATTTCATAATGCAACACTCACCGGTTTCAGGGGGCCAAATGCTATATCGATCCATCAGCAGCACAACTTTAATAATTTTAATGGCGGTTTACACTGGCCCGCTGGCCTGTGCCAATAGCGCCGAAGATAGCTGGCCGGAACCGGTTTATTTCCCCCAAAAACAAACCACGCCTGAGAAAGCCGTCAACATAAAGCCCGAAAAAGAAGCAGGCAAAAAATGGTTTTGGCCTTTCGGGGAGAAGGCCTCCAAAAAAGCATCCGACACGCCACAAGCCCAGAGCGACAGCAAAACCGGCCCCAAAGATCCGCCGGCCAGCCCCTACCCGTTGATTCGGATCCCCATGACCTTTCAGACCAGCCAGGGCGCTATTCCACCCGGAATTTACCTTCTGCAACCCAGCCCGTGCGACCCGGAAAGTACTCCTAATCAAACAGCCAGCACTTGCTTTAGCTTAACCCAGCGTAACAAGCGACTATTGGTGGTACAGACCCATCCCGTCAACTTGCCGGATATGAACCTGGCCAAAGAGGGAACCCCCAGCCCCTTATCCAAAGCGGATCTCAAAAAACCGGATCCGCTCACCGCCAAAATCAAACTGTCCCCGGATCAAAAAACACTGTTCTTTCAAATTCAGCAAGGGCAAAACACAATGGAAAGCGATCCTTTCCCGGTTTTTGTGGATCAACGCACCATTTTAACTTACTAGAGAATATTTCCCCACCCACTGTTGAATCTCAGGAATTTGAGCGTTTTTCAATGGTTTTTGTAGGGCGAAAACATTGCGAACCCTTCACCTTAATAGCGGGGCAAGGGACTTTAAGATACAATAGTCGTCCATAGAGCGCTTAAATTTCCGCAGGTACTCTCAGCGATTCTAAACCGTTACGTGTGTTTAATTAAGGAATCTGGAATGATGAACCTCGAACTCCCCGTGCCGACTGGACGGCCCTCTCGCTCCGTGGCAGATATTTTAAAAGAGGCCAAAGAGAAAAAAGTTAAACTGATCCGGCTGCAATTCGTGGACATTCACGGTATGCCCAAAAGCATGGGCATCCATGTGGATCAGCTGGAAAAGGCCCTGAACAACGAAATCATGCTGGATGGTTCCTCCATCGCCGGTTTCCGAACCATTGAAACTTCCGACATGTACTTTTACCCGGATCTCAGCACCTTCTCCGTGATGCCCCAGACCGAGGGCGATCGGGTAGTGGGTCGGGTGATTTGCGATATTTACAACCCGGATGGCACCCCCTTTGACGGCTGCCCAAGAAATAACCTGAAGCGGGTGCTGCAAGAGGCCCAGAAATTGGGCTTTATTTACAATGTGGGCCCGGAGCTGGAGTTTTTCCTCTTCAAGCGTAACGAAGATGGCACCCCCTCCACTGAAACCCATGACGCCGCCGGATATTACGATATCGGGCCGGATGATCTGGGTGAAATCGTGCGGGGCGAAATCGTGGATACCCTGGAGCGTCTGGGCTTTGAAATGGAAGCCGATCACCACGAAGTGGCCAGCGGCCAGCACGAGATTGACTTCAAATACTCTGATGCGCTGTCTCAGGCTGATAATGTCACCACCGTCAAAATTATCACCCGCCAGATTGCCGCCAAACATGGCCTGCACGCCTCCTTCATGCCCAAGCCGGTCTTTGGGGTCAATGGTTCCGGGATGCACTGCAACCAGTCGCTGGCCAAAGTAGCGGGCGGTAACGCGTTTTACGATGAAAAAGGGGATTACCAGCTTTCAGAAACTTCTCTGTACTTTATTGGCGGTCTGTTGAAGAACATCCGGGGCATTACGGCCATCACCAACCCGCTGGTGAATAGTTACAAGCGGCTGGTTCCCGGCTACGAGGCCCCGGTTTACGTGGCCTGGTCCGCGGCCAATCGTAGCGCCTTGCTCAGAGTTCCCGCCAAGCGGGGCAACGCCACCCGCGTGGAATTGCGCTCCCCGGATCCGGCGGCCAACCCCTACCTGGCCTTTGCCGCCATGTTACTGGCTGGCCTGGATGGGGTGAAAAACAAGATTGAGCCGCCCAGCCCGGTGACCGCCAATATTTACAAGTTGTCCGCCGATGAGCGTCGGGAGCAAAAAATCCCCGCTCTGCCTGGCAGTTTGTATGAGGCCCTGGAAGAAATGAAAAACAGCAGTGTGGCCAAAGAAGCCCTGGGCGAGCATATCTTCCACGAATACATTAAAGCCAAAACCATTGAATGGGACGCTTACCGCACTGATGTAACCCCCTGGGAAATCAACCGGTATATGGCCCGCTACTAAACTTATTGGCAGGCTTTTCAAGCAAAACGGGAGTGCCCTGACCGGCGCTCCCGTTTTTTGTCGCATTTAATCAAGGCAATAAATAATCAAGGCAAGTTTGTCTTCTCAACACGTTTGTAACTGTTTGAGTACAGCGAGTTAAAACAGAGTTTTTGGCAGCATTGCCAGAATTAGCCTGCATTTGCTTGAGCTGGACGGAGTTTTACAATCGTGTTGAGAAGACAAACTTGCTTTGATCTATTAATCAGTCCCGCAAAGCTTGCAGCAGCACAGCGTCCTGAGAACCCTTCACGGTCACATCGTGGAGTACACCAGTGTTAATTTCCAAAATATCACCCGGATCCAAATCGATGACGCCATAGCCCGGAAACGCAAACTGTAGCTGCCCCTGAACCACAACCAGCACTCGGTTCTGGTTAAACTTCATCTCCAGAGAGCGGCTTTGACCTGCCAATTCACTCTGAGAGGGCTGCAAGCCCTCCCGATGCATCATGCGCGTCAAAAACTCAAGACTAGGAGGCTCTGGAGACTCCCAACGCATAATTTCAAAAGGCTTTGAGTTCATCGTCACTTATTGATCAAACGCCAACTGACCACATAATTATTATATATTAAATTTACTTGGAAGACATTTTGGCCGGTTTGGTGCCGATGATCGGCGAGAGGGCGTCAATATGAGGGCGAACGATCAAGCCGCCGCCAAAGCGCCAGCGGTTAAACTGTCCGCCCGCATCCAGATAATCCACGTCGCCATAAGCGGCCAGCCAGTCTGTAAAGTTCAAAATCACGTTGGCGTCAAAGGCTGTACTGAGAGAGGTTCCATTGCCTTCCTCCCGGATGCCATGGCCCAAGCGGACGGTTTGCGCCCCGATGCTGCCCCCGAATTTGTATTCCAGGAATTTATTAAACAGGCTGCCCCGAAAATCCAGACGGCCCGCATTCATGATGAAGAGTTTTGGACTGTAATAGCCGCCAAATACGTAGTTGGAATTGGCCAGCGTGACCGGCCTCAGGTTAACCACCGGATCTTCGTTGCCAGCGGCAGTGGTATCAAAGAAGCCGTTGGTGGCGTTTTTACTGTATCCAAAATAGAGAAACTCATACCCGATGCGCACCTGATGCTTGGCGGCGTAATGCCAGGTGTAGCCCAACGAGGTAAAGGCCTGGTTTTTATAGTTGGTGGGAATGCGGGAGCCATTCACCCAGCCCCAGGCGTAGCCCAGGTTCCAATCGATATTTTGACTGAAGGGATTGGTATTGAGTTCAGCGTAAATGCTGTTTTCACGCGCCTGACCCACCAGATCGCCCCGGAATGCGCCCAGACTGGGCCGTAGGCCGGTCAGGGTCAGCAAGGAGGTGTATTGCGGCAAGCGACTCATACCCACCTTGGCCCGAATGCTGTCGGTAAAATCGTATTGAGCCTGGGCCTGAAAGGTTACGTTGGTACTGTCGCTCTGGCTAAAGCGGGTAAAGGCCACATCGCCGTCCAGGGTAAAGCGATCCCAATATTTAATGGTGCTGCCAAAGCCATACTCAAACCCAGCCGTACTATCCGGCGCAACCCCATTGGGCAGGTAGAAGCGACCGGGACGAAAGGCGGCTCTCACCCGAATTTGTGGGGTCAGGGACAGGCTCAACTGGCTGGGAAAACCCCAACTGGAAAGCCGGGTCGTGGTGGAATCACCCCCCTGACGGGAGTATAAAAACCCGGAGCGGATCATGGGCCGTAAATCGTTGGCCAGGCCTCTTTCCAAATCATCCAAATCATCATTCCTGAAGCGACCCAGGCCCGATAATAACGGGTTGGTGTCATAATCCAGGGCCGTATAGGCACCGTAGGCCTTGGTCATCCCACCACGGCCAATAGCGCTCCCCACGACCTGATTCCCAGAACCGTTGGGGGTGCCATCCGTGTTGGAAACGCCGGAAAAGTCCGCCACATAAGTGCCACTCATTCCCGCCTCATCGGGAGCCTGTAAGCTCATCTGATCAGGAACGGCGTCCTGGGTAGTCCGAATATTTTGATTGAGCGTATTCAGCTGTCTGCGGGCACTTTGCTGAAGCAACTTGAGGGTTTCCACCGCATCACTCAGTGCGTCAATCTCAGAGCGCAGGGATTGCACCTCATCAGCGCTGGCATCGGCAATCAGAACCCCAGACGTATCCCGCCGCGTGTCCTGCTGACCGATGGGTAAGCGAATGGGCCGAGACAACGGCTTGGGCAAACCGGAACCGCCATGCGGCACACTGCCCTCCACAGAGGCGAACTGATCCACAACCCCCACCGGCTCAATCAGGAAATCCGGCTTCAAACTACGTTGGAAGGGGTCGTCCTGTAGGGCCTCATGACCCACCAACACGTAACCCGCCTCAACCTCCAAAGACGGTAAAAAACCGGATTCCGGCGCTTTCGCCGCATCCGAACCCGCCTGATTTTGATCCATCAGCGGCTTAATTTGCTGAATGATTTTCATGGCCTGATCGTAGCGGCCCATCAATTTTTCAGTCTGAGCCAAACCAATGGCCACATCCACATCATCGGGGTACTGCTGACGCAAATCCTGGAAGAATTTTTTGGCTTCCAGCTTGCGACCGCTCCACAAAATCACATAGCCCTTGCCCACCAGGGCTTCCCGGTGTTCCGGGTTGCGGCCTAAAACCGACTCAAAGGCATCCATGGCCTCTCCCAGCTTGTGTTCATAAGAGAGCAATTTGCCATAGGCGGCCAAGACATCCAAATCGTTGGCATCTTCCTCGGTCATTGTTTTCAGTAAACGCAAGTTCTCGCCCCGATGCCGCTCGCTGGAGAGCAACAAGCCCAGCCACTCCCGCTTGATGGTGCCATCATCCGGGTAACGCTTGACCAGCTTGCTGTAGGTTTCTACCGACTCGGTGTAATAGTTTTTATCATTGCGATAAGCCCGGGCCACAGCCATCCAGATGGCCTTGTTTTGCGGGTACAGGTTCACAATTTCCTGATACACGGGAATCATGGCCGTGGTGGGTTTATGCCA
>QFWI01000018.1 GCA_003149345.1 Vampirovibrio chlorellavorus | reverse complement strand
CCGCGAAGGCGGCCGCACCGTCGGCGCCGGCGTCGTCGCCAGCATCGCGAAGTAACTGCGTTGACGCGGGCCTCGGCCTGCGGCAACTAAGGTTCGGGTCGGGGTGGCGGTGAATCGCTCCCCCATCCCTGCAGGGGCGTAGCTCAATTGGCTAGAGTGCCGGTCTCCAAAACCGGAGGTTGTGGGTTCGAGACCCTCCGCCCCTGCCACTTTTCTTTCGCATCAACCCGCCCCATCAGGTCGCCTCGGGCGGGCGCCGGATGGCCTCCCTTGATCCTTGGATGTGGCGGCACGTTGCAAGACGGCCGCCGACATGCTTTCAGGGGGCACGCCGAGCGGCGCAAAGCAGGAAACCGGAATTTTGGCCAAGATCGATCCCGTCCAGTTCTCCCGGGAAGTGCGTCAGGAAGTCGCGAAGGTCACCTGGCCGTCGCGGCGGGAGACGCTGATCACCACCGGCCTCGTCCTGGCCCTGTCCTCGCTCGCGGCGCTGTTCTTCCTGGTGGTGGACCAGATCATCCAGTTCGCCATGAGCTGGATCTTCGGGTTCTAGCCCAAATCGGTTTTGACCGCGCCCCAGGGCGCCGGATTGTGAAGCGAGGTTCTGGCCGATGGCCGATAAGCGTTGGTATGTCGTGCATGTCTATTCGGGCTTCGAGAAGAAGATCGCCGAGCAGATTCGCGCGCAGGCCGCCCAATCGGGTCTCGCCGACCGGATCGAGGATATCCTGGTCCCCACCGAGCAGGTGGT
>QFWI01000017.1 GCA_003149345.1 Vampirovibrio chlorellavorus | reverse complement strand
AATCGGGTCTCGCCGACCGGATCGAGGATATCCTGGTCCCCACCGAGCAGGTGGTCGAGGTTCGCCGCGGCCAGAAGGTGGACACGGAGCGCAAGTTCTTCCCCGGCTATGTGCTGGTGAAGATGGAAATGACCGACGACACCTGGCACCTGGTGCGCGACACGCCGAAGGTCACGGGCTTCCTCGGCGCGCGCAACAAGCCGCAGCCCATCACCGAGGCCGAGGCGATGCGCATCGTCAACGCCATGGTGGAAGGTGCCGAGAAGCCGCGCCGCCCGGCCGTCCTCTTCGAGGTGGGCGAGCAGGTGCGCGTCTCGGACGGCCCCTTCACCAGCTTCAATGGCACGGTCGAGGAAGTGGACGAGGAAAAGGGCCGCCTGAAGGTCAGCGTCTCGATCTTCGGCCGCTCCACGCCGGTCGAGCTGGAATACGGCCAGGTCGAGAAGCTCTGAGGGCTGCCGTGGCCGGCGGGTCTCAACCCCGCCGCGCCTGGCTCCAGCCGATATACAGCCCCGCACCCACGATGATGGTCGCACCCACCCAGGTCATCGCGTCCGGGAATTCGCTGAACAGCAGCCAGCCCACCGCCACCGAGCCCAGCAGCTGGAAGTACTGGAAGGGCGAGAGGACATTGGCCGGCGCATAGCCGAAGGCGCGGGCCACGC
>QFWI01000016.1 GCA_003149345.1 Vampirovibrio chlorellavorus | reverse complement strand
TTTAGATTTGAACGGAGTCTTTTTATGTTCCAATATTCAGTTTTCAAAGTACGAGCCCTTTAAAAACCATTCAGCTTAAAACTTTATGTTGCAATCAGTACGACTGAGCTACTTATTGTTTTAGAGTGAGGGTTTTTTCTTTCGGGAGGAGTTTTATCTTATCGCTTCCACTTGGCTTGTCAACTAGTTGTTTACTTGCCCGTTTTAGCGAGTCGCTTGACTCAACCCGGTGACTTGAGGGGAGTTATATCTTACCGCTTCTTACCGCCTTGTCAACTACTTTTTTGTAAGTTGTTTTGGTGGCTGTTAGCGACTCGTTTCGCTCGCCCCTTCTGTCGTGAGGGGAGTATCATAGTAAGTCGAGTGATAAGGGTTGTCAACTGATCCGACTGAGCGATTGAAAATCGCCTAAAACCATTTCAGGCACTGCGTTTTCAATAATCCTGTATTAATAACCAAAGCAACTACATCACAATTTCTTTTTACGGTTTAAGACTCTTGGGTTTTGATTTCCCCATACTTGGGGCTCCACCACTTGCCTTTGGACTGGAAATACACCACGTCGGCGTGCTTTTTCTCCTGGCGGGCCTTGGCATCGGAACAACGCAGCAGCTGTTTCTCCTGACCATCCTTCACGTAAGGATAAATTTCCAGATTTTTCTGGCAAACCGGGCACGGATAGGGGCTGATGTCCACCGATTTCCCGGCACCACCGTCCTGCCGGGCCTGCGGTTGCTCCCATTGGCTGGTGCGATCCGACCAGAACAATACCAGATTCTCACATGCGCCCACGCACTTTAAAAAATATCCCTTTTTCACCTTTTTGGTGGGGACTTTGCCCATGGGCTGGGTACATTGGGGGCATTTGGTGCGAGACTTAGCCAAGTCCTGATTGTTATTCCCACCCCGATACAAGCGCTGGGGAAACTTTTCCTTGATAGCCAGCCGGGCCTTTTCCAGTTCCGGGGCCAGATACGACTGATTCCAGCCGATTAGGTACTCCTCCCACTGTTGCTTTCCCTCGGCAATGGCATCCAGACTGCTCTCCATGGCGGCGGTAAACTCACTGGAAACAATATCGGGCAGCACATCCAGCAAAACCTGGTCGGTACTCAGCCCCAACTCAGTGGGATAAAGAGCCTTGCCCTTCAAGGCCAGATACTGGCGATCCTTCAATGTTTTCAGGGTGGAAGCAAAGGTAGAGGGACGCCCAATGCCCCGTTTTTCCATCAGCTGAACCAGCTTCGGTTCTGTATAACGCGACGGCGGTTGGGTTTGCCTCTGATCATGCCCCGCTTCCGCCACCGGCAAGATTTGCTCCTTCTGCAAGGTGGGCAAATGGGAGGCCTTATCCAGATTGTTCCAGTAGAACGTATAACCGGGAAACTCCACCATCATACCGCGGGCCTCCCAAAAGAGAGGGCCCGACTGGGTGAGAATGACCGTTTTCATCAACTTGGCGGGAGCGGCCAGGGAGGCCACGGCCCGACGCCAGATCATGGCGTACAATCCGTACTGATCCGGGGTTAAATACTGCTGAATGCTTTTGGGGGTAATAAACACGTCGGTGGGACGAATGGCTTCGTGGGCCGCCTGCGCGCTCTCCTTGGCCTTGTGCTGCTTGGGTTTGCCGGTGGGCAGGTTTTTGGGGTCTTTTTGAGAAAGGTAACTGCGAACCTGCTCAATGAACTCCGGGGACAACTCCACGGAATCAGTACGCATGTATGTAATCAGGCCCTTGGGGCCATTGGCCAGCTCGACCCCTTCATACAGAGATTGTGCCACGGCCATGGTCTTTTCCGGGTTCATGCCCAGCTGGGAACCGGCGCTTTGCTGCAAGGAACTGGTAATAAACGGCGGCGGCGGGGATTTGGTGGTCAGCTTGCCTTCCGCTTTGATAACCCGATGGGGCTCCTGCCGGGCAATCGTCACCAGCCGTTCGGCCTCGGGGTGACTTAAAACCTTGGTGGATTCCGGTGCCTGAACCTCATCCGACCTGGCGTCATCATTCTTGCTATCGTCATTTTTAGCATCGTCAGGGGCCTCATCCTGAGCGGACGCTTCCTCCGCACCGTTGGTACCGGAGGCGGCTAGCTGGCCTTTGTAAAAAGCCCGAAAAATAACGGGCTCCAAGCTGTCCATTTCCGGGGAAACAGAGGGCTCAATTTGATAATTCACCCATACCGACCAGTAATCCTGAGGCGTAAAAGCCTGAATTTCCCGCTCCCGTTGGCAAACCAGGTGCAGGGTAGCGCTTTGCACCCGTCCGGCGCTTTTGCCTCCCGTGGAATTCCACAGCAAAGGAGACACCCGATACCCCACCAGCTTGTCCAGACATTGACGGCAGCGCTGGGCGTTGATCAGATCCATATCCAGCCGGGTGGGCGAGGCCAAAGCGGATTTGACGGCCTGTTCGGTAATTTGGGTATAAACCACCCGCTTGGGGTTGGATAATTTGAGTTGCTGGGCCACGTGCCAGGCAATGGCCTCCCCTTCCCGATCCGGGTCAGTGGCCAGATACACTTCATCAGCGTTTTTGGCGGCGGCCTTCAGCTTTTGAATGACCTCCCGCCCACGATCGCCCCGGGCGATGTAGCGGCAAATGACCTGATTGTCGCCCAGCTCAAAGCCCAGGGCGTCGTCGCCGTCATGGGCCAGCTCGGTAATGTGCCCCACGCTGGGCTGCACGTTCCAACCGGCCCCTAAAATGCTGCGCAGGGTTTTCAACTTACCGGGGGACTCTACAATCAACAGCTTGGCCATACTCCACCATCCAGAACTCTTATCTCTAAAACTTACACCGGCCAAAACTCAACAGGCGCAGAAGCCAGTCACCCGATGGCGGAAGACTGCCCCCCGAGTTTGCCAAAATCGTGCGGAATTTTAAAATACCATAGGACACGCCCACAGATGTGGAATCCCAACGCACTGTTAAGCGTGACCCTACAGGCCCCTTTAATAATAAGAATAATGAGCGGGACTGGCTCCCCTAACTCTCCGGCTCACTGTCCGCCACGTACGCTTCTTCGTACTCATCCCACCACACGGAAAGCCGGTTGGGCTGACAGCACACCTGACAGTCCTCAACATAGCGCTGAGTCTCCCCACCGGATGGATCGACAAACACCGAATTTTTCTGAAAGCAAAAGGCGCACAAGAAAAAAGAATCCATATTGGGTTTACGGGCCTTTCATTCAAGTCCTATTTAACCGATTAACCCGCCATTTTTTTAGCCCGGCTGAGCATGGGGGTCTTTTCCACTTGTTGTACCACAGGCAGTGAGATAAAAAAGCGGGTTTGCTTATGTACTTCACTGGTTGCCCACAGCTTACCGCCATGCAGTTCCACAATACGACGGGATATATACAAACCCAGTCCAGTGCCAATTTGCTTGAACTTGCGAGACAGGGAGTAATACTTGTCAAACACTTTGGGCAACTCTTCGGGCGGAATCCCTTTGCCCTCGTTGCAGACCTCAATCAGCAAGCATTCGCCATCATCCCCCCGGGCTTCCACCGTAATGCTCACCCGGATGGGCGCGCCTTTTCGTCCGTAGCTGATGGCATTGGACAACAAATTGTGGAAAACCCGCTTCATCTGAATCACGTCAATCCAGGCGTCCGGCAGACCCATGGCCGCATCCAGCTCTAAGGGGGCATCTTTCTTCTCAGCCAAAGGCTGTAATCGGGTCATCACCTCTTTGGCCACCCCTGCCAACTGCGATTTTTGACGATGCAAGTTTACATGCGAGGATTCCAGCTTATAGAACAACAAAGTGCTATTCACCATCTCCACCAGGTCATGCACACTTTCCTTGGCGCCCAGCAGCAGTTTTCGCTGCTCCTCGTTAATGGCGCCAATGGTACCATTCCCCAGGGTTTCCAATACCATTTGCTGGGCCAACAAGGGGGTTTTCAGGTCGTGGGTCAAGGTGGCCACATAGGTTTCCTTCACCCGTTCCAGTTCTTTACTGGTGGAAATATCGCCCAACACACAAATAAAGCCCGGCTCTTTTTTCCCGTTTTTTTCCTGCACAATGCGGGACGCGTTCAATCGCAGGGTTTTCGGGCTGGCCTCCGGCGCGTTGATGATCTGGGTTTCCAGTACATCCGGCAAGTCCTGGGCAAACTGGGTGGTGGTGCAGAGCAGGTGAGACAGTTCGCTGCATTTGCCCAGATTCGGGCACTGGCACTCAAACAGCTGAAAAAAGTTTCGCCCGTGCAAGGCAGCCTCATCCTGCCCCAACCAGTCACGGATGACCCGGTTGGAAATCTGCAGGTTCAACCGCTCATCCAGCAACAAAATCCCGTCCGGCGACGCTTCCACGATCGTCTCAAACTGCTTCTGGGCCTCTTCCAGCTCAAACTTGTGCCGCTTGGAGCCCATAATCACCAAGCCCAGCAGGAAAAGAATCATCAGCCCCCCCACCCATAAGCTGCCTCGTTGAAATAACAAGGTTTCCGTGGGGGGATTCAGCGGGTTCAACTGAAGCCGCCAGGCTTGCCCCAGCAAATTAAACTTGGAGGTGTAGATACGCTTGTTGGCGGCGGCATTAATAGTCACATGCTCAAACAACTTTACGTTGGCCGGATCAATTAACTGGATCTGATACTCGGAAAACGAAGGAGCCAAAGGCTGAAAGACTTTTTCCATAGCGATTTCCCCGGCGGCAAAGCCTAAAAAATCGTGCCGGGCATTGTTGCGATAAATGGGAATAAAAGCCCAAAAGCTTTTGGGATGATTCAGGAAAGGAATCAACCGGGAAGTGGAGGGGCTCTGGGAATTCTTGGCGTTCAGCAGGGCCCGGGTCATGGGCCCCTGCTTTAACAGGGAATAGTTGTACAGCCCTGCATTTTCAGGCGTCAGCGGATACACTTGCCGAATCGTCAGAGAGGGGTCAATATACAACAGGCGCTGAAAGCCCCCCAAGGTGGAGGTAATGGATTTGCCGTACTGCTGAAAGTCGTAGTGGGTAATATCGGTAAAGTTCTGGTAAACGACTTTCAAGGCGATTAAAGCAGTCACATGCTCTTCCAGAGAGGATTCCACCTTGGCCTGCAAGCGCTCGGCGTCCAGAATCTGGCGATTACGCTGATCCTTACGAAACCCCTCCACCAACAGGACGTCCATCAGCACAATCACGGCCAGTCCGGTCAGCAAGAGCAAGGTCAGCTCTTTTTCCTTGATGAGCCTTTTGAGGAACCCCATACGCTTTTCCAGCTTGATTACCTAATCTAACAGATTATAGCTTACTCCTTCCCCAGAATCGCATGCCATTAGCCTAAGGGCTACTACACTCTGGAGCAATGAAAAGCCGGCAGAGAAAACCGGTAGCAAAAAGCGCCAGCGAACCACACCAAAGGCGCTCCGCATAACCCTTCGCGCTTGCTTGTCCCGATTGAAATACAGCCAGTTAAAAATTCGAGCTGGGCGACCTTGGCCACGGTGACTCAACCGCCCGTCCCTGCGGAACGGGTTATTCAGCAAGCGGTTTTAAAAACCGGTGGGGAAGGCAGCCTTGCCCGTGATGATTGCGGGAATTACCTGCGGCAATTAATCGTAGGAGCCCTTACCGGTAATCAGGCGAGCGCTATGGCGTCGGGTAAAGAAAGCCCATAGCCACTGCAACATCACAAGCACCTTGTTATCAAACTCCACCAGGTACATCACATGCACAAACGCCCAGATAAACCAGGCCGGGAAACCACTGAGATGAACCTTGTGCAGGTCGGCTACCGCTTCGTTAATGCCAATAACGGCCAAATTGCCTTTATTCAGATATTTAAACGGCTGAACGGTCTCTCCTTTGAGCCGTTTCAAAATGGACTGGGCCAAGTAGCGCCCCTGTTGCATGGCCACCGGCGCTACGCCCGGCAAGGGTCGTTTGTCCGGGGTGTGCGCGTAATTGGCCAAATCGCCCACGATAAAAATTTCCGGGTGCTTGGGAACAGACAAGTCGGCTTCCACCATCACCCGCCCGCCACGATCCAGCTCGCAACCGGTTTTTTCGCACAACAACTGCCCCAGGGGAGAGGCCTTCACCCCAGCAGCCCACAGAATGGTTTCCGCCGGAATATGCTCGGTTTTGCCTTGCGCGGACAAGGTAATCATGCCCTGCTGAATGTCCGTGACCGAGGTGCCGGTGCGAAGGGTGACTCCCAAGCGCTCCAAGGTCTCCCCGGCCTTTTGGGACAGATCCTCCGGGTAAGCGGCCAGCACCCGAGGCCCCATTTCAACCAGTATAATGTTGGCCCGGCGGCAATCAATGTTCTTGAAGTCAGAGGGCATGCTGAAGCGGGACAACTCGGCCAGGGCTCCAGCCAGCTCCACCCCGGTGGGGCCGCCACCCACAATGACAAAGTTCATCAAGGCTTCCCGCTTTTTGGGATCCGGCTCTTGCTCGGCCTTTTCAAAGGCCATAAAGACCTTACGGCGCATATCCAGCGCTTCTTCCACCGTTTTCAGACTCTGGGTGTGCTGAGCCCAGGCGTCGTTGCCAAAGTAGTGGGTCATTCCACCGGTGGCCAGCACCAGCATGTCGTAGCTGACACCTTCAGCGTTGTGCTTCAGTTTCAGGGTTTTGGCCTGCGGATCGATGTCCAGCACTTCGTCCATAATGACCTGAATGTTGGAAAACTTTTTCACCACAGTGCGCAATGGGGAAGCAATGTCGCCGGGCGACAGGCTACCCGTGGCAATTTGGTAAAGCAGGGGTTGGAACAGGTGAAAATTGCGCTTATCGATCAAGGTGACTTTGACAGGCTTATTACCCAAAGCCTGAGCCGTATACAAGCCGCCGAAGCCGCCGCCAACGATGACTACATGCGGAACCGAGGGAGCTGCCATTGCCGAACGTCCTTCTATCTATCTGGTTTTTGCTGAAAAAATGCGTGGTGAGTGAGGTGAGGGTGAAAAAATGATGGTGTAAACTGAACACTTTAGTTGGCAGTAGTATTCCACAAAGGGTCTCAAATGATCAAACGAGAATCCGCAACGCCAGCATTGCACTCGCCAAAACGCTTGCTCAATCGTTTCGGGTTCCTCCCGCCAAACGTTCGGCCAAGGTTTGAGAGAACCATCGAGCCCCTTCCGGCGTCAAATGCCGAGGATCGGCAAAAAAATCCGCCTCCAGAGCGTCAGACGCCTCTGGTACCTGTCGGTTCAAGTCCACCCAAAGGACAGGGGTTTCCCGCAGAAGAGCGGCTACCCCCTGTTGATAGGCAGGAGCTAGCGAAGAAGCATGAAATGCCCGGACAAAAGCCGGATGGTTGGGCCAAGTGACCAGGGCCACGGGAATGCCCTGCGCTTTGCAATAGGCCAGCAAAGCCCTCAGTTTATCAAAATTCACCGAAGTCTGAGCGTCAATGTAGTATTTGCGGGCTTCTACCACACTTTGAGCAACGCCTTGCCGGGTTTTCATATGAACGCTTTGGGCCTTGGGATACCAGCCTCCCGCCAGCATTTCATCCGTTACCCAAGCTGGCAGCGAGGCGTTTAAAGCCTCTCCAGAATTGTCTAAGTCAGAATCGTGGACGGCAGAATCATCTAGGGCGGAAACCGAAGGCGCTTCCGCCATGGCCGAGGAAGCATTGGCCAGCACCGGCAAACCCTGCGTAAGCTGTTGCAGCTTACTCCCGGCTTTATTCAGCACATTCACCGGAGAAAACGTATTGCGGTACTGCCGCAAACTGCTGAAGGCCGAGGCAAGCAACTCCCGCTTCACGCTGTCCGACACCAAGGGGTTGGAGAGATAGGCGAACGCTTGGGCCGGTTCCTGTTCAATGAGGGTTCGATAATACAGGGCCGGTAAATAATAGTAGCGGGAGTCTTTCTCCTGAATAGAGGGGCTGAGTTCCAGCAACACCAGTTGAGGCTTGCCATAGCGTCGTTGATACAATTGAAGGGCAGCCAACATAATATCGTAGCGGTTATTGGGCAGACCCAGGTTAAAGCTCTTCACGCCAGGGCCCAGCCGGGCGTCAAACAAAGCCGGAATGAAGCCGTTGTTGGTTTGGGAGGTACCCAGAAACAGCACGTTCACTGAGGATGGGCCGTAGGCTTTCAGCATTTGCAACTTGGCCGGTAAAAAATTACCGTACTTGAAATTAAAACGCTGATTGAGGGGCGAAAGGGTCACCAGCAAGGTTAACAGCAAATTGAGCAGTACAAAGCCCACCACCCCCAACACCACAGGACGCCAACGGCGCTCAGGATGTCGGAGGGCAGGATGCTTCTGAGCTTTGGAGGCGGGCAAGGGGCTGGTTTTGGGGCGACTCATCATCAACACCCTAAAATTGAAAGTAAATAAACTGCTGGGAGGAATTGCCCCCCAGGGTGAGCAGGCAGTAGAGAAAAATCCCGTAGGCGGCGGCAATGGAAGCCTCTTGCCACAGGGGGTGGGTCAGGCGGGGTCGGTAGTATCGAATCAGGGCGTGTCCCACAAAAAACAAAAGTACCAGCAATAGGGCCGTTTCCGGAGTCATAAAAGCATGCCCCTCCTCAACGCTGCCGGCGGGGCTTGCAATACGCTGCCACTGAAAAGGATTGAGCAGGGCTCCCAGAAAATGCCAGGCCTCCTGTATGGTAGGCGCCCGGAAAAAGACCCGGGTCAGGCACACGGCGTGAAAGGTAATCATAATCGCTAGCGCCATGGGGATGAAGCGATTGATTCTAAAGTGGGCCGCCGTTTTGTACACACACAAAAACAAGCCGTTCAGCAGGCCCCAGATCACAAAATTCCAGCTGGCCCCGTGCCACAAACCACCCAGCCCCATAGTAATAAACAGGTTGCGGTAGGTATTAAACTTGCCATGCCGATTACCCCCTAAGGGAATATACAGATAATCTCGCAGCCAGCGAGACAGGGAAATGTGCCAGCGCTGCCAGAATTCCGACATGTTCTTGGCAAAGTAGGGGGCGTTGAAGTTCTCCGGCAAGGTATAACCCAATACCAGCGCCGATCCCTGGGCCATCAGGGTGTAACCGAAAAAATCGCAGAACAACTGCACGCTGAACCCATACAAGGCAATCCAGGCGGTATTGAAGGCTTGAAAGCCAGGATGCCCGAAAATGTAATCGACATACACAGCAATCACATCGGCGATAAATACCTTGAGGAAAAAACCGGTGCAAAAACGATGAATTCCCTGAATCAGGCGGGCTTTGTCGAAACGGGGATTGTCATCAAACTGGCGCAGCAATTCGCTGGCCCGCACGATGGGCCCGGCAATCAGGTGAGGAAAAAAGGCCACATAAGTGGCAAAGCGCACGAAGGACGAATCGGGTGTTTCCTTACCCCGGTACACGTCCATCAGGTAGCTAATCAGCACAAAGTTGGTAAAGGAAATGGCCAGGGGCAAGAAGATATCAAACTGATGATGGGCGGCGGGCAGGTGCAGCCACCGCAAAATTTGCTCGGTGGTTTGAGCAAAGAAGTTGGCGTATTTAAAGTAGGCCAACAGCAATAACTCGGTAGTCACGCCGAAAATCAACAAGTGCTTTTTAAAGCGGGGCCAACGCACCATAGCCACACTCAGGCCATAAAAGTACAGGGAGTCCGCAAAAATCAGCGGGCCGTAAATCAAGCCATGCGGAGGGCTCCAGCTCATATAAAAGCCATAACTGGCTAGCAGCAACAAGGGCACCCGAAAACGAGCGGGCAGGTTCCAATATAGGCAGGCCACCACGGCAAGAAAAATAATGTAGGTCAAGCTGTTGAACAACATGAAGGAACAGGAGGCTTTCGGGGCTTTTGAAGTTTACCGGCACGAAACATACCAATAAAAAACAAAATCGCCCCAAATTGCCACCCACAGCCCAGTGGCCCGACCCCTCATGTTTACCCCTATAAAAATGTCAACTGCTTTAGGCCCTCAACAGAATAACAGCGCCCCCTGTCGGCACAAGGCACGCTGTTACTCCGGTTAGTCAAAGTGTTAATGGAAAGTGGTGGTAGAAAAGTTGAATTAGGAATGCGGCAATTTAGCGCTTTTATTCACCAGGAACATGCCACAAACGATTGATGATCCAGTCACGATCAAGGCAGCCACATAAACATCCATGAGTGCACCTCCTCATTCCTTTATTTCTTTTCTTTCTTTTATTTTCGTTGGTTTCTTGGTGTCGTTATGGTCTTTGAAAAGGTTCTGGAAACAAAAAACTCCGTTTGGTTAAAATTTTCTGGCAAACAGCGCCTTTCCATGCGCTTCGCCCCTGAAGCCCGATGTCTTTCACATCCCCTTGAAACTGATGATACTCATATTGTACAGGATGAAGCCCAACCTTGTCACCCGAAAGTCGGCCAATAAACCGATTGATTTGCGATATGGCGCCTCTGGCGGATTCCCTTCGAGCGACCTCGGCCAATCGTGTCATAACCCCCTGGCCTCACCACTGCCACGCCGCAGAAACCTCACAGCCACAACGGATATATAGACCGGCTGGTCAATTGCTTGTGGACTGCCTTTTCCCTTCAATAAAGCTATCAAAAGGGCTATCAGTAACAACAAAGGAGCCGATATGAAAAAACGGGTTTGTCACACCACCTTATTCGGATTAGGACTGACTTTCCTGGGACTGATCAACGGGCTCTTCTTGGGGAATTCGCTGCCCGCCATGGCCAAGGCCCCGGCACCACCCACCACCGTCGCCCAAGTGGATCTGGAAAAATACACCGGCAAGTGGCACGAAATCGCGGCCATCCCCATGTTTTTTGAGCGCAAGTGCGTGGGCGACACCACCGCCGAATACACCCGGCTGGCCACTGGCGAGGTCTCGGTTTTCAACAGTTGCCAACTGAGCAACGGCAAGCGGCAAAGCGCCACGGGCCTGGCCCGTGTGACCGATCCCAAAACCAACGCCAAACTCAAAGTCAGCTTCCTGAACTTGCCCCTGTTTGGCTGGCAGTTCTGGGCTTCTGGCGATTACTGGATTATCGATTTGGCTGACGATTACAGCACGGCCCTGATTGGCCACCCCACCCGCAAGTACGGCTGGATCCTCTCCCGCACCCCGCAATTGCCGCTGGAAACATTGCAAAGCCTGGCCAAAAAACTAGCCGATCAAGGTTACAACCCTTGCGATTTCATCACCATGCCGCAAACCGGTGGAATCAGTAAGAAACAGCCCTTGTGCGTGGTGGTGAGCGGCAGCGCCCAATAACAGGCCCGCAGCCGTTATTCCCGCGGAACGGCTCCCGAAGGGGGGAATGACCAAGAGCGCGTCAAAGGTCATTTCCCATCGATTTTATTCAGAAATCAACTTACAATAGGCTTACCAGCCATCTTGGTCTGTCTTTTGAAAAGGATCACCCGCCTTATGAAGATTTCCCGTACACTTTCTGCCCTGCTCTTATCCGGCCTGCTGTTTTTGGGTGGCAGCCCGGCCATCGCCAAATCCAAACCGCCCTTGCAAACCCAGGCCAAGGTGGACATGAACCGCTTTTTGGGCCTTTGGTACGAGATTGCCTATACCCCCAATCCCTTTGAAAAGCATTGCGTTGGGAATACCACCGATGAATACTTCCAGCTCTCACCCCGATTGCTGAAAGTCATAAACCGCTGTGATACCAAAGGCAAACCTTTTATGGCAGAGGGGCGCTCCAAAATTCTGGATGACAGCGGGGCCAAACAACGCACCACCTTCCTTAAACTATTGGGCTGGATCTACCTACCCTTTGGCGACTTTTGGATCACGGCCCTGGATAAGGACTACCAGTACTTCATCGTGGCCCAACCCTCTCGTCGGTACGGCTGGATTATGGGCCGCACGCCCAGCCTGCCGACGGAAACCTTGCAGCATCTGGCCCAAAAGCTTAAAGAACAAGGCTATGACCCTTGCCAGTTTGTCACCACCCCGCACAGCAAGGGGTTGGATAAGAGCCAGTCTCTGTGCACGGTCACCGGAATCACCCCCTCCCATTAGATTGCAACTCTGAGTACACAAGGGTTGGCTGCCGCCAAGCCTTAAAAATCACCACGGATCTACACCCCCATGCGGGCACCCATAGGCCAACCGCAGGCCGGACAAACTCAACCGGATGGTTGATGAAGCCCCCCGTGAAACACGTTACTTTGAGGATATCTATCCGGTTCCGGGTAGGCCCAAACGAGTGGAAAGAACGGTGGTGGTATGAGAGTGATGCAAACGACTCATCAGTGGCGTGCCCTCTGGTCTCGGCCCGGCAAACAATGGCTACTGGCAGCGGGATTAACCCTGACTCCCTGGTTCGCCCCAGCCTGTTGGGCCGAAAACTTCAACCTGGACAGCGTGGACTTCAGCACCACCCACCAGCAGACGAATATTATTTTGCATACGGGCAGTATCGTGCCGGTACAAAAAGTGTTGACCTCTGAAAACAAACTGATTCTGGAAGTGGATCAGGTCAACGCCACAGAGACCATTCGCACCAACTTCGGCGGGGCCAGCAACATCAGCCACGTCATTCTCCAGCCCATCAACGAACATAAAATCCGATTGATTGTTCGCGGGGAAAATCTGGCTCCCCCCAGCGTGGCCTTTACCACTCCCAACGCCGCAGCTAGCGCCAACAGCCCTGGATGGAACAACCCGGAGAGCTTTGATCAGCAAACCCGGGCGGCGTTAAAGCAGATTCAGGATAGCGGCATCCAGCCTGCCAACTATAACCCTGGCCGGAAAGCGGATATGCCCGCCCCCACCAGCGCCCGGCCCGTGGATATGCCCCCTCCCAAACCTGCCGCCGCTCTCAGTGCCGACGAAGAAAGTATCCCCTTTGGCGGCTTGGTGGAAAGCAAACCGACCACTGCCAGCCAGCCCCCTGTCAGTCTCTCCAGCGCAGCGCCCAGTGCCAAAGCCTCTACCCCAGAAACGCAACCTGAGCAAGTCAAGCCCCTCAACCTGCCCAGTCTGGAAACGCCCGGCAATACCAATCCCCTTTTGGAAAACGCCAAAAGCGGGCAATACAACAACTACATCCTGGGCAGCATTCTGGCCCTGATGGCCCTGGGCATGGGCGGCTTTGTGGTTCACAAAATCGTGAAACTCAAGCAAGTAGAGCCCGATCTGGAAGAACTGATTCTTGAGCAACACAACGGCAAAAAGGTTAGCTTCCGGGAAATGGCCGACGCCTACCGCAGCAAACATGACCGGGCCAGCAAAACGGAGCAGCCCGAAGGGCCTGTTAAAAATAGCGGTAAAGTGCATGCCGATGACGTGATTGGCCTGCGCTCCCTGAGTCAGCTTGGACAAAGCGCCAACGGGAAAGCTACAGCGGCCAAAGTACCAGCGGAAAAACCACAGGCTCCCGGCAAACCCAGAGCATCCCAACCCACCCGTCCAGGCTCGGAACCTTTTGAAGGCCAAACACCCAACATCGAACAACTGCTGGCTATGGTGCAAGCCGTCAGCGAACCTAAACAGAAACCCATAAAAACCCCGGCAGCGCCCAAGCAGGCGGTCAATCAGTATAAACAGGCCGACAAACCAGCACCCAAGTCGGCGCCCAAGGCCAACTTCCCGGATGAAACCATGGTCAAGGAAATGAAGCGAGCCCAGGCCTTACAGCAAGAGCTGATTCAGCAAGCGCAGCAGCAAATCGCCGCCGCCCAGGTCAACACAGTCAAATCTAAAAACGCGCCGGTCAACCGGGCCGCCGCCGCTCAAAAAGCGGTCAAGCCCGTCAATTTTAAAAACGCCCCAGCCACCAACCCGCTCGGTGCCTCCAAAATGGCCCAGCCTCCCAAAAAAGCCGCCAGCAATGCTCAAAACGGCCCTTTGCCCGGCAACCCGGAAGTGTTGAACTTCCTGCGCAATGTGGCCGACCTGATGGAAAAAGACGGCAAGCCTCAAATCGCCAGCAGCATCCATAAAAACCTGAATCCCAACCCGTTGAGATAACAGGCTCGACCCAATTTTACAGGGGCTTCTTGGCGGGTAAGCCCGCCGCCCTGGGGTAGGCGTCCTGGGTACGGCCCACCTTCTCAAACACCAGCAGACGAGAGCCCTGAAGTTGGGGAAGGGAAAACGAAAGGCTTTGTTCATGGCGTAAGGCCAGCACCCGCATGGCCTTTTGCGAGGCACTCAACTCCGCCTCGGCATTCAGCCCCTTCATGGCAATCACCCGACCGCCCACTTTGGCTAGGGGGGCACACAGTTCCAGCAGGGTGGGAAGCCCCGCCACCGCTCTGGCCGTCACCACGTCAAAGGACTCCCGCTCATTGCCCGCTCTTGCTAAGTCCTCACTGCGGGCGTTCAGAACCATCAGGTTGGTCAAATCCAAGGCCTCGGCGGTTTCCTGAATAAACCGGCATTTTTTGCCGATGGATTCTACCGCCACCACGGTCACATCCGGGCGGGCCAGGGCCAGGGGAATAGCCGGAAAGCCCGCTCCGCTGCCAATATCCACCACCCGCTGCCCTGCGGCAATCAAGGGGGACAGGGTCAGTGAGTCCAGCAAATTGCGATCCAGAAAATCCTGCGGGGCGGTAATGCGGGTTAAATTCAGGGTCTGGTTGGCCGTCAGTAACAGGGTGTAAAATCGCTGAAACCAGGGCAGACGCTCCGCCGGAATGGTCACGCCGATCGTCTGACAATCGGTGAGCCATTGTTCCCATTGAGCGGACGTGGGTTGTTCAAAGGTCATTGATGCAAAAAACTTTCCTGGGGGTTGCTGAAAAATTCCGGTGGCGGGCCTCCTCCAGACCGAGGGTTTTTGGGGTGGCAAGGGCCGAAGCACCGGGTTTAGGACCAAGCCCAGTGTACAATAAAAGAGAGTGAGTGTGGACAACGCCTTGGCCTGCCCTACGTTGCAAGGCCCGCTGGATAGCCTATGACAGCCCCCCCCATTTTTATAAGCCCCCATGTCATTGAGCGGATTGAAAACGGCTCATTCATCCCTGCACGGCGTTCCAAGCCCAGCCCAGCCCAAAAAGAGCGCCGCAACGTTTTATCCCCGCTCACAGTGACCAAGCGCTGCATTCGCTATGAACCCAACGTATTTACCCACCGCAGACCGCTCATCCTGAAGCTGGCCCGTTCCCTGAATCAGCCGGAAACCAAAATCGTGCTGGTGGGGGGTGCCCAAGGCTGCGGTAAAACCAGCCTGGCGAGAGGGCTCATTGAGTTAATGGGCAGCCACAATGAGCAACTACTCTGGTTTGACGTCAACCGCCACAGCGATTTTGAAGAGATCATACAGTTTCTCATTCATTACATTACCTACGTCTGCGATCCCCAGAGCCAGAACGCCCGTCCCACCGGCACATCCAGCACTTTCGCTGAAAAAACCGAGGAAGATCCCCTAAAGCGCCTGGAACAACTGATTGTGCAGGTGTCCGAGATGCCCTTGTTACTGGTGCTGGACAACGTGGAGTACATTGTTGACCCGGAATTGCGCTTTAACTCGTATCCCTTTAAGGAAATGCTCAACTTCCTGCTGACCTTTCCCAACATCAAAATGGTGCTCATTGGGGAACGATTGCCCCACGCCGACATGAGTCCCAATCAGGAAGGCGTGTCCGACATTCACCTGGAAGGGCTGCCTCAGGCCGAGACGGTCAACTTTCTGGAAAGTGTAAACCCTAAAACCGCTCCTCCCCAAGCCGACCCGGCGGTGCTGGAAAATATGCTCTCGCCCCAAGGAGCCACACCAGCCTTGCAAGCCCTGTGGCAAAAAACCGAGGGCCAGCCCTGGCTGCTCAAAATCATCCAGCATCTCAACAGCCAGACCAACCTGGATTTTGTGACCCTGAACCGCCTGCTACAAAACACACCGGCACAAACCACCAGCACCTCCAATGGGCAAGAACCCACCACCCTGTCCACCCTCATCAGCCTGATTTATCAGCGGTTGCCGGATCAACAGCGGCGGCTGTTCCAGGTCATGGCCTTTTTACGGCATCCTGTGGATCCAGCGTCCTTATTAGCCCTAACCGGCATCTGCTTTCCGGTTTTGGGCAAGGCTCGCCTGGAAAAAGCCACCCTTCAGGACATTCTGGAGCATTCCCTGCTTCGGGATCTACTCAAGATCAGCTACCCCCCGCAGGAGGTACTGGAGCATATCCGCAAGCGTCACAGCACGGTGGCCAGCACCGATGCCATGGCCGCAGAGGCCCATCACCAGAAATTCAGCCCTTGGTACGAGTTGTACCACAAGGTCAAGCAAATCATTTACAGTAGCCTGCCAGCCAAAGAGCGAGAGCGTCTTCACGGTGTTTTGCAGGACTTTTACCGGCAAGAAAAAACGCAGGAGCCTGAACGCCGCATCCTGAAAATTAAAAACCGGGCCCTGTTGGCAGAAGCCAAATACCACAGCAACGCGGCGCGAGAGCGCAAGCCCGCCGCAAGCGGGGGACTCATCACTAGCATTGATGAACCACCCCTGTCGGCCAAGACCTACCTGGCCGGATTCAAGCAACCGGGTAGCCCCGCCAGCCGTGCCCTCACCTTGTCCGATTATAAAAACATAAATTTACCAGATACATTTCCAGGCCCTGGGCCAGATATCAGGCCAGACGAGGCTCCTGCCGCCACGCCAGAAGAATCGCCTTCCTTTTTGCACTTACTCCGAGAAAGCAGCCATAAACCATTTCTGCAACAGGAACTGGATGAATTAGGCTTGAGTGACGAAGAGAAGCGGCTTCTACAACAACAGAAAAGTCTGGGAGAGATGCTGCAAGCCGAGGCCAACACCCCAGACCCACGCATCCCCAAGCAGCCCGACGGGCTGCCCGAGCCGCCCCCCTCAGCGTCTATGGCGACACCTTCCCTGGAGACCTTCTCTGCCTTGACCAGCGTTCAAGTTGAGGATGAACAGGAAAAAGCCATTCAAAGCCGACTGGCCTCCGCCGTAGCCGCCCAAAACCACTCCCTGATCGCCAAGGAACTCATCGAGCTGGCCCGATACCGAGCTAATCTGGGTCGTTACGATAGCGCGGGCCCTTGCCTGCAAAAAGCTCTCAGCCTGAAAAGTAATGCGTCCGGGGAGCTGATCGCCGAGGCCTACCGCCTCAACGGCATCGTGAACAAGAATACCTATCACCACAACACCGCCCTAGCCAGCCTGTTGAAAGCAGCCGAGCAAATCCGAAAATTGATGTACGAGGATGACACGGTGGAGGCCGTATGGTTGGGCCGACTGGCCCAGGTCTATCAGGATCTGGGAGAGATTTACGCCTATCGCCAACAATTCCCTCAGGCCATTGAGGCTTTTCAGCAAGCGTTACGCTGGTACCAATCATCCGATAACCCCTCGGGGCAAGCGGAAATTTACTTTCAACTGGCCGGGGCCCACGACGATCAGGGCGATTTAGACGCGGCCATCAGCGCCTACCACAAAGCGTTGTCCCTGGATGAAGCCCTGGGCAATCCACTGTCAGCGGCAGCGGCCCTCACCAACCTGTCTTTACTGTATCAGGACAAGCGACAATGGCCCTCCGCCCAGGAGTGTCTGGAAAAGGCTCTGAAATATGATCAGGCCAGCCAGAACACCGAGGGACAATTCAATACCTTGGAGCGCCTGTGCAAGTTGCAACGTTACCTGAAGAATTGGCCGCAAGCGGAACGTTACGCACAGCAAGGGCTCAGCCTCTCCATTCAGAATCGATCCGCCCTCTGGCAGGCCCATTTCTATACCCAGCTGGGGCAACTCTACGAAAGTCAGGGCCAATGGGGCCAAGCCCTCCACAACTTTCAACTGGCCCTGTCCAGCGGGGATAATACGCTGGCGGATGAAAGCCTACGCTGGCTCTCCAATAAAGTTCAGGAAATCCGGGCCAAAGGCTAGAGCCCACTGAGATGGGCCTGCGGGAAGTAAAATTTCAGAATCTGCTCGTAACGCTTCCCTTGACGAGCCATTCCTGCGGCGCCCCATTGGCATAGGCCCACCCCGTGCCCCGCCCCGGTGGAACTGAGGCGAACTTCCCCATTGGGTAGGGCCTGTAACTGAAATCGGGTGCCCGGTATCTTATCCCACCCCAAGCGCTGGCCCAGCCGCAGCCAAAATTGATACCCGCTCACCCGCAATGAGCCCACCTGAACCTGCAAGGGCCGTCCGCTGGCATCCACCCGAGTGACTTTGGGGATGCTTTCTGTCGGAACGGCTTCTTGCTGAATGATGCGCGGAACCAGCGTTCGCCACTGGGTAGCATTGAGGATAGACACCGTGGGCCGGGCAAAGGGAGCTAGCTGACAATAGGGACAAACCACCCCCTCCGGTTGCCCCGAGGCCATTGGCTTTCCGGAAAAAAAACTGGCATCGCTGGTGTGTCCACCGCAACTGGCATGGTAATACGGATGAATGGCCTGTCCATTCACCGTCAAAGTTTGCCCCCAAACGGCCCTCACCGCTTGCTCGGCATTGGGCTTCAGGTACCCCTCTCCCAAATAGACTTCCTGCTGGGTGGAATCCCCCAGCCCATATCCCGGCTTGTACCGACTCAGCCGGGTTTGAGTCAGCACCGCCTGGGCTTTGAGGGCTTCCATTGGCCAATTTGGCCCGGTTTCGCTGCCAATCACCACCGTCACGTAATGCTGGGTGGGCAGGGTGTTGAATATCGTCAAACGCCCCTCCCGAATCAAAAATGTCAGTTGCCCGATATAGCTACGGGCGGGCAAGATGGCGGAACCCTGAAGCGCCGTGACTCGAATGGGGATATTCCCAGCGGCCCGCACGTCCAGCCGGGAACCTCGGTAGCACGGGGTCTGGCTTTTGCCACAGCGCACCCGTAAGCGCCCCCGAACCTGATCCACCGTCAACCGGGGCAGCGTGCCCGATGATGCCACGCCGCCATTCTGAATTCGCAAAGGGCCTTGGAGCTGAAATGTCTGGTATTTGGGATAAGCCTCAAACAAGCGCACCCGAACCTGGCCGGGCAAGGCGGCCTCGACTGAGCCGGTCAAAACGGCCATCCACAACACGGTGGCCAACAGAACTCGTCCTTGCATAATCAATTTCACGGCATACTCAATTTCACGGCAGGCTCAATTTCACGCTGTTCAATTTAACGTTCCGCACTATCGGTTGAGTCATCGTCCCCAGAGGTCAACTTACACCGTGGCCCAAGGGGCTTTCTGCAAGCGCTGACGAGCCGCTGGCACGGCTGCGTCCTTGGCCGTTCCGCTCAAAGCCCTTCCGCAAAAAGCCACCACCGGTTTCTCAATGGGGAAAAAGCCCATCACCCAGGACTGATACAATTCCCCGGATGGCGTGGTCCCGGTCTTGGCCGCCACCCGCAAACGATTCTGCGGATCCAGCTGGCGGGCCGTCCCCTGGGTCACCGCTGAACGCATGCCACTTTGCAGAAAGCGCCAGGTGGCTGGCTGAAAGCCATGGATATCGCGCAAGGCAATGTGCCGGGTCATCCGCAAAAGCTGGGCGGCATTGGGCTGCATGGACTTGGCCAAACCCAGGACATACAACTGCGACGCTTGCGTCAAGGCCGTCTGTGAGGGAAACAAATAGGCACTTTCCTTGCTTGACCCGGTAGGCCGATCCAACTGAAAGGCTTGGGCATACTGCAAAAAGCGCCGGGTACTCAAGACTTCCGCCGCCTGAGCGAAGTATATATTGCAAGAAAACGCCAAGGCCTGCCGCATGCTGATTTTGCCATGCGCATGCTGGCAACGGTACAGTTGCCCCTGGATGCGCAAGGTACCACGGCACTCCAAAAGTTCATCGGGAGAGAGCAACCGTTCCTCCAGCAATGCCGTGGCCGCCACCAGCTTCATCAAGGAACCGGGCAAACCAAAGCAGTGTCCCGGATGGGCCGAACCGTGAGGTTTACCATCCCGTAAGCCACACCACCAAAACGGAAAAACAGGCGCTAGGGCTTGCCCCTCAGGCCATCGGCTTGCAGAGGGCAGCAGCAGCCCGGCGGCAGCCAAGGCCATCCCCTTTAAAAAATCGCGCCGGGACAGGCTGTAGCTGGTAAAATAATCGTGCATTTCATCCTCGCGCAAATCAAAGGGCTCCCTGGCAAAGTGGATGTTGATGCCTATTGTACGGGTTAGGAGAGAAAATTCCATTGCCAACGGGACGAAGGGGTACTGACCCACCGGTCAGCATCAGGGGACACTCAGCACGAACACGGCGGCGTATGGTCCTTGGGCTGCTCGGGGCTTTGCTGTGTGGATTGGCACATGCGGAACCCCTGACCCCCACGCAGCTGGTGCAAAAAACGGGACAGCTGTACTTCAGCCAAAACACATCCGGCCCCTCTTGGCATTCTTTCCTGCAAACCGCCCAACTGAGTCTTCATTACCCCAAGCCGCGTGGGGTCTTCGTCACCCTCAGTCGCAATGGCAAGCCACGGGCATGTTGGGGGTCAGCCTATCCCCAATACAAAACCGTGTCCGAGGCCACCGTTTACGCCACCCTGGGCGCCCTGACCAAAGAGTACCGCTATCCGCCCGTCCAAAAAAGCGAGTGGCCCCTGCTCAAGCCTCAAGTGACCGTGGTCAAAGCCCTTCAGCCCGTCAACCGACTGGCGGTCATCAACCCCCTGCGGGATGGCCTGCTGGTACGCCAAGGAGGCCGGGCCGGAGTCATGCTTCCCGGGGAGGCCCGTGATGCCACCTATATGCTGGTACAGGCCAAGCTAAAAGCCAGTATAAGGCCAAAGGAAAAGTTTCAACTGTACAGGATTGTCGCCGATGTTTACCAATAAGCCCAACCAAACCGTCCTGCTGAGCGTCAGCGTGGTGGCCCTGCTGTTTGCTGGCGGAGCCATCGCCATTGGCCTGGAGAAACCCACCGGCAGCCTGGCCGGAAAAATCGATCTGGAGCAGGAGGGGTTTCAATTAAACAGCTACGACATCAAGGGTAACAAGGTATATGCCTTGGCCGTGGGCCCACGGGGTGGCAATCTGGTGGAACGGGGGGTGTGGGTCAAGCCGGATGGCACCTTTAAAATCAACCAGCTCCCGGTGGGAGAGTATAGCCTGACCGTGAGGGCCCCCGGCTTTTCCACCGCCGATGAGCAGGGCCTGTTTGTGGATGAGGCCAAAACCACCCAGCTCAAGGAATCGGTACATTTGGCCATTCTGGAGCCCAGCGTCAACATTGCCAGCAATACCCGGGTTTTTACCGGGCAGGAAATCCCCCACTTCTGGCTGAACGCCATGGGTAGCGATCAGGCCACCGTGCGGATTTACCGCAAGGACATGCTCGGCCTACTCAAAAACAGCCACAACAATGGCCTGGACTTCAGTTCGGATCTCTCCCTGTACAAGCCTTACCAAAAAAAGAGCGGCATTCTCTTCCAGAACGAAAAACCGATCAAGATCCTCAGCCGTAAGCTGGAGCGGGATTATCAGGATTGGTCTCACGCCGAATTCAAACTGAATGAACCCCTGCCTCCCGGTGAATATGTGCTGGTAGCGGAAGTCAGCAACCTGAAGCAAAAATCGGACTGGAACGTGATGTGGTTCAGCGTCAGCAATCTGGGCCTCATCGTCAAGCAGGCCGTGGATCAGACCTGGGTGCGGGCCATTAATCTAGACACCCTGCAACCGGTACCCAACGCCCAGGTGCAGCTCCTGGATCGGGATAAGCCCACTCTGGCCAGCGTGGGGCAGGGCAAAACCAACGCCCAGGGAATTGTTTCCTTTCCGGTGCCCAGCACCCGTAAGCGGGAAAGTAACTACAACTGGCTGGCCATTGGAACACAAGCCAACAACCGGGCCTTTGGGGGTATCGGCTTCTGGAACGACGCCCGAGACAACTACAACACCTACTTTTATACCGAACGGCCCATTTACCGGCTGGGGCAAACCGTATACTTCAAGGGCATTGCCCGCCTGAAAACGGCCAGCGGCTTCCAGACGCCCAAGGCGGGCATGCGCTTGGGCTTACGCATTGAAGACCCGGACAACACCAAACTCTGGGAAGGCCGGGTGAACACCAACGATCATGGCACCTTTCACGGGCTTTATCAGGTACCCAAAGACGGAAAAACCGGCGCTTACCAGCTCACCATCACCTACCCGGATGGTTCGGAATCCTATGAGCGCTTTGAGGTGGCCCAATACCGAAAGCCGGAATACCAGGTGGACGTTCTGCCCCTGCAAACCCGGCTGGTGGCCGGAGACAGAGCCAAAGCCCGTATTCGGGCCAATTACTACTTTGGCGCCCCCGTGACCAACGCCCGGGTCAAATACACCGTTTACGCCAGCACCGATTGGTCTACCCGCTTTGGCCTGATGCCTCGCCCGGATTACTACGGCTACTTCGATGACTGGGAAAGTGATGAGGGGGATTTTGAAGACCTCAGCTATGCAGGAGACTTCATTACGGAAGGCTTTGCCCAAACGGATGCCACCGGGGAAGCGCTGATTGAGTTCCCCACCCAGCCCATGAAGATTGATCCCAATGAGCCCTACAGTGTGGATTACCTGGATCGCCGCTACACCATTCAGGCGGAAGTCACTGACCTGAGTCGCATGGCCGTGGTGGGCAGCGGATCGCAATCGGTGGTGGCCGGAGACTTCACCCTGTTTGTTCAACCGAAAGAATCAGTCACACGGGCCGGTCAGCCGGTGCTGGCCGAAGTGGCCGCTGTCCAGTACAACGGGCAACCCGTGGCTCATCGGGCCATTTCCGTGTCCCTGATGCGCTGGAACTGGGATCGGGTGAGGCAGGAATACCGGGGCACAAGCGTGTTGGGGACGGTGTCCGTTACCACCAACGCCCAGGGCAAAGCGGCAGTGACCTTGCCCACCACCGATCAGTACTTCAGCGACAACTACTATTTAACCGCCAAGGCCAGCGATGATCACGGGCACACAATCTACGATCAAAGTAGCCTGTGGATTGCCAGCCCCAGTCAACCATATGTTCGAGACGGTCAACAGGCCCAGCAGGAGGCCTTTTCCCTAAAACTGGACAAGAAAATCTACCAACCCGGTCAGGTGGCCAAAGCCCTCATTACGGCCCCCGTCAGCGGAAAGGAAAAAGCCCAGGTCATTGTGGCCGTCGAAGGCAGCAAAATCCATACCCTGCAACTGGTGACCATGGACGCCACAGCCAAGGTGATCGACATCCCCCTGACTGGTGACTATGCCCCCAATGTGTACATCACGGCCACCTTGGTGGGCCCCAAACACCAGTTCTACAACCAGTCGGAAATGGCCATGGTCTCCCCGGCCCAGCACTTCTTGAATCTGACGGTCACCCCGGATAAGGCCCGCTACCAACCCGGCGACAAAGCCACCTATACCATTACCGCCAAGTACCCCAACGGCCAGCCTGCCCCCAATACGGAGGTCTCCCTGGGAGTGGTGGATGAAAGCATTTACGCCATTCGGCCCGATGCCGCCGAAGACATCCGTAAGTTCTTCTACCCCAGAATTTACAACTCGGTACTCACCCTGTCCTCCTTCCCGGAAGAGTACTCCGCCGGACCGGATAAAATTGAGCCCAAGGTGCGCAAGGATTTTCGGGATGTGGCCGACTGGCAGCCCGCACTCAAGACCGATGCCCAGGGCATCGCCAAAGCCATCCTCAAACTGCCGGATAATTTAACCACCTGGCGAGCCACCGTGCGGGGGGTCACCACTCAAACCGACGTGGGTGCCGCTGTCTCCAAAGTTATTGCCACCCAGGATCTCATCGTGCGGTTGGCCTTGCCTCGTTTTTACACCCAGCACGATCAGGCCCGACTCACCGCCATTGTGCATAATTACACCCAACAGCCCCAAACCGTGGCCCTCACACTGAATCCCTCCGCCCAGTTTGAAACCCGGCAGGCCCTCAGCCAAAAACTGACCATCAAAGCGGACGGGGCCAGCCGCTACGAATGGCCGGTCACAGTGAAAACACCGGGGCAGGGCACTGTGGCCATCAAAGCCGTTGGCCAAACCGCTGGGGACGCCCTGGAACTGCAAGTGCCCATCCACCCGCTGGGTGTTGAAGTCCGGGAATCCCACAGCGGACAATTGCAAAAACCCACTGAGTCGATGGAAATTCCCCTGAAACTCCCGCCCAATACCGATCCTCGACTGGCCCAAGTCATCCTGTCCGTGGCCGGTTCCACCATTGGACCGGTTTTGGGCAGCTTCGACAGCCTGATTGAATACCCCTACGGCTGTACGGAACAAACCATGAGCCGCCTGGTACCCTCCATGGTGGCCGTGCAACTCAGCCAGCAATTACAGCGCCCACTCTCTCAGGTCCAGCAAGAGAAGTTCCGCCAAGTCAGCCTGAAAGCCCTGGGCAAATTGAAAGACGCCCACAACTTAGACGGTGGCTGGGGCTGGTGGCAATACGGAGAGAGCGACGCTGCCATGACCGCCTATGTCATGGAAGGTCTGGCCACGCTGAAGCAACTCAAAGCGCCAGTGGATTGGAGCGTTTTACCGGATCAGTGGCAAGCGGATGGCCTCAAGTGGATGCAAGCCAGCAGCCAAAAACTGTCCCAACAGTTGGCGGATCCTAAATTGGCCTCCGAGCGTTTCCTGCAAGCGGAGCGGTTCACCGATTTGGCCTACCTGCAATATGTACTGACCTTATACGAGCATAAAACCGATGCCAAAACCCGCCGGTTCATTCTCAGTCAGCTTCCCAAGGCCACCCCGGAAGCCCTAAGTTACCTGACGCTGGCCTTTGTCAAGCAGCACGACACCGCTGCTGCCCAGCAAAGCTTCGCTGCCCTGAACCGTCTGGCCGATCACAGCGCCAACACCATCAATTGGGATCATACGCCGCAATTGGCCAAAAAACTGGGCTTTGACACCCCCGATTACACCTATCGCTTCACCGGAACCGAAGCTACGGCGTTGGGCCTGAGGGCCAGTCTGGCCATGCGACCCTATGCCTCGATCTCACCGGAATCAGGGGATACGCTGGCGGCCATTGAGCGCTGGCTGATGCTGCAACGGGGCAAGGATGGTTGGGACAACACCAAAACCACGGCGCTGGTGTTGAAAGCCCTGCTGGAAAAAACGCTGGCCCTCGGCAGTTCGGAGCCACCCAACTTCACGGCCAGTTCCAACCTGTGGAACGAGGCCCGCTTGTTTACCCAGGCCCAATTGTATGAACCGGAGTTCACCACGGTCACTACCCTCGCCACACAGCGTCCAGCCATGGTTAGCCTACGCAAGGAAGGCCCCGGCGAGCTTTTCTACAGCACCTTCCTGACCTACTGGCAGGCGTTACAACCGGGCGGCAAAGTTCCGCAAGTGGCCATGCCCCAAGGGCTAAGCCTGCAACGGGAGTTTTTCCGCATTCAGGCGGAACCCGTGGGCCCCACCGGCACCATGCGCTTTAAAACTCACCCGTTGTCCGGCAATCAGATTCGGGCCGGGGAAACAGTGCTGATGAAAGTGACAGTGAACACGCCGGTGGCGCTGCCTTATATTCTGCTGGAAGCGGCTTTGCCCAGCGGCGGGGAGGTGGTTTCCAACGACCCACGGGAGTCCCTGCTTCAGGAATCCGATGACCAATCAACGATCAGCGGCGACTGGGGCAACTGGTGGTGGACCCATCAGGATATTCTGGACGATCGGGTGGTCATGTTCGCCAACCGGGTTCCTGCAGGGAAATCCGAGTTCCACGCCCTGGTGCGTATGGAGCTACCCGGCACCTTCCAGATGAACCCGGTCAGGCTGGAAGGAATGTACAGCCAGCGGGTGAAGGCCTACTCCTCGCTGGATAGCATTCAAGTGCTGGAGTAAGACATTTCCAGATGCCTAATAAACCGGAACCAAAACGGCAGCCCAAGCGCTTATCAAGCCCCAAACGAATCTTTCAGCGCATTGGATTGTGGGGTTTGCCTCTGGCCCTATTCGCCCTATGCTGTTGGGGCAACCCCTTCAGTCAGCCGGTGGCTCAGCAATCGCTCTCTCTGCAAACCCTGTCCCCGGCGCAAAGAAACAATGTTCGGGTAGCCCTACGTCACCTTAACGGCGTTATTATTCCAGCGGGACAGCGCTTTTCCTTCAACCGGATCGTCGGCCCCCGCACCCTCGCCCGTGGCTACAAAGCGGCCCCCTCCTATCTGGGTGGCGACAGTCCCAGCACGGTGGGCGGCGGCATTTGTCTCCTGTCTTCCGCCTTGTACCAGCTAGCCCTCAAGGCCAACCTCCCCATTGAGCAACGAGTCCCCCACTTACGAACCATTCACAGCGTTCCACCCGGACTGGACGCCACCGTGTGGTATGGCGGCGCTGATTTAAAGTTCAAAAACAATCAGCCTCAGGCCTTGCGCATAGCCGTGAGTGACAATGGAAGCACCCTGACCGTGGCTTTTCAGGGAAAGGAAGCCATACTCTCGGGCCGCATCCACCGAACGATTCGGCAGCCCAACCGGCAAGGAATTATGGTGAGCGTTTTTCGGAATGATCGTATGGTTTCACGTGACTGGTACCGCCTGACGCCCTGAGGCTTTTTTCTGGATCAGCAGTGTCAAGATACCAGAGACCACAAAGGCGCCCGCCAGCACCCAGAGTTTTTCGGTTTTAGTGGCCAGGTTGCCCGCTTCAATCAATTCCGGGGACAACAGGCAGCCCAGTGTAACCAAAAAAGCCAACTGAAGCGGCACAAAGCGATGTGCCTCATCGGCGCGATGTGCCTCACCGGCAAACGTCCCCAACAGGCTGACGCCGACACCCGTGACCCACAAAGCGGTCAACAAACTGCCGGTGGCTTCGGCATGTAGGAAGTAATTGGCCAACCCGGACGACAACAGAGCCAATGCCCCCAAGCCCACCAACAAAGGCATGCGAGTGAGTGCCAACTGTGTGTGGGGGGGCTCCTTTTCGGTTTTGAGAAGCGAAGGGAGCAGCAACATGATAGCAACGCCACCGTACAGCGCGGCGCTGGCGTACGGGTGAGTGATATTAATGCCGGTGACATTGGGATTAAACTGCACAATAAAGGTCTGCAACAGCACCCGACCCACTAAAAACAGGCTGGCCAGCCCCAGCACGGAATACCCAGCGGCCTGTCTGTCCGAATTTTTCACAGAGTCATTTTGCACAGGCCCCGTGGCCGATAACAACGAGGCCGCCAGCACCAGCCACCCAGTGGACCCAAACAGCCGAGAAGCAATCAGAGTAGCCAAACCCAGAAATAGCAGTTGCATTATCCGGCTGATGATGGGCTTAGACGGGGAGAAGGCGTCCAGCGCCCTCAATAAAAAGCCCAACAGACTGCCGCCCGCAATCAGGAGGGCCCAAGGAAACAAATTGGGTTGTAACAGTGCATTTTGAATACCCAGCCAGGCTAACAGACCAGCCGTCACGCTGATAAAGAGAGCTTGCCGTACTTTTGATCCTGACAAGGCCGGTAACAGCGAAACGCCTCTCAACAAGACGGCGATGGCCAGGGACAACAGCAATAAGCCCTGCTGATTGGCCCAGGTGTTCTGAGGGCTGGTTAAAGCAATCCAGACCGAGCCTACCGCAAAAAGAGCGGGCCACATCAAGTCCAGCCAAGCCGATGAGCGATCCGACCGCGCAAGAGTCGCCAATAACAAGCCTAACAGGTAGGCCTGAAGATTCTGGGCAGGAACCAGCGCATCGCCCGCACCACCCACAAAAAAGGCCGCTATCAGCATCAAAAGCCCCGGCACCCCTGCGGGAAGACTTAAACCCGACAACACCGCCATGGCCACAAAGCCAGCCAGGGCGAACCACACCCCTTGGGCCAGGGCCAGGTTCAACCCCATGGCCACCAGAGCGACCAACAACAGCAGGCTGACGCCCCACGCCATGGATGGAATACTGTCCCGCCGCCATTGCCAGCGAACCGCAGTCGGGCTTCCCTCACTGACGAAAGCCAGAATCAAGGCTCCGACACACGCCAAAGCCAACCCAGTCAACAACGGAGACGAAACTGTCATAGCCTCTGCCAACTCCCTTCCATACAACCTCACGTCAGGGACTGAGTATAACACGGTCTGGCCTCAAAATCTGTCGGGCGTTTCCCTGTAAAAATGGGCACCGGAAGGTATTGACCCCACTGATTGCTTGTTAATTCCTTATTTTATGGTTTTAGCGAACTCAAATACAAAACCCTGCCTGCCAGATCGTGGCGTATTCGGAATTTGATACCCTCCAAATAACACCGTGTTGTACGGCATAGCGTAACTAAATCCGGCAATCAGGAAGCCGAGGGCGTGTGTGCCAGAGTACCAATCGCCCTGCAAGCTCAATCGCTTGGTCACAGGCTGCTCCAGCGTGGCAATAGCACTCACCGTGGTACGCCCGAAAATCTGCCGGGTGCCAGTACTAATCCCGACAGCCACTCGGGTTTTCAATCGAGGGGCCCGAGCACTCAGGTGGGCATAAGTCCAATTCCCAATGCCTTGACCTTGCAGGGAAACCGGCACCAGTTCCCCCAGCGTCAGCTTCAATTCTCGGCGGGGGAACCTTTTGGGGAATAACGGTACCGTCTTCTTCAGACCCACGCCCAAAGTAATATCACCGGAGGACGGGGCGTTCACATTAAACATCGTCACGTCCAGCTCCGTGCCATGCCCCAGCCCGAAGGCCGAATACGCCGTGTTGTTGATAAAACGACCGGGTCGCCAGGTTCTGAACTGGGTCTCATACTCCAAAAACACTTCCCCTTTGGCCGTTACATCCGGGGATGGGACGTTAAAAATGGTTTGCTGAGCCTGGGCAACCCCCAGACAAAGGCCCACCAGAGCCAGTATCGTGCCCCCAAACTGTCCCTGCCAAAAACTCACAAATCAATTTGCCTCAAAGCGCTCCCTCAAACGGCCATGGGTCAAAATGGCTTTGGCATAACCATCCCACAGAGGTAAAGCGTCATCAAGCTCATCATTTGAGATCCCGACTTTCCTGCCATCAATGCATGATTTCAACAGTTCTCACCTTTCTGCTAAACTTTCATGCACTTGCCCATCGGGCTTGTCACAGTCACCCGAATGCCCTGGAATCCAATGCGCTGGATTCCAATGAAAGGGGCCCACGAAAGTCTCTGACCCTGATGCCCAGCCCTACTTCCTCAAACTTCATAGACGAGTCAAAAATTGTACTCAGCCAATTGGCCAAACCCGACGGTTTTTACGGGGAGATTGTGGCCAGTTGCTTATCGACGACTTTTGAATCGGTCAATCGATGGGCGGTAGACTTAATGCAGGTGCGACCGAACGAAACCGTTCTGGAAATCGGCTTTGGCACCGGACACGCCATTCAGGAGCTGGTCAATCGCACCCAGGCCAGCCACGTGATCGGCATCGATTCCGCTTCGCTGATGGTTCAAAAGGCCACCCAGCTGAACCAAAAAGCCATTCAAAGCGGTAAAGTTCAGCTTTTGAAAGCCGATGTGGCTGATTTACCAGCCTTTACCCACAAATTCGATCATGTTCTGGCGGTCAATAGCGTGATGTATTGGCCTCAGCACAAATTAAGCCGCATTTTAAAAGCGCTGAAAAGCCAAATGGCCCCGGGCGGACGTATCTATTTCGTCATGCAGCGACATTTCGCGCGGTTTGAGCGAGGCGACTTCAACGCCCACATTCAGGAACTGCTCACCCATTTGACTCAGGCCGGGTTCATTGAGGTCAGTGGCACTCGGCAGCAGGTTACCGATCGACAAGCGGCCATCGACTCAGGGCTGTTGATTTGCCTGGCCATTCACGGTACCAACCCGGCTTTTTGTCTCTAGGAGCTAGACAGCGGCGCACTAAGGATTCGGAGAAAGCTGAACGGGGCGTTAGAGCCGAGGCGTGACTGCCGTTTCCGCATCCAAATTTACCGTTTTTTCGGTATCGGCCAGTTTTTCGATATCAGCGGTATCAGAAGAACAACCCCCAGTCACCTGGGCGGCAATAACCTCAAACAGCGCTCCCCGCTCGGGACGCACCAATTTGACATGAAACGGGTTGGGAGCCTCTCGCAAGACACGTCCCACAAAGGCATTATCCCGAGCCACCAGCACCCGCTCCACCCTGACTGGCTGCCCACTGCCATTCACCACCGAGGCCATGGTCATCAGGGCGAAATCGTTCAAACCATCCCCCGCCACCACTACCTGCTTGAGGTTTGGGCATTGCTCAGCCAAAAAAAGCACCGGGGAATGCTTGGCATAGCCTTGGGGACTGAATTTATGCAAGGTATCGTCTTCTTCACTATACTCGGCCTGAATACGCTCCTTGTGTAAAGCCTCCAAAATCGCCGGAGTCACCGTTTCTGACAGGGGAACACACTCCAGTGGGCCGTAGCCGGGATAGGCCAGTTGTCGATCAATAAAAGAACGTATCACCCGGGCGACCCGAAAGGAGTCCCAGCCCGTTTTGGCCTGGACAGACTGCTGCCAGTCGGGAAACTGAGCGTTTTGTCCCCGCTGCTGCTGTTCCGCAATCTGCGCTATCCAGCGACTTGCCGGGAGCCCGTGATGATTGATAAACAGCCCTTCACCATTGGAAGTACTCAGGGCGTAGAGTTTGAGCCCTCGAAACCGCTCCCCCAGTGGCGCCAAATCTTCCACGGAACGCCCGGTATTCAGATGCAGTAAACCATCGTTCCATTGCTGCTGAAAGCGTTCGGCCCCAGCCAAATCCGTGCTGAGGGTACCGTCATAATCCACAGACAACAGGACCCGGGTCGCTTGGGGGTTAAACCACGCTGGTCTGTCCAGCTTGGGAACGGACAACTGAAGCTGATCCGCTTGAAGCGAAAGCGGGGTGGGCTTTGATTTCTTTGTGTCTCCCGCCGGATCGCCACCATGAAACCGAACCTTGGGGGTCGTAGGCTTCAGGATGCTGGTTGAAATGCTGTACATCTTGGCAGTGATGTCCTTTCATCTGAACTGAAACCCCTCAATGTCAAAGCCTCAATATAAAAAACAGAGGCAAAACACCGAGATACAGAGAGCGGGCGAGATACAGATAACGAGTGGGGGTGCCACTTCCCAACGCTTCAATCCCAATCAAACCGAAAAAAAGATCAAATTGCCACAATAGCCTCCTGCACGGTTTGCCAGACAGTCAGGGACTTCAATGCTGATACCACTCGTTATAAACTGGGCTTGGCGCATTACAAAAACCATCATCTCATCATGTAAAACCACCATCGAAACCAGCATCCGCATTCAGGCTTTAACGTTAGCGCATTAAAAGAAAGAGGCCGCATGTTTTTACACACTCGCTTGAAAGTTCGGGATATTGACCGGGCCATCGCTTTTTACAGTCGTTATTTCAATATGACCTGTCGGGCCCGGAAAACCTCTCCTCGGGGGAGTCAACTGGCCTTTATGGCCTTGCCTGGATCGCCCACGGAGCTGGAGCTGGCTTATTTGCCCTGGGATCCTGACTTTCAATTACCCGAGGATATTTTTCACCTGGCCTTTCAGGTTGAAAGCGTCCCGGAAACGCTTGAAAAAATGCGTTCAGAAGGCGTTAAGATTACCGAAGAATGCACTGAAATGGGCAACGGGCGCTCCATGGCGTTTATTGAAGATCCCGATGGCTATGAGATTGAGCTTCTTTCCGGGCATCCCGACTAGGGTCACGACTTCTATCCCAGACCATAGTCGCCAAAGCAACTTGTTTATTTTATAGTTAAAACACAACTGTGTATTGCAAAGTCTTGTTTTGACGAATAGGAACCCATCCCCATGCATTTTTCCCGACGTGTTTCACCGCTTCTCAGCCTGCTGATGGCCGGAATGCTCATTTGCTCATCCCTGCCAGCCCAGGCCCGCGAATTCATCTCTCCCTTTGATTTTCAGGCCTTGCAGCAACAACCCGCGACTGTAACCAAGGAATATGTGGACACCAAAAGCCCAAAAACCAGTACATTTTCTCGCAAGGAATCGGTCAACGGCGTTCACCGGGTCGGCATCGTAGGTTTTCACGTCGTATTTTCCGAAGTGGTGGTGGAACAAACCAACGGCAGTACCCTGAACGAGATTCGAAACGGAAACTGGAGCGACAACCGCTGGGAACTCCAGGTAAAAAACATCACCCCTCAGGTGCGCCAACAAGTCACCGAGCAGATTTACCGGGAATTCCAGGAGCAAATGGCCCAGCAAGGCTTTGAGGTTGTCCCCCATGAGCAAATCGCCAATAGCGCCAACTATCAAGCCTTTGTGCAGGAAACCCTGACCCGTGGCAAACACAACGATGATTTGACCAGCAACACGCAGCGGGCAACCAAATTCGGTAAGAACACGGTTTGGTCTGTGGTTCCCGAAGGTTTCCCCCTGGAGCGGCTGGATGTAAACAGCGATATTTTCGCGGGCGCTAAACCCAGCTTTATGGACGGTATGAAGCAAATCGGGGCCGGTTTTGCCCAAACCGGGGAAACCAAAGCCAAAAGCAGGGCTTATCAGGACTTTTCCGACTTCACTCCCATCGCCGTCACCTACTATGTGGATTTTAAAAAACTAAAAGCCATCGGTGGCTTTTTACCGGGCAACCCCTTTGGGAGCAGCGCCAAGGACTCCACCTTCGGCCTGTCCATTAGCCCCGGCAGCCACGTGCGCTTTTTCACCCGTGTTGGCGAGAACCAAACCGCCTACAGCGCCAACTACCAATTGAACTTCATCCTGAAAAAGCCGGTTCAAAATGTAGATCCCGTTGGGCTGGTTCGCTTTGAAGGCCAAAACTTCGGGGCTCAAGCCCTGGGCTTCGCCACAAACATTGCCATGCGCCAAATGGGCGTGTCTTCAGCCATTAAAGTGCGCAAAGTACGGGAATACGAAATGCAGGTAGAGCCCAGCCTGTTTAGCAGTCAGGCTAGCAAGTTACTGCGTTCCGTTAACCAGATGATGAGCCTGGCCATTGCCACCGAGACGCAAACCACACCCAAGGCGACTCCGGCACCCGCAGTAGAACCTGTCACGACCAGCCCGGTAGCGCCGGAGGAAAGCCCTGCTGCTGAAGAGGCTCAATCCTCCGCCACCAACGCTGATAGCCCGGAAACGCTGAACAGCCCGGCTGTGGAATAAACGTTATCAGGCCCCATTGCCTGTTGGAAGCAGGACAAGGCGTTCAAGACTTGACCTGAAATCCATCAATTACCCCAAAAAGAGCGGCGTACCCACCCGGTACACCGCTCTTTTTTTTAGAGACTACCATGAATGAAACCTGCGACGCTGGCGCAAGCAACGCACAAACTGTTTGTTGGCCGCAAAACATTGAAAGGCCTGAGGAAAGGCCCGAGGTTTTTCGCTGGCCTCGGTAGTTTTACCCTCTTGGGTACTGCCTGGCTGAACCATCAGTACACAGTGCAATGAGCCGTTATACGGATTCATAGGTTGGGCTTTGTTTTCCAGTCTCGCGCAGCTGTATTTCACCCTTAAACGGCCACTTTAAAACGGTCTACCACTACCCGCAAGCGGCCAGCCAGCTCGGACAGGTCTTGCGCCGTGGCCTGCACATTACTGGCGCCTTTTTCTGTGGACACACTGGTGTGGGTAACCTGCTCCACTTTTTCGGCCATCTGGGCGGTACCGGTCGCGGCACTGCCAGCCCCTTTGGCAATTTCATTCGTTCCCTGGGCCAGCTCCGCGATATTGGTGGCAATGAGGCTAACCCCCTGGTTGGCCTCATTAATTTTAAGGGCCACAGTGGCTGTGGTCTCAGCGACTTCCTGCACATTTTTAGTAACCTCGCCAGCAGACTTGGCCGCCCCTGCCACGCTACGGGTGATCTCGCTCACCGTGGCCGTCTGTTCCTCCACTGCGCTGGCAATGGTGGAATTGATATGGTTGATTTCCGAAATAATAAGCAAAATCTGCTCAATCGCGCTCACCGCCGCATGGGTATTGGATTGCATGTTTTCAATACGGGAACGAATGTCCTCAGTGGCCTCGGCGGAACGTTTGGCCAACTCTTTTACCTCATTGGCCACCACGGCAAAGCCTTTCCCCGCTTCTCCGGCGCTGGCGGCCTCAATAGTGGCGTTCAAGGCCAAGAGGTTGGTTTGCGAGGCGATTTCCTTGATCACGCCCAGCACATTTTCAATCTCCCGGGCGGAATTCCCCAGGGCATTCACCGTTTCGCTGGTGGCCTTGGCGGTTCCTTCGGCCACGTTGGCCACCTTGGCCGCATCAGCGGCGCTTTGAGAGACTTCATTCAAGGAAGCCGACATTTCCTGCATCGCCGAAGCCACCGTGGTAACAGAGGTCGACATATCCTCTGCGGCATCGGCAATGGACTGCATACGGGTTGAAACATCCTCAGCGGAATTTTTAACAATCTGGATATTATGCTCCACATTGCTACTGGCCTTGGAGACCTCACTAATATTGGCGCTACTTTGTTCCACTGCCGCGGCGACCGTTTTGACGCTATCATCCACAGTTTCGCTCAAATGGCTGGCCGTCTCCGAGAGTTGGGTCATGGACATTGCTTCCTGTTTCATCTGGGTGGAAGTGGCCGACAAGCTCTCTGAAGCGGAAGTGACCTGAAACGCGTTGTCCTTGACCTCGCCAATCAGCGTGGAGAATGCTTCGGCCATCTGGTTGAAGGCGTGTCCCACATAGCTCAACTCATCCCGAGTTTCCACTTTGACGCGCTGGGTCAAATCCCCGTTGGCCAAATTCCTACTCACGTTTTCCAGCTCCTTGACCGTCTGGACAACAGACAAGCGGAAGCTGGTCATGCAATAAAAAATGAATAAAGAGACAAGGCTGGAAACAATCACCATAAAGTTCCAGGGCTCATTGGTTCTGTGAATCCGCTGTTGTAGCAGTCTCAACATTACCTGACTGCCCTTATCATAAAACGCGGAAGCATATTGAGAGGCGGCCAGCGACAAATGGGTCATTTTGGAAGACGAAGCCCGAAACACCGTGGCACTCCCGCCTTCTCCACCAATGGAACGCAAGGCGCTCCTGCTATAGTCAATAAACTGACTCAGGGTTGGGAAATACTGGCCAAAAACCGGCTTCAGCTCAAAGCCAACCATTTTATCCCTGGTGGATCCCAACGTCGCATCCAAATTTCTCTGGGTTAAGGCCAGGGTATCAGCCGAATGAGTCTTTAACTCAATGGCCTTTTCCACATCCTCCAGACTGACATGGCTTTGACGGTTCAGGGCCAGACTGTGATGATGCAGTTGATTAATATACTGAACCAGAACCGGCAAGCGATAAACTATCGTATCCATGACATGGTAGGCATCCGCATCGGGATCCAAAACCAGGTTTGAGTTGGTTCCAACCGTACCAATCAGGGCAATGGCCTTGCTCATCAAATTGTCTAAAGCCGCATACCGCTGCTCATCCGTTTTAGGACTCGCTTCCGCGCTTACAAAGTTGCTGTAGGCTGTCTTTAAATCAGAAAAAGCGCCTTTAGAGGCCAATAGCCTCCCTTTATCACGCTCTACCCGTTCTAACGCAGCCCAGTTCCGCTCAATATCAGCCCAAGCGGAAGAGGATGGGGTGCCGTGAGTCAGACTATAATGGTTGACGCTAAACAATAAAGCCTTAACCGGGCTAATGTACTGTAAGCCTGCGATTTCCTTTCTGGCAAAATTATTGGAACCTTCCACGTAATCATTTAAAACATGCACTGGGTTAATCAGCACAGCAAGAAACAACAAGGAAAGCACGCCGAACTTTACGTTGTAGGAAAAGCAATTAAGGATTTTAACCATCGGCTTGCAGATGAGCGACAACATCTTCCAACTCCCAAACAATCAATAAAAAATAAACTCGTTCAACGTGACCAATCAATGATGAAAACCATTCAAGTCAGGGGCAATATCTTTAGCAATCAACACCTATAATGCAAATTTGCCGTGGGTCTGGAAAACCTCTGGCTGTAGGATTTTAAAGAAGGTAAGTATGCCTTAAAGAAAAGATTGAAAAGCGACAACCGCAGTGGCCTGCCCTTTAAGCTCCTAAAAGTCCGCAAGCCCGCCTCAATTCTGAGAAAAGAGCGCTCAGGTAACTCGTAACAAAATGGCTACTCTAAAAAGTGGAAATCCGAAGCAGAGGGCATCATATTTAAACAAAATCTTGTATATTGATTCTAGATATGTTGTCCGCCCACCAATATCAAGCTCTAAACCTTAAAAAAAAGCACAACATTCGAAAAGAGTAGCTAAAGATTTTGCCTCTGGTTCTCCCACGACGCCCTAAGGGGCCATGGGGATTAAACGTTTGTGCGGTCTATAAGTGTTACTTATTGGGAATGCGCAAGAAGTAATGAACGTTTTTTCGTTTACCCATAGCATTGAAATTTCGCCACTGCTTTTAACAACCAGCCTGCCCCCTTTTTTCAGCGCGTTCGCCCAAGAGCCGGTGATACCCTATACCGCCAGTGAACTACCCTTAACCGCCACCACATCCAACCTGATGTATGGTGGGCACGGCGACCGGCTAGACATAGCCTATCCCATCATTCGAATGATGCCCTTCAGCCAAAAACCACGACTCCACTTTGGAGTGGATATCGCTTTACGTTAAAAACAATATACTAAAAAGCAGCCCTATCTGAATACTTCATACAATCCTCATCAATAAAGGTCGTATTAGCCATGCAAACTGTTGTCAATGAAAATGAACTTCGGTTAATTTCCGAAGAGAATTTCAACTCGACATTTATTGACGCCTTGCAAAAAAAAATGCTAGAGGCCATAAACGCCAATCCAAAGGGTGATGTTGTCCTGGACATGCGGCAAGTCGAAATCATCGACTCTCTGGGACTGAAACTGTTAATCGGCCTTTATAAAACCTGCCAAACTCAAAACCGCCTGTTGAAACTCGAAGTATTGAATCCAAGCGTTCTCAAGGTCATTCGAGTCTGTAAACTGGAGCAACTGATTCATCTGGAGGAAAATGTAAAATGAGTAGTATTAACGATGAATCATTACTCCTTGAGTTTGTGATTGAAAGTCGAGAACATCTCGCTTCGATCGAGCCTGATTTATTGGAGCTGGAAGAGGATGGTAAATCCGTCGATCCTGAGATTATTAACCGGGTTTTTCGGGCCATTCACAGTATCAAAGGCGCCTCTGGATTCTTTGGACTGGAGGCTTTAAAAGCGCTCAGCCACAGCATGGAAAGCGTCCTCATGATCATGCGGGATGGCAAACTGGAGCCAACCGCGGCAGTGATGGATCCCCTGCTGATTGGAGTGGATCGCCTGCGGCTGATGCTGGATGATATTGGCAACAGCGAGACTGTCCCTTTTCAGGATGTGGTTGATCAGCTGGAGAATTTAATCAATCCCAGAGCCATGGTTCCCATTGAGAAAGTATCCAAAGCGGGAGAGGAAAACACAACCGGCAAAGGCTCTGAAGCAGAGAGGAGTTTGTTATTCGCTGACTCTGTCGCCATCAATTCCGCCAAACAAAATGGCCATAAAATTTATTCCATCAAAGTATTTACGGACAACGATCTGGCATTCCAGAATCGGAGTCCTCTTCAATTTCTGGACTTGCTGATGAGTACCGGCAACGTACTGGATACGGCCCTGGACATCTCTGGCATCAGTGGGCTGGAAAACTCGCTGGATGAAGCGCTGCCTTTTCTGTTCCTATATAGCTCCGTACTGGAAGCCGACTTACTCTCCATAGCGCTAAATATTCCTGAGCCACAAATCTCTGAATTCAAAGTCACTGGAGAAGAAGCCTCCTCCAATAAAGCGGACAGCGGCTCATCAGGAAGCGCTACAACAACAGAAAACGCCAATGCATCCCCCCCGGAAACAAAAGCGGCGGTAACCGTTTCGCCTGAAAAAGCTGAAGAAAAACCAGTCGTCACCAGCAAAACGTCACCTTCTGACTCGGCTTTCAAAGCCGCTTCGAAAAGCAGCCCAGGTAACGACAGCTCGAACGACAGCATTCGGGTCAAAGTCGATCTGCTGAACCGCCTGATGGACTTGGCCGGTGAAATGGTTTTGGCCAGAAACCAGCTGGCTCGTGCGATCGAAAACAAGAGCAATAGCGATAATAACGAAGGCCTGAACGCCATTATCCAGAACATCAATCTGGTCACCAGCGATCTGCAAGAACACATCATGCAAACACGGATGCAGCCGATTGCCAGTGTTTTTGGAAAATTTCCCCGAGTGATCCGGGATCTTTCGAGAAGCCTTGGTAAAGAAATTGCCTTACAAATGGTGGGAGAGGAAGTAGAGCTGGACAAATCCATTCTGGAAAGCCTGTCCGATCCGCTCACCCACTTGATCCGAAATTGCTGCGATCATGGCATGGAGAAACCAGAACAACGGGAGCAGGCCGGAAAACCGCGCCAGGGCACAGTCATCTTAAAAGCCTACCAGGAAAGCGGGCATATCAATATTGCCGTCATCGATGACGGGGCTGGCATTGATCACGAACGCGTGGCCAGAAAGGCACTGGAAAAGGGGATTATCACTGAAGCCACACTCCGGCAAATGAGTGTACAGGAGCAAGTCAATCTAATTTTCGCCCCAGGCTTTTCAACGGCGGAACAAGTCACCGATGTGTCGGGACGAGGCGTCGGTATGGACGTGGTGCGCACCAACATTGAGCAAATCGGTGGCAGTATCAGTATTGAAACAGAAAAAGGCAAAGGTACCACAATCCTGCTACGGCTGCCTTTGACCCTGGCCATTATTCCATCGCTGGTCGTGGAAAGTGCCGGTCAAACCTTCGCCGTTCCGCAAATCAACCTGGTAGAACTGGTCTGCGTCAAGGCATCGCAAATCGCCACCCGAATCGAAAAAGTAGGCTCAGCTTCCGTCCTCAGGCTTCGAGGGAAACTGTTGCCACTCATCAAACTCAGTACAACCCTGGGTCTGGATGAAAAAGTAACAGTAGAGTCGCACGATGAAACGATATCGCCGGAGGTAATTGTAAACCGACGCGAAAACATTGAAGACCAACGACTGTCCGAAGATCATCCCAACGTCCTGAAAGAACGTCGCAGCGATTCCCGAAGCGATTACAACATCTTAGTCCTTAAGTCTGGCAATATGCAATATGGGCTTATTGTGGAGTGCATTCGCGACATTGAGGAAATCGTCGTCAAGCCGCTTTCACAGTTCATCAAGAACTGCAAATGCTTTTCAGGCGCCACGATTATGGGTGACGGACGGGTGGCCATGATTCTGGATGTCAGCGGACTGGTCGCCACCTCGGGACTGTCGTTCTCAGAGATCAATGCAGAGGAGGAAAGACGGCTTCAGGAAAGCACTTTCCTCAACGGCAACCGAGCCCAGCAACAAAACCAGTCCATCTTGCTCTTCAATAGTGCCGATCATGAAATTTTCGCCCTTCAACTGTCTAAAATCCTTCGGCTCGAGCAGTTCAAAATGTCTGATGTGGAGCGGATTGGGAATAGAAAATTCCTGCCCCATCAGGGAAAAAGCATTCTGCTGATCTTCCTGGATGACTATTTACCCGTGACACCCGTGTCTCACAATACTGAAGAAGCTTTTCTCATCTTGCCGCTCGAAGGCTCGGGTCAAGCAGGTATTGTGGCTACGAATATTATTGATGCCCTGGATATTTCAGTCGAATTGGAAAAGTCCTTTATTCAACACGCTGGCGTTCAAGGCTCCGCTGTCATTAACAACCACGTGACATTATTCCTGAATTTTTCGGGCCTGCTAGAGTCTGCCGGTATGCTGACAGAGAGTAATAGGAGTGATCAATGGCAAACCGATCATTTACAACATTCTTACTAAGTGGCCAGCTCTTTGGCATTGATATCCTCATGGTGCGAGAAATCAACAAACAGCTGGAAATCACCCCTGTTCCTCATGCCAACGAATACATAAGAGGGCTACTTAACCTGAGAGGACAAATTGTCACCATCCTGGACTTAAACAAACGGCTTGGCCTGGAAAAGGCGACTGTCGCCCAAGACTCTCACAATATTATTCTCAAAACCGAACAGGAATTACAGGCACTGGGCATTGAGGCCGATCAGGGGGATTTCGCCGCGACGTCAGATAAAGTGGGATTATTGGTAGACGATATTCGAGATGTCGTGATCGTTCCCGAGCAATCCATCGAGCCACCACCTGCCAACATGGGAAAAATTGATGGCCAGTTTTTAACAGGCGTCATCAAACAAAATAACTCCCTGGTCGCAGTTCTCTCCGTTGATAAACTCCTGAAGTAAAGTTGGGTTCCTAAGGCAAAAGCACTGAAGCCTATGACTGATACACTGAATGTTTTGATTGTAGACGATACGGTCACCTATCGCAGTATTCTCAGTAACATTATCACCAATATTCCTGATACTGCTTTAGCTGCCACCGCCAGCAACGGTAAAATCGCCCTGGCCAAACTAGAGCATCTAAAGGTGGATATTGTCCTGCTAGATATAGAAATGCCGGAAATGGATGGGCTGGAAACACTGAGCATACTCAATAAAAGCCACCCGGATATCGGGGTAGTCATGGTGAGCGGCTTAAACAAATCCAGCGCCGATATCACCATCAAAGCCCTGGAATTGGGAGCGCTTGAATTTATTCCAAAACCGGATGGACTCAATGTTGAAGATAGCAAGAACGAATTGCAGCTAAAGCTGACACAGGTTTTTCGTCACTTCAGAATCAAACGGCTTGCCAAACTCAATGCGGGTAAGTCAATGGTAGCGACCTCATCCTCGGTCAGTACTCTCACTGCTCACAAACCGGTTGCGCCCCTGCCCCCAACCCCACTCACGATCAAAGCCCCTCCCGGCCACTTTGACGTCCTGGTCATCGGCGTCTCCACCGGAGGACCCAACGCATTGTCGGAAGTTTTACCCCTGCTGCCAGACGATTTAAACATCCCGGTTCTGCTGGTTCAACATATGCCTCCCATTTTTACGGAATCCCTGGCCAGCAGCTTGAATCGCAAATCCAAATTAAACGTCAAGGAAGCGGCTCATCATGACCTGGTTTTACCCAACAATGTTTACATCGCGCCCGGTGGTAAACACATGGAGGTCTTTAAATCGGGGAATGATGTCCGAATATTGATTCACGAAGGCCCCCCAGAAAATAGCTGTCGCCCCGCAGTCGACGTACTGTTTCGATCGATCAGCCCCGTCTATGGAAAAAATGTCTTATCACTGATTATGACCGGGATGGGAAGCGATGGGGCGCTGGGTGTGAAAAGTCTGAAGCAAGCAGGTTGTTACTCTCTGGTACAAAGCGAAAAAACATGTGTGGTATATGGCATGCCCAAAGCCGTAGAAGAGCTTCGTCTTGCCGATGAATCGGTTGACCTGCCCTTGCTGGCCCAGCGCATTACACAACTGGTTAAGAAAGGACGAGACTCATGACGTCTCTGACGATTTCTGAAACAGAAATGACGCTGTTTCAAAAGTTTATAGAACAGGAATGCGGCATCACAATCAGTAGTGACAAGGCCTACCTGCTGGAAACCCGCCTCAGTCGACTGGCTATTGAAAATGCCTGTAACAACTTCAACGATCTTTACAAGATCAGCCAGAGTGACCCCAGCATTAAAAACAAGATCATTGAAGCAATGACCACCAATGAAACGCTTTGGTTTCGCGATCATTGGCCCTATGAAATTCTAAAGGAAGTTATCTTCCCTGAACTCTTGCAAAAAGTAAAAAATGGCGAGAAAAAACAAATTCGCTTCTGGTCAGCCGCCTGTTCATCTGGACAGGAGCCTTACTCCATCTCATTGATAGCTCACGAATTGGCACGACTGGGAAAAGGCAGGGAATTAACAAACGGCGCTTTATCCATTACGGCCACTGACCTCTCCAAATCCATCCTTTTTATTGCCAAGGCTGGTCGATATGATGCCCTGTCCATTTCCAGAGGCATGCCGGAAGAATTGCGAGATCGCTATTTCAAACAGGATGGTCGGGTGTATGTACTGGATGAAACAGTCAGGAAAATTGTACAGTTTCAGCAGCTTAACCTGATGAATTCGTTCAACGAGCTGGGTCGCTTTGATGTCGTGATGTTACGAAACGTGGCCATTTATTTTTCCACGGAGTTCAAAAAAGAACTGTTTAAAAAAATAGCTCAGTGTTTGAATCCGGGTGGATATCTATTTATCGGGGCCTCTGAATCATTGATTGGATACAGTGATGATTTTGAGAGGCTCGAAGCCTGTGGTGGCGCTTACTATAAACTTAAAGGGAGCAGATAGCGGATGAAAGTTCTGTCTGTCGATGATTCTGCGATCATCAGAAAAATTATTCGAGGCAGCGCCGAAACGCTAGGGCTGGACTTTCTGGAAGCGGGTGACGGCCAAGAGGCGCTAAATTTGCTGGATGATGAATACAAAGAGGTTAGTTTAATTTTACTGGATTGGAATATGCCAGTGATGGACGGCTTCACCACGCTCCAGTACCTTAAATCCGATGAACGCTTCAAGTCTATCCCCGTGATGATGGTGACGACGGAAGCGGAAAGAACCAACATCGTCCGCGCCATTCAGGCGGGCGCCAAGCATTACCTGGTCAAACCGTTCAGCCCGGAAGACTTAGTGAATACCATGCTGGAATGTCTGGGTGGCTCTCTTTAACGTTAAAAATCAAAATCACTAGGAGATATAATGAGCGAAGTTTCTGAAAAAAAAGTGCTGGACGCCAAACTGGTAAACGCACTCATCAAATCCACCCAGGATGTGTTAGGAACCATGGCCAATACCACTGTTTCCGTAAAGGATGTCCGACCTCAGGCATCTTACGTGGCGGGCGGTGACATCTCGGCACTGATCGGCATTACCGGTGAAGGCGGGGAGGGCATGGTCGCCTTGTCCTTTCCTATCAAACTTGCGAATCTGATTGTCTCACGGCTGATTGGTACTAACGCTGAGACTATTTCAGCGGAAGATCGCTCAGATGGGATTGGTGAGCTGGTTAACATGATTTCGGGTAATACCAAGACTTCTTTATCGGCGGAAACCCATTCTAATTATCGCTTATCCTTACCCAGTATCATTTTGGGTTCTGGTCATGAGATTTCAGCCAGTCCCAAAAACTGTCCCTACTTGTGTATTGTGTTTGAAACCGAAGATCAAACCTTTAGCTTGCAAGTCTCTTTCAAGTTTACAAACTAGCCAACAGGCCAAAGTTTACCCCATCCAAAGCCGTAAGGGAGTCTATGAAATGAGTTCTATCAACGTTCTGGTTGTTGACGATTCCGCCATTATGAGACGGGTCATCATGGGTATTCTCAACAGCATGAATATCCCCAATGACAACATCGAAGAAGCCGCAGACGGTTGCGAAGCGGTGGAAAAGGCGTCAAACAAACAATACAGCGTTATCCTGATGGATTGGAATATGCCGAATATGCTGGGCATAGACGCAGTTCGCAATATTCGTGCCTCGGGCAACAAAACACCCATTTTAATGGTCACCACCGAAGGCGAGCGAACCAACGTAATCACTGCTATACAGGCGGGTGCCAACAATTACCTGGTAAAGCCTTTCAATGCGGAAGACCTTCGAGAGAAGTTTGAACAACTGGTTACACTTTAAATCATTCAACTTAAATTGCTCAGCCTTGTCTCAATATTCAACGCAAGTTCTAGCTACCGCTTTTGTATCTTTTTGAACTAAAAAAGAAAGGGCACCATGTTGAAACTACTGAGCCATCATGCCAAAAACGATTCCAATCGTCAGTCCTCAGGCTTGCAGAATGACAAAGTTAACGCCCTGGCCGTCATTAATGTCATCAAAGTGCTGAATGCCACCACAAATGAACTTTCCGCACTACAAGCAGCGCTTGATTCCGTTCGCAAGTCATTTAAATGGGATTATGGCTCGTACTGGGCATTGGATACCCACTCCAATACCCTGCGCTTTTACACCGAGTCGGGGAGTGTAAACAGTGAGTTTGAGCAAGTTACCCGTAGCGCCAGCTTCAGCGAGGGCGTAGGAATCAATGGTCGAGCCTGGAAAATGCGAGACCTCTTTTTTGTCAAAGACCTGGGTGAGATGGTGGACTGCTGCCGACGCGAATCGGCTCAAAAAGCAGGCGTCAAATCCGGTATCTGCTTCCCGATTATTACTGACGAAAAAGTCATTGGCACCATGGACTTTTTCTCGACTGAGGTTTTATCCCCCACGGAAGAACAACTGGAAGTGCTTCGGGGTATCGGTCAATTGGTCGCTTCAACAATTGAACGTCTGAGAAAGCAAGAAACCATGAAGGAGAACACAAAAGATACGGAGGCCATCAATCAGATCATTCAAAGCCTGATTGAGGCGAAAACGGAAAAAGAAGCGATTCAAATCGCACTGGATACCGTCCGGTTCACCTTTGAGTGGGCTTATGGCTCGTTTTGGTGGATCGATCAAACAAATCATTCGCTTCGTTTTCAGCAGGACTCCGGGACTGTCAACCCGGAGTTTCTAAAAATCACCCAAAGCGCTGAATTCAAAAAAGGGGTCGGCATCAATGGCAAAGCCTGGGAAAACAGAGAACTTGAATTTGTTCAGGATCTGGGGACAGTGACTGACTGCGTTCGCCGTGACCCGGCCCAGCGCGCAGGCGTCAAATCCGGCATTTGCTTTCCCGTCTTTGTAAACGGTGAAATTATGGGCACCATGGACTTTTTCACCACAGAAACCTTAAACCCAAGCACGCAGCGCCTGGAGGCTTTAAAAACCGTAGGAAAACTGGTATCTTCCCACATTGAGCGGATTCAAAAACAGGAAGCGGAAGCCAGAAAATCGAATCAGATTAAGCAAAGCTCCCTGGAGTTGAGCAGTTTCTCCGAGCAATTAAAAGACGCCAACTTGCAAATTGGCATAGCCCTGGATACCAATGTTCAAAAATCTCAACAAGTGGCTGAAATGGCTGAGAATTCTAACCAGAATATCCAAACCCTGGCCAGCGCCATTACCGAGATGAGCAGCAGTGTAGAGGAAATCAGCCGCAATACCCAACAAGCCTCTCACATCACCCACAACGCTGAAAAAAAAGCGGAAGAGTCCAAAAAAATTATGGACGAGCTGGGCCGCTCCTCTCAGGAAATCAACTCCGTGATTGATCTAATCAAGGACATCGCCTCCCAGACCAACCTGCTGGCCCTAAACGCCACCATTGAAGCCGCCAGCGCTGGAGAGGCAGGGAAAGGCTTTGCCGTCGTGGCCAACGAAGTCAAAGCGCTGGCCAAACAATCCGCGGAGGCCACCGAAAACATCCGCCTCAAAATTGAAACCATTCAACAGAACACCCAAACCGCCATCCATACCATTGTTTCCATCGCTGAAACCGTGGAAGAGGTGAACGGGATTATCCGCACCATTGCCAGTGCGGTAGAAGAACAGTCGGCCACCTCCTCAGAAATCAGCCATACCATTAACGGCACTGCGGTTTCTATCGACAAGATTACCCAAAATATTCAGCACCTGGCTAAAGTGTCGGAGGAAACTGCGGAAAGCACCAGTATTTTCTCTGAATTAACCACCAAGCTGGACTCATTGAAAACTTTAATGAGCCACCATTAATCAAAATCATTGCCGACTTATCATCTCTATCCGTTGGGAGTGTATCGAATACATCAGGTTCGCCAGACCCCGTGTGCTGGTGAACCTGAGCAGCTTTAAAATCCATCATTTCACCGAAATAAGAAGCTGACAGGATGCTGTCCGCCAGTATTATATGCTATGTTTAAGATATAAAATCACACTACTTTTGCAATGGAAACTCAAAAGCACACAGCACGAAGGAATGGGGCAAAACGTATTCAACAAGAACCCTTGAAAAAACTGTTTTACGAGTAAAGCAGCTGCTTTTTCAGCGGACAGTCTCCGGCACTATCCCTAACAGAACCACACGAAGCTCTCATCATTGTTCCCGACGTTCCTTACGACGCTTCAGTGTGGTTTATCTCATCGTACCTATTTATCGTATCTATTTTTTTATCGTATCTATTTTTCAAAGCGAGGATTTTTTATGTTGAAGTTCTTATCCCAGAGCAAAAAGCATCGTGCAACTTTAGAATACCTCGCCGCAACCAATGACAACCAGAACGCGTTTGCCGTCATCAATGTCATTCAGGCACTCAGTAACGTATCAACGGAAAAAGAGGCGATTCAAGCTTCGCTGGACTCCGTTCGTCAGTCCTTTAAATGGGACTACGGGTCCTTTTGGGCTTTGGATAACCAATCCAACACCCTGCGTTTTTTTGCACAGTCCGGTACAGTCAACGAAGAATTCCAGAGAGTTACCCAATCCACCACCTTTGCCGAAGGCGTAGGCTTAAGCGGCAGAGCCTGGCGTGATCGAGATCTGGTATTCGTAGATGACCTGTCGAAACTACCAGACTGCTTACGGCGTGAATCAGCGCAAAAGGCCGGGGTTAAGTCCGGCATTTGCTTCCCTGTTTTTTTAAATGGGAAAGTAGTTGGCACCATGGATTTTTTTGCCTTACGTGCGATCTACCCTTCCAAAGAACAACTGGAAGTCCTGCGAAGTGTCGGGAAATTGGTTTCCAGCACACTGGATAGAATCCGGCAGCAAGAAATACAGTTCCAGAATGCCCAGGATACTTTACTGATCAGCCAAGTCGCGCAGTTACTGGTTTCCAGCGCCTCCGGGAAAGAGGCGATCCAGATTGCGCTAGATGCTGTGAGAAGCAGTTTGGGTTGGACGTACGGATCTTACTGGAGCATCAATCCAGAAGAGAAACACCTGCAGTTCCAACAAGAGTCCGGCACGGTCAACGCGGAATTCCAAAAAGTCACTCAAACCGCCAGGTTCAAAAAGGGGGTAGGCCTGAATGGTAGAGCCTGGGAATCCAGGGATTTGATTTTTGTGCAGGATTTAGGCACAGTCACCGACTGTTCCCGCAGAGAGTCGGCACAAAGAGCAGGTGTGAAATCAGGGATCTGTTTTCCGCTGTTTGTGGATGATGAAATCGTTGGCACCATGGACTTTTTTACCACTGAAATTTTAAAACCGAGCGAGCAGCGCCTGAACGCTCTAAAAACTTTGGGGAAACTGGTTTCTGCCAATATTGAGCGGCTTCAGAAACTGGAAAAAGAACAACAAAAATCAGCGCAAATCAGGCAAAGCTCTGAGGAACTGGGTAAGTTCTCAGCACTCCTGAAAGAGGCCAACCTGCAAATCAGCACGGCCATGGATGCCAATGCCCAAAATTCTCAGCATGTTGCCCAAATGACCGAAGAGTCAAACCGCAATATCCAAACCCTGGCCAGCGCCATTACCGAGATGAGTAGCAGTGTGGAAGAAATCAGCCGCAACACCCAGCAAGCCTCTCAGGTCACCCACAACGCTGAACAAAAAGCGGAAGAGTCCAAAAAAATTATGGACGAGCTGGGCCGCTCCTCTCAGGAAATCAACTCCGTGATTGATCTAATCAAGGACATCGCCTCCCAGACCAACCTGCTGGCCCTAAACGCCACCATTGAAGCCGCCAGCGCTGGAGAGGCAGGGAAAGGCTTTGCCGTCGTGGCCAACGAAGTCAAAGCGCTGGCCAAACAATCCGCGGAGGCCACCGAAAACATCCGCCTCAAAATTGAAACCATTCAACAGAACACCCAAACCGCCATCCATACCATTGTTTCCATCGCTGAAACCGTGGAAGAGGTGAACGAGATTATCCGCACCATTGCCAGTGCCATTGAGGAGCAAACCGCCACCTCCTCAGAAATCAGCCACACCATTAACGGCACAGCGGTTTCTATCGAGAACATCGCCCAAAACATCCAACTGCTGGCCAGAGCCTCTGAAGAAACCGCCGAGAGCGTAAGCGTGTTCAGTGAACTCACCAGTAAGCTGGACGCATTGAACACCATACTAAGGGAAATTTAAGAACGCCTCCCCACCCCAAAACACCCCGCCACTGATGACAGTGGAGCCAATCCGCAATAAACGGATCAGCTCCACTGAATCAGTCTGAATGAAATCGCTACCGGAATTAAACCAGTACGTTGAGGACACTCCCCTTATCGCCAGTACTTTGCTTTCTTTCCTTGAGAATTTGGGCGGCAATTTGAGCGGCTTCACCACGCCCGTCGATAAAATCTTGTAACGTTTTATCATCAGCCACAGTCAGTGGCGGGGCGCTGGGCTTTGGGTCAGCCGGTTTCGTTTGCGGATTCTTGGCGGCAGCTTTGTTTTTATAGAGTGGGTTTTGGGTCGTATTAATCATAGGTGGCTCCATTATCAAAAAAAGTGATGAAAATAGGCAGTTGAGTCGCGAGACGGGTGGGAAAGAAAGAACCACGGGTGAAACGCGTCGATTTCGAGCGCATAAAAACAGAACACGATTTTTTTGTGCGCCGCACGGCTTGCGTCATCAATTTTCAGGATGTAGACAACAAAGTCGCACTTCGTCACCAGCGATAACGGCCTTTGTGCAAGGCTGAGCGCCCCGACGAACCGAACAGGCGCAGACGGCGGCGGGACTGCTGACCTTGCCTGGGGACCAGGCTAAAGACTTTTTTAAGGCAACCTGCGCACCCCTCACAATGTCAAGGGGTGGTATACTATACAAATGTGAGGCTCTAATCTAACATCCGTCTGAATGGCCTTTAAGCAAAGTGGCGTTTAATATCTGCACTTAAAGAGCGCTTCAGACCTGCTGCTGAACAGAATTTAACCCGGTAGAGTCTTGTCGATCAGCGATGGTAGAGACAATCACATTCATTCCGTTAGCATCGGTTTATGGCAACATTCCATGATGGCTTCCAGACTCATTCAGGCCCTAACACTGAAAACCATCAGCGTGACTCTGGCATTCGGCGCTCTGTCCCGGGAAGCTCATGCGCTCACGGGCTCAACCGGTAAAGAGTCACCCCCTGAAATTTATATGTGGGTCGCCATTATTGTGGCCTTGATCGAATTTGGCGCACTTTTGTGGCTCATGAAAAAGTACAGCCAACTCAAAGCGGAAGTCGAGATTTCCAGCCGGAAAACCAAACACGCAATGCTCCAGTTTGAAAGCCAGGCCTTTTATGACCCGCTCACCCAGCTCCCCAATCGTCGGTTATTTCGGGATGGCCTGTTACAAACCATCAAACTGGCAAACCGGAACAAGAGCCGCTTCTGCGTCATCATGGCAGACTTGGACAAGTTCAAGCCCATCAACGACACCCTGGGTCACGAGGCGGGGGATGCCTTGCTCAAACAGGTGGTAGCCCGCTTGAAAGATGTTGTTCGAGAATCAGACACCATTGCCCGCTACGGTGGTGATGAATTTGCCTTTGTGTGCCCCAGCCTCCAGGAACGAGGCGCGATTGCCACCTTGTGCATGCGTATTTTAAGCGCCATTCAGACCCCGTTCATCCTTCAGGGAAAAGAGTACGTCATTGGCATTAGTCTGGGCATTGCCGTTTTCCCAGAACATGGGCTGGACGAGGAAGTGTTGATCCGGCATGCTGATACCGCCTTGTATCGGGCCAAAGAAAAGCGCAATACTTTTGTGATCTACGATCCCGTCCAGGACAGTAAAATAGGCTAATCGAACTCTCAACGAAATTAAAAAGCCCGATGAAATGCTGTAAACGGCAGAAAATATCGGGATTTCCCTACAGGGATGGATGAATATGCCCCTAAAAAACTGGGCAATGCCTGCCTTGAGCCAATTCGCTATTTAAAAACAACCGAAAGATACCACGCCCCAAAAAGGCAATTCAATAAGGAAACTCTTTTTATAGGAGATTGTGGTTTTGTTATACTGCTACAAGCACTAAGATTGGGTTTCTTACCATGGTTCTAAATCGGGTTTCTACAACGCAAGTAACGGCGTCAAGGCCGTTCAATCCACCGAGGCCTTCTGTGTCATCTTCTGCCGTTGCTGAGCAGCCGAGCTTCAGCGGCAACCCCACGCAGGTTAGCCCAAAGCAACTGTCCTTTCAGGAAAAATTGACGCTGGGCATGGAATCGCTCAAGAAGGAGTTGCAGGATCCTAAAAGCAGGAATTACCTGATTTCAGGGTACGTTACGGCGGCCCTGACTCCGGCTTTACTATTGGGCTCTATGCTTGCGCCGGCAGCGGCCCCAGCGCTATGGCCCATGGCAGCGCTGACCGGATTTTGGGCCGGTGTCATTCTGTGGGAAAGCTTCCAAATTATTGTAAAAAGTCCGTTCAATGCCCAAAAAAATCCAAAAGGGGCAGCTCAGTAGCGCAATACCCCTCATGTAGTTATTGAGCCAGGCGTTTTAGAGCATTTACGGGTTACTTTGGCCTCACTGCATGGTGAGTACCACGACTGAGAGCAGCGAGCCCCTAATCTCAGCGAACCAGAAGCGTCTGGCCTCAGCTTTTGTAACGCCTGAAGCGCTGCTGTATTACGCTGACCCCAATACGCCATAAAAACCAGGGATTACCAACGATATAGCGGCGAAACATTCGGCGAGGCTCTACCAGAAAGCGAAACAACCACTCCAGACCGTTTTCTCCCATCCAGGCAGGACAGCGAGGCACTTTGCGAGTCAAATAGTCCAGCGTCGCTCCAATAGGGTACAAGACCGATACCTCCAGCTCCGCTTTATGCCGCTGAATCCACAATTCTTGCAGGGGACAGCCAAAGCCCACAAACAGAACATCGGGTTTCAACGTGTTGATACGTTCAATAACTTGCTGTTCCAGCGCCGCATCTTGCAGAATAAAACCGTGATGAACACCCAAAATGGTGTGTTGCGGTACCCGCTCCTCAAACTGGGCCAGGGCTTTTTCGGCAATGCCCGGCTCCCCACCCAGATAGAACGCGGTGATACCGTGCTGGCTAAGGTAAGCCCACAGCTCAAAAAGCCAGTCGGCAGCGGTAAAGCGACAGGGCAGGGGTTGTCCCAACAGTCTGGAGGCCAGTACAATGCCGGCCCCATCGCAGTAAACCACATCGCTGGCTTGCAAAAACTGCCGTAAATGGGGATTTTGATGGGCAATATTGGCGATATGCACGTTCAGGGCAGCAAAGATAGACTTGCCCGGTCGCCGGGCCTCGTGCCGCAGTCGATCAAACAGGGCGGATAAATGGGCAATGTTGTCCACCCCAATGCCTTCAATATTGCTGCGCTGGGTGGGTAAAATCCTTAGAGCGATGGCATCGTCATCAGGGGCCTCGCTGGCTTGAGAGGCAGGCAGGCTAGGGATGTTAAGCATAATTGTGAACCTGTAGGGGATCGCCTGTTGGCAGGGAGTACGCTGATATGTCCAATAGAAGCAAAACCCCACGCAAAATTGCCTCGGGCCTGTCCGGGAAAAGCAGGCGCGAACTAGCGGGAAACAATCAGGAGCGCTTGACAGCGGAGGGCGTCCGCTCATCGTCAGGGAGTCGCAGGGACACCACCAGGGAGGCCAACATCAGTAAAGCCGAAAACCAAAAGGGGGAAATACCGTAGAGGGCGTTATTGGTGTTGGCGTCGTATTGCAGTAAAAAGCCACCCACCACGGGGCCAATCATCCGGCCTAAACTGGCCGTGGACTGTAGCACGCCCAGCACGATGCCTTGCGAATGGGCATCGGCGGACTTGGAGGCCAGACCGCTGACCAGTGGGGTCACCAGGCTGTTGCCAATCGCCAACGCAGTGGAGGCTACCACCACCCAAATCAGGTTGCTGCTGACGGGCAACAGGGCCATGCTGACAAACAGGAACACACTGCCCACAATAATGAGCGGTTTTTCGCCCACTTTGGGCACCATCCGGCGCAGCATCCCCCCTTGAATCAAAACACCCAGCATCCCGATATAAGCAAACAGCCAGCCGTTTTCACGGGCATGCCATTGTAAACGGTGGGCCGTGAACAGGGTGAACAACGCTGTCACCAAAGAAAAAGCCAGCGTGGACAGTAGAGACACCCACATGACCGTGCTGAGGTGGCTATTTTTGACTTGTAAAAAGTTTTGCACCAGGGAGCCCGAGACCGCAGGATGGGCTTTACGCTGCTCCTCGTTCAGACTCTCCGGCAGAAACAGGTAAATGGCCACAGCATTGAGTAAAGCCAGCCCGGCGGCCACATAAAAGGGTAGTTGAATCGAGTAATGCCCCAACAGCCCCCCAATGGCCGGGCCAATCACAAAGCCCAGACCGAAGGCTGCCCCAATCAGCCCCATAGCCCCGGAGCGCTTTTCCAGAGGTGTGACATCGGCAATATAGGCTTGGGCCGTGGGGATATTACCGCCTGACGCCCCATCAATGAGGCGTCCCAGAAAGAGCAACCACAGGGTATTGGCCAGGCCCATAATGAGAAAACTGAGCGAGGTGCCCAGGATGCTGAACAACAGGATGGGGCGGCGCCCAATGCGATCAGACCAGCGACCGAGCAGAGGGGCAAAAATGAGCTGCATGAGAGAAAAGCAGCCAAACAGGATGCCAATTTGCCAGTCGGTGGCGTTAAAATGCAGGGAGTAAAGGGGAAGAATGGGAATAACGATACCAAAGCCGATCATGTCGATGAGGATGGTGAAAAAGACAATGAGAATGGGCGATAGGCCACGCTTGCTGGAAGATTCGGTCATGGTGTTATTCCTGCCATGGTTCAACGGATCACGAAAAAGGGAGTGCCTGAAAAGTTACACGGAATTTTTTTCGTCTTCCATCTTCCTACACGCATCGGGGATTTCAAGTGCCGGCGGCGAACCGTCAGGGCGGAGGCTGTTTCATGGCGGGCGCGCTGTGTGTATGATAAAGAACCGCATCGCAAGGACTGGGGAATTTTCAACCCGGCGCCACAGACTTTTGGGCCAGCCTGTCAGTCGGCCCCGTGTTTTATCTCTCACCAGGAGGTTTCCCCATGCCCGAATTGCCGGAGGTTGAGACCTTTCGTCGCTTCACCGAACAATACGCCCTGCAAGTCCCTGTGGCGGATGTCCGTGTACTGAAGCCCAAAATTCTGGAACATACCTCGGAAGCGGACTTACGGCAGGCCTTGATTGGCAGCGTCCTGACCCGTACTCGAAGGGTGGGAAAGCACTTGTTGGCGCAAATTGATCCGCCTTCAGCCCAATGCTCCCAAGCAAGTACTCCCCCGATAAACAGTCCCCTGATAAACACGCCCCCGGATGCCAACCCCGCTCAGGCCAGCCAGTGGCTCTTTTTACACTTTGGCATGACCGGCTACCTCAGTTATCAGCGAGAGGGGCAAACCATAGTCAACGCCTACGGGAATCCGGCGCTGCCGCAAGCACACATTCGGGTGCAACTGGTTTTGGCCGATGGCGGGTTGTTCAATTTCCATGAGCAGCGCATGTTTGGCAAACTGGGCCTGACTGCCGACGCGGATCGCTATTTTCAGGCCCGCAAACTGGGGCCGGACGCATTGACCGTGGGTCCAGGAACTTTTGTGAACGCCCTCAAAAAACGCAAGGGGCAACTGAAACCGGCCCTCATGGATCAATCGCTGGTGGCCGGGGTGGGCAACGTTTACGCCGATGAGGCCTTGTATCAATGTGGATTGCATCCGGGACGATCGGCCAGCGGATTGAGCCTGAAAGAAGTGACAGCCCTGCATCAACAAGTGGTAGATGTTTTGCAACGCACGGTGGATGTCGCCGCAGACCGGACTCGGTTGCCAGCCCATTACATGCTCCACCAGCGGCACCCCAAAGCGGTTTGCCCGAAAGCGGGCCACCCTTTGCAAATTGAGCCCTTTGGGGGACGCACCACCTATTTTTGCCCGATTTGCCAATCCTGAACCATCGCTCTAAACACCCGTTTCCAGCCCAGTTTAAATGAATGCCGTGAAAGGAACGGACAATTTTTACTGATTTCAATTGTTTATTTGTTATATATCAGGCTTCAAAAAGCCGAACAGGAACACTTTACTATTTTTAATATATAAACTATACTAAATGTAGTAAAACCTGCAGAGCGTGGAAACGGATATTTTGAGAAGCAGAACGCCGGTGGCTTGGCCCACCGAAGTATTGAAACCAATCTTCCTGCTCCTGAGCGCATTCGTGATCGGGTGGGTTAGCCCGGCCTTGGCCATCGGGCCAACCGTGGTGACGCCTCAGTACCACCGGGCGGGCGATCTCATTGCCGCCTCCGAGTTCGTTCCATTAAGTCAGGCCTCTCAACAGATGGCACGTGGCCAGTACGGAAAAGCCCTGATACCGCTGATTGAAACCGTGGAGCGGAATCCGGTCAGTGTGTTGGGCCTATACCACCTGGGAAACACCTATTTTGAGCTGGCCCGTCAGGCGGATCTGCCTGAACAGCAAGCGGTTTATCTGGATCAGGCCCAAAAAGCATTTGAGCGAGTGGTCAACCTGAATGATGAACTGACCCTGGTTTACTTCCGGCTCGGTAAAATCGCCCTGTTGAAAAACGACCCACAGGCGGCCAAGCGCTATTACCAGCAAGGGGTTATCGTCGATCCCAAAAACGCGGCCCTGATTTTCAATTTGGCCCGGGTGCATGATCAGCTGGGTGAGCGGGCGGAGGCCATTCGCTATTACCAGCAAACCCTCAGCGTCGATCCGGCCTTCGTGTTTGCCTACAACAACATGGGCTTGTTGTATGAAGATCAGCGGGAATTTCAAAAAGCCGAAGCGGCCTATCATCAGGCCCTGAAAAAGGACACAAAGTACAATCTGGCTCGGCTGAATTTAGGCAACTTGTACGCCGTTATGGGCAATTACCAGCGATCGGAAAAATTTCTGAACGACGCTCAACGCCTTGAGCCGGAAAATGAATGGGTCTACTACTACCTGGGCAATCTGCGCTTGCGACAGGGCGCCTACCAGGATGCGGTGACCGCTTACAGCCGTGCCCTGGAAATCAATCCCAAACATGCCACCACTTACTATTTGCTGGCCGTTTCCCTGGCCCGCCTGAAGCGAATGGATGAAGCCATGCAGGCCAGCCTGAACTATGTGCAACTAGAGCCCAACGGCGAGTATGCCAAGGAACTGAAGAGTCTGATACTCTCCGTCAAGTTATCGCAGGAACATGGGGTTCGCTTTCAGTTGAAGCCCTTGAAGACGGGCCCATAAATTAACAACGCCAATGGGGACGAATGCCCTGTCAAGGCACTAGCAGCCTGCAGCTTGAACCACAGCTCGGGGAACTTGTCCCAAGCACTGTGGGCAGTCTGTTAAAAATATTGGATGCTCTGCGGGATGGCAAGTTGGGTAAACGGAGTCTAGCCGGTTGCCGAATCGATGCTCGCAGGAAGATTTGTTATGCTAGGGCAACCAGAAGGGAGGGTAACCCGATGCGCTCATCCTCAATGGGAACCAGTCGAGATCGCCTGCATCATTTGTATCAAAAGCTCCAAAACCATATTGCCAACGATGCCGTGGTGGCCGACATCATGGTGGATGTGCGTACCCTGATTTCTCAAGCGTTGGCGGAACGCCTCGAGCGCAAGCAAGGTGTGGATCAGGTGGCCTATGTTTATGGGGAAGCGTGGCGGGAGTCTCACTAAACCGCGCTGAGCAAGGGCAGTCCTTAATATTCAGGAAAGTCGGCCAGGAAGGCCAGCCTTATTTTTGCGCCTGCCTGCTGGTTCGGTGTATTCTATGGCAGGGCAGTCTAACGCCGCTTTGCCCAACGGGTGACCGATGCCTGAGGAGGCTGATCATGGGTTTTGAAGAATTACTGGCCGCCTTGCAAGCCAACAGAAGCATTCAGGATCACCCGGACTGGCCCGCTTTTGCCGCCCGAAAATTCCCCCAGCGGGTCAGTTTTTACTACACCAGCCAGGACGGGCAGGAAGCCTACTGGGATCAGGCCCGGGTGATCAAACTGGATTTGGTGAAACTGCATTTGGTGGTGGAAGGGGCGCACGGAGATCCCCTGAAGTTTGACCTTCGCAGGATTATGCACCTGAAAGACGCCCAAAGCGGCCAAAAACATCAGGATCTGGTGTTTGAGTTGATCCGCATGTGGACAGACATCTATACCCCGGCCCGGGAAGCCGAAGGTAGGTAAATGACCCGGCTGCTGGTTTGCGGGGCTTTCAGCGGGGGACTGTACAGGATGAATGACTTGCTCAGGCCCAGGAATTTTTCCGCATGTAGGGTGCCGTTCGGGAATAAATTGCGAAACTTGGCCGCCCCCATTAACCGGACGGATTGAACCCGCTGCACACAACGCTCCCAGGATTCTTCCTGGCGGCGGTGAAAGCGACGAAAGCTCAGGCGATGCTGCCAGGCTTGCACCGTGCGTTTCAGCCCCCCGCCGGTAAGATCAAAGTAGTAGAGCAACCAGGCCCGCAGGGGGATTGGTAAAAACTGAAAAAAGGGGAAGTAAAAATGGGCCTCGATAGGAAAGTACAAGTTGGGCGTTTGCACAAAGTAGGCCTTACCCACCCGACAGATTTCCCGGGCCATTTGCCATTGCCGCATGTCATTGCCCACATGCTCAATCACCGAGTTGGAAAAGACCACATCAAAGCTCTTATCGGCAAAGCGGGACAGGTCGGTAGCATCCCCGGCCAGACTGGTAAAGCTCAGATTCGAACAGGAGCGATGGTTGACCGGATAGGCTTCCAGATTGAGCAGCGTAATATGGATCGGTCCCTGATCCTGAAAGTCCATACTTTCCCAGAAATCCGGGGTGCCTCCCACATCCAGGATTTTCAGGGGGCGGGGGAATTGCCGAAGCCATTGCCGAAACAATTCAAATCGCTTTTGCCGCAGTTGCCAGGCCAGACTGCCGGGCTGATAGGCATCTAGAATTTTGGATTGCAAAAACTGCATGGCTATCCCCTTTGCGAATCATGGCGTTCTAATGGGCGTGTTTTACAGCGCGCTGTAGGGCGCACGCCTGGAAGGCTCCATGGGCCTGTCTGCCTGGACGCTGATGGTAATATTCACTGTCCTGACACTATTCTGGCTTCAGGATGCTGATTGTGGCCCAAAGTCAGCCTATGGAAAATTGCACAGTTGGGCAAGGCCGCTAGCCCATCGGGCACAGTTTGTCCCCTTTCAGCGGGGCCAATGCCCACAGGCAATTCCCGGATGAGACCGGTTTTGATTTGGCTGTCTTCTTGCCGACATTCTGGACTGAGATTACAATTTGTAAGGTGAATACCTGTGTTGACTGGAACAAATGACAGTTTGTGTAAGGCCCCGGTCAAGCCGCTCCCGTTGAATCCCCCTTGGCACAGCAATCCGTAACAGCCCTGTAAACATTTTGTATGTCCAGATCCCATGAACGAGCAAGACACAACGCCCAGCAATACAGTAAAGGTAAACGACGTGACCTCTGTTCAAACGCCACCGCCCAAGATGGTTCGTAAACCCCCGGTGCGCAAGCGCTCTAAAATTCCACTCCTTTGGCTGGTCATTGCCTCCGGCGTCATATGCGCAGCGCTGATCTTCACCGGTATCAAGCTGTTCAGCATCCCGTGGGTATTGCGCAATCCGGTTTCACAGGAGCCGGTATTCTCCTGGCACGGGTCACCGGGACAAAAGGTGATTTTGGTCATGGGCGTGGATGAACCCAACCGCCATCAGCCCCAAGCCGGGGGAAGCGCCTTTGAGGGCACCCGAACCGACACCATGATGCTGGCCCGCATTAACGCCGATAAAAAGCAGGTCTCTCTGGTCTCCATTCCCCGAGACAGTAAAGTGTATTTGGCCGGAAACCGGGGCATTGATAAAATTAACGCAGCCCACGCCCTGGGGGGGCCGGATTTGGCGGTGCAAACCGTTCAGGACTCCTTTGGCATCCCCGTCGACAACTTTATCGTAATCAATTTACGTGGCGTTCGGGATTTGGTAGATGCCCTGGGTGGCGTTGACGTGTATGTGGAAAAGCCCATGCGCTACACCGACAACACGGCCAAGCTGTTCATCAATTTTGAACCCGGAAAACATCATCTGGATGGCAAGCAGGCCGAGGCTTTCCTGCGATTCCGGCACGATCAGCTGGGCGATATCGGGCGGATTCGTCGGCAACAGCAGTTTATCGCCGCGGTTTCCAAAAAGCTGCGAGAGCCGGGCATTGTGTTTAAAATCCCCAACATGGTGCAATTGGCCAGCCAGTATGTGGAAACCGATTTGAATCCCAACGATCTGTTGACCTTGGCCTTTTTCGGCAAGGATTTGAACATGAACAGCCTGCGCACGGCCACCCTGCCCGGACACCCCGGTGGCACCCGAGTGAGTTACTGGGTAATCGACCCGGAACCGGCCCAACTCATTCTGGATCGCCTGATCCTGGACAACCCCCAGCCCCTGTTTGGCAGTCCCGGCGATGCCAGTAAGCCCCTGAAGGTGGGGATTTTCTACGATCCGGCCCTGGCCAGCACCCTGCCCCAACTGGTTCAGAAACTGGAAAGCCAACAGTTTGAAGTGGTTTGTAAAGATAGTCAGCGTCGAACCAGCACCCAGATTATCGAGCATACCAGCCGGGTGACCGACAACCTGACCGATGCGGTGCGCAAGTCCGACCCTCGCCTGGAGAAGGCTCGCTTGATCTTTGCGCCTGTGGGCACTACATTTGAGAGTAACGCCTGTAGCGTGGGAGAAGATTACACCCTGATCCTCGGAGCGGACAGCCGTCAGTAGAATCAGTTCTGATATTCTGGAGATGAGCCCATCATGTTGTTCCCCAATCGTTCTCGTTCCTTGTCCGTTGCCGGTTCCGTCGCTATTCTGGCTAGTGTGGTGGGCTTGCTAGCCGTTGTTTCGGCATCCGCCCAGGTAGGGCCTCAGCTCCCCCCACCCAAACCCGTTCAGGAGAACGGCGTGACCAAAATGCTGACCAAGCTGATGAAGAACAAGCAAACAACGTCTGAGGACGAAGAAGAGGAAGTGCAGGGCCCTCAACCCAAAGGCCAAAAGCCTGTCACGTCGGCGCCCAAACTTTCTGGGCCCTCCATGGTGCAAACCGGCCCCATGCACGAACCTTTGCTAACCCAACCCCCGCTAACCAACGCCAAGATTGAGACCCCTCAGGTGGACAGCGAGAATCCACCCGTCTTGAGCCACCCCAAGCTGGATGACCCCACCAACCCATTGGGTTTTGCCGATGCCGAGAACAAGCTGAAGCGTCTGATTCAACTGAATGATGCCAAGCGCTTTGCGGAAGCCAAGGTCGGTCTGGCTCCCTTGCGGCAATGGTTGATCGATTTGACCGAAGCCCATATTGGCCTTTATAAAACCCTGAACCAGATTCCATCCGCCAAAGGGCAGGCCGAACTGGAGAAAGAGCTGGCCCTACAGTTCGCCCAGCTCCGGGATCGCACCATGATGGAGATGGCTCGCGTTTACATTGCCGACAAAGACTACGGTAAGGCCGTAAAAGAGCTGGCCGAAGTGGTCAAATCCCAGCCCAAAAGCCGGGTAGGTTTGCGCAGCTACGAAATGCTTCAGGAAATTGGTTTTACCGAAAAGTTGCAGTTGGCCCAATAACAGGGTAAGGTGCAATCGTGACCAAGGGGATCACCTATTGTCTGAAAGGCTACGGCGAGCTGGATCCGTCATGGATCAAGGAGTTGCTTGCTTTGTTCAGAAGCCAGTCGGTTAATATCCGAAAACTGGTGTTGGTGAAGGCCGAACAACCGGATAGGTTTGCCCTGCTGGAAGTTGTTTTCGCGTTGCCGGGCGATCATTCTGGGCAAGCCACTCACTTTTTAACCACCGTGGAGCAAAAGCTGACCTTACCAAGCTGGCAAACCCTGAGCTTACAAACGGTTTAATCTGTCCCAATCAACCAACAGCCCAATTAACCAATAGAATGATGGCTTATTCCTGTTTGGTTGCTACAATATAATCGTGTCAGCAGCAGAAAGAGGCGCTTTGGGGTGCGTGTACCGAACAGATTACAATTTGGGAAACGGGGCTTCAACGCGGTAGAGAAACTGGCCGTGGCTGCTCTCTTGGGTGGCATCTGGCTGGGAGCGCTCCCGGCCAGTGCGGAACCGGAAAATATGTTAATGGTATCCGTGGCGCCGGTGGCCAAGCACAATAACCTGAAAACAGTGAAGGCCCAGGTTCTCATTCAGGCGCCTCCCGCCTTGGTGTGGGACTTACTCACAGACTATCCGGGGGTCTCCGAGATTTTACCCGGTTATGAACGAACCAGGGTACTCAGCCGCAGTGGATCTACCACCTTGATGGATGTGGGCATGCGGGTTTCTAATTTGCTGCCCCTTTATAAATACCGGGTTCGGGCGCAGGAGAACGAAGCGGATCGACAATTAAGCATGACCCGAATTGCCGGTGATTTCAAAACGTTGCAGGCCAGTTATAAACTAACGCCACAGAACCACGGCAAAGCCACCTTGCTTAGCTATCAGCTCAGCATCGATCCGGGCGTTTCGCTGCCAGGCTCCACCGGTTTAATCCGCAGCAATACGCTGAAATCGCTGAACGCGCTGGAGCGTCATGCCGAGCTAGCGTTCCGCAAGGGAGAGATTGGACAACGGTAGTAATTCGGGCTATCATGCCGCTACTATGAATTTGCTGGCCGTTGATATTGGCAATACGGATATCAAGTTTGGAATTTTTCGGGATGGACAGCTAACGGAACAGTGGCGGGCCACGGGCACCCGCACGCACCCGGAAAAATTTAGCGCCATGCTGCGCGACAGCTTGGCACGCACGGGCCTTCAATTCGGAGCCCTGGCCTACACCAGCGTAGTGCCGGATATTGAGATCGTTTTCCGCAAGACCATTCAATATTGCTACAACTTGCCGGATCACCGCATTTTTGCCGTGGATCCGGCTCGCATTCAACTGCCCCTGGACTTTAGCAACTATCCCTTGCGACAGTTGGGCATGGATCGCCTGGTCAACGCTTGCAGCGCCCGATTGTTGTACCCCAATACGGATTTAATCATCGTCGATTTCGGCACAGCCACTACGTTTGACCTGGTTAGTGCCAGCGGGGTTTACTGGGGCGGGGCCATTGCACCGGGATTGAATACTTTTTCGGCCTGCTTACCGGAGAAAACGGCCAAATTGCCCTGGGTGGACATCACCGGCAAGCGAGCCGAAGAGATTAGCATGGGGCAAAACACCATCGCCTGCCTGGAAGCGGGCTTGGGCATCGGCTATCGGGGCTTGATCAAGGAATTGCTGAAAGAAGCCATTGAGGCCCTGGATACGACTGAATTTTTAGTCCTGGCCACCGGCGGTTTGGCAGAAGTGGTGCTACGGGTATGCGGCTTGGAAAACCGGTTTCAGCAAACGGATCCGGCCCTGACCCTGAAGGGCTTAGCCTTATTGTATGACTATAACCGGCTAACCGTCTCTCCAGCCCACTAACTGATTAAATTTGTACATCCGACATCATGGCCTTTAACTGGCTGAGGGTAGACTCCATGCTCACGTCATCGCTAATTCGCTGGCGCAGGAAATTGTCAATTTCGGGCATCATGCGGATGGCCACGTCGATTTTGGGGTTGGAACCATGCTCATAAGCGCCCACGTCAATCAGGTCACGGGCATCCTGATAGACGGCCATCAGCTCCCGCATTTTACCGGCGGCACGCATATGCTCCTCGTCGCAAATCTCGGTGAACAGACGGCTAACGCTGCCCAGGATATCAATGGCCGGGTAACGGTTCTGGGCGGCAATCTTCCGGGAGAGGAAGATGTGGCCGTCAATAATCCCCCGAACGGTGTCCACCACCGGGTCATTGATGTCATCGCCCTCCATCAGAACCGTATACAGGGCGGTAATAGAGCCTTTTTCGGTAATGCCGGTGCGCTCCAGCACCTTTTGCAACCAGGAAAAGATGGAGGGTGGGTAGCCCTTCATGGTGGGGGGTTCGCCAATGGCCAAACCCACTTCCCGACCGGACATGGCACACCGGGTCACGGTATCAGTCATCAGAAAGACTTTTTTACCCTGATCCCGGAAGTATTCGGCAACGGCGGTGGCGGTTTGCAGGCATTTCATCCGCAATAGGGGCGGTTGATCCCCCGTGGCACAGACCAGCACGGAGCGGGCCATGCCCTCTTCCCCCAGGCTGTTTTCCATGAACTCCTTGACTTCCCGGCCTCGCTCACCGATGAGGGCCACCACGTTGACATCCGCTTCCGAGTTTCGGGCAATCATGCCCAACATGGTGGATTTCCCCACCCCGGAACCGGCGAACAGGCCCATACGCTGCCCGGCTCCCATGGTCAACAGACTGTCCACGGCCCGCACTCCGGTGAAAAAGGTGTTTTTGATGATGGGACGATGCAAGGGATCCGGCGGTGGAGCCTCAATACTGACAAACTGAGCCTTGCTGGTGTCCAGCGGCATGCCGTCCATGGGCTCCCCCAGGGGAGAAATCAGGCGCCCCATCAGGAAGTCTCCGACCGGGACGGTGATGGGCGCATTGGTGGTGGTCACCCAACTGCCCTGGGAGATGCCGGTGCCGTCGTAGAGTAGCAGCATTTGGGCGGTATCGCCCTTGAATGCCACCACTTCGGCGGCCTTGGCATCCCCGTCCACGCCTTCAATAAAGCACAGGTCGCCAATTTTCAGCTTGGGAAGCTGGGCTTCCACCGTCAGGCCTTGCAATCGGGAGACCCGGCCTTTGTACTTGTAGAGATCCGTGCTGTACAGGATTTCCCGAACGCGGGTACGGGTGTCCTGTAGGGTATCGTCGGGGATCAGGGATTCGCTCATGAGGGCATGACTCCAGGGCCTGGACGGCGGCCCTGTTGTTATTGTAGCGTTTTTTGAAGAATTGTTTCATCTTGGGTAGGGTGAAGGGAGGCTGGTGACCGGCCGGGTTTCAAAAGATTTCTGCCGACAATTGAAACATTGTGAGAGGAAGGGCTTGCGTTTCCGGTATGTTTCTTTCAATATATAGGTCTGATCATCATCGTGTGCGCTCGTAGCTCAGTTGGATAGAGTGCATGGCTACGAACCATGAGGTCGGGAGTTCGAATCTCTCCGAGCGCGCCACTTTTTTAAAGCTTAAACCGGCTTCAGAACTTGATTCTGGGGCTGTTTTTGTGTGTGAGGCTGACGATCCAAACGTGCTTTACCAGCGATTACAACGGCTGGGGTGTTAGCTGGTGTAACCGTTTCACCTCATGCACCGCGCCGGGCGTTTGTGACCATTAATGCCAACAAGAGAAGGCCGCTACAAATGCTCCAGAGGGCTTGCGGACATTCTGATATCAAAACGACCATGAGCTACTGCCAAACGAAAGAGCAGGAGGTTATGGAGGTTATGAGACGGTGGGATTAGCAGATTTTTCCTTTTGCAACCAGAGGTTCAATATAATGCGTTTCAGATTGCTGAACCCTCTTATTGCGCCTAATGGGTTTTGTTGGGCTTGGACTGTCATTATCGTGTTTATTAATAATTTCCAGTGTGAGTCCTTCATCTTGGACATAACGATATGAAACAAGAATTGGTTTTTTATGGTTTGAGAAGCCCAGCTCCACCGCTTTAAGAACATCATCAGTGAAATCATGGGCAATAAGAATTGGTTGAACTAAATGAAAATCACCTTCGGCCAAGTTGTTTCCTACTGCTTGACTATAATTCAGCACTTGATAAAGTGCGGAGAGATCGCCTGTTTCTCTTTTAAGCTCAACAACTGAATATTTGTAACGTGGATTAAACTGCTCGTCTGGTGTCTTTACGCGATGATAGAGTAAAAGATCAATATTCTTACCGGTAATGTCATAAGGGATTTTACTGCCTATCCACTCTAAGCGGTCAAAACCTCCGAAAATGCTGGAAAATGTAGCACTTTTTGTCTGATAAGCTCGCAATATCATTGCCAACAAGGAATCTTCCCTAGAAAATGGTTGCTCAAACCTTGTTTTAATCTTCAGTTCCTTAATTTCTCTCTTGATGCCTGGATAACGCTCTGGAACTTGGGTAGCGCTGCTGTACTCGCAAGCATTGTACTTGATCAGCAGCTCTAATAGTTCTTGACTTGCATCAGGATCAAGGGGAGTACATCCCCTGGCTTTACCACGTGCTTTATTAAAATAAAGCAGCCAAAACTTGGAGCGTCTTTTTTCACTGAGAAATAAACTGTCTTCAGGTACTGCTTTTTCAAACTGGTACTTTGGCCGAATTAATATTCTAAAAGGTCTACTGGCTGGAAGATTTTCAACTTCTGTCGAATCAAAAAAGAGCTTCTCGGTGACTTCGTAAACATCCTTAAAACCTTCTTTGGTAATGTAGAAAAATATCTGATCGCCAATCTGAACATTTAGCAGGTCTGCAAGAATATCATGATATTCTGCCTGAATTTTCTCATCCATAAAGGTTTTATAGTTTTCAATTGGTTTTTTTGATTTACCAGTGGCGCAAAACCCATATTTGATGTGGGTTTTATATGTTTCCATATCTACTATAAACACGAATGAATTTGCCAAAATTTAATTCCTTTTAAAAGTATTTAACCCATGAAAACCTCATAGCAGCATGAATTGCGTCTAAATTTAATCAACCTAAATATTTTTCAGGGCATGAGTTTTCCCTAAACCTTGTCAAATGAGGCACAAAAAGAAGGGGGATCTCCATCTGGACGCCATCCCGCTGCTTAGCGATAGTCAGGGATGCCACGCCGGTTGGCTTGCGATCTTCCAAGCGTTCAATATTAGTGAAAAGCACAATGTCATAGTCCATTTCGATGCTGCAAGAATCCCGGAGGTCTGAGAGCAGGGGCTTCTTGTCCTGCCTGGCATCTACCGCTCGGTTCATTTGGGCAAGCTGGATGATTGGGGTCTGAATGGTCTTGGCTAGGGTCTTTAAACGGCTGGCGATGACCTGAATCTCATAGGCCCGGTTTTGTTATTTGCTGTTGGGCTCTGAGGCAATCCGGCCAATGCGATCCACCACCACCAAGCCTAGATCGGGCCGTCGATTTTTGACTTTCAGGATTTTGAACTGGATGGCCGCCATGGAGTATGGCTTAAGGCGCATCCGGGAGGCTTCCCACTTTCACTTCGCCTGATTCAAGAAATCCACAATGTATCACTTGCCACCGGCAGGGGCAGGGACTAATCCGTTACCTGTGTAGTTTATTGAGTATTGATTTGAATTCGTAGCTCTTTTTATAGTGCCGATTTATTCAGCCCCTCAGAACCGGAAAATCTCAACCGAAGTTAACGTATTGGCTTAAGTTTTGGGCTAGCATGTTTTAATTATTCCTGGTTTTTGAATATCCAGGAATCGCTTTTATAGGTTGAGCAAGGAGCAAGCCCTTGAAACTGACAACGCCTTCTTCACAATTAAATCAGCCGGGTTTAAGACAAAACGCTCTGCCACTTGTTCGCGATGATCGTCACCCTCTCTATTTTTCAGGGAAGCCTTCACTGATCAAGGCTATTGAAACGAATGACCCCGCCCAATTGACCAAAGCTTTGCAAGAGGGCGCGGATATTAATGAGAAACATCAAGAGCTTTGCTTGGGGCAAACCATCTTTTCCAGACTTTTTGGCCTGGATAGAAGCGTTTATAATGAAATGAATGGGCTTCATCGGGTCGTGGATTATAGCACCCAAACAAACTACCAGAACACCAGACGATGCCTGGAAATCTTATTGGAACGTGGGTTGGATATCAACGCAAGAGAGAATGACACCAAGTGGACGCCTTTACACCGTCTGATGTACAAAACAAGCCCAGACCCCAGAGTTGCCCAGTTCTTAATTGATAAAGGGGTGGATGTGAATGCCGTAGACCAGTATGGAAGGACGGCGCTGCATGAGCATTTTTATCCCTCAGATCATATTATCTGGGATGCGGCTTCTTTACCCATTGTTAAAATATTGGTCGAGAGTGGCGCCGACGTTCATGTCAAAGATAGTTCTGGAAAGACCCCGCTGGAATATCTAGCCCAACGTGGGAATCCCAAACTGGATATTGTCCAGTATCTTATTAATACAGGCAAAACCAAGCCAGACAAAATGGCATTAAAACAAGCGTTTTTGTCTGAACATAAAAGATATTTAATGGATAAAATATCATCGTCTGAAAGCCAGAAACCAACTGAAATAGAAATTGAACGACATCAGGCTGAGGTCGCGACTCGGATTGAAAAACCAGAGAAAAAGCTTTCGGTAGAAAATTTGTCAGTCCAAAAAGAATCAAAAAAAGCGTCTCAGAATATTTTAAAGAAAGCCTGGCAGGCATTTTGCGACTATATCAGATGTCTGGCAAAGGCATTTTCCGATTTTTTTCGTACCAAGTCCTAACCACTAAAGAAGCCCTGTTTGCCCGAGTGAGCCCCCTGCGATTGCTAGACTGGCCCATCAGGCATCCGGCCAGAGGGGGAGTTGCGGGTTCACCCTCAGACCCATCAGAGTCTGGATATCCTTCATGAGTTCGGCACTGGGCGATTGGCCATTCCGCAAGGTCAAGTCCCGAATTAAAGGATCATAATCGAGATACATCCCAGAGTCTTCGCCATACGCACCCTCTTTTTCAACCATTGGATGCGACTGAGCATCATCGTTGTATTTAGCCGCAACCTTTGCCCCCCCCCTGACGGTCAGTTCCTAAACAATGTGGGGCGATATTTTGTTGCAGAACGCTGAAAATCTGGAATGGGCTTTGCTGGGCCTGCGGGACACTTTGGATGAGGCGTTGCCCTTGCTGCGCCATCAGGATTCAGAGGGGTTAGCGGCCTGGTTTCAGCGAGCCAATGAGATGCATGCCCATTTTGTGGGGTTTAAAGCCCCGTCTCTCAACCGCTAGAAATTTGAATCGCCCAGAAAAGCGTTTATTCATCGGGGGCGGTTGTTTATCCTTCCCACGAAGGTATCTGTCTTGGGTTGACTGTGTTTGTTTTGCACCCCAACATCCGCCCGAAAACGACAAAAGCCACCGGGACAGGTCAGTATTATGTGCGGACAATCGCGTGCACAAAATGGTGACCAGTTCGCATCTTCCAAAAATGCGGAATCAGGGAGGTTGATGCTCTTGAAAGGGTGCGCCTGGATATGAGGTTGGCCGCCGAAAGTCAAGGTTAGGGGCGTTCAACCCTGAACAGGATGACTGTTATCGGGTGTCAGATTAATGGCATAGGTGTATGCGCGGATTGTAACTCCTGTGCTGCTTGTGCCAACGCTGCAGGATCTACCGCGGTTTCTTGAAGAAGTGCAACGAATTTCTGCCATAAGTTTTTTACTTTGGGCTTTCCTTTCTCCCAAGCGTTTTGTATTCCGTCTATCGCATTCTCCCAAGCGCTTTGTGCTCCGTCTGCCAACGTGTCCCAAATGGATTCTTGAGATCCAGATCCAACGGGCTGTATCTGAGCAACTACTGTGGCACCAACTGCGGCAGCGGCTTCGGCTCCGGCAGCGGCTTCAGTTGCGGCAACGGCTCCTGCGGCGGCGGCGGCTTCTGCGGCGGCTTCTGCGGCGGCTTCGGCAGCGGCTTCGGCGGCGGCTTCGGCAGCGGCTTCGGCAGCGGCTTCGGCGGCGGCTTCGGCAGCGGCTTCGGCAGGGGGCGCATTAAGCAGTCCATATGCGGCTGCTTGCTCTTCTCCAAAAATTTCTATTAATGCCTCTTCGACCATCTCTTGGGTCGCACCGTCCCCCAACAGTGCTTGTGTAAGCTCGCTGGCGTTTACCATAACTGTTTCCTGACTGGCACCGCCCACAAGGGCTTCTTGCAGAGCGAATGCTGCCGCCGCAGTGGCCGCAGAACCGGCTGCAACAACAGCTGGCAAGGAGGTCTGAGCGGCTCCGTCTGCTTGCGGTGCAGGGGCATCGGTGGCGGGCTGATTGGCCTGAGCAACAGGGGAGGCGGGTTCTGCGGCAGGCTGAGAAGACTGGGCCGGTTTGATACCGGATGAAGGCGCTTCTCGAATCACTGTGGGGAATCCGTAGAATAAATGTTTATACGTATAACTGAACATCTTAGTGCCACCACCATTGAGCGTGTAGTGTTTGGCAATTTGTGAGGCGAAAAGCTGATTATTATTATCTGGACTCATGTACGGGAAAGCAATACTATGCCCCTTACCTCCGTAACCCAAATCACCCATCACCTTTTTGTAAAGGGCTTGTTTTTCTGGTGACATATTTTTAAATTCTGGTGAACCTAAAAAAGATGGCTTTACCTCTTGTGGCAAATATTTATATCCCCTTAGGTCGCCTAATAGATTGTTGGCCTCTTCGGTAGAGAGGATGGGCGACACCACTTTTTCTCCAGAGAACTGACCGTATGCTCCACGAACATCGCCCAATACACTTTGACCGCTGGCAGCGAAGTCATCCAATACAACGAGCAGCGCATTTTCTCCCGGTGGAAGCTGACCCGGTTGCAGTATCTGCCCCGGCGGAATATTATTGACTGCCGCATACTGCTGCGTTACCAAGCCATAACTTTTTCCCGCTTCAGGAATTGCATAGTAAATATCCTCGGGTTTAATTCCCTTGGAGGCCGCATGTTCAAGAATTTGTTGATGCTGTTTCGCCACTGCCTTGGAAAGGTTTTGAGGGCTGAACAATCGCGCATCCTTACTGAGAATATCCATAGCGGCTTGTTGCGATTCCGGCGTGGGAAACTTGTTTATGAGATCTGCCATGGCCTGAGGACTCATGGCGTTTGGCTTTAAGTTGTCCGCAATGGTCTGGCTGGTTGGCGTGGAACTCAGGGAAGGGTTGGTTATTGTCTCCATTGGTAAGCCCAAAGCCTCGACCTTGGCTTCCATCTCGTAACTGGGGTTGCCTCCATTTTTCAAAATGGCTTCCGTTTTTGACACCAAATCTTCGGCGTTATTCGCGTTAAAGGGGGTCAAGCCTTCTTCCCAGCCAGCGGGATAAATCAGCTTAATTTCCCCCGAGCGAATTTTGGCCATCGTCTCCGGTGAATTTTGAATTGCGGCCAGGGTGGGTTCATCCACCACATAAGCGGGCTTTGTACCATTGGCAGCCAGGAACGGATTGGGCGCTCCCTCCGGCGTCACGCCAGAGGATGGCATGGTTGTGTCCCCGGGCTGCTGTTTATCCTTTAAATAGTTCAGGGTGGAGCCAATGGTTCCTTCCATCGGTTGACCATCAATGGTATCCAATACTTGATAGCCACCCTCGTTCAGCTGCTGCTGTAAATCGTTCAGTTGATTGTAGCTACCATACTGGGTCGCCTGATTCATTGCCTCCATAATTTGCGCGTCGCTGTATTGAGGGTTGTTTGCCTTGATCTGCGCAACCGCAGCATCGACATCAGATGGCTGGATGGCTCCAAGCTGTTCATTCATTTGGGCTGCAACAGCCTCAGGCGTTAGGGGGGCTGAAGGTGACGTTCCAGAGGCCGCTGCAGTAGCTGCTGCTGCTTGATCCGCTGCTGCTGTTGCTGGAGCCGCTGCACCTGCAGGCTGTTGCTGATACACGGGATCTATAGGATCACTCGGCGGGCCTGCTGACACTGGGGTTTCTGACGTCCAAGTGGTGGGCGGCGGAGCATCGGCTGCCGCAGAACCAGACGCTTGGGTTACAGTGCCGGAATTCGGATCCCAAACTGTTACCTCAGCATCATCGATTGGTATGGAGCCGGGCGGGCGAGTAGGGGGGAGCCCATCTTCCGATGGACGCGACCAACCCACTCCACGAAACTGCATGGGAGCTGGCGAATACGAGGGGGCGGCATCGTCTGTTGGCGCTGCTCCTGCCACTGTGGCTCCTGCCGGTGCGTTGGGTGGCGGTGCTTCTTCTTCACCAGGCGCTGCGATGCCTGCCCGTAGCTGCATGGGGGCGAGCGGTGGCGCTGGGCCTCCTGCTGGCGCTTCCACTACGGACGTTGCGGCGGCGGCTTCTCCTGTCGGTGCGGTGGGTGGCGCCGATTCTTCTTCACCAGGCGCTGGTGTGATCGCTGGGGCATTTGCTGCTGGCGCTGGCTTTTCCACTGCGGACGCTGCGGCGCCTGCTGGTGCTGGCGCTTCCACTGCTGTCGCTTGAGAGGCCGCTAATGCTTTGGCTTTTAAAGCCTGGCCAACCTGAAACTGGGTTTGGGAGTCGAGAGCGCCTTGAGGCAGATCTGTAGGATTGGGGGCCGGGGGTGGCTTAGGCTGGCCTGATCCAGAGGCAGGAGCAGCGCCCGAGGGTGTGGGCGATGCCGAAGGCGAAGGCGACGACTCCTCAGCTTTCGCCTCCTCTTTTTTGGGCTTTTCCGAAGGCGAGGGCGAAGGTGACGACGACGACTCCTCAGCTTTCGCCTCCTCTTTTTTGGACTTTTCCGAAGGCGAGGGTGACGGCGACGACGCCTCCTCAGCTTTCGCCTCCTCTTTTTTGGGCTTTTCATCGGGCTTTTTTGTCGGAGAAGGAGGCTTGGCGGCTGGCGAGCCAGAAGAAATGGATGTCATACGCACCTCGCGCTACCAGGTGGGAAAGAAAAAATAATCTGTATATACATATATAAAAACAGTCATTTTTGGTAAATTGATCAAAACACCCTAATCTGCCCTGATAACAGGCTTCTCCCTATTGGCACGCTGAATGGCGGCGTTTTAAAAATCAGTGAGCCAGCCCCGGTGAATGGATCGAGCCCAAAGCCAAAAACAGATTGTTTAAGGGCCGCAGGTCGCCAACAAGTTGTTCAACGGTGCCGTGTTTTCTGGCGTTTTCTTTAAAACAGCAAGTATCTCTCGCCAGACTCATTCAATAAACACGTTGAAACCAAGCTAGGCAGACGGATTCTAATCAACGCAAAACAAAGACTATGGCAATTCAGCCCCATATTCATCCACTCCCAGAACCTCAAGCATGTCTGTGTTATTGTTAAAGGAATGCAGCGTCTGAGACGCTTGTGGCAGGCTATGTAACGTACCGAAGCGTACCTGGAAGGTGGTCTTTTTGCCAAAGATGAGTAAGCGTGTTCGGCTTAGTAAAGATACTCTCCTGATTCTGGGAGGAATTTTTTGCGCCGCCTTTGGGCTAAAAGGCTTTTTGCTGTCCAGCCACTTCATTGATGGCGGCGTGACCGGCGTTTCCATGTTGCTTGCCAAGATTTTCTCGACCCCGCTGGCCATTCTGATTCCCGTCATCAACCTACCCTTTATTCTGGTTGCCCTGCGTCAGATGGGTTGGCGATTTGCCGTTAAAAGCGCCTTGGCCATTGCCGGGCTATCCCTTTGCCTGGCTTTTGTGAAATTCCCTGATGTGACCCCTGACAAGCTCCTGACCGCTATTTTCGGTGGTTTTTTTATTGGTGCAGGTATCGGGCTCACCATTCGAGGCGGAGCGGTGCTGGACGGCACCGAAATTGCAGCCCTTCTCATCAGCAAGGCCACGCACATCCTGCGCGTGGGTGATGTCATTCTCTTTCTTAACATCGTTATTTTTCTATTTGCCGCTTTCTTTCTGGGCGTTGAGCCTGCCTTGTATTCGGTCTTAACTTACCTTGCAGCGTCCAGAACCATTGATTTCATTCTGCACGGGATTGAAGAGTTTACCGGCATCACCATTATCTCCCTGAAAAACGAGGCAATCCGTCAAGCCATCGTCAGTGAACTGAAGCGAAGCGTCACGGTTTATCAAGGGCGTAGAGGCTCCAGCAATGAGGAACAGGATATTCTGTATTGCGTGGTCACCCGTCTTGAAATTGCCTTGATTAAGAATGCGGCCCGTGAAATCGATGAAAACGCCTTCATTATGATGCATACCCTCTCGGATGTGGAAGGCGGGGTCGTGAAAAAGAGCCGGTTCCATTAAGCGAGGCTATGCATCAACCCTTGGGGGCTTCTGATGTTGGGCTTCTGGATCAAAATACCAAACTGGCTTATCAGGCCTTGGGTTCACCTCACATTAAATCAAAACTTGGCGCAATGAATCTCCCCGCCAAGAATATCAATGTCATAATGCACAGATGAAAACCTCTCCAAACTGGTCAGCAATACTCACGGCGATCGCCCTCGCCGGACTGCTGCTATCCGGGGCATTCTGGCTGCTCGGGCTCCCCTTTTCCCTGCTGCCACTCCAAGTCATTTTAGCGGTGAGCGTCATCCCCTTGACGCTTCAGGTTCTAAAGAAAGCCTTCAAAAAAGATTTCGGCGCCGATATTCTGGCGGTGCTGGCCCTGCTGACCAGTCTCGCTCTGGGCGAATATCTGGCGGGGGCCCTGATTGTCCTGATGATGGCAGGCGGGCAGACACTGGAGCAATTTGCCCTGCGCAAGGCCTCCTCCGTGCTGGCAGCGTTGGCCAAGCGGATGCCCAATATCGCCCATCGCCAAACCGGGGAGCAAATTGAAGAAGTGGCCCTCGATGATATTGCCATTGGGGATCGTTTGGTGATCTTTCCCCATGAAACCGCCCCCGTGGACGGCACCGTCGTGGAAGGTCAGGGCAGCATGGATGAATCCTACCTGACCGGCGAACCCTATCAGGTGGACAAAGCGCCGGGGTCTTCCGTCTTGTCCGGGGCCATTAATGGAGAAACCGCATTGGTGATTCAAGCGGAAAAACGAGCCCTTGATTCCCGTTACGCCACCATTATGACGGTGATGCAGGATGCTGAACAAAAACGCCCAACCCTGCGCCGTCTGGGCGATCAGATAGGCGCCCTCTTTACGCCTCTGGTCATCCTGCTGGCACTGGCCACCTGGCTGGTAACCGGAGACGCAAATCGCTTCCTGGCCGTACTGGTGGTGGCCACACCTTGCCCCTTACTGATTGCCATTCCCATCACCATCATCAGCGCCATTTCCCTGGCCGCCAAACACGGCATTATTATTAAAGACCCGGTGGTGCTGGAGCGTTTACCCACTTGCCAAACCGCTATTTTTGACAAAACCGGCACGCTCACCTACGGTAAACCCTCCGTCACTGAAATTTTACCGGCACCCTCGTTTCAACAAACGGATTTACTGCAAGCGGCTGCCGGCCTGGAGCGATACTCCAAGCACCCTCTGGCCAGCGCCATTCTGGAAGCGGCAGCCCAGGAAAATCTTCCACTGCCCAAAGCCAGTGAAGTCTCTGAAAAGCCCGGTCAAGGCTTATCCGGCTTGGTAAACGGACACCGTTGGCATTTGACCAGCCGCCATAAAATAGCCAAACTCTGGCCACACCTAGAAACCAATTTACCGCCTATGGCAGCCGGATTAGAGTGTATTTTATTATGCGATGATCAATACGCCGGACTGTTTCGCTTGCGGGACGCGCCCCGTGCCGAGGGGCACTCCTTTATTGGTCATCTGGGGCCCTCCCACTTCTTTAAAAAAGTGCTGCTGTTATCAGGAGATCGCGCTTCAGAAGTGGCCTATCTTGCGGAAGTGCTGGGCATTCCGAACACCCTGGCGGAACAATCCCCCGAGCAGAAAGTGGCCATCGTCAGAGCGGAGACCGCACTGGCTCCTACCCTGTTTATGGGCGATGGCATCAATGACGCCCCAGCCTTGGCAACGGCGACGGTGGGGCTGGCCTTTGGGCAACACAGCAGCGTCACCAGTGAGGCCGCCGGGGCCGTCATTCTGGAAAATACGCTGGTCAAAGTGGATGAGCTTTTGCACATCAGCCTTCTGCTTCGCCAGATTGCCCTGCAATGCGCCATCGGGGGAATGGCGCTCAGTCTGGCGGGAATGGGGTTGGCCGCCCTGGGGTATCTCTCGCCGGTGCAAGGGGCCCTGCTACAAGAAGCCATTGACTTGCTGGCCATTCTCAACGCCTTGCGTTTGGCCTGGCGTCCCCGAATTGCCATTGATATGGCCTGTTAAACCAGGGATTTAGCATTGCTACGCAGGTGAATTTTTCTCAAGGGGTGTTGTTCCTTCAAGGGGTGTTGCCCCTTGTACCCCACTGAAGCATTCTTCCCTCAAGGGGCTTTGCCCCTTGTACCCCACTGGAGGGGGAACAGAGTCCAGGGCAAGCCCTGTCCCCCCTCCAGACCTCCCCATGCGTTCCTCTCAAACATTCTAAAGAGTCTTGTCCTATCCTCAAGCAGCCCTGTCATTCCCACGAAAGTGGGAATCCACTCTACGGTGCAACACAGATCCTGCAATTAAAGAAGCGACGTCAATCAATCAAATGAAAAAGACAGCGTGGATTCCCGTTTGCGCCGGAATGATAAACTAGCGCATCTGGCAGGCGTTTTTTCATTGCCGCATAAACAACTGCTTGCGAGGGGAGGGCTGGAGGGGGGCAGGACGAGCGGAAAGCTCTGTCCCCCTCCAGTGGGGATCACAGGGGGCAACGCCCCCCTGAAAAGAAATTTACCCTACCTTTAAGATTTGGCCGAAGTGAGATTCCAGCGTTTCTTTCACCAGTTCCCGGTTATTGTTATTAATCCAGAACTTCGTCCCCGCTTTAATTCTCGTGCCATCTTTAAAGTTCAAAATCACCGGATTAAACCCACGATTCTTCACCAAAATGGTGCTAATGGTTTGCAAAATTTCCCACTTGGGGGCACTGTCAAAAAACAGATGAAAGGGCCGCACCTCATCCACCGGATGCACTTCGTTCAAAATAATGCTGAACTGATCCCCGTTATCCCCCCGGAATTGTAAACGCCCCTGAATCAGCACCTTTTTACCCTCAGCCACCCGCTCACCGCACTTTTCAATGGCATCGGAAAACATGACAAATTCCGTCTCGCTGGAAAAATCCTCCAGCTTGCCAATCCAGATAGGGCGGTTGGTTTTGGTGATTTTCTTTTGCAAACTGGAAATCAACCCGCCAATGACCACATCCACCCCATCCGGGAAATCCTTGAGTTCTGCGATGTTATGGCTGGTCATCATGGGCAACTTGTCCAGCAAACTATCCAGCGGATGACTGCTGACATAAAAGCCCAATAGCTCTTTTTCCAGTTGTTGAATTTCCTCGTCGCTGTATTCAGCGGTGTCGCCGGATAAAATCAGGCCACCAAAACCACCCGCTCCACCAGCCTCATCGCCCCCACCCAACAGGGAAAACAAACTGGCTTGCCCAGTAATTTTTTGTTCCTGGCATTTGGCCGCGTAATTGGTCATGGTGTCCACGTTATTAAACAACTGCTTGCGAGAAACGCCAAATTCGGTAAAGGCCCCGCTATTAATCAGGCTCTCCAAGGTTTTCCGGTTCAGCACCTTGGGATCCACCCGCTCGCAGAAATCCTCCAGCGAGGCAAAGGGTTTTTCGGTGCGGGCGGCAATAATGTTTTCCACCACACCCACGCCTACGTTTTTAATGGTGGCCATCCCAAAGCGAATGGCTTTATCCCCATCGGGGGTAAAATTCTGCCCGGACTTATTAATATCCGGCGGCAGGATTTTAAGGCCCATTTTCCGGCAGGCCAGAATATAGAACTGCACCTTCTCCAGATCGCCACTCACGCTGGAGAGCAGGGCCGACAGATATTCCACCGGGTAATGTGCCTTTAGAAAAGCGGTTTGATACGCCACCAGGGCATAGGCTGCTGAGTGCGACCGGTTGAAGCAGTAGGCCGCAAACTCGCTCATGGTGTCAAACAGCTCGTTAGCGATGGTCAGATCGACATTATTTTTTTCGCAGCCCGCCAAAAACCCAGCCCGCTCCTGCTCCATGATTTCAGCTTTTTTCTTACCCATGGCCCGACGCAGCAAATCCGCCTGCCCCAGCGAATAACCCGCCAGCGACTGGGCAATCTGCATGATCTGCTCCTGGTACACGATGGTGCCGTAAGTGTCCTTTAGCAAGGGCTCCAAGGCGGGATGCTTGTACTCCACCTGCGCCCGACCGTGCTTACGATCCACAAACTGCTTGACCATCCCCGAGTTCAAGGGGCCGGGTCGATACAGGGCCACCAAAGCGCCGATGTCCTCGAACACCGACGGCTTAAGATCCTTCACCAGCGCCTTCATCCCCCCGGATTCCAGCTGGAAAATACCATCGGTATCCCCGGCAGTCAAAATCTCGTAGACATCCTGATCATCGAGCGGCAAGTGGCGCATGTCCACTTCCTCTCCCCGGATTTGTTTGACCATTTGCACGGTGTTATCAATAATGGTCAGGTTTCGCAGGCCCAAAAAGTCCATCTTCAGGAGGCCCAGCTTTTCCAAGTCCCCCATGGGGTACTGGGACACGATTTGTCCGGTCTCATGCCCGTCCTTGGTGAACTGCACCGGCACAATGGTATCCAGGGCGTCCTTGGAAATAACCACCCCTGCGGCGTGCATGCCCACGCTGACCGCAGTTCCCTCCAAAGCCAGCGCCAGATCCACCAGCTCTTTGACCTTGGGCTCGGTGTCATACAGTTTTTTTAGTTCCATGCCGTCTTCCAGGGCGTCTTTCAGCTTAACGGCAGGCCCAAAGGGAATCATCTTGGCCAGCTTGTCACTTTCGGCAAAGGGAATCTCCATCACACGGGCCACGGCCTTTAAAGCGGCCCGAGCGGCCAGCGTGCCGTAGGTGATAATCTGGCACACCCGATCAGCCCCGTACTTGCGGCGCACGTACTCAATCACGTCCCCCCGACGGTCAATGCAGAAGTCGATATCGACGTCCGGCATAGAAACCCGCTCCGGGTTCAGGAATCGCTCAAACAGCAAATTGTGTTCCAGCGGATCAATATCGGTGATGCCCAACACAAAGGCTACCAGGCTTCCGGCGGCGGAACCCCGACCCGGCCCCACCGGAATGTTCTGCTCCCGGGCATAGCGGATAAAGTCGGCCACAATCAAAAAGTAGGCCGGAAAACCCATCTGGTTGATGATGCGCAGCTCAAAGTCCAGCCGCTCCTGAATTTCCGGGGTGATTTCGGGAAAGCGTTCCCGGGCCGTTTCCATGACTTCCCGCTCCAGCTCGCTTTCCAGCGTGGTGCCTTCCGGGATGGGGTAGTCCGGCAAAATAGACTCCCCTTGCTTCATCTTGAATTCAATCTTGTCGGCGATTTTCAGGGTGTTGTCCAGGGCACGTTCCCGAACGTCGGCATCCAGAAACTGAAACAGCTTGGCCATTTCATCGCCATTTTTAATGTAGTACTGCGGCCCATAAATATCCCGAGAACCACTTTCAGCCAATGTTTTGCCCTGCTGCATACACAGCAGAATGTTATGCATGGTCTCATCGCCCGGCCGTGAAAAGTGGGTATCGTTTGTGGCCACCAGCTCAATGCCCAACTCCTGGGCAATTTTAACCGCCTCTACGGCAAAGCGGTACTCCGGTTCCTTGCCGTGATCCACGATTTCAATGTAGAGATCCTCGCAAAAAATCTCTTTCAGGAATTTGGCCCGCTCTCGGGCCTCATCCACGTGGCCCCGCAAAATGGGGCGGGCCACCGGGCCGGTCAGATCCCCGGTTAAAGCAATCAGGCCTTCACTATGGGCCTTCAAAATATCCCAGTTGATGCGTGGCTTATAGTAAAAGCCTTCCAAATGGGAGCGGGACACGATTTTTACCAGATTTTTATAGCCAATCTCGTTTTTGCACAGCAATACCAACTGGTGCATGGGCTGACGACTGCTTTTATCGGTGATATCCCCGTCCACCACGTACATATCGGCCCCGATAATGGCCTTGATGCCAGCCCCTTTGCAGGCGTTATACAGTTCCACCGCTCCGTACATGACCCCGTGATCGGTGATGGCAACGGCGGGCATATTATTGGCCGTGGCGATCTTCACCAAATCAGGCACCCGCGTGGCCGCATCCAGCATACTATAGTGGGTATGCACGTGGAGATGAACAAAAGGACGGACGGTACTCATAAACTCAACTCTGCTGCTGGGGGGTTAAGGGGCGGGACTTGCCAAAGACGGCGGAGACGATCCGCTCGCCTTCTATTGTGCCACCGGGCAGGGTGGCTCGTAAAGGAAAAGCCGCCCTTATTAAGAGATGTTTAAGCGACAGCTGCGGGATGCTTTCAGCCTGAAGGGAAAAGCGCCCGTCCCGCTTCATGCGCACGATTCGTCCCGTGTATGATGGTATCCAGAAGTTAGAGCCAGATAGAGGCCTCCCGGAAAGCAGGAGCGTTTCCCGTGTCCCCCATTGCCGCCAAAACCTATACCACCGATGTCATTTGCCTGCGCACCTACGATTTTGGGGAGGCCGATCAGATCCTGCACTTGTACTCTTCAGAACACGGGCGAATCTCCGCCATCGCCAAGGGGGTTAAAAAGCCAAAAAGCAAGCTGGTGGGGGCCTGCCAACTACTCAACCTCAGCGAGGTGCAGTTGTCCAAGGGTAAAAACCTGGATCTACTCATTCAATATCAACCCCGGGAAAGTTTTCCCGGCATTCGGGCCGATCTGCTCAAACTGTCGTATGCCCTGCTGTTTGCCGAACTGGTCAACCTGACCGCCGGAGAAGCCGATAGCCATCTGGTGTATGCCGAGCTAAAAAACGCTCTGCACCTTCTGGATCAGGCGGCGGAAGCGCAAATCATCCCCCTGGGCATTCAGTATCAGCTGGACTTGTTAGAGGCTGAGGGTTATCACCCCATCCTCAGCGAGTGTATTTTTACCGGCCAGCCGCTGGATTGGCAGGCTCCTTTCTACAGCTTTTCCCCGCAATTGGGGGGCGTGGCCACCTCGGAGCTGCGGCGCAAGCACCAGGCCGAAACCAGTGCCATGGGCAGTTTGAATAACGATGAATGGGTGAACATCTCCACCAGCACCTTGCGCCTGTTGCAGAACCCGCATGACCCGCAATGGACAGCCCTTCAGTTCTGCAAGGCCCAGAAGTTCCTGCGCTACTACTTCCAAAAGGTCGTGGAAAAGAGCATGCACGCTTACGATTTGGTTTTAAACCTATTGGAAACGCCCCTGCCGGAGCAGACACGGGCAGAACCACACCCTCTCCTGCCCGACGTGCCACCCTTGCTGAAATAGGCGTTTCCCGCTTCCCGCTTGCTTGGCCGGGGACTTGCAGTACAATAGGAAAACCCAGTGGGCCTGTCCTTCCTTTTGGAAAGCGGGCTTTTGACAGGAAACCCGGAATGTCGCTTCAAACTCCCTCTACCGCACCTGACGCATCAGTCGAACCATCGCTTTCCGCCCGGGAAGGCTACCGTGTGGTGCTGGCCAATCGCAATTTTCTGGCCTTGTGGATTGGCCAGATTTTTTCCCAAATCGCCGATCGCATTATTTTTGTGGTGTTCATTAGCCTCATTGTCAGCCATTTTGGGCCCAGCGATCGCTACAGCAGCTTTTTGTACATTGCCTTTACCATCCCCGCCATTTTACTCACGGCCATTGCCGGGGTGTTTGTGGATCGCTGGCCCCGCCGGGCCGTATTGGTAGCCACCAACTTAATGCGGGCCGCACTGGTGGCCCTCATTCCCTGGGCCGCGCAAGCCACCGGAGGCTGGGCTATCTATTATGTAGCCTTCCTCATTTCGGCGGCCACCCAGTTTTTTGTACCCGCCGAAGCGGCCACCATCCCCACTATTGTGAGTAAGTCCTCCCTGCTCACAGCCAACTCGCTGTTTACCACCACCATGATGGTGGCGGTCATTTTTGGGTTCGCTCTCGGCGATCCGCTCATCAACCTGTTTTCCCTGAAACAGGTGCATTGGGCCATTACCGGGTTATTTCTGGCCGCCAGTCTGTCGCTGGCCTTTGTGCGAACCCCGCCCTTGTGCGTGCTGGAAGAAGATTGCCGTCCCCCAGCGGCCAGCATGAAAGAGGCCTTTGCCCGCTTTGGGCATGAAATTCAGGACGGGCTGCGCTACATTGGCGAGCATCCCATTGTGCGCAACGCCATGCTGAAGCTGGCCACCTTGTTTTCCGCCATGGTGGCCCTGTGCATCCTGTTTATCAGCTTTGCCAAGACCTATCTGTTTGAAGATCCACAGGTAGCCGCCCAGAAGTTTGCCTATATCATCGCCTTCAGCGGGGTGGGTATGGCATTGGGCGCCTTTTGGGTGGGACACTCCTTTCACCATGCCCGTCGGGGCATTATGGTCTACAGCGGATTTTTGAGCTTGGGACTGTGCCTGGTACTCCTGACCCTGGTGCGATTTTTGTCCATGAAAGGTTATGTCATTCACTTGCCCCAAGTCCTGAGCGGTTGGTTTGAAATGGCTGCGGTACGCTTCACCCTGCGCATGGTTTACACCTATGCCCTGTCCATTATGATGGGCGTGGGAGCGGCCTTTATCGCCATTCCCTTGCAGGCCCTCTTGCAGGAATTGATCCCGGAAGACAAGCGGGGTAAGGTATTCGGGGTTCAATTCACCATTTTAAGCACCTCCTCCACCTTGCCGGTGCTAGTGGCCGGTCTGGCCGTAGAGCAAGTGGGCGTGGGGGCCATGTTTCTGTTAATTGGCGTGCCGATGCTATTATTGGGGGTAATCGGACTCTATCACCGATTGAAAGCGGATAAATCACATGTCTTTGCTGCAAATTGGTAAACGAAAAAAAAATGTGCCCCAACTGCGGGACAAGGTGTACTTCTCGGTCAGTAGCGAGGGGTACGGTCACTCCAGCCGAGCCTTGGCCATTGCCCGACACTTCAAGCCCAGCGATATCCTGCTGGCTTCCTACAGTTACGCATTGGAGCGCATCCGTTCTTACGACTACCCCAGCGTGGAAGTGGCCCAGGAAGTCAAGTTCGTGGGCTCGGAAGGGCACTTTGACGTGGGCAAGACCATCCTGAACAACCCGGCCCGGGCCTTAGGACTCAACCAGATTGTGCAGGAGGAAATGGACATCATCAAACGCCATGGGGTGACCCTGGTGGTGGCCGATGGTCGTATTGCCCCGGTGCTGGCCGCGGAACGCCTGGACATTCCTTGCATTGTACTGACCAATCAAAGCGCCTTTTATCCCTTTTTCGAGCGGGATTCCGCCCTGGTGAAGCTGTTTGGCCGCTCCTTCGAGTGGGTCATGAAACTGTGGCTGTCCAGCGCCGAGGAAATTCTGATCCCGGATTTCAGCCCGCCTTACACGGTCTGCCTGCCCAATCTCTCCGATAATTACCAGGTCAAGAAGCGTACTCGCTTTGTGGGGCCGCTGGTGGCCTGGCAGGCGGATGAAGTGCAAGCCATCGCCAAACCTAGCAACAAGCCCCTCATCGTCGCCTCTTTGGGGGGGCATGAATACCGACGTCCCCTGTTTGACGCCATTATTGAAGCGGCCCGGCAAATGAGCCACCTGGATTTTATTATCATCTCCAGCTTTACTACAGCCAATGTGCCGGAAAACACCCAGATTCACCCCTTTGTGAAAGAGGCCGCCCCCTACTTCAAGGCCGCTGACCTGGTGATTACCCAGGCCGGGCACAGTACGGCCATGGAACTGCTGACCCTGGGCAAGCCGTCGCTCATCATCCCGGACAGCCAGCAGATTGAACAGGAGAATAACGCCAGCCGCATGTCGGAACTGGGCGTCTCGCTGACCATGTCCTATCAGGAGTTGAGTGATAGCGCGCAACGGGCCTTGTGCGCCAACATCGAACGGCTGTTAGGCAACCCGGATTTCGAGTCTCGCACCCTTGCCTTTGCTACAATGGCAGCTGAGACCCATGGTGCCCTGCGGGCAGCCAATCACCTCAAGGAATTCGCCCATCGGTTGTCCGCCTATTAATAAGCGTGTAATGCGTATTGCGTGGTGTTATGGACTTTATGGTTACAGTTAATCAGGTTTAGAAGCAGGCAGGAAAATCTCTTGAAAGAAAAAATCCTTCTCCTGAGTATGATTGCCGTGATCTGGCTGGTGGTATTTTTGACCGGAAAGGTCATGCCCCGCTACTCGTCGGTTATTTTGTTGCTGGTGTTCATGATCCTCTATACCTGGCTGATGACGCTGGCCATGGTGCACCACAAGCGTATGGAAGCCAAACGCCCCAAGCCCCTCAATCTGGACTACCAGCCCAAGGTTTCCGTGGTCATTTCCGCTCACAACGAGCAAGTGGTCATCGAGAACACCATTTACAACCTGCTGAAGCTGGATTACCCCAATTATGAGCTGCTCATTATGGATGATCGCAGCACCGATGAGACACCGGCCATCCTGACCCGGCTGGGAGAAACGCTGCCCTTGCCCTTCCGCTATCACCTGCGCCCCGCCGACGCCATTCCCGGCAAGCCCGCCGTACTGAACGAAGCCTTAACCCTCACCGATGGCGAAGTCATTTGCGTATTCGACGCCGACGCCTACGTGGAACCTGATTTTCTGCGACGTATTGTGCCCTTTTTAGCCGATGAAAACGTGGGCGCCGTGCAGGCTCGTAAAATCATCGCCAACGGTAACGAAAACTGGCTGACCCGATGCCAGAACTATGAGTACTCGCTAGACTCCCACTTCCAGTACGGCAGAGACAGTGTGAGAGGTGCGGTTGAGCTGCGCGGAAACGGTCAATTGGTGAAGCGGGAAGCCTTGGATGAAGTCAACGGCTGGAACGTGAACACCCTGACCGATGACCTGGATTTGTCCACCCGCTTGCACATTGAGGGCTGGGATATTCGCTTTGCCCACAAGGTGCCGGTATATGAAGAAGGGATTGTGGAGTTTGGTGGCTTGCTCAAACAACGTCGGCGCTGGACGGAAGGCACCCTGTTCCGGTATCTGGAATACGCTGGCCCCTTGCTCAAGTCCCGCAAGGCTTCCTTGCGTACCACCCTGGATATGGTGGCCTACTTTCTGGAATTTTTACTCCCCCTGTGGCTGGTTATGGATCTCATTCAGCTGGGCTGGGGGGTTCTCATGGCCGATCCCACCTCCACCCGCATTATTTCCTCCCTGTTGGTTATTCCCATTTTTTGTCTGGGTATCAGCTCCGCCATCATTGTGGCCATCATTCGCTTTAACCGGCCACCCTTCTGGGAAGCCCTTAAGTGGACAGCGGTGACCTCGATTTATCTCACCATTTTATGGATACCGCTGGTATTTGGCATTATGGTAAAAGTCCTGTGGCAAAAGCAGCGCCGTACCCGCTGGGATAAAACCGAGCACAAGGGCAGCACTTACCAGCATAACTTGGACACGCCGGCATTCCCCGGCTAGGGACACACCGGCATTCCCCGGCTACTAAGGGAGCGGCAAGGCCCGAGCGGGGAGCAATGACGATTCCCCAGCGTTATGCGAGGCTCAAACCATTTCCGAAAGCCCGATGATGGCCTTTAAGGGCTCTGGCAAACGGCGCTGTACTCGCCATTGGGCATCCACCACCACCACGGTGGTCACCGCTTCCACCGTCACGTGATCCGTCTGCTGACTGCGAAAATTTTGTAAAAACAGCAGTTTGTAGCCATCCACGGCCAACCGGGTACTTAACACCAGCTTATCCCCGTAAGGTGCGGATCGTTTGTACTTCAGATTCTGCTCTACCACCGGAAACACGTATCCTTCAGGATCGCCCGGCTTGGGAAAAACGTACCCCTGAGCTTCCAGCAACTTCACCCGTCCCATTTCCAGCCACTTGGTGTAAGCGCCGTGCCACATGACGCCATAGCAGTCCGTATCAAAGATATTCACATCCAGCTCCAGGGTATGAAGCAGTGGCAGAGGTTTTGGCGTGTTGGTTGGGGTGGGCATCCGCTGAAATCTTATTTTTTTGTGAAACCATCTTTATATTCCCATAATAAGGTCTATAATCAAGAGATAGTCGCGCTCGTCCCAAGAAACGATCGAGAGGTGCATGATGGATGCCTTCCAACTGATCCAAAGCTTTTTCAGCCGTATGCGCTGTAACTTCTGCTCACACAGCTTCACGCCAGAGGATATTCAACTCCTGCGGCAGGAAGAGGGCATTTACATCGTCAATGTCTATTGCACCCACTGTGAAACGCAAAATGGGGTAGCCATGGTCGGGGTCGAAGTTCCAGAGCGGGATCATGCCTTCCCTGACCCGGAACTGACCGACGAAGAGCTGAATCGCCTGGCCGAGTTTGACCCCATCACCGAGGATGACGTGCTATCCGCCCATCAGTTTTTCCGAAATCTGGATGGGGATTGGCAGCGGTTTATCCCTCAAGAAATGCTTGAACGTTGTAAAGCGCCTGAAACGGAATCCCAAGACGACTAAAGGCTTCCGCTCCACCGGCGTTGCGATCGATGATAGCCAACACTCCAGCAATCTCAATGCTTGGGTGCGTTTTGCGAATGGCTTCAATGGCTTTTAAGGTGGACCCGCCGGTGGTCACCACGTCTTCCACCAGTACCACCCGCATCCAGGGGGCAATATTGCCCTCAATCTGGTTGCCCGCCCCGTGGCCTTTGGCCTCCTTGCGGACGATAAAGCCAGCCATGGGCTTACCCACCTCAGCACTGCGGTATAAAATGCTGCTGACAATGGGATCGGCGCCCAGGGTCATACCACCCACGGCATCGGGGTGTAGGCTCACCAATCGATCATAGAGTAAGTGCCCGATGAGATAAGCGCCTCGCCCGTCCAGTGTGCTTAAACGGCAATCCACATAGTAGCTGGAGCGTTGCCCGGAGGCCAAAATAAAATCGCCCCGCTTGAAGGACAGGTGCTTGATAATCTGGAACAACTCATCTTGCATGGTTTGGGTGTAAGTCATGGGCAACGTCCTTGTCAATTCAGGATAAAAGCAAAGTGACTAGCAGAGTAACTAAGCGAATAAGCGAGTCGAGCGGGGCAAGGGCGGCCATTAAATATCCCGGCGCAAGTCTTTGCGCAGGATTTTGCCGGTAGCTCCCTGCGGAATGGCATCTACAAACTCGTAATGCTTGGGAATTTTAAAATCGGCCAGATGCGGACGACAGAACTCCATCAGGCTTTCCTTGGTGCAGTTGTGCCCGTTTTTGATAACCACAAAGGCCTTAATGGCCTCATGGTGCAGGGTAGAAGGCACCCCCGTTACGGCCACCGCTTGCACCGCCGGATGCTTGAACAGCACCTCCTCAATCTCTCGAGGGTAGACCTTCACGCCGCCAATGTTGATGAGATCATCGGTGCGATCCACGATGTAGATGTAGCCGTCTTCATCCTTGTAGCCCAGATCTTTGGTCTTCAACCAAAGCCCGTCCGGGAATTGACGCAGGCTCTTGGCCGTTTCCTCCGGGCGCTGGTGATACCCCTGCATGACGATTTCGCCTTGCACATACAGCTCACCGATTTCACGCACGGCGGCTTCGCTGTCATCCTCCCGCAGGACTTTCACCCGCACCCCCGGCAAGGGTAAGCCCACCGAGCCGGGTTTTCGGGGGCCCTGTAGCGGGTTGGAGCAAACAATGGAGGAGGCCTCAGACAAACCGTAGCCTTCTTGCACCGGGGCCCCGAAGTACTGCTCCACCTCATGGAAGGTGTCCACGGCCATGGGGGCCGCCCCGGAGTGGCACACCCGCAGGGAAGAGAGATCAAATGGTTTCTCCCGCAAATGGGTCAGCATCATCAGGTACATGGTGGGCACGGCGGCCATAAAGGTCACCTTGTGCCGCTCAATGGTCTCCAACACCGTTTTGGGGCTGAACTTGCGCACCAGTACCACGGTGGCCCCGGCCATCAGGGCCGATACCAGAATATTGGTTTGCCCAAACACGTGAAACAAGGGGGAAATGGTGATGAAGCGATCCGCTGGAACGGCCTCAATGACCGCGATGTTGGCCTGGGCATCCGCTTCGATGTTGCGATGGCTGAGAATGACCCCTTTAGGCTTGCCGGTGGTTCCTGAGGTATAAATGAGCGCCGCCGGAGTCTGAGCGGGCAATTCATAGGGCAAAGGCTGCTGGGGCTCCAGATTACGTGCCAGCAACTCGTTGAGCCGATACAAAGCGCAGCCCAGTGGAAAGGCATCCAATAACGGATCCAGCTCCTCTTCGCTGGCCAGCAACTCCGTATCCAGTACCAGCCCTTGCAAGCAGTCCACCTGCAACTGAGTAAGTGTATTAAAAAACTCCAGCGAGCTGATCAACAGCTTGGCTTGGGCGTCCTCCAGAATGACGTCAATCTCATGGGCGGTCAGACGGGTGTTGACCGGCACTACGGCAATGCCCAGACTCAGCAACGCAAAGTAAGCCACCGCGAAAGTCTGCGTGTTATATAGCAATAAAGCCACCCGATCGCCGGTTTGCAAGCCCAATTGTTCCAGTGCCCCCGCCAGGCGAGTCATTCTCTGGGCCAGCACCTCATAGGACAGCGTTTCGCCCCGCCCTACCAGTGCCGGATGGTCGGGTCGACTTTCCGCCACCTCAAAAATACAGCGGGCCAGATTGGTGGTGGAAGGGGACAGGGTGTTCAAGGTCAATTACCGTTGGTTGGGGTCGCTAATGGGTGCGGCAAGCTCGGATTGAATGGGCGTTGGCTCGCTTTCCGAAGGCTCCACGTAGGCGTTGCCGGTGGGGGTATTCTGGGTGAACGCCAGGGCGGTTTCCCCTTTGGGTTGCCGACGAATCCAGTCCGTTTTCAGGGAGCTAATACGATCAATCATCAACACCCCATCCAGGTGATCAATCTCGTGCTGAATAGCAATGGCCTCCAATCCCTGCACGGTGTAGGTCTTCAGCTCCCCATCCCGATCAAAGGCGGTAAAGGTCACCTTGGTGGCCCGCTTAATGTTGGCCAAATACTCCGGGAAGCTCAGGCAGCCTTCCCGCATGGTTTTGTTCCGGGAGGCTTCCACAATGGTGGGATTAATTAGCACCTTGTAGTCTTCCCGGGTGGTTTTGCTACTGGTGTCCAGCACAATCAAACGGGTGGTCTCCCCCACCTGGGAAGCAGCCAAACCCACCGAGCCATAAGCGGCATACATGGTCTCGGTCATGTCATCAATCAGCTTTTGCAGGCTGTTATCCCAACTGATGACCGGCTCACATTTCTCCCGCAGGATGGGGTGAGGGAATTTCAAGACTTTCAGAACGCTCATAAGAATCCGTTGCTTACAGGGCCACGGCTTCCAGGGGGCGTAACTGAATCTCCAGACCGATTTCCTTGGCGATTTCCTGAATTTCCTTTTGCAGGGAGCCTATGGCCATGGAACTGGGAATATCAATCTCTACCATCATGATGTACACCGGCCCATCATCTCCCTGAATGCACTGGGCATTCAAATCGGTGATGTTAATGTCCATTTCGGCCAGCTTGCGGGAAATTTTGTAGGTAATGCCCGCCTGATCCTGCCCGGCCACGGAAATCATGTAAGGATTTTCCGGCTTGTGGAAGTCCATGCCGATATTGTCGGGAATGGGTTTGATCACCACGGTCATGTTGTGGCTCTCTTCCAGGGTGGCGAATTCGGCCTTCAACTCTGGAAAACGCACCGAGTTGGGTGCATTGATAATCAGAATCACGGCGAACTCGTTGGCCAGCCGGGTCATGGTGGAGTCCACGATATTACATCCCCGTTTGTAGAGGATGTCGGCGATTGCCGCTACAATGCCCGGTTGATCCGGGCCAATACCACTAATCACTGCTTTTGTCATGCGCTAGAGTATAACAGAAAGGCCAAACGAATCTCAATGAGATTTACGCCATACACCAACACAAAGTCAAAGCGAGGCGGCAAAGGCCTCCTGGCAATAAAAGGCCCAATGGCCTGCCCTATCTATATGGGCGCATTCGTACTAAAATCAGGCCGTTAGCATCCCGAGAGGAGAGACACAGTATGGTAATGAGATCCGCACAGGCCGAATGGCAAGGTAACCTGCGTGAAGGCAAAGGAACGGTTGAACTGGGCAGCGGCGCTTTCAAAGGCAGCTACTCCTTCCCCTCCCGTTTTGAAGATGGCACCGGCACCAACCCGGAAGAGTTGATTGCCGCCGCTCACGCCGGTTGCTTCTCCATGGCGCTGTCCGCTGGGCTGAGCAAGGCTGGCTTCAACCCCACCCGTGTTCACACTGTGGCCAAAGTACACCTGGAGAAAGTGGGCGAAGGCTTTGAAATCACCACCATCGAACTGGAAACCGAAGCCGAGATTCCCGGCATTGATGAAACCCAGTTCCACGAGCAAGCCGAAGCCGCCAAAAAAGGGTGCCCCATTTCCAAGGCCCTGGCTGGCCCGCAAATCAAGCTGAGCGCCAAATTGCTGCAAGCCGCCCACTAGGCCCAATCCAAGGAAACCTGATTTTGACCATGAATACTTTCGCTTCCTCCCCTGAAAAAGCCGCCGACCAATCCCAGGACAAGAGCCAGGGCAAAACGCTGGTGTCCATTATCATGGGTAGCCAGTCCGATTGGGAAACCATGCGCCACGCCCACGAAATGCTGAATCGCTTTGACGTGCCGCACGAGTGCCTGGTGGTGTCCGCCCACCGGACCCCCCAATGGCTGGCCGAATTCGCGGCTCAGGCGGAGGAGCGGAAGATTCAGGTCATTATCGCCGGGGCGGGTGGGGCCGCCCATTTACCGGGTATGACCGCCGCCCAGACCCTGGTACCGGTATTGGGCGTACCGGTGCAAAGCCAGGCCCTGAATGGTATGGACTCCCTGCTTTCCATTGTGCAAATGCCAGCTGGCGTTCCGGTGGGCACCATGGCCATTGGCAAGGCCGGGGCCATCAACGCCGCCCTGATGGCCGTGGCCATATTGGCCAATACCCATCCGGCCCTGCGGGAAGAACTGGCCCGCTACCGGCAGGAACAAACCGAAACCGTTCTACAGGGGCGACATTTGCCGGTATGATCTCCACTGGTCTGAGTTCTGGAGTGCATCTACCCGGCAGTACCTTGGGCATTTTGGGCAGCGGTCAGTTGGGCCGCATGCTGACGCTTACCGCCAAACGATTGGGCTACCGGGTGCATGTCTTCTCGCCGCAGAGGGACACGCCAGCCGGGCAAGTGGCTGATCTCGAAATCACCGCCGATTATACCGATTTAGACGCTCTGAGACGCTTTGCCCAAGACGTGGATGTGGTAACCATCGAGTTTGAAAATATTCCCGTACAGGCCCTGATAGCCTTGCAGCCGGAGGTGCCCGTCTATCCCCAGCCGCATGTGCTGGAAATGACCCAGCACCGTTTGCGGGAAAAACAGTTTTTATCCGGTCTGGGCATCCCGGTGGTGCCCTTTGTTCCGGTCAATAATAGTCAGGAACTGCAAGCGGGCATAGTCCAGTTGGGGTTGCCTGCCGTGCTGAAGACCGCTGGCTTTGGCTATGATGGCAAAGGGCAGATGCGTCTGGACACCGAAGCGCAGGCCTTGACCGCTTATGCAGCCTTCGCCGGGCAAGCCTGCTTGATGGAGCGCTTTGTGGACTTGGAACGGGAGATTTCAGTCATTGCCGCCCGGGCGGAGGACGGAACCTTTCAGGCCTATCGCCCGGTGGAAAACCGGCACCGGAATCATATTCTGGATTATACCCTGGCCCCGGCCCAACTCGCTGAAACAATGGAAGCACACGCCATCCAGATGACCCAGCGCATTATGGAGGCGCTGAACATGCGGGGCCTGCTGTGCGTGGAGTTTTTCATCACCCGCCAAGGGGACTTACTGGTCAACGAGCTGGCCCCCCGGCCTCATAACTCCGGGCACTACACCATTGAGGCCGCCGTGTGCGATCAGTTTGAGCAGCAGTTGCGGGTGGTCTGTGGCTTACCACTGGGGGATCCCAGCCTGCGTCAACCAGCTGCCATGGCCAATTTGCTGGGGGATTTATGGGCCAAGGGAGAGCCCGACTGGCAAGCCGCTCTCAGCCTTTCGTCGGTCTACTTGCACCTGTACGGCAAGGGAGAAGCCCGGCCTGGTCGCAAAATGGGCCATCTGACCACTCTCGGCAGCTCCGTAGAAGCCGCCTTTCAGCTGGCTCAACAGGCCCGTGAGTGTCTTAGTCACTAAGTTTCAGTTGGCTAAAAGCTTGTCGCAGGGCGTCCATTTGTTGGGCATGTTCCTGCTCTTGGGCTTGCCGCTTTAAAAATTCCTGCTGAAAACGAGAAGGCCCCGATTGCTTGGGGCGATCCATCCAGTGACGAGCACGCAAACCGGCATCCTGGATGGCTGGTCTTTTACGGCGGAGGGCCCATTTGGCGATATCCTGATGGGCCACATGCGATAGTCCAGCCTCGGACACCCCGCCCAAGGTCACTTGAGACAGCGCATTAAAAGGCGTATCCGGGTTTTCCATTATGAGTTCCCTTGTTTTGGCCCGCACAAAAGGGTTGCCTAGAACCCGTAAATCCCGGTTTATGGCTTCCTTCCTGGCTGCAAGAGAAAGTTCTGTGGGCTTGTCTTTCGGAATCCCGGCCTTTTTAGCGCTGGGAGTCCAGGCATCTTCCGGCGTGACCGCATCGACCGGGGCTTCACTAATGATTTTTTGCAGGGACAGACTTCCCCACAGGCGCTCTCTTTCCTGGGAATCGGCCTTGGGCAGGGACTCGTGGAAACTTTCCGGCCCGCTCTGGTTGAAGCGGGTGGCCATAATGGGCACGGGTAGGCTAGCAGTACGCATCATTTGAAATGAATCCTGTGGTTGGGTGGTGATGAAGATGAAAACGATGATGAAGGAAAGAGAATGAGGAAAACGGTGATGGAGATAGGCAGATATGGAGTTGCAAAATAAATAGACAGGGAAACAGACAGGCCGTTTGGCTTCTACGATATCCGTGAAGACTGAGCATCGAACATGTCTTACTCAAACAAGCCAATCCAATTTTGAAAGGAAGTAAGCCCTACGTCAACGAAAACAAAGATGTCTTCAGGAACCTGTCTCCAGAAGGTGGCTCCAAAAATGTCCGGGGCGATTGATAGAAACAAGGCCAGTCTCTCCGCACCAGCCGTTTGTGGCAGGTGTCGCGCAGTTTCCTGGGTGCCCACTGGCCAGAAGGGCCGGGGACGATATCCGCAGGGGTCAGCGTTCCTGGAGTCAGTGGCGAAAATCAACGATTCCTGAAATTACTGACCGATGAACGAATGGCCACCCGAGGCAGGGGATCTCCAATGGGGATGCTTCGGGCCACGGTATCCACCGGGTCGCCATGCACCAGAAAGTCATTCAACTGGTACTTCTTACCCTTGATGGTCACGTACTCCACCGATTGGCCAATGTTCACCCGCTGACGGCGCGGGCCTTCGGTTACCGAGGGGGGCAAGGCAAATTCCACCACGTAGAAGTATTCCCCGTACATGCGGTACCCGCCGATATGGCACCACTTGGTACCCGGCGGCGTCCCCTTGATCACCAACGTGTCCGTGTCGGAGCCACCGCTGATGGCGGTTTTGTAGATGTTAAAGGCCGTAAAGGTGCTTCCCGTCTCAGAGGGGCTGGCCTGATACAGCTCAATCAGGTCTTCTCCAGCGCCCGTGCGAGTGAACATGTTGATGTTATTACCGGACAGGTAAAGGTGATCGCTACCGTTGTAGGTGATGAACGAGGCATCCTCGGTGTTGGCCACCATGGCCACGTTGTTGCCCCGAGCCATGCAGACGGAATAACTGCGCACATCCTGCAAACGCAACTGGCTGTTGCCGCCAGTGGTTTCTATATGGAAATCGCTGGTATTGGTAAACCGAGGGTCGGAAAAATACTCCACACCGGGTCGATGGGACACGTTGGTACTGTGGGAGACAATCGGTAAGGTACTCTTGCCGCTTCTGTCCCCGAATGCTCCAGTATTCGGCATGTTGGCAGCCAACTCCGGCAGCTGGGCAAAACGCTCGCAAGAAACCAGATAGGCGGGAGTCAGATTTTCCTGATAGCGGGGATTGGCCCGCTCAAATTCGGAACGGGCAAGGGCAGCGGTACCCCTGGTCGAACTAGCGTCATTTTCCACCGGGGCCAGGCTTTGAGGAGGCGAGGCCAAGGGCTGGCCCGATGCCGAGTAATCCTTGGCGCAGCAGGACTCCTGAGAGTCGTCATCAAAGTTCAATTTGGAATTGGGCAGGGTGGGATTAACTTGCACAAAACTTTCCTGCGGAAAGAAAAAAGTATCATCACTCTGCTGGGACAGGGAGGGCAGTGCGCCCACCGACCAGACGGTCAGGACACTTAGCATCACCGAGACAGAGAATTGAGGAAATCGTCGCATAAAAAGCCCTCGAAGATGACGATGACAGCGAAGAGACGCAGTCAGGCCAAGCTGGTATAAAAATGATATAAAAATAAAACCGGTCGCAAAATGAAAATTGATCGGCTTTTCCGAAAAAGCGCCAGGGGAGTCGCTCACACCCTTTCCTCTGAAAACAATGCCACACAGGGCAGCCCCATGCCGGACTGCCCTGGTGTTTGCGTTGGTAGGTAATAAATGGGCCGAGGATTACAGAAAGCCCTTGCCCGGAGCCTCTCTCGGCAAACCGAGCGATTATCCTATTTTCAGGGACCGCACACCGCAATGGCGATATATATCCTTCACGTCAGAAACCATATTTTTTGGCACATGGGCAATGAGCAGGGCATTTCCCTGTTGCTTGAGAGAGTCCTCATAAAATTTGGCCTCCGTTTCCGGGATACCCGCCCCCACCAGCGCCCCCAGCAAACCACCCGCTGCGGCCCCCAGGGCGCCACCGCTCAAAAGGCCAATCAATGGCCCGGCTACTAGCAGGCCTGCCCCCGGAATCAGGATGGTTCCCACCGTGGTCAGCCCGCCCAGAATGGCCCCCAGCAGTCCACCGGTTAAGCCACCCGTGGCTGCTCCTTCCGGGAGTTTACTACTGTGCGTGAAGCCTTCCACCCCATGAACCGGATGCCTGGGCTCCTCCCCATAGTAAGAGCGAGTTTCTTCGCTCATTAACAGGCTGACATCTTTCCCCAGCCCAAGACGCTCCAAGCCGTCCAGAGCTTCCTTTAGCTGACTGGTGGAACTGAAAATCCCGGAGACGTGCTCAATTTTCTGCGGATCAAAGGGTCGATGCATGCGTGGCTCCTCCTTTCAACTTGGGCTACTGCCACGGTATTGAAAAGGCGGGAGCGCCTCAATTGACTGGCCAGCTAATGTTTGCCCCCTCGGTATTACTCCATTGGTTGGTGGCTCATAAAACAAAGGCCGTATTTTTAACGCCCAGCCCATTTAATAGGGAGAATACTCAGGGCGTATAGGGCCACCATGGCCAACCCCACCAAACTCATGGAGAACGGATCTTGGGTGGGGGTAACAATGGCAGAGACGATGAAAATAAGCACAATGGCCCAGCGCCACTCCCGAATCAGCTTGTCCGAGGTAACCAGCCCGGTGAAGGAGAGCAAAAACAGCACCATGGGCAGTTCAAACATCAAGCCGGTCATAAATAGCAAGCCAGAGCAAAAGCCGATATAGCTTTCAATGCTGAGTTGGGTTTGGGCCACGCTTTGGCCATAATCCACCAGAAACCCCAGGGCAGCAGGCACCACAAAAAAGTAGGCAAACACAATGCCCGCCAAAAACAGCAGGGTGCCCCCGATAATGGAGCCACTGACCATGCCTTTTTCCCGATCCGTCAGGCCCGGCAGCACGAACCGCAGGACATGGTACAAAATCACGGGCAGGGCTAGGGCAAAAGCCACATAAAAAGAGACTCGCAGGCTGGCGATCAACACTTCGCCGGGGGCCAGCTGCACAAAACGGATGTTGGCGGGAGCCATGCTCTGAAACAGCTGAATGAGGGGCAGGGCGTAAGCAAAGCCCACACCCAGCGCCAAGGCCAGTGTGCCCGCCGAAATCAAAAGCCGATTCCGCAATTCAGCGATGTGATCCACCATGGGCATACTCAAAGCGGCCCAGTCGGTAGGGGACTCCGAACTAACGACTTCCGGTAAGGAAGCGGAAACGGTTAACCCCGGATCCGTGCCGGAGCGTTCAAAGTATTGGGGAACATTGGCCGGATCGTCCATATCTAATGTCCTCGTTGGGCGGCGGCCTCAGCCAGTAGAATGGATCCGCAAATGCCCACGTTCAAGGACTCCACGGCAGGGTGCATGGGAATGGTCAGGCGATGGGCTTTGGGATGCTCCAGAAAAACCTCACTGACCCCTCGCCCCTCATTGCCCAACACCAAAGCGCAAGGGCCCCGGAAGTCGGCCTGTCGGTAAGGTACAGCATCGCCATGGCCGGTGGTGGCCCAAATGGTGTGGGCTTGCGTTCCCAATTGCTCTAAAAGAGCCTGAATAGAAACTGTCTGAATGGGCAGGGCGAACACCAGCCCGGCGGAGGCCCGAATGACCTTGGGACTGTAGGGATCGGCGCTGTCATTGGTCAGCACCAGCGCATCGGCCCCAAACGCCAGAGCGGAGCGAATCAGGGTGCCCACATTGCCCGGATCCTGCACCCCGTCCAGGATCACCATAAAGTCAGCCAACACCTGTGGGGTATGCGTCTTTTGAGGGTTTTCAAACACGGCCAGGCAGGGCGGAACTGAGGCTGTGGTGGCCATTTTCCCCATCTGTTGGGCGTTCACCTGAAAAGCAGGCACAGGTAGCGTGCCTTTGGGCAAACTCTCCGCCGGAGCGTCCGTCAGAGCAAACCAGTGCCGTAAGGTGAGTCCGGCCTTGTGGGCCTCTTCAATGGGATGGCGTCCCTCGACCAGCAGCAAGCCTTCCGCGTCCCGGTGCTTTTTCTGCTTGAGGAGGGCTGTGTCCTTGATTAATTGCTGGCTGGCTTGTTGGCGGGCTAGGGTCATTTCAGGGCCACTTCAATCTCAAAGGTGCGCTGACAGGGGTAACGACAGTGGACGGACTGTTTTTCCAGCCCCAAGCGGTTCTTCAGCAGAAACAGGCCATCCGCCATTAAAACGTTGAGCAGGGCTTCATCCGGGGCTTGCCGCTGGGCGTTTCCGTTCATGGTCTGACGCACGGAATGCCGCACGTCGGCCTGATACAACCAGTCATCGGCCAGACGAATCAACATCAGCTGGCAAAAGGCCTGGGCGTTGAAACAGTTTTGCCGCTCGGCCATCAGCCGTATCAGCCCCATGGCCACGCTGGTGCCGATAGCGTTGCCCGGCGTGTTCCAGGCGGCATAGCCATACAGCCCGGTTAAATCCTCAAACCGGGAAACCAGTCGATCCATCAACCGAGGATCGGCCCCGTTGGCGTAAGCTACGTCGGCCAGCGCGATGGGCTTCCCCATCTGTAGGGCTTTTTGCAGCACCTTTTGCACTTCATCCCACTGCTCTGGCTGAACCTGGGCTTGCTCCCGACTGCAATGATCGCCCTGGCGATCATCCGGGGTATGCACCATGACCCACAAATCAGCCTCCGCCGATTTTTTGGCCACCTGGGCCCCACAGGCCCGAATGGCTTTTTCCACCACCGTTTCAATCGGCAGCCCATCAAATTTGGCCACCAGATGGCGACCAGCCTCCGAACTGTAGAAGGGGTAGACTTTGACCGGTTGGGCGTGCTGCAACACCATCCAGCGGGCCAGCATGCAGGCGGCCACCTCATCGGCGCCGGTTTGGATGTGAGCGTTCTCCAGCTTGCGCTTTTGCAATTGCTGGCTCAAACTCCCGGCTTCCAGCACATTCAGCCCGAAGGGGCCGGTATCGTCCTGACAGTATGTCAGGTAGTCCAGGGTCCCCTCAAACAAGAGGCTCAGGTAACTCTCGTTCAGAGCGTAATTCTTTTCCCGGCGATCCATGAAATCTTTCAGCACAGCATCAGGAATCTCTCCGGGCTCCGCCTGTCCGGTTTCGTGCAGCCGGGCGGAATATTGATACAGGGCTTGACCAAACTGGTTCCAGTATGCGGGCTCTTCCTCATCAAAATTGTAGTTAGGAATGCGCAAAATGGAGGAAAAGGCGTAACAGGCATCCACTTTAATTTGCTGAAAAAAGCTGTTTACCCGTTGTCGCAGGGTTTCCAGCGGGTCTTCATTCACACGGGAGGCAATCAGGCCGCCGTAGGCCACGGTATCCAGCGCCACAATCAGGGGATCGTTTTCAAACAGGTGGTTTTTTACCCAGCGAGACAGTGCTTTGAAATTGGCTGGCGCTTTAAGATGCCCCAACAAATTGGGGGCGGGCATCCCCAGCTCCAGTCCGGCCATGTCCGCCAGACGTCTAGGCATGTCGTAGCAAACCGGTCGGCTATCCAGCGGGATGAGGTAAACACGTTTGTGGGAAAAAGGCATATCTGTTCCAACGCCGAAGGCGGATAACGAAACCAAAAATCCGAAAACCGGGAGTTCTCTTTAAGCTCTCCTTATTTTAATACAGACCGACTTGCCCTCGTTAGGCCTTTCGAGGGTTCAGCTTGTTTGCCCCGGATCGGGACTCCGGGGAATCGGGTATAATGATGCCGTTCCCCAGAGAGCGAGCCCCAGATAGAGAAAGTTGAGTCCGATTATGCTTCAGGCCGTCCGGCAGTTATGCCGAACCCTTTCCACGGGCCCCCGAGATCATCAGGCCTTGGCTTTGTTGCGTGTATCCGTGGGCCTGGGCTTTCTGTTGGTGGGTCAATACCAGTTGAATCACCCTCAACTGGCCCCCCAGTGGCAAACCCAATGGGAAAGCTGGGCGATGAACAACCAGTTGCCCTTGTACCGGGACTTTTTACAAGCGCTGATTCTGCCCAATTTTAATGCTGTGCTGCGCACCGTGATTGACCTGGAAATGCTGATTGGGGCCAGCTTTGTAATGGGTCTGGGCCTATCTCTCACCAGTTGGCTGGCCCTGTTTTTGGCCCTGAATTTGCTGTTGATTGCCCCCCAAAGCAACCCAGCCCTTCTGGGATTAAGCGCTTTACTGATAGTCGCTGTCTTTGGGCTACGTTGGGGCAGGGCGGGCCAGTATTACGGGATAGAAGGCCTGTGGCGCTTTGCCTTGCGGCAATCCGGCAAAAAACCGGCAAGCCGCCCACCTGGGGGACGAAGGGCCAGCAACAATCGAGGCTCTGACACTGGCGGGGCCAAGCCGGTGCCCTCCAGAAGCGGCGGCTCGCGTCGTGCTGGCACTTTGCGCCCTGTCAGCAAAAAGGACAAACGTTCCGGTCCATCGGAGAATGTGCGTCCCTTTGAACGCCCTGAAAAGCCCGCTTCGGCCAAAGTTCGCAAGCTGGAAAAAGCCCTGAAACGGGAAACCGACAAACAAAAACAACACCCTTTGCCCGATAAAGCGGATTTGCCGCAAACACAGACTCCCCCCCCCCCGGCCAAAAACGCACCCAAATCCCAGCGGGCCAGCGAGGAGCCAGTCCTCCCCGGGAATGCGGCCACGGAGCCCAGCCCGGAGCCGGTGAAAGTGGTCAAGATTTTTGATCATCGCACTCCGGATGATGACGAATAGACGCTGACCCCGCCAAGTACAGTCAGCCTCCTGAAACATCCCTTACAGCCCAACCGTTTTGAAGGGAGGCTGGCGTTATAATGAAATTATGCCCAGCCCAAGCGAACCCGAGATTTTTACCCAACTGGCCCGAGAAATTCTGGCCGCAACCGAAGCCTACCAGACTGGGGATCTGCTGGAAGAGGGCTTGCCCTCGGCGGCGGATTTGGCCCGTAAGCTGAATTACCGACTGGAAACGGTCAAGAAGAAGCTGCGGGTGTTGAAGGAGCATCATCTAATTCAGCCCATCAGCATAACGCCGAAGCGGTACCGCTTCAATCGCTGGGCCTTGCGTGATCTGGAGCCGGATACGCTACTCTACGAGCTTTTCTGCGAGCAGGATTCACCCGCATACATCCAGCCAGACGCTCACCACCGGGCATACCACTAAGCGCTTGGCTGATCAGGCCTCAGCCAACGTTTCTAAAAAGAAAACCCAGAGATCAGGCCCAGCGTAGGGCGTTCTGAGTGAGCTGTGTTCACAGGCTTCCTCAGGCTTGAGTCCGCCCCTCTTGGTAAAGCTCCCGGATCCGCCGGCTGTCGTTATGGCTCAGTTGTTCCCGACGCCAGCCCCGATAAAACATAACATCCTGACTGCTTTCTGAATGTTCCAACCCCAAAGCGTGCCCCACCTCGTGCAATACGGTGGCCAGCAAGCGAGACTGTCGCTGGGTGGGGGATAAGTGCCCGTCGATCAGGGGCTCCTGAATCAGGGTAATGCTCACCCGGCGGATACGGCTGCCCTGCATCTCCCGGTTGGCGTGGCCCACCTCGTAATCTCGGCCTCGGGTGGTTTCCCGACACCAGCCAAATTCAATATGGGCTTGCTCAATGGATTCGGTGTTGAGATCCATCAGCTGAAAGCGAATCAAGCCATCGGTGGCCATTTCCCACTGACGTAGGGCGGCAAACAGCACGTGCGGGCCGGGTAAGGTTTTATCACCCGATGGGGGTAGCCAGACCTTTAGGGGCATCTGCTCCAACGGCCAGCGTGGCGCTGAAGTCTTTGATTGCTCAGACTCCGCCCGCCAGGCTCCCAGCGCATTGAGTGCGGCCAGCGGGTTTTGCTCGATACTTTGACGCAGGGTTTCCAGCTTGAAGTGGCTCACCGACAAGGGGGAGGCGGACGGGCCTGAAGGCTTTGGTTGCCGGGACTGCGGGGGTATATTCATGGGGTGGACTGCGATTAAATTTTATGTGACGAGTTCTCGGCCTCAAACTGCTCCAGATTCATCGATTTCAGTTCTCCCGAAATGATCCCGGTGAACTCGTCGAAAATATTGAACAGTACCGAGTCCATCGGTCTGGCCAAGTTGCTGGCTCGCTTGGCGGAGACCTTTTTTTGCGAAGGGTTTTGCGCTGGACGTGTGGACATAATGCACTCCTGGCGATCGCCACGGTTGATAATGCGAGAAGGGATAAGCCTGCCCAAAGTATCGTTCTGGCTGTACTCTGCTTTTACCTTACTCTGGTTCCTTCGGCGAATCGCTCGCTGAACTGAAGGCATTTTTTATATATGTTATATAAACTTTACATAGCAAGGCCCGACCCAAGGGGTTGCTCAATGCAGGCCCTAAAGATTTTGAGAGCAAATCCAGCGGAAATCACGGATGGCGTCGGGGTCATCCGGCTGGCCCACCAGACGCACCTGAAAGCGGTTGAACTGCTTAGCAGGCCCACCAAAACCCGGTACATAGCCCACCCCCGGAATGTAACCCAGCAGCCCCGGTCGGTGTTCCCCCAGATTGCCCAGAGCTGGCACGTAACTCAGTAAACGTCCCAGGCTTAAATTACCGAAGGCTCCCAGTTTCCCGGCGATATTCTGGCTCATACGTCCGTTAATCAGCATGTTGGCGTTCCCGTTGTCCATGCGCAAACTGCCCTGAATGAGCAAATCCAGATTAACCCCGTCGCTGACCAGATTCTGGGTATATAAAATCTGGTTGTTAATCAGCATGTCCCCGCTCAGTTCGGCGAAGTAGTTGGTATCTAAAAACGTCAGGGAGCGGAACAGATTGTTCAGGTTCAAGCCCAGCACGCCGCCCCGGAATACGTTGGCCGTGGCCAACAGGGTTTCCACTTTGGCAATGGCTGGCAAGCGGCCCTCAGTCACCTTCAGGCTGACCGTTCCGTTGGCGTTTTTTTGCATCTCCACATCGGATTGCCCAAAGGTGGTAAAGCGAACCGTCCCGCTGAGCTCCCCGAAAATCTGGTTGGTTACGTTCAGCAAGGCCTTGGTTAAAGCGTTGGCCTTGACCCCGTTGGCGTTCAGCTCCAGCGTAGTAAAACTGTTCTCGTTGGGACTCAGGGACAAATACCCGTTAACCTTCCCTCCAGCGGCATCCAACCGGGTATCGGTCAGTTCCAGAAAGCTGTTCCCATTCAGGGACAGCTTGCTGCGCAAATTGCTCAAAATAACGTTCTGGTAAATGACTTCATCCACCTGTAAATCGCCGTCACGGAATTGCACGGCGGAGGTCGGATCACCCTGTTGCCAGGGCCGCAGGTAATTATGGGCTACCTGATCAATCAGAATAGGCTTGACGATGGTGTTATTGAACTCGCTCAGGCTTTCAATACTGACAAAGCTGCCATTGACCTTCACCGCTTCCATAGGAACAGGGATTTCAAAGACATTTTCGGAACGGGCGGTCAGTCGGGCAGTGACCCCCGGCACTTTAAAACTGGGAACATCGATCTGGGCGGTTTCGCCGGCAAAGTCCAGACGCGCCGTAATATCCTGCAAGGTTAAATAGGGAACCTCCAGCCGATTGGTCGCCAGCCAACCGTTCAACTGGCGAGGGTTCTCTCCACCTCCAGACAAAGTCAAATCGGCTCCAAACGTGCCTTTTGCGCCCTGGAAGAAGCTATTTTGCATCGCTCCCTGACTGATACCCGCCAGATTAATTTCCGGTACGGTCACCACATGCAGGCGGTAGGGGGATTGTTCCGGCTTATCCAGCTGTTGCAAGCTCCCTTCGGCCACCATGTCCCCGCCGTCAAACAAATGTAAATTCGCGCGTTTCAAACGAAGCTCATTGCCGGTCAGCTTGAATTGCCCGTATAGAAAGGCCCGGCCATTGTCTTCCGTCATCGACTCCAAAGGGGGGGGCTCCAGCCGAAGCGACTCAGGGAGTTCTTGGGGTTCAAGGGCCTGGGTTTGCACCGATTCATGGGGCTTTTCCAGTAGTTTTTGGGTAATAAACTGACCGGGCTTTTTCAAGGTACTCCACCCCACATCCAGGCTTTTGCTCACCGTCTGCCTGACGCGATCCACGGTGGTGGACGCGGCCCCAAGCGCGGTGTTGGCGGCGTTGATGGCATTGAGATTCCGTAAGGCATCCCGCTTGGCAGCGTCCCCCAGGATATCGGGAGCGCTTTCCTTACTGGGAAAAGACGTCTGCAAAGCGCCGCCTGCCGCGGATGTTTTAGACGGGGGGGCAGACGGGAACGCCCCCATAGTGGGTGCCTGAGAGGGCGGCGTGATCCCGGCGTATGCCTCCCGGAAATTCTGACTGAGCCCGACAAAAACCGTGGATTCCAAATCATTTTTCCCCGAGCCGGACTGGCCTGGCAACGCCACCAGCTTGCCTTTGGTCGTAATTTTAAAAGGCATGGCCTGATAAGGAGTGGCATTACTCTGCGGGCTGACCAGCGACTGGTTCACCAACAGGTCGGAGAGCTGGCCTTTTAATTCGGCCTGTAAGCCTTGATCCTGCTGTAACGCCAAGCTCATGGGAGAGTTACCGTACCTGAAGGTCATGTTTTGGCTTTGGAGTATGGGAAGGGCATTACCCTGCTGTTGACACTGAAGGCCCCCGTTCAGCTCGTACAACGGAAAATCCCCACCCGCCCAGGACAAGCCAGCCTGGTTGAACTGGGCCTTCAGGAGTTTTTGTCGGTTGCTCAAGGTGCCGGACAGACTGAAGTCCCCGGCGGTGTTCCATATCTCGGGAAGGTCAACCCCACTCAGCGCCTCCAGTAAGGGTTGCTGATCCCGGATAAAAGCCACCGGAATGGGATCGGTATTCATGCGGACATTGTAAGCGCCCTGGGTATTGGCCGTGCCGCCCAAGCGGGCAGCCAATGAGCCATACAAAATGGTGGAATCCATCAGGGTCAAGCTATTGTCCTTGAACCGGAATGCCAAGTGGGGCGACTGAATGGGGCTGGCAGGATCAGCGGTTTGCAGGGCCAGCGATTTGATATCCAGAGATCCGGCCAGTTTTAGGCCGGTCTGAATGGTCACATTCAGGTTACCCACCCCACTGTATGGCTTTACCACGTCGGTCAGGGGCTCAGCTTCCGGCAATTTAGCCAACACTTCCCGGCTAAAGCGCGGAATATCAATGTCGTTTCCGGTCAATTGCAGCTGATACTGCTTCAAGCTGGTGGCCAGCCTGCCCTGCACCCTGAAAACAGACCCTCCCAGTGTCCCCCGCACGTCATCCAGCTGAATCCACTGACCCAGTAAATGAAGGGTACCTTGCAGATCCGTGACGGGCGCGGGATAGTTGGGATTTTGATAATGGCCCTTCTGAAACGCCAGCACTCCCCGCAAATCAGGCAGGGTCAGCTTGCCGGACAAGGGACGGGCTTCTCCGCTAAAGTCCACATTCCCCTGAAACTGCTCTACGGTCACCCCCTGCTGGGCGGAGGCCAATCGGCCCCGTGGAATAAGGAGTCCCCCGGTGTAAGCCAACACCGGGGCGGCGAAGCCCTGTCCAGTAAAGGCCAATCGACCTTGTAGTTGCTGGGTCTGAATGCCAAGGCCAGTGTCGGCGAAAGCACCGTTGCGTAACAACAATAATCCTTTGTAGGTGGGGCGAGCCAACGTGCCCGTGAGGTGGGCATTGAGATCCAGCATCCCCTGCACCGTGCGGCCCTTGAGGGTGGAAGCGGGCACACCCCAGCGAACCGCCTTATCCGTCAAGGCATCCATACTCAGGTTGCGTCCAAACAACACCCCCTGCAAGCGCTCACTATCCAGCTGATACCAGCCTGAAAAGTTCAAGGGCAAGCCCTGAGCCAGCAACCTACCGTCGTGTACCTCAATTTTTGGCCCCTTCAGACGAATATGTCCGTTTAAGGCGTTAAACAGGAGTGTTTCAGGATGATTGGCACGAGACAGGGCCAGCTGCTTGAGAGTCAGTTTGCCTTGCGCTGACCGAATGCTGATTGTCTCCGGTTTAACGGACAGATGAAAGCGGGCATCAGCGGTGATCAGGCCGGTGAGGCGATAAGGCCAGGCCGGAAGGGGAGGGCCAAGGGTATTTGCCAACTGGTATGCCAGCGCCTGAGCCTGACTCATATTCACGCCCCGGCTTTTTAGCCGCGCGTCAGCCAAGGCCTGCGGGTCGTAGCGGTAAACGGCGCGCAAGGGAATCCGCTGCCCCCCCAAGGTCAGTTCCAGGCGGCTCAAATCGGTCAGCCCAAACACGTGCTTTGGCTGGGTAATGGATTGAGGCGCTTCGACAAACAGTTGATAGGGCGCTATCAGAAAGCGCTTCGGTTTGGACTGGTTCGGTCGCCCGGCCAAATAAGCCAGTTGCCCCCTGGCCAACAAGGACAAAGGACGCCGGGACTCCAAATGACGCAGGGACAGTTCGCGACCCTCGATGCGAAAGCGTTGTATCCCTGGAAAATCCACCCGACTGCTGGGAGCGGGTTTGCTGTCCTCCACCAGATAGTCCGTGAGTAGCAGTTCAGTGTCCTTGAGTTCGGCAGGATTCAGGAAGCCTGTTTTTTTGGGCTTGACCAGCTTCAACTTCAGCGATTTAAACAGGCTATACTGACCCACCGGTATGAACACATGGTTGAGGTGAATTTTGGCGATTTCCGGGGTCTGGCGGGTCAGCAGGGGCAAATAGCGAATCTGCACCGTGATGTTATCAATCTGCCCCAGCGGGTGATGCTGGATATCCGTAATGGCCGTCGTATTCAGGTGAGCCTGAATCCCTTGAAAGAGGGTCGCCTCCAGGGTGAGCGCCTTGATACGAAAATGAACCCCGGTGGACTCGTGCAGGCCCTCTTCAATTTGAGCCTTGATGTCCGCGGTATCGATAAAAGCAGGAATGAGTTTCAGCAGCCCGTAACCGGCGATGCCGATGGAAAGCGCCAACAGGGTAATTCGTTGGGTCGCTGGCTTCACGGTGTTCCCCATCCTCCAGTGTCGACACTTCTCATTATATAGGAGTCTCTCTGAAACAGTGTCTGACAAGTGCCTGACAGATTTCTCCCAGATCCAACCCCTGGCCTAAAACAGGATGGGTTTACTCGCCTTTGTCAGCCTTTTTGGCGGCGTCTCCGCTGGCGGCGTCCTTAAACTGGCGCACCCCGTCCCCCAGAGACTTCATGACCCCGGGCAACTTGCCGGGCCCAAACAGAATCAGAACCAGTAACACAATGATGGAGAGTTCAGGAACTCCCAGGTTGATGAAGAGTAAGTAGGGCTCAGCGTTCATGGCGGGTGCCTTTATGGATTGCTTGCAATAAAATCAGGGGGGCTTATAGCGCTAACAACTGGTAAGATGGTGGCGAAGGCATTTGCCCAAGCCCGAATGGTATTCTAAAATTTAAAGCCTGTGGTATATTCTACAAAAAAATAGACGGAAAAAGAAACGCGTCTGACTGATGACTGACACTCCCACCATACAAAGCCGAGCAGAGCTGTCTGAAATCCTGCGACAAAAAGGGTTTCGACTGACCCCTCAGCGGGAAAAAATCCTGGATCTGTTTTACGAGCTGCCCGAAGGCGAACATTTAAGCGCGGAGGAACTGCAAAAAACCCTGCGCCTGGAAAATTCCGACATCAGCCTGGCGACGTCCTATCGCACCTTGAAGCTCTTGGCCTCTTTGGGGGTGCTGCGGGAACTGGACTTTGCCGAAGACCACAAGCACTATGAACTGGCCCGAAACCCCAAATCCCCGCACCATCATATTATTTGCCTGGACTGCGGCACTACCGAAGAGTTTGAAAGCGACGTGATCATGCAATTCGCTGAATCTTTGGCCCAGAACCGGGGCTTTGACATTGTGGACGTTCAGTTGAAAGTGTTCGCTATGTGCAAGCAGCACCCCGTGGAAGAAAGTCGCAGCACCAAGGGACACTAGCAGCGAGGCGCTCCGGTTTCAGTACAGGGCCACATCGGTCACGTTTTCGTACTTAATGGGAATGGTGGTCGGCAATAGATTTATAGGGCCTGAAAGGGTGGGTATGGCCATTTCCCCGAACAACGGTGTAAACTCCACTTCAATACTGGCCCGGTAAGCGTGCTGATTGGGTACCTGACTCACCGTGCCCGAGCCTTTCAGTCCACTGGCCAGTATTCTCAGGTCCAGTTGCTTTTGCCCCACTTCCGGGTTTTGAAAGATGGAGGCGGTGTAGGCGGCGTCGCGCACGGCCATCTTAGCGCTTTCATAAGCCATCCAGGCCCGGCCTGAATCGATGATAAAAAAGGTCAGGATGAGCGTGAAAGGCAAGGTAAGCACCAGCTCCACCAGGTTTTGCCCCGGACAGGCCTTGCGCTTGGCGGGGCCAGAATATTTGAGCGCCCTCACTTGTGTCATCACAGGAATCCCCGCTGGCTTTGGCTAAACATGACCAATTCCTGTATCGGCAGCCATTCCTCAAAGTTGAGCCCCTGAATCCCAAAATTAAAATAAATTTACGTGTACAGCCCATTCCACTGAATAAACTGGCGTACCGAGGGCGAGAGATAATAGCGCAACCCTTCCACTCCCGTTGGGCTTGAGGCCAGCGTCTGGCGAATCCAGCTGGAGGAGATGCCCAGCGGCGGCATTTGAATGGGTGATGTATTCAGGGAAACCGGCTCACCGTTCAGGGTGATTTGCCGCACAAAATCAAAGCCCGGCCGGGGCGCCTGCAAAAAGTGAACCATCTCAATCAGCCGCTTGGGCTGATGCCAGGTGCCCAACTGAGCCAGCGCATCGGCCCCGATGATAAAGGGAATTGGCTGTGGCAAGGCCTGTCGCTGAATGAGCGTTTGCAGGGTATCCACGGTGTAACTTTTGCCCGGACGCCCGACTTCAACATCACTCACCGCAAAAGCCGGGTTATCCGCCGTGGCCCGTCGCACCATTTTTAACCGGAGCCCGGCCTCCAGTAAATCGGGCTCCTGATGCCGGTGGGGAGGACTACCAGCGGGCACAAAAATTACCCGCTCAAAGCCAAGTGGACTTCCAAACTGACTGAGCGCAGACTGAGCCACCATGAGGTGCCCGTTGTGAATGGGGTTAAACGTCCCAAAGTAAAAACAGACACCGGGAACTGGGGTCATAGAGTCGATCAATCCCGATGGGTGCGGTGATATTCGGCCATTTCATCGGCTAAATCCGCCAACCGGCGGGCTTCCGCTTCCCGGATTTTTCGCAAATGCTCGTCGTACTGCTTCAGGGTGACAAAATCCTCAATGTGCAGCACATAGCAGCGATGCTGCTGATCAAAGACGGTGCGGGCACCCAGTAAGTGAATGATAGTGCCCAGTTCGGTGGCAGTAATACGATCGTAGAGATCCGGCACACTGGAATAGCAAATCAAGGGTGTTTTACCATCGGTGATAGTAAAAAACTGCACTTTTTTGCGAAAAGTGGCAATTTTCTCCAGCACCACAGGCCATTCTTCGGGCAGCAATTGCCCTTGCTTTACCAGTGAGAGATCGGGAGACGGCGATAATTGTTGGGTGAGGATGTGATACAGGGCAAAATCCATGGGAATTGTATCAATTGTGAATACTTCTTCTAAAGAATTTAGCCGATCCGCCGAGAAGATACAAGTAGTAGCGTCTCCCTCAGATAACCCAAAAGCAGAGAGCGTTCATAAGCATGGGATTTGATGGCTTACCCAGACCCGCACAGGTCAATCCATACACCAACCCGCTGAACCCTTATATCGCCGGGAATCTGGCCCGTGCCGAACAGGCGGGTAAACCCCTGATCGAGAAATTATCCAGCGAAGAGGCCCTGAAGGCGCTGGAGGAAGAACGTCGTCGGGAGCAGAGCGATGAGGACGAAGAGGAACAGGGCGAAGCCTTTTCCGAGGAAGAGGCCGAACAAATCCGCCTGTTCGCCAAAATGCGAGGCATTATGAACGTGTCTTTGCAAACGGGCAAACGCTATGAGTTCCGGCTGAATCCGCAGACGGGTATGGTGGAACTGCTGGAATTGCCTTCTGAAGAATTGATTTTTCAGCTAACCCCAGTGGAACTAGCCCGTCTTTCCAACAAATTGCATCGCTATGCGGGCATGTTGACGGATTTAAGCGGTTGATCAAGCGACGTTCCTCCCCAATGCGCCTGTGTCCGCCCGTAACCCGAAAAGCGTCTTATAATGTTATCTATGCCAGAACTTTACGTGCTATGCCAACGGCCTGAACCCCTCATGGCCCGATTCACCACCCTCCTGGGCGATCGTTACCCAATCAAAGCACCGGCCACTGAAGCCGAGCTGCTGGAGCAGTTGTGGGATGCTCCGCAAGCGGTGGTTGTCAGCGATTTACCCATATCTGAGCTGACACCCTTCTTGGAGCGTTGCCGGTTTGCCCGCGCCGCCACGGCCCTGATTGGCTATTTGCCAGCGGAAAGCAATACGCTTCAACCGTCAATATTCGAGCTGGACTGCCATTGGGTTGCTGCCACGGGCAGCGATTTTGAGTGGCTCAACAGTGTGAGCGGGGCCATCCGTCAAGCCCAGCTACTGGCCACCTTGTCGGAATCCGCTCAGCGGGACGAGGTCAGCAACCTGTTTAGCCGCCCCCACTTTATGACCCACCTGACTGGAGAATTATCCCTGGCCAAGCGCCATCAGGCGGAATTATCCCTGGTGGTGCTGGGACTGGACGGCTATCAGCTTTATCTGGATAGTTACGGCTATCGCTTTGTGAACGCCTTGTTGCGCTTTTTGGGGGAGCAGCTCATCGGCCTGATCCGGCATGAGGATGTCATGGCCCGCATCGGGGACGATGAAATCGGCATTTTATTGCCAAGGACTACTGAAAGTGGCGCCAGAACGCTGGCCACGCGCATGGTGCAAGCGCTTAACGGTCAGCTCTTCAGTCACGGGGGGCACACCGAAGAGGTGCTGGTCAGCGCTGGAATGGTGGCTTATCCCGTTGCCAATGCCAGCTGCCCGGATGCCGACGCCCTGTTGCGTTATGGTCGGCATGCCCTGTACCACAGCAAAGCGGATGAAGATGATCTGCTGCGGGTGTGCCTGTTCAGTGAGATTGTGCCCACGCTGTAGGCTTTGATTTTCTTTTCTCAAGGGAAGATTCTTCCTCAAGGGGTTGCCCCGTGTATGCTGATTTTCATTGGGCGTTGCCCCTTGTGTCCAGTTTTTAAGGGGTGTTGCCCCTTGTGTCCAGTTTTAAGGGGCGTTGCCCCTTGAACCCCACTGGCGGGGGAACAGAGTCCAGGGCAAGTCCTGTCCCCCGCCAGACCTCCCCACGCTACAACCCTTTACCGACCCGTGCTTTCCTCTGCCGACCCGTACTTTGGGGTTAAAGAGTCAGAAATATTACTCGAAAAACGGTTAGCTCGGGTGCGGGGTAATCTTCAAAAGTAAAGCGGTCGTTTTGACAGGGGGAAGTATCTTGCCTAAGATGGTTCCACTGTGTTGGTAGCCAGAGGCTGAAGCATTTTTTATGTCCCCATTCCTGACCCGAAAGGCCTGTGCCTTTGCCGTTTTTACACTGTCCGCTTTCATCAGCCTGATTCCCGACGCCGCTGCCATGGCCTTTCGTCAGTCAGCCATCGGCTACCATCCCCAAGGGGCCAAAGTGGCCATTCTGGAGGATGTCCCCGAAGATCAAAAAATTGAAGTGGTGCTGTTTGACCCCACCAAGCGCAATCCCAAATTCCCGGTACTGCTGGGGGCCACTGTTTTTAAAGTGGACAATATTCAGGCCTTTCAGGATGAAACCCAGCAAGGCCCTGGCACCAAGAACCTGCTGCTGGATTTTTCCGATTTTCAGTTGCCCGGCACCTACGAATTGCGGGTGGAAGGCAGCGATATCAAATCCAAACCGATCCAGATTAACGACTATCTCTACTGGGATAACCTCAAGCCGGTGGTGCGTAGCTTCTACTTTCAGCGCTGCGGCAGCGAAGTGGAAGATCGCATCCTGAAAATTTACCGGAGCGCTTGCCACCTGCGGGATGCCGAGCAGCTGGAAGAAACCAGCACCCCACGCCTGAGCCTGGGAGAGACTTTGGATGTGGTGGGAGGCTGGCACAACGGCAGCGATTACGCCAAATACGTCACCTCTACAGCCTTGTCCGCCGCCCGACTGATGGCCATGCACGAGTGGAGCCCCAAGGCCTTCCAGTACTTCCGCATGGACTATCCCCTGTTTGAGCCCGGCTACGGGGTCACCGACGACCTGCACCATGAAGTCAAAAACGGACTGGACTGGCTGCTGACCATGCAGCGCAAGGACGGCGCCCTGTATCGCAAAGTGGCTGGCAAAAAATGGCCGGGCAAAGTGGGCCCTACCGACGATGAGCAAACCCGCTATGTCTATGGCATTACCACCCAGGACACGGCCAATGCCGCCGCTGTGTTCGCCATGGCCGTCCGAGATTTCAAATCCGCGGACTTAGGCTACAGCGTGAAAGCCCTGCGAGCGGCGGAAAAAGCCTGGAGTTTTCTGGAAAGCCATCCCGGAGTGATTTACCAGCGCTCTGACAGTGATTTTTCAGGTTCCGGTGAGTTTTTGACGCCCAAGACCAAGGGCGATCTGCCCTACCGGGTCTGGGCCGCGGCGGAGTTGTACATCAGCACCGGCAAAGAGCCGTATCATCGCTACTTCTTGACCCACGTGGGGGAAGTGCCCTTACAGCGTTTTACCTGGATGAACCCGGCCGTCTTGGGCATTACCAACTATCTGCTCTATGCCCAGAATCAGGATCCCACCGTCGCCAATTCCCTGAAAAATAACATCCTGCGTCTGGCAGATAAGCTGAAATCCAGCATGCAAAATGACATCTACAGTACAGGCCTATCCCAGTTCGGGGAGGGCTCCAACCCGGAAATTGCGGAGCGCATAGCCTTGCTACTCTGCGCCTATCGCCTCAGCGGGGATGTTAGCTACCGGCAAGCGGCCAGCCGCAGCGTCACCTACTTCTTCGGCATGAATCCCCTGGCCATGACCTATATCACCGGGGTGGAAGGACAGTCCGTGAAACACCCGGCCCATCGCTGGTCTCAGGTCATGGATAAAGTCGTTCCAGGCTTGCTGGTGGATGGCCCCAATGAGGCGGCCACCGATGGTAGGACGCCCAAGGGCGTTGGCGCCCGCAGCTATGTGGATGATGCCCAAGCCACCGGCTCCAACGAAAGCCGCTTGCTGAACAACGCCAGTCTGGCCTTTGTGCTGGCCGCCCTGAATGATGCCTACAATAGCGGCCCTCAAGGCGAGCAGGAAAAGCTCGGCGATCCCAACAGCCCGCTGAACTTTAAATTGGCCCCGGAACGGTCTCGCCCGACCAAAAAAGGCGGCAGGTAATTTTTAACAGGGGAGTGTCTCTCCCCTGTCGAAAGAATAAAGGCCATCAACTCATCGGCTCCTCCATCCTTCCGATGGCGGGGTGGGCGAAATTCGGTAAGCTGAGGGTATTGCAGGAACGGAACAGCCCACGGCAACCGGATCACATCAATGTCCAAACGACATCGCCCTTTTCAAGCGAGCATTGGCCTGTCACTGAGCCTATGGATAGGTTGGGCCACGCCTGTGACGGTTTGGGCCGAAACCGACTGGTACACCCTGAAAGCCAACGGGAAAGCCATCGGCAAAGTGGGTATTCACAGCTTTCCGGCCCCGGATAACCCGGCCAGCACGGTTACCGAAATCAGCCACATCAATCATTTCACTCGACAGGGCAACCCTTTTGAGGTCAATTCCCTCAGCCGGTTCGTGGAAAGCCCACAGGCACACGAGGCGGTTAGCTTCAGCTATCGGTACACACTGGGGAATGAGCCCCTCCTGGAAGCCAACGGCCATCTGGATCAGGATGGCATCGATCTGCGGCTCGTCCGGGACAATATGGAAAGTGTGGCTCAGGCCTCCATCGCCAAGGAGCATTTCCTGTTCCCGGGCGGGGAAAAAATCAAGCAGGTTTACCGGCAACACTATCAGGACAAGGCCGGTAGCCAGTTCAACTACCAAACCCTCCACCTGGGGGTGCAACCGCAAGTGGTCAATACCACCGTCAAACCCCTGCAACGGGAAAAACTGGCCCTGGCCACGGGGGAAGTCAAGCCGGTTCGTAAGTTTGAACTCAGCAATCCGGCCAGTGCCGAACACAAAATTTACGAATGGCGGGACGAGCAGGGCAAGCTTTACAAATCCCAATCGCTGGGCAACCAGGCCGGACTGGAGATGGTGTATGCCTCACAGCGGGAAGTGCAGGCCATGGATCGGCAAACGGTGGAACTGATCGAAGCTGCCGTGATTGTCAGCAATGCCATTCCCCAACCTCGCACCACCACCAAAGCCCTGTTCAAACTCAGTCCGGTGAAAGGACACGCCTTGAACCTGAAGGCTCTACTCCCGGAAACCCTGAACCAGCGGCTTATCATGAAGCCCGATGCCGATCTCCCTTCAATGGACTTTTCCGCGGATCCCGATGCCGTTTATTTGCAGGTTCGTCAGCAAGAACCGACCGATTCCCTGGCCCCCTTTCCCGTCCAAATAGACAAACGGTACCTGCAGGCCACCCCCTACCTTCAGGTGTACGATACCGAGCTGGATCAAACCGCCTTACGGGTTATTGGCCCGGAAACGCGTGCCTATTACGCCGCCCGCAAGCTACAGCAATGGGTGTACCAGAACATTGCCAACAAAGACTACAGCCTGGGTTTTGCCACCGCCAAAGAGACGTTTGAGCGTAAACAAGGCGATTGTACCGAGCATGCGGTGCTGCTGGCCTCCCTGCTACGCTCAGCTGGGATTCCCGCCCGGGTAGCCATTGGCCTGATCTATCTGCCGGATGAGGATTCCGAGCTGGGGAAATTTGTGTTCCACATGTGGACGGAAGCCTACATCGGCACCACGCAACGTGGGGAGTGGGTGGCTCTGGACGCCACCAACCCGGAACCGATTCCCGACGCCACCCATATTAAGCTGGCCGATAGCGCCCTGAGTGAATCCGGGGATTTACTGCGCCTGAGCGAGCAGGTTAGCGGCCTCATCGGCAAAATCCGGGTGGATGTGGTTCAAGCCGTGGCATCGGCGCAAAGCGTATTGAAAGTGGAGCCCAAAGGCGGCGTGACCCATATGGTCATTGAGCCTACCGATATCAGCCGGGTGGATATTCAAAGCCTGTCCCGGCAAGCCATCCAGCATTACCGGGTCACCCTGCCACCCGGAGATTTATCGGGCAACAGCCCCGATGGTCTGTTTACCCAAGGGGTGGAAGCGCAGTCCGCCGGGCAGGCCCAACAGGCCCACAAGCATTTCCAGCAATCCCTGTCCAAGGCCACACACCCGGTGGCGTTGTATCAGCTGGGGGAAAAACTGATGGCGGTCGGCCAATACCAGCTGGCCCAGCAGGCTTTTGTCCAGGCTGAAAATAAAGATACCACACTGGCCCCACTGGTAGCCGATTGGATGGGTACGGTGATGCCCCCCGAGAGACTTGCCACCGCCCTGGCCGAGGACGTGGAACAAGCGTTGGCCCAGGTCTATCAGATTCCGCAACCGCAGCCCGCCACTTGCCAAAAGCTAGAAACACTCGCCCAACAGCAAGGGGCTTCTTACGCCCCGATGTACAAAGCGATGGGACAAGGTTGCCCTGGCCCCAAAGCCCTGGAGGCGCTACGCCGAGCCTTGGCCCTGAACCCACTGGACTTCCAGAGCGCTGAACTGCTGGGAGACTTGGCCCTACAGAACAAAAGGCCCGGTGAAGCCCAACAAGCCTACCAAACAGCCCTTAACATCCTCTCTGGCAGAAGTTTCACCCGCAGCAAGCCCTGGGTGGGCACCCTGCAAGGAAAGCTATGGATAGCCAGCGCCCAGTCCCGCCTGCAAAAAAACCGGCGAGACGCCACCGGCTGGCTACTGATGGGCAAAGGCCTCATGCAGGCTCAGAATATGACCGAAGCCCGTAACGCCTTCCGAAACGCCCTGGCCCTTCAGCCGGGGAACAGTCAGGCCGTTTTATCCGCCTATGAAGCCGCTTTGACCCAGCTGGACTGGGTTTATCTGGAGAAGCATTTCGGACAGGTCAGTGCTTTGGCGTCCAGTAACGCCACGGCCAGTCGTCTGAAAGGTCATTACCTGATGCGAAAGCGCCAATATGGCCCGGCCCTGAGCGCAGCTCAGCGTGCCATCACACTCAATGCCCAGCAGGGCAGTGCCTATCATTTGCTGTATCAGATTTACGCCCGTCTGGCCGATCAGGCTTTATGGCAAAAGCCCCCGCTCAGCCTTGAAAAATCCAAATCATACTGGCAACAAGCGGAAAATGCCTTGAAAAGAGGCATGAGCGCCACAGCCAACGAGGCCAGGCAAACGGAGCTGCGTCTCACCCTCGGGGATCATTACCTTGAGAACAACCGGGCAGCGGAAGCTCTGAACCTGGCCGAACAAATCCTGCAAGTCGATCCGCTGAACGGGAAAGCGCACTGGATGAAAGCCCAGGCCCTCTTCTTGTCTGGAAAGAACGAGCAAGCCCGGAACGAGGCCAAAACGGTATTGCTGCTCCTGCCCAACGATCCCGACGCCCTGGCCACACTGGGCCAAGTGGCCGAAGAGGAAGGTCGGGACGCCCAGGCCCTGGATTACTATCAAAAAGCCTACGCCGCCGATTCCGGTCATTACGCAGCCGCTACTGGCCTGCGCCGGTTAATGGAGCAACTGCAAGTGACCGGTCAAAAACCGCCCACCTTGATGAAGCTCACCCCGGATGAGCATGACTACCTGGTACAACTCTTCAGACTCAAGGGAAAAATCTCACGCTCCCTGACGCTGAACGACGAAACCAGCTTGAGCGCAGGAACAGAACCTTCCAAGTTTAACCTGACACTCGTGAACGGCATCCGTGATCATGTTCAGCGCCAAGGGGCCAGCATTCAGGAAATCAGCGGCGTTTACCAGCAAATCGCCCAATTACCCACCCCGCCCCGTTTCAGCCAACTGCACTATCACGAGCTGGAAAGTCAACGCATCCTGATGTTCCTGATCAACGAAGGGCTGAGCGACAACGGCCTGTTTTCCGAAGCGGCCCGAAAAAAAATGATGGAGGCCCGCAACCAGAGAATGGCTCAAATGGGGCAGTTGGATCAGGCCCAGCGGAAGGCCATTCAAGGGATTTACGCTCGCATTTCAAATGCGGAAATGCTGGGGCTGACTACAGAGGCCGGTTGGAACCCCTTAACGGACACTCGGGAAGGCTTCCAGGGCCTACAGGCGATCTCACAGCAAATGGGCAAGTCCAAAGCCAAACAGAATCAAACGTCTCAAGAGCAAAAGGCCCAAAACGCCGCCAGTAAAACCAGTTCTCCGACTACGATGACCAAACCCTAGTTTTGAGTAGCCTTACAGACTCAAGGCTGATTGCAAGCGTTTACGGAGCTGCTCACTGACTTGCAGCAGGGCGTGGGCCATCAGGGTCTGCGGGTGCGTTTCCTGCTTCCAGGGTTGCCAGGCGCATTTGGGCTGGATGAACACCAGCGGCGTTTCCGGGTAGCTTTGGCAAATGGCAGGCCGCTTCTCCGTGCCATAGACCGTACACCGATTGTCCTCTCCCACATAGGGGCAATGGTAAAAGAACACCTGTTCTGTGCCCTCCGGCTCCTCCACGGTTTCAGCCAGAACCGTCGCCACCAGATCCGGGGCTTTTTGCCGGGCCGCTTCTCGGGAGGGATAGGGTAAAAACACGCTGGTGAACTGACGAGCAAAGTCATCCCCAGCCGCCGCCCGCTGAAGCAAGGTGGCATAATCGGCATCCTGACTGGCCAAACGGCAGCAAGCCCCACACAAATGGCAGGCAAACTGTTCTCTGTAAGCGCTGATCTGCTGAAGGCGTTGTAAAATTTCCCCGCCCAAGTCCGTTTCCAGAAGCCGCAAGGATTCTTTTTGCCACTGGATATAGCCACAACCTTGGTGCTGTGGCTGTATAGCCTCATCCAAAGTCATTTGCATAGCCCCCTGGCAGGCGTCGCAAGAAAAAGATCCCCGAAACGTCATTAATCGAGCCTCCAAGAGGTCTTTCGACTGATGGACTAGTTCCTTGTATTGTTGTTTTGTGGTCGATAATCGGCCATAATAATTGTCCATAAAACCATTGTAATGCTTGTGTGTGGCCTGTGAGCAGTCTGGCTAAAAATCCGATGGCCCAACTGGCCGGGTCTGTTCATAGTCTGGTACCACAGCCAAAGTACCCAAACTCAGGAATGACCATTGTGTTGAAGTCCTTCAAACTCTGGATGACCCGCCAACACTACCGTACCGGGAGCCTGCCCAATCCCTGGCTTCTCCCTCTCATTCCTTTGAGCTGGTTCTACCAGCTGGGCGTCACAAGCCGCTTACTGGCCTATCAATATGGCTTGCTCAAGTCCTATCAAGCGCCCGTACCCGTCATTAGCGTGGGCAACCTGACCACGGGTGGCACCGGAAAAACCCCCATGGTCATTACCCTGGCCAAAGGGCTGGTGCAAAGCGGGAAAACCGTGGTGATCTTATCCCGGGGTTATGGCGCGGCCCAACCGGTGGATTATTCCCGGGCACTAGACCCCGCCTACGGGGATGAGGCCTACCTCATTCAGGAGCAGGTGCCGGAAGCTATTGTCATTGTGGGAAAAAACCGAGTACAGAATCTGCAACGCTCCCTTAGGGACTACCGGCCGGACTTCGTGATTCTGGATGACGGCTTCCAGCACATTCAACTGGAGCGGGATATGAATATCCTATTGGTGGATGGGCACCAACTGCTGGGCAATAATCAGTTATTGCCCGCTGGCCCCCTGCGAGAACCGCTCTCCGAGCTGGGCCGGGCCGATGTCATCTTCATTACCAAAACCGTGAACGAGGCCACCCTGAAGACCGTGCAAGGCTGGAGCCAACGCTTTGGGCCCATCCCGCCCAAGCCGCCCATCCAGATTCTGCCAGTCCCTTTTCAGCCCGCTGGATTACGGCCCATGGGCGATTTCGCCTCCCTGCAAAGCCATAACGTCGCCATTGAGTCGCTAAAAACTCGACCCGTAATCGCCTTTTCAGCCATTGCCCAGACCAACCAGTTTGAGCAGGACTTGAAAAACCTGGGATTGAACCTGATTCAGCACGTTCAGTTTGAGGATCACCATGTGTACACCCCCGCCGATGTGGAAAAGCTGACGGCCCTGATGCAACAGGTGCAACAGGTGCAGCAGGCACAGCCAATCCCGCAAGAAGGCCCGATTCTGGTCACTACGGATAAAGACCTGACCAAAGTGCGCAATCTCTTGCCCTCCCAAATTCAGGGTCAGGTTTACACCTTGCAAATGCTGCCTTTGCTGGATGGTCGATGGTTTTACGATGAATTTCTGACCCAGTTGCACAAACATCCCACCGCAGGAGCCGGATATGTCCCATCCTCCCGCCGTTAAGCCCCGCCGTAAAATTCTGGTCATTCGCTATCGCTTTATCGGGGATACCTTGCTGACGGTGCCCTTTTTGCGCAATTTGCGGGCCGCCTACCCCGATGCCCAGATTGATATGCTGGTGGCCCCCAACTCCGGGGAAGTCCTGCGGGATTGTCCCTATGTCGATGAGCTGCTGTGGTTCGATACCACCCGCAAGCACCGTTACGAGAACCGGGCGGAGCGCCCCAAATCCTTTTGGCATTACGTGGGCCTGTTGCGCAAGCGCCATTACGATACGGCCTTTGTGCTGAAACGCTCCTTCTCCTCAGCGGCTTTGGCCTTTTTGGCGGGGATACCGGAGCGCATCGGCTTTAGCACCGAAGCCCGCAGCCTGTTCCTGACCCGGGCAGTGCCCTATCGCAAAAACGATCACGAGGTGGACAGCTTCCTCTCCCTGTTGGAGGCGGCTCAAATTCCCGTTCTGGACAGCCATCTGGAGAGCTGGTGGGCTCCTGAGGAAGCGAACAAGGCCGCGGCGGTGCTGGCGGACATCAAAGCCACCGATCCCTCTGCCAAGCGACACGTGGTGGTGCATCTGACCAGTTCCAATCCGGCCAAGCAATGGCCCCTGGATCATGCCAAGCATCTGGTGGAATGGCTGCTGACCCGCAAGGATTGCCATGTGCATTGCCTGGGGGCCCCTTCGGACACACCGCTTTATGAAACATTGAAAACCAACGTGCTGTCGGCCTATCGCAAGCGGGTGCATATCCACTGCGGACAGTTTTCCCTGCTGGAAAGCATGGCCTTCCTCAAACAAATGAATCTGGTGGTGGGGGTCGATTCCGGTACCCTGCATATGGCTGCCGCGACCGGTGTGCCGGTGGTGGCCCTGTTTGGCCCCATGAACGCCCTGAAGTGGGGCCCGCCCAATAGCCGTATCGTGCAGCAATCGCTGGCCTGCCGCCCCTGCGATCTGGCCAAGCCCTGCCGCCATGATTTTGCCTGCATGAAAGACTTGCAGCCAGAGGCTGTCATTGAGACAATCAGGGTCTATGCAGGATTCGCTTGATTTACTGGAATGGCCCGCGCTCTTTGAACAATTGCTTCAGGAGTGCTTAACGCCGTATGGCATTCAACAGTGGCAAGCCCAGCCTTTTTTTGAAGACACTGACGCCCTCATCCAGCATCAGCAGGAGGTGGAAGGGCTGAAGACCCTGCTGATTCGACACGGGGATGTCATCAGCGATACCTTGCTGCCCGATATCAACCCGGTGGTCAAACGGCTGGCCAAAGAGGGCTTCCTGAACCTACAGGAAATTCGCTCTACCATGCGGGTGGTGGATCTGGGAGGACGCCTGATTCGGCACTTTGCCCGGGCCCTGCGTAGTGAAAACCAACTCGATTACCTGTCAGACCTGCTGAACGAGTCCGTCATCCCGGATGAAGTGCTGGATTACCTGCAAAACTTGGTGGAACCTGACGGCAATATCAAGGATTCGGCCAGCCCGGAACTGTTCAGCCTGCGCCAAAAGCTGCGCCACCAGAAGCAAGCCATGCAGCAAAAAATCCAGCATTTTTTACAAAACCCCGATTTTGCCCAGGCCTTGCAAAGCGCCATTGTCACCGAACGAGATGGCCGCTCCGTTTTTCCGGTGAAAGCCGAATATAAAAACAAGCTGCCGGGGGTCATTCACGGGGCCTCGGCCACCGGTTCCACGGTGTACGTGGAGCCTCAGGTTCTGGTAACCCTGAACAACGCCCTGCAAGGCCTGCAAGCCGACTTGCAAAAAGAAATCGAGCGCATTCTCAAGCAGATTTCCCTGTACCTACACGACCATTGGGAAGACCTACAAGCGCTTGTAGAGGCCTTGGGCCAACTGGACCGCCGATTGGCCGCCGCCCGCCTGAGTCGCCTGCTAAACGCTAATCCGGTGAGCCTGATTCAAGGCGAGCAGTTGATTGATCTCAAGCAGGCCCGGCACCCGCTGCTGGTGCTGCAAACCCGCAAAGATCCACTCAAATCCGTTGTGGCCAATGATATTCAATTGGGCCTCACCGGCGATCGCACCATGGTGGTCACCGGCCCCAACACCGGCGGTAAAACCGTGCTGCTGAAAACGGTGGGACTGTTTGCCTGCATGCTACGGGCCGGACTGCACCTGCCCGTGGGCGAGCAATCCCGCATGTCCCTGTTTACCAACGTGTTGGTGGATATCGGCGATCAGCAAAGCATCGCCCAGAGTTTATCCACCTTTTCCGCACATATCCAGCGATTGAAGTCTTTCTTGGCCGATGAAACCGATCTGGGTCAGGGCTTGGTGCTGATTGATGAGATTGCCGCCGGAACCGATCCCGCCGAAGGGGCCGCCCTGGCCAAAGCGGTGCTGGACGAGCTGTATCAGAAGGGCGCTTTAACCATCGTCACCACCCACCTGGGGGAACTGAAGCTGGATGCCCACCAGCACACGGGGTTTGTGAACGCCAGCGTGGAATTTGACGCCGAAACCCTCAGCCCCACCTATCGCCTGATGATTGGGGTGCCCGGGGCCAGCAACGCCATCACTATCGCCGAAAAACTGGGCCTTAAGGAGAGCGTCATCCGTCGGGCAAGAGCGGGTCTGAGCGCACCGGCCAGAGAATCGTCTGATTTATTGCAAGAGCTGGAAACCCGCAATCGCCAATTGGAAGAAGAACTGCAACGGGCCCGTTCCTACCGGCTGGAAGCGCAAGAGACTTATGAAAAACTGGAGTTTGAGCGCCAAAGGCTGGAAGCGGACAAGCGCCAGACCCTCAAGCAGTTCCAAACCAGCCTGAAAAGTCGCATTCATGACCTGGAAAACCAGTTAAAGGAAATGCGCAAAGCCGCCTTGCAAGGGCAGGTGAAGTATCCCGAAAAAATGGCTGGTAAACTAAAAGCCATGGGCAAAAAGGCGGATGAGGCCTTTTTTGAGAGTCGGGAAAGCATCGGTGATGTGGTTCGTCTGAAAGTGGCCGATTTAAAACTGGGAGAAACGGTCACCAGCCGCCAACTGGAAGTCACTGGAGAGATTATCGCCATTGACAGCGGCTCCAGGGAAGTGACCCTACAAGTGGGCATCTTGCGGATGACGGTACCCGTGTCGGATCTGGAGCGTCCCTACAAATCCCGGTTGCCCCAAAAACAGCAGCCCAAAGCCAAGCACCTAGAGCGCAAAAAGCGGGTGGATGAAGGAGCCTCGGTTCTGGATGAGCCACTGGACCCCAGCCTGAGCTGTGATGTGCGAGGCCAGCGTGCTGATGACGCCTTGCTTCAGGTGGAAAAGTTTCTGGATGAGGCCATGATGGCAGGGTATCAGGCCGTGGCTATTGTGCATGGGCAGGGCACCGGGGCGCTGAAAAAGCAAATTCGGCAGTATTTATCGGGTTCCAGCTACGTGAAGCGCTATTACCCGGCGCAGGCCACCCAGGGCGGCGACGGCAAGACCATTATTGAGCTGGCCAGCTAGAAAAATAAAGACAGGATCAAACGGTGGCGGCGGTCAAGGCAGGCTGATTGGTTGGGCCGGGCTCGCTCTGGGTGTGATCCAATTGCTGGTACAACTGTTGCATGGTCTGTTGCAAAACCGGATGCACCCACTGGGGGGCAATATCCAGCATGGGCAGCAAGGTAAAACTACGCTGGTGCATACGGGGGTGGGGCACTATCAGGTTAGGCTCCTCAATGACCTGATCCTCGTAAAACAGAATATCAATATCCATGGTGCGAGAGGTGTAAACACCCGGCTCAGCAGGGGCTTCCATATCCCGTTTGCGGCCCAGACGGCGTTCAATGGACAGGCATACGTTCAGCAGTTCCTGTGGGCTAAATTCGGTATCAATGCCCACCACGGCGTTCACAAACCACTGCGGATCCCGGGCTTCCCGAATGCCAACTGGTTCAGTCTCAAAAAAGCGGGAGATTTGCCGCAGCCGAATGGCCCCATGGGCCTGCAAAAGCCCCAAGGCTTGCCGCACCTGTGCCGCCCGCTCTCCCATATTGCTACCCAACGCCACATACGCCCGTGCCGTCTGCTTCACGCCTCTGTCTCCTCTTGCCTCTCTGGTGTCATGGTCATTCATTTAAAACTGAATTAAAAGCGATTTAGAGCGCTTGAATCAAGTCCGAACCTTGCTGATGATCCGGCACCACCATTTCCCCCAACAGGGAAAAGGGCAGGGCTTCCGTAATTTTCACGGCCACCAACTGGCCCACCAGGGCGTCTTCACTGAAGGGCGTGTCAAAATTCACCACTTTATTGGTGCGGGTACGACCGGTCAACCGGCTGGGATTGCGTTTACTCTTGCCTTCCACCAGGATTTCCACCGTTTGGCCGAGGTAAGGGCGATTCATTTTGAACGATTGCTCCCGAATGGCCGCAATTAGGATTTGCAGACGTTCTTCTTTGACCGCTTCCGGGATTTCCTCCCCACGGGCTTCCCAAATGGCCGCAGGCGTTTGCTTGCGAGGGGAGTAAGCCGCCGTGTTGGCATTATGAATGCCCGACAAAGCCACGGATTCCACGGTGCGCTGGAACTGGGCGTCCGTCTCGCCAGGGAAACCCACGATGTAATCGCCACTCACAGCGGCGTTGGGTACCTTGTCGTAAATTTTATGCACCAAATCGTAGTATTGCTGGGCGGTATAACCCCGTTTCATGCGGGCCAAAATCTCATCATCGCCCGCCTGCATGGGGATGTGAATATATTCCATCACCTTGGGCAGATCAGCCACGGCCTGGATAATGCGATCGTTCAGATCCAGCGGGTGAGAGGTCATAAAGCGAATGCGCTCAATACCGGAAATTTCGCTTAACTCTTCCAGTAAATCGGCGAGTCCATATTGGCGATCGGTAAAGTCCTTTCCGTAAGAATCCACGGTTTGGCCCAGCAAGGTGATTTCCTTAAAGCCATGGGCGGCCAGGTTCAGCACTTCCCGGATAATGGATTCGGGGGAGCGACTGATTTGACGGCCTCGGGTGTAAGGCACCACGCAGTAAGTACAGAAGTAATCACAGCCTTCAATGATGGTGACCCAGGCGGAGATATCACTCTCCCGCACAGGCGCGACATCGTTAATGTAATCGTAGGTGCTGCGGGGCTTTTGGCGATCCACGGCCAGAATGTTGCTTTCCCCGTTAAACGCCTTGCGAACCAGTTCCGGCAATTCGTGAATATTCTGGGTGCCGAAAACGATATCCACATACGGCGCCCGCTTGAAGATGGTGTCCTTATTTTGCTGGGACACACAGCCCGCCATGGCGATTTTAATGCGTGGATTCCTGGCCTTCAGTTTGCCCCAGGCTCCCAGGTAGCTGAAAGCCTTATCTTCCGCTGAGCCTCGAATTTGGCAGGTATTCACAATCAGCAGGTCGGCTTGCTCACGATCCTCCACCCGCTCGAAGCCCTCGGTTCTCAGCAAGCCCAACATCACTTCAGAATCGTTGAAGTTCATCTGGCAGCCCAGGGTTTCGAGATAAACCTTGCGGGGGGGAGCAGTGATGGTCATGGGACGTTTCTAGCCAACCTTCTTCAGATCCTGTTTTACTTTGACTCAGTTTTAATAAAGCATTCTTGAGTGTGCAACACGTAGTAAACCATAGCAAAAACAAAGTCCCCCCTCAAGCAGAACCCTTGGGATCCAAGATTCCGTTGTCAAAAACCGGGCGGGCCAACGCCAAACGACTCCCGAACAGTCAGGAGTCGCTTGAATCAAATTGAAAAGGTCATCCAGTTTAGCCCAAGGCTTGTTGCACCCCGGTGAACCACTTCTCGTAATTAGCTTCGTAGTTCAAATCGCAATCCACCCGGGGGTAAATGCGCTTGGCGCCCATTTTCTCCAGGAAGCCATCAAAGTCCTTGCCGCATTTGCAGAACTCAGGGTACGCAGTGTCGCCCAGCGCCAGCACGCTGAAACCGGTTTTGCTCATATCCACGGTCTTTTTCTGGAAGGCTTCCCACAGGTCAATGCCGTTGGAAGGCGGCTCACCATCGCCCCAGGTACTGGTTAACACCAGCACTTTGTTAAAGCCGGGTAATTGCTCTAGCTTAACCTGGGCCATGCTGACAGCCCGAGCGGTTTTCCCGGCCTCTTTCAGGCGATTCTCGGTCATTTCGGCCAGACCTTGGGCGGTTCCGGTTTCAGAGCCCCACAGCACCAGTACATCCACATCGCCAGCCACCATTTCAGCGGCGGGTTGGGCTTCGGGCGCTGCTTCCACCGGAGCGATGGATTCTGCGGCCACAGGGGCCTCAGCCGATACCTCCAGCGGGGCATTTTGCTGCAAGCGTTCAGCCGCTTCACGCTCCCGGCGCTCCCACGGGGCTTCCTGAGGCTTTTTGGCCCGGGGGGCCGCAATCACAGCAATCAGCAATAAGACGACAGCCAGAAAAGGCGGGAGCCAAATCAGAAAAGCAGGGATTTGCGCCCCGCCCATGCCTATAATGGCCATACTGAGTAGTACACCCACCAAAAGAGCGGGCCAGTACTGAAGATACCAGAAACCCAAACCGGACTGTTCATTCTCCGTGGGGTTATTTATGTTCTGTTGGTGAGATTCAGGCGTGCTCATTACAAATTCATCCTGCTGATTGGCTACATTAATACTGCGTATCGGCTTAATTGCGTCTAGTCCGTACTCGCTGACTTTGATCCTATCTGCCACGACTGCGGGGAGAGAAGTTTAAAAACAGTTGCTGGGCCTGCTACACCCGACCTAAGGCTGGGGAAGAGGCCTTTTCAGAATCACGCCAAACGGCCATTCGGCCCTTTTTTAGAATAGAGTGATCCGCAAAAATCATAAGCCATCATTCTAGTTTCAGCAAGCCTTTCGCCCCGTGGCAGCAAGGCAGCAAGCAAGCTAAATTCTGAGGTATTTGCGGGTGGAAGCAGCTGCTCCGCCACTGCCTACAATCACGCCCATCAGGAAGAGTACCAGCGTAACCATCCCGGAACTGTAATTGCTGGTGGAAAACTGGAAGTAGTTAAACAGCAACGAAATATAGTGATTAACAGCCATCAGCGGCACCAGGGCAATAGAAGCACCTACCAGACCATAAAATGCCCCTTGCAATAAAAACGGCAGTCGAATGTACCAGTTGCCCACTCCCATCATGCGCATAATCTCGATTTCCCGGCCACGTGCCTCAATCAGCAAATGAATGGTATTGCTGATGATAAAAAAGGTAAGGGTGCCCAAAAAGATACTAACGGCCAGGCCAACCGCCGAAGTCAAACGAGAGACCCCTTGCAGCTTGTCCAGCACACTTTTGGCGTAGTTCACTTCCTCCACCCCATCCAGTGTTTTGAGCTTGGCCACGGTGGGCTTAATTTGCTCCTGATCTTTCACCTGCACGTGGAACGTATTGGGCAGCGGATTTTGAATATCCGGCACCTGGTAGTTCTTTTTCATGTCTTCCCAGGCTTCTTCCTTGGTCACCAGTTCCACACTTTTGACCGTAGGCAGGCCAATAATTTCCGCCTGCACGTCGGTGACATCCACATTGTCCTTGGCGTACACGGAAATTTTCAACGCTGAGCCGATATTTTCCACGAATAATTGAGTTTCCAGCACAAAGACGGATAAAGTACCAAAAATACTGAGAATAGAAGCCATGGTGACAATGATGATCAGGTTCATCCAGCCGGTGCGAGTCATTCCGCCCCAGGTTTCCTGCAAAATCCGGGTAGTAATGCGGATTTCAGTGGCCATATTGTCCATGAAATGAGAGCTCATAGACGCTCCTTCAACAATTATTCGTAGACACCCTCATGCACATCACGGATCAGCTCACCATTTTGCATAGTAATCACCCGTTTACGCATTTGGTTGACGATTTGATGGTTGTGCGTGGAAATCAGAATGGTGGTGCCGCGCTGGTTGATCTGCTCCAGCAAGTTCATAATCTCCATGGAATTGGCAGGATCCAGATTACCGGTCGGCTCATCGGCAATCACCAGAGACGGGCCGTTGACGATCGCTCTGGCAATGCCCACTCGCTGCTGCTCGCCGCCGGACAATTCCTCCACGAAAGCGTCCACCTTATCAATCAGGCCAACCACTTTTAAAGCGCCCAGAACCCGCTTGCGGATTTCGGTAGGCCCCACGCCCAAGGCCCGCAACACGTAGGCCACGTTGTCAAACACGGTTTGGCCGGGCAGCAGTTTGAAATCCTGAAACACAATACCCATGCGACGACGCAGCTTAGGCACCTGATCCGGCTTGAGCTTGGAGATATCCACCCGACCCACCAGCACGGTGCCAGAGGTCGCAATCTCCTCGCGATAAATCAGCTTCATGATGCTGGATTTACCCGCGCCGGAGGAGCCCACGAAAAAGACGAATTCGCCCATTTCGATCTCAAAACTCACATCGTTCAGCGCATAAGTATTGCCGTAACGCTTGGTGGTGTTGATAAATTTAATCATGTCTTCAATGGCTTCCCGGCAACAACGCAAGAAGGATCTGATTTTATTATATCCTGTTTACCGCCAAAGAAGAGGGGCTTAAATCTCGATGGATTTGTACAGGCGCACAAAGTACTCGATGGCCATGCGATCGGAATCGAAGTAGCTCTGGGACGTGCGGATGGCGTGAATCATGAGATTGGCCCACTGTTTTTTGTTGTTGTAGTAAGTGGGAATAATCTCGTTCTCCAGAATGCGCATCATGATTTCGTAATCCTGCTTGTGGCGATCTTCCACATTCAGGTACTCCATGGCATCGCCATTTTTCTCGTGGATCAGGTAGCCGTTAATGTTGTCAAAGGTGCCTTCCACGGCCCAGCCATCGTAGATGGAGAAGTGAATGGCCCCGTTCATGTTGGCGGACATCCCGGAGGTACCGGACGCTTCCAGAGGACGAACCGGCGTGTTTAACCACACATCGGAGCCCCGTTTGAGCAGGCCGCTTAGCTCCAGTTCGTAACCCGGGCCGGTGAGAACCGCAATTTCCGGGATCTCCCGGGACAGAGTCAGGACTTCATTGAAGATCTGACGCCCCATCGTATCTTTCGGGTGAAACTTGCCCGCGTAGATCAGCTGGATTTTCTTTTCGTTGAACAGCTTTTTAATGCGTTCCAAATCCTGCAAAATCAAGGCCGGACGTTTGTATTCGGTAAAGCGACGGGCCCAAACGACCGTCAGCACATCGGGATCAAACTGCTTACCCGTGGTTTTCTTGATGTAATCAAACAGCTCGACCTTCATTTCCCGCTTGATGGCCAGCAGCTTGTCCGGGTCTTCCACGTTCAGGAAGCGAGGATCTTGCCAGTATTGGAGGTTGGTGGCGTTGGTAATGGCGATAATAGGGCAACGGTTGTCCACCCAATGCCACATGTTGTTGGCCACCAGCCCGTGCAACTGGGAAACCCCATTGGCCAGGCGGCTCATGCGCAGGGCGGCCACAGTCAGGGAAAAGTCCTCGCCGCCCAGACGGATAGCTTCCTGAACGGGCATTTTACCAAAGAAGCCCGCCTCGGCCAGCAAGTGAACGTTGTGGGTTTCGTTGCCAGCGGCCACCGGGGTGTGGGTGGTAAATACGGTAGAGCGCCGCACCTGATCCAGATCGCCATTAAAGTCTTCCATCAATTCAAATACGGCAGGCAAGGCATGCCCTTCGTTCAGGTGGATTAAGTCGCAGTTTTCCTGGGCCGCTTTTAAAACGCGCAGGCCACCAATCCCCAGGATAATTTCCTGGGCCACCCGGATGCGCTCGTCGCCATCGTATAGCTTATCCGTCCAGCTACGGTGCTCAGGGGTGTTTTCAGGAAGATCGGTGGTCAGGAAGTAAATGGGAACCGTGCCGAAGGTTTCAGGTTCCAGCAGCAAGCCCTTGATTTTGACCGGCTGGCCATAAATTTCCACTTCCACCACAATGCCGGTGTCTTTCAGGAAAGGGTACTGGCGCTTTACATAAACGATTTCCACGTTGCCATCGGCGCCCACTTGCTGGTCGCCATAGCCTTCCGCCCACAAAACGCTGACGCCAACCATGGGCAAGTTCAAATGCCCGGCGGAGCGCATGTGGCTACCGGACAAAAACCCTAACCCCCCCGAATAGGTACGTAAAGACTGATCAATGGCAATCTCCATCGAAAAATAGGCTACTTTCGGTAAGGGCATCGGTGACTAACGCTCCAATTTGACTGACGATTTAACAACAGGGCATAAACTCGGAAATCCAGACCTGGGCCAATGACTGGGGGATGGTTCAAACAAGATGTCCCAGGGTAGGACACTACAATGAAAAAGGGGCCTCTTTTATCATATTACAATTCTGCTATTGCAATGGATTGGAAGGGGCTCATTCAGGCTAGACATTTCCTTGGCAAACAATATGATCGAAAAACAGGGTTCTGGCAAGTGCCAGAGGTTCCTGGTGTGGAAGTGCGGAAAAAACACCCCAAAATCAAGTCGCAAAAACCGGCGCGCCCAGTAAAGAGCCTGTTTTTCATCGCATTGACGGGGCTAAAACAATTGCACTATCCTCAATCGGTCAGCCCTTACCGCCAAAGAAACTGGCCCAAGGGACTGATTGACTCTCTTTTACAGAAAGCGTTAGCCAGGCCCTTATCGAGAAAGGTACCCAAAGTGACCCACACGGAAGACCCGCAGCAAAACAAAAATCCGCAAGAGCCCGTATCAACGGCATCTGATCCGAAAGCCATAACGCCCGTCCCGAAACCCGGCTGGTCTGAAGGGATTAGCCGGTATCATTTACTGGTATTTCTGGGCTGTTGGCTGGGCGGTATTTTTGACGGCATGGACTCCACCCTGATGTCTGTGGCCATGCCCACCGCCATTGGGGAATTAACCGGCAGCACGGACAAATCGGTGATTGGCCCTATCGCTTCCTACGTCACCAGCATTTTCCTGTTGGGCTGGATGGCTGGCGGGGTTCTGTTCGGGGTGATTGGGGACAAGCTGGGCCGGGTGCGCTCCATGGTCTTCTCCATTTTACTATACGCCGTGTTCACCGGCTTGGCTGGCCTGACCCAAACCTGGGAGCAGCTGGCGGTCTGTCGCTTCTTGACTGGTCTTGGCATTGGCGGCGAACTGGTTAGCATTTCCACATTCCTGACCGAAGTCTGGCCAGCCCGCTCCCGGGCCATCGCCATCGGGGTGCTCATTACCTCTTATCAGGCCGGGGTTTTTGTGGCCGGATCCATTAACACCATCTTCCCGGACTGGCGAACCACCTTCTGGATCGGGGCCTTGCCCGCCTTGCTGGTCATCTTTCTCCGTACCTCTCTGAAAGAGTCGGATCGGTGGCTGGAGGCCAAGGAGCGCAGCCTGCAAGCGGACAAACCTGCCTCCCATTGGCAGGCGCTGTTTCAGACGAGCCACGCCAAGAGCCTGATTATTGGCGGGTTGGCATTCGGCGGTTTATTGGTTGGGTACTGGGCCTCCTTGGCCTGGATCCCCCTGTGGGTTCAGGACTTGCTGCAAACCAGCGGCACCGGCACCGAACGAGGAGTTGCAACGATGTATCAAGGCGTGGCCGCCGTGATTGGCTGTAGCATGGCGGGCCTCTTCTGCGATTGGCTGGGACGGCGAGGCACCATCATATTGTCCTCTCTGGGCTGCCTGCTGGCCTCTGGTTTGCTGTTTCTGACCAATACCAGCTTTTCGCCCGTTATTTACTGGCAAACGGCCTTGCTCGGATACTTCATCGGCCTGATTCAGGCGGCCATGTATATTTATCTGCCGGAACTATTTCCCACCCTCATCCGGGCCTCCGCTACGGGCTTTTGCCTGAATGCGGGCCGGTTTATCACCGCCATCGCCGTATTTTACGTCGGGGATCTCGTCCAACTCATCAGCAAACAACAGTTGGGCGTCCACTGGTTTGGAAACAGCGCCTTGTCCGATTATGGCGTGGCCGCCTTTTTGTTCGCCCTGGCCTATCTGGTCACTGTCGGGGCCGCCGTTTTTGGCGCGGAGACCAAAGGAAAACCCCTGCTGGAATAAGAACATTCCCCGGGAGAAACCAAAACGCGGGATCTAAATGATTGTTTTATACAAAAATGCTTGAATTTCGACGACAGATATCTTAATATAATCTTAATACCTCGGTTGTTTGACCGGGGCGACGTCTTAAAATTTCGACTATACTCAGAGAACAAACGGATTTGGTTCACAGATTCATCGAGTGAGGGTCTCTTTCCGTTTCCTGCGATCGGCTTTTCTCAAGGTTCCTCCAGAAACGATAGGTGTTTTTAGCTTGGATTGTGACATTTTAACGCGCAAACGCGCCGCGACTTACGGATGCCTCTCACTGCTGTGCTTGGGAATGCTGTTTGGCAGCCTGAATCCGCCGGAAGCCTCTGCCCAACGCCCCTATCAGCCCACTGGCGCTGGCATTAAGCTGCAAGAGGCCCAGGTAACCGCCCAGGTTCTGCAGAAAGAAGTTCGCAGCGGTTTGAATGGCTATGACACCTCCCCGCTGGGAAACCGCACCCCGCTCATTCTGATCCATGGGATTGGGGCATCCGCCGGGACGGACTTTAACTGGGAACGCTTTCTGGAGGTGGCCAACAAGGACAGCAAGCTGATAAGCCGCTATAAAATTTATCTATACCACTACGACAGCAGCCGCAGTGTGCCGGACATCAGCAACAACCTGAAGCTGACCTTGAGGCATTTTATTGAGACCCATCAGGAAAAGCCTATTAAAATCCTGGCTTACAGCGAAGGCGGTTTACTGACCCGTAACGCCTTGCAAGACCCCTATCTGGATCATCATACCGATGAAGTCATAACCATTGCCACACCCTTTCACGGCTCCCCCTTGGCCAACCCGGACTGGGTCAGGCAGCAAATCAAAACAGAGTCTCGATTCTCCCTGATGCGCATGGGACAAAAGCTGGCTTATGGCATCACCAAAAAGCTGTACCCCAGCTTTAAGGAGGACTTCCATTGGGATAATTTTGACGGGGCGCTTCCGGCGGAGCAACTGGCCCAAAGCGCCACCGCTACCAGTCGCAAGGAATACGCTCTGGCCAACAAAAAACGGTTTGTCACCTACGGCAGCTACTTTGGGCTGGAGGTCGATCCTGCGCTGATCGCCGAAAAACTGGACAGCACCGCTCAAACACCCCGGGAAAAAGTACTGGTGGGAAACCTTTTCCGGCGCAATGTCCTGTTTTCCGTGGTGCGCCATACTATCGCCAAGTTGCCGCTGGCCTCAGCACGCTCTGCCGCAGAAACAGAAGCCCATGGAAACGGTCCTGTACGTGTCAGTCAGGCAGCGGCAAACCAATCCTCCAACCACGCCATGCTGGCCATCGCAGATACCAACCACAATTCAGCCTCATTAACCCCTGCGGTCAACCCGGCTGACAGGCCAGTGGCTTCGGCAAAAACACAATCCCCACCCAGAATCTCCATGATGATGTTTAACGACGGGATCAGTCCCATTAGCAGTACCTTGTGGCTGGGTCGCTATATTTCCACCCAGCAAGGGGTGGCCATTTCCACGGAAAAACTATGGGAAACCCTGAAAAAACTGAAAGGCAACAGCAACACCCGCCTGTTTGCCGGTATGGATCACCGGAACTGGATGGACGGAACCACCCGCACCGGACAAGCGGAAATTCAGGACTTGCTGAACCCCAACGAACCGCCCCGTACCATTTTTGGCTGGATCATCTACGATCTGATGAGCTAAACGGAAAATATTAAAGTTTTAGTCCATTGGCTCGATAAGTATTTTATTGATTGGCAATATGGACGAGGGTAAATGGCTCAACTCAGCAAGCGTGCCAATGGCTTTACCTTGACCGAACTTTTGGTTTCTCTGCTGATTTTAGGGGAGATTGCCACCTTTACCATTCCTAAAATCCTTAGCAGTCAGCATAACGGGATGAAAAAAGCCATCTTTAAAGAAGTCATCGCCACCCTGGAGCAAATTAAGTACCAGGAAATAGACATTGGTGGCTCAACGGACACCAGCGCCAATGTCTTTCTGGATAACCTAAACGCCGTCAAGGTTTTTAAAACAAACGCTATCACTGAAGGCTGTTACCCCTACGCTGGCAGTGAGCCGGGAGCCAACCTCCATAATGGGGCTTTTGTGGGCAGCCTTGGCGGTTGGTCCGTTGGCTGGAACGGTGCAGGATGTGTCGTGGAAGGAGCGGTTATAGACTGGAATGGGGAGACTGGTCCCAATACCCCGGGAGATGATCAGTTAGCCATTATCATCAATATAAGCAACTACACATGCGGTAGCGTGCCTCCCCGACACATTGCCGCATCGCCTTTGTTTGGGAATGCGGCAAACCTGGCCCTATGGAACTCCTTGTGGTAAGTGGCTCTTACAAAACTAGCCAATAAGACGACTAGCCAGGATGGCACCTGAGGCATCAGGCAGACTCAAGCCCATCAAGCCGACTTGCACCTTTTTTGGGCTGGATCGTCTACGACTTGATGCGCTAAACGGCTAATATTAAAGTACTAGCCCAAGTGGCCGATAATAGACTCGATCTATCCCTTATTGAGGGGTCTAGCATATGACTCGAAGCAAGCACCTCACCCAAGGCTTCACTCTGGCAGAATTACTGGTGTCTCTCCTCATTCTGGGGGAGATTGCCACTTTTACCATTCCTAAAATCCTGAGCAGCCAGCAAAACGGGATGAAAAAGGTCATTCTAAAAGAAACCGTGGCCACGTTAGAGCAAATTAAATACAAAGAAATAGATATTGGTGGCTCGACGGCCTCCAGCACCAATGTCTTTCTGGACAACATCAACGCCGTCAAGGTTTGTAAAACCAATTCCCAAACCGAAGGCTGTTACAGTTACGACACCTACCCCGGCGCCTTGCTCCACAACGGAGCGGTTATCGCCAGCTTTGACGGCTGGACGGCCTGGGGCGGCCCAGGCTGTGAAGTCGATGGAATCATTATTGACTGGAATGGCAACACCGGGCCCAACACGGTTGGTGATGACAAGCTAGCCATCATCATTAACAGAAGCGCCTATACTTGTTACGACGTTCTGCCAAGACGGATTTCCGCAAGCTTGAACTGGGGAAATCTGGCCAATCAGGCCCTGTGGGAATCCTTGTGGAAGTCGTAACATTTCGTTAAACACTAACATCGAAATGCTGCGGAACGGTTTTATGCAATTGTACGCAGCAAGCGACAAAGTTTTTCCACTACTTCTATCTACCTACTTTTCAAATCTACTCAGACAAAAAGTTTACCCGCCCCGGCGGGTTTTTTATTACTTAAGGTCAGTATCCCTTCACAAGACGTTTGCAAAACTGCGTGCCGCTCAGACAAGCCGTGAAATTGGTTCTGGCAAGATTTGCCAAACTTTCTTTATTAACTCGCTGTACTCAAACAGTTGCAAACGTCTTGTGAAGGGATACTGACCTTTCTTAAAAAACACTCAAAGCCTAACTGCCACCCGCAACTTGGCGCTGCGGGAGCGGGGATTGAGCTTCAGCTCCTCAGGAGAGGCCGTATAAGGCTGTCCTTTGGGGCGCTTGAAGGTAGCCCGATGACCACATTGGCAAATGGGCAAGCGGGGCGGGCAAATACAATCCCGGCTCTGGGTTTTCAAAAAATCTTTCACAATGCGATCTTCCAGCGAGTGAAAACTGATCACCAGCAACTTGGCCCCCGGCGCTAGCAAGGCAGGTACATCCTCCAAAAAGCGTTGCAGGCTGCCCAGTTCATCGTTCACTTCAATGCGCAAAGCCTGAAAGACCCGGGTGGCCGGATGGATCTTCTCGTGCTTGCCCACTCGTTTGTACTGATCGGCGATAAAATTGGCCAAATCCAGCGTGGTTTCAAAAGGATGTGTTTTGCGATGGCTGACAATCTCTCGGGCCAGCGTCTTGGACATATGCTCTTCCCCGTATTCGGAGAAAATCCGTACCAAGTCCGCTTCGCCGTAGGTATTGACCACCGTGGCGGCGGTTAAGTCACCCCGAGGGTTCATGCGCATATCCAGCGGGGCCTGCTTGCTGAAGCTGAAGCCCCGTTCCGCCTGATCCAGCTGCATGGAAGACACCCCGATATCGGCCAGAATGCCGCCGGTAATGGGCAAAGCTTGCGGAGGCATCAAACAGGGAATGTCTGAAAAGTTACCGGCCAACGGCTGGAAAGCACTGCCAAAGGGAGACAGTCGATCGGCGGCCAGCTTGAGAGCGCTGGGATCCTGATCAATCCCGAACAGGATGCCGCCCGGTTGAATGCGTTGCAGTATGGCCTCCGCATGGCCGCCTGCGCCCAGCGTGGCATCCACGTAAGTTTTTCCCGACTCCGGCTGAAGGCATTCCAGAACCGAATCGAGTAAAACCGGGATATGTGGGGGGCGTTCGGGAGACAAACCAGTTACCTCTTGAGACACAATCATCCACCGGCTTCAGGGTGGGGGCAGCGCTGAAGCGGACTACAGTCCACTATAGACCGGCACCACATTAAAAGAAAGAGCCCGCCTGCATGACCTTATTGTGGACAATCCCACCGGCAGACGCATGATTTGCCTGAGCCCAAACGATGTGCCCAGCGTGGGGCAATTTTATCAGCAGCAAGTCCACAGATTGCCCCACGCCGGATTTTCAGCGGTGAAAGCCCACCTTCAGCAAAGCGATTGCTTCCTGCCAGAAGAAGGGTAAACCAGGGTTATCGCATTCCATGAACGTACGGATCAAAACCCGGTGGAAATTGTACTCGACCACCAAAAGTGGCCCCGGTCAAGTTTGCCTTGTCTAAATTTCGAGCCGTTGTCAAATCGGCATTCATAAATTCGACGCCTTCCAAATCGGCATTTTCAAAATCAACATTGTCTAAAACAGCATTCATAAAACAAGCATTAGGCAACTTTGCGTCTTTGAAATTTGCATTGGTTAGTTTTGCATTCATAAAATTGGTCTTTGGCAAAATACTGCCACTAAAATCCGCATTTACCAATTCGGCGTTCATAAAACAAAGGTCGGTTTCAATCTGGCGTTCCGGGTCCCAAGGATGAGGTCTGGTCACAGGAATGAATTGCATGCCACTAAAATCAACACTGGGCGCTTGATTGTTACGGCCAGCTAAACCATTTTGCACGTTGGAGGCGTTCATAAAAGTAGCCTCGCCAATAATGACAGCATTTCTATACTGGTTAAAACCCGGCTCAAATTTAGCATTAAACGCATTTAAATCTCGATATTCCCTTCTCGGCTCATTAATTGCCATTTGAACAACGTCAATCGGCCTTCCCTTAAAGAGAACGGTATCACCCTCTAAAGCCTTCCGGGTAAGAGTGATTGGCCTACTCTGGGCCTTACTATTCCGCGTAACTTCTGGAAATTTAGGCAAAGAAAACCCAAGGTAATTTTGGACTGGGAACATGGCTTATCTGCTCACTTAAACTTCAATCAACATATTCTGAAAAACAGAAGGCATCCGTTTGATGCGGATCAAATAAAATTTTTTACCCGTATTCAATTTAAAAGCCGTACTTGAGACAGGCACGGCTTTTAAAACGATTGTTGAAGCAATAAAACTTACTTCACCACCCTATTTGGCCACAATATTAACCAGCTTGTTGGGCACCACAATAACCTTGACCACGGTCTGATCCCCAATTTGCTGAATAACCTTGGGGCGCTCACGGGCCATCGCTTCCAACGAGGCCTGGGGTAAACCACTGGCCACGGTGAACTTATCCCGAACTTTGCCGTTCACTTGCACCACGATTTCCACCGTGTCAGCCTGGGTGGCCACCGGATCCCACTTGGGCCAGCTTTGGGTGTACAAGGCGCCATCCCCACCGGAAATGACCCACAACTCCTGGGCCAAATGGGGGGTAATGGGGGCCATCAGTTTTAGCAACGCGGCAATGGCATGGCTGTAAACGGCGTTAGGCTCATCACCGGGCTCAAACTTACTCAGGAAATTCACAAATTCCCGAATTTTACTGATGACCGTATTAAATTGAAACTGGGTCTCAATGTCCGTGGTAATGCCGCCAATGGTGCGATTGGTCCACTGGAACAGCTCCCGGGTCTGGCCGGACATCTCCTCGTAAGCGGGCAAAGGCAGGCTGAAATTAATAGCGCTCTGGTGTTCAGTCACACAGCGCCACACCCGGCACAGGAACTTGAAGCAGCCTTCCACGGCAGATTCCTTCCAGTCAAAGTCCGCTTGCGGCGGGGAATCGCTGAGGATGAAGAAGCGGGCAGTGTCCGCCCCAAACTCCTTGAAAATGGCGTCGGGATCGACAATATTGCCCTTGGACTTGCTCATTTTGGCGCCATCTTTCAGCACCATGCCCTGGGTCAGCAGGTTCTTAAAGGGCTCATCCTGCTCCGTCCAGCCGCTGTCACTCAGGGCCATCATGAAGAATCGGCTGTACATCAGGTGCAAAATGGCATGCTCAATGCCGCCCACGTACTGATCCACCGGCATCCACTGGTGAATGAGCTGGGGCTCAAAGGGCTTGGTCTCGTTGTGCGGATCGATATAGCGCAAGTAGTACCAGGAGCTATCCACAAAGGTGTCCATGGTATCGGTTTCCCGCTTGGCCATTTTGCCACACTTGGGGCAAGGCGTGTGCTTAAACGAGGGCGACGTGGCCACCGGCGATACGCCTTTGACCGTGAAGTCGACATCCTTGGGCAAGCGCACCGGCAAATCCTCATCTGGTACTGGCACCGTACCGCAATGATCGCAGTAGATAATGGGAATGGGAGTGCCCCAGTAGCGCTGCCGGGAAACCAGCCAATCCCGCAGGCGGTACTGGATTTTTTCTTTGCCGAAGCCCTTTTCCTGAGCCAGACGGGTAATTTTCTCTTTGGCCGTTTCGCTCTCCAGACCGGTAAATTCACCGGAGTCAATCAACACGCCGGGTTCGGTGTAAGCCGCAGTGAGCGGCTGCCCAGGCTGGCTGGGGTTTTCAATAACTCGCTTAATCGGTAGCTGGAACTTCTGGGCAAAGGCAAAGTCACGCTCATCATGAGCAGGCACGGCCATCACCGCCCCGGTGCCATATTCCACCAGCACGTAATCGGAAATCCAGACCGGAATAGCCTCTCCCGTATAGGGGTTGATGGCATTCACGCCCAAAGGCAGACCGGTTTTTTCCTTGTCCGTGGCGGTGCGATCCATTTCGCTCTTCAGCTTGGTGGTTTCAATATATTGCTGCACGGACTCCCGGTAGTCTTCACTGACCAGCAGCTCCACCAGCGGATGTTCCGGGGCCAGCACCATATAGGTCACCCCGAAAATGGTATCGGGACGGGTGGTAAAAATGGGAATCTTGATATCCCGGCCTTCCACGGCAAATTCCACTTCGGCCCCAATGGATTTGTTAATCCAGTTTTTTTGCATCAACAACACCCGCTCGGGCCAGCCCTTCAGGCTGTCCAGATTTTTCAGCAAGCGATCGGCGTATTCGGTGGTTTTAAAAAACCACTGGTTCAGCTTTTTCTTGGTCACCAGGGAATCATCCCGCCAGCAACGCCCGTCAATCACTTGCTCGTTGGCCAGTACGGTATGGCATTGCTCGCACCAGTTGACCGGCGCTTCTTTTTTGTAGGCCAAGCCCCGTTGATACAGGTACAGGAACATCCACTGAGTCCACTTGTAATAATCTTCCTTGCAGGTGGTCACTTCCCGATCCCAATCCACGGCCAGACCCAGCTGCTTCAGCTGCTTGCGCATATAATCGATGTTGCTGAAGGTCCAATCCGCCGGGGGAATGTTGTTCTGGATGGCGGCGTTCTCGGCGGGCAACCCAAAGCTGTCCCAGCCCATGGGGTGCAGCACGTTGAAACCGTGCATGCGCTTGAAGCGGGCAATCACATCGGTAATGGTGTAGTTGCGCACGTGGCCCATGTGTAAACGCCCGGACGGATAGGGAAACATGGACAGCGCATAGTATTTGGGCATATGGGATTCTTCGGTATCGGTCTTGTACAGGCCGGTTTCTTCCCATTGGCGTTGCCACTTGGCTTCAATGGCTTGCGGCTGGTAGCTGTCAATCTGTAAAATAGACTTCTCAGTGGAGGTTTCCATAATCTCATCCGTATTGATTCAATGGAGTCCATTATAACCAAAGGCAACCGACCCTGATAGCCGAGCCCGAATCGCAAAGCCCTGACAAGCCTGATAAAATGGATAAACGTCCTCAAACGCCAGCCCCGGTAAGGAGCCCTCATTGCATTTCCTTTTTAGGCACCTCATTGTCAGGCATCCCGGTTTCAGCCATTTGCGTCTCCGACCCGTTTTAGCCGGATTGCTATGGGTGAGCTTGTTCACTTACACAGTCGGGCAGACATCTGGATGGGCCGCAGAAACGCTGGAAAGCCTTGTCAATCAGGGCAATCTGGCAGCCTCCCAACAGAATTACCCCAGCGCCATGGCCGCCTACGAAAAAGCCCTGAAGCTGGCCCCCACTGATAAAACGCTGCGCAACAATCTGGCGGTGATTTACGCCAACCATGCCGTAGGCCTGCAAGAACAACAACAGTTTGAAGCCGCCTTTCAGTATCTGGACAAAGCTCAGGCCCTGACCACGGCCGGCAGCAGCGCCGCCCAGAGCATTCAGAGTAGCCGAGCCAGTGTCTATTTTGCCCAGGCCATAGCGCTGAAAGAAAGCACCACTCAACCTACCACCGCTGATTACCAGAAAATGCGCGCCCTGCTGGAGCAGGCCATCGTCCTCAGTCCTCAAGAGGTGGCCTTCCAGAAAGCCATGGCCGGTATGTATCTGGATGAGGCCTACCAGTTGGCCATTCAGGAGCAGTACACCCAGGCCATTCCCTTACTGGAAAAAGCCAAAAGCCATGATCCCAACAACAAGGCCGTCCGGCAATCCTTGGCCAATGTGTATTTGGGGCAGGGGAAAAACGATATCCCCAACCGGAAAAGCTGGGTGGACAAGGCCCTGGCCGTGGATAATTCTCCCCAAATCCAGCAAGTGGCCAACCGCCTGTTGGCCGCCGGGCAAAGTTCTCCTCACACGGGGAAATCCGGTGGCTTCGCTAGTAGCCCCACCGAAGCCCGAGGCAAGGCCCCGGCCAGTCTTTCCAAACTCTCGGTGAACGAAATGATCCGGGACATGGAAGGGCAACTGCAAATCACCCCGCCGGAGAAAGCCACTCTGAATCAACGGCTGGAAACCCTGGAGCAACAGGTGTTGGGACAGCTCCAAACCGGCCCGCTGGCCGTGCGCACCAAAACAGTCTACAGTGCCCTGATGGGCAGCAGCGACGCCCTGCTAACCGGTGACACCTTGGACGCCAGCCTGACGCAATCTCCCTCTAGCGACCCGGAAAACAGTTATCTGGATGAGATTTTCAAGGTAACCGACGGTAAAGTGGTTCGCTGGGGGCGCTTTCCCCTGCGGGTTTACTTTGAGGAGCCCCCCAAGGACAGCCCCGCCAGCAGTCTTTACAAAGCCGAGTACAAAGCCGCCGCCTTAAAAGGTTTTGAACTCTGGAAAGAGCGCACAGACGGGTATGTCCATTTTCTGGAAATCAAGAACCCGCAAGCCGCCGATATTATTGTGAACTGGACTGAGGCCTACACCGATCGCTTTGCCGACCCGGAGAAAGTGCCTGACGTTTACAAAAACTACTCGCCTCCCAAGCGCAGCCCCCTGTTGACGGTGGTACAGGTGGCCTCGGCCTTTACGCCCGGTTATTTTTCATTGGTGCCCCAAGCGGCCGCCGCCGGGTTGCAGTACCAGCAATATCGCAAGCTGGCCATTTTGCAGGATGAATCCAAAATCTCACTGGGATTAAGTCCCACCAAAACGCTGAGTCCAGAAGCCGCCCAACTGCTGATTCAAAACATGGCCGCAAAAGAATTCGGACACGCTTTGGGCCTCAAGGGCAAAAGTTCACAACAAGGAGACTTGCTGTACCCCGAGTTGCGCTCGGATGCGCCTCAAACGCCAACATTAAGGGATTTAACCACCTTGCGGGAATTGTACAACCGCCCGCCCAACATTATTTTGAACGTGCGTTGAAGGTCGTCTCATAAACGGATTTCATCCCAATTTTACCCAAACCAGTTAAACTGTTGGGATGGGACGGTTGATTGGGAGTGGGCCTGATTAATCCTATCGTTAAAGAATGTTAATTCTTTGGCTTCGTTGCTCAACTTTCAGAGGCGTCCGCCGATAAAATAAGAACACGCACAACCATGACGTGCAGCGTTTCTCAACGTGACTAGTTGCAGCCGCAGGAGTTCGAAATGGCCCTTTCAAAAAGTGATAACCCTGTTCAAGGCGTTCGGTCAGGCTTTACCCTTGCGGAATTGCTAGTCACCCTGCTTATTTTGGCTGAGATTTTTGTATTTACAATTCCCAAGGTGCTGGTGACCCAGCAGAATCAACAGTATAAGGCCCGGGCCAAGGATGTGGCGGGCATGATTACGGGGGCCTACCAGCAATTACAGCTCAACGGTAGGGCCAGTGCTAACACCAAGGGAGCCGATTTGACCCCCTATATGAACTTTCTCAGTATTGATACCACCAGCTCTATTGACGATGTGTCGGGGGGGCTGGTATCCTGCGACAGCGTTCAGCCCTGTTTGCGCTTACACGGGGGAGGGCTGTTACGAATAGGGGTGTTTGGCTGCGGGGGAGCAGTTGCTTTTGGGGGAACCAGCACCACCCATTATATTGGCTTTCAATTTGACCCGGATGGCTTACCCCTGGCAACAGGCGTAAAAGATGCCGTTGAATTTGATCTTTTTTATAATGGGAGGCTGTCTAGCCGAGGCGCAATATTAGGGGGGCAAAATGATTGTTTCACTACGGGCTTAAGTAATCCAGCGCTTGATCCCACCTGGTTCTCCTGGTAGGCATACCGCGCCACGCTCAGCATTCAATGTGCCTGTCATCCTCCTGCCGTTGCCCCGGTGGGTTGAGGAGTTAGACTGGTTCACCTGAACCTGGGGCAGCGGCTACGATAGTTGCGAAGATGTCCTCACTTTCCTGGATGACAGGCGCTCACAAATTTCAGGGTAGGTACCGGTCGATTACACCAATCCATCAAATCAATATGCGTCATACCCCAATGGGCTTTAGCCCATTGGGTACGCCCAAGGTGGCTTTGGCCCCGTTGGCTTTGACCCAATTGGCTTTGACGCATTAGGGCTTGTCTCCCCAGGCTGGAGTTCGGGATGCATGGCATACCACCATTCATCGGCTAACTCCACGCCAATAGCGGCGCCAGCAATCTCTCCAGTCAACCGGCCTACTGAGGTCCCTATAAGACCGGCTGCTGGGCCGCCAAGGCCCGTGCCGGCTGCGCCACCGGCAGCAGCGCCGACAGCGCTTCCCACCATTGATCCAACTGCTCCGGCAGCGAACTCTAAGCCATGCCTTTGCAGATCCAGCCAGGCCTTTTTGGTCTTGTCACGATCGCCCTTGGCGGTATAGTAAATAATTTTGCCCAAATCAAAGGCCGCTGTCCCTGCGGTTAAAACCACACCCAGGATACCGAGCTTTTTGGATATACCTTTAGCCGTTTTCGAAATTTTGCCGGCGTTCCTGGCGGCCCATGTAGCCCCCTCCGCCCCAGCCTCAGCCTCAGCGGCCACGGCAACACTCTCAACAAGTCTTGGGCTAGCCACCGAATCGTCCTGCACGGCAGCTTGCACGGCGGAGGCAACCTGTTGAGACTGCTCCGGGGTAGAAATACCGGCGTATTCCATGCTGCCTAACACTTCGTTGGCCACCGCCTGCTCTTCCGCGGCAGACATGGCAACCTCTTGCGCCTTCAGCTCTGCCCCGCCAGGCACTTCATTGAGGGCCTCTTGTCCTGCAACTAGTTCCTCAGTCACCGCGGCATCCGCTGCATCATCCGCTGCGACCTCCGCTGGAGGGGCATCAGGTAATGGCGTGTTAGCGGCAGCTCGCACGGTACTGATGGGTGACTGTCCTGGTTCAACAAAACCCGGTCCTGGTTGATCCATATCCGCCAGAGTGGGAGCTTCTATATATTTACGTTGGCCTTTTTCATTTGAATGCACCGGCATGTATGTTTTTATACGTATTGCATTAGTTTCCGGGTTTACATCAAAGGGAATAAAATGTGTTACTTGATTATCTTCCGATTTAAAAACTTTATTGAACAAATTACGACCGTCCTTATACACAGACTCATCACGCAACATGCTTTCTCTCAGGCTTTGGGCATTATCCAGTAGAGCATCAGCGGACTGCGATCTATCTGGAGAAACAAAAATACGATACAAAGGATGGGGACCAATTTCCAATTGCCCGGTACTCTGGATTTCAGTCTGGAATTTGAACATCTGAATAGCCTTTTCGGGAGTCAGACTCGTCTTTAGTACCTCGACTTTTTTGGCTTGAGCCGCGAGTTGCTTCGCTGAGGGTGGCTTAGCTTTTGAATCCACCTTCAGTAAATCCTCATACTCCTGCTGTAAATCCTTGGCCAAATCGCCATTCAGATTGCCTTTCTCATAAACTCTTCCGGTCGTTTGATTAGTGTGTTTTTGCCCTTCTATTATTTGTTTAGTCAATTTTTGAGCGTCTTCCAATTGCTCAGGCGTCAGTTGCTGGTCGGCTGGCAAGCTGCTGTTATATTTGGCGAGTTCCTGGTTGAATATGTCAGGATTGTATTGAGGCTTTCCTTTCTTGTCCACCCCCATCCAGGGCGGTTGCTCAGTGCCAGCTGGCGCTGCTCCTGCTGCCGCCGAAGAGCTCGCAGCGGTGGGATCTAGAGGAGGGAGTTCACCGGACGGCGGTATTTCCCCCGTGCCTGTAGGTATGATTTCTGCGCTGCCCTGAGCAGGTAGCGCAGCATCGGCTGCAGCAGAACCAGGCGGTGCTGGCGCTGCGCCTGTAGCCGCCGAAGAGCTTGCCGCGGCGGAATCTGGAGGAGGGAGTTCACCTGGCGGCGGTATTTCCCCCGTGCCTGTAGGTATGATTTCTGCGCTGCCTTGAGCAGGTGGCGCGGCATCGGCTGCAACGGAACCAGGCGGTGATGGCGCTGCGCCTGCAGGCTGTTGCTGATGCACGGGATCTATAGGATCACTCGGCGGGCCTGATGACACTTGGGTTTGTGGCGTCCAAGTGGTGGGCGGCGGAGCATCGGCTGCTGTCGCTGCGGTGGATTGCGGTGCAGCTTCTAACGGATCTGGCTCAAGTAATGCCCGTGATTGCATACGAGCAGGCGCTGGCGCTGCCACTGCGGACGTTGCGGCGGAAGCTCCTGTCGGTGCGGTGGGTGGCGCCGATTCTTCTTCACCAGGCGCTGGCGGTGATGCCGAAGGTGCAGGCGTTAATGCTTTGCTTTGCATGGCCTGACTGGCCTGAAATTGGACTCTGGAGTCCAGGGCGCCTTGAGGCAGGGTTGTAGGCTTGGGGGCCGGTTTCGTCGCAGGGGAGGAGGACGGTGTCAACCCAGAGCGGGTGGCAACCGAAGGTGGGGCAGGCTGGCCTTCTCCAGAGTCAGGAGCCGGCGTATTTTCGGTTTTTTTGGTTGTAGTGGCTGTTTTTTTCTCAGCCTCAGGCGAAGGTGCGGGACTTGATGCGGACTTACTTTCCGGCTTGGATTGCGCTGCACTTACTTCTTTTTCTTCTTTTTCTTTCTCTTTTTCTTTAGGTTGGGGCTTTGAATCACGCTTTGAAGCAGAAGACAGGTTAGACTTACCGTTAACACTTAAAGACATAGTGTACCTCTGGACGATATTCTTAAATGCGCTTAAACTAGAACTCTTTTATATAAAATCAATATTTTTATAAAAACAAAGATTACAAAAAAAATGCCTTCAGTCCGAGTTTAACCATGCCCTCCAGAGTGGAACCGCCCCAAAAAAGCCTGCAAAAATGCCCTTTTTAAAAACCTTGAAGCGAAGCACCGGTTGGCTCGGCTGATGCCTCCTAGTTCGTGATTCAGAGAAACGGTAGAAGCCCTTGCTACCGGCACTACTCCAAAAGGAAATTTGAAAAGAACGTGCGCGTGGATAGGCTTCACAAAGCTTAAAGAATCAACACGCAAAACGTTTGAGCCGGTTTTGAACGGTACAACCAGCAGACGATAAAACCACCAGAAGGAAGTACGCAGTGATCTCTAACAGCTCTATCCATTCACGTTTTCCGCAGCATGGGTCTGCTTCCGTTCAATTTGGCATGACTCCAAAACCGAAATCTCCTGAAAGCGCTCCTCAAAACGTGGAAGAAAGCGCTTCAAAGGAAGACGCGTTTTCCAGGCAGCCATCAAGTTCTGATGCTGACCTTCAGGAAATTTCAAGCCTGACCACAGAGAAAAAACAGCTGGAGCAAGAGTACAAAGAACTCTTAGCGAAATTTCAAAGTGAAAAAAGCAAACTGGAAAAGCAAATTAAATCGCTTCAACAGACTATTCAACTGAAAGAGGAGTCACGCCGCTTCAATGCAGAACTGAATGCCTTGAAGGAATCGAAAACGCTGGATCAATTCAATGCGGCAAATCCTTCCGACTTACCTTCCAGAGCAGACCGACTTTTGCATTCAGCCCTGAAATTTGATGAGCCTGAGGCGATAGAGACGCTGCACCAGCTAGGCTATTTTGAAAGGGAGCGTAAATATGAAGAAGCGGTCTATCTCGCCAGACGTCAAAATTCCCAAAGGCGAAATTTCCCGACGTTGGTATTTGACACCACTAAAATTGGGCCAGGGAGGCTCCTGCATGCTGTAGAACAGGACGCTGAGAAATGTTTTTCCAAAATGTTGGAACTCGGCGTGGCCTTGAACGACTCGTTCTATGAATGCATCGTAGAAAACGGACACCTGGAACGCTTCCAGAATTTCGCGATGCTTTTGAAACAAAGAATGGCGTACTCAAATCCATTTGTTTGCACAGAATCCAGTCAGTGTAACGAGCAGGAGAAATTATACAAAAAATATCTGGATCGCCTTCCTCAATAGTCGGTTCTGGAGACAGGCCATTTTTTAGCAAGATAAGCCCGGTATTGATTATCTTGGTAAAGTTGCTGCCGCCTTGGATCTTTCCCTTAAAAAAGGGTGAAAATGGAGGATCTGCCATTTCGCCCTTTTATGCTGTTTCTGTACAAAGGGGCCCTTAAAGGATCTTGATTCCAGAGTACCTTGACTTTCTTTACAGTCTTTACAGATAGTAGCAAATCTCAAAATTTACCGTAGTTATAGCATTACCGCTCAGATTACCTGGATCAGAAGTCCCACACTTAAATTCCCCCAAAGAAGGTATTGTTTAATGTCTATTACACGTTCTCCTATACTGGCCAGCGCTTTTCAAATGGGTTTCCCTCAGAAAAGTCAGAGTTCAGCGCTCAGGGCAACTCCGGCATTGCCTTTGGATAGCTTTCATCGCAAAGCAGAAGTTCGTTTTGGATATTCAAACTTTTCCGATGATTCAGCCTTGGGAACAGATGATATAATGGACGAGATCAGTTCTTTCCAAGAGGGGCTATATACACCGATGAACAGTCATTCTCCGTTAATTGCGGCTATTTATGCTGGTGATACTGCGGAAGCTCAAAGATTATTGGTGCAGGCAGACAATATCAATGCCTACAGCCTCTCTGGGGAAACAGCACTGGGTGCCGCGAGCAGACAGGGAAATCTGGCCGTAGTGAATAGCCTGTTATCCCGAGGGGATATTGATCTCAACGCGCCTACGCTACAGGATGAAGATCAGCAAGGCCCTTCCAAAACGCCGTTAATGCTGGCAATAGAGGGCAATCACAGCGATGTCGCCCTGCGTTTGCTGGAACATCCGCAACTGGATTTGACTTATCGGGATGAAAATATGAGAACCGCATTAATGCTCGCTGCCATTAAGGGCAATGTGGCTGTCATGAAAAAAATCCTGGAACGGGGCGGGAATTTGGGTGAGCGTGATGGACAGCGCAGAAACGCGATAGCCTTGGCCAGTATGTCTGGACACCCAGAGATGGTTCGCTTTTTACTCTCCGTGGGCGCTGATGCCAATCATGCTGGCGATGATGGCAGAAACGCGCTGGCTCTGGCTCAAAGCTTTGGACATCAAGCGGTGGTGGATATTCTGACTGCAGCCAACCGGGCATCCTGACCGCAGGGAGATGAATTAGAGTCTGAAACCCACATAGGCCGTCATAAATAGGCGATCCAGGTTGTGGAATTTCTTTTGGCAACGCTGCCCAGTCCACATTTTTTTCAACTCGCTGGACTCAGACGATGGGGGGCAAGCCTCGCTCATTGGGACAAGCGACAAAAGAAGCGATTGATGCAGATGACAGAATCGTTATATGAGGTTCAACCGAAAAGTACCGCTATTAAAGGACTGAGTCAGGGGTTTAGCGTCCTGGCCTGAGGCCGGAGTACGCCGGAGTACGCCGGAGTACAAGGTAGCACGCTAACACCCCTATGAGGCTTAAACCTGATGGGCTTATCAGCTGGGCGGTGACCGGGCCAGTCATTTTCAGGCTTAGACAGGCCGCCCGTTCTCGGGAACCGTGGGATTTCAGGCGAAAGTCGGGTTGATTACGGGCGCACACATTGGCAAGCTGGGAAGCGATACCTCGGCGGCTTTCTTTCGGGAGTGACCGTATGAGGGCCGATTCCTTGCGGCAAGCCCGCCTGAAGTACTTTAAACTCCGTTTTAGCGTTTGGGCTCGATCCATTCACCGGGGCTGGCTGACTGATTTTCAACACATCGCCATTCAGCGTGCCAATAGGAAGAAGCCTGTTATCAGTGCGGGTCAGGGTGTTTTGATCAATTTACCAAAACGACTGTTTTTATATATGTATATACAGATTATTTTTTCTTTCCCACCTGGTAGCGCGAGGTGCGTATGACATCCATTTCTTCTGGCTCGCCAGCCGCCAAGCCTCCTTCTCCGACAAAAAAGCCCGATGAAAAGCCCAAAAAAGAGGAGGCGAAAGCTGAGGAGGCGTCGTCGCCGTCACCCTAGCCTTCGGAAAAGCCCAAAAAAGAGGAGGCGAAAGCTGAGGAGTCGTCGCCGTCGCCTTCGCCTTCGGAAAAGTCCAAAGAAGATAATAAGTCTGAAGGGTCGTCACCTTCGCCCTCGCCTTCGGCATCGCCCACACCCTCGGGCGCTGCTCCTGCCTCTGGATCAGACCAGCCTGCCCCACCCCCGGTTGCCACCCGCTCTGGTCTGACACCCACCCCCACACCTGCGCCTACCCCAGCGGCTGCGCCGACACCGGCCCCCAAATCTACAACCCTGCCTCAAGCCGCTCTCGACCCAAAAGTCCAGTTTCAGGCCAGTCTGGCCATGCAAACCAGAGCATTAACGCCTGCGCCTTCGGCATCCCCTTCGGCGGCAGCAAATGCTCCAGCGGCCTCTCCAGCGCCAGCAGTCAATGCTCCTATGCAACCCCGGATAGGCGCCGCAGCGCCAACAGGCAATGCCGCAACAGCGATCACACAAGCGCCTGGCGGAGAAGAAGCGGTGCCACCCACCGCACCGACAGGAGCAGCGACAGCAGCAAACGGCCCAGCGCCACCGCTCGCCCCCATGCAGCTAAGGTCAGGCACCGCAGCGCCCCCAGACGCTGCCGCACCAGCGCCTGGTGAAGAAGAAGCCCCGCCGCCCACCGCACCGGCAGGAGCCGCAGTGGCAGGAGCAGCGACAGCGGCAGGAGCAGCATCAGCGGCAGGAGCAGCGACAGCGGTAGGAACCGCAGTGGCAGGAGCAGTGGCAGGCGCATTGGCACCAGCGGCAGCAGTCGATGAATTCATTCCAGCGCTTTCTGCTTTGCCACATTTAAATCCGATTCCGACCGCCGCGGATGCTGCTGCTGCGGAAAAGGTCCTTCAAGAGCAAAGTCTGTATAAACCGGTTCCAGGTTTTGATCAGCGAGTGGGCCCCGTAGAAGGCCCCATGGGACAACCCGCTCAAGAGCCTCTACTTGGTGAGGCTTATAACTGGGCAGCTAACGAAGCGCCATACCCTGCCACGTTTAGTGAGCCATTACCGAATGGTTTTATAATCAATGATGTAAAAGTGAATACTCAGGATCCGGCGATACAAGCCTTTCTGGACAGCGGTGAAGAAAAACTGAGACCGCTTTTAGCGGACGCACAGAGAACCGGGAATCCTGAAAAATTCCTCCAGGCCTCCATGACCTATGTCAATGCACAATTTCCAGTCAACACAGGTGATTGGAAGCAGGGAGGAGGGACCCTGGGAGAACATATGAACGAGGGCGATGGTGTTTGCCGACACAAAGCCATTGCCACCAAATTGCTCATGGATCGTTTAGGTGTTCCATCCACCCTGGAGTCAGGGAACTATGTGTTCCTCGATAAACAATCAGGCAAAAGACAATTAGGGCCTCACGCCTGGAATACAGTGTCAGTGGATGGAAAGCCGTATTTATTTGATTCATCACAACGTAAAATTGGTGATTTGTCAAATGCGGATCTCGCGAACGCCTATAAAACGACCTACAATCGATCGCAGATAATCGGCTCTGTTGATGTCAATAAAGCGCTGAAATATTTACCGAATGATTACACCTTGGTACCAGAAACTGGAGAAATTTCCACTCCCAATGGCACGCCAGTGGGTACTATGCAACCTGGCGGTGGCGCGGAAATTACATTCCCCGGCTCGGGAGATCCCAAAGAACGAACTGCCAAAATTGATCCCGAATCGCTGGATGTAACCTATGGCAGTAATGGTATAAAGCTGGGAACAGTTCAATCAGATGGCACGATTCAACTAGATACGGAATTCAGGTTAGCACTGGATGGAAACGTGACAGCAAATGATGGCGCTGTGCTTGGGACCTTAGATACCGTAGGAACCAGTCAATCCCAAAGCGCCGTAGTTAGAGTGCGTAACTCCAGTTTTTATTATGATGTGGGGTCTAAGAAGTGGTCCAAGGATCGTGTTAATAAAAGTGGTGTTACGGTGGACGCTGAGGGTAATGTGCTGGCCAAAGACGGCAAGACGGTCATTGGCACTTACCAGCCATCCCAGGGAGCCAGCCTAGCGAGTCCCATGGCCAAAATGAACAGTAACGAACTGGTCTTCGATATGGATACCGGGGCCGTTCAAACGGCTGATGGCACTGCTGTTGGCACCCTTCAGGACGATGGCACCGTGAAATTCCCGAATGGATCGGTCTTGAGAGCGGATGGCCGAGTTTTTACCCTGGATGAGTCCAAACCCGTCGAAATTGGGGCTTATGATGCAGCCCAAACCGCCCATTGGAAAAAACCGTTGGTCAAACTGGATAACGGGCTGTATCTGCACGCTAATGATCCCAGCAGTCTGATTGCTACCATAGAGACCGGTTTTGGTATTGGGAATATGGACGCTGCCGGTAATGTGAAGCTCCCCAGTGGTGAGATTCTTAAACCAAACGGCAGGGTACTCTCTGCCGATGGTAGCCTGGAAGTGGGCAGCTTTGATTTGGCCAATACCACCACCTACCGTAAACAATTGGTCAAACTGGACAATGGGACGTATCTCCATGCTTCTCATTATGCCGGCATTGTCAAAACCTGGAATGGCAATATAGAGCTGGGAGTTATGGGTGAAGATGGAAAAATCCTGTTGAATGGGGGATTGGCTGTTTTATCGCCGGATGCGGGCGGGGCTGTGCAAGATGAAACCGGCAAGGTGATTGGCACCCTGGATTTGACCAAAACAGAAGAAACATTGACCAATGGAAAAACCGATGGCAGGGGACATCCCGCATTCAAGCTGGTGGGTCGAGAGGATGTGTATGGGCTTGCTTACGATAGAGTTAAGGGAATAGACGTCTACACTTATGCGGATAATACCCGTTATGGGCGACTTGAAGATGGGCCCAATGGCAAGGTGTTGAAACTTCCCAATGGCACTTATGACGCCCTGGATGGCCAAGGAACTATTTTGGGCGTGGACAAGCAGAAGCCAGTTGCTAAAGTCCAGGCCGACGGCACATTGTTGGCCCCGGATGGCACGGTGATTGGCAAGAAAACGCCGGAGGGCACCATTGCCTGGGATGTTGATGGCTTGGGCAAGCTTGGCGCTGGCGGCGGTTTAGCCAGCATGTTAGCCGGTTTTGGTTTGCAAATCGCTGGGGAATTCACGGATAACCCCACCTTGGAGACCATCATGGAGGTGGTGGGAATGCTGGATCCTATTGGCGGTTCTGTTAAGGCCATTGGCGCTGTTGATGCCGCCTGGGACGCTTATCATCAACGCCAGGAAGAGGCTCGGAAGGAGTATTCATTAGCCCTTGCGGTTGCGGCCAAATACAACTACGATGCTCAGGCGTATCCTTATGTCGAGGCAGACGGTGCGTATGGCGAAGACTCTGGCAAGTTTTTCGATTATGATCCTTTAATTCGGGACTTGATGATGCGGTATGGCCAATCGCCCAGTGCCGAACTCATGAGGGATATCCAGCTTGCGATGGTTCTGAGGGTGAACGAGCACCTCCCCCTCTGGCCGGATGCCTGATGGGCCAGTCTGGCAATCGCAGGATTTCATTCGGGTTTCGGTAAGCCTGTTTGTCCCTGAACCGGGTAGAGCTTGTCCTTTTGGTCGGAGAGCCAGTCTCTTCCCGGCGGATGTTAGCGTGAATAGCAAGCACAATCACCCCCAGATATAGACCACCTTGGCGGGAATGACTAATAACCGCCTCCGACGAATGAACGCTTTTCTCGGCTGTTAAAATTTCTGGGCCATCAAAATTTCTAGCGGTTGAGAGACGGGGCTTTAAACCCCACAAAATGGGCATGCATTTCATTAGCCCGCTGGAACCAGGCCTCCAGCCCCTCGGAGTCCTGATGGCGCAGCAAGGCCAACGCCTCATCCAAAGTGTCCCGCAGGCCCAGCAAAGCCCCTTCCAGATTTTCAGCGTTCTGCAACAAAATATCGCCCCACATCGTATAGGAACTGGCCGCCAGTCGCAGCTGATCATCCAGACCCGCCCCGTGGTAAGCCACCAAATGGCCCGGCTCGTTCTTATACAACAATTGGGTCAGCATGATGACATACAACTGGGGCAGATGGCTCACGTATGCCATATAGCGATCGTGTTTGGCTGCGTCGATCAACTTGACCGAGGCCCCCAAGGACTGAATAAAGCTGCGCAACGGCTCCAGCCGTTCCGAAGGAATTTGAGCATGCGGACACAGCAAATAGGACTTGCCCGCAAACAACAAGGGAGTGGCATGCTGAATGCCGGAATGCTCTTTCCCTGCCATGGGGTGCCCGGCGATGAATTGCTCTGGTAGCAATGCCTGGCCCAAGTCCGCGATTTTTTGCTTGCAACTGCCAATATCGCTGACCCAGATGTTTTTGCCCCGCACCTTGGGAGCCAACGCTTCCAACACGGTCAGGCTGGGAGCCAAATGGCAGGCAATCATCACCAGCTGGTTGTCCTCAAGGGTCTCAGGCAATTCCAACGCCGCCTGATCGATGACCCCGTGCCGCAAGGCATACTGGAGCGCCTCCGGGTTAGAATCCACCCCGGTGATGTGCCAGTGGGGGAAGCGTTCTTTGGCCGCCATGGCCAGGGAGCCGCCAATGAGTCCCAGCCCAATGATCGTTAACCGCTGAAAAGGAAGTTCTATCTCTGCCATGGCCAAACAGTGGACTCGTTTCTATCGGTAGCTGTGCTGTTTTTGGGCTTCCCGAATGCGGCTGTACTCAGGGTCTTTAAAGAACGCCGAAGACGCCGTAGTGGTTTTGCCGCTGTACTTGGTAAAGCGCTTTTTACCGTAAGGCAAATGGGTGGTGCTACTCAGAAAGAAGCAAATCTGGGAAATGCGCACCCCGGGGTACAGGGGCAAAGGAATATTACTGACGTTGGACAATTCAAAGGTCAAGGCCCCCCGAAAGCCCGGATCCACAAAGCCAGCGGTGGCGTGAATCTGCAAGCCCAAACGGCCCCAGGTGCTGCGGCCTTCCAAGCGGGCGGCCAAATCCAGGGGAACTTTCACATACTCCAGGGTGGAGGCCAGGGCAAATTCACCGGGATGGAGAATAAAGGGCTCCGTGGGTTTCACCTTCACGTGCTGCATGTGCTTTTGCACGTCCCGACTCAAGGCGTCCGGGTCTTTCATGAGATCCATGTGCGTAATATTGGTGCGGGCCATCACCTGAAAATCCGTGCCCAGACGCAAGTCCACGGAAGTGGGGCCAAACTGTTCTTCCGGCTTGAGCAAGGGCGTAATAATAATGCGTCGCTCGGGATCGGAATCCACCAGCCTCTCCAGGATTTGCGCTTCATTTAAAATCATCGGGGAAACCTCGCTCTTTCCGCACTTACTGACCGCACAACAAAACCCGGTGAATCTCCGAAGTCTCGATGGATTTGCGCAGCAAGTGATCCTGATACTCCAAAAGGCCCAGCACGGTTTCCAAACCGGTTCGCTGTCCCTCGTTAAAAATGGTGTAGAGCCAAATGGGGCCACGCTCCATTTTATGCAGCCACCCGGCGTTCACAATCTCCTTGGGACTGTGGGGATACTCGGTCAGCATGGACAACGGCCCATAAATGGAGAAGTCGGCCTTATCCCGGTTTTGGGCCAGATTATCCGCCACCGCTTCCACCGGGAAAAGCGGGGTACTGCTGAGCAAGATGCCCTCGCTCAGGCGTTCCTGCAACTGAATGGCCCGCTGCATATTTTTTTCGTTAAAGGCGTATTTAGCGGGAATCACCTTTTCCACGGCCCGAAACAGACTGGTCAACGCTTCCTCAGAGAGTGGCTGCAACTCAGCGGCCTGCTCGGGCTTGGAACGCTCGCAGGCCTCATGCAGAATGACCAGATTTTTATGGCTAAAGTTCTGGTGGTGCAAGCCGAAGAACAGGGCAGGCTCCACGACTTGTAAAAACGTCCCGTCTCCGCTCAAAAAAGCCTCGGATAAGGCCTGAAAATAATAAGCCGGGCCCAGCAAGCGCAGGTTAATGGCATGGACAATCAGGGCTTCCGCAATGGACTCAGTCAGGCCACCGGCCAGCTTTTTCTGCCCTTTCAGCAATTCCAGCTTGAGAGACTCCAGCGTGGAGGCCGATTCCAGCAAATGCCGGGCGTAGGATTGACATAGCCCTACCCAACCCAGGGGATTGTTTTTTTGCAAAATGGAAAGCCTGTCAAACAGCACATTGGGCAGAACCGGCAAATTCCCATTTTCAGGCCCTTCTGGCCCCAGAAACACCGAATGCTCACCGGCCTGCTTTAACAAGGTCTCTGGCAATACATCCTTCAAAAACAGATGGCTTTCAGAAGGAACGGTCAATTCTTTCAGTCGGCACAACACCTGACTCAGGGCCTGTAAGCGGGCGTAAGAGGTTTCTATCAAAGTTTCACAAGCGGCAGTGGACTGTTTACTGCTGGTGGCCGATTCCGAAAACAGGGAATTGAGAGCGCTCTTTTGCTCCAGCAAGCGTTCTTCCAGAAGCTGACATTCAGCCAGCAGACTCCTGTACAAGCCCGGCGCGCTTTCCAGTAAGGCATTGGCGCACTCGCTCAGCAATAGCCGAAAACGGGCCACTCGCTCCACCAGTTCAAACATCATAAATTTGAGAAAGGTTTTCTGCATGGCTGTCTCTCTTCCTGCCTAATGGGTTTCCGGCCTAATGATGGGGTGCGTCTCTCAATAACGAAATCACTTACGGATGAACTTTTTAAAATTCCATGTTTCATCCATCGGAATCAGCCCCTTTAGTATAGGAGGCTGCATGGATGACAAACAACCGACTACAACAAAATATTATGTAAAGAATCTAATCGGGCCAGCCAGGGCTTAGAATTTGGCCAGGCTCAAAACTTCCCCGGCGGTGTAAAGAGAGCCCGTCACCAGCACCAGCGGCGTTTCCCCGGAAAGGCCTTCTCGCCGCTCCAATATACGGGCATAAGCGTCCGTGGGTGTTTGGGCGGTTTCTATCCTGCAATCCGATTCAGGGAAAGCGGTCCGCAATTGCTGGGCCAAGGATTCCGGCGGATGATAGAGGTGATTGGGATTCGCGTGCGTAACCACAATACCCACGGGCTGACCGGCGGAGCGTATCACCTCGATCAAGGCTTGCGGGTCGCGATTACTGCGCAAGCTGACCAGCCACAGGGTGGGTTCCTGTGGAAAGTATAGCTGTATGGTTTCCTGGAGCGAGGTAAAGCCATCCGGGTTATGAGAACCGTCCAGCACGACATGCTGCTGGGGGAAATACTGAAACCGCACCGGCCAATAGGCTCGCTGCAAGCCCTCAAACACCGATTGCTGAGAAATAGCGAAGCCCTGCTGACGTAACTGCTCCACACAGGCCAGCACAATGGCCAGGTTTTGCTTTTGGTACGGCCCCAACAGGGACAGGCGGTATGCAGCCCCGGTTTGGATATCCTCCAGTAGCAAGCCCTCCGTGGCGTTCGACCGTGGACTGACCACCAAGGACTGGTCACTGGCCATGATGACCGGCGCTTCTTGTTGGCGGGCCTTCTCCAGAATCACATTCAAGGCCTCTTCTGGAATATGGGCGCCCACCACTACCGGCACCCCCGGCTTGATGATGCCAGCCTTTTCCCCGGCGATGGCCGCCAAGGTGTTGCCCAGATGCTGCATGTGATCCATGCCAATGGTGGTAATGGCCGTTAAATTGGGCTGGCGCACCACGTTGGTGGAATCCAGCCGTCCTCCCAGACCGGTCTCAAACACAGTAATATCCACCCGCTTTTGCCGGAAAAACTGGTAGGCCATCACGTTTAAAAACTCAAAGTAAGTGGGCCATTGATCCCGGGGCCAGCCCAAGGTTTCCAGATGCTGCTTGAGAGACTGCACTTCGTGCTGAAAGTCATCCGGCAATATCGGATTGCCATTAATCCCAATGCGTTCTCTGACCTGAATGAGGTGCGGACTGGTAAAGGAGCCCACTTTAAGACCTGCCGCATTGAGAATGGCCGTGAGCATAGCCGTCACCGAACCCTTGCCGTTAGTCCCGGCGATATGCACCATGGGCAAATGGTCTTGTGGGTTGTCCAGGGTGGTCAGCAAGTCCCGCACCCGTTCCAGACCCAGCTTCATGGCGGACACATCCAGACTGTCCAAAAACTGAACAGCTTCCTCCAGCGTTTCAATGGCCGGGGGCAGAGCAGGTTGGGCTTGGGTCATAAAACAACGTCCTGATAAACAAGGCTGACAGGCCCTATTCTACTGAAAGCGTGGGTAAGCGCAAATCAGAGGCGTTGGGCACACTATCTCTGCAAACAGGGTCACCCCTCAACCGCTGGCCGTGTTTTTGGTATTTTATGGGGCGGACTTGGCATGAACCTGTTGCAACAATTTTCATGGTCCGGTTTTTAGATGAGTACCGATTTAAGAGGATCCTCGTTGTTATGAGCCAATTTACTGGCCTGATTGGTATTTTCGCCCTCTTGGCGCTAGCCTACCTAATGAGCAACAACCGCAAGGCCATCAATTGGCGCCTGATTGTCAGCGGATTGGCCCTTCAGGTCTTTTTGGCCGTGTTTTGCCTTAAGGTAAAAATTGGACAAGTCCTCTTCCATAACATCGGGCAAGGCATCGAAAAACTGCTGAGCTTTTCCGATGCCGGGGCCGGTTTTGTGTTCGGCTTCTTGGTCTCTCAGCCGGACAAGCTCAATCAGCTATTCGGGCCGGGGGGCAGTTTTATTTTCGCCTTTAAACTGGTGCCCACCATCATTTTTGTGGCCACCCTGGTCAGTATTTCCTATCACTTGGGCATTATGCAACGGGTGGTCAAATGGGTAGCCTGGGCGGTTTACAAAATTATGGGAGCCAGCGGCTCCGAGGCCCTGTCGAATGCGGCCAGTATTTTTGTGGGGCAAATTGAGGCTCAATTGCTGGTAAAACCGTATTTGGCCACCATGACCCGCTCCGAATTACTGGCGGTGATGGCCGGGAGCATGGCCTGCATCGCTGGCGGTGTGATGGCCGTGTACATTCAAATGGGCATTCCGGCGGAATTTTTATTGACCGCCAGCCTCATGGCCGTGCCGGGCGCTTTGGTCATCGCCAAGCTGGTTTACCCGGAATCGGAACAATCAGTAACCCGGGGCCAGGTGGCCTTGGAAATCCAGAAGGAAAGCGTCAACCTGATTGACGCCGCTTCACGGGGGGCTAGCGAGGGCCTGAAAATTGGCCTGAACGTGTGCGCCATGCTGATAGGCTTTATCGCCCTGATTAACCTGATGGACTTTGTGGTGGGTAAAATCGGCCTGACTTTGGCCGCCGCCGGGCTCAGCCTGCAAGCGGTGGGTCTGGATCTGGCCCATTTGTCTCTGAACGGCCTACTGGGCTCCATCTTCTCGCTGGTGGCCATGGCCTTAGGCGTCCCCATGCAGGACGCCAAGTTTGTGGGAGGACTGATGGGCACCAAAATGGTGATCAACGAATTTGTGGCCTACGCCAGCTTAGCCCCGGCCATTACCAACCAGACCCTGAACCCCAAGTCCCTGGCCATAGCCAGCGTGGCCCTGTGCGGCTTTGCCAACTTCAGCTCCATTGCCATGCAAATTGGAGGCATTGGTCAAATGGCCCCCTCCCGGAAAAAAGATTTGGCCGAACTGGGCTTTAAAGCCCTCTTGTGCGGCACCATGGCCTCTTATGTGTCCAGCGCCCTGGCTGGGATTCTGGTGGGTCTGGACGGGGCTGGCAGCGATACCTGGGTGGCGGGTAGCATTATGCTGGCGGCTATTTTGCTGATTGTCATTGCCAAGCGTCTGCCCAACGGCGACCAATCCCTGTCTCAGGCTGCGGTCATTCAACCGGTTGCCACAACGAGCGCAACAAAACCCTCACCCACCCCGGGTCTACCAGTTTATAACAAGCAAGGACAACCCATCGGGGTCACGGATCCCCATGCCGAAACGCGCTTGCCTTCAAGGCCCCGCTAAGACGCCCGGCATAAAATCCGAAACGCAAAATCCTCGCCCTGACCGGCGGGGATTTTTTTGGATTTTCCAAAACAAAAGAAATAACCAGTATATATTTGTTTTTATTGAGCTATATCACCTCTGGGTTGCACTCCATAAATCCGTCATCAGGAGGCTCTATGGCTGTTTTATTTCCAACTCCCTTTGGCTACACCCTGAAAGCCAATAAACCCGCCGAACTGCTGCAAGGCTTCCTCAATATTCAGGCCGTGGAAAACGTGAACAACGGGCAATTAACCAAGGCCAACCTGGATAGCTACAGCACCAAACGCTTTTTAGCGGCGGATCCCAGCAGCACCGTAGCTGGTTACTTACGGCAAAACTTTGCCGCCATTGCCAAACTGGATGGCAACGCCAACAGCATTAGCGTGGATGATCTGGTGCAAGTTCGGACGGGCTTGCCCACCCCGCCAGTTGTGACGGATCCGCCAGTCACTCAGCCGCCCGTGAATAATGTCAATCAGATTCTTCTACTGTTGTTTGCCCAAATGTTACAACTGTTTTTGGGCAGAAACATGGGTGGCCCTGTTTAATTGTCTTCCGATTACCTCCTTAACTCCTCCTCCCCTACTAACTCCTCCTCCCCCTAATCCCCTCCTCCTGCACAACCCGAAACACCGGCGTTCAAGATGAATGTCGGTGTTTTACTTCACACGGATCACAGACACGCAACCATCCTTCTGATAGGATGACATCTCAGTGAGGGGATTAGAAAAACGAATCCATTTAACACCGAGATGAGGGGGAAGATCGTTTATGATGACATCAACCACGGTATTGGAGCGGAGTGATAACGTGAACCCGGCATTTGAACCACACGAGACAACCGATCAATCAGACAATTTGTTCAGTTCAGAACGAACCTTATCCAGGGAAGTGCTGGGCGTGGTGGAGGCAGCCGCCCTGGCCGCCGGTCGACTGATGGGCACCGGCAAGCGAGACGCCGCCGATCAGGCCGCGGTCACCGCCATGCGGCAAACCCTCCGTGAAATCCCGGTGAATGGCACCATCGTCATCGGGGAAGGGGAGCGGGACGAGGCCCCCATGTTGTACATCGGGGAAAAAGTGGGCAAAATCCAGCCGGGCCTGCCGGAAGTGGATATCGCGGTCGATCCGCTGGAAGGCACCAATCTGGTGGCTCACGGCCTGCCCGGGGCAGTGGCTACCTTGGCCCTGGCCCCCAAAGGCGGGCTGTTCCATGCCCCGGACACTTACATGGAAAAACTGGTGGTCGGCCCCGACGCCAAGGGCAAAGTGGATATCAACGCCCCGGTCAAATACAACCTCAGCATTCTGGCCATGTCCCTGCAACGAGAGGTACAGGATTTAACCATCGTCATTCTGGATCGCCCCCGCCACGCCGAATTAATCGGGGAGGTGCGGGAAGCTGGGGCTCGTATTAAACTGATTAGCGATGGGGATTTAATGCCCGCCGTTTCCGCTGCCCTCATTGGCAGCGGCATCCATGCGGTGATGGGCACCGGGGGAGCCCCGGAAGCCGTTTTAACCGCAGCCGCCGTCAAATGCCTGGGCGGGGAAATTCAGGCCCGCTTGCGCTGGCGAAACGAGGAAGAGAAAAAACGGGCCGCCCGCATGAATATCGATCTGTCCGAAGAAAAGATTTATCGCACCGATGATTTGGCCCCGGCCAATGAACTGGTTTTTGCCGCCTGCGGCATTACCACCGGGGATACCTTAAAAGGCGTCAATTACTTTGGCAACGGGGCTCGCACCCACAGCCTGATTATGGCCTATCAATCCGGGCTGGTGCGCTTTGTGGATACCATCCACCTGAACCGGGAAAAAGGAGGCCGGGTGAAGCTTTAAGCCGCCGCCCGGCGCTGAGGTCCTTTGGCTGAAATCCGGTCGGATTGTCCCAACGGATTGCGTTAATAATAACCGGGATAGTAACCGCCGCCCCAGCCAGCTTGAGCCGGCATGACCATGGTTCCGCACATCCCGGAAGGACAGCCCGTGGCGTACGAAGCGCCTGGGCTCATGCCGTAATAGGCTTGCTGATACGCGGTTTGGGTAACTGTATAGGTTCCAACCGGAACCGCATAGCCCGCCCCATAGGGCGCAGGCATCCCGTAGGCCCCTTGCATGGAACCATATCCAGATCCATACCCCGATGGCATCATGCCATAACCGCCCGCAGGCCCACTGAACATGCCAGGCACAATGGACTGGGCAACGCCCAGTAATTGCGGCAAACTACTAGCGGCCATAGGATTAAACCCACTCATTGCATAACTCATACACAGCCATCTCCCATTCAAACACCTTGGCCAGCCTTCACTCGGCTTGACTACTGGCGTTTATCACTTCCATCCCAAACAGAAACATCCACATTTAAATTAATAAAAACATTTAAGGCCCAAGAATTGCCTGCTCCGCCATCAATTCCTTCCCCGCCTTCCCCCAATAAAAAACCCCGCGCGAATCCAAAACAACGGCGGGGGATTTCGCTTTCCTTGAATGGGTCACAAAGCTGGCTCAAAGCGGGGTTCTGCTGAAATGAAAAAAGCGCCGGTACATTCCATCGACGCTTTTCACGCCCTAAAGCAAGTATGCTTTTTATTGCTCAATATCCCTAAAAAACTCATTGTAAGTGGCTATTTCGTCTCCGTCATTAATGTTATCCCAAATACTGCCATCCAGGTTTCCGTCGTTACCGCCAATCACGGTCAAAATGGCCCGCTTCTCTTCCACCGTAAACTTGCCGGTACGATCGTTGACAGCAGCCCACATATCGCCATTAGAAATCACACCATCTGGGTTACCGCCCTGAATGGCGTCAATTTTCTTGAGCAAGGCATTGTCATTGCGGGCGAAAATTTCCCGTGCTTTCCGTTTATCCTCCACGGAAACAACGCCCTGATTCCCCACATCAAGGCCAAAGTTCTCCTCAACCGGCCCATTGGCCAGCGCTTGAATCAAGTCTACTTGCAGACCATCATCATCAAAACCGTCCATATTTTCATACATTTCCAGCTTTTGTAATTCCGAGTTATTTTGCACGATCCATTTACACGCTTCCCTCAGCTCAAACGGAGCCTCCTGAGTGCCATCGGCTATCGCTTTAATGGTTTTAAGATCCACAAACTTGCCGGAAGCAGACTCAGCCCAGCTCCAGTTTCCGTTTTGATCAAAATTGCCGGTTTTCAGGGTGCCTTTATTAATGGCCTTTGCCAAAACCGCGTAGGCTTCCTGAGAGTTATTAAACTTCAGTTGAGTAGGGGGGACATAATTTTCATCCGCCCGGACAGCATCGGCAAAAGCCTGCAAATCATCAAAGGAGAACGTTTTCCGTTTATCCAGTGCCGCCATCAAGGCATCATTTTTAAGGGCAGCCCGGGCCGCGGCAACCAGCTCAGGCTTGCTATTGTACTTACCGTCTTTGTTGTCGGCAATGGCCTGTAAATCCGCTTTCGCAATCAGATCATCATCGGCACTGCCTTCGCCGGCGGTATCCAGAGTATCTTTATGATCATTCAACGTAATCAGGATATCTTTAAGCGACAAGTTGCTGGGGCTTTGGGCCGTTGCCTGATCCTGGGTCATGGCCATAAAATCGGGATCGCCCAGGGCGCTGGTCAGATCCGCTTCAGAGACACCGTCTGCCTTGCCATCTTTTCCCGCCAGCTGCTTAAAGATATCCGGGTTGCTTTGCAAGTATTTCACCACGGCCAACAGTTCCTTGTTTTTGGAATGCCGGGCCGCACGCGAGAGATCGAGCCAACTCACGCTGCTGGCATCGCCATCCAGCTTGGCAATGTCATCATAATGCTCGTCTAATAAATCAAAGGCTGTTGCGTTGTCCGTCACCGTCAAGCCTTCTCCATCATCAGAAGAGTCATCCGATGCGGCGCCCAGAACATTGGGGTCGGTCATGGCTTTGCTCAGGTTTTCCAGCGTCACCTTGGTGTCTTCGTTCTCATCCATGGCATCCATCTCGTCCCAAATGGCCCGGTTGGCCAGGATGTACTTCGCCGCGGCCTGAGCTTCCGGTGAGAAATCACCCTCCTTGTTTTTGGCCACAATCACCAAATCTTGCACGCTAATGGAATCAGAATCCCCATCCGCATCAGCGATATCCTCACCCTCACTGATCAGGTCGGTCAGGGCAGTGGCCGGATCATCCACCGGTTCCACCTCATCACTATCATCCTCTTTTCTGGATAGCTCTTCCTCAGAGGCGTTCAGAATCTTGGGATCGCTCAGGGCTTTACTTAAATTCTGAATAGAAACCTTGGTGTCGGCTTTTTTGTCCATGTTGTCGATGGCCATCCACACAGCCGGATTGGCCATCAGGAATTTGGCAGCCGCCTGCGCCTCCGCCGAATACTCCCCGTCTTTGTTACGGGCCACCATGGCTAAATCAGCGGTACTCAGGCTGCCCGCATTCCCATCCGCACTGGCGATATCAGAAGCTTCGCTCAACACCATACTCAATGCCGTGGCCGGATCGGAAACCACCTCATCGCTGGACGATTTAGACGTTCTTTGCCCGGGCACAGGGACACCTAAAAGCCCGGACAGGGTTCCCATCAGCGAATTAAACACGGTCAACAATGGGTTTTCCGACTGTGCCCCGACAGGCGGTCCCATCACGGGTGGGGAATGAGTATGTCCCACAGGCATGGGCAAGGGCAAGGGCATGGGCGGCGGCATGGGAGCGGGGCCCATGCCTAAGTTCAATGGCATTCCCGTCAGTGGATCAATGAGCATCGGGGCGCCTACCGGCCCAGGCCTAGGCCCCATGCCATGCGGCAGCCCTGGAATGGGCATGGCCATTGAAGGCCCCGCAAAGGGGTTAACACCCGGGATTCCGGCGAACATTGGCGCCATTGGCGGAGGAAAAGGAGGTCGGGGCATTGGCATGGGTTGACCGGGCATCATTCCGGGCATACCCATCGTATTGAAGGGAAAAACCATGCGTCGCGCTCCTCCTGCCAACAGTGCCGAAATGATCACCCGATCTCAAACAGCATTGTGGTGGCTTTGTTTCAATCTCTCTGCATCAAAATCGTCTCCGCCGGATGGGCAAAGCATACGCAGTGCCAATACCAAGCATATACAAATAAAAACATCCATATGGGTAAAATTGCTTTTTTACCCCTTTTCCATGCTCCCGACCAAAGTAAAAGACTGGCCCACCTGGGTGGGACCAGTCTTTTGTTTATAAGATTTTGGATTATCTCTTGGACTCGATATCTTGCAACTCGTCCACAAAATTGTTGCCATCAGGTGATTCCGCATCCGGGTCGAGTTTGGTTGCCAGATCATCGAGGGAGATCGGCTGATCACTTTGCACGTACAAGACATCCGTGATCTCCTCGAAATTCTCACGCAAGAATCGGAGGTGTGCCTTCTCTTCCAGGCTATACTCATCACTTTTCAGTGCCTCATCAATTTCAGCCTGGGTAATCTTGCCATCAGCGCCAGCTACTTTTTGAGCGAACTTCTTGTTATCCACCATGTACTCCAGCGCCTCTTCCGCATCGTATGGCCCTGATTCCTCTTCGATGTCGCCATCAACATCTTCCCAGGCGGACTCATCAAAGCCCTTCTTGGCATCAACAGCGGCACGGCCATCTTCATCAAACACATTGGCCAGGTTACCAAACACGGTTTGCCCTTGCTCATCGTTCGACAACCAGTCGAGGGCAGCCTGTAAGTCTTCCGATACGTCGATACCCTTGGTATCACCTTTTTCAATTTTCCGAAGAATTTTCTGAATTTCTTTCTCGGTCAAGTTACCGTCGCCGTTGCCGAACTTCTTCTCAAGCTTCCTCAGCTCTCTGTCGTTTTCACTGAGCACATCCAGATAATCGCTGGGTTCGCTGTCCGGGCCCAAGGTGTTATCGGCGTTCGCTGATCCTGAAGACCTGCCTTTCGACGATCCGCTGGTAGACTCACTGTCGGTTGAAGCATCGCCCGTTAACAGGGAAAACATCAGACCCATTAAAGGTTGAATAATGGCGCCCAGGATTGCGTAAGGGTCCTGCTGACCACCAGCGGCACCGGCACCCATGTAATTGTGCTGACAAGGGACCCCTGGTTGGCCTGCCCAGGCAGAGCCGGCAGTATTCCAGTAATTTGGTTGTGCTTGCCACGATGAACCACACATTGGAACTGTCATATTCTATTTTCTCCTCCTAGCCTAATCTCTCTTTAACCAGCTCTGTTACCGTCACTCGCTTGCCATTGCTTTCAGCGGCGACCCGATTCCTTAAATAATGCCTATCTCAATCATCTCTCCTGCTTGTACAGAATGCTTCAAAAACACGCTCAGCCCGTTTATCAGCAGTCTATGGTCCAAACACACTCACAAATCACTTAACATCTCACAAAGTAATAAAAACATTCAATTGAATTGAATTGCCTGCGCTTATCACTTCTTAATAATTCACCCACTCAACGCACATAACAAAGAGCGCTGAACACTGGGCCTGAGCGGCATCCAGCCCTTGAGATCACCGATCAGATTTTCTCTCGGACGAGGCGCTAAAACGCATTCACCGGCAAACTGGGCCGATGGAAAAACTGATTGAGTTCCGTGGTGGAAATGGTGTGGGCAATGGGGCGTCCGTGGGGACAAGTCCAGGGCAAACGGCAGGCCAGCCAGCGTTCAATCACCGTTTCCATTTCGGCATGGGTCAGGGAATCCCCGGCCCGCACGGCACTGTGGCAAGCCAGGGTGGCAATCAGGTGATCCAGATCCAACTTCATATGACCGGTTTCTTCCAGCTGGGCCAGTAAATTTTCAAACAACCCGCCCGCCTCAAACATGCCGTCCCGTCCGGCGTAAACCAGCGGATACCCCGTAAGCTGAACGGTCAGGCCCGCGGACGCTCCGCCTGAGGAATCGCCACTCAGATCGTAGAGGAATCCCAACTGGGCAAAGTCCCCCTGGTACTGAACCAGCAAGTCCCGCTGTACCGGGCTGACCGTGAGGGGCAAAGCTGTTACCAGCCGCTGGATATCGGACGTTTCCGCCGTCAGGTTCAGGGTCAGGGACTCAAAAAAATCCCGCTCGCTGGCAATGTGCTGATCCACCACCAGCAGGCCTTGCACGGTTTCCAGCAATATGTAGGTATTGAACAACTGCCCGATAACCTTGAACTTACCGTTGGCAAAAGCGGGCTTGGCCACGGACGGCTCCGTCTCCGCACCGGGCTCCACAGCGGAAACGGCGGCCTGTGCCGACACGGTCACTTCTGGGATCGGGTTCAAACTGTGACCGAGGGCGTAAAACCCTAACGCGGCCTGCACCGGTTGGGGATCTGCGTAAGAGGTCTGTCGGTAGGCGGGTAGACGATCGCTGGCAGGCTGGTTCGAATGCGAATGGTTGTAACCCAGAGACTTGTAATTGGGCCCTGCCCCCCCTACAGTCGGCATGCGCCCAGGCGTTCTGGAAGCATCCAGCAAGCGATTGGCAGAGAAATGCTGGTCAGACAAATCTCCCGGTGAGGCGGGCCAATGGGACACCGGAGGCGCTGACGCTTCTAAAACAGGGACATCCAGTCGAATGCCCTGAGCCGAGAGCGAGTTGCGAATGCCACTGCGCACAAAGCCAAACACGGTGTTAGCGGCGGCGTAGCGCACCTCTCGCTTGGCCGGATGCACGTTCACATCCACTTCGCTGGTGGGCAGGTTCACAAAAATGACACAAACCGGGTAGCGTCCCTGTGGCAACAGGGATTCGTAAGCGGCCTCAATGGCCTTTTGCAAAATGGCGCAGCGCACATGCCGCCCGTTCAGGTAGGTCATTATCCAGCGCTTGCTGCTCTTCATCACCCCGGGCTCGGAGGCGAACCCGGCCACACGGAGGCCCAGCTCAGAATCTTCGGCGGTAATGGGCAACAAGGGGATTTTTTCATCCTTCAGGCCCAGCACCTCTTCCATGGCCCGTTTTAAAGCATTGGAACCGGTGGTCTTGAGTACCACCTTGTCATTGACGGTCAGGCTAAAACGCACTTCCGGGTGGGACAGGGCCAGAAACTGAACGATTTCCTCAATGTGTCCCAATTCGGTCTGGGCCCGCTTCAAAAATTTCAATCGGGCCGGGGTATTGTAAAACAGATCGTCCACTTCCATGACCGTACCCGGGGCGCAGCCAGCCTCGCTCAACACCGGCTCCCCAGTCTCGGACACGGTAATTTTAGTGCCCACCGGGGCATCCGCCCGACGGGTCCAGCAAGTGAGTTTGGAAATAGCCCCGATACTGGCCAGGGCCTCTCCCCGAAAGCCCAGGGTGGTAATGCGATCCAGATCGGCTTCGTCCTGAATTTTACTGGTGGCGTGATTGTAAAAGGCCAGGGCGGCGTTTTCAGGGGTCATGCCAGAGCCATTGTCGGCCACCCGTAAATTGCGTCCCCCGTTGCTGGCGGAAATCTCGATGCGGGTGGCCCCAGCGTCCAGGGCGTTTTCCACCAGTTCTTTAATGACCGAAGCGGGACGCTCCACCACTTCGCCTGCGGCGATGCGGTTAATGAGATGCGGCGGCAACACCCGAATCGGCCGTTCCGGGGTGGACTGTGAAGTGGGGATGGAAGTCATGGGACCGCCTCAAACTTTCCTGAATATGAGTACGACTGCCGAAAAGCAAAATAGAAACGCAAAACCAGAGTGATCTTAAACATCATATGGTCAGCAGAACGTTTCCTATCCTAACAAGGAACAGGGGCCGATGTAAAAACCTACCCAGATACCACTGTGGGAAAGGCGAGCCTGAGGGCAAAGCCTTACCGTGCGTGCAAGGCCTGCAATTCCTGATACAGCGTTTTTTCCCGTTCGCTGGGATGCTCGGGAATGAGGGCCTTGATGCGCACCAGCAAATCCCCGCTGGATTTACCATCTTTACTGGGGAAGCCCTGGCCTTTCAAGCGCATCATGCGGCCCGGCTGGGTACCCACCGGGATTTTCATGCTCAGCTCAGACCCGCTGAGGGTGGAAATTTTAATTTCGCCCCCCAGCACCAGGTCCGGCACGGGAACAGGGACCTCATATACCAACACATCCTCTTCCAACTGAAAGCGAGGATGCTTGCGGTACTTGACCACCAGCAGCAAATCGCCCCGGCCCCGATGTCCCTGACGACCTTCTCCGGCCAGCCGGATTTTGGCCCCTGGCCGAACGCCCTTGGGAATGTTCACGCTCAAGCGCTTGCGGTTGGGAGTCACCACTTCTTTCGATGCGCCCTTCACCCCTTCTTCCAAGTCCAGCAAAAGCTCCTGCTCGATGTTCAACTGCTCCGGCGGATGAGCATGAGCCCGAGCGCCTGCCCGCTGCCCACGGCCAGCGCCCATGCCGGAAAACAAGTCCTCATAGCCACCGGCACCGCCGCCCGGAAAGCCCTGCGCCCCAAAGCCACCAGCGCCCATACCGCCGCCAAACAGGGCGTCAAAAAAGCTGGAGAATCCACCCATACCTCCCATATCGCCCATATTGACCGTTTGCCAACCTTCAAATCCGGGCGGCGGATTAAAGTTTTGCCCCTGACGCCAATTGGAACCCAGACTATCGTACAAGCGGCGTTTTTCAGGGTCTTTGAGGGCTTCATAAGCCTCATTCAGGTCTTTAAACTTTTCCTCAGCACCGGGGTTCACATCGGGATGGTACTCACGGGCCAGTTTTCGGTAAGCGGACTTGATTTCCTTGTCCGAAGCAGTGCGGGAAACCCCCAGTATCTTGTAATAATCTTTGTATTCAACACCCATAGCGACTGGCCGAACCTCTACAACGCCGACATCATGTACAGCCCATTATAAAACCCTCTGTTCAGTGGCCCTAATTTATTAAGGAACTATTAATGTTCCCGGCACTCGGAAGGGATAAGGCAATACGGATGAGCCCGCTTTACAGAACATTTGTCCAGAACAGACATTCCCGCTACAATCAGCATAACGTTGAGATCCGATCCGGCGTGGCTCCTGGTATTGAGTCAGAATCCTTTCAAGCAGAATCAATGGTGATTCACGTAGTTGGAGAAAAGGCAATGAAACGAGTTTTCCAGAGTTCCTCTCGTACTATGGCGCTCACCCTGGCGTTATCGCTAGCACTGAGCAGCACAAGCCTGGCTCAGGCAAACTGGATGCAAAAAATGAACCCGATGAATTGGGTACCGGCCAAAGCAGCGGATCGCCAGCCCCAAGAAGGCAATTCCCAGGATGCCAATCAGCAGGAAATCTTCAAACAGGAGGCCGACGCGGCCAGCGCTCAGGCGGATCAGGCCCTAAGGGCCGCTCAGGAAGCCTTACAAAAAGCCCAGGAGGCCAAGCGCAAGGCTGAAGCATTAAAACTCCAGGCGGAAGGTCGCCAAAAGCCGTTGGTGCAAGATCCCACAGAAACCAGCGACCAGTCCGACAGCCAAGAGAATACGGCCAACCAAACTAACAACAGCTCTGATAAAGCCTGGTACAAGCTGGGCCTGTCCAAAAAACAAGCAACCCAGACCGAGACCGGTCAGTCTGAAGCAACCCGGTCTGAAGAAAACACCGCTAGCAGCTCGCAATCTGAGACCACCGAGCAAGCCACCACCACCACCACCGGCACCCCCTGGAATCCATTGAACTGGTTCTCCAAGCCCACGGACAGCGCCACCAATACCGGCACCAGCAACCCTCAGGCCTTGTCCGCTGTGGTGGAAACCGCTTCCGAGGTGCGGCAGATTCCCGATTTAAAAACCAAGGCAGCCATTCTGGAAACAGAGAAAGGCAACATCGTTTTCGAGCTGTACCCGGACGAAGCCCCTTTGACCGTGCAAAACTTTGCCAAACTGGTTCAGGAAGGCTTTTACAACCGCTTTAACATGAAGTTTCACCGGGTCGTGCCGGGTTTTGTGATCCAAACCGGCGATCCAACCGGAACCGGGGCGGGTGGCTCGAAAGAGCGGGTACCGCTGGAAGCCAAAAACAAACTGTCGCACAACGCAAAAGGCATGGTTGCCATGGCCCGAGGCGCCGATCCCAACAGCGCCACCAGCCAGTTCTACATCACCCTGGCTCCCCAAACCACGCTGGATGGCAAGTACGCCATTTTTGGCAAAGTCATCGCCGGGATGGACGTGCTGGACAAGATTGAGAAGGACAACATGCTCTACGGCATCCGTCTGGTCGAGCTGGACAAAGTTGTCCGGGATCCTGCCCCGGATAAGAAAAAATTCTTCTCCAGCATGTTTTAAGATCCTCAAAGCGCCCCGAACAAAGCGCCTGGTTTGAAAGCCGTCCAGCCCGGACTCGATTCAACTGGAGACGTCTGCTGGGTAGCTGCGACTTACAATTTTTCTCGTCTTCCCTGAAAAAACGCTTTGAGCAAACCGGCACACTCCTGCTCCAGAATGCCTCCTAACACTGGTAACGGCCCGGTCGGCGGAAGAATATTGAATTGAGAGCCACAAGCACCCAGCAAGGGATCGTAGGCCCCAAAAATGACCTGCTGCACACGGGCTTGTTGAATAGCGGCGGCGCACATGGGGCAGGGCTCCAGGGTCACATAGAGGATGGTCTCGGTGAGCCGCCAGCGCTCCAGCCTTTGGGCGGCCTCTCGTAAGGCCAGAATTTCAGCATGGCCCACTGGATCGCAGTCTCTTTCCCGTCGGTTGCAGGCCTGGGCAATCACTTCCCCCTGATGCAGCAATACAGCGCCCACCGGCACATCCAATGGCAGGGCGCACTGGGCAGAGGCCAGCGCTTGCCGCATCCACGCTTCATGGTTTGCTCGGGTCTCGTTCATGTAGATGATTTTACGTCGAATTGGCCGGGTTGGCTTGCCAAAATAACAACAATCATTACCATTGTTATAGATGGGTTCCAGTGAGTGAGTAATTTGAACCAGTGAGGTAAGGCCAGGATGCAGACCAATAGCTCTTACAACAATCGTTTCCTGGGCGCCGGTGGCCCACTCCCTCAAAAGCGGAGCAGTCAGCCCGCCTCAAGCCAGACAACCGCCCCATCGCAATCGTTGCCGCCCCATCAGGTGCCCCCCTCTCAGACCCAGGCGGGGCGACCGATGTACTACACGCCGGTTCTTATGGCCCCTCCTCCCCTGGAGCCCTTATACGGTGAGGATGTTCAAAAAAAACCGGGACTTTTAAGCAAACTCACCCAAAAGCTGTGGTTCATGATTAGCGAAGAGGCCCCACCCGATCGCCCCATCGGCATTCGCCAGATCACCAAACACAGTAGTGAAAAAGGTGTGGCTCTTGGCGTCCAAAATGCCTACTTCCGTAACGGATTGCCCACCCAGGATTATCGCCTGAACGCAAACATGTAAGTCCCGCAGATCAGGCAATACCGGGATGGCGCCGCTGTGAGTCGCTTAATCGTATTCGTATAAATACTTGCGCCAGCGCTCGTAATCCCGTCGGCTCACGTGGTTATTCTGCTTGGACAACTCAAAGTGGATAAAATTAAATGGGCGACAGGGCTTGCTGGCCAACTCGTAACCGGCTTCCTTGGGGGTGCGACTGCCCTTGCTGACATTACAGCGCAAACAAGCGACTGTGACATTATCCCAGGTATCTTTCCCCCCTCGGGAACGAGGAATGACGTGATCAATGGTCAAATCGTTTTTCTTACCGCAATATTGGCAGGTGTAGTTGTCCCGATGCATAATGTTACGGCGGGTCAGGGGGATATCCTTGTGCGGAATTTTAACGTAATACAGCAATCGAATCACCAGCGGCAAAGCCATACCGTTGCCCACTGTTTTGCCGTTTCTTTCCACGGCTTCCGCCTTGCCTTTAATCAGGAGAATGATGGCCCGCTTCCAGCTACACACGTGCAGCGGCTCATAGGATGAGTTTAAAAGCAACACCTTGCTCACTCAAATAGACCCTCAGCTATCACCCTTATATAAACAATCTTATGCCTCATCTGCGGAAATGTCCAGATTTTTTCACTTCAAAAAGTAAAGAATAGTTACATACCTTTACTTTTAACCCCGTTTTTTAGCGTTTCCTCACTCGAAAAAGAAGATATTTCCAAAAACAATTAATACAGGCCTGGCCCTCAGTGTCAATCACCCGTTTCAAAGCCCGGTTATCCTATGCTGCCTCCTCTTTCCCAATTCATTAATTTTTATCACATTCTGGCCTGGTCAGCCTTCAGGAATGACCAGCTTTACCGAATCTATAAAATGATGGGCACTGCATGCCAAATAATAACCCTATAATAAAGTGATTAAACAAAAACATTAGGTATTGGGCAGACCGATGGATAAAGTCGTTCAACATTTTGGCAGAGGGGAAGTCATTTTCCCCGAAGGCACCAAGGGCGATCGCATTTACCGAATCGTTTCCGGCGAGGTGTTGATTTGCAAAAGAAGCGAGCAAGGTAAGACCATCCCCATTGCCAAGCTGGGCACGGGGGAAATTTTTGGGGAAATGTACCTGTTTGACGGAAAAGGTTCCCGCTCGGCCACCGTGGTAGCCGCCACCGACATCCGGGTGGAAGTTTACTTTGAGGAAGAAATCCAGTCTGAACTCCTCAGCACCCCCTCGGAAGTGCGGGAAATGCTAAGAGCCTTCAACAACCGCCTGCGGAATACCACCAACAATTTTGCCAGCCTGTTCAAGGAAAAAATGATTGTGGAACTGCCCGATGGCACGTTGAAAATTGTGGACGGCCACTAAGAACAGACCTGCTCCAAGGCGACCTGTACAAAAGATACGCCTCAGCCCCTCTGTCAATCCCTCCACAGAGGGGGGCTCAAAATGACTCCACAGCCTGATACCTGACACCAACCACAATTGCTAGAATGCTCAATAATCAATCAGGTGACTTGGAAAGGATGTTGAGCATGAAACGGCGTAGCGCCCTGAGCGTTTTTCTTGGTTGTGCTTTACTACTGTCTGGTGTGGTAGCGCCCTTCTCCGTTGCGGAAGCCAAGCGTCACCACAATCATGGCCGATATCATCGGTATTACGATGCGCGCCAAAATCGCTGGGTTGACTATCAAACCGGAAAAATCATCAAAGGGGGCGTGGTTGGCGCTGGAATTGGCGCCGGTGCGGGTCTGCTGATGGATCGACCGGTAGGCAAAACCGCCCTGATTGGTGCTGGCATTGGCGCGGGCACGCAAGCGGTTCGTTACAGTCGCACCATGCAGAGACATCCCATTGCTAAAACCGCGGCCTACGGGGCCTTGGCCGGAACCGGTGTTTCCGCGGCCACCGGCAAACGACTGGGCCAGGGTGCCCTGGTCGGTGGGGCCATTGGTACCGGACTGGGCGTCCTTAATCACTTTTAACCTGATAATGCCTTCCTGAAGTACTAACTTTCGCAATACACAATAATCACCCCCGCAAGTCCTATCCTGCGGGGTTTCTTTTTGTTTTTACGAATTCAGGTGAAATTTATTTAAAGTATTCTGCGCTTTGGCCGAAGATTGGGATTATACGCCTCCTAACCCCGGAACTTCATGCATGCAAAATCAACCCGACTTCCCCTTTCCCAATCGGCCACAACGGGTTGCCCCGCCTGCGGGTCTACCCCAAAGCAGCGGCCCGCCCAAATTGCTGGACGACTCTCAACTGGCCAGGCTGGTCACCCAGATGGAACACCTGCCGGAAGCGGCCTGCTACCCCATACAGGCCAGTTTCTATGAAACCCTGTTGAATTGCGATCTCTTGCTACCCGTCCCCAATCACCCCAATAACAGCCATCAACTCCCCCTGATGAGCCTGGAAAATCCTTCGGGAGAACGGTGCCTACCCTTGTTCACCTGCGAAGACCACTTAAACCTGTGGACCGATGAGGCGGTCAACTACCTGATATTGCCGTTTGAAACCCTGTGCGGCTTCGCCCTGCAAGCCCGGCTGGATTATGTGGTCATCAATGTGGGCGGGCCCTATGGCTGCGAAATTCCCTTCCACACCTTTAGCTACCTGGCCGAAGGGTTGATTCCCCCACCCGGCCCCAACCAAGGCGACCCGGTTGGCAACAAAAAGCCGGGAGAAGTGGTCATCGCCCAACAAACGCCTATGCGGCTGGGACTGTGCCCGGACTTCTCCGCACCGCTGTTAAGCCGCCTGCAAGAACTGTTCAAGCACCACGACAGCATGATTGAGCGCGTTTACCTGTTCAGCATCGCCTTTCATCAAGGCCCCCTGCAACCGGCGCTGGCCGTTCAAATGCCGCCGGAGCAGGCATCGCTGTGGGAAAATGAACTTTGGCCCAACCTACAAGCCGTTTTGTATGAAATGCTGGAAAAGCGGGACATCGTAAACGTCTTTCTGCTGAATGAAACACCCAGCCTGGAAACCCATTTGAGCGAGCTGGCCCCGCCCGTTTACCAGCAAGCCCCGCCCCAACCACGTTAATGGCCTCTAGGCTCCTGGCAGGCCGTTTCTGGCAGAAATCAGCAAAGCCCCCTGCAATTCGTGCAGGTTAGTATACCTTTCGCAGGCAGCTCCTTGCGTGTTTTGGGACAACTTGCCTTACACCGATTGAGGCATCAGGCTTTTGTACTCAGCCAGTAGTTTATCAATACGGGCCATTTCCGCTTCATCCGGTAAAACCATGGGTGCCCGCAACACCGGCTCCATCATGCCCAGCCGGGCCAAACAGGTTTTAATCACGGTGGGATTGGGGAGGAAGAATATCTCCCGGCCCAAATTGAGCTGTTTTAAGTGCAGCCTCAGGGCCCGTGGCATATCCTGGGCCTTCACCGCCTGAATCATTTCCCGCAGCAAAGGGCCAGTCAGGTGGGCCAGCACACTGAACGTACCATGCGCCCCGCAAGCCATCATGGGCAGGGTCAGGGTGTCATCGCCGCACCAGGTGCGCCAACTGTCGGCGGGCAACTTGGCCGTAATCTCACTGACCTGATCCATATCCGGGTGGCTTTGTTTGACCCCGATAATATTGGGGCACTGGGCATGCAGGGTGGCCATGGTATCGGGGGCCATCAGCACCACGGAGCGGCTGGGAATGTTATAAACCACCACTTCGGTGTCCACGGATTGGGCAACCCGCCGAAAATGCTCGAGCATTCCGGCCTGAGAGGGCTTGTTGTAGTAAGGCACCACTACCAGCAGGGCATCCACACCCAAGGCAGAAACCTTCCGGGCCTCTTCCACGCTTTTGGTCGTATCGTTAGAGCCAATCCCGGCCACAATCTGCACGCTCCGACCCCGAACGGCGCTTTTGACCACCTTCAGCAATTCCATTTTCTCATCGAAACTGAGGGTGGGAGACTCCCCGGTGGTGCCGTTCACCAGAATGCCGTCACAGCCGTTATCGGCCAGGTACACGGCCAGCTGCTCGGCTTTTTCAAAGTCAATGGATTCATCCCGATGGAAAGGGGTGACCATAGCAGGAATCAACTCGGCCTGTAAATGGGGCATTGGCAATGACCTTTATATTGAACGCAACGGAGACTCTCAACCAGAAACGGGCAATGGGCTACACCTCGGCGGGTTGCCTGGGCTTCAGCCAGTTGTGCTTCACCAGCACTTCCGCCAGACGCACGGCGTTCAGGGCGGCCCCAATACGCAGATTATCGGCCACAATCCACAGGTTCAGGCCATACTCAGGATTGGAAGTATCCCGGCGGATGCGACCCACATAGACCGGATCCTGGCCGGTGGCTTCCACCGGCGTGGGAAACGCCTTGGGGTCCCGGGCCACCACCACATCGGGGGTACGCTCCAGAATCGCCATGGCCTCCTCGGGAGACACCGGCTTCTTGAACTCCAGGGTCACGGATTCGCTGTGACCCACCATGACCGGTACCCGCACCGCCGTACATGTGACTTTGAGATCGGGTTTGTGCAAAATCTTGCGGCTTTCATGAATGACCTTGGTTTCTTCCTTGGTATAGCCGTCTTCCACCCCTCCCTCCACAAACTGATCAATCTGGGCCACCAGGTTAAAGGCAATGGGACGGGCGAAGACTTTAAACTCAGTCTCGGTGGGGGCCGGGATATCCGCATCCCCCATCATTTTGAACACGCTGCGGGTGGTGTTGATCAACTCGTCCATGCCCTCTTTGCCAGCCCCACTGACCGATTGATAGGTGCTGACAATGACCCGCTCCAGCCCAAAGGCGTCATCCAGCGCTTTAAATACGGGCATTAACTGGGCCGTGGAGCAGTTGGGGTTGGCAATAATGCCTTGATGATGTTCAATATCGGCGTCATTGACCCCGGCCACCACCAAGGGCACCCCGTCGGTGAGTCGAAAGCAACTGGTGTTATCAATGACCACGCATCCCCGCTTCACCGCTTCTGGCACCAAGGCCTGACTGACCGATCCACCTGCCGAGGCCAGCACGATATCCACCCCTTCAAAGGCTTCCGGGGCGGCCTCTTCCACCAGCCAATCCTGCCCCTGGAAAGTCACTGTGGTGCCTGCGGTGCGCTGGCTGGCCAACGGCTTCAGCGTCTTTACCGGGAACTGCCGCTCCTCCAGAATTTGCATCAACTGGGTGCCCACCAGGCCGGTGGCTCCCAAAATGGCAACAGTGTAACCGGCGGATTGCGCGGGGGCAGTCATGGGGTAATCTCCTGTGGGCAGCATACGCGCTGCGTGAGTTAAGACGGTCTTCATTATAAACGAAAGAGCGCCACCGAGTCAGCAGGGCTCCCACAGCGACCTTGCGTCCCAGAACAATAGAATCGTCCGATGCCGTCGCTCCCAACCGCAGACTTTTCCTAAAAAAAAGCCCCTTTCGATTAAAAAGGGGGAATTTTTGCTAGAAAGTCGTTATTGTTAGAGAAATTCTGGTGGCCTTAGCCAGCCGCTTTGGCGAACTGAAGCACCTTGCGACCCATTTCCTGGCGATTGGTTTCCAGTTCCCGAGTATCGATCGGGGGAATCTGGCTGCCCAGCTCGCTCAAAATGAACTCGGCAATCCAGCGCAACTTGGGACGGGAAGCATTGCGCACATAAAAGTCTTGAACACTGGCCACCGCAGGCTGTCCGATACGCACCAACACCATGGCGCAGGTGGAGCGAACCCGGTTGTGCCCGGAACGCAGCCCACGCACCAGAAAGGGAATGGCAGGCTTACCAATGCGGGTCAGTAAATTTTCGGCCTTATTGGCGGTTTGCTTATCGGCGTCTTCTAAAGACTCAATCAAGAACTCAACCAGCTCTTCCAGAGAGACGGTCTGATTTTCACGGTTAAAACTGAAATCCTTATTCCAGATCAGGTGGAATTTGATGGTTTCAAGGCTGATTGGTGACGTTGTCATTGGCTGGCTACTCTCCACGTCCATCGCGTTTCGGATTAACAGATTTATAACCGATTTTCCAAGGGGGGGCAATTTCACTCAAAGTCGATCCACACCCTATTTAGAGGCAAAAAAAATATTTTCTTTACCTGAGGTTAAACACATATAAAGAAAGTGGCGCCCCCTTATTCTGAAAAACCCTGAAACCAGTGGCTTTTTAGTCGCCAGCAGCCCGTTACAAACCTTCAAACTGAATGAAATCTTTACCTCTACCAGCCTAAAAACCTGACAATTCCTTAACGGTTTTTTTAGAGATTCTTTACATGTTCTTTATCTACACAGGGGCGTTGTTTACCCCGGATCACCAAGCCCCTCGACGACGAGGCAAGCGGCTGCAAAATTCCATTTGAAAGCTGAAGCCGACAGGGCTATGATAAACAGACAGCAGGCTTTTCACGGCCTGTATTTTCCCGGGTCCTGTTTCACAAGCGCCCTGACTCACGGGTCATCATTCCACAGTTATGAGCATTTCCCTGTATTACGGTGATGAGGAGTATTTACTGGCCCAAGCGGTCAAAACCTTGCGTGCCCGGGTCATCAATCCGCAAATGGGGAGCCTGGGACACAAGCGACTGGAAAATCCTTCCATTGGGGAGGTATTGGAAGCCGTGGGGGCGGTTTGTTTTAACCTGGGTGGACAAACCCTGATTGAAATCCGGGAGTTCGCATTTCTGGGTAAGGCCGCTAGTGGCATCGATGAAAAACAGCTGGCCGAACTGATGGCCCTGCTGGAAAACCATGATGACAGCAAACATATCCTGTTTGTCAGCGGCAAAATCAACCGCAGTATTAAATTTCCCAAGTGGCTGACGGGGCATAAAACCCTGAAAGTGGATATAAGAGAATGCAAGACCCTGGCCTTTTACCAGACCGAGGAAGCCATTCAAAGGGTCATACAGGAGGCCAAGCGGCAAGGCATTGGGATTGAGCCTAAGGCGGCGGCCCTGCTGGTGGAACACATGGGCGTCAGTCTGCAACCCTTGATAACCGAAGTGCAAAAGCTGTCCGTCTATGCGGGAAACCGGCCCGTTTCGGCACAGGACGTCGCTTTGCTTTCCAGCCATAACGAAAATACCTTCCGCATGCTGGCCGATTGGCTCAAAGGGCGCAACCGGGCCGAAATCTTTCACACCCTGGATGAACTGTTGCTGCGGCAGCACCCGGTCCAACTATTCGGGCCCATTCACACCTGGCTGGGGAACCTCTTTCAGTTGCGCTATTGGCAGCAAAAAGGACTGAGCGAGACCCAAATAGCTGAAATCACCAAGAAGCACCCCTATAAAATCCAGAAAGATTTACAAGAGTATCGGCAAGTCCCCTTCAGCCGCATGGAAACCCTGCGCTCCAAGCTGCTTGAACTGGAAGCTCAGGCCAAAACCGGGGGATTGAACCCCAAGCTTGCCCTGGAACTGTTAATGGGATACTAACACCCATGCAAACAACCCACTCACCGGAAATCAGCACCTTGACGTCAACGCCGTCTCCACTGGCCGAGCAGTTTTTTGCCGCGGCCATTACCCGCGGCGCGCTGGCCCACGGCTATATCCTCAAAGGAAAAAACACCAGCACCCTGTACCAGATGGCCCTGCGCATTGCCCAGGCCCTGAACTGTAGCCATCGTCCACAGCCCCTGGGGAGTGACGCACCCATCACCCTGTCCTCGCTTGCTTGCGGGCAATGCAAGGATTGCCGCTGGATTAGTAAAAACGCCCATCCGGCGGTCATGACCCTGTCCCGGCTGACCTATCAGGTCAATGACAAAGGGGAGTTAATGACCCCTGAAGAGCTGGAAAAGCAGGCCAAAAAGGCCAGTAGCCCCACCCAAATCAAGACCGATCAAATCGGCCAGCTCATCCATCACCTGACGGTCTCTTCAGATGCCTGTCGGGTGGTTATTTTCACCGATGCGGAAGAACGTCCGGCCAGCCAACCCAGTGCGGTTCCCCCGCCCTATGAGTGGCAATGCCTGGAGGCCAACGCGGAAAAGAGCTTCCATGTTCGCCCGCTGGATCGCTCGGTCTTCAATGCCTTTTCCGTCAACAAGTTCCTGAAAACGCTGGAAGAGCCCCCGCCGAGAACGCTGTTTCTATTTTTAACCGAAACCGAAGAGCAATTACTGGATACCATTGTCTCTCGCTGTCAGGTGGTGCCGTGCCTGGCCCTGCAAAGCCCCGTGCAGGAAGAGGCCAGCCTTGCTGTTTATGCGGATTTTTATGACAAGCTGTGTCAGCACCTTCAGCGCAAGGGCGACATTTATCAACTGGTGGCCGAATTTCAGGCTGTTTTTATCGAAGGCCAAGGCCTCAGCGCGTCTCAGGCTTTAACTGAATTACAGCAGTTTTTGCGACAAAAGTTTGTGACCGCCCCAATGGATACGGCCCGCTTTGCCAGTTATCGCATCCTGCAACAGACCCTGGAAAAGACCATAACCCTTGTGGAAGCCAAAGCCAATGAAAATGCCAGTCTGTTGAATCTGTTTATTGAGCTGAGTAAACAACTGAAATCAGCCTCCCTCCCTTAAAAGTCAGTTTTATTTTAAAAATCGTTTACACTTCTGGCACAAAAAAACAATCAAATTCGTTTATGCAAGTGGAAGGCATAGGTTGGGTTAATAAACAATCGTCTTATATGGGATAGGGACACAAACATCGTTTGACATAGGGATCGACAATAGGAGTGTTTAGGGATGGAACAACGTCAGCAAAAATCTGCTTTAGTTTTGAAGTACGCAAAGCGCCGTTTTGATGGTGGCAACGAAGCCGAACTGATTCGGGCCATTGAAACCGCGAACATGAACAAGCTGTATAACCCGCAAGGCAGCGCTATGAATCCCATCAGTCAGGGGTTTACGGCACCTTTAAACTTAACGCCACATCCGGCGGCAGTCGCCCCAACGGCGGCCCAGCCAGCCAAGGCCACCCGACAATCCCGTATGCTGGAGGCCCTTCTGCGTGGCCCGCTGCAAGTTTGCATCGGCGTGGTGGGGATGTTGACCGCCAGTCTGGCCATTGTGACCTTTAAACGGGCTAATAACCAGCATCTCCTCCAGCAAAGCTGGGTCGTCTTTCACGATTGCCGCAAGACCCTGGTCAAAGGGTTCACGGATTGTCTGACCACGCCGGCACGGGTATTGCAGGCCGGACTGAAAAAAATCCAGTAAAATCCCATCACACACACTCCACAGCCACATTCGCCCATTTTCGTTAAGAAAGTGGGCGAATTTCTTCAAAAACATTAAAGTTTTCATCAGTGATGCCGTTACCAAGCATGTGAGCAGGCCAGCAAACGCATTGGCAGCCTGAGCGCAGGGGTGTTCTACATCGCATCAGGCAGTGTGACCCGAGGCATTTCAAAATATCACCCCGCAGAGTGATAAAAACAAAATAAATAAGACATACTATAAATATACGAAGCCCTACAATCGTTAAGTCGTTAACCGGTATCAAACACTGAAGTAGAAGGATGATGGCCTATGTTAAAACAATATGTTTCTTTCCAAGTTTGGCTGGCAACCCACCGAAATGGTAAAAGCAGAGGCCAGTCCCTCGCCGAATACGGCCTAGTTTTAGCGCTGATTGCAGTTGTCTGTATCGCCGCGCTCACCACATTGGGCGGAAATATTAAAACCATGCTGGGCGGATTGGCAACCACTATCGGCGGCGTAAAAACCACTAGGTAAACTTCACCGCTTCTGGTGTAGAGAATCAGGCTGGTTCATACCGGCCTGATTTTGCCCCTGAATACAGGAACGGCAAATTAATGAGCCAACAAGGGATGGATAGCTTGCGTTTTAAAGAACGACATCCTAGTAAAGTCGGACAGGCGCTCCCAGAGTATGCGCTAGTGCTGGCCTTGATTACCCTGTTTTGCATTGCCGCCATAACGGGATTAGGGGAAAACATCCAGCAGCGGCTGGTCTCCTTTGCTCAAAGCATTGCCAGCACCAAGACCTCACCCTAGGGGGCAAAGCGTACAAATTTCAATTTTGATGCGCCTGTTTGTAGTATCCATTTGACAAGGCCCTTGCCTTGTCACTATGATGTTTATCTACCCAGCGTGTCGGGGTGGCGGAATGGTAGACGCGCACGTTTGAGGGGCGTGTGGAGCAATCCGTGAGGGTTCAAGTCCCTCTCTCGACACCATCTATACTTCTTGATCCCGAAATCAATTTAAAAATACCGAATTACACGCAAAGCATTTAAAGCGATAATTTAAAGCGATAATTGTAACTCGGTATTTTGCTTATCTCGCATACAGCCTGCTGATGAGCGTTGCCCTAAACCACAATCAGTCAGCAGCCAGCCTCTGACTCTCAAACTATAGGGTTACTTAAAAGCCCTCTTCTTTATAAGAAAAGGGCTTTTAAAACAACCAGATAGCAAACTCTAGCCTTTCAGCCAGTGGACTGCTTCGTTATAAATGGCTTCCCAGTCAATGCCGTATTCCTTAAACAGGGCGTCGCCGGTACCACTTTGCCCGAAGCGATCCTGAGTACCCAAGCGGCGCACCGGGGTGGGCTGGTGGGTACTGAGTTCTTCGCAAACCACACCAGCCAAGCCGCCCAAAATCTGATGGCTTTCCACGGTGATAACTTTGCCGGTCTTACGGGCGCTTTGAGCCAGGGTTTCAGAGTCGAATGGCTTGATAAACACACAATTCAGCACTTCCGCCTGAATGCCATGATCCTTTTGCAGGCGCTCGGCGGCCAACAGGGCATGATACACGGTTTCTCCCGTGGCCACCAACGTAATATCAGAACCTTCTCGCTCAATGCGAATGCGATGGGGCATAGCAGCATCCAACTGATAGGTAGCGTCATCGTGAATCACCGGACAGTTGGGACGCACCAGCCGCACGTACACCGGCCCGTAATACTCGGCGGCCCAACGAATAACCCGATCCGTCTCCACGGCATCGGACGGCACAATCACCGTCATGCCCGGAATAACCCGCATCAGGGCAATATCCTCAATCGACTGGTGGCTGGCCCCATCCTCACCCAGGCTCAAGCCGCTGTGGGTGGGGCAAATTTTAACATTCAAACCGGAATAACAAACCGTGTTGCGGATTTGATCCCAACCCTTGCCCGCGGCAAACAAGGCAAAGGTACTGCAAAACGGAATTTTACCGGCGGTGGACAAGCCAGCGGCGGTGTTGATCAAATCCTGTTCGGAAATCCCTTGGTTGAAAAAGCGATCCGGGAATTTGTCAGCAAATTTCTGGGTTTGGGTGGAACAGGCCAAATCAGCATCCAGCACCACGATATTGGGATTTTCAGCGCCCAAAGCGGCCAACGTTTCGCCGTACTGGTTTCTGAGGGCTTTGAGTTCGGGCTTTTCAAGGTTAATGAGAGTCATGGAAACTGTATCCTTTAAAATCGTCAGGCCAATTCAGGCAGGGCATCGTAAGCGGCGGTCAATTCAGCACGAGCGGCCTCATACTGCTCTTTGTTAGGGGCTTTTCCGTGCCAGCCCGCCTGATTTTCCATAAAGCTGACCCCTTTGCCCTTAACGGTATTGGCAATAATGGCCGTGGGCCGATCGGTTTCCTCAGCAAAGCGATCCGCTTGGGCCAAGGCGTCCTGAATTTGGGCGAAATCGTGCCCGTCAATTTCAATGACATTCCAGTCAAAGGCGGCAAACTTGGGCGCCATCTGACCCAAGGCCTTCACCTTCTCCGTATCGCCATCAATTTGCAGGTGATTACGATCCACAATGGCCGTGACACGGCTGACTTTATGGTGCGCGGCACTGAGTACCGCCTCCCACACGTTGCCTTCCTGGCATTCACCATCACCCATCAGCACAATAACCCGGCTGTCGATGTTATCCAATCGCAATCCCAGGGCCATACCCACCCCGCAGGACAAGCCCTGCCCCAGGGAACCGGTGGAGATATCGCAACCCTGAATATACTTGGAAGCCGGGTGGCCCTGTAAATTGGAGTGAATCTTACGCAGGGTGTTTTTTTCCGCCCAGGGAATATAGCCCGCCTGCATTAACGTAGCGTAATAGGCAGGAGCCCCGTGCCCCTTGGACATAATGAAGCGATCCCGCTCTTTCCAGTCCGCGTTCGCCGGATCCCAAACCATGTGATGAAACCAGATATTGACCAGCAAATCGATGCAAGAAAGCGAACTGCCCGGATGACCGGATTGCGGCTCGTAAATCATGTCCAGTATGTCGATCCGCAGCTTGGCAGCCAGCTTTTGCAGTTGAGGAATGGATAAACGGGGTAAGCCAGCCGGTAGAACACGGGCTTGGTTGGTCGATACAGTCATGGAGTCCGTTCTTTCATTGGGGGAAGTTGGGTTCAGCGTAGCGCTCATTATATGGCCCCTTCATCGTCTAAAGCCGGGAAGTCAGGCCTTTGGCCCAGCTAAACATACTTTTACTACAAACATTGGCAAAGTTTTATAAATTCGCTGGATTCGCCACGGTTCACTGGTAATCCGGTACAACCATTCCAGATTCACACGCCGCATCCAGGCAGGGGCTCGCAAGGTTTTACCGCTCCACACGTCCAAACTGCCGCCTACCCCTACCAGAATGGCCCCAGTAAACAGGGACTTGTAGCGCTCAATCCACAACTCCTGCCGCGGCACACCCAAGGCCACCAGCACCACTTTGGGCTGAGCCTGTGCGCATGCCTGAGCGATTTCAGCCTCTTCCTGGCCCGCTTTAAAAAAACCGTGATGCTGATACACAATGCGCAAGCCCGAAAACCGGACGGTCAGATTCTCAACCGCCAGCGCCAAAACCTCCTCGGCTGCGCCCACCAGGGCCACCGGCTGATCCGTATCAGCGGCCCAGGCCAACAAGGCCTCTGAGAACTCAATGCCCGGCAAGCGCTTGACCACATGCCCTTTTTTACGCAAGGCCCATACCAAGCCAGCCCCATCCGGCAACACCAGGTCAGCATTTTTCAACACACGCCCCAGGTCAGTGTTTTGCTCGCCTTGCATGATCATCTCCGGGTTCAGGGTAACCACCTGCGCCGTCTTCCCATAGGCCACCCGTGACTTGGCGAAATCCAACGCCTCCGCCATTTCCGCCAAATGCACCGGGTAATCAAATAACCGGGCTTCCTTAAGATGAATATCCACGCCAGCACGACCCTTTTAGATCCTGAACACCTCCTATTGTAGGGGCTTTCAACCGGCCTGAAAAGAGCCATTGACAAAAAGCGCCTGGCTTGACGGGGGCCAGACGCTTTTCGATTGGGTTTACCTGAAGGAATCAGGCAATTTCCGTTTTAGGCTTTTTGTCGGGAAGCATCAGCACTTCGGCGCTGTTCTTTTTCTCAACCATTTCGGTGGTCAATTCAAAGACCTTCAGATCCTCACGGGAGGGCGCTTCAAACATAATGGGGAGCATCAGCTCTTCCACAATGCTGCGCAAGGCACGGGCACCGGTTTTCCGCTTAATGGCTTCCTTGGCAATGGCCTCAGCGACGCCTTCGGCGAACACCAGCTCCACATCATCCATGGCCATCAATTCACGATACTGCTTGAATACCGCGTTCTTGGGCTCGGTCAGGATGCGCACCAAGGCGGCCTCATCCAGCGGATCCAGAACGGCAGTCACTGGTACCCGACCGATAAACTCGGGGATCATACCGAATTTGATCAGGTCATCCGGCTGAAGCTGCTTCATCATACGGGCCGCTTCCAGGTCACGCTCGTACTGGGACTTGGGAGAACTGGCTCCAAAACCGACGGACTTGCCGGAGTTGATGCGGCCTTCCACGATTTTTTCAAGCCCGATAAAGGCGCCACCGCAAATAAACAGGATGTTGGAGGTATCGATCTGGATGAACTCCTGGTGCGGATGCTTCCGTCCACCTTGAGGCGGGACATTGGCCACCGTGCCTTCAATCATCTTCAACAAGGCCTGTTGCACGCCTTCCCCGGAAACATCACGGGTGATGCTGGGGTTTTCGGACTTGCGGGCAATTTTGTCGATTTCATCAATGTACACAATGCCTCGCTCGGCCTTGGCCGCGTCATAATCAGCAGCCTGGTACAAGCGCAACAGAATGTTCTCAACGTCATCGCCCACGTAACCGGCCTCAGTCAAGGTGGTAGCGTCGGCCACGGCAAAAGGCACTTCCAGGAACTTGGCCAGCGTTTGGGCCAGCAAAGTTTTCCCGGAACCGGTGGGGCCAATCAGCAAGATGTTACTCTTCTGAATTTCCACCAGATCCTTTTTATCCTCTTTGTCCTTGTTGGACAGGTTGTGGTTTACCCGCTTATAGTGGTTGTAAACCGCAACGGACAAGACCCGCTTGGCGTCTTCCTGACCCACGATGTGGTCATCCAGGAAGCCCTTGATCTCCTGGGGCTTGGGCACCTTGGAAATCTCAGGCAGGGTGGTGCTTTTTTCACCCTCTTCGGCCTCAAAGAATTCCTCGTCCAGAATCTCGTTGCAGAGATCCACGCACTCATCACAAATGTAGACTTCAGGCCCTGCAATGAGTTTTTTAACCTGATCCTGACTTTTACCGCAAAAAGAACATTTTAAGCGGCTATCTTCATGCTTGGCCATGTCTAGCCCTCCAGATTGAGTCTGCATGAACCCCTTCCTGTGGATAGCAGGAAGCGAAAGTCCACCATTCCATCTTCATTATAATACTATTTATTGCTGCTGGCTTCCTCGGCCTTGGTAATAACCTTGTCTACCATACCGTAAGCCACCCCTTCTTCGGCGGACATGATGTAGTCACGGTCGGTATCCCGTTCGATTTTCTTGATCGACTGACCAGTATTGCTCGCCAGGATTTCGTTCAGGTTCTTCTTCATCCGATTGATTTCAGCAGCCTGAATTTCAATATCGGTCGCCTGACCCTGAGCGCCACCCAAAGGCTGGTGAATCAGGATGCGAGAGTTCGGCAGAGCCATCCGTTTGCCCGGCGTGCCGGAAGACAACAGAAACGCACCCATACTGGCGGCCTGACCCAAGCAAATGGTGGCCACATCGGCGCGAATGTGCTTCATGGTGTCATAAATCGCGAAACCAGCAGTTACCGAGCCGCCCGGACTGTTGATATACAACATGATATCTTTTTCCGGGTTCTCGGAATCCAGCAACAGCAGCTGCGCCACAATGAGGTTGGCAACCATATCATCAATGGGCGTACCCAGAAAGATGATCCGCTCTCTCAGCAGGCGGGAAAAAATATCAAATGAACGCTCCCCACGACTGGATTGCTCGATAACAACCGGCATATACGCTTGGGGATCGCCGTTCGGTACATACAGCATCTGTGTTGCCTCTTTCACTTCAGCACAAACAGGATATTTCGGTTTTTCAGACCTTAGTTTATTTTAGACGATCCTCCCAAGGGATGGAAGGATCGTCTATGGTTTATAAGTCTAAACTTCAGCGTCTAAAACGTCAAACTCTTCGCCTTCAATAGCGGCGGCCACTTCAGCACCTTCGGGAGTGTTGGCGCTGGCGTTTGACTGCTCCACCTGCTCTTCGGGCACGTAGTTGAACTCGGCACGCTCCACCAGATAATCCACGATTTTCTGGCTGAGAATCTGATCCGACAAGGCTTGAGCGGCGGCAAAGTTGTTACCCAACTGACGCATCACCTGCTTCTCTTCCATGCCACGCATGGCGGCCATTTGGCTAACCATGGCGGAGAACTCGTCTTCGTTGACCTGCATGCCTTCCTGCTTGGCAATGGCCCCAAAGATCAGGCTGGTTTTAATACGCTTGCTGGCCTCGTTGCGCAAGTTCTGCCAGGTACTCTCGTGGCCTTCGGAATCCAGGAACTTCTCCCAGGACAGACCCTGGCTTTTCAAACGCTGTTGTACTTCGTCCATCAGCAACTTGGCTTCGCGATTCACCATGCTGTCAGGGATCTCCACCGTGGACTTTTCCAGCAAATAATCCACGACCGCCTTTTGCTTGCGGAACGTATTTTCCTGATCTTCGCTTTGTTTCAACAGATTGCGAACTTCTTCCTTCATCTGTTCAACCGTTTCAAAGGGGCCCACCTTTTTGGCCACTTCATCGGTCAGGTCAGGCACGACCTTTTTGGAAATATCGTTGATTTTGACCTTGAACTCAGCCGGTTTACCCGCCAAAGTGGCGTCGTGGTATCCTTCCGGGAAGGTCACGTTGATGCTGAACTCTTCGGCAATTTTGTGGCCCACCAGCTGATCGGCAAAGCCTTCAATAAAGTTGTTGTCCGACAGATCCAAACGGTAATTTTTGGCGGAACCGCCTTTAATGGGCTCACCATTGACCGAGCCGTTGAAATCGATGTTCACGATGTCGGTCTTTTCAGACGGCCGATCCACCACGGACTCCAGGGTGGTCAAACGCTCCACAATGGAAGCCAGCTCTTTTTCCTCAGCATCGGCGGGCAGCTTGTACTCAGCCACATCCAGCTTCAAAGCGGTCAAATCAGGCAGTTGTGCCTCAGGGCGAAGCTCCACAGTGGCCTTAACGGCAATCCCTTCGCCCAGGTCAAATTTCAGGTTTTCGATTTGAGGGGGAGCCACGATATCCAGCTGATGCTCGCTAATGGCATCGGCAAACAGGTGAGGAAACAGGCGATCCATAGCCTCTTGCTTGATTCGCTCCACGCCAACGGTTTTCTCCACGATGGAACGAGGCGCCTTACCCCGGCGGAAACCCGGGATGTTCAGACGCTGACCCAGGCGCTTCCAAGCTTTGTTGTATTCCTGATTGGCTTGTTCGGCGGGGATTTCCAGGTTAATTTTCGCCAGGTTTTGTTCTTCTTTTAAGACTTCTACTTTCATGCGTCTGCCTTAGCCCATTCCTTCAAAATACTATAAACGGCATTTAAATCGCCGGAGAGGCTTCATTCTCTCAGCGATCTTGCACCAACCCCTTGTACGGAACGCTCTGATGCGGAGCTTTTCAGTTTACCGAGCAACTTGCTGCCGAACAGCTTGACACTTGAAACAGCTTGATATTTGGCAACTTGCTTTTGTTTTCCGGGGTAAAAATTAGCGGGAGACGAGATTCGAACTCGCGACATCTTCCTTGGCAAGGAAGCATTCTACCACTGAATTACTCCCGCATTTACCGGAAAACTTGAGGATGATTTAGATTCTAGGTAAACCGCTCCAGAATTGCAACAGGAGATTTGATAATTTTTTACCTCAAATATTTTGAACACGCAAACGATACCTTGAAAACCCTTCAGTAGGGTTGTTTTTCAGGCTAAACAGCCTTTTCGCCTAAACGGAGATCATCTCCATCTTGCGCTCGGCCATTTCCAGCACCCGCACCACATGGTAACCGTTCATGCCATTGGTTTTGGGATCGTACCCGTGCCGAATGCAATTGATAAAATGCTGGCACTCCAGCTTGAGGGGTTCAATATCCAGATAATCCGGGAACTCCTCAATGGGACTGCTGACATCATCCTTGTTGAAGATGTGCAGCTTATTCTCGCCCAAGGTGTCGTCAATCATGGCGGTACGCTCGGTTCCCCGAACCACCAGCTTGACCTGCTTGATGGGATGCACCCAGCTAATGTGAATGTGCCCGGCCACATCATTGGGAAAAACCATATCGATGTGCGCGTCATCCACCAGGCCGTCTTCCCGGTTCTGGTAGCCAATGACCGATACAATATCCTCAGGCTCCTGCTCCATCAGGTAAGCCATCATGGATACATCATGCGGAGCCAAGTCCCAGATCACGCTTTTATCGGGGCGAAACTTATTGGTATTCAGGCGATCACTGGAAATATTCTTGATCTGCCCCAGATAGCCTTCCCGGATGAGCTGCCGAAGCCGGTTAACCGCGGGATGATACAGCAGCAAATGCCCCACCATCAACACCTTGTCCAGCTCCCGGGCCAGCGCGTTCAGCTCCAGCGTTTGCTCGGAACTGGTAGCCACCGGCTTTTCCACGTAAACGTGTTTGCCCGCCAGCAAGGCCTTCTTGGCCAACTCATAGTGGGTAAAGCTAGGGGTGGCAATGACCACCCCGTTCACCTGCGGGTCGCTAAACACGTCATCAAAGCGATTGCTGGCTTGTACGTGCTTGTATTGCTTTTGCAAGGCGCTGAGGGTTTCCGGGTTCAGGTCGCACACCCGATAGAGAAAACCCAGATTGTCGAAGTTCCGCACCAGATTTTTACCCCAATTGCCGCAACCGATCACGGCAATTTTTTCCTGCTGGGCATTGTCCATATCAAACAGTGGGGTCATGGGGCTGTTCCGATCCGCTATTGCGATCCAAAGGTTGGCTTCCAGTCAAAAACCAGTCTGGCTTACGATCAATGGCTGTACTGAAACCATTTTATGCAAGTTTATGTAAGACTGCTTTTACGGCCGCTTTTTATCTACTTTGGCTTACACAGTGTTTGAGATTAGAATAAACCAAAAGGCGTGTCCACGCCATCCAAAGCCACGTCCCCGAATCCGAAAGCGCCCGGTCACCGATGAAATCCTTGAGAACCCTGCCTGTCCAAACCCGCCGAGATGCCTGGGTAGAAATCAACCTGGGGGCCATTGAGGCCAACGCCCGGGCCATCCGCAAGGTCGTGCCCCCGCATGTGGCGCTCATGGCCGTGGTCAAGGCGGATGCTTACGGTCACGGCTCGGCAATGGTACTAAACACGCTGGGAGCAGCGGGCGTGAGCATGGCCGGGGTGGCTTCCATGGATGAGGCCATTCACATTCGGGAAGCGGGCATTAAATTGCCCATTCTGGTCATTGGGGTGGTACCGGATTGGTCGGTGCAGTACGCCACCGATTACGACATCCAACTCACCATTTTCGCCCAGCACCATGTAGATAGCCTGCGCAAAGCCTATCAACAGGACAAAAAGCCCTTTAAAGTACACATTAAAGTGGATACCGGCATGCATCGCATTGGCATTGGCTGGGAACAGGCTCTGGACTTCATCCGGGCGTGCCAAGCCCTGCCCTTTTTGCAGGTGGAAGGAGTTTTTACCCACCTGGCTGATAGTCACGATGACGCCTTGACCCACCCCCAACTGGCACGCTGGCAAACCCTGTGCCAGCAACTCGACCCCCTGCCCCGCTTTGTGCATATCGCCAACTCCGGCCACGCCCTGAACCCATCCGCCTGGACACCCGTGAACCCCAACACCCTGGCCCGGCTGGGTATCGCCTTTTTTGGCTACGGAAACCACCCTCAGCAGCCCAACATTCAGCTGCAACCGGCCATGAGCCTGAAAGCCCGCATTATTCATGTGCAAACCGTGCCCCCTAACACCGGGGTCAGCTACAGCCATGCCTACCACACCCCGGCGGATGGCGACACCCGTATTGCCACGGTGCCCTTGGGCTACGCCGATGGGGTGCCTCGCATCTTATCCGGGCGAATTCATGGCCTGACAGGGGGAAATAAAGTCCCTCAGGTGGGACGTATCACCATGGATCAGATGATGTTTGACGTGAGCGCCATTCCCGACGCGCAGGTGGGCGATATCATCACCCTGCTAGGCACCGGCGATGCCCGCCACCCGGCGGACGCCATTTGGCTGGACGATTGGGCCCGCAAAGCCAACACCATTGAATACGAACTGATGTGCGCCCTGCGGGTGCGGCTGCCCAAAACCTATACCCGATAAGCGCTCCAGGGAAGAGCGGCGCAAGACTTGGGCAGAGTCCCTCACACAATCTCCCCGTTCTCGTCTATGATATCGGTATGCCCAGCCTGATTTTAAGACGATTGCTGACCGGTTTAGTCACCCTGTTTGTGGTGATTAGCCTGACCTTTTTGCTGCTGCGGCTCATGCCAGGCGGGCCGTTTGATCAGGATCGTAAGCTCCCCCCGGCCATCCAAGCCAATATCGAGGCCCGCTACCACCTGAACGAACCCCTGTGGAAGCAATACGGCATTTATATCAGCGGCATTTTGCGGGGCGACCTAGGGCCTTCCTTCAAGTACAAGTCCCGCTCAGTCAGTGATATTGTGGGCGAGGCCACCCTGACTTCCACCAAGCTGGGTCTGATGGCGCTGGCCGTCGGCATTATGCTGGGAACCCTATTGGGCACGCTGGCCGGACTCACCACCAGCCGCTTCTGGGATGGTCTGCTCACCCTGGCCGGTGTGGCCAGCATTTCCACCCCACTGTTTATTTTCGGCGGCTTTCTGGTGCTGATTTTCTCACTCTCCCTGGGCTGGTTACCGGCGGCCACGCTGGAAAGTCCCAGACACTTTCTGTTACCGGTCTTAACGCTTTCCCTGACTCCCTTTGCCTATGCCTTTTTACTGGTGCGCACCACCGTACGAGAAATGCGATCTCAGCAGTACGTGCTGATCAAACGTAGCCAGGGGCTGGCCGAAAGCACCATTGCGGTTCGCCACATCCTGAGAAACTCCCTCATCCCGCTGGTGTCCATTTTAGGGCCGGTTGCGGCGGCCATTATCACCGGCTCTTTCGCCGTGGAGTACATTTTTGCCATTCCCGGACTGGGCAAGCACTTTGTCACCGCCGTCAGCAACCGGGATTATACGCTGGTAATGGGCATTACCATTATTTACGGATTGGCCCTGATTCTGTTTAATACCCTGACCGATATCGTGTATGGACTGCTCGACCCTCGCCTGCGAGAGGAGGCCAAGCGATGAGCCAGACGCTAGCCACCTCTCACCTGGCCGCCGCCAGCCAACCCGTGGCACCCACCAAAAAAGCAAAAGTGCCTTGGTCAAAGGCCCCCAAACTATTCTGGAGCGGGGTCTTTCTGGGGGTGATTGTTTTACTGGCCCTGTTGGGGCCATTGCTAGGCCCTGACCCCAACGCCATTTACCCGGATCTTCCACTCTCCCCGCCATGGCCGCTAGCAGGACAAGTGATGGGCCACTGGTTCGGTACCGATGATCTGGGCCGGGACTTGCTGAGCCGGACGGCGGTGGGCGCCCGCATCTCTCTGCTGATTGGCGTAGCCACTGCCATAGTAGCCGTGGTGATTGGCACCCTGTACGGGACGATAGCGGCCCTGTTTGAGGGAAAAACCGATACGTTGATGATGCGCATCATTGATATTCTCTACGCGCTGCCCTCCCTGATGATTGTCATCCTGTTCAGCGTGTTCCTGGGCCGGGGGCTGGTCAGTCTGGTGCTGGCTCTGTCTCTCTTCAGCTGGCCGGATACCGCCCGTATCATCCGGGGGCAAATCCTCAGCCTCAAACGGGAAGAGTTTGTGGAAGCCTTCCACAGCATTGGGGGAAGCGCCCCGCTGCTGATCTGGAGGCATTTTATCCCCAACACCCTGGGCCTGATTATTCTAACCGCCACCATTACCGTGCCTCGGGCCGTTCTCACCGAGTCCACCCTGAGCTTTATTGGCCTGGGCGTGGAACCGCCCCTCAGCAGCTGGGGCACCCTGGCCGGGGAAGGCTGGCAACTGGTTCGGGTGGCTCCCCACATGCTCTTTTTCCCGGCCATCTTTATTTTCACCACCATGATCGCCCTGAACCTGCTGGGCGACGGCCTGCGGGAATATTTTGATCCTAAAAAAGGCCGCTAAAACAAAAGCCTCGGATTAAACCCGAAGCTCTTGTTAAGAGATTATGGCTGACTATCGCCCTATTTTTTGTCGGTGACCGTCAGGATATGCCAGCCGAACTGGGTTTGCACCGGCTCGGACAGTTCGCCCACCGGCAGTTCAAAGGCCACTTGATCGAACTGAGGCACCATACGGCCCCGGCCAAAAAAGCCCAGGTCTCCGCCTTGAGCGCCTGAGGGGCACTTGGATACCCGCTTGGCCACTTCGGCAAAGGTTTTGCCGTCCAAAATTTCCTGACGGCACTGTTCGGCCTCTTCACGGCTACCCACCAACAAATGGCTGGCCCGCACTTCAAACGCAGCAGTATTGCTCATGGCAACATTCCTCTTTCCCGATTTGGGTTTTCTGATAAAAATATTGAACAGGTTGAACATCCAAAGTTCCTTTCAACAGGTTCTCTCAAACTATTCCCCACTTCGGCGGGCAAGTCAAGAAATTCCCCCGCCGGTAACCAACCCGGCAGAGTGGGTATTGGCCTTCACAAAAGAAAGAACACGCTCAGCGATCCGCTCACGCTCCCCATCCAACAAAAGGACATGATCGGATTTTTCCAGCCACAGCACCTCTTTTTGCGGGGAGGCCAGCCGTTCCATCAGGATTTTGGCCCCCGTGGAACATACCACCCGATCCCCGGTGGACTGCACGATCAAGGTGGGACGATCCACGCGCTCAATCTCACCGTCCACCCGTTGAATCAACTCCAGGGCGCTGCGCACCGCCGGGATGTTAAAGGTCTTGAAATAAGCGGCCTCCAGAGCCAAGGCCTGCATTTGGGGATCTCGAATGGGCAGGCGCCACCGGGGCACATGACGGATAATGCCGCCCAAGGCCCTGACATAGCGCTCCGGCTGCAACAGGTAATACCACTCCATGCGCACCTTCAGAAACGGGCTGAGCAGCACCAGTTGATGAATGCGGTCTTTTTCCTGATGCTGGGCGACCAAATGCAAGGCCAGCAGGCACCCCGTGGAAAATCCCACCAAAGAGACCCGATCGTGCGATTCCAGCAAGCGAAAATACTGTTCCTCCACCCGTTCATACCATTGCTGCCAGGTGGAAGCGGGCATGCGGGGAGCGGGTTGATCGTGTCCAGGATAGTTGAACCCGGCCACGGCATAACCCTGCTGCCACAGTTGCTCAGCCAGCGGACGCATTTCGTAAACCCCGCCGCCCAACCCGTGCAAAAACAGAAACGCCTCTCGGCTGCCTTGCTCGGGTTGCAGATAGAAGGGCTCGTTATTCAGGGCCAAGATGTTCAATGCGCCAATTCCATATCCTGTAAGCCTTGATCGGTGAGACCATTCAGCGCCAGTAAACCGCAGCCTGAAACGGCAAACTGAATGCCCTTCCTTCAGTGTAACCGATTTGACAACACAAAACGCACTCAAGGAACCCCTTGGCTAGGCTCACTCGCTACCGTTGTTTTGACTGTCCAGAATCAGTTCCAGGATCTCCCGCACCGCCCCACTCCCGCCATTATGCCGGGAAATAAAATGGGCCAAGGCCAGTACTTCCCGGGCGGCGTCCGCCGGGCAAGCGGCAAACCCCACCTGCTCCATACAGGGAATATCGGGCAAATCATCTCCCAGATAGGCCACCTGCTCAAACCGCAACCCCAACTCGCTAACCAGTTGCTTCAAAGCGGGCAACTTGGTTTTGGTCTTCTGAATGAGGTGCTGAATGCCCAATTCCTGGGCCCGGCGAGTGACCATGACCGACTCTCGGGCGGTGATAATGCCGAATTGCAGCCCGTTTTTAATGCCGAGAGAAATTCCCAAACCGTCTTTCACGTTAAAGCTTTTGATCTCATCCCCGGCGGAGGTATAACTGATTTTGCCGTCGGTTAAAACACCGTCCACATCCATCACCACCAGACGGACGCGGCGGGCTAGGGTTAGCAACGTATCAGAACGGTCAGCAGGGGTAGTCATTTTAAAATCATCCACGCTTACTTCATCATTCGGGCCAACGTGATTGTCCATTGAGCGTTAGCAACATTTCATGGGCAGGGGCGTTTAGATACTTATTCCCCGATGCAGCCAGTCTTTTTATGAGTGTTATTGGACCATCCCGTTCACAAAACCGGGTTTCATACGCAAGCGGCCCACCCGCCGCGCGAATCATGCAGCCCAATTTAAAGCCCGATTTAACCAGAATATCACAGTCGGTGAGGTTTCAGGGCCGCCAACCCATAGACGCCAGCGAGATTCAGACCTGCAACGACTTCTACAAGGCTAGCCCTATCCCTTGGCTGACCCGGTGCTTTCAGGGGGGGATGCAATTTGTAGCCACTCGGTTCCTGAATTTTCACTGCACCGTGCCAACCGCTGAAATCAACCGCCTGCACGCCATCCAGCAACAAGGGGGTGCCACCATGCTGGCCCTCAATCACTCAAGTTTAGCGGATTCTTTCAGTATTCAGGCCCTGGCCTACCAGGCCAGACTCACACCGGTCACCATGGCCGCCCTGGAAAACTTCGACCGTAAAATCGCCAACATCCCCTACCAAATTATTTGGCCCATCGCCAGACGGCTGGGATATTTTTCCGTCAACCGGGGCAACCAAAGCATCCAGAAAAGCACGGATCATGTGCAAGAAATATTGGGCAAAGGTAAGAACCCCTTGCTGATCTTCCCGGAAGGGCGCATTAGTTGGCAAAACCAGCAAGTAGGCGCATGCCAGAATGGGGCCCTGCGACTGGCCCTGCAAACCAGCCAAAACCAGGGCCAAACGGTGCGCGTCATCCCGATTGGCATTGGCTACCGGTACTTGCCGCAGGCCAAAGGACAGATCCTGAAATTACTGAAGCAAAATGAAAAAAAGTGGTTTCGGGGCAAATCCCCCCAGGCCTGGCAGCCGATTGAGCCACGGATTGCGCACCTGTTAAACACCGTACTGGAAAGCCAGGAAAAAACCTACCACTTGGGTCGGCAAGCCCACCGGCCTTGGCATCAACGGCTGGGAGAGGTTCAGCAAGCGGCCATCCACAGGCTTAGTGAGAAGTACAAACTGCCTTTCCCCCCAGAAAAAGATGCCTCCCAACAGATGCGTCACTTGTTCAAGGCCATCAATCAGCGACAAATTGAATTAAGGCCGCCCACAGGCTGGGCCCGCCTCAACCCCTGGTCAACCCCTCGCAAGCAGTATCAGCAAGCCCGACAGGAAACCCAGTCCGATATCCAGATCCTTCGGGACATGGAAATTCTGCTAAGCCTGGAGTCGCCCGCTAAACTGGAGAATGATGCCAGTCAGCAAATGGAGGCGCTGATCAAGCTGTTTTGCCTGATTCATGGAAAACGCCCCAGTATTTTAACCATCGCCCGCAACTGTAAAGCCCAAGTCCGGGTGGGGGAGCCTATCGTGGTTACCCCCTCAGCGCTGAATCAGGGTCAGTCTTTGATCAGGCGAGCTAAGCAGTTGACAGCCGGACTGCAACAGGCCTTACAAAAAACCGTGGAAGAGGCCCGAAGCCATAGTTTCAGTGGCGGCCCCAACCCGCTATAATAAAACCTGTAACCGGCCTGGGCAGGGAACAGGAGAAATAACAAGCTCCATACTGGTCGGGTTAATACCCGGACAGGGCCGTATGATCACAGGCTCGGGCGGAGCAGACAGAGGGGCGGCATTCGAAATGAAAAAAAATGTACTGGTCATGATTTTAGCCGGAGGAGAAGGCAAACGCCTGTACCCGTTGACGCTGGATCGGGCGAAACCAGCCGTTCCCTTTGGGGGCAAGTATCGCATTATCGACTTTGTGCTGAACAACTTTATTAACTCCGAATATTACAAAATCAAGATCCTGACCCAGTTCAAGTCCGACTCCCTGAACCGGCATGTGGCCCGGTGCTGGCCCATGCCGCCCTTCCTGAACCAGTTTGTGGATCTGGTACCCGCCCAAATGCGTCTGGGACAGGAGTGGTATCGGGGTACCGCCGATGCCATCTACCAGAACCTGAACATCATTGAAGACGAAAACCCCTCTCTGGTAGCCGTCTTTGGCGGCGATCACATCTACAAGATGGACGTGAGCCAGATGGTGGATTATCACAAAATGCAAGCCGCCGATCTCAGCATCGCGGCCATTCCGGTGCCCATCAGTCAGGCCAGTGAATTTGGCATTATTGAAGTGGACAGCATGTTTCGGGTCACCGGTTGGCAGGAAAAACCCAAGCGCAACATCAAGGAAATTCCCGGTCGGCCCGGGTGGGCCCTGGCCTCCATGGGCAATTACATCTTCAACCGTACCGTGCTAGTGGAAGAGCTGTTGCTGGATGCCGCCAATGAGCAATCCGCCCACGATTTTGGCAAAAACGTCATTGCCGACATGATCCGAAAAGGGCGTCGAGTGTTTGTGTACGACTTTGCCACCAATACCGTGCCCGGCCAAAACCCCATTGAACAAGGCTACTGGCGGGATGTTGGCACCATTGACGCTTACTGGGAAGCCAATATGGACTTGGTGAGTCCCTCCCCCATCTTTAATTTATACAACCGGGACTGGCCCATTAAAACCTTCTCCTATCAAGCCCCTCCGGCTAAGTATGTGTTCGATCAGGAGGAACGCCGGGGCTTCGCCACGGACTCCATTGTGTCCGATGGCTGCATCATCAGCGGGGGGCGACTGATTCGCTGCATCTTATCTCCCTTTTGCCGCATCAACAGCTATTCACTGGTCGAGGAATCCATCCTGATGCATGGGGTGCATGTGGGCAGACACGCCAAGATTCGTCGGGCCATTATTGATAAGGGGGTGGAAATCCCGCCGCACACCCGCATTGGCTACGACCGGGCTGAAGACGAGGCCCGAGGCTTTTACGTGTCGGACGGCGGGGTGACCGTGGTTCCCAAAGGGGCCATTCTTTCCTCCCAACCGGAACCCCTGGAAGTGCGCAGCCTGTAAACCACAGAAATCACTTGCGTCCTGCCTGCCTTTGCAATAAAACATAGCCATAAAAGAACAAGATCCTGCCATGCGTATTTTGCGTTCCGCAGGGAATTCTAAATTTCAATTTTTTCAAGTGGCTCTATTTCAAGTGGGAATTTAAACAGGGAAAGAGGAGACAAACGCATGTCCACTGTTTACGTGCGCACGGCCCAGGGGATGGCCATGCCCATTACTTTTCCGGCGACAAGCAAGTCTAAAGCCAATCCAGCGCCAAATTTAGCTGAGAAAAAATCATTTTTCTCCCCGCCCAGCCGCTCCACCTCTGCGGAACGACTGCCGGAGCCGGCGGAAACGCAGCCCGCCAAAGCACATCACTTCGCCGGGCATCTGCTTAACCGAAAGCCGTTGCAGCCCATCCGCTTCCAGGGTTGGGGCAAAACCGGACAGGAATTGCCGGTAGTGGATCTGGGGGACTTTACCAGCGGCAATCCGGCCAAACGGGCCGCCTTTGTGCAAAAAATGGGCGATAGCCTGTCCCGTTTCGGGTTTGTCTCCATCAGCGGACACAACGTCCCTGCCACACTGGTCAAAAACTACTACCACACCCTGCCTAAAGTCTTCAGTTTGCCCATGCCGGTGAAAGCACAGTACGTACGACCGGATCTGGGGCGCAGCCGTGGGTATTATGAGTTGGGCCAAGAGACCAAATCCGTCTATGAGGGCGGCCCCCGGATGGCCGATAAAAAAGAGAACTGGCACAGCGGCGCACCCGACACCCTGAATGTTTTTCCAGCGGAAGGCCCTCGCAGTTTCCCCAGGCAAAACGCCCTCCTGTTCAACAATATGGAAAAAACCGCACTGCTACTGGCAGAGGCCTTGGGCGAATATCTGGACAGCATGGGACTGAATGATCGGGGATATCTCAAGTCCACACTGGTTGATCATCGACAGCGACCCATCGGCAACCATCTCATGCGCAGCATCCATTACCCCGCCGTGTCCGATACCGAACGAATCAGTTATCAGGCCGGTCAACCGGTGATTCGGGCTGGACAGCACTTTGACATGAACCTGTTCACCTTACTGCCGGAAGCCACGGAGGCCGGATTACAGATTATGCCCCGGGAAAATGGCCAGGAAACCGGCAAATGGCTGCCCATCCACAGCCAGGCAGGTACCCTGATTATGAACGTGGGCGATATGCTGTCCTTTATCACCGGGGGGAGCCTGAATGAGCAGGGACGCATCGTGAAGCAAGGGGCCATTCCTTCCATTCGCCATCAGGTGGTGGGGGATGACAGCACCCTGGACAAACCTCGTTACTCTCTCCCGTTTTTTGTGACCCCGCATTATGATAAGCCACTCAGGAACCTCAAAACCGGCGAGGAAATTCCCACCGTGGAATTCTCCTATCGGCGGTTGAACGGGCACGGCAGCCTCAGCAATGCCACACTCAACGATTTTCGGCGAAATGTAGCCCCCATGCTCCGCCCAGCGGAATAAAAAACACCCCTTCCCTGAGGGAAAACCTAAAAAAAACGCTCAGGCCATACAACCTGAGCGTTTTTATTGGAAATAGAAACGTGTGAAGCAGGCTTTAGCGAATAAAACCCAACTTCCGCAGGAACCACATCATGGGGTCGTAGTAGCGATCCACCACCCGCTCTTTCAGCGGAATAATGGCGTTATCGGTAATACGAATCTCCTCCGGGCAGACTTCCGTGCAGCATTTGGTAATGTTACACAGACCAATGCCCGCCTTTTCCTTAATGAAGGGAATGCGATCGGCCCGATCCATGGGGTGCATTTCCAGACTGGCCAAGCGGATCATCCAGCGAGGCCCGTAGAAATGCTCTTTCTGGTTGTGATTCCGCAATACATGGCAAACATCCTGACACAGGAAGCACTCAATGCACTTACGAAACTCCTGCGGGCGATCCACATCGTTTTGGAAGTAACGCCAATCCTTGGCATTTTCATCCGGCGGGGTGAACGGCTGAATGGTCTTGTTCACCTCGTAGTTCCAGGATACGTCGGTCACCAAATCCCGAATCAGGGGGAAGGTCTTGAGGGGTTGCACCATGATAGGCTGGCTGAGATCCAGGTGATCCAGCCGGGTTTTGCACATCAGGCTGGGCTTGCCATTGACCTCTGCGCTGCAAGAGCCACACTTGGCCGCCTTGCAATTCCAGCGCACCGCCAAATCAGGGCTTTCAAAACCCTGAATGTAGTGCATGGCATCCAGCACCACCATGCCGGACTCCACGGGCACCTGATAGTCCTGAACCTGCCCACCCTGAGCATCGCCTCGGAAGACCCGAAAAGTAGCCGTTTTGGCCTGCCCATTACTGGTGGACGTCTGATGAGTCGCTGACTGGGCCATTACTTTTTCTCCTCCTCAAAGAGCTTCTTCAGTTCAGGGGGCATTTCCGGCGTGGCCTCGGTGCGGTATTGCATCGTGCCATCCTCGCCCTTGCGAATCAGGGCGTTGACGTTGGCCAGTTTTTCATCGTAATTGGGGAAGTCCACACGGGTGTGGCCGCCACGGCTTTCACGACGCTCCAGCGCGCATTTGGCCACCGCTTTGGAGACCACAATCATGTTCTTCAGGTCTTGCGCCAGGTGCCAGCCGGGGTTGAACTGAATAGAGCCTTCCACGGAGACCTTAGCCACCCGCTTCTCAATAGCGTCCAGTTCCACCAGGGCTTTTTGCAGGTCTTCTTCCGTCCGCATGATGCCCACTTTGTGCTGCATGACTTCTTGCAGATCACGGTGGACTTCGTAAGGGCCTTCGCCTTTACGCTCAAACGGCGCCAGCAGTTCCTGAGCGGCTGCTTTGACCTGGGCTTCATCGGCCTTGGGTGTACCCTCCACGGATTTGGCGAATTCCACGGCGCCCAAGCCAGCCAATCGACCAAACACCACCAGATCCGACAGGGAGTTGCCACCCAAACGGTTGGCCCCGTGCAGACCGGCGGCGCATTCGCCCGCGGCGAACAAGCCGGGCACAGCAGTCATCTGGGTTTCCGGGTTCACCCGAATCCCACCCATGGTGTAGTGCATGGTAGGGCCCACTTCCATGGGCTGCTTGGTAATGTCCACATCGGCCAGCTCTTTGAACTGGTGGTACATGCTGGGCAGCTTGCGCTTGATGCGGTCGGCATCCTGGTAGCTGATATCCAGGAAAACACCACCGTGTGGGCTGCCACGACCGGCTTGCACCTCGTAGTAAATGGCCTTGGCCACGTTGTCCCGGGTAGACAGTTCGGGTGGGCGACGGGCGTCGGTTTGCTCATTGGCCAAAGTGGCCTTCACCCAACGCTCGCACTCTTCCTCGGTTTCCGCAAAGGTGTGTTTGGTTTCCGGCGGCAGGTAATCAAACATAAAGCGCTTGCCATCCTTGTTCCGCAGGATACCGCCTTCGCCCCGAACGCCTTCGGTCACCAAAATGCCACGCACTCCGGGCGGCCAGACCATCCCGGTGGGGTGGAACTGAATGAATTCCATATCCAACAGATCAGCGCCAGCGTCATAGGCCAATGTCTGCCCATCCCCGGTGTATTCCCAGGAGTTGGAAGTAATCTTCCAGGCCTTGCCGGTACCACCGGTAGCCAGAATCACGGCCTTGGCGTTGAATACCACAAAGCGGCCGCTTTCCCGCCAGTAGCCAAAGGCCCCGTTGACCCGGCCATCGCCGTCTTTCAACAGCTGGCTGACGGTGCATTCCATGTACACGTCAATGCCTGAGTGAACGCCTTTGTCTTGCAGGGTACGGATCATTTCGAGGCCAGTACGGTCACCCACGTGGGCCAAACGTTTGTAGGTGTGTCCACCAAAGGCCCGCTGGCTGATTTTGCCATCCTTGGTCCGGTCGAACACAGCGCCCCACTGCTGCAACTCGTTGATGCGATCGGGGGCTTGCTTGGCGTGCAGCTCGGCCATACGCCAGTTGTTCATGAACTTGCCGCCCTTCATGGTGTCCTTGAAGTGGGTTTGCCAGCCATCCTGAGGATCGACGTTCCCCAGCGCGGCGGCGGCGCCCCCTTCGGCCATGACGGTGTGGGCTTTCCCCAGCAGGGACTTGCAGACCAGCCCCACAGACAAGCCTTGGGCCGATACTTCAATTGCGGCACGCAGACCGGCACCACCGGCCCCAATGACCAGTACGTCATGCGTGTGTGTTTCGTAAGTCACGCTCATCTAGAACATACCTTTCCAAGAAAATTCAAAAATCCGGTCAAAGTTGGCCGGAATGATACCACGGGACAATGCGGTTAAGTAAATGTCGGCCACAATCACAAAGCCCAAGCTAACCCAGCCAAACAGACCGTGCTTGGCGTTCAGGATGCTCTGGCGCTGGAAGGCATGGCCACGGGCCTCGTTAATGGGGCAGGAGGAGAAGCAGTCAATTTGCCCACCCAGAATGTGCCGCCAGGAGTGACAGCTGAACACATAGAGAGACAGCAAAACCACGTCCAGGGTGATGATCAAACTCCCCACCCCCAGCCGGATGCCGGTAAAGCCGGGGCTGAAGTAGGAGCAAATCACGTCAATGGAGTGCAAGCCAATGAAAGCAGCCGCCAGATAGAAAAAGTACCGGTGCAAATTCATTAACACCATGGGCAGGGCTTTTTCACCCATATATTTTTTACCGCTACCCAACAGGGCAATCAGGGGGCTTTTGGGATTCACGTCCACAGCGCAAGCCGCTGGCGCCGTAAATAAGGAGCGATAGTAGACCCGACGGTAGAAATAGCAGGTGGCCCGGAAACCGGCAGGAACCCACAAAATGAATAACGCCGGAGATAAAATCCAACCCATGTTGCCATTTCCGGGAACTTTTTCCAGAAAGGGGAGGTGCAACCCGAACATTTCCGCCCAGTGCGGCAAATAAGGCGTATAAAGAGGAGAAATATAATGAGTGCCGGGGAATTGGCTGGGGTCATTTTGCAATGCCCGGAAAGTCGCGTAAATAATGAAAACGACCAGAGCCAGACCGGCCAGAATGGGCTCAACTTGCCACCCATCGACGCGATCGGTTCCCTGATTTCTCGTTGCAGTTGTAGCCACGCTTCAAAGTTCCTATAATTTAATAATCAGTTGAGTGCGAAAAGAATCGCACTGGATGCAACCTTTAGCTCCATATTATGCTAAGCCCAAACAGGCTTCTGTGATTTCTCTCAAAGAAGGCTGGAAAGAGGCCAGGGAACTAAAGCTATTGGACTGGCTTGCCCGGTAAATTGGCCCCAATCCGCTCCAGCTCAAACAACACCTGTTCATCGGTGGTGGCAGAGACGGCAATCTTCTGAAAGGTTTCGGAATCCACGTTCAGCTCCCGCAACAGACCACGATCCATGGGGCAAGGGTACTCCAGATCGTATTGCTCAATCTCGCCTGCGGCTTCCAGCCGGGCCTTGTCAATCATTCGGGCCAACCAAGGAATCCCACCCACTTGCAAATTACCACTTCTTGGCTCCGCCATAGTAGCCTCCTTTATAAATTCATCATTTTCATACAACAACTTTTTTATACAATAACCACCTTTCATCCTACCGAAAAGAAAACAAGCAATCTATGCCCACGCCCCTGAAATTACCCCATGCACAGTGGTGTTCGTTTGACCTATAATGACCCTATGTTCCGATTTTTGAAAAATCAAATCATCCCCGGACAGAGAGCGTTACAGGTTTCCAAGAACTTCAGTATCCCACTGGACAGCTTTGCCACTACCGGCGAGCGGGACGCGATTCTGGCTTCATCTGGTATGGGGAAATCCTATTTAACCGGGGTTTTGCTGGAAGAAACCCTGGAAAATGGCTGCCTGGTGCTGGTCATCGACCCGGAAGGCGAACACTTTACCCTGGCTGAGCGCTACCCCATGCTGATTATCGGGGGCGAACACGGCAGTTTGCCGCTGGATGAAGAGGGAATCGATCTCTATATTGAAGCCATGTTGCAAAACCGGCTGTCGGCGGTGTTCGATTTATCCGAGTATCTGGATGAGGAGCAGCAACATCTATATGGCTTAATTGTGGACTGCCTGTTTCAGGCGGAACAGAAGTACCGCACCAAAATCCGCCTGGTAGTGGAAGAAGCGCAAATTTACGCCCCCCAGCGCATGGCAGGGGGAAGCTCTCCGGCCAAACGGGGTAAAAAGAAGAGCATTGATCCGGTGCAGGCCTCTCAAAAAATCGCCAAACGGGGCCGCAAACGGGCCATCGATAGCCTGTGGGCCACCCAGCGGCCTGCCAGCCTGAGCAAGGACATTTTGAGCCAGTGCAACCGCTTCTGGTTCGGGGGCATTCAGTCCGAACAGGACTATAAAGCCATTAAGCCCTTTTTGAATGAAGCGGGCATTTCCTTTGCCGCCATTAAAGCCCTGAAGCCCGGCGAGTTTTATTACTACGCCAAAGGCGAGACTCACATCCTGAAAGTCCGAAAGCGGCACTGCAAACACGCCGGGGCCACCCCGGAAGCCGGGCAAACCTTCAGCGCCATGGCCGACGGGCAGATGGAGGACACCATGAAGGCCCTCATTCAGGAAATTAATAAGCGGACCGTGCAAAAGCGGGAAGAAGATTCGGAAATCGCCCGACTGAAACAGGTCATTCGGGAACTGGAACAGGAAAATAAAAAGCTGGCCAAGGATTTAGAAGAAGAACGCATGGCCACCAAGGTCATTGAACGTCTGGGCTCCACCCCGGCGACCAGCAGTCCCAAACCGCTGCGGAAGTCCCGCCTGGCCGATCTGGACAAACCGGGCCCGGAAAAAATTATTTTGGAAAGTTCCTAGGAGGCCTTTCTCGTGCCCTTGTCAAACCGGGTCTGCTTTCTGGTGAACCTCCGGGATGCCTTGTGTTGCAGGCAATGCGGCAAACAACCGCAAGGCCCGGAGAATTATCACCGGGGGTTTGAGTACCATCACCGCATCCCCCGCAGTCTGGGTGGTTCCGATGAGGTGGAGAATATCGTGCTGCTTTGCCACCACTGCCACCAAACAGGGCACAAGACAGGATCTAAAACCGACCGCACTGAGGATAAGGTACTCGACACTCTGGACTTAAGCCCACCAGAAGGCTTTTCATGCCACCACTGCCAGACCCGCCTGATTAGCCTGAGCGTTGAAATGAACTGTGGCTGGTACCGTTGCCATGCCTGCCAAACCCAGGTTCACCTCTACCAGCATTTCTACACCGCATTGGCATAGTGGGCCCACCGGGTTGGTTGCCGAAACGCATGGCCTCCCGTACAATGAGACCAACCTCAAGGAATTCGCCGGGCGAGTGGCGAAATGGTAGACGCGCTAGTCTTAGGAACTAGTGGAGCAATCCGTGGGGGTTCGAGTCCCTTCTCGCCCACCATTCCGGCTTTTATCGTCCGGTTTTTATCGGCAGTTCGGTTTTTCAGATTGGACGCATCGTACGCCCTGGCTCCAGGCAGGTTTTGTCCTGACCTTGCGTGCTTATGACAAGAATGACGAAAAGCCAAGCCCAATTTCAGGCCATCCTGCCTCAGGCCCCATGCGCTATGAATTATCCGTGCGGCACTTACTTTTGATACAGCTTTGCCTGAAATTGGGCTTTTTTATATTTGGCGGGATCTTGCAAGCGCTTCATCGCTGAAAATTCCACGGACGTATCAAACTGAGCCACAAAATAATCCTGCCCGGCCTGGCTTTTGGGGGTGGACAGCGCTTGGGCTTGCGGCGGCTTTTCGGTCGGTTGGGTCGACCGGATGATTGGATTTTCCATAGTATGACTGCAACTCCACTTGTTAGGATCACCCACTGGCAATGATTTTTGTAATTTAAAGAACAACCCACTGGTTCAGAGCTTCCGTTCTGGGTCACGTCATCTCTGCTACTGTCCTACTATCGTTCACCCCGGCAAATTCTGTATAAGCCGGATATATGATTTTTCTCCACGAATTGGGTTGCCCACGCTAAAATGATTCAAAGCAAAATGCCCTGAGTGCGTTTTTTCAGTCAAAATGCTCAAAAAGAGCACTCTAAAAGGATATCGGCTTTGAAGCTGCTACAGGAAAATACTGACACTCACCTGCCGGACTCGATGCAAGCGCGTCTGCCCTGGCATCTCAAACTGCTTAAACGGGTGATTCATACCGTTTTCTCTGCCAACGGCCTTACGGTGGCCATTGGTTTGCTGCTGATTGTACTGATGACCGGGCTAATCAGTGTGGATTACCTCCAGCGATCCCGAAACATTGATAAAAGCGGGATCAGCCAGGCGGATTTTTATGCCACCAGTCGCATGGAAATTGTGGATCGCGAAGCCACCCAACGGAAAATCGACCGGGCCCGACAAACCATTCCGCCCATCTATCAGCCGGATGAGCCCCATAATCAGGATATTATCCGAGGATTGGATACCCTGATCAAGGAGCTGGGCGCTTTGGCCACCAATCCGGCGATCCCTGACGCCACCCGATATTCACGCTACCAACAACTAACCGCCGACGCGCCGAATTCCGAAAACATTTACAAGCAGTATTTTAGCGCTCCCATTCCGGCCCAGGACTGGGAGCAAATCACCCTGGCCAGCCGCATTGGTATGGAACGTATCCTGAAAGCGGGCTTTACGGAAGCGGATGAGCAACTGAAGCGGGGAGCCACCCTGCAATACAGCATTCCAGAGACCGGCTTTAACCCCGGCTACCGTGGACTGGTTTATTTTTTGCTGGATGCCTCACTGGAGCCGAACCTGATTCTGGATGAAATTGCCATGAAGCGTAAACAGGAAGAGGTCAGCGCCCAGATTAACCAGCAACCGGAAATCAAGGTTTTCAGCAACAAGGAAAAAATCATTAGTAAAGGCGAAAAAGCCTCTGCCGTTCAGTTGGCCGCCTTGCAACGCATGGGCAAACTCTCGGGAAGCAGCAACTGGGTGGCCGTGTTGGGCGTGTTTCTGTTGAATGTGCTGTTTGTGTTTACCCTGTGGAGCTACCTGTATAACTTTCGGAACCATCAGTTCTTTCGACCCGCTTACGCCGCCCTGATCAGTACGCTGATTTTGCTCACCACCGTCTTCTTCAACCTGCAAGAAGCCGGGGCCTTTGGTCGTATCCCGCTGTTCGCCTTCCCCTTGGCCACAATCGCCCTCAGCCTGGCCATTTTTATGACCCCCCTCTTAAGTGTGCTGGCCACCACCTTGTTGGTGTTTCTGCTGGCCCTGACCTTGCGGGCGGATTTTGCCAGCCTGTCGGTGCTGCTGTTCGGCAGCTACATGGGCATTTATATTGTGGGCAAACGCATTCAGTTCAGCGACCGGGGCAAACTGATGTACGCAGGCTTTTATGTGGGCGCCACCAATATGCTGGTTTTACTGGCCCTGAGCCTGCTACGCCCGGCCTACGTGGACGCTTCCGGCCTCCCCGCCGCCGCTGATGTAGTGGACTGGAGCCTGTTCAACCTAAAAATGCTGGGTTTCAGCTTCTTCAGCGGTGTTTTATCCGGCATCCTGACCATTGGCTGGCTTCCGCTGCTGGAAACCCTGTTTGGCCTGATTACCCCTTACACCCTGATGGAGCTGGGCAACCACGATCAGCCCCTGCTCAAACGGATGCAATTTGAGGCACCCGGCACCTTTCACCACAGCCTCATGGTGGCCTCCCTGGCGGAAGCCGCCGCTGAGGCCATTGACGCCAACGCCCTGCTGACCCGAGTGGGTTGCCTGTACCACGACATCGGTAAAATGAAGCGCCCCCTGTTTTTTATTGAGAACCAGGCCTATTTCGGGGTGGAAAACCCGCACGACAAGCTAACCCCCAGGCTCAGCAAAATGGTGATTACCGCCCACCCTCGTGACAGCATTGAAATGGCCAAACAACACAAACTGCCCGAAGTCCTGATGCGTTTTATGACCGAGCATCACGGCACCCTGACCGCCGGATACTTTTACAACAAGGCTTGTATTGAAGAGGGCGTGGAAAACGTGAATAAATCGCAATTCCGCTATCCCGGGCCCAAACCGGCCAGCAAGGAAACCGCCATTGTCATGCTGGCCGATGCCTGTGAGTCGGCGGTTCGGGCGCTCAAAACGCCTTCGGTCAGTGCCGTGGAAGAGCGCATTGATAAAATTATCCAGCAGCGCATTGAGGACGGCCAGTTTGACAACTGCCCCATCACCTTTGAGGATATTTACAAGATCAAGCAGACCTTTGTGCGCGTGCTGCGAGGCATTCAGCACAACCGCATTGAATACCAGCAAAACATGATGCGAGAGCTGGGACGTCGCTTGCCACACACCAGTTTGCCGGATCAAACGGCCCTGCATAACGCCCTGAATCAAGCACAAGCACAACCCAAGTCCAATCTTGGAGAACAAACCACCGGAGAACCAACCAAGGATGCTTGAACGCTCACTCACCCAAAATCACCTGGCCACCCTCGGCCTGCCGTTCCTGTGCCTGGAAGTGTTCGCTGATTCGGAACTCCCGACAGAGCGGCTTCAAAGTTTGTCTCAACTCATTCAGAAGGCCTGGCCTTTTTTTCTGATGGTGGCTGAACAGGAAAATATTTATGAGCACCTGTCTCTGAAGTTGAAGGATAAAATACTGGAAGTGGAGCTGACCTGGACGACCAACGCCAGCATGCAGGATTTAAACCGACAATACCGGCAAAAAGAAGGCCCTACCGACGTGTTAACCTTCACCTTGTTGGCGGACGCCCCCAATCCTGAACTCTGGACGAGCTTACCGGTGTTACAGCTGGGCAGTATTTTTATTTCCATCGAATACGCGGAAAACGCCATATCGCAATCCCCCGAGCTGAGCCTGGAGGCCTACCTGCTGGAGCGCTTTATCCACGGGATGCTGCACCTGCTGGGCATGCATCATGATACGATGGAGAAATTCCAGAAAGTGGTTACCATCCAAAACAAAGTGCGGGCCCTGGCCCTTGGCTAGGTCATTTGTTTTAGTTTCAGCGACGAACCCAACGATATGCCCAGTCAAACCATCGAGCAAGCCACCGAGCCTCCTATGCCTTCCCCCACACCACCGGAGCATCCGTTTAAATCCCGCAGCTTCTGGCACAGTCTGGGGCATGCCCTGAACGGGCTTCAGGCCACTTTTTACACCGAACGAAATTTTCGTACTCACCTGTTCATGACAGTGCTGATCAGTCTGCTGGCAGCCTTCCTACAGGTAAGCCCCACTGAATGGGCCATTTTGATTCTGTGCATGACCGTTATGATAGCCATGGAAACCCTGAACACCGCTCTGGAATACCTGGTGGATCTGTGGGCTGACGGTGCTTTTCGGCAACGGGCCAAGCGGGTCAAGGATATCGCCGCAGGTGCCTGTCTGGTAACCGCCTTTGGCGTGGGCCTGAGCGGCGCATGTGTGTTGCTGCCCCATATTCTGCGGCACGTCCTCTCTAAATAGGCAAAAAAAAGGACCCGAAGGTCCATTTCGCTTTAACTTGGCTAAAATTTAAGGGGTCTAAGCCAAGATATCCAGAGAGGGGTAATGTTTCGATTCTTCGTAGAAACGGTATTTCTCCGGGTGAATCCACAGATCCATGACCTGTGAACGAACCGGATCCTGATTTGTACGAAAAATGTTACGCACTCTTGGGTTTGCGATTTGAGGGGTGTTATGGGTTGAGGAAAAAAATGGAATGGGCATTATGCGCTCGATTCATTTTTTAAAATTCAATGTGAAACCAACCACAGTAAGTCAAATGGGCTAGTGTGCTTTTTACACTTTGTTCTAGTGTATTATCGACACTATCATCCCCGAGTCAATGAGAAGCATGCAATTATTAAGAATTGTAAACCCAAAAACCCTGAAAAGGCGCTGCCCTCAAAAGGATCGCCCAATGGGCATTTGTGACCATTCCGTGACAATTTTTCGCTGGCGGCACACATACGTTCGTTTGTAATGCCGCAAAACAATTAGGGACTGAGCCCTTGGAGTCGGCGGGTAATGTTATACAAGCATAACCCGCACAGGCACCCAACCAAGAAGCCCTACCAGCCCCCAGATTTCCCGTGGGGCCCTCGCCCGATATCAGTCCCAACCCGGTTTCCATTCCCATGCCAGGTGGTTGACCGAAGCCCGATCACGTGCGGTCGATATTTGATGCAATTAACATTGATAAGGCTGCCTTCACAAGACGTTTGTCACTGTTTCAGTACAGCGAGTCAAAAAGAAGGCTTGGGCAAATCTTGCCAGAAGCAATTCCACGGCTTGTCTGAGCAGTACGCGGTTTTACAAACGCCTTGTGAAGGCAGCCTTGCCTTAATATTTTATGCGCTAGCGCTTACAGAATATTTTATGCGCTAGCGCTTACAGTCCCAGGAAGTCCGGCCCGGAGCCTTGCTCTGCCGGGCGCACCTTCAGGTTCACCTCGGGACACACAATTTCGCAGGTGCGGCACTGAATACAGTTCTCCAGAGACATACCGTGCTTGCGAACACCCGCCAGATCATCCACCCGATGCACTTCCGCCGTGCAATCGGAGACGCAGGGGGTGGTCTTTTGCAAAGCCTCGTAGCTGCTAATGCACTTCACGCACACATCGGCGTTAAACTCATCAATGTGCAGATTGCCCTCATGGTACTTGGGATCAGCGTAAAACACGGCATCCGGGCGAGAGACCACCGTAGCATCATCGTACTTGGGCGGGGTCATGCTGGCCGGTTGGTAATTGGGAATAATATGCTGATAATCCGGCTTATAAGCCAAGCGTCCAATGTCAGCGGTGCCTTCAATAAAGCCTTTCAGGCGCAAGGCGTCGGTCATGGCCGTGATGGGATTGTTCTTGAGCCCCACACTGATCAACCCGGCATAGGGGCTGCTGGTATCGATGCCGTGCAGCACTTCCGGCAAATACGCATTCAGCAGGCGGGGATTTTCCTCCCAGGCGTGGCGGAAGTAGCGACCTTTTTTCAGTTCCTGCCCGATAAAGCCCTCCATGACCTGTTGCTGATACGGGGCCAAAGCGGCTTGGGTAAAATCCCCCCCGGCTTTCAAAATATCGTGAATGACCTGAGCGGCAATGTAGCCCGTTTCCATGGACTTATCCACCCCGGAGAGGCAACTAACATCCAGCACTCCCAGGGCATCGCCCAGAATCAAGGCCCCATCCACCTGAAACTGCTTGGGCAGGCTGTAATAGCCGCCTTCCGGCAACAGGGCCGCCCCGTATTTCAGCAGCTTACCGCCCTTAAGCATCCCCTGAAGCCACGGGTGCTTTTTCAGATCCTGCAACTTCTCTTGGGGATTCAGATTGGGGTTGGGGCTGTCCAGGGAAGCAATCAGGCCCACGGTGAGCTTATTGCCCTTCATGCCGTAAATAAAGCCGCCCCCAAAGGTGCCATCCACCAGCGGATAGCCCATGGTGTGCCACACCTGACCTTCAACGCTTTTGCCCTCAGCCAGTTCCCACACTTCTTTCACCCCCACCGACCACTTTTGGGGATTTTCCCGCAGGTTAAACCGGGCAATCAGGTCTCGGGAAACAAAGCCCTTGTCCCCAAAACACACTACCCGGCCATAAATATTGTCCTCATCGGGGCTGCCAGTGGCCTGTTCCACCACTTGCACTCCGGTAACCGTGTCGCCCTCATACACCACGGCATGGGCGGCAAAAGCCGGAAACAGATCGCCGTGAATGTGGTCGGCGGCGCTGACTTTTTCTTCCAGTTTTTCAGCCAGCCACTTCACCACCTCACTGAGGGTCAGAATGTAGTAACCTTCCTTTTTCACCCCCTCCGGCATCAGGGGACGGGGCACATGCCATACATTCTGGGCCCCCAGCACCGAAAAATGACTGTCCCGGCAAATACCTTCCAGCGGAAAATCGGTTTGCTCCAGATTCGGGAACACTTTTTTCAACACCCGGGGATTGGAAACCGCCCCACTCACAATATGCGCCCCGAAGTCCTTCCCCTTCTCCAGAACGGCAAAAGTAAAGGCCGTGCCGCTTTCAATGGCCAAATCCACCAAGCGATGGGCCAAAATCAGGTTGGACGGACTCCCGCCCACCAACAGCGCATCATATTCCACCCGATCAGACATACCGAGCCCCCCTCTTATTTGATAGTCGGCGTGGCCCTAGTACACTTCAACGTGCCAACGCTTCTCGGCTTTCAATGTATCAAAAAACACATTCCAATCAATGCCCTGGCGCTGGGCAATTTCCTGGAAGCCTTCCAGAATACCCGCTTCCATGCCCCGCAAACCGCAGATGTACAGGTACGTATTGGGCTGCTTCAGCAGGTTAAACAAGGTTTCCCCATGCTCAATCAGGCGATGCTGCACGTACATCCGCCCGCCCTGGGCGTTTTTTTCTTCCCGACTAAACGCCGTGACAATCTGACAGCCTTCGTTTTGGGCGTAAGCGTCCAGTTCGGACTGGTACAGATAATCCTTGCGGGTTTGGGCCCCAAAGAAGAGCCAGCTTTGGCCTTTCTCGTGCTTGAGCTGGTTATAACGCTTGCTGAGAAAAGCCCGAAAGGGGGCAATCCCGGTGCCGGTAGCCACCATGATGATATTGGCGTCCGCTTGCTCGGGCATTAAAAAGGCTTTGCCCACCGGCCCGGTCAACTGGGAGGTATCCCCCACCTTCAGGTCGCACAGGTAACTGGAGCAAACCCCGTGATACTCCTTGCCAGTGGCCTCATCCACAGTAATGGCCCGCTTCACGCAAACGGTCACGGTTTTACCCTGACCATCATCCCCCACCCCGGGCGAGGCAATAGAGTACAGGCGCAGCTTGTGGGGCTTGCCGTTGGCGTCTTGGCCGGGCGGCAAAATACCGATACTTTGCCCTTCCACATAGCGCAAGTCGCTGCCGGAAATATCGTACACAATATGGCAAACCTCGTTGGGAGAATCCGGCGCGGTCAGACGGCGATGTTCCACCACCCGTGCGCTCAGGGGCGCGTTGGGCTTATAAATGTTGGAGGGAATTTCCTGGGCAGTAGAAGGGATGCTCATCAGTACCTCAAGCCTCATAGCTATGCGTTCTCAAGTTGCTGCGTTCTCAGTTTGCGCTCTCAAGTGCTCACTTTATCAGCGACTCCAGCCATGCGGCGATCACCGAAAGGAGTGAAGGCCAGCAAGCCACGGGCCTGTCTCCAGAAAGGACTGGAGAATGACAAGGGATCAATCACGGCCACAAACTGCTACTGTTCGCAGTAATTTATAAAAATACTGTAACATAAAATAAGTTATTCCCTGCGTATCCGCCCACTTTGATCCCCCCGCCTGATGAGGCAAGGGAGACATGGTGAGAAACCGAAAAACAGCAAGCCCTCATCAAAACCCGAGATAAACAAAAGAGATAAACAAAGCAGAGAGATAGAGTGATCCAGAGCAGTGAGAGAGCGTTCGGGCAATCTACATTATAATGATGCACCAAATAATGATGCAACAAATCATGATGCGCCAGGCATTCAGGCATCCTTCTGGATGCCATCCCTAACCCATCAACTGACCTTAACGAGCCGACAGACTTTGATACACCCGTTTGTTTCAGGGCTGGTCCTGATCCTGGGAATGCTATCCCTGGCTGGCTGCTTTAATCCGTTCCAACAGGATAAACCGGTAAAAGAGCCGCCCCTGATTCCAGCCCCACCGGCGGCGGAAGTTTCCAGCGGCAAGGGCCAGCCGCCACTGTTTGTGGGTACCTATGCCGATATCGCCAAATTGCGGGAGCAAGGGGGAGCCATGAACCCGCTGCTGTTCACAGCGGTCAGTCAGGCCATTCGCATTGGCGCACTCAAACCCAATGGCCCGCTGGATCAATTTCATCCAGAAAAGCCCATTGACCTGAAACTGTTCAGGGCCTGGGCCACCGCGTTTCAGGCCGCCGAAGCTGGCGTGCCCATTCCACCAGACGGTGGCAATCCGGTCATCGTAACGCCAACACCACCCAGCAACGGGAAAGTCGATGACCTGAGCAGCCCCATGAACCCGCAAAAACTGGAACTCATCGCCCCGGACATGCAACTGGGCACCCACCGCATTGCCGATGCCGATAAATTAAGCCGAGAAGCCCTCTGTAGTCTGGGTATTTTTCTGGCCAAAAAATATACCGAGGCCCTCAGCCTGAGTCCGCAGGCCCTGGAAGCCATGACCCCCGGGGCCACCGAAACCAACGGCGATGAAGCCTTGTCCCTGTTCAAGGATTACGCCGCCATCAGCGCCTGGGCCAAGCCCTTTGTGGCCATAGCTTACCGGGACGCCCTGCTGCAAAAGGCTTTTCATTTGAATACCAACCAGCTGACCATTGAAGAGGGCTTTAAGCCCACCCAGCAAGCCACTCGGGCTGAAGCCATTGTCTTGCTGCATGTGATCTTTGGCAACGTCAACAGCCCAGCGCCGTCCAGTCCCGAGACACCGGACGCCCCAAACACCCTGAAGCGACCAACCGGCATGAAAGGAACCTACAGCCCATCCGAATCAACAAGCACGGGGCAGGCGGCCAGCAAAGCCCCTTTACCGCTGGCCAGCCAGCAAACTGTGCAGCAGATTGGCCCCCAAGGAAGCCAGCGCTTCCAGAAGAGCGTGGCGGCTCACTGAACTTGTCACTACTCTGTGCGACTGCTAAGATGGCAACACATTGAATTAACAATGCTTTGGAGTGGATTGTTCGTTATGAGTGAAGCAACTCAACCTGAAAAACCAGCGGCCAGCGCCGCAGCCACCGCCGAAAAACCGGCAGCCCCCGCAGAACCTCCCTTTACTACCGATGATTTGCAAAGCAGTACCGCCCGCTTTACGCACAAGGCCTGGTACATTTATTACAACAATCGCAAAGACATGAAGTTCATTCGGGAAACCGATTTGCGGGCCACGCTGGAAGCCCGCACCACCGGTGGGGCCGAAGAGCTGCAAAAATTATTGACCGAAGCGGGGGCCAAAGCGGTCAGCCGCATGGACAAACTGATTTCCTTCACCGCCACCCTGGAAGTCATCCAAACGGTGATCAAACACCCGGAAACCTTCAAGGTGGACGCCGTTAAAATTTAAGCAGGCTTTCTTTCAAGCACCCTAAAAATCCCGGCCCCGGCTGGGATTTTTTAGTAGGCGAATCCACCAAAATCTTTTAGAATAATGAGCATCGAAGGCAATTAATCAACGTGGCCACCCATTGTTGTGGTGAAGGGTTGGCCCGTGGCTTCAGTCCAGTTAGAGAGATCGGATAGAGCGTAGGAGAGAACGTAGTGTTTAGGCGAATTTTTGCCGTACTACTGGTTATGGCCAGTATTGTAGCTGTGTTAGTGAGTGGGCGGGGTATTGCCGCATCGGCGAAAAAGAGCCGCCCGGCGCAAACTCCGCATAACGGCCCCATGACCCGCAGTGGCAACCAGACCTGGCAATTGGTCAGCATACCGCTAAGACTGGTAACCGGGGCCACAGGGGTGGCCATTGGGGCGATTCACGGGGGTTTACAGGGCGTAGTAAATACCGAAGAACGGTTTGCCCAGGATACTTTCGGAGAAGCCGATGAGAATCCGCTATTGGTGCCGGTGGGATTGATTGGCACCATTGCCGCCGTGCCAGTAGGCATTGCCACGGGGGCCCCTCAAGGGGCCGCTGAAGGGGGCGCCGCCGGTTACCAGTTATGGGATCGGTTTTAGTCAACACTCCATTTTTGAGAGCAGTCCCCCATCCAGAGGATTTTGGATGGGGGATTCTTCATTTTATTTCCGCTTTACCGAAATGAAGAGCAGGCGACATTGCATTTGGCCTAAAGCCATGCACAATCGCAACAGTGCGCTTGAACGCAAGAAGGAAAGCAGCCATGGAACTGAAAGGTTACGTTTACGCCAACGATGGGCTGACCATTTCCATCAAGGCCATGCACACCCAAATGTCTCTGCTCAATGTGCATACCGATAACATTGCCAACTACGGCATTCCCGGCTACCAAAAGAAAAGCCCGGTTCTCACGTCCTTTGCCGAAGTGCTGGGCCCCAACGCCGTCGATTCCGCCACCAATACGGACATTGGTCGCCTGCGCCGCTCCGGCTACCCCCTGGATGTGGCCTTGAACACCAAAGGGTATTTTCAAAAACTGAATGCCTATGGCGGGGTCGATTTAACCCGGGACGGGCGCTTTCAGCTAGACAAGGAAGGTTACCTGAAAGCACTGGATGGCAAGCGCATCTTATCCGCCTCTGGCTTGCCCATCCGCTTGCCCTACATCCCGGAGAACCTGGAAAAAGAATTGAAAATTACGCCCAACGGGGAAGTGCTGCTTTACAACCTGAAGAAAGGTAGTGTGACCTCGGCGGCGACCATCGGCGTGGCCAATGAACAAGGCTCCGCCGCCAGCGAAGTCGATATGAAACAAGGCTACGTGGAAGATTCCAACGTGATGCTCCAGGATGAATACATGGCCATTATGCCCCTGCGACGAGAGTTTGAGGCCAACCGGCAAATGTTCATTGTGCAGAACGACAACCTGTCCCGCATGATCCAGGAATTGGGCCGAGCCCAGTAAAAAACGGGCTTTTTGAGCCTTCGTCCTAGTCCGAATTTCTGGATGGTCAATCCCATTTTCTACAACCTTAAAGGAGTGTCTGAATATGCTTGATGTGATTATGAAACTGGCTGCCAGCAACGCCAGCAAGCAGTTTCAGTCGTTAGGGTCCATCTCCAACAACATCGCCAACTTCAACACCACCGGTTACAAAGCCCAACGTTTTGAGCAGTACCTGACCAGCGACGATCGTTTGGAGGGCGCGGTGAAAGTGGACGCCAGCAAGGGGCTGGGCATGATTACCAAGCGGGAACTGGATATTTCCGTGGATGGGTTTGGCTACATCCCCGTCACCCAACCGGACGGCACCGTGGTCTATACCCGGGATGGCAGCCTGACCCTGAACAGCAAGGGGTACATTGTCAATCATCGCGGCGATATCGTGGCCGATGGCATCCAGGTGCCCATTGATTACGAAAAAATTCAAATCCGGGAAGATGGGGAAGTTCGGGTCAAAACCTCTAAAAACCAGGACTTCAATGTCATTGGCAAAATCACCCTGGCCAAATTCCCCAACCCGGCAGCCCTGAAAAATCTGGGCTACAACAAGCTGGCCCCCACCGCCGAGTCGGGTGAACCCATTGCCGATATCAACAGCAAAATCAAACAAGGCACCCTGGAGCGCTCCAATGTCAGCGTCCACATGCAAATTGACCAGGTGCTGCGACTGAACGCTTCGCTCATCTCCAATCTCCGTATCATCAAATTCGCCGATGATCTGTACCGTCAGTCCGTCAACCTGAGACAGTAACGGAATCAGGCCTGATTACCCGGCCTATTAAAGGAGCAACCCCGTGGACTTTCTAGAGAACGCACTAGGCCCCTCGCTTCAGTATCTGAACGCCATTTCCTCCCGGCAAAAGCTGACCAGCGCCAACATCGCCAATGCCCACACGCCCGGCTACACGGCCCGCAGCGCCAGCTTCGCCGAAGTGCTGAAAGCGGAGAACCCCTTTGAGACCAACCTCTCCCAGCGCATGGGCAGCAAGCTCAGCGAGATGAATCACAACACCGGCACTCCGGTGAATTTGCAGAAAGAACTAATCGATATGCAGAAAAACCTGCTGTTCTACAGCATGACCACCCGCCGAGCCGCCAGCATTGTGACTGTCCTCAAAAGCGCCAGCCAAGTCGGCAGATAAAACAAGCAGATAAAGCAAACAGCAATCAAGCAGGCCAACCAAAGAGACACCACCATGAGTACCTCCCAGCACCGCAACCCACCCTTTCGCTTTCGTCCGCAAACCTGGACGGCAGAGGAGCAGTGCCTGCAATTGCGCAATCCCTGGCGTCGCCTGTGGGCCAAAGTGCTGGACTTCAGCCTGGTAGGCGTCATCACCGCTGGATTGCTGACCCTCATTGGCCAGTCCCCCGCCCTGCGCCCCAGCATTGCCTTGCCCTGCCTGGCCTTCAGCACCATCGCCTACGATACGCTCTTCCTGACCCACTGGGGCAGCACGCCGGGCAAACGGCTGTGGGGACTCACCGTTCAAACCCAGCACCACCGCCCACTGCCCTGGGAATCGGCCCTGATCCGTTCCGTTTGGGTGAATGGCCTGCTGCTCCTCTCCGCCCTGATTCCCCTGATGCCCTTTGTCCTGCTGGTGTATCAGAAACAACGCCTGTGCCGCAGCGGCTTTACCAGCTGGGACGCCCCCCAGCAAACCCTGGTTTATCGCCCTGATGTAAGTTATCCAACGCCCTGAGCCAACCCGAGGATCGAATCACCATGACATTATCTGGATCACTCGATATTTCCGTCCAAGGCTTAAGCGCTCAATCCGAGCGGATGAAAGTACATGCCAACAACATCGCCAACGTCAACACGCCCTTCTACGAACGCAAAATTCCGGTACTGATGGAGAACCCCCAAATGTCCTTTCAGGATGTCATTGCCGGCATGCGCAAGGGCGTTATTACCACCGGGGTTTCCTACGGTCCGGGCGGGGCCTTGATGGCCGGTGTGGTGGCCGATAAAACGCCCGGCAAGCGCATTTATGAACCGGGCCACCCGGAAGCGGACAAAGACGGCTATGTGACCCTCTCCAACGTGAACCCCATGACCGATATGGCCGATGCCTTCAGCACCTCTCGCCTGTATGAAGCCAACCTGGCCGTAATTGGCGTGGTCAAGAGCATGGCCAACAAGGCGCTGGAAATTGGCCGGGGTGGCTAACGCCTGAGCGCCAGACCCAAGCGGTCTTCCCTCAAAAAACGACTAAACCATACAAAGAAAAAGATTCAAAAAAGGATAAAAACCCATGACCCTGTTTGGACTCAGCGGAAATACAGCCATCTTGGCAGGCGGTGGCATTGACGCCATTGAGAGCCGCATGCGCCAGATTGAAGGCATGATCAGCGCCGTGCGGGGGCCGCAAACGGCTCCCTCCAGCAATACGCCAGCCTTGCCCGCCAATCCGCTAAACGACATTCAACAGCCAAGTGCAGCCAAGCAGCCCAAGCCCTTTCAGTTTTTCCTACAGCAAGCCGGAGCGGCCAGCGTCAATCAGCGCAAGGCGGAGATCCAGCCGTTGGTGGAAACCCTGAGCAGCCGGTTCGGGTTGGATAAGAATCTGGTCAACGCCCTCATCCAACAGGAATCAGGCTTCAACGCCAACGCCGTTTCCAAAGCCGGGGCCATGGGCCTGATGCAACTGATGCCCGGCACCGCCCAGCAATTGGGCGTTTCCAACCCGCAGGATCCGGCCCAGAATCTGGAAGGGGGCATGCGTTATCTCAAGGGCCTGCTCAATCAGTTCAACGGCAACATCCCGCTGGCTTTGGCCGCTTACAACGCCGGACCGGGGGCGATCAACCGGCATCAGGGCATTCCGCCTTACAAGGAAACCCAGAACTACGTGCGCAATATTTTATCGCAGTATCTGCAAAATCAGCAGGCAGGAACGCCCAACACCTAGGCTCAGCGCCTCACGGCAACCCATTTTATGACAACTACTTTTATGACAACTTCGGAGCTTAACCCATGAACATCGGCTACATTCCCAAGCTTTCCATGACCGAAGGGGTCAAAAGTCCCTTTCAGGCGGCCATGCCCAAACTGCAATTGCAGGGGGAGGTGCAAAAACCGGATTTCCAGAACACCCTGATGAAAACCCTGGACAGCGTTAACCAAACCGCCCAGGCCCCGGACGCCATGATGCATGAAGCCATGACCACTGGTGGCGTGGACGTACACGACGTGATGGTGGCCAACGCCAAGGCGGAACTGGTGATGAGCGTGACCACGCAGGTGGCCACCAAAGTGGTGCAGGCCTATGACCGCATCCTGCAAATTCAGATTTAAAAAGCCTCATCTCCTCCATTCTCAGGAAAGAGGGCCGTGGAAGATCCATCAGCCAACCGATAAAAGGCACTGCTGTTTCACCGTAATATAACAGTGGCTCACTCCAGCGTGATGAGTCCCTATTGGACGCAGGAAGCACAAAATCAATGCCCCCCCAACTACAAGCCTTATTACAAAATAAAAAAATGCTGGCCATTGTGGCCGGTGTTTTGGGCATCATCCTGATTGGGGCCGTGGTTTTGGTCAGCCAAAGCGGCGCACCGAAAGATCCAGGTCAGCAAAAACTACCTGCCAAAGAAGAGGATCGCAAACTGGCATTGGTCACCAGTACCGGTAAGGCCATTGAAATTCAGGCCCTGCTGGCCCGAGAGGATATTCGCCTTTACAGCAAGGGCGAGGGTGAAAAAATCACCTTGTACTTTGAGCCGGATACCACCAATAACCAGCGGGATCAGGCCTTGATCACGCTGGTTCAGTCCGGGTTAATGGATAAAAACGTGGGCCTGGAAGCCTTTGATAAAGGCGATTTAACCGCTTCTCGCGAAGAAAAGCGCATCAAACTCATCCGCTCCCAGCAGGGGGAAATCGCCCGACTGATTAAAAAAATTGACCCTATTGAAGACGCCTCCGTGAATATCGCCATCCCGGAGCAAACCCTGTTTCGCAGCGAAATGCAGCCCATGTCCGCCACGGTGCAGGTGACCCTGCCCACCGGTAGTCGCCTGACCAAAGCCCAAGTAAAAGCGGTGACCAACCTGGTGGTCGGCAGCTTGCAAGGGTTGGACGCTTCTCATGTCACGGTGACCGATACCAACGGAAACACCTACAGCAGTGTGTTGGACAATGGCACGGAAATTACGGACAAAATTGAAGAACAAGACAACTACATGCAACAAAAGGTGGCCACCCAACTGGATCGGTTGGTCGGTGCGGGTAATTACGTGGTCACCGTCAGCACGGAAGTGCGTCAGGCCACCCGGGAAACCATGACTCAGGAATTCGATCCGCAAGGGGCCGTGGTCAGCACCAAGCAAGCCTTTAACGAGAATCTCAACTCAAACGGCTCGGGGCCGAACGCCGGAGGCCCCACCAGTAGCCTGCTGCCCAACAGCCTGCAAAGCGCCGTCATCGGTGGGGGCAGCAACAACAAAGATTACAACCGCAACGGGGTGGAGGTCACCTACAGCAACTCCAAGACCCAATGGGTGGAAACCCGCCCGGTGGGTATGGTGGAGGATATTTCCATCGCCGTTACCATTGATGGCAGTCATTTCCCACAAGGGATGAGCGTGAATGAACTACAGGTGTTATTGGCCAAGGCGGCCAGCCCCAAAGTAAGACCGGAGAACGTCAGCATTGCCCAAAGCAATATGCGCAAAATGACCCCGGTTAACACTTTGGAAGGAGCGGACGCCAGTAGCGGCGGGGGCTCCGATTTATCCTGGTTATACTGGGCCGGAGGCACCATCGCTCTTTGCGTTTTGGCCATTGTACTCATTGGCTTGATGCAAAAAAACGGTAGTAAAGTCCCGGAAGAAGCCATGGCCTATACCCAGCAGGAGTTGCAACAGCTACGACAATTCACCAGCCAGCAACAAGCCCAGTTGCAAGCCACCCAGCAACAAACCCAAATGATACTGGAAGCGCAGCAAAAGCAAATGCAGCAGGCTCAGGAGCTGGAAAACAAGTTAATGGAATCCCAGAAGCGTCTGGGAACCGGCGGTGGAATTCAACAAGTGCTGCAAGAACTGAAAGCGGAAGTGGCCGCGGAGGCGTTGGATGATGAGGCCCTGGATCTGGAAATTAAAAACTGGATTGAATCGTCCTGAGGGCAAACCTTTTGACCACTCCAGCCCCCTCCCCTCTCCCCATCTTCTCTCCCCCTCCCATAGCAGTTTAAAGCGAGACGAGTTATGACCCAGCCTTTATTTCACTCCGAACAGGTAGCCGCCGAATGGGCCTCTCGCATTTGCGACCGACTGGAGGGCATCAGCGTGTCCAAGGAAGAGGTCGAGGAAACCCGGAATATCGTCTTCGCCTTTACTCGCATTGCCGCCGATGAACTGTCCAAGGATCGCACCATAAAATTGCCCTATACCGAGGACGTTATACCCGTGGATGCGGCCATGGCCCACCAGATTATCGATTTATTCCTACGCGGTATCAACCACTGCGCCAAAAAACTGCGGGATGCCCGGCTGGACTGGGAGCGCCGTAAAACCATCCTGGAAAGCCTGGCCTGGAAGCTGTTCAACTTATCCAAAATTATGGTCGGCTTTTTGCAACACCCTCCCGCAGATTTGCCCGTTGCCCTGAACGACCCCAAAGATTTGCAACTCATGATGAAACAAAGCGCCGATGTTTTGCTCCGGGAAGAAACCACCGGCATCAAGGGAGGCGCCCTGCCCCTGCCCTGGCAGACATAAATCAGTAACCCTTTTTCGGTTTTATTAGTAAAGAAAACACGGTTTACCCAGCCCCATCAAAAAGGTTCAAGCGATTTTAAGCGGGTTCATCAGACCCAGGAACGGTAAATCATTCGGCCATGAGTAACTTCAACGAACAAGCCATCCTAGAGCAAGCCAACCAGTTGGTTTTTCTACGCGCGCAAAGTTATGACCTGAGCCAAGAAGAAGCCACCGGATACGCCCAGTTTGTGGCCAGCTTCAATCAGGTGGCCGTCTCTGAGCTGGCCAAGGAAACGGGCATCCTCCTGCAAGAAGGGGCTGACCCCATTGCCATTGACGATGAGAAAGCCCTGCAAGCCCTGAGCCTGTTTGGGGAAGGCGTTCTCTACTGCATTCTGCGTTGCCGGGATTACAATTTACCCGGTGAGCTGTCCGAGCAGTTCACCCAGCAGGTGGCTCTACACGTCTATGAACAGGCCAAACAGGTGGTGGCCGCCACCCACGGCCAGGAGCACACACCGGAATTCCAGTTCACCCAGGCCCAGCAAGCGGAATTTGTCACCCAGGGCGCCGAAAGCGCCCTGATCCACTACATCAACGAATATGAAAAAGCCTACGGGCCCATCAACGCCGAAGCCGAGTCCGAACTCCCTCAGGCGGAACCACAACCAACGGATGCTACCCCCTCCGCCATCGAGCCCATAGACAATACCCCGGCGCCAGAGAGTATCGCTCCTCCAATGGAGCCCACCGCCGCTTTACCCGAGAGCCAGTCCCATCCTCAAAACGGGGAGAAATACGCGGCGGTTGCCTTGCTGCTGGATACCCTGCCCCCAGCCAAACGGGCCCGACTGATGCAGACCTTTGACAGCGCCGAAAAAGAGCTAATTACTTTTTACAGCCATCCCCAGAATATTGAAGCCCATCTGGACATTCAAAAAGTGGCCGCCGAACTGAAACAGCTGAAACGCGTTCTTGCCTCCAAAAACAAAAAAACAGAAGACCCTGTTCACCAGGGCATCCACTCCCTGGTGGGGCAGATATCCCGGGAAAAACTGTTATCATGTTTAAAAGATGAGCGTCCAGTGGTGCAGCGCTTTGTGATGGCCCATTATGCGGGGGCTGCGGAATATAACACCAAATATAACAAGGACGAGGAAGGGGGAGCCCCATCGTTATCCCCCCGCTTGCAGGGCATTCTTTATCAGCACCTGAGCAAACGCCTTGCCTCGGAACTACAGCAAAGCCTTCCCAACACAGGAAGCCCTTGAGCGATGATTATCAAGAAGCATCGGACACAGAGCCAGCCCCAACCCGGCAATCCCACCGGGGCAGACACGGTCGTCACGCCAAACCTGCCACCTGATCCGCCTGCTGTAGAGTGGAACGAAGAAACCATTGAAGCGGGCCTGGCCCCGGAACGTCGACAAGACGATCGGCGGAACGATCGACGCCGGGGATATCGCCGCATTGAAGACAAGGATCTAATCAGCAAAGCCCACTTGGAAGCGGTGGCCATTAAAGAGCAGGCCGAGGAAGCGGGGTTTGAAGAAGGTCTGGCCAAAGCGGATGCTACTCTTGAGGAATTACGGCAGCAGTTTGCCCAACTGATGAGTGGGCGCGAGGAAGCCCTGCAATCCGTGGCCAAAGATATCGGCTCGCTGGCGGTGGAAGTGGCCGCCCGGATTATCAAAACCGAAGTGAGCTGTGATGAATCGCTGGTGATGGGGCTGGTAAAAGACACCATCCAGAAACTGGGCCGAAACCCCAAAAGCGTGTTGGTCAAAGTCAACCCGGATGACGTGGCCAACGTGCGCCAGTTTTTAAAGAACGAGCCCATCCCCAACCTGAACGCGGAAATGATCATCATGGAAGACCCCAGTGTGGATATGGGCAGTTGCATTGTGGAGACCAACAGCGGTCTCATCGATGCCTCCTTTAGCACCCAACTGGGCATTTTACGGCGACTGGTCAGCACCGGCGCTGAAGGGGGTGCCTGATGGCACAACCACAAGGCGGCCAAACCTTTACCCTGCCTTCCGCCTCGGAATTAACCATGAGCATCCTGATTTGCGCGCTGGTGATCGTCATCTTGCTGCCCATGCCGGTTTGGCTCCTGGATGTCATCCTGACCATGAATATCTCCCTGGGCGTGATCTTACTGATGATGTCCCTGTACGTCCAAAAACCACTGGATATGGCCGCCTTCCCCTCTATTATTCTGGTGGGCACCATGTTCCGGCTGGCCCTCAGTATCGCCGCCACTCGCTCCATCCTCTCCAAAGGGGAAGCCGGGGGGATTATCCATGCCTTCGGTGAACTGGTCACCGGCGGTAATCTAATTGTGGGGGCGGTCATCTTTATCATCATTACCCTGGTGCAGTTCATGGTTATCACCAAAGGCGCCGAGCGGATTGCGGAAGTAGGCGCCCGCTTTGCCCTGGACGCCATGCCCGGGAAACAGATGACCATTGACGCTGACTTTAACGCCGGTCTGATTTCCCCGGAAGAAGCCATTAAAAAACGGGAAGACCTGCAACGGGAATCGGCCCTGTTTGGCTCCATGGACGGTGCCATGAAGTTCGTGAAAGGGGACGCCATCGCCGGTATCATCATTACCGTCATCAACGCTATCGGCGGTTTGGCCATTGGCATGCTGATGAACGGCATGGCCATTGATGAAGCCCTGCAACACTACACCATTTTAACCGTAGGGGACGGCTTGGCCGCCCAGGTACCGGCCCTGCTGATGTCGGTGGCCTCCGGCCTGATGATGAGCCGCTCCACCGCCAACGAAGGCAGCTTGGCCAAGGACTTGTTCGCCCAGGTGCAAGGCAAGCCCTATGGCCTCATCTTCTCGGCCTTTTTCCTGGCATTGATTGGCCTGTCCGGGCTCTTTGGCACCGGCATGCCCATCTGGGCCTTCTTGCCCATCGCCCTGGGGCTGGGGGCCATCGCCTTCAGCGTATTTTTAACCACCGATGTTCAACAGCAACTGGGCCAGCTGGATCAAGTCAAAGAAAACATGAGCGAGTTGATCAACCCAAACCGCATGTACGAAAAACTGGGCGTCGATCCGCTCAGCCTGCAAGTGGGCAACGATCTGCTGGTCATTGCCGACCCCGATCAGGACGGGCAGCTGCTGGGTAAAATCGCCGGTCTGCGCTCCCGTATGACCGATGAACTGGGCTTTATCCTGCCCAACATCCGTATCATGGACAGCGTCAGCATCGGCCCCAACGAGTACCTGATTTCCATCCGCAATAACCCGGTGGCCTCCGCCAACGTCTATCCGGGCCGTTATATGGTTCCGGCCAGCCAGTTCCAAATGTACAACCTGACCCCGCCCAAAAGCGCCATTATGGACATGGAGCCCACCTTTGGCATTGAGGAAGCCTACTGGCTTCTGCCCCAGGAAATCCCCGAGCAATTGCAAAAAAACGCCATGGACGCCACGGACGCCCTTATTGAGCACCTGAAAGAAGTGGTCATTAAGCACGTGGATGAAGTCATGGCAAAAATGGACGTCCTGAAGCTCATGGAACTGGTGCGCCAGCAGGATCAATCCATCATTCAGGAACTGGTGCCCAACATCCTGACCCCCAACGATCTGCGAAAAATATTCGTCAACCTGGTGCGGGAAAAAGTGTCTATCAAAGACATCATGTTTGTCTTTGAGCGCCTGAGTGATTACGCCCGCTTCAGCAAAGAGCCCGATATTCTCTCCGAGCGTCTGCGGGCCGCCTTGGGACGACAAATCTGCCTGCTACACGCCGATAAAAATAAAAACCTGTACGCCGTCACCCTCTCCAACGAGTGGGAAAAAATTCTGGATGACAGTTGCCAGCGTACAGAACTGGGCACCATGTTCCTCCTCAATCCCCTGCAAGTGCAGGAACTGATCGAAATTACCGGAGAAACCCTGCGTCGGGTGCAGCAAACCTATGACCGGGTACCGGTCATCCTCTGTTCCCCTCGCATCCGCCTGCCCCTCTTCCAATTGCTGGATCGACACATTCCTATCATCACCGTTATGTCCTACAGTGAGTTGATCCCCGATATTCAAGTGCAAGCCGTAGGTACCATCGGCACCAGTGATTTTGCCGATAACTATGGGTATTCAGCTTAAAAAGCGGCCGCTTTTTGAATCGCTGTTTTTATGACTGATTTCAGAGGGGCTCTGCCCCTCTCGCTCCCCGTTGGAGGGGGACAGAGTCCAGCGCCAGCGCTGTCCCCCTCCAAACCTCCCATGCTCCTTGCTTTACTTTTTGCCACACTAGTAACAGTTTTTAGATTCTTGTCACTCCCACGAAAGTGAGAATCCACTGCCCACAAACACCCACTATGCCTCAATACTGTTTATCTTTCCTAAACCACACAGGGGCTAAACCACAAAGGGGCTCTGCCCCTCTCGCTCCCCGTTGGAGGGGGACAGAGTCCAGCGCCAGCGCTGTCCCCCTCCAAACCTCCCATGTTCCTTGTTTTTACTTCCTGACGGTCTCACTGCGCTAATATTACCCCACGCCCCTGAGGTAGCATTAGAAGGCAACCTGTGAAGCAACCCGAATTCCTTGTTATGATAAGCACACTATGAGAATCATCGCTTGTCTGGCGGCCACCCTGGATGGCCGTATTGGCTCCGCCACCAACCTGAAAGACCGCATCGGCACCCCGGCGGATCTGGAACACCTCCTGACCGTGCGCAATCAAGCCGACGCCATTTTGTGCGGCGGCGAGACCTTCCGACAACATGCCGCCCTGCGCAAAGGCAACCAACAGGAACGCCCACCCATCCAGTGCATCCTGACCCAACGCTTTGCCCTTCCCCCGGAAGCCAAGCTATTTCAGCAAGCTCAGGCCAGTGATCCGCCCGTGCCGGTACTCATTGTATCCCCCCAGCCAGCCCCACCCGAAATCCAAAGCCAATACCCCAACCACGTGGAATGGTTGGACACCGGCGCAAGCCATCCAGTGCCCTTCATCCTCAAAACCTTGGCTGATAAAGGTGTGCAAACCCTGATGGTGGAAGGCGGCGGCCATATCATGAACCTATTTCTGCAAGCCCAGGCTATCCACGAGTTATATCTGACCGTTTGTCCCCTGTTACTGGGCGGACAATCCGACCCCGGGCTGGTCACCGGGCTGGGCTTTCCAGTTGCGCTGGCGCCCCGCACGGAAGTAGTCCAGGCCGACTGGCGGGGACAGGAACTCTATCTGCACCTCAAGCTCCAGTATCCGCAGCCGAGCTAAGCAGCCCCGCAACAGCATCAATCCGCAGAAAAACTCTGTGGTTAATTTTCAGCGCTGTTTTTCAGCTCTATTTCATCAGGGCTTCAAAAGAAACCGGCACCACGTCTTGCGCCAACTGCTGCAAGGCATCGGCAAACAAGCGGATTTCGTACTGGGCGCCCGCATGCGTCCGCAGATGAATAAAGTTCACCAATGCTTGCAGGGAGACCGTCCAGTAAAACTCGGTGTAAATGTTCAGAGGCAGGACACCACGAGCCTGCTCACGGGCTACGCCATGCTCCAGCAAGCGGTGGTATAAATCCAGGGCCTTTTGGCAGTGATTTTTATACTCGGCCATCAGCAGGCCATCCGGGTCTTTCACCAAATCATCGGTGGAAGCCTGCTTATTGTCTTCCGACTGCTTGCGGAAGCCTTCCGGCGTATAAAAGTGGAAATCGCTGGCATCCACATATCGCAGGCTAATCTCGTTCCAGGCGTGATCCACGGTGGCCGCATCGGTGTAAGCAATGCCCACCACGTGCTTGTACCACTGCCGGGCCACGAATTCCGGCACCTTGCAATGAAACTGGAACTGCACATGGCGAAATGGGCTCCAGTGCTTGTGTTCCGCCAAGTAGCGGATCAATTTCCTATCCCCTTCTGAAAGCGTGGTTTTGCGCTTGCCAAACGACACCCGCGCTGAGTTGACCACCGTGAGATCCGAGCCCATGGAGTCAATCAGCTCAATAAAACCGTGATCCAGCACCTGAATCCGCTTTTCGGTTTCTACTGCCGGACTGTCATTCTCTGCCAATGGGCTCATGGGCCATGCTCCTTCTCTACCGATTCGGACGGCCTGATTGCCTGCCGAATACTCTTGTAAGATCGATCATAGCCTTTGGGCAATAGGCTGACAACGAGTAATAGACAAGCAGGTAAGCAATTTTGGCCGATTTTGGCATTCTCACCCGTTTTTACTCAGTTTGACAATCATTTACATCAAACCAGAAGTTTACAGAAATTTATAAGCATTAAGCATGAGCAATAGAAGAAGTGAGGGAGGGACTGTTACGAGCGGCTCTAAGGATTCTGTTCGGAATTTCCGTCCATTCCAAAGCCCTGCATCATCTGGTTCATCATCATATTGCTCATCACACCGGGATCATAGCCCGAACTCCCGTTGCCTCCCATCATCCAGCTCATGGGGTTCATGTTGGCTCCAGTGCCATTATTTTGCCCCTGACTCTGCATCATTTGCATCATCATCCAGTCCTGCGGAGACATCCCCTGCATGCCCGCTTGCATGCTTTGCCGCATGGCCTGGGCCATGGCCGCGGTTTGCTCCCCCGCAGAAGCAGGAGGAGAAGCGGTCGCCCCCTGGGCACGACCGGACTTCTCTGACGTATCGTTCGGACTATCCTTGGGAGAATGGACAAAGCGGGGCGGCAGATCCAGATCGTCCTCTTTGGGCAGATAATCCAGTCCCTTTTGGGCCAGACTGGCCGCTTTTCCTTTTGGCTCCAGCTGGATAATCTCCTTGTACAAAGCCTCCGCCTTTTGAAAACGTCCCAACTGAGCCTGTGTAATGGCCAGGTAGTAAGTGATCTGGGTATTCTCCGGCTGTTGACGGTGCAAGAGCTCAAAAATTCGCTCAGCCTGACGGTAATCGCCCTCTCGATAGGATTTAATCCCGGCGTAAAAATCGGGCCCGCTATCAGCAGCCCGCTCCGCAACAGGACGCTCAGTGGCCCGTTCCGGGATGATCGAGCCCGCCGCTGGGGTCACTCGACCGCGGGCAGGCACCTCCTTCTGAGACACGGAGAAAATAGTATCCGGCAACGGGGACAAGACGGGCAAGCGATCGGCCCAGCCCGAACCAGACAAGGCAAGTACCAAGGCCCCCTTCAGGCCTACCCTGGCAAACCGCAACAGGCGCTGAACGGTGAATGGATGTCGAGGCTCTACTGAAAAACAATACTTCATATTGTTCAGTATAGGCAGTTTGCCAGCAAAGTCAGCCTTCAAGCGAATGACTTTTCAACCCGGACCACCCTGTCTTGCGGGTATCAATGCAGGGTGCCAGGTCAGGATATCAGGGCTTTCATACGGGAAACGGCACTTCCCAGCCCGGTAAACACGGACTCGGCGATAATACTGTGCCCGATATTGAGTTCCACCAGCCCCGGCATGGCCAAGACCGGCTGCACATTCTCATAGTTCAAGCCGTGGCCGGCATTGACCTCAATCCCCCAGTCCACAGCCTGCTCCGCCGCTTTCATCAGCGCCTCCAGGGCACTGGATTGCCGCGGACCGCCAAAGGCCTCGCAATAAGTCCCGGTATGAAACTCCACAATAGCGGCTCCGGTTTGGCGAGAAGCCTCCAATTGTCGTAAATCGGGATCGATAAACAAGCTGACCTTGATACCAGCAGCTTGCAACCTGTCTGTACTCTCTTTCAAGCGGGCCAGAGAGCGAATCACATCCAGCCCACCCTCAGTGGTCAGCTCCTGACGACGCTCCGGGACTAAGGTCACCATGTAAGGCTTTGCGTTAAGGGCGATTTCGATCATTTCCGGCGTGTTGGCCATTTCCAGATTCAGGCGGGTTTTGATCTGAGCCTTCAAAGCCTGTATATCTGCGTCTCGAATATGGCGACGATCCTCTCGCAGGTGAGCCGTGATGCCATCGGCCCCATTGGCCTCCGCAATCAGGGCGGCAGTCAGCGGATCCGGGTAGCTGCCACCGCGTGCGTTTCTGAGAGTGGCCACGTGATCAATATTGACACCGAGCAAAGCCATGATTTTACAACCTTTATTCAAGTTTTAAATAAAATATAAAAGAAAAAACGCCCATTTAAAGAGTATTTTTTACACTATACTCCGATCCGTAGACGGCAGAGTAGCACTTACTTTGACCGCGAATAATTTCAATAGTGAAAGATATTGATTGTCTTTTTAGATTGCCTCAGCCATCGATTTTTGTTAGCATCCCTCGCATAGTTTCAGTCGTTATGTTGATGAAGCAAAAGTTTAATGACCGTCCGGCTTAACAGTATTGTGGAACCGCGTCGTTCAAGCACCGACAGGGTGCCCAAAGAGTTTGAGACTAATGAAAAATAACCAGAATAATCTAAAATTCGCTCGTAATTTGGGTATATTGGCATTCAGCGCACTGCTTCTGACAGGGAGTAGCGCTTTGGCCAACATGAGCAAACCGGAAACAGATGCCCAATCCCAGAACGCGCCCATGGCCAGTGAGGCCCGGGAAATCCTGGATCGGGCTTCTTTTGTTGCCTTTGAAGCCGCCGCCGCTTTGCAAAAAGAACAGGCTTCGGTGAGCCGGGAAGAAACCGCCGAACAGCTTAAGAATTACATGGCTGCCATGATTTACGAGCCCAAGGCCGTTCTCCCCAGCGACGCGGATGTATTGGATGAACCCTGGATGGCGACCACCTCCGGCTTCACGGATGAAGACGGCATGGTGACCCCCAATCTGGACGATGGCCCGGCACTGAAAAACTTAAAAATCACTTCGCCCATCACTAAAAAACCCTTTTTAAAGCTCTTAAAGCCCGTTCAAAACGCATTGGTTACCTCTCCCTTCGGTTTTCGGTGGGGACGCCCCCATCAAGGGATTGACCTGGCAGCCCCCGTGGGAACGCCTATTCTATCCGCAGAGGCCGGTAAGGTGGTTTACAGCGGATGGAAGCAAGGCTATGGGTACTTTGTGGCCGTTGACCACGGGCATGGATTCCAGACCCATTACGCGCACTGCTCCAAATTGCTGGTGCGTATTGGCCAAACGGTAAACAAAGGCGAGCAGATCGCAAAAGTGGGTAACACCGGGCATTCTACTGGTCCCCACCTGCACTTTGAGGTGATAGCTAATGGTGTGCATCGCAACCCTGCCAAATTTCTGAACCAGACCACCGCAGTGGTACAGGCCCGGTAGTCTATATTGACGAAATGATCCTTCAAGCGTCTGTCCATGACAGGCGCTTTTTAGCGAGAATGCGCCCGAGCGTCGTATAATGAGCAGTATGAAAGACTATTACAAAATACTCCAAGTAGACCGGGAGGCCAGCCTGGAAGTAATGAACGGGGCCTACCGTTCTCTGGTGAAACAGTGTCACCCGGATCAGTTTCACACCAGCCGGAAAGCGGTGATGAACCAAAAAATGCAGGAAATCAACGAAGCCTACCAGGTTCTCAGCAACCCCGCCAGCCGGGCTGAATTTGATCGACGCTATCAGCCCAGCAACGTCCGGTCTACGGCATCCGCGCCTCAATCCCCACAAGGCCTGCGTACCCGGCTAAAAAGTATTTTGCTATGGGCCACCCTGTCTTATTTGGCACTCACCGTTCTGATCAAACCGCTGTTGGCCAGCCCCGTTGCCAAACTGCTTCTGGGCTTGGCCTTCATCACGTTTTTCGTGCATATTTACCGCAAGCAGAAAACTCCCAAAGCATAAGAATCTCCCGCCTGTGCCAGCTGCCACGCCCCCTCAAGCAATTTTAGTCATTCCCCTGCGCTACATTGGCGACACCATTCTCACGGTGCCTTTAATTCGCAATTTAAAGCGACTTTTCCCAGAGGCGCAGATTGATGTATTGTGCAGCAAAACCGCCGCCCCCCTACTGGAACCCTGCCCCTATATTCGCTCGGTCATCGTTGAGCCCAAGGGCGCTGTGGCGCTGTGGCGACTGTTGAAAGCCGGACAATACAGTCACGTCTACAACTTGCGCAAATCCGTGACCACAGCGCTAGTCTGCAAACTGGCCGGTATTCCCCTAGTAGTGGGCTATGACAAACAACGCTTTCCCTTTGGGTACAAACGCTGGGGATTATTTCTGGACGCCAAGGCCCGCTACCCTTCTCTGAAAACAGAAGTGCCCCAGGCGCTCAGCCACTTGTCTTTACTAAGCGCCACAGGCTTGCAGCCTGCGGATGATTATCTGGAACTGTGGACCACTGAAGCGGATCAGCAAAAAATCGAGGACATTCTGCCTGAAAACGGAGTTGATCCACACCAGCCCATGGCGGTGCTACACGCTGCCAGCGCTTCTCATGGAAAACAAATTGAGTTGGAAAAATTCACCGAGGGCCTTCAAAAACTGCACCAGGCCGGTTATCAACTCATCGCCACCGGCACCCGGAGCGATTATCCCCTGTATCACACGCTGGCTGAAAGCACCGGCTTACCCCTCCGTAACCTGGCCGGAAAAACCAGCCTGAGAGAAACCGTGGCCCTGTATCAGCGGATCCGGTTTTTACTAACCGTGGACTCCAGCCCTATTCACTTGGGAGCCGCCGCTGGCGTGCCCAATATTGTGGGGGTCTTTGGCCCTACCAACCATCGACAATGGGGGCCGCACAACACCCAAACACACTTCCGGCCTGTTTTTCAGGACTTACCCTGTCGCCCCTGCTATGCCAAGGTTTGCGCCCACAACAACTGCAAAGTGCTGCTCAGCGGCACCCAGATTGCCCAGGCCGTTGCAGCGTTGGCCTAATTGCCCGCGACGATGTTACTCATATCAAACAGCGGGATGTAGAGGGCCAGGGCCACGCCCAGCAACAATCCACCCAACACAATAATCATGATGGGTTCAATCATGGTGGTGAGCGTATCGACCGCTCGATCCACCTCAACATCCAGATAATCCGCGGATTTATTGAGCATTTCTTCCATACGCCCGGTCTCCTCGGCAATGGCAATCATTTTAACCACCATGATCGGGAAGGCATTGGTCTGCTCCAGTGGCCGGGCCAGGGTGCCCCCTTGTAAGATGCTTTCCTTGGCCTTGTCGAAGGCGGCCCTTAGCACGTAGTTATCCACGGTGGCCGAGGCCGTCACCAAAGCCTCCACCAGGGCGATCCCCGCCCCTACCGTACTGGCCAGCGTCCGAACAAAGCGGCTCACATACACCTTGCGGAATAAAGTTCCAATGAGGGGGATGGTCAGCAGCCATTGATCCACCAAGGGCTTTCCCTTACCCAGGCGAAACATATTAAACCAGAAAAAGAACGTTCCCCCGGCTACCAGAATCGCCCACCAAAAATTTAAGGTGAAATTACTGGCATCAATCAATATCCGGGTAGGCAAGGGCAGCTCTGCCCCAAAGTTGCTGAACATGGTCTGAAATTGCGGCACCACCACAACCATGATCACCACAATCACAGCCACAATCACCAGAACCGTAAAGGCGGGATACACCAGGGCCCCCTGAATGGTCGCCTGCAAGGTCATGGTTTTTTCCATTAAAAAGGCCAAGCGGCTGCACACGGTTTCCAGCTCGCCGCTCACTTCGCCAGAACGAATCATGTTGACATACAAACGAGAAAACTGCTTGGGATAACGGGTAATGGCAGCACTAAAGGAGTCCCCCGCAATGACATCGGCCCGCACCTTCTTCAAAATCTCTTTCAGGGCCTTATTCTCGCTTTGCTGCTCCAGCAAAAACAGCCCTTCAATCAAGGGAATGCCCGCATTCAGCAAAGTGGACATCTGCTGGGTCATTAAACAAATCTCTTTTTGACCCACCCGGGGGCCCAGCAAGTCGCCCAGCAGCGGAACCTTTTGCAGCACCTCCCCCAAATCCGCGCTTTGCTCATCCTGCTCAATCTTGGTGGGAATGTGCCCCTGACTGCGCAAAATATCCTTGGCTTCGCGCAGGTTCAGCGCTTCCACTTTGCCTTCAACGGTTTTACTGGTGGTAGGATCAATCGCCGAGTAAATAAAAACAGCCATGCCGTTACGACTCCTCCAAATCCAGACCCAGAACGCGGGTGACTTCCTCCACCGTGGTCAATCCGGCGAAAATTTTGCGCTTGCCATCCATGGCCAGGGTGAGCATACCGTGTTTCACGGCAGCATCCTGAATGACAAAGGTGGAGGCCTGAGTCTCAATCAGTTCACCAATTTCCCGGTTCATGTTCATGATTTCATAAAGCCCGATACGCCCTTGATACCCGCTGCCGCCACATCGGTCACAGCCGGTTCCTTTTTGTAAAATAACGGGCTTCTCCGGGTTTTTAACGCCCAGTATCTGCAATTCTTCCTCGCTGGCCTCGTAAGAAACTTTGCACTTGGAACAATTGCGTCGAACCAGCCGCTGGGCCAAAATACCAATGACGGCGGAGCTGACCAGATACGATGGGGCTCCCATTTCCAGCAAGCGAGTCACCGTTTTGGCCGTACTGTTGGTGTGCAAAGTGCTGAATACCAGGTGGCCCGTCAAAGCGGCGTGAATGGCCGCCTCCATGGTTTCTTCATCCCGAATCTCACCCACCATGACCACATCGGGATCCTGGCGCAAGATGGCCCGGAGGCACAGGGCAAAGGTGAGCCCGGCCTTGTGGGAAACCTGCGTCTGGTTAATTCCCGCCAGTGGGTACTCTATCGGATCCTCAATGGTGGTAATGTTTCGCTCGGGAGAATTAATTTCCCGAAGACAGGAATACAAGGTGGTGGTTTTACCGGAGCCGGTGGGGCCAGTGACCAGAATAATCCCGTGGGGAGATTTAATCATTTTATTGATCCGCTTGACCTCTTCCGCTGGCAAGCCCAACTTCTCCAGCCCCCCTGTGGTGGAATTGGGTTTGAGCAAACGAATCACGATCTTTTCGCCAAACTGTACAGCCAGCGAGTTGACCCGCATATCAATGTCCTGGCTGCCCGCTTTGATTTTCATGCGGCCATCCTGGGGACGACGCCGTTCGGCGATATCCATGCCGCTGGCGACTTTAATCCGGGAGGTCACCGCGCCAGCCATTTTTTTGGGGATGGATTTCACTTCCTTCAAAATACCGTGAATTCGGAAGCGAATCAGCAACCGTTCCTTCTGGGGTTCAATATGCACGTCGGAGGCATCACACTCAATGGCTTCCAGCAACAAAGAGTTCACCAACTGCACCACGGGCGCGTCATCGGCGGCCATTTCCGCTTCCAGTTCAGAAGCGGTTGTTTCCGCAAACATGGTATTGTCTCCGGACAAATCCTCTTCCAGGCGAGCCAGGACCTCATCTGAGGAAGTATGGGTGCCGTATAATTTATCCAGTAAGGCGACCATTTCCTTGTGCGTGGATACTCTGGGAATGGGGCGGTAGCCGGTCAACAAAGCAATTTCATCCAGCACATGTAAATTATCAGGCCGGGCCATAATCACTTCCAGGCGCTTATATTCCTGACTGACCCGCAGGGGTACAATCATGTGCCGCTTCATAAAGTCCTGGGGAATCAGTTTCATGACCTCAGGATTCAGCTCGATATTACTGGTATCGATATATTGAAGTCCATGCAGCTTGGCCAGACCTTTTCCCAGTTGAACTTCATCAATAAAGCCCAGTTTAATCAGGATAGAGCCCAGCGGCGCCCGGGTGGCTTTGCCTTCCTGCAAAGCCTGCTCTAGCTGCTTTTGATTAATAAACCCTTCCTCAATCAACACATCCCCAATGCGCTTGGGGCCCTTTTTAACAATAGGCCCGCCAGGGATGGCGGCAGACGCAACCGGCTGTCCGCTGCTAGTCACCGCCACCGGAGCGACAGACGGTGGCATTGCACTTCCGGGATTCAGCGGAACCGGATTGGGCTTTGGATTTGAGTTATCCGGCGGTGTGAAGGGGAAACTCAATGCTCAAACTCCATGCAAAGGTAGTCATCCAGACCTGATTCGTTCACTCAGGCTTCTATTTTGTTTATGTCGGCATTTCCTTATAATTCTTGAATCCACAAAATTTTTTTTTGAAAAATCCTTCATTGAGATGACCATCACCTACACAGAAGCCCGCCAAGAAATCCAAACCCGCCTGACCGGGCTGGGGATCTCGTTGGCCCAGGCACAAGCGGAAAGCGACTGGGTGCTGGAATCGCTGTGGCACATTGGGCCGGAAGCCCTGTACACGACTGGCGACGATCGCCTGAGTGAGTCCGAGTGGGCCCAGCTGCAAGATTTTTTGTACCAACGCACCGTCAAACGTATCCCCATTCAGTATTTGCTGCATGAGGCCTGGTTTTACGGCCTGAAGTTTTATGTCAACCCGTATGTCCTCATTCCTCGCCCGGAAACCGAGTTGCTGGTGGAAAAAGCCCTGACGCTCATCCAGCCCGGCATGCGCATACTGGACGTGGGCACCGGCCCCGGCACCATTGCCCTTGCCCTGTCCCACCAACTGGGTCAGAGCGTCTCCATTACCGCCGTGGATGTCTCGCCTGAAGCGCTGCAAGTGGCCCGCATCAACCAAAAACGACTCAACACCCAGGTTCGCCTCTTGCCTGCCGGTAACTTATTTGACCCTGTGCAATCCGAGCAGTTTGATCTAATCCTGTCCAACCCTCCTTATATAGACCGAGCTCTCCAGTCCACCCTGGCCCCGGAAGTTAAAGATCACGAGCCTCATTTGGCTTTATTTCCCCCGCAAACAGAAGATGCTTATTACTTTTACCGTAAGCTGGCTGTGGAAGGGAAAGCGCATCTGAACCCCAACGGGCATATCCTGATGGAGTGCGGGGCTGGCATGGGGCCCGATATCAGTCAGATATTTTTACAACACGGATACACCCAGGTTCACACCACCCGCGATTATGCGGGACTGGATCGCATTATCACCGCCGCCGTGTAGTGCCGAAATGGTGTGCCAAAGGGCCGTGGCAGCAGGGCTCTCAATTCTTAAAAGAATCTAAAGGATGCTTAAATTTACCCGTTTTTCGGCTAAATTGTTGGGTAGCAACCTATCAGTCAATTCAAGAGGTTTATTGTTATGGCTAAAGTCGTCGGTATCGATTTAGGGACAACCAACTCGGTTGTGGCCGTGATGGAGGGGGGCAAACCCACCGTTATCGCCAACGCCGAAGGGAACCGCACCACCCCGTCTATCGTGGGTTTTTCCAAAACCGGTGAGCGTCTGGTAGGCTTGCTGGCCAAGCGCCAAGCGGTACTCAACCCGGATCGCACCATCGCCTCCAACAAGCGGTATATGGGTACCGATAAAAAGTGGGCCATTGATGGCAAAGATTGGACGCCTCAGGAAATTTCCGCCCAAATTCTGCGCAAGCTGGCCGATGACGCCTCCAAATATCTGGGCGAAAAAGTAACCCAGGCCGTTATCACCGTCCCCGCTTACTTCAACGACAGCCAACGTCAGGCCACCAAAGACGCCGGTAAAATCGCCGGTCTGGAAGTCCTGCGGATCATCAACGAGCCCACCGCCGCCGCTTTGGCATACGGTCTGGACAAGAAAAGCGACGAGAAAATCCTGGTCTTCGACTTGGGCGGTGGTACCTTCGACGTGTCCATCCTGGAAGTGGGCGACGGCGTATTCGAAGTGAAATCCACCAGCGGCGACACCAAACTGGGCGGCGACGATTTTGATGAAGCCGTTATGGAATGGATGGTGGAAGAATTCCGCAAACAGGAAGGCATGGATCTGAAAGGCGACAAGCAAGCCCTGCAACGCTTGAAAGAAGCCGCTGAAAAAGCCAAGTGTGAACTGTCCACCCTGATGGAATCCCACATCAGCCTGCCCTTCATCACCGCCGACGCCAACGGCCCCAAGCACCTGGAACTGACCTTGACCCGAGCCAACTTCAACGCCATCACCAAGGATCTGGTGCAGCGTTGCCGGGGCCCCGTGGAACAGGCCCTGAGAGACGCCAAACTGAGCCCGTCTGAAATTGACGAAGTGGTATTGGTCGGTGGCTCCACCCGGATTCCGGCGGTGCAGGAGCTGGTTAAGTCCCTGACTGGCGGAAAAGAACCCCACCAAGGCGTTAACCCCGATGAAGTGGTGGCCATTGGTGCCGCTGTGCAAGCGGGCGTATTGGCCGGTGAAGTCAAAGACATCGTTCTGTTGGATGTCACCCCTCTGTCCCTGGGCATTGAGACCCTGGGCGGCGTGATGACCAAGCTGGTGGAGCGCAACACCACCATCCCGGTGCGCCGCAGCGAGACTTTCTCCACGGCCGATGACAACCAGAGCAGCGTGGATGTCCACGTGCTGCAAGGCGAGCGCCCCATGGCCCGTGACAACAAATCGCTGGGGAATTTCCGTCTGGAAGGCATTATGCCCGCTCCCCGCGGCGTGCCCAAAATTGAAGTGACCTTTGACATTGACGCCAACGGTATTTTGAACGTCACCGCCAAGGATCAGGCCACCGGCAAAGAGCAGAAAATCACCATTACCAATACGTCCAACCTGAAGGAAGACGAAATTGAGAAAATGGTGAAAGAGGCCGAGGCTCACCGCAGCGAGGACGAGAAGTTCAAGCAGCAGGTGGAAGCCAAAAACCAGGCCGATAACCTGTGCCACAGCGCCGAAAAAATGCTGAAGGATCTGGGTGACAAGTGCCCTGACAGCGAAAAAGCCACCATCCAAAAGCAGATTGACGATCTCAGAGCGGCCATTCAGAGCAATGACACCGAGCAGATCAAGCAATTGCAGGAAGTGCTGCAACAGTCGCTGTACAGCCTGTCCACCAAAGCCTACGAACAGGCTGGCGCGGCGCCAGGCGCCGAAAGTAACGCAGGCCCCTCGGCCGGTGCTGCGGATGAGGACATCATTGATGCCGAATTCCGCCCCTCCGATGAAGGGGTGGGTGCCAACAAGTAACTTCGGTACCACGCACACTTTCAAAAGACCCGCCCATCGGCGGGTCTTTTGGCATGCTCGGGTCTGGCCTGATGAGTCTGAAATGATTGGGCCTCTTGTTTGGGCCGGGTATAATGCTTTGAACCTCATCAGCCATCAATACAGGAATCTCTAACCCACAATGGCCCCCACCGTTGATTCTCCCCTGCCGACCAATACGGCCACCTTAACGTCCGAGCCCGAAGCAATATCACTCCATTCATCAGAAACACAGCAAGCCCCTATCCCCACGCATAAATCAGCACCTAAAAAGTTACTGGCCCAGTACGAGGCCTTTTTAATCCCTGCGCTGATCCTATTTCTGATTGGGAACGCCCTGGCTTTTGCCTTGCCCAGTCTGGCCTTTGCCCGCCTGGAAATTGGTGTGCCACTCTGCCTGGCCTTTGTGGGTATTGTCGTTTATGCCATCGGTCAGACTGGACAGGGCTGGGCCATTAAGCTCAATTTATGGCTGATTGCCTTGCTGGCAGGCAGTTTGCACTTTCAGTACCGGCAATTTACCCCCTCCGCACAGGATATTTCCCGACTGGCCCCCTTAGAACGGGCGGAAGTGATGGGTACCCTGCTGTCTCAAACCGGGCCGCACCGCGGCGTTTTGGAAGTAGCCACCCTGAACGGCCAGAAAACCAGCGGACGCATTCAGGTCAGCTGGCCCGCTGAGGAGCGGGGGGAAGCTGTGGCGTCGGGAACACGGCTACTCATTAGCGGATCACTGGCCCTGCCCTATGAAACGCAGATCCCCGGAGCCTTTAACCAGGCCGATTACTTACGAAACCAGCACATCACGGCCATACTCAAAAAACCGTTGCGGGTGATCGCCTTTGAAACCCGCAATGAGCCTCGGTTCGTGCTGCAACGACTGACCGATCACTTCAAAGACAAAATCGCCCAAGCCTTTGCCCAACAGTTGCCTTCCCCGCAAGCCGAAATTCTGGGCGGACTGGTGCTGGGTGACAAGGCCATCCCCGTGGATAAAGCCGTCAAGCAAGCCTTTATTCAGACCGGGCTGGTGCATTTGCTGGCCGCATCCGGTATGAACGTGGGCATCATCGCCGGGGCCGTACTATGGCTGATGACCTTGCTGAAAGTGCCGTATCGAGTGCGCATTGGCGTGGCCATGGGGGCGGTGGCGTTTTACAGCCTGCTCACCGGGCTGCCGCCTTCCATTCAGCGGGCTTCGGCCATGTTGGAAATTGCCCTGGCCCTCAAACTGCTCAACCGGGAATTAAGCCCGGTATTTCTGCTCTGCGTGGCCAGCACCCTGCTGGTGGGACTGAACCCGGATTGCATTGGCAGTATCGGTTTTCAGTTTTCAGTCCTCACCACCTTCGGCTTGCTGAGTATGGTACCTCCACTGCAAGAGGCCATCGGTTACTACATCACCCGCTGGCTGGCCGGTATCATTCTGGTACCACTAATTGCCCAATTGTGGGTGTGGCCGTTATCAGTAGCCTACTTCAACCAGTTTCCCCTGCACACCGTCCCCCTCAACATTGCCGCGCTGGCAATGGTCACCCCGCTAACCGTGCTGGGCTTTACCGCGGGCGTACTCAACCTGATCTGGCCCATGCCGGGCGGGCTGCTGAGCGGAGTGGCCCTCCCCTTCCTGAATGGTTTGCTGACGCTGGCCCAATGGGGACAAGCGCAAAGCTGGGCCCAGTGGACACTGGCCTCGCCAGCCCCGTGGCAGATCTTCGGTCTGTACAGCATCCTCTTTGGGCTGAGCTGGCTGATTCATCAGGCCCCACAGTGGCCCAAGCGGTTTAAGGCGCTGGCCGTGCTGCTGCCCCTGTGCGTCCTCCTGACAAGCACTTGGGCCGAAAGCCAGCAGCTCAACCAACAAACCCGGCTGGCCCTGTTACCCTTGTCCTATCGCACGGAGGCTGTTTTGGTTCAGCCAGCCCACAGCCACGCCCACGTCTTGTTGGCCCCGGAGACCCTGGGGTACTTTGAGGCCCGTGCCCTGAGCGATTACTTTCGGCATCATCAAATCACCCGACTGGATGCGTTGATCCTGCTACCCCAAGCGAATAGCGGCCCTTCTGGCAGCAATAGCTGGAAAACGGCCCTCAAGCAGACTCGTATCGATCGGCTGATTACCGCAAACAGCAGAGAACTGCCGCCACAAATCACCGCACGGCAGCACTATCACTTCCCCCGGCGTGGTGGGGTTTTACAAGTGAAGCAATGGCAACTGCAAGGCGCGCTGAACCAGTCGGGTCAACAACTGCATATGCTGGAGAATCAGCGTTGTTTACTGGCCATTCAAAGTGAACTGACCAGCAAAAACCCCATCGCGTGTGGCCTCCAGCTGATCAGCCAACGTAGCGGCACCCGCCTGATCGGCCCTGTTCCCCTTCAGCCGGAACGGTTTTACCAACTGGCTCACGAAGGCAACACGCTCAAAATTTACTAGCGAAGCGCAGTCTGCAAGCGGAATCATCCCCATCATCATGTTGGGGGGCATTCGAAACTCAGCGCAACGACAAACTTCCTAAGCCAGGGCAAGCAGAGCTGAACAGGCCTTTCTCTTGCCCCAACTGTCCAAAACCAGCTTCAAACAACCCGCTTAAGGGGCAGCAGACGCATGCACCTTCAAAATCGACGGGGCGGTCATCTCTGGCGGTTGTGGGATGTTCAGCAAGCTGAGAATGGTCGGAGAAATATCGCTTAAACTGTATTGCCGACTGCGATCCAGATCCAGTTCCGGGCGGTTGGAAATGAGGATCAATGGCACCAGATTGGTGGTATGGGCCGTGTGGGGGCCGCCGTTTTCATCCACCATCATTTCGCAGTTACCGTGATCGGCGGTGAGTAACAGCACGCCGTCCTGCTTCAACACGGCTTCGGCCACCCGCTGAATGGCGTGATCAATGGCCTTCACCGCTTCTTCCGCTGCGGGCAAAATACCAGTATGGCCCACCATGTCCGGGTTGGCGAAGTTCACCACCAGAAAGTCGTATTTACCGCTGGCCAACGCATCGCAAACCACATCGGCCACCACGGAGACATTCATTTCCGGTTGCAAGTCGTAAGTGGCCACTTGTGGCGAAGGCACCATGTGACGATCCTCACCGGGATAGGGTTTTTCAAAGCCACCGTTAAAGAAGAAGGTGACATGGGCGTACTTTTCGGTCTCAGCGGTACGGAACTGGGTCAGACCCCGCTCGCTGAGGACTTCCGCTAAAATCTTGTCCAGCTTTTGCTTGGGGTAGGCCACCGGCAGATGAAAGGTTTCATCGTAGAGGGTCATGCAGCCAAAGTAGAGATTTTGCAGCGTTTTAGACCGCTCAAAACCGCTGAAATCGGGTTGGGTGAAAGCCCGTGTCAACTGCCGGGCCCGATCCGGGCGGAAATTGAAAAACAGGATGGCATCGCCGTCCTTCATGCCTTCGTAAGTAAAATCGCAAACGGCAGGCTCTACAAACTCGTCAAACCGCTCCTGGCGGTAGCTCCACAGCAGGGAATCCACACTGAAAGGATGCTTGCGGCCAGTGGCGGACACCAGATTGTCATAGGCTTTCTGGGTGCGTTCCCAACGATTGTCCCGATCCATGGCATAATAGCGGCCACTGATGGTGGCGATTTGCGAAAAATCGAGGGACAGTAGCTTGGCTTCCACTTCCTGCAAATATTTTTCGGCGCTTTGGGGAGAAACGTCCCGGCCATCCAGAAAGGCATGCACCTTGACGTTGGCCACAGCCTGCTGCTTGCAGAAATCCAGCAAGGCCATCAATTGATTCAGCGAGCTATGCACCCCGCCATCGCTGACCAGCCCCATTAAGTGCAGGGCGCCGCCGGTTTGCTTCACATGCTCAGCAGCGGAGAGAAAAACCGAATTGGTAAAAAAATCGCCATCGCGGATGGACTTGTTTATGCGGGTGATTTCCTGGTACACCACCCGTCCGGCCCCCATATTCAGGTGCCCGACCTCGGAATTGCCCATTTGCCCATCGGGCAGGCCCACCGCCTCACCGGAGGCATCCAGGGCGATATTGGGGTACTTGGCCAGCAAGCCATCATAATAAGAAGGTTCGGCCAGCTTAATGGCGTTGCCGGGAAGCTCCTCGCGGATGCCCCAGCCGTCTAAAATCAGAAGCGCAACGGTTTTTTTCATATAATGGTAGGGTAGCACAGACGAAACGGGTAATAAAAGTGACGAACGATTTGAAATCCAGTACCGCCGGGGCAGCAAGCCCAACCAGCGAACAAAAACTGGAGTACGCTTATTTTCAGGGAAAACTGGTTCCGTTTCAAGACGCCACCCTGGATTTACGCAATCCGGCTTTCTTGTACGGCATTTCCCTGTTTGAAGGCATTCGTGGCTACTGGGTGCCCGAAAAACGCCAGATTTCCGTCTTTCGCATGAAAGAGCATTACGAGCGCCTGCTGAAAAACAGCAAGGTGTTCTACATGACGCCCGAACTGGGCCTGGATGAGCTGTGCCAGCTGACCGTGGATCTGATCAAAAAAAATCAGCACGACAGCGATATTTACATTCGCCCCACCCTCTATAAAAGCGGGGAAAGCATCACCCCCAGCCTGGAGTACACCAACACCGAGTTTTGCCTGTGGACCAAGCCCATGGGCGAGTATCTCGATTTGGAAAAAGGCCTGAGCGTTTGCGTGTCCAACTGGCGACGCATCCCGGACAACAGCATTCCGGCCCGGGCAAAAGCGGGCGGCGCCTACATGAACACGGCGTTGGCCGTCACGGATGCCCGCAAAATGGGCTACGATGACGCCATTTTCCTGACTGGGGACGGCACCGTCTCTGAGGGCAGCGCCATGAACCTGTTCCTGATTCGGGATGGCAAGCTGCTGACCCCCAGCAAGACCGAGGACATTCTGGAAGGGGTCACCCGGCACACCATTATGACCCTGGCCAAGCAGGAACTGGGCCTGGAAACCGAGGAGCGCACCATCGACCGCACCGAACTGTACCACGCCGATGAAGCCTTCTTCTGCGGCACCGGGGCACAAGTGGCCGCCATTGGGCATATCGATAACCGCCCAGTGGGTAGTGGCAAGCCCGGCCCGCTAACCCGCCAGATTCAGGAACTGTACTTTAAGGTGGTTAAAAACCAACTTCCCCAGTACAGCCACTGGTGTAGCCTGGTAGACGTCTAAATCGTGGACGTCTAAATGGCAGACGTCTAAAAGTCTGCCACCCTCCTGCCCAAACCTCGTCTCTGAAAACAGGATCCACTGCCTATCATGAATGTCATCCACTGGATACCCAAGCCCATTCTCCAATTTTTGGACGAAGCCGGTGAGCTGTTTTTAAACCTGAAGGACAGCGCCCGTTTTTTGCTGCGGGGACAAACCGACTGGCAAAAAACGCTGGTGCAAACAGCGATGGTGGGCTTTGACTCTCTGGGGATGAGCGTGCTGATTTGCGTGATCACCGGGTCGGTTTTGGCCTTGCAAACAGCCTCCAAGTTCGCCCAGACCGGCACCGATTTTTATGTCGGGGGGTTGGTGGCATTGGCCGTGGTTCGGGAGCTGGGCCCCATTTTTACCTGTTTGTCGGTGGGCGCGCGGGCTGGAACGGCCATCGCCGCGGAAATCGCCAACATGAAAGTGACCAGCCAGGTGGACGCCCTCCGGGTGATGGGAGTCAATCCCATTCGCTACCTGTTTTTACCCCGGCTTCTGGCCTGTATGATTGCCCTGCCCATGCTGACCATTATTGGCGAAGTGGCCGCCATTCTGGGTGGGATGCAGGTGGCTTACTGGGTATCGGGCCTGCACTACCACATGTACCTGGAGTCAGTGTGGCTATTTGTAAAACCCTATGACATCCGGGTGAGTTTGTTAAAAGCCCTGATTTTTGGGGTAATTCTGGCTGCTATCAGCTGCACGGTGGGACTTAAGGCCAAAGGTGGAGCCCGAGAAGTAGGACTGTCTACCACCAAGGCCGTGGTCTGGATCGCCATTACCATCATCGTGGCCGACTTTTTCCTCACCTGGATTTTCTTTGGCACCTCTTACAATGGATGAAGCAAGGCTATGAATTCTGTTATACGAATACCTACCCACCCACAATCACAGAAACCGCATCCTAGCTATACTGCCTACGATGCCCGACCCTCCATTTCGCCGATTCTGGTAGAGCCTTGCTGGCGTTATGAAAGTCCAAATACCAAATCGCGACCCATGCCTAAGCCCCTGCCCATGCTATTGGCTTTACAGGAAGCAGGGATTCATCCGGCTGAAGGCAGCTGGATTTTGTATCAACTGGCCAAAGAGGGAGATAGGCCCTACCACGCAGCCTTGTTAATGAACGGTAAAGCCTGTGTAGTCAGCCAGAATGATCAGGTTTTCTACGGGCCTCCTGGCAAACTGAAACGTGAAAAAGTCTTGGAATCTTGGCGTACCAGATGCCTGAACGAGCAAACCCGCTATCTAAAAACGGACACCGGTCTGGAAATTAATATCAAGGTTCAGAATGGATCAAAAACCGTCACTTTCAACAGACAGATCAGAGGCCCTATCCGCTTTCCATTGTTCCCCAAAGCCGTAGCAAGCCTGCACGGTTTTGCAGGGCGGCCTATAGAGGCTTAGCGCAGCCAAACACAGTCCACATCAACTTGCGCCAATAGCAGTCCACATTGATAAATCCGCTTTGGGTCAGCCACGCAAAGTGATCGCTCAAAGGCGCATAGTGGTCATACTGTTCGGCATGCTCTGTCCACAGGGTAATATCGCTGTCCTGCGCTCCGTTTTGACGGGCCCACACCGCCCACCGAGCCATGTTTTCATCCTGAATGGCACGAGGGACGTTCAGGGTTTCATCGGCGCAACGGAACAGGCCACCCGGCTTCAGCCACTCAAACATACGCGTATACAGTACAGGCTTTTCCTGATCGTTCAGGTGGTGCAAAGCCACACTGGAAATAACCATATCAAACTGCCCCGGTTCAAGGGACAATTCCATAAAACCACTTTGTACAAGATGGATATGGGCTCCCTCGCCGCCCAATTTGTCCGAGGCCTGCTTCAGCATGTCCGCCGATAAATCCACCAGGGTCAGCTGGGCTTGGGGGAAGCGCTCTTTCAGCAACACCGATAAATTCCCGGTGCCGCAACCCAATTCCAGAATGTGAAGCGGTTTATCCGTGGCAAAAAAACAGTAACCTAACAGGGCGTCAAACATCTCCAGATAGGGCGGTATGGCCTTGCGAATACTGTCGTCATAGGCCTGGCTGACTTGATCGAAAAAGCTTCCCACTGAAACAGAATGAAACGGTAATGCCTGTGAAGAATCCGCGGTCATGAATGATATTTCCTTCATCTTGTCTGTAATCCGCCCGGTTTTCATAGTAGTCCTGCTCAAGCGCAAGCGCAAGAGCTAATAAAAACCGCCTGCACTGAATACCATGCAAGCGGTTTCTATAAATATTAAGTCTGAAAGCGAGGGCTAATTGCCGGAGTACCCCTTGAAGATTAAGGACGCGTTATGCCCCCCAAATCCAAAGGAATTCGACATGGCCACTTCCAGCGTGTCCAGTTTACGGGCCTTGTGTGGCGTGTAATCCAGATCACATTGCTCATCCGGGTTATCCAGGTTAATGGTGGGGGGTACGGTTTTATTAGAGATGGCCATCATGGAAATGACCGCTTCAACCGCGCCCGTCGCACCCAGCATGTGACCCGTCATACTTTTGGTAGAGCTGAGAACCAGGCCCTGCTGAGCATGCTCGCCAAATACCCGCTTCACAGCCAGAGTTTCAGCCACATCGCCCAAGGGGGTACTGGTGCCATGAACGTTGATGTAATCCACTTTCTCTGCATCTAGACCGGCATCCTGCAAGGCGAGCTGCATGGCACGAGCGGCCCCATTCCCGTCGGCACAAGGGGCGACGATGTCATTGGCATCGGCAGTGCGCCCATAACCAATAATCTCGCCCAAAATGTTGGCACCCCGGGCCTTGGCGTGCTCCAGTTCTTCCAGAACCACCACGCCAGCGCCTTCTGAGATCACAAAGCCGTCACGGTCTTTGTCAAAAGGGCGACTGGCCAACAAGGGCTCATCGTACCGCTGGGACAAAGCCCGCATGGTAGTGAATCCGGCCACGGACAAGGAGGTAATGGGCGCTTCCGCACCACCGGCCATAATCACATCCGCTTCCCCATACTGGATCATACGGAAGGCATCACCGATGGAGTTGGCCCCGGTGGCGCAGGCTGTGACCACAGACTGGTTGGGCCCCTTGGCATTGTACTCAATGGCAATCCAGCCACCGGCAATGTCGCAAATCATCATGGGCACCAGGAACGGACTGCACTTGTTGAAGCCCCGATCCAGCGAATTCTTCATCTGGACTTCAATCGTACCAATCCCACCGGCGGCGCTACTGACCACCACCCCGAAACGGTTGGGATCCACAGCGCCTTCGTACAGTCCTGACTGCTCATACGCCATTTTAGCGGCAGCAACGGCAAACTGGGTGTAACGATCCATACGCCGGGATTCTTTTTTATCCATGTAGTTTTCGGGGACAAAATCCGTGCAAATGCCCGCGATTTTACAGGTCATCTCTTCCGGGGGAACCAGGGTATTTTCCCCAATCCCGGAACGACCATTCACCAGATTATCCCACATGGTTTCCAGAGTGCTGCCAACCGGGGTCACAACACCCATACCGGTTACCACAACACGGCGCTTTCCAAAGTTTGCCATGATCTTTTAACAGGACCTTATCGTTGATGTGAAATACAATCGGTGCAAGCTCAAACCGAACCTGACCGTGTAGAAGCGAATTACTTCTGGTTTTTCTCGATGTAGCTGACAGCGTCTTGAACGGTCTGGATTTTCTCAGCTTCTTCATCAGGAATTTCGGTACCGAACTCTTCTTCAAAAGCCATAACCAATTCAACGGTATCCAGAGAGTCAGCGCCCAAGTCCTGACTAAAGTTGGCTTCCGGGGTGACTTCAGCCTCATCAACGCTCAATTGCTCAACGATGACTTTTTTCACGCGTTCGAAAACGGTCTGAGTGGCGTTGCCCATTGTCTTAGTCTCCAAATTACAAAGTGTTAACAGTAAAACCTAACGAGTTGGCAAGGGTGCAAGGTAAGCATTTGACTGGCTTTTACCAACGGAAGCTCAGCAAAATAAAGGCTTTAGAGAGAATTTAGAAAACCAGCCCGCCGTCCACATGAATGACTTGGCCGGTTATATAATCCCCAGATGTTATCAAAAAGAGAACGGCCTTGGCAATATCTTCCGGCGCGCCCAGCCGACCCAGCGGAATATGCTGCAACAACTGTTCCTTGGGAACGCTTTCCGTCATGTCAGTTTCAATAAAGCCCGGCGCCACCACATTGGCAGTCACGCCACGGCTACCGAACTCCTTGGCGAGCGACTTGGTAAAGCCAATCAACCCGGCTTTACTGGCAGCATAGTTGGCTTGACCGGCATTGCCAAACACACCCACCACGCTGGAAATATTCACAATGGCGCCTGAGCGCTGCTTGAGCATGATTCGGGAAGCGGCCCGGCAGGTGTAAAAGGCACCCGCCAGATTGGTATCGATGACCTTGGCCCAATCTTCATCGCTCATGCGCATCAACAGGCCATCACGGGTAATGCCGGCATTGTTCACCAAGGCGTCAATGCGTCCAAAGCGCTTGTGAGCCTGCTCAATCAATGCCTGGGCGTCCGTCACACTGGCTGCGTCCGATTGAACGGCCAATGCATCCACGCCAAAGCCTTTGACCATGGCCTCCACTTCCTCAGCGGCAGCCTGATTGGAAGCATAACTGAAAGCGACGTTATAGCCAGCCTCAGCCAGTGCTTTCACGATAGCCCGGCCAATCCCGCGGCTACCTCCGGTCACAATGGCTGCTTTACCTGATTGATTGCTCATACTCTAAACTGCTTTCCTTGACAAACTCGATTGAAAAGAGGCATTGACGCAATGCTAGGCGCTAACCAAAGCGGCGTTCAACTCGGCACTGACCGACTCCAGAGAGGCCATATCCAGCACGTTGTAAATGCGCACATCCGGGAACATTTTCTTGACCATACCGGTCAATACCTTGCCCGGCCCGAACTCGATCACCGTATCCACGCCCTCATCCTGCACCATGCGGGCCATGGTCTGCGTCCATCGCACCGAATGGTCAATCTGCTGGCCCAGTTTTTGCCGAGCCTCAGACCCTGCCGTGGTCAAAGCGGCATCCACGTTGGTAATAACCGGAATCGCGGTATCCTCAAACGTAAAATCGGTCAAATAGGCAGCAAAAGATTCAGCCGCGGGGCTCATCAGCGGAGAGTGAAACGCGCCGCCCACCGGCAAGGGCATCACCCGCTTAGCGCCAGCCTCTTTCAGCTTCACGGATACTTCCTCCACCGCTTGTGGGGTTCCAGAAATAACCACTTGGCCATCGGTGTTGTAGTTGGCCACGGCAATCACGGCCTGACTGACTTGACGATAAGCGGTCACCACGGCGTCCACGGCATCTCCATCCAAGCCCAGCACAGCGCTCATAGCGCCAGCAGGCGCCGCTTCCATCAACTCGGAGCGACATTTGACCAACTGCGCGGCCGCTTCCAGAGAAATCACACTCGCAGCGTACAGGGCACCATATTCGCCCAGGCTATGTCCGGCCAACACGGATGGCTGGAGCTGACATTTTTCCCGAAACAGCGCCAAAGCGGCAATGGAAGTGGCCAGAATGGCTGGCTGGGTGTACAACGTCCGGCGTAACTCCGTCTCTGGCCCGTCAAAGCAGACCTGACTGAGGTTTGGGGCCACAATGCGGTCAAAAGTTTCATAAACCTTGCGGCCAACCGGTGTTTCCGCGAAATCCCGACCCATGCCCACTGACTGAGAGCCCTGACCAGGAAACACAAAGGCAACTTTACTCATCACGCTGTACCCTTTTAAAAACTAAACTGAGGCGGTTTCCCGCTGCTCTAAATTATTTCGATGTTGTTCCATTTGGGCTTTTAAGTGCTGAGGCAAACGCTGATCCACGACTGTCCAGCGCATCACGCTGGTAGCCCAGGCCAAACCGGCCCCAAAACCGCACATCACCAGTAAATCACCGGGTTTCACCCGCCCTTGCAATACCGCCTCATTCAAGGCAATGGGAATCGAGGCCGCCGAAGTATTTCCGAACCGATCCAAATTCACGATGAGGCGCTCTTCGGGAATGTTCAACTTCTCGGACATGGCCTGCATAATGCGAATATTGGCCTGGTGCAGGATGACGTGATCAATTTCCTCAATCTTTAGCCCGGCCCGATCCAGCACTTCCTGAATGGACTTGGGCACCACGCCTACGGCAAATTTAAAGACTTCCCGACCGTTCATGTAAACGTAATCATTGACCGGGGTTTTAGGCTCCACCAACGGGCAGTTTTCCGCCTGAGTGAACAGGGTTAACTCCATACCTTTGGTGCCATCCAGATGCAAGTCGCTGGCCAAAATGTTGTCCGGCGCACCATGATCGGCTTTTAACAGGGCCGCCCCAGCCCCATCTCCGAACAAAATACAGGTGTTACGGTCGTGCCAATTAGTATAGCGAGAATGAATGTCGGCCCCGATGACCAGCGCCGTTTTGCACATGCCCGTTTTCAGGAATTGCTGGGCTACAATCAGGCCATAAACAAACCCGGAGCAGGCCAGAGCCATATCGAAGCCAGCGGCATTCACCGCGCCAATAGCGGTTTGCACCTGACAGGCCACCGCCGGGTAAATGGTGTCGGGCGTTGAGGAGGCCACAATAATCAACTCCACCTCGGAGCCTTGCATGCCTGCGCTGGCCAATGCCTGCGTGGCGGCCTCAATGGCCAAATCGGCCACACTTTCATCACCCGAAACCACGTAGCGGGTTTTGATACCGGTTCTGGATTGAATCCACTCATCGGACGTATCCACCAGGGTAGCAATATCATCGTTGCTGATGCAGCGGGCAGGGACGTGCGCCCCAATACCAGCCAGACTGATCCCGTACCCAAAGGGGTTGGTTAAAGACGCCTGCCCGTTTAAAGCACCCTGACTCAACTCTCTATGAGGCGTGGTCATGAATTTCAATCCCTTCCTGTATCTGCTTGCTGATTTTCCCGAGAACATCAGCCAAAACAGCTTCCTTGGCCACCCGAATGGCATTTTTAATGCCCCGAGCCCGGCTGCCCCCATGACTGATGACGCAAATCCCTTTAATTCCCAAAAGCAAAGCCCCGCCAAATTCTTCCGAATCGACCTCTTTCATGGAGCCACGCAGGGCAGGTTCCGCTAATAAAGCCCCCGCCTTGGTTCTCAGGCTGCTTTTAAGCTGCGATTTTAAAACCGAGCCAAACATGCGCATAACCCCTTCAGCGGATTTCAGAGCCACGTTTCCGGTAAATCCATCGGTCACCGCCACATCGGCAGAGCCGTTGAACAACTCCTTGCCTTCCACGTTCCCGATAAAATGAAATCGCCCATCCTTTTCCAGCAACTGGAAAGCGGCATGGGCAAAGGCGTTACCCTTACCTTGCTCTTCGCCAATGTTCAGCAGGCCAACTCTGGGTTTCTCCACGTTGTAGACATTGTGCATAAACACATTGCCCATCACGGCGAACTGGGTGAGCATCTCGGGTGTGCAATCGGCATTGGCCCCGGCATCAATCAGCAAACAATGGGTGCTGGTTGAGGAAGGCAAACGAACCCCGATGGCCGGACGCTCCACCCCGTCAATGCGGCCCACATATAGCAAGGCCGAAGCCATGGCCGCCCCGGTACTACCAGCAGCCACCATTCCTTGGGCCTGACCATTTTTAACGCATTTGGCCGTAACAATAATGGAAGCGTCTTTTTTCTTGCGCAAGCCCGTGGCCGGGGACTCACCCATCTCTATAACTTCGGAGGCAGGTACAACTTCGATACTCAAGCCCTGGGTGTCGTGCTTCTTTAGTTCACGCTCTACCTCATCGGGCTTGCCGACCAAAAGAATACCAACCCCATGTTCGCGTGCACCCTGCACAGATCCGTCAACAATTTCATGGGGAGCGTAATCGCCACCCATAGCATCAACGGCGATTCGAATGGGAGAAGTGGCCATCAGATTAATTCTTTACAAAATCAAAAACTAAAACCGAGCGCTTTGATTAGTGTTCGTGGTGAGCGTGGAATTTCTCACTGACCACACGGCCATTGTAGAAACCACAGGCAACGCACATGTGATGAGGCATTTTAACGGCGCCGCAGTGAGGGCAGGTGGTGCGAGCAGCGAGCGTGGCTTTCCAGTTAGCGCGACGGTGCGCCTGATCAGAATGGCCGACTCGTTTCTTGGGAACTGGCATGGGGATAAACCTCTAGCGTTAATAAACTCAGATCTGATCAACAGATCGATGGACACAAAAATACGTGGTGATGATTCTTGCAAAAAAGCGAATGGCTTACAAGAGGATCAGGCAAATCGACACCCCGGACGCTGGCAATTGGGATGATTCAAGGACTCCAGAATCAAAAATTGCTGGGCCAGATCTTTTAAATCCAGCTCCCCTTCTTCATCTAAAACCTCGTAAAAATCATCGGATTGTAGCTCTCGCTCCTTGTCCTTGGAGGTGAGCGAATCCTCAAACACAAAGCGCTCATTCACCTGCAAATCGACTGGCACCTGATAAGGCTCCAGGCAGCGAGCGCATTCAAGAAGCAGGCAGCCCTGAAGTTCACCATAAACGGTCAAACCCACATGCTCTTTGTGAAAACGCCAATGGCAAAGCACCGGGCCATCCGTTTTAATATCCGCAAAGCTGTAGTGGGCTTCAAGCTGGGTAACGGGGTGTTTTTGTCGACTGACTTCCAACACTTTTATCCGCTCTACCGATTGAGCGGTTACGGGGACATCGGGTGAGGGTTCCATCATCTTCAATCTCCTGACCAAACCGGCGCCTCCAAGACTTGGCAAGCCGGGGTAGTTTGGTTTTTTATAAAGGATAGCATCTCAAAATAAAAAGCCCATTTTCAATCTCCGTGTCCTCAGCCCAACCCAAGCAAAAGGCCCGTCATCTATGCAAGCCGCCACCGTTCAATCCGATTATCAGCTGGCTGTATCAGAACTTCCCCTGCCGACGATGCCTGAAGGCGGTGCTTTAATAAGGGTTTTAGGCTGCGGGTTGTGTGGTTCCGATTTAGATAAAGTCGTTAACACCAAGGCTCCACCCGGCAGTGTACTGGGCCACGAAATTGTGGGCGTTATTGAGGCGCTGGCACCCAACGGCCCGACGCAATGGTCGGTGGGTGACCGACTGGTCAGCGCTCACCATGTGCCTTGCGGGACTTGTCATTACTGCCTGAGCGACAGTGAATCGATGTGCCGCCAATTCAAGTCCACCAACTTTGCGCCGGGCGGCTTTGCCCAGTACCTCAGCTTAACCCGGCCGCATCTGGAAAAGACCGCCTTTAAAGTCCCGAGTGGCATTACCGACGCTGAAGCCTCCTGCGTAGAGCCGCTGGCCTGCGTATTGCGAGGGCTGCGGCGGGCGACGCAAAGCCACCAAAAATCGGTAGCCATTGTCGGACTTGGCTTTATCGGCCTGATGGCGGCGCAGGTTTATCAGAATCAGGGTAGCACCGTTTATGGGGTGGATCTGGCCGAAAGTAGGCGCCAATTAGCACAGAGCGAGGGCTTTGTCCAAAAGGCCTTTCACCCCGTCCAGCAATTGAGTGAGTTCAAGGAAGTCCTGACTACGGAAACCCCAACCGGGCAAGTGGATACGGTCTTTTTGAGCGTGGTCAACAACAAAACCCTGGACTTGGCCCTGGAACTGGTTCGGGACGGTGGGAACCTCATTATCTTTACCAGCGGCCCCGCCGGAACCAGCCTGGATCCCAGCCGTCTTTACTTCCGGGAGATCAACCTCATAACCACATACTCCCCGGCCCTGCTGGATTTAAAAAACGCCGCCGACCTGGTATTCAACCAAAAAATCCGCCTGCAACCGCTGCTCAGCCATGAGCTTCCCCTGCGGGACATTCAGCAAGGCGTGGCACTGTATCAGCAAGGTCAGGCCATTAAAGTGTTTATTCGCATGGACGGTGCTTCATCATGAGCCATTCTGCCACCCATCACAACGCCAATGCCCCGGCTGGCACCATGAAAGCCGCCTTATTTTACCAACCCAACGATGTGCGATACGAAGAGACGCCCATTCCCGCCATCGGGCCGGGTGAGTTATTAATCCGGGTGGAAAGCGCCCTGACCTGCGGCACCGATGTAAAATGCTACCGACGGGGCCATCCGGTGCTACTCAAAAACTTTCCCTCTCCCTTTGGGCACGAATTTTCGGGGACGGTTGCGCAGGTACAGCCTGCGGAGGGAGAGCCCCCACGTTTTCAGGTGGGCGATCGGGTGGTATCGGCCAACTCGGCGCCCTGCTATCAATGCTTTTACTGCCACAAAGGGCAAACCAACCTGTGTGAGCATCTGGACTTGCTGAACGGGGCCTATGCCGAATACATCCGGGTTCCCGCGCAAATCGCCCGGCACAATACCTACCGGCTGCCATCGCATTTGCCCTTTGAAATTGCCGCCTTTAGCGAACCTTTGGCGGTCTGCCTCCACGGGTTGGCCCAATCCCGGATTGAAGCAGGCGATCATGTTGCCGTCATGGGCCTCGGCCCCATTGGACAGCTCATGGTTCGGGCGGCCAAGCTGAAAGGGGCCAAAGTCACCGCCATGGCCAGAACCCCCAATAAGCTGGCGCTGGCCCAGCAATTCGGCCAAGCGGATCAGGTGGTGAACCTGCTGGACTACCAGAACCCGGAAGCCTTGCGAGCCGCGTTTACCGAGGAAGAACGCGGCTTTGACGTGGTTATTGAAGCCATCGGTAAACCGGAAACCTGGGAAAAGGCTGTTTCGCTGGTGCGAAAAGGGGGCACGGTCAATTTATTCGGGGGTTGTCCGGGAGGCAGCTCCGTGACTTTCGACACCCGCCGCCTGCATTATGATGAAATCACCCTGGTAAGTTCGTTTCACCACACCCCACACCATTTTCAGGCCGCGCTGGAACTCCTCAGCAGCGGACAGGTCGATCCACGACCGCTGATCAGTAAAACCGCCCCCATGGCCGACTTTGAATTGGCCTTGCAAGCGGTGGAAGCCGGGCAAGCCATCAAGATCGCCCTGAAAAACCAATAACAGGCAGCTTCCATTTAAATCACAGGATTCTCACCAAAAAATTTCCTTCCGGCTGTGTCTGTGTTTAATGACGGGTTAATGACGGACAGCCCAGCAGAACGTTTGAAGACGCTATGCGGATCGGTTCAGGCTTTGTCTGGGGCGCAAGCAGTTTTAGCCCCGTCTTTCCAAAAGGAATACCCTGCGGCCCCAAAATATTCAGGGGCAGGCAATTTTGGGATTTATGCGGGTTTTATATCAATAAGATGTAAATTCAACCCAGAAGTGAGCGCCTTTACTATGAAGCCTCAAAAGCCCTACTCTCACCGCCAAGCCAGCGCCCCCCTGATCAGCCCTCTGGAAGAGCTGGCTGCCCTGGAAAATTTTGTACGGCTCCAGCAGTCCCAGGCCCAATACCTGGAATGGCTGGAAGCCCATGAGCAAACAGCCAGACTGAACGGCTATATTTACAAGCAAATCCGCTAACTAAGCAGTCCTACTCGCAGTCCGCTTCGGCGGCAAACTCAACCGCATTGTACCTATCCCCTCCACTCCCTGGGTCGTTTCCCTTCTAGCATACCCCCTAACCTAACCTCATACCCCTCCCCTCCTCCCTAAAAAACACGCAAACCCAATAACACAACCGAAACGCGTTAAAGCGCACAAACCTCTGAGTATTAGAGGTTTCCTTCCTGAAACCCGAATCTTGCCGACAAGCATGATTCGGGTTTTTAATGCGCTGGGCAGAGCAATTAGACCCATAACCTGAGGCACAACGATCCTCACATCTACCCTGTCGACTTCTATCCTTTCGATGAATTGCCCTGAGCCCAAAATACGACCATAATGCAAGCAAGTGCCTTTCTCGACTTACAAATGAAAATCCACTACCGTTTCAAACCAATCGGTTTCAAACTAATCAGTTTCAAGCTATTCAGGCGTTTTCAACCGCCCATCAAACTATAATTTCAGACGCCAATTTCATTCGCCCATCAGGGTGAAAACACACGGAAGGGAGACGTTTATGATACTATCGGCGCTTTTGTATTGGGTATTGACCGCAGCCATCCTGATGCTGGTCGATGCCATTACCCCGGGCATCCATATTAGTGGTTTCGGCACCGCCTTGTTAGCAGCGTTCCTGATGGGTCTGGTCAACTTTTTCATTCGCCCCGTCCTGATGTTGCTGACGTTACCGCTCAATTTGCTAACCCTGGGGCTTTTTTCCTTTGTGATTAACGCCCTGTTGTTTGGCCTGGTGGCCTGGCTCATTCCCGATTTCGAGGTGAGCAACTTCCTGAGCGCCCTACTGGGTTCTCTGTTCATGGCCATCATGACCAGCGTACTCAGTCTGGTTCTGGGCGATCGCAGTCGTTTTGCCTAATCCCGGTTCCATGATCACCGATCACCCCAACACCCGCGGCCATTCACCCACTAAAAAGCCCTCCAGCAAACTGGAAGGCTTTTTAATTCGGAGAGGGAGGGATTCGAACCCTCGAGACAGGTTTAAGCCCGTCTAACTTCTTAGCAGGAAGCCGCTTTCGACCACTCAGCCACCTCTCCAAAAAAGAGCATCAAAAAAGGGAAGAAGTTGACCCGCAATTGATGCTTTCAATTATATCGCAAGCACAGGGATGTCAAGTTTCTGAGGGAAAAATCTCTAAACCGCCCGCGTATGCCCCGCAATACGGACTATCAAATTGACTCCTCTGGAGGCTTATCCTATACTGCCCATTGCTTTTGCAAAAGCGGTTCCCAGGCAAATTCCCCGATGCGGGCTCGCCCATAAAGGCCTGACCCTTTGCTCCTTTTTCTGTATCCAGCCCTATCAATAATCCCCAGGAGGAACACCCGGTTATGGCCAATGTAGTGATCGTCGGCGCCCAGTGGGGCGATGAGGGCAAGGCAAAAATTACCGACCTGTTGGCCGCCGAAGCCGATGTGGTCATTCGCTGCCAGGGCGGTTGCAACGCCGGGCACACCGTCACTCACGGCAATGAAGTATTTAAGTTTCACCTGGTTCCCTCCGGGATGCTCTACCAAAACAAGCTGTGCATTATCGGCAACGGAACGGTCATCAACCCGCAAGTTCTCCTCAATGAAATCGAGGAACTCCAAAGCAAGGGCTTCTCCACGGCCAACCTCAAACTGAGCGACCGGGCCCACCTGACCCTGCCATTCCACACTAGCCTGGATCAGGCCCAGGAAAGCGCCATGGCCGAGAAAAAAATTGGCACCACCGGGCGGGGCATTGGCCCCACATACATGGATAAAGTGGGCCGCAATGGCTTGCGGGTGGGTGATTTGTATCTTGAGGACGCGGTCTTAAAGGAGCGCTTGGCCCAAATTGTCGGCCATAAAAATGAAATGCTGGAAAAGTGCTACCCGACGCTTCCCCGCCTCACGGTGGAAGCGCTATTTGAATGGTGCTTGCAATACCGGGAGCAACTGGCCCCCGTGGTAGCCGATACCATTGCGTTGGCCCACCAGGCGCTGGCGGAAGGCAAGAAAATCTTGTTTGAAGGGGCTCAGGGCACCCTGCTGGATGTGGACTATGGCACCTATCCGTTTGTGACCAGTTCCAACGCTACGGCAGGCGGGGCCTGTACCGGTTCGGGCATTGGCCCTACCCGGATTGATCGGGTCATTGGCGTGATGAAGGCTTACACCACCCGGGTGGGAGAGGGCCCCTTCCCCACCGAGTTAAAAGATGCCACCGGTGCCCATTTGGGCGAGGTCGGTCAGGAATTTGGCACCACCACCGGTCGGGCACGCCGCTGCGGCTGGTTTGACGCCGTTATTGCCAAGTACAGCGTGCAGGTCAATGGGTTGGATGGCTTGGCCATCACCAAGCTGGATGTTTTTGACGGGATGTCGGAACTGAAAATCGGGGTCGGCTATCAAAACCGCCACACCGGGGAAAAAATAACCGGCTTTCCCTCCCAACTCGAGGTGCTAAACACCGTAGAGCCCATTTATGAAAGCTGGCCGGGATGGCAAGGTTCTGTGAAAGAAGCCCGCACCTTCCAGGACTTGCCCGCGGAGGCACAAGCCTACCTCAATCGCATCGCCCAGCTTATCGGCTGCCCGGTGGTCATTGTCAGCGTGGGCCCCGAGCGCAATCAGACCATTATCGTGGAGAACCCCATGACCGCCTCCAAACGGTTCTTTGGGGCCGTTGAAAAAATACATGCGTAATCTTTTCTTGACGCTGGCGGTTGAACCCTTAAAATACTGAAAGTATCGAAGCTGAGTTGACGCTTCGATTGTCGTCACCCCACCCAGCTTGCGAGTTTAGCTCAGCGGTAGAGCACTCCCCTTTTAAGGGATAGGTCCTGGGTTCGAATCCCAGAACTCGCACCAAAAGAGGACACCCTGTGTGTCCTCTTTTTTATTTCTTCTCCGAAAAAAGCCGAAAGCCGTTCCACACCAAATCAAATGCAAACCCCTACCGCTCAAGCCAGTATGGAGACCTGAAGCGCTACTCAGTCTCCGAAGCCTCCTCGGGAGAGTGAGAGAAGATAGCAGCGAGCGACTGCCTTTGAGAGGCCACAAGCGCCAAAATATCCTGAATATCACTTTCTAAAAACTCATTATCCTGTATGGCCTCCGCTTGCCGGGTTGCCTGTAAACAGCGTTCCATCAATCCCGTGAGCGTTTTTTGCCACTGCCAATCCTGAATCGTGGCCTTCACCGGCAAGGTAGCGGCCTCTCCCGGCTGACTGCGCATCAGCGCCCGAAAGCGCTGATTAAGCTGGGCCTGATGGGGCTCAATTTGTCTGTAGTGCAGGGTAATGAGCGGCGTCAATGCGACTTCAGCCGGAGTCCCGCTCACGATCAACGATGCCCCCTCCAGGGCGTTAAACCGCCAGGACAGCTGTCGCTGGGATGAACGCAAATCGGCATAAGCCTGGCGACTGAGGTACACAGGACGACCCTCCACCATCATTACGGCTGAAGGCTCCTGAAACCTGACTTTCTTGGGAGCGGACGCCCGCTCCGTCGAGCCAGAAGGTAAACTTCGCTTCAGAATAGAGCGGGGCTGCTGCGTCAATGCAGCTTCTGCCAGTAGCTGCAGGCCCATATCACCGTGATCTTCCTGAGAGTTGGAGACAATGGCGGCTGACGGGGATGAAAGCTGGAGCGAATCGGACTCTGGTGGGCTTTTGGGCAGCAAGATCGCCAAGCCTCGGGGTGCAGTCTCTGGCAACGACTGATGGGAGGACTGGCTGGCGGGCCGTCCGGCTGGATGACCGGGGCCAGGCAAAGTGGACGGGGGCACCTGCTTCCCGGCTTTGTCCCAGTACGGGCCTTTTCCAAAAGAATCCCAATTCAGCATAGAAAACCTCAGGAGACTTTAGGCCATTACTTGCGGCTTTAAACCCAGCTTTTCCAGCAGATCCCGATCCCGGTTCATGCCCGGATTATCCGTGGTCAGTAATTTTTCGCCGGTAAAAATGGAGTTGGCCCCGGCCATAAAACATAGGGCCTGTGTCTCATCGTTCATGCTCAAGCGTCCGGCGGACAAGCGCACCTTGGCCTCCGGCAGGAAAATGCGAACGGTGGCAATGGTACGCACCAGATCGAAGGAATCCACGGGAGCCTGATTGGCCAGTGGGGTTCCTTCCACCGGCACCAGGCAGTTCACCGGTACGGATTCCGGCGGATGATCCAGCTCGCACAGGGTTTTAATAAACTCGAGACGATGCTCCAGCGTTTCTCCCATCCCTAAAATGCCGCCACAGCAGACATCAATTCCGGCATTGGCCACATTTTTCAAGGTATCAAAGCGATCCTGGATGGTGCGGGTGGAAATCACCTCCGGGTAAAAGTTGGGGGAGGTGTCAATATTGTGGTTGTAAGCTTTCAAGCCAGCATCTTTCAAAGCCTTTGCCTGCTCCGCATTGATCATGCCCAGGGTCACGCAGGCTTCCATCCCTTCATCCACCACGGCTTTGACCATATCCACCACATGATCGAACGCTTTTTGGTGCGGCGGGGTGCGCCAGGCAGCGCCCATACAGAATCGGGTAGACCCATTGGCCTTGGCCTCCTGGGCCTGTTGCCGGATTTCGTCTAGCGAGGGCAGCTCCCAGGTTTCAATACCCGTGTTGTAGCGGGCGCTTTGCGGGCAGTAAGAGCAATCTTCCGGGCAATTACCCGATTTGATATTGGCCAGCGTGCAGAGCTGTACCTCATTGCGGGGGTGGAAACGCCGCTGAATGTCCTGCGCCTGAAAAAGCAGATCCAGAAAAGGCTGATGGTAACACTGCCGAATGCGCTCCAGTAAGTCCTCGGACTGGGCCATGGTTGGCGCTGTGCTATCGTGCATCACGGATTCAGTCGGCATAACCTCTCACCTTCGTATTTTCCAGTGGTCGCAGCAAAATAGGCGGCCACAGAACTTTATGGGTACTAATAATTCGCAGCAAATGAACACATCTGCTTTACGAGGTCTCATAATAAAATGAATACAGGCCAATGCCAAAACATGTAAAGGAATCTATGAACCGACGCTGGTACGATCAAGAGGCTTCCTGTCCCCGACTCCTGGAGCAAATCCGGAACATTCCTCAGCCTGAAATCCGGGAATTTTGCGCCCGGGTCTTGATTAACTTCGGCGAGAAAGTCCGCAAAGAAATCAACGAGCGGGACAAGCGCAATCTGGCGGTCAACTCTATTGGCCAGCAAGGGCTCAACGCCCTGTATCGATATGGAGAGGAAAAACACCGCTGGTACGATAAAGACCCGGTTTTACACAAAGCCGTGGGCGTTTTTTACACCCTAAGCGCAGAAGGCCTGGGACTGGTCGGTTTTAAACTGGGAGACACCTTTGGACTGCTCCAGATTTATGGCATTGTGTGCCAGCAACTGGAACAGCCGCCTAACCTGAAAGAAATGGCCCGAATCGCCACCACCGCCTTAAATACCGGCACTCAGGAAGCTGAAGAAATTCTAGTGGCGTTGGTCGGGCAGGACTTATACCACTCTCTGGGTGGACGCACCTTCAAACCGAACCACTGAATCAGGCACAAGCGCTGAAGACCTTGCAATCTTTCCCTGTACAATCAGCCTGCCCCAAATCAGGACGGCTCCTGTAAATACAGCACAATGTCTTCCCAGTAGGCTGTTTGCATTGTGGTGCCCTTCAACTCGGGCGCTTTGGCCTCCAGTTTGGCCAGCATCTCAAATGCCTGCTCGGGCGCCAACCCGTTTTCCCCGTATAAAAACAGCATTATCTCCGCCGAGGCCAGTTCCGGCTGTGGACCCTTGGCCACGCTCACTGTTTCGGCCAAGGCCCGAAAGCGGGTCTCGTACTCGTCCCAGCGCGGATCTTCAATATCCATCTAGCAACCTCCCGATATTGCGACTCTCTAGAGCTACTTTACCCCCTCTTCTTACCAGCTTCAAGCAGAAAGGCATTTCCCGGAAACCATAAGACAGGACAAGGCATCAAACAGGACAAGCCCCCTCCCTAAAGCAATAAGAATTATCAACAATCCGCCAGTCACTGTTTAAAACCAGCACCTTCAGGGGATAACAGAATCAGGGCAATCAGCGGGAGATGTGGCTTTGTCATCCATCACCGGAAATTATGGCAGCAATTACTACAATAGCCTCAGTGGGCTACGAGACGCCGACTTACGACTGCAAGCGGTTGCCAACAATGTTGCCAATAGCAACACGGATGGATTTCGTCCCGACCGCGTCGAATCCAGCGCTGAAAAGTCGGGTGGTGTCCGAGGCATGGTGGTGGAGGCCAATGCCGCCATGGTACTACCGCCCAAGGGGCCATCCCAAACCGATGCGGCCACCGAAACCATCAACCTCACCTTGGCTCGTCGGGCGTTTACGGCGAACCTGAAAGCCATACAGTCACAACGGGAAGCGGATGAGGCCACTTTGAGCATCATTGGTTAATTAACCATTGAGAGAACACCAATCATCAGGGGAGTCCAGTGGAATCCTGACGGGCACATTAGAGTTGGTTTCCGGTTTTGTATAAGGTAATATGCGACTCTAGTACGGTTTGCTCAAAGGAGTTCTCCCATGAACGATTACACTGGAACCGATTACATTGGCTACACCGGCATTCAAACCACGGGATGCCAGGCTTATCAACTGCCCGTCAGTCAACTGGTGGAGCTGGCCCTGGCCAATGGTGAAGGGCTCCTGTCCGAAACGGGAGCGCTCTCGGTCAACACCGGTAAATTCACGGGTAGGGCCCCCAACGATCGCTTTATTGTGAACACCCCCGATATCCACAGCGATATTGACTGGGGAAAAGTGAACGTCCCAACATCCCCCGAAGTGTTTGACAACGTCCTGAAAAAAATGCAGGACTATTTCAGTGACAAAAACGTATTTATCTTTGATGGACTGGCCGGCGCCGACCCCAACCACGCCCTCAAAGTACGCTTTATCAATGAGCTGGCCTCCCATAACTTGTTTGTGCACCAAATGTTTGTGCGCCCTGAGCCCGAGCAACTGGCAGGCTTTGCCCCGGAATTCACCGTCATTTGCGCCCCGCTACTGGAACTCAACCCAGCCACTGAAGGGACAAACTCTGAAGCGGCCATTTTAGTGAATTTTGAAAAGAAGATGGTGCTGATTGCCGGTACCCGATACGCCGGAGAAATGAAAAAGTCCATTTTCAGCGTGATGAACTACCTGATGCCGGAACGCCAGGTATTCCCCATGCACTGCTCGGTCAACGTGGGTAAAGACGGCAAGTCGGCCATTTTCTTTGGCCTGTCCGGCACCGGCAAAACCACCCTCTCCGCCGACCCGGAGCGCACCCTGATTGGGGACGACGAGCATGGCTGGTCTGAGAAAGGCCTGTTCAACTTTGAGGGTGGCTGTTACGCCAAGGCCATTCGCCTTTCCAGGGAGAATGAGCCCGAGATTTGGGACGCCATCCGCTTTGGGGCGCTGACTGAGAACATCGTCCTGGATCCCCACACCCGCCAGTTCGACTACAACGATGCCCGTTACACCGAAAACAGCCGGGTGGCCTACCCCATTGATTTTATCCACAACGCCGATCCCAAGGGCGTAACCGGACACCCTAGCGCCATTATTTTCCTGACCGCCGATGCCTTTGGCGTACTGCCCGCCGTTTCCAAACTGACCGAAGAACAGGCTCAGTACCACTTTATTAGCGGCTACACCAGCAAAGTGGCCGGAACCGAACAAGGCATCACGGAGCCCGTGGCGGCTTTTTCCACCTGCTTTGGGGCCCCCTTCATGCCCCGTCCGGCAGCCGTTTACGCCCAAATGCTAACCGAGCGGATTCGTCAGCACCAGGTCAGCGTTTACCTGATTAATACCGGCTGGCAAGGTGGCCCTTACGGCGTGGGCAAGCGAGTCAGCATCCCCCACACCCGGGCCATGGTCACCGCCGCCCTCAACGGCAGTCTGGATCAGCAAAACTTTGAGACTCACCCCGTTTTCAACGTGCTGGTCCCCAAGGCTTGTCCGGGTGTTCCCGCCGAAGTGCTGGACGCTCGTGGACAATGGGCCGATAAAACCGCCTACGACCAGACAGCCGCCAAACTGGCCCACATGTTTGTGGAAAACTTTAAAAAATTCCACGGTGTCGAGCATCTGGTGGGCGCAGGCCCCAAAGTGCCCGCCACCATCTAGGCCAAGCGCTTTCTGGGTAAACCGCTTCAGGCATTCAAACCGGAGTCTTCAAGGCTCCGGTTTTTAAAAAGCATCAGGGATGTTAATCCGTTTAGGTTAGGCAAGAATCCCTTCAAAATACGTTTGTAACTGTTTGAGTACAGCGCGTTAAGAATGGATGCTGGGCAACTTCGCCAAAAGCAATTCCACAGCTTGTCTGAGCTGGACGCAGTTTTACAAACGTGTTGTGAAGGGATTCTTGCCTGAGTTTAATAAGGGCTGTAATCGCTTAAACTGGTGACCGGCTGGGCGTATATTTTGATCAGGGTGTTAATATCCCGCTGAGACGGGGCATAAGCATCCAGCCCCTCCACCGGCATGATGGATTGGGTCTTGTTCGGTGCCGACCGCCAGGCCCACTTGCTGGGGAAGTCGTTCAACTCCTGGGATAAAGCCGGATACATCACATCGTCCGGGTCGTCGCTATGCCCCCATAAGCCGATGGCGTGACCCAGCTGGTGGCTCAGGGCCCGACGTTGAACCGCAGGTGACTGCCCGACAAACGGAAACAGGTTGATCAAGATAACGGTTCGAATGGCACGCTGTTGATCCAACTGTACCACTGGCCTGGTGAGTAACCCCGTGGTGTTCTGGGCCCATGTCGTTTTGTCCCAGGTCACCACCACATCGGCAGCGGCTGAATTGCTGACCATTTGCAGCGAAAAGGCTCGCTGCCAGGCTTGCACCACCTGATTGGTCGCACTGACCTCAGCGGGACTCCCTTTCACATAAATCTGGATGGGTAACTTTTCCCAGCGCAAGGCAGACCCTCGGGTATCCCGATAGATGGACTGGCTATAGTCCCCCACGCTCAAATTTTCTGCCGGGCCTATGGGGCTGGCGTACGAAACAGGCGACGTAGCGTCCAGCTGAACCATTTCTACCTTTTGCGACTCTCGGGGAGCCATCCTGGACTTGCGATGGGTGCTGGCCACTACCACGTCTCCATCGGCACCGCCGTGAGTTAGCCGAATCTCCTTGGCCACCAGGGGCATGGCGTACGTCAGCTTTTTGATACGGACGGGCAAGGGATAATTCTCGAAGGCATGCCCAAAGACCTGAACCTCCAGTCGCCGAAGCCGCTCTGACATCGCCAATTCAGAGTAGGTCCGCTGAAACAGCTTAGACTCCAGATAGTCCAGCAATGGGCCCTGCTCCGCCAGGGTTCGTTGCGCTTTTTTCTGCTGCACCCGGGCATCGATGGCCCACAGGCGAACCTCCGTATTCCCACGCTGAGTGGTTCCAAACAAGGTACGCTCAATGCGGTTCAAACGCTCGCCAGTGGGCTGGCTCATGTAAGTGTGCCCATAGAGTTGGCTCTCCACCTCATGAATCGGCAAGGGAGCCAGTCGAGGTTGCCCGGGATAATTGGCCTGCTGAGCCCAGGCCGAGGCAGAGGCCATTACCGCAAAAAGCATCAGGCAAACGACCGACGGCATTGGGCGGAAGCCGCTAAAACCTTCTAAAATCCGGTATCGAATGTTCATTATAATCGGTTACACCTGGAACAACACCCTGGCCAAGCCAGTTCTGACTGGGTAGGAGCAATGGAGCAAGCAGAACACCGCACCGACGAACTACCGTCTCCGCAGTTTTATTGTACGCCATCCACAGCCTCCGGTGCCCATGATTTGAACCCAATGTACCTTTTCAACGCGTTTTCCACGCTTTCAACCCGTTTGGGACCACAAAACGGGTTGGACTTGTCGGTATGACTTCAGGGGTGTTTTATGCTCACTATTCAAATTTGATTTCCCTTGTGTTAGTTTGATAAACCAATATGTATTCTCCCTCACTCTTTTCTTCCAGTGGAGATGTATCAGACCCGGAGGTTTTTTCTTACCAATGAACACTTACGAAGCGTTCGTCATTCTCAAGCCCATCCTGGACGTTGACAACTCCGACAACGTCTTGAAAGTCATTGAAGACGCTGTTGAAAACCTGAATGGCAAAGTCGTCAAGAAGGACAAATTGGGCCGTAAGCGCTTGGCTTATGAAATCAACAAGTTCAAGGATGGTTTTATTACCACCTATTTGCTGAAGTTAGACCCAGCCTCCGTGCTGTCTCTCAAGCGTACCTGCCAGTTGAACGAAGATATTTTACGTTTAACCCTGGTCAATCGCAGCAACGTGGATATTACCGATGCCAGCATCTACGGACGTGAACGTCCCCAGGATCGTGATCGCCCGGAGCAACGCGGTGAGCGCGGCGAGCGTGAGTTCCGTCGTCCCGTAGCTCCTCGTTCGGCTGACTAGAGTATCAACCGTATTAACAGGGAAAAGAAGGACGCCCAATCGTGAGTTTTGCCAAAGCGACCTTATCAGGCATGTTGGTCAGTGAACCGGAAAAACGGTTTACGCCCAATAATATTGCGGTAACCAGTTTCAACATTCAGGTTGAAAATCCGGCCATAGGGGCAAAGGCTGCGACAAATGAGCCCTTTCTGGTGAAGGTTACCTGCTGGCGAAACCTGGCCGAAGCGGTCACGGTTTTGCAAAAGGGAGACTCGATTCTGGTGGATGGCAAACTGATTATGAACAGTTTCCAAACCCAGGAAGGCGTCCAGAAAAAACTGTTTGAAGTGGAAGCCAGCACCGTAGATAAGCTGCCGGGTAAACCGGAAGCTATTATTCCGGCCATGGGTGAAGGCGGCGGCGGTTCCTACGACGCCGGATCGCCCCGAACCACCCAACCGGCCTACAGTGCTGCACCGGCCAGTGGTTCCAGCAACCACTTCAGCTCGGAAGATCTCTTGACGGAAGATGACATTCCGTTTTAGGTTAAACACCATTCATTTGCCCCACACGAAGTAAGGAAGGATAAACGTATTCCATGAAGCCCGATCCCCGGAAGAAGAAAGTCTGCAATTTCTGCGCGGACAAAGTAATTTTAATCGACTTTAAAGATGCTCAAAAGCTGCGTCGTTACCTGACTGACCGTGGAAAAATTCTTCCCCGTCGCATTACCGGAACCTGCGCCTATCATCAGCGTAACCTGGCTAGCGCCATCAAATTATCTCGCCAGGTGGCCCTGATTCCATACATTATGGAAGGTTAGTTTTAATTTTTTTATACTTTGATTTAAAATAACCCAAGTGTCGAGCAAATTTGCCGCCTTTGGGTTATTTTTTTTCTTTTTTTCCCGAATAAAATAGAAAGCAATAAAACCGACGTTAACCCGGTTCTTACGCCCGCAACCACAAGCAAATGAGAGTTGCTCACATTTCACGCAAAAAAAGCGCAACCAATTAAAAAAGAGAAAAGTGTTGACCTAATTTTTAATTAATGATTTACTTAATATATCAGACGATATATTTTTATTTTCTCAACCGACCACGCTTTCTATCCTATTTTTTTGCGTAATGACTATTAAACCAAATGTTAGATAGGGACCTAGTATGCCAATTACATTTGACACGCTTGATGAATTAAAAGCGTTTTACAGAGCCTTTAGCCTGGAAGACAAAAAAGCCACTAGCAAAAGCAACACGGACTTGCTGAGTGAGCCCGAAACCATTCTGCCCAAAAAGAGAGGGAGAAAACCAGGTCAAACCCTTATTAAACAGGCTACTGTGGAAAAAGCCCCCAAGAAGCGTGGGCCCAAGCCCAAGGCACCCAACGCTAAAAAGCTGGCCCTGGTCAAACCCAAGCGGGATAAAAGCAACACCCTGACCGCTAAGATTCAGGATGCCATCCGTGGATACTTGAACAAAAAGGACTCTTTCACGGCCAATGATATTTACGATGTGCTGTCCAAGAAAGAGCCGGATATCAACAAGCAGTCGGTAATCACCTCGGTGCTAAAGCAAATGAACAGCACCTTCAGCGATATTTCAGTCACAGAGCGCCCGGGCAACGGCCCTCGTCCGGTCAAACTGTATAACGCCTGACCCTTTAAAATTCAGGGAGTGGAACCTGACCATAGCTCTGGTTCTCCTTATCAAAATAAAGTTCCACCCCCCAAAGTTCAAGATTTTAAAAATCCGCCCTGAAAAAGGCGGATTTTTTTACTTGGGCGCTAACACGCTCTATGCAGGAGCGTCATCCGCTACAATAAAGAAGCAGAGTGAATATCCAACAGCGTTTATCGTCATCAACAACGATTCAGTGATTACGAGGGGCTTCGGTGGAAACAACGGTCACATCCGAAATGAAACCGTCCCTGACAAACAGGCAGGCTCGTCTTGCGCAAGGGCAGTTCTACACCCCCTCCGCTTTATGCGATTTCATGCTGGCCCTGGCCTCGCAGGAAGCGCCTCCTCAGCGCATACTGGAACCCGCTTGCGGAGCTGGCATTTTTTTAGAACGAGCCGCTGCCCTGGCCCGGGAATTCAATCATACCAACTTGCAACTCGTGGGCATTGAGCAAAACCCGGCGGCCCTGGAAATGGCGAAAAAGCACCTCGCTGTGCGCGAGCTTCATGCTGCCAGTATGGACTTGAGGCAGGACTTACGACAAGGTGATTTTTTGACCTTCACCCCAGAAATATTGGGAAATTTTGATTTAATTATTGGCAACCCACCCTATATTCGCCCGGAAATAAACACTGGCGCAACCTCAAGGGACAAAAATAACCGGTCAATTGTTTATCGGTATTTATTTCAGGATTATTTGGAGGAATTCCCAAATCAAGCCAAATTATTCTCTCAAAAAGCGGATTTATACCAGTGGTTTTTTATCCACGCCTATGGACTACTCCAGCCGGCAGGGATACTGGCCTTCGTGGTCAGCAACAGCTGGCTGGATTCGGTATTTGGACAGTATTTCCGCCATTTCCTGTGGCATCATTTTGATTGGTTGTATCTGGTTGAATCCGCCTGTGAGCGCTGGTTCCCCGATGCCGCCATTCACCCGGTCATCGTCATCCTGCGAAAAAAAGAAATTCCCGGCAAAAATACCAATAATGGCCCGGGGTGCCAGTGGATTCGGTTACACCGCCCCTTGCCCCAATTATTGCCTCCCGTTCATCAGCCCAATTATTGGCAGGCCTTAACCACCCAAGTACAAAACCTCAGCCCGCAGACGGGGTTCCATCGACAACTGTTACCCACGGACCTGCCCTGGATGCAATCCATGCACTGCAATCTGTACTTGCGAGCCCCCAAACCGTTGCAGGAGCTTTATGGGCAATACCAGCTATGGAAGCCGCTCGGCGCGCTGGGCACCATCCGTTACCCCTTAAAAACCGGGATTAACCAGTTCTTCTACCTCTCTGCCGAGCAAGCCGCGAAATGGCGCATTGAGCCAGAATTTTTGATCCCGGTGATGCGATCCAGTAAAAAATTGAAGCGCCTGATTGTGCGGCCCGAGGCTTTGAATGAATTTTTATTTTGTTGCCCCTACCGCAAAGCCGAATTGGAGCGTCTGGGAAAGCACGGCGCGCTGGCCTATATTCAGTGGGGAGAGCGGCAAACGGCCCGTCCTCGACAAAAGCGAACCACGGCCACCCCTTGGCCGCAAGTCACATCCGTTCAACACAATCAACCGGCCTGGCATGCGCAAAAAAAGCTACCCACCGCCCATCTCCTGTGCAGTCGCTTTATCGATCAACGCTTCTTTTTTGCCCTGTGCCAAGGGGAATTCATCGAAGATCAGACCTTTTACGGCCTAACCTTGCACAATCCCAGCCAGCATCCTCCTGCGCTCATCGCCGCCCTGCTCAACAGCACGGTATGCTGCGCCCTGTTGGCCTTTCTGGGTCGGGCCAGCCTGGGGGAAGGCGTTTTACAGTTTGCCCGCTGCGATCTGGATCAGTTCCCGGTGCCCAACCCGGCGTTATATTCCAGCAGTGAACAGAGCGCCCTGATGGCCGCCTTTCAGGCCCTGGCCCAAATACCAGTTGAATCTTGGGCCGCCACCTGGAACCATCCGGCCCGCGTCCATCTGGATCATCTGGTGCTGAGGGGGTTGCTTGCGAAAAAAGGACAGCCTGCACCCACTGAGGACGATGTGGAGCGCTTGCGGCAGGAACTGGCCCAGTCCATATTGCAACGATTGAGCGAGCGCCAGCAAATGGCTCGCAACCGCTCAGCAAACAATTGAAACCTCGTTTTAAAAAGATTTAAAAAGAAGAGTAAGGCTGCCTTCACAAGACGTTTGTAACTATTTGAGTACAGCGAGTTACAGATGGATGCCGGGCAACTTTGCCAACAGCAATTCCACGGCTTGTTTGAGCGGCACGCGGTTTTACAAACGTCTTGTGAAGGCAGCCTTACCCCAAAAAAAAAGGCAACTTGCGTTGCCTGTTGATTGGAGAGAGAGAAGAGAAAGAGAGAGAGAGAGAAACGACCCGAGGGCCGCATCTTTGGAGAAAAATCCATACTCCCGGCTTCCACTTCCTCCTACTACCTACTATTACTTATCTACTTCAACAAAATTGAACCACTCCATCCCATGTCAAAACTTCAAGTGTGCCGCCCATCACGGTTCCAGCGCCGATGGATGTTGATGTTACATCCCAGACTCCAGAAAGCGACTATTACTTTAAACCTCAAGCCATCGTCCACGAGGGGGCTTTTTCAGAGCGTACGACATCCAGCCAATCGGCATTAATGAATCCGTGACGCACTGTTGATAAACCCCGCATACCTATCTAAACTCCAGCCCAACGTCAAATAACTTCCCGTGATAGAGAAGTCAATGGATGATTGTGTATTAAACCACTCAGCCACCGCTCCCTATGCTTAAATAAAAACAATCAAAAGACTGGAATTGCCAATCCCCCTAAAATGCTTCAAACTTCTTTACAAAAAGCTGAAAACAGCCCAAGAACACCCTCAAGAAGGGCACCTTCCGGCGTCAGCACGGTATCAGGCGCTTTAGGAGGCCAGGGTTAACTTCTCATCCCACTTGGGGCGCACAGCAGTCATGTACACTGTCCAGGGGAAGGGGGCCAGCTTGGTTTTAATGTTCGTATGGCGGCTCAGCTGACTGATAAAAGCGTTGCTGCCGGGAAGCCTCGCAGGCACCGCAATGCCCAGCTCTTTCACCGCATGGGCAAATCCACTGACCCGACTCGCCATGGCCCACAGCAAAGGGCGATGCACCGAAACCATCAGGTTAGACTGGGTGACCCGAGACAACTCGGCCAGCGTGCGCTCCCAGTCCTGCTGCGGCAGGGCCAACACATTATGGGCCAAGGTCAGGTCAAACTGATTGGTGTCATAAGGCAACTGCTCCAGGGGAGCGGTCACAAACTTGAAACGGCAGCAAATCTCTTCCTGAGCCCGCTTGACCACCGCTTCATCGGGATCCACCAGGTGAATTTCAGCGGCGGGCAACAACAAGGCCACGTGCTGGGCCCAGTCCATTTGACGGCAGCCCCCCACAATCAAAATCTTTTTCGGCTCCTGGTACACTTCATCAAAGCAAAGATCCAGGGTGTTAAACAGACTGGCGTTCAGCCAATGGGCCCAGCGAGACTTGGCCGGTGGAGCCGGCTTATCAGCACAAGGCTCATCACAGGTCTGATCACAGGGCTTGCCACAAGAGCCCAAGGGGGCATCCATAACACTGGGCGCATGCTGATGAGAGTCACAGTTCATTGGTTTCATCCGTTTCCGCCAGCCTGACCAGCCTAAAGGGGTACATTGCTCATCCGACTGACTGTAAGAATACGAGGGCCGCTTTTACTGCTACTTATTAAAGCGAAAAGCGCCCATCTTCGCAAACCGGATCAAACCCAACAAAACTCAGCGGGTGGGGTTGACCTGCCAAATGCGAATCCGGCCCGGCACATCCTCATACACCATTTTAAGGCCCTTACTGGCCACGGTGCGGGCGGGGGAAATCTTGGCGGCGCCCTCTTCCACCAGATAGTTATACTGCCCCAACTCGCTACTCAGTTGCTGTTCGGTCTGGCCCGTACCGTCAGCCCCCGTATTCAGCCGACTCAAGGCCCCAGGCTTGGGAGTGGCAATCTTGTCGCCGGGCTCGGTATGCTCTTTGAGCCAATCCATGGCCCGCCGGTGGGCGCTTACGGTTTGAGCGCTTTCCAAGCGACTTTCCGGCTCCTTGGCCGTACTCATATACATAATTTTAGGCTTGCGGGTCTTTTCCACGGCAGCTTTCCCCACCCCTCGGGCCATGCCAAGATGGCTGGTCAGGGTGGCCAGTAAAATCCAGCCCGTCAGAATGGGCACCGCCACTCGGGTCAGCAAGGGCATATCCAAACGCTGGAACCACTGCCCGGTTCGCAGCAATCCAAAGTACAAGTAAAACAACAGCAACGGCATCACCGGCGATAAACTGAGCCCCGCACTGGGCAACAAGGCCAACGCGGTAATGACATAAGTACACAGGTACAAAGTGCCGATGCCGGTGTATTGGTACAAGCCGTAAACCGCGCCCACGATGGCCACAAAGGCAATCATCCAGCGAACCCAGGGCTTTTTCTCCACATCAATGCGGGCAGGCCCGCTGGCGCGGGGCGTTTGGGCCAAGCGATCCACGGAGGCCAGGTTCAAATCGCCCAGCGTATGATCGGTGATATTGAGAATAATGCGATCGGCATAGGCCTCAAAGGTGCGGAAGAAGCCTTGCTCGGCAATATTCTGCACAATGGTGGTAGACGGCCCCACGTAAGGCTGAGGGCTACGCACCACGTAGAACAAATCCCGTCCCACAAAAGGGCTTAAACACAGAATAATGATGGACAGAATGGTAGCGCTTTTCTTCAAGCCAAAGCGCTTCACCGTCACAAAGAAAAAAGCGATGAGCAGCGTATAGCCCACCTGCCAACTGAGAATGCTCAGTCCCATCAGGGCCCCGCACAGAATAATCTCTCCCCGGGACAGTTGCCCACCCAGCGCCGACTCCTTGCTCAGGCTGATGTCAATGGCAATCAGGCTGGCCAGGGATAAGACCACGTAAATCATTTGCGGGTTAATGGCCCAGGCCATGCCCAAAGTGGCTGGGGCCAACACAAATAAAGCCGTAATAATAAAGGTGTACGGCTTGGGAATTTGCCGCCGCACAAAAAAGTAGACCAGGCCGGTGGACAGGAAATACAACACCAGATTGAGGATGTGAAACCCCTCTATCAGTCGGGGCAATTCGGTGGTGCGCTTGAGCTTGATGACCAAGGCCATCAAGGCGGGATAGACGGGGGGCAAATTAAAGCGGGAAAAGGCCTCCAGAATCCGACCTTCTGAAAACAGCTTGGCCATGGCCACGGCCTGAATGGCGTTGGGGTCCATTTCCACGGCAGGCATCAGGTATTTAAACAGAAAATAGCCCGCCACAAAGCAGGCTGCCACAAATACAACCTCAAACCAGGTTTCCTGGTGAAACGGTCTTGCCGAATCCGCCATCTGCTAAACTCTATCCCTTATTCCATTGCATACGCGTTGGCGTCATCTATTTTACTAGCCAATCTTAGCCGATCATAGCAGAAATGCGAGGATCGGGGTATGCAAACGCCATGGCAGACATCATCCAATCCCACCCACGGCGGGCCTAAAATTGAACCGTTTGCACCCGATTGCCGGTCACCAGCTCGACGGATTTACCGGTGGCATACCCCCGATGGGATTTTCGGTTGACGTGCTTGACCGCCAAAGTCTGCACGCCGCTGTCCGAATCCATGGACTGGGCAGCCGTTTGGGCCACCACCCGGCTGGTTTGTGGCGGACGGGCCTGGGCCATCAGGGGAACCCCGGCCCCCGGCTGCAAGTAACTGAGGTAGGTCATGGGATTGACGTACTGCCCGTTATGATGGACTTCAAAATGCAGGTGTGGCCCGGTAGAGCGGCCCGTAGAGCCCACCTTGGAAATCATCTGCCCCCGATACACCGCATCCCCGGGCCTGACCAGTAACTGGGAATTGTGCCCGTACAAGGTAAACAGGGAATTACCATGGCTCAGGACGACCACGTTGCCATAGCCGCCGTAATACCCGCTGAACATCACCAACCCAGCCTGCGGGGCATAAACCGGCGTTCCGCTGGCCGCCGCCAGATCAATGCCCCCGTGAAAGCGCTGGGAGCCAGTCATAGGATCCACCCGCCAGCCAAAATGAGAGGTCAACTGGCCACTCACCGGAGCAAAGCCATAATCCATAGCCCAGGACGTTGGCATGACAAAGCAGACCAGCGTTAACAACGTCCCAAGAAGCCAGGCTCCAGCTTTCTGTGGCCCCAGCCACCGGCAAAAAATCACGTTCAGGTTCAGAATACGGCGCATGGATTCACTCAAGGTCGGTTTGAATTCACTCCACTTCTTTGGTTATACCCCTTCTGATCAGGCATTGACTCCTACATTCGGCGGGCATTCAACAACACTTTCCAAAATTACGGCCAGACCCACTGCACAAGGCGGGGGTCTGGGGTATAATCGCAGAACTATAGCAACCCGCAAGCAAGATCTCCACGTCCGTGACTTCCCCAAATTCCTCCACCGCTGTCCCCACCGAAATTTTATATGGTACAGAGACCTATCAGGTGCGCTTATTCCAGTTGGCGCCGGGTGCCTGCCTGCCAGAGGCTCCGAAAGAATCGGCCAGCGAGGCGCACTGGATGGTAGTCAGCGGTTCCATACAGCAAAGCAACGCCACCGGAGAGACTGAAACCCTCCATAAAGGACAGCGGCTGACCCTCAGTAACGGGCAGTCCGTGCGTCTCTCCAACACGGGCCAACAACCGGCTTTGGTCTTGGAAATCATCTGGGACAATGACCTCACCCCGGTCCCTTTGGCCGAAATTACCGAAGAACGTCCCTGGGGCAGCTTTACAGTCCTCAAGGACGAGCCCGACTTCAAACTGAAGCAATTGGCCGTGAAGCCCGGCAATCGCCTGAGCCTGCAACGGCATCAAAAGCGGGAAGAACACTGGTTCATTACCGCAGGGCAACCTGCCATTACCCTGGAAGAGAACACCGTCGGGCTTACTCCGGGTGATTATATCCACATCCCCCTGCACCACTGGCACCGCATTACCAATCCGGCGGAAAACACCAGCCCCGTGGAGATTATTGAGCTGCAACTGGGCGACTACTTTGGGGAAGATGACATTGAGCGGCGTCAGGATGATTACGGCCGCAGCTAAGTCCGTCTTTTATAGGGGACCCCGTCCATGAACCAGACACAACAGGCCCTCCCCACCAGCTTTCCCCCGGATTTCACCGCTGGCTATGGCCAAGGGAACTTAGCCTTGGCTCAAATCAATACCACACCGGGAGATTTAGCGGGAAACGCCCGCAAAATCATGGCCGCCCTGCGCCTGGCCGAGCAACAACAGGTGGATTTGGTCATTTTCCCGGAACTGGCCCTGATGGGCTATCCGCCCCGAGATGTCATTGTGCGACATCCGTTTTTGGTGACGGAAAACCTGAAGTGGCTGGAGGGCATTGCCCAGAATACCGGCCAAACCTATGCGCTGGTGGGTTTTGTGGAGCCCCGGCTACCCAAGCCCTCTGAAAAGAGAATCGGTAAAACCGCCTTCAACGCCGCTGCCTTGCTGGGCGAAGGAAAAATTCAGGCCATTTTCCGCAAAAGCCTGATTCCCGGTTACAACGAGTTTGAGGATTATCGCCAGTTTGAATCCTCGCCGGTTAGCGGGGCCATCGGGCAGGAATGGCTGACTGATGTGACCCTGAACCCACCCTTACAGGGCGGACAAGGTCTGATTACGGTACACGGGCACCGCTACGCCGTTTCTATTTGCGAAGATTTATGGAACGATCCCGAATTTTTTGAACACCCTCACTACCCGCACAACCCCATTGAAGGCTTGATGGCCCAAGGCCCGCAGGCCCTCATTAACCTGTCCTCCTCCCCCAGTCGCTCCGGGAAAGAAGCCGTTCGTCATCAATTGTGCGCCCACGTGGCCCAAAAGCACGGCACGCCGCTGGTTTACATCAATCAGGTGGGCACGGTTGATGAACTGGCCTTTGACGGGGGTAGTCGGGCCTACAATGCCCAAGGACAACTATTCTCCCGGGCGGAAAGTTTTCAGGAGCAACTGCTGATCATTAATCCGCTCAAAGGCCAGGGCCGGATTGCCCCGCTGCCCGGCGATCAAGCCACAGAAACTACCGACGCATCCGCCTCGCCCTGCCTTCAGCCCCCAGCCTTTCAGGCCTATGACACGGCGGATCTGGCCCGCACTTACCAGTCCCTGCTGCAAGGGATTCGGGATTACTTTGCCAAAACCGGCTTTCAAAAGGCCGTTCTGGGCCTCTCGGGCGGGCTGGATTCCGCCGTGGTGGCCGTATTGGTAGCCGATGCCCTGGGCCCGGAAAATCTGCTGACCGTCAGCATGCCCTCAGCCATTACCCCGGATGAAAACCGCCGGGACGCCCAAGCCATCGCCGAAAATTTGGGCTGCCCCTGGGTGGAAATCCCCATTGGGGCTATCACCAACGCTTTTACCCAGGAGTTTGGCACAGTTCGCACCTCACTGGAGGCCTTCTGGGGGCCGACCGATGCCCGCTCCAACGCCGCCGACAACGTGCAGGCCATCTCTCGAGCCACTATTTTGCGCCAATTGGGCAACGAGTTTCGGGCCCTGCCAGTGGCCACCTCCGATAAATCCGAGTTTTACCTGGGCTATGCTACGGTGAACGGCGATATGTCCGGGGCCTTGGCCCCCATTGGCGATGTGTGCAAGACCAAAGTGCGGGCCTTGGCCCGTTGGCTCAATGAACACCGGCCAGCAACCCTGAAAACGCCCCGAAATGTACTACCGGCAAGTGTCATCACCAAGCCCTCCGGGGCGGATCTCAAGCGAGATCCCCAAACCGGCGTATTGGTGACCGCAGAGACCGAGCTGATGCCTTACGAGTTCGCCGATGAGGTCATCTGGCGGCTGGAAACCCTGAACCAAAGCCATGCCCAAATGCTGGAAACCCCGTTTAGTTACGAACAGCAGCATCCGATAACACCCGATCAGAAAGTCGAGTGGCTGAACAAGTTTTTCGATCGCATGTCCAAGGCCGTGTTCAAGTGGTTTGTGGCCCCGCCCATTTTAATCACGGACGGTGGGGGCTCCATCGCCAAAAGCGATTACCACCACCCCATTGTGGCCAATCGCATTCGTTGGCAAGGGCACACGCCATCAGAAATCCAGACCCTTCTGACAAAGAGCCACGATCGCTAAAGGTCTGGCAGCGTAAGGCGTTTCCCTTAGGGCTTACCCGGATATAAAGGCTTCACTCGCAGCTTGGCCGGAGCCAAGGCTTCCTCGCTGTTGCCCGGGAGAGGCTCGCTGAGGACGCCTACCTGAATGCGGTGCCCGTTCCGCAGGATCTCCAGGTTAATTCTGGTGTTGATGGGCTTTTGCCGAATGCTTTCCTGAATCACATCGGCCTTGGTGGCCAGCTTGCCGTCAATTTTCTGGATGACATCCCCCTGCATGAGGCCCGCCTTATAAGCCGGGGAGTTTTGCATGACCTGGGCAATAACCACCCCTTGCGTTTCCGGGGACAAGCCAACGTGCTTGGCCAGATCCGGGTTCAAATCCACCATGGAAATACCCACCCAGGGCCGAATGACCTGCTTACCGGCAATCAAGGTGTCGGCAATGGGCTTCACCGTGTCCACGGGAATGGCAAAACCAATGTTCTGTCCCCGCCCGGAAATGGCCGTATTGATGCCGATGACTTCCCCTTTAAGATTAACCAGCGGGCCACCGGAGTTTCCGGGATTAATGGCCGCATCGGTTTGAATGAAGGACATGTTGGAGTTCAGATCCGGGATACGGCGGGAAAGGGCACTGACAATGCCCAACGTCACTGTGTGGTCAAAGCCCAGGGGGCTGCCAATGGCAATCACCCACTCCCCCGGACGCAGCTTGTCGGAAGCGCCTAGAGTCACCGGCACCAGGTTGGGCGCGTCAATCTTGATTACCGCCACGTCAGACACCGCGTCCCGCCCGATCAGCCGGGCCGGGAACTGACGCCCGTCGTTCAGGGTCACCGTCATTTTGTCCGCCGTGGACACCACGTGGTTGTTGGTCAGGATATAGCCGTCCTTGCTCAGGATCATCCCGGAGCCGTTGCCGGTAATGACCTGAGATTGCATCCCGCCCCCGCCAAACGGGGTAAAGGGACTACCGCTGCCAGCATCAAAGCCAAAAAAGCGGCGCAACAAGTCATCGCTGAAGGGCAGGCCGGATAAATTGGGCGCCACCGCCGAGGTGGTCTTTTCAATATCGATATTCACCACGGAGGGGGCCACCAGCTCGGCCACATCAGCCACCAGATTGGGTGAAAACGTTTGCGGCATAAAATTCAGCGTGCGAGCCATGGCCGGGGAGGCTTCCAGCCCGACAAACGCGCCCGACAACAGCAACGCCAAGGACATGGCCGAAAGAATCAATCGGGTTCCTGGCAAGTGCGTTCCTTTTGCCTGAATGGGCAACCAGCGGGTCAACATGGTCAAAACCTCCTCCAAGTGTCAAATTGAACCAGTCTTTGGCGGAACTGCTTCCGGCATCCTGAGTGCTTGGGTCTAAGCGCTCAGAATTTCAGCTCACAGGGCATTTTCCAACGCCATCGATGCCTTTGGGGATGATTCGCTTGAGAAAAGGCCCGATTTGCAGTAAAGTTTACCATATTGCGGGTGTTTGGAAAAAGTTGGTCCCACTGCCCCATTGCTCTGCGCCATACGGGAGAGACCCGATTGTAATGACCGGGTTCGCAGGGACATCCCACCCCCAGGGCCCCACTTCATTTAAGTTTGACAGGTATCCACAAACCGCTGATATGAGTTTAATTCTCGATTCCGTTATTGATAACCTGAAAGCGGAAGGTTTTTTACAACCCACCCTGCCCACCCGTCTGGTGCTGGCATATTCCGGTGGTGCGGATTCCACGGCCCTGCTGTTTTTACTGGCGGAACTCAAGCAAAAGTACCCGCTGGAGGTGACTGCCGCCTATTTTAACCATGGCTGGCGAGGCACCCCACCGGAGGAACTGCCGCTGGTACATCAGAACTGTCTGCGAAGCGGCATTCCGCTTGTTATTATTCAGGCGAATAAAACCCTGCCCAAAACAGAAAAAGCGGCTCGTGAAGCCCGCTACGAACAACTGACCCGACTGGCCAAAGACTTACAGGCCGATGCCGTTCTAACCGCCCATCACGCCGACGATCAGATTGAAACCCTGTTGTTCCGCATTATGCGAGGCACCGGCATTGATGGACTGGCCGGTATCCACAAACGCCTGACCTACAGCGTTGCGGGCACTGGAGCCATTCCGGTCTTACGTCCCCTGCTGGATACGGCCCGTAAAAAAGTGCTGGAATACGTTCAGGAAAAGCAACTGGCCTACTTCAACGACCCCACCAATCAGGAAAATCGGTTTCAGCGCAATAAAATTCGCAATCAAGTGCTGCCCCATCTGGTTCAGCAGTTTCCGCAAGTCAAAAACTCGCTGTTCCGCCTCAGCCTGGTCACCGAAGGGGACTTACAGATTATTGAGGACAGCATTCAGGCCGTTTGGGGCGAAGTTTACGGGCAAGATGAAACAGGCCCTTATCTCTCCACCTTGCGGTTTAATCAGTTGGGTCTGCCCTATCAGCGACGCATTCTGAAACGGTTTTTGGCAGGGCAAGGCTTGCACGCGGACTTTGAGAGCATTGAGGACATTTTGGCCTTTATCCGCGGAGAGGGGCGTAAAAACCTGGATTCCGCCCTGAAATCGCTGGAAAATACCGAAGGCGGACGCAGCCGATTTATGGCCCTGTACAAAAATCGATTGCGCATCATCGCCGACCCGGAGCGGGAGCCAGTCAATGTCTCCGTCCAGGTGCCCATCCCGGGTCATCTGCAAGTGCCGGAACTGGACAGCACGTTTTACGCCCAGCCCTGGCAAGAGCCTGAAAAGGTGCGCATTTCGCCCATCCGGCCCAACGATAGCCAGCAAGTGTATGTCAATCTGGCAGAATTTGCGGACAAACCGCTGGAGCTGCGTACCCGTAAGCCCGGTGACAAGTTTCATCCCATGGGTATGGAAGCGCCCATCAAGCTGAAAAAATTTCTGATCAACCGGAGTGTGCCCCGCTTTACCCGCAATGGCCTGAAAGTTTTGGCCATAGGCAACGAAGTGCTTTGGGTGCCGGGGTTGGGCATCAGTCAAAAGCTCCGAATCAAGGACAAAAATCCCCCCACTCACCTGCTCAAGCTCAAAAAAGGGCTGCTGCCGCCGGAAGAATGGCGGGTCATTGAAGAGGCCCCGGATCGGGAAGCCTTACCGCCGGAGTCATCGTTTTTTACTGAGGAATTAGTCACAGGAGCCGACACCGAATGAGCCAAGCCGCCTCGCCCACCGTTTATAAGCCGGAACAACTGGATATTCACTTCAGCGAAGCCCAAATTCAGCAGCGGATTCAGGAAATGGCGGGGCAAATCAACCAGACCTACGCGGACTGTGACAAGTTGATTATCGTGGCCGTGTTAAAAGGCTCCTTCATGTTTGTGGCCGATCTGATTCGTCACATCAAAATCCCTTGCCAAATTGAATTTGTGCGCCTGGCCAGTTATGGGAACGGGCAGGTTTCTTCCGGCAGCGTAAAGCCAGTGGATTTGTCCCTGCCTTCTCTTTCCGGGGAAAACGTATTGATTGTGGAAGACATTATCGATACCGGTCTGACCCTGCACTTTTTTATGGATTACGTGAAGTCCCTGCACCACACCAAGTCCCTACGGCTGGCGGTGCTGCTGGATAAAAAAGAAGCCCGCCAGAACGAAGTTCAGGTGGACTTTGCAGGCTTTACCGTGGGCAATCAGTTTTTAGTGGGCTACGGACTGGATTACGCTGGCTACTACCGAAACCTGCCCTACATCGGGGTGGTGAGAGACGCCGGTCAGTTCACCGAAGGCTAACATGCGCCCGATGCTTCAGCGACCGTTTGTGGTCGGGATGATTATTCCCACGGGCGTCGGTGCTTCGCAAGGCGGCTTTGCCGGAGACGCCACTCCCTATTTAAACCTGCTGGCCAGCGTGTGCGATGTGCTGATCACCCATCCTAACGTGGCCAACGCCGCGGTGTTCCAAAAGCTCCCGGCCAACGCCCTGTACGTGGAGGGTTACGGACTGGATCAATTTTTGCGGGGCCAGTGGGCCTTGCGACCCGGGCAACATCAACGCATCGGGGTGGTGCTGGATGCGGGCATGCCGGAAGAGATGCGGGTGCTGCACATTAACACCATCAACGCGGTAAAAAGCGTTTATGGGGTGGATATTATGGGCTTTACCCTGACCGATGAGCCCGTGCAAACCGGCTGTGAAATAGCCGACTCAGGCTGCTCATCTGGATACTTGAGAAACCCGGAGACCGTGCTAGACGCCTGTCGGCGTTTGCAAGCCCAAGGGGCCACCGCCTTGGCCCTGTGTACGCTGCTCCCGGAACTGGAAGAAGACGAAGCGCTGCTGGAAAGCACCTACCGCCATGGACAAGGCGTAGACCCGATTGGGGGGATTGAAGGCATACTCTCGCATCTGGTCGTGTCTGAGCTGGGCATCCCCTGCGCCAACGCCCCGGTCTTTGACTGGGAAAAAGCCAAGCCCGTGCTGGACGAAGTGCTGGATCCACGTACGGCGGCAGAGTTTATCGCCCCCACGTTTTTGCCTTGTGTGCTGACCGGACTGACCCAGGCCCCCGCTATGGTTCCCGTTTCGCAAATGCAAGCCCGGGATTTCAGCTCGCGGGAACTATCGGCGCTGGTGGTGCCAGCCAACACACTGGGGGGACAACCCGTTTTGGCCGCCCTGAGCCAGGGAATTCCTATTTTGGCCGTGGAAAGCAATCAAAGCGTGTTATCGGTAACCCCCAACCTATTTGAGGCGTTGCCCGACCCACGCAGGCAGCTGATCCGGTTGGTGCGTTCCTATGAGGAAGCGGCTGGGGTGCTGCAAGCCATGCGCTTGGGGCTAACCCTGGACAAACAACCGGTCTACGACTTTTCGTCCAAAACGCTTTCGGTTAGGTCATAAACAGATTGTCCAGCCGTTCCTGTATTTCGGCGGACTGCATTTCCTGGTTGTCCGCGTTTAACACCAGCGCTTGGGCATAGCCCTTGGCGGCCAAAGCGGTTTCGCCCATCGCCTCATAAACACGGGCCACGTTAAAGCAGGCCAACGTGTAATCCGGCTTTTGCTCAAAGGCGGTCTGAAACATTTCCAGGGCCATTTGCAACTGACATTTTTCATCCAGGTAAATAACACCCAGGTTGTTATAGGCAATCGGGTTGTCCGGGTTCAAGGCCAAAGCCTGTTTATAAGCCACAATGGCCTCATCATTCTTGTCCATTTGCCAAAGCAGGTAGCCCATGTAATTGTGACATTCGGCATTGTCCGGGGCCACGCTCAAAATGTAGCGGTAGGTGTCAATGGCGGCCTCGAAATTGCCCTGTTCCGTATAGATATCGCCCAGCATACTCAAACACTCCAGGTCAGCAGGATCCAGTTGGGAGGCCAACTGAAACATACTGACAGCCGCGTCCAGATCGCCCCTGACCTGATACTGGATGGTGCCCAGCGTTTGCGCCACGGTAGCCGTCCACACGGTGTCTTTACCCAGCTTGATGGCCGTTTGATACTCCTGAATGGCCCCGTCGAAATCATTTAGCTTGAACAGCACATAGGCCATGTTGCTATGCAAATAGGCGTTATCCGGTTGTTGGTTGAGTAGCTCCTTATAGTAATAGAGAGAGCGCATGTACTGAGCCTGATCGCAATAGACCTGTGCCAGAGTGTAGAAGGTATCAAAGTCCGCGGCCTCAGCCTCCACCACTTTTTCCAGACTCCGCACGGCATTATCCCGGTCGTTGCAGGCGTTGTAGACGTGACCCAGCTTTTTGTGCAAGGTAAGATTGTCCGGCTCCAGCTCCTGAGCCCGGGTGTAGTAATACAGGGCCCCATCCCGATTGTCCCGCTCGGCATGAAAATCCCCCAGCAGATGATAGAAGATGCCTTCTTGCGGCATGGTGCGGGTCGCCCACTCATAGAGGCCACCGGCCAAGGGGGCCAGACCCACGGTTTTCAGGATGCGGGCCGCACCCAGTAAGCCAAAAATCTGAAAATCGGCAGAAAAGGCTTTAAGAATCACTCTGCAAGCCGCCTGATCGGCAGGCAACTGGCACACGCCAACGGTCATCAGCTGAAGCCCCTGAGCCCAAAGCAGCGTGCGGGCCATCAGCGGCATTTCGTAAGCGAATCGTGATTTTTTAATGAGGGTTTTGCCCAAGGCCAGATTAGCCCGAGCCGGGCTTTGGCCCTTTTGGGCCTTGTTGGCCGCCTGACGGAAGTGATAAATAGCCTCTTCCAAGCGCCCAGACTGCCGTAAGAAATACCCTTTAAACAGGTGAGCGTCACTAAAATCGGGATTCAGGGCCAAGCCGGTGTCGCAATATTCCATAGCCAACTCCAGAGAAATGCCCCCCCGATCCCACAGGGCCGCAGCCAGCTTCACATGCGCTTCCGGCAGATCAGGATTCATATCCAGCGCCTGTCGATAGTTGGTGATGGCCACATCCAGGTCACGCTTGGCGCTACGGGTCAAGTAATCGTTGTAATGTCGATTGCCCAGCGATAAAAAATACTCCGCCGATACCTGTCGGGTTGAGCTGAGCTCCGGCAAACGGGACAAGGAAAACGACTGCCACTTGGACTCGGGATGCGGTTGACTCATAACTTCACTCTGCACCTTCTCGCTAACTACGATCAGAACAACCGCCCCACTCGGTTTACACACCATGCGGGAATGGTTGGGTCATGGGTTGTGGGAAAATCATCCTCACCCATTGCCAGGCAGGCAGTCCTTATGCCACTTGCTCTGTCCATAGAGCGTCCATAAATAGGGATTCGGCAGACAGTTACAAAACTTTACTTTAATTTCCGTTTTTTTCTTAAAATCCAAATTTTTCTTATGACAAACCAGAGGCAAAGGCGCTATAATCCGCATGGTAGTTCCTATCAAATCAGATATTGTCATATCCATTTCAGGGGTTTCTAATTGATTGGGGTCAAAAAGGTTTTTCCAAGCGGGAAAGCCGTCAAATCATTTCATTAGGGGAGGAAAACCAATGCCTGCCATCCAGTCGGGACTGAAGTCCCCACTTTACGCATCCAGCAAACGCACCTGGGCTCAAAAATCAAACGTGCAATCACGGATCACCGCGCAGCCCCGGTTTCAGGGTCGCTTACTACAGTGGAATCCAGAGGAAGGGGCCGAGGAGAAAGAAGCTCTCAAGCCCCAAAAATCCACGGGCCAGGGGAGCAAGGAAGGGCACACCCTCATCGGGCAAATCCAGAGCCTCATGACCAGCCTGATTGGTCTTCTCCCGCCCCGTGCCCTGCATGCCCTGGAGCATAAAAACCTGTTTGCCGGACACTATATGCCGGAACTGAAAGTCTCACTGACCGAGGTCAAAAAACAGCATCCCCATTTAAAGGAAATGCTGGCCCAAATTGAAGAGGTCTCCTTTCAGTCCTCTCACTATCCCGATGTCCGAAATTATGGGTGGTTTATCCCACCCAAGGGGGGCAAGCCCACCATTCTGCACGCCATGGGCAACAAGTCATCCCTGGTCAGCATTTTGCGCTACCAGCCCCTGGTTGATGAGGGGTACGGCTTTATGGCCTATGAATACCCGGGCTATGGCAGCACTCCCGGCAAGCCCAGTGAACTGGCGCTTTATCAATCCGCCTTTATGGCCAGCGAGTTTTTACAGCAGGTGAAGCGTATTCCGGTTGAAGATCAGGTATTTCATGGCATTTCACTGGGGGGAGCGGTGACCGCCGAACTGGCCCACCGAGTGGGCCGCAACAAGGCGGTTATTCTGGAATCCACTATGACCAGCTTCCCGGATGTGGCCCGTCGTAAAGTGGAAAACTACGCGCCCGCCTGGCTGGCCCCCTTGCACAAACTAACCTTCAGCCAAATGCAATCCATTGAAAAAATGCCCGCCATCAAAGCCCCGTTGCTGGTGCTTCACGGAGACAAAGACACCCTCATGCCCAGACATTTCGCCCATCAACTCTGGGAGCGGGCTGGCACCCCACTGCCTCAAAAAAAACTCATTACCTTTCGGGATCAGGGGCACAACATTGACACCGGCCATTCGGTACCCGCCATTCGCCAGTTTTTAAAAGAACTGACCCACAGCCCACAAAGCTCCGGCAACTAGGGTGAACGTTTGGGGCAAGCTATTCGGAGAGTTTTTCCTGAAAAAACCAGGTGGCGCCAATAAAGCTAAACAGGGCAAACGCCCAAATCACCAGCAAGTAATGCCAGTCAATATGATGATTGAGCAGAATATCCCGTCCGCCCTCAAAGGCGGCTGTGGTGGGGAGCCATTGAATCACCGGGCCAATCCAGCTTGGCAAGGCGGCAATGGGGAAAAATAGGCCGCCTAAATAGAGCAGGGGTGTAATAAAGATGGTTTGAGACTGGGCAATGTGATCCGGCTTGGGAAACGAGGTGCCCACCATGCTGCCCACGCAGGTAAAAAAAATACAGCCGGGAAACACCAGTAAAAAGTACAACGGCAAGGCATCCCATCGAATGACCACCGGTGAGAAAAGGAGCAAAATGGCCGCCACGATGCCGCCTTTAATCAGGGCCACCAAAAAGCCACCCAGAATTTCCCCCATAATAATGTCGGTAGTATGGATGGGCTTAATCCGGTACTCATCCAGCATTTTCTGATGCCAGCGATCCATCCACAGGCCCCAGGCGCCGGTACGATAGGCTTCCAGCAAAATGGTCATGGTAATCAGGCCCGGCGTGAGGAAGGCCATATAGGAAACGCCCTCCACCTCGGCAATATAGCCCCTTAGGCCCAGACCAAAGGCCAGAAAGAATGTAAAAGGAATGGCGATGGTGTTGATGGATTCGTTCAGCCAGCCCTGCGATTCTTGTAACAGAACTTTATGGGCAATGGGCCACACACCTCGACGAAAATAAATCAGCTTCATCTGGCAGAGTCCTCGCTGTCCTTCCAGTCTCCTGATCCCGCCTTGAAAGTGGCCATGGACTTCCCGGCCACTGTCAGGTAGACCGTTTCCATATCCGCCTGGGCCAGGCCCAGCGACTTTAAATGCGCCGGTTCAATCTGGGCCATCAAGGCGCTCAAATCCTCTCGGTGGTTTAAATGGAAGTGTAAAGCATCCCGATCCAGCACCGACACCTGAGAAATCCAGGGGGCCAACCGCTGCTGATACTGCTCGGCCAAAGGCTCCGTCAGGGTCAACTCATACATATTGGGCGGAGAAATACGGGCCTTCAACTCCTGCGGGGTTCCGATCATCATCACTTCCCCGTAGTTCAAAATCATGACCTGATCACTCAAGCGATCGGCCTCTTCCATGTAGTGTGTGGTCAGAATCACGGTGGTCTCTCGCTTCAGAGTCTGGATGGTCTCCCAAATCTCCAGCCGGGCCGCCGGATCCAGCCCGGTAGAAGGCTCATCCAGAAACAACAGCCGGGGCCGGTGGATGAGAGCCCGAATCAGGGCCACCCGCCGCTGCATCCCACCGGAAAAGTGATCCAGATAATCGTTCCGCCGCTCGTATAGACCCACTTGCTCCAACAGAGCCTGAATGCGCTTTTCATAAACCGGCTTTTCCATACCGTGCAGGCGGGCATGCAGGGTCAAATTCTGCCACACGGTGAGATAGCGATCGAAGTGGTTGTCCTGGGCCACAATGCCAATCAACTGACGAATTTGGGTGTTTTGCCGCCCCAGCTCAAAGCCTTCAATAAAGGCGGTTCCACTGCTGGGCCGCATAATCGAGGTTAGAATACGCAACAAGGTGGTTTTACCGGCCCCATTGGGGCCTAAAATGGCGAAAACTTTTTCACGCTGAACCTCAAAGCTCACGCCCTTCAAGGCGTGTACCGTTCCTTGGGGGCTGTGAAAGCACTTGGCCAGATGATCCACCCGAATGGCCAAGCGCTCCGCCTGCCTGGAAGCAGCGGAAGGGGAAGCAAAAGACAGGGCGTCTGGCGAACTTTCCACGGGTTCAGATTCTCTCTCTCGGGTCTTGCTTGCGCCGTTCCTCTTGCTCTAGGGTATCCACTCCCCGGCCCGCTGACAAGCCCCCGACTCCGGAACGAGCGCTGTCGAAAATCAAATATTTCAATTTCTTTACAACCAAAAACAAAGAATCCACATGATTCAGAGCATTCATTTTTTAAACAACCTATAAACACCTAACACAAATTCCGCAACACAGCCGTTAATGCAATCAAGCAAAGCGCTAAAACCAATTTTTAGTTTGGGATCACAGTTTGAACAAGCCGGGGGACACAACGACCAACACCAAGCCCATTTTTGTGAGCGGACATACGGACATCAGAGAAGATTAGAATTAAAAATAGGTTTATCTATAGGTTTTTGTATAAAGAAGAGAAGAACGGTTAGAGCGAAACCAAAAAGTATTGAGTTTGTCAGATAAGCAGCCCTTGATGTGGTCTGTTGATTGGATGCGAGACATTTTAGTTTTTTACTGAGGGGTAAAATTACAAGGCCCGGCCCATGGCTGGGCTTTTCCTTTTTTAAGGCGCTAAAACGCCCCGTGTCTCCGGCATCCCCATCCCCTGAAAAAATGGGTAAAATGTTGTAACCGACTCATAAAATTTTCTAAAGAGTTAAGAGAAACCGCCGATAAGGAAGTGACAGGCCCGGAAACCATCCCTTCCCGGTTTCACCTGATCCGTTAAACCCGCCAGGAGAGCGAGCCCCTTGGATAAACATATTGCCAAAACACAATCCCAAAAGCCTCATTCCCCTCTGGATGAGTCCGGGCACGACCCCCTGGAGGCCATCTACGCCCTTAACATCGGCGACTTCGTTACGGAAAGCTTTATTTCCGATGATCTGCTGAGCAAAATCAACGAGCGTCTGGCCGACAACCCGGCCAAGCTCAAGGCGCAACTGGAAGAACTGATTCAGATTTACTCCATTGACAAAACCCTGGGCGTGCTGGGACTGGATGCCCAATCCGGCTTTTTAATTTATGACTCCATTGCCGCCACGCTGGCCCAAATGTTTCAGGTGGATGCCTGCCACTTATTCCAAACCGCCAGCAAAGACACCGGGGAACAATACCTCAGCCTGACCGGCACCTCACTGGAGCTGGATCGCCAGCAACGCTGGGAGGTAACCATTCCGGTCAAAAGCAACAACCTGCTCAGCGATGTGTATCATGGCCACAAAACCCAAGCCTTTGCCCACACAGAGTCCGTGGCCAACTGGTTGCCCAATGACCGACTGGCCCAAGGAAAAACCCGGAGCCTGATGCTCACACCCCTTCGGGAAGGCGGTAAGTCCATGGGCTTGCTGTTGTTTGAGAGCTACCAAGCCGCTGAATTCCCTGAAGAAATGGTGGCGCTGGCCGAGGTGGCCGCCGAAGTGTTTGTAACCGGGATGCGGCTACAGCAACTGGTGGCCGAAGCGCAGGACTGTATTAGCCAATCAGGCCAGCAAGCGGCCCAAAACATCAACAAACTGTTGAATATGCGGGCCCAGATTACGGAAAGCATTGCCGATTTGGGCATCCACCAGCAGGAGTTTGTGGAAGCCCTCTCCAAAGCGGTGGACGCTCGCCAGAATTTTACCAAGGGCCATTCCAAACAGGTGGGACTGCTGGCCAAGGCCATTGCCGAAGGCTTGGCCCTGAACGAAAAGACCGTAGACCTGACCTATATGGCCGGACTGTTGGGCTCGGTAGGCAAAGTACACATACCGGACGAAATTCTCCACAAAAAAGAGAGCCTGACCCCGCAAGAGTGGGAGCATCTGAGGGATCACCCCAACGTGGGCGTCAGCTTGCTGGTCAAAATCAACTTTCTCTCGGAAGTGGTTCCCTTCCTGCACTCCCAGAATGAACGCTGGGACGGTTCCGGCGGCCCGGAAAAGCTCCAGGGCCGAAGCATCCCCTTAGGCAGTCGAATTCTGGCTGTGGCCAACGCTTATTACGCCATGACCCAGGAACGTCCTTACCGGGGGGAAGCGCTTTCCCACGAAAAAGCCCTGCAAACCCTTCAGCGGGAAGCGGGCAGCAAATGGGATCCGCTGGTGGTGGAGACGCTGTCCAAAATTTCTTTGGAAGCCTTGGCGTAAAGCTCAAGCCACTGGGGCCAATCCGTAATCAAGGCCTCCGCCTCCAGCGAGGACAAAACGTTCACAGGCTCGCCAAAGGTGGCCGTACTCGCCTGGCATAAAGCTTCAAAAAAGGCGTTTTCCCGAATCCCCCAGGCACCCAAAAAAGCGGCCCCATGTTGCAAGATGCCACCCGATCGACGCAGTTGGGCGCTACCGGAGAGCTTTTGTCCATCCATGGCCAGTAAGTCTGAGGGCGTGTGGGTTTGGAAGCATACCGGGGAACGCAAATAATCCCGGGGCCCTGCTTCGGCAGCCCGCTGGGTTGGCAGTCCCACCGTCCCCAGCGCTTGCTGCACCACCCCCGCAAAAATGGCGTAGGCCTCCTTCAGGCTCAGTTGCAAAATATGGGGCTGATTGGTGATGAATGAAAAAGAAATATCCTGTCCGTGCAAAATGGCCCGCCCGCCGGTCGGACGGCGAACCACCGCCCTGACATCCTGCCCTTGACCGTAGTGGCTCAACAGGAAATCCAGATCCCGCACTTTTTGGTTCACCCCCAAGGATAAGGTTGGCGCTGCCCAGCAATAGGTGCGCACCCACAAAACCGGCGCCTGCTGGAGGCGAACCCATTCCAGCAAGGCCTCATCCAGGGCCATGTTGTAGATGCCGGTCTGGATACCGGACAGCAAGGCCATCAGTCGCATGCGCTTTCCTTCAAAAAACAGGGCCGAATGCCGCCATTTTAACAGCAATCAATCCAAAACTCACAGAAAGCGCGTTGCGCATGGCTTCATGGGAAACCGCACGGCTTGAATTTCAAGGGGCAAAGCCCCCACACTACAAAGTAGACTTGAACAGTTGAGTCGCTTTTTGGTAACCACCATCCAGCACCGATTCCAGTTTTTGAACCTGCATGGCGCTGGCCCTGCGACAGACAATCTCAAAAGCGGTCTGGGGAGAGTCGCCCCACTTTAAGACCCACCCATCATCAGAAAATTCGGCCAGATGGGCGATATTTTTCTGAAGCTGGTTTAGTTTGACTTCGGTTTCCGTCATGAATAAAACCTTCAGTTGCTGCTGTTCAAGGTTTTCACCTCAAAACGATCTTCAGTTTAGCCCATTGCCTGAAAAAACGCTCTCCTCCACAGGCTGAATCTTTACATTTATTTATAACTATAGACAACCATTGCCCTTGGCCCCAAGCAATCTCCTACAAAATGATTTGTATAAAAATCTTTCAACTTTGATATGACTATTAAAAGTTTTTGCTAGAATAGATAAAAATTTTTTGTGATTAAGCCGAATGAGTCAAAGCATGTCCTCGCATTCGACACGCCGGATTGGCAAGCACCCGGAAATAAAACATCCTGTAACAAGTGATTCCCGGTTTCACGGTTTGGTTAGAGTTGAATCAGCAGAGCAAGAGGGGAATAACACATGGTAACCACTACACTGGAGCTTCAGGAAGCCAAGCAGCCCACAGCCACTCCCACCAATAGCAGCCAGCGGCTGGTCGCTTTTCTGGAAAAGACGAACCTGCACAAAAAAGATTTCGCCGAGATGATCGGTGTCACACTGTCTTATGTGTACAGCCTGATTGATGAAAACATCGCCTTCTCCACCCGCACCACCACCCTGGAGCGGATTGCCGTGGTGATGGAAACCGAACCGGAAACCTACCCGGAATACAAGCGCCCGGAAGAGCCTCGCCTGGTGGATGCGGGTATTGAGTTCCTAAAGTCCGTACAGCGGCAACAGGGACTGAGCAACGTCCAGTTCCTCAAGCGCTTCCCGCGCAGCCAGCGCCTGGAAATTGTGGATATGTGGCGGGGTGCCTTGCCCATGCCTTTGGACTGGGCCAAGCTGTTTGCCATTGCCAATGTACTGGAGCTGGGCAAGGAAGATATCTATCCCTACTGGCAAGCCCGCTTACAGCAACACCTGACCACCGGTGGCATTGACGCCATGTCCAATATCGGCTTGCTGAACGCCATGTTTCAGGGCATTAAGGCCTATTTAAGGGTTTAACCTTGCCTTGCCCGGCCCCTGAAATCCAGAACCGAAAGCCTCTACAACCCCGGCCGAGAACCATCGCCGGGGTTTTGGATACAGACGGCAAAGCGCTGGGCCGATCTCCTCTCGCTGAAAGTGGGGCACCGTATTATAATCGCAAGCAGGAGAGGTTTTGCTGAGACTTGGAGCATTTTTATTGGTTCAGCGTCAGCGGTAGTTATCAAAATTTCAAGACAGCCTAGATTTTAAGAGAGCGTGGTTATAAAACCATTTGCGGAAAGGGAATATCAACGCTTATGAGCCCCATTTCTTTTGGCCCCATCCATCCCCGTCACTTTTCCAGCCAGCAAATCAAGCGCCTGGTTTGCGCCTTTACCCTGCTTATTTCAGTCCAAGGCGGCTGGTTCATAAATTGGGCCCAAGCCGATAGCGTCATCCCCAAGGTGGAAACCTACACCTTGCCGACCGGGCAGACTTTATACATTAAGGAAGACCACAGTCAGCCCATTGTGACCATTGATACCTGGGTGAAAACAGGTTCGGTGAATGAAACCGATAAAATCAACGGGGTCTCTCACTTTTTGGAGCACTTATTATTCAAGGGCACCCAACAGTACAAACCGGGCGTCATCGATCGCCTGCTGGAATCAAGGGGTTCCCAGTTTAACGCCGCCACCAGCGACGACTTTACCCACTATTACATCACCACGGCCACCCCTTACTTTAAGGAAACCCTGAAACTGCATGCGGATATGCTGCTGAATGCGGCCATTCCGGCCAGTGAGCTGCCACAGGAACGCAAGGTAGTGCAGGAAGAGATCAACCGGGCCAACGATAACCCGGATCGCCAACTCTACACCGAATTGGCCAAACTCATGTACGGCCAGCACGGCTACGCCTACGACACCCTGGGCCCCAAGGAAACCATCGCCACCATCTCCCGCGACAGTATTCTGGAGTATTACCACTACTGGTACCAACCCCAAAACTTCAACACCATTATTGTGGGCGATGTGAACCCGGAAGAGGCTAAAAAACTGGTCACCGAGGCGTTCCCCAAGCCGCCCTTTCTGACCCCTAAAAATTATCAGGCTCCGCAGGTCGGTTTGGTACAGCCACCCAGCAGCCCTCAGGCCAAAGTGCTGGAAAACCCCAGCATCACCCAGGCCTATTTTGCCCTGGGCTTTTTAGGCCCCGCCCAACAAAAGCCGGACGATGTGTACGCTCTGGACATTGCCTTGTTGGCCCTGGGCAGTGGCAAGAGTTCTCGTCTTTATCAGGCCTTACGAGAAACCAAGCCGCTGGCCAACAGTGTTTCCGCTGGTAATTACACGCAAAAATATTCGGGCCTTATCGTCATCAACGCCGAGGCCAAACCCGAAAACCGGGAAGTGGTCAAACAGGAAATCCTGAAACAGCTCAAGCAGTTGAAAGCCAACGGTATTACTCAGGCTGAGCTGACCAAGGCCAAAAACCAGTATATTAAAGACTTTGTGTTCGAGAACGAAAGCACCGATGGCACCGCTTCCAGCATTGGCTACAACGTGACCATTGGCAGCCTACAGGATTATCTGGATCACGTCAGCAATGTGGAGAAGGTCACACTGGATCAGGTCAAGGATGCCCTGAATCGGTATTTGAACTTTAATCAGGCGGTCATGGTGGAGTTGCTGCCCAGCAGCCTGAAAGCCAATTTAAAAGCGGAAAGCGGCGCCGATTTAGCCTTGCTGCAAACCGCCGAGAGCTTTCCCATTGTGCCCAGCGCATTGACTGCCCAGACGACTCAAGCCGATGAAACCAACAGCGTCATTGAAAAGAAAACCCTGTCCAACGGTATGACCCTGATTAGCAAACCCCGTAAAAACTCGGCCACGGTAGCTGTTAAACTGTTTATTAAAGGGGGACAGGGCGTAGAAACCATCCCCGGCACTGCCGGCCTGGTTAGCGCCCTGATGATGCAAGGCACCCCCTCCCGAACCGCAGAGGCCATTAACCGGGAACTGGAAAGCAAGGGCATGAGCTTGACGGTGTCCGCCGATGATGATTTTATCGAGATCACCGGCAGCGCCATCCGGGAAGATTTGGGGGAACTGTTTGCCGTATTGAAAGATGTGCTGCGTAACCCGCTCTTTGCGCCGGATGAAATCAGTAAGAAGAAAGAGCAAATTCATCAGGCCTTGGCCGCCAGTCGGGACAATCCTTCCTCATTGGCTTTTGAAAACCTGACCACTGCCTTGTATCCACATCACCCCTACGGGAATGAAGGCAAGCGGGTGGAGGACAGCCTGGATACCATCTCCCGGCAGGACTTGCTGGACTATTACCACTTGTACTTTGTGCCCCAAAACATGGTGGCCTCGGTGGTCGGCAATTTCGATCAGGCCACCCTCCAAAACTATCTCACCTCCCTGTATGACAGCTGTACCGGTTGCCAACGCAGCCTGGTCAGCACGCCGCCGGTTCCCGCCCTTACGGATAGCCGAACGTTAACTGAGGAAAAGCCGAAACTCTCGGCCACCTGGCTGGCCCAAGGCTGGCTGGTGCCTCCCATTCGTGACCAAAAGGATTACGTGGCCCTCAAGGTGCTTAACTCTCTGCTGGGTACCGGGATGAGTTCCCGCTTGTTCGTGGACTTACGGGAGAAACAGGGCCTGGCTTACGTTGTGGGCAGCATGTTGCCTTCCCGGGAAGAGAAAAGCCGGTTTGTGGCCTACATCGGAACAGATCCGGCCAATTTGAGCAAAGTGCAAAACGGTTTTAACCACGAAATCACCCGATTACAAAACGAGCTGGTTCCAGACTCGGAACTGTCGGAAGCCAAGAGCAAACTCCGAGGCAGCTTCTTTCTGGCGCACAACACCAACATTAACCAGGCCTACTATCTGGGTTTTTACGAGGTAGTGGGGACTGGTTATGAATTCGATAAAACTTATCCAGCGCTTATTGAACAGGTTACACCGCAAGACATTCAGCGGGTAGCCAAAATGGTATTTTCAGGGCCCAGCGTGCTATCGGTAGTCAAGCCTACCGCCATAACGCCCAGTCCTGCACGTAAATAAAGATTGGCACAAACAACGATACCCAGGGCCTTCAACACCCTGACTCACGCAAATCTGATTCTGTTTTCGCAAACCACGAAAACATGAATGATGCTGAGTGCTTAATGTCTTTACGCAAGGTCGTTGCATAAAACATCGCATCGTCAATTAAGTTCCAGCCAGTTCCTCAGCCTGTGTTTTTAATGAACCGATTTAAGATTAACCGAAGGTTTTAAAGGTGGATTCGATGTTTTTCCCAATCACCTTACGAACCGCGTCGATCTCCGTCTGTACCGCTTCCCGCTGGGTATCCACCCGACGCAACTGCAACTCCAGCGACTTGTCGATCGCCTGAATGGCGGCAACCCGAGCCTGAATCTGTTGTGCTTCGGGCCCCTCTGGCTCCAGGTTGGAGCTGATGGTAAACAAAGCACCAGTCACGTTTGCCAGCTGCATTCTGGCCTGGTTGATAAATTGACCCTGAAGCTCCAGGTCGCTCTTTCGAGCGGTGAGCATCATGTACCTTGCTTGACTTGCTGCAAACCCCATTGATTTTCTCTCCTCCTGTTACCAGTAGAATAGTGGTATCTAGCTCAGGCACTCCTTTGCTAAACTGTCAGTGAACATTTTTGATCTCTCTCCTAGGAATCTTTAGCCACATCCAAAAAAACATTCACCAAAATAATAAAAACAATCTATTTCTGGTGATTGCTCCGCCCGACCACGGCTAGACCGCCCTTCAGGCCATAAAATTGGAAATCAACGACAAAAAACAACTTCTATATATATCTGCTATTTATTGCCGAGATAGTTAAGTCTCTCTCTTCTTACAAATCTTTATAGCAATGACATTAACGTTTTTTAACATCCTCTAGAAAGAAAGTGCCACCGTGTCATCCAGAAATTCCATACACATCATCGGCGCCGGACTGGCGGGTTGCGAGGCCGCTTTACAATTAGCCAAACGTGGATTCGAGGTCTTTTTATATGATCAAAAGCCCGAACACTGCTCACCGGCGCATCACAGTAAAACATTGGCGGAAATCGTATGTAGTAACAGCTTCGGCTCGGTAAACACCGAGGAGAGCGCCTCGGCCAGCGGACTGTTAAAAGATGAAATGCGATTGCTGGATTGTGAACTGCTGAAAATCGCCCGCACTGTAGCCGTCCCCGCCGGAAAGGCCCTGGCCGTCGATCGGGAAGCCTTTACCCAAATAGTGACGGAAACAGTCAAAGCCAACCCCAAGATTCACTTCATCTGCCAAAATGTGACTGAAATCCCTGAGGATGGCTGGGTACTGATTGCCACTGGCCCCATGACCTCCCCAGAACTGGCGGAATCCATTGCCAAACGGCTAAAACGAGACCAACTGTACTTCTTTGATGCCGCAGCGCCCATTATCACCAAAGACTCCATCGACTTTAATATCGCATTCTATCAGGATCGCTACAACGCAGGCGCGGAAGGCAAAACCGAAGATTCGGGCAGTTACATCAACTGTCCCCTGGAGAAAGCGGATTATGAAGCCCTGGTGGATATTTTGTTAAACGGCGAAAAAACAGAGCTAAAGACCTTTGAGAAAGATTCCGCCTGCTTTTTTGAAAGCTGCATGCCAGTAGAAGTCATGGCCTCCCGTGGGCCACAAACACTCCGTTATGGCCCCATGAAACCCGTGGGGCTCACCGATCCTCGCACCGGACACTGGCCTTACGCCGTGGTGCAACTCCGGCAGGACAACGCCGAAGGCACACTGTATAACATGGTGGGTTTCCAGACCAATTTGAAATGGGGAACCCAAAAACAAATGATCCAGATGATCCCCGGCTTGGCTGAGGCCAACGTGGTGCGATACGGGGTGATGCATCGCAACACCTACATCCACAGCCCCGAAGTTCTCCTGCCCACCTTACAACTCAGGGAACATCCGCATATTTTATTTGCCGGTCAGCTCACTGGCACGGAAGGCTACACCGAATCCGTGGCCACTGGCATGTTAGCCGCCATGAACATCGCCAGACTATCCCAGGGGCACGATGCCGTCGTCCCTCCCACAGACACCATGCTGGGCGCCCTGTTGCGGTATATCACCCGTCCAGAAGCCATACACCAAAACTTTCAGCCCATTAACAGTAACTGGGGCCTCCTCCCTGAATTGCCCGAGGGTTCTTATCCTCGGAAAAACAAAAAAGTGAGAAACCAGCTCTATGTTCAGCGCAGCCTGGCAGCGCTCCAAAACTGGCTGCCAGAAGCCGGGGCATAGAAAAGAACAGGCATCTGCCGTCCGCAAGCATTCGGTCAAAAAACAAAAAGAAGTCGGCTAGACAACCGACTTCTTTCAATGCGTATGACTCAGTCAAAGGGGGCTTAGCGACCACCCGGACGAATCATCATGACTTTCACCGGATGACTGTTCGCACTGGCATTGACCGCTGAATCAGCAGTCATGGCCTGAATGGCCTTGCCAGAGAACGCCATCATGGGCTCCGCAAAAAGGCCCAAGCCCAACGTGGCTACCAAAGAGAGGGCGAAGACAAAAGAGACCTGGCTGAAGGAACGCTTGTCCGCTTCCTCAGCAGGCAATGCGTCCACAGCATCGGAAGGCTCAGCGATAACCATCAGACGAATCACGTTCAGGTAGTAGTACAAAGAAATGGTACTGGTCAACAAGGCGACCACCACCAGCCACAGGTACTGGCTTCCGGCGTTAGCCACTGCCTGGAACAGGAAGAACTTACCAAAAAAGCCTGCGGTGATGGGAATACCAGCCAGCGATAACAGCATGATACTCAGAATAAAAGTAATGCCAGGGCGCTTACGCACCAATCCCGCGTAAGCTGCGATGTCCACTCGACCCGTTTCGTTCTCAAAATGGGTAACCACGGCAAAGGCTCCCAGATTCATGAACAAGTAGGTGATCAGGTAGTAAATGATACTGGACAAGCCCGCCGGGCTCATAACCACAAAGCCCAGTAGCAGGTAGCCGACATGAGCCACCGTACTGTAAGCCAACAGGCGTTTGATATCCTTTTGGGCCAGGGCCACCACGTTACCGATCACCATGGACAGAACGGATAACACAATCATCAGACCGGACAAAGAAGGCAAATGGGCAAACACAGAAGAGAAGAGCCGAATAGCGAAGGCAAATGCGGCAATCTTGGAAACGACTGACAGAAAAGCCACCACCGGCGTGGGAGCCCCTTGATACGTATCCGGCGCCCACATATGGAAAGGCGCAGCGGACAATTTGAAACTAATACCACCCACAATGGTGGCCAACATAATGGCAATCACCAGGGGGTTAACATGAGTGGCCGCCGCCCCCAGGTGGCTGGCCATCACTGAGAAATCGAGGCTGCCCGTCAAACCGTACAGGATTGAAAAACCAAACAACAGAATGGCAGTGGCCATACCGCCGTATAGCAGATACTTGAGGCCAGCCTCCGCGCTGAGAACGTTACCCCGCAAATAGCCCACCAGAATGTAAGAGGAAATACTCAACGTCTCCAGGGAAACAAAGACCATAATCAGATCCTTGGCCCCGCTGAGCATCATCCCTCCCAGGAGTGCTGACAAGAGCAAAACGTAGTACTCACCGGGAACTTCCGCTTTTTTATCCACATAAGCGCGGGTAAATAAAAGCACCATCAACGTACCTATCACCAGAAGCGTGCGAATCAGCAAGCTGAACAAGTCACCGGTAAACAGGCCGCCAAACACGTCAAAGCTAAGGTAGCGGGGATCGCTCACATAGCCCAGGTTCCAGTGAATGCCGAGCATCAAAAGGGTCATGACCAATCCCAGCAACGAATAACCCCAGATTTCCTGACGCTCGGCCAGAGTTTTGCTGACCGCCAGCCGGTAAACGGAAACCAGTATGAACAGCACCAAAATAATTTCAGGAGCGATTAAAGGCATGTTGTTTTCTTGCATAAATCGCATCAAATCATCAGTCAATTGCATGGGTTTAATTTGCTCCTGCACTACGGGCGGTCAACAGGGATTTCAGCGCCGGTTTCTGCGCCGCAACATGTTGCGCATCCAAATCAGCATAATGTTTTGCGGCAATCGCACTGACATCGGGCTCAAACTCAATAGTAATCAGCTTGGGGTAAACACCGAACGCTATAACCAATAAAGTGAGGGTGGCCAGTACAAAGACCTCGCTGGAAGTGGCGTCTGGCAATTGGCTCCAGCGCTCCTGAATCGGCCCAAAGAAAACTCGCTTCAGCATCCACAGCAAGTAAGCCGCACCAATGATAACGCCTAGGCCTGCCACAAAGGTAAGCGCCTGAATGGACAGGTCAATCTGACCGCCAAAGAAGGGAATGGTCTGAAAGGCCTTGGAAACAAAAGCGCCGTAGAACACCATCGTCTCACTGGCGAAACTGACCAACAGGGGCAAGCCCAGGCTGGCCATGGACATAAACAGGAAAAAGTAGAAGATAATGGGGGTTTGGGTGGCGAATCCGCCATAATCAGCGATCGCCCGGGTGTGTGTGCGGTTGTAGAGCGTGCCCACGCACATAAACAAAGCGGCACTGACCAGACCATGCGCAAACATGACAAACACGGCGCCATTGAAGCCAATGGCATTCAGTGCAGACAAGCCCAGCAACACAAAACCCATGTGGCTGACACTGCTGTAGGCAATCAACTTTTTAAGGTCAGATTGCACCAAGGCGACCCCAGCGGTGTAAACAATGTTGATAACGGCCAGAACCGCGATGTAAGGAGCCAGCACACGGGCTGCATCAGGCAGGAACTCAAAGCAGAAGCGCAGCATCCCGTAGGCGCCCATCTTGAGAAGAATACCAGCCAGCATCATACTGATTGGGGTTGGGGCTTCCACGTGAGCGTCCGGCAACCAGGTATGCACCGGAACGACCGGAAGCTTGACGGCAAAAGTGATAAACAGGGCGATAAAAATCAGGATCTGGGCCGTCAGCGGTAAATGCTGCCCGATGGCCTGCTGAATGGTCTGGTACTGGAACAAGGTAGCCATATCAGCCCCCGGCAGGGAACGCGCATGGAAATACAGCGCCAACGTACCCGCCACCAGAAACACCGACCCAAACAAGGTGTACAACACAAACTTAATGGAGGCGTAATCCCGACGAGGACCGCCCCAGATGGCGATCAGCAAGTACATGGGAATGAGTTCCAACTCCCAGAAGAGGAAGTACAAGAACATATCCCGCGCCAGAAAGACGCCCATCACGGAAGTAGTCAGGACAAACAACATGGCGTAGTAAAGTTTGAGACGCTTATGAATGGACGAGAAGCTGGCAATAGAGGCCATCAACAGCAAAAAAGTAGTCAGGTAAACCAGCGTCATGGTCAAGCCATCGCTTCCCAGGGCGTAAGTAATCCCAAGGCTGGAAATCCAGGGAATGCTTTCAGCCATAGGCTTCACCCAACCCAGCCAAGACAGGGAGGAGAACAGAAAGACCAGTGCAGAGCCTGCTATGCCCAGGGTATGCGTGGTGCGTCCCTCTTTCCCTTCCGGCAAGATCAAAATGGGAGCAATCAACAGGATGGGGAGAAAGATCAGAATCGAAAAATAATGTTCTGTTAAAAAGTTCACAGCCATAAGCTCCTTCAAAGCGTCCTACATTAACCAGTAGAACAACAACAGGGAAAGACAAACCACCGCAAAGAACATCACGGCAATGTAAGTTTGCACTTTACCGGACTGCAACTGACGCAGGGCATAACCAGCCCCCATCACGCTGCGACCGGTAACATTAACCACGCCATCAATCCCGCCCTTGTCAAACGTGGAAGAACCACGGGCGAAAGCCAGATATACGCGATCAACGAAAGCTTGGTAAATGTCATCAAAATACCATTTATTGGAGAACAGACTGAAAGCGGCAGAGGCAAACGGAGCCTTCTTGACGGCTTCAGGAATCGCGGGGGCTACCACATAGAACAGCACCGCTAATCCTGCGCCAATCAGCCCAATGACCAGAGACATCAGACCCACTTCAGAGAAAGCCGCCTGAGCGAAGGTATGGGCATGTTCGCCAGCATGATGCGCCCCGGAATGGATGTAGGCACCGAAAGCAGGCAGCCAGTTCACGTCTTTCAAGCCAGCCATGGCAATACCAATCAGGGCCGAGGGAACCGCCAGGACAGCCAGTGGCCATTTCATGGCCGTATCTTCGTGATGCACATGGGCTTCACCGCGATACTTGCCCCAGAATGTCAGGAAGTACGTGCGAAACATGTAGAACGAAGTTAAACCTGCGGTAATGGCCAAATTCCAGTAGATACCAGGAGAATACTCCTTGGCCCCTAACAGAATTTCATCCTTAGACCAGAAACCACTCGTCCAGAACAAGCCGGAAATGGCCAGCGTGCCAATGAGGTATGCAAGGTGGGTAATGGGCAATTTCTTGGCCAAGCCACCCATTTTGCGCATATCCTGTTCGTCCTCACAGGCGTGAATCACGCTACCGGAACACAGGAACAACATGGCCTTAAAGAAAGCGTGGGTAAACAGGTGGAACAGCCCGGCGGTAAAAGCGCCCACGCCCATCCCGGCCATCATGAAGCCCAACTGGGACATGGTGGAATAGGCCAGAGCCTTCTTGATATCGTATTGGGTCAGGGCGATTGTAGCCGCCACCACCGCAGATATCGTGCCAATCAAAGTAATAAACAGCATCGCCGTATCGGAAGCCTGAAAAACCGGATAAGCACGACCCACCAGATACACACCGGCAGCAACCATGGTCGCGGCGTGAATCAGGGCGCTGATAGGGGTTGGGCCTTCCATGGCATCCGGCAGCCAGGTATGCAAGGGTAACTGGGCACTTTTGGCCATCGGCCCCATAAAGAGCAAAATGGCGATAACCGTGAATGTCGTTGGCCCGGCGTAAGCTGCGATTTGATGCACAAAAGCAGGCAGGGCACTAAAAGACAGGAAGGCCGCATCAGGATGCGCAGCCAGGTAGCTGTTCCACAGGGGGAAGCTGAAATACAAAAGCCCCAGAATTCCGAACAAGAAACCAAAGTCACCCACCCGGTTCATTAAAAAGGCCTTCATACAAGCGGCGGCTGCGGAAGGTTTGTGGAACCAGAAGCCAATCAGCAAATAACTGCTAACACCGACCAATTCCCAGAAAATGTAGATTTGGAACAGATTGGTACTCAGCACCAAGCCGAGCATGGAGAAGTTGAACAAAGCCAGGTAGCCAAAAAACTTGGCGTAGCCTTTGTCATGACTCATATATCCGTGGGTATAGCACTGAATCAGGATGCTAATAAAAGTGACCACAAACAACATCATGACAGACATGGAGTCCAATAAATATCCAAGAGACAGCTTGAAGTCCCCTGCCTGCAACCAGGCCACGTTCCGCTCCAGGGCTTTTACGGCATCGCCGGGCTGGTGAAACAGCCACTGCAAAGCGCCCATCGTGTGCAAAAGCCCCAAAAATGTGGCCAGAATCGTCAAACCCGAACAAATCTCCTTACGACTATTCGGGGCAAAGGTGCGAAGCAGCACAATCAGAATAAAAGCAGCCAGCGGGTAGAGGGGAACCGCCCAAATATTTTCAACGTTTGCAAACCAATCCATTGTTGTCAGCTCCAAACTCTTACCATTTCAACAGGTTAAAATCTTCCATGTCTGCTGTGGCCCGAGCCCGATACAGGGCAATCACAATGGCCAAGCCAACACTCGCCTCAGCGGCAGATACGGTCAAGACAAAAATCGCAAACACCTGGCCGAGCAGTGCATCACCAAAAGGCGAAAAATTATTGAATGCCACCAGGTTGATGTTCACCGCGCTGAGCATCAACTCAACGGCCATTAGGACACGGACTACGTTACGTCCCGTCAACACACCAGCCAGGCCAATGGTAAACAGAATGGTAGCAATCACTACATAGTGGGTTAATCCGATGTGGGTTATAAAATCAGGCATAGCTCAAATTAACTCCAAAACTTATTGTTAAGACAGACCGCTTTTGCCAGAGTCAGCACTTTTCAGAGCCGCTTGACGTTCGGCCAGCTCGGCCTCTCGCTTCTGCCGTAAAGCCTCAATGGCAATTTCGGACGGAGCGCTCTCCGTATCAACCGGCAAACGGACATCCCCCAAAAGGGCTTCGTCAGACTCATAGAAGCGCTTCTTGGCAATAACGATAGCCCCAATCATGGCAGCCAGCAACAGGATAGAAGCCAACTCAAAGGGCAGCGCGTATTTACTAAAGAGCAATTCGCCCAACATGTGGGTGCTACCCTCAACGGTGAAGGCGGCTGCCAACGCCGGATTCACCGTACTCAAGTCGGCGCCGGGGCCAATTAAAGAGCCTCTGAGCAGCAAGGCGAACACATAGGCGATGATGATACCGTAGGCCACTTTGCCGGCCTGGCTGGCCTTTTTGGCTGCCATGGGCTTGTCGCCGGTAAACATGATGGCAAACAGCATAATAATGGTGAGACCCACCGCGTAAATGATAATTTGGGCGATGGCCAAAAAGTCGGCGTTATTGAGCAAATAAAAGCCGGCGATGGACATGAATACAGCAATGAGGCACAAGGCGGCGTAAATATTACTGCGATTCAAGACGGCACCCAATGCGGCAACCACCGAAACAACGGCAAATATCCAGAAGATGGCGCTATCTAGCATTGATCATTGATTCCTTCTACCCTGCCCAACGGTTGGTCGGGCTGCTGATTCTTGCACTAACTACGATACTCAAATGGCTTTACACAATCTTAAAGGAAAAAAGACTCCAGGTAAAAATTTGAGACTACTGTACCAAAGGCTCCATGCCATGCACGAGGCGCCAGTGATCGGAGTCCTCGCCCGATAAAGTGAGATCTTTTTTATCCAGCACCAGAGCCTCGCGGGAGTAGTCAGCCAATTCGAAATCCGGCAACATCTTAATGCAGTCAACGGGGCAAACTTCCGTACAATTGCCACAAAAAATGCAACGGCCCATATCAATGGTAAACATATCAATGACTGGCTTTTTATTGGCGTCCCGGTGCATCTCAATCTGAATGAGATCGGTGCAAGGGCAAACCCTGGCACAGGCCTGACAGCCCACGCACAAATCAGTTCCGTCTGATTTGCTGAGCAGGCAGAGCCGACCGTGGAAACGGGTGCTGAGATCCGGCATGACTTCCGGGTATTCCAGGGTAATGGGTGGGCGGAAATAGTGGCTAAACACCGTTGCCATCCCTTGACCAATGGCTTTTAGACCATCGATGACCCGGTTCTGTTGAATATCATTGTGTTTGGCACTCATCGGCGGGCTAACCTCGCTTCTAATTTTTCACTCAGGAGACGGCTCATCAGAACAAAGAAGAGCCAGAAAACGACGCTGACAGCGACCAGCCATCCCGCCCAAGGCACCACGGTCTGAGCATTGAGGATAGGCAGGCTTTGCAGAACGGTTTTACCATTTGCGGGAGGCAGCATCACGTATTTTTCAATAGCAATGGCAAAGATGTTGATCAAAGACAGCGGAATCAGAAACTTCCAGCTAAAACCCATCAACTGATCCGGCTTCAATCGGGGCAAGGTTCCCCGAATCCACATGGCCAGGAAGATAAAGGCATAGGTTTTCAGAATGAACCAGAATAACATCTCAATTTGCAAAGCCAACTGAGTCAAGCCGGTCATTTGGGCAGGCTCCAGACCAGAAATCAGGGACATCACAAAGGGGCCAAACGGACTGTAATAGCCTCCCATAAAGAAGGCTGCGGTAAAGGCGCTCATGGCAAACAGAGAGGCGTACTCGGCCAAGAAGAACAAGGCGAACTTCATACCGGAGTATTCGGTGTTATACCCGCTGACCAGCTCGCTTTCAGCCTCTGGCAAGTCAAAGGGAATCCGGTTCACCTCCGCCAGAGCGGCCACAAAGAAAATGACCAGACTGAGCGGCGTTAATAGAATGCCGTACCAGTTCCAGAATCCGCCTTGCTGGGCTTGGACAATCTGGCCGATGTTCATGGTTCCGGTAAACAAAACCACCGCCAACACAGCCATCACCAAGGGAATTTCGTAACTGATGGCTTGCGCGGCGCTCCGCATACCACCCAACAGGGAGTATTTGTTGTTGGAAGCCCAACCGGCCAATACAATCCCCACCACCGAAATGGAAGAGATGGCGAACACAAACAAGGCACCCGCGGGCAAGGCCACAGCCAACAACTGATCGGTAAACGGAATCAGGCCGAAGAACACAAACGCCGGTAAGAAGAAGATGGCCGGGGCGATGGTAAACAGAAACTTGTCCTGGCCATCCACCATAATGTCCTCTTTAAACAGCAGCTTGAAAGCATCGGCAAACGTTTGCAGGGTTCCCCAGGGGCCGACCCGGTTGGGGCCTTTCCGCTGGGTCATCCATGCCAAAACCTTACGCTCCATCAAAACCAGGAAGGTCACAGAAGTGATCCCAGCAGTGGCAATGAGGGTGAAAATAATCACTGCCCATAAAATCAACAACACCGGGCCAAAATCATTCCAGTTCATCTGCAAGCCCAATAAACGGGTGAGCTCGTTCAGAATCTGGGGCAGCCAGGCTGGATAATCGGGGGGAGTCTGGAACATTTAGCGATCAACCTCCGGCAAAATTACATCCAGGCTACCAAAGATAGCCATCAAATCTGGGTACAAATTACCAATCATCAGCTCCGGCAGAACCGACAGGTTGGAAAACGAGGCGCCGCGCCACTTCATCCGGTAGGCCTTAGGCGTACCATCACTGATGATATAACATCCCAGCATGCCACGGGGAGATTCACAGGCCACAAAGGCTTCACCAGCCGGTGGCTTGTACGTCATCAAGTTGATCTTCTGGCCTTGAATCTGCCAATCAAAGTCGATATCAGGAATGGCCTTGGGGTCTTCGCCCTTCTCTTTAGCCGCTTGACGAGCCGCTTCAATCTCGGCCTGTTTATTGATGATGTTCTGGGTATCGCCGCCGGGGATTTTATCCAGACACTGCTCGATAATCCGGCAAGATTCCCGCATTTCGGCCATACGCACCAGATACCGATCGTAGACATCGCCGTGCTTACCCAACGGCACATCGAACTCCACTTCGTCGTAACAGGCGTATGGATTGGTTTTCCGCAAATCCTGGGAGATACCGGCAGCCCGCATGCTCGGCCCGGTTACACCGTACTTCAGGCACGTTTGCATATCCATTTTACCAATACCCACCGTTCTATCCAGAATAATGGGGTTTTTGGTCACAATGGATTCATACTCGTCAATGATGGCAGGCATTTTACGCACAAAATCCCGGCAACGAGCAATCCAACCCGGTGGCAGATCGGCGTTGACGCCACCAAAGCGGTAGTAGTTGTACATCATGCGCGCGCCAGTTAAGTCCTCAAACAGCTTGAAGACTTCTTCCCGCTCCCGGAAGGCGTAAAAAAGCGGGCTCGTGGCGCCCAAATCCAGCAGGAACGTACCAAACCACAACAGGTGAGAGGTAATGCGGTTCAATTCCATGGTGATCATGCGGATGTAGTGAACCCGCTTGGGTACCTTCAGGTTGGCGATGCGCTCAATGGCAGTCACAAACACAAAGTGATCGTAAAAAGAGGAGAGATATTCCACCCGATCCAGGGTCGGCTGATACTGAAAATAAGAACGCGATTCAGCCATTTTTTCTTTACTGCGGTGCAGGTAGCCGATAATAGGCTCCATATCCTTCACCACCTCACCGTTCAGGGTGGTGACCAACCGCAATACACCGTGAGTACTAGGGTGCTGAGGGCCGATGTTGATCACAAGGTCTTCAGTCTTCAGACCCTGCTCGGTATGCACCCCTGGAATTTCTGAAATTGTCATATCGTCAGCTGTCCTTACCGTTCATTCCAGACCAGACGAGGGTCGTTCACTTTATAATCCTTGCGCAACGGGTGTCCCAGCCAATCGTTGGGCATTAAAATACGGGTCAGATTAGTGTGCCCGTCGTAATGAATCCCCAACAAATCATAGGACTCTCGCTCATGCCAGTCAGCGGCGTGCCAAACGGGCATTAAACTGGGAGAATGCTCATTTTCGGCAGTCACCTTCAGAGACAGGTACTCAAAAGTTTTGGTGGAATAGAGATGATAAACAGATTCCAGCCGATCCTTCCAATCCACCCCGGTGCAAGACAAGAGCAAATCAAATTGACCTTGATCGCGAATGACTTCCGCTGCTTTCAGCAAATTCGCGCAGGAAACATCAATCATTTCAGTACCCATAGCGTCGTTGCCCAGATGCTTGACCGGAATATTCAATTTTTCGAGGAGTTGACCAACTTTGCCCGCAGGAATGGGCGCAGGCTCTGCTTCTGCGGGAGCGGCGGCCTTAGCGACCGGCTCTTTGCTGTTCTCTTTCTGCTCTTCGCTCATGGCGGTACTTCACATTTCCTCTGACTAACGGTATTTTACCTTCGGCTTGCAACTCATCCACCGGATAAGCGTACTTCTGGACACCCCATTTCACATTGGGCTGACCCGCCTTGGGCAACAAAACTTCACCGGGGCCAATCTCCACCCGAGGCACATGCTCGGCAGCCCGCTTTTTACGATCCACAATGGACTCGGTACGAATCTGCTTTTGCAGCTGAATCAAGGCATCCAGCAAGGCCTCTGGCCGTGGGGGGCAACCCGGGACATAGACGTTGACCGGAATCAAACGATCCACACCACGGACTACGGAATAGGAATCGTTCTCATACATGCCGCCCGTGACGGTGCAAGCGCCCATAGCAATAACATATTTAGGCTCCGGCATTTGCTCGTACAAACGAACCAGGGCGGGCGCCATTTTATGAGTGATGGTTCCGGCGGTAATAATCAGGTCAGACTGCCGAGGAGTAGCTCGAAACACCTCGGAGCCAAAACGGGAAATATCGTGCTTGGAAGCCCCTACGGTCATCATTTCAATGCCACAGCAAGAAGTGGCAAACGTCATGGGCCAGACCGAGTTGGAACGGGCCCAATTATAGACCGTGTCAATGGTGGTCACCATAATGCCGGAACTTTCCAGCAGGTCCTGAAGTCCAGTTACAACGGTTTCTGTTAAAGACATACAGAAATAACCTCCGTCCTTCTTACTGCCACCTGAGGGCATCACGCTTCCAGGCGTAAATCAGGCCCAGCATCAGGATTCCGATAAAAATAAACATTTCAACAATGGGGAACAAACCCAGACTCTGGGTCAAACGTTCGAACGCCACCGCCCAGGGGAACAAAAAGACGGTCTCGATATCAAACAGGATAAACAAGAGCGCGTACATATAGAATTTGACATCGAACTGAATGTGAGAATCGCCAAAGGGCGTCATCCCGGACTCGTAAGTGGTGTACTTCAGACGGGTAGGATACTTCACCTGAACAATCTGGGAAATCCCCATCATCAGAAAAGGAGTAATGGCCGCCAGTAACAGCAGCAAGAGCAACATGGAATAACCGGTTAAATGCATGGCCTTGTCTCGTTCGTCTCTTCTATATAAATATGGTCCAAACTATGGGCAAAGCGCTCAGTGAGAGGGGGTGGGGCTTGACTCAGACAATGACTGATAAGGAATTTGGCTCACCCGGCTGATTTACAATCCATAAACCAGTATCATTTAAAAATAAACTGTGGAACAAGTCAAAGTTTAATGACAGATTTTGGACATCTTGATGATACCACCATTTTTAACCAAGCGGGGTAGCCTATTTTCTGTAATCTCCGCCACGCCCGGCGCCGCCCTGCTAATTTCCGGGCTAGGCCTGAGTGCGCTGACGCTGGCCCCGGCTTACGGCGAGAGCGCTTTGGATAAAGCGGCCCAGCTCTTACAAGACGGGCGCTCCACTTCGGCTGCGGCCATTTACCAGGAATACCTGAAAGCGAACCCCAGGGACTTGAACGCCCAGCTCGCCATGGCCAATATCGCCATTCGGCAGTTCGATTATCCCAAAGCCAAGTCAGTTCTGGAGCAAGCCCTCAGCCAGCACCCGGATTCCGCGGAAACAGCGGCGACTCTGGGCCACTTGTTTCAACTTTGGCAAAACGCCCCCAACGGCAAACTGGCCGACAATACCCGAGACTATCAAGCCCTGGCCGAGGAACATTTTCGGCAGGCCTTGGGCCTAAACCCGGAAAGTCCCCTGGTGCTAAGTTACGCGGCGGAATGGAGCCTGCAAAAAAACGATCTCATTACCGCTGAACAGAATCTACAGAAAGCCTTGCGGATTCGCCCCACATTTATCCCGGCCTTTCAGGGGTTGACCCGGTTTTACATAAAAGTCCGAGACATTCCCAGAGCCAAGGATACCATTCTGCACGCCACGGAACTGGATCCGCTGGACGCCATGAACTACTATCTAACCGCCCAATTGCTTGTCATGGCCGACCGTCCCGCCGAAGCGGTGAAATACGCCAGTAAATCAGAGCAACTGGATTATGGTCGCCTCCCGGAACGGGATTATTTGCTGGCCACCCAGTATGAAAAACTGGGAGAAACGCCCAACGCTCTCCAATACTACGAGACCCTGACCCGCTATACCCCCCGCGACGCGCAAGTGTGGCTAAAGCTGGGCGAATTGTATGAACTCACCAATCAGGCCCAGCAAAGCCTGGATGCTTTCCAAAAAGCACTGGACCTCAAGCCGGATATTCTCAATGGCCTTTACGAAGAGGCCAGACAGAATACCCGCCTGGAAAAAATTGAGGTGGCCTGCAAACAGTGGCGACGCCTATTAAACATCAGGGCCAACGATGCGGCCACCGTAGACGAGGGACTCAGCGCTCTGGCCGGCCTGCATTATCTCAATTACTTCTATCGGCCCAATCAACCCGATGCCAGTGCAGAAAGCGATCTCCGGCGGGTGGAAGAAGCCCTGGAGCAAAACCCGGATCAACCCAACCGCCAACTGGATCGACTGAAGTTACTGATAGCCCGGGAAGGCATACTGTCTGAAGACCGGCGCCAGGATCTGCTGGTGATGAGCAAGGTCAATGACGATGCGGTGGCCGGTGAGGCCGCCTTTCTGGTCGGTGACCTGAAAACAGCTCAGGAACGCCTGGAAGGGGTGGATGGTTTATCCGAATCCGAATACGCCCGGCTGGCCGATCGCCTATTGCTGGCGCAGGAATTGCAGTTCTCCAAGGTGTTCTACCAACGGGCCAATCAACTGACTTCGGATACAGGCTACCAAATGGCCATCAAGCGCATTCAGAGCAAACAGGCTTTGGCCGCCCAAAAGGCGGATGAGGGGACTGTGGCCTTTTCTGAAAAAAACTATGACACGGCCAGCTTGAAATACCAGGAAGCCGCCCGCATCTATCAACAATGGGACAACATTTACCTGAAACTGGGAGATACATACGAGAGGCTGAAGAAGTGGCCGGAAGCCAAAGCGGCCTATGACAAAGCCATTCAGCTCAGTCCGGGCTTGATGAACTCTCAGGGCTTTGCCAAAAACTATGCCCGAATCGAGAAGAAAGCTCGATAGCACCTACCTTTCCATAAGCCAGAAAACATTGCCAGACAACACTTAAAGCCCTTGCCCAGCAAGAGTTTATTTCCGTTTATAAACGGCGTTTCTGACTGAAAACGCTTGCTGGATGGGTAATTTTGGTTTGTAAAATCATTTTTACCATACGGAAAGACAATCGCCACCCATTATTTGTTTTTATTTTTATATAATCACTACGGGCGTCACGATCCTTTGCCGGTAGCCACGAGAAGAGAGGAGCTTCAATCGCATCATGCACTGTTCCCCGTTCGGGATTCAGGTGCTTCGGCCCCAGCGATGATCGCCGCCACCATCTTCGGTGTGTCCTCAATCAGCCATGAAGCAATGAGAGAAAGGAGAGTTAGGTAGATTATAGAAGAGAGAGAGGCCACTGACGAACACGCGCAAATTGAAACGGAGGAGCGAAAGAAGACTGATTTAAACTAAATCGTCCTGATTCTAAAAAACGAAAAGCCTCTGATGAAGTCCGTGTGGCGCTCAGGGGCTTTTTGTTCGCGGTTGCTTTTTGTTTGCGGCTGAATGGCGACACCGGATCAATCAATGGGTTGCGGTCTGCTTTTCTTTCACCGCTGTGGGCGCCACAGCTTTTCCCGGCGCTGACTGCACATCCACCAAGACAGGGATAGTATTTGAATCCGCTTTTACGGGCTTGGTCTTGGGTACCAGAATTTTCTCGGTACCATCCGCTTCCTTGATAATGATTTTAACCGGCCCGGACGGGGCGGAGCCGGAATCTGGCTGAGGCAAAACCGGCAGCACGGTTTTTGGCTTTTCCGGGCCATCGGACACACTTTTCACAATCTGTTGCTCGCCAATGAATTGCGTTCTGGGATTCAGAACGCTGCTCATTTTCTCGTTGTAGACAATGATATCCACCCGTCGGTTACGGGCCCGACCTTCTGCGATGGCGTTATTGGAGATGGGCTGTGTATCGCCGTAACCCACAGCCACCAGCGAGGAAGGGTTAAATTGATGCCTGCCGATAAAAAAGCGCACCACACTGCTAGAGCGGGCACAGGATAGTTCCCAGTTGGATGGAAACTGGGAACTGGCAATGGGCTGCTTATCCGTATGGCCTTCCACATGAATCCGATGGTTGTCAAATTTCTTAAGCCGTGAGGCCACTTTGTCCAGAAATTTATAGGCATAAGGCCTCAACGCCGACTCACCCGGCCCAAACAGCAAGCGGCTATCAAAACTGATACGAATCCCCCGCTCCTGCACGGACACCTCGATTTGGCGCATGGGCACCTGGCTATCTTCCGTACCCGGTGGCCCTGCCTCCACGGGCTTTGAATTTTGGCCCTGTCCAACGGCCCCACTTTGTCCTTGTCCACCGGGTTCATTCTGATTACCACCCGCGCCCACCGTCAGGCTTTTTATTTCATGGTTGGCGTCTTTCAAATCGCTGGTCAGGTCATCCACCAGTTTTTGGGTGGAACGCACCTCCCCCGGCTGGTAGGTCATGCTATCAAACTTCCCAATGACCCCTGGCCCGGCACCTTTCTCCTGGCTGAGTGGATCTGGATTTTTATTGGGTGGGCTTTGGCCTTGCAAAACGCTTTTAATCCCACTGATAATGCTTTGCTCCTCAAAGCCTTCCCGAATGGCCGCGCTAATATCCTTGAGCTTGGCCGCGTCCGTTTGGGCCATTGCGTACAGAGCCGTAAACGTGGCGAACAGCAAGGTCATGAAGTCAGCATAGGAAACCAGCCACCGCTCCAGGTTTTCATGCTCAGGATGCTTGTGCTTTTTTGCCATGCCAAATTAAAAACCTATACTTGCGTGGCCAAACAACGCTTAACCTTCATGACCGGCGTCTTTATGGCTTCCCTCATGCCCGTGCATAAAGACCTTGAGCTTTTCAGAGATAAAACTGGGACTTTCCCCGGCCTGAATGGACAAAATGCCTTCCAGCATCATGGCCCGGGTCATAATGGTTTGTCGGCGGTTACCTTTTAACTTGCCGCCCAGGGGAATAAACAGCAGGTTGGCCCCGGCCACCCCATATACCGTGGCCACAAAGGCAACCGCAATCCCGCCGCCCAATTTACTGGGATCGTTCAGGTTCTGCATTACGTGAATCAAGCCCAACACCGCTCCAATAATCCCCACTGTGGGCGCATAAGCGCCGCAACCTTCCCATACCTTGGAGGCATGCCCCACCGATTCTTCATAATGGTGCAACTCGGTTTCCAATAACTCCCGCAACAGCTGTGGGTCAGTACCATCGGTCATCAGCTCCAGCCCTTTTTTCAAAAAAGGGTCATCAATGGACGCGATTTCATTTTGGAGGGCCAAAATCCCCTCTTTGCGGGCTTTTAAAGCCATATTCACAATCAGCTCGGCCACTTCAGCCGGTTTTTCCTTGACTCCCAAAAAAATAATCGGTAAATCCTTGACCGCGTTTACCAAATCCACTTGGGGCGATTGCAGCAAAATAGCCCCCAACATGCCCCCAAACACAATAATAAAAGCTGTGGGCTGCACAATAGCAGAGAGGGGCAAACCTTCGAGTACAGCACCGCCAAATACAGCAGCCATCCCCAAGGCCAATCCAAGAATCGAAGTGATTTCCACAGTCGCTGAACCACCGATAAGTTGCTGCACTACCAGGCCATTATATGTTTTTTGAATATCTTTAAACAAACAATTGACAGGAATATCATCCCATTGGTGGAGATTTTAAGCACCTTGCCCTCCGCCAGATTCAAGACAAGGCCAGACAAAGCAACGGTTAGAAGATCCAGTGCTTGAGCAGACGAGGCAAGCAACTCCAGTCACCCTTCCGCCCCCGGGCACTGGCCAGACACTGATCACACCGACCGCAGGGCCCGACTTTGATCTGGGTGGTACCCTGAAAATAGGCAATCAGGCTCAACCATCGGCATCCTCGAGACAGTACCCATCGACGGTATTGCTTCAGCGATTGCGTCTTGGTGTAAACCTCTTCCGCCGAAAGGCTGTGGCTAGACTGTAAACGCTTCAACCCAGCCAGATAGTCTTCTTTGGTATGGTAAACCAGGCATTGCATCAATGGTTGTCCTTCCAGGGAACTGTCTGTACGTCCCCGGGTCGGGTAGCGAAACACCTGCATCAATAATTCATCCACACTCACCGGCGGCGTCCATAACACCAGGCGAGGCTTCAACGCCAGATCGGGCACCCAATACCGCAGATCCGAGCCCGCGCTGACCACAACCGCATTGGCTTGCGTATTGGCCATCGTCAGAATTCGGGATTGCTCTCGGGGTGTTTTTTTATAGTGGGTGATGCCCACCGACTCAAACCCATAATCCAGCAAAGAGGCACCTAATTTTTCAGCCTGGGCAGGATAGGCCGTTTGAATCCAGCTCACGCCCGGTTCGTGTAAGCGGCCCAGCTTGCCTTTGCCCGGCGAACCAGACAACTGATTCACCAGATGGGTGAATTTCTGATGCTCGGTAAACAAGGGCGCCACCTGAACAGTGGCCGATTCCAGGGCAGGCAAGCCCTGAATCCGCTCATAATCCACCCAACCCAAACGGTCAGCCAATTCCCGCATCCGGGTTTGGGGCAAGGGAGGCACCACTAGGGCCAATGGGGGCAGTTGGGCCAGCTGCTGCAGGCCCCCTTCATAAAATCGCCGATACGTTGCATGCCCGGCGGTGTGGGGCAGCAGCCGATCGGCTTCTTCCACCACCATAAAATTGACCGTGGCGTGTACCAATACTTCCAGAAAGGTCAGGCTGACAAAGCGTTCCGGCGTAATGTAGAGCAGCTTGACCCGATTGCGGTTGATCTCCGAATGAACGGCCCGCTCCTCGTGAGGCATTTGGGTGCCATCCAGAAAAGCCACCTCGGGAAACCTTAACTCCGCTTGCTTAAAATGCTCCAAATTCCGCCGAATTTGTCGCATGCCAGGGCAAACAGCCACCACCAGACCATTGCCCATCATACTGGCCAACGCATAGAGGGATACCGCCGAATAACCGAGCGGAAACGTAGCAATTACATTGCGATGCTGGGTCATCGCCTCTAAAAATCGCCGCTGCTCGGTATCTAACGGGGGTGCGTGTCTGAAAAAGTTGGACATCGTTCCATTATCATACCGTTTGTCCCCGGGAAAAAAACCCCCTTTGTCCGTGGTATCATCGCTGTGATAAAAATGGCCTGTACTGAAACCGGGCTGGTTGGTAAAACTACTCTGGCCGCTCGAATGAAGCTAGCCCAGGGAAGCCAGCACAGGCCCGCCTTGTTTGAATCGGGCTTTTGAGAATCGTTGCATGTTCAAATTTGATCCCCAGTGGAATTACACCCAAATTCAGGATAGCCAGCTGAAATGGCCCCACATGCTATATCAGTGGCTTTGCATTCACCTCATTGAGCTGTACATTTTAACCAAATACAAAATGCGCATTAAGGGCAAAGAAAACAAGCCCAAAGGCTTCCACAGCTATGTGGTGGCCTGCAACCACATTTCCTCGCTGGATCCCCCGCTGGTCTCTCTGGCCCTGAATTACCAGCCCATTTCCTTTCTGGCAAAAATAGAGCTTTACGATCATTTCTGGATGCGTCTGTACAACTGGGGCATGTCCTCCATCGCCGTGAACCGGGCCAAAATGGACCTATCCACGGTTAAGTCCGCCCTTAAAATTCTCAAAACCGGAACGTGGGCCCTGGGTATTTTTCCAGAAGGCACCCGGGCCAAAGAAGGCGAAGAAAAACAGGCCAAACGCGGCGTGGCCTTTTTTGCCTGTCAGGCCAAAGTGCCTATTTTACCCTTGGGAATCGCCCAGGTGGAACGAAATGGCAAAAAACATATGGAAGTTCGGGTCGGCAAAATGATCCCCTATGATGGGGATATGGACAGTATGGCCCGCAAGACTGAAGCCGCCATCGCCGCACTGGTGGAACTGGCCAAAACCGAGCCTTAGCCTCCTGAAACAGGCTGGCTTGCCATGCTAACAACATTCCGGGTTGAGTGGTTTTAATAGGTCAACAAGTCGGCGATACAAAGCAATGCCCGACACGGTCACCGCCCCTTTCACCCGCAGGCACTCCACTGGCAATGAGCATTCCAATCTCCTCAAACCCATTCGCCTACGGCGCCCCCCAACCCCGAACCATGGGGCAAGCGTTTGCCGCTCCGAATGCGCCCATTGCCATGGCCCAGCCGACCCCCTGGCCCCCGAATCCCTTACACAGGCTCCCTGTCCTGCCCCCCTCCCAAGATTTCTTTCAAAGCCCGAGTCAAAGCCTAAGCCGCTTACTCAGTCTGCCATGCAAGCCACAACTGGTTGAAACGCCCCAGGATCGCCTGAACGCCCTCACCCTGAATCCCAGCTTGTACCAACGGTTTGCCCAACTGCAAATCCCGGAAGGCCCGGTGATGGGCGTCAAAATGTTCACCCAAATCAACAAAACCCTGAGCCCAACCAGCCAGCAACAATTACAGACGCTACTGCAACAGGGGGTGTTAACCCAACAGAAAGCCGACGACGGCCACTCCACCTTGTACCAGCTATACGGCATCTTGACCACTCCTCGGGCTCAAGGCTACGACAACCGGGCCATTCTGCAAGAAACCATTCAGGTCTTGGCCAAGCCCTACAGTATTTCCCAGCGTTTTGCGCCCACCACGCCTCAAGCGGCCCAGGCTTTGCTCGGCGCTCATCGCGCTTCCGTGATGTACGGCGGCCCCCAGTCCCCCGCCCTCGCTATCAATCCGCAGGATTTACACGTGGAAAACAGCGCCACCTGTGTGGCTTCCAGCGTCATGTACTACATGGCGGACAAGGAGCCAGCGGATCTGGCTCGGCACATCAACGAACTGACCAGCCCGTTAAACGCCTTTTTCGAGAAGGCCCGCTTCGATGAAATTTCTCCAGACAATCCGGCCAACGCCCTGAACATTTTAAACAGTCACCAAATCAGCTACAGTATCTCTGGCCCGGGAGAAGTGCTGGTCAAGGTGGAAAATCCACCCACCGGCGTGGTGCGGGCCATTACCAGCCAGGGGAACCCAAGCTCAAAAAATTATCGTAACGCCATTGGGGCCGCCTACCAGTCTGCTCTCACCTATCTGGCTACGCACTCCTACAACCCGGCCACGGATCTCAGGGATTCCGATGTACCCGGGGAAACCAGCAAGGGCTTGACCGAGGCGGAAAAAACCTTGATGGAAGCGATTGTCAAGGACAACGGCGGTTTCCAATCGGTAACCTATCAGGCCGTTGGCAGCAAGGCCAACCCGGCCCCGGGGGAAGAAAACAATTCCTACCTGTTTGGCTACAACCGCCCCTTTGAAAAAACCATTCAGGACATTTTACAGGCCTTGCAAATGAACGAGCCGGTGATTATTGGCACCACAGATACCGATGAGACCGGTGCCATTGTGGCCGGACACGAAATCACCATCACCGGTGCCTATACCGACCCCAAGGATAACCAGCTCAAGTTCGTGGTGGCCGATAGTGATGATGATGTGGCTGGCCCAGTGGTCAAAAACGCCCGGGAACTGATTCCCACCATTCACCACGCTGGCCTGCCGGTAGCCTTGGCCCGCCAGGTCAACCGGGAAATACAGACCAACGCTGGATACCTGGTGCCCGACCAACGAGATCAGATGAACTTTAAGCTACTGGCGCGGGAAACCGGGCCGATGCCGCAGGAACAGCCAGAAGCGCCAGCGGTCAATCCCGCCGCATTCAATCCATTCCAGCCAATCCAGCCAGCGGCGTTCCCAGCGCAAGCCTTTATCCCCAACTACTCCAATCCATTTCAGCAGATCCGGGGTTCATTACCCTCCCTGCCCTTAACACCGGCAGCTTAAAAACAGGTGAGTCGGCCTGCAAAATACGGCTATAAAACTGTGTGCAGCGCAGGCCAGTCCACAGAGACTCATTATGAGAGACTCTAAGGCTCTTTTTAACGCGCTGTACTCAAACAGTGACAAACCTATTTTGCAGGCCGAATCACCTGAAATACACGGGTGAATGGGACTTTAGCCTACGCAGGCTGGGGTTTAGCGCCCGATGCCTTGTTGCATACCCCGGTTGATAAAGGGATTCCGGTCGATCTCCCGATCCCGGTTGATGGTGCCATCATCCAGCAGCTTCTTCTTTTCGGCGTCCCCACCGGAGTAAATACCGCCCATGGTGGTCAACTGGTTAAACACCTGTGGCGACAAACCGGGCATGGACGGCATGACCATGGCCCCACTGCCAGCATCCACCTGCTTCATCACGGGAATGGCGTTCTGATCGGTACGCCGCCCGGTGGGATCCACCAGGTCGATGGGCACCAGGGTGTCTTCCGAAGGCCCGGCCACTGCGTCCACGTACACCAAGCGACCATCGAGGTCAGGATCAGCGGGAACAACCATCTTCAGCTCCAGCACGCCGGTGTCGGGAACGGTACCGCTCAACTCCTGGGCGTTATTGCCCACCCGCAAAGCCACATCGTTGGATAATACCTTGCCTTCCGCTTCGGGGGAAATAAACACTTTAATCAAGCTGCCTGACTGGGCCTTGACCACAAAGCGAGCCTCCTGCCCCAGCAACAAGCGGGTAGGAAGATAGACCTCATTCTTGCGTAACAATAAACTGTTTAAGCGGCTTTTGTACTGTTCTGCACGGGCGGACTGCAAGGCGGGCCCTATCCCGAAAAACAAACTCAGCGATAAAAAAGTAACGGCGGCGGTTAAACGTAAAACCAAGCTGGGCATCAGGGGATTCCTCGTTTCGGTTACCTGTATTGTACAGAAAGCCTTCACATCCGCAAAGGGATATGGTTCAATGACAAAAATCCTTAACCCATGAATTGGAAACGAGTACACAGGCCATGGAAAGTTTAATCCCCTTTATTCGTCTATTTCTGCAAGGCTGCCAGATCATTTCCGCAGTGCTTTTGATTGTACTGGTCTTGATTCACTCCCCCAAAGGCGATGGCATTGGTGGCATGGGTGGGACTGCCCAGATTTTCTCCAGCCAAAAAGGGGCTGAAGCCGCTTTGAACAAAATTACGGCTTACACGGCTGGCGCGTTCTATGTGGTTTCCTTTGTGCTGGGCCACTACTTCGGTTTCTAGCCAACTTTTTTTCAAAAACCAAACAACGGGGCTTTGCTGACTGGCAGAGCCCCGTTGAGTTATCTAAAGGTTGTTTTTACTGAGAGATGGCCTTCCCGGTAACATCCACCGAAACGTAGACGGTTTCAGCCAGTTTTACAAACAGTGCTTCGGGGCGTTTGATTTTGTGTTGGGCCAACGTGACCGGAAATTTCCCACGCACCCGCACCGTAGCCGGTTGTTTGGACTTGCCGGGAGTATAATCTACAGTCAAAGGAATGGTTTTGCGCACTGTCACCCCATGCACGGTCAAATCCCCAATGGCATCCAGTTTAATGGTTTGCGGTTTGGACAAATCGGGCTTCTGGCGGAACTGCACCCGCTGGGTCACAAATTTAGCCTGAGGGTACTGCTTGGTTTCCAGAAAATTATCCCGCATATGCTCGTTCCGCAGAGGGATCCCCGTATCAATACTGGCCAAATCCACAGTAAAGGTGATGGCAAAAGGGTGTTTGGCATCCAGCTTCAAACTGTCATCCAGCTTGATGTCCCCTTGCACCGCTTGCGTATTGCCGGTGATCACTTCCACCGGGGCATCCGAGTTAAAGGAAATCTGGTCTTTACTGTCGCCTTGCACCTTAAAGTGCAGCGGTTTGGCCAAACTGGCAGAGGTGCAGAGCCCAGCCACCATGAATGCCGACACCAGACGGACTCCGAAACGATTGAACATGAATTTGCGCTCCCTATCACATTGATTGTTTTATACTGATTTTTACGATTAAACACTAGGCTGAGCCAGCCACAGACCCTATCAAAACGCCGTTGGCCAGACAGGTTTCCAGCAAGCCTTGAGCCTGCCCTTTCAAAACATCCATAGGCAGTGGGGACAAGGCCGGAATTTCCGATTGCAAGGCCGTTAGAACCGACTCATAGGAAACACCCGTGGCACTCACCCGTAAGAATGCGGCCGTCAACTCATTCAGGACGAAAAAGCGAGCGTCCAAGGTTCGTGGATCCCGATAAATCAAGATATCCTGAGCCCCCTGAAATGAGTGTGGGCAGGCCAAAACCGACTCCGGCGACTCTTTCCATGCCTCCAGCAGGGCCGGAAGCTGATAGGAGAATCGATGCAGTCGCCGAACCGGATTCCAGACGGGCTGATACTGAGTGAATAAAGCGGCCTCCGGTACCCTCGGTTCCAGGCTCGGTGCTAAGCCAGTAGGCTCCGGCTCATTCAAAACCGCCATTTCCAGCCATTCATAAAGCGCCAAATCCGCGATAAAGGGGAAATCGGCCATCAAGTCAGACTGCTTCTCCAGAAACGCCGGGAAGTCGCAAATGGCCCCTATCAGACTGTAGGAACGATTGGGACAAGCACGCCGATAAGATTCCACCAAAGCCCGCCACTGGCTTTCATCCGCCGGATGGTGGGTGAGAACCTGACGAGTCAAGGGATAAATAGTTTCAACCGTGCCGCACACGGTGTTAAACAGCAACTCCTGGTACAACACCAGCGCACCGGCATTGATCTCCTTGCTAAGACTGGCCTGAGCGTGCGGCCTTGGCTGCAAGAGTTGACTTCCCAGCTGTTCTTGCCACTCACGCAGGGACATGAAGCAACTCCCGCTGCGAACAACCCGCCCGATTCACCACCGGTTGACCAGTTTGATTCCACAACTGCCGAATTTTTTGCAACTCAGGCACCAATTCCGCAAAAGCGGGCAAATGGGTATCCCGCTCCAGCATCACCCCACAAGGGCGGCTGCGTTGCAAGACCCATTCCAGCAAATCCCACACCGGATCAGCCACTGGGGCCCCGTGAGTATCCACCAAGCCGTCCGGGAACTGATGGTGCCCAGCCACATGAATTTGCACCACCCGCTCCAGCGGAATATTTTCCAGGAAGGTCAGCGGGTCAAAGCCATGATTGACGGCGTTAACATACACATTGTTCACATCCAGCAGCAGGCCACAATCGGCCTGGGTCACAATGTCACTGATAAAATCAGCGTCCGCCAGCTCGTCAAAGGGCGTATTTATGTACTGCGAAATATTTTCGATCAGGAAAACCCGCTGAACACGGTCTTGTAGTTGATGAATGCGGGACACCACGTGCCGCACCGTCTCCCGGGTGCGGGGTAAGGGCATTAAATCGTTAAAATACAGCCCGTCCACACTGCTAAAACAGAGATGATCGCTGAACCAGGCCGGTTGGGCCCACTCAAACAGGGCCTGCAAGTCATCCAGGTATAACTCCGAAATGGGATCAACGCTGCCCACGGACAAGCTGACCCCGTGGCTAACCAGCAGAAACTGGGCTTGAGCCCGCTGCAACATTCGAACCGACTTGCCGCCACGACCCATGTAGTTTTCCGGGGTAAATTCCAGCCAGTCAATAATGTCCGATGCGGCCAAGGTTGATTCCAGGAGAGGCCTGCGCAGTCCCAGGCCAACGCCCAGTACCGGGCATTGCTGAAAACCCACCAAAGCCTCGTTCGACTCCGGCAGCTTCGACACTGCGCTACCCTCTCCTGAATTCAACACTTGCATGAATAGTGACCGACTACTTACTTATGAGCCCCGCAGGCACCGGCGGCGCATTTGTGATCGGCGTCTTTGCCGTGATCTTTGTCAGCGCCATCTTTCTTATCTTTCTTATCAGCGCCACAGTGATGCTCGCCATCTTTGTGGTGATCGGCGTGATGCTTGGCATCTTTCTCGTGCTTGCCGTCCTTGTGTTCACAGGCCTTATGCTGATCGGCCTTGGCCCCATCGTGATGCTCCGCCTCGGCGATTAACGTCCCAGAGCTGGAAACTTCGCTGAGCTGAAACAAAGACTCCGCTTGAGCGGCAGTGATCGAGGCGGCCATGCCCACCGTCAAGGCAACAGCGGGGACGATTTTCTTGTAATTCATCGAATCTCCTTCATTTTCAATTCACTCGTTTTTAACGGACCAAAATTCCAACGCGTAAAATGGAATCTCTTCCATATTACACAGGAATACCTTCCGTGAATTATGTTCCTCACGAACGGTGCCCTTAAAACAAATTGATCAAAAAAATTAAGGTAAGTATCTCTTCACAAAAAATGGATGCGGGGCAACTTCGCAAAAAGCAATTCCGCAGCTTGCCTAAGCCGCTCGCAGTTTTACAAACGTGTTGTGAAAAGATACTTACCAAAATTAATGGAAGGCTATCCAACCGCCTGGTGACAGCGTTGGCAGATTTCCGGGTGACCGGGCATCTTGCCCACCATGGCATCGGACTTCCAGCAACGCACACATTTGGCCTCAGTGGCGGGCATGGCGTAAACGGTTACCCCATTTCCAGCCATCTGGGTATGCCAATCCAATGTCGTAACGTCCGGCGGAGCCGTGGCCACGGTAACCACAGAGACATTGAACAGGACTTCATGCTCGCTAGCCGACAGCTGGCCGAGCAAGTCCAAAACCGCCGGTGACTCAGGCAGCAGGCTCACCTGAGCATCCAGAGATTTTCCGATGCGCCCTTCGGAACGAGGGCCTTCCAGGGCTTGGTTGACCGCCTCTTTCACACTCAACAACTGCTCAAACGATTGTGCCAATTCGGCATTGAGGTACTGGGCATTGGGCTGTGGCCAGGGCAGCAAGGTGGCGCTGACCGGGGCCACGCCATCCACCTTGGTTTTTTGGCTGTCAGGCAGGCTTAGCCAGATATCCTCGGCCAAGTGGGGAGTGACCGGCACCAGCACTGGCAGAATGGTTTGCAGCAACTCATACAGCACCGTTTGCACCGCCCGACGACGGGGGGCATTGGCAGCGTCGCAATACAAAATGTCCTTGGTCACATCAAAGTACAACGCCGATAAATCGGCCATGCACAAATACTGAATCTCGTGGCAGTAACGGTTAAACTCCCACTGCTCGAAGGCCTCCGTAATGTTGCCCAAAATGTGCTGCAAGCGGTGCAGGGTGTAGCGATCCAACATGGACAACTTTGCGTAAGGCACACTGTGCTGGGCCGGATCAAAGTCGTACAAATTCCCCAGAATAAAGCGCACCGTGTTGCGCACTTTTTTGTACACTTCGGCCATCTGGTGCAGGGTGTTTTTGCCGATGCGCACATCATTGGTGTAGTCCACGCTGGCCACCCACAGACGCAGCACATCAGCGCCGTACTCTTTAATGACCGAATTGGGGTCTACCACGTTGCCCAGGGATTTGCTCATCTTGCGCCCGGCCTCATCCAGCACAAATCCGTGGGTGAGGACGCTTTTGTAAGGGGCTTTGTTATACAGCATCACGCTGGTCAGCAAGGAGGACTGGAACCAGCCCCGGTGCTGGTCAGAGCCTTCCAGATACAGTTCCACCGGCAGTTCGCCCAGTTCATCTTTGCGGGCATCCACCACAGCGGTGTGGGTGATGCCACTGTCGAACCACACGTCCATAATGTCCATTTCTTTCACCAGCTTACGCTGACCCAGGCCGTATTGGGCCTTTAGGCTCTCCGGCAAACCGGCCAGCAATTCCTCGGCGGACTGGGCCCACCAGATGTCAGAACTGTGGACTTTGAACAGCTCGTAGAGGTGCTCGATGATTTCCGGGGTGATCAGCACTTCCCGGTTGTCTTCATAGTAAAAAATGGGGATGGGTACGCCCCATACCCGTTGACGGCTGAGGCACCAGTCGCCCCGGCCTTCCACCATGTTAAAAATACGGTTACGGCCCCGTTCCGGCAGCCACTGCACGGTATCGATGGCCTTCAGCGAATCGGGCCGGAATTTTTCAATATCAATAAACCACTGCTCGGTGGCCCGGTAAATGACCGGCTTGTGGCAGCGCCAGCAATGCGGATAGCTGTGGGTAAACTTGCTGTCGTGTAACAGGGCATTTTTAGCGCGAAGAATTTCCAGCACAATGGGATTTCCCAGATGATAGGGAACGCCCAACAGTTCTGGCACAAGTGCCTCATCGGTAAACTTGCCGCTGTTATCCAGCGGGGACAAAATGGGCAGGGGCTTATCCCTGAACTGTTCCCGGTTGTACTGCTGCACTACCAGATAGTCTTCCATCCCGTGACCGGGGGCGGTGTGAACAATCCCGGTACCGGCATCCAGCGTGACATGATCGCCCATCAAGACGGGGCTTTCCCGATCGATAAACGGATGGCGAGTAATCAGGCCTTCCAGCTCCCGGCCTTCAAATTCAGCAATGGCCTCAAAATCATCGGTAGAGCCGATCAACTCATATTCGGCGAACGCCTCCGGGGTCATGATGACTTTGGCAAAGGCAGGCAGCAGCTTTTCAGCGACTAACAGCTTACCCCAACGGCTTTTCACCAAATGGTAGGTGAATTCGGGGTTAATGGCCAAGGCCAGGTTGGCAGGCAAAGTCCAGGGGGTCGTCGTCCAGATGACCAGAGCGGCATCCGCCAGCAGGGTTTTGAACTGAGCCTCCAGCGAGGTATTGTCCACGTTTTTCACGGGAAATTTCACATAAATGCTGTGACTGACGTGATCGCCGTACTCCACCTCAGCGTCCGCCAAAGCGGTTTCGCAAGTGGGGCACCAGTAGACCGGCTTTAAGCCCTTATAGACAAAGCCTTTCTCATAGAGTTTCCCAAAGACCTTGATCTGGGTGGCCTCAAACTCGGCATCAATGGTGATGTATGGCTTTTCCCAATGACCCCATACTCCTAAACGCTTAAAGTTGGTTTCCTGACCCTTGAGGTTGGCCAGGGCAAATTCCCGGCAGCGCTTACGCAATTCCACTTCGGAAATGGCATGCCGTCCGCCTTTAATGTTTTTAACCACGGCGTTTTCAATGGGCAAGCCATGGCCATCGTATCCGGGCACATAAGGGGTATAAAACCCTTGCTGGGACTTGTAGCGGGTCACAATGTCCTTCAAAATCTTGTTCAGGGCCGTACCGATATGGATTTTATCGGAACTGAGGTAAGGCGGGCCATCGTGCAGCACAAACTTGTTTGCCTTGTTCCGGCTGGCCATAAGGGTTTCATAGACTTTGGCCTGCTCCCAGTGAGTTTCAATTTCCACTTCCCGGGTGGCAGCCCCGGCTTTCATCTTGAAAGCGGTTTGAGGCAAATTTAAAGTCTCTTTATAGTTGATGGCGCTGGCTTCCTGCACGGACGGTTCCTGCATGGGGCAAACCTTTCATTGGGTTGGGTTGAAGGGGTGATAACGATAGACAAGGCGGGTGCTGGAAAAGCCAAGGAGGTTCAAATTTCCAGAACGGGCCTTTTTAAAACGCAAACCTGTTTGCTGACGCAAACATGACTTTTAGGCCTGAATTTTAGATTCTAACACAGTCCCAACGGCCCTTGGCCGCCCAAACCCACAGAACAACACACGCCCCGATCAAGCAATCACAACCGATCACCCGATCAAGGAATTCCATCCAACATCGCTGGAGAACACGTTCAGTTCACCCCGTTTTAGCCGCTACGAAACTGCTGTTTCCAGTGTTAGTCGCGTCAAAACCGGATCCAGCAAACGCTTGCCCACGGCTTCAAAGGTAATGTTTAAAATCGTGGATTGCTCCACCGGGATGACCTTTTGCACAATCCCCAAGCCGTATTGGGCGTGACGTACCTTGTCTCCCACCTGAAAAGGCCGAGATTCAGACCCTGAAGAGGTAACCATTCTGGCTGCGACGGGAGGCATCTCGGCAGCAGGGGCGATCTCCCGGGGAGCCACCGGCAAAGCAGGCAGTTCCCCCTCTGCTCCATTGGCTTTGTTAGCCTCCAGGGAGCGTTCGTCGACAGAGCCGGGTGCTTCAGGGGCTTGAGCCTCAGCCTGTGTCACAGGAGGGTACAGCAGATCCAGATTCTCTTGCAAGGCTTGCTGATTGGCACTGGGTGCCATAGGCATCGGCATTGGCATCGCCTCGGACAGCACGTTGGCCAGTTCCGCAACGGGAGCTTGAGGATGCGCCGGGGCGTCAACCGCGGAACGCGAAGGACCTGCGGCCACGGGCGTTGGCGATTCCTCAAACGGATCCAGGCTTTGAGCAATACGGGCTCCCAGATTCGAGCCGGAAACGGGTGACTGGACAGGCAAGACCGGCTCCCCAAACTGTTCCACTTTCTGATCCAGATTCAGATCAAAATCAAATTCATCGGGCGCATAAGCGTCCGGCTCAGGAAAGGCTGGGGGCGCAGTCCCGGAAATGACAGGCGCAGGGGCCGCCACTGACACCTGTGCCATTTCATCGGAGCGGGCCGGAGGCGCTGGGTGTGGAAAGTTGGATGCATCTCCCATTTCTTCTGGAACAGCACCCTCATCCGCATCCGGGTAGTCCAAAGGGTCTTCGATGTGTTGATGAATCGCATTGACCACAGGCTCTGGAGCATTCAGCAGTTCACTCAACTGCTCCAGACTCAAAAAGCCGGGGGCTTCCTCTAAAACAGTCGTGGATAAATCGACCACTGGCATTGCCGGGGAAAAAGCCGATGGGGTTGTCCCGGGCGCACTGGAAAAAGGCATCGACGTTTCCGGGGCGACTTCTTGAACTTGCAGCGGAATACCGTCCTTTTCATCTGGCTGCTGGGCTTCCTCGGGCCACTTCTCTGGTAAGACACCTTGCGACAGGTCTTCTTCCGGCCCGAAATGAAACAAGCCCTGTTCAGGCGTTTCCGGCGCTTCCGTATCCAGCGGGGCTGGAAAAACCGGTGAAACGGCCCCGGCCTCTAAAAATTCTTCCTCTAAAAGGCATTCCTCTAAATAGTCTTCAATATATTCTTCAATGCGCTCGCTGGCCGGGCCCTTGGCAAAGCTCAGGGGCACATCCTCAGCCACCACCGGAGGCTCCTCCACCACCGCTCCTGGGGATGAAGGCGGCGAAAAAGACAGCAAGTCACTGACTAAAGCATCCTCGATAGGGGGCTGATGCGCCGGTTCCAACGCCGGGACGACCGGAGAGGTCACCGCCGCAGAGGCAAATTCCGAAGCCGTCACCGTGGCAGCGATAGACTCAGCGGCCCCCCCCAATGGCTCCAACAAAGCCGGGGTCTCCACAGGCAGGCCAACTGGGACTGCTTCAACTGCCGACTCAACCACAGGAGGCCCCGGAGCGCTTGCTTGTCCCTCAGCCGCCGACACCGAAACCGGTGGCGCCACGGGCAAGGGCTCCAACCATTCTTCTGGTTCGCCAAACGCCACTGGCAGGCCCAAGGTCAACTCTCCCCGAATGACTGGCAACCGGGAAGCCCGCACGCTGACCAGATTACTGGCCCATTGCCGAACTGTGGCAGAGCCGTAATTCGAGGCCACCGCCAGCATGTGGCGCTCGGTCTCATCAGCCTGCTGTATCCAGTCCGGTAAATCGGGCAAATAATTTTCGGGATAAATCAGGATGGGGGTCAAGCCCAATTCCGGCGCTGCAAATACCTGCGCCATCACCTCCTGGTAGAAGAAGCTCTTCCAGGGCTCCTGTAACAGCGACAAATCCAGCACGGAAACGCGATTTTGAGCCAATGCCTTGAGGTCTAACACCTGGGCTGGGGCTTCCGCAAATAACTTGTTGCGAATAACGTGGGCACAATTCTGCAAAATAATATTTTTCAGCAGGGATTCAGTAATCATGCCGCTGACCAATAACGGGCTAAAGCCGCTAAACGAACCACTGGCGGGCCAGTGGGAAGCCACCGCCTCGGTCACCGGTTTACGAATCCCTTCGGGAAAGAGAGAGCCAAAAGCGTCCAGAAAGCGCCGAATACTAACTTCCTGCAAACTCAGGCGGACTGTTTCACCGGCCTGATAGCAAGCAATATCGCCCACCGACTCAAACACCCCCACCGGATCCAGAATCAGCATTTTCTGATAAGGCCGCACCGCTTCCATCATGGCCAGCAAGGCCTGGTATTTCAGCAGGAAATTAGGCCCCTCCACCAGCGTGAAAGGCCCCAAGCGCAAGTAATCGGATCGAAAGGTGCCCAAGTCCACCGGGTACTCCGGGGTGGGCAAGAGCTGAACGACCTCCTTCACCATCTCTTGGGCGCTCAAGGGGGTCACAGCCGTTGGCTTTAAAGAAGGCGTCCCTCTCAACAGGGTAATTTTGACATTGTGCCCTTCCGGCAAGCCAGCCACGATATCGGGCAAGGCTTGCACCTCACTGACTTCGCCAAACACAAAGGGCAGTTCATCAAAACGCAACAACTGACCGGGCAAAACGGTTTCACCGGTTGCCAATCGGGCCTCCAATGCCCCTTGGGTCAATTTGTATGGGAAAATCTGAATGGACAAAAGCCCCCAGCCTCTTCCGTGTTTAAAATAGCGCTGAATACCAGAATTCAGAGCCACTGCTTCTCATTCTGTCTTTCTTATTTTACCTGTCTTTGGCTTAAAATGAAGCCATTCGCTACACAAACGCAACAAACACCCTTTTGAACAGCGGCCATGCAAAACAACAACCTCTTGAATTTACTGGCGGAGCAGAATCGGCAAACACCCCTGCCCGAACTGATGCGTCCCAAAACGCTGGATGACTATCTGGGGCAGGAAGAGGTACTGGGCACAGGGACTCCCTTGCGAAACCTGATTGAAACCCGCCAGCTTATCTCTTTAATTTTCTGGGGCTTGCCGGGTGTGGGCAAAACCACCCTGGCCCGCATTATCGCCCAAGGCTCTGGCGCTGAATTTATTGAACTGAGCGCGGTCAACTCCGGCATTAAGGAGTTGCGAGAAGCCGTAAGCCAGGCCGAGGAATCCCTCAAGCTCTCCGGGGCGCCCACCGTGGTGTTCATCGATGAAATTCACCGGTACAGCAAAACCCAGCAAGACGCCATTTTACCCTTTGTGGAAAACGGCACCATTATTTTAATGGGGGCCACCACGGAAAATCCGTCTTTCCAGGTCATCCCGGCGCTGCTGTCCCGGGTTTTAATTGTGCGCCTGAAGGCCTTGACCCGAGAGCATATGAAAACCCTCATCAAACGGGGGGTGGTCTTTCTGGGAAAAACCCGGCAGAAGCTGACCATTTCGCTGGAGGCCATGGGTTTTATCGCCGATTATGCCAACGGCGACGGACGCAGCGCCCTGAACCTGCTGGAAACAGCCTTTAAGTGCGCTCCTATCACCCAGGACGAAACCGGCACCGCAACCCGCCTGATTGAAATGACCCTGCTGGAGCAACTGGCCCAGCAAAACCGGCTGAACTACGACCGGCAAGGCGATGAGCATTACGATCACGCCTCCGCCTACCAAAAGAGCATGCGGGGCGGTGACGCGGACGCCGCTATTTACTGGCTGGGCAAAATGCTAGCCGGTGGGGAAGATCCCCGCTTTATCGCCCGCCGGTTGATGATTACCGCCAGTGAGGATGTGGGCCTGGCCGATCCGCAAGCGTTCCAGTTGGCCGTGGCCGCCGCCCAAGCGGTCGAAAGACTGGGCCTGCCGGAAGGTCGCATTCCTTTGACGATGGCCACCATTTACACCGCCAACGCCCCCAAAAGCAACACGGCCATTAACGCCATTGACGCCGCCATGGCCGATATCACCCGAAACGGGCACAATTACCCGGTGCCGCCGCACCTGCGGGACGCCCATTACAGCGGGGCACAAACCTACGGACACGGGGTGGGCTATGTGTACACTCACGATCACCCGGAGACGCCCCAAACTTTCTTGCCGCCGGAACTGGCTGATAAGCTTTACGTACAAGCCAAATCCGGCCAGATTGTGGGCAAGGCCCGCAGCCAAAGTTTAGATTCTACGCTGTAGATTCCTGAGATTCCCAGACATCACTCTCCTCACACGCCCATAGGATGAAACCCCATGCTGGACACTGAAACCACCCCAAGCAACCAACGCATTACCCTCAGCCATCCGGTTATTTTGGCCTCCGGCTCTCCCCGGCGGCGAGAGCTGCTGGAATCGTTGGGACTGGCCTTTGAAGTCATCGTGCCCAACGTGGATGAGGAGGGCTTTCATCTGGATCACCTCTCCCCGGCGGAAGTGGTGCAGTTTTTAGCCCGAACCAAGGCCCAGGAAGTGTATAAACACCATAACCAGTATTACGTCATCGGCTCCGATACGCTGGTGGCTATCGGCTCTGAGATATTTGGCAAGCCCAAAAGCAAGGAAGACGCCTTCCGCATGCTGAAAGCCCTGCAAGGCAACGCCCATCAGGTGCATACCGGCATTGCCGTGTTTAGTCCTGATAGCCGAGAACCCGATAGCCAGACGCAAATACCGCCCATGGTTTGTCAGTCGCTTTGTACCACCGTGCAGATGCGTCCGCTCAGCGATGCGGAAATCGAGGCCTACATCACCACCGGGGAACCGATGGACAAAGCCGGGGCCTACGCCATTCAAGGCTACGGCAGCACTCTAATTGAACGGGTGGAGGGCTGCTACTTCAACGTGGTGGGCTTGTCCCTGTACCTGCTGGATCGGTTGTTCACCCAATTGGGGCAACCCTTGCTACGAGCTTAAATAACGGGGAAGGCTTGTCTTCCCGCAAAGTCCTACATCCCCCTATAAACAAGTCTCAGAGCCAATCCGCTCGCCTGCCTTAAAGTGAGCGAGACCGCCCCCATAGCCCCCGCTGTTGCTGTCGTGCCTGAGCCTCCGTGGTCAGAAAAACGGCTTCATAACGGCGATTCATCCCCAAAAACAAGGTGGTGGCATACCCCAAAGACAGGAGTTGCTCGTTGAGGGAAACTCCGGCTTGCGTCCCCAAAAACACATAAGCCAGCGTTCGCTGGTACTTATCGTGTCGCCGGGCGTCAAACTCCAGATAAACCGTTTTCCCGCTGGCTTGGCGAGTTAACCAGCGACTGGCCTCCTGGGCAAAGGGCTCATCTTGAGGCCGATTGCTACCGTAAGTGGCGTTTTTACGGGAGTAGTGCATCTCCGGGGAATCAATCCCCAAGAGCCGAACCTGCTCCTGCGGCTTTTGCAACTCTCCATCCTGATTCAGGTCACAACCCAGGGTATCGCCATCAAACACCACCAACACCCGACAGGGCAGGCGACCTTCGGTGGCGGACGACAAATCGGGGCCCCTTCCAGCCGCTGAAACAGCCGGAGCGTTTTGGGCGGAAGGCGGAGCGCCTACCGGGGCTTGGGTCATCCACAGCCCTCGAAGCAATCCTGCAAAGCCTAAAAGGGTCAAGCCGATGCCCAGCCATTTTTCATTGACTTTAGGCCGAAAACGCATAGTTATACGCCAACCCTCGGTTAACTGTAGCTAAAAAAGCCACGGCCACTTTTGCGACCCAAATAACCAGCATCTACATACTGCTTCAGCAGCGGGCAGGGGCGAAACCGGGGATCCTGAAACCCATCGTGCAGCACATTCATAATGGCCAAACAGGTATCCAGCCCAATGAAATCAGCCAGCGTCAGCGGCCCCATAGGGTGGTTCATGCCCAGCTTGAGGACGGTATCAATATCCTCGGCGGAACCAATGCCCTCGTAGAGGGTAAAAATGGCCTCATTAATCAGGGGCATCAGCACCCGATTGGAGATAAAACCGGGAAAATCCCGACTGACCACGCCCGTCTTGTTCAGGCGGGCGGTTAAGTCAGCCACGACCGCATAGGTCTCATCGCTGGTTTGGGCCCCCCGAATGATTTCCACTAGCTTCATCAAGGGCACCGGGTTCATAAAGTGCATGCCAATGACCTGGGCCGGGCGCTGCGTGGCCGCCGCCAAACGGGTAATGGAAATACTGGAGGTATTACTGGCCAAAATGGCCGTGGGTTTCAGCAAGGCATCCAGCTTCTGAAAAACCTCTTTCTTGACAGCCTCATTCTCCACGATGGCTTCCACCACCAAGTCGGCATCTTTCAAAGCCTCCAAGGCAGTTTCGTACTGGATGCGATCCAAAATGTGGGCCTTTTGCTCCAAAGTAATCTGAGACTTTTCCACGAATTTGGAGAGGCTTTTTTCAATACTGGCAGCGGCCTTCTCCAGGGCTACGGCGCTAACGTCCTGCACCACCACCGACAATCCAGCCTGTTGGGCCATGACCTGAGCAATGCCATTGCCCATTTGTCCGGCCCCCACCACGCCCACCGCCTGAATAACAGCCGACTTTCCAGCCCCAGCGGCCGATTCCGTGATTTGACATGCATTCATCATGAGTCAGCCCCCTTCTACACCAATTCCACAATCATGGCCGTAGCCTCGCCGCCACCAATACACAAGGAAGCCAGTCCCCGCTTCTTGCCCTGCCGCTTTAAGGCGTGCAGCAAGGTCACCAGAATGCGGGCCCCGCTGGCCCCAATAGGATGTCCCAAGGCCACCGCCCCACCATGAATGTTCAGGCGATCCACCGGGATGCCCAACTCTTGCTGGGCCACCATGGCCACGGCGGCAAAGGCCTCGTTGACCTCAAACAGATCAATATCGGCTACCGACAGGTTTGCCTTGCTCAGGGCCTTTTGCATGGCCCCCACCGGGGCGGTGGTAAACCAAACCGGCTCCTGGCTGTGGGTAGCGGAGGCTACCAGCTTGGCCACCGGCTTCAGGCCGTGCGCTTTCACAGCCGCTTCAGAAGCCAAAAGCATCGCCGCCGCCCCGTCATTCAGGGTCGAGGCGTTACCGGCGGTAATGGCCCCGTTCTTATCGAAGGCGGGGCGCAATCCCGCCAGCTTCTCGGGATCCCCTTTGAAAGGCTCCTCATCGGAGTCCACCACTTTGGGGTCGCCCTTGCACTGGGGAATACTGACCGGCTCGATTTCCGCCTTGAACACGCCGCTTTCAACCGCTTTTTGGGCCTTCAGATAGCTTTGCTTGGCAAACTCGTCCTGCGCCTCTCGGGTGAGTTGATATTTAGTGACGCACTGCTCGGCGCAATTGCCCATGTGCAAGTTGTTGTACGGATCCCACAAGCCATCGTGGATCATGCCGTCCAGCATTTGCTGGTGTCCCATTTTGACCCCGCCCCGCAAACCGTTGAGGTAATGGGGGGCGTTGGACATGGACTCCATACCTCCAGCCAGCACCAACTGGGCCTCTCCGGCCCGAATGGCGCTTGCGCCCAGCATCACCGCTTTCATCCCCGAGCCGCAGACCTTGTTAATGGTCAAGGCCCCCACGGAGTCAGGCAGGCCAGCCTTTCGCAAGGCCTGACGGGCCGGGGCCTGTCCGATACCTGCGGCCAACACGCAGCCTAAAATCACTTCGTCAATCGCCTCTCCAGCCACACCGCTTCGCTTGAGCGCGGCTTGCAGGGCAATGGCCCCTAAATCTGGCGCAGCTAACGAGGCCAAACTGCCCAAAAAGCTGCCGATCGGTGTACGGGCACTCTCCACAATAAAAATGTCTGTCACAATTCCCCCATTTCTGTTATTACTGTCGCTCAAACCAGTTGTTTGTAGTTGTATCTCAGTTTTACCCGCAAGGGAAGCAGCATTCCAGCAGAGCTGCGAAATACCGGGCCATTCCTCAACGTGTCGGTTTCCGGCTCTCACCGGATATCAGCGGATCAAAGTTGGGACAGGCGAACGCATCGTGGCTTACAGGCACTTGATGCAGCACACACAGACCGTTCTCGGTGGTTACGGCTTCCTGAAAATGCAAACAGTGCTGGCAACGGTTCCGCCGTCGATCATACTTGCCCTGCCGTTCGGCGGAACGTCGATCCTGCTCCTTGCGTCGCTCTCCTTCAATAGGCGGTAGCTGACAATACGGGGCGTTGAATTGACCTGGATCCGCTGGGTCTTGTTCCCACATAGCGCTGTTTGGGTATCTCCTTCGGGTGTTTCTATTATATCAAGGCGCAGGGAACACGCCGGGTGCCAAGCCCATCAAGGCCATCCGCTGCTGATAAAAATCCTCGAAAGTGCCAGCCAAAATGTGCTGCCGAGCCTCTTTGGCCAGTTGCACCAGCGTATAAATGTTGTGAATGCTCAGCAAGGTGGCTGCCGTGGTTTCTCCCATGCGGAAGATATGCCGCAAGTAGGCCCGGGTATGATTTTGGCAGGCGTAACAGGCGCAACCTTCCACCAGCGGGCTGAAGGCCTCTTGATGCTCGGCGTTGCGGATAATTTTTTTACCGGTGGGCGTGAAGTAGGAACCATGACGGGCCACTCGGGTGGGCATCACGCAGTCAAACATGTCAATGCCGTGGCGAATGCCCTCCAGCAAATCCTCCGGCGTACCCACCCCCATCAAATACCGGGGCTTATCGGCAGGCATACGGGGAGCCGTAAAGGAAACCACCTGATTCATCTGCATTTTGGTTTCACCCACGCTGACCCCGCCAATGGCAAAGCCCACCGCATCGAATTGAGAGACAAAATCCACGCTTTGCACCCGCAGATCCTCATACACAGAACCCTGCACAATAGGGAATAAGGCCTGATCGGGCCGGGCATGATGCTCAAAACAGATTTCCAGCCAGCGATTGGTCATCTCTAAAGATTTTTTGGCGTAGTTGTAATCCGCCGCACCGGGTGGGCACTCGTCAAAAGCCATGATAATATCGGCGCCCAGGGCATTTTGAATGCGCATGGATTCCTTGGGGCCCATAAAGTGCTTCTTACCGTCCACCACGTCCTTGAAGTAGACACCTTCCGGGGTGATGTCCCGGTGCTTGGCCAGACTGAACACCTGAAACCCCCCGGAATCCGTCAGAATGGGCTTTTGCCAGTTCATCCACTGGTGTAAACCGCCTGCCTTCTCCACCAGTTGGTGTCCCGGACGCAGGTACAAATGGTAAGAGTTGGACAACACGATTTCCGCCCCGGTCTCAGCCACCTGGGGCCAGGTCAGGGTGCGCACGGCAGAATGAGTGCCCACCGGCATAAAGACCGGCGTATGCACCAACCCATGGGGGGTTTGCAGCAGGCCTGCCCGAGCGTTCCCCTGGGTGGCCTGTACTTGGTAAGAAAAAAAGGCGTTCATTCGGCAATCTTAGCAAAAAGACAGCCGCAACAGACGCTTTGGAGAATCCGGCCCTGTTTATTACAATTTCCTTACAAACTAGCGCTAAGCGGCCGGTCAATCCCCTTTATACAGATAGTGGCACTTTATAAAAACAGGAGAGGGTCTGCGGAAGCCATGAGCGAATCGCCTGAACATTTCACCGAGAAAGTCACCCTGCCCAGTGACCGACGTTACCGCACCAGCAAGTATTTTTTGCAGGATCAACTGCGTTGTTCTGAGGCGGCCGCTGATTTTCGCAGCGTCAAAGAACTGGTTTCCAAGGCGGCAGGCTTTAACCTGCAACAAGCCTTTCAGTTTCAGGCGGTGCCGGTACCCGTTCAACAGGGCGAACAGTCCTTCTAACAGCGCGATCTCGCTTAACGGAATTGTACGGGCAACTGCTGACTGAGCAGGTCTTTAAGCTGATTCAGACGCTGATCAATCTCCGCATCGGTCATAGTGCCTTCGTTGGACTGGAAGGTCAGGCGGTAGGCCAAACTGCGGTTCTCCGCACCCAATTGCTCGGAGCGATACTCGTCAAACAGCTCGACTTGACGCAGCAAGGGCTCTTGGGCTCCCCGCAGCACGGATAAAATCTGCTGATGGCTGAGCGTATTGGGAGCCAGGAAGGCCATATCCCGTCGCATGGCCGGGAAATGAGAAATCTCGGTGGCTTTGGTCACTTGCTGGGTTTGTTTGAGAACCTTGTAAATAGCCTCCACGTTCAGCTCAAACACGTACACTGGATGACGGAACTTGAGGGTCTTGCGGACTTCCGGGTGCAGCTCCCCAATCAGACCAATTTCCTTGGGTTTTTCTCCCAACAACACGCTGGCAGCCTTACCCGGATGCAGATAGCGCACCTCCTGAGCGGGGGCAAAACTCAGCAGCGGGCTCAAATTCAAGTTGCCGAACAAGTTCTCCAAAATGCCTTTCAGCAAGTAGAAATCAGCAGGCTCCTTGCGGTGCCATTGGCCCACCGCGGCGGAACCGGTGATCAGTCCGCCCAAGCACAAGCGTTCGGCCACGCCCGAATTTTTTTGGTTGGCTTTGCCTAACTTGAAGTAAGTGCGGCCCATCTCGTAAATCCACACATCCTCATTGCCCTGGGCCTGATTGAATTTGGCCACTTCCAGAATGTTGGGCAATAGGGACTGCCGCATCATGGTGTGATCAGACGAATGCGAATTCAGCACAGACACCAGTTGATCGGCATTTACGCTAAACCCGGTTTTATCCAGCAGGCTTTGGCCAATCAGGGAGGTGGTCATCACCTCCTGCAAGCCTTGACCCCGCAGCGAATCGGCGACCTGCTTGAGGGTACGAGCCCGGAAGGTGGGCGTGGCCGTCCCGGTTTTTTGAGGCAAGGTGTAAGGCACCTTATCGTAGCCGTAAATCCGCACGATTTCCTCAATGACATCAATCTCACGGGTCACATCGGCCTGCCGGAAAGAGGGCACCCGAACATTGACGCTGGCTGCGGATTCATCGGGCTCCACCCCAAAGCCCAACTTCTCCAGGATGTTTCGCACCCCAGCGGGCGGAATACGCAAGCCCAGCACCTTTTCAATACGCTCATTATGCAGCGGAATGGTCTGCTCCTGCGGCGCTGGCAGAGGAGATTCAGTGACAGCAACCCACTCGGCCCCAGCGAACTGTTGCAATAATTCAATGGCCCGCAACATGGCATTACGGCAATTCTCAATATCCACACCCCGCTCAAAACGAGCCGAGGCTTCCGAACGCAAGCCCACTGATTTGGCGCTCTTACGCACCGCCGCTGGCTCAAACCAGGCCGCCTCCAGAAAAATACGGGTGGACTGATCATCCATTTCCGTGCTGGCTCCACCCATCAGGCCCGCCATGGCCACCGGCTGATCGTTAAAAGTAATCAGCAGGGACTCCGTAGTCAAGGTACGGGCCACGTCATCCAACGTAGTCAGGGTTTCACCCGCTTTGGCCCGACGCACATCCACAGTACCTTGCATGCCCAGTTTCTGTTGATCAAACGCATGCAAGGGCTGGCCCATTTCCAGCATGACGTAGTTGGTAATATCCACCACGTTGCTGATGGAGCGCACCCCAGCGGCCAGCAAGCGACGGGCCATCCAGTCCGGGGAAGGGCCAACCTTGACATTGGCCAGCACGGCTCCGGCGTAGTAACGACAAACCGCCGGATCGCTCAACTGCACGGCCAGATCGGTTTGCCCGCTAGGTTTAAGCTCACTCTCCGAAGGAAAGCACAAAGCCCGATCAAACAGGGCGGCCACTTCACGGGCCACCCCCAGCATGGACATCTGATCCCCACGATTGGCGGTGGGGGCAATCTCCAGAATCACATCGCCTTGCAGGCCCAACACCTGTTTAAGATCCTGCCCCAGTTGGGCTTGGGTGGCAATGCCGTCCAGCGGCCAAATGCCCTCTTCGGTTTTAGGGTATTGGGTTTCCAAACCCAATTCATCCAGGGAGCAGACCATCCCAGCGGATTCCACCCCACGGATTTTAGCCCGACCCAGCGTAAACAGGCTATTGTCCTTGCGGCTGAGGACAGTCGCCCCTTCTTGAGCAAAAGCTATCAAAATGCCTTCTCGCACGTTGGGCGCCCCGCAAACCACTTGGGTCTGCGCGCTCCCCAAATCCACGGTCACCAAGCGCAATTTATCCGCGTTGGGGTGCGGAGCCAAGGCCAGCACCTTACCGACCACCACCCCGTTAAACTTGGGGCCGCTGTACTCAATGCCTTCCACTTCCAGCCCAGCGTTGGTCAGGGCGCTGGCGATTGCTTCCGGGGAAAGCCCGGTGATATCCACATAATCTTTCAACCATTCCAGAGAAATACGCATGATTAAAGCCCTTTAAACTGGTTCAGAAACCGCAGGTCATTGTTGAAGAACAAGCGGATATCGTTGATGGAATACTTGAGCATGGCCAGCCGCTCGATGCCCATGCCAAAGGCGAAGCCGTTGTATTTTTCGGGATCGATGTTCACGTTGCGCAGCACGTTGGGGTCCACCATGCCCGCCCCCAGAATTTCCAGCCAACCGGCCTGACTGCACACGTGACAGCCCTTGCCTTCACAGAAAATGCACTGCACATCCACCTCGGCACTAGGCTCGGTGAAGGGGAAAAAACTGGCCCGAAAGCGGGTGGGACGCTCGGCGCCAAAGAACTGGCGGGTAAATTCGTGCAAAATACCCTTCAAATCAGAAAAGCGCACATTGTCATCCACCAGCAAGCCTTCCAACTGATGAAACAGCACGAACTTGCGGCTGTTGACCTCCTCGTTCCGGTACACCCGCCCGGGGGAGACCACCCGGATGGGCAAGGGGTGGTTTTCCATGTAGCGAATCTGAGCGTTAGACGTTTGAGAGCGCAGCAGCACGTGACCCGCCACATTGGTGTAATAGGTGTCCTGCATATCCCGGGCCGGGTGGTTTTCTGGAAAGTTCAGGGCGTCAAAGTTGTAGAAATCGGTCTCAATCTCTGGGCAAAAGTCATCGTCGATGGCCTCAAAGCCCATGCCCGCAAAAATCTGGCAAATTTCCTCGATGGTGCGGGTCAGGGGGTGCTGACTACCGGAAGGGCGATAGGTACCCGGCATGGTCACATCAATGGTTTCGGCCTTGAGTTTCTCGGCGATTTCGGCTTGCAGGTATGCGTTCAGCCTGGCATCCAGGGCCTGTCCCAACACCTCCTGAATCTCATTGGCCAACGCTCCCACCAAGGGCCGTTCTTCCGGGGAAACATCCTTGAGGCCCCGCATCATACCGGTGATGCGGCCCTTCCGCCCCAAATACTCCACCCGAACCCCCTCCAGGGCATCCTTGGTGTTGGCGGCTTCCAAAGCAGCCTGGGCTTCTTGGCGAACCGCTTCCAGTTCTTGCCGGAGATGACTTTGAGTGGTTTCCACGTCTAAAATCCTTGTCTTGGGGCGGGGTAATTATAAAAGGGAGGGAATAGTGACCGGAACAGCCTCTCCAAGGGCTAACTCAGCAACTGCTTGGCGATAATGATGCGCTGAATCTCGCTGGTGCCTTCAAACAGCGACATGACCCGAGCGTCCCGGAAATAGCGCTCCACCGGAAAATCCTTGGTGTAGCCGTAGCCACCGAAAATCTGAACCGCTTCGCTGGCGCACTGGTTACAAATTTCCGAAGCGTACAACTTGGCCATGGAGGCTTCCAGGGCAAAGTCCTTGCCAGCCTCCTTCAGTCGTGCCGCATTGTACACCAGATTTCGGGCCGCTTCAATCTTCAGGGCCATGTCGGCCAGCTTAAACTGGATGGCCTGAAACTCGGCAATGGGCTTGCCAAACTGCTGGCGCTCCCTGGCGTATTGCAGGGAAGCCTCCAGGCAGGCCTGAGCCAGCCCCAAGGAGATAGCCCCAATGCTGATGCGCCCGATATTCAGGCTGCGCATAAACAATTTAAAGCCTTGCCCCTCGTCCGACAGGCGCTGCGAAGCAGCCACCCGGCAATTATCAAAGTGCAATTCGCCCCAATCGCCGCCCAACAGACCCATTTTTTCATCGCCCTTGGTAATGGTCAGGCCAGGCGTATCGCGATCGATAATAAAAGCGGACAAGCCCTTTGGGCCCGGTGTTTTGGCATCGGTACGGGCCGTGGCGATAAACACATGTCCAATCAGGGCGTTGGTAATAAACAACTTGGAACCGTTGAGGATGTAAGCATCCCCGTCCTTATCGGCCGTGGTCAGGCCGGCCCCGGCGTCGCTTCCGGCATTGGGCTCAGTGAGCGCAAAAGCCCCTATTTTTTGTCCACTGACCAAATGCGGCAAATACTGCTGTTTCTGGGCCTCGGTGCCGTAATACTGAATGGGCAACCCGGCCAATGAAACATGCACGGATAAAGAGGTGGCCAGAGCCGCCGACACCTTGGCGATTTCTTCCAGCACCAAAAAGTAGGAGAGGCTATCCACCGCCGCCCCACCAAATGCCTCGGCAAAAGGCAGGCTAGTCAGTCCGGTTTCGGCCATTTTGGCCCATAAGCTTTTTAAAATTTGCAGATCGCCGGTTTCCAACTGCCTGACCACCGGCTTCAGATCCCGATCCACGAAATCACGGGCCAGATCCCGAATACTCAGTTGTTCTTCGGACAAAAACATAACACTTCCACTCCCCAACAGTTTGGCTGGCACAACAAACAACTTCTCTATGATAATGGAAAGATGCCTAAAACTGGACAGCCCGCCAAACCCATTGAGCAATACGAGATTATTGCCATTGCCGGAAAGCAATATTCCGGCAAGGACACGTTGGCCCAACTGCTACTAAAGCGCTTGCCAACGTTTAAGCAAATTCCCATCGCTCAGGCCATTAAAATAGCCTTTGCCCAACAGCACGGCTTAACGGTGGAAGAAGTGGAAGCGCACAAAGCCGAATACCGACCCGGCCTGATTGCCCTGGGCGATTGGGGTCGAGCCCAGGATCCCGATTACTGGCTGAAGCAGGTACTCAGCCAACCCGGGAAAAAGTTGATTTCCGATGTCCGCCTAAAGCGAGAATATGACTTGCTGAAAGCCCACGGGGCCTTGTTGATTCGATTGGAAGCCAGCCGGGAGGTTCGTGCCCTGCGAGGACAGATTGTCAGTGAGGATGATCCCACGGAAAACGAACTGGATACCATTACGAACTGGGACTGGGTGCTGGTCAACCATGGGTCTGTGGCCGATTTGGAAGCAGCCCTACAAGAGCGGCTGCGCCCCTAGTAACCCTTCATGAAATTACAGAAGGCAAAAGCCCGGCGAATTCTCCACCGGGCTTTTAGACTTTGTTATTCAGGGTTATTCAGGTTCTTAAGAACGTTTTATGGATAACGTTAACCACCTACATATTCAAGTAGCCCTTGCAAAGCGCTTTGAATGCCAGCCCGAGTGGGCAAACGATCATAAAGGCGGCTCAACAAACCAGGGGTCTGGGTTTCGGCCTGACTCTGCGGAAATTGCTGATTGGCCCTGGCGAAGTCCTGACGGAACTTGGTCTTAATTGTGTTACCAAGACTAGCCTGCATCTTGTGATAAGCAGTCACGGCCTTTTGCTTTTGCTGAGCCAGATTGATTTCAGCGGCCCCACGGCTGGGAGAGCGTGCCGCTAATTGAGCCAACTGGTCAAACTCCCGATTGAGATATTTAAACTGCTGTTGACGTTGAGCAACCCGGCCCACCTTTTCCTCTGCCTTTTTATAAGACGATTGGATCTCCAGTAAGCGTTGGGTATTTTCCTCAATACTTCGAGAGGGGGTATCTATTAACGCCTGCACTTGCTGTTGCGTTTTAGCCCAGGGCTTTTTTAGACCCTTCGCCGCAGTTTGTACGTAAGTCTGCTTAACCTGTTTTGCCTCTTGCTGAATTTGGCGAGCCGACAACAAATCATGAGGGTTGATGGCGTTTTCAAAAACCAAATTGGCGTGTTCCAGGGCTTCATTCACAAACTGAGGCATTTGAGCACCTCTGGACTTTTTAAGCACTTGCTGAAGACAACCTGTCACCGCACCCTCTTCATTGAAGGTCGGTACTGAAATTTTAGCCAATTTACGCCCAGTAAGGAATGAACGCTTAAATTTAACACTGGTATTTTCGGGCAAGTTGTTGACTAACTGTCCGTTTTGGGTCAGAGCAGCCCGATACGCCTGATAATTTTTACTGTGGGCCATACCCCGCCGAATATCATCCGCATTGAAGCCCTCGGCCTTTTCCAGCGCGCTTCTCAAATAATCAATAACGGAGACACTTCCTCTTACATCCCGAGGCTGCAATGCGATCTTCTGCACTTTTCCCTTGGCGTCCTTGTAAGCCAACTGGATATAATCCTGAGCAGTACTTCCAGGGAATGCCTTGTTAGCTTTTACCTTTAACTCAGCCTCAAGGCCGTTCAATACACCCGAACGTTTTAACTGACGGGCGGCTTGCGAGTATTCCTGATATAAAGCCGTACTAATTTTTTTGCGCACTGAACCACTCAAGGCAATTTGACCAAATAAACGAGCAGTCACCATTCTTAAAGCTCCTTGTGAATTAAAATTTCAAATAAAATCCTGTGCTTGCTGAACTCAAAATCTTGCGAGGCTGACTGGCTAAAAAGGCCTGAATTTATTGATATTCTCGACTCATAAAGCACTCTGAATCTCAGGAATTGCCCTCATCCAAGTCAATCTATAGTTTTGTTAAGCACGCAGGACCAAGCCCCACACAATGATTCTGCTCTTATCCCATTCCGCCACGCATCTCTCAACTGCAGACATTCAGACGCCTCAAGCAGACTACTCAAGCCCTTAGGTTTGCCCTATGATGGGGGACAAAGCCCCAGCAGTCAGTCCATCATTAAGTCAATAGGTTCAACAGCCCATGAAAATTCTCCTCATCGGCAACGGCGGACGAGAACACGCCATCGCCTGGACTTTATCCCAAAGCAGGCATCAGCCGCAGCTGTACTTTGCCCAGGGCAACCCTGGCATGCAGGAACTGGGGCAGCGCCTGGACATTGAACCTGCTGATATTCAGGGGTTACTGATTTTCGCCGAGCGGGAAGGGATTGATCTGACCATTGTGGGCCCGGAATTGCCACTATCCTTGGGCATTGTGGATCGCTTTCAGGAAAAAGGGCTGGCCATTTTTGGCCCCACCCAGGCCGGGGCCCAGCTGGAATCCAGCAAAGCCTTTGCCAAAGCCCTGATGGCCAAAGCGAACATCCCCACCGCCGGGTATCGCTTTTGCCAGACCCAAGCAGAGGCGTTGCAAGCCCTGCAAGATTTTACCGCCCCTTACGTGATTAAAGAAGATGGCTTAGCGGCAGGGAAAGGCGTCACCATCGCCCCAACGCTCTCTGAGGCGGAGCAGGCCATCGCCAACGCTTTCCAAAAAGAAATGCCGGTGGTGATCGAGGAGTTCATGCAGGGGCAAGAGCTTTCCATTCTGGCTTTTTGCGATGGACAAACCATTTTGCCCTGCATTGCGGCCCAGGATTACAAAAAAGTGGGTGAAAACAACACCGGCCCCAACACCGGGGGCATGGGCGCTTACGCCCCGGTGCCGCTGGCCACCCCTGCTCTGATTGCAACGGTTCAAAAAAGCGTATTAGAACCGGCCCTCAAGGCCCTGCAAACGGAAGGCATTAATTATAAAGGCATCTTATACGCAGGACTCATGGTTACCCCAGAAGGGGAAGCGAAAGTCGTTGAATTCAACGCCCGCTTTGGCGACCCGGAAACCCAAGTGGTACTGCCCCTGCTGGCGGATGACCTTGTGGACTTGATGTTGGCCACCGTCCAGGGCGAATTGCACCGCTACGCCGACACCGGCATTTGCTTTAAGCAAGATCAGTGCGCCATGACTGTGGTTTTGACCGCAGGCGGCTACCCCGGCCACTACCCCACCGGCACGCCTATTTTCTTTCCCCAGTACCTGAGCAACGATGTGCATATCTTTCACGCCGGAACCAAGGTTCTGCCGGATCAGAGCAAAGTCACCGCTGGCGGACGGGTGTTGAACGTGACCGGAATCGCCCCCACCCTAACCGAGGCCCGGCAAAAGGCCTACGAGATTGCCGGACAAATTCGCTTTGATGGCAAATACTACCGCCGGGACATTGCCGCCGAACCCGCCATGGCCCTAAGAGACTATCCAAAAAGTTTTCAGGTCGGCGTGGCTACAAGGCCGGAGCAGCGCAAGCAAGGCGCTTATACTGATAAGTAACGAAGCTGAGCAGCGCACGAACGCAGTAGACACCCGAAATGGAGGCTTTTCGGATAGTCTCTAAGCTAGTAAGCAGTAAGACCTTAGCGCCGAGACCAACCGGGCCACCACTTGCTGCTGGAAAGCCGGATCGATTAGCCGTTCAAATTCGGTGGGATTGGTAAAAAAGCCCACTTCAATCAGCACAGCCAGCGCCTGATGAATGCGGGTCATGTACAGGCTGTCATCAAACAGCCCGTAATTGGGAATGGTCTGATAGCCAGACACCGGCTCGGTGAGGCCTTGCAGCAATTTTTGGGCCAAGGGCCTGGAAAAAGCGTGGTAGTAGAAACAGCAGGCCCCTTCCGCCTTCAACGGATCACGCCCATCCGGCAGGGCGTTGTGATGCACACTCAACACCATATGCGGCTGCGTGTGGATCACTTGATCCCCACGGTCTTGCAAAGAGAGGGTCTGATCGCTATTGCGGGTCAGTGAAGCCTGAAAGCCTGCCTGCAACAAGGCGTCTCGCAACAGACGGCTGACCGTCAGGTTGAGTTGTTTCTCCGGCAGGCCATTCAGCCCGGTGGAACCCCATTCAGCCCCGCCATGGCCGGGGTCAATCAGAATGTTCACATCTGCCATCTGTCGAGGGAGGGTTCGCACCTGAATCTGCCATTCCCCATCCTGCCAGGCGTAATCGTACCCAATCAAGGGCCGCTTCAGGTCAATCCAAAACTCCAACACGGTGTCGGCCACCGCTCGCCAGTGAATTTGCCGCACCACCGCATCATCCGGCGGCGTCTGAATAAAATCGTAAGGTCCACACACCCCATACAGTCGCACTTGCAAGCGATCCATGCGCTCCGAGGGGATGCTTTCCAGCTGAATGGGGCAGGCCTGTGCCGGGTTTTGCTGAAAACGCAAGCGCACCCGGGAGTCGGTACTGCCCAAGGATTCTGTGTGGATGCCACCCAAGACCAGGGGGCTGGCCCCAGTAGCAGTCGGCAAAAAAGTCAGGGCATCCAGCGGGACATAGCAATGTTCTTCTGGACTCAAGACCACCCGAGCCCACTCCGTTTGCAAGCCATCCACCCACACGGCGGTGTTCGCTCGCTGAGGAGTCAAGCGATTCCCGTTGGGAGGGCTCTTACGGGTGACCGCCCGATCGGTTTTCAAGACAGCGGCTTTGGGGGCGGTCAACACCGTCAGGCAACCCGGCACTGTTTTTTTCAGGCTGTGCGTTCCAGATTGCACCTGAAGCACAATGGCCGCCTTCTGGGGAAGGCTTCCAGAATGGTTCTGCAACCCAGAATGATTCTGCAACCCAGAATGATTCCGCAACAAGGCCGCCACCGGCACCCGGGCCTGATAATACCCATGGGTGGGAATGCGCGGGGCCGTCCAATGTTTTTGGGAAAAAATAACTTCACGGGTATCCAAATAAGGCTCATCACCAAGATAAGGCGGCACCGGGATGGGAGTCTCCACCCAGCCGGGAATGGTAAAGCTCACCTGAGCCCCCTCGCTGGCCAAACAAGCCACCGTCAGGGTATCCGTGGGCATCAGCCAGAGATCATGGGCCGGTTGCAGGGCTTCCTCATTGATAGCCAAAGGCGACTTGGGCAAAACCTCCAGGGAGGGTTGGCCTTTTAAAGCAAATAGGGCCTGAGCGATGGGGGGGGTGGCCGTATGGGTCCGCACTTCCAACTGAATGGGATTCATGCCCGCCCGAATAGGAATCTTCCAGGCGAAAAACCCTTTAGGGGAAAGGGGTACCGGCTTCCCGTTAAAATACAGCTTGGCCCCGGCAGGCGCCTGGCGCACCGACCCCATCAGGAAGGTGCTGTCCTCGTAAACCACATGCTCCGGGTGGGGGTAGACCACCTGAATCTGGGTGGCCTGAGCGGGATGACGGGTCACGCCAACGCCCCACGCATTTCATCCAGAATGGCCTGCGTGGCGGCCACCGGATCGCTGGCCCCGGTGATGGGACGGCCAATCACCAGATAATCTGAGCCATTTTGAAGGGCCTGCGCCGGGGTGATGACCCGGGCCTGATCTTGCTCCCCCACTCCGGCGGGACGAATGCCCGGGGTGACTAGTAAAAAGTCGGGGCCGCATGCCGCCCGAATCAAGGGGGCCTCCTGCGCCGAGCAAACCACCCCATCCAGCCCGGCCTTTTTGGCCTGCATGGCCAGATGCTGCACATACTCTCCCACGGAGACCCCTTCCACAAAGAGGAATTCATTCAAAGCATGCTCGGAAAGGCTGGTCAGCAGCGTCACCCCAATCAGTGTGGGAGGCGCTTGCCCCAATCGGCTGGCCGCTTGCCGGGCCGAGGTCACCGCCGCCCGCATCATCTCCGGGCCGCCTTGGGTGTGCATATTCAAAAAACCCACCCCTTGGCTGACCAGGGAATCCACCGCCCCGGCCACCGTATTGGGAATATCGTGCAATTTGAGATCCACAAACACGGTTTTGCCAAACTGCCGTAATTGACGCACTACGGCCATCCCTTCGGCGTAAAACAGTTGCAGGCCAATCTTGTAGCTGACGCCCAAGGGAGCCAGGCGCTCGGCCAAGGCCAGCGCACTGGGTGCATCCGGGTAGTCCAGGGCCACAAACAACCGCTCTTCCACCGATAATACCGTTCTCGCCCCTTTTGACCCTGTTTTTGGTGAGCTAGACACTGGCAAACTGGACATACATAAGCCCTCCGATTTGAACACCCGCATAACCCTCCCGGCCAGCCATCGACCAGCGATTCACGTAAGTAGCCTCATGGCTGGATTGCGGAAAGTGTCTTTCTATTTTACCCCGTCCACGGCTGGTAGTCATAGGCCTGGCCGGAATATTCCTACCCCCACCCCCCCCTATCCTATCCAATCTGCCCTCCACCAACTGAACCGAGCGCAACAAAATCGTCGCAGCGGTTTTTCTCCGTTGGTGCCATGACATTGGCATCTTTTTTAACGACACAAAATGAATGCTGCTTACAGATGGTCATTTCCAAGCACAACCCAAGCCTCTCCCCGAGCGCTAGCCCACCCATTCCCTTGCGCCCATTGTCTCGGGCTGCGGAACTGTTGCAGCCCAAACGACTCGTGGATTCCGTTCAATTCAACGGAAAACAACCCCGAACAGTCCCTGTGGATAACCCCGCCCCCCAAGCGGGCTTTTTCAGCGGGGAACGCCTCACCGGGGCCTGGCGCTCCCTGAAACACGATTTAACCAGTAAGGACTGGTGGCTCAAAAATGGGGCCATTGCCACTGCCGTCACACTGGCCACCTGTTGGATGCCCGGCTCCCAATTATTCACCATTCCCCTGTGGTTGGGTATTGATGCCATGTTTTCAGCAATGAAAGGCCACCAACATTATCAGGATTATCAGCATCCCAGAGCCCCAAAAACGCCTGCCACGCCCCAGGCGACAAACGGTAAACCGTGGAGCGGCAAAGACAAGCGCAGCGCTGCCTGGAAAGGACTCAAACAAGGGGTTAAAGACGGGTTTTGCAAAGATTTTGGTAAAAAAGCACTGCTCAGCGGGGCCATTTGCCTGGCTACCTGCTGGCTGCCCGGCTCTCAATTGATTTTTATTCCCAGCCTGTTTTGCTCCTTTGCCGCCTGGGGAGGAGTCACCAAAGCCATGGAAGGCTACGAGCATCCCGAAAAGTATCTGAAACCCTCAAAGCCACCCTCACAACAAGCCGGGAAAACACAGGCACAGTAGAGAGACCGTCTTGGCGTCCACAATGTCCCGAGCGCGAATTTTCCGCATGGCCTCCTCAGGGGTCAGCAAAATCACGTCCAGCCACTCATGCTCACTGGGCTGATGGGCCTTGTGACCGTTGTACAAACCCGTGGCCTTGTACAGCCATAGCTTTTCATCGCAAAAACCGGGAGCGGTAAACAAGTAGGTCAGTTCTTCCCATTGGTGAGCCTGATACCCTGTTTCTTCCCACAGTTCCCGCTTGATGGCCTCCGCCGGATCTTCAGGCACCCCCTTGTGCCAATCCAGCTTACCGGCGGGCAGTTCCAGCAAGGTGCGCCCCAAGGGATAGCGCCATTGCTCCACAAACACAAGGCGCCCATCATCCAGAATGGGGCAAACCACCACCCCACCGGGATGCTCCACCACTTCCCGCTCCACGGTGGCCCCACTAGGGTGCAGGGCTTGATCGATCCGCAACTTGGCCACCCGGCCCGTGTGAATGACCCGAGAACTGAGGGTTTTCTCCTCAAGTGTGACCTGCTGCGAAGATTCAGGCTTGGAAAATTCAGAAAGGCTCATGGGCAAAGGTTTCCAATATGTTTTGTAAAAACTGGCAACACAGGGTCATCTCGCTCAAGCGCACCCGCTCCTTCAGGGAGTGCGGCTCGATATAGCCCGCACTGAGGACCACGCCGGGCAAGCCCCGCTTGACGAAAATATTGTTATCGCTGCCCCCGTTGGTGCGGATAAACTGAGGCTCAAGGCCAGTGTCGCGAGCGGCACTTAACAAATTTTGCACACCGGGGTGCGCTTCATCCAGGTGGTAGCCTTCAAACTGGGTGAAATGGGTAAACGTGTAACTGGTGCCTGGCATAGCTGCGGAGACTTCCGCCAGGGTTTGCTGGATATGGGCCAACTCCGCTTCCAGCGTTTGCGGGTTATGGCCCCGCAACTCCCCTTGAAGGGTGGCCAAATCCGGCACGATATTGGTGGCCTTGCCGCCGGTCAAAAAGCCGATGTTGCAAGTGGTCTGCTCATCGACCCGGCCCAGATGCAGGCGCTCAATGACTTTACTGGCAAACACAATGGCGTTCACCCCTTGCTCCGGCATAATACCGGCATGCACGCTTTTGCCCCGGCAGGTAATCTCAAATTCAATGTAAGTGGGGGCCTGGTTGATAATCACCCCTTGCCGCCCGGTATGATCCAGAGTGATGGCGAAATCAGCCCGCAAGCTCTCATCGGACAAGTCTTTGGCCCCACCGAGGGAGGTTTCTTCCCGAGTGGTAAAGATCAGGCGCAGCCGGGGCATGGGCAACTGGTGCCGCAGACAAAGAAACACCGTTTCCAGAATGGGAGCCAGCCCGGCCTTATCATCGGCCCCCAGTACGGTGGTGTTATCGGAAGTAATAATCCGGTCACCATCAACCTCCTGCACGGTCGGCTGAATGTTGTGGCACGGCGGCACCACGTCCATATGCCCAGACAAAACCAATATGCGATCGTGGGCGCAATGCTGGGCGGGCAGATCCACAATTAAATTGCCCCCGACATCGGTCACCCCGGTCAAGCCCACTTCGGTCAGACGCTCAATCAGATAAGCCCGAAAAGCCGCCTCATCCCCACTGGGGCTATCAATGCGCACCATCTCCAAAAAGGTTTGAAGCAGCCGCTCAGAATCAACTTGCACCTTACTCATGGGTTGAATCTTATCAAAAATCATCCCGCTTGTCCCTGATTTCAGCGGAGAACGGCTTTTGTGGTTCCCCCGGCGGTTGTGTTAGCATACCCATATCGAGGCTTTTTAGTTTTTTAAGGAGACACCGTATGCTTCATAAAATCTCCGTCATTGGAGCCGGAAATGTAGGCGCTACGCTGGTTCAGCGCTTGGCTGAAGCCGAATTGTCCAAGCACGTGGCCGTGGTGGACATTCTGGAAGGCATTCCCCAAGGCAAAGCCCTGGATATTCTGGAATCCGCCCCCATTTACGGTTACGATACCCGTGTAGTGGGCAGCAACACCTACGAGGTCATCGCCGATTCCGATATCGTGGTGGTGACCGCCGGTATTGCCCGCAAACCCGGCATGAGCCGTGATGATTTGCTGACCACCAACGCCAAAATCGTCACCGATGTGTGCAACAACATCAAAAAATTCGCTCCCAATGCCTTGGTCATTGTGGTTTCCAACCCATTAGACGTTATGTGCCACGTGGCTCTGCAAGCCTGCGGCTTCCCCTCCAACCGGGTCTTCGGCATGGCTGGGGTACTGGATTCCGCCCGCTACAAAACCTTTATCGCCGAAGCTCTGGATGTATCGGTAGAAGATGTACAGGGCTTTGTACTCGGTGGTCACGGCGATACCATGGTGCCCCTGCCCCGCTACACCACCGTGGCTGGCATTCCGTTGTCGGATTTCCTGGACGCCGCTACCATCGATAAAATCGTGGATCGGGCCCGCAACGGTGGCGCTGAAATCGTGGGCTACCTGAAAACCGGTTCCGCCTTCTACGCTCCCAGCGCCTCGGTGTTGGAAATGATCGAGTCCATCGCCAAGGACAAAAAGAAAATTCTGCCTTGCGCCGTGTACTTAACCGGCCAATACGGCATTAAAGACCTGTACGTGGGTGTACCGGTCAAGTTGGGCAAAAACGGCATTGAGCAAGTGGTGGAGCTGAAGCTCAGCGACGCTGAATTGCAAGAGCTGCGTAAATCCGCCAACGCCGTCCAGGAGCTGGTTGATTCTTTAAAAGCCCTGGTTCCGGCCTAAAACGTCAGACCCGATTCAACACAACAAGCCCCGTACACTCCTTTGAACTTCTTTGGATGCGGGGCTTGTTTCTGTTTGAAAAGGCAAATTCGGTTTTGGGACTAGCTTCCCACGTTCACCTTGGATTCCAGTTTTTCACGCAGGGTATTGACCAGCGCGTTGATGGTTTCCAGATTGCGATAGCCCAGACCCGGATTTTCCGGGCGGACGCTCAATTTTTCCAATCGATCTAAAATTTGCAGAATCTCGTCATTCTCAGTCCGTTTCATGCAGGCAGATTTCCTTTCAAGGATGGACAGATAGCTCATAGAAAAATGACTCCTGGATGTAATTCCCTAACTCACGGTTTTTAAAACTTTCCGGTTCACTCTCTATTAAAGACAATCCATCCAAAAAGTTGCGGGCCCTCAAACAGTGCAGCTTTACATTTGAAATGTAAATGCACTCTCTCATCATAACCGAGACCGCCCACTTGTGGGGAGTCTCCCTGAAAAGGTCGGCGATGGGAGGGCTAAAACTTCAAGCGTTCCCGCAGATCCCGATGGGTGCGCTCAATCAAATGCTGCTCATCCTGCCACAAAGCCTGTTGAATGCGGGGCTTACCCCCAGCAAATTCCGTTTGCATAGCCTGACTGAAGCGCCCGGTCACAATCTCATCCAGCACCTGCCGCATGGTTTCCCGCACGTGAGCGTCAATGACCCGCTCCCCTTGGCTGATATCTCCATACAGGGCCGTGGAGCTAATGCCCTGACGCATACCGGTAATGCCTCGCTCGTGCAGCAAATCGGCGATTAATTTTACCTCATACAAGCACTCAAAATAGGCCACTTCCGGGGAAAAGCCCCGTTCCACCAAGGTATCAAAGGCCGCTTTAATCAGGCCAGTCAGCCCGCCGCACAACACGGCCTGCTCGGAAAATAAATCGCAAATGGCCTCTTCGGCAAAGGTGGTTTCCATGACCCCCACCCGAGCGCAGCCAATGGCTTTGGCGTAGGCCAAGGCGATTCTTTCAGCGTTCCCCGTGGCATTTTGATGCACCGCATACAAACCGGGCACACCGCCACCCGCCACATACTTATTACGTACCCCCAGCCCCTGGGCCTTGGGAGCCACCATAAACACGTCTAAATCCGCACTGGGTTGTACCCAGCCTTCGTGAATGACCAGCCCATGCACAAAACCCAGGGCTTTTCCGGCCGACAGGTGAGGCGCAATGCTTTGCGGATAGACCGAGCCCATCACTTCATCCGGCAAGGCCAGCATCACCACATCCGCCCAGGTCAGGGCTTCCGGCAACGGCAGAACCTCAAAGCCATCTTCCAGGGCCACCGTTCGCTTTTGACTCTCCGGGCGCGCCCCGATTTTGACAGACACGCCAGAGTCGCGCAAATTCAAGGCATGAGGCCGTCCCTGATTGCCATAGCCCACCATCACCACCCGTCGATCCAGAATCGGCTGAAGATTGATGTCATTCTCTTGTAAAATGGGTTTTGACATAATTGACCCCACGACGGACAAACCTTTTCGGTTATTATAGAGTCTCAAAAATCAAAATAAAATCTGATTCAAAGAGATCCATCCCCATGAGCAAAACGCCAGCCGCCCAATCGACCTCTCCAGCGGAAAACACCCCGCACACCAGTGAGCATGCCGCCCAAATCCGCCAGGGCCGTATTGATAAGCTGGAAAGCTGGCGCAAACTGGGGCAAAATCCCTTCCCTTACCATTTTGAAAAAACCAGCGACAACGCCACCCTGCAAGCCAAATACGCCGCTCTGGAAAATGGCGTGGAAACCGAGGACGTGGTTTCCGTGGCCGGTCGAGTGATGGCCCTGCGTAATAGCGGCCTGTTTATTGACCTGCAAGACCCCAGCGGCAAAATTCAGGTGTTTTGCCACAAGGAAAACCTGTCTCCAGAGATGATGGAGGCCCTGAAGCTGGTGGACGTGGGCGATATGATCGGAGCCACCGGCACCATCCGGCGCACCCCCCGAGGCGAACTGAGCGTTAAGACCCGGCAGTTGCAGATTCTGGGGAAATCCTTGTTGCCACTGCCGGAGAAGTATCATGGGCTGACCGATGTGGAAACCCGCTACCGGCAGCGCTATCTGGATCTCATTGTGAACCCGGACAGCCGGGATACCTTAGTCAAGCGCAGCAAAATCATCGCTGAAATCCGCAAACTGCTGCTGGACAAAGACTTTTTGGAAGTGGAAACCCCCATGCTGCAAACCCTGGCCGGGGGAGCAGCGGCCCGTCCCTTTGTGACCCATCATAATACCCTTGAAATTGACATGTACCTGCGCATCGCCCCGGAACTGTTCCTGAAGCGGCTGATTGTGGGCGGCATTTCCGAAAAGGTGTTTGAGCTGAACCGGAACTTCCGAAACGAAGGCATCTCTCCCAAACACAACCCGGAATTCACCATGATCGAGCTGTACCAGGCCTATGCCGACTACAACGACATGATGGACTTAACCGAGGAAATCGTAACCACCGTAGCCCAAAAGGTGCTGGGTACCACTAAGATTGACTTCCAAGGCACGGAAATTGACCTGGCTGGCCCCTGGCCTCGCAAGTCCATGATTGATTGCGTAAAAGAAGAAACCGGCGTGGACTTTGCCACCATCGACACCGATGAAGCCGCCCGCAACGCCGCTAAAGGCCTGGGCGTATTCGTGGAAGAATACGATACCTGGGGCTATGCGCTGGAAAAGGTATTTGAGGATAAGGTTGAACACAAGCTGATTCAACCCATCCACATTACCGACTACCCCCGTGAAATCTCGCCCTTGGCCAAGGAGCACCGGGACAACCCCAGACTGGTAGAGCGTTTTGAGACCCGTGTGTACGGCTGGGAAATCGCCAACGCCTTTTCAGAACTCAGTGATCCGCTGGATCAGCGGCAACGGTTTGAAAGCCAGATGGCCCAACGGGATTCCGGCAACGATGAAGCCCACCAGATGGATGAAGACTACATTACGGCGCTGGAATACGGCATGCCTCCCTGCGGTGGCTTGGGTATTGGGATCGATCGCTTAATTATGATCCTGACCAATTCGCCCAACATTCGGGACGTCATTGCCTTCCCCACCCTCAAACCCAAGCACTAAGCCAAAAAGCACCGAACAGCCAGCGCAATGGGCTTTCGTTTGGCGTTATTTTAAGCCGTTTTATGGCGAAAAAAAAGCCTGTGCAAGCCGAAACATGCAAAGGCACAAAGGATAGAGAGTTAGAGTTTGGATTATTCTATGATCGCAGACTGGAAAATGTCATGCGAAATCAGGCATGCTTGAAGAAAATTTTACATTCATAGCACTTGAGCCCCGGTCCAAGCATCCCCACTCTTTATATCAAATTAGGTAAGGCTGCCCTCAAACCCGTTTGTAACTGTTTGAGCACAGCGAGTTGAAAATCCGGGCTGAGAAAATTGCTACAGCCTACAATGAGCTGCCTGAGCTGCACGCAGTTTTAGAAACGGGCTGTGAGGGCAGCCTTACCTGATTTTATATAAAGACGCCTTTTAGGCCGATTCCGCCATCAATAGTTGCAGCATGTTTTCAGCCACTCGGCTTTTTAGAAAGTCCGGGCTGTTTTTCAGCAATTCCACGGTTTGGGCCGTTTCCTGATCCTGATCGTACCAACGATTGCCGTTGGCCTTCACCCGAATCTCCTGCAACACCTTGCGCACCTGAGGGGTGTCCCACTGCTCCACCAAAAACCGCTGAATCTGTCGGGCCACCGTCAGGCGCATGGCGCCGGGGGCCAGATACAGCAATTTTAGGGCAAATGCCAACCGTGGATAGGGGTCATACCATCGGCAAGGCTGATAACTCACAATCTCTCTATCCTTTGTACCTGTTTAAGTGAACCTGTTGAAGCATTTAGTACGCAAGCACAAGAAGTAACGTATTTGCGTATTATACGCAACTCTATCCACGTTTGTATAGTATTAAAAAACAAATCGTTGTCAGTACGGAATTTTGAAAGAACCTGAAGGCGACCCGCCCCGCAAGCCGCCTTCATCGTCAATCCTGAAAAGCAACCTCTACTTGCGCCACCACAAAAAGCGACGCTTCTTGGGCTTGACGGGGGCCTCGTCCACGACCGGCTTGACCGTAGGCGTGACGGGAACCACCGTTTGCTGAGGTGCCTGCACCGCTGTCAGCGCTTCCAGCATGCGACTGGTGAGATGAGCGGTATCAAACAACACGTAGCCACTGGCTCCGGCCTGCTTGGCCGTATCAATCTGGCTAAGCACCAGTTCGGCGGCGTTATTGTTGAATGGCCCGAAAATCCCGGAATAAACGGGCACTTTGCCAGCCGTCCGCCCGATCATGGTGCGGGTATCCCGCTCCACCACCTTGGTGGCGCTGGTCAGGGTCATGGGCGCAAAAAAGTCGATCCAGCCATTCTGGGCCCAGGCGGCCCAATCCTGATGCTTCACCGCCAGGGCGCTGTCCGCATCGGGGAATACCGCCGCGGAGATTTTGACGGCAGGCTTTTTCTGGTGGACTAACTGGGTGGCCTTTTGCACAAACTGATTGACCTGAGTGACCTTGTAAGCGTTCCAGGCCTTCCATAAATTCTCAAACTCAGGATTTTTGGGATCAATATCAGCCGGATCGATTCCATACTGCGCCTTGAAGGCCTTTCGGGCCACTTCCGTATAGCCCCAGGTGGTTTTACGGTAACTGAAGCGATCGGAGGGGAAGCTGGCCGGATAGCGAATATAATCCAGCTGGAAGCCATCCACATCGTAGCGGCTGACGATTTCATCCACCAACTTCAGCAGAAATCCTTGCACCTCGGGGTTGGCCGGATCCAGAAAGTAAGCGCCCAACTCCAGATTGGAGGCCACCGGCTTTTCCGGGGTTTTCAAAACCACCAGCGGGGTGGGTTTCCCATTCGAGTCCACCGAAGGGGATGAGCTGGCCTTGGCCGTGGCGCTATAGACCCGGCTCACGCCGTTCATCGCAGGTTGCCCCACCGCCGGGACAGTGCCGGGTAGTTTCTGAGGACTCAGCGCCGCGAACTGCACATTGGCCCAAGCGGGATAACGGCTCAGGATGGGGCCCGGCGGCAAGTAAGCGTTGGTTCCGCCATAAAAGGTCTGGAACCACACATGGACTTTCATGTTGCGCTGATGGGCCTGTTGTACCCAGGCCTGCAAGAGATCCACGCCCTGAAACTTGGGATTTTGAGCGGGGAGTCCATAGGCCTGATACGTTTGAGAGGGGAAAATGGTGTAGCCGTGAAAAAAGGTTTCCAGAAAGACAGTATTCATCCCTGCCGCTTTCAGACGATCCAGGGTTTCACCAATGGCCGCCGGTGTCTTTTCGACGGGACGATGCCAGGCGCCCCGAATGGTGTCAGCGGGAAAGGCCTTGTAACTGGCCCATAAGCGTCGGTGGGTGCTTTCCAGGGCTTGAGCAATATTCTGGGCGGCCTGCTCGGTCTTGCCTTCCGCGTTGAGGCGAATCGCTTCCTCTTTCTGATCCCGAATGGCCTTGCAGGCAGCATCCAGCTTCCCGGTAACGCTCCAGGCCTGATCCGCACACGGGCTCTTGGCCCATTCCTGATCAAACTGGTACACGTAAGTGCTAAAGTCGGTATAAGCAAGCACCGTACCGTTTTCCGGGCTGATCTCCACATGGGCGCCCAGGGGGGCATTGGCGATTAACCAGCTGCGCCCCTTGCCATGGCCACTCAGCACGAAGCCATCTGCCGGGATGGTGGAGTCTGAGCCTTCCTGAGCCACCACGATGCCGTTGCGCACCGTCACTTCAAACCCAAACTCGTTGGTGCCGGTGGTGGGCTTGGGGTAGCGGGCATCATACATCACAATCTGGTTGGAGGCCCGAAAGCCGGGAAAGCCAGAACCGTTGGGATTATTGGTGGCCGACGGGTTGACCACATCCAGGCGGGTTTGCCGCTGCTGGAACCAGGCCTCTTCAATCTTGAGCAAATCACCGGGTTTGAGGGTTTTAAGCCAGTCCCGCTTGCTGCCAATGGCCGATAAAACCACCCCGTTTTGCGGAATCGTGGCGTTGCCGCAACTGAGCAACTGGTTGGACTGGCAATCCCACACGCTGATCACATCGGACACCTGGTATGTTTTCACCTCTTGTCCCTGAACCCGATTGACGGACAAGGGCTTGGCAATCACTTCCACCCCAAAGCTATTGGTGCGTGTGGAAGGCCCAAAGGCCGGATCGTAAAGAATCAGCGAATCAGCTTCTCTGGCCGCATTGCGGGCCGTAATATCCTGTGGTTGCCCGTCCGGGCCAATCACCTGTAAGGCCCGCTGAGCCCAAGCGGAAGTCAGCCATAAACTCCCCAGAATTCCCACGGACGCCAAGGCAAAGGCCTGCATTTTTTTCCAGCGCTGCACCACAGTCTCCTTTAAACCACTAAAGTCTATCCATACTTTGACTATACCAGACTGACGCGTTTCCTGACGACTTGTTTCCCGGAACGGATTTCCTTCGGCACCAAGCGGTCTTAATTTGCGTTCCATATCTCCCGGAATGGCGGCGATCGTATTACAATATCTACGAACACTGTCGCAATCCAGAACAACCGCCATGGCCATTCATCCCCTAACCGATCCCTCCCTCACCCCTGAAAGCCTCAAAACCGCTCCGGTACAGGAAGTCTTTTCCTCCATTCAAGGGGAAGGGATTTACGTGGGCAAACGACAGGTGTTCGTCCGGTTTGCCCATTGTCATTTAAAATGCGCCTACTGTGACACACCCATGACCTCACCCACCGGGCAATGCCATGTGGAAACACCACCCGGAAGCGGCATCATTGAATATCATCACAACCCTTTGTCCGCAGAAACGCTGGTGGAGATTATCCAGTCCTTGCTGAAAACCGCCAAACACCACAGCGTCAGCTTTACCGGTGGGGAGCCCTTACTGTATCACCAGTTTTTGCGCTCGGTGTTCCCGGACATTCAAAGACTCTCCAAAACCTACCTGGAGACCAGCGGCACCCAAGCTGACTTTCTGGAAAGCGTGCTGCCCTGGACTGATATTATCGCCATGGACATCAAATTGCCATCGGCCACCGGCGAAGCCCCCCAATTTGAAAATCACGCCCGATTTTACGCCACGGCCCAAAGCCACCCGACCACGGAATGCTTCATCAAGCTGGTCTTTAACCAGCGCACCACCCTGGAAGAGCTGGCCGAGGTGCGGGGCATTGTCACCCATCGGCAAACCCCCATTATTCTGCAGCCGGAAACCAGCCTGAGCGATCGCACCGTCTCCATCCTGCCCAGCCAGGTGTTTGCCGCCGAAAACTACCTGACCCAATACTTTGACGACGTGCGGGTCATTCCCCAAACCCATAAAATGCTGAACGTGCTATAGCCTCCGCTTTCTAGGCGGTAAAAGCCAACGGCTTGCGGGGACGGTAAGCGTTCGGATCGGCTTGCCCCCCAAAGGCGCTGAAACCACCAGAGCCCGCTCCCAGCCCTCCCCCCGAGCCCATAAAGGGATTGGCGTTGGCAAAGCCGGATTCTCCGCCACTGGAACGCTGAAAGGGAACGTAACTGCCCCCTTTGCCTTTGCGACTCATGGCGTCCGCCACAACGGCCCCCATGTCAAACCCACCGGAATTTCCCAAGCCACCGCTTCCGGCATTGGCCGACTGCCCGCCCATCCAGGGAGAGCCCGCTATTTTTCCGTTCATGACCTGATCCATGCGGGGGGCGAAAGCGCTGGCATAGCTTTCCGACTGCTTGCTGGCGTTAATCAGTCCCGCCACATTCGATTGAAAATCCTGACTGGGCTTCACCCCAAACCCGGCCCGGTTGGCTGCCACTTGCTGCCCGTCCGTGGCCGTTCCCAGAGCTTGAGCGCTCTGGCTTGGCAAAGGGTTCACAGAAGCCAATTGATCCAGCTGCTCTAAACGTTGCAACAGGGCATTCAGATTAGCCGACTCAGGATCCAGGGACTGCAAGGCCTGCAACGCCTGTTCTTGCAGCTTGAAGATACCGGCATTGCGCTCCTTGACGTTTAAATTCAGTGCGTCCGCACCGATGGGCAAACTTTGCACCGGGTTAGGCTTGTTGGCATTCATCGGTGCCGCTATGGCCGGGCCGGTGTCAATGGACAGATCGGTCACCTTGAAGGTGGCACCGGTGGTAATTTCCGCACGATTCAACCCGCCAAAATCCTGACTCGTGGCATCCAGCCGACGGGTCGTTCCCAAAATGCTGGGCGCCACCGACACGCTATCGACCCCGCCCAGACCATCGGTGGTGACCTTTAAGCCCAGTCCAATATTGATCAGGCGAAAGTCAGGCAAAGAGAGCAATTCGGTCATGTTTAACTCACTGACGGCTAACAACCGCTCAGCGGCCTTGAATACATTGGGGATTTCAGGGGCCACCGCTGGCACAGCGGCCCGCTTTAAGCCGCCCACCATGGTGGCGTCAAACGCCAAGGGCGTGTTGGAGGGATTGGCCTGACTAACCGGGCGGCGAGAAATGGTTCGGTTACCGCTCAGCGTGTAATAAGTATCCGCTTCGGAGGCGCTTAAATCGGTGGGCAAATTGACACCGTAGGCCGGCACAAACTGATTGGCCTGCGTGCGAAACGAGCTGTTGGCGTTCAGCCAGGCATTGGTGGCCCTGACCTGTGGCCCTCCCGGGTACAAGGGGTAAAAAATGAGGGGTGGCAGACTGCTCATAGGGTTGCACCGTACAATTAAGGCCATCTGTACAGTACCCTCGGCAGATTCGTCTTAAACTTCAGCCAGGTGACATCCTGAAGACATATAAAATTCACAATTTTTTACATTAAAAAGAACCGGGCTGCCCAAAATTGGCAACCCGGTCTGGTTGATTTCATTGCGAAAGTCCGACAACAGCGAGCTTTCGGAGAAAGACAAGGCTTACATCGTTTATGCGTGTTTAAACTGTTTGGTTGAAACCCTTTTCAAAAACAGAGGCTAACTAAAAAACACTACGGATGGATCATTCTAAGCTGGCAATTGGCTGAAAAAATTAAACCGCAGACTGAGTGTTCACCGACAGAAAAATGTAGCGTTTCTCCAAAACCGCTTCATCATCCATCTGCTGCACAATGGCATCGATAAAATCGGGGTTTTTCACCAGACTTTCGTAGCGCACATCTTCCCGCAGAACGGCCCGCACAGCCTGGTATTTTTTGGCGGTCACAAATGGCTGAAACCCTTGCAAAAATCGTCGACTGACCGCCTCATAATCCGGCATCGCCAGCACATCAAAATGCGTATTCATGGTGTCGTAAACGGTGGACATAAAGAATCAACTTCCTCATCATCTCCTTCCGGTGGTCTGTCCCAGCCGGTCGGTGGCTTTCATTGCATTCGAGTTGTCTATATGAACGAAGTCAATGGAAAGTGATGCTAGCCAGAGAAAATAAAACGCCCAAACCGTAACAAAAGTTAATAATTCAGATCAATATCCCGGCACCACCCATTACTAAAAGCGCATGCCGCCCAAACCAGTGGAGGCATTTCTTTTGGCCAAGATGCCAGCCCCACAAGCCCAAAGAACGGCTTCGAGGGTTCAACGCCTTGAGCAAATTGCCTAAGACTTCAAGGCCGGGGATTTGGCCTCGCAGAAGGCCCCGATTTTACGGAATCGATCGTAACGATCCACCAGCAGCTTCTCGGTATCATAGCCCTTCAGCTCGGCAATGGCGGATTCCACCGTTTCCAGAATACGCTGGGCTGTGGTCGCTGGATCCTGATGAGCGCCCCCTTGAGGCTCTGGAATAATGCCGTCCACAATGTCAAAGGCCAGTAGATCCTGCGCGGTAATTTTCAGGGCTTCGGCGGCTTTGGAGGCGTACTCGGCGCTCCGCCACAAAATGGAAGCGCAGCCCTCCGGGGAAATCACGGTGTACAGGGCATGCTCCAGCATATAAATACGGTTGGCCACCCCAATACCCAGCGCCCCACCGGAGGCGCCCTCGCCGCTCACCACAGAGATAATGGGCGTTCTCAGGCGAGCCATTTCCCGAATATTGAAGGCAATGGCCTGCCCAATCCCATGCTGCTCCCCATCGATGCCCGGATAAGCGCCAGGGGTATCAATCACCGTCAAAACCGGCATTTTGAATTTTTCGGCATGCGCAAACAGACGCAACGCCTTGCGGTACCCTTCCGGGTTGGCCATCCCGAAGTTGTGGGTGAGGTTTTCCTTCATGCCACGACCTTTTTGGGTTCCCACCACCATCACTGGCCCGGAAGCCAATTCAATGATGCCACCAATGATAGCCCGATCATCCGTTCCGGCCCGATCGCCCCGCATTTCAATCCACACGTTAGGCGAAAGCATCTTGACCGTTTCCAGTAAGTTGGGGCGCTGGGGATGCCGAGCGATTTGCAGCTTTTGGGCAGGGGTCAGCTTTTGATACAGCTTGCTTTTGACCTCATCGGCCTGGGCACGAAGTTTATCAATCTCTTCAGAGAAGTCGATCTTACTGTCCTGGCTTAAGCGCATCAGTTCCTCAATCTTTTCTTCCATTGCCATTATGGGCTTTTCAAACTCCAGGGGAAGGATCTTGTCGGACATTGGCTTGCGTTTCCTTATGACACTGCCCCGGACGCCGAGCTGGCGAACGTCTGGGCCGCCGGATTCAAACCGGAGGATTGCCGGTGCAAACGAATGAGATTGGCCAGCATGGGCGCCAATTCCCGACGCGGCAGCACCATATCCACCTGACCATAATTCAACAGGTAATTAGCCGTCTGGAAGTCGGCAGGGAGCTTTTGGCGAATGGTCTGCTCAATGACCCGACGACCCGCAAAGCCGATTCTGGCCCCTTCTTCGGCGATATTAATATCGCCCAGGGTGCCAAAACTGGCTGTTACCCCACCAAAGGTGGGCTCGGTCAATACGGACACATACAGCAGGCCAGCCTCATGCAAGCGGGCCAAAGCGGCCCCGGTCTTCACCATTTGCATCAGGGAAAACGTCCCTTCCTGCATGCGGGCCCCCCCGGACGAGGAGAAAATCACCACCGGCAACCGGTCGGCCAAAGCGCGTTCGATGACCCGAGTAATTTTTTCGCCCACCACGCTGCCCATACTGCCCCCCAGGTAGGTGAAATCCATCACCGCCAGGGCGACAGACTCACCCTCAATCTGGCCAACACCTGTAATGACAGCGTCATTCAGACCGGTTTTCTTGTGGGCATCCTTCTGGCGCTTGAGATAAGGCTCGGTATCGGTAAAGGTCAAGGGATCCGAGGGCGACAAGTCAGCATCCAGTTCCTCAAACGCTTCGCACAATTGCTGAATGCGGGCATAGGCCCCAATCCGAAAATGGTAACCACATTGGGTACAAACGTTTAAATTCTTCTCCAGTTCCTTGGTGGGAAGGTTTTCCTGGCAATTAAAGCACTGCGTCCATAACTTGCAGATTTCCTCATCGGTGAGGCGATTATTCATAGCAGCCACATCCAGCCGGGTGGACTTATCTCGTTTGGAGGCAAACCAATCTCTGAGAGACATACACGCTTTCCTGCAAGTACTTGACGGGATCAAATCAGGCGCTTCACCCATAAGCCAAAGGGGAGAAGCGCAATGCTTTATGTAATAGCGAATGGTTCAGAGTGTAGCATAATTTGGGACAGCTTCCAAAGAAATCCCATGAAACGAAGGGGGCAAGGAACGTCGATGCCAGTCCCCGCAAGCCACATTTCGCTTGAGACGGGTTAAAACCTAGCGGTGGAGGCCTGCTGGGTAAAATTGGCAGGTTGCATGATGCGCATTTTATCGAAGTTAACCACCGAGTTATTGGCCCCTGGGAAGTAATTGAAGCCAAAGTAAGAGCGACGGTTGATGAAATCGTAGCCAATAGTGGCCTTCACATCGGTCGGCCCTATCATCATGTAGAACGTATTGCCCACAGCCAAAGCGTTACGGGCATTATCCCGATTCAAGCTGAAGCTGCCATTATTTCCCAGGCTCAAAAACTTGTTAATACGAATCAGGTTGTTCATGGAAACGTTTTGAGCGCCGCCGTAATAGCTGTCGAATACAAACGGCGATTTGCCAATAGACTGGCTGACGGTGTAGCCCAAGTTGGTTTGCAGGCGACTGTCGAACAGGTTCAGGTTCAAGGTCGGGCCGACCCGGCCCAGGGCCACAAAATCCGCAGATGAATAGGCCGAGGTAATCAACTGGGCGCGCATCCCCATCGAGGCATACTTACCCAATGTCAGCAGGGGCGCCGTGTTTTGCAGTTGCAACTGTAACTGGGCCCGGCCCAGCATTTGCGGCGATTTTCCTTGATCCGCCTCAACAAAGTAGGTTTCCCGGAAGTTGGGGTAGAAGTTATCCCGGGCGTAGCCGATACTCTCAAACGAGGTCAACTGGAACTTCTTGAAATCTTTCAACACCCGATAGTCCGTCAGCTGGGCAATGTAATTGGGACGCTCTGTCTGCCCCAGCAAGCCATTGACGTAACCATCGTTATAAGCGGCCATAAAGTGCGTGTTGTCGGTAATGCGCCGATCGGCAAACATGACGGGAGAACCGACCCGGCTGTTATAACCCAAATCCACGGTGGTGCTGGCATCCCGGTAGTGAACCAGTCCGCCCAGTCCAAAGCCTGCATCGATCTGCTTGCCGGATTTGCCGTTGGAAGACCAGAAGCCGGGTGAGCCGTAACTCACAAAGGGAGACACCCGCAAAGAGCCTTTACCCACGTGAAAATCCCAACCCGGCCCGGCGTAAGCGCCGCCGTATGCCCGGTAAGAGCCAACGTCGGGGCCCAAATACTGGATGTTTTTGGTGGGCCCATCGTAGGACATATCGGTATTGGGGAAGGTAAACAGCTTATATTTGCCCATATACAGGCTGGGACGCTTCAGCATGACATCGTCATACCCGTCCTCATGACGAACCACCTCAATTTCCTTGGCCTTAATACTAAAGCGGGAAATTTTCCCCGGCGAATCATCAAAATTTTGCTTGCCCTGCTTCAGGCTTTCCAGTTCTTCGAATTGCTTTTGCTGATCATAGGTGAGAGAGTTCGTCCGCATAATGCGGTTCTCATAAGCCTTTTTGGAAAATTCCCGGCGCAATTTGGCCTGCTGTGAGCCTTTACCCGTATTTTGTCCCAGGCTGCCAATCCCCCCTTGGGAGGCCAGCTGCTGATAGACGATACCACTGATGATGAAGCGGCCATGCTCCATGATGATTTCATTCTTGTTCACCATGGCTTCCTTGGCCTTGACCCGTACCGCCGAAATGGTAGTTACCGGATCATTAATCAAGGCGGAGCGACGGGTCAGGTCAATCTTGGCATAGGTACCCTCGGTTCGCTGACCGGCTTTAACGATGACCACATTGCCTTCAGCAATGGCCAACTCCTGATTCTGGTCATAGATCAACTTGTCGGCATACAGCTCGGAGTTTTGATCCGAAATCACCATGTGTACCGAGCCCGTGGCCACATATACGTCGTGATCCCGATCATAGTTCAGGTTGTTGCTATTGATGTCCACCATAACCGCACGGGCTTTAATGGGCTCACCGGAAGCGCCCACACTTCCTGCGTCAGGATCCGCCTTTGCTTCCGGGGCATCAGGCTCCAAAATGGCGGGAAGGGCGGTCACATCAGGGGTCTTCACATCAGCGCCGGTCACCGAGGTCTGCTGTGAAGTGGTTTGATTCGTGCCCGCCGCTTTCTGTTTCTTCTTACCGCCTTCAGACTTATTATTTTCCGGCTCAGCCTCTTTCACCGGCTGAAAACGGGTGTTGGCAGTCATCATTAACACACTGGCCGCCGGATCATTGATCACCTGCGCCTGCACTGGCATCATGACAGAACCCGAAGCGCAGGCCAGGAGACCCAAACCAATCAGGATCGACTTGGCCAGGCCAACTCTAAAGCAAGCCTCATGGGTGATGAGTAAAGTCCGCAAACCGTCTACCGGTTGATTCATAAACGAAATTCCTTCTGTAGAGGGGCCTGGCCTGCCCAATGGAGCAAAATCAAAACTTTAGGGGCTACTGCTTGGTACTTTGACACAGTCACCTGAGCAACCCGGCCGGTCGAACCCATAATGAAGTGCTAAATACAAAATTGTTCTCACGGCTTTCCAGCGCTTTAATATTTTCTTTACCTTTAATATTTTCTTAACATAGCCCCAACATTTTACCAGAGTTTGAGGTAATTGGATAAAGTGCTGTGCTGAATCCAAATTGCCCCAAAGAAACTACAAATACCCCATGGGATTGACGGGAGCCCCATTCACCCGCACTTCAAAATGCAAGTGGGGCCCGGTGGAATACCCGGTAGAGCCTTCCGCCCCGATGACCTGCCCCTTGGACACGGACTGACCGATTGAAACCGAAATGGCGGACAAGTGCCCGTACAAGGTCACCAGATTCTGGCCGTTGCGGTTGCCATGGTTAATCATGATGGCCTTGCCGTAACCGCCTTTCCAACCGGCAAAAATAACCTCGCCCCCATCGGCAGCGTGAATGGCCCCGCCGTTGGGCCCGGCAATATCCAGGCCGGTATGGGTAATTACCCGGCGATGAATCGGGTGAAACCGAGAGCCAAAGCCCGAACTAATCCGCCCGCTGATGGGCCACATAAAGCTGCCCGTGCTGTTGCGCACCACAGTAAAAGTTTTTCGACGAGAGGACATTAAAGAGCGGATTTGAGCGGTAATACTGTTAGATTCCGCCAATAGTTCCTGCTCAGCCCGCTGGTAGAAGGCCGCATCGTTGCGGTAACGCTCTCGCAAATTCCGATCAATCTCGATGGAGCGCTGGATTTCCACGTTTTTTACCCGAATGGTCGCAATGGCCTGACCAATGACCGTTTTTTGCTGAGCAAACTCTGCCTTCAAGGCATTCAACTCCGAAATTTTGACCCGGAAGTCTTCCAGCAATTTTTTGTCCTGGGCCATGATCTTTTTCTTGTAGTAGATGCGATCCAGCAAGGTGGAAAGATCGTTGGCCTCCAGAATCATCTGAATCATACTCAGACGTTCTCCCATGTACAGATTTCGCAATCGGCGGCCCGCGTTTTGCCCCAATCGAACCGCTTCACCCATCACGGCATCCAGACGACCGTTCAAATAAACCAATTTGTCCCGGGTCTCGCTCAAGCGCTGCTGATGAAACTCCAGGGAACGACGCTCCAGTTCCAACCGCCGCTGATTGGCAGCCAGGTTTTGGGTCAGCACCTGGGCGGCCCGCATTTTCTCCAGCTTTTTTTTGCGCATTAAGGCAGCTTGGGACCTCAGGGAACTGGTTTGCCCCTGAAGTTCGCGAATCTTCTGGCGATTATCAGCAAAAACGCCTGTGGAAAAGCTGGACAGCAACAAGCCACCCAGCAGCATCAGAGAACACAGGGTTTTAAAGCGGGATAAGCAATGCAGAAAGCGCATAGTGACTATCAAAATAAAAATATGTAGCTGGTCACCAGCAAGGATACCAACATCAGCAATGCGATCCAACGCGCACTTTTTTGAAAAAATTCTTGCATTTCACCTCAGGCAAGTCGAAATCAAACTTTGGGGAACCAATTTGGGACAGATATACGCCATACCCTTTTAACGGCCCTTACCATTATATATGATAGGATTCGTACACTTTTTACAACCGTTCAACCCGAATGCTGTCACCTTTATATATTACAAAATGTTAAACCATTTGGACGGGATTACCAAAAATCCTAAAGGTTTATGGCAACACGCCGATAGGAATCACTATAGATTCGCTACGGTGGAGGCTAATACGCTGATGACCCCACAACCCCGCAAACCTCAAAAAAATACCGCCTTTTCAGTGCATTTTATCATCAAGGGCGCTGAAAAACGTCGCACCATGGCATACGCCAAGGCCAAAATGCTCCAGCACGAACTGGGTGTTACCCCGCATCTGGTCAGCGTCAAGTAAACCTCCCTGCCTTTCAAAGTTCACAACCCCTTCGGTCTTTCCGACCGGAGGGGTTTACAACATCCAAGGGCATTCCCTTTCCAGCTTTCATCCAGAACCAAAGCCAAGTTAAAACCAAAGCCACTCATAAACTAGAAATCAACCGCTTTTCTGCTATGCTTCTAGCATTATGAAGCCTTATTGCCTTTCCTCCCCCTCTATCACCCACTCACAGATTCTATCCGCTGAAGCCCAGCTTCAGGAAACCGTATGGCCCCAGCAGGAAGCCGTTTATCATGAAACCTTCCAGCGGGTTTTAACCGGCTTTGTCCAGCATAAAGTGGGCGAAGAGCATTTTTTATCGGTGAGCGGCTACGGCCACGATGACCTGGGGCGGGAAGTCACGGATGCCGTATTTGCCCACGCCCTGCAAGCAGAGGCCGCTTTGGTTCGGGTGCAAATTGTGTCCGGCACCCATGCCTTGTCCGTGGGACTCAATGGCTGCCTGCAACCCGGCGATACGATGCTGTCTATCACCGGACGCCCCTATGACACGCTGGAAGAAGTGATCGGCTTGCGAGGGAATAGCAAGCACTCTCTGGCCGCCAAACAGGTTCAATACCAGGAACTGTCCATTTTCAACCCGCCACCCAAAACTGAAACGGGGGCAGAGACCGCTGCGGGCTATACCGTTCGAACCACATTTACCGAAGCGGAAGCGGAGCAAATCAAGGCTGCCAGACTGGTGTTCATCCAGCGCTCCCGAGGCTATAGCCTGCGCCCCTCCCTGACCATCCCGCAACTGTCTGAACTGATTCAGGCGGTCAAAGCCATCCACCCCCAGGTCATTGTGATGGTGGACAACTGTTACGGGGAGTTCACCCAGACTCAGGAGCCCACTGCCGTGGGGGCTGACCTCATTGCGGGCTCCCTGATTAAAAACGCGGGTGGGGGCATTGTGCCCGCCGGTGGCTATGTGGCCGGGCGGGCCGATTTGGTGGCAGCCTGCGCCGATTTTTTAACTTGCCCCGGCGTGGGTGCCGACGGCGGATACACCTTTAACCTCACCCGACTGTTGTTGCAAGGCTTGTACCTGGCCCCCGGCGTGGTGAAAGAGGCCCTGAAAGGCATGAGCCTGGCGGCCAAACTGTTTGAGCAAGCGGGCTACGATACGGCTCCCCACTGGCAGGATAGCCGCAGCGACATCATCCAGATTTTGACCCTGCGAGAAGCGGACAAGCTGGTCAAATTCTGTCAGGTGCTGCAAAGCCTCAGCCCTATTAACAGCCATATTGTGCCCATTCCAGCCAATCCGCCCGGTTACGCCGATGAAGTGGTCATGGCTGGCGGTACCTTTATTGATGGTTCCACCATTGAGCTGTCCGCCGATGGCCCTCTACGCCCCCCCTATGCCGTGTACCTGCAAGGGGGATTGACCTACGCCCACACCCGCCTGGCCCTTCAGTCCATTTTGGAACGGTTGGCCTAGCTTTTTACTTTTTGCGCTTACCTTCAAAGTTCGCCAAAATATCTTCCTTTAGAACTGCTTTAATTTTATTCTCATCCATGGTTCGACCATATTTACTCTTTACTTCATTTCGAACTGCCGATAACACTTTTTTAGACAGCAGAACATCAATAATATTTTGAGCCTCTGGATAAAGGGTTCTTTCCGCATGTTTTTCGGAGTGACCTTGCTCAAAGGCATATTTTGAAAAGTAATACAAGGAATCCAGGATAGCCGCATCTTCATCTTTGTTAAAATTGACTTTCGCAACAACCTGCCTTTGATCATTCTCAAATTGATAGAGTACCCATTCAATCCCATTGGTCAAAATACCAAACTTAGATTTAGCGCTCAGCAAACGCCAATAATCTTCGAGTTGACCCAGGGCCTTGTCATCCAGAGGCGTGGTAGAAGCTTTTACCTCAACCGGAACGTAAGTCTGTCCCACTTTCAGTACAAGATCAGCATAACTTTGCTTTCGCTGGTCAACAGCCAATTGATGCTCAACATCCTCGTATTTGTGGAATCCAAGCATTTTTTCAAAAACTTCTAACACAACCGTTGTGGTTAAAGCCTCGTTAAAGCCCTGTTTGCCAGCATAAGCAATTGCGCTTTTACATTCACTCAAACAATTACTCATTTTTTTCTCTAAATTAGAAGATCGTCTTAAACGCAAAACCTGAATCCTCCCAAACACTTGAAACAATAACAAGCATAAGGGAATTTGTTTGTTTTTTATAAAAATTAATTTATTTAATATTTCTGTAGGAGAAATGCCACTCTCATCCCTATACCCAAATCAACGATTAATGTTTACCGGGGCTTCACTCTCCCCCGGATTTCCTCAATTTGCTGCTTTAGCACCGGGTGGCTTTCCAGCTCTTCCTTGATTTTTTCGTAGGCGTACAAAATGGTGGTGTGCTTACGCCCGCCCATTAACTCCCCAATTTTAGGAAAACTGGCTTCGGTCAGCTCCCGAATGACGTAAATGGCCACCTGTCGGGCATGGGACAAATCCTTGGCCCGAGAAGGGCTTTTCAAATCAGATGAGCGCATGTGGTAGTACCCGGCCACCGTCTCCAGAATGTCTTCCAGAGAAATGCGCCGGTTATCCACCGGGGTGCCCAGTACCGTTTGGGCCACCACCAGGTCAATGCTGGTGCGGGTGAGCATACCGTAAGCGGCCACTTTATTGAGTGCGCCTTCCAACTCCCGGATGTTATTGGGGTAGCTTTCCGCAATGAAGTTCAGTACGTCCATGCCCACCTGAAAATGCTCTCGCTCGGCCTTTTTTTGCAAAATGGCCACACGGGTTTCCAAATCAGGCACCTGCACATCAGCAATCAGCCCCCATTCAAAGCGGCTACGCAAACGATCCTCCAGGCGCGACAGGTTCTTGGGCGAACGGTCACTGGACAGGATAATTTGCTTGCCCGATTCGTGCAGGGCGTTAAAGGTATGGAAAACCTCTTCCTGGGTGCGGGTTTTACCTTCCAGAAACTGCACGTCGTCAATGATCAGGATGTCATTGCGCCGGTAGCGATCCTGAAACCCCTTCATGTCCTTTTGCCCCAGGGCGTTAATCATGTCGTTGGTAAACTGCTCCGCCGTGACGTAGCGCACCTTGAGATCGGTATGGTGTTGCAAGGCGAAATGCCCAATGGCCTGCATCAGGTGGGTCTTGCCCAAGCCTACCCCACCATAGATAAAGAAAGGATTGTAACTTTGAGCCGGGGTTTCAGCCACCGCCAGCGCCGCCGCATGACAAAAGCGGTTGTGCTGTCCCACCACAAAGGATTCAAAGGTATAACGGGGGTTTAAGTTACTGCGAGTAACCCGAGGCGTCCAGGGACGATTGGGCAACTCACGGGCGGCAAAAGCCTCCTCGCTGATCGGTTCTTCTTCTTTCGGCTCGGCAACGATTACCGCCACTTCTATGGAAGCACCAATGGCCTCACTAAAAGCCACCTTCAAGTCATTGCGATACCGTTTAAGAATTAACTCCCGGTTAAACTCACTCTCCGCCTTTAAAGTCACAGACTTATCGGTCAATTTCTCAATCTCCAGCGGAGAAATCCAGGTTTCAAAGCTAGGTTGGCTCATTTTACCTTTCAGGTCGGCTTGTACCTTTTGCCAAAGCATTGCCAAATCAAGGCCTGCATGCGTGGTACTTTCATTGGTGCCAGAGGTCAGAACCGATGTAGCCATAATCGCGGAACCCTAACCCTTCTTTCTAGAGTAAAACAAGAGAGCAAACCATAGTCTTCAGGCCGGAGCCACTCGCCAAAGCCGAACTCAAGCAGCATAAAAAACCGGGAACAAAAGCCGGAGCAAACACAAGTCCCTTTTGTTCCAGTTATCTCGACTCTCTCACGAGAAAATTCCGACTTGAGATCGTTAGTCTAGCATAGTCATCAGCCGTCTTGGCCCAGCGTATCAAAGCGTTTACATAAAGATTTTTTGCGCTATGATCGGATCCCGTTTGAAGGTCTTGACCCGGCCGGCACGTTCTATCGCCGCTTGGGGAAAGTCACTCTCAAATGCCCTACACAAATGTACCATTGCCTCTTTCTTTTCACGGAGGCCGTGCAATCTATGATTTTTCATGGATAATACATCTCACTCAAGTATGAAAGCGCTCTAATTTTAAGGAGATCTCCTCATGAAACGCACTTTGGAAGGCACCAAGCGTAAAAGACTGCGTGTTAGCGGATTCCGCGCTCGTATGGCTACCCCCGGCGGGCAGAAAACCTTGAACCGTCGTCGTGCCAAAGGTCGCCATAAAATCGCCATCTAGTTTCCGCACCCAGCAAAGCCACTCTTTGTGTTGCCTGTATCAAACCGCCTGAAAGCCAAGGGCGAGTTTAAACGAACTTTATCCGGCAAGCGTTTGTTTGGTTGTCCTTTTTTTGTGTTGTACGGGCTTGAACGTAATCCGGCAAGCCTGGCTTCAAGCCAGCTATCTGGCCGTAGTTACCCTACACGCATTGGCTTTGTGGTCAGTAAAAAAATCCACAAACGAGCCACCAAGCGGAACCGTGTCCGGCGTCGACTGAGGGAACTGGTTCGCCTGGGCCTGAAACAAGGCATTTTACCGGGAATCTCCCAGTATCGGGCCCTGGTTTTTATCGCCCGACCCGATGCGCTGGGAGCCACCTTCGCCGATTTACAGGCCAAAATGGAACGATGCCTGCAAGGAATACGTCTTTCTGGCAAGCGAGTTTTGCCCGTTAGCCCAACGCCCCCCGTGGACGGCAACCCATAGAAAACAATGCTGAAATCCTGTGTTCTTGGTTTAATAAAGGGCTATAGAATGACAGTCCGGTTTCGGCGGTGGATTTTACCCCCTGTCTGCCGATTCCACCCGACTTGTTCCTTGTATGTGCATGACGCTGTTGAGACACACGGGGTGAAAACCGGTCTATGGCTAGGCCTAAAACGCCTACTCAAGTGTCATCCCTTGCACCCTGGCGGCCTGGATCCCGTGCCAGCCCCCAACACGCCAAACTCAGTCAATCAGGAGACTCCCCTGTGAATATTATTACCCAGGCCATGTTTTACCTCTTGCATCAACTCCATGAGTGGGTCGGCAACTACGGCTTGGCCATTGTGCTGCTGACCGTGGCCATCCGCTTGGCCCTGTGGCCTCTAAACTCGGCCCAAACCCGCTCCATGCGTAAAATGCAAGAACTGCAACCCAAGCTGAAAGCCCTGCAAGAGAAGTACAAAAACGAACCTCAGAAAATGCAGGAAGCCATGATGAAGTTCTACAGCGAGAACTCCTTCAACCCACTGGCCGGATGCTTGCCCATGCTGGTGCAATTGCCCATTTTCATCGGGCTGTACGGCGCCCTCAGCAGTCCCCATTTCCTGGTGGATACCGTTCACGAAAAGTTCCTGTTTCTGAAAAACCTGTCCCACACCCTGCAAAGCCATGCCGGTCAATCGCTGGATGGCACGTTCAACGTGGAAAAAGACGATGTTTTTTCTACGGATAAAACAGCCACCTTACACATGGTCAGCGGTAAAACCCAGGAGCAGGAAGTCACCGACCAACACAAGCTGATTACCATCTCCCCCAAGCCCTTGTTGCCCGGCTCACCGGTCACCATGGTTCTGGATTTCAAGCACCTTGGCCTCAGCGATGATTACAAAACGCTGGTCAAGTCCGCTGACGTGCTGGTGGTCAATGAAAAAAGCCGGGAGCTGGAGCGCGTTCATTTCAACAATGTCAACGGTGCCCTCACTCAGGAAGTGCCCACCCTGCCCGGTGAGAGCAAAATGAATCTGGATGTGCTGGCGCTAATTATCATTTACGGCGTGCTGACCCTGCTTTACCAACAAATCATGACCGCCAAGCAACCCAAAGCCGATAAAAACGATCCGGCTGCCGCGGCCATGCAGTCTCCGGTCATGAAGTTCATGCCCCTGATGTTTGTGGTGATCATGTTCTTCTTCCCCATTCCCGCCGGAGCCCTAATCTATCTGGTGGTCACCACGGCCCTGATGCTCATCCAGACGATGTGGGTCAACTACAGCGAGGATCGCAAGGCAGCTCAGAACCCCAGCAAGCCTTCCAGCCAAGTGGTGGACATCAAGGCCAACCGGCTCTAACTCCTCAGATTTGAACTATTTTTTCGAAAAGCGGGCGGCGTAAAAGCCGTCCGTTTTTGTATCTATCAAGCGCTGAGCGTCTTGCTCCAGTTTAGCGTCGGGCGTTTCCGCCAAAAAACGCTGAATCAACTGCGTATTTTCCTGAGGCAAGATACTACAAGTGCTATAAACCAGTCGGCCACCGGGCTTCAGGGCCGCAAAACCCTGCTTGAGCAAGGCCAGCTGCGTCTGATTCAAGGCCGTTAAATCCATCCGCTTCCACTGGAGCAACATTTCTGGATGACGGCGCAAGGTACCCGAACCGGAGCAGGGCGCATCCACCAGCACGGCATCAAACTGCGGCTGATGAGCCAACGCCAGATTGAGACCATCCCCGTGCCACACCGTGACACAAGTCACACCCAGCCTTTGCAGGTTCTCGTTTAGCAGCTGAATGCGGGACTCATTGGGCTCCACGGCCACAATAGCGCCCTGATTGCCCATGAGCGCCGCCATATGGGTGGTTTTGGAACCAGGGGCCGCGCACAAATCCAGCACCTGCTGGCCCGGCTGTGGATTCAGCAATCGGGAAACCCACATGGAGGACGCATCCTGCACGTAAAACCAGCCCGCCTCATACCCCGGCAACTGACGAGGAGAGCCTGAAAACTCCGGCAAAAGCAGGGCTTCGGGCAAGTCCGGCAGCGATTCAAAATCGATTTGAGCGGCGGCCAGAGCCTGTTGATAGGCGGCCACCGTGGTTTGCAAGCTATTCACCCGAATACACAGAGGGGCCTGCCGCTGGCACGCTTGGGCCATCGTCTCAATCTGCTCAACGCCATAACCGGAAGAAAGCGATTCGGTAAAAGAAGACGGCCAAGCAAAGCGGGCCTGACAATAACCGGGCAAATCTGTTTCAGAGGGGGGAACTTCAAAGCCCACATCCGCCAAACGCCGCTGGGCCGAACGCAAGACCCCGTTTAAAAACCGAATGGTGTTGGGGGATTGTTTCATGGCTTTGGCCAGCTGCACCACGCTGTCTATGGCTGCGTAATCGGGTACCTGTACGCAACCCTCCAACTGAAGCAAGCCCAAACGCAATAAACAACGCACCGCAGGCACCAAGTTCTTTAAGGGACGTCCGGTCAGTTGCCGGATCCACGCATCGTAAACCAGCCAGCGGCGTAACGTGCCCATCACCAGCGCCCGACAAAACCCACGCTCCTGATCCGACAACTGCGGGTGAGGCCCAAAGGCCTGCTGAAGCAGACTGTCGGCCTTCAATTTTTCCAGGCCTGCTTTCTCAAAGCGGATTAAAACATCCAATGCCAATTGGCGGGGTAAATCCTGGGGTTTCGCCAAGCTCTTATCCTTAGTCACGCCTTGAGCCCAACAGGCGGAAGACCCAGTACAGCAATTCCATGAGGGCATAGAGTGCCGTGGCCACGTAGGTAAAGGCTGCCGCGGTCAAGACCTTCTTGGCCCCGGACAGTTCATCCTGATTCAGATAATAATTGCCCTGCAACACCTTCAGGGCTCGGCCACTGGCATCCAGCTCCACGGGCAGGGTGACAAAGTGAAAGGCCACCGCCAAGCCATAGAGCGCTACCCCAGCCAGCGCCACGTAAAAACCCATGCCGCCCATTTTGGAGCCAAGCCCCAAAAACACGGCTAACATCAGCAACAATGGCCCCATTTGACTGCCCAAATTGGCCAAGGGCACCAAGCTGGAACGCACCACCACCGGGTAGAAGCCTTTGGCATGCTGAATGGCATGACCGCATTCATGGGCAGCCACGGCCACACTGGCCACGGAAGCCCCCTGATATACCTCCGGGGACAAGCGAACCACCCGTTGGCCCGGATCGTAATGATCACTCAGAAAGCCATCCACCATTTCCACCGGAACATCCCGCAAGCCGTTTTCATCCAGAATACGTCGGGCCACCGCCTGACCGGAAGTGCCTCGGGCCGTTCGGACCTCACTGAACTTAGCCACCGTATTCTTAACCCACAGTTGGGGCACAAAAACCAGGGCAGCACCTACCAGCATAATCAGCATGTACAAGGGGTCGTGAAAAAACATGTCCATTTACCTCTATGAGCCTTTGAATATCGGCTTGGATAGTAGATGAGTTTACGGAGAAAAAGTTCCCGCTTAAGCTGGCAATGGGGCGGACTGACCCGCATTAAAAGTGCCCAGTTCCCGTTTACCATTCACGGCTTTAAAAGCTCCCAAGGCCCAGTCTCGGGCAGCCATTTCTTTTTTACCGGCAGGTTGCAAACTGTTCACTTCCAAAATACCTTGGCCTGTGCGCACTAAAAGCCCTGTATCAATAATAGCTAAAATTTGGCCCGGTTGGTCAGATTTAAGGATTTCTTCAGATTGAGCGGCCGGGTTGGCCTGATACTCCCGAGCCTTGAGCAGTTTAATCCGCTCGCCGTTCAAAAAGGTGGCTGCCCCGGGGGCCGGGTTGAATGCTCGAATTTTCAGCTGCAACTGATGCGCCGAGTCCTGCCAGCTCAAAATAGCGTCTTCTTTTTGGCACTTGGGAGCATGGGTGGCCAGCTCATGTGGTTGTGTTTGGGGATGCACCCGACCTGCCGCCATTCCCACCAAAGTATCCAGCAGCAAAGGGCCAGCCGCTTGAGACAATTGCTCGGTCAGGGAACCCATGGTGGTTTCCGGGGTAATGGACACCACGTGCTTGAGCAACATGGGCCCCGTGTCCACCCCCAATTCGGTGAGCATGGTGGTAATGCCCGTCTCGGACTTGCCTTGCAAAATGGCCTGCTGAATGGGATTGGCCCCCCGGAATTCGGGCAGCAGGGAGGCATGAGCGTTCACCGTACCCACTTTGGGAATATCCAGCACTTCCTGGGTCAGAATTTGCCCAAAAGCCACAGTCACCAGAAAGTCCGGCGCCAGGGATTTCAAATGCGCTTTCAGGGCCTCGTCTTTTTTAATGGAAACGGTCTGAAAAACAGGCAGTCCCAGTTCATCGGCCAAGGTTTTAATGGGTGGCGAGGTCAGCTTCTGCCCTCGGCCCGCGGGACGATCCGGCTGGGTGACCACAGCCACGATTTCAATACGCTCGTGGGCGTTCAAGACTTGTAAAGCGGGGACAGAAAACGCAGGGGTTCCCAGAAAAACAATGCGAATACGGTTTGCGGTCATGGTGATGCTTCCTTGGAGCGGGTAAAACTACAGGTATCATAACAACAAAACAAACGCCGCCCAAACGACAATCGACCATCGATGGCCAGCAAAGCTGTTGCACCCATTTAAACAATGCGACAGAGAAGGTATTACTTACAAAGCCACGCCTTGCAGGGCCTGATCCAACTCTGGTTCTTCAATGATTTTCTCAGGCTGGATGGGTGGCAACTGATGCTCGGAGAGCAATTGATCGGTGGTGAACCGGTCAATGACGTGATCCACAAACAGCACCCCATTCAGGTGATCCAGCTCGTGTTGAATGGCCCGGCACAACAGGGTACCTTCCTGGGCGGTCATGGTCTGGGTTTTACCCTTCAAATCCATATAACGAACGGTCACGGTGCCATAACGCTTCACATCGGTGTACACACCCGGAAAACTCAGGCAGCCTTCCCGGCTGATGATGGCCCCTTCACGTTTTACAATCACCGGGTTGATAAACACCATCTGGGGCATCGGGTTTTCATCCGTGGAGCAATCCAGCACGAAAATGCGTTTCAGCTCCCCGACCTGTGGTGCGGCCAGTCCACAGCCATTGTAGGCGTACATGGTGTCAAACATGTCCGCAACCAGCTTCTGGATTTTGGCGGAAACCTTGGTGACTTTCTCTGCTTCCTTCCTCAAAACGGGCTCGCCATAGTTAATCACTTTCAAAACGGCCATGGTCTCGGGGAAATCTCCTTGGTTATGGTGTAAAATCAGGAATGAGGCCTACTGTTCTAGTATTATAGCCCAAGCCTGGAATTTTCCTACCCCATGACCATTGGCGCATTACAGCACCCAGCCGCTCCAACGGGCACAGAGCTTTCCCGGCCAGACCTCTTGCATGGGCTCCCCCTTAAGCATTTTGGGCAGGACAGCCTGGATATCCACCCCGCCCTTGAGGAAATCCGGCGCTTACCGGAATTTCAGCCGCCCCCGCCCTCTCCACTGGATGAACTGCTGAAACAGCCGTGGATCAAGAAACTCTATGAAGCCGCTGGTCACGCACTGGAAGACGTCCTCAAGGCTATCGGCAAATTGCTGGGCAAAGCACAACCCCATTGGATGCCCGATCTGCCGCAGAACATCCGGGATCTGTTCAGTGTTTTTATCAGCTTTATACTGGTTTTGGGCGGGCTTTACGGGGTTTATCTGCTGCTTGCCCTGCTGATCCGCTGGCAAGAACAAAGACAGCTAAAAAACGAACCCAAAGCGGCCCGCTTTTTCGAGGAATCCTTACTCATCAGCTCGGAGCATCATTACCAAAACGCCTGTGCGGCGGCTCAATGTGGTGATTACAAAACTGGTATCCGTGAACTGTATATGGCCAGCCTGTGCTTGCTGGATGAAAAGGCCATTGTTCCCTACGAGTCCGCCCGCACCAACCTGGAGTACCAACACCAACTCAGCGAGCAGGCCCGAGGGGATCTCAGGCAGGACTTTTACGCTCTGGCCCAGACCTTTGAAGGCATTCGCTTCGGAAAACAGCCCGCTGGGGCAGAGCAGTTCCAAAACAGCCAGACCCGCTTTGAGACTTTCCAGAACCACCTGAAGGTGCCCCATGCCTAAAAGGGGGCCCGTTTCAAAGGAAGCCCTGTGGCTCACCTTCCTGCTGACCGGCATCGTCACGTTCGTGGGCCTGGCCACCCTATTGGCCTCGCCAAGGCATTCCAGCAGGGAAGCGCTGGTTGAAAACTCCGTCCACAACGCAGGCCCCTCTGGTTACAAGGCCTGGTTTATGGCCAGCCAAAAAAGCGGACTGGCCATTGCCACCTGGGAAGACAGTTTTGACACCCTCAATGAATTGCCCACTCCCACCACCATGTTGATTGTGAAGCCCTACACAGTCACCAATAACAGCATAGCCTTTGATGGCAAGGAAACCGCCAAACTGCTGCAATGGGTGGCCAAAGGGAACACGCTGGTGCTGCTGGATGATTTCCGGCGGACCGGCTCCAGCGCTTTACTGGAACGCTTTCATCTGGATCTCCGTTCGCCCGCGTCAGTTGTTCCCAAGGCGTCAAAACCCGCGCCAGCACTCTCCAGGCTTTCTCTCTCTCCCCAAAGCAGCGCTCCGCTTGGGGCTTTCATCAAAGCCCCTTTGCTCAGCCGCAATGTCTCCACCCTTCAGGCTGGCCATAACAGCCTCTTCCACGCTGAACCCATCTTGCAGAATGCCAAAAAACAAACCGTACTGATGTGGCGACCCTACCGTAAAGGCCGACTGATTCTGGGAACCACAACGGATTTGGGAGAAAATCGCTACCTGCACCAGTCGGACAATGACAATTACCAGTTTTTAACCAACCTGCTTCGGCAAACCAACAACCCCATTGTGGTGAATGAGTTTGTACACGGCTATGCCGACAGCGGTGATCTGCTGAGCTACTTCCAGAAAAAAACACCGCTGGGGGGGATCTTCGCCCAGTTTGTTCTGTTTTTTGGCCTGTTGCTGTGGTTGGGTTTTGTGCGATGGAAACCGGCAGCCTCCCTTCAGGAAGAAACCCAACCCGCTCAGGGCGCACACAGCCCTTATATCGACTCCCTGGCCGGATTGTACCTGAAAAGCAAATCGGCCTCGCTGGCCCTAACACCCCAACTGAAACGGATAAAAACCACCTTACGCCAACGCCATGGCATCAACCTGAGCGAGGAGGCCCGAGTCCATGACTTGCTTCTCTCCCGTTTTGCCCACTATAGTAATACCCAAAGCAATGCTCAGGACTCTCCGGGTGAGCTGATGTCCGGCATTAAAATGGCCCTGCGGGCCACGGAAAGCAACCTGCCCCTGACCCCGCAAACCCTGCTCAAAACCTCCCGACAGCTCACCGCGATCGAAAAAATTATAAACTTGAAGAGATTCTAGACTCACAAGAAGTTCTAAACTGGACAAAGCCCGAAAAACAGAGAGGCTCCCCGATGGACAAAGACACAGACAAGGCTACAGACAGGGACACAGACCATCATCCCAACCACGGCCAGCAAGCCGCCGCCACCATCTCCGGCATTGCCAAAGCCCTGAAAAACCAGCTGGAAACGGTCATTTTTGGGCAAGGCGAAGTGATTGATCTTTTGCTCATTGGTCTCCTCTCTGAAGGGCACATGCTGCTGGAAGGCCTACCTGGCACAGCCAAAACCACCCTGGTTAAAAGTCTGGCCCAACTGCTGGGACTGACCTTCAATCGGGTTCAGCTGACCCCGGACATGTTACCGGCAGAAATCACCGGCACCAGTATTTACGACCTGAATAGCCGATCCTTCAGCTTTAAACAAGGCCCCGTGTTTACCGACTTGTTGCTGGCCGATGAAATTAACCGAACGCCGCCCAAAACCCAATCCGCGCTACTGGAAGCCATGGAAGAGCAGCAGGTCACCATGGATGGCCAGCGCAATCCGCTTTCGCCTCTGTTTACGGTTATCGCAACCCTGAACCCGGTGGAATTTGAAGGCACTTTTCCTCTGCCAGAGGCCCAGCTGGATCGCTTCATGATGAAAATTCAGATGAAGTACCCGGCTCCTGACGCTGAAAAACAAATGCTCACCGAGTTCGCTAAACACGCGGGCACCCGCTACCTGTATCAAAAAGCGCTCACCCCCATTGTCAGCCGGGAGCAGGTGCTGGAGTGCCGTAAACTGCTGGGGCAAATTCTGGTGGAAGACAGTATGCTGGACTACATGCTGCAAATTATTCAGGATACCCGGCAAAATCCCAATATCGAACTGGGTTGCAGCCCCCGATCCGCCTTGTCGCTGCTAGCGGCCAGCAGGGCCCACGCGGCCATCCAGGGGCAGGGCTTTGTCACCCCGGACAACGTGAAAGCCGTGGCGGGCGCTATCATCCGCCACCGACTGATTCTCACCGCGGAGGCGGAGCTGGATGAGCTGACCGCCGATCAAATGGTGCAGCAAACCCTCAGTAAAATTGCCGTCCCTCTTTAAAACCCGCACAGGCTCATCTTCCATGCAACCCCCGCCGCAAAAACCGCTTCCCACACCGCTCACCGACATGCGCTGTCAGGTGGTCTCCAACCAAATTTGCGGAAACCAGCTCAAACTGCTGCGCCTTCGCCTGCTGGATGGTTCATTCCAGTGCCTGCCCGGCCAGTTTGTCATGCTGGATCTGCCAGAGTCGCAATTCTACTTTCGGCGGCCCTTTAGTGTGCTGGATACCCCCGATCCCCAAACGCTGGATATTTATTACAAACAGGTGGGCATTGGCACCTCCCTCATGTGGGGCTTTCAACCCGGCCAGATCATCAACTGCCTGGGGCCCCTGGGAAACGGGTTCACGCCGCCTGAAAAACCGGAGTCGGCCTTATATATTGGTGGTGGTATCGGCATTGCCCCACCCTACTTTTTGGCCAAAACCCAAAAAGAGACAGGCCATTGTTTTTACGGGGTTCGGAACGCCGAGGAAATTGGCCTGGAAACAGCGCTGGAGGCCCAATTCGGAAAAAATCTGCACATTGCCACCGACAACGGTTCCGCGGGCTTTCACGGCAATGTTTGCCAGTTGTTGGAGCAACACACCACATTGGTATCACAAGCCCAGGAGGCCTACGTGTGTGGCCCCACCCGCATGATGGCGGCCACCGCCGGCTTGCTCAAGTCTATCAATCCAGCCATACGGGTGGAAGTCTCCCTGGAAGAGCGCATGCCCTGTGGCACAGGCGCTTGCACCGGCTGCGTCACCCCGCGCACCGATCGGTATTTACCGGCCAAAGTCTGTCTGGAAGGCCCCGTCTTTGAGGCAGGTCTGATCGATTGGCAAGGGGCTGCCTCTCACACGTCTCATCCACTCGGCGCTTCCTGTCGGGAGGCCTCATGTCCATAGTAGTGCCTTCTCTGAGTGTTTCCGCCGCCGGGCTGTCGTTTCACAGCCCCTTACTCAACGCGTCCGGCACTTTTAACGCCCCGTTGTTCAACCAGCTCTTCCCGCTCAAGGAGGTCATGGGCGGTATCGTCACCAAAACGGTGACCCAAAACCCACAGGCTGGGAACCTGCAACCCCGCACCACCGAACTGCCCGGCATCGGCATGTTGAACAGCATCGGCCTGCAAAATCCGGGGCTGGCCTACACCCTGGCCACCGAAATTCCCGAACTCAAGGCACTGGGCCTGCCCGTGATTCTCAGCATTTCCGCCAACAGCAGCGCGGAATTTGCCCAAATGACCGAAGCCATGCTCAGCCATCCCCACGCCACCCTGATTGACGCCGTGGAACTCAACTTATCCTGCCCCAATGTGGCCAAGGGGGGCATTCATTTCGGCAGCGCCGCCGATTCGGTCAAGGAAGCCCTCCGTGCGGTCACCGGGATTTGCCCCAAACCCGTTTTCGCCAAACTCACCCCCAACGTCAGCGATATTGTTTCCATTGGGGCGGCGGCCATTGAGGGCGGAGCGGCTGGATTGACCGCCATCAACACCGTTTTGGGCGTGGCCATTGACATCCACCAAAAAAAACCGGTTATGCCCCGAGTCTCTGCCGGATACAGCGGCCCCGGCATCAAGCCCATCGCCTTGCACGCCGTCTGGAATTTGCACAAACACTTCCCGGAAACGCCCATTATCGGGGTGGGGGGCATCAGCAACGCGCAAGACGTTCTGGAATTTATCATGGCAGGGGCCAGCCTGGTGCAAGTGGGCACCATCTGCTTTCGGCATCCCACTATCTTTAAAAGCATTCAGGCAGACTTACAGGCCTTTTGCGCGAAAGACAGGCTTGACAGCGTCAGCGCGTTGACTGGGTGCGCTCATCGCTGACACTTTATTGGTAAAATTAAAAAAGTAACTTGAGAGCGCAATGCCTGAATTTGCAAGCCTGAATGAGTTGTAGTTTGTTGTTCGATTATTAGAGGCCTCCATGAAAAAAAACAGTCTTTCCCAATCGCTATTCGCACTGAGCTGCTTTGGCTTGTTTGTATTCAGCCCTGTGTTATTGACCGGATGCGCTGGTCAAAAAACTGAAAACGCTGAAAAAAAAGAAACCGCGTTCACCATGCAAGTCGTACATATCGATCAATTGGGCGCTCTGGAGGCAAAGATTCCAGACGGTCAGTATCTGGTGGTAAAAGCGCGTTTAAAAAATCAGGGGAATAAAAGCCTCATTTTGGCCCCCACTGAATTCGTATTGCAAAATATCACCGACAAAGAGGAAGAACGGTACTCTCAACCTGCCGAAACCGGTTTGTTCAATGAATTTAGAACCGTTTATGGGGAAGAACTCAAAGACAAGCTGGTGGAAACGACCCCCGTGAATTTATACCCCCGCATGGAACTGGAACGATACTTTATCTTTATGGTACCCTCAGATGCGAAGATTGACGGGTATCAAATTACACATGAACCCGAAAAAGTCTCCGCACCGTTAGTCGTCACCGGGACAACCACCATCAATGACCATCGCAACACAACAAGCCTCCCTCCAACCGAAGAAGAATAACCCTGCGCACCCAGCAGATATCAGCCTTTTACACCGAACCAAAATTGTCGCCACCCTAGGCCCGGCCACCGCTGCTCCCGAAATGGTCAAGCAACTGGCTCTAGCCGGTGTCAGCGTTTTCCGCCTGAACATGTCCCATGGAAACGCGGATGAGCAAGGGGCACGGGTTCAAATGATTCGAGACGTGGCCGCTGAACTTAACCGCCCCCTGGCCATTCTAGCGGACTTGCAAGGCCCCAAACTCAGGACTGGCTTCCTGAAAGACAACCAGCCCATCCCCCTTGAGGATTATTCCGTGGTGGAATTTACCAGTCGCACCCGGGAGAGTTCCCCCGGCGTGGTGGCCACCAAATACGGCGAACTGATTGCCGTTTTGGAGCCCGGTGCCCTGATTTTGCTGGATGACGGCAAAATCCGCCTGGAAGTGCTGGAAAAGGTCAATGCGGAAACCCTGAAGTGCCAGGTGGTTCAGGGCGGATTGCTGGAAGCGCGCAAAGGCATCAACATTCCCGGCACCACCCTGCCCATACCGTCGCTCACCGACAAAGACAAAGAGGACGTCGCTGCCGCCGTGGCCGCCAAGGTGGACTACATTGCCCTCTCCTTTGTGCAACAAGCCAAAGATATTGTGGAGCTGCGTCAGTACGTAGAGTCACTGGGTTATACCTGCCCGCCGGTTGTGGCCAAAATCGAAAAACCCCAGGCCCTCAAGGACATCGACAATATTATTCAGGAAACCGATGCCCTCATGGTGGCCCGAGGAGATTTGGGCGTGGAACTGCGCCCGGAAGAGGTACCGGTGGCCCAGAAGATGCTGGTGGCCAAATCCAACGCCGCGGCCAAGCCGGTCATTATTGCCACCCAAATGCTGGAATCCATGATCCACTCCGTGCAACCCAGCCGCTCGGATGTTAGCGATATCGCCAACGCCGTGTTCGATGGCGCCGATGCCCTGATGCTCTCCGGGGAAACCTCCGTGGGTGAGCATCCGGTAGCAACCGTGACCATGATGGGCCGGATTATCCACGAGGCGGAAAAAAGCATTTTTGCCAACAGCCTGGATCGCCCGGTGGAAGAGAGTCGCACAGTTTCTCCCAACTTCTACCACGCCATTGCCCAAACGGCCAGCTACGCCGCCCGCAAAGCCAATGTAAAGGCCGTGGTGGTCTTCTCCAACTCGGGTAGTATGGCCCAACGGATTTCAAAACTGAAGCCCACCCGCCCCATTATCGCCCTGACCCCCAAGGCGGAAGTGGCCAATAAAATGGCCCTGCTCTGGGGCGTGGTGCCCGTGGTCATCCCCCAGTCCGAGCATACCGATGTGATGCTGGAGAACGGCGAGAAAGCGATCTTCGAAAAGAACTTGCTGCAAAAAGGAGAAGGCGTGGTCTTTTGTGCCGGCAACACCCAAATGAAAGGGGCCGACAACATGCTGAAGATCTACCACATCGGTCAAACCGAGTAGCCAATGCGCTCCTCTTGAAGCGTTCAGTCAGGCTCATTTTTTAAACAGGCTCAACGGTCACATCAATGGTGACCGTTTTGCTTTGGAAAGGCTCCCCCTGGGCTGCCTGTTCATGGTAAGCCGCTTCCACAATCTGTAAATTCATCTGGTTTGCTTTCCAGAAAATATCAGCCACATCGCCAACCACCGGAATCAGCCCAATCAACCAATCCAGCACAATGTTGACCACAACCCGCATCATCACGATACGGGGCAAACCCAGTTCAAACGCAACCCACAGCGCATAAGAGGACAATAGCAATCCCAGGGCGTCCCCGGCACCCGGCAGCAGACTCAGCAAGGGATCCAACCCCACCTTCTTGCGAATGACCGGAATGGTCACAGCGGAATCCAGCAAATTGGCAATATGCCGCAGGCGCTCCAGAGAAGGGTGCGAGGGTTTCACGGATGACGCTCCTTTACAAATCACAAAGCCAAGTAGCCCAGTAGTTCAGGGACGTAAGCGCCGACAGACACTCTTGAACCTACAGCTCCAGACTTTCAAGGGAATCGGCGCGAATGTCAGCATAAGACGCTTGCCCCTGTAAAAAGTGCCGAGTCGCACTCAACAGTTCTGGAATGCCCTCTCCGGTTTTAGCGGAAATGGGGTAAATGGGAGTCTGGGCGGCAGCTTCCAGAATGGCCCGCTCTTCATCGGAAAGCGCCTGCCAGCGATCCATCTTATTGCACACCGTCCACATGGGAGGAGGCTCAATACCCAACTCTTCCCACAAAGCGGTGAGAACCTCCTGTACGGATGCCATTTGCTTGAGACGCTCCGGGTGGCTGATATCCCACACATGCCACAACACATCCGCCGAGGCCGCTTCTTCCAGGGTGGCCCGAAAGGCCTTGATCAAAAACGTGGGCAATTTTCGAATAAAACCGACCGTATCGGAAAGCAGCACCTCTTGACCCAGCGCACCCTGCTCCTGCTCATCCGGCGGCAAGTACAATTTACGAATGGTGGGATCCAGCGTGGCGAACAGCCGATCCGCCACCAACACGTCAGCCTGGGTCAAACGCCGCATCAGGGTGGATTTCCCGGCGTTGGTGTAGCCCACCAGCGCAATCAGGGGCATATGGGATTGCTTGCGGGACTGGCGCTGGAATTGCCGGTGCCGCACCACTTGCTCGGCCTCTTTTTCCAGCTGGGTCACCCGATCCCGCAACAAACGCCGATCGGTTTCCAGGCGGGTTTCACCCGGCCCACGGGTGGCGATACCGCCTTTGGCCCCCACGGCGGTCTGCTGGCTGAACGCTCGCCCCCGCCCTTTGAGTCGGGGCATTTCATATTGCAGCTGGGCCAGTTCCACCTGAATTTTACCTTCCCTGGACTGGGCCCGCTGGGCAAAAATATCCAGAATCAACTCGGTGCGATCAATCACCTTGGTGCGCAAAATCCGTTCCAAATTCCGTTGCTGAACCGGGCTCAACTCATCATCGGCAATCACCACGTCAATTTGCAGTTGCTGAATCAGAAAGGCAAATTCATCGGCCTTGCCCGAGCCGATGTAGGTTCCCGGATCGGGATGCTTTCGGGCCTGTGTGACCCGATCCACCACGACCGCCCCGGCGGACTTGGCCAGTTGGCTCAACTCATCCAGGGTGTCTTGCAAGTCCCTTTCCGCCTGCGCCCCACCGGCGTGAATGCCCATTAACAAGGCCCGCTCGCCGGATTGGGCCAGTTTATAATAGCCCTGTTCAAATACGGGCTCCGTCCACTCAATCCACTTTTCCAAAGACTCCTCCGCGGCCTTGCCCACGGTGGTTAACGCCCCCACCTCACAAGATCGCCGTGTCTCCCCGCCCGGCAAAGCCTCACTGGTGGGACTCAATAGATAGAATCCATCACAAAACTGGGGCTGCTCTCCAAACTGTCGGCAAAAGCCCCCCGGATGCTGGGGGGACAGGCCCGCCATCAGGATGCCCAACACCGGCAGGTGAAACTGCAAAACCGTCACCTGCTCTCCCAAAGAGGGCGCTTGCCACCCCAAACGGCTGTGCAGGCAGTAACGACGCGCCAAGCCCTCGGTGTTGGCGGGCAGGGCGATGGGCAACTGATCCAGATCGTTCAGCGGGCCAACCACCACCAGCTCCACTCGTCCCTGAAAGTCCAGAAATAAGGAAATCTCCCGTTTGAGCAGCAAAGTCAGCTCACATAATTCCTCAGCCAGGTCACGAGACAGCAGTACGCCCCCTTTCACCCGACGCTGATAGAGCTTTTCCAGCCGGTGAACCAGACTTTTCTTGACGCCATCAACATGGCCAAGGATAGAGGGCATACAGATTACCTTCAGGTCATTACCCGCTTATTTTAGCCCAAGTCTCGGCATTGTCATGCCTAGCGAGTATCAAAAAAGGGAGCCCGATCAGGCTCCCCCTTGAAAAAGGCATAAAATGGACGGTTCTAGTGCCAGCTTTCCGCTTTACGGGGCTGTCTCATTAATTTTCCACGCGTGTTGGCCTTTTGACTCAGCTTGTTCAAGGCTTCGTGGGCCTCCTCTAAAAACATAATGCCCTCTTCGGCTTCATCGCTCAGCCCCAGGGAGTCATTCAGCATGTCATCATCAAAGTCAAACAGCTCGCCCCATTTTCCATTATGCGATTTCAAGACACGAACTCCTTCTTGTTCAAGTGGGATGGTAGCCGACAAAATTTTGCCGTAATCCAGCTATCGGACAAGCTTGCAGAAACTTGAGTGCCAAATAGATGATTTTCAGTTTGTTTTTACAGAAATTTAAAATCCCATTTCCCCAAAAAGGGGAGGGATGACCTTTGGTCAGTCCCCTTCACAGCCACGTTTCTAAAACTGCGTACAGCTCAAACAAGCCATAGGAGCAGCTGCTGGCAGTATTGCGAAAGCCCACATTTTCTAACTCGCCGCACTCAAACAGGTACAAACGTGTCCGGGAAGGGGACTGACCTGCCCGCTCACTGCCTCAATGGTTCTTATCGCGTGACAGGTAATTCATTGATTTCCGGCACCCGATGGCAGTAGGCCACATGCCCCGGTAAATATTCAATCCCTTCGGGGACTTCTGTTTTACATTTGTCCACCACATAGGGGCAGCGGGTGTGAAAGCGACAGCCGCTGGGCGGATTGGACGGACTGGGCAAATCCCCTTGCAGCAGTACCCGCTTGCTTAAATCCACGGTGGGATCGGGCACGGGAATCGCCGATAACAACGCCTTGGTGTAGGGATGCAGGGGTTGATGGTACAGAGAAGCCGCCGGGGCAATTTCCACGATCTTACCCAGGTACATGACCGCCACCCGATCACTGATATACTCCACCACACTGAGATTGTGGGCAATGAACAAGTAAGTCAGTTTGAACTCTTTTTTCAGGTCATCCAGAAGGTTTAAAATCTGGGCCTGCACCGAGACATCCAGAGCGCTCACTGGCTCATCGGCCACAATAAAGCGGGGGTTCAGGGCAATGGCCCGGGCAATGCCCACACGCTGACGCTGCCCCCCGGAAAATTCGTGGGGATAGCGCCGGAAAGCATCCCGAGGCAAGCCCACCATGTCCAACAACGCGGCGACCCGTTGGGTTAAGGCTGGCCCCTTTAAAAGATGATGAACCTTCAGCGGCTCGGCCACCGTTTCTCCGATAGTCATGCGGGGATCCAGGCTGGAGTAGGGATTTTGAAACACAATTTGCATTTGCCGACGCAGCGGTTGAAGCTGACGGTTACTGAGGGTACACAAATCAGTTCCATCCAATAAAACCCGCCCCGCACTGGGACGAAGCAACTGCAAAATACTGCGCCCCAGCGTGGACTTGCCACAACCGGATTCTCCCACCACGCCCAGCGTTTCTCCACCATAAATATCCAGATCGATCTCGGTGACCGCCTGCACTTCGCCCACCTTGCGGTTAAAAAACCCCTTGTGGATGGGAAAATGCTTGGAAACCTTCTCCAGCCGGATAAACGGCTGCGGAAGAGCCGATGGGCTAGATTGCTCAGATTGAATGGACGGTGCGTTCATTGCTTTATTTTAACCGATTTCCGAAAACAAACCGGCAACCAATCCAGTCGAAGCTCTCCTCCACCCAACTATCCGCTGCCTGAACCCGATATTCTGGCATACAAAAAGAGAGGGCTATTTACTAGGCTGCCACTAGCCTATGCTGTGACTGACCCCAAGCCAACGGGTTGAGGCGAAACCCGCAAGGAAAACGCCTGACGCTGAGCATCATAATCCACGCTAATGTGGGCATTTTCCAGCTGGCCCCACTCGGGCTCCACAGCCAGCGCGTGGATCACCCGCTGGGCGATATGCCGTTCAAACTGCGTGGCAATGGTGCGTGCCCCACCCGGAATGGTACTCACGGAATCGCTCTCCGCCTCGCCTAGACAGAAGGCTTTTAGGGCTCTCTGCATAGAACGTTTAAAAAAGGCCGAGGGCTCTTCAGTACCAGTAGATAAAACCTTGAGACGCTCTCGAGCAGTCTCCGACAGGCTAACCTCTAAATTCTGGGCCCGCAAAAAGGCTTCTCGGTTCAGGTCTTGGAGTTGAATATCGACAATTCCCCTGACATGCTCCGCAGTCAGCGGGTTGAAGGGAATGACATAGTCAATCCGCCCCAGATGCTCGGGCTTAAAACCAGTACCGCCAGTGTGGGCATTGGCGGTCAACAGTGTGCGAACCTTTTTCTCCAGATCATTGGCTGCCAATTCCGGGTCTTTTCGGGCTTGGGGGCTGTTGCGATGCCGGGTTATCGCATCAGTCAAGGCCTCATGATTCAGGTTACTGGTCAGGATGACCACCGTATCCCGAAAGCTGACCACCTCGCCCCGATTATTTCTCAGCTCCCCTTCTCCCAGAATTTGAAGCAGCAGGTTAAAGACATCCGGGTGGGCCTTTTCAATTTCATCAAACACCACCACCGATTTGGGATGGCGACGCACCTGATCCACCAGTCCACCCTGTTCATAGCCCACATAACCGGGCGGGGCTCCCGTCAGCAGGCTGGCCGCATGTTTTTCCATGTAATCCGACATATCCAGACGAATCAGGTGACCGTTCATAAATTCCTTGGCAATGACCCGGGCGGCCTCGGTTTTGCCCACCCCGGTAGGGCCGGGCAACAGCAGGCTGACAATGGGACGATTCGCCACCACGCCCGTTTTATGACGAATGGCGATTTCCCGCAGCCCCTGAGCGATGCTCCGTAAGGCTTCAGGTTGACCCACAATATACTGGGCCATAACCGCCTCCGCATTGCGCAGCTTGTTTAAATCAGCGGACGTCAAGGTTTCCGAGGCATGCCCGGTCATGCAAGCCAAAGATTGTTGCAGATGCCGCTCCTGTAAAACCGGCGTTTCACTCAGGAGAGACGCCGGATTCCCCTCCGGGGCTGACCGGGCTTCAATCTCCTGCTTCAGGCGGGCCACGCTGAGACGAGCCGTTTGCAACTGTCGTTGATAACGTTCGGCCAAGCCCTTCGGCTCATGCCGCTCCAGAGAGGCCACTGCCAATTCCTGCGCCTGCAATTCATCCTTCAGGGCCGCCAATTGCAAAGCAGGCCCCTGAGCCAGATCGACGACTGCCCCCCTTAACAAGGTCTTGGCTTGCTCCAGTGTTCCTTGCGGCCAAACTGTTTGAGACAAACGCCAGGTTTTCTCCAACATATCCGCCGGAATTTGGACACCGTGGCGCTTTTCCAATTGAAGCGCGCTCTGGCTCAACAAGCTCAACTGCCGGGCGTCTGGAAAAGCGGGCAGCACAACGGGTTGAAACTGCCGCCAAAAACTGTGATCCGCAGCCCTGGTTGTTTGCTCCCAATGTTCCGGGGTCATGGCCCCTATCACAGTCAAATTCCGGCAATCCAACAGCCCGGATTGCCTTAACAACAGAGGCAGGTTCTGAGAGCCATCTTCAGCGGGCATCAGGGATTGGGCATCATCAATCACCAAAACCACCTTTTGCCGGGGGTGTCCCTGAAGATAACGCTGCAACTGCGACAAGGCCTCCTCCGTAAGGTCTCCTTTGTGTAATCCCTCCGCTTTTAAAGCGGAAACATCCAGCTGCAACATCTGTATTCCCTGTAAAGCCGGAGATCCCTCTTGACGGGCAAGTCGTTGGGCCAAACCCAGCAGGGTATAGGTTTTTCCTTCCCCGCTGGGGGCCTGAAGCATCAGGTGGGTGTTTTGCGCTCCGCCCGCATTCATCAGGGCCCACAGGCGCTCTACGGTCTCCTTGCGCATCAACACATCGGGTAGCTGCCGCTCTTTGGCTCGGCGAATCAAATTATCACTATACCGGGCCAGGGTTGGGCATTCTTTTTCAAACGGATCCAGGGCCAAACGACGCTGCCCTTCCAGAGCGGCCCGCAAATCACCCACCACGGACTGAATTTTAGGCATCAGGGCAGGGGGGGCGGTGTCCTCCGAACTGGGATTGAACTCCTGCTGACACAGGCTCTCCAGGAAAGCCGCAGAGGAAAAATCAGTCCGCCCGGGCTCATCCAAAAAGCGACTGAGTAACTGACGGCTCAACCGGGAAGCGGCTACCGGGTCTTCCTGACTATCAAATTCCACCACAAGCTGCAATTGCTGCTTGGCATTTTGCAAAACCTGCATGACCTGGGCCCGATCAAAATCCAGAGTACCGGCCCCAGGGAAAAACGCTTCCAACTTGGGAGATGTTGCTCCCGACAATGAGCGCCCGGACTTTTTTCGGGGGGTACTGACCCGACTAGAAGCATCAATTCCTTTAATCAGGGCATCGGGCAGCGATAAAAATGCCACCTTGCCGCCCGGCTTATAGTTCGGGGGGCGAAACCATTTGGCCAAAACCGGTGACGTGGTCTCCAGCCGATCAACCAGCGCGTCCGTATCCGGCAAAGCCCCACTGGAAGGAGGCCTCAAGTCATTCATTTCCCGCGAGCCAATCGAGCTGTTCGGAGAATCCGGCGGTTCCACCCTGACCATTAACGGGCCATTCACCGAGGCGCTGCGCTGAAAACTGTCGGCGCCCGCCGTCTGCTGAACAATCTGGGCTTTCCCCTTCTGTCCCCGTCCGGCAAAGACGACCACTCGGCCTTGGGCTTTGGTCAAGAACTGCTGGCCATACCAATCATTCACTTGCATGCTAACGTCCTACTGGTCCCGCTAAATTGGGCTTTCGCCCAAAGTTTCAATCACCCAATCACTGAAACCCATCGTTGGTTATAACAGGGCTTTTAAATAAAAATTGAGACAACCCACTGAGCTAAACCCAGAATACCCAAAATTACCCTGAACTGGCATCCATTGAGTGGCATGTTGAAACCGTTTGAGTGATTCTAAGGCCAATCATTGCTATCAATATCGGCAAACCTCAATCGAAAATCAAGTTTTTTATGGATAAGGCTCAACAAACGCGTCGAAATTGTCTAAAATGAAAAGACTCCGGGTTGTATCAGGGGACAACCCTCGTCGTAAATGAATCCGCCTGCCGATATTCAGCTCGTACCGGGCATACCGTCAGGAACCTTTAAAGCACATGGTGAGCAGAGGGGAAACGAAATGTCGCATTCCACAGACCAACCATCCCAGTATCCAACCATTCATAAATCCATCGCCCCGGGCACCGTCAATATGCAGGATTACGAGCAGCTGTATCAAAGCTTTCGCTGGGACGCCTTTGCCAAAACCACCTTGAATCTGCCCCGAGCCAATGGGGTGAACAAAGCCTCCATCTGTCTGGATGACCACCCGCCCGAAGTGATGCGGCGCACCGCCCTGCTGTGGCAAGCCACCAACGGCGACAAAGAAACCTATACCTTTGAGCAACTGAAGCGCAGAACCAATCAGTTCGCCAACGTACTGAAAGACCTGGGGGTACAAAAGGGCGATCGGGTGTTTGTGTATCTGGAACGGATTCCCGAGATTTTCATCACCCTGTTTGGCGCCCTGAAAGTAGGGGCCGTGGTGGGCCCTCTGTTTTCCGCCTTTGGCCCGGAGGCCATTAAAGATCGCCTGGAGGACAGCGGCGCGGTGGTGGTCATCACCAGCCCCGATCTTAAGGAGCGACTGGACAGCGTGCTACCCGAGCTTCCAGCCATTCGACACGTGATTTTAGTGGATCGCAAGCAAGACTACACCCATCCCCTTCAAAGCCACGAAATCCGCTATGAAACGGCCATGCAAAACACCTCTGAAGTGTTTGAAGTGCCCTATACTGACCCGGATGATTACTCCATCATCCACTACACCTCCGGCACCACCGGCAAGCCCAAGGGGGCCGTCCATCGCCATGCGGCGGTCATTGCCCAGGCGGCCACGGCCAAGTACATTCTGGATTTGCAGCCGGAAAAAGACGTTTACTGGTGCACCGCCGATCCCGGCTGGGTAACCGGCACTTCCTACGGGATGTTTGGCCCCTGGGCGCTGGGAGCCACCCTGCTGGTGTATGAAGGCCCCTTCAACGCCGAAAGCTGGTATCAACTCATTCAGGACTACAAAGTCAGCGTATGGTACACCGCCCCCACCGCCATCCGCATGCTGATGAAAGCCGGAGAGGACGTGGCCGCCCAATACGATTTCTCCTCCCTGCGGCACCTGTGCAGCGTGGGCGAACCCCTGAACCCGGAAGCGGTGGTGTGGGGCCAGAAAGTCTTCGGGCATGTTTTCCACGATACCTGGTGGCAAACCGAAACCGGAGCCATGCACATTTGCAACTACCCGTGCCTGGATGTCAAACCGGGTTCCATGGGCAAGCCCTTCCCCGGTGTGGTGGCAAGCATTCTGGATGACGAATTCAAGCCCCTGCCCGCTGGCGAGGAAGGCCATCTGGCCATCCGCCCGGAAGCCCCCTCCATCTTCCAGAATTATTGGGGCAAACAGGACATGTACCATTCCAAATTCAAAAACGGCTGGTATATTACCGGCGACCGGGCCCGCATGGACGCCGATGGCTATTACTGGTTCATTGGCCGGGCCGATGATGTCATTAACACCGCCGGACATCTGGTGGGGCCGTTTGAAGTGGAAAGCGCCCTGATTGAGCATCCGGCGGTAGCCGAGGCAGGCGTCATCGGCAAGCCGGATCCAGAGCGTCTGGAGATTGTGAAGGCCTTTATCTCCCTGAAGAAAGGCTTTGAGCCGTCCCCTCAACTGGAGCTGGAAATCAAAAATTTCGTGCGCACCCGTCTGGCCGCTCACGCTTACCCCCGAGAAATTGAGTTTCTGGGAGGATTGCCCAAAACCCGCAGCGGCAAGATCATGCGCCGTTTGCTGAAAGCCCGGGAGTTGGGCTTGCCGGAAGGGGATACCTCAACGCTTGAAGATTAATCCCGGAAGATTAATCCCGAAAGATTCACCCCAAGGGAAGATTAACCCGAAGCTGTCTGCGTTTGCTGATAGGCGGCCACGGCGGCGTCCAGATCCGACTCCCCATTGACGGGACGGTGCCAGCGCTGACTGAAGTAATCGCACAAGGCAAGGGCCAAGCGCTCCCGGGCAGGCTTCAAAAACTGCTTCCGACGGCTCAGGTACGCCTTGAGCAACTCGGCCTCCTCAGCGGTCAGGCGCACTCCGGCAAATTCTCCGGCATCCAGCAAGGCCGACTCCTGAGTCGATTGATACACTGGCTTCAGCACTTTGGCGTCATTGATGACGATGGTGCCGCCCACAAAGTCCCCAAAGCGCTTCTCCCCCCGATTAAACATCATGCACAGGAGGCCCAGCCCCAGCACATACACATCCAGCAGGCGCATCAGGTTGCGCCCCAGCGACTCCCAAAAACCAATGGCCTGACCGTTATTGCGCACCACCCGAATGTGCAACAGGAATTTGCCCAGCGTGCGCCCGTTCCACAGCCATTCCTGAAACAGATGGTAGCCAAAAAACACCCCAAAGGTGCCCAGCGGAATCCCCGTCTTGGCGATTTCCGGCACCTTGGCCACGAAGGCCCACAGAGCAAACAATCCCACCACCATAGCGCTCAATAGACCCATCAGGGCGGCGTCGATTAAAAAAGCGAACACCCGGGGGGCCAGACCAGCCAACTCCACCTTGATGTGAATGTTTTCCGCCGTCTCGATGGTATGAATGGAGCGAATATCCAAAGCGTCTCCTTCGGGCAAACACGAATTCCCCAGAACACGGATTCCGCCTGCGGGCCATTATAATGATGGTAGGCAATGTTGCGCCGGAAGGCAAGTGTACACAACAGGGAGGGTTATGTCTTACAAACGGTGGATTCAGGCGCAAGAGCCTCACTGGCAAAGGCTGGAAGCCCTGTTGAGCAAAGCCCAGCCCAGCACCGCCAACCTGCCCCCGGAAGAAATTCGGGAGCTGGGCCTGCTGTACCGGGGCGTGATTCTGGATCTCTCCCGGGCGCAAAGCCAGCCGGAAGCCCGACACCTGGAACCCTACCTCAACAACCTGGCCCAGCGCTGCCATGGCCGGGTGTATGAGCGCCCTCCGGCCAGTTGGAAAGATGTGGCCAATTTTTTTCTGCGGGAGTTTCCCCGGTGCTTTCGCAAAAACGCCGGGCTGATTGGGTTGGCCTTCGCCCTGTTTACCGCTGGCTCGCTCCTGGCCATGCTGACTGTGCATCTGGATCCTCGCACAGAAACCTATTTTTTGCCCCGCCCAATCATTGACCAACTGGATCAAGGCGTGTTGTGGACGGACAACATCCAGGCAAATCCATCGGAATCCAGCTTTTTGATGACCAACAACATTCGGGTGGCCTTTAACGCCTTTACCTTCGGGGTGTTGTTTGGGGTGGGGACGCTGGTGCTGTTGTTTCACAACGGGTTGTTCGCCTTTGGCGGCCCCTTGCAAGTGTGTTTCAAGCACGGCATGGGCTGGCGGTTGCTCAATTTTATGCTGGCCCACGGGGTCATTGAGCTGACCACCATTTTTATCGCCGGGGGGGCGGGCATGCTGATGGGCTTTGCCCTGTTGTTTCCGGGGGAGTTGCCCCGCTGGCAGGCGGTGCGCATGAAGTCCAAAGAAGCCATTGTTTTAATTGCCGGTTGTGTGCCCTTGCTCGTGATTGCAGGGATTATCGAAGGCATGGTGTCCCTCAATCAGGCCGTGCCCCCGATGGCCCGCCTGGCCGTGGCCCTGGCCTCCGCTGTGGGATTAATCGCCTACCTGGGGTTTAGTGGCTGGGAGTCAAAAAACATCCTTGCCGTTTCTATCTCTGACAAAAGCAACTAACTCATTAGCCTTCTGCTTCAAATCCAGAATTGAAAAGTCAGGCTCGTCTTCTACAACCTTTTTAGCAATTTCAAACTTCTTTGGATTCACTTTTTTTCCATCTTTTTTGATATCTAGTAGACTCTTAAATTGACCTGATGTAGGAACTTCAACCTCACCCTGCACATGAATAATTGCTTCTTTAAGTTTTTTAAACTCAATATAATTTTCAATCTCTCTACCCTGAGTAATCCAAACAAAGCAGTTTCTGTTTACAAACTCCTCTTCAATGCGCTGCTTTGTAAGATTTATAGAATCTTTAGAGTTTTTCTTGTCACTATCAATAAGAATCGCCATATTTTGATTCAAACTACTCAAAGAAATAAACTCGCTTAACTCTTCACTATCTGAAGCTGTCAAATGCGACAATAACCTACCTCCGTAAAACATAATGGAATAATGCAAGCCTTCGATCAAATCGGATGCAAGAGCCTTCAACCAAGCATTAACATATATGCGATCTGATGGCCCTTCAACCCAAATTATTGAGTTAGCTTGGATTAAGTCGCTCGCCTTATAACCCAAGTCTCTACAAATTTGAAATTTATCAAGCCCTTCAGAGACTCTTTTCACTTTAGATTGTCCAGCACAAAGATTGACATGGAAAATTTCAGAATTAGGTGTGTCTAAAATATGAGCAGAATGTGTAGTGATAAAATACTGATTATCAGTATTTTCAGAAAGATAGCACATCAATTTTCTCTGCAAATCTGGATGCAAATATAACTCAGGTTCTTCAATACAAACAACTTTCTTACTCAACGCCGTCGCTGCTGCTGCTAAAATCAGAACTTGATGAATACCCGTTCCTAAATTCTGAATTGGAAGGTTTCTACCATTCATATATACGTTTATAGTATCTCTTTGGAAAGGTATTTCTATTTTGGCAGATTGATCACCCGTCAAATTTTTGAGAAAAAGGTTTATTTTCTCAAATCTTTCATACATTTCTGGCATATTATACGAAGGATTTTGAAGCTCTGCTAATTTCAAAATCAATGATTCACCATTCAATAAAACATCATGATCTTTACCAGAAGAACCGCCTAACTCAATTTTTCTAAAGCACGGAATTAATATAATTTCAGGCGCTACAATCTCAGAATAAAAACTGTGTACGACTTCAGGAACCCAATGCAGTATAAGATCGCCGCCGGTCTTATTTGTCATCCGTGACCAAATACCCTGCCAAGCAGATGAGCCAATGCCTACTTGACTCTCCAACTCCCTAATAAACGTGTCTTGACAACTTCCTTTTTTATTAAAACCAATCCATTTAAGCTCGCTACCTTTTGTTTTTAAAAATACTTCCCGATCCAAAATATAAGCACCTGGATTTCCCAAATTTCTCATAGTTAGATGCTTAAATTTTTCCAAAATATCCGCATAAGTTTTATATTTTTTATTAATCCCCAGAGAAAAAACAGCATCCGCCTCATCATCTGCTTCAGACCCACTAAAAGGAGATTGAACCTCAAAACGTTTTTTGTTTTTCACAGAGTTCAAGCATTGTGAATAATGACTTGTTAAAAAATGAATAATGTTTGACTTTCCAGAGTTATTTTGACCGATAATTATATTAATTTTGGAGCAAGGCCCAATATATTGAATATCCTTATAGCTTTTATAATTCCCAAATCCAAACCCTTCAATAAAAATACAATTTTCCAACACCAAAGCTCCAAACAGTTACTGCCAAATAATTTATCAACCCACCTTCGCTGTTTCGTTAATAATTTTGTGCAAATGGGTAAATAGCGCCGTCAGGAACTCCACTTGATCTTCCCCGGTCATGCCCAGTAACTTCACAATCAGCACCGGCAGGCTGCCCTGCTTGGAAGTCACTCCCGGCACCCAGCGGGCTTTGCGCCCAATGTCCACCGGCAATTGCTTTTGCAGGAACAACCACTCTTGCAAGGTGTAGGGCACCGTAATGCGCAACGATTCATCATCGGCCCGCACTTGCGGAATATTGAGCGCCGTGGCCAAAATCCGCAGCCTGACCAAATTCACCAGCATTTGCGTTTGCTTGGGAATTTCCCCAAAGCGGTCTTTCCACTCGGCCTGAATAATCTCGATGGCCAACTCGCTGTTCACACTGGCCAGGCGCTTGTACTCCATCAGCTTCACATCGCGATCGCCCACCCATTTGTCGGGAATCAGGGCCGTGACGTTGATATCGATGATGGCCGGTTCTTTTTCCTCGGCCACTTCGCCGGTTTGCAACTCGTGGATGGATTCTTCCAGCATTTGACAGTAGAGATCGAAGCCCACCGCCACCATATGCCCATGCTGCTCGGAGCCCAGCACGTTGCCCACCCCCCGAATTTCCAAATCCCGCAGGGCAATCTGGTAACCGCTGCCCAGCGAGGTGAACTCCCGAATGGCCCGCAGGCGATCCCGCGCGTCTTCGGTCAGGTTGCGCTCCGGGTCGTAGTAGCAATAGGCGTAGGCTTGCACGTTGCTTCGGCCCACCCGCCCCCGAATCTGGTACAACTGGGCCAAGCCCAACCGATCCGCCCGATCCAGGATGATGGTGTTGGCGCTGGGAATGTCCAGACCGCTCTCGATGATGGTGGTACACAGCAGCACATCGTACTGGTGCTGGGCGAAATCCAGCATCACATTTTCCAAGTCCCGCTCGTTCATTTGCCCGTGACCGACGGCAAAGCGCACTTCCGGCACCAATGCCTGCAACTCCTCCAGCTTGACGTAGATGGTCTGCACCCGGTTGTGCATGAAGTAGACCTGCCCGCCCCGATCCACCTCCTGCAAGATGGCCATGCGGATTTGAGCCGGGTTGTACGGCCCTACAAAGGTTTTAATGGGGGCCCGATTGATGGGCGGCGTGTTAATGACCGACATTTCCCGAATGCCGGACAGGGCCATGTACAAGGTTCGGGGAATGGGCGTGGCCGACAGGGTCAGCACGTCCACCTCGGTTTTCAGCTGCTTCATTTTCTCTTTGTGGGCCACCCCGAAGCGCTGTTCCTCATCGACCACCACCAGGCCCAGGTTTTTGAACTTGATGTCCTTTTGCAGCAAGCGATGGGTGCCCACCACCACATCGCACTCCCCAATGCTCAACCGGGCGATGACTTCTTTTTGCTCCTGCGGGGAGCGGAACCGACTGAGCAGGCCCACCCGCATGGGGTAGGGGGACAGGCGCTCCACCAGGGTATTGAAATGCTGCTGGGCCAGAATGGTGGTGGGTACCAGCACAGCGGCCTGCTTGCCGGATAAGATGCACTTAAAAATGGCCCGAATGGCCACCTCGGTTTTCCCAAAGCCCACGTCCCCACATATCAGGCGATCCATGGGCTTATCGGATTCCATATCTCGCTTGGTGTCCTGAATGGCCTGCCACTGATCCGGGGTTTCCGTGTAGGGGAAGGCCTCTTCCATTTCCACCTGCCAGGGGGTGTCCGGCTCGAACTGATGGCCCCTGGCTTTGGCCCGGGCGGCATACAAGGCCTGTAAATCTCGGGCGATGACCTGAATGGACTTTTTAACCTTGGACTTGACCTTGCTCCATTCCATGCCGCCCATTTTGCTGAGCTTGGGCGGTTTTTCCCCGGCCCCCCGGTAGCGGGACAAGAGATTCAACTGGTCAATGGGCACATGCAGCTTGTCGCTGGAAGCGTACTGGATGCTCAGGTATTCCCGCTTCTCGCCGTCAATAATGATACTGGTCAGCTCGACGAACTGGCCAATCCCGTGCTTGGCGTGAACCACGTAGTCGCCCATGCGCAAATCGTGGATGGAGTTGATGACATCAATGTCTTCTCGCTTGGAAGGCTTGGTTTTAGCGGTCATCACCCGCTTCAGGCGCCGCCCGTACAGCTCGGTGTCGGTAAAGTGGGCGATTTTTTCGGCGGGCAGCACAAAGCCATCCTGCGGGCCAATCTTGGAAATAATGACATCCCGGCTCTCAGAAAGCAGGGTGGTGGGGTCTAAGCCCTCTTCCGTCCAGTAGGTGGCGGGGACATCCCACTCCTTGCAGGCGTCCAGCACCCGCTGAGGGTGATCGGTACTGATGAAAATCTGTACCTGCTGACGACGCAGCTGGTGAAAATACTCACAGGCCTTGGGCATATCGGCCTTGAATTGCTCCGCCCCGCTGACATCCAGGGTGCGACGCTCCACATCCGCTGACGCTGGGGACAGCTGCCCGTCCCCGTTCAGGGGCAAGGTATCCAGAAAGATCCGGCCTGCCACATGCCCCTTCAGCTGGGTCAGGGCTTCAGCGTCCGTCCAGTGGTACTCAAAGCCCAAATCCAGCAAGCGGCCCTTTTCCAACCCTTGGCTGACCTGGGTCTTCAGCCGATCCGAAAAACCGGCCAGATTATTCTCCAGCAAAGCCCAGTCATCCATAACCACAATGGCCGTTTTGGGAATGTAGTCGATGATGGTTTTGTAGTCCTGATGCAGCAAGGGGGCATAGTAATCGATACCATCCGGCAAAAAGGACTGCTCCAGCCCCTGAATCTGGTTCTCCAGGGTCATTTGCAAGCCTTCCAGCTCAACCCCGGACAAATACTTTTTCTGCACCGAGAGCCGCTGATGCAGCAAATCCGGCAAACGGTGGCGATTCTCGGCATTCAGCACCAAGCCCGACCGGGGAATGGACACCACCTCGTGCACCCGCTCGATGGAGCGCTGGTTGTCCACATCGATCACCCGGATGTTTTCGATGGTGTCGCCAAAAAATTCAATGCGCACCGGCTCCCCATTCACCGGATACAAATCAAAAATATCGCCCCGGCTGCTGAATTCGCCGGGATCCATGATCATGCTGCTGCGCACATATCCCAAGGCCAGGCATTGCTCCACCACCGCTTCCGGGGAAATGACCTGCCCCTGCTGTAGCTTGATGGCGTAGGCATCCAGCTCCTCCAGAGACAAGTGCTTGATGAGCAGGTTTTTGGGAGAAACCAATAGGACAAAAGGCTCAGCCTGCTTGAGTCGATTCAGGATGCGATACTGGCTTTTCAGGGCTTGTACGGGGAACACCGATAAATCGTAGGGCGAAAAGTCTTCCGCCGGGTAGCGTTCCACTTTTTCGATGAGGAACTGATTCAGCTCAAACTCATACTTCACCGCCGTTTGTGGATCGGGGCAGACCACCACAATGGGCTGATTCAGTCGCTCGAAAGTGGCAGCAATGGTCAGGGCTTTAATGGAAGGATGAGCCAGATTTTCCAGATGCGCTTCCGGTAAAACAGCGGACGGATGGTGCAGCTTGGCTTCAAAGCCGCGCACAAACTGATGAAACCAGTCGGTTTCCAGGAAACGCTCCAACATAAAACGGGGAGCGGTCACATTCACCAGCGAGTGCTTGGACATAGAGGATTCGGAAGGGGTCATAAGCCTTTACTGTCTAGACACGGACGAGGTCATCGGGCGGGTACCCGCTTTTGCCAACGGGGTTAGCTTGACGATGGTGCCCGCCTGAATGTGATGCTTGCGGGCTGTGCCCCCCGGCAACTCAATCACCATATCCACCGGCTTTTGAGAGGGGTAGATGGGGCAAGGCTCCTGCTTGCAGGGTTGAGCCTGATGGGCGATATGCACCACTTTACCGGCCTGAATAAAGACCATATCCAGCGGAATCAGGGTATTCTTCATCCAGAAGGCCACCGGGCGGGTTTCCTGAAATTGAAAGACCATACCGCCATTGGCTGGTAGCGAGGTGCGATACATCAGGCCTGTTTCCGCCTGCTGGCGGGTAGAGGCCACCTCCAGTAAATACTGCCGCCCGCCCAAATTGGCCTTGGTCAGTGGCAAGCCAGCCTGAGGCCCGGGAGTCTGGGCCAAGGCGCTGCTTGTCCCCAAAGACAGGCTCATGAAGACGGCCAAAAGAAAAGTCAGCGGCCGGGCCAAGCCAGCTTGTTTGAAATAGAGAGGTAAGACGACCATACACGAATTACCGTGGTTGGGTGGTTCAACCTTTCTATTGTACGCCAATTCAACCACGCAAAGTAAGGGGAGCCCATGGGCAATAAAAAACCCGCCGAGGCGGGTAAACTTTTTGTCTGAGTAGATTTGAAAAGTAGGTAGATAGAAGTAGTGGAAAAACTTTGTAGCGTGTCGCTTACGTTTGCATAAAAACAGGCATTCCCATTTCGATGCTAGAGCTTTAAGAAATGTAAACAGCTACTCTTAAGTTAACGCTTTCAGGCCACCAAGCGCTGAACCAATGCGCACACCTGCTCCAGCTCCTCGCAATAAATAAACTCTCCTAAACTGTGGGAGTAATGAAAGCCCATGCCCAGCACCACCGTAGGCAAACCGTTTTGGTTCAAAATATGGGCGTCGGAGCCAATATTCATGGGGGCCAACTGGGGACGTAAACCCAGCGCGTCGCAGTGCTGCACGGCCCGCTGAATAACAAGGTGCTGGGGATCCACGTAAAAGTGATCGTAGCGACGCACCGTTTTCAGCGCCACCGAACCACCGGCAAAGCGCTCCTCTACAGCCTGGCAGACGGCTTGATACGTGCCGATAAGCTGGGTCAGCTTACTTTCATCATGACTGCGCATTTCTCCCCGAATGGACAGGGCCGGGGCCACAATGTTCATTGCATTGCCTCCCTGAATCACCCCGAGGTTGCAGGTCAAGTCGTCCGCCAGCCGACCGCTGGGCAATTGCGCGCACAAGGCCGCCCCCATCTGAATGGCGCTGATACCCGCCTCCGGGGCGATGCCAGCATGGGCAGCTCGCCCAGCGCACTCAATCTGCACATTCTCCTGAGAGGGCCCCGCGTTAAAAATCAGTCCCACCCGGCCTTCCCCGTCCAGCACGTAGCAATAACGGGCCCGCACCTGGCTCATATCGAAGCCCTTGGCCCCGGTCAGGCCCACCTCTTCCCCGGTGGAAAAAAACAGCTCCAGGGGATGATTCTCCCGAAAGCCTTGCTGGGCCAACTGACTGACCACTTCCAGGGCCACAGCGATGCCGGACTTGTCATCGGCCCCCAGTATGGTACGCCCTTCCGAGCGAATCACCGGTCGCCCGCCCCGCTCATCCAAAACCGGCACAATCCCTTCGCACGGCGGCACGCTATCCATATGCGCCGAAAGCATGACGGTTTCTTTGGCTGCATTGCCCGGTACTCGCACAAACAAGTTTCCGGCGGCGTCCACCACTTGCTCCCGAACGCCCAGTGCCTTCAACTCGCCCTCAATAAACTGACGAATGAATTCTTCCCGGCCCGAGGGGTTATCAATGGGCACTATGCCCTGAAATCGCTCAACCACACCCATGATGTATCGCCTCATTTTGGTCAAAACAAGAGAAGGGGCCAATCGTGATGGCAGCCCACTCTCTAATTTTCATTGTATCCCAGCCCGGACAGACAAACCTAACCCCGCTTTTTCCGTCGACCCGCCCGGCTTCAGACCATGAGTACCACCCCTAAAAATGTCCACCTCGACGGAAATGGGGGCCCAATCGCAGCCCGCCCTCTCGCTGACTCATGGCCAGTTGGCCCTGCTGCAAAATCCCCCGAACCTCACCCGCCCATACGGACTCATCATGGTACCAGGACAAGGATTTTTTCTGTTGCTCCACGTGCTGGGCAGCCTTTAAGATCCGGGCGGCCAAGGCTTCCAGATAAGAATCCGGCATACTGCTCATTAAATTGAAGGCCCGGTGGGTTAAAGGGTTGGGATCATACCAGCGACGCCGATAGCTGGCCCGATATAAGCCCAAGACCCGCCTTCCGCCGAGAGAATAAGCGTGCTTGTCCGCACGACGATTTTTGCGATGCTCTTCAATGGCCTCATTCAGGCAGCGGGCAATGACGGCTTGCACATCCTGCGGCAAAGCCTGGCTAATATGGATGGCTTGGGCCAGATTGGGAATTTCGTCATACCAGCGCCGTTGAGGGCCGAATGCCTTAGGGTCAATCATACGCACTCAAACTCGGGTTGCTTGAGAATGATATCGACCTCAATCTTAAAAACTTGAGTGCGAGGCAGACGCTTAGGTCAGTTTTTTCAGAACCGCTTCCAAGATGCCAATGGCGCTATCGGTTTGCTCCTGACAAATCACCAGAGGCGGGCTAAAGCGGATGGAATTTTCCCCGCAACCCAGAATCAGCAAGCCATGATAAAAGCACTCATCCACAATGCGGTTGCGCAAATCGGGTGCTTTAGCCTTGCTCGCTTTCGATTCCACAATTTCAATGCCCAGCATCAGCCCTTCCCCACGGACTTCGCCAATCACATCGCAACGCTCGGCCAAGGCCTGCAAGCCCGCCTTTAGGTACTTTCCCTGCACCCGCACATTTTCCAGCAGGCCGTTTTCCAATAGATCAAAAGTCTTCAGGGCGGCGGCACAGCTCACCGGGTTGCCCCCAAACGTGGTGGCATGACTGCCGGGTGGCCAGTCCATAATATCAGATCGGGCAATGCACGCCCCCAAGGGCAATCCAGAAGCCAGCCCCTTGGCGCTGGTCATAATATCCGGCTCAAAACCCGGATAAAGCTGGGAAGCCCAAATCTGTCCAGTGCGGCCCATGCCCGCCTGCACTTCATCGGCAATAATCAAAATCCCGTGCTTTCGGGCCAAGGCCTGCAAGCCCGTTAAAAAGGAGGCGGGGGGCATGACATACCCACCCTCGCCCTGAATGGGCTCCACAATAAAGGCAGCCACTTCATCCGGCGGGGTTAGCATTTTAAAAATATAGTCTTCAATATAATTCAGACAAGCCTGGGCACAGGCCTCCGGCGTCTCACTCTGAAAAATATCCCGGTAAAAGTAAGGGTAATGGGCATGAAACACCCCGGGCATCAGCGGTGTAAACTGCTTTCGCTGGATGGCCTTACTGGTGCTAACCGACATAGAACCATAAGTACGCCCATGAAAACTGCGGTAAAAAGAGATGTAATTTTTACGCCCCGTATGATATCGAGCCAGCTTCAAAGCGGCCTCATTGGCCTCGGTGCCGGAATTGCCGAAAAATACTTTTTTATCCGGGGAACCGGGGGTGGTTTCCGCCAGCTTTTGGGCCAGTTCCGCCATGCCCGTGTAATAAAAATCCGTGCCGGACATGTGTAAAAACTGAGTGGCCTGATCCTGAATGGCCTTCACCACTTCAGGGTGGGAATGCCCGGTGGAACACACCGCAATGCCCGCGCAATAATCCAGAAAAACATTCTCATCCATATCCACCACCATGGCCCCATAGCCACGTTGAATGGACAAAGGGTAACCCCGGGTGTAGGAGGGGGACAAATAATGGCTGTCCTTTTCAATCAATGCCCTGGTTTTGGGGCCCGGTAATTCCGTTTTAATTTGCGGATGAATAACGCCTTCCCACAGCACAGCCTGATTACTCATGATACTTCCCTCTCAACATGTCCCAGACCTGAATTTCAGGCTTGAAACGCTTGAATACGAACCAAAAGAAGCAGCCCCCTGACTCGGCCCTTCACTTTACCATCATACCCCGAGCCGGTTCAGGTTTACACCCCCAAGTTAAAATGGGCAAAGCGTTTTAGAATCCAAAACGTGTCTCTTTTTAACTTTTTCGAATTTTAGAATTTGGTAAGTATCCCTTCAAAACAGGCTTGTAACTGTTTGAGTACAGCGAGTTCAGGATGGATGCTGGGCAACTTTGCCAAAAGCAATTCCACAGTTTTTTTGAGCTGAGCGCAGTTTTACAGACGTGTTGTGAAGGGATACTTGCCTAGAATTTTAAGCATTTGACGCAAAAATATCTCTTGAGACAGAAGTTCCTTCCGGTTCCGCTTGCAATTGACTCAGCGCCTGGTTCAACAATTCCTCATAGTTTCGGCACCCTTTATATTCCGCAACCCCCATGCGCAACCGCAAACCGGGCGAGATTCCGCCCCCATGGCCCTGCTGCAATCGCTGGAAAATCCGGCGTCCCAGCGCCAATGCCCCTCGCTTGCCAGTTTGGGGCAACACCACCACAAACTTATCCATAAAATATTCGCCCACCCAATCCAGTCCACGAGCGGATTCTTTCAGCAGACTACCCAACTGGCCGGGCTGTCCACCCTGAAAAGCCACCATCAAGATACTCAACGCTTGTACAGGATCGGCCTCAACCGCCTTGACGGCCACTTCCAGCTGCTTGAGCAGGTAATTGGTGGTCAGTACACCGGAACGCGCCGAAATCACCCCCAATTCCTCCAGAATCTGATCTTTTTGCCTGGCAACTTGCGCCAACCGATGTTCCTGCAAGGTACTGATCACCCGAGACATCAAATAGGCGTCAGGAACCGGCTTCACCATAAAGTCCCGAGCCCCGGCATCATGGCAGGCCAAAAACACGGACTCCTCAAACCGATCGGCCAAAACCAGGGGTTTCAGTCCGGCGGGCAAATGGGCCATAAAGGCCAGTAAAGCAGCCTCGTCCCCTTCCGCGTCCACAATCAGCAAGGCCGGTTGAGCAGCTTGCCCCATCGTGTTCCAATCGATTGCCTTCAGGGACACACCGACCACTTCGTCAAACCCCCGCAGGGCCATGACCTGCTTGATAGCCTCTGCCCTGGCGGGAGAAGCGGTCACAATATATATGGCGTCCGGTGCCTGTTTCATACAACCTCTGCTTTCAAATTCTGCTCACTCACCTTAAATCATAATCATGAACCACCCCTGACGGACGGCTCTCACCGGGATTTCCCGACCCGGATCAGTCACTCTCTCCGCAGGGGTTTGCTCGCACAAATTGAATGTGGCGCTAACGTTGTATTCTCCCGGTGTCCACTGATCCGTATCCAAAAACTGATACCGTTTTAAGTTGGCCCGTAAAGTCAGGCTCTGGCCACTTTCCAACCATTGCACCTTCATAGGCTCCTGGAAAATGGTGCTGTTGTCTTTAATCACCAAGGGCTGCAAGGCCAACTTACCCTGACCCGGACGGAAAATGGCAATGTCCATTTGACTGAGAATATCCTTGGCCATACAGAGCTTGGTTTTTTGATTGGCTTTAAAAATCAGCTTCACCACCAAGCCTTCCCGAATCGAATAAATTTGCTTGATCGGCTCAATTTCCAGTCGTAAACCGACAGGCTCGCCCGCTTGCCCGGTACTTGCCAGCCAGCAAAGGGCAACCAGTATAATAGAAGCCATTAGCCGCAGACGTTTGATTAAAATGTGGGAAGTACTGATGCCCAAAACCGCCATACCCTTATTCACCGAACCTTTTGTATTGTATCAATCCGCCTTGCTCAATACCTACACCGAACGGGTGATCCACGGTTTTACAGGCAAGCCGGTGACGCTGGGCGGTCAGGCCTGCCCCCCGGAACAAGCCAGAGCCAACCGGGAACTGGTGTGCCAACACACCGGACTCTCGGTTGATCGACTGACCTTGCCCCGACAAACCCATACCGATCAATTCCGGCTGAACGATACCCCTTGCGAACGGGAAACCGACGCGGTCATCCTGACCGAAACCGGAGTAGCCGCCATGGTACAGGTGGCCGATTGTGTACCGATCATTCTTTACGAGCCAAACCGGCACATTGGAGCGGTGATTCACGCCGGATGGCGAGGAACCGCCCAAAGTATCACCACCAAAGTGGCTCAAACCCTGATAAACCAGTATCAAGCCAGTCCTGCGCACCTACTGGCCGTCATCGGCCCTTCCATTGGCGGGTGTTGCTATGAAGTCTCCCCGGAAGTAGCGGAGCAAGTCGAGCAAACCATCCCACAGGCAGGCGCCAGCCAGTACACCAGCCTCTCAGTCAACAGCAAGCCTCAAATTGACCTGAAGCAGGTCAATGCACTGCAATTACAAGCCATGGGGCTCAGCCAGATTGATATCATCCCGGCCTGCACCCTGTGCGAAGCCGAGCGGCTATGGTCTCATCGCCGGGGAGAAGCGGGACGACAAGTGGCGTTTTTGGAGTTAAAGCCCGTTTAAGCACTCCGGCTTGCGGGGAACTCGACGCATTAGTTGGGGACGCATTAGTTGGGTTCAATCCTCAAGGGGGCCTGCTGAACTTTAACCGGCTGCCCGGTAGAGGTCGCTGGGGCGGCGCTTCCACTGGAACCCACCGGACTGGCCTGCGAGGCTTTGGCGGGTTCCGTTCCTGTGGGAATAGAAACCGCCTTACCAGGGGCAGAACTGCCCAGGGCCTGCTTTAACAACTCAATACGGGTCAAGGCCTCCTGAGCGTACTTGGCGGATGGATCCCTGGTATAGGACTGATAGGTATCCATAGCCTCCTGATACTTGCGCTGTTTCTCCAGGGTAATGGCCAGACCGTAGCGGGAATCACTGTTGGCCGGATCCAGACTCATGGCCTTTTTATAGGCTTCCGCAGACTGATCCAGCTGCCCCAGTTCGTTATACACAATCCCCAAGTTGTAATGCACAAACGGCATGCGCTCATTCAGGGCCAAGGCCTTTAGATAATGCTCCCGGGCTTTTTCCAGATTACCGGCTTGCTGCCATAAGGTGCCGATGGAGGAAAGCAAGTCTGGGTTGTTGGCATCCAGTGCCAGCAACTTCTGGTAGGTGTTAATGGCCGCCGTGGTGTTTCCCTGACGCTCATAAGCGTTGGCCAGCGTGAGCAAGACATCCTGATTGGTGGGATTTTGCTGGGCCAATGACTCCAGGGTATTGAGGTCGGCGTCCGATACGCCGGTCGGAGCTGCGCTCTCTGTGCCCGTGGGAGTCGAAGTCGCCCGAGCCATGGCCAACTTGGTGCGATACAACTTGGCCGTCACGTTGCCCGGATCTTTCTCCAGCACCTTGCCATAGGCGTCATTGGCTTGATCCCACAGCGCCATGGCGTAGTAGGTATTGGCCAACCCCAAGTCCGGGTAATAGTTCTTGCCGTTTGCGGTCAGGCGGGCATCGCCGTAACGGGAAACAGCCAATTTGAAGTCCTTGGCCTTGTAGGCTGTATCACCGAGAGCGGTTAGGGCCACCGCCAAATCGTTGCCCAGACTTTCCCGGTCAATTTTGAATTGCTGGCGCAAGGCCGGATCGGCGTAGTACACCTGCTTGTAAAAATCCACGGCCTTGTCATACTGGCCTTCCCGGTGGTAAGCGATGGCAAGATTGGACTTGAGTTGCAAATCCTTTTGGGCCATCGGATCCGACAGTAGCGTCTCCGAAAGCGTGATAGCCTTGGGCATATCGCCCAGCATTTGCAGGGAATAGGCCATGTCTTTCTGGATTAAAAACCGCTGCTGCGGATCGGTAGTGGCTTGCAGCAACAGGCCCAACTCATTCAGCGCCGCCTCGTACTTCCCGTCATCCAGATAGGTGGCGACCAGCGCTTGCCGAACCCCCTGAGCCTCCGGATGGGCTTTTAAATACAGCTGATAATTTTCCGCAGCCTGCCCCCATTGCTTTTGGGCCCGATACAAATCCGCGATACGTGGCAGCAAGTCATCCTTTTTGGGATTCAGGGCCAGGGCCTTTTGGTAGTTTTGAATGGCCAAATCCACCTGCCCCAGGGCAGAGTGCGCCCGACCCATTTCCTCATCAATGTCGGATTTACTGCCCTCTTTGGCGTAAGCGACCTTCAACTCTTCCAAAGCCTGCTCCGGGGCGTTGGAGCCGGTCAAGGCCCGGGCCAAATCCAAATGCTCCTCAAAGCGATTGGGGAAGCGCTGTTTTAAAATATCAAACTCTTTCACCGAAGCCGTTTCCTGCCCTGTAACCAAGTACAGCTTGGCCAGATGACGGCGGGCCTCGTAGTGATCGGGGTATTTCCCTAAAAATTGCTGATAGTGGGCAATGGCGGGCGGATACTTCTTCTGCTGGATTTCGGTACGGGCCAGATTGAGCAAGGCGAACTGGTAGCCAGGGTTATTTTGCAGGCATAGCTCATAAGCCTCTTCAGCTTTGGCGTATTGGCCCAACTGCTCGTAAATACCGCCCATGCTGTAAAGAATCATACTGTCCTGAGGATTGAGATTTAAAGCCTGCTGATAGTAGCTGAGGGCTTCATTGGGCTTGCCCAGCTGATTCAGGATAGAGCCCAACTTGACGAAATTCAGATAGTCCTGAGAATCGAGCGCCACGGCCTTGCGTAAGGCCTGTTCGGCCTGTTCCAGCTTGCCTTGTAGCTCAGCCTGCTGGGCTTCCAGGTAGTATTGCCGGGACTGGGGGGACAAGGCCCAGCCGCTCCCTACAAAAGCAGCGACCCCTAACCCAAGGGTCAAGGTCAAAGCCAGCGGCGCTTTGTAAAACAGGCAAAAATTTCGGGGCTGCATCATAGAACTCTAACCTCTTTCCAGCAAGTACGTCCTGTGGGGATTGGTTCGCCCATTATAGCAAAGCCCCAACCACCCAGTGCCAATCCCCTAGACTCTCAACAGGGCCTTCCGTTCCCGATAGCCCCATCCTCCCCGTGCCGCTGGTGAAAGAATGTAACAAAATCCTCAAGATTCTCCCCCATTGGCCGAGTGACGGGTTAGGGGACAAAAATCAGTCCCGCTGACTCGATCGGGAAGGATCCAAGTATGCGTATTGAGGGCATTGAGGCCGCCTTAGGCCTTAGCAACGCGGTGCAAGAGATCCACTGGTACACCCAGCCCAGTGAAAAAGAGCTGAAAAGGCTGGGCATGACGCTGGCCCAATACAGTCAGGCCCAAGCCATAGCCAGCGCCAGGTGGGCCGATCGCTCCGGTCGCTTGCTGACCGCGAACCTGGATTTAAAATCGCTGGTCAAGTTGCTCAAAGTCCACTCGCAAAAACTGCGCATTTTGCGCATGATGCGCCGCAGCAACTGGATAGAACTGCTTCGTTTGCTGCCCAAAGAAATGCTGGTTAATGCCCTCCGCCTGTTCAGCAAGGCCAAGCTGCTGAAGCTCATCCTGCACTTGCCCAAACCATTCCTCATCAAAATGCTCCTGCGCATCTACAAGCTGGAAGAGCTGATCAAGAAAATGCCCACCGCCGAACTGCTGCGCATTATGAGAAACAAACGGGTCAACAGCCGGGAACTGGCCAAAGGCATCCTGGCGCTGGAGCCCAAGTTCATCCTGATGTTGCTGCAAAAAATTTACGGCCATCACGATTATTCCAAGCTTAAACCCTACGACATCATGCGCATTTTTATGCACACCCCCAAAGAACGCATTATGGAAGCGTTCAAAACCATGCCTTTCAAAGCATTGCAACAACTGGTCACCGGCTTCATCAAGAAAGATCCGGTGCTGCTGATGGGCATGAGTGATGGGTTTATCTTCAAGCTGCTGGCCCCCTGTCCCAAGCCTATCCTGATTGACAGCTGTAAAGTCCTGCCGCCCGAAATCCTGATTAAACTGCTGTCCCAACTGCCCGATCAGTTTCTGATGCTGGCCGCCGCTCAGGTGGACGACAAAACCTTTGAGGACTTCCTCATTTCAAAACATGGGGACTTACTGCGCAAAATGGCCGCCTGAACCATCGGGACAGTCTATTGAATGCGTTGCTCAGTGGCCCCGTCAAACAGCAATACTTTGTCCAAATCCAGCTTAATCTTCAGGGCTTGCCCTTCCGCCACCGGCAAGTCAGAGGGCCAACGGGCCACCACCAACTGACCGTTGAAAGGGAAATGCACCATCTGCTCACTGCCCAGCATTTCCACCCGCTCCGGGACGACCTCATACACCGGCCCAGCCTCCGGGCTGGTTTCCGGCACCCAATGCTCGGGACGAATACCCATAACCGCCGCACGGCCCGACAGGTCTTGCAACTTCTCTTGCAAGGCATGCGGCACCGGCAACAGGGTTTGATCACCCAGTCGCAAGCCTTCAGACTCCATCACCCCGGTTAAAAAGTTCATTTGCCCCACAAAACCGGCCACAAACATATTGGCAGGCTGATGATAAACCTGTAACGGCGTATCCACCTGCTGAATTTTGCCCTTGTTCAGGATGACAATGCGATGACCCATGGTCATGGCTTCGACCTGATCGTGGGTGACATAAATAGTGGTGGCATTTAGGCGCTTGTGCAGGGCAGCGATTTCCGAGCGCATTTGTACCCGCAACTTGGCATCCAGGTTGGAGAGCGGCTCATCCATCAGAAACACCTTGGGCTTGCGCACAATAGCCCGACCCAAAGCCACCCGCTGACGCTGGCCACCAGACAACTGCTTGGGCTTGCGATCCAGTAAATGCTCCAAATCCAGAATGCGGGCGGCTTCTTTGACCTTGGCGTCGATTTCCGCCTTGGGCGTTTTTCGCATCTTCAGGCCAAAAGCCATGTTCTCGTACACGCTCATATGCGGGTACAAGGCATAATTCTGAAAGACCATGGCAATGTCGCGATCCTTGGGCGGCACATCATTGACCACCCGGTCTTCAATCTGGATGGTGCCCTCGGTGATGCTCTCCAATCCTGCAATCATGCGCAAAATGGTGGACTTGCCGCACCCGCTGGGGCCCACCATGACCACAAACTCCTGATCCTGAACGGCCAGAGACACCCCCTCTATCACGGAGGTCTTATCGTAGGACTTGGCTACGTTTTCCAAAACCACTTCTGCCATAGTATTATTATCCGGCTATCCTCGGATTGTGACAATCTCTTTCAATCATCAAGCTGCCTTGCGTCAACCTCAAACGCCATTAAACCGCGCAGATCGAAGGACTATTTTGTTATGTACCATCAATTGGCTCACCTGTACGACTGGCCCGGCGCCCTGGATTTCGCCCGTAAAATCACCGACAAAGACCTTCAGATCCTGAGCGAGTTTGGCATAAAGCCCGGCGCCCACCTGCTGGATTTGGGATGCGGCACCGGCACACTGGCCTTGGCGCTGGCACAACAGGGCTATCAAGTCACAGGCATTGATCTTTCCGAAGCTATGTTGGCCCAGGCCCAAGCCAAGCGAGCGGCAATCCCGGACAACCTCTCCGTTCATTGGATTCAGGGCGATATGCGGGATTTTGTTGTGGAAGCGCCGGTGGATGCGGTGCTTTGCCATTACGACAGCCTGAACCACCTGTCCAACGAGACCGAGTTGCGCTGCGCCTTTTTACAGGTGGCCCAAGCCCTGAAGCCGGGTGGTGTGTTTTTGTTTGATCTCAATACCCTGGAGAATTACCAGACCTTTTGGAACGGGAAGGACAGTTACGAGGGGCCCAACTACCGGCTTAAAACCGTTTCCCAGTTTCAGGAAGCAAGCGGCAAAGCCGAAGTCCAGTTTGCCGTGGATGAATACAATGATGAGGGCGAGCTGCACCATCACGAAGAAACCGTCTATGAGCAGTATTTTAACGAAAAGGCGGTGGAAAAATACCTGTTAGCCGCTGATTTTTATGAGATTACCTATTCTCCCTTCAACCCCGTAGAGGATTTACCAGCGGACTTTCCCCTAAAAAGCTTTTGGATCTGCCAAAAACGACCTGCCTAAAAGACTTTCCGGAAAGTTTTCAGGTCGGCGTGGCTACAAGGCCCTCAAAAATCAATACCAGGACGCGCAAGCAAGGCGCTTATACTGATAAGTAACGAAGCTGAGCAGCGGACGAACGCAGTAGACGCCCGGAATGGAGGCTTTTCGATAGTCTCTAAGTCCTGCTTTCCCTTACGATAGACTGAATTTAAACCTCAACCCCTACGAACTGTCACTGAACTAACACAAAAATCCAATCAGTGGTTTTTATGGGGTGAAGCATTAAACAAGGCGCAAACAAGGCGCGCTGATACCAGCGTTCAGGCTCCGTTTGATAGCCCAACCGTGAGGACTTCATCATGCGTCTTTTCCCATCATTTTTTCGTCAACAACCGCCCCCCGCAGCGACACCACCGGGCTCAGAGGAGGCCGCCGCTAAGCCAAAGCAAGCCAAGGGAGCAAGCCTAAAGACGACAACCGACACGCAAACGCCCACCCCTGCTGTGAATCTTGCCGCTACTGATAAAGTAGAGCTTCACGGCAGTGAGCCGCCAGCCGCTAAATCCAAGCAAGCACCTGCCCCACCAAAGACCCCAAAACCGTTGTTTGAACCGTTGCAGGATCTTTTGGACTTTTTCAAGAAACTCTATCAAAAGTTCATGGACATCTTCACCCCCACTTCCAAAGAAGCCATTGAAAAATCGCTGTCAAAAGCGGCTTCTAAAGCGCGGAAGTACACCAATCGTATCTTTCTGCAACAAGCGCTGCAATCGCCTGAAAAAGGCCCACCCGAATTACAAGCATCTTTGGAAGCCTTAACGCCCACAGAGCAAGCGTTTATTGTACAAGATGGTCAAAAAGCGAAGAAGAAGCTGGACGCATTAACCCCCAAAATGGAAAAGCTGCACGCCAAATACGAAAAACTGGTCAACACCTCCCAAAGCTCACCCGCGGCCGCCGAGGAAGCTGTCAGCACAAAGGCCGCCGAAGGTAGCATGCCTGCCGCACCAAAATCAAAAACTGCCGCTACGAATGATGATGAGGGCTCAGAGACTTTCGATAATCCGCTAGAAGAGGTTGTTGAGTCTTTGACTGAACAAGTTAAGAAAATTCTCAATAATGAGCAAGTTAATGAATTTCTCAATAAACTCAAACAAGAATCGCCAGAACTGTCTGAGTTTCTGCAAAAACTTGGCAAGGACCCTTCATCGGTTACTCAAAGTTAAAACGGCAATTTCTGGCCAGGTGTTAAAGCGAAATCGGGGAAACCCGATTTTTCGCTTTTTAAGATAGAATGCCGCTGAGCCTACGCCACTGGTCACGTGTAACTGGCACCCGTTTTTTTCATACAGCCCATAGCGGTACTTCATCCTAAAAATTTTGCGATAAACAGGCCCTAAAAAAGGAATGTAGACATGCCCGGCATGGGTGTGTCCGGCCAATACCAAATCCACCTGCCCATGCCCTCCCATGGCAATGGGATCAAACAGCAAGGGGTTATGCGCCATCATCAGGGTCACATCGCGCTCGGTGGGAATGGCAGTCAAGGCTTTGGAGATATTGGGCGCCCCATACCAGAGATCATCCAGACCGGCCAGCCACAAGCGCTGCCCGTCCCGTTGCAAACAGTCACTCTCATTTTTAAGCAACCGGAACCCTGCCTGCGGCAGCATTGAACCAATCAAGGCTCCCTGCTGGCTGTCGTTGTAATCATGATTCCCCAGAATGGCCCATTTTCCTAAATCAGCCTGCAACTGACTCAGGAATAATCGGGCCTGCTCAATATAATCTGGGCCGTAATGTACCACATCGCCGGTCAGTAAAATCAAGTGCGGATTTAAAGCGTTGACCTGAAAAACAACCGCGTCGTAAAAGTCCGGGCTGGTATATTCATAAAAATGCAAATCCGACAGTTGAATCACTCGCAAACCATGAAAGGCTTCCGGGAGCCTTGACAGGTGAATATGACGCTGAGAAACCCTCAACTGATTATGCGTGAGAACATCCATGCCTGCTATTCTATCAACAACCTGCCCTGTTTTTAACCCGGCAACTCCGCAAAACCCGGCCTAGGTTATTGCACCATAAACTGTAATACGGCGTTGATCACCACAGGCCCCATTAACACGATAAAGAGCGGGGGAAAAATAAACAGTACCAACGGAAAAGTCATTTTAATACTGGCCTTGCTGGCCAACTCCTCGGCCCGCTGACGACGCTTGGTACGCAAGTCGTCGGCGTAAACCCGCAAAGTGTCCGCCACACTGGTTCCCATTTTGTCGGATTGCACAATCATGGCGCACAACGAACGCACCTCATCAACCCCGGAACGCTGTCCCATGTTCTGAAACGCCTCAATCCGGGAAAGTCCGGCATTCAACTCCTTGTTCAATCGTCTAAACTCATAAGAGATTTCCGGCGCCATTTTTTCAGTTTCATCCGCCACCCGCTGAATGGTGGAATCCAGACCCAGACCAGCCTCCACGCATACCACCATAAGATCCAGCGTATCAGCCAGCTTGAAGCGGATCTCCACCTTACGTTTGCTGGCAGCACCCTTCAATCTAAACTGAGGTAACAAACTACCAACCATAAACCCACTCATAGCGCCGAAAAGCATCCACAATAAATTACCGACCCCTAAAATCGTTCCGACCACAGCCAATACCATGCCAGTCACCAGGCCAACCGCAGCCCGTTGGGCCAGGAAAGCCATGACCCTGTCTTCTGTATCCTGCAATCCGGCCTCTGTCAGTAAGATTTTCACCTGTTTTTTATATTTATCGTTTTGGGCGTACAAACTCTGGGAAATGGGTTTGGCTACCTTCATCAAGAGCTCATACAAATCATCAAACGGCGTCGATTTTTCGAAACCGGCACCGCCCAAAGCACCCTCTCCCTTTAACTGATACAGCCGCTGCTTGACCGGATTTTCCTCGTAGTTGAGCAGGGAAATGATGACGGCCAAGACCCCGAATGTGGCTAAAATAACCACGATCCCCCCACCAATCAATAGAAGAAAGTGAGTCGTATCAATGATTTGCAGAGTCGTCTCAGCCATGATTACACCCGAATATCCACAATTTTTTTCATGATAAAAAAGCCAATGGATTGCAAAACCACAGCGATCATCAGGGCAAAATGCCCCATATCAGTCTCGTACAACGGCGCCACATAACTATAAAAGAATATGGACAAAAAGAGCAGCAGCAACGCGGGCGCCCCACCCAAAACATAGCCCGTTAATCGAGATTGGCCCGTCAAAGCGGCGATTTGGCCTTTCAATTTAAACCGCTCACGAATGGTATAGCCCAGGCTCTCCAACACCTCAGCCAGGTTTCCACCCGCCTCCCGTTGAATCATCACGGCGGTGGCGAACATGCGAACATCGGGCAACGTATCCAGCTTGGCCACTAAACGCGCCAGAGAATCACGAACCGGAATCCCCAAATTAATATCTTTCACCATAGAGGCGAACTCCGTGGCGATGGGGTTGGGCATTTCCGTGGCAACCACGGTCAAAGCCGACTGGAAAGAATGCCCGGCCCTCAATGCGCTGGTAATCATGCTCAGGGCATCGGGAAATTGTGTAATGAAGATTGCGTAACGCTGCTTACGTTTAAACAACACCAACAGATAAGAGCCCACTGCCCACATCACACCAATCAGGATCATCATTAAAAAGCCACTAACGATGCCCAGAGCGGTCAAAATCCCAAAGGGCATCAACATATTCATAATGAAATACTTGTCAGTCGGTGTTTGAATGCCTGCCTGCTGCAAACGAATTTTCAACGTCAGGAAAAAAGGAATCTGCTCTAGCCTGGCCCCCAGTTTTTCATTTTGATAATCGGCCTCTTTAAACAAAGACGCCAGCTTTTTTAACTGCGCCTGATCAGGGCCTTGGCTCTCACTAACCGTTCTTTCCCTGAGCATCATCAAGCGCTTCTGAACTTCGGTCGGCTCAGGGTTGGTATACCTCTGGAATAAAAAGACAGCCACCCCAAACCCAACCGCCATCAACAGGAAGGCCATTAGCATAAGAAGCAGAAGCAGCATGGGATTCATCAGCAGGGCTTTCCGAAAAGTACGGTTTATTTAACATCAGGCGGCGGAGAATCATCCCGCTCAAAAATATGAATGGGCAAGTCAATCCCCTTGGCCTTACAAATTTCGGCAAACCGGGGACGCACACCGGTCGCCACATGGCGACCAACCACTTTGTAATTTTCATCCAGACCGTACTGCTCAAATTTAAAAATTTCCTGCATGGTCACCATATCCCCTTCCATTCCCGTAATCTCAGAGATGGAAGTGGTCTTACGCTGACCATCCATTAATCGGCTGACCTGTACAATCAGATGAACGGCAGAGGCGATTTGTTGCCGAATGGTTTTTTCAGGCAAAGGGTTATCGTTCATCATGCACATGGTTACAATACGGGCAATGGCATCTCGGGGCGTATTGGCGTGCAGTGTGGTCAAGGAGCCATCATGCCCCGTGTTCATGGCCTGCAACATTTCCAGGGTTTCTGGCCCCCGACACTCACCAACCACAATGCGATCCGGACGCATCCGCAAGGAGTTGATCATCAGTTGCCGGGCGGTAATCTGCCCCTCCCCTTCAATGTTGGGAGGACGAGTTTCCAACCGTACCACATGCTCTTGCTTCAGTTGTAACTCGGCGGAGTCCTCAATAGTCACAATGCGTTCATCCGAGGCAATCAAGGCCGATAAGGAGTTCAACATGGTCGTTTTACCGGAGCCGGTTCCCCCGGAAATAATGATATTTAAATGACACTTCACGGCGGCCTCGAGGGTTTTGGCCATCGCGGGGGTCATGGAGCCCCAACCCAATAATTTTTCCAACGTCCCGGCATCAGCTTTGAACTTACGGATGGAGATCGAAGGACCATCCAGCGCCAATGGCGGAATAATGGCGTTAAAACGGGAACCATCCTTGAGACGGGCATCCACCATGGGCGTTTTTTCATCCACCCGGCGACCCACGGCAGAGACGATACGCTCAATAATGTGCATGACATGCGCGTTGTCTTTAAAGGTAACCGTCGTTTTATGCAACTTTCCCAAGCGTTCAATATAAACATTCTTGGGGCCATTGACCATAATTTCAGAAATGGTCGGATCCCTCAACAAAGGCTCTAGCGGCCCAAGCCCAACCACTTCTTCCACCAATTCCTGAATCAACATGGCGCGTTCTGAAGTACCCATAGGCACTTTTTCAGCCATTAGAATTTTTTCGAGAAACTGATAGGCAGCCAAAGAGACATCATTCTTACTCAACACGTCGGTGGAAGTAATATTCAAATTTTCCACCAGCATGTTGTGGACTTTGGTTTTTACCTCCTCAAACCGCTCTCCCTTTTTGGGCTGGTTACTGTGGCTCTCTGGGGTACCCGCCATTGCCGGCGACGGGTTTCCAAATCCCGCGGGTGATCCCGACTGCGACTCTCTGGACACATTGGGACTGTTGGCATCCAAACCAAAAGAGGAGCCACTCTGTGGCGCTCCTGGTTTTTTTAAACGATCCCTTAATGACATGGAAACTCCCAAAGTTTCATTGAATTGCCTTACCGTTTACCGAAGATATTGCCTAAAATACTCTTGGACTCCTTGCGGATAGGCGCAGAATAGGTGGTGCCGGAGGACGATAGCACACCACTCAGTTTTTGAGCCAGTTCCAAAAAGTTTTTTTCAAGCGCCTTACTGTTCTCTACCATTGAAATTGGGATGCCCCGGTTGATGGCCGTCATCACCACCCCATAGTTATTCGGGATTTTCCAAAACAGGGGATGATCCAGCGTTTCCTCCACATCCTCAATGGTAATTTCCTCACCCGGAATATATCGATTAATCACCAGCTTTATTTTTTGCGCGTCGTAGCCAAGCCGCTCAAATAAGTTGAGTAACCGTTGACTACTACGAATACTGGGAAGGTTGACCATAGTAACCAGCAATATATAGTCGGCCAGATCAAGCGCGGCCAGTGTCTTCGAGTCAAAAGACGTGGTGGTGTCGATAATCACGTACTCAAACGTTGCCCTCAGGACGGTTAACACAGCGTTAATCTGATCCGCGGTGACCTCTTCAGCGTCCTCTACATACAGCGGATCGGCCAGAACATAGACCGTGGCGTTTTTAGTTTGATACTGCGCCAGTGAACCTTCCAGATAGGCAGCATCCACGCGTCCAATATTACGCGCAACATCCACAATGGTCTGCTTAGGCTCCACATCCAGAAAAGTAGTAATATCCCCCAACTGCAAGTTTAAATCCACCAGGGCCACCGGCTTGCCAATGGTTTCCGAGAGAGCCAAGGCCAAATTAACGGCAATCGTGGTTTTTCCCAGTCCACCCTTATTACTGAACACGGTGACAATTCGACCGCTTCTGTCCCCCCCATCGGTACTGGCTAATAAGGCCAACTGGTGTTTCTCCAGAACCTCCCTAACCTGCTCAGCGTCGAAAGGCCGCTTGAGAAAATCCCGAATGCCCGCTTCCATGCAAGCCTTAATCATCTCCAAACTCATATCTGGCCCAGAGGCGATCAGTAGCACATCTTTAAAATAAGAGGAGATTCGTCGAGCGGTATCCAGACTTTTTGCGGCATTCTCTCGCAAATCCAAAAATACGACCTTAGGGCGATTTTGACGAATTAATTCATAGCCATAAACCAGACTGTCGGTTTCGGCCAGAATTTCCACACCGGAAATATCCAGTAAAGCCGTTTGTAGCAACGCCCGAACAGCTGGGTTCTCCTCGATAATCACAACGGTTAGATTATTGACCATGTCCTTACTCTCTTATCGGGCGCATTACTGAACGGTACCCAAAACTTTGCCGTAATCGGCAGATTTTACAATATGAGGCGTAATCACCACGACCAATTCCCGATCGCTTTTACTCATGTCGGCATTCTTGAAAAAGTTACCCAAGATCGGCAAATTACCGATAAAAGGCACCTTGCTAAACGTATTTTGCTCCTCTCTGCTTAAAATACCGGAAATCATCAGGGTTTCCCCATCCATCAGTTCCACGGTGGTATCGGTGGAGCGTCTTGCGATACCGCAAACCTGAGCCCCCCCCGTGGTTGTCTGACAGTTTGAAGAATCCACATTACTGACCTCAGGGGCCACTTTCAGTTCAATACGGCCAGACTTGATGGCAATCCAGGGTGTAAAGGCCAGCTTTACCCCGAATTCTTTAAACTGGATAATCGGACTGCCGTTTTGATCCGTACCGGCCACATAGGGGAATTCCCCTCCGGCCAGGAAACTGGCGCTCCGCCCATGAGTACACACCAGGGTTGGATTGGCCAACGTATTCAGCTTGCCGGATGTTTCCAACATATCCCACATCACGCTGAAATTACGAAAAGGATTAAAAGAGCCTGTCGAGCCACCCACATTGTTACCGGCCTGATTGTTCTGAATGGCCCCGAATGCGTTGGGAGTGATTCCACTGGTGCCTCGATTGATATTAGAGAGGAAGGCGGAGTCTAAGGGATTCGCCAAACGAACCACATTCAGCTGCCCGGTGTTAGAGCGAAGCTGGTACGCGGTTTTTAGCTCCCGCCCAATGCTACGGTTGGCTTCCGCGATGCGCACTTCCAGTAAAACCTGGGGTACCGGCGTATCAGTCAGATCAATAAATTTATCATCCCGATAGCCATAGGCAGCGGCTGTTTTCCGAATTTCATCCAACACCACGGAACTAGAAACCTGCCCAGACAAAATAAAGGAATCATCGGTGACCCGCGCTTGTATCTTCTCATTGGGAGCAACGGT
>QFWI01000015.1 GCA_003149345.1 Vampirovibrio chlorellavorus | reverse complement strand
CCTTGAAGGCGTCATGGATGGCGCCGAGCGCCATGTAGCAATGCGCGCGCTCGGGCACGATGATGCGAAACGCCATCACGTCCGAGAGGCCCTCGAAGGCCACGTTCTTCGCCTGCATCTTGCGCCAGATGGAATAGGGCGATTTCTCGCGGCCCGAGACCTCCTCCACCGGGACGTTGTTGATCTCCAGCGCCTCGCGCAGCTCCTCCTCGATCTCGGGGATGATGTCGGCCGAGCGGCCGCGCAGATAGGTCAGGCGCTGGGCGATGGTGGCCCAGGCATCGGGGTTCAGCTCGCGGAAGCCCAGCGTCTCCAGCTCGGTCTTCAGTGCCTCCATGCCGATGCGCTCGGCCAGTGGCGCGTAGATGTCCAGCGTCTCGCGCGCCGTGCGCAGGCGACTCTCCGGCTTGGTGACGAAGCCGATCGTCCGCATGTTGTGCAGACGGTCGGCGAGCTTGACGAGCAGGACGCGCAGATCCTCGCTCATCGCCAGCAGCAGCTTGCGGAGATTCTCGGCCTGCTTGGTGCGCT
>QFWI01000014.1 GCA_003149345.1 Vampirovibrio chlorellavorus | reverse complement strand
CACTTTGCTCTGCGATGAGCGGAGGCGATGATGGTTGGTCAGCCTGGTTTCTTTGATCTGTCGGACCGGTATGCGGCATTGAGCGCGGCGGGCGATCCGTTGGAGCGGTTGGCGGCGGTGGTGGATTTTGAAGTGTTCCGCGGGCCGCTGATCGCTGCGCTGAGGCGGAGCGATCGGGGCAAAGGCGGCCGGCCGCCGTTCGATCCGGTGATGATGTTCAAGATCCTGGTGCTGCAGGCGCTCTACTCGCTCTCGGACGAGGCGACCGAGTTCCAGATCAAGGACCGGCTGTCGTTCCAGCGGTTCCTCGGGCTGGGGCTCGACGGCAAGGTCCCCGATGCCACCACGGTATGGCTGTTCCGGGAGAGGCTGGTGCAGGCGAAGGCGATCGACAAGCTCTTTGCTCGCTTCGATGCAGCCCTGACCGATCGGGGCTATCTGGCGATGGGCGGCCAGATCATTGATGCGACCGTGGTGCCGGCGCCCAGGCAGCGGAACACCGAGGACGAGAAGGCGGCGATCAAACAGGGCAAGATCCCGGAGCGCTGGAAGGAGAAGCCCGCCAAGATCCGTCAGAAGGACCGCGATGCGCGCTGGAGCCTGAAGTATAGCAAAGCCAAGGTGAAGGAGGGTGCTGACCCTACGGCGTTCAAGCCGGTGGATCTTGCCATCCCGATGTTCGGCTACAAAAACCACATCGGCATCGACCGGGCCCATGGGCTGATCAGGACCTGGGATGCCAGTGCTGCCAACGCCCATGACGGGGCCCGGCTGCCGGAGCTCATCAGCAAGCAGAACACCGGCTCGGGCGTGTGGGCGGACACGGCCTATCGCTCCAAGAAGAACGAGGCGTTCCTCGAGAGGGGCATGTTCAAGAGCAACATCCATCAAAGGCGCAGGCCGCGTCGGCCGCTGCCCGAGCACATCGCCCGTGCCAATGCGAAGCGCTCCGCTGTCCGCTCGGCGGTTGAGCACGTGTTCGCCGGCCAGAAGCACCGCATGGGCCTGTTTATCCGCACCATCGGCATCGCCCGTGCCCGGATCAAGATCGGCATGGCGAACCTCGCCTATAACTTCCAGCGCCTCGCATGGCTCGAGGGGCGAGGTGCCCCCGCATAGCGCGAAAACGGGGCGCTGAGCAGCGATCCCGCCCAGAAAACCCAAGAAACCAGGCCGAAATGGCCAGCCCTCACACTCCCAAAGCCCCGATCAGACCCTTCGCACCCACATCAGGCCGAAAACAGCAGGTTCTTCGAGGTGTCCA
>QFWI01000013.1 GCA_003149345.1 Vampirovibrio chlorellavorus | reverse complement strand
TCGGGGTTGGCGCGCAGGTCGAGGATCTCGGCCTGCAGCAGGATGGCTTCCAGCAGCTTGTCGAGGTTCGTGCCCTTCAGCGCCGAGACCTGGATCTCCTGCGTCTCGCCGCCCAGGCTCTCCACCACGATCTCGTGCTGCAGCAGCTCGTTGCGCACGCGGTCGAGGTTGATGCCCGGCTTGTCGATCTTGTTGACGGCCACGATGATCGGCACATCCGCCGCGCGGGCGTGCTTGATGGCCTCGATCGTCTGCGGCATCACGCCGTCATCGGCGGCCACCACCAGCACGACCATGTCGGTGACGCCCGCGCCGCGCGCGCGCATCGCCGTGAAGGCCTCATGGCCCGGCGTGTCGATGAAGGTGACGATGCCGGACGGCGTCTGCACCTGGTAGGCGCCGATATGCTGGGTGATGCCCCCCGCCTCGCGCGCCGCCACATCGGTCTTGCGCAGCGCATCGAGCAGCGAGGTCTTGCCGTGGTCCACATGGCCCATGATGGTGACGACGGGCGGGCGCGGCAGCAGCGCGTCATCCTCGTCCACCGTGCCTTCGAGGGCCAGCTCCACGTCATCCTCGGCGACGCGCTTCACGCGATGGCCGAATTCCTGCGCGACCAGCTCGGCCGTGTCGGCGTCAATGCTTTGCGTCAGCGTCGCCATCACGCCCATGCGGAACAGCGCCTTCACCACCTCGCCGCCACGGGCGGCCATGCGGTTGGCGAGTTCCTGCACGGTGATCGTCTCGGGGATCACCACGTCGCGCACCACGCGCTCCTGGCCGGCACGGAGACGCTGCAGCTCGGCCTGGCGGCGCTCGCGCTCACGGGCGCGGCGGACCGAGGCCATCGAGCGGCTGCGCTCATCCTCGCCATCCATGGCGGCGGCGACGTCAATGCGGCCTTCACGGCGGCCGGCGGCGAGTGGCGCCTTCTTCACCGGCGCGGGGGCCGGGCGCTTCACGCCACCCGGCGCGGCGCCACCGGGGCGGCGGGCGGGGCCACGGCGGTCATCCTCCTCTTCCCCGCGGGCGCGGGGGTTGAGCGAGAGCCGGGCCGAGGGGCCGGACGATGGCGGCGTGGTCGGGCGCAGGGCCGGACCCTGGGTAGCGCGGGCAGCGAGCGGCGTCACGCGCGGCGCGGCGGGGCGCGGCGGCTCGGCCGGGGCGTCCTGGCGCGCCGCGGCAGGGGTCGGGGCCGGGGCAGCGGGCGCCTCGGCGGGCGCACGGGCCGCGGCCTCGGCGGCGCGGGCGGCCTCACGCTCGGCCGCTTCGGCGGCCTCGCGCTGGCGGGCCTCCTCCTCGGCGCGGCGCGCGGCTTCCTCGGCCGCGCTGCGGACCATCAGGGCCTGCTGCTCGCGCTGCTCACGCTCGCGCGCGGCCTCGATACGGCGCTGTTCCTCCAGCACGCGCTGGCGGATGGCCAGTTCGGCGGCGGTCAGCGGGCGGCCGGAGGGGCCGGTCGCGGGGCGCGGTGCCGGGGGGCGGGGCGCGGTGCCGGATGCCGAGGCCGGCGCCGCGGGAACCGCCTTGGCGGCCGCGGGTGCGGACGGGGTGCCGGCGGGCGCGCCCGAAGGGCCGGCAGCCGGGGCGCCCGATGCGGGCGCTTGCGGCGCGCGGGGCGCGCCGGGGCGCACGGGCGCCGTCGGGGCGCGCAGCGTGGCACCTGAGCCGCCGGGACCCGGGGTGCGCTTCTTGACGACCTCGACCTGGACGACCTTGCTGCGGCCATGGCTGAAGCTCTGGCGGACGCTCCCCGCATCCACCGTCTTGCCCATCTCGAGCCGGCCTGCCGGGCGGAGGCTCAGTCGGCTCTTGGCCGCATCCTGTTCGTTCTGGTCGCTCATTCGTCGTTCCGAACTCAATCCTTCAGCCTCGATCCGCCGCGAAGCCGGCCAAGCGTGCCGCCTCCGCCCGCAGCGAGGAAACCATCCGACCCGGGGAGATCGCCACGTGCACCGCGCGATCCCGCCCAAATACTCCACCCAACTCCGCGGCCGTGAGCGGTGTCAGGACCGGGAAATCCAGCCCGTCGGTCCGTTCCCCGACCACATCCACGGCGCGTCCGCCGATCAGCCTACTCCGTTCGGCGGGGCTGCCATCCGAGGCCTGGATGAGCAACGCCACCTTGTCATGACGGAGCCAGTCCAGGACCGCTTCCCGCCCCGCCACCGCCTCGCCACTGCGCCGCGCAAACCCCAGGAAATCCAGGATCCGCTGGCGCAAGCCAGAAACGATCAGGGCGTGAAGATCGCCAGGAACCCCGACGGACCCCCGGGCGGCCTTGGCAAAGGCGCCCTGCTTGAGCGCTTTGCGCAACACATCATCCTGCGCAACCAACCATAGGCCCCTGCCCGGCAAACGTCCACCCGGATCGGCCACCAACTCGCGCATGGGGCCGATGACGAAACGCAGCATCTGCTCCTTCGGCAGGGTCTGCCGGGTCACGATGCA
>QFWI01000011.1 GCA_003149345.1 Vampirovibrio chlorellavorus | reverse complement strand
TTTAGATTTGAACGGAGTCTTTTTATGTTCCAATATTCAGTTTTCAAAGTACGAGGGGAGGTTGTGAGCCACTCACCTGGGAGTCAATCTCTTTGAGAGAGGGGCTCGTTTGCTGAGTGGAGTATCATCCTATTTCGGTCGGTTTTTCTTGTCAACCATTTTGTTAACCAGTGAACCGGAACCGATTTACGTTTCTTTATCTTGACCGATGACTCATTTAATCTTTTGAATCAGATTTAAGTGATGAGGAAGGGTGAGAGTGGGAAACGTGCGCCTCAACTGCGCTTCGATGAATTAATAGTATCCCAGAGTTTTTGGATTGCAAGCCCTTTTCTTCAACTTTTTTGAAATCCAGGAAACCACTACACTGAAATGGATTCCAGAATCACACCCTGCCAAAAGCTCAACAGTTATTTCGCATTCAGTTTTTTTGAACGCCTTTCAGAAGATGCAAAAGGCTTTGAGCCACTTCAAAATCAAAGATTTATTTTTTGATCATTTGACAGTTAAAAAAATTTCTTTCAAAACATTTCACTGATTTAAAAAATATATAGATCCTTCACCCTAGTTTTCCACCACAAAAAAAGCCCTGCCACTCAGGGCAGGACTTTTGCGAACTTTCTTGGGTTTACCGCCAGTGAGATTTGCTCACCAGATTTACTCAGTAGTCGCTTCCGACTGACCCTGCAATGCGGCACCCAACGTGTGCCAAGCCAACGTGGCACACTTCACCCGAACCGGATATTCCTTGACGCCTGATAAAATGGTCAGCCGACCCAAGTGATGCGGCGTCGACTCATCCAGCTCGCCTCGTAACAACTGCTGAAACTCTTCCCGCATCTGGAGCGCCTCTTCCCGGCTCTTGCCCTTGACCGCATTGGTCATCAGGGACGCACTGGCCTTGGCAATGGCGCACCCATCGCCCTGAAAGCCGATGTCCTCGATTTTTCCATCCGCATCGAGCTGGGTGTAAACGGCAAACTGATCGCCGCACAAGGGATTTTTGCCCAAGGCATAGGCATTGGCCGAATCCAGAACTTTAAAATTGCGGGGCTTCTTGTTGTGCTCCAGAATGATTTGCTGATAAAGCTCGTTGTAGTCAGACATGGGTCAATAAGCTCTCTAGTTAAACAGTTTCACCACTACCTGAACGGCCTGCACCAAGGCATCGACATCCGCCGGGGTGTTGTAGAAGGAAAACGAGGCCCGGGCGGTGGCGGGAACACCGAATCGCTGCATGATGGGCTGAGCGCAATGGTGACCCGCCCGAACAGCAATGCCTTCGCGATCCAGAATGGTGCCAATATCGTGCGGATGCGCCCCTTGCAACACAAAAGATAAAATGCCCGCTTTGTCTGGCGCTGTGCCAATCAGCCGCACCTCGGGGATTTCCAGCATGCGAGCAGTGGCATAAGCCAGCAGTTCATTCTCGTAGGCCCCAATGCGATCCAGACCAATACCCGTTACGTAATCCACTGCCGTACCCAGGGCGATCACTTCGGCGATGGCGGGGGTGCCGGCTTCAAACTTGGCCGGAGGCTTGGCGAAAGTGGTCTTCTCGAATGACACGGAATGGATCATATCCCCACCAAACTGATAGGGGGGCATGGCCTCCAGATGTTTCATTTTGCCGTACAGCACACCCACTCCGGTGGGGCCATACAACTTGTGCCCGGAAAAGGCAAAGAAGTCGCAATCCAGCGCTTGCAGATCCACGGCCATGTGCGGGGCGGACTGAGCGCCATCCACCAAGACGGGAATATTCAAGGCGTGGGCTTTCTCAATGATGGCCTTAATGGGATTGACCGTGCCCAAGGCGTTGGACACATGCCCAATGGCCACAAATTTGACCTTGTCCGTGAGTAACTCATCAAACGCCGCCATATCCAGCTCGCCGGCATCAGTGATGGGGGCCACTTTCAGGGTAGCGCCTTTTTCCAGACACAATTGCTGCCAAGGCACCAGGTTGGCATGATGCTCCATGGCGGAAATCAAAATCTCATCACCGGACTGGATGAAGGTACGGCCATAAGTGGCCGCCACCAGATTGATGGCTTCCGTGGTGCCCCGGGTGAAAATAATTTCGGAGGGCGAAGCGGCGTTCAGCATTTTGGCCACTTTGACCCGAGTAGCGTCGAAGTCCCGAGTGGATTGCTCGCTGAGTTTGTAGACGCCTCGGCGCACTGTGCCGTTTTCGTGGGCGTAGTAGTTGGTGATGCGATCGATGACCACCTGCGGCTTTTGGGTGGTAGCGGCATTGTCCAGATAAACCAACGGCTTGCCGTGTACCTGCTGACGCAAGACCGGGAAATCCTCCCGCAGGCGAGAGGCTTCCGCAGCGGTCAACGGGCTGACCACCGACTGGACTGAGGAACTGCTGATGTCATCCAACACGGGTTGCGCCATTTCCTATACTCCTAGCTGCTGTTGTAGTCCCGCCTCCGAGCGGTGCAGATTACCCAGCACACGCTGGTCAAGATAGCGCCGCAAGGCCGGGTGACTGAGCCGCTGAATAATTTCCTCGGCAAAGCCATAGGTCAGCAAAGCGGTAGCCAAGTCCCGACCCAAGCCCCGACTGGCCAGATAAAACAACTGATTTTCATCCAGCTGCCCCACGGTGGCCCCGTGGGCACATTTGACATCATCGGCGTTGATTTTTAACTGCGGACGAGTCCACACCTTGGCGTTTTCCGAGAGCAGCAAGTTTTTGTTCAACTGCTGAGAGTCGGTGCCGTTGGCCCCTTCGGCCACAAAGACCAAGCCATTGAACTCGGACTGCCCGGCGTCATCCAGAATGCCCTTGTAATACTGTTCGCTCTGGCAATCAGGCACCCAGTGTTCGGTAGACGTTTGGTGGAATACAGCGGTTTGCCCTTCCAGCACATCCAGCCCATTCAGCTGCACTTTGGCCTGAGTGCCTTGCAATAGGGTACTCACACTATGCCGGAGCGTCTGTCCACCCAAAGTCACGGTGGAAAGCTTCAGCTCGGCGTTTTGGGCCAGTGTGTTACGGGTAGCGGTCAAGTGCCAGCCTTGGGAGGCTTCATTCAGAACCAGGCAACATTCCGCCTGAGCCTCTTCGGCCAGATGAAATTCCTGCACGGAATTGTTCAGATACAGGCTATCACCCGCTCCCACATGCGACAGGGCCAATTGCACACGGGCACTTGGGGCCAGATTGATCACGTTACGGGTATAGGCGGCTCGGGGCTCGGCGCTGCCCGTGGTCACGGACACAATGTGAATCAGCGAATCCAGCTGTACGTTTTCCGGCACATCAATAAAAACGCCGTCCTCAAACAAGGCCGTGTTCAAAACCACCAGCGCATCGGGCTCATGATCCAACCCTTTGGCCAGACTGGCTTGCACCCGTTCGGGCACGGTTTGCAAGGCGGTTTTTAAACTGCCCACCCATACGCCTTCCGGCAAGGTTGGCATCACAGACAGGCTTTCCACATACCGGCCATTCACCAGCACCAGACGGATGGTATCATCCCCCAGTAAATGGGGCTGTAACTGGGCTTCGGTGACGGTCAAGTCGGTGGTATGGGGCTGAAACGACTGATTGAACAGCGGGCGCAGGTTAATGAACTTCCAGGCCTCCAGTCGGCGATTGGGCAAGCCCAACTGCTCAAAGCGACTGAGCGCCCGCAAGCGCAAGGTTTGCAGCCAGTCGGCGGTTTCCGGCAAAATGGCCTGAAGCCGATGACGGAAACTTTGCTCATAGAGCGTTTGGGGGGATTGGGGTTGCACAGAAGCCACCATCGCCATTACGCCTCTTGTCCGGCCAGCAAACCGGCTTTTTCCAGCAGCCAGTCGTAGCCTTTGTCTTCCAGTTCCAGAGCCAGTTCCTTGCCGCCGGACTTGATGATGCGTCCTTCCGCCAACACGTGCACGTAATCCGGCACAATGTAGTTCAACAAACGCTGGTAGTGGGTGACCAGAATCATGCCGTTCTCAGCGGTGCGCAATTGGTTGACCCCGTTGGCCACAATGCGCAGGGCGTCAATGTCCAGACCGGAGTCGGTCTCATCCAGCACGGCCAGAGTAGGTTCCAGCACGGCCATTTGCAAAATCTCGTTGCGTTTTTTCTCCCCGCCGGAAAAACCTTCGTTCACCGAACGGTTGTTCAGCAATTCGGGATCCATTTCCACCACTTTGGCCTTTTCAGCCAGCAGGTCTTCAAACTCCAGTGGATCCAGCTCGTCCTTGCCTTGATGCACCATTTTGGCGTTGTAAGCCATGCGCAGAAATCCGGCGTTGTTGACACCCGGCACTTCCACCGGGTACTGAAAGGCCAAAAACACGCCATCCCGGGCCCGTTCTTCCGGCTCCAGTTCCAGCAGATTTTTGCCCTTGTACAACACTTCGCCCTCGGTCACCTCAAAGGCGGGGTGGCCCACCAGGACCTTAGACAAGGTACTTTTACCGGAACCGTTGGGCCCCATAATGGCGTGGACTTCGCCGGGGTTCACGGTCAGGTTGATGCCGTTGAGAATGGCCACGCCGTTGACGCTGGCGTGGAGGTTTTTCACTTCAAGAATGGGCGTGGTCACGATGGGGATTTCTCCGTTATTTAAAATCAATTGAGACTGGTTCTTATTGAGAAAGAATTCTGAGAAACAACTTAGCCGACACTGTTTTCCAATTTCAGGCCCAGCAGGCGGGTGGCCTCCACGGCAAACTCCCCGGGCAATTCCCGGAACACGTCCTTGCAGAAACCGTTGATGATGGCCGACACGGCTTCTTCCGTGCCAATGCCCCGCTGGTGAAAGTAAAAGAGCTGATCTTCGCTGATTTTGGAGGTAGAAGCCTCATGCTCCACCTGGGCGGTGGGGTTGGCCACATCCACATACGGGAAGGTATTGGCCTGGCAGGCCCCGCCAATCAGCATGGAATCACACTGGGTATAATTGCGGGCTCCTTCCGCCGATTTTTTGATGGACACCAGTCCCCGGTAGGAGTTGCTGGATTTTCCGGCGGAAATGCCCTTGGAAATAATGGTACTTTTGGTATTTTTGCCGATGTGGATCATCTTGGTGCCGGTATCGGCCTGTTGCAAGTGGTTGGTCAGGGCCACCGAATAAAACTCGCCCACGGAATTGTCCCCTTCCAGAATGCAGCTGGGGTACTTCCAGGTAATGGCCGAGCCGGTTTCCACCTGCGTCCAGGAGATTTTGGCGTTTTCTCCGGCGCAACGGCCCCGCTTGGTGACGAAGTTGTAGATGCCGCCCTTGCCAGTCTTGGGATCGCCGGAGAACCAGTTTTGCACCGTGGAGTATTTGATGTCGGCGTTTTTGGCGGCGTGCAATTCCACCACGGCGGCGTGAAGCTGGTTGGTATCAAACTTGGGGGCCGTACACCCTTCCAGATAGCTGACCTGGCTGCCCTCGTCGGCAATAATCAGAGTGCGCTCAAACTGGCCGGAGCCTTCCGTGTTGATGCGGAAGTACGTGGACAGTTCCATAGGGCACTTCACGCCCTTGGGAATGTAGACAAAAGAGCCATCGGTAAAGACCGCCGAGTTCAGGGCGGCAAAATAGTTATCGGTGACTGGCACCACGCTGCCCATGTACTGTTTCACCAAATCCGGGTAACTGTGCATCGCTTCGGAGATGGAGCAAAACACCACCCCGTGCTTGAGCAAATCTTTCTTGAAAGTGGTGGCTACGGACACACTGTCAAAAACGGCGTCCACGGCCACATTGGCTAGGCGTTTCTGCTCCGACAGGGGCAAGCCCAGCTTGTCGAAAGTGCGCAGCAGTTCAGGATCCACTTCATCCAGGCTTTTCAGCTTGGGCTTGGCCTGCTTGGGAGCGGAGTAGTAAATAATGTCCTGATAATCAATGGGCGGGTAGCTGAGGTGGGCCCACTCCGGCGCTTCCATCTTCAACCACTGCCGAAAGGCATTGAGCCTGAAGTCCAGCATCCAGTCCGGCTCACCCTTTTTCTGGGAAATCAGGCGCACGGTATCCTCGGTCAAGCCCTTGGGAATGGTATCGGACTCAATCTCGGTCTTGAAACCGTATTTATATTCCTGATTGGTAAGGGATTCGAGGCTTTTCATGCCGGGTGACTCCATTCGGGGTTCAATACTGTAAAGTCCGGGTGAACTTTGGGATTGCGGTAAGAGGGGATATTAGAAAAAGAGATACTAATTATGTACTTCCAGAAACGAACACTGCTCGGCGCAATGCTCATGGGGAGCGGTTTCGTGACAAGGGCTGCACACCTTGTCCAGCAGGTTCAAGCGATGCTCAATGTCCTGATTGAGCGTATTCAGCTGCGTAATTTTGTCATGGATAAACTGTTTTTGCTGACTGAGCGACTCCCGGGTGTGGGCGATTTGCTCCTGCTTGGAGTAACTGCGGCTTTTGGAATAGGGGCCCAATACTTTCAGGATCTCATCCAGCGAGAAATTGAGCCCTTGCAAGGCCAAAATGGCGTTGATGCGCTTGAGGGAATGCTGGTTGTACAGGCGATACTTCCCGCTGGAACGCTTGACCGGGCCAATCAAGTCCATTTCTTCGTAGTAGCGCAGGGTGCGCACCGTTACGTTGCACAGCTTGGCCAAGGCCCCAATGGTCAGAAAAGAGTCGCTACCCGCGGCCGCTTCCGTCACGGCATCCGCAGAAATAGTTTCCATCGACTCATTGCCAGGAGACTGCTGGGACATCACAGGGTTACCTCTGGCGACAATCCGCCAAATACAGGTTAACAATAATAGGGGGCACCCAGTTTAAACCGGGGCAGGGTAATCAGTTGAAAATGATGTTGAAATTCAGGGAGATTCGCTATCGACTCTCTACTACCAGAGTAAACCAGATTAACGTTTACGTCAAGGTTAACGTGGGGCAAACAAGAAAAACTTATACGTTCACGTGAGAGTGCTGCTTGTATTCTGGCAAGAGGAAAGAAGCAAGTCAACCGTGGCGCACTCCTCGCCACCATCAGGGGAAATTCCCGCTCAACCGCCTTGTTAAGGGTAACTCCATCGTATGGCCGATTCTGATGGGCTCAAAGGCGTGAAATAATGATAGCCTGGGTATAAGGTGGGTAAAGGCCCTGTTCTCGTTGAGTTGGAATGTGCAGGCATCATGACCAGACAAGAAAAACTGATTCTCTTCTATGTTGGGCTATTTTGCCTGGCGGTGGTCATTATCAGTTTCGCCTGGCGTTCCGATTCCTATTACAGCAACGCTTACACCCCCATCGTCGAAAAATCGAATCGAAACAAAGCCATTGAGGCCAAAAACCGCCAAATGAGCGGACAAACAGGCAGCAATTCCGACCAACCCAGCGCGGCGGGATTTCGGGAAAAGGATATCGACAAAAACCGGGGGGAGCGCTTCTCGACCTACTAGTCTCTGTCAGGCTAACGTCAGGTCAGCAGGCAGTTATCAATCAGACGCACCTGATTGACGTAAGCGGCGATCAAAACCCGTACCCCCGGCCGCAATTGGGCAACCGGCTGAAAAGTGACCGGATCAACCGCCGCCAGGTATTGCACCCGCACAGACACGGGACTGCACTCCCAGGGAGCCAGCACTGCGGCTTGAAGCCGATCTAACGTTTCCTTAGCCGGTAAGCTCCCCCCCGCTTCTGCCAGCGCTTGTTGAGCCCCAAACAGGATCTGGGACAAGCACAAGGCGGCCTCCTGCTCCTGAGGGGTCTTGAGGTACTGATTCCGTGAACTGAGGGCCAGCCCTCGCTCGTCTCGCAAGGTGGGATGCGGCACAATACGCACAGGCACATTCAGATCATGGGTCATCTTCTGGATGATGGCCAGCTGCTGGGCGTCTTTTTCCCCAAAAACGGCCACATCCGGCTGAACAATGGAAAATAACTTCAGCACCACGGTGGCTACCCCCTCAAAATGGCCGGGCCGAAAAGCGCCACAAAAATGTTCTGTCATGCTGGCGGGCGGGATGACTCGGGTCAACGGTTCGGGCCCGTCCGGGTACATCTCCGAAGGATGGGGATAAAACACGGCATCGACGCCCAGTGCCTCGCAACTGGCCAAATCCTGTTCCTTCGGGCGGGGGTAGGCGGCCAAGTCCTCCTGCGGGCCAAACTGAAGCGGGTTCACGAAAATACTGACCACCACCACATCGGCCACAGACCGAGCGTGACGGATCAGGGCCCGATGCCCCTCGTGCAAAGCGCCCATAGTAGGCACCAGGGCCACCGTTTTCCCCTGCCAGGCCCGGCGCTGGCTACGATATGCCGCTACTGTGGTGAAAAGAAACATCGCAATCCGATCACTTTCTATAGAGAGACTCATATTCAGCCAGCAACTTCATCAGACCGCATCGGAGAGTCCAGCGAGAGTCACTGTGGGGCAAATGATCCGTGAAAATTTAAAATTTCCATTTTATTGTCACATAAGCATTTCCCTGAAAACAAACAGACCCACTTGCAGCGCAGGCAGGTCTATTTGTTTATTTATAAATTATTTTATTTGAATTAATCTTTTTTAGAATCTTCCGCTTTGCTGGCGTCTGGCTGGCCCTGAGCTTGTGAAGGGTCAGCGGCGGACGCTTGAGCGGCACTGCCAGTCCCGGTCAAACGCTTCAAAAGCTCCCCGCCCAAACGCACGTTAGCGCCCAAAATATTGGCGTGCGCTTTGAAGGTATCCTGATGGGCTTTCACAAAGGTTTTACGGTACTGATTGGTAAAATCACCAACCGAGGCCTCGCCGGAAGCCACTTTCACGGCCGAACCACCCACATCTTTCACCGAGTCCAGAATGACCGACTGGAGTTGTAAAAAGCTTTTAAGGTAGGTATCCACGACCTTTTTCATGCCTTCATCCGGCACGGTTTCGGCCAGCTCATCGCTCAGTTCTTTCAGGTTGGCTTTATAGCCTTCCAGATCGTCTGGGTTAAAGGACTCAACAGTCTTAAGCAGCTTCTCCTCAATCGCCTTGCGGTTTTCCTGGGGAACGTAGGCATCCACCACTTCACCCGCTTTAGCCGCCGCTTCCTGGGCTTTTAGCTTCACATCATCCGGGATTTTAGATGTCAAGGCCGCTAAGCGGGCTTTCAGATTGCTGGCAACCGACTGAGGGGCTTTGGGCGCATTACCCTCCGCCTTCTTCCGGCCCGCCATAGGCTGCAACGTGGTACGCGACTGACGCACGTTGACCGCAGACGGGCGAACCGAGTTATTTTGCGCAACGGGCGAAGTCAAAGTAAAAACCATAGTCATTCTCTCCTGTAAAAATACGATTCCGATTCATTTCACAAGAAATTATTTGTTTATTTTATAAATTTCATTAACAGCCAGGAATTCCGCCTCAGGCAGCATGATTCCCCCACTGATTAGTGACCCTCAACAATTTAATTTCTATGAAACCGAAATGAAACTAGCATACAAATTATTCGACCGCAACACCCGGCAGACAGTGCCTTTCAGTTGTTTTTATCGGTTAAATTGAGATTTTATACCACCATCGATGGCATCAGACCCTAAAAAATCGCTCAAGTAGCCAAGGAAGCCGTTAAGCGGGACAACTCCGCCATTAATTCAGGCGGAAACGGAAACCCTTCCACCGCATTGTCCGGGAAATCCCCTCGCTGGATGTCAGCAGCGTAGTCGGCGACGGCTTGTTGAATCAAGGTCTTGGAATCCAGATACCGCCGCACAAAGCGGGGACTCAACTCGCTGTAACGGCCCAGTAGGTCATCCACTACCAAAATCTGGCCATCGCAACCGTTGCCCGCCCCAATGCCAATGGTGGGAATACTTAACTGCCGGGTGATCAAATCGGCCACTTCCACCGGCACCATTTCCAGCACCAGGGCAAAGGCGCCCGCTTCCTGCAAGCGCAAGGCGTCATTCAACAATTTCTTCACGTCATCCAGATTCTTCCCCTGAACCTTGAAGCCACCCAAGGTATTCAGCATTTGCGGGGTAAAGCCCAAGTGCCCCACCACCGGAATGCCAATTTCCACCAGATGGCGCACCACTTCAATCACCCCGTCCGAGGCCCCCTCCAGCTTGACCGCTTGCGCGCCGCCCTCCTGAATGAACCGCCCAGCATTTTTAGTGGCCTCCATCCAGCCGGTCTGATAGCTCATAAAAGGCATATCAGCCACCACAAAGGCATGCTTCGCCCCACGGCTGACCGCTTTGACATGATGCAGCATTTCGTCCACGGTCACACTCAGGGTATTGGGATGCCCCAAGACGGTCATGGCCAGGGAATCCCCAACCAACAGCAAGTCCACGCCCGCTTCATCCAGAATGCGGGCCGTGCTGAAGTCATAACAGGTTAAAGTGACCAGTTTTTGACCTTTTTCCTTCTTACGACGCAGGGAAGCCACCGTCTGCACGGTGCGCTTGGTTAAACGGGCCTCATCAGGAGCGGGCTGGGTGTGAACGGACACAAAATATCCTCAAAATCTGGGTGAGCGTGGGAGGGGGATACCATTCAAAGTCAATGCAGCCATTCTATTGCCTGCATCCGCTCATGGCAAGTCAGGCATGGCAGGTGCATCATTCCAAGTGAATGGTGGGAATTGCAGGAGGGGCCATAAGTGATGCCAGATCGGAGCGGGATCACCGAAAGCAAAAATTGCTACGGCTTAACGGACTCCACTTCTCCTGCCTCAGCCTCCATCTCAGCGGGTTCTGCCAGCGGAGGGAGTTCCACCACCACCGGGGCCACCACCATGGCCTGCTGGATCTGCTTGAATTTGCCGGGATAATCCCGTTTGAACCACTGCACAATGGCTCGGCCCAACTGAGCCGGGTTGTGGCGCACCACCTGATGCTCGGCTTCATCCACCAGTAGTTTTTCTACCACCTGAACGCCCAGGGACTCGCAACGTTCTCGATCCAGGGCCACGGGTTGATAGCCATAGCTCTGGTACTTCTCCAATAAAGACTCAGGCAGCCAGTTATTGACCATCACCCCGTTCACCACGTTGGGATAGGGACAGTGATCCAGAATGGCCTGTAAATGATCGCCCACGGTGTAGCCATCGGTTTCACCGGGCTGGGTCATAATATTGGCCACATACAGCTTGGGAGCTTTGCTCTGGGAAAGGGCCTGAGCGATTTCCGAAATGAGCAGATTGGGCAAAACACTGGTGTACAGGCTTCCCGGCCCTAGAATAATCAGCTCCGCCGATTGGATGGCCTCAATCACATCGGGAATAGTCTTGGGGTTTTCCGGGATGCAGCGCAAGCGGGCAATTTTCCCTTTGGCCTCCGGGATTAGGGATTCCCCAATCACTTCGCTGCCGTCTTCCATGGTGGCGGCCAACTTAATGCTCTCCAGCGTGGAAGGCAGCACGCGCCCCGAAATGTTCAGTACCTTGGAGGATTCCTTGATGGCCGAGAACATATCGCCAGTAATATGGCACATGGCGGTTAAAAACAAGTTACCAAAGCTATGCCCCTCCAGCCCGGAGCCAGTTTTGAAGCGATACTGGAACAGTTCGGTAATCAGCTGTTCCTCATCGGCCAGGGCGGCAATACAGTTGCGGATGTCCCCGGGCGGGATGATGCTATGCTCAATGCGCAAGCGCCCCGAACTCCCGCCGTCATCGCCCACCGTGACGATGGCCGTAATGTTGGACGTGTATTTCTTAACGCCCCGAAGGAGCGTCGATAAGCCAGTTCCCCCACCAATGGCCACGATGCGAGGGCCATGAATCAGCTTGTTCTGGCGAAAGAGCGCCTCCAGCAAATCGGCGTCCCGGCCCTCATGCTGCAAGGCCACCTTGAGGGTGCGATACGCCTTGCGCAGCCCGAAGTAAAACAAAACGCTCCCCCCACCCAGCAGGATAGGCCCGCTGATGTGCGCGGGGAAAAGCTGGGCCAGCCATTTTAAGCTCTCGATAAACAGAGTCACCGGCTGTAAATTCAACAGCAAGGCAGTCCCCACCACCGTCATCACAAAACCGGTGGAGGCAATCCCCACCCAGCGCTTGATGGAAAGACCCGGCATGAGCCACGTGGCCATTCGGGGGAATTTCATCATGCCCCGGCCACCTCACCGATGGAACAGGCGGAAGCGGAAGCCGAATCAGACTGCCTTGCAGCGCCCTGGGATTCCAAAGCGGGCTTGCCCCACTTGAGCATCTCCCGGTGATTGATGATGATATGAAAAGTAGGGTAGCGCTCCTTCAGGTAAGTGGCCAGCGCTTCGCCCATACAGACGGAGCGATGCTTGCCTCCGGTGCAGCCTACCGCAATAGACAAGCGGGTTTTCCCCTGCGCCTGGTACAAGGGCAGCATGTCAGCCACCAGATCGGCCCATTTGTCAAAAAAGGTTCGGGCATGCTCCAGATTGAAGATAAAGTCCCGCACCGGCTTGTCTTGGCCGGTCAAGGGGCGCAAACGCTCATCGTAGAAGGGGTTGGTCATGAAACGCATGTCAAAAACCAGCTCCGCGTCCTGAGGGGCCCCGTACTTGAAACCAAACGTATTGATGTAGACCGTAAACGCCTCATTTTCAATGGGCAAGCCCAAAATGCGGGCAATTTTATGCCCCAATTCTTCCGCCGTAGTGGTGCTGGTATCGATGGAGTAATCCTTCAAATCCTTGACAGGCGAAAACAGCTTCTTTTCAGCGGCAATGGCCGCCTGTAAACCGCCCAGTTGAGGTGATTCAAAAGCATGCCGTTTCTCGGACTGAAAGTAACGCTGCACCAGAACCTCTTCCGGCGCGTCCAGGGCCAGCACTTTCAGGGCGGGCCATTGGGACTTCAGGGCTTGTAGCTCGGCAACCAGGGCTGCGGCATCAGTGTCAGGGGTTAAACGGATGGTAAAGGCCACGGGAGCCTGCTGCTCCGCCAGAGGTAGCACAGTTTGGGCCACTTGTCCCGGCGGCACGTTGGCCAGGGCCATAAACCCGTGATCGGCGTAGATATCCAGCGCCGTGGTCAAGCCAGAGCCATTGGTACCCAAAATGAGGAACGGAGGGTAAGTCTTGTCTTTCATAACCAGCCGGACGCTCCTATATCGGCCAAGGGCAGGGAAACCGGCTGAACCAGCATCTGACCCAAACGCTCGGCCACATCCACGCTTTGGGGGAGCGCGGGGCTGATATGAATGGTTTTTAACTTCACCGGAACACTTTTGCCATCTTCAGCAGTCAGGCAGGATTGCTGGACGAGTTGACGGGCCTGATCGATGACCGCCTGAGGGGACAGGAACTCGTGCAACCGGTTCATGGACAATTTGCCTTCACTATCGTAGCGCTTGCCCAGATAAATTTCCGGGGCGGTACGCAAGCCCACTTCCTTTTCAACCTGCTCCAGAATGGGCCCGGCAGGCCCCATCAGCACCAGCCAGGGGTTAATCTTATGCAAGGCCTTGGCCACCGTCAAAGCGACCTCGGGATGATTCAGAAAAGCCGTATAAAGGGCCCCATGTGGGCGAACATGCTCAATATCCAGCCCCTCAGAGCGGAGTAAGCCCTGAAACGCGCCCACTTGCAGGAAAATCCAGGCGGTCAAAGCCTCTTCTGAAATCGACATAGCTTCATAACCATTGCGGGCCGGATCGGGATAACCGATATGGGCGCCAATGGCGCAATTAAAGCGCTTGGCTTGCCGAATGGCCTCCAGCAAGTCCAGCGGTTCGCCGTCATGCACGGCGCAGGGAATACTGACCGAGGTCACGTGGTTCAGCAACTCGTAATTTGTTTTTTTGAAAAACGCCAAGTCCCGGGTCTGGCCCAAATCGGTATTCAGGTCGATAAACCGCTTTACCTTGTGACTCAACAGGACTTTTTTGGCTAAATCGATTGTTTTGGGCATGGGTTAACCTATTCTCAATACTTCTATATTAGAGCAAGCCCATTGTTTTTGAAAGCTCAGTACAGCACCAGCCACAGCGCCAGGCGGAACTGTCGCACCAGACACAGAAACACAAAGGTGGAAAGACAGTCGTAAGGAGCCGTTTCAACCGTCAGGCGCAAAGCCCAGCCGGTCAATTCAGGCCAGGGCAACTGGCCTGTCAGGGTCAGACCCACCAGATACAGCAGACCAACCCCATGCACCAGCAACACGGCCAGCAAGGACTGACTGATCAGCTTCAGGGAGCGACTGACCCGGTCATGCTTCTGAAAGACCTTGTGAAAATTGCGACCCAGAATAGAGGCGGCGAACAAGGTGCCCAGCAAATAGCCAAAGCCCGGTTGGGTGACATATTGCCAGCCGCCACCGTTGGCAAACAAAGGGAAAAATCCAAGACCCAGCGCCACAAAAAGGAAGACGATGCCTGTGCCCATAAAGGGGCCCATCATGGCCGCCACCAACAAGGCCACTGGTAGCTGAAAGGTGTAGCGCATCAACTGCAACTGGTCATAACTGCTCACCGAATGCCCAATGTTGAGGGGGCTGGGCAAATGAACCGGGACAAAGCCCATCATGACCACCAGCAACAGGCACAATAAACTAATCAGCAAGCCGTTTAAACTCACCCGCGGGGGATAAGACACCCGATGCAACAGCGTTCTGCGAGGGGGCGACAAAAAGGAGTCATCACCAACCAGCATGGAGTCGGCTTCCGGGGTGGGGAACGCCTCCGGGGTTTCCTCCCGGGTGACAATGGAAATGGGGCCGTCCTTAACGTCCTTGACCATGGCCTTACACCCCGTATCCCTTGGGCAGGCCGCTTAGACGTTGCTGCAAGGCCGATTTCAGTTGCTGGAACCGAGCCCGGTAAGGGGCAGAGCAAATATCAGAGGTGGTCATAATCAGGGCATCCTCCTGATTGTCCTGATAATAACGGGGCCGAACGCCCATGGAATTAAAACCGTACTTGTAATAGAGATTCTGGGCGTTGTAATTGGAGGCGCGTACCTCTAAGGTGGCCCAGTGAATGGAGGAGGACATACTGCGCTCCAGAATATGCAGCAGCAGCAGCTCTCCCAAGGCGTTGCCCCGAAACTCCGGTCGCACGGCAATGGTGGTGATGTGGGCCTCATCCAGAATCATCCAGAAACCGCAGTAACCGAGCAACTCGGGGCTGCCAGTCGGCGCCCCGGTCTGCACCAGAGAGTAGTAGCGGCCCACGTGGTTGTTCATCTCGTTGTAAAACGACTCTTCCGACCAATGGTGGCGACCAAAGGACACCGATTCAATCTCCATGACCCCAGCCACATCAGGAGCCCGCATGCGACGGATTTCCAGTTGGGAGGACTGGAGCTGAGCCTGTTTGGATTGGGATGGAGAAATCATGGGAACAATCACCTGCTAAAACATGGATTGTGCGATTGGCCTATGGGAGCCTGGCTGAATCTGCGGACAGATCCTCCTCAATCATAAACCGAAGCACTCCCTAATGTTACCTATCCTTTGGCATTTTATTGTAATGGAAAAGTGTCCTAACACCATAAAGATTAGACACCGTCTGTATTCTGTCAGGAAAAATGGTCACAATTTTTGCTAAAATGCTGAAGTATCAGAATTTGCGGAACTCAGAACCATTTCCCCTAACGCCGAGAATCGGGAATCCCCCTCATCGGAAGGGCTTCCAAACATCCGGGTTTCACCCAGCGCAGGTCATCTGGAGCCGACCGCCAAAACCGGCCTGACCCAACAAACGGTTGAAGTCACCTTGGCCAGCGAACGCCAGGGCAGCGTTTGTTTCCACTTTAAAGCGCCCGGCTGGGACAATTTGGCCGCCTCGGCCAACCGATTGCTTAAATTTGAGTTCCCCCCCATTCGGGAACTCAAGGTTTACGAGCGCCTGATTAAAACCAATGTCCTCTCCACCGGCTTGTCTAAAAAAGCGCTGGAAACGCTCCCCAGACATTATCTGGAAATTATCTATACCCATTTGTGGCAAGCCTGGTTTGGCCAACAGACCCAATTGGCGGATGAGTGGCTCAGCCTGTTTTTACTGGCGGAAGACCTGGATGGCTTTTTGCTATCGGCCCTGGTGCAGCAGGACATTGAGCAAATTGGCCTGCGCGATACCGGGGCCACACCGAGTTACTACTATCAGGGCGCCCTGAACCGGGAACAAATGGCCACCTTTCTCGCCCGTCACGGTTATCGCACTGACTTTCTCAGCCCGGAGGACGCCTCCGCCGAACGCCCCAAAGGCTCCCAGGAATTGCTGTATCTGGTGTGCCGACGATTGACCCACATTCTCCCCTGGACGGCCCTGTTGCAACAGCTGAGCCCCACTGAACTCGATCGCTATCCTCGGCTGGCCTACCTGAAAGCGATTTATGACAGCCTGGCCCAAAAAGGCTGGCTCACCCGGCAAATTTCTCCCCAAACGGTTCTCAAGCAACTGCATGAGCTTTCCCTGTGGCTGAATCATAAAGACTTCACGGTGTTTGGCGCGGCCCATCACCTGGCCAGACCGGTCAAGGCGCTGGTCATTGTAGAAGGTGAGACCGAAAAACTGCTGCTGCCGGTTTTTGCCAAAGCCATGGCTCTGGACTTTGACCGGCTGGGGATTCATCTGCTGCCCGCTGGCGGTAAAAACCACGTATTGTCCATCTACCGGCAACAGGCCAAAACCCTGAACTGCCCCATTTTCACGGTGCTGGATCAGGATGCCGCCGATATCGCCGCCGAGCTGCGGACCAACGCCCGCAAGGGGGACTATATTTTTAGCATTGAGGAAGGCGAGTTTGAGGACATTTATGACTTGTCCCTGGTGGTAAAGACCATTAACGCGCACTACCAGCCCTACCCGGAAGTCACCATGCACAGCCTGCAAACCTTTGCCAGCGAGAACCAGATTAAAAGGCGGGTGCAAACCCTGCGGGCGCTGTGGCAAGCCCACAACCTGGGCTCTTTTGACAAAGTGCGCTTCGCCACCCAGTACGCGGAAACCTTTCAGCAAATCGGGCAAGCCGCCCCGGTGCCGCCCCCCAAAGCCATTCGTCGCCTGATTGAAACCATCCTGACGGTTCGCTATTCCGCCAAGGCCCATCAGGCTTCCTGAGCCCCCCGTGTTTGCCGTTGGGCCACTGCTCTTGATTTATTTTCTGTTAATTGATTGAGTGATTGCTCCGTTATTGTCCGTGTCCGTATGAAGCCTGAAGCGAGTCATCATTATGCATCGGGAACTGTTTAGCCCCCTCACCTCTGAAGCCCCGGAATCCGCCACCGTCCTGAGCGCCCTGCCGGAAGGGCTTTTATACGGTTACAGCGTTTACACCACCTTCAAAATGCCCTTATCCGAGCAGGTGATTGATTTACACCTGCAACGCCTGAAAAAAGATTGCAAGGCCCTTGGGCTCAGCTGGCGCTTTACCGATCACCAAATTCTGGGGCAACTGAAAACGCTGTTTCAACCCAACAGACCCGTGTTTCGCCTGACCGTGCTGGCGGATGTGGAGGGCTACGCCGCCTTCTACCATCACGCCGACTCACCCTTGCCAGCCCGGTTGATTGTTTCCGCCCGGGAGACCAGCGCCGTGACACCAACCGGGCTCAGCCTGAAAGTGACCCCGCATCAACGCCCGCTGCCCACGGCCAAGCACGGGGCCATGGCCGAAACCATCCTGCGCAAGCGACAAGCCAAACAACTGGGGTTTGATGATATTTTACTGGTCAGCGACAGCTGGGAAAGTCCACTTGTGCTGGAGACCAGCACGGCCAATGTGTTTGGTATTCAGGATGGCGTTCTCAGAACGTCCGATCCGGTTCGGGATGGGTGTTTACCGGGCATTACCCGTCACCTGATTCTGGAAGCGGCCCAGGCCATGCGGGTACCCGTGGATTCGTCCCCGTTAAGCCTGACGGAGCTGCTTGCTTGCCAGGGCGTTTTTGTCAGCAACGCCGTGTCCGGCATTCGGAAAGTGGATCACATTGACGGGCAAAGCATCGCCTGGCAAGCATCAGCCCAGCGCCTGATGGACAGTCTTTCTTCCACCGTGAATACCTGAGCTTACACCGGCAATACCTGAGGCCATTTTGTTAATTGAAGGCGAGGCTGCCTGCTCCACAAGTTTTTAACTGTTTGAGTACAGCGAGTTAAAAAAGGCGAACTTGGCAGCGTTGCCTAAGAAGTTCAACAACTTGTTTGAGCGGCACGCAGTTTTAGAAACTGGTGGAGCAGGCAGCCTCGCCTTTATTAGAACTCTTTGTCTTCCTGTAACACCCGAACGGAGGCCGAAGTCACCCCCTCAACGTTGTTCAGGTTGCGGGACAGGGTATTCACATCGGCATGCATGCCCCGTAAATCGATGTTATAGGTTAGGCTAACCGTCTGGGTTTCCGGGTGGCGTTGCAATTTAACGGCCATGGTTTTGGACGGGAACGTCTGCTCCAGCCATTGCTCTATGGGCGCCACGCTGTCTTCCCGAGCCGTTACCTGAATCTTCAGCAAAATGTACTTCTTGAGGTATTTTTTGAACATGGTGCGTTCCAGGCCCCCAATAATGAACAGCACCAGGAACGAAAACAGGGTGGCGATAATGGCCAACTGGTAGGAGCCCACGCCCAAAAGCATCCCGATACTGGCCATCATCCAGAGGCTGGCCGCCGTGGTTAGCCCCCGGATATTGGCCCCATGGCGCAGCACGGCTCCCCCGCCGATAAAACCAATCCCCGGAACGATTTGGGCGGCAATCCGGGCCGGATCGCGCACCATTCGGTAAGTAGTATTAGGATCGGCGTTGGCGTAACTCAGCCCCACAGACATATCGGTGATGGATACCAGGGTAAACACAGTAGCCCCCAAACAAACCAGAATATGCGTCCGTAAACCGGCGGATTGCTGGGTATATTCCCGCTCCATACCGACGACCGAGCCCAATAGCAGGGCCAAAAAAAGCCTTAAAATGGATTCCTGTAATGTTAATTCCATATCAACACTTCAAACTCTCGCCCCAGACGGCATCAATCTCACTGTTACGCTTTCATTCACGTCCCCGAACACCGCAGCTTCATCCCGAATCTATTGTATCAGGCATCCCTCTATCAAGTCTTGTCGTAGAAGGACGGCAAAGGCTGATGAGCCGAACAGTCTCTATCCCACTTGGCCCTTTCCGCTAGGCGGTATCCTCGCTCAGGGTATTCTGATCGAAATAGCGATCCACCAGATTGGAAATGCTGCGGGACAAGATGCGGTTGTTCTGAACCATGTAGTCAAAGCCGTTGAATTCCGCTGCCCCTGAAGCCCCCGGCTGCTCCCTGGGGATGGAGGCAACCTGAACCGACGTTTGCAGCCAGGCGGGATCCCCTCGATGCATCCCATGAGGCTGCTCAGACTGAAGCACCTGCCACGAAGAAGAGGCCGGGGAGGGCGGTACCGGGGCGAAAACAACCTCGCCCTCAGTGACGTAGGACTGGTAAGGGGCGGGGATTTTCTCGGTCAACTGGGCCGTGACATCGGCAAAACGAGCTTCCTGTGTGGAGAACCAGTCCTTGGTCGAGTCAGCCACTCGCTTGACCCGCTTACTCAACCTGCGGGTCTCTGCTTTCAAACGCTGTTGTTTCTCGGCCAGTGTTGTCATCCGATCAATTTCCTGAGCGACTGTAGGTTCTGGCGTTTGGGGTTTCTGCTTCTCCGTCAGGCTCTCTGGCGGGGTGGCCGAAGCGATGGCGGGCTTTACGCCGCCTCTCTTGCGCCTTCCAGCGGGTCGCTCCTGAGGCTGAATAACATCCAGAAATGAACCTTGCACCGGAACGGTAAAGATATCATCCAGGCCCCGAATTTCAGAATCTTCCGGCGGAGAGGGCCGTACCACCACAGAGGTGTTTTTGATTTCAGCGGCCACCCAGGGGTTCTGCCTGCCCCGGTTCAAGCGAATGGGTCTTTGGTCCACGGGCTGAGTCCATCGTTCCCCCAGGGCACCATGCACCTTGTAAACCGACATACGGCCCGGTGCCTGCAAAGCAACCGGAGGTGTGGCCAGCTTGGCATTAGCGGCGCCAGCACGACCCCCACCGGATTTCCGTTGAAGAAAGCCCAGATTTTGACTCAGACGGTGGAAGCCTTCCTGGGCGAGAATGGCTACGGTTTGGCTTAACACACGCAACACCGCGGCAACCGGCCCACCCCAAAATTGCAAATGGGTCTGCCCCAAACTCCGGAAGAACGAGGAGAGCCCGTAATCCCCGTCAAATCCGGTTAAGCCACGTTCATCCCCAAGGGGATCTTTAAACAATAACGTCATTTACAGCTCCCGCTGAATTCGCCTAGGCAGCGTATGTCACTCACAAAAATGGATCTTGAGATTTAATGGGGCTTTATTTTAGAAAGTAAAACTGGATCAAAAAAGTGCGTTGGAAAATCCAAAAAGGCGACCTATCCTGAACCAATACTTTATTTTATATGTAGTTTTGTAATGGGGCCATCCCCCCAACACAGGATAAAAGCCAGAAAAAACCACACCCCTCATGCCGTTGGGCTAGTCCTGAACAATCGCTGCTCGCTGATAAACCCGCTGCCCCCGGATAAAAGTCTCCGAAATCCATTGCTGGTGCCCCTGATACACCAACCGGGACAACAACGCTTCTGAATCCTGCGAGGGGTGAACCTCCGGCATCCGGGAAGAAACCGGTGTGACCGGCAAGTCCAGCACCACAAAATCGGCCTCTTTTCCAGGCTCAAAATTACCCAGCCGGTGCCCCTGGAGCAAAGCCTCCGCCCCACCCAAGGTAGCCAGGTAAAACAGGGTAGCCAGCGGCACTAAGGTGTCGGCTTGCATGTACTGGGCGTCCTTCATCACCGTGAGCAGGGAAAGCGCTGGCCCGGCCCCCACATCGGAGCCCAAGCCCAGTCGCAACTGTCGCTGCAACACATCCATCAGACGGAAGCGCCCGCTTTTGAGGAAAAAATTGGAGCTGGGACAATGCGCCAACGAGGCATCCAGCGCCTTGAGCCGATCCAGTTCCTCATCGCAGAGATGAATCCCGTGGGCCAGAATGGTGCGCGATCCCAGCAACCCAAAGCGCTCGTAAACCTCGGTGTAATCGTGGGCCCATGGAAACTGCGCTTTCACCGCCGCAATCTCAGCCAGTTGCTCGGACAAGTGGGTGTGGAGAAACACGTCCGGGAATTGACGTCGCAATGTCCCCAAGCCACTCATCAGCTCCTCGGAGCTGGTCAGGGCGAAACGAGGCACCCAGGCGTATTGTATCCGCCCATCATTGGCCCCGTGCCATTGCTTGCACAGGCTTTCCGTTTCCGCCAACAACTGGGCGGTGGGGCGCAAGAGAGAATCCGGGGCATGCCGATCCATCAGGGTTTGCCCCATGACCACCCGATTCCCCAGTCGGGCTGCCGTTTCAAAGGCAATCTGGCTGGCACCGGGGTGAGAGGTCAGAAAGACGCTGGCCAAGGTGGTGCCATTGGCCAACAATTCGCTTAAAAACCACTCACTGACCGCACGGGCATAATCCGCGTCCGCAAAGCGGGCCTCTTCGGCAAAAATGTGGGTGTCCAGCCACTCCAGCAAACTGGGAGCTTGACAACCGGCCACAGCCATCTGGGGTAAATGCACATGGGTATCCACAAAGCCGGGCACAATCAACTGATGCGGCTGATACTGGATTACCTCGACCCCTTGCAGGGTATCTTTCAAGCTTGTCCATGAGCCGCAGGCCGTAATCACCCCCTGAGCATCGACCAGCAAAGCGCCATCGGCAAAGTAAGCCAGTTCATCCTTGCCCAAAGCGTGCAAAATACTCCCTCGATAGGCACGAGACACAAGCTGACTGGCAATGGCAGTGGGTGATGTCACAAAAATAAGGCCTTTTAGAAAATTTCTTACTCGAGATGTCGGCAAGCAAAAGCACGACTTTGAACGAACGCAAAACTTTCGGGGTTGTAACACAAAAGGAACGGTTACTTCAACAACCACACCCGGCTTTGAGTCGTTGGCTCTGTATACACCAGCTGCAAGCGGTCTTGGTACTTCTCAAGGGCAGGGGTCAACAGCCGCTGGCTCTCCACAAAGGCAGTGTCTTCAAACACGTAAACGTGGGGGAACTGCCGCCCGTAACGGGCCTTCTTTTCTTGAATATAGGCAAACAACTGGGCTTGATCGGCTGTGAATGGGTAGGCAGTGGACTTGCGTCCGCTGTAAAAATACGTAACGGGGGACTTACGGCTGATAATAAGGCTATCAGGAGGCGTGTGGACCTTCAGCCACAGCAGCGTCCGGTAATAGGCCCGATTGCCCGTGCGCAAGGAGGGGCCCTGGTTGGCCACCTTCAGGCGATACCCGGCGTTGACCCAGTGGAGCGTCTCAATCAGGGAGGCGATCAAAGCCAGCACAGTCAAAACAATCACCAGCACCGGTTGCCACTGGCGAAAGGCAGGTCGTTTTTGACTCAGCACCGCCAAGCCTTGCCGTAGTCCCCACGATAGACAAAGCAGAATGAGCGGGTACAAGGGCAACAGAAAACGCTGGCTAATGTACGGGTAAACAAGCAGCACAGCCATGGAGAGGGCCAAATACAGCGCGGCAAAGGGAAACGCCCGGTACAGCAGCACCAAGCCCACCCCAAACAGTATCCAGACGATCACCTTGAGCGGCAGCAAATGGGCCAGATTGATTTTGGGACTGGTTGACCCGCCCAGCCGAACCTTGAGGGCCGGAATCAGCTGATCGAGGGTAACCTGCGTGTAAGCGTCTACTCGCTGCACCAAGTTTTCGGCCAGGATCATGGGATTGGCCTGACTCCGGTTTTCATCCAGATGCACCGGCTTATCGATCAGGAAATGTTTCACATACTCCAGCTTGATGGGAGAGCGATCCAGGACTTCCTGCACTCCTTGCTGGTTCAGGGAGCTGATATCGCTGCGATGGGCGGAACGGTAAAAATGCTCGTAACTCTGCCAGCCGCCCACGGTGACCAAAATAGCCACCAAAGCCGCCACAAGGCATTTCCACTGCCTGCGCTGTGCCAAAGTCATCAAAAACGCCAACACCAGGGCCATGCCAATCTGTCGGGTCAAAGCGCACAGAATGACCAAAACCAGCGCCGCACTAAACCACCGCAGCGCCGAGGACTCCGCACCGGGTGAGCTTTGATGCTGATTCGTACTTTCCTGAAAGCGCCAGACGGCGTAAATCGCGCCCATGGACAAGGCCCAAAAGGGCGTATCCGATAAAATATCGCTGGTGTACTTAAATACAATGGGATTCAGGCCCACCAGCAGGGTCAAAATCAGAGCGGTTCTGGTGCTCAGCAGGCTTTTGACCCACCCAAAAAACAACGGCAAACTGAGCAGGAACAACAGGCTGATGTAGCCTTTAAAGACCAGCTGCATGGCTTGGGGATCAAAATTCTGGAAGAGCAGCATCAGGGCAGCCAGTTGCACGGCCAAAAACGGCGGGAACGTAAAATAGGGTTGGGGATTGGGCTCTGAAACCAGTAAATAGTGCCCCTTCAGCAAAGACTGGGCCAGTATGCAGAAAATAGCGCTATCGTGGTTCACCACCGTAAGATACGGGTTGAGCATGAGTCCCAACAACAGGGCCACCACGGCTAAAATCCCGGCCAACTGCCATTGCCCCGAGGAAAAGCGTTGTAACAAAGCCTTCATCGCCAGTCGTACCAATCAGGCTAGTCTGTAAAACGGAACTTGATCAAGGCCTTCAGGGCCCACAGGCCATCCACCCAGGTAATTTTCTTGCCCTCGTGGAAGTCCCGTCCCTGATAAGAAATGGGGGCCTCGGCAATGCGACATTTCTTTTTGAGAACTTTGGCCGTAATCTCCGGCTCAAAATCGAACCGGTTGGAACGGATTTTGATGTTCTTGATCACATCGGCCCGGAAGACCTTGTAGCAGGTCTCCATGTCCGTAATATGGGTCTGGTAAAGGATGTTGGTAACCAGCGTGAGCAACTTATTGCCCAAATAATGCAAGCCAGCAAAGGAATCCCTAGCGTCCCCGTTCGTGAGACGGCTGCCATAAACCACATCGGCCTCGTTCTCAACAATCATGCGCACTAACGGCGGATAATCGCTGGGATTGTATTCCAGATCAGCGTCCTGAATGGCCACGATATCCCCGGAAGCCACGTCAATGGCGGTTCGCAAAGCGGCCCCTTTGCCCATGTTCTGGGTGTGGTAAATAATGCGGTAATCCGGCTTGGTGGTTTCCAGCCCCCGCAAAATGTCCCGGGTGCCATCCTCTGAGCCGTCATCCACGATGACCAGCTCTTTCTCCAGGCCGCAAAAATCGACGGACTCCACCCGCTCCAGCAAGGTTTCCAGGGAATCCACCTCGTTATAAACCGGGATTAACAAACTGATTTTTTGACTCGCTTTGTTCATGAACCTTCTCAATATCCGAAAACACTGTATGGGTATGACGATTTCTGACAACTTGACCAAAAGAGCGACGAAACGCTGGCGCACAACCCGATAATAGCAACTCTCTGACACTGCCTTTGGACTACCGAGCCGCCAAATCGGAGAAATGACAGGGCCGCTGTTAAATCGACCGCTGTACTGAACCACTCCTGGAACGAGAAGCATACCACAATGCCTTTGCAAAAAGCAGTCATCAAAGCGGTGCCTGGCTTTCTTTAAATTTCGTTACATCCCAAATCAGGCCCCCACGGCCACACACAAGGACACAGCCGGTCGGTGAGCGGATTTCTGGCATCCAGAACAGAAGGCAATAAAAAGTTGAGCCCAGACTTAATATGGGCATCCTTTCAGAATCTCGACCGGCAGCCAGAAAGTTTTTCTTGAAAACTGAAGGTGACCCTGTAAAATTTACATCCTGTACCTTATTCGTACCAGATAAATCACCGTCGTTACCCACCCCAAACCAGAAAGGGACTCAACCAAATTGGACGTGAAAGCTGATTCCACGGTCGTCAACCTGGGACGACACCTTTTGGCAGAGTTTTATGACTGCAACCCCAACATCCTGAACAACCTGCAACTCGTACAAGAAGCCATGTTGAGTGCCGCTGTAGCTTGTGGCGCCACCGTGGTCGACTCCAAGTTCCATCACTTCAGCCCCTATGGCGTCAGTGGCGCGGTCATCATCTCCGAATCGCACCTGGCCATTCATACCTGGCCAGAGTATGGGTACGCGGCGGTTGACTTGTTCACTTGCGGGACGGCCTGTGACCCCAGAATGGCCTACGAGCACCTTCAGGAGAAGTTCAAGTCCGGCTCCGCTTATTGCTCCGAGTTGAAACGGGGCCTGATTAACCTGACTACCCAGAAGATGATTGAATCCCCTTTCCAATTAGAGGCGCAAAGCTCTACCACCACTGCGGCGCCCCACGTTGTCGGTTCCCAGCAAATAGCACAGCCTCAGGAGGTTTAAGACAAATGACTATGGTACGTTCTGAATTCGGCCCTCACCTGATGCTGGATTGTCGTGGTTGCAACCTGGAAAAAATCAGCAACCTGGAGTTCGTCTTCAAGTTCCTGAACGAACTCCCGGATCGCATTGGGATGACCAAAATCACTCAGCCCTACGTTTTCCCTTATGAAGGCTTGATTCCTGAGGATAAGGGCATCACCGGCACCGTGATCATCGCCGAGTCTCACATCACCTTTCACTCCTTTATCGACAAAGACTACTTCTTTTTCGATGTATTCAGCTGCAAGCATTTCGACGTGGATGCTGTGGCTAAAATCGTCACCGAGACCTTTGAGGTTCAGCACGTGGATCGCCACGAAGCCACCCGGGGACTGGACTTCCCCCGAAGTCTGGAAGAAAGAGTTCCCCTGGTTGGTGCGACCGTTTAAACCAGATGGGAGATGAGCCAGAGGCCATCTCCCATTTAGTTTGCCTCAGGAGTTTTGCCTCCCAAGAAGAGGCCTGAGTGAACATCCAAGCGCATGGACAGCGCATTCGCCTTATTTGAATTGGAGGAATCAGCAATGGATTTATGGGTTCGGGAGCGTTTCCAGGATCGGACCGAGCTGGGTTACAAGGTAACTCAGGTTTTGCACCACTCCGTCTCCGATTTTCAGGAAGTGGACGTGGTCGAGACGGTGGCCTTGGGTCGCATGCTGTTTCTGGATGGCATGGTCATGACCTCGGAGCGGGATGAATTCATCTACCACGAAATGATCGCCCACATTCCCATGCTGGCCCACCCCAACCCCAAGACCGTTTTGGTCATTGGCGGCGGCGATGGCGGCACCATTCGGGAAGTGCTGAAGCACCCCTCCGTGGAACGCGCTGTGCTGTGCGAAATTGACGGTGAAGTGATTGAAGTCTGCAAGAAATACCTGCCCTCCATCGCTGGCAAACTGGATGATCCCAAGGTGGAAATTGAAGTGCGGGATGGGGCGGCCTACATTGCCGAACACCCCAACACTTTCGATGTCATTCTGATTGATTCCACCGACCCCATTGGCCCCGGCGAGAAGCTATTCACCCAAGAGTTTTATACCCACGTGCTAGCGGCCCTGACGGAAAACGGCATTATGGCCTGCCAGAGTGAATCCCCGGTGGCGGTGCCTGATGAGTGCATTCGCATCAATCGCCTGCTGAAGTCCGTGTTTCCCTATGTGCAGCCTTACACCGCTTGCATCCCCTCTTACCCGGGCGGGCAATGGACCTGGAGCTTCTGCTCCAAAGGGCTGAAGCCGCTGGCGCAAATCAACGAATCCGTGGCCGCCGAGTTGGAAAAACACTGCCGCTTTTACAACCGGGAAATTCACAAAACTGTATTCGTGCTGCCCAACTACGTCAAAGCGGTCTTTGCCGGTGAACCGGCGGGAGTCTCTGCCTGATGTTGAGCGGACCGTTTATCCCACGCAGCTGGATGGGCGCCTGCGACACCTTTGAGGAAGCCGACTGGGTGCTGGTGGGCTTGCCCTATGACGGCACCACCTCCTTCCGGCCGGGCACCCGCTTTGGCCCGGAAGCCATCCGCAACGCCAGCTGGGGACTGGAAACCTACTCCCCCATTCAACATGCCGAATTGAGCCAGGTTCGCTATTTCGACGCCGGAGAGCTGGAATTTCCCCAAGGCAACCGGGATGAGATTTTGGCCATCATTCGCCAAAACGCCAGAGAGACGCTGGCCGCTGGCAAGCGTTGGCTGGGTCTGGGGGGCGAGCATCTGGTGACCTTCCCGGCCATTGAAGCCTACATTGAGAAATACCCGGATCTGGCGGTGCTGCACTTTGATGCCCATGCCGACCTGCGGGATGACTACCTGGGTGAAAAGTTGTCCCATGCCACGGTACTACGCCGGGTGACCGAGTTGATCGGCCCGCAGCGACTGGTGCAAATCGGCATTCGCTCGGGCCCCAAGGAAGAATTTGAGTGGATGCGCCAAAATGGCACCCTGCTGGAAAAACATGAGGATCTCGCCCGTGGTTTGCAGCGCCTGCAAGGACGCCCGGTCTTTTTAACCATCGATCTGGACGTGCTGGACCCCTCTATTTTGTGCGGCACCGGCACGCCAGAGCCCGGCGGGATGAGCTTCAGCACGTTTATGGACTGGCTATTGCCCTTTGCCGGTCTGAATTTCGTGGGAGCCGACGTGGTGGAACTCTCTCCCCACTATGATCCCTCGGGCGTTTCCAACGTGGTAGCGGCCAAAGTGGTTCGGGAAGTGCTACTTCTGGGCACACCGGAATCGCGCCTTTAATTAAAGGCCGTGCCGGCCCTGTTTTAAAGACCCAGGCTGAAGGCAAGCCAACGTTGAAAATGATTGCCGATTGAAGAAGGCTTAAGATTGAAAAAGGTTTAAGAAGGTTTAAGAAACGTAAAGGCGTGGCAATTATGTCATGTTAATACTGTCTCCTTCAACCCATCATCCCTTTTCTTTTTTGTTACCGCTCAAAAGAAATCAGGAAAGCCCCGAAAGCCATTCTGGGGCTTTTTCATTGGGGAACCATCCCCAAGCAATAAAAATCCCCGGCGTATCCGTGCCGGGGTACTTAAACGCGCTGCTCGCTCCAAATTCCGAAAAATCAATGTTCCTTGGCCCATGCCCCCTCAGCGGATTCCCTTTGGGCCTGGCAGTAGCACCTTGCAAGGTCGCGAAAACCGCCAGCCCCACAAAAACAATTGTCGATGATACGCCTCCAACTCCGCCAGGGTCAGAAACGCAGGGCATCCCTCCGCCAGTACGGCCGGGAAAGGCCGCCGCCGCTGGCTGTCCTCTTCAGAATCCAGCAAGGCAAAAACCACCTCGGCCACATCCAAAAAGTAGGCATGGGGCCATTGAAACCGGGTAGAGATGTTGATTTCATCCCGCATGAAGCTGATCTCCCACAAAAGCTGAAATGGGCATGAGGATCACGCCGTTGAAGCCGTATTGCGAGCATCAGGCCCGCAATCCATTACCCGTGGACTACCGATACTGTCATAGACACAACACTTAAATACCCGGCCCTATTATTTTTTAATCAGGTCGTTTTTTAAGCTCATTCGGGCAGTGGGTGAGACTTCAAAAAAGCGGGTGGTTTAGCCCCCCATCGGGTAGAAACGTCGTATTGAGCCCCCTCGAAGTTGGCCCATTCAATTTCAGCGTCCCTAAAATCGGTGCTATTTAAAATGGCGCCGGAAAAATCGGCATCCTGCAATTGACACTTTTGAAGGTTGGCCCGGGTCAGGTCTGCGTCTTTAAAGTCCGCCTGATTGGCTTGCGCCCCAGTCAATACCGCTTCCATCAGGGACGCCCCGGCTAGTTTGGCCTCTTGCAAGTTGCAATGCAGCAAATCGGCCTCTTCAAGGTTGGCCATGTAAAAATCCGTTTCCCGGCAGGAAGCCCGGGACAGATCCGCCATAATCAGCACGGCGTCGTTCATGTAGGCATAATCGAAGGTGCAACCAGTCAGGTCGGCCACACTGAAGTTAATGCCGGTCAAGTCCTTGGCCGTAAAGTCCAACCCGGACAGGTCAATGGGGCTAAAGCCCTGAGAGCGGCGAAAGTCATTAAAGGCCTCCACCCCTTGCTGAATGATCAGATCAAAGATACGGGCCTTAAATTCTTCATTTTGGTTGCGGGGGTTTTGATTGCGGAGGGGATCGGTGGGATTGCTCATAATGTTTGATTAAAGCCAAAACCCACTTGATTTTCAATCCTCCCACACAGACCAGCGCATTCGGCCAAACGTTGTGAAAGCTGAAGCAATGCTCAAGTTTCAACAACACAAGCCTCACCCAGGGCGGTTCTTGGAATCTGGGTGCTTTTGGGCCATAATGCAGGGGTCGTATCAGGCTCCTTTGTTTTTTCAGGGGCCAGTTGCAGGGGAATACGCCACCATGCTTGCCACCCTTTCCGCGGAAACCGAATCGTTACTGAAATCGCTCAATCTCACCACGGGGGAATACCACAAAATCTGTAATCACCTCCAGCGGGAGCCCAATTTCAACGAAATTGCCATGTTCAGCGTGTTGTGGAGCGAGCATTGCTGCTACAAAAACTCCCGCCATTTGCTGAAACTGCTGCCCAACAAAGGCCCTCGGGTGGTCGCCGGGCCGGGGGAAAACGCCGGAATCATCGACATTGGCGACGGTATCCAGATTGCGTTCAAGATTGAGAGCCACAATCACCCCACCGCCGTAGAACCCTTTCAGGGGGCTGCCACCGGGGTAGGCGGTATTCTGCGGGATATTTTCACCATGAACGCCCGGCCCATCGCCAACCTGAACTCCCTGCGCTTTGGCCCCCTGTCCTTCCCCGAACGGGGCGAGAGCGACGCCACCCGTACCCACAACCGGTTCCTGTTTGCCAACGCCGTTCATGGCATTGGACATTACGGCAACTGCGTGGGCGTTCCCACCGTGGGCGGCGAAGTCTTTTTTGACGAGTGCTACAGCGGCAACCCCCTGGTCAACGCCATGGCCGTGGGGATTCTGTATGAGGGCGATGAAATGCCATCCGCGGCCAAAGGCATTGGAAACCCGGTACTGTATGTCGGCTCGGCCACCGGAAAAGACGGCATGGGTGGGGCGGCCTTCGCCAGCAAGGAGCTGGATGAGAACAGCACCGCCGATCGGCCTGCCGTGCAGGTGGGCGACCCCTTTGCGGAAAAAGTATTGATCGAAGCCTGCCTGGAGGCCTTTGCCACCGGCTGCGTGGTGGCCGCCCAGGATATGGGGGCCGCCGGGCTGACCAGCTCCAGTTGTGAGATGGCCGCCAAGGGCCATGTGGGCATGATTCTCGATCTGGACAAGGTGCCCGCCCGGGAACCGGACATGCTACCGCATGAATACCTGCTTTCTGAGTCTCAGGAGCGCATGCTAATGGTGCTGGAGAAGGGAAAAGAGCAGCCTGTGCTGGAGGTGTTCGCCAAATGGCGTATTCCAGCGGTTGTGGTGGGAGAAGTAACCGCCGATGAGAACATTCAGATTTTTCACCAGGGCCAAAAAGTAGTGGACTTGCCAGCCAAGCTGCTGACCGATTTAGCCCCCTCTTACGATCGGGGCTTGAAGCCGCCAGAACCGGAGGCGGCTAAAGACCGCCGCAGCGTTGATCCTCGGGAGCGTTTTGCCGATATTCAGCCTCAGGAGGTGGCCCACTGGCTGGAGCGACTGTTTGCCTCCCCCAATATTGCCCAGCCCACCGGCGTGATTCGGCAATACGATCGCCACGTGCAAAACAACACCCTGTTGGCTTCCGAAAACCTGGGTTCCGGGGTCATTCGCCTGCGCCGCAAAGATGGTACATTTTCCGGCAAGGCACTGGCGGTCACCGTGGATTGCAACGCCCGCTACGTATACCTGGAGCCTTATCGGGGCAGCATGTTCGCCGTGGCCCAGGCTTGCCGCAACATGGTGTGTACTGGCGCCCTTCCGCTGGCCGTTAGCGATAACCTGAACTTCGGGAATCCAGAAAAGCCGGAAATCTACTATCAGCTCTATTACGCCGTTCAGGGCATTAAAGACGCTTGCGAAGTGTTTGAAACGCCCGTCATCAGCGGAAACGTCAGCCTTTACAACGAGCATTCCGGCGAGGCCATCTTCCCCACCCCCACCATCGCCATGATTGGCCTGGTTGAGGATGAGAAAAAAGTGATGGCTCCTGCCCTGCGCCAACCCGGCTTGCGCCTGGCCCTGCTGGGACGGTTTAAACCCCAACTGGGCGGCAGCGAGTACCAGAAACTTCGGGCTGGCCTGATTGAAGGCCCTCCCCCGGAAGTGGATTTGAAGCAGGAAGATCGGGCGATGAAGCTGGTCTTATCCCTGATTGATCAACAACTGGTCGAGGCCGTTCAGGATGTTTCCATCGGCGGTTTACTGCCCACTTTGTTGGAGATGACCTTCCAGCACGAGTTGGGGATTGCCTTCAGCCGCAGCGCGCTGGCCGGTCAGTGTCGTCTGGATGAGTGCCTGTTCGGGGAAACCGGGGGAACTTATATCGTGGCTTACCATCCCGATCAGGAGGAAGCCTTCCAGGCCTTGTGCGGTGAAAAAATGGACTGGATTCCCATTGGTCGCACCACGGATGGCTTCCATCTCGTCATCGACGATCAGCCGCCCATCGCCCTTGCCCCCTTGAAAACGTTATGGAGCCAGACCCTTGCCAACCTCTGATTTGAGCGTTCATCCCCAGTTTGAGCCGCAGCCGGTGCCTTACAAATCCATTCACGAAGAATGCGGCGTGTTTGGCATTCTGGATAAAAACTCCGCTGGGCTGGGGCATACCCTGTACTTTGGTTTGTACGCCCTGCAACACCGGGGTCAGGAAAGTTGTGGCATGGCCGTCTTTGATAACCACCAGCTGCGCATTCACAAGGAAATGGGACTGGTCAATCAGGTCTTTAACGAGAGTCTGCTGGAAAGTCTGACCGGGCAAATCGGCATTGGGCACACCCGTTACTCCACCACCGGGGCCAGCAATCTGGACAACGCCCAGCCCGTGGTGGCCCGCAGCCCCTTTGGGGGCATTACCCTGGCCCACAACGGCAACCTGATTAACACCGAACAACTGCGAGACTTTTTAAAGCAGCACCAATACCTCAGCCAGGGCAGCAGCGACAGCCACTTAATTCTGATTTACATCAACTATTTGCTCAATCAGGGCAAACCGCTGAAAGAGGCGGTTAAGGAAGCCATTAACGCTTGCGAGGGCGCTTTTTCCATCGTCATCGCCACGGGAGATACCTTAATAGCGGCCCGTGATCGCCACGGTCTGCGCCCTTTCTGCATGGGACGCAGCAAAACCGGAGCCTTGGTGGTGGCCTCTGAAACCTGTGCTTTGGATATTGTAGGGGCCACTTACGAGCGGGACATTGAGCCCGGCGAAATCTTAATTGCCACGCTGGATGACTATTACGCCGGTTTGGAAACCGAAGGGCTGGGCCGCACGGAGTCGATTTTTCTGGATGGCCCCAAGAAAGAGCACCTGTGCGTGTTTGAGCTGGTATACTTTGCCCGCCCGGACAGCCTGATCCACGGACAATCCGTCTACAACTACCGCATGAACCTGGGACGTCGGCTGGCCCAGATTTCCCCGCCGGTGGAAGCGGATATTGTCATCCCCGTGCCGGATTCCGGGAACGTGGCCGCCGTAGGCTACAGCCGGGAGTCAGGGATTCCGTATGTGGAAGGGCTGATTAAAAACCGCTATGTGGGCCGCACCTTCATCAGCCCCACCCATGAACTGCGAGAGAAGGGCATTCAACTGAAGCTCAACCCGCTGAAAGACGTCTTGGCGGGCAAACGGGTCATTGTGGTGGATGATTCCATCGTGCGGGGCAATACCAGCCGCAATCTGGTCAAAATGCTGAAGGATTGCGGGGTCAAGGAACTCCACTTGCGCATTTCCTCGGCCAAGGTTACCCACCCCTGCTTTTATGGCATTGATATGTCGGAGCAAAAAGAGCTCATCGCCAACCAGATGGAAAATACCGAGAAAATTCGGGAGTTCCTGGGTGTGGATTCTCTGGCGTACCTGTCAGTCCAGGACATGGCCGATGTGGCCGGTTATGACGCTCCTTGCACCGCCTGCTTTAGCGGAGAGTATCCGGCAGGAAAGCCCGTCGATTTTGTCCCGCTAAGCCTGACCCGCGGATCGGTATGAACCAAAGACCGGGTGTGCTATAGTATCGACTACCGCACCTCCGGTATGATCCTTGCGCGGCGCATGGAAGATGAACCTTGTCAGGACGGGAACGTAGCAGCAATAAGTCTACCCCTGCGGGTGCTGCAAGTCCTTCATCCGGAACCGGCATTTGGCAACAGATGACGGGGTGCGGTTTTTTCATAGTCAGATTCAATCAGCAAAAAACAGCCGCCCACTGGCAAACGATTCATGAACTCATCCGACACGCCAACCTATCAACAGCAGCACGCCGAGGCTGTGGCCCGGGGCGAGCATTATTATACGGATGCCCAGAGCGGTTTTTTGGTGTTTACGGAGCTTTACCACTTGGCCCGGGGGCTGTGCTGCCAAAATGTGTGCCGCCATTGCCCCTATGGCTTTAAAGGGTTCTCGGCGCCATCCCCGGAAAGTTCACAGGACACAATTTAAACAGGCCCCGAGTGAAGCCCTTCACTGTCCTGCTATATTTGAGAATGTCACTGACTAGTCGGTGTGTCCGTAACCGCCCTGCTCCAGCAGTTGAATGCGCTGATCCAGGGTTCGGGAGAGTTCCCGAGCCACTTGTTCCAGGCGAGGAGCGCCCAGACCAAGGAAAGACGCGAAATTTTTGAGTTTAAACGAAGTCAGCACAATTCGATCGGGGCTTTTGACATCCACCAGCAGCTTGGAGCAATTAAAAACGCCCCCACAGCGCAACTCAACCCGATAATCCGCTTCCAGGGCGTTCTCGGTCAGGCTGAGATCGGAGGTTCTGCCGATCTCCCGATCCAGCAGTTGCCAGAAACGGGTTTCCTTGGCCGGTGGGGTGGGATATTGGGCCACCGTATTGGGTGGAAAGTCCGTGGAGAACAGGTACAGCATTTTGCGCCCGACGGGGGAACTGACCACAGCCGGTTGCGAGTAAGGCTCATCGGCATCCTGAGCCTGAGCAATGCCGGAAAGCAGGGCGGTGGCCACCCAGGGAAAAGCCAGTAGCGCCAATAGCGAGAAAACCGTTTGCCTTTTTTTCATGGAAGTTTCAATGACCTCAAACGCTCAACGACCCTGCCAACCCGTCTGTATCCTCGGTCAACGACATTAATAAGCCCGACATCGGCGAATAAAGTCGCCCCTCTGACCCCGTTGGAACCATTATCCACGGGAGGCGGCAGCCTTTTGCCATTTTAGGGGGATTTATCAGGCAAGGGATCGTTCAATTGGAGGAGAGGGCGAAACACTCATCCAAAAGCAGTCCCACTTTGGAGGGCATGCCCACCGGCATGAAGTGAAAGCCATCCGCCAGGGGCTTGAGTTCCTGAACCACATCGGCGCAGTATCGAATGCTCTTCAGGACCGGCTGACTGGATCGCTCCAACAGAGAAATAAAACTTTCCGGGATATTGACCCCCACAATCTCCCGGTTCATGCGGCGAGCGGCTTGAGCCGATCGGGGCGGAATAATGCCCAGCAACAACTTGGGGGGCACACAGCCCAGCGAATCACCCAGCTCTCTCAGCAAGGCCAGCAGCTCTTCCACCGGCTCCCGGTGATAAACGGGCTGGGTCTGGAAAAAGTGCAGTTCCCGCTCCATTTTTTGCTTCAGACGCAATTGCTGGGCCCGATTCCCCAATTTAAAGGGGTTAATGGCGGCCCCCAAGGTGAAATCGGTGCCAGAGCCCTTCAGCTCCTGACCACAGGCGTCTTTTCCCACATTCAAGGTCTTGATCAAATCCAGCAATCGCACCGATTCCAGGTGAAAGACCTGCTTGGCATGCTCTTTTTGATCCCCAATCTGCACCGGATCGCCGGTGAGGGCCAACACATTGTGCAAGCCCAAAGCGTAGCCACCCAATAAATCCGCCTGCAAGGCAATCAGGTTGCGATCCCGACAGGTCAATTGCCACACGGCCTCAATGCCGGTGTGATCCTGAATGAGCTTGGAGGCGGCCATGGAACTCATTTTCAGCATGGAAAGCTGACAGTCCGGCACATTAATGGCATCCACCTTCCCTTTTAAGGCCAGGGCATGTTCCAGCAAGCGGCTGACGTCCGTCCCTTTTGGAGGGGACAACTCCACGGTAATCACCGGCTGCCCGGATGCCAACTTATCCCTCAGCGACAATGCCAATCGCTCCTTCTACCCTGCAAACTGCCTGATACGCAAACCTGACCTTCGCCCCCAATCTAAGGAAGCAAACCCGCCAGAACATTCAGAAAAACTGTGATTATTCTATCAAAATCAGCAGGCTTCCGCTTGGAAAACCTGAGCGGAAGCCTGTAATGGAAATAATGGTACTTTAAACGGCCTGCATGGACTGGGGGGAGAGATTGGCCAGACCGGTGGCCGTTTCAAACATCTGGGCAATGCGGAACAGCTTCTCTTCAGAGAGATGAGGGCCCATCATTTGCAAGCCGACGGGCAGATGGTTCTTGTCAAAGCCACACGGAACGCTCAGGGCAGGAATACCCACCAGGTTCACCGGGATGGTGGCGATATCGGACAGGTACATGCTGACCGGATCATTGGCCTTTTCCCCGATTTTGAAGGCGGTGGTGGGAGAGGTGGGGCAAATCAGCACATCCACTTGCTGCCAGGCTTTATCGAACTCCCGCTTCAACAACTGGCGAACCTTTTGGGCTTTTCCGTAGTAGGCATCGTAATAACCGGAACTGAGGGAAAAGGTGCCCAGCATGATGCGCCGCTTGACCTCCGGGCCAAAGCCTTTAGCCCGGGTTTTGCAGTAGGTTTGGTAAATGGTGTCGCCTTCCTCGCGCAGGCCGTAGCGAACCCCGTCAAAGCGGGCCAGGTTGGAACTGGCCTCAGCGGTGGCGATGATGTAGTAGGAGGCCACGGCGTACCGAATACTAGGGACGGATAAGGTGTGAATCTCAGCGCCCAGGGACTTAAAGGTGTCGATGGCCCGATTGAGGGACTCGGCCACTTCAGGCTGCATGCCTTCGCCGTTCAATTCAGAGATCACCCCCACTTTCAAACGCTCCACCGGTTGCTCAATGCCCTCCAGATAGTTAGGCAATGGCAGATTGAGCGAGGTGGAATCCCGGTTATCAAAGCCACCAATCACTTGCAGCACGGCAGCCGCATCCTTGACGTTGCGGGCAAAGGGGCTCACCTGATCCAGACTGCTGGCAAAGGCCACCAATCCGTAACGGGAAACCAGTCCATAGGTGGGCTTCAGGCCGACCAAACCGCACAGGGCAGCCGGTTGACGCACGGAACCGCCGGTATCGGAGCCCAGGGAAATAAGGGTTTGCCCGGAGGCCACCGCCGCGGCGGAACCACCGGAACTGCCGCCCGGAACCCGCTCCAGATCCCAGGGGTTGCGGGTCAGCTTGGTGGCGCTATTTTCGGTGGAGCTTCCCATGGCGAACTCATCCATGTTGGCCTTGCCCACAATAGGCAGCAAATGGGCCTTCACCTTGCCGGTCACCGTGGCATCGTAGGGAGACACGTAGCCAGACAGCATTTGGCTGCTACAGGTGGTAGGATACCCTTTGACATTGATGTTGTCTTTCACCGTCAGCGGCACACCGGCCAGTAACGGCAGCGTTTCCCCGGCCTTGACCTTGCGATCCACCTCGGCGGCAGTTTCGGCGGCCAGTTCCCGGGTTAAGGCGTTAAAGGCGCCCACTTGGCCGTCCACGGCGTCAATGTGCTTAAAGGTCTCTTCCAGGACGGAAACGGCACTTTTCTGGCCGCTTTGAATTTGCTGATGAAGTGAAAGGGCGCTTAATTTCTCAGTCATGGCGGTTGGATCCAATTCTTTCCTTTAGGGGTGGATATGACAGGATTGTACCTCAAAGGAAAGACCAAGCCCAAACTTCTCCAACCCCGTTTCACACCCAATCTGCCACATAAAAAAAACATCTCAAAAACATAAAAAATATATATAAAACGTAACAATTCACCCTTGTGCAGGCAAGCCAGCCCATTGGAATGTTTTTATTATTATTGATAGGCAACGCCAAATCGAGGCAATGCAAGGGGGTAATCGTTTATGGCCAGTCCACAGTTATACCTGACACTTGCCAAAAATTTCTTTCAGCGGAACAACCCCGTGGAAGCCTTGATCATGGGAACCATTCAGGGTATTTACAACCTGGTTACCCTGAAAAGCCGCATGAAACTGCTGAAGTACCGCTACATGCTGGAAACCCAGAAACTGGAGCGGATTGAAAAAACCCTGAATGAGTTTAACCCCTACGAAAACCGTGGGGCCAAAATGCACCGCACGTTTTAAAAGGCCATTTTTAAAAGACAAAGCGGCCTTCAAGAAACACGTTTGTGACTGTTTGGGCACAGCGAAGTAAAAATTGCACAGCGAAGTAAAAATTTAGGTAAGGCTGCCTTCACAATACGTTTGCAAAACTGTCTACAGCTCAGACAAGCCGTGGAACTGCTTCTGGCAAGATTTGCCAAGCCTTCTTTTTAACTCGCTGTACTCAAACAGTCACAAACGTGTTGTGACGGCAGCCTTGTCTTTTTAATTTACAGCGTGAAGTAGCACACTTTCCATCGATTGTGTTTTTAAGCATTTGTGACAGATTTCCCGGACACACGAAATTTGTAAACGCGGCACATTAGAGGATAGGACAAGCCAGATATGGGCTTTGCGGCCAACCAAGCAAGACTCATGGGTCTGATTTCACGACAGTCGGATCTGGAACTTGAAGCACAGTTCATCGAACAGCAGAAGATGTTCTATGCCAACATGACCAGCGGCTTCTTCAACCTCTCCGCCAAGCTGGATCCCAATTCGCCTGCCGCCAAAATACTGGAAGGGCGTATCAAGCAGCTCCAGCAAGCCGACAAGATTCTGGACATGCACCTCAAGCGCATCAGCTCTCAACGGGAAGCGGTGGTGAAAGAAAAAGACAGTCTGGACAAGCTGATCAGCGAAAACATCAAATCCAGCTTCGGGGCCATGGGCAAATAAATGACCGGACGGGCCTGAGAACATCCCCGGCCATTTTGTGAACGGCTGGTTTCCGCTAGGATAAAACACGGCTCCCCCGCCGAATGCGCCAGGGAGCGATTGTTGTTTTTAACGAGTGTGAGAGTGCATCGTGCCCACCGCCAAATACAGCCTGAAGGCCACCACACAGCGCAACCAGTTTAAACAAGCGCTGCAAAGTCTGCCTGGCACCACATGGAGCCAAAAACCCGAGCAATACTGCGATTATCGTCTGGATGGCAAAGGCGGAGAGGGCTGGCTGCGGGCCAAGCAGTTCACCAATGGCACCCTGTATCTGGAAGCCAGCTCGGAAGCCTTGCTGGCGCAAATGACGGGCCTGCTGGGTGACAGTCCGGCAGCGAGCGCCGCAGCACCAGCAGCGACAGGCAAGCCCGGCAGAACATCCACGTCCAATAAGCTGACGGCCAACGCCTCCGGGCTCATTGACATTCAGGGCACCTACATCGGGACAGATGAATCCGGTAAGGGCGATTACTTTGGCCCACTGGTGATTGCCGGGGTGCTGGTAACCGATGCCGCCAAAGCCCCCCTGTTGAAACTGGGGGTAACCGATAGCAAGAAACTAACCGATGCCCTGATTGCCAAACTGTATCAGGGACTGGTGGATATCGTGGGAGAGGAGGCCATTGCCGTCATCGATCTGGGCCCGGCCAAGTACAACGAACTGTATGATCGCCTGAAAAGCAAGGGTAAAAACCTCAATCACCTGCTGGCCTGGGGACACGCCATGGCCATTGAGAAACTGCTGGAGCGCTTTCCCGACTGCAATCAGGCCATTGCCGACCAATTCGGGGATGAGCGCTACATTGTGTCCCAGCTTCAGGAAAAGGGCAAAGGCATTACCCTGCACCAAACACCCCGAGCCGAAGCCAATATCGGGGTGGCCGCGGCCAGCATCGTGGCCCGGTATCGCTTTACCCGGCACATGCAGCAGCTCTCCGAGCAGTTTGGCATTGATCTGCCGTTTGGGGCCAATCCGGTGGTCAAACAGCGAGCCCGGGCCCTGATTAGCCGCCACGGACGAGAAGCCTTATCGCAAGTGGCCAAGCTGCACTTTAAAACCACGGCGGAATTATAGCCACGCAACGCACAGTCAGCCTGCCCTGACAGAGGGTAATGGGAATCCTCTCCGGGAGTTCTCTCCCGCTCAACGGATTCGGCCACACGCCAATGCGATCAGGGCCGTTTGGGTAAACGCTTAAACGGTTGACGCAGCAGGTCGGAGTTGGCAGGAACGGTGGGGGTGGTCGGCATGACCGAAGTACCCGGCGTTCCGGTAGGGCTGGGCAGGCCGGTAGCCGGAGGTGGTACAGCTTGAGTCACCACCTCAAAGGTTTCACCAGGTACGATAAAGCCCAACTTATCCCGAGCGGAGAAAGAAACGCTCAAGTGGGCCCGGGTTTCATAGACCTGGCCTTCCGGTGTGCGAATATTGTTAATGAGAATGCGGTAGGTGCGATCGGGCAAAGCCTCCTCCACCGAACCAAACAGGGTGCTGGTTCGGGGGATGCCTTCCACGGCGTCTACCAGTTGAAACCGCAGCCGACCGCCCCCCTTGAGCCTGTCTTCCAGGATTCCGGTGGCCGGGGAAATCACCAACTTCAAACCGGGGGGCACTTGCGGCAGCAGCTCGGAAATGCCCAGCAAGGGCGCCCGCCGCTGGTTCAGAAACATCATGTAGTGAATCAGTGGGGCCAAGGTGGGGACTGTCACCCACTCTTCAGGGGGAGTAAATACGGTCTGATAGCGTCGAGTCCGGTTAAAAAAGCGGGACTGGGCCATTTTGGCCACCGCGTCCCGCAGTTCAGGCGAAAAAGTGTCATGGGCCGGGATGTTTCGCAACAAGTATTCAGCCCGCTGGGACTGAGGCGGGGCCCCGGTAATGGCGTGCGAAATGGCCTTGTACAATTCCTCAAAACGGATTTCCTGCTCTGGATGGTAAAAGCCATGATCCTCGGGATAATCAATCAACTTTTTGGCCCGGGCCACCTCAATAAAGGCATAAGCCGGATGGGACAACGGCACATCCCGATACACCGGAAACTCGCTGGTCAAGTCGGTACTATGCTCCAGGGCCTTTACCATGACTTCCGCCAGTTGCGCCCGGGTGACCGGGGTGGTCTGTTCCCGCAGCGCCTGAGAGATCACCTGCTTGTCGGCCAGCGTTTGCAGGGGATCTTCCATCAGTGGTGGTTCCGTGGAAGGAACCAGCGCTTGTGAGGAGGGGGACGTCTCCGGTCGAGCGGTTGGAAGCGAGCTGCCATTACTGGCATCCGGCCCGCTGTTTGGCCTTCCCTCCGGGGAAATCATCGCCGGAGAAGCATTAGAGGCAGGCGGCAGGGGTTGCGCTGGGCCTTGGGGCTTAAACCTCAAAATAGCAAAAGCGGGAGACGTAACCAGGCACAAAGCTAGACTTAAACACAGCTTTTTACCAATTGGCCCGCTGTAGCTTGTGTTTAATCTCATCCAGAATCTCCCTGACCTGAACTTCAGTTTGGTGAATATCCCGGGAATTGTCAATAACACGGTCACTTAAAGCGGCTTTCCGTTCCTGTGACCACTGAGAGTCCACCAAGTGACGGGCCGCCGAGTGGGTTAAATTGTTACGGGCCACCAAACGGTCAACCTGAAAGCCCACCTCCGCCGTCACCATCCAGATTTCATCGAACAGGTGCCGGGTATCTTCCTCCAACAAGCTGGGAGACTCCACCGCCCGGATATAGCTCCCCAGCGAACCGTACAAAAAACGCTTCATTTCATCCCGCAACACGGGGCTGAGCTTCTGGTCAAAAAAGGCCTTCTTATCCGGGTTGGCGTAAAGTACGCTGCTGAGGGCCTTTCGGGACAAACGGCCCCGGTTGTCCAGCACCTCGCCTCCAAAATGATCGGTCAGGCGGATGGACAAGCGCTCCGGGTTGTCCAGTAACAGGTTCATGGCGGCTTCCTCCGCATCCAGCGTGTGTACGCCAAAACGCTGTAAGGTGGCTCTCACCAGGGTTTTTCCGGTACAAATATTACCGGTAATGCCGATTTTAAAGCTGGTTCTTCGAGGGAGGGTCATCCAGTCGTTCCTGTTTCCACTCAGGCAAATCACGTACAATGATAGTTATGCCACAGTTTGGTGTTTGAAAATCGGGCGTTCTCTGTGGCAATCCTTCAAGAAACGCCTCGCCTGACCGGCGCCAGGAAAGAGACCACGAAAGAGCCTTTTAGAAACACATGGATCACTCTCTTTACGAAGACTCTTTTTTTCATCATATCACTTCCGCGGTGGTCATCGTGGACGCTGCTGGAAATTGCAGGCAGGGCAGCCCCAAGGGGCGCCAGCAATTGGCCCAGCTCCAGTTGGTCGCGGATAGCGTTCAAGATCAGACACCGCTTTGCCTTGGCGAAGTGGTTGCCAGCAGTGTGGCCCTGAATTTGCCAGCGTGCCTGGCCACGTCAATGGAAGCGGTCAAACTCTCCCCCTTGGGACAGGGACAAGAACAGGCACCGGGCCTGGCGCTGATGGAATGGCTCCCAGCCTCGCAAGCCGAGGCGGGGCAGGAAAAGCTGAAAATCCTTCAGGAAGTCAGCCAGGCCGTCAACTCCTCCCTGATTATGGAAGATATTTTTGACGCCCTGGGGCTGGTGTTACAAAACCACATCCCCTATCAAGAGGCGGTCATTGTCATTCTGGACGATAGCCAGAACGGCATTAAAACGCTGGTACGCATTTTCGAGGATGGGGATCTGGAAATCAGCGGTGAACACAATGCCTTTGCCGGATACGAACCGCTGGTACACCATATTTTAAGGCAGCCGGTTTCCCAGTTGTACAAGAAAAACCAGCTTCCGCAGTCACTCCTGCTGGCGGACAACGCGGCCAGCGCGCTGGTGGTTCCCCTGATTAACAAGGGGGTGGTCATTGGCCTGATTGCCCTGTCTGCCAGTGAAGAGCATGGGTTTAACCAGGCCCAGGAGGAACTGCTCAGCGAAGTCTCCGCCCAATTGGCGGTGGCCGTGGAAAACGCCAAATTCTACTGGCAAACCCAGGCCCAGGCCAGCCGGGAGTTCCTGATCAACCAGCTAACCCGTTCCATTCGGCAATCGCTGGATACCGATATTATTCTAGGGACAGCGGTGACGGAACTGGGCAAGGTCATGGGCATCAGTCGCTGCTTTATCCGCTATTTTTCTCCTGAGGGACAGGAAAAGGCCTTTCAGTACCAATTGCCCGGCAGCCCCGGCATGGCCCACGGACTCTCATTTTCAGAGCGGGCCGTCTTTAATTTGCGGAAAGATCAACCCTACAACCCCTTCATTCTGAACGACGTGCGGGATTGCCCCCCACAAATCGCCTCGCTGGAATATTTTGAGGCCTCCGGCATCAAATCCATCGCCATTGTGCCCATTCTCATCCGGGATGAACTGGTGGGTACCATTACCCTGCACCAATGCGACGCATATCGCGCCTGGGTCATGGAGGATATCGAGCTGCTCAAGGCCTTGGCCGAGCATTTGGGGGTGGCCTTGCATCAGGCCCAGCTCTTTTTGGCGCTGGATCAGCGCACCAAGGCGCTGGAGCAAACCCTGGAAGAATTGCAGCAGGCACAGCTTTACCTGGTGCAATCGGAGAAAATGGCCGTCTTAGGGCAATTTGTGGCTGGCATCGCCCATGAGGTAAATACCCCGCTGGGCACCATGATTAGTAACAACGCCACCCTGATTGTCTGTCTGGATAAACTCCGTCAGGGGGCGCTCCCCGGCACTTCGGGGCAAACCCAACTATTTGAGAGCATGGACAGCCTGCTCTCCCTGAATAAACTGGCCGCCTCCCGCATTCAGGATATCGTGAAAAACCTGCGGAATTTTGCCCGGCTGGATGAATCCGAACTGAAAACCGTGGATCTGCGGGACGGAATTGAAAGCACCCTTTTGCTGGTACAAAGCTCGTTGCCTGCCAATATTGAGCTGGTTCGCCGGTACGGCCCCAATGTGCCGGAAGTGCAGTGTTATCCGGGCCTGCTCAATCAGGTGTTTATGAATTTAATTGTCAACGCCTCCCACGCCATTCAGGACAAGGCCGAAAACAGCACCGGTGAAACACCCCTGAATACGATCACCATTGAGACCAGTTACGATGAAAGCAGCCAATTGGTGACTGTTGCCGTGCGCGATACCGGCAAAGGCATTCCCAAAGACAATTTAACCAAAGTCTTTGATCCCGGCTTTACCACCAAAGGCGCCGGGGTGGGCACTGGCCTTGGTCTGGCCCTGTGCTACCGAATTGTTGAAAAGCATCAGGGCCGAATTTACCTGCACAGTGTGGTAAACGAAGGCACCAGCTTTTTCGTGGAAATCCCCAGCCATTCACGCAAATAAGCGTTCTTGATGATTTTTTTATTGGCGCTATGATGGTAGTTCCCCATGGGCTTCGGCCCGTTTACTCAGTCGTCAACCCTTCAGCGAGAAGAGATTACAATGCCACACTCCACCATTCAGGAACCGTCCAAGCAGACCGGTTTTTTTACCAAGCGTACCCACTTCTGCGGTGATTTAACTGCCACCCATAATGGCCAAAACGTTACCGTCAATGGCTGGGTATCGGCAAATCGGGATCTGGGAGGCATTGTCTTTGTGGAAGTGCGGGATCGCACCGGCATTATGCAGTTGGTAGCCGACCCCTCCAAAAACCCGGAGGCCCATGCGGCCCTGTCCGGCCTAAAGAATGAGGATGTCATTTCCGTCAGTGGCCCGGTCAGCTTGCGCCCGGAAGAAACCCGTAACGCCAAACTATCTACCGGCGATATCGAAATTTACCCGGTGGTGGTGGAAATCCTGAACCGCTCCAAAACCCCACCCTTCCCCATTGATGATGATTCGGACAAAGTGGACGAATTTACCCGCCTGAAGTACCGTTACCTGGATTTACGCCGTCCCACCATGGCCCGCAATCTGGAATTGCGCCACAAAATCACCCAAACCGTGCGCAGCTACCTGAACGATCGACGTTTTCTGGAAGTGGAAACCCCCATCCTCATTAAAACCACCCCGGAAGGGGCACGGGATTATCTGGTGCCCAGCCGGGTACATGCTGGCAAGTGCTTTGCCCTGCCCCAATCCCCTCAAATTTTTAAGCAACTGCTGATGGTGGGTGGCTTTGAGCGTTACTATCAAGTGGCCCGCTGCTTCCGGGACGAGGATTTGAGAGCCGATCGTCAGCCCGAGTTCACCCAGCTGGATATCGAGATGTCCTTTATTGAGCAGGAGGACGTTCTGGAACTGATGGAAGGCCTGCTGGTGGAAGTATTCAAGGTTGCAGGGGTGACCATTCAAGCGCCCTTCCGCCGCATGACCTGGCTGGAGGCCATGAATACCTATGGTTCCGACAAGCCCGACCTGCGCTTTGGCATGGAATTCGTGGATTTGACCGAGGTGTTCACCAACAGTGAATTCAGCGCCTTCCGCAAGCCAGTGGATGACGGCGGTGTGGTGAAGGCCCTGAAAGTGGAAGGGGCAGCATCCTACAGCCGTAAAGAGCTGGATGACTTGCAAGTGGAGGCCAAGCGCTATGGGGCCAAAGGGTTGGCCTACATTATTTACGCGGAAGAGGGCCCCAAATCCCCCATCCTGAAGTACCTTAGCGACGCCGAGCAGCAGGCCATCCAAACCAAAACGGCAGCCAAGACTGGCGATGTGGTCTTCTTTATGGCCGATCAATTCAATCAGGCATGCACTGTGCTGGGTCGTTTCCGTCTATTGTTTGCTGAAAAACATAACCTGATTGACCCGAACCGCCATGAAATTCTGTGGGTGACCGACTTCCCGCTGTTTGAAAAGAACGAGGACGGCACTTTCAGCTCCAACCACCACCCCTTCACCTCCCCTCACCCAGATGACCTGATTTACCTAGATACTCAGCCAGAAAAAGCCCGTTCCCTGGGCTACGATGTGGCCTACAACGGCACGGAAATCGGTGGCGGCTCCATTCGTATTCACCAGGCGGATTTGCAAGCGAAAATCTTCAACCTGCTGGGCTTAACGGATGAACAGGCTCACGAGAAATTTGGCTTCCTGCTGGATGCCTTCCAATACGGAACCCCGCCGCACGGTGGTTTGGCCCTGGGTATGGATCGCATTGTGGCCTTGCTCACTGGCAGCGAGAGCATCCGGGATGTGATTGCCTTCCCCAAAACCAACCAGGCCATTTGCCCCATGACGGAAGCGCCTGCCTCCGTCGATGAAGCGCAGTTGAAAGAACTGCACATGAAGTGGGACATTAAAGCTCCCGAGGGCAAAAAAAGCCAGTAGGCTCCAGCACTCAGCGCAAAAACGCTTAAAAGCCCCTTGAATCGAGTATTCGAGGGGCTTTTCAATTACAGATTGCCTGATGACTCTGACTGGAATCAGGTCGTGCTAATGCTATTCCGAGGTTTGCTTCTGTTCGGCGATGGGAGCGGAAGGCGGGGTCACCAAAGGCGCTGCGGCTGCCGGTTGTGACACAGGACGGGCGGTGGTATTAGCCTGAGCCTCCGGCTGGGCAGCGGCGGGTGAAGCGCTTGGCGGATTGGCGCAGGGCAGCATTTTTTGTAATTGACTACGTTGCTCCGGGGACAGCATTTCCCGTTTTTTGAGGAAAGTGTCCATGGATTCATTCATCAGGTAGGTCTTATTCGTCATGATGCGGGTTTGCAGCTCCCGAATCTTTTGGGAGTCCCCGGTGGGCAAAATGGTCTTCAACTCGGCCATATCCCGTTGAATTTGAGCGCTGAGATTTTGGTGAACTTTATGCCAGCCATCTTCCAACGTTTGCATCTGGGTCGATTGCTGAGGCGTCAGATTGAGGATTTGCCAGTTAATTTCGCCAGCATGGGCCATAGAAAAGAGGGAACCAGCTACAAGTACTGTTCGCAAAACCATCCCGGCCTGATTTCGCTTTTGGGCAGGAGATTTAAAAAATTCCAGTGACTTCACAACTTTACACCCTTTTGCATAGCTTACTAACCGCCTATTTTCCTAGGATTGAAGAGACATCTTCGCCAGGCATTTGTTCGTTCAAGGCGTTAAACAAATAATCTTCCGATGAGGGAGCCGCTGTACGGGTCTCCTCTGGGGCGATATCGGGCCTCGGGAAAGCACGGGCAGCCACCCGGTTGCCACGGAAGCCATCTAGAATGCGCTCCACACGACGGGGAGAGGCCTTCATCGGGCGGATGGGACCCACAGCCCTTGTATCCATCGACTCAGCCGGTTCGGCTCGCAAGGAAAAATCCTCCGAGGCACGGTCTAAACGACTACTGGTCGGTACCGAGGCCAGTTCGGTCCCCTTGGATTGGGCCAACTGCTCGGGTGCCGCCGGCGTCAGCGAAACGGATCGGTCGGTGGCAACCGCTGCCAAGGTGGGCGCGGCCTTGAGGGCCACGGTAGATACCGGCGTATCCTCCTGCCAATTGACCGAACTCAAGAAAGTCACCAGGAGTACCGAGGCTGCCGTCAACCCGCCCCATTGGGCCCACTGGTAGACTTTGCCCTTGGGCTTTCGGGCCGCGTCAAGGGAGACCAACGAAGGCTCCTGCGGGGAGGATTGGGAAAGAAGCGTCATAACGGTTGACGTTACATCGGGCGCCTGGGCCTGAAGCTGGCCAGAGATGGAGGCAAGCCCGGCAGAGAGCTGGTTAAAGCGGGTTAGGGTCAACTTGGAGGCAGCGTCCGACTCAATCAAGCGGTTGGCCTCAATCACTTCGCGAGGGCTTAAAGCCTGATCCACATAAGCGGAAAGCATTTCCACCGAAGCCAAGTCCTCGGCGGGCAGGTCTTCTTCAGCATTCACTTGAGCATCCACTTGAGAATTCACTTGTTGCGGTGAAGTCATTTCGGCCCGCCACTGTGCCATCACCGCTTCAGTCACATCCACAGGGCAATGGCTTTCCAGACGGGCAGCCCATTGCCGCACCGCTTCTGACACTTCGCCCACCTGGGCCAACTGTCTATTGGCCTCATCGTTCTTGTACAACTGACTCTCAAAGGCCAGTAATTGGTCGTCCGACGCTGGGATTTCCCCATCGTAATAAGCGGAAACAAAGTCAAAGTCATAGGCCTGGGCGGGAATCTCCTGATCCGCCTCCAGCCGTTGGGCAATAGAAGCCCATAGTGAGTCCGTGTTCAGGGAAAGCGCTTGCTCCTGATTGACCAGGGTGGCCCGAACCGCATCCCGAGTGGTCTGGAGTTTATCCAACACCGCTGCGTACTGAGGGAAATGGGACAGCAATTCCTCAACCTGACGCACTTGCTCCACATCGAGCGTACCGTCCAGGTATTGGGACAGCAGTAATTTGATTTCCATAAGGGTATGCGGGGGAGTTTCCTGCATGTAGGTAACTTCCTATCACACTAATTATTAATGACCAGGGCCTCAAGCCAGTTAAACTTCTTTCAGGTAGGGTTCCAATACCTCTTGAAGTTTCAGGCGGGCACGGGCCAATCTGGACTTGACCGTGCCGATATTTGTCTCGGTGAGGCTGGCTATTTCTTCATAGCTTAGCCCCTGTATTTCTCTGAGGACGATGATGGTTCGAAACTGTTCCGGGAGATTTTGGATGGCCTGCTGAATTTTACGATCCAGCTCTGAATTCAAAGCCAGTTTATCAGGCATTTCAGTGGCGTCCGGGATATCCCGAGCTGGACTTTGCTCATCATCAGACTCAAAGACAGGCTCATCCAGGGAAATGGTCTTCAGTTGCCGGGGCGCTTTCCTCAACTCGTCATAAAACAGGTTGGTAATAATGCGGTTCAACCAATATTTGAAAGTCTTGGGATTGCGCAAAGACTTGATCGAGCGGCACATCCGCAACAAAACTTCCTGGGTCAGGTCTGTAATATCATTCCGCTCTGGCGCCAGTTGATACAAAGTAACGTAAACCAGCTTTTGGTAACGGGATACCAGCTCCTCCAGGGCACGCATGTGATCGGCCTGCGCCAACAGCACAAGCTCTTCGGTGGAAAGAGCCCGTAAATCCTCTTTCGTTTGGCTTTTAGAGGCCATTGGCGTAGAACTTCCCTAGTTTGCTCGGATAATACAGGATTTATTCTAGCACAAGGACAATTATCGTTTGAATCCTGACAACTCCCGCTTAAAGCACTCCCGAACCAGCAGCATTTCCTCGGCGTCCGTCAGATCCACAAATTGACACGCCGTTGAATACAAATCATCCGGCTGTTTCTTGAGGCGGTTTTCCACCGAAAAGACCACTCTGGCCTTCAGCCTTAAAGTCGGCGCGGATGGATTGATGCTCAGTGAAATCAGCAAATCCTGCCCCTGGGGGAACTGCCGTATGGATGTAAACCGCATCCCCCCGCCACTGACATCCTCGGTGCGGGCCTGCATGGCCATGCTCCGACCCGAAACGGCGTATTCCAGATTAAAAGGAATAATCATGGGAATGCGAACATGCCGCCGATTCTGTAGAAGCTCTATCTGGGGATTTTCAGGAATTTTTAACCAAAATCCGCTTTCAGGGGATTGGGGTGATGAATGAATAATCGGATAAAAAATATACGGGCTGGGATAAGCCTCCACAACCGCCCCCGTAACAAGGCCAGGCTGTAGCAAGGGCAAAATGGCGGCAGCCTGGGCTACTGGAGGGAGCGTCAGTTGAAACTGCGACCCACACGCTTTCATGACAAAACCTTGAAACGAATGCTCCACGCTGTCATTGTCAGGATCCCAAACGGTCAATTCTACCCTTTGGTTCAAAACTAGCGCTTTTTGCAGCTCAAACAGCATTCAGTTATTTTGAATCTCACCGCTCAACAACCTTGGCCACTTTTAGGCCCTATCTCATTATAGGATAAGGCTCAATCCCTGAGAGCCAATAAAATAATTGGCAGGTCTGGCCTCACAACACGTTTGTAAAATCCCCTGCTTAAAACCCAGGTTGCCTCAGGGAAGCCGAGAAATTGCTCTAGCCAGGTTCACCCAAGTTGACCCCAGTGAACTCAGCATTAATGCCTAACCCGATGTGCCCAAACAGGCAAAAACGTTTTCCAAAAGGGGACTACTCTTAAATCAAGTCGTACAGCCTAGGACTCAACCGAAGACGCCCCACCGGTCGGCGCATTCTGAGCCGTGCTGGCATTTTTTCGGATGTAAGTGCGCAAAGCCTCACGAATGAGCTCACTCCGTGACCGCTGCTCTTTTTCAGCCACTTCGTCAATCCGTCTTAAAAATTCATCCTTCATTGAAATCAAGACTCTCGCCATTCGATTCCAACCTCTCTTTTAAAAGTATATAAAAAAGCAAGAACAATTAGATAATTTATACTATGACAAGCCTGTCCGTTTTTCAAGTAAAAAGCCTTCCAGTCATCAACCGGAAGGCTTTTTTGAAACAGGGATGTGTGTCTTATCCGTTCCCGAGGTTTTTAAACCAGCAGGGGAACCAGCAACAAGGCAACAATGTTCAGGATCTTGATGACCGGGTTAATGGCAGGGCCAGCGGTGTCCTTGTAAGGATCACCCACGGTATCGCCAGTAACGGCGGCTTGGTGAGCCGGAGAACCTTTGCCGCCAAAGTGACCATCTTCAATGTACTTTTTGGCGTTATCCCAGGCACCGCCCCCAGAAGTCATGGAAATCCCCACGAACAGGCCGGTGACGATACTACCCACCAACACGCCACCGATCATTTTGATAGCGGCGTAGCTGGAAGCGGCATTGGGTATCAGGTAAGCCCCAATCGCCCACATGACGACAGGAACCAGCACCGGCAACAGGGCAGGCACCATCATCTGGCGCAAGGCGCTACGAGTCACAATGTCTACACAGGCAGCATAGTCGGGCTTGGAAGTGCCGTCCATAATGCCTTTGTTTTCTTTGAACTGGCGACGAACTTCGTGAACAACTTCACCAGCAGCGGCGCCCACGGCTTCCATAGCCATCGCTCCGAAAATGTAAGGGATGAGACCACCCACGAACAAGCCCACGATAATGTAAGGGTCGCCGAGGGAAAACAGGGCGTTCAGGTTGCCCATGTCAGACAGGAAAACATTACCTTTTTCAGCAGCCGCGGCGCTCAAGTCCTGAATGTAGGAGGAGAACAGAACGATAGCGGCCAAACCGGCGGAACCAATGGCGTACCCCTTGGTAACGGCCTTGGTGGTGTTACCCACAGCATCCAACGGATCGGTTACAGCGCGAACTTTTTCGTCCATATGGGCCATCTCGGCGATACCACCGGCGTTATCGGTGATGGGGCCAAAAGCGTCCAGGGCAACCACGATACCAGCCATGGACAACATGGACACGGCGGCAATGGAGATGCCGTACAAGCCACCCAGGAAGTAAGCGGCCAGCATCCCGATGGAAATGACCACAACCGGAGCGGCGGTGGACTTCATACCCACGGCAATACCAGCGATAATGTTGGTGGCGTGGCCGGATTCGGAAGCGGCAGCGACCTTGCGCACCGGGCTGAACTCCGTGGAGGTGTAATAGTCAGTGATCCAGACCATGGCCATAGTAACCACAATACCGACCATCGCGGTTCCAATTAAGCCGGTTTGGCTAATGGCAGTAACCACGCCTTCGGCGTTGGTGTAGGAGAAACCCGTGGGGAAGAACTGATAGGTCATGGCCACAACCATGATGGCTACCAGGAAAATGGTGGCGTACAAGCCTTTGTACAGACCTTTCATGGGATTGTTGTCCGCGCCCACCTTCACGAAGAAGGTACCGATAATGGAGGCCACAATGGACAGGCCGCCCAGCATCAGAGGATACATAATGGCGTTGGGATCGTGATTAAACAACAGGTTCCCCAGAAACATGGCCGCAATGGTGGTTACAGCGTAGGTCTCGAACAAGTCGGCGGCCATACCGGCGCAATCGCCCACGTTGTCGCCCACGTTGTCAGCGATAACCGCGGGGTTCCTGGGATCATCTTCCGGGATACCGGCTTCAACCTTACCCACCAGGTCAGCGCCCACATCAGCGGCCTTGGTAAAAATACCGCCACCCAGACGGGCAAATACGCTAATCAGGCTGGAACCAAAAGCCAAGCCCACAATAGAAGGGAACAGCTCAGGAGAGGGGGCGAGGTAGTAAAAGCCAGCGACACCCAGCAAAGCCAAGCCCACAACCAGCAAGCCGGTCACGGCGCCACCCTTGAAGGCAACGTCCATTGCGGCGTTCATGCCCTTTTGAGCGGCTTCTGCGGTTCTAACGTTGGCGTTAACGGAAACGAACATACCCACGTACCCGGCCAGACCACTCAAAAAGGCGCCCAGCAAGAAAGCGCCGGACACGTAAATGGCGTATTGAGCGCCTTTCAGGGAAGCAAACAGAGCGTACAAAATAACGGTCAGGATGACAGCAGTGATGGCAATGGTTTTGTATTGCCGGTTCATGTAAGCGCTGGCGCCTTCCTTAATAGCGTTGGCGATATCCTGCATTTTTTGCGTACCGGCGCTGAGACCAAGAATCCATTGACGGGTTACAAGCCCGAAAACGATGGCCAGCACCCCGCAGATAATGGGGAATAAGATGGGTTGCATGAGATGTGCTGTTCTCCCTTCGATTCAGTGAGTAGATATGGATAAAACTGTTTAAAACTGTTGATGATGCTGGGTTGCGGCATCTTGAAGGATGCAAGCAAAAAGGGGAAATGTATGCAGTAGGGTACTGAAAACAATCAGAGATTCCTAGACTTTAGCCCAAACGTAAATCGATATTTACATTGTTCAAACAACACTGACCGAAAGGCGTGTTGATCATCCTGGGACAATGCATACCGGATTGGGAAACCGTCCTACCACAAAGACATTTGACACCACATGAGGGGGTGAAAACTGTGCCCGGCGCGACTCGAACGCGCGACCTACGGCTTCGGAGACCGTCACTCTATCCAACTGAGCTACGGGCACATGCAGACATTTAAATTACCACCAAGTATCCATCAAGTCCAGCGCGCATCCGGCACCTCCATCCAAGGGGAAGGCCGGATGCCCGGAACAGGAATAACTAGTGTTTTTCCTTGATATTACCAGCAGGAACAGAAAAGGAATGGACTAAAAGTTGAGTCAGGGCGTCAACCAGCTTTTGAGTTTTGGAAAAAGCCTCATCCCGAGAAGGCGCTACGCCTTCCACATACACCCGAACAATGGGTTCCGTTCCACTGGCCCGAATCAATAGCCAGCTCCCATCGCTCAAAAAGAGCTTGGCCCCGTCCTTGGTGCCATATTTCCGTTCCAGCGCGGTCACCGAGGCCACGGATTGAGCGACATCAATGGACAAACCGGCCAATTCACCCTCCTGCGATAACAACTGCTGGAAATGCTTCATGATCTGCTGACCATGCTCGGTCTTGACGCCCAGCTCCCGAAACACGAACTGTCGATCCACCGAGGCCTGCACCTGGGCCAAAATCTGGCTGAGCGGCTTGCCCTCCGTGGCCACAATTTCCGCCGCCAACAGATTGGCCAGAATGCCGTCCTTTTCTGGAATATGGCCAATCACGCTAATGCCGCCGGAGCTTTCTCCCCCAATCAGCACCTGCTGCTCGCCTTTTTCCTCATGCTCAATGAATTCTTCAGCGATGTACTTGTAACCGACCGGAGTCTGCACCACCGATAGACCCGCCTTGGCCGCCAGTGCATCCAGCAAGTGCGTGGTGGCCTGAGAACGGACAATGACGCCTTTCTCACCCCGGTTTTTCAGTAGGTGATAAACAATCAGGGTCAACACCTCATTGGAATTCAGGTATCGACCCGATTCATCCAGTACCCCAAAGCGATCGGCGTCCCCATCATTGGCCAGGCCGATTTTCAGGGCAGCCGCATCGTCTTTCATCATTGCGCTCAACTCGGTAAGATTGCTCCCCGTCGGTTCCGGCATGCCGGTATAGCCTGCGGGCAACTGATCCGTGTCGTGAATCACCACAGTCTCAATGCCCTCATCCTTCAACAAGCGGGGCAAGTAACGTCGACCCGTGGCGTATAAAGGATCGTAGAAAATCTTCAGGCCACTGTCCTTGATCTTTTTATAGTCAATCTTGATGCCCTGCTTCAGATGCTGGCGGTAAAGCTCGTAAGGATCAAATTCCGTAATTTGAGCCGGTGTTTCCACACCGTAAGCGGCCCGATCCAGAATCAGGTTCAAGGGCTCACTTTGGTACAGTTCAAACTTCTGGGAAACCGGGGTAGGCATCACGGCGGCATCGGGGGTTAAAAAGTTATACCCCCCGTAAGGCCAGGGATTGTGACTGGCCGTCATCAAAATGGCCCCCAGGGTTTCATCGTAGCCCAGGTTCAACTGGGAAAAATACTTGGCGGCATAGGCCAAAACCGGCGAGGGCAAATCGGTACTGGCCCGAAAGACATCCAACCCCTTGTTCTTCAGAATGTCGGCAATGAGCGGAATGAAGCGACGGGTTTTTTCCCGGGTATCGCCACCAATCAGAACCGGCAGCAACTTTCCCCGACGTTGAATCTCACCAATCAGATAATCGCTGATGGCATTGGTAATCTGCCGGATGACCGACTCGTTAAACGCCGCGTCCTGATCGTTACGATACCCAGAAGTGCCAAAACGATACACTTTTTGAACCGGTGCTGACGCCATGACCAAAACTCCCCAAAACAACAAAACAGTGTGGTTATTCAACAATAACAAACACCAATCACTCGTTCCATTAAGCCATTCCGCCCGGTATTCCGCAAGTTTTTTATATCGATTTATTGCATTCCCGTCACCAAGCATTGCCCAGCCCCGCAAAAACCTGTATATTCTGTCTGTCTTGAAGCAGTAGATAGAGAATCATTATGTGGAGCAGGCTAAAACGATTTATTGTGGGAAACCCGCTGGCGTCCCACCGGGCACGACACGAGCGTTTGTCTATTCCCATTGGTTTGGCTGTTTTTGCCTCTGATGCCCTATCCTCCACCGCCTACGCCACCGAGGAAATTATCATTGCCCTGTTTGCGGCAGGGCTATCCGCCCAAATGGGCCTGAACCTGATTCAGCAATCCGCCTTCAACGGCTTACTAGCCATCCCCATTGCCGCCATCATTGTCCTGCTGATGTTTATTGTGGTCATGTCTTACCGGGAGGTGATTTACGCCTATCCCATGGGTGGCGGCAGCTATGAGGTTTCCAAGAGCAGGCTGGGCAAAAACGCCAGCCAAATCGCCGGAGCCGCCTTATTGATTGATTACGTTCTAACGGTCGCCGTTAGCATTTCCTCCGGGGTAGCCAACATTGTCTCCACCGGGTGGCTGCCCAAAGGACACAACATCTCGCTCAGCATCATTATGATCGCCATCATCATGCTCCTCAATCTACGGGGGGTCAAAGAGTCCGGTAAAGCCTTCGCCGTTCCCGCCTTCTTTTTTATCTTCTCTATGGTGGCCCTCATCGGAACCGGCGTCTACAAAGTGCTGACCGGACAAGTCGAGTCCGCCCCGGAAATCGCCGTGGTGGGTCAACAAATCAGCACCGTGGCGCCACTGGTTTTAATGGCGGCGTTGTTGAGGGCCTTTTCCCACGGATGTGCCGCCTTAACCGGGATTGAGGCCGTTTCCAACGGGGTGCAAGCCTTTAAGGAGCCCGCTGAACTGAACGCCAGCCGCACCATGGTTTACATGGGCCTGGTGCTGGCCACCATCTTCTTGGGGGTAACTTATCTAGCCTACGCCTTGCCGGGCATTGTACCCCCAGAGCTGGATCCACACCATGAAACCGTGATCTCCCAAATTGCGGCCAGCGTTTTCAGCCACGGTAGCCTGTTTTATCTGGTGGTGCAGTTTATTACAGCCCTTATCCTGATTTTAGCCGCCAATACTAGCTTTAACGGCTTTCCCCGGCTGGGCATGATCCTGGCCCAAGACGGCTATCTGCCCAGGCAACTGATGAACCTGGGCGATCGGCTGGTTTACAGCAACGGCATTGTTATTTTAAGCGTGTTGGCCATTTTGCTGATTATTGCCTACAACGCCGACTACAACAAAATGATGCCCCTGTACGCCATTGGGGTCTTTCTCTCCTTTACGCTGGCCCAGTGGGGCATGATTGGCCATCACAAAGCGGAGCAACAGCCCGGCTGGCAACGAAAAGCGTTGATCAATACCATCGGCGCCCTGGCCACAGGCATTGTGACCCTGATTCTGGCCTTTGAAAAATTCAGCGAAGGGGCCTGGATTGTGCTGGTGGCCATGCCCGTTGTCATCTTCATTTTCCGAAAAATACACCACCATTATGAATCCATCGGAAAACAACTGGCTTTGCCGGACAGTGGCTACTGTCCCACGGCCATTGAGCATACTGTTCTGGTTCTGGTGTCCTCCCTGCACCGGGGAACTATCCCCGCGCTGGAATACGCCAAAACAATCTCGGATCGGGTGGAGGCCGTGCATGTGGAACTGAACCCCGCCGCCACGGAACGCCTGAAAAAAGCCTGGGAGGCCTGGGGTTGCGGTATTCCGCTGACCATTCTCAAGTCCCCCTACCGTTCCATCAGCGAGCCCCTGTTGGAATATATCGATGAAGTGGAAGAGCGTTACGTCCATGACTTGGTCACCATCATCGTGCCCGAATTTGTGACCAAAAGCTGGTGGCACAATTTACTACACAACCAAACCTCCATCATGATTAAAGCCCTGTTGCGATACCGGAGCAACAAAGTCGTGACCACCGTTCGCTATCATCTTGAGAAATAAATTCCCTAAAATTTGTTAGTATAGTGACCTGACTTGATTCAACACCCAAGCCCCAGACATTCAGGGGGCTTGTTCCCATCGATTCTTTTTAGACAAAGGTTTGAAATGGAACCCACTGAAAACAGTAGACCCAAAGCGCGCTGGTACGAAGCAGAACAGGACATCGCGCTCAGCGTGGAAATGATTGTAGGCTTTCCGGCCATCTACAAAACACTAATGGGGTCAATCCTCTCGCGACTGGCCGACAAACACTGCCAGGCCAGCCAACTGCTGCAAAACCCCAGGTCACTTCCGCCGGAAAAAGTCCTCAGCCTGTTCAAAGCCAAAAACAAGGCCCGCAGCTACGACAAAATTGAAAGCATACACCATGCCATGAACTGCTTGTACGTGCTTCCTGAAGCGCAGCGTACCCTGGTCGCGACCCAGGTAATTGCCGTGGTGGATCATTTCATGGAATATTTCGCCATTTGCCAACACACCGGCCAGGCCGTTGACCACGCCATTCTGCAAGGCATCACGGACAGTTTTATAGCGGACACCTTTGAAGACACCGTGACGCATTTAAGTACGTTTTATCCCTCCATGACCTTGCCCAACGGCCCCACTTTACAGTCCATCCGAGCCCAGCTTAAACAAAGCAGGGCCAGAGCTTACACCGAAGAGTTGTCCCGGTGGCGACAAAGCCTGGGAGAAGTCGAAAAAGCAAACGCGCCGGAAGTCGAATCAGAACCCAAACCGGCCCCCAAAAAAGATGAAACGGTTACCCTGCAAAATCGGGATATGAAAATCAGGCTGGATAAACAGGACTTTTAAGCCGCCTCAAAAATCGTAAATCTCCTTCGCTGGGATAATCCCTGGACACAGCGCATAATAATCCTCATCAACCGCCTTGCACGGACTGTATTGACTGGGTGCTCACGGGGTTGATGGCGGTTTGATTTCAGGCATGCTGGCCACTGGCCCCTGAGCATCGCCTGCCGTGCTGAGTTTGCGCTGCGTATAGCGCGTATTCGTGCATGCTATTTGTGCCTGGCAGTTGCTGAACGCCGGGTTCGAGATGGGTATTGTCACGCCTCCCTCTTTTACAGTCATCCTTTTAAAGGCGTCAGCCAAAATCTTTTCACTCGCCAAACAAGCTTTTAGGGGTGCTTTTTGTTGCGCCCAGATTAATAAATCCTGATTCATCAAATACGGAGGGAACTTATGACTGACGCTATGGCCACAAACGCCACCAGACCGGAATTATCCGCATTATCGGAAGAGAGCCAGCAAGCGCTGGCCAGACTGGTTTACAAGCAATACCAGCACTGGAAACAATCCAGAAGCGGGCTGGAGCGAAAATGGCGGGAATGCTGGGAGGCCTACCTATGCGACACGCCCTCTCTCTATGCCGAAGCGGAAAACCACCCACACGATCGCAGCCAGGTGGTTCGTCCGGTTTTGTACGAAGCGGTGGAAGCCATTCACTCCAATCTGCTGAATGCCCTGTTTCCAGCCAACGAACGCTTTTTCTCGGTCATTGGCAAAACCGAGGAAAACCACAGTCAGGCCAGCCTGATTGAGGAATTTCTCCGCAATAAACTGGAAGACGCCAGCTTCATTGAAAAGTACGCCCTCTTCCTGAAACAGGCCATCATCATCGGCAACACCGTGGCCGCGGTTCCCTGGCGAAAAGCCACCCAAAACCGGCAGGTACAGCAACCCGTCACCCTGTTTGGGGTGACCGTGGGCAGTCAAAAAGTCAGCCGGGAAGAAGTGACCTACCATGGCCCGGACTTTGAAACGCTGGACATGTTCGATTTCTTCATCGATCCCGATGCCCCCGATTTTGAAAGGGCCAACGTCATTCGCAAAGTGGATCGGGATTGGTTGAGCCTGAAAAACAATCCAGCGTACCGCAATCTGGAAAACCTAAACCCAAACCACCCCAATCGCCTGTCTGATGAGAACAGCAACAAGCAAAGCAAACGTCGGGCCTTTGGGCTCACCGAAACTCCGCAAGCCCCCCATGAGGAATCAGCCCAAAAAATTACCCTGCTGGAAGCCTGGGGCGATTTTACGGTGGACAACACGCTTTACCAAAACTATGTTTGCGTGGTGGCCAATGGAGACACGGTGATTCGCTTTGAGCCCACCCCTTATGATTCGGGCATGAAGCCGTTTGTTTTTACCAATTTCATTCCGGTGCCCAACGAGATTTACGGCATTGGGGCCATTGAAAAATCACTGGGTCTGCAACACGCCATCAACACCCTGACCAACCAAAAACTGGATGTGATTAATCTCTCAATCAACAACCCTTTTACCTATCTCATCAACGATGACGTGTTCGATCCCGATGCGGTGGTCACCCGCCCTGGCGCGCTTATCCCGGTGAAAAGCCACGACACGCTCAAGCCCATTCAGTACCTGAATAATTTCACGGTGGCCTTCACTGAAATCGCCGATCTCAAAGCGGAGGCTCAGGAGGCCACCGGCGCCCTGAAATACTTCACCGGCAACGAGCAGGGGCAATCCCGAACGGCCACCGAAGTGAGCGCTTTGGTGCAAGGCGGCACCCAAAAATTCTCCTCCTGCCTGGCCCATCTGGAACACACGTCCCTGGAGCCATTCCTGAGAATGGTGCTGGAGAATGCCCGACAATTTCTCAACCAACCGGAACAGCTACGAGTGAGTCAGCCCGGCGGTCAAGTTCGGTTCAAAACCTTGCTGCCGGAGGTGGTGCAAACCTGCCACTGCCAGTTCCGCATTGATGGTTCACGGGGATTACTGAACAAAGCGCAAGAGCTGAACGCCATCACCTCCTTCCTGCGACTGGTGGAAAACAGTGCGGCGCTGCGAGATCGGGTGGACTGGCTCAGTTTATACAAAAAAGTTTACCGTCGCCTGGGTTTCACCGACGAAACCGATATTTTCATCAGCACCCCTCAAGCAGAAAACGGAGCCTCCGCATGACTCTCTACAAGCAACTCAGCCTGCGTGAAAAAGCCACCCTGTTTACGGATCTGATTCGGGAACCCGGTTGGGATCTGCTGCAAAGTAGTTTTCGCCCGGAATTGCGCACCCGGGTGACCGACACCGATGCCAAAGAGGCCTTTCTGTATGAGGCCATCCGGGCGCAAGTGATTCAGGAAATATTCTCCACGCCGCTGTTGACTATTCAGCAGGCCGAACGGGAGTGGTCTCGCAAGCAACCGGAGACGGACTAAGCCAGCCCCACGCAACGAAATCAATCTATAACCAAATCAATCTATAAAAGGAGAAGCCATGTCTCAACCATTATCGTCGGCACCCCAAGCGGGCCCCAATTCGCCAATTCCCGCCAATCGGTACACAGAAGCACCTCGAACACCAGCCAATCCGGCCCCTCCCTCCATCGAATCACTCCCGCCCAACCAAGCCCTGGAACTGTTTGTCAGCGATCCGTTTTCCTTCGTTCAGCAGATTGTGGAGGATGCCGCCAAATCCCATCTGGCCGACCTGAAAGAAGAAGCGGAATTAAAAAGCGCTTTGAACAGTTTCCGAAAAAAATCACCGGAATTTGCCCGGTTTGAACCCTTTATTTTGCAAGAAGTGGTGACCCTGCTGCGTGAGGATCCAGATGGCGGAACCGATCAGTGGGAAAGTCTGTTAGAGAAGGGCTTGGCCATTTTCTCTCAAAAATTTCAGGACACCCTCAAAGAAAAACTGAATGCTACCGACTCCGAAAAAAACACAAGCAATCCCAATCAAAATCCTTACCCCAATCAAACTCCTTACATGGAAGCGGCCACCAGACGTCAACTACCCACTGAACCGCCTCGTTTCTCTCGGCAGCAAATTGCCCAAATGAGCTTGCCTGAATTTCTCAAAAACGAAGCGGCCATCAATGAGGCCCTCAAAAATAACCGGGTGCAGTAAAAACAGACTCCCGCTAAAAACACGCCCAAACGCCGCAACACTGGATTCAGCGGCTTTTTATATGCCCTTTTCATCAACCTGAAAGGAATCGATACCATGGCAACCGCAAACTTTATCCCGGAAATCTGGAGCAAAAAGCTACTCAAAATTTTTGACAAAACCGTGGTCATGGCCAACCTGGTCAACCGGGATTTTGAAGGCGAAATCACCAACGCCGGTGACGTGGTTCACGTGCGCACCTTTGGCGATGTGACCGTTAACAACTACACCCGGGACATGACCATTTCCTTCCAAAGCCTGACCGATCCCATGGTGGATTTATTGATCGATCAGCAAAAATACTTCGCCTTCAAAGTCGATGATTTGGATAAAGCGCAAGCCAACGTCGACATTCTGGAAGGCTACGCAGGTCGGGCGGCCATCGCCATCCGGGACGTGGTGGACACCCGACTGATTGGTCATTATACGGATGTGGATGCGGGCAACGTCATTGGAACGGATGTGGCGCCCATTACCCTGACCAGCGCCAACATTTACGGATACATCACCCAATTGGCCGAAAAGCTGGACAACGCCAATGCCCCTCAGGAAGGGCGCAATCTAGTGATTACCCCAAAATTCAAAACCCTGCTCTTGCAATCTACGGAATTTACCCGGGCCACCAGCCTGGGAGACAACGTGGTGCAAAACGGATACATCGGCAATGTGGCAGGCTTTGGGGTTCACGTTACCACTAACAACGCGGCGGTCAGCGGAGTCGTCAATTTACTGGCCTTCACCCAGGATTTCATCAGCTTTGCCAGCCAGGTCAGCAAAATTGAAACGGTTCGTCCGTACAATATGTTTGCCGATGCGGTCAAAGGGCTGTACCTGTATGGCTCCAAGGTCATGATGCCCAAAGCGGGCGCTGTGCTGAAAGCCTCGGCTTAAACAGTCTCTCCCTTCCCTTTTCTCTCCCACTGTCTCTCTAACGCAACACCACCGGAGCGATGTCCCACTGCGGGTCATCGCTCCTTTTTTTCCCATTATTTCCCATTTTGATCCTAGTTTTTGATCCTATTTTTTGATCTTAAGGAGATCGTGATGGATTTACCGTTTGACCCGGAAGTCAAAGACGCTGCAACGCCTCCAGATATTTATTCAGAGCAGGCTGTGTGGCTTTGCGAAAACAGAAAAACCAAGTTCAAAACCCGCATTCAGGGCACTCTGGCACAAATTCTGAAACAATATCCCGCCGACTATCGGCTGAAACTACTTAAACTGAAAGGAGCGGCGGATGAGCACACTCCTGCAACTGGTGAATGAAATCTTGCGTCGCACTGGGCAGTTAGAGGCCGGTACGCTCAACAACGCCCAAACCCCAGTTATTCAGACCGTGGATTTTCTCAACGAAACCTACACGGAAATGCTGCAACGCTTACAGGTCAATCGCCTTCAACAATCGGCCACCTTTAACACCACCGCTGGTACGAGCGCGTACAATCTGGCCCCACAATGTGAGGTGCAGGACGTCATCACGGATTCCGTGCAAGAAACGGGCAGTCAACTGCGACTGAAAGAAGTGGACTACACCTACCCCATCGCCTACGGCGAAACGGTCAGTGGCAAACCGCAATATTTTTACCGCAAAGGAAGCCAGTTATTTCTGTACCCGGTGCCCAACGCCACCTATACCATTCGCTACGATTACCAGCGCAGTCCTCAAAAACTCAGCCTGGATAGCGACACCACCGCACTGCCCGAAAGTTGGGAAAGAGTCCTGATTCTTGGCACGCAGGCCCGCCTTGAGAAATTTTTAGGGGAAGGCGGCAGCGAAACTTTTTTACTGTATCGCGACGGCCTGGCCCAACTCAAAAGCCTGGCTCCCCGAAAACCGAATTACCGCATGAAAGGTTTTTACCGGGGCAGACGAACACTTTGAACATAGTGACAACCAGTCCCAAACAAGGGTTTTAAGGAAGCAGTGATCCATGCGTACATTTCAATTTTTCGACAACGCCGGTGGAATCAATTTACGCGCCAACGACCTGACCTTGAGAAACGGAGAGGCCGAAGAAATCATAAATTTACACGCCACCACCCACGGCAGCTGGTCGAGCAACAATGTCGGTTACATCCATATCAACAACACACCGCTTGCCTCCGGGGCCATGGTGAACAGTTTATACCCTTACAAAAACTTGATGGGGCAAACGTTTTTAATCGCCATCGCCGGGGATAAACTGTACCAGTTCAATGAAAACACGGGAGCCGCCACTCCTCTTTACAGCGGCTTAACCCCTGATCGCACCATGCATTTTGTCACGTTTCAGGGCTTGCTGATTGGTTGCAACGGCGCGGATAACCCCATTAAATGGGATGGAATCGGAGCTGTTGAGCCTCTGGAAAACTGGCCACCGGATGTGTTTGGCATTGATGCCGGTAAACCTGCTTTATCGGAGATTTACGCCAATCGGCTGATCTTCTCTGGAGACGCCGATAATCCCTCCCTGGTGTACATCTCGGAACTGGAAAACGCCGAAAATTTCGAACCCAGTTACTGGTCGGACTCGCCGGGCGCCATCCAGATTTCTCCTGGTGACGGTGAAAAAATAACCGGACTGAAAACCCTATTTTTGCCACTCCTGAATGAAGAAGTGCTGGTCATCTTCAAGGAGCGCTCAACCTATGTTCTATCCGGCTCTGATGTGGACACCTTTGCCGTTCAAAAAATGTCGGATGAGTTTGGGGCCGTCAGCCACCGCAGTATCGTGCTGGTAGGCAACGAACTGATGTTTCTGTCATCGGAAGGAATCACCGCCCTGTCCACGGCCACAGCCCAAGGCAATGTCACGACACTCTTTTTATCCAACGCCATCAAGGCCCAGATCGAAAATCTCAATCGCACACAACTGGGCCACAGCTTTGCCGTTCACTTACGGAGCCGACAGGAGGTCTGGTGGTTTGTGGCCGATGGCAGCGCCATCCAAAACCAAACCGTACTGGTTTATAACTATGGCATCAACCGGATCTGGAGCAAACGCCAGGGTATTGTGGCATCGTGCGGTTGCACTTTTAACGGAAAGCTCTATACCGGGAATTACCAGGGCGTCGTGCAACAACAACTCAAAGGCAACAGTTACAACGGCCAGCCCATTGGCTGGATCTATCGCACCGGATTTCTGGATTTTGACAACCCTCGGCTCCGTAAACGCATCAAGGATATTCAGCTCTATCTCAAGCAAATTTCGGAAGTCAACGTTACGGTCAACATGTCTTGGAACCTGCGACGAGGGTCTCAGAACCAGCAATCCCGAACCATTTCCCTGATCCCCGACAGTGCCAGCACCACGTATAACCAGGCCACTTACGGCGCGGATTATTACAACCGGGCAGGAAGCGCCTGTTTCAGCCTGATGCCAGCCGGATCCGGGCAATACTTCCAGATGGAACTCATTGGAAATGAAGCGGATCGACCGGTGGAGATTGAGGGCTGGACCATCACGGTGCTGGATGGCAGCACCCGATAAGGACACGCTATAAGGTAAAAATGGAGTAAACGCCATGACGCAAATCTCTCGGCTCAAACAAGCAGAAATCGCCAACGGCAACCTGATCAACGCCGATGATCTGGACAGCGAATTCAACCAGCTGGTCACCGAGTCCAACAGTCAGGACACCCGTCTGACCAGCATGGAAAGTGGCAATATAACCCTTAGCGGGACCAAAAGTTTTTCCGGTACAGTCAAAGCGGACACGCTGGAGGAGCGCACTCCCGACGCCGGGGTGAGCATTGAAACAGTCCTGCTCAAGGATGGATCGATTCGTCTGGCCCAAGTCCCGGGGTTCGTGGCCGGAAGCAATGGCGAAATCGGCTACGATTCCACCAACCACAGTTACCGCCTCCGGGTAAACGGCGTATCCAAATACCTTATCCATGAAGGCAACCCGGTTCTCTATAAACACGGCATTACCGGCCCTGCTCCCCTGTACGAAAGCAGCGGCGCCATCCGACTCAAAAGCGGCTTGCGGGCCCGCAATTCCACCAACCAAACTGATATTGAACTGGCTGCCGACATCACTTTAAGTCTGGACAGCAGCGGGCTGAATGGGTTAGATACCGGCACCAAAGCGGCCAATACCTGGTACTACGTGTACCTGGTAAAGCGCAATATCGATGGCACCACTGGCGCGGTATTTTCAACGGTCAACGAAGTCAGTGGCGGCAGTATTACCCTGCCCACAGGATACGACCTGAAACGGCAACTGCCCCTGGCCGTCCGTACTGACGCCAGCAGCAATATCATGCCGTTTTATATTTCCACCGGTTGGCCATACCGTCCGTCCATTAAGTACCGGGTCGTTATTTTGCCCGTTAACCAACCCCCGGCCACGGGACAACCCATTGTCCTGGACGGTGGAACGGCCAGCACTTACACCGATGTTTCTCTGGCTAATTTTGTGCCGCCCATTTCCACACAAGCCCTTCTACGGGGCGGTATCTATCTAATTTCAGCCAGTGGAAAATTCGGCTATATCCGAAAAAAAGGAAGCAGCATCGATGAATTCGTGGTGCAAAATCTGACCGGTCGAACCTGTACTGAATACGAAAGCGAGATTGTAGAAACCGACGCCAGTCAGGTCATTCAATACCGTATGACCGACGCCACCAGCAGTATGGACATTAATGTGGCGGGATACATTGTAACCGAGGTGACCTAAACATGAACTTTTATTTATTGAGACACGACGGCACCATCAGCGATGCCGGAGACTATCCTCAGCAGCCGGAAGCACGGGAGGAAGGCACCTGGCAGGTGGGGTTCCCTCCGACAAACAGCGTTGAGATCCAGCCCATCACCGAGCGCTTGCGACAGGTCTTTGATAACGATTTACCCGCAGAAATGCAGGCTGATTTGGCCCCTTTAAAAGCGGCGGTCAAAATGGAACTGGAGCAAAACCGTCCGCACATTGCCCGGCTAATCATTCAACGGGCCACGATCCCGGAAGCATTGGAAGCGCTGCGCCAAGCCATGCTCAGCCTGCTAGCGGAATCGCCCGCACCCTCGGAGGGATGATGGAACTGTTTGCCCAAGCCCGGCAGTATGTGGTTCCGGCGCTGATTTCTTTTGTTACGGTAAGCCTGTTAAAGCTGGGCATTTTTGTCACCCCGGTGGAGCTGGAGCAATCGCTGCGGCAACTGGAAAACGCCATTCGGGCGGAATACGCCACCCGTCAGGATGTGGAGGACATCAAGACGCTGCTGAATCGGTTGGACTTACAGCTCAACAAGATCAACGATCGCCTCAACCATCAACGAGAATAAAAAACGACCGTAGCATCAAAACGCGACCCCAGGACGCTATCAAGGCAGGCTTCATGAAATTAGGATTATTATGAGTCAAGATCCACGGGCTATCCAGCTCACCACAAACTTCAAATTGTCCGAATTTTTGCACGGGGACGATGCCATTCCCGCTCCCTGGATTCTGGACAATATTTACCGACTGGCCAATCGCCTGCAAGTCATCCGGGATTTACTGGGCAAGCCCATCATCATCAATTCCGGCTACCGTAGTAAAGCCCATAATCTGGCGGTGGGCGGGGTTTCTCACAGTCAGCACCTGAACGGCATGGCCGCAGACATTGTGGTCAGTGGCATGCCCGCCAAAGCGGTACAGGAGTTTTTGAGGCACTGGTCTGGCGGGATGGGCTGTTATCAGCACTACACCCATTTGGACATTCGCCCCACCCCCGCTCGCTGGTCGTAACCCTCATTCATTTCAGAAAGGATTCATCATGCTGAAAAAAGCATTGCACTTCCTGGCCAAACTCAGCCTGGGAGACGAACTGGCCCTGGCGCTGAAAATTTTGAACTTACTGGCTCCCTTGGCAGGACGTTTCAGCGGGCTGGATGTGGCCCGACTGGTTTACGTCCAACTGCCCGCCAACTGGAAATTTCCCAACGGCCCGGCTACCGAGGACGAATTTTTGGACGCCATTCAGAGCGGACAAATTTTTCTCGGCAAGCTCAAAGCACTCAGTCAACGCTAACGCCCCACGCCCATCTGTGTCGCTCCCTTCGACCCGGATGGGCTTTTTTTATTTGTCACAATGCCACCCTATTTTAGTCAGGACTAGGCACAGTGGATTCCCACCTTCGTGGGAATGACCATACCGCCCGGAAAAATGACGCTATTACTCGGGGAGGTCTGAAGGGGGGACAGCGCAAGCACTGGACTCTGTCACCCTTCCAGTGGGGGCAACGCCCCCTTGAAAAATGGGATAGAATGGGCAACGCCCCCTTGAAACACTAATCGCTGAGTTTCAAAACTGCCATGAACGCTTCTTGCGGCACATCCACACTACCGATGGACTTCATGCGCTTTTTCCCTTTTTTCTGCTTTTCCAGCAATTTGCGCTTCCGGGAAATATCCCCGCCATAGCACTTGTCCAACACGTTTTTGCGCATGGCTTTCACGGTGCTACGGGCCACAATTTTGCCCCCAATGGCCGCCTGAATGGGCACTTCAAACATCTGCCGGGGAATGATTTCTTTCAGCTTTTCGGTCAACACATGCCCGACCGTATGCGCTTTGTCCCGGTGGACAATCACGCTCAGGGCGTCCACAATATCGCCGGCTAGCAAGATATCCAGCTTCACCAGGTTGCTGCGCTTGTATTCTGAAAAACTGTAATCCATAGAGGCATAGCCCTTGGAGCAGGACTTGAGCTTGTCGTAATAATCGGTGACCATCTCGTTGAGAGGCAATTCGTATTGCAGATTCACCCGCACTTTGTCCAGATAGGTCATGCCCAGAAAAATTCCCCGGCGGGTTTGGGACAGATCCATCAAGGCCCCCACAAATTCGTTGGGGGTGATGATGTTGATTTTGACGAAGGGCTCTTCCATGTACTCCCGTTTGACCGGATCGGGCAGCTTGGAGGGATTATCCACCTCAATCACATCGCCGTTGGTCATATGCACCCGGTAGACCACGCTAGGAGCCGTGGTAATCAGATCCAGATTGTACTCCCGCTCCAGACGTTCCTGAATGACTTCCATGTGCAGCAGGCCGAGGAAACCGCAACGGTAGCCAAAGCCCAGGGCTTCAGAACTTTCCGGCTCAAAGGTAATGCTGGAATCGTTCAGTTTCAGCTTTTCCAAGGAATCTTTCAAGACGGTGTAATCATCGTTATTCACCGGATACAGCCCGCAGAAAACCATAGGCATGGCTTTCTGATAGCCCGGCAGGGGCTCTTTGGCGCCGCCCGTATTGAGGGTAATGGTATCGCCCACAAAGGAACCCATTTCCTTGATGGAAGCGGCAACGTAACCAACCTCACCGGAAACCAGACTGCCGCGTGGGTGACGCACCGGTTTCATCACGCCCACTTCCGTCACGTCATAGACTTTCTGGTTTTCCATAAAGCGAATGCGATCGCCCTGCTTCACTTCGCCGTCCACAATACGCACGTAAGTAATAATGCCCATGTAGGCATCGAAATAGCTGTCAAAGACCAAAGCCCGGAGCGGCTTTTCCCGCTCGATTTTTGGCGGCGGCACATATTCCACAACCGCTTGCAGGATGTCTTCAATCCCAATGCCTTCCTTGGCGCTGCACATAATGGCGTTGGAGGTATCAATGCCCACCACTTCCTCGATTTCTTTCAGCACCCGCTCCGGGTCAGCGCCGGGCAAATCGATTTTGTTCAGCACCGGAATGATTTCCAAATTGGCTTCGATGGCCAGATACACATTGGCCAGCGTTTGCGCCTCCACCCCTTGAGAGGCGTCCACCACCAGCAAGGCCCCTTCGCAGGCTTGCAGCGAGCGGGACACTTCATAGCTAAAATCCACGTGCCCCGGCGTGTCAATCAGGTTCAAAATATAATCCTGCCCCTGATATTGGTAATCCATACGGGCCGCTTGCAGCTTGATGGTAATACCCCGCTCCCGCTCCAGTTCCAGGTTGTCCAGCACCTGATCCTTCATTTGCCGCTTATCAATGGTGCCGGTAAATTCCAGCAGCCGATCGGCGATGGTGGACTTGCCGTGATCGATGTGAGCGATAATGCAGAAGTTGCGAATGTTGGAGGACACAGGGTTTGACACAGGATTAGACATAGATGGGAAATCTCTTTTTAGGGGTTTGTGGGGTAAAAATTGACAGGCTAGACCGCAGCGGGTTGGGGATTTTGGAGCTTTGGACGCCATTCTTTCATTTGGCGCAACACAAAATCAAGCACCTCGGCCTCCGGGAGATCGATGGCCTGATCCGCATCGCGCATTTTGACCTCCAGCAAGCCTTCAGCGGCTTTTTTACCAGCGGTAATGCGAATGGGAAAACCAATCAGGTCGGCGTCTTTAAACTTCACCCCGGCCCGCTCGTCCCGATCATCCAACACCACTTCCACCCCGGCGCTGCGCAGTTGATCATACAAGCGCTGGGCCAGGCCCATCTGGGTGTCATCGGTGACATTCACCGGCACCACCACCGCCTGATAGGGGGCAATGGCCATGGGCCAGATGATGCCGAATTTGTCGTGAAAACGCTCAATGGCGGCAGCGGCGGTGCGGGACACCCCGATGCCATAGCACCCCATGATGAAGGGCTTTTCGCTGCCATCCTCATCGGTGTAAGTGGCACTCATGGCGCTGGAATACTTGGTGCCCAGCTGGAAGATGTTGCCCACTTCGATGCCCCGGGTCATGTCCAGTTTGCCCGTTTTGCACTCAGCGCAAAAATCACCCACTCTGGCCAATCGCAAGTCGGCGTCTTTAATCTGTGGCTCGTGCAGATGCGGATCACCCCAATTGGCGCCCACCAAGTGCTTGCCCCGTTCATTGTTGGCCAACACAAAGTTTTTCAGACCGCTAACCGAACGATCGGCAATGATTTTCAGCTTTTGCAGGGTCTCGGCACGCAGGTTGTAGGGGCCTACATAGCCTTTGACATCGCCAATCCACTCGATGATCTCCTCTTCGGTGGCCAGACGAATTTCATTACCGGCAAAGGCGTTGAGCAGCTTGATTTCCTCAACCGCCAAATCCCCCCGAATCAAGGCCATCACCGGCATTTTTTCGTCGATCACATAGATCAGGGTTTTCAAAATCGTTTCCGGGCGCAACTGAAACTTACGTTCCAGCGCCTCGATGGTACTGGCATTGGGAGTATCCAACACTTTCAACTCAGCATGATCACCCGTGGTGTTGGCTTCCGGCAAAATCGACTCCGCCCGTTCAGCATTAGCGGCGTAATCGCAACTGTCACAGAAGAACACATCGTTCTCGCCGCTTTCCTGCTCGCCTTCCGCAATGCGGGTCAGCACCATATACTCGTGGCTGACGCTGCCGCCAATGGCCCCGCTGTCGCTGCGGACCTGACGGGTTTCCAGACCGCAACGCTCAAAAATACGGGTGTAAGTCTCGGCCATGTTCTGGTATTCCCGATCCAGACAGTCCTGGCTGGTGTGGAAGCTGTAGGCGTCTTTCATAATAAACTCTCGCCCACGCAGCAAGCCAAAGCGGGGGCGGATTTCATCACGATACTTGGTCTGAATCTGGTACAGATTCACCGGCAACTGCCGATACGAGCGCACTTCCTTGGTGGCGATGTCGGTAATCACTTCCTCGGCGGTGGGGGCCAAGCCGTATTCACGACCATGCCGGTCTTTGACCCGCATCATCAGCTCCCCGTATACATCCCAACGACCGGAAGCCTGCCACACTTCCGCCGGTTGCAGAATAGGCATGAGCAATTCCTGGGCCCCGGCCCGATCCATCTCTTCCCGGACGATTTGCTCCACCTTGCGCAAGACTCGCCACATCAGGGGCAAGTAGTTGTAAACCCCATTGGCCAAACGCCGGATGTAACCGGCCCGCACCAATAACTGGTGACTGACCACCTCGGCATCGGCCGGGTTTTCACGCAAGGTCGGGGCTAACAACTGGGTCATTCGCATGGGCAGGGATCTCTTCCTATAACCGCTATCAGTGCTTTCCATCATAGTGGAAAGGCAGCCGCTTGCAAAGCAAAGGGGCGCTTCCGGTCAGAAACGCCCCCTGCGAGTTCAAAAATGCGTTAGTCCGGCTGAACCACCAGGGGAATCTCATGCTCATGATCCACCGGGTCCAGCTTGGGCTGGCCTTTTTGACCACTGCCATTGCCACGGGCGTGAACCACATCATCCATAATGGCCTTGAACTCCACATCGTCCAGGGTTTCTTTCTCTAAAAGCACCTTGACGATGGCGTCCATGACATCCCGGTTTTCAATCAGCATAGCCCGCACTTGATCGTAGAGCTCTTCCACCAGGGTTTTGACTTCCCGGTCGATCAAGGCAGCCACTTCTTCGCCGTAATTGCGCTCACTACCGAAATCCCGGCCCATGAACATATGCTCGTTCTGCTTACCGTAGGTAATGGGGCCCAGTTTCTCGTTCATCCCGTAAACGGTGACGATGCGGCGGGCCATGGAGCTGACTTTCTCCAGATCGTTGCTGGCTCCAGTGGTTACATCCTGATAGACCACTTCTTCGGCCACCCGGCCACCCAGAGCCACGGCAATGCGAGCCAGAATCTGCTTTTTGGACATGTGTACCTTGTCATCCTCAGGCATGGTCCAGGTCAAGCCCAGCGCCATCCCCCGAGGGATAATGGTTACCTTGCGCAACGGGTCACTATCCGGCGTGAGAACAGCCACCAAGGCGTGACCCACTTCATGATAAGCGGTCAACTCCTTGTCCTTCTCGGACATAATCTTGTTCTTCTTCTCGGCACCGGCCAGCACCTTGTCGATGGAATTCTCAATATCGATCTGGTGAATGACTTCCTTGTTCTGGCGAGCGGCCAGCAAAGCGCCTTCATTCAGCAGGTTAGCCAGATCGGCACCGGTAAAGCCCGGCGTGCGCTTGGCCAACAGCTTGAGATCCACATCGCTGGCCAAGGGCTTGCCTTTGGCATGCACTTTTAAAATCTGCTCACGACCCTGTACGTCAGGACGATCGATCATGACCTGCCGGTCAAAACGTCCCGGACGCAGGAGCGCGTTGTCCAGAATGTCCGGCCGGTTGGTAGCGGCCAACACGATAATGCCGGAATGCGGATCAAACCCGTCCATTTCCACCAGCAACTGGTTCAGGGTTTGCTCACGCTCATCGTGACCACCGCCCATGCCAGCGCCCCGCTGGCGACCGACGGCATCGATTTCATCCATAAAAATGATACAGGGAGCGTGCTTTTTGGCCTGCTCGAACAAATCCCGAACCCGGCTGGCGCCCACGCCCACAAACATTTCCACAAAATCCGAACCGGAAATGCTGAAGAAGGGAACCCCCGCTTCACCGGCCACCGCTTTGGCCAGCAAGGTTTTACCGGTACCCGGTGAACCCACCAGCAAAACGCCCTTGGGAATTTTGGCGCCCAGCTTTTGGTAGCGTTCCCCGTTTTTCAGGAAATCCACCACCTCTTCCAGCTCGGCCTTGGCCTCATCAATCCCAGCCACATCGTTAAAAGTGACCTTGACCTTGCTGTCCATGGACATTTTGGCCCGGCTTTTGCCGAAAGACAGGGCTTGAGAGCCGCCGCCCTGGGCATTGCGCAGGATCATCAGCAGTATGCCCAAAAAGATAATGGGCACGAACACAGTGGTCAGGGTGGTCAGCCAAAAACTGTCATTCTCCCGCTTAGCGAATGAGAACGGGACGTTATGTTGCTGCAAGGTGGGCACCAACAGATTCACCCCGGCCCCACTTTCCGGCAAAATGACCTGATACTGAATGGGGCGATTTTTGGAAACCAGTCCCTCCGCCTGGGGAAGCGCCTGGGACTTTTCCGGGCTTGCGACAGGTGCCGCTGCGGTTTCGGGCGCAGGGGTGACAGCCACACCCTTTGAAGGCGTGCTTAAAGGTTTGGAGACCGCTTCCGTTTTGCCCTCAGCAGACTTACTCCCAGCGGGTAGGGCTGTCGATGATTTTTCTAAACCAGCTTCTGAGCCAATCCCGGCAGTGCCCGTCCGCCAATTGACGGATTGGGACTCCGCCTTGGACTCCAGAGCCTTCACAGCCAGGGCGTTATAGCCAGTGGCCCCGTTGTCACGAATTTCCACCCGGACAATTTCACGGGACTTGACCAGCTCCAGAAAGTCATTGAAGGTCACCTGGGAGGGAATGAGAACCTCTCCCTTGAGCATGGGCGTGATAAAAAGCGCCAGCAAAAGCAGGATGACCATAATGCCAATGCCGATAGTTTGATCTTTCTTTTTCATAAAGCCACTAAAGCTGCTCCCTGACAAATTTTTGAACTAAAACTGTTTGGCCTGAACCGGAAATCAGAAACTCACAACATGGGGGAAAAGTCTTGTCTTGAAAAGCAAAATCATTGCAGGCAAGGTGCCTGAAAAACCATTTCCTCTCCATGCTCTTGCTGTTAAAAGGAGCGGAGCGCACCAAAAACATACACTGGCATTATATCATAGTGGGTCTCTAAAAAAGTGCCGCACCTGCCCGAACGTCCATCCGGCCTGGATTTCCTTCAAGTGGTTAAAATTGCCCGCATCGTATTGGTCACTGACTGGCATTGTGTTACTATAGAGCGTGTTGAGCTTTAAATACAGGTTAGAGAGACCATGACGCCCCTGACGACCGACGACTTTCCTTACACCCTGAGCTATGTAATGGAGCTTTTAGGGCTGGAGGAACGGGAACTGATGAGTTTCGTTCAAACTCTCGGCCTTAGCCCCCGAAAAGATGAAAAAACAGGCCGGATTATCTTTACCCACCGGGATATTGAAGCCATCAAGAAGGCCAGGGAGCTTAAAAAATCCGGTGAACTGACCGAGGGGTTGACCCAGCCCATCAGCATTAACAAGATTCCATCTGGACAAACACCCTCCCCGAAGCAAGAGGAAGAAGCCATCAGCGCTACGGGCAAGAGCGGGTACATGTCTCCCATGACCGGAGGAAGCAGTCAGTCGCTGCGAAACGCGGCTGGCGGCAAAGACAACATTACGGTGATGGTCGAGGCGGTCAGCCAGGTCAAAGAAGGCATTCTCAAGGATTTATCCCGTCTGCTCGATGACAAGTTGTCAGGGCTGGACGAAGTGGTGGTTGAGTTGATTCGTTGCAAAAGCGAGAACGACAGCCTGAAAAAGAAGCTGGATGAGGCCGTTCGGGCCAAAGAAACGCTGGAATACGAACTTTCCCGGTTCAAACCGGTTCAATTCGGTTTCTACCGAAAAACGTAATTAACAGCCGGCGAAATAACAGGAGCCTCTGGGCGCTGAGCGACAGGCGCTTGCCTGCATCAATGGCAGTCCTGACCGGAATGACAGTCCTGCATGCCCATTGGACTGACCATTCCGCTAGCCCGATGGTTTGCCCTTGGACTTTGGCAAACAGGGCGGTCCAAAGTACCCGCAGGCGATCTGGGCGTTGCGCATGGCCTGAGATTATTCTGAGATCAGTGGGCCGGACTTCCGGTAAGGCCCCGCTTAACGCTTTAGCCGGAATAGAACCAGGCTGCGGGCCTGAAGCCTGTAAACAGCGTCTCCACAATACAAGGCTTCGTCCTCTCTCGCCTCGGTATCATCCGGCAACTGTTCCGATGAGGCCGTATCAAACAACTGAATCCAGGCGTCGCCCCGATTTAACCTGGGCAGGTGAAAGGCGACCGGCTTATGCGATGCGTTCAGCACCAGCAAAAAAGTACTGCCTGCCACAGGATTGCCTTTTTCGTCGAGTTCATTAATGGCGGAACCATTCAACAAGGCCCCCATCCACAATGCTTGGGGATCATGCCAGTCCGCCTCCGACATTTCCAGGCCCTGGACGTTGTACCAAATCACATCCTTGATGTTGTAGGCCTTGGAAGTCAGCCCGATAAAAAACTTGCGGCGCTGAAAAACAGGGTTTTCCTTGCGAATGCGAATGAGTTGCTTCACAAACTGGTAAAAGTTTTTCTCCGGCTCGGTCAGCTCCCAGTCCAGCCAACTAATGGCGTTGTCCTGACAGTAAGCATTGTTATTCCCTTGCTGGGTGCGGCTCAGCTCATCGCCAGCCGCAATCATGGGCACCCCCAAAGAGAGCAGCAAGGTCGCCATTAAATTCCGCTTCTGCTGGAAGCGCAGGGCATTGATTCGCGCATCGTCAGTCTCCCCTTCCACACCGCAGTTCCAGCTGTGGTTGTGGTTATCCCCGTCCCGGTTGCCTTCCCCGTTGGCCTCGTTGTGTTTCTGGTTGTAACTCACCAAATCGTGCAAAGTAAACCCGTCATGCGATGTCAAAAAATTAATACTGGCATGCGGATCTTTCTCCGAATATAAATCGCTGCTGCCCGCAATCCGGGTGGCCATCTCGCTGAGGGTCCCCGGGTCGCCCTTCCAGAAGGAACGGGCCGCGTCCCGGTATTTGCCGTTCCATTCCGTCCACAGCACCGGAAAATTACCGACCTGATAGCCCCCCTCTCCCAGATCCCAGGGCTCGGCAATCAGCTTGGTCTGGCACAGAACCGGGTCTTGATGAATCACATCAAAAAAGGAGCCCAGCTTGTCCACATAATGCACATCCCGGCCCAGGGTGGAGGCCAGGTCAAAGCGAAAACCGTCCACGTGCATCTCCAGCACCCAATAGCGCAAACTGTCCATAATCAGTTGAATCACCCGGGGATGGCTGACATTCAGCGTGTTGCCGCAACCGGTATAATCCATGTAAAAGCGAGGTTCTTCCTCCACCTGCTTGTAATAACTGCGGTTGTCAATGCCTTTAAAGCTGAGAGTTGGCCCCAGATGGTTGCCTTCGCAAGTGTGGTTGTAAACCACATCCAGAATGACCTCGATGCCTGCCGCATGCAGGGAGCGCACCATGGTCTTGAACTCCAGAATAGGATCTTCCGGGTTGTTTTTCTGGGCGCTGTAGCGCAACTCCGGGGCAAAGTAAGCCAGCGTATTATAGCCCCAGTAATTGCTCAGGCCCCGGGTTTTCAGGAAGTGATCGTCCACGTGCTGATGCACCGGCAGCAGTTCCACCGCCGTCACTCCTAAATCCAGCAAATGCTCAATGACCGGCTCACTGCCCAGGGCGGCATAGGTGCCCCGCAAATGCTCCGGTACCTTGAGATGACGCATGGTCAGGCCCTTGACGTGCGCCTCATAGATAATCGTCTTGTGCCAGGGGGTGCGCAAGGGCTTATCGTTTCCCCACACGAAGGAATCGTCCACCACGGCGGCCAGCGGGGCAAACGGGGCGCTGTCCCGTGTGTCCATCAACAGATCGGTGTCGGCAAAGGTACTGCTACGGTGAGGATCCGGGATTTGGTACCCAAACAGGGCGTCGTTCCAGCGCTCCAGGCGCACCACCGACTTGGCGTAAGGATCCAGTAGCAGCTTGTTCGGGTTGAATCGATGCCCCTCCAAAGGGTTCCAGGGGCCATACACCCGGTATCCGTACAACTGGCCCGGTCTCAAATCAGGAAAGTAACCATGCCAGACATGATCCGAATACTCCAGCAGCAACACCCGCTTGGACTCGACGGTATCATCGATGGAGTCAAACAGGCACAGCTCCACCGCTTCCGCGTACTCGGAAAACAGGGCAAAATTGACACCCATGCCATCCCAGGTCGCTCCCAGGGGGTATGAACTCCCCGGATAGACCCGCAAATCAACCTTGCTCAATGGCGGTGTCATCATCCCCATTCTCCTCAAACAGACAACTGGTAGTGATTATCATAAACGCTAACCTGAAAATTGACGCAAGACCCTTCTGTGAAAATACCCCCGCTGACGGACAGAAGGCCGCTAGGCAGAGCGTCCTGACTGTGCCCCATCGGGGGCCAGAACTGCCGAAGGAAGCGGCGACTCCAGATGCACCACCCGCCGGGGAAAGGGAATCTCAATCCCCTCCTGCCGAAAGCGCCGATGCAGCGCTTTGATAAACTCATGCTTGATCAGGTACTGATCCTCAAAGCCGTGAATCCGTAAAATAACCGTCAGGCCAATGCCGGACTCTCCGAAAGTGTGGTACCGAATAAACGGGTCAAAATCGTTCACCGCCCCCTTGGTGCGTTGCAAGACTTCTTTGGCCGCGCTTTGGATGATCGTTTCCACCTGCTGCAAATCGCTGGCATAGCCCACCCTGACCTCCACCAGGGTGGACATTTCCGGTAAAGGCAAGGCGTAGTTGGTGATGATGGTGGACGACATTTTTGAATTGGGCACCAGCACCAAATTGTTGCTGAGTTGACGAATAACGGTGTTCCGCCAGCCAATATCCTGAATAAAGCCCTCTTGCCCTGATTCCAGACGCACAAAATCGCCCACCTTGATTTGCCGGGCCAGAATCATTTGAATCCCGGCGAACATATTGGCCAAGGTATCCTGCAAAGCCAGGGAAATAGCCAAACCGCCGACCCCCAAAGCGGTGATCAGGGGCAACACCGATATGCCCAGGCTTTGCAACAACACAATGGAGCCGCACAAAAACACCAGCAACCGAATAATGTTCTCAAAAATAGAGGTATTGGGCAGGGCTTTCAAAGCCTGGGTATGATCCAGATAAAAGCGGGTCAAGGCAACGGAAACCCGCCCTGAAAAACGGATGGCGATGAGCATGGCCACAATAAACAGGGCCTTGCGAATGATTTCAAGGCTCTCCCCCGAGAGAAAGGGCATTTGATAGGTGGCCCCATAGCTCCCCCATAAGCCGAAAAGCCAGGGCAACAACCCAGTCAACATGCGATCCAGTGACCCATTCATGGCCGGATAAACCTGGCTCAACAGGCGATGGGTCGCATTGCGCATGATCCGCTCTGCCACATAACCCAACAGGATACCAGCCGCGACATAGAATAACGGCCACAGCCACAAGGCCCAGTTCAGCAGAGGCATTATCCGAGCGGCCACCGCCTGGATTTCATCAGGAATGTATAGTCGCATCATGCCATCGCTCCATCGCTTCTCATCGCTTCATCAGTCTATCGCTTCATCACGCCAGCAAAACCGCAGAAGCGCTGCCTTGATTAACGCAAACCCAAACCAGCTTGGCCATTACTCCATCGGCTGAGGCTATAGCCCAAAGCGCTCATAGATGGCTGGCACATTTCGTAGGTAATCGGCCACATCAAAGCAGGATTCGATCTCCGCAACGCTCAGCGTCCCGCTCACGTCCGGGTCGGCCAGCAGATTAGCCCGAAAATCGCCGCCCGCCACATTCCAGGCGGCATGCGCGTTTTTCTGGGTCAGCCGGTAAGCGTCTTCACGGCTCATGCCTTTATCTACCAGCTTGAGCAAGACCCGCTGGGAGAAAATAATGCCCCCAAACCGGTTCATGTTGGCCCGCATATTGTCGGCGTGAACCACCAAGTCCCGCATGACCCCGTTGAAGCGGTTGAGCATATAGTGGGTCAGGATAAACACATCCGGGAAAATGACCCGTTCCACGGAACTGTGACTGATGTCCCGCTCGTGCCACAATACGGCGTTTTCCAGCGCCGGGGTAACATAGGAGCGCACTAGGCGGGCTAAACCCGTTAAATTCTCCGAGCTGACCGGGTTCCGCTTGTGAGGCATGGCCGAAGAGCCTTTTTGCCCTTTGGCAAAGCCCTCTTCCACTTCCAGAATGTCCGTTTTCTGGAGGCCTCGAATCTCCACGGAAAACTTTTCAATGGAAGTGGCCAGATTGGCCAGCACCATAAAGAGCTGTGCGTGTAAATCCCGGGAAATGACCTGAGTGGAGGTGCGAGCGGGCTTCAGGTTCAGCACGGCGCAAACCCGCGCTTCCACAGCGGGATCGATGTTGGAGTAAGAGCCCATGGCCCCACTCATTTGCCCTACCCGGTTTTCCTCCAGGGCATCGGTTAAACGCTGTTGCTGGCGCTGTAACTCATCCAGCCAGTTCAGCAATTTGAGCCCAAAGGTAATGGGCTCCCCGTGAATGCCGTGGGAGCGGCCCACCATCACGGTATCCCGGTGAGTCAGGGCTTTTTGCTTGACGGTTTCAATGACCTGTGCCAGCTTGTCCTGCACCAGACAGCCCGAGGCTTGGATTTGCAGGGACAAGGCCGTATCCAGCAGATCGGAGCTGGTGAGTCCCATATGCACAAAGCGAGAGTTTTCCCCCACGGATTCAGCCAGGTTGGTGAGGAAGGCGATCACATCGTGCCGCACTTCCGCCTCGATTTCATCAATCCGGGCAATATCAAAGCGGGCTTTTGACCGCACGTCGGCGCAAACCCCTTCGGGCACCAGTCCCATTTCCTCCTGAACTTGCAAAACAGCCAATTCTACGGTCAGCCAGGTTTTAAAAATGGCCTCACGGGTCCACAAGGCCGACATTTCAGGCAGGGTGTAGCGTTCAATCATGGCGGCGGTTCCGACTTTCTAGGGGAAAATCAACTATTTTCCCGATTATTTTGGGCCAGACACAGCGCATAATCAAGACAGTTTACCGTGCGTGTGGTTGCTTTACCCCCAAAGTCCACCGGTCTGAAGGCGAGGTTCCCGATGACGTCTCCGTGTTCTCATCCGTTCAAGTTTGATTCCGCTTGTGCCACAAACTTTGGCAAACAAGCATTCGCGTTGGCCCTGTTCGTGCTTCTATCCTGCCCACCCCCCGGCTGGAGCCAGGGCACCCTGCCCTCCCTGGATCACTCCCCGGCGCCAAGCAGCGCCAGCCTGACCCCGGCCCAACCACTACCCGCCCCCCAATCGGCCCCAGCGCCTGAACCGTTCCTGCAACCGGCTTCCTTGCAAGAAGCGCTGCCCGCCAGTCGCCCCCCAAACACTCCCCGGGGCTTTAAAACCGCCATCAGTAAATTCATCCCGTCGGAAAGCGCTATAAAGCCCGTTGCCTACACCCCACTGCCAGGGATTGTGGTCTTTCCTGTCATCAAGCACGGCAATGAGAGAGCTTTTGGGGACTTGCCCCTGATTTTTGCCCGTGAGTATGCCCAGCGACTGGAACTCAAGGTTCCTGAAACACGGATTTACCATCCCATTTACACCGTGGATGAAATCCGTATGCAGGGGTTGGGCCACGTGTACGACCAGATTATGAAATATTACGTGAAAGCAGGCCGCCCGGAGCCCTTGGCCATGGATTACCTGCTCAAACAACTCAGCAACAATAACAAGGCTATTTCCCGGGTTATTTTTGTGGAGGCTGACCTCGACATCACCCACCCCACCCAGTCCACCAGCGTGAGCGACTGGGTCAAGCAATGGGCCACGGATGGCCTGCCCAAGCAAATGCGTTACTTTGTGCGCAGCCGCATGCAAATCTTCGATGCCGAGTCTCCCGAATTTCCCATGGTATGGGGAGGCTCCTGGGTGCGCTCCATCAAGACCGATCGGTTTTGGAACGTGACGCCCTCCGCCTTCAGCGATAGCGACAGCCAGCAAGCCTTTGCCGGAGTGTCTCGCCAAATGAGCCGGGAGATACTGCTTCTCACCCCCAAAACCGCTTACATGCACCCCGAATATGATCTGGCCGTTCTGGGAAAACTGTTACCCGAGGCGCGCACGGGCCGTCCCTCGCAGTTTTCAGAAAAAAACCAGGACAACGCCGCAATCAACGCCGAAAATCAAGAGGCCATCCATCGGATTTTGCGCAGGCAAAATTAGGGCAACCAACAAACGGGATTTCGAGCGGAAAAATCAGGGTTCAAACACGGTCAACACTACTTGGGGTTGGCAGAAGATTTTATGAAACCGGACAGTCTCTCGGTATTCAAGCGGCCTCCGCCATTTCCGGGAATCCTTGGCGGGGCAAGCACTGAACCGGAACACTACTCAATGATTTGGGACTTGTAGGAATCCGCTTCGTGCTGACGGATGTAATTCCGCAAGGCTTCGCGAATCAATTCACTGCGAGAGCGCTGCTCTTCATCGGCCAGCAAATCGATTTCCGATAAAAACTTCTCGGGCAGGGAAATCAAAACCCGGGTACTTTTAGATGCTTTGACCATTGTGGAATGAGCTCCTTTCGTTCACAAGGAAGGGTATATTCAGGGGTTACTCCAGTAAAATGGAGTCCATTAAAGGGTTTCCAGGAGCCCGACGACGCATATAAACGCGCAGGGCCTGACGAATTAACTCACTACGGGTGCGCTGCTCAGAGTCGGCAATTTCGTCAATCTTGTCCAGAAAGTCCTCACGCATTGAAATCAAAACTTTGGCCATTGGTACTCCTCCATCTGTAAATCCAGTTTTTTACAATCTCAATCTCTCGTATCTGCAAGAAGGGAAAGTATTACGCTGAATAAATAAAAACAAAAAAGAGGCGCTGATTGCTGTGAACTGACAGTATGTTACATACCATTTACACCGATAGTATGTGTGAAAACATATACCACTGGTAGCCAGTCGTAAGAGTGCTTTGCGTGCTAGAACATACAGAGGCAGCCGTCCAGGTAACCTTAACCCTGTAAATCGGGGGATTTACTGTTTCGCTGAAGTTACAGATTAGTCTATTTTTTAAAAATTTAGGCCATTTGGGTATCCCTCCAGAGGGTGATATTACAGAACGCAATACAATTTACGTCTATCGTGGCCCCAGACACCCGCCAGTCGATTCACGAATGATTCACAAATTATTAACAATGTTTCATATTAATGCCCTTGGATTGATCATTCCCGGTGCCGGAGGGACAATACTATGTTGACGTCACCACCCCCACTTTTGATTGAGGCCCCTTGGCCATGCCCCCCACTGCCCCACACGCCCCTCAAGACCCTGTTTGTGCCCCAGGCCAACTGGATAGCCAACAACCAGAAACGCAGCAATCCACAATACAACGCTCCGTGGCCTTTTATACTCTGGGCTGCAAGGCCAACCAACTGGAAACCTCGACCCTGGCTCACCAGTTTCAGGATCAGGGCTGGCGCATTGTACCCTTTGACGAGGCCGCAGACGTGTATGTGGTCAATACCTGTACGGTGACCGAGCGCAGCGATCAGGAATCCAAGCGCATCATTCGCCGGGCCCGGCTTTCCAACCCCAAGGCCCGCATTGCCGCCACCGGCTGTTTTGCCCAGGTGGCCCCGGATGAGCTGGCCGCCCTGGAGGGCATCAGCTTTGTGATCGGCAATAACTTTAAAGACCAACTGGTACGCATTGTGGAAAGCGCCCCGGTCTCGGATCGCCCGCTGGTGCAAGTGTCAGAGATTGATAAAAGCCGTATTATGGAAGGGGCTTCCTCGGCGGCCATCGATCGCACCCGTGGCAGCCTGAAGATTCAGGATGGTTGCGATTACAAATGCACCTACTGCATCATCTGGGAGGCCCGAGGGCTGAGCCGCAGCCTCCCCGTGGACGATATCAAGACGCAACTCCAGCGCATGCTGGATGAAGGCTTCAAGGAAATCATGCTGACCGGCATTAATATCGGGCAGTATGAGCATGACGGGGCCGACTTGGCTGACCTATTGACTGAGCTGATTCAATTACCGGGGCAATTCCGCCTGCGACTGACCTCGCTGGATCCTATGGAAGTGAGCGAAAAGCTGATTGACGTGGTGCGGGATTCTCAGGGAAAAATTTGCCCACACTTTCACCTGTCCGCTCAAAGCGCAGAGGATTATGTGCTGAAACGGATGGGCCGTCGGCATCATGTGGCCGATATGGAGCGGGTTTGCCAGTCCATTGCCCAGAAAATCCCACAGGCCTCGGTGGGGTCTGACATCATTGTGGGCTTTCCCGGGGAGACGGCAGAGCGCTTTGAGGCCACTTATCAGACACTAAAAAACACGTATATGAACTACTTCCACGTGTTCAGCTACTCCAAACGCAAAGGAACACCAGCGGCCACTTTCCCGGATCAGGTGCCGGAGCGGGAGAAGAAGGCCCGAGCCCAGCGACTGCGAGCCTTATCCGATCAGAAAACGCTGGCCTACCGCCAAGGCTTTTTGGGGCAGATGCTGAATGTGATTGTGGAAGAGAACGAGCCCGGCGAAGCCCTCAAGGGTATGAGCGAGAATTACCTGAAAGTGCATATCGACCCCAATGGGCAGTCCCTGCAAGCCAACGACTGGATCACCGCCGAAGTGATGGCCGTGAGCGTGGATGCCGTTCAAGTCAAAGCCTTGGCTGTGTTGGCTTAAAGCAAACATGAGTGGCCCAATCCTACTTCAGCCTCCCCCAATAGAGCAGATGGTCTACAGAAAACCTACTTCTGCCATTTGGGAAGAAGTGTTTATGACCGCTACTCAAATTGGACTTTACGCATCACTGTTTGTATTTTTGTTTTTTAATTTCTTATTGTTATTGCTTCCGCCTCAAAAGATATGCGGCCATGACACTCCCGTCCAATGTATCGCCATCTCCTTACCATGCTCGCTAATGTTAGGGTTCATGATGGGACTATACGCAATTACGAGAGCCTTAAAAGGCGGGCTGCGAAGTCTGATCCCTGAGGTGCAAGTCCTGGCCGAGGGGCTCAAAATTAGCCTTTTCAGATACTGGGGAAAAGCCAAAATGCCGACTCGGGAGCAGGTTGTGCCGTGGCACACCATTCACGAAGTGGAAATAAAAACTGAACAGTTCCTGTGGATGCAATCATCCACCCTCATCCTGATCTGCCCCAGCGGCCTATTGGCTCATTGCACCAAAATGCGATCAAACCACCAAGTGGAAGTCCATTTACCTTGGCCCATCGAAAACTTTAGAGCCTTCAAAATGGAGGTGTTCGCATTCACCGACCCCGAACATCCCCTGCGTTATTTTATGGAAATGACCGCTCGCACTTTGAGCGGTGACTAAAAAAAACGTTTTACCCAAAATCTGGTAGACGTTTATTTGCTACAAGGCCGCTCGTCTGGGAGAATAGAAAAAGACACTCTCTAAACGTGCATCCACAGGAAAGCCCCCGCCCATGAGCCAAAACACCTACTACATCACCACCGCCATCGACTACGTCAACGCGGCGCCCCACCTGGGCCACGCCTACGAAAAAATCGCCACGGATGTTATGGTCCGCTTCCAGAAGCTACTGGGCAAAGAGGTGTTTTTCCTGACCGGCACCGATGAGCACGGCACCAAGGTGGAAAAAACGGCGGCCAGCCGGGGCATTACCCCCCAACAACACGCCGATGAACTGGTGGAAGCGTTCAAAAAGGCCTGGGCCTATCTCAACCTGAACTACGATCGCTTCATTCGCACCACCGACGCGGACCATTACGCCGTGGTGGAACAACTGTGGCGCAAAATGGCGGCCAAAGGCGATATCGAAAAACGGGCCTATCAGGGCTTGTACTGTGCGGGCTGCGAAAAATTCGTCACCGAGCGGGATTTGAACGAGGCGGGTGAATGCCCCAACCACCAACGCAAGCCGGAAATCGTGCAGGAAGAAAACTACTTCTTCAAGCTCAGCAAGTACAAAGCCGCTCTGCAAGCCCACATGCAAAGCAATCCCCAGTTTGTGTTGCCGGAGTTCCGGGCGGCGGAAGTGTCGCAAATGCTGGAAGAACTGGAAGATATCAGCGTGTCCCGGCATAAAAACTCGGTCAGCTGGGGCATCCCGGTACCAGATGACGCCGATCAGGTCATCTACGTCTGGATTGACGCCCTCAGCAACTACATCACCGGCATTGGCTACGGCAAAGACGAGGCCCTGTTCAACCAGTTTTGGCCTGCCGATGTGCATATGATTGGCAAGGACATTCTGCGGTTCCACGCCATTTACTGGCCCGCCATGCTACTCTCCGCTGAAATCCCATTGCCTAAACAGATTTTTGCCCATGGGTTTATCAATATCAACGAGGCCAAAATCTCCAAGAGCGTGGGCAACGTGGTGTCCCCCTTCACCCTGCAGGAACGGTTTGATCTGCCCAACCCCGACCCCATCCGCTACTACCTGATGACGGTGGCCACCTTTGGGCAGGACGGCAGCTTTACGGAAGAGGATTTCAAGCTCAAGGTCAATGCCGATTTAGCCAACAACCTGGGCAACTTGCTCAACCGCACCCTGAATATGACCAACAAGTATTTCGAGGGTCAGGTCCCCCAGTCCCAGCACGCCAAGCCGGGCCTGCTGCATACCGAAGGCGTGGCCGAAGTGCAAGCGGCTTATGCGGCCTTTGAATTCCAGAAAGCGGCGGATCTCATCCTGCAATTGGTCGACTGGGCCAACAAGCAGATCAATGATCAGGAGCCCTGGACTTTATTTAAAGAAGGCAAGCTGACCGAACTGGCCGATCTCATGTACACGGTGCTGGAAACCCTGCGTCAGGTGGCCATTTTGCTCAGCCCCATTACTCCCACCCTCAGCGATGAAATGTGGTCGCAACTGGGCTATCAGGCCAAACTCAGCGAATTGTGCCCCCGCTGGGAGGATATCACCCACGCCCACATTCCGGTGGGACAACGCATCAACCTGCAAGGCCCCATTCTCCCCCGTCTGGACAGCGAACTGGCCGGGACAAGCAAGAAGAAATAACGAATACCAATGAACTGCGAACAATTCAAACGCTCTTACAACAAATTTGACGGCGCGGCCAATGTCATTCACTGGAAGGACATTGAAACCCCGGAATACGCCTCCTACTCGGATCATATGCAGGATTGCCACGCCTGCCGGGACTGGTTTCAGACCGAACAGGTCAAGGACTGGAAAATCGACGCCAGCGCCTATCCCTGCATTCATATGGCCTATCACGCCAACTATCGCTGCGCCTCGCATCAGGATGCCTGGGAATGCCCCAGCAGCCTGATTGTGTACGTAGATCAGTATGACGAGTACGGCATCCCCATTCGGGATGGAGGGACGTCCTACTGGAAAATCGACTGTTGCCCGTGGTGCGGGAACGCCCTGCCCCAATCCAAGCGGGAACTGTGGCTGCAAAAGCTGCGGGCGCTGGGCCACGATCCCATGAACCACTACGACAAAATTCCGGCGGAATACAAAAGCGCCAAGTGGTACAAGGACAACCATTTCCCTGACCTGCGGCTGGTCTAGGAGCGGCTTTGATGAGCGTGCCCACCCTGATTGACACCCACTGCCACCTGGATTACATTCACCGGCAAGCAGATCACCCGGATGGCGTGACGGGTACCGACCCGGTAAAAGTGCTGGCACGGGCCCAAGCGGCTGGTGTTGAATTTCTGGTCAATCCCAGCGTGACCCCGGCCAAATTTCCCGAAGTGATGGCTATGGCCGAACGCTTTGAGAACGTGTACGCCGCCGTGGCCGTCCACCCCACCGATGTGGCCGACATTGTGGATCAGCCGGGCTGGCTGGCCGAAATCGAAACCCTGCTGAGTCATCCCAAAGTGGTGGCAGTGGGGGAAACCGGGCTGGATTACTACTGGGATCAATCGCTGGTTGACTTGCAAAAAAAATGCTTTAAAAGCCTGCTGGAACTGGGCCGCAAATACAATTTGCCGGTGATCGTGCATGATCGGGAAGCCCATGAGGATGTCTATCAAATCATCAACGACGTGCCCGGAGTGCGGGGCATTATGCACTGTTTTTCTGGCGATGCCGAGTTTGCCCGTCGTATGATCGAGAAAAATTTCTACATTAGTTTTGCCGGAAACGTGACCTTTAAAAAAGCGGAAAACCTGCACCAAGCGGCCCGAGAAATCCCGTTGGAATGGCTGCTGGTGGAAACGGATTCTCCCTTTCTCAGCCCCATGCCCTTTCGGGGCAAACCCAACGAACCGGCTCGGGTGAAGCTGGTGGCGGAAAAAATCGCCGAATTGCGCGGGATCTCATACGAGGAAGTGGCTGCTGTGACCACGGCCAACGCCCGCAAGGTCTTTGGTCTGTTATGATTAAGGGGTAAAGTTTCTTCGGTTGGGAACCCCACCAAATGCTGATTGTCCTGCCCTCCACCCCTACCACGGAAAACGCCAGCCAGTGGCTGAATGAACGGAACGTTCCGCACCAGGTCATTCCCATCCCGGAATCGTTGGGGTATAAAACCGGCTCCGATGTGGCCATTTACATTGAAGGCAACGATCAGCAGGGTGTGCCCATGGAGCTGACCAAAGCCCGCTTTGTGGTCATGCGGGTGTTCAAGGATTTTAAGTTATGAGGCGGCTCTCTTTATTGGCCGCTGCCCTCTGCCTATCATTCAGTTTCAGCGGGTGCGGCAAACTAACACCACAGCCCACCGAACGCATCACCCTGGAATTTTGGACGCTGCAACTGGACACCTTCAAAAGCACGCTGGAGCCCATGTTTCTGGAGTACGAACGGGCCCATCCCAACGTGCGCATTCACTGGGTGGACGTGCCTTTTTCCGAAGGGCCCAAGCGCACCCTGACCGCCATGCTCAGCGGACACACCCCGGATGTGGTCAATTTAAACCCGGACTTTTCCGCCATTCTGGCCAACCGGAACGCCTTGACCAACATGAACACCGCCCTACCGGAGTCCGTGAAAGCCACCTATTTGCCAGTGGCTTGGCAAGGGGCCACACTCACCAAACCGGGCCAGGCACCACTGGCCTTTGGTCTGCCCTGGTACATCACTTCCAGCGTAACTATTTACAACAAGGCCCTTTTGCGGAAAGCGGGCTTTGAGCAACCTCCCACCAACTTTGCCGAACTCTCCGACTTTGCCCAGCAAGTCCATGAAAAAACCGACCAATACGGCCTCATGCCGGTCATCGCCGAAAACGGTAATTTCCTGAAAGAACTCAAAAAGCAAGGCGTCCCGCTGTACAACGCCAAAGGGCAGGCCATTTTCGCCACCGCCCAGGCCATGGAAATTCTGGCCACCTACGTGGATATGTATAAACAGGGCTGGGTGCCCGCGGAAGCAATCACTGAAAGCCATCAATCGGCAGTGGGTCGCTTTCAGGCCGGGACACTGGCATCCTTGTCCATCGGTCCCAACTTCCTAAAAATCGTGAAAGAAAACGCCCCCAATATTTACAAAGAAACCGGCGTAGCGCCGCAATTTCCGCAGACTTCCCCGTATAAAGATTTTTCCCTGATGGTTCTGGTGGTTCCGATCAAAAGCGCCCACCCCAAAGAGGCCGTGGATTTTGCCGCATTCATCACCAACGCTCAAAATCAGCTGGCCCTGGCCCAGGCCGCTCCGGTTCTGCCGTCGGTGACTACCGCCCTGAACGATGCCTATTTCCAGCCCCAGCGGCAACCGGACTTAATGGCCCAAGGGCGGGCCCTGAGCGCGCAACAACTGCTAAGCGCCACAGCGGCCTATCAGATCCAACCCACCCAAAACGCCATCAACGACATCATCAACCACTATGTGCAACTGGCTCTACTGGGTAAAATTTCCCCGGAGAACGCCCTGCGGCAGGCTCAAACGGAAATCAATGCTACACTGGAATTGGACTCCTGATAGGAACGTGAGTGCATGACCCTTTCATCAAAAACCCAAGCGGCCAGTGCCGCTCAGCCTTTTATCCTGCAAGGCAGCGAGCGTTTTGGCAAAAGCGGCAGCCCCCATCCGGTGTACTACCCGGGCGATGCGGTGACCCTGGTTGGCGAAGCCTATTACGCCGATGATTTGCATTTGGAGCTGATCGAGAAAACGGCCTTACAAGGATTTCAAAACTTTCGCAAAACCACCGTGAGCCAGCGGGCGGAAATTTTAAACAATTTGGCCGATCGACTGGAGGCCCATCAAGAGGCGCTGGCCTTGCTGATCACCCGGGAAAGTGGCAAGCCCCTCACCCTCTCCCAGCGAGAAGTGGCCCGCTCGGTGAAAGTTTGCCGGGGTTACGCCGCCCAGGTGGAACGCACCACCGGCACCCTGATGCAGGTCGATGGCCGCACCGTGCGACTCAGCCGGTTCCCCATCGGGCCGGTACTGGCAATTACCCCGTTTAACTTTCCGCTGAATCTGGTGATTCACAAACTGGCCCCGGCCATCGCCGCCGGATGTTCCATCACCATTAAACCAGCCCCCCAAACCCCACTGACGGCATTGTATTTAGGGCGCCTGGCCGCTGAAGCCGGGTACGAGGCCATTAGCGTCATTCCGGCCCAAAACAGCCTGGCCGAAAAACTGGTGCGCTCCAGCGCCTTTGCCAAACTTAGCTTTACCGGCAGCGCAGCGGTGGGCTGGCATTTGCGCAGCATCGCCGGGAACAAATCGGTCACCCTGGAACTGGGCGGCAACGCCGCCGTGGTTGTGGAAGACCTGAGCAGCCCAGTGGAGGAAATAGCCCAGCGTATTGCACAAGGAGCCTTCGCTTTTGCAGGACAAGTCTGCATTTCCGTACAGCGCATTTTTATTCAGGAAGTCCACAAAGCGGCCTTACTGCCCGCGCTGGTGAACGCCACCCGACAGCTCAAGGTGGGCGACCCGTTCAAACTGGATACCGACATCGGCCCCATGATTAGTATTCAACAGGTGCAACGCACCCGCTCCTTGATTAAAGACGCCCTGAAGACAGGGGCCAACGTGATTTACGGCGGCAATACCTTTAACGCCTTTACCATGAACCCCACCCTGATGGATCGCACCACCCCGGAGATGGCCATCAATGCAGAGGAGGTGTTTGCCCCCATTGCCACCGTGAGTACCTACAGCACCCTTGATGAGGCCCTCAACCTGGTGAATCAGTCCCGCTATGGGTTGCAGGCGGGGCTTTACACCAACAAGCCCGATCAGATCGAACGGGCCTATCAACAACTGGAGGTGGGTGGGCTACTGATCAACGACATTCCCACCACCCGGCTGGACTTACTGCCCTACGGCGGCATTAAGGATTCCGGGTTGGGCCGGGAAGGGGTGCTGTGTGGCATTGAAGAGTACACCTACCTGAAAAGCCTGATTCAGAAATAGGGGACAATGCGCTAGACAGTCCTTCAAAGCCTAGAACCCGCTCAGCGGTGGAAGAACTTCGGAACGGGGGCCCGTGGTCAACTTTTCCACGGCCAATAAGTCTTTGAACTGCTCGTGCCGCTCAGAAGGCGTGGTTCCCTCCCGCACGATCTGCTTGGCCAAGAGGCCCGCCAGCCGGGCCGCATCCAACTCCGCCTCGATATCGGATAAAAACAAGACCTCCAGAGGCGGCAGATCCAGTTCGGTCACAATGCGCCGGTAGGATTCCACGTCTTTTTTGGCACCCATCTGGGTATCAAAGTAACGGCTGATATAGCGGGTCAAATCGCCCGCTTCGGAGTGGGAGAATAACAACTTTTGGGCCTGAACCGAGCCGGACGAGTAAATTCCCAGTTCCACGCCCTTCATCTGCCAATTTTGCAAGGCCCGCATCACGTCATCGTACACATGGCCCCGGTAATCGCCCCGCTCAAAACCGGTCTTCCAGATCATACCCTGCAACTGCTTGAGCGCGGTGTGCTTGCGATCCGTGGCAATCCAATCCAGCAACGTCTGAACGCAACCGGCCTCATTCAGGGTGCGACCTTCTTCCTGAGAGATCGTCTCCCGGACGGACTGCAATGCCTCCCGCACCAAGGGGTTATCGGCCTGCTGACGCACAAAATCCGGCAGGCGTTCCGCGGAATAGGGAAACAACACCTTGTGTACAAATTGCACGTCGGTGGTGGTTCCTTCAATATCCAGCAGCACAAAGCGAATCAGGGAAGACTGTAAGGGGGTTTTGTCCATCTCTTGGAACCTCTCCAGGTCTTGGAACATCTCCAGGCCAGCAGTACAAGCCGCGACCCGTTCTTTATTACACGGACACCGCGCTCAGGTAACGGGCTTCCACACCGGAATCCGTATAGTGGGGGATCCACCCGGCAGCGTCTGTAAACACCCGAATGGTCTTCACATGAGGCACCGGCCCCAGATCAAACCAGTGCTTCACGTTGGCAGGCACCGATAACAAGTCGCCGCTGACGCATTTGACGCAAAATACCGGCTCGTCGCCACCCAGATTAAACCAGAAGTAGCCTTGACCTTCCACGAAAAAGCGGACTTCATCCTCGGTATGGGTATGCTCCCGCAAAAATTTAGCCCGAATTTCCGGCAGGTTGGGGGTTTGCAGATGGACCGAAATGACATCGGCGGTTTGATAGCCATGGGCAGCCATGTACGGTTTCAGGGCATGATCGTAAGCGGCCAGAACGTCGTCCTGTGAAGCCTCTGGAGCAAATTCGCATTGCGCCTGCCACTGCTCAAAGACAATGCCCCGGGCGTTGAGATAAGCCTGAATGGCCTCAGGATCCGGGATAATGGTGGCTCGCTCAGGAATAGTCAGAATAGCCATGAGACCTCAACTTCAGCACGCACTCAAACAAAAACTCAAAGACTTCCACGTGTCGCTTGGCCTGAGCCAAGGTGTCTCCCCAGGTGTACAAGCCATGGCCAGCCAACAGAAAACCGTAAACGGGCTTTTGCTCCCGCAGTACCGGCTCAATTTGGGCGGCCAGAACCGTCATATCCTGATGATTTCCAAAGATGGGCAACCACAGTTCCGTCTGGTGGGTGCGAATGCCCTCCAGCCCCTTGAGTACCTCAAAGTCTTTCAGCAATAGTCCTTGAGAGGCCTCATACAACTTGGACAAAACGGTGCCGTTGACCGAATGGGTATGCAGCACCACCTGAGCGGCGGGGAATTGTTGATAGACCAGCGCATGCAGCAAGGTTTCCGCCGAAGGCCGTAAATGGGCCTGCTCCGGGCAAATGACCTGACCGGCGAAATCCACCTCTAGAAAATCTTCGGCGCTAAAAGTACCCTTATCCAGCCCAGAAACGGAAATCGAAAAACCGGTCTGCCCCTCCGGTAAGCGACAGGAAAAATTGGAGCTGGTGGCAGGCGTCCAGCCACGGGCATGCAAAAAGTGAATGACATCGGTCAAAGACTCCAGGTGTTGCGCCTGTGGCGATACCGGTGTAGACGATGCCGGTTTAGAGACTGAGGAAAAAGAACTGGACATGCGGCTTTCGACTTTTGATTGACTTGGGATAGAATAAAAAAACCAGAATACGAATACTGTAGCAAAACGAGTCGCCTCGGTAAAGCTGCGCCAAGTTCATCGCACGGTCTCATCAGCATCCACTGATGCCCCTGTCCGCTCACACAAGGCTTTTTTCATGTCCTCCGCTCCCGTTTCCTCCGCTCAACCCCGATGGATTCCCTGGGTGTTATACCCCGCCGGGGATGGCATTGCCCAGCTTATACTGGGTGAAGTCAGCATTCCCCGGCTGCTGGCCCTGGCCCTGGTCGGCGGACTGGTCTATCAGGCGGAGACGCCGCGCTGGTTTTGTTGGCTGGATCAGTGGCGCATTGCCCCGGCCACGGCTCAAAAAGCCCCTTGGCGATGGTTGACCCAACCTGCCGAAGCCCAACAGGCACAGTATCGGCTGAACTGGCTGGGGCGCATGCTGGGCTCAATGAGCTTTTTCAGCCCCCCCTGGATTGCCCGGCACATGCTCATTCTTAAAATCTCCACCACCCCCTGGCACCAGATTGCCCTGGCCAGCGCTTTGCCGGAGCTATGGCTGGCCGCCTGCAAATCGTTTTTGACCAACCTGCCCATTTCCATTGTGGGCAACTACATCATTCAGGCCCGTTTGCCATTACAGTACCGATTCTGGGGCAGTATCTGCATGTCCGGTATCATGGGCATCGCCTTTGCCCTGGCCTATAAATTTTTCTGATATCCACGCAAACATCAGCTTCAGTCGCTGGGCCCTGAATGGGAATGCTACTCACTGACCTGCACAAGACAAGCAACAAGCGAACAAAAGAAGAACACAGGCTGGTGTACAGTTTTTGTGGTAAGTTCAACCTATGGAACAGTCCCTCGATCGCCTCACCCTATTCGCCATTCGCACAAAATAACGTTCTTCGGCTTTAAAGCTCTCGTCATCACCTTACCCGATATCTTTAGCATACACCTGCGGCAGCCCCCTCCCGACTCACCGTTGCGATGGGCTAGTGAGACTGAACCCAAAGGAATTTGAACCATGCGTATTCCGGTTAACTTCTCCGGCAAACAAAGCCCCCCCGAGTCCAACAAGCTCGGCGTTAAAAACACGTCCACTAAAAAATCACATTCAACACCGCCTAAAGTGTTACCTGAAGAGGGTTCATCCCAACAGATGACGAGTCCCACGGTGCAATTGCCTGCCACCTTACAATCATTAACGCTTTTTAGTTTAAAAACAGATTTCTTTGAGCCTAATAAACAGAACCTCCCTGCTTTTGCTCAAAAGCCTAATCCCTTTGAGCCAAAATTCAATAAGGATTTAAAAGAGGTTTTAAGCGAACCAAACCGCAAATTTGAAAATAAAGACCCAAACGTTGATATTTCTGAGAGATTACGGTTCTTGGCGATCAAAGACGATCTCGACCACAAAAGCGCTTCTGTTATGTCTACAGCCATCAATGACGCTATCAAAGAGGGAGTGAACACCGAGGAAGTTCTGAAATCGACCATTTTTTTTAGAAAATTACTCAGTAATTTAAAAACGATTACATTTTCGCCCCATGCGTATAGTCGGGCTATGGAAAGAGGAGAGCCCCTGACCTGTACGAAAGCCATCGCTGAATTTTTTAAAAATGATGAAAACTCCAGAACTTACCTGGTATTTGATAGGACCCCCCAAGAGAAGGGCTATCAGTTAGGTCTATTAAGGGGTAATAGTGCGAAAGATAAAATGACGTTTATTCCCATTACACCCAGTAATGAACTGATTGCAAAAAGTGTTGTCGCATTAGATTCGGTGAGGCCCAACCGATTTTTTCAGGTTACTGACCGTATGAAAAAGCCCATCACGACCTTAAAGCAATACCAGGAGGAACTAGCACACCTCAAAGAGCTGGAAGCACTCTCGAAAAGGCTTGTTCTAGTAGGCGCCCCGGCTAGCCAACACGGCGGGCAGCGTTTTCAGCAGAATCGCTAAATCTTTCAGCAGGCTCCAGTCCAGCACATAGTTCATTTCCAGCTGGCATAATTGCTCAAAACTCAGGTTGGAACGCCCACCCACTTGCCAGGCGCCGGTCATACCCGGAAAAACCTGAAACCGCAGGGTGTAAGGCTCCTGAAACAACTCGCTCTCATCCCGGGGGAGCGGGCGGGGCCCCACCAGGCTCATCTCCCCCCGAATCACGTTCAGCAGCTGGGGTAATTCATCCAGACTGAGGGCTCGAAGCACCTTGCCCACCTCGGTCACCCGGGGATCATTGGCCAGCTTGAACAGGCCGGTGGTCTGCGCGGTTTCTTGACGCAGGGCTTCCCGCTGGGCGTCGGCATCCACGCACATGGTGCGGAATTTATACATGCCGAAGGGCTGGAAGTTTTTGCCGATACGCTGGCTTTTGTACAAAATCGGGCCGGGCGAGGTGAACTTGACCAATGCGGCAATCAGCAACAGCAAGGGGGAAATGGCCAACAGGCCCAGAGTGGCGGCCAGCACGTCAAAGGCACGCTTTAAAAACTGCTGCACTTGATAGCCCCAATGGGCCGAACGATTCAGAAAGGCCATTTCAAGACGCATGACCGAATCGGAAAAGGCATTCAACTTGGGCTTAACAGCACTGTCCGACTGACGAGTAACGGGCAAGCTGGCGAAAGAACTGGTACTCAATGGGCTGGACTCCCACGGTTACTAAAGTAAGTGATGGCCTGAACAATGAGGGCAAGAACGAGGTAAAACAGGGACGATGGTATAAACGATGGGGAAAGGTAAACGAGCTTGGGGGGGGGACGAAGGGTTGGAAATCGGGTTATTTTTGCCAGGCTTTACCTTCAGGCCTGCTTTTATTATCTTGTTAAATATATGAAAAACAATTTAAAGTCCAGTTCAAAAAAACAGCCCAGCTTCACAATATTAATCTTGCTTGATTCATTTATCTTGCTCGATTCATCAATCTGGGTTCATTCGCCCCGCTGAACTTACCCTAACGGATGGATAACCATGAAAACGCCTTTCAAACTCACCACCCCAGTGCTTCAAGCCGTACTGTTGGCCACGGCAGCCATTACTTTAACCGTATTTTACCCGGCGCAAAGCCAAAGCCCTGCCCCCAGCACCCCTCGTCCCCCGGCAGTCCATACCCAGTGGCCTTTACGGCAACTCCTGAAAAAGAGCTGGCAATTTTATAAAGATCGCTTTCTGGTGGACGGGGCTCATGTGGTCTCCAACACCTACGGAGGCACTATCAGCGAAGGGCAGTCCTATGCCATGCTCAAAGCCTTGTGGATGAACGAGCCCGCCACCTTCGACAAGGTCTGGCAGTGGACCAAGCGAAACATGAAACGCCCCCACGATCACTTGCTGGCCTGGCGCTGGGGAGATGGGGAATTTGGCACCACCAAGGGCATTATGCAAACCGAAAACGCCACCGACGCCGATCAGGATATCGCCTACGCCCTGCTGAAAGCGGGCAAGCAATGGAATCGCCCGGACTACAGCCGGGATGGCCTGAACATCGTGAAAGACATGTGGCGGGTGAATGTAGAAAAACTGGATGGGCGTTACTACCTCACCCCCGGCCCCTGGCCCGGCTTTAAAGAGGAGTACCTGACCATCAACCCCTCCTACATGGCCCCGTATGTATACCGGGAATTTGCCAAAGTGGATTTGGAACACGCCGCCGGATGGACGCAGCTGGCCAATGAGGTCTATGACAATTTAGAAGCCTGCACCAATTTGACCGCCCCCAAGCTACCCCCCAACTGGTGCGCGGTACGCTGGCAAAACGTCCCCGGGCAGCCCCGCATCATTTTTTCCGACAAGCAAGGCGATGGGGCAAGGGATTTCAGCTACGACGCCTTTCGGGTCTATTGGCGCATGGCCATGGACGCCCAACTCAGCCCTTCCCCGTGGCGTGAACGGGCCCAGGCCTACCTGAAAAATCACCCCTTCCTGCTCACCTACTGGCAGCAACATAAACTAATGCCGGAAGGCTTTACGGCTAGTGGAGAACCCCGTAGTACGGAAACCTCCGGCTTTGGCATGGGCCCGCTGCTGATTCTGAACCACGTTCGGCAACCCGAGCGGGATGCCTTGCTTTATCAACAAAGTCTGGGGAAACATTATCATTCGGACGGCTACTGGTTTAACGATTACAACGACTTTTTGCACAGCGTGATTTGGCTGCACCTGTATGCCCTGAGCCTGGACACACCATCATAGAGAGCCCACAAAACCCCAAAGCGACATCCTCCTCGTAAGAAAAAGCAGCCACCCACTGGCTGCTTTTTTGATGAGGTGTGGCTAAGGAAGCCCGTCAGGGTGTCTCTGTGACGCTCGTTCAGGTACGGCCGTTCAACGGAAAAATGACAGGCCTCCCCCAATGATGAGGCTTTGCGATCAGTTGCAAACACCGATCTGATAATGCAACTTTATTTCATTTTAATTGCAATAAAGCTGCATTAATGTTACTGTGAAGATCAATCGACCCCACCATTGACGCGTCTCAAGCCAAGGAGTTTTGTCCATGCACTTTGATCCCCTGTTAAAAACCGCCCACGACACGGGTGCCGAAGTCATGATCCAGCTTCGGAAGAACTGCTGCGATCCGTTCAAAGGCAAAATCACTTCACTCAATCCGCATGACTTTACCCTCTTCCACAGTGGTACGGACGGCGGAGTGCTGTGGTCCTTCCTGAAAAAAGACGTGGCCTATTGCGGCTTACTGGTAGAGCGTCCCGAAGATCCGTTTAAAACCTTGTGCCTGGAAAGCGCTCAGCCCGCCACCCCTCTCAAAACCCACCCAGGCACCGAGAACAACAGCCAAGAAGGATCAAACTAGGACATCAGACTAACGCATCGGGCTGAAGCAGCCGATCAAAACCCCGAAAAATCCGCAACCCCAAAGCCGTTTCCACCCAACAACAAAGGAAAAATCGACCATGAACGCCAAATTATTTGTCCGCAACCTCAGCTGGTCTGTGACCGAACAGGATTTATACGACCTGTTTGGACAATCCGGCGAGGTGTTGTCCGCAAAAATCCCCCTGCGCCGGGAAGACGGCAAGCCCCGTGGCTTTGCCTTTGTGGAAATGGCCAGCCTGTCGGACGGGCAGCAGGCCATTCAGCAACTCAACGGCTACTTTCTGCAAGGGCGGGACTTGGTGGTGGATATTCAGGATGAGAGCAGGGGCTCCGGCAACGGCGGATCCGCCTCGCCCGGCAGTGGCAACAGCAAGAGCAACAAACTGTTTGTGCGCAGCCTTTCTTACAGTGCCACCGAACACGATTTGGAAAGCCTGTTCCAACAGGCTGGGCAGGTGGTTTCCGTTAAAATCCCCACCGATCGGGACACCGGCGAACCCAAGGGCTTTGGCTTTGTGGAAATGGCTTCGATCGATGCAGCGGAGCAGGCCATTCAGTCACTGAACCACGCCAATCTGGGCGGCAAGTCCATTGTGATTGATTATCAGGATGCCAGCCGCAGCAAAGGCAAGTCCACGGGGTTTAACCGGACTAGCGGTGGAGGCGACTACCATCGCGGCGGCGGTGGTGGCTATGGCGGCCAGCGGGAGCGCTCCGATTACTCCTCACGCTGGTAGCGAAAAACTGAAACGCCGGGCTTAATCCGCCCTATTCTCCAGCTTATTCTCCAGCGAAGGCTTTCAGACACCACCCACCCTCAACCGTGATCGAACCGGCTGAACCGACGATCACCTTGGGGTATGATAGAGGAGTCTGAGAGTCTTCGCCGCTATGAGCCATTACACCGATCACGCCATTGCCATTTTAAAAGCACAGGGATTCCGCATTACCCGGCCCCGCAAATTGGTGTTGGAACTTCTGGATCAGGCACCCACCGCCTTATCGGCCTACGAGATCAAAGACGCCCTGGACGCCGCGGGGGAAAAGGTGGATACGGTCAGCGTTTACCGCATACTGGAATGCTTTGACCAGCAAGGGCTGATCCATCGGGTCCTCAGTAGCGGCAAGGTCAAAAAATGCCTGCTGGAAGATGAGTCCCATTGCCAGCTTAAGCAAACAGAGCATTGCCACCACTTGCTGATTTGCCAGCGCTGCCAAGGCATTGAGGAGGTGCATTGCTCCGGGATTGATGCGCTGGTTCAAGCCTTGCAACAACAACTCCGTTTTAAGATTGAAGCCCACCATCTGGAATTTACCGGACTGTGCCAGCGTTGCCAAACCGCAGCACGGGAAGGCAAAGACTGAAGTGAGTCCATCGCCAAAAATATGCCTCTCCCAGAATATGCCTCTAAAGAATACGCTTATACTAAAATAAGCATAAGCGTTTGTGACGAGGCTTTTGCGTGTTGAGCTTATCTTTTTCCAGTCGGGTGCGTCAGCAGTTTTTATCCAGCGTTTTGGTGGGCTTACTGACCCTGGGCGCTGCCTCGATCGGCTTTCCGGGCTGGGCGGAACAACCCACCACCACCATCCAGGGCCGCCCCTTTATTCACATTACCCTGCTGCAACTAAACGATGTTTATCAGCTGGCCCCAGCCACCCCCACCGAAGCGGGTGGTTTTGCCCGAATCGCCACCCTGCGCAAACGCATTGCCGCCGAAAATCCCAACACCCTGCTCATCCTGGCGGGCGATACCCTGTCCCCCTCCCCGGGCGGCAAACTGTTTTACGGCAAGCAAATGGTGGATCTGTGGAATCAGGTGGGGCTCGATTTAGCCGCGCTGGGCAACCACGAATTTGATTATGGCAACGAGATTCTGCTCAAGCGCCTGCAAGAATCCAAATTCCCCTGGTTGGCCGCCAATGTGGTCGATAAAACCACCGGCAAACCCTTTGGCACCGTGCTTCCTTCAGTCATTAAAGAAATCAACGGGGTGAAAGTGGGCTTTTTTGGCCTGCTCACCCCCGATACCCAAAACGCCTCCAGCGCTGGCCCCAACGTGATGTTTAAAGATCCCACCTACACGGCCTGCGCCACGGTTAGTGCGCTTCGCAGGCAGGGGGCGGAGATCATTGTGGCCATCACCCACCTGAGCATGGATGAGGACAAACGGGTAGCCCAGAACATGAACCAGTCGCTGGCCCTGATTATGGGCGGGCACGAACATTCCTTCCTGCAATCGGTGGCCGCAGGCATTCCCATTTACAAGGTGGGTTCCGATGCCCGCACCCTGGGCCGTTACGACTTGTGGATCGACGCTGAAACCCATCGCCTTGCCAGCATGGATGTCAGCATGATCCCCGTGGATGCCAGCATTCCAAACGATCCGGGCGTAGAAGCCAGCGTGAACGCCTACTTAACCCAGATTGAAGCGGGCTTGGGAGAAACCATCGGCCAAAGCACCGTCCCGCTCAATGCGCTGCAAGCGGATAATCGCGGCCAGGAAACCAACCTGGGCAATCTGCTGGCCGATGCCTATCGAGCGCACTTCAAAACGGATGTGGCTATGCTGAACGGCGGCTCCATTCGCTCCAACAAGGTGTACCCGGCGGGGCCCATTACCCGCAAGGACGTGGCCAACATCCTGCAATTCGCCGGCCCGGTACTCAAAGTGGAAGTGTCCGGGAAAGTCCTGAAGCAGGCGTTGGAAAACGGGGTCAGCCGTTTGGGGGAGGAAGCCGGTCGCTTTCCGCAAGTCTCTGGCCTGCAGTTCAGTTACGATCCGCAAAAACCGACGCAAGGGCGGGTGGTATCCGTCAAAATCAACGGACAGCCCCTGCAAGAGGGAAAAACCTACACGCTGGCCGTGCCTGCTTATCTGGTGCTAAAGGGCGGAGACGACTACAGCATGCTGAAAGGCGCTAAAATCCTGAACGACCCACAGGAAGCGCCTACGGATTCCGAGATTGCGCAGACCGCCATTCAACAGGCCAAGACCATTGCCCCCAAGGTGGAAGGTCGCATTCAGGTGATTGGCAAGCCCAATAAAATCTAGGGCGATTCAGTTCATTCAGCCCAAACTGGTCTAGCGGGCTTTGGCCATCTGCTGATTTTGCCAGGCCACAGCCTGTACTTGCTGCTGCACCAACTCATTGATGGATCGTTTGGACAAGGGCCAGGCGCTATGTTTACGGATAGCCAGAGATAACTTTTTCAAGGGCGTATTCACCGGCAGAGGGTAATGCAAGCCTTCCAAGGAAGCCAGACAGGTGGCATCACGGCTGGCTGCGGTAATTGTCCCATCCACGGAAAACTGCAACTCGGTGCCGGGGGAACACAGCACCCCACCCACGGAGCTGAAATAGTCCCGCAAATCCCGATACCAATGGTACCAGTTGACCGAATGGGTTTCGGCCTGCGCTGGAGCGCACAGGGCCATAGCCAAACCACAGGCCACTAAAAACATTGTCAAATACTGTCGAGTCTTTCCCAGCTCACTCATTGGATGTCATCCATTATTGTGTCTATTGTACAAAATTGGGGGATAAAAGGGTTGAACCAAAGGATTGAAATCGATTGACATTCAACCATTGGGTTTTTGCTCTGTTCAGTAAATAAAAACAAAAGCCTACTGAGAGTTTATTCGGATTCTGGAATAAATCTCGTCCCGGCTGGCAGGGGGCCCCTGCCCGGAGCGTACCGGTAAAATGAGCGCGTCCAGACTGGTGTTGGCAGGCAATGGAAAGCGGCGCCCGGTCACAGAGGCAATACAATTTGTATCAAAAGTTAACGCTTCCATCTTTCCAGATCGGTAAAACTTGATGGGGGTTCCCAAACGGCATCGCAAACCACCGGTTTGTCCAATATATTCCCGGGCGGACAAGTACCAGGCGTACCAATTGACCACATCCCGCTCGGACTCAATGGCCTGCTGCAAGGTCTGCACTTTTCCGGTCAAAATTTTGGTGGGGGCATTGCTGACCGGTATCTCTCCCTGCTTCTCCCCCTGTTTATACACATTGGCTTCCAGCGGGGTCAGGGTCACGGGCTCCAGTTCCGGCTGCACTTGAGAGGTATCCACCAGCGGTTTAAAGAACGGTTCGGATTCCTGCACTGTTCCCCCCGCCAAAACCTCCTCGGCCAAAGCGGGCCAGCCTCCAACGTACCCCCAAGCCAGACAAATTAAAAGGATCAGCCTAATCAATCCAATTGATTTAAGGATCAGCATTGGCTTTGCCGGATAAAATATGAAGTCAGCGGCCAGTTTCATTAGCGATGAGCCCCTCATTTCCCTATAAGATCATACCAGCCCTGTACTTTTCAGCCCTCATACAAATATAGGATTTTGGGTTTACACCGCATGGATGATGAAACAAGTATATTTATTTTATATATTAAAAATATCCAATAGGCTGTCTTCCTCAACTACTCAACAAATGCTCATTCATTACACCCCTTGCCTTCATCGGCGAGGGGTTATTTTTTGTCAGCCAGGCACTAAAGGGCACTGCGATGATTGGCGTAGGACACGGTGCGCTCAAAAAGCCCGGACTTGACCAGACTTTCCACCGTCACCGTAGTGGGCGCCTTCCACCAGGACAGTTCCTTCCCCCGAACTTGCGGATGCCAGCCCGCGAATAAACGGGTCAAGGGGTCAAGGGTCAAGGGCTCCGTCCGGTAGTTTCGCTGAATCTCCCGCAATAAAACGGCTGGATCTTCGGTTTTATGATGGGCGGCCAACACGTTGAGCAGTACCCACTTATTGCAATTGAGACTATCCGACCCGTGGGGTGGAGATAACAAGTTGTACTGAGGGGTAAAGGCCAGGCGCTGAAAGCCCCCGTTTTGCAACAAGGCTGCCATGCGTTTTTGAATGGCCGCATCAGGAATCAGCAACAGGGCCTGCAGATCATAGCCCCCCTGCTGGTAGAAAAAATCCAGGGGCTTTGTCCATAAAACCCGGCAGTGTGGCTTGCCTGCGGTTGTGTAATCCACCAGGTTGTAAATCTTCCAGCCCCCATTCAGAGAATCACTGTGATCACGCCAGACGATGCCCGAATGCAACATGCCGGTCGGATCATGTCGGCGATGTTGTCGCCCACCCTGACGAGTCACCACAGCCACCTGGATTTTTTCCTGTTCCAGCACCCGTTCCATCCACTGGGCCAGCTGGGTGGCCACCAAAACCTTGCGAGGGCGCTCCAATCGAATCTGCTCCTGTGGTGGCTGATGAAAGCGGGCGGTCAATAAAGTCAGCGCCTTCAGCACCGATGGAATGGATGGCCCTTCCACTGAAGCCGGTTCCTCAATCCGAGCCTGGGCAGGGACAGGCGGAAAGCCCTCCAGCGCCTGATCTAATAGCCCTTCCAGCACTTCAAAAGCCTGAGAAGTCATCCCAATCGAATCAGTAGGGCCCACGGCCAGACCTTCTCCCCGTTGGCGAGGCCCCATGCCAAAAATCAGTGGCGTTGACACCGGCGCCCCCTGGGGGACTAAGGGGATTGGCCTACTAGCCGCCCCCGGCCAAGCGCTCCTGATAGAATCGGCCACTATGCGCATTATCGTTCATCCTTTATTTGGCCCCATCTGCTTGGCCCCATCCAAGAAGGGCCGGGAATCAAAACCCGCCAGCGCAGCCAGAAACTGACCCGCAATTATAAATAATACAAACGTAACATAAAGATGGCGCCAAGCCCAAATCCTTCCCTACCACCAGAAGAGCCGACATTTTGGCGCAGGCTGCCTTTTCTGGTTGGCTTGGCCGGGTGAATTTCCTATAATGGACGAGACAAGGCCATCCCATTAACCTGCGGAGATTGACCATGAAAAAAAGCGCTTTCATCATTGCCAGCCTGCTTCTGTTGACATTCGGGATGCTTCAGGCCCCGGCCCATTATGATCCCTATCTGCGCTTTTTTATTCATGTTAAAAAACCCAAAAAGTGCAAAGAAGGCTCCTTATGCGCCACGCCTGCCCAGCCACCGCAATCCATTCGGGTGTCTAACGGCTCGCCTTACCGCTACCGATGCACCGGAAAGCTTAAAGTGACCGTGGATGACGGCGAAAAAACGATGGAAGAGACCATTCGGGTGGATGAGTTCATCCAGCCCAACGCCAGTGCCTTTGTCATGCGTCAGTATCCCAGTGGACACAAGCTGAGCGAACTCAAAACCAGCGGCATTGACTGTACGGCCATTTAAGCCTGTAGCCTTCCCACCGAAGCCTTTACCGCCGTCCCACCGCTCGATCGGCTAATACCCAAACCGGGCATTGGCAAACGACGGCGCCATACTGTATAGTGTTTCTATGGCGGTCACACTGGGAGGGGTTGCCAATGGACGTTTACCTATCCGCATTGGTAATAAGCGCAGTAACCATTTTGTGGGGCGTTTTACTGATGAGGGAAGCGTACAGACACCCCCTTTAGGCTAACAGTGGTTTCATTAGGCCCGCCTATCCTCTGCCCGATGGACAGGGAAGCTCCTCTGGAAACAGGAATTTCCCGAACGGTCACCGGTCAGGCATCCTGAAAACCGTGATGGGAGAAGGGTTCGTTTGTAACAAAATGTTTCAGAAAAATATTACTAACCAAAGTTAGGTTGCCAAGACCCTGCCTCTTATCTATACTACTAACTATCGTAAGTATTAACGACTGGGCCACCTGAATTTAGAGAGTGCCTAATTTTTAGTCCTTACGGACACTTCTTTTCCCCTCACTACTTATATGAAACCCACTTGAATTGCCAGGTCTCAAAGCCTGGCCTTTTTTTTTGGCGCATTTTCCAAGAATCGTCCCGCCGTATGTAGCCGCTCCTTTATAATGGAAGGGTTGCATCAGGGGTTGAGCCGGAACTCTACCATGACACGCCAGGGGATTCGCAAACACCTTCCCAATCGAGCCCTTAAAATGGGCCTGCCGCCGGGCAGCCTGGTCTATGTCGGGCGTTCCAAAAAAGCGCATTTGCCGGAAACCCGAATCACGGTCATGACCTTTGCAAACGGGACAGTATCGGAGCGCACCGTGCAGTCCGTGGCCGAGCTGATGCCCCTCCAACCGCCACCCGCCATCACCTGGATTAACGTGGATGCGGTGCATGACGCCCAATTACTGGCGGCATTCGGGGAGGCGTTTCACTTAAACCCACTGCTGCTGGAAGACATCCTGAATACTGAGCAGCGCCCCAAAGCCGAGCATGTGGAAGGCCTGACCTACATCATCCTGAAACTGTTTGAATTCCAGAACGAGCAGGAAGAGATCCTCTGTGAACAAGTCAGCATGGTGGTGGGCGCTCATTTTATCTTGAGCTTCATGGAGGAAGTCAGCGACGAGTTTGAGCCACTTCGCAGCCGCCTGAGAACCAATAGCCAACGGCTCACCGCTCTGGGAAGCGGATACCTGGGCTACAGCATACTGGACACCATTGTGGACAGCTACTTTGGAGTGCTGGAAGAGATTGGGGCGCGTCTGGAATACCTGGAAGACACCCTGAGCGGGGAGCATCCCCCGAATATCCTGCAAAGCGTACACCGATTGCGACGGGAACTCATCTTTCTGCGTAAAAATATCTGGCCGGTGCGGGACATGATTAACCTGTTACAGCATCTGGATTCCGACACCCTGATTCCCGTGCAGCCCTATTTACGGGACGTGTATGACCACACCATCCAGGTGATGGACACCCTGGAATCCTACCGGGATCTGCTGAGTGGGCTTCAGGATCTCTACTTGTCCGTTCTCAGTTATCGCATGAACGATGTGATGAAAGTGTTGACGGTAATGTCCACCATTTTTATCCCCCTGACCTTCATTGTGGGGGTTTACGGCATGAACTTCAAATACATGCCGGAACTGGAAAGCCATTGGGGCTATCCCCTTGTCTGGGGCGTGATACTTTTAACCGCCATAGGCATGCTGGCCTATTTTCGGAACAAGCGCTGGATTTAAAATCCTTAGCGTTTGGGAGTCAACGAACACCGACTTTTTAGACACTGTACAGACGGTTGAGCCTCTTTTTTGGCCGCCCCCGAGGCACAGTCGATCATTTGCCCCATGCGCTGGCTAAACACCGCGAAATCGGTCAAAAAGTTCAGGTTCACGGCCTGAGGCTGACCGCACGGCCCCTTGGCCACCACGCAATCGGCGTCTTTGCGGCACCCGAACCAGGAGGGTTTGGCGGCAACAACCGCCGGTCGGGCGGAAGCTGATTGCTCAGGGGTTGGTGTCTCCAGAGGCACGCTACTCCTGCCCGGCGGTTGGGCGATCGGGCTATTGCCCACGGGCTCCCGGACACACCCCGCCCCGAAGGCCATGATTGCCAATAACACCAGCGCGCTGCCCCATTGCCGACGAATCATCCTTGCCTCCTGAACTGTATCCAACGCTTACTAAAGCAAAATCGTATTGCTTTATTTTGACCAAAGTAGCCCGGGGATTCAAGGCACCCAGCTCGCCACAGATGAGAAAGCCCGAATCGCCTCTCCGCTTCCCCCATCCTGTCCGACCGGAATTTAGGCAAAAATCCCTATCACAGCAATAAACAAGCCTTGTTTTCCTGCAACTACCTAAAACACAGCCCCCCATTGCTCTTAAAAGCAAAGGGGAGGCAGGTTGCACGCACTAGCCCTGATGGTTGGGGCTTTTGATTGGAGGAAAGCAAATCATGTCGTCGCTATTTTATGAAAGCGCGTTGAATCCGGCTGCCCATTGGCCGTTGAAAACTCCTAAAGCAAAAACCACTGCCACTCGCCAAGCCATGCTCCTCCAGTCAGGCCAAATCCGTGAATTGCAGGCTGTACACGGCCCGGAACGCTCCAATAATTCGCAGGATGGCAACACTTCACCCTCGTTTAGTATCTTTCGGGCCTTGAAGGAAACGGTCAAAGGCGTCTGCGCGCCCATAGTGACCATGGTGAAGCACCCGATCAAAACGGCTGTGGCCTTAGCTGGGACAGTGGCCCTGACCTCGGCAGCCCCCATTACCATCCCCATTATGGTGATCACTGGCCTGGCCACAGGCGGATGGCAGGTCCTAAAAGGGGTGAAATCCGCGGTCACCGAAGCAAAACAAGGGAATTACACGGCCTCGGAGAAAGCGTTTGGTCACATCGGGGAAGGCGGATTCGGCCTGATTTCCTCCCTGTTGGGCATTCGGCAGGCGGGTAGCATGGCCGCCGAAGCCAAAGGGGCTCGGCTTTCTTTCAGCAGCACCGCCAGCGCAGCGGAAAAACTGCGGGCTGTGGATCAAGGGCTGGAAGCCGCTGTCAAAGTCCAAAACGGCACTTGGCAAAACGCCCTGAACGAAACCCTGAACGTTTTCTCCCCAGAGGGGCTGAAAACAACCGCCGTCCAGTTGAATCCCAAGCGGTTGACCCAGTTGCTAACCGGCAAACTCCAGCAATTACGGGCCCAGTTCCACGACAGTCCGGTTGTGCCGCTGGATGAGCCCCTGGCCAAGGCCCAGCGATTCCTGAAGTTAAAAGACCACGAGATGCCTGAAATCCAGAACCACTTGGTCAAGCCGGATGGGCGGGATGTGTCCGGCAGAGTCCACGGGTTTTATGCTCCCCAAAATCACAGGCTCCAAGTTGAATCGGATCGGCTGAAAGCGTTTCGGGGGAGACTGACTCCCCCTTTACAGCACTGGCTGGATAAACTGCCTCAACCCGTGCAGACATTCATTGGCAACCGGTACAAGCAGACCATCCCGGTGCAGGAAGTGGTCACCCATGAACTGACCCATGCCCGGCAGTTCAACCAGGTGGCCTCACTGACTCGGGAAGAGGCCCTGCGAACGCTCACCCAAAAATTCCCCGGCATTTCAGCGGAATCAATCGAAGCGATCTGCCAGGGACTGCGCTTCAACGGCGGGGGAAGCCCCCTGGCCCGGAAACAGGGACAGCAGGTGCTGACCCAGCTCGCCGAATTCCAGATCACCCGGAACAATCTGCGGCACATAGGGCTCCAAGGGCTGGGCAAGCTGGATGCAGTCAACCGCTTAAAGTCCGAAATCCTGGCCTTTAAAACCTACGTTCGGGCGGGTTTTGAGATAGAAGCACGGCAAAAAGCAGCAGAGGCGGGCATTGCCCAAATCGCCAAGCAGATGACCCAGAGCCGGGGTCTGTTTGAGGAAAGCCAATTGTTGCAGCACTATAAAACCCTGAAGGTGGAAGCCAAACTCAACAAACTGCTGGGCCAAGGCAATCGCACCAGCCCCAACATCTCCCTGGAGCGGCATGCCCACAGTCAGCAACAGCTCCAACAGTGGCTCAACTTACCCAAGCTGGGCAGCCTGACTCAAAACTATCTGCTACAGGAACAAAAGCTGTTACGCCGCACCGAACGGATCAAAACCGTCTTGCGGTGGCCTGAGGCGGCGCAAAAGGCCAAGGCCCCCAAAAGCGATGCCGGGCACACCCAATGGGGTCTGACAACCATCCGCCGTCAGGTGGGCAACTGGGCCAAAGGACTGCTGAACCGGATCAAGCGGTTCTTTACCCCGGCGGGGCTCCACGGTTTTGAGCAAACGCACCACAGCTTAAAAGGCAGCTATGTGCAAAGCACCCAAGCGCTGATCCAATCCGGCACCCCAACAGAAGCGCCCGCTTAACCCCCACGCACCCGAGTAACTCGGCTATCTAAACCCAATGCAGGCAATCTTGACCCGATTCGCCTGCATTTCCCTGGTTGGCGGCAACCCCATCAAAGAAGAAATAAAAAACTCCCCAGGTTGGACTCGAACCAACAACCCTTCGGTTAACAGCCGAATGCTCTGCCATTGAGCTACTGAGGAATGTTTTTGTTTGATTGTGAAATGGAGTATAACCCAACCTTTTTAAAAATGCCAAGCACTTTTTTTAATAGAATTCAGGCTCAAAGTCTTGTTTTAATAGGAATATTGATTAAAAACCTCAACGACCCCCACTTCAACTTCCAGTTGCAAATTATTCTCAAGTAGGCTATTCTAATGTCATCAGTTGAGAATAATTTTCATTAAATAGCGATGCCCGCGTTCTGATTACCTCCAATACCGGCATCGCTTTTTTCTTTTCTTCTTGGGCCAAGTGATCCCGTGCCCGATTATCGGGGGGAGGGGGGCGAGAAGCCTGAGCGCCGTTTGCATTCCCCGCCCCTTTTGCATACGATGAAGCCCGTCAATATGCAGTCAGAATGACTGTGGCTTTTATGGAGTATTTCTAACAATGTCTGCCTTCACCTTCACCGATAAACTGGAACATCAGGCGGAAATCGGCGTATTCGGCGGTTCCGGCTTCTACAACTTCATCGACGACGCCGTTGAAGTCAAGGTGGAAACCCCTTACGGCTCTCCCAGCGCCACCATCACCATTGGAACCGTCGGCGGCAAACGGGTGGCCTTTATGCCTCGCCATGGCCGGGATCACTCCCTGCCCCCCCACAAAATCAACTACCGAGCCAACGTATGGGCATTCAAAGCATTGGGCATTCAGCGGGTCATTTGCCCCTGCGCCGCCGGTAGCCTGCAAAAGCACATTAAGCCGGGTGAGTTCGTCTTCTGCGATCAGTATGTAGACCGCACCAATGGTCGGGCCGATACCTTCTTTGATGGCCCCATCACCACCCACGTCAGCGCCGCCGATCCTTACTCCGACGAGCTGCGTCAACTGGCCATCCAGGCCGCCAAGGAGTGCGAAATCCCCTTCCACGACAAAGGCACCATCGTGGTCATCCAGGGGCCCCGCTTCAGCACCCGATCCGAATCCAAATGGTTCCGCGATCAGGGTTGGGAAGTCATCAACATGACCCAGTACCCGGAAGCTCATCTGGTGAAGGAACTGGAAATGGACCCCTTGAACATTTCCCTGATCACCGATTACGATACAGGAGTGGAAGGCGTTCCCCCGGTTAGCCACGTGGAAGTGATTGAAGTGTTCAACGAGAACAACGCCAAGCTGCGTCGTCTGTTGTTCAAGCTGATTGAACTGATGCCACCGGCCACCAAAGCACCGGAATTCGCCAACATTCTGGCTTCGTCCCGTCACGGTTAAGGAAAGCACACACTGATGAATACCACGATTTGGGAAGTCCTGTTTTACGCCTGCAACCTGTACAAAATTTTGTTGCTGGCCCGCATTTTACTGACCTGGCTGCCCAACATCGACTGGTATAATCAACCCTTTCGAGGGCTCAGGGCCATTACCGATCCGGTGATGGCCCCCTTTAGCCGCCTGATTCCACCCCTGGGCGGCATAGATTTCTCCCCCATCCTGCTGTTTTTCGTGCTAAGTCTGGTGCAATCCTTCTTGCAGCAACAATGCCCCTTCAGCTGCCGCCCTTTATTTTAGGCAAGGCTGCTTTCACAAGACGTTTGTAACGGTTTGAGCCCAGCGAGTTAAAGATAAATGCTGGGCAACTTTGCCAAGAGCAGCTCCACAGTTTGTTTGAGCGGAGCGCAGTTTTACAAACGTCTTGTGAAAGCAGCCTTGCCTTATTTTAAAGAGTGGCCTGAGGGACTGTCCAAAATCGGCTTACCAGGCTTTCCCCCGGGTGTAATACGTTTGTTCGCTGCGCAGCACTTCGCCTTCCACAATGTCCAACCCTTTCACCCGCTCAAACGGATTGCTGGTGGTTTTCGGTTTAAACAGGCGCTCTTCCCCGTAGTCAATCTCTTTGGTCAGTAAGGCATAACTCATCTCGTGGACGTTGATTTTGTCCTTCTTGATGATTTGATAATCCGCCTGACCGCAGTGTTGGCAATATTTATACATGGTGGAAATCCGACCATCCGCGCCCTGTTTGGGATAGCGCTTGGAGCCACAGGTGCGGCAGCGGCACAGCGTCCACATCACCTGAATTTTATAGCCGCAATCAGGACAAAAGGCGGAACCGCAACCCTTGCCGCTGGTGGGCTGGATTTGCTTGTGCTCGCAATCGCGCGCGAACAAAGTTTGATAAAAGGCGGCCAGCGCCTTGATCAGTTGCATCGGTTCCCCATTATCCCGCTTGTGTGATGTAACAAATGCTCTCGTTTGTCCCGGGCGTAAATTCATCGGTACTACTGAACTTTACGCCGATATTAAAATTTTATTATACCGATCTTTCCGCCCCGCACAACTGAGCATTCCGAAGTTCCTCCAACCGGTGGAGAAAGGGGGCAAAGCCCAGTTTTATCAACCTCTGCATAAGAAAAAAGCTACCGAAACCGGTAGCGTGACTTGGGGAGGAGGTTGGGGAAAATAAGGGCTCTGTTTGGTCGAGCCGCTTATTGTATATTTGATATCGCCAGCCCGGCCCAAAACTTGAGTTTTTTGTCTGATTTGTAACAACTTGTAAAATCACTCCCCATGCGCAATTGCCCCGTGGCCCTGAGCCAAGTATGGTTTTGGGGATGATCCACGAGCAAAAGCGACTCACTTTAGAGTTCATTTGTGCGCTTCAGCAACTTTAACCTGAGTGGGAGCGTCTTGAACGCCATCCATCCACAATAGCCACATCATCAAGGGTCCAGGGACGTGTCATTCAATTCACTTGTCCATCGTGTCAAAACTCACCATTTGAAAAAAATGGGCATGCTGCTACTTCTGCTGCCGGGCGTATTTTCGATCAGCCCCGCCATGGCGGCCACGTTTTGGGACACCTACGTTCCCCCCGAACTGGCCTTTCAGGACAACTTACGGCAAACCATCGCGCTGCCCCAGCGCATTAATATCAATCAGGACAGCCTGAACCAATTAAAAGTACTGCCCGGCCTGAACGAGGACATCGCCTTAAAAGTCATGCGAAATCGCCCCTACACCGATGTACAGGATTTTTACCGCAAACTGCCCGGGCTGGATAAAAAGCGCATCGATCGCCTGATTCAGCAAATTCAGCCCAAAATCAAATTCCAGTAAACCCCAAAAAGCCCGACTTGTTGAAGCCGGGCTTTTAAAAGGGGTCAGTATCCCTTCACCAGCTGTTTGTAACTGGTAACTGTTTAAGTACAGCGTGTTATAAAAATGGGCTTGGCAGTAATGCCAGAAGCAGTTTATTACCAGTCCACGCTGCACGCAGTTTTAGAAACGGCTGGTGAAGGAATACTGACCTGAATTGATAAGGCTAGGCGATCAAGCTTACTGAGTCACGGTCACCGGGGTGTCCACCATCACGCTCAGACGGGAACCAGCCGGAACGACCACTTCCTTGCCTTTGCGGGCCAAAGCGTAGCCCATGCCGCCTAATGCACCCACGCCCAGACCGAACAAGGCGCCAGTGCCAACGCTACCCAGCAAACCACCGGCAGCGGTGCCCATCAGGGTGCCTACACCGGTCGCCCCAGCGGCAATCCCTACCCCTTTGGCGATATCCATGGCGTAGGTGTCGCCTTTCAGCACACCGGTCTGATCCTTGGTCACAATGTGGGCGTTAATGGCCACCACCCGACCATCGGGCAGCTTGATGCTGTCAAAACGAACGTCTATGTCGCCGTGCTTGCCCAGGTGAGAGGCGCTATTCACATTGGCCACCTGTCCCAACACCTGACTGCCCGCCGGAATGGCCACCGCATCGTTCACAAAAATATCGTTTTCCAGGGTGGCGGTAATCGGATCGCCCACGTGCGCCGCATAGGTGGTAATGGGCACATCGGTATGAATGGTCATCAGGGTGCCTTTGGGAATGGAGATCAGGCGGCCCCGCAGGGTGGTGTTGTCGTAGCTGTAATTGTTGTTGCTGTAATAGTTGTTGCCGTAGCCATTGGTATTGTAGCCGGTATTGCCATACCCGCCGTTATTGTAGGCGTTGTTGCTGTAGACCGTGGTGTCCTGGAGCGGCTTCAGTTGCAAAGTGCCATCGGCCAAAGCGACCGCAGGCATTACCACAAAGCTCAGCGCCAGATTCGCGCTTAAAACAGTCTTGGCCAGTGCGTTGAACTTGAATTGAGTCATCTCTACCTCTCTATAAATTCACGTCTCTAAACTCACGAACGGGGTTGCTGAACAGGGGGTTACGCTAACCAGTCACCCACAGCATCAATTGCCGGTCTGACTATTTTGTTTCAACGAGTGCGAAGGAATGGGATGTACCCGCTCCCCCAAGGCGGATCAATACGGCCTGACAGGCTTAATCCAAACCCAAGGGCGATTTCATTCCTTTTCTTTCCATTTTTACGCTTTGCCACAGCTCCAGACAGAAACCATCCGCTTAACGCAGCGCACTGTCTCATCTTGTGGCGAAAACTCCTCATTATTGATACCACAAATATGAAGCTTTGGTTACATTATACCGTTGAGTGTTCGTTTAAGCGATTGTTTCAGAAACTCAACTAGTATGACCGGGACAACGGATTCCTCAATGCCAGCGCCCGAGCATAAAGATGACCTCTTGCATTTTTTGGCGGAAAGACTTTAAGATGGCAGACACCGTCTTATTGCCATATAAGGTGGGTACTCATACACAAGCATCTGTTAATACTGAGAACGGTACCCCACGTCCATGCCTAAATCTTCCGCGCCTAAAACTTCCGCCAAAGCTGGAACCAAAACAGCCACCAAAGCCAAAACCACCAAAACGGCGGCTGCCAAGACCACCACCAAAGCCAAAACCAAAAAAGCCAGTACGGAAGCCGGGCTGGATGAAGACGATTCTGAAGAGGGTGGCAAGGGTCGTTCTCTGGTCATTGTAGAGTCCCCGGCCAAGGCCAAGACGTTGAAAAAGATTCTGGGGGCCAAGTTCCAAATCAAGGCCAGCGTGGGCCACATTCGGGATTTACCGGAAAAAAAACTGGGCGTGGACATCGATCAGAACTTCGAGCCCATGTATGAAGTACTCTCGGCCAAGGCCGACCTGGTGGAGGAACTGCAAGAGGCCGCCCGCAAGTGTGACACCATCTACCTGGCGGCTGACCCTGACCGTGAGGGAGAAGCCATCGCCTGGCACGTGTCCATGCTGCTGGACAACGCCAAGGCCAAGGTGCATCGCATTGAGTTTCACGAGATTACCAAAAACGCCATTTTAGAGGCCATTCAGCATCCTCGGGAAATCAACCTGCCCCGAGTGAACGCCCAGCAAGCCCGCCGGGTTCTGGATCGACTGGTGGGCTACAAACTGAGCCCCCTCTTGTGGAAAAAAGTCAGCAAAGGCCTGTCCGCCGGACGGGTGCAAAGTGTGGCCGTGCGCCTGATTTGCGAGCGTGAGGAAGAGGTTCTGGCTTTTGTTCCCGTGGAATACTGGACAATTGGCACGGAACTGAAAAAAGATCCCAAAGATACCCACCACATGGTGGCCAACCTGGCCAAAATTGACGGGGAAAAAGCGGAAATCCCCAACGAACAGGCGGCTCAGGAGATTGTCAAAACCCTGCAATCCAACCCCATGGAAGTGGTGGCGGTCAACTCCCGTGAATCCAGAAGAAAGCCCCAACCGCCCTTCATCACCAGTACCCTGCAACGCGAAGCCAGCACCCGCTTTGGCTATTCCGTGAAAAAGACCATGCAAATCGCCCAAAAACTGTATGAGGGCATTGATTTGGGGAACGGCCCGGAAGGTTTGATCACCTACATGAGAACCGACAGCACCCGGGTGGCCGATGAGGCCCGGGACGCGGCCAAGGAATTTATTGTGCGGCAATACGGCCAGGAATTTTACCCCGCCGAGCCCAACGATTACAGCAAAAAAAGCAAAAAAAACGTACAGGACGCCCACGAAGCCATTCGTCCGACCTATATCGACAAGACCCCGGAAATGGTGAAAAACGCCCTGAACGAAGAGCAGGCCCGCATTTACAGCATCATCTGGAACCGCTTTATGGCCTCCCAGATGGAAGCGGCCCAAATTCGCACCAAAACCGTGGAAGTGGCCTGCAAAAATCTGCTGCTGCGCGGCTCCGACAGCAAGGTCATCTTCAAAGGCTATATGGCCGTCTATCAGGCCGAGGATGATGAGGAAGTGGTGGCCTCCGCCCTGTTGGATGTGGCCAAGGGCGATGCCGTTTCCCTCTCCAAAGTGGAACCCAAACAGCACTTCACCGAGCCCCCACCACGCTTCAACGAAGCCAGTCTGGTCAAAACGCTGGAAGAATTGGGCATTGGACGACCCAGTACCTATGCCCCCACCATTGCCACGGTTCAGGATCGGGGTTATGTGTTTATGGAAAACAAGGCCCTGAAACCCACGCCACTGGGCAAAGCGGTCAATCAGGTGCTGGTCAAGCACTTCCAGGATATCGTGGATGTCAACTTCACCGCCGCCCTGGAAACCCGGCTGGATGATATTGAAGAGGACACTACCCCCTGGCAAGGCGTCATTCGGGATTTTTACGGCCCCTTTGAAGCCACCCTGAAGAAAGCCACCGATGAAATGGAAAAGGTGGTCATCCTGCTGGAAGGGGAAAGCTGCCCGGATTGCGGCAAGCCCATGTCCCTGAAAACCAGCCGCTGGGGTAGCCAGTTTATGGGCTGTACCGGCTACCCGGAGTGCAAGTACACCCGCCCCTTGAGTAAAGATCAGAAAGCCCTGCCCGAAGATCAGCCCAGTGACGAGAAGTGCGAAAAGTGCGGTGGCGACATGATTATGAAGCACGGACGCTTTGGCCAATACCTGAAGTGCCAGGCGGAAGGCTGCGGGGCCAATAAATCCTTCGAGGAAAAAACAGGGGTCACCTGTCCCAAGTGCAACCAGGGCGAAGTGGTAGCCAAAAAATCCCGCCGGGGCAAGATTTTCTACGGTTGCAACCGCTACCCGGATTGCGATCAGGCCTTCTGGAACAAGCCCTTGGCTGAAAAATGCCCGGACTGCGGCAGCTTGCTCACCGAAAAGGTGCTGAAGAAGGGCACTTTCCACGCCTGCCCCGAAAAAGGCTGCGGCTTCAGCAAGGAAGTGGAAACCACACCCGCTTAAGGCTGTGGGAGCGTGGCTATTCAGGTTCCCCACCGACTTTAAGCTTACTTCTAAACTCATTTAAAAATCCCTGATCAGCGTCTGCCAGTCAGGGATTTTGGTGAGTGCCCCTCAACAACGCGTTTTTAACTGTTTGAGTACAGCCCGCTAAATAGCATTACTAATTAGCAGTCCAAATTTGTTTGAGCGGCACGCAGTTTTAAAAATGGGTTGTGGAGGGGCACTCACCGGAATCTTCCAGGCGCCAGCCTGAAAAACGGGATTATAAACCGAGGCTTATTCCGCGCTGGTGAGTACCGGCTCGAAGATGTACTCGATGGTGATGGGCAAGGATGGCACATTGGCCGGGGCCGCCGGGAAGGCACCCGCGGTGTTAATGGCGTTCAAAGCGGCCTTGTCCACGGTGGCATCGCCTGAGGATTGCTTGATGCTGGAGCCCAGCAAAGTCCCATCCCGATCAATCATCAAAACGGCGATGGTGCGCTGAAAGTTGTAATCCTGAGGCAGTTGCCAGTTATTTCTGACCTGCTGACGCACCTGCTCCACGTAAGCGGTCATGGCATCTTCCGTACTGGAGGCACTGGCAGGCTTGTCCCAGACCTTGCCGGGCACGCCGACCCGGGTGTAAAACAGGGAAACCGGCTGGGGCTGGTTGGCCACCGGGCTGGCAAAGGCAATCACTGAGTCTCTATTGGGCTTGGGCAGCAACTGATAGCTGACCATCTGCAAGCTACCGGCGTCCAGCTTGAATTTGAATTCCAGTTGACTGCCTTGCAGGCTCACCGGAAAACGACCAAACGGGGCATTACTTTTGAGGTAAGACAATATGGCCCGGCCTGAATCGGTGTTGGCCCCCACGTTGAGCCCACTGCTGTGCAAACCGCCGTCTTCGTCCAGCACGAAAGTCAGCACGTTATCGGTTAACTGGTTGGCGTAAACCTGCTCTTCCCAGTGGGCTTGCAGCTTGTCAAAAACCCGGGAGACATAGGCGTATGTGCTGTCCGGGGCCTTGGCCCAGGCCGCCAGCGGCAGCAACGTGGACAACAGCAATAAAGCCAGCATCTTCTTCAAGCGGGAGGTCATTCCCTGCATCAGTAAAACGAACATAAAATTTACCTTTTAATTTGAATGAGGGCTGGAGAATATTCTACCGAAAAAGTGTCGGATTCTCATGAAACGCCCGTAAAGCATCCAAAATGCGCTGAGATGATTTTCCATCGCCGTAGGGATTAATGGCTCGGGCCATGGATTGATAGGCGACGTCATCAGAAAGCAGGCGGCGGGTTTCACTTAAAATACGGTCGTAGTGAGGGCCCACCAGCTTCACCGTGCCCATCTCCACCGCTTCCGGGCGTTCCGTTTCGTCCCGCAGCACCAGCACCGGTTTTTTTAAGGAGGGCGCTTCTTCCTGCACTCCGCCAGAGTCGGTCAGAATGATGTCGGCCCGCTCCATCAGACGGCAAAAGGGCTCGTAGTCCAACGGCTCAATGAGGTGAATGCGGCCCAGTTCTCCCAGCGTCTGGCGCACAATGCCCCGCACATTGGGGTTGGGATGCACCGGAATAACCATTTCCAGGGAAGGGTCTTCGGTAATCAGGTCTTTCAGGGCCCGGCAGATTTCCTGCATGGGCTCCCCGAAATTCTCTCGGCGGTGTACCGTCACCAACACCAACCGCTTGCTGGCATCCAGCGTAATGGGCAAATGGCCGTTGCGATCAGGCTTGTGCAAGGTGTACAGCAAGGCGTCAATGACCGTATTGCCGGTCATAAAAATTTGGGCCTCCCGCACTCCGGTTTTCAGCAGGTTTTGCCGGGAACGCTCGGTGGGGGCAAAGTATAGGGTGGCAATTCCATCGGTAACCACCCGATTAATCTCTTCCGGGAAAGGATAGTACTTATCCCAGGTGCGCAAACCCGCTTCCACGTGCCCCACCGGGATTTGCTTGTAAAAAGCGGCCAGAGAGGTGGCCATGGTGGTGGTGGTATCGCCGTGCACCAGCACCACATCCGGCTGTTCCTTTTCCAACACGTCTTTCATGCCCATCAGCACGTTGGTGGTAATCTGGAACAGATCCTGATTGGGTTTCATCAGGTTCAAGTCATAATCCGGGCGAATTTGAAACAGTTCCAACACCTGATCCAGCATTTCCCGGTGCTGAGCAGTCACGCAAACCACCGATTCAAATTCCTGGGGGCAGGCGGCCAGGGCGTTCACCACCGGGGCCATTTTAATGGCTTCCGGGCGGGTGCCGAACACGGTCATCACTTTGAGTTTACTGGATTTGGACGCGGATTTGGACGAGGGTTCGGACACAATGGCAAGCCCCATACCGATGCTGAAACGCCTCTATTATACAGCGCGCAGGGAGGCCCGTAACTGTCCGCACGAGCAATCCCCTAGGCAACACTGGCGGCCTGCCTTTCAATTTCCCTCAATGACGCCAGCGTTATGGACGAGCGGGCGGCAGGTCAGGTGGGAGTTCAGGCGGCGCGGCTTTCTGGCTTTCTTGCAGGGCCTTGCGCTGTTGCACCGGATCCTGATCGCCGGTTTTCAAAACTTTATCCGCCGCTTTTTGGCCCAGCATCCCGGTCAGGGCCCCGGCCAACACGCCCCCCACCGGCACACCTTTAATGCTAATGGGGGCCAGGGCTTTGCCCAGCGAGAACCCCAGACCGGCAGCCTCCCAACTGACCGCGCTGCGCAGGGTGTATTTGCCGGTGGCAGTGGCCGTGGCCGCTGCGGCTCCCAGTGCGCCGTCTCCCTGCGCTTTGGCGTCTTTGTAGGCATCTCGGCCGTGGCGAAACACATCCAGTCCTACCAGCCCCAACCCGGTGGTGTTCATCAGGCCTTGCCCCCGGTTCCCGGCGGACTGCCCCGTGGCCAGGTCTTTCACCGGCTTGAAATTCCGATCGATCAAGGTTTCCTTGGCAAATGCCTTGGCCGAAAAACCGCTTCCCGCGTTGGGAATCCCCTTCCCGGACAAATTGCCGGACACCGTTTGCCCCAGTCGATTCCAACTGAATTCGCTGGCCTTGATTTGCTCCGTTCCCATGCCCAGCCAATGCGCATAGCTACGGGTAGGGGGTAAAGCGTTCCCTGAGCCTGAAGCCGCTGCGGACAGCTTATCAATTTTATGGGCCAGTCCCTGGTTGACGGCCAAATTGGCAGCGCTCAAAGCCCAGGTTTCCGTACCACTTTTGGCATGCGCTGGCTTTTGGGGAGAAACCACTTTTCCCACATCAATCACCGTGGGTACGCCACCCGCATACTGATAAGACTGGCCGCTCAAGCCATCAAATGCCATACGTATCTTGCCCCGTCCCTTTTGTATTGGCATAAAAACATACTTTCGCATTTTTTTGCTACAGACTTCGTACTTAATCCCAAATCAGGGCAATCCATAGTAAACACGCCGCCCATAATGCTTTAATAGCAGAATGTTTGATCGATACCTTGCCAGGAACGCCATGCGCCACCCCAACCGTTTCTGCGCTCCCCAATTAAACGCCCCAAAAATTCTGAGCCTGTTGCTGTTAGCGGGCTTATGGGGTTGCGTCCAAACACCAACGCAGCCCAACCACCCGAAGACGCCCCCGGCCCGCGCCGCCCGGCAATCGGAAATGGGAGCCTCCCGCTTTGGCAGCTTTAACCTGCACAAACGCCATGGCCTGGGCGGTTGGCAAGGGAACTCCCAGACCAGCCAAAACCAATGGCTGCAACAAATTCAAAAGGCCAATGATGCTTCCAATCCCGCCTCGTCCGGTCTTTAAAGCCATCTTTTAATTTTTAATAAGGAAACGCGCATGTCTCAAAATTACAACTTCAAGGTACGTCTGGGCGTGGTGCTACTCCACGAAAACAAACTACTGCTGGTGCGGCAGAACAACCGCCCCTTCTGGGTTTTTCCGGGCGGGACGCTGGAATTGAATGAGGGGTTGGAAGAATGCGCCGTGCGGGAAATGAAGGAAGAAATCGATCTGGATGTAGCCATTGAGAAAACGCTGTATCTGGCGGATTTTCTGCTAGCGGACGCTGCCGGGGCGATCAAACACACCATCGATGTGTTCATGCTGGCCCGCTATCTGGGCGGCACCCCCACCATGACATTGGATGAAAACCTGAATGAGATGGGCTTTTTTACGTTGGACGAAGTTCGGAACCTGCCGGTGGAACCTCACGTTGCCGTGACCCAACTGCTGAAAGATTGGCCGGAAGGCTTTGCCCATGCCAACGGGCTGTATCTGGGCAAATACGGAAACAGCGTGTAGTTCCCCTCGATACCAAAGCCTCGCCGCCTGAGCGAACCTCTTGAACTTGGCTCCGGCCATTGTGATAACGGGAGGCTAATTGGGTATTTATGACATGCCGTTGGCAACAATTTGGATTCAGTCCCTTTTATTGAAGTATGTGAATTCACCTTGCCAAAGAGGATGCTGCCTGTGTTTCGTCACGCCACCCTTCAAAAGACAGTCACCCAAAAATGCTGTGCGCTCTTGACCCTTGTGAGCCTTGGGGTTAACGGGCTTCTACCTTGCTGGGCGTCCTCCGACTTTGCCGCGGACTGGCAGCCCAAACCACTCATCGATCACAGCGCACCCAGCCCCAGCGCCACAGGCACAGGCCCCTCTATCACCCCACCCGCCGCCGTGGAAAAAACCGCCTCCCCCAGTGCGGAGCAAGCCGCATTAAACGAAAAACTCAAGCCCGCTGAGCCCTTTATCAGCAGCGTGGAAAAGCAATTAGTGGTAACCCCCAAGGCCGGAGCCAGCCTGGTTCAGCGCCTCAACACCCTGCAAACAGTGTTATACGGAGAATCCAGGTTTCAGGACGCCGGTGAACTTCTGAGCGAACTGGCCCGGTTATTCCCCACCCAGGCCGCCAAGGCCGCCGCCGATTTACAGGCCAAACTACAGGCGGAAAAACCAGTCAACGGCCAGCCTGCCGTAAGTAAAACCAATACCCAATCCGCTAAAAAAATGGGGGGTGTCAACCAGCCTATCCCAACCGCACCCGCTATGGCCAACCTCCCCTCCTCGGAGAAGTCAGATCGCAAAAAACGGTTCTGGCAAAGTGAGGATGACCCGTTTGCCAACGATCCTTTCTTTCAGGATCAGCCCAGCAGGAATACGAATAACAACTTCAGCGGCCAGCAAACAGGGCCTTCCAAATTGGCCTCCATTGGTCAGGGCCTGGCCGGACTGGCCATGATGGCTGGGGCAGTGGCCGGGACTTATTATCTCAACCGGGGGAACAATGCGCTGGGCCCGCAAAACGGCTATTACAAGAACGTGCCCTATGGCTACCCTCCCTACGGAGCGCCTTATGGCTTCGGCGTCGGCAACCGGCCTTTCGGGCAAATACCCGGACAACTCCCTTACGGCTACAACCCGGCCTACCCGTATGCCTATCCCGGCGGCATGACCTGGAACGCTCAGCCGTATCGCCCTTACGGCACCACCATCGTTCCCCCCTTTGGCACGACAACCCGCATTATTCCCTATTAAAAAGCATCATCCGGTATACTGTTGCCAAGGCAATAAATAGGGTGATTGAACCATGGGGCTTTTGGGATTCTCTGGCAAACAATTGAAAAAGACATTGAGCGCTGGCAGCCTGTTTTCCACGCTCAGCACGGCGATTGCCCAGCGGGTTTTAAGCCGGTCTCGTCAAAAGTGGGAACAAGCCCGGGCGGAAAGCGAACAGGCGTTGCTGTCGCAAATTTCCCCCTACGAAGCAGGCCGAGGCGCTGGAAAGCTGCTGAAAGGCTGGTTGCGCTTTAAACACCCCCGCCTGAGCCTGCCCCAGGCCGAAGGCGAACTTCTGCCCCTCCTCACGGCCATGGACGCTGAGGATCACTTGCCCCAGGAGCAGGCCTTGAGCCGCTTTATCGTTTCCAAGGCCCTGTTTTCCATTGAAGGGTTCAAACTGACCCACTGCCGCTATGAGAGCTATCAGCAAGCGGCGCTGGAACGGTTGCGCAAAAATCCGGAGCAACGCCAACTGACCCGCCACGATGTCTTTCAGGGCAGTGTGTTTTTACCGGAAGAGATTATTGCCGCCACCCATCGCATGCTGTTAATGCTGGATGATGGACGGATGGGCCACTATCTGGGCAGCGCCCTGCAAAAATTTCCCTTGCGTGATGACGCCGACTACATGGCGCAGCTGATTGCCGTGACCTTTCAAGCCGAGGGCGATGCGCTGGGTGTGGCCATTAACGATTGGTTCCAGCGGTACTGCGATTTCAAAATCGAAGAGAGCCATCAGCAGGAACTGTGGGTGAACACCTCGGTCAATGCGGTCACCGGGGGACTTCCCGCCCAAGTGGGATGGGACTTGCTGGGCCGGGCAGGCAAACACTGGTTTGGCAAACAGTCCAAGTGATCAGGCCTATGGCCGCTAAACGCTAGCCAACGGCGACTGAAGGCGCTTTTTCAAAAACAGGCCGGTTTGACTGTGCGGACTGGCCATAATCTCGGCCACGCTTCCCTGAGCCACCACTTGCCCACCGCCAGCCCCGCCTTCCGGGCCCATATCCACCACGTAATCGGCCTGGGCGATAAAATCAATGTTATGCTCAATGACAATCAGGGAATGCCCTGCCGCCACCAACCGACGGAAAGCCTGCACCAACAGGGCGATATCGGCCATGTGCAAGCCGGTGGTGGGCTCGTCAAACAAAAATAAATACTGGTCTTTGGCGGCCCGAACGCTGTCCACATCCACCTGCCCTGCCGGTAAGTAACTAGCCAGCTTCAGGCGCTGGGCCTCTCCACCCGATAAAGTGGCCGTGGACTGCCCCAGCTTGAGGTACCCCAAACCAATTTCCTGCAAAGGCGCCAGTTTGTTGCTGATTTTTCGGCTACTGGCGAAAAATCGCACCGCTTCATCCACGGTCATGTTCAACACATCGTTGATAGTCTTGCCTTCCACCTCAACCGATAACACATTGGGGTTGAAGCGGCGGCCCTGGCAATCGTGGCAGACCACGGTCACATCGGCCATAAACTGCATATCAATGGTTAAAGTACCCAGTCCCTCGCAGGTCTCACAGCGCCCCCCGGGGGTGTTGAACGAAAAATGCCCAGGGGAAATCCCCAGAATCATGGCCTTGCGAGACTCGGCAAACAGCTTGCGAATATCATCATAGGCCTTCACGTAGGTGACCGGATTGGATCGGGCCGAGCGGCCCGGCGGACTTTGATCCACCATTAGCACGTCTTTAAAGCGTTCCAGCCCCACAATTTCTTCATGCGGGGCTTCATCCAGCTGCAAGGATCGGGACTGGCTGTGCTCGTAGGCGGCAAACAGGGTTTGCTTGATCAGGGTGGATTTTCCAGAGCCGGACACCCCGCTGACACAAACCAGTTGATTGACCGGAAATTGCACGGTCAGGTCTTTCAGGTTGTTACCCCGGGCCCCCCGAATTTCAATGAAGTCAGGCTCAGTCGCTTTGAGGCTGGCCTTGCCCTTTTTGAGGGCACTCAATTTTGCCGGAGCGACAGCGGGAGAAGCGGGTACCAATAACTCCGGGTTGGCCAGATAACGGGCCGTTTGAGAGTAGGCCACCTTCAGCAAGCCCTGAGGCTTGCCTTCATACACAATGCGTCCGCCGTCTTCCCCGCCGGACGGCCCCATGTCCACAATGTAATCGGCGGCCAGCATCACTTCCGGGTCATGTTCCACCACCACAATGGTGTTGCCCTGGTTCCGCAGCTTTTGCAAAATCCGAATCAGCCGATCCGTATCCCGAGCGTGTAAGCCCACCGTGGGCTCATCCAGCACATACAGGGTATCGGTCAGACCACCACTGCCCAAGGCGGCGGATAAGTTGATGCGCTGGGCCTCCCCGTTGGAAAGCGTGCGAAATTGTCGGCTGAGGGTGAGATAAGAGAGCCCCATTTCGTTCAGGTACGCCAACCGGCTTTTAATTTCCTGAAGCAGTCGCTCGGCGATGGTTTGGTGGTTGGGAGGCAAGGTCAGCGTGTCAAAAAAGTCCACCAGCCCGGCGATGGGCATTTCCCCGATTTCCAGAATATTCTTGCCCTGTACCAGTACATTCAGGGCATCCCGGCGCAGACGAGACCCCAGACAATCCGGGCAGGGGTAATACCCTCGATATTTGGCCAGCATGACCCGCACATGCACTTTGTACTTCTTGGTTTCCAGCCAGTCAAAAAAGCCCCGGATGCCATCGAACTCGCCGCCACCATCAATAACAAAGGCTTTTTGAGCGTCCGTCAACTCATTCCAGGGCTTATCCAGGGGAATTTTACGCTTTTTCGCTTCAGTGGCCAAATACTCGTAGCCATCAATGTAGCTGGGCTTGGTAAAGGGGTGAATGGCCCCCTGGGCCAAACTGAGGTTTTTATTGGGAATGACCTTGTCCATATCAATGCCGATAATGCGGCCAAAGCCCTCGCAGGCCGGACAAGCCCCCATGGGGCTGTTGAAGGAAAACAGGTTGGCAAAAGGTTCAATAAAGGTCTTGTGGCAGCTCAGACAGGCAAACTCGTTCTGGAAGAGCTGGCTCTCGCCGCTATCCAGGGTCAAGACCTCGATTTTACCGTTGCCCAGAGCCAGGGCATTGCGAATGGACTCCAGCAGCCTTGCCCCCAAAGCCTTGTGCTTGATAATCAGGCGATCAATGACGATGCGCACCAGCTCGTGCGAGGATAATTCCTCTCGAACCGAGTTGAGTTCCTGCATTTCCCCGTTGCGGTAAATCCGAAAGAAGCCTTGAGCCAGCAGCTCATCCACCCCAAATTCCTTGAGCTGCACGGGCGCCAGCAGCAAGACCTTTTGCCCTTCCGGGTAGGCTTGCAGAATCTTCTGGATTTTAAAGGGATCCGCCCGGCTGACATCCCCCCCGCAGGCATCGCAGCGGGTTTGGCCGATGTGGGAAAACAACAGCCGCAGGTAGTCATAAATCTCGGTGGCCGTCCCCACGGTGGAGCGGGCATTTTTGACCGAATTTTTCTGCTCCAGGGCGATGGCTGGCAGAATGTGCTGAATGCTGTCCACGTCCGGCTTTTCAATACGGGCCAGAAACTGACGGGCGTAGGAAGACATGGACTCTATGTAGCGCCGCTGCCCTTCCGCGTATAGGGTATCAAAGGCCAGGGAGGACTTTCCCGAGCCGGACGGCCCGGTAATGACTGTCAATTGGTCGTGAGGCAAATCGCAGCTGATATTTTTCAGGTTATTGACCCGAGCGCCAGTGATTTTGATCCATTGGTTGCGAGTAGGCATGGCATTATTATGCCGGAAAGAAATCGCCTTGACGATGCTCTGGCTCATCTGAAACGAACTGCTCACCTTCCATAAAAATCCACAAAGCACTCAAGTTTTGACCAGGCCGCTCAGCAGTCAGTCAGGATAATAGCGAGTCACGATACTGGCTCAAGCGATGATTTCAGGCTGACATCACAGCAATGTTTCTCGCCAGGCGGCGTATTGAGTTCGGATCTTTTTTAACCGATTCGATAGACCCACCGTGGTTCACCGGACATTCGTCCTAGCCGCCCCCTGGCACAAAATAGACATTTGGTGTTTTTATGCCTGTACAACAGGTTCTTTTTTTAGGGGACAGTCCAACGGGACTTAGGGGACAAACCAATGAACGATCAATCGCGGGAAATTGAGCGTCGTCTGGGCGAAGCCTACGCTGAAATGCTGCGGCAAAACCCACACGCGGACAATCCTTACAGAGACTGCAAAGAAGTCATCCAATCTTCCTTGGGTGTGCTGGATCATTACAATCGCATCGCCTTGGCCATGAAAGGCGCTTTTAGCCCCAAACGCAGGGCTTTTGCCACCGCCAACGTGCCCACCCAGTAGGCTTTTCCGTTTAGAAGCTCTCTTTTTAAAAGCCAGCTTTTAGAGCCGACTTTCAGGCCTTCAGCCCGTAGCACTTTGCCACGGGCTTTTTCAGAGTTGGCGAACTCCCGTCCTGAAAATCACTGTACTCCCTTCAATGTTTTAAATTTATACCTGTTTAAACGATGAAAAACCTTAAACCCCTCCGGGGAGCCTATTAAACAATCAAACCTGTTGCTTTTTTAAAAATAGCTTTGACTTTCCAGTTGAGCCGGGTACAATGGCCGGTAATTGAAAGAAAAGTGAGTTTCAAAGTAATCCGTGTTCCTGCCAGTCAGGCAGTTTTCACGATGTGGGTTTCAACAAACAAACAGTTCCTGTGCTGATAGGAACTGAAAATGGCATGGTGGCGCTGGCATCCGGGGGAGGTCAGAACACCTTAACCTGCCTGAATGCTTCATTTGATAAAAGGAAAATGAATTGGAGGGAGTTTGTGTTAAACGCTGTTGTGAGTAAAGTACCGACGACGTTCCGACCTGTCGTTCTGTTTGCGGCCAAGGGCGCAAATGGCACTTCGCAGATTGAACCAGCCAGTGAACCGGTCACACCGTCCCATAAATCGTTTACCATGCGGCACTTTAGGCCGCCGGCCAAAGACGTGTTTCACTACACCATTCCAACCGCCCACGGCGTGAAAAAAGACAAAACCGTGGTGGAAAGCCTGCTGGGCGGTGGACAGATTTTCGGCAAAATCGATCAAATCATACGGGAGGCGGAAAGCGGTAACAGCAAGCAAAAACCGTGGCTGATGCTCAACCTGTATGAGCTGCAAAATCCAGAAATATACCCGGAGCGCAAGTGCGCCACCGGTGCCCCCGGCGCGACAATTCATCACAGCCTGCTGGATCGCGTTATCAGTTTGCACCGGGAGCAAAAAGCCAATGTGCGCATTCTACTGGATAACAGCAAACAACAGCCCCGGGTGATGGAGCGGGATCCGGCCAAAGCGTTTAAGAATCAGGCCAAAACGCTCATGGAAACGCATCACAACGACCGCACCATTGAGCGCCTGAAAGCGTTTAACGTGCCCTTTTTAACCTATCCCAACGATGTGGCCCTGAAGAATCACGTGAAACTCATTATGCTGGACAACCGCAAAGCCATTGTGGGCGGCATGAACTGGGGCAATCACTCCACCATGAACCATGACGGGGCCGTGTACATTGAAGGCCCCGATGTGCGCAATATTTTTCACAAAGTCTATAAGCCGGACTGGACGACCGCCAAAGGCCAAAGCGAGGATTTACCGGATATAAAACCGTTCCACCAGGGACGAATCAAGGTTCTGCAAACCACCAGTCGAAGAGCCGATCAGGGCGCCCAAAATAACGTACTGACTGAAATCCTGAAGCAGATTGAAAAAGCGGATAGCAGCATCCACGCCCAACTGTTTGTCCTCACCCACAAAGCGGTAGTGGACGCCCTGATTCAGAAGCATCGCCAGCTGACCCAACAAGGCAAAGAAGGCGTCAAACTGCTGGTGGATGAGGGGCTCTACAAAATTTTCCCCAACTGTCGGGCAGGCATCCAGAAGCTGGATGACGCCGGGGTTCCCATCCGCTTTTTCAAGGAAAATAAAGACACTGAGGAAAAACTGCACGCCAAATGGGCCGTATTTGATCGCAAGCACCTGCTGATTGGGTCAGCCAACTGGTCTAGCCTGGGCCTGGACAGCAAGGGCGCTGAGCCCCCCGTACAACCCACCGGAGATTACGGGGCCACCAGCGAGGCAGAGGAAGATCATGGTGGAGGCGGCAAAATCCCCTACAAAACCAACCACGAAATTGCCACCATGATCGAAAACGCCCCCAACGTGGCTGGCGCTTTCGCCCAGCAGGCCGATCATGATTTCTCCTTCCGCCGTGGGGTGGTGGAGCTGAGCAAGCCGGTCTCCTGGAACAAGGCGGATGAAACCAAAAACTGGAAAAATCAACCGCCCCGCAAGCCGTGGACTCCCAAGCGCAAAGCCGAAGAAGCCCCCCCGCAGGAAGCAAGTAACAGCCCCACACGCAAGCGATTGGAAGTTTCCGCTTAAAACAAATCCGAAACGCTATCCTCAAGCTGGCTCTCTACCAGAGCCAGCTTTTGTTTGCGGGATAGTCGCTTGATCTGAGCCTCATAGCGCATGGCTTCCGCTTTGGAGTCAAATTGCCACTGGGCCACCAAACGCACCGGCAAGCGCACTCGGGTGTATTTGGCCCCTTTCCCCGCATTGTGCTGCGCCAGGCGCTGCTGCGGATTCACCGTCCAGCCACAGTACAGGGTGTCATCCGCGCACCACAGCAAATAGGTATAAAATCCAGAATCTTCCATGAGGCTCAGTCGGTTTTGACCGGGTCGTTCGCGAACGCAAAACTGACACACTGTATCGAGCAGGAGGGAGCAAAGATATCGCTCGCCCTGATTTGGAATATCCAGTTTAAATCCATTGTAAAAAGCTCATAAAAACAATCAATTTAAACCTGTCATGTTTTTTTATTTAGCATAGCACCCCGTAGGACTTACCGGGTGTCTCAGCATATGGTGTGGTGTGGCAGTTCGTGGGATGGAGATAAATTGCATGGCAAGTAATGGGCTGAATGCCTCATGGGCGAACCCGAACGGGGCAGCAACAGGATCCTATCCCAATCCGTGGGGAGGGCCCTCTCCGAAAACATCGGCATACGGCTCACAACCCTCCCTGAACGATTTATTCCCGTTCTTTGGCAACCCGCTGCCGAGCGAGGGAGCGGAGCGAGCCGGAGAATTGACGCAATTGCTTCAAACCCTGCTTGGTAACGCTCAGGGGTTGCCGCCGTTAAATAATCCTTCAACCGCCCCTCCAGGCGCCGGCAGAAACCGGGGTAGCGCCGTGATTGTGGAGGTGGGCTACACTGGCAACGGCAAAGCGGATGAACATGCCCAATCCGTGATGGAAGTTTACCAGCGCTACAATCCCAATGGGGTAGCCGTCCTTGAAGGCATCGATGACACCGGTCAGGATCGTCCGGCCAGTACCCAGCCCCAATCAGCGGGCACAGTTCCCAAGCTGAACAGTCAGCAAGCGTTCAATGACTACATTGATCAGGGCGCCACCGACGCCTTTAACGTATTCAGCCGGGAAATTGATCAGGTGGTCAGCGAAGGCAAGGCCACGGTGATTAACGGCTCTCTGGGCTTCTCTCGCAATGAGGTTTATATCGACACCCTGCATGCGCTTCAGGCCAACCCATCGCTGGCCGAATACGTTGGGTTAAAGCGCAGTGACATTCAAAATCTGAAAGTCGATATAGACGGGGTCACCCAAGTAACCGACACGGTGGCCCAGGCCATAAGCACTTATGTGGATCAGCGGCTGGACGCGCCCAATTCCGCCTTTCAGCAGGCCCGGGCCCGTTATCAGACCAGCACCCGCAATGCGGCTCAAAACGGTATCGCCGTGGTGGTCGCCGCCGGAAACGAGCATGCGCTGAACGAGGTATTCCCCCGAACCACACCGGGTGGGGACACCAACTTCCTGGCCCAAAGCCCGGATGTCATCTCGGTGGCGGCATCCGATGATCAGGATACGGCCCAATTGCGGGATGACACCATTGGGGACTTTTCCTCCCGGGGGGATGGCACTTTCAACCCCACCATCGCTACCGATGGGGTGGGTGTGGAAACCCGTTTCGGCCCTCAAGACGGCACCTCCTTTGCCGCTCCGAAAGCGGCGGCCATTATTGCCCGAATGCAGCAACAAAACCCCAATTTAAGCGTGGCCCAAATCAAGGCCATATTGCAGCAAACCGCCGTGGACACCCAGGCCGATCCCTTGGCGGAAGGGGCGGGCATTTTAAATCCCGACGCCGCGTTGTATGCCAGCGCGCGAAGCCCATTTCCCATGGCTTCCGGGTACTACTAGGGTAAAGTAATCCAAAGTAAGGCTATCTTCATCAGACGTTTGTAAAACTGCGTGCAGCTCAGACAAACAGTGGTATTACTTTTGGCAAAGCTGCCCAGCATGGACCTTTTAACTCGCTGTACTCACACAATTACAAACGTCTGATGAAGACAGCCTTAACTTTACTAAAACCAAGCCGTCTTCAACCATCTGCCAAAAAGGGACACTATCAGGGAACTGAAGCGTTCAACGCTCCAGTTAAAAAATCCGGGAAGGGCCGACCAAAGAAACCAGGGCCGGTTGCAACAGATATTGCTGCACCACCCGCTGAATATCCGCCGGGGTCACGGCTTCAATCTGCTCCGGCACCCGGGCGATCTCTTCCAGGGTACGGCCTTGCGTATAATTGGCCCCAATGTAATTGGCTTGCTGATGGGCGGTTTCCAGAAATACGGAACGTCGGCCTAAAATATTGCGCTTGGCGTCAGCCAACTCCTCGGCGGAAACGGGAATTTCAGCCAGCTTGTTCACTTCCTCGATAAAGCCCTTCAGGCACTTGTCCTTGTTCTTGGGCTCGGTGCCGATGTACAGATAAAACAGTCCCTTGTGGCGATACGCCTCGTAGGTGCTTCGCACGTTATAGGCCAAGCCCTGCTTATCCCGCAACTCCAAAAACAGCCGGGAACTCAAGCCTGCGGCACCCAGAATGGTATTCATCAGGGCCAAGGGGGGATAGTCCTCGTGTCGGGCTTCCGGCACCAGCCAACCCTTGAAAATATGCGCTTGTGAGGAGTCATCCCGGGCGAAGGTGATCAATTCATCCTGGGTTAAAGACAAATTGCGCAACTTGGTCTGAACACCATCTTCAACGATGGGGGCACTTTCGGCGCCTTTGGGGAAAGCGCTTTCCAAAGCCTTGGCCATTGTATCCGCCTGAATATTGCCAGCCACCGAGACGATTAAATTCTTGGGGGTAAATACCCGTTGATAGTGGGCTTTCAGATCCGCCACGGAATTGAGAGAGGGCAAGGCGTCCAGAATGACGCTACTAACAATGCCATAGGGGGTGTTTTCAAAGATTTTGCGAATAAACTGATCGGAAGCCCGGCTCTTGGGAGAATCCAGATCCATCATCACTTCGCCAGCCACTTTTTGCTTTTCCCGCTCAAACTCACTAAAAGTGGCCTTATAAAAGAAGTCGGCAATCAGCTCAAAGGACGTATCCAGATCCTCTTCCAGCAAGGTGGCGTGAATGGCGCTGTAATCCCGCTTGGTGTCGGTATCCACTTCCAGGGTCAGCCCGTCCAGCTCAATAGAAATCTGCTCCTGGTTCCGGGTGGTCGTCCCTTTCATCAACAGGCGATCCACCATGTCCGACACGCCCGGTATGGCATCCAGCAAGTTACCGCCCGGCAAAAACATGGAAATGGCCAGACGCGGGGCCGTCTCAATGGGGGTGTGTAACAACGTGGCCCCGGTGGACAGCTTCAAAATCTCAGTGGGAAGCGCCTCTGCCTTCAACATAGGTTACGCTTCTCCTTCGCTGTCATCTTCGGATTTCAAGGCACCTTCACCCGGTACCATAACCGATGTATAGGCTTTATCTAAAGACAGATACTGGCGGGCCACGGCGTTCACCGTATCCACATCCAACTGGCTCAACACGGTCAGATAATCCAGATAAGAATCAATAGAACCTACTACCGTAATGGCTTCCCCGATGGTTTCGGCAATACCGGAGGCGGTTTCTGAGGTTTCGGCGAAATTGACCTTTAACTTTTTAACGGCCCGCTGAAATTCCGCTTCCGTGACAGGCTCAGTGGTCAGCAATTTTTCCAGTTCCGCTTCCAGTTGTTTCAAAACCGGCTTGGGATCGCTTTGCCCCTGCGGGAAATTGAAGTTCCCCTGAATGAAAAACACGTTCCCTAATTTAAAAGTAGATTGCCCACAACTAACATAGTTGTAAACGGGCGTGGCCGATTTTTCCAGCAAGGCCTGGGTCAGCCGGGAACTGCGCCCTTCGCCCAGCACGTGGCTGACCACATCCAGGGCAATGGTTTCTTTCAAATTTTTCGGATCCGGGGCATGAAAACCCATGATAAAGAAGGAGGTCTGGTACTCACCCTTCACCTCGTCATACCGTTTGACGGCAGGCGCTTTAAATTGATCGGCCCGTGGAGTATTTCCCTTCCCATTGGCGGCAATTTTGAATTTCTCAAAATCAAAATAGCGGCAGATTTTTTCTTCCAGAAGGTTGAAGTCAAAATCGCCCACCACAATGGTGGTCATGTTGGACGGCGAATACCACTGCCGGTAATACTGGTAAATGGTTTCCCGAGGCACGTTGCCAATGATCTGACGGGTGCCGATGACATCCCGCTGGTATGGGTGCCCGGCCTCGTACATCATATGATTCACAGAGTTATAAATTTTGGTCCAGGGCTGATCTTCCCGCATGGAAATTTCTTCGATGACCACGCTACGCTCCCGCTTTTCGCCCTTGTAATTGGCGTCAAACGGATCGTACTGAGGGCCCACTTCCTCATCGGGAATGGTGGAGCCCAACATCATATCGGAATGTAAATCCAGAGCCAGTTCAAAGTTTTGACCCAACTGGGCCGTATCGGACTTGCCCTTGGGGCCGGTCACGTAATAAAAAGTGAAATCCTTCCAGGTGGCAGCGTTAATAACCGCGCCCATGGACTCCATGGCCTTATCAAACTCACCGGGCTTAAAGCGCTCGGTGCCCTTGAACATTAAATGCTCCAGGAAATGGGAAATTCCATTGATTTGATCGTCTTCGTGAATCGACCCGGTTTTCACCCAGGTGCTGATGTTGAACACATCGCCTTTTTTGGGGACAAACACAAAGGTGTACCCATTTTCATAGGTCACCATCCGCGCTTCCTCAGGCAAATATGGGATTTTTAAAGACTTGGCCTCTTTCATACTCATCATCTTACAGGAAATTTCAGAAATGGTACAGAAAAAACGGCTCAGCCGCTGCACAGCGCATTCATCCAACAAACCATGAGCTTCCCTTTATTATCACCAAGCGTTAAGCAGCCCACTGGAAAAATTCCGCATGACAACGCCCTGTGTGCTACGATTATGTATCGAGTTCGGCTTTTAAAACGCTGTTTAAGAAGCCAAAGCAGCACAACGGGTTTACCGCTGGCGGCACCAGAGAGACACCGCCGCCCGCAGTTTGTGCCAAAACCCCTCACCCCAAGCCGATCTCCACAAGAATTCCGTCCGTCCCAAACACCGATTGGGGCATCCAGGAGATTATACCGCCGTTCTTGATGGGAGTCAGCTTCCATCCCGATAGAGATTCAGGAGCTTTAAAGGGTCGTTACCGGCAATGCACATCCACCAGATCGTTATTGACAACTTCAAATCCTTCGCCGAAAAGACGGTTATCCCCTTTGAGGATGGTTTTACCACGGTTTCCGGGCCCAATGGCTCCGGCAAAAGTAATATCATCGATAGCATCCTGTTTTGTCTGGGCTTATCCACCTCTCGCACCATGCGGGCGGAGAAGTTATCGGATCTCATCAACAACCTGTCCAAGCGTAAAGAAGCCATTGTCACCATTACCTTCCGCAAAAGCGCCGAGGACATGGCCAAGGCGGCCCTCCAAATACCGTTGGCGCTCTCGGAAAGCGATGAATCTGGCTCAAGCGCAACTGAAGAATCGAGCATTGAGGATGCTGCTCCCTTGACCGAATCAGAGTCCAAAGCCCTGACCGGGGTAAAGGAAATTGCCCTCAGCGATTTGGGCCCCAACAGCGAATTTGTGCAGATCACCCGCCGCATCCGAGGCAACGCCAGCGGCTACACCAGTACCTATTACATGAACGGTAAACCCACCACCCTGACCGACATCCACGACTATCTAGGGCAGTTTAACGTCTCTCCGGGCACTTATAACGTCATGATGCAGGGGGATGTGGCCGGTATCGTGAACATGTCGCCCATGGAACGGCGCAAGATTATCGATGAAATCGCTGGGGTGGCTGAGTTTGACCGAAAAATCGAGCAGGCCCAGCGGGAACTGGAAGCCACCGGGGCCAACATTGAGCGCAACACCATCCTGCTCAATGAAATCAACCTGCGCCTGGAACAACTGGGCACGGAGCGGGATCATGCCCTGAAGTATCAGAAACTGCGGGATGAAAAAAACCGCTATGAGGGCATGTTGCTGGCCGCTAAGTATCTGGACATACAAAAGGCCATTAGCGCTACTAACCAAAACCTGGTGGATGCCCGCAAACAAAAGGAGTCTGCCCAGCAGCTCATCCACCAACTGGTGGCCGACATTCAGGTGACCCACGCCCAACTGCTGGATCTCTCCAGCCAGGTGAAAAAGAAGGGCGAAGATCAGCAAATCGCCCTGAAAAAACAGATTGAAGGGCTCAAAGGCCACATCGCCCGCAAAGAAGACGCCATTCGAAGCATCGAGGAAAAAACGGCGGATAACCAACGACGCGCCGAGCAAGCGCAGTCGGAAATTCAGCGCATGCAAGAAAAATCCAACGATCTGGATGAGGCCATCCAAGGCTTTAATTACCAGTACAAAGAATTACAGGCCTTGTATAACGACGAGGCAAAGGAAGCCCAAAAGCTGGAGCAGCAATTCGATGCCCTCACCGGCTCCAGTAGTGAGTTGAGCGTTAAGCGCAGCGGGATTCGGCAGCAACTGAGCGAAGCTGAAGACGCGGTCTCCCGACTCAACCGGGACAAACTGGATCTGGAAGCGGAAATCAAGCGTAACCAGTACGAAATGGATATTCGCTTGCGCAGTAATCAGGAAGGGGCGGACAAACTGGTGGTACTCAATGGCCGCCACGCCAACCTCAGCCGGGATGTCAAAATTTTTGGCGATGAAAAAGAAGCCTTTGAGGCCCAACTGAACCAGTTACAACGTGACTATGGGCAAGCCAAGGTCAACCTAAACCAGGTTCAGGCCAAATATCAGGAATTCCACCGGGAATATGTGCAACTGGAAGCCCGCCAGCGGGCTTATGAGGAAGTCAACTTCACCCGAGCCGTAGATACGGTCTTAAAATCGGGCCTGCATGGCGTTCATGGCACCGTGGCCCAGCTGGGGGACGTGAACCAGGAGTATGCCCTGGCTATGGAAATCGCCCTGGGCGGTCGGATTCAGAACATCGTGGTGGATGATGATCAGGTGGCCAGCGAAGGCATCCGACTGTTGCAGGAAAGCCGGGCTGGCCGGGCCACATTTTTGCCCCTGAACAAAATCCAGAGCTTCCGGGGCCTTCCACCCCTGCCTCGGGATCCGGGCGTCATTGATTACGCCGTGAACCTGATTGAATTCGATCACCAATACGAAGACGTCTTCAGTTACGCATTGGGGGATACCCTGATTGTGGAAGACGCTCAGGCCGCCCGGAAGCTGCTCCGCAAGTTCCGCATGGTGACTTTGGATGGCAGCCTGATGGAAAAATCCGGGGCCATGACCGGGGGATCCCAAGCAAACCGGGGACGCAGCGGCAACTACTTCGGGGGCAGCAACGTCGAGCAGGAGCTGCAAACCCTGGCCAAGCGTCTAGAACGGGCCGAGATGGAAAAGGAAACCCATCAAAAGCAGCTCACCCAGCTGGAACTCAAAATGGAAACCGTCAAAGCGGATTACACGGCCCTGATGCAACAGTACTCCCGGGCTTCCGCCGGACTGGATGAGGTGAACGCCCAGCTGGAAGAAATTCGCAAGCTGCAAGCAAGCGCCGTGGACGTAAGCGATCTGAACACGGAAATTGAGCGGCTGACCCAGGAAATTCAAACCCTGGAGGTCAACCTGGCCCAACGCCAAGGCACCGTGCAAAGCCTGCAAGGGGAGCTGGAAGCCATTGAAAGCCAACTGCCCAGCGAGCAAATCGATGAACTGCGGGAGCGCATGAAGGAAGTGAAATTCCAGATGGAGTATTACGACTCCCAGATGCGGAACGTGCAAACCGATATTAAAAGCAAGGAAATGGAAAAGAACTTCCAGCAAGTGGGCATTCAGGACAGCAAAAAGCGCATTGAGGAATTTACCCAGCATAGCGCCGCCATGGCCAAGGAAAAAATCGCCGCCATCGAGGAAATTCAGCTGACCGTGCGGCAAATCAACGAGCTTGAGGCCCAAACCACCGAGCTGGATGAGGAACTCAAAAAGCTGCAAGACGAGCGGGATCAGGTGCAAGCCCTGTTGATTGAGCAGGAGAAGCAGAAAAACATTCAGGAGCGCAACGTGCAGCAACTGGATGAGCAGATGCTGGCTTTTCAGGCACGTAAGCGGGAGCTGGAACCCCAACTGCAACTGGTTCGCAACCAGCTCAAACTGGCTGAAATTGACCCGGATGCCATTCAGGCCGATCAGCTGCCCTCCGGCGAGGAAGTCAACCAGAACATCGCCCGCCTGAGCAAGAAGATGGAGAGCATGGAACCGGTGAACATGCTGGCCATTGAGGAGTTTGATCGGGTCAACGGGCGCCGCAACGAGCTGGCCGAAAAGATTGAAACCCTGAACCAGGAACGGGAAACCATCCAGGTCAAAATCGCCAGCTATCACGAGCTGAAGCGAGTCTCCTTCATGAAAGCCTATGAAAGCGTGGATGCCAACTTCCGTAGCATTTTCGCCGAACTGTCCGACGGGAATGGAGAGCTGATGCTGACCAACCCGGATTCGCCTTTTGAAGGCGGCTTGACCATTCACGCCCAGCCGCGCGGCAAAAAGATGCTTCGGATTGAGGGGCTGAGCGGTGGGGAAAAATCCCTGACCTCGCTGGCCTTTGTCTTTGCCATCCAGCGCTACATGCCAGCCCCTTTCTACGCCCTGGATGAGGTGGATCAGAATCTGGACGGGATTAATGCCGAAAAACTGGCCAACATGGTCAATCGGGAGGCCCGGCGGGCCCAGTTTATTGTGGTTTCCTTGCGGAAGCCCATGATCGAATGCTCCGAGCGAACCATTGGAGTCACCCAGCGCCAAAACGGCATTACCAAGGTCACCGGTATCAAGCACCGCCCGGACGAAGACCCCACCACCTCGGGAACTGAGGGAGATGAGACCATTGCAGCCGCGTCCTGAGCCCCTACCGCAGCCAGCATCGCTGGCTGAGCCGACCGAACAGTCCACCGAAGCCAAGGACGGGGTGGAATTGCTGGTGGAAATGGCCAAGTCCGGGGAGATTGATCCCTGGAACATTGATATTGTGAAGGTGGCGGATCAGTATTTACAGGCCGTGGCCGAACTGAAAGAGTCCGATCTGAAGATCACCGGCAAAACCCTGCTGTATTTGGCCATTTTGCTGCGCATGAAGTCGGATCAACTGGCGGGCATTAATTACCTGAACCCGCCGGATGAGTTTCTGGATGAGCTGCTGGAGCCGGACTTTATGGACAACAACCGGGTCATCCAGCCCAAGTTCAGCTTTCGTTCGCTGGATGAAGTGATTAAGCGCCGCACCAGCACCAAACAGCCCCGCATTCGCAACGTCACCCTGGAAGATTTGATTCTGGAGCTGCAAAAGTATGAAGAACTGGAAAAGCGCCGCAGCTTGAAAGAGAAGGTGGAAAAGGCCAGCCATCGGCGCATGATGGATTACGCCGACTTTACCGCCGATGATATTGAGGAAATGGCCCACGAGGAGTTCCACGAGGACACCGTGAGCCAACTGCGGCACCTGCTGGAGCGGGTGTTGATTCATCAGGAGCAGGTCTCGCTGACCGAGATTATGGAACGGGGGCGGCTGGATAAAATTTCCGCCTTTTTGGCCCTGCTGTTTTTAACCGCCCGAGGTGGGTTTTCCATGCATCAGGAAGAATTTTACGCCGAGGTCTTCGTGGCCCCGGATGCCCCCGAGAATGACGCCCTCGAGCAGGGGAATCAACAAGACGATCAAGAGGAACTGGCCGGATGAGCGTGCATTACGGATACCCGGAAACGGATGATGAGAATAACGAACAGCCCCAACCGTTCCAGGTGAAGCTACCACCGGGACAAAGCCTGAAAGGGCGTGTTGAATCGGTGTTGTTTATGACCGGCAAAGCGCTGACCCTGCATGAGATTGCCCAGATGATTGATGCCCCCTACGAAGAAACCGAGTTCGCCCTGATGGAGCTGATGGGCGATTACAACTTCCGGGAAGGCTCCTCGCTGGAAATTGACGATACGGATGGCTACATTTTGCAGGTGAAAGAAGAGTACGGCGACATGGTGAATAAAATGATGCCGCTGGAAATGTCCGCCGCGGAATTGCGCACCTTATCCGCCATTGCCATCAAGGCCCCGGTGCTGCAATCGGATCTCATTGAGTGGCGGGGCAGCGTGGCCTATGACCATATCGCCAACCTGCTCAAGCACAAGCTGATCACCAAGCGCCGGGAAGGCCGCTCGTACCAGTTAAACGTGACCCGTCATTTTCATGAGTATTTCAAGCTGACGGCCGATCGCAAGGATCTGGCCCATCTGGTGAAGCTGATTGGCAAGGAGAACCGGGGCGAGCCGGAGATCCCGGAAATCCAGCGCCACGAGGGCGATTACGAAGACGCTCCCAGCGAAGATGTGGTGAGTTAGCCAACCAGACCGTATGCCCCTCTCATCACTCATCACCTCATCAATGGGTTTAGTGCATGCCCGGATGATTGCTTTGCCGTAATCTTGGGCTAGCTTCCTAAACTGTCTGATTCCCGGCCATTTAAACCCGACGCCCCAAACTGGAGACTGCGTGAGGAACAATCTTTGAATTATCAGGCCGTAAATTCAGTTGAAGATTTGGCTTGGGAGGTTGAGAACTCAACAAATAATAATTGCTACCAGCCATTGTTCCCGCTAATGTCGCCCAACCACCAAAACTCAACTGCTTGCGTTTTAAAGAGGGTTTCTGTTGCCGGGTTGGATAAAAATAGACGGATGAACTCAAAAGACTTTTAATCACTAGGATACATTCCCCTATTCAGTCATCTTCGGCGAGATCAAAAAGCATCTATCCAGAGTAAACTACAAAAATTAATAGAATGCCTACGGATGCTTCACCCCCAACGCCAGAATCCCAAGCTCCCAAGATCCAAATCAAAATCTCCAGGCAGCCTCGCCTAAAAAATGAGTACCCCTCTTTGAGGGGTTAACGCAACTTATCCAGCCGGGTACCCACGATTTTGGGATTACCCTGGGCGATGTCGCTTTCCACTTTGTCCACTTGGGCTTGTAGCTGCTGGATGCGCTGCTGGGCTATTTTACGGTTCTTCCCCAGGTTGACCACGGTTTGAATCATGCGACCCATATCCCCCACCAGAATTTGAACAGGATTCCGCTCGGTCATAAAGGAATTGAGGCTGGCCGCGTACAGATACGGATCCACAGGTGGCTGGTCAGGTGGTTGAGAATCATTCGAATTTCCGGTCGGACGCTCCATAGCACAAACCTCATGGTTCCCTGTTCAGTCGGTACGTTTTGAAAAATAGTCTGTCTAGATATTTTCCAATGCTTTCTTATCACCTTCCACGGATTCTTTCAGCAACTTACGCAAAATTTCTTCCTGCGCGTCAATTTGCTTGACCGTGGTCTCCAGGTTTTTAATTTTGGTCGATAAAATGGTATCGGCATTGACCAACAGCCGGTTGGAAATGGTCTGGAAACTGGACAACACAGCCCCGGACACGCCACTTAAAATCGATCCGCCCGCGGCGGCGGCCAGACCAAACGGGCCGAAAAATGGCCCCAGCGTGGTCAGTAAGCCCCCAATCCCGCTGACAATACCCGCGGCAGGCATGACCCAGTTTCGCCCGAAACCAGCCCCGGCGGCAGTGCCTAGTGCCAATCCGCCCGCCGTGGCAGCCCCACCAATACCGGAAGCGCCCCCGGCGATAAAACCACCATTCAAGGCACCCGCCTCACCGGCAATGGGACTGGCCCCACCGGTAAATACCCCACCAATGGTGCTGCTCATGGGAAAGCCTATGCTGCCCAATCCAGAAAACCCAAGAGCACTGGCTCCCAGAGAGCCAGTACCCAAAGCTGAAAATAAACTCAACGGCCCAATGGCAGAGTTACCAATGGGGGCCGCCCCACCGGTTGTAATACCGGTCACGTTAGAAAACGGAGCCAGACCGAATGCGGCCTGACCACCGGGTAAAATGCCGGTTCCCCCCGACATGGGAGAATAATAGGATGTGCCGGGAATATTAATGGCCTCGCTGCCAAAGGTCGGAAGAAAGGGCGAGCCACCGATCATGCGGGCCACGTTCATCAGCAAGCTGCCAAATTTACCCACCCCGCTGCCACCCAGAGCCGGGCCGGAAACCGTTAAATCCCGCAAACGATCGTAGGTTTCAAACAGCTCGGCTTTGGCCGCACTGCCCGCTTTATCGTAGCTGCCTAGGATAACAAGGTATGAATCGTTTTTGTAGCTCATGGCTTTGGGTAGACCTCCCGGTCAATTCTCCAGTCTGATAGCTTCCCGGTATCTGGCCGGTATTTATATGGATTAAACTTGAATCGGTTTATTCCTCTATTCGACTATTCGACCGTTACGCGAAAGTCTTGAATGTAAGTTCAACATTCTTATCAATTACTTTTTTAACCGCTTCCAATTCCGTTTGCACGGCCTGCTGCTGGGTATCCACCCGCCGCAACTGAAGCTCCAGCGCTTTATCCAGACTCTGAATGGCGGTGATCCTTAACTGAATCTTTATGGCCTCATCGGAGTCCGGTTCCAGGTTGGTGGTGGAGTTATAGAGATCATTCTGAACATTGGCAAGGGTTAACCGTGACTGGTTAATTTGTTGGCCTGTTAATTCCAGGTCGTTCTTGCGGGCGGTCAGGCTAAGATACCTGGATTGACTGGCTGCAAGTCCCATAGTGGATCGATCCTTTTAATCAAGTGTCTTTCTCAAGCGTTCAAAAAATAGTTTCCAAGTCTTACTGGAACTTATCGGATCAGACCGTGACAACCTTTAATCCGGCAGCCGAATACAAGGTTGAATTCCTCTTTTTGGGGGAATTTTAAAATTCGCGCAAAACTTGCCAGTTCCCGGCTTTAAGCATCCCTTTTGGTTTTTCAGTAACGAGGTCGAAGCATCCGTTTACCGAGATATTGGAAGTATACGCAGATTTAAGACAAGATCAGGTAGAATTTGTGAAGAAGATACACGCTCAAGTTTGGCAGGCCTGTTTAATAAAATCACCCACGCTTTTTCCCTTAGCCAAATGGATAGAATCACGTGCGAAAGCATCAAATTTAAAAAAGCAATGATACAATAACACTGATAATTTCTGGATAGCGAGAGGAGTTTTAACATTGAAAACCAAGAAGGCGACAGCCTCTAAAAGTGCGGCGACCAAGAAGCCTGCCAGCGTCAAAAAAACCACCAAAAGCAGTGTGAAATCCACGGTCAGTAAAGCTGGCGCCAACCGCAAAGTACACGTCAGCGCCAGGAAAACACAAAAAAATGATTCTCTGGAAGGATTGAAAAAAGCGTTTCTGATCGGATTGGGCGCCACCGTCATGACGGCGGAAAAGCTGAAAGACGCGGTCACTGATCTGGTGGATGAAATGGTGGCTCGGGGAGACATTAAACCCAACGAAGCCAAAAAAGTAGCCGAGGATCTCAAGAAACGCTTTCAAAGCAGCAAATCCGATTTTGACAGCACCCTTCGCAAAGCGATCGCCTCTGCCAGCCAAACCATTGGCAAAGTGGCCTCGGATTTGAAAAAAGCCACTAGCAAAAAGCCCGCCGCCAAAAAAGCCGCCGCCAAAAAAGCCGCCGTCAAGAAACCGGTCGCTAAAAAAGCGGCAGCCAAGCCAGCCGTCAAAAAAGCCGCCGTCAAAAAAGCCGCCGCCAAGAAGCCGGTCGCTAAAAAAGCGGCAGCCAAGCCAGCCGTCAAAAAAGCCGCCGCCAAGAAGCCGGTCGCTAAAAAAGCGGCAGCCAAGCCAGCCGTCAAAAAAGCCGCCGCCAAGAAGCCGGTCGCTAAAAAAGCGGCAGCCAAGCCAGCCGTCAAAAAAGCCGCCGCCAAGAAGCCGGTCGCTAAAAAAGCGGCAGCCAAGCCAGCCGTCAAAAAAGCCGCCGCCAAGAAGCCGGTCGCTAAAAAAGCGGCAGCCAAGCCAGCCGTCAAAAAAGCCGTCGCCAAGAAGCCGGTCGCTAAAAAAGCGGCAGCCAAGCCAGCCATCAAAAAAGCCGCCGTCAAGAAGCCGGTCGCTAAAAAGCCCGTGAAAACCGTAAAGGCCCCCGTCAGCAAACCGCCAGCGGTGGAGTCCAAGCCGACCGTCCAAGAGGCCCCGGCAACGGCCTAGGCCCTAATCAGGCCAGTCACGGTGGCAATGGCGTAATCACCGTCATGAGAGAGGCTGAAACGCCAACATTCAATGTTTAACTGCCTCGCACATTGCAAAGCCCTCCCGCTCAGGATGAGTTCCGGGGGGCTTTGTTGTTGGGCCACAATTTCCACATCATGCCAGTCCATTCCCTGCCCCCAGCCCAGCCCATTCAATCCAATGCCCAGTGCCTTGGCCACGGCTTCCTTCACCGCGATACGGGCAGCCACACGCTTCAGAAAAAAGGCTTCCCGAAACACACCGTCCCCCTGACAGTAAGCCAGTTCCTGAGGCGTCAGCAGACGTTGAAAAAAACGCTTGCCCAGCCGGGCATAACTTCGGCGCAACCGAGGGGTATAAACCAGATCGGTACCCACACGTAAGTCCCTGAAAGTGTGTTGAGTCAACGGACACTCCTGAAAAAAAGAACGGCACCCATAATTTCATAACCCGGCCCTGAACACCAAGGAACAGGGTTTAAAAAACGCGCGCCATGGGGTTAATGGGTTGCCAGCGATACCCTGGGTCTATCACAGGCGCAGAGGACAACAGGGGACGAGTTCCAAACTGAACCAGACCCGCTGGCACCGCCGCGGTTGGCGAAAAAGGCTTCGGGGCGGGCATGGCCACCGACGCAGCGTTCTGGGCCACCGTCGGGGGGTTGTCACTTTTGGAGGTCAGGCGATTGCTCACCACGTCCACAATCTGTTCGGAGTGATCCCGAGTCATGCGCTCCAGGAAATATCCGGCCAAGGCCACACTGGGAATGGAGCCCACCAAAATGGGAACCAGTTTATAAACGCCATTGACAATAAACGCCTTGTTTTTGGCCAGAGTGGCGGCGGCCTCGGACAAGCCTTCCGTTTTAACCTGTGCCGCCGCTTTTTCCTTCAGTCCTTTCAGACCGGGCGCATCAAAAACACGGGACATAAACCTGGCCAGCGGCTTCAACTCCCCGGAGGCGATGAAAGGATCGGTGCTGTAAGCCAGTTTCGGATCAAAAGCAACCGGTCTGGTTTTGGCCGTCAAATCCTGCCAAAGTTGCTTAAAGCTGTAGCCATCGCTGAGCGAAGAGACTTCCACGCCCAAGGGCTTGCGCAGGGCTTTTTGGGTAAAAGTCTGGAATCCCCGAAGCAAGCCAAACCCGGTCAGGAATCCACCGATCTCACGCATATTGGTTCGGATGGACTCCCGATAACGAAAAGGCCCTTCGGACGTTCCCTGGGCCTTGATGGCCGAAATATTGGCCACCACGATCCGGGAAATCACCAGGGCCAACGAGGCCAGAATCAAGGATTGATCCCGGAAAAAGCCGGGTTTATTCACAATGCTGCTGCCCACATTTTGCAGGACGCGCGGGGTGTTTTGAAGCACGTGCATCATAGCCCACCCCCCGGCCAGGGTTTGGGCGTCTGGTTAGCGGGATGAAGCAGCGCAGGCTGCTGGGCCATAAAAATGGGCGGGTGGGCCTGTGTTTTGGGATTGGGCAAATACACTGGCACCGGTGGCATGGGCATGGCCGCCGGAGTGGAAATCAGGGAAAGCGCCTTGTGCATAACGGGCGCGGCGGAAGCGGAACTGGCGTCAGGGGTGGCCAACGGGGTAGGGCCTTTTTTGTGTTGCTTGCGGTTAAAAAACTTTTTGGCCCCCGGGGCAATGACCCGGTCGTTCATCCACTGGGTGAGGGAGCCCCCCACCAGAGCGCTACCGACGACCCCGGTAAAAATACCCAGCACCGCCAGCTGGTTGTTACGCTTGGCGAACTCTTTCAGCGGCTTCACTTCATTCACGATCTTGCTCAAGGCATGATCCAGCTCGGGATGCTGTAATGAGAGCCCCTGCTTTTCAGCGACCTGCTCCACCTTTTTCTTCAGCTGGTTTTTCACCGTGACCAGATTGGCCTTCCCCAAGAGAGGGTTGTCTTTGGTAGAGCCCGGTAATTCATGTTCGTACAAGGTACTGAACACCGGTTTTTTAAAAGCCTTCCCCTGAGCGCCATAGGTCTCGGCCACGGATTCTTTTAACTTTGAATCCAAATCGTTAACAGTGATGTTGAGCTTATCCAGCAATTTTTTGACGTCTTTGAACTGAGCGTCTTCAAGCCCTTTGAGATCGCTCACCAGCGTTTCATCGGAGAATTTCAAAACCCGGCTTTTACAGCGGGACAACAAATCAACCAGATCCTGCCCCAGGTGCAAACAGGCCATATAGCCCATGGTGCCCAGAATTTCCACAAAAAAGCGTTCCGCCATGGCCTGCTTTTTCTGGCTTTCGCTCAGGGCGGGGTTTTTCTGTTTGGACGGCCGGTTTTCCAGCACGCGGGTCAGCCCGGTTGCCAAACGGGTCAACACGGCCACTTCAGCCAGGTACATTAAGTTCCTTGGCCGAGGCAATAGCTTGGATGTAACAGGCATAGGATTGCCCACTACCAGGCCCTCGTATTCTTCAGTTGATACAGTGTGTCAATGTATACCGGTGTATTCAACGCAGCAAAAACTGCCAGAATGGAGCTTACCCCGAGGAAAGAACAAAATCCCGACGGACTGCTTTGTCTATTATAAGAAACCCACTCACGCCAATTTGATGCTAATTAAGTCTCAAAAAAAGACTTATCAAGCCTTTTGAGGCAACTAAGCCTCAAATTGTTTTGCTTAACACTTTTGTTTACAATACATTGGTAGTTACTCTTGGGGGCTTAAGTTACCATATTGAGTATCCTTACAGTATGAGGAAAAGCACTTTATTTATGGCCTTACCGCATTTTCTGGCAAACAAGCGTCACCTTGCCCATTGGCCCTCAGGACTCTGCGCCGTCATTGTTGTGTGGTTGTTCATGGTGCTTTGCGTCAACAGCACCGGGCTTGCCCAACAGACAACCGCCCCGGCGGATAGGAAAACGGCCCCCGGCACCCTCACCCAGCCTTTGGCCCTTGAACGTAAAAAGTTTCCCCAAGGCGAAATTTACGTTTTAAAAGTGCCCGCTCGTAGCGGTTACAAAGTGGTTCCAGCGGTTTCCAAAACCCTGGCCACCCTGAAGTCTCCCATCTGGCAGTCCACCACCCAGCCCGGCTTGGGGGGGCAAAAGCCTTTATTTATCATCAACGGGGGCTTTTTTGACCCCAGCAACAGCCTGACCACCTCGTTCATTTTCCAGGGTGGCTTGCTGGTGGCCGATCCTCGCATCAACACCAATCTGGTCAGCAACGAAAAACTGGTTCCTTATCTGCCTAAAATTTTTAACCGCCCGGAATTAAGGCTGTACCTGTGCCAGGGGAGTAATGGTTCCTTCCAGACCCAGTATGACATTACCCCCCGTAACGCCAGCATCCCCAAGGATTGCTTGCTGCAATCCTCCTTGGGGGCAGGCCCGACACTCCTGCCTCAGCTTCAGGATTTATCGGAAGGATTTGTGGATTATAATGCGGCAGGCAAACGTACCCGGGATCCCATTGGGGTATGGGCCCTCAACGCCAGAAGCGCCGTGGGTATCACTGAAAAAGGAGACATCCTGCTGCTGATGGGAGCGCAAAACGCCAGTCAGCCCGGTGGCTCCGGCTTCACCCTCAGCGATATCGCCAATCTGCTGAAGGCCCGAGGCGCTGTAAAAGCGATGGCCCTGGATGGCGGTAGCTCCTCCAGCCTTTGGTATCAGGGGCAAACTATTTTCGGTAAATACGCCGCCAACAAGGCGCCAATCATTCGCCCTGTGAAATCGGTTTTGCTGGTGGTTCCCAACACCTAACCGCCGCGGTATAGCCTTACCTGACAAGCGCTTTACAAAAAATTTCTACATTCGGGGCAGTTTCCATTACAATAAACCGAATTGTGGATCCTGTCGGGCACATTTCCCCTTGCCGGGAAGTATAGACAGGTCAGTCGCCAGCCATTGGCCACCTGTTTCGACCCAAGGCCCGCCCAAGTCCGGGATTCTCAATACCACACAGAAAAACTCTGCATTGGGAACGGCGAGAGACGCACAACCGAGCAAAAAATAGATTCAAATTAAAAGAGACCAAACTGATGTTTAAAAATCCCAAAGTCAACCTGCTAATCATCGTAGCGCTGATCATGGCATCCCTGTGGACCGTGGTGAAGGACAAGGATAACATTCGCCTGGGTCTGGACTTAAAAGGGGGAACCCGCCTGACCCTGCAAGCGGAGCCCACGCCGGACGTTCCCAAGATTCGACCGGCTGATATGGATAGTCTGCAAACCGTGATTGAACGCCGGGTCAACGGCATGGGAATCGGGGAATCGGTTGTGCAACGGGCCGGAGAAAACCGCTTAATTGTGGAAATCCCCGGCGTAAAAGACCCCGAAGAGGCCAAACGTCTCTTGGGGCGGGTGGGTAAGCTGGAGTTTAAAAAGCTGGATGCCCAACGTCAGTGGGTCAACACCGGCGTTTCCGGCAAAGACTTTACCAAGGCCGATGTGGCCACCAAGCAAAGCGGAGAGTGGATTGTCCAGTTTACATTGAGCCCGGAAGGGGCAAAAAAGTTCGCGGACTTAACTCGGGAACTGGCTCCCACCCGAGCCCCGATTGGTATTTTCTTTGATGATGAGCAGGTATCCGCCCCCGCCGTGAATGAGCCCATTTTGGATGGCAGCGGCATGATCGAGGGAAATTTCACCCATGAAACCGCCAAGGAACTGGTGGACACCCTGAATGCCGGGGCCTTGCCCGTTGACATTGGCGTGGTAGAGGAAAACACCGTGGGCCCTCTCTTGGGACAGTCCTCCATCAAGCAAAGTCTGTTTGCCGGACTGATTGGACTGGGACTGGTGCTGGCCTTTATGATTCTGTGCTACCGCATGCGGGGCTTTGTTGCGGGGATGGCCTTGCTGGTTTACACCTTACTGACCTTCGCCATCTTTATGACCGTTGGAGTTACCTTTACGCTGGCTGGCATCGCCGGTTTCATCCTCAGTATCGGGATGGCCGTGGATGCCAACATTCTGATTTTTGAGCGCACCAAGGAAGAACTGAAGGCTGGCCGCTCCAAGTGGAAAGCGGTGGAAGTAGGCTTTGATCGGGCCTTCCCCTCCATTTTTGATAGCAACACCACCACCCTCATTACCTGTCTGTTGCTGTGGGTTATGGGGACGGGTGCCGTGAAAGGGTTTGCCCTGACCCTGGCCATCGGGGTGGGGGTCAGCATGTTCTCCGCCATTACAGTGACCCGAACCTTTTTACACCTCATTGACAATGCCAGTGGCGACGCCACCGGTGCCCCCGTGAAGGCCTAGCCTTTGCCTTCCTGCCCAAGCATTTGATGAAGAGATCGCACGATATGTCGAAACAAATCACCCCTGAAACCACCCCTATCAATGAAGGCCCCTTGAACCTTTACAAACACCGCTGGCTGTTTCTTGGCATCTCCCTGCTCTTTTTAGTGCCGGGGATTTATTTCATCGCGGCCAACATGATGGATCCGCAAATCCGGGCTCCGCTCAAACTGGGAATCGACTTCAAGGGGGGCACCTTGCTGGAGTACGGTTTCTCCAGGCACGTCTCTCAGCCGGATGTAGAGAATATTAAGCACGTCTTTGACGGGCATGGCTACCCGGGCGCCGTGGTGCAAATTCAGGAGCCCCGGGTTGGCATCAATAAAAAGGCCGTGGAAATCGGTGGCCCCCAAGAGAAAACACCTCAAGAAAAAGCCCCCGCAACCGAGGCTGAAGCGCCCAAGTCCCAGACCAGCGCAGAAGCCCAGAAACCCGCCACCCCATCGGCAACCACTGCTGCCGCCCCTCAGCCGGAAGCCCAGCCAAGCGGTGACATTGCATCTATTGTCTCTGTTCGGGCCAAGCACATGCAGGGTCAGGTGGATCAGGAAATTCTGAAGGATTTGGAAAGCAAGTACGGACACATCACCGTGTTGCAAAAAAACTCCATAGGGCCTGCACTAGCCAAGGAATTGCTGGGCAACGGCTTGCTGGCCCTGGTTTTGGCCTATATCCTGATTGTGGGCTATCTGACGTATCGCTTCCAGTTTGACTTTGCGGTTTGCGCTGTGGTGGCTCTGGCACACGACACGGTGTTCCTGCTGGGCGTGTTCGCCATGTTCGGTCGCCTGTTCAACACCGAGGTGGACAGTTTGTTTATCACCTCGGTACTGACGGTGATTGGCTTCAGTGTCCACGACACTATCGTGGTCTTTGACCGTATTCGGGAGAATTTACGGGTCTACTACACCAAAAAGCTGCCTTTTGTGACCATTATGAACATGAGCGTCAACCAAACCATGACCCGCAGTATAAACACGTCGCTCACCGTGTTGCTCACCATGCTGGCCCTGTACTTCTTTGGGGGAGAAACCACCAAAGACTTCGTACTGGCCATCATTATCGGGGTTGCCGCAGGAACTTACTCCAGTATCTTCAATGCCAGCGTGCTGCTGGCCATGTGGCGCAACCGGGCAGCGGCTCCTCAGGCGCTCAAAGCAGCCACGGCCTAACCCGTTGTCTGCTACCTGTTTCTAACTATCAGCCTTCAAAAGACCTTGCCTGGTTCACCCTGCGCAAGGTCTTTTGGTGTTCATTCGGTTGTTCATTCGGCGTTCATTTGATATTTAAGGGCTCAGCAAAGGGCCCAAGACCCGACGGCGAGCCGCAATCAATTGACGCTGTTTGTACTGGGCATGCGCGCCATCCCCGATTTTGCTGTCCAGGTAGCTGGCTTTATCCAGCATTTGAATCTCGTAAGGGAAGGCGAAACGGGTTTCCGTATGCCCGGCCCCGGACTTCGCCCGTAACAAATGGCGGCAGGTAATGTGCAGGGAACGATACTGAGGCGAGCTGAGCGGATTGGCGTTATGGGGGCCTTCCTTGGGTTGCACGTAATCCGCGGTCTGAAAAAACGCCTGAAGGCTTTGCAAACTTCGCTGACCCTGCTTGTACTCCGACAAGGCCTGCTCGTACAGGGCCTGAAAGTGTTCAAAATCGACCAATGTGTTGCGGGAACGGCTGGGAATGACGTTGGGAAACAAGATAACCTTCTGCTCCCGCAAAATATCCACGGCCAGCAAGGCTTCTGCCGGGTGAAAGGTTACCAGGCGAACGCCCACCAAATCCCAAACATTTTCGGCCACATTCTCCTTTTTACAGAGAAGTTTAATCAGGATGCTCTCCCGCGGTTTGTGGTGCTTGGCCTCAAAAGCATACAGCTTGAGCTGTCGGGCTCGGCGTCCCTTCAGGAGAATAGTGCCGTCATTCTGTGGCGCCAGCACTTCTCGAAAGCGGGACAGAATGGCCTCGCTAGCCTGGGCATGGTGTTTATAAAGCGGGCTGTTCTGAATATAAACCAGGGTATGAATCACCTTGAGCAAAGCACAAGCCCAGGGTCGGTGGGGATGGTTGGGCTGAGAGGCCATCAATAAAAGCGCCAGCACGCTCCGGTTGGCCGTAACCGACAGCGGAATCTTCTCCAGGGGAATGACCGGCTCCCCCAGCGCTTGCCAGTCAACCGAACGGGTCAGAAAACGATGCTCGATAAAATGCACCGCTTCCATAAAATAGGCTTCCATCTCAGCCATATCTTCGGGCAAATCCAGGTCAAAGCCGTAACTGGCCACAAACTCCCGGGCCTCTTCCTCCGTATAAACCGGCATCGAGGTCAAATCAATGGACGATCGGCCCTGAATCATGGCCCCTAGAACTTCCCAAGGCATCTCAATCCCAAACGGATCCGGCAGGGTCAGATCATACCCGGCCAGAAGCAGCTCCGCTTCAGGGCCTCTGAGGAGGCCGGAGGGGAGATTGGAGTCATCGGTAAGAAACGTATCCGACACGCAGGTCTGATCCCTTTCAAGCGTTTAAACAGAGTACAAAGCCCGGGAGCTCAACGGGATGGCTTGTGCTAACTTTGGCGAATATCAGTCCTATCGGCAACCATTCAAGAATATTGAGCCCCTGCGCAAAAAAATTAACTTTACGGCGAAACATACTCCATTATCAGGAGTCAAGCCGGATCTAACACCTCTAAACTAATTATAGATCAAGTTTCAGCGTTATCGCTGCCTGTTATCAGTCCCAAGGCCTGCGGGCAGGAGAGCGAGGCGTCTTCGCCAAAAACACCCCGCAGCCAGAGATCCCTGGATTTGCCCCAGCACGGTACTTTGGCAAATTACATTCAAGTTCCTGATAAAACTTGCCGATAGCCGGTTTAAATATTCCCTTAAAGCGCTACCAAGCCCCAAAGGAGTGCAGTCCCATGAAAGCCCTATATTCCCCCGTCGGCAAACTCGTTCTGGCAGCCAGTGCCCTCAATCTACTGGCTAGCCCCTGCCTGGCCTATGCCCCGGACGGGGATCTGATGAAAATTAAAGGGTATTCGCCAGAAGTCATTCAGACGGCCAACCAGCAACGCAGCCGTCAGGAGTGGAAAGAGCCTTCGGTGCAAACCAAGTCCACCACGGAACAGTTTTTCCACAACATTTATTACGGCAACTGGATGGGCCCCCTGGATGATTTTGGCTCGGAAGTCATTCGCAAAAACTAAGCCCGGCTGACCAGCCGCCGCAGCACTTCAGACGCTAAAAATCAGACGCTAAAAACGACGGGTGTCAACTCATCCCGTCGTTTTGCCAGTTCTTAAAAAATGTAAGGCTTAAAGCAAGCCTTGCAGCATCAGGACAGCCTGAGCGCCCAGGAAGGCCTCTTCGCTCTGTTCGTCCTTTAACAGCACTTCGCGCGCCTGTTTCAAAGCATCTTCACTGCCGTATTTCTCACCCAGCACGTCGCGTTTTTTATGCCACTGCATCATAGCGTTTCATCCTCCCGATCCTATTGAATCCAGTCATCCACCCAGTAACCCAGCCTGATGTTCTTTATTGATTCATCCCAGCAAACTTTCAACCCAGCATTTATATCCAACCCAGCATTTATATCCAACCCAGCGTTAAATCAGCAACCCAGTGTTTCAACCCGCCTAACATCCAACCTGTATAAGCATAAAAGCAAACATTCGGGATTTGATGTTAGCTTGTAAACGATCCTTAACAAAATAAGGCGCAGGCCCTACAATAGAGGGATGGAACTGCGCATTGCCTACCTGTACCCGGAGCAGCTGAATATTTACGGCGACCGGGGCAATATTTTAACCCTGTACCAACGCTGCCAATGGCGGGGCATTGCCGTACAAATCCTGACGCCCGGCCTGGGGGATGGGCTGAACCCGGATGAGGCCGACTTGTATTTTATGGGCGGCGGGCAGGACTCCCAACAGATTCAGGTTTGCCAAGACTTGCATAAAGTGAAGGCGGACAGCTTAAAAATAGCGGCGGCCAATGGCGCGGTGTTTTTAACCATCTGCGGCGGCTACCAACTGCTGGGCCACTATTACAAACCGCATAATGGGGATGAACTTAAAGGGCTCAGCCTGATTGATGCTTACACCGTGGCCGGGCATACCCGTTTTATCGGCAACGTGGCCATTGAGCGCCCCAACGGGCAAACAGTGGTGGGGTTTGAGAACCACAGTGGCCGCACCTACCTGGGCAAAGGGGTCACTCCGCTGGGCAAGGTCATTCACGGGCACGGCAACAACGGGGAAGATGGCTTTGAGGGTGTGGCTCAGGATAACTTTTACGGCACTTACCTGCACGGCTCATTGCTGCCCAAAAACCCTCAGTTGGCCGATGAGATTATCGCCAAAGCGCTACAGCGCCGCTATGGCAGTGTGCAGCTAGCCGCCTTGAACGACACACTGGAACAGCAGGCCCATCAACGGGCACTGGCCCTGAAAAGTTAAGCCCGGTTCCCCTGGACTGGGCCATCCTCATTCAGCCCTTTCCTTCCCGGTTTGCCTGTAGGAGAATGGTGCCACTGTAAAGCGTGACTCCGAACGAGGCTAACCCGACTTATGACCGCATCCCCTCACTCCAACCAATACCTGCTGGAAATTGGCGCAGAGGAACTCCCGTTGGAGTTTCTGTTGTCCGCCCCCACTGAGCTGACCGACAAAGTGAAGGCCGCTCTGGATGAACAGGCTTTGCCTTATGGAGAAATGGCGGTTTACGTCACCCCCCGGCGGCTGGCCCTGATCATTCAGGAGTTACCCGAACTTCAGGAAGAGCGCACCTTTAAAACCAAAGGCCCGCCCATCCGGGTGGCGTTGGATGCCAGCGGCAACCCCACGCAGGCCGGTTTGGGCTTTGCCCGCAAATTGGGCGTAGACTTCACGCAACTGGTACAGGAAACCATTGAGGGTGAAACCTACATGGTGCTGAACCAGCAACAGAAAGGTCGCCCGACCACCGAACTACTGGCGGAACTGCTGCCTGGCATCGTGCTGAGCCTGAGCGGCTCCCACTTTATGGCCTGGGGCAGCAACACCATTCGTTTTTCCCGTCCCATTCGCTGGCTGGTGTCCTTGTGGAACAGCCAACATCTGCCCCTGAGCATTGGCCCGGTCAAGTCTGATATCGTCTCCCACGGGCACCGGGTGATGGCCCAAGGGCCGGTCACCATCCCCTCCGTCGAGGACTACCTCGGCAAGCTGAAAACCGAAGGGGCCGTGCTGGCGGATCAGTGTCAGCGTCGTCAGCTGATTTGGGAAGAATTGCAAGCCAGCGCCCGCCAGGTGGGCGGTACGGTTCAGGAAAATGAACGCTTGCTGGACACGGTCACCATGCTGGTGGAGCAGCCCTCCATCGTGGTTGGGCGCTTTGAGGAGCGCTTTCTGGAAATCCCGGAAGAAGTGACCACCACGGTAATGGCGGCGCACCAGAAATATTTCCCGGTTCGGGCTGCAGATGGCAAACTGATGCCCTACTTCATGACCGTTTCTAACGGGCGCAAGCAAGCCGCGGAAACCATCCGCCACGGTAACGAGAAAGTGCTGACCGCCCGGCTGGAAGACGCCCGATTCTTCTTTCTAGAGGATCAGAAAGTACCCCTGATTGACCGCCTGGAGAGCCTGAAAGGAATTACCTTCCAAAAAGGCCTGGGCAGCATGTACGAAAAAGCGCTCCGTCTGGAAAAACTTGCCGCCCGGGTCGCCAGCGCACTGAACTTCGACGCTTCCCAGCAGGCCTTGACCCAACGGGCCGCCAAACTGGCCAAAGCCGATTTGGTGACTGGCATGGTCTTTGAGTTCACTGAACTGCAAGGGGCCATGGGCCGCAAGTACGCCGCTCTCTGCGGAGAATCCGAGGCCGTGTCCGAGGCTATTTTTGAGCATTACCTGCCCCGCTTTACCGGGGATATGGTAGCCCAGAACCCGGTGGGGATTGCCGTCAGCCTGGCCGACAAGATTGACACCATCGTGGCCGTTTTCAGCCAAAAGAACGCCAAACTGCCGTCTGGCTCCAAAGATCCGTTGGGTCTGCGCCGCATGGCCAGCGGAATTATCCAGACGGTGCTGGAAAATCAACTGACCGTAGACTTGCTGGCCCTGATGCGCCAGGCTTATCAGGAACTGGTGAGTAGCGCTCCCGCCACGGCCAAGTTTGAAGACGAAAAAACCACGCTGGACTTGGTGAATACCTTCATTTTGCAACGTTTCCGGGGCTGGCTGCTGGAGCAGGATAATCGTTATGACCTGATTGACGCCGTACTGGAGTCCGATACGCCGCCCTTGAGTGATTTGGCCGATGTTTTAACCCGGCTGGACGCCCTGAAACAATTGACCCAGAACGAGGACAACCTGAAAAAGGTCTATGAGCCCGCCAACCGGATTTATAAAATCCTGGGCCAGCATTACAATCCCCAAGCCACCCTCGCCTCCGTCCACACGGATCACTTCCGGGATGAGGCCGAGCAGGCGCTGTTGGATCAATTGATCCCTCTGGCGTCTCAAGAAACCAAGGCAAGCTACACCGAACTCAGCGAGCAATTGTCCGCTTTGTCTCCCGCCGTGGAACTGTTCTTTGAAAAAGTGATGGTGAACGATCCTGATGATGCAGTGCGAAAAAACAGATATAATCTTCTCAGTGTGCTAAATCGTTTTTATCTGAAATTGGCCTGTTTTACCAAGTTGGTGGTTTAAACACTTTTTAAAGCCCGTTCAGAGTTTGAAAAACGTTGCTGATGAAGAGTGATGGCAGAAAATGGCTGACCGACAATTTGAGTTGCCCGTAGACGTTCGCCGTAAAAGCGAAGTGGTTCAGGACAGGCTGGGGTTAATCATCCTCATCACCACGGTGTCGGTCTTTACCTTTCTCATTTTTCTGCTGTCCGTGCTGCTGGGAAACAAACTGGCCGAAGCCGCCGCCGCTTTACCCAACGTAAAGGTGCTGCACGAATGGCACCCGTATGAAAGCACACGGATTTATGATCGCAATGGCACACTGATTGCCAACATCCACGGGGATGAAGACCGGGTGGTGGTTCCCCTCAAGGATATTTCGCCCAATATCCAGCGGGCGGTGATGGCCATTGAGGACAACCGCTTCTACGAGCACAACGGGGTGGATATCCGGGGCACCCTGCGGGCGGCCTCGGCCAACTTCCGAGGCGAGGACGTACAGGGGGGTAGCACCCTGACCCAGCAGCTGGTTAAAAACCTGTTTTTAAGCCCGGAGCGGGCCATTACCCGTAAGGTGGCCGAAGCACTTCTGGCCATGCGGGTAGAACGCCACTACGATAAAAACAAGATTCTGGAAATGTACCTGAACCAGGTGTACTGGGGAAACCAAAGCTACGGGATTGAAAAAGCGGCTCGCCGGTATTTTAAAAAGCCCGCCCGAGACCTGACCATTGGGGAAAGCGCCCTGCTGGCAGGGCTACTGAAAGCCCCGGAAGGCATCTCCCCCTACGCTTACCCCAAAGCGGCCCGCAAGCGGCAGCTGGAAGTGTTGGGGGCCATGGTCACCTTTGGTTACATTACCGAAGAACAGCGGGCCAAGGCGGCCAGCGAGCAACTGGAGCTGAACCGTCAGCTGCCCAAGCCCTCCAAGCATCCGTTCTTTATTCAGTACGTGGTGGAGCAACTGAAGGAAAAGTTTGGGGACAGCGCTGTTCGCCAGGGCGGTTTAAAAGTGTACACCACCATGGATCAGCCGGTGCAGGAACTGGCTGAAAAAGCACTGTATGACGAGATGGATAAAATCAAGTATTCCGGGGCCTCCGAAGGCTCATTCATCGTGCAAAACCTATCCAACGGGCATATTTTGGCCCTGGTCGGCGGTCGGGATTTTGAGAAAAACCAGTTCAACCACGCCACTCAGCAGCGCCGGGCCATTGGCTCCACATTCAAGCCGCTGGTGTACCTGACGGCGTTCCGTCTGGGGTTGGTGTCCCCTGAAAGCCAGATTACCGACAGCCCGGTGTGCTTTAACAACGGCTATAGCAACTGGTGCCCTCACAACTGGGATGGTCGCTACATGGGGCCCATGACCATTCGCAAGGCCTTAACCCTCTCCCGCAATACCCCGACGGTTAAACTGGGCCTGAAAATGGGCATTGATCCGGTGATTGAAACCGCCCGCCTGGCAGGCATCACCTCCCCCATTGATGCCAACTTCTCCAGTCTACTGGGTTCCGCGGGTATTTCCCCGCTAGAAATGATTACCGCCTACTCCACCATTGCCCGCGGTGGCGTTTACCTGCCCCCCACGGTATTGATGAAAGTGGAAGACAGCCGGGGAAGGGAAATCCACCTGGAGCGGCCCCAGCCGGAGCGTCGATTCGAGGCAGGGCCGGTCTACAACCTGATCTCCATTCTGCAAGACGTGGTGGAAAAAGGCACCGGTAAAAACGCCATCATCCCCGGTCGGGCCGTGGCAGGAAAAACGGGCACCACCGATGAAATGCGGGACATCTGGTTCAGCGGATTCACCGCCGATATGGTGGGCAGCGTGTGGATGGGCAACGACAAGTATGTGCCCTTGCGGGGCGTTTTCAGTTCCAACTCGGTGACGGTTTGGGGTAATTTTGCCCGGGAATACTACAAAATGTACCCCATTCAGGCGGTTGAGTTTCCCAAGCCGCCCAAAATCCTGGTGGAGAAAAAGTACCTGGGGCCAAAGCAAGAAACTTCCGAAACAGCCACATTAGATACAGAGACGCCCGCCGTTGCGCCCAGTGCCACCTCGGCTAAGGCCCCGGCGGTGGATGACCCGGCCTATGGCTATTCTCCCCTGCATCCCGGCGCTGGTGGCATTCCCATGAACAACGACAACAACAACGGAGAACTCAAACCGCTGATTGATCCCAATACCAGCCGTCGTCCCGCCGCGTTGGCAGCGCCATTACCGACCACGGGCGGCGGGGCCAACACGAACCCTGAAAGTGGTGTACACTAGTGCTATGAAGTATCACTTTGTGCCTGAAGAAACGCCTTATACAGGCAAGGAACTCAACAACCACTGGATTTACCGCAACTACGGTATTCTGGGGGATGCGGTCGTGGCTTTTATCGGCCCCTGCGAAGTGGATCAGGACAGCATGGTCGATTTGGAAGACGTCCTGAATGACGACTACATCTACTCCAAAAAAATGCTGAATTTTATTGTGGAAGTATTCGGGATTACCCTCCAGGAAGGCGTCCTGCTGCAACGGCTTTTCACTTCCATCATTCAGGATCGCATCAACCTGCTGAACCCGGAAGCTCGTATCCGACGGCGGGGGGACGACCTGTTCTTTGAGGATACCGCTAAGCTGTCCGTTTCTATTTGTACGCTCAGCCCCACCTCCATCCTGATTCACACCGGCATTAATATCGACCCGCAAGGAGCCCCGGTGGAGGCTTCCGGTCTTGCCACCGAGCTGGGAATGGGCGATCAGGTAGAACCCTTTGCCCTGGCCTGTATGCGCACCTTGGCGGAAGAATGGGCCGATATTCGTTTATCCTGTTGCAAAGTCCGGGCCGTGGTCTAGGTAGCCACAACCATCGTATTCCACCCAGTAAGCAGAAAGAGATTCAGTGTAATGGGCCCCAAGAACTTATTAATCCTCTTTTTCTCCACCGTGGCCGTTTCCCTGGTGATTTTGATCATCTTTTTCAGCCTGTTTTTCAAGAACGTAAACCTGGACTTTAATACCCGTCTGCCAGAGTCGGCACCGGACATTGGCGGCGCCTTCAACCAGACATCCACCATGAGTCCCGACAGCAAGGCCGAGGGTCTGACACGCTCCACAGTCAATGTGCCCTCGGATTCCCGGGAGGTTGACTTCAATGGAAAATCGGGAGATACCAATAAAAAAGACGCTGACGAGGCCCCGGTGACTGGAGACGTTTCGCTACCGCCTATTTCGGATGACGCTTTACTGGAAAACGAGTATCCTCAACCTTTACCCGATAAATTGCCGCCGCCGCCCACGGGCAACGAAAAGCAAGCCCCACCCAGCAACGACAAAAGCGCCGTTGGCCCTAGTGGCAATCGTTCTTCAATGACAGCCCCGCCACCCCGTTCACCTCGTCCCTCGCAGGGCCCCTCGCAGGAAATACGCCGAGAGGCACCCCCTGTACAGGCGATGCCCCAGCCCATGGAAGCCCCCATGGGCGGCCCGGAGCCTGAAGTACAACAAGGCCCGCCCGTGCCCTGAAGCGGCTAACCGGGCGCCCGGTTAAAAAGATGGAAAAGTGAAAAGAGACAGCCATAAGCCGGGTTCTGTTGTAAACGATCATCTGTCTCGACTGGCTGTTTCCAACCAGCTCTAGCGGGATACGGGAAGCGGACGAGCAGCCCTTGCAACTCAATGCGGCTTCCATTGGAGACTTGTAAACAGTTGCCTACAGTATCTCCGGCACCTTGCACCTGTCGGGGTTTACCTGGCCAGGGCCTCTCGACCCTGCCGGTGGGCTCTTACCCCACCGTTGCACCCTTACCTGTGCCTTGCCTTGCGGCGTGGCCATCGGCGGTCATCATTTCTGTGGCACTATCCTCACGGTCGCCCGCACCGGGCGTTACCCGGCTACATGCTCTGTGGTGCCCGGACTTTCCTCAGGCGTAACGCGTACGCCCGCGATCGTTTGTCCATCTCTTTTCAGGGGCAATCATACCCTTTTCGCACAAAACTGTATAGGGTTAACAGGCGCAAAAACTATCAACATTTTTGAGATTTCGGTTTTTAAATAATTACAGTGTGTAGTTTGTCGGATCAATCAATGTATAATCTTAACGGTCGTTGGTTTATTCGAAGTTAGGAAAACCAATTATGATTCCCTCTGTGGGCTTCTCCTTATTCCCTACCAACTTGGCTATCGACAGTGCCGGTGCAGCTTTTGGTGCCAATCAAGCCCGAATGGCCTTGGCCAATACCGCCCCCGCCGATGGCAACCCGGCCACCGTGGCTTCTTTGGCCGCACAGGATAAAGCCCTGGCCTTACAAGGCATCAGCGCCCAAACCAACTACCTGGTTGCCCAGGCCATGCAGGAAGGCAGCCGAGGGCTGCTGAAAAAGAATTTTGAGCAACAGCGCCGCATGATTGAGAGCGGGGCCCTCTTTTTCTAGACCCTCTTGAGAATGGGCTCACGACCAAACCAGGCAGATTGACAAGTAGCCAAGCCGCCTGGATTAAGGCCTTTGAGAGCCTTCTGTGAAGCGTTCGCTAGAAAGCGGTGGTCACAATAGGCAAGTGCTGCCCCGACAGATTGGGAAACACCATCAGTTTGCCGTCATCGTCCCGCCAACGCACCCAGCCAATGGGGGTGTTGCGTTCAAAGTCCAGCACTTCCACCAACAGCCAGTTACCCCGCACGTGCTTGACCTTTAAATCACGGATGATGGTTACCGGAATGAGCTTGGCCTCATCCGCATCGCTGCTGCGAATGGAACGATAGTATTCTTTCACCCCGGTCAGCCAGTAAATACCGTGGGCCTTGGCATTCAGTTTCATAAACTCCTGCCAGGTCTGGTAAACCCCAAAATGGGACGGTTCGGCAGGCGCGGCGGCAGCCTTGGCCGTCACTTTACCGGCTACTTCATCCGCTAGTTTATCCGGCACTTCATCCATTCGAGCCTTCGTTTGCACCCAGCCCGTTTTCCCACTGGCCTGATCGTAGATGACCTCCACCCAGCCGTCGTCCGTGTCGCTGGTCACGGCCATCATGGCCACATCCAGCAGGGGATAAAAACAAAAGAAGGTGTGATCCGCGTAAATGGCGTGGCGATCGCCAGCGGGAGAAATCCACTCAATATTGTTGCCGCCTGTTTTTCGGCTCCAGCGAATGGCCCCGATGGGTTCCGCCCCGGCCTTTGGCTCATGGTACAGGGTAAAGACATAAGGGGCGAAAAAAATCCCGTTGCCGTAGCTGTATCCGCTCTGGAAACGTTGTGGGGCAAAACCGTACCCATTGCCCGCCGCCTGAACCGTGGTGGGAGGCACAAACAGCAGGCCGCAAACGGTCACCAATAATGCCAGTATGGCCCACAAGGGTCGTTTTAAACGCTGGTAAATCCCGCTACTCATAAACCGATTCTCCCCGATTGAGAAACCTTGTGACCGACCGCTGACCAGACAGGCATTCAAACTGGCGGCCCCCTGAAAAGGGTTCGACTTCCCAGTTCGTGCCTGATACTATTCTTTTCTATTCTTTTTTCATTTTATTATCCCCTTTTTTAACGCATTGCCCACCCCTTGGCTGGTGGAGATACCGAGAAACACCCATGAAAATCCTGACCGCCGATTACATCATCAGCGCCCCCAGCCTTAAGGACTGCCCCGACTTTCAGGGATGCCCGGAAATTGTGCTGGTAGGCCGCTCCAACGTGGGCAAATCCTCCTTTATCAACAGCCTGACCCAACGCAAAAATCTGGCCCGCACCAGTAACACTCCCGGTAAAACCCGCTACATCAACTTCTACGATGTCAACTACGCCAAAAGCAAGTCCAGCAAGGACAAAGTGATGATGGTGGACTTGCCCGGCTACGGCTTCGCCAAAATCTCCAAGACCGAGCAGGAGAAATGGCGCAAGAATCTGGAAGCCTACCTCTCCAAGCGAGAGAGCATCCGGCTGGTCATCCAGCTGATTGATTCGCGCCATGGCCCACAGGATAATGATATCCAGATGTATGAGTGGCTCCAGTACCACGGACGACGGGTTCAGGTCATCCTCACCAAAACGGACAAACTCTCCAAAAACGAAGCCTCCAAACAATTGGCACTGTCGGCCCGGGCGCTGGATCTCAGTCCCAGTGATCTGATCGCCTTTTCCGCTGAAACCAACGCAGGCCGGGATCAAGCATGGGCGGCCCTTCTGGAAGCCTTGTCCCTCCCTCCGTTGCCCACTGAAAATACAGATGGCCAGGCTTCGGAAGAAAATTTGGCCGAATAACCATCCGCTTTCGCTTTTGTGGCCTCAATCTCGCATTTGAAAACAGGGTTTGTTCCAGCTACGCTAGGGGCATAGTTCAATGATTCATCCAGAAAAGGAGCATTCCATGCCTGCCACTGAAGTCAATGAAGTCCCTCAAACCGCCGTTAAAGGCTTACTGGCCGGAAAAACCGGCTTAATCTTTGGGGTGGCCCATAAAACCAGCATCGCCTGGGCCATTGCCCAAGCCCTCAGCGCCGCTGGCATGCGTCTGGCCTTTACCTACCAGGGTGAGCGTCTGGAAAAAAACGTGCGGGAACTGGCTGAAACGCTGGAAGGCTCCCTGATTTTGCCTTGCGATGTCACCAACGACGCTGAAATTCAGTCCGTGTTTGACGCCGTGGGCCAGGAGTTCGGCCAACTGGATACCCTGGTGCATAGCGTGGCCTTTGCCAAGAAAGAGGATCTGTCCGGTTCCTTTGTGGACACCTCCCGCGATGGCTATCTGCTGGCTCAGGACATCAGCGCTTATTCCCTAACCGCTTTGACGAAAGCGGCGGTTCCCCTGTTTGAAAAAGCTGGTGGCGGCAGCGTGGTGACCTTAACTTATCTGGGTGGCGAGCGTGTGGTGGAAAACTACAACGTGATGGGCGTGGCCAAAGCCGCTTTGGAAATGAGCGTGCGCTATCTGGCCGCCGACTTGGGCCAGAAAAACATCCGGGTCAACGCCATCTCCGCAGGCCCTATCAAAACCCTGGCCGCCCGTGGTATTTCCGGCCTCTCCAACATTTTGGGATACATGGAAGAGCATACCCCTCTCAAGCGGAACACTGAAACCGGCGAAGTAGCCGACACCGCCTTATTCTTGGCCAGTCACCTGTCCCGTGGGGTAACTGGTGAGGTCATCCACGTGGATTCCGGCTTCCACATCATGGGCTTCTAGACGCTCTCCCCAAAAGGCGAACCGTTTCACAGTCTGACAGCCCGTTTCCGACATCGGAAGCGGGCTGTCAGCTTGCAATATACCGACTACCGGGAATCGGTGCGTTCCGCCGACACTTTGCCCATATCATCGGTGGGCAAGGAGTAACAGGTGCAGTTGGCGTGCCCGCAACCCGGATAACTCTGATGCCCTTCGGCGCACTGCTTGCCGCAGTAGTATAAACCGCCTTTCACCACTACGTCGGGATCTTGATGATCCACTTGGCACAAACAACGGGGACAAGCGCAAACTTCCATAATCGGCGTCATTCCCAAACCCTCCCGTTCAAAATTCCGACCTCGGCAACCCGTTTACCCGGATTGCCCCGTTTCCACCATCTGACTGCTTCCGGGGTCAAACCCTTGCGGGAAACGAGTACGATAGTCATAGACCGCCCCGGCCAGCAGGGCCTGGCTTAAATGGCTGTCCTCGTCAAAACTGGTATCGCGTAAATCGGCCTTTTCCAGGTGGGAATCCACCATATCGGTTCCCTGAAAATAGGCATGCCGTAAACTGGCGGCTTGAAGGTTGTCCCGATGCAGGGGCACCCCTTCCAAATGGGCGCCCTCCAGGTTGGCCTCTGCCAGATCCACATCCACCATGCTGGATGGGTTTCCCTGCGGGGCCATCAGGTGCCCCTCGTGCCCCATATCCATGCGAGACAGGTTGGCCTGTCGCAGGTTCACCTGCTGCAACCGGGCTCCCTCCAGATCCGCGCCGCTCAGGTTGGCCGCCATCAGGTTGGTACCGGATAAAAGGGCGTTAAACAGGGTGGTGCCGGTTAAATCCGCACCTTGCAGGTTGGCGTCGGTTAAATCCACCCCGGTTAAAACAGCGTTGAAAATTTTAGCGTCTCGCAAGTCCGCTCCCACCAACGAAGCGCCTTTTAACACCGCACCGGACAGATTTGCGCCAACCAGGCTGGCCCCATCCAGAATGGCCGCTGACAGGTCGGCGTTCACCAAACTGGCCTGATTGAAATTGGCTCGCTGAAGGCGGGCTTGCTTGAAATTGGCTTCATCCAGGGTGGCCTTGGCAAAATTGGCCTCGTGCAAAAAGGCGCTCTCAAACACGGCTCCGGGCAACCGTGCAAAGGCATAATTCGCCGCTTCCAAATGCTGTCCTTTGCAGCAGCGCATGGCTGATTCTCCCCTGAGTTGCCCCCAATGACCTGAGTTGCCTAATTGTACATGCAGGATTTTCAGGATTCAGTCTAGCACGTTGCCCCACGCCCGCCATTCGCCACTCGGACATTTTGACGGCTAAAAATCCCGAACAAAAAAGCTCAGGTGGGTCTCTGCTCTCAGCCATGGCCTCGCCGGTGAGCCTTATAAGCCCCGCAACCGTTCCGCCGGAGAAATAATGCTGGTAATCCGCAAGCCGAAGTTATCCTCAATGACCACCACCTCGCCCTTGGCGATCAACTTGCCATTGGCCATTAAATCCACCGGCTCCCCGGCAATGCGATCCAGCTCAATCACTGAGCCACGGGTCAACTCCAACACGTCCTTAATGGGCAACTCTGTTCTGCCCAATTCCACAGTCAGGTTGAGCGTCACATCCATGACCAGGGAAAGGTTCTTATTCTCCTCGCCGTACACATTGGGCTGATGATCGAACGATCCAAACTCCACCGGGCGGACGGTCACCGGATCCACGTGAACCCCACCGGCGACCGAAGAACGGGTACGGGGCGCGGCGCTTCCAGCCATGGCCGGTTGTGGCTCCGTGTGCGCGTTGAACGGGGCCGAGGCGGAAGATTCCATCTCCGAGACCCTCTCCATGGTGGCCATTTCAGGCGTGCCCTGGGCAGCGTCAATGGACATAAACAGGGCCACCTGCTCTTTCAACTCCGATGACACCCGAAGCTCCATCATTTCCAGCACCGTTTCCTGGTTGGCCATCATCTGTAAATTGGTCAACACAAACGGTTCCGATAAAACCTGAGGCAAGCACTGGGCCAGCATATCGCTGGAGTAGGGAATCACTTCCGGGTTGTTGATTTCCACCGTTTCATGCAGGACAGAGGCCATTCCGGTGGCGGCCGCGTTCATCATCTGACTCATCAACTCGCCCACAGCGCCCAGCTGTAGCTCCGTCAATTCGTCATCGCTTCCCTCCTCCGTGCTGCCCAGCATCATGCCAGCCAGCTTGCGCACATCGGCGTTTTTTACGATATACAAGGCCGTAGCGGAAATCCCTTTGACAAATTGCACCATAATAATGGTCTTGGGCACATCGCCAAAGGGAATCTCCATGCCCGCCAGATTCTCATACTCGCTGATCTGGGGCGGGGCGATCTCAATCTCCTGACCGACCAGAATGCCCAGTGTGGAACCGGCCGCACCCATGGCGATACTGGAGACTTCGCTAATCGCGTCAAGCGCTTCTTTGGTTAAACCGCCATTCATATCGTTCATCACAGGCCAAATCCCTCAATCGATTCCTCAATTTCCACACTGTCATACATATACACAGCCAGCTTATCCTTCAACCGGCCGGGACGACAATAAAACTTGGGGCGTCCATTCACACAGGCCAGCAAGTCATCGGTGGCGGATCGATCCAGACGAATGACATCCCCCACCGAAAGACCCAGCAAATCGCCAACGCTCAATTCGGTGCCACCCAGCAACACCTGGATGGGAATTTTGGCGTAATTCAGCTTTTGCAGAATTTTTTCCTGCTCCTCAAACGGAATACTGGACTGCTGGCGGTGGAAAATATGCTGGGCGCTCAGCTGGCTTATGACCCCTTCCAGCACCGGATAGGGAATACACAGACTGATCAGCCCCGAGTGCTTATTGCCCAAATTCACTTCAAAGGTGATCAGGGCCACGATTTCTCCCGGAGTGGCCACCTGAATGAGGGCGTAACTTTCCTCAAAACCGACCATGCTGGCGTTGACGTTCATCATGGAACGCCACGATTCTTCCAGCGATAAAATGGCCCGATCCAGCACCCGCCGAATCAGGGATTGCTCAATATCAGTCAGTTCCCGGGATTTGGCCTCAGGGGTTCCCGGCCCACCCAGCATGCGATCAATGACGCTGGAGGTGACCTCATAGCCAAAACCCAATAACACCTGTCCCGGCAACGGATCCAGCTCCAGAATGCTGACCGTCATAGGACTGGGCATGGAGCGCACAAATTCATCGTAAGTGAGCTGATCGACGGAAACCACATCAATTTCCACGGTCATCCGCAAATAGGCCGTTAATACCAGCCCCAACTGCCGGGCAAAACTCTCGTGGATGGTTTGCAAGGCCCGCAAATGGTCCTTGGAAAATTTATCGGGCCGCCGAAAATTGTACAGCTTGTAATTTCGCTTTTCATGATGCACAGCCTGCATAGACGGCTCAGAGCCCAGTACGGAAGATCCAGCGCTAGGCGCCGGGGCGTTTTGATCCACTCCCACCGAAAGGGAGGAAAGCAGGCTATCAATTTCTTCTTGAGATAGCATTCAGAACCGATGAACCTCTGTCAATTTCCACTAAAACCGTTGACCGTGAACCTGTCCATAAACCGGGTGAACTCAACTGCGGGATTCTCTCAGGGCAGCATCCCGTAAGAGGGTTATACCCTAACGCTGGATAATGAAATCCTGAAAATTCACACGTAAAATTTGATAATCGGGGGCCATGATGGCGTTGAGCTGTTCTTTAATTTCGTCTTTCAACGCTTCCTGACCTTCCAAAGTGGCCAACAACGTGGCATTCCGTTTCATGAGGGATCCATTGACCACATCCCGAATGGTGGGCACGTACTTGGACATATTTTTCTTGAACACGTCCTCACAAGTGGGCCCTCCCCCACCACCACTGGCCAGCAGGGTTCTATCCACCGGGGCGGCTGCCCCCACAATCTTACCCTCGCCCAGCGTTTCATCGTTGAGCGGGATCGCCTCGGCATGGTGTTCAATGTAGCAATTCTGGGCATCGGGGACTTTGACGCTCAATGCCATTTTGGCCCGCAAATATTGGCTACCGGGCAAGGCCGGATCGGGTTTGAGGTTGACCATGAACTCATCCAGTTCCAGGTTCATGCCCACCTGACTACCGGGGGTTTCCGTGGAGGCACCATCGTGCCCGGCGGGAGCTTCCCCTTCCGCCCCGTGGCCACCGCCAGCGGCATGAGCCAATTTACCGATTTCAGGCACCACAAACATGGTGGTCATGAGATAAGAAGATCCAACGGAGCCACCAATGGTGGCCACCAGAATGACCACCACCATGATGATAAACTTCAGATCCAGGCCACCGCCACCACCACCGCCGCCACCTTCCGCGGCAGCCGGAGCGGCCGGGGACGCAGCGCCACCTTCGCCTTCCACTTTGGGTTTTAAATCCTTCGGCTTGGTCGGTCTAGCCATTGAAACTCAATCCTCTCGACTTGGGGAAATGCCGCCAGCACCTGATAAATCGTGAGTGACGGCAGGGGGTTCTTGAAGGGCCATACTCTCATTCAATACCACTATATCCACTCGGCGGTTTTTCTGTTTCCCTTCAATGGATGAATTCTGGGCCACCGGCTTGAACTCACCGTAGCCAGTGGCGGACAGTTGCTCGGGCCGATAATGCTTGCCCTCAATCAGGTAGCGCACGATATTGGTGGCCCGAGCGGTGGATAACTCCCAGTTGGAGGGGTAGCGGGAGGTGGTGATGGGCGTATTGTCGCTGTGGCCTTCTACTCTGATTAACCGAGGCTGAGCGCCCAATGTTTTTTTAAGCTGGCCAACCAATTGCTTCAGGGTATTTCGGGCCGCCGGAGATAAGTCGGCGCTGCCCGGGGCAAACAAAATGTTTTCTTTCAGCGAAATGACCACACCCCGCTCCTGCTGACGAATTTCCACACCTTGCATGTGCAGGCGCTGTTTCAGTTGAGCGGATAGCAAATCGGATCCGGTCATTTTCTTTTTCTGTGGATTTTGCGCGGACTTTAATGGGCCCTGAGCGGCGGTGGCGGACGCAACAGGCTTTGGCGCTGGCGGCTGCTTGAGGGGTTCTGACTTGGCGGCGGTGACTAGCACCAGAAACAAGCCCAGTAACAGTGTCAACAAATCGGCATACGGCACCATCCAGCGATTGTGTCCGGTATGCACGTTCGATTCCATCTCTCGTTCCAGCGTCTCCAGCTTGCGGAACAAGGCCCCGACTGGGACAGCCTGAGCGCTGGATGCCGCCGAAGCGGAAGAGGATGACGAAGCCGCCGGGTTGCGCCGATTGCCACCGTGCGTCATACCGCTTGCCGCCCCCCTCATTCCATGATGTCCACAGTCGAACCCACTTGCAGAAAATCATCCCGCAAGACGGCCTGTGGCGGTAGGGCGGTGGCAGACAGATCCGGCCGGTCGGCGTAAGATTTCCGATTCACTCGGGGTACGGTCAGGGTGTCTGATCCCGAGAGAAAGGCGTTCAAGCGCTCCTCAATAATCATGGGATGCTCGCCCGCCCGAATGCACATCACCGCTTCCAGCAGCAACGTCAGCATAAACCATTCATCCCGGGCCCGCTGCCGCAATTTACCGGCAATGGGCAGTAAAAACAGGTTGGATAAGGCCACCCCATAGAGTGTGGCGCTAAAGGCGCTGGCCACCCCCTGACCCAAAATGGCAGGCTGATGGGCCGCTTGCACAATATGAATCAGGCCAATAACCGCCCCGATAATGCCCATGGTAGGCGCAAAACCACCCGCTGTTTCATAAACGCGGGCGCAATCCTGACTTTCCCGATAACACACCTCTATCTCGGTGGATAAACTGTCCCGGATAAACTGTTCTGATCGGTTGTCCAGAACCAGTTGCAAGCCTTTACGCAGAAAGGGAATTTCTATGCTGTCGATAATGGGCTGCAAGGCCAAAATGCCTTCATCCCGCACAAAGCCAACCACTTCTAAAACATACTGAATGGTCTTGCGGGTTTCCAGACGACTTTCCGCACTGCCGCCCCGTAAGGCGTTGAGCGCCATCTTGAGGGTGGGCACATGGAAGCTGACCAAGGTAGCGGTCAGAGTTCCGCCAAATACCACCAGCAAGGCTTCCGGGTTCAACAGGGTACTCAGCGGGACGTGTCCCAATACCAACGCAGCCCCTAAAATCAGAAGCCCCAGGACTAAACCGGCCAGGGTTGAAAAATCCATGCGCAACACACCTTCGCTTTCCACACAGGATGAACCATCCTCAGCCTAAAAGATTAGCCCAACGCTTTCCTCCTCCGAACAGGGGATCAGCGTTTCGCAAAAACCGAAATGGGAGCCGCCATTTCGCCAACCCGGAATTCTCCGCTCCTGGAGTTTGAGTCCCCTCAGTGTTGCCTGTTTGTGTTTTAACGTATAATGATGCTTGCAGTGGTCAGCTTCGTGAGGGTGTTGTTTCATTCCGGGTAAACCATCGGCAACCGAAACGGTCGATCCAATCACCCAGCATCTGCCAACCTCAAGGCGTTTTTAGACAGCGCCAAAACCAGTCAACAACCAGTATAAGAGTGATTCGGGGTACATGCTATGAATTTTGAATTGACCGAAGAGCAACGGCAAATTTGGCAGTGGGCCAAAGAATTCGCGGATCAGGAAATTGCCCCGGTGGCCGCCATCAATGATCAGGACGCCAAATTTGATTTTGACCTGCTCAAAAAAATCGCCGATCAAGGCTTCTTCGGGGCTATTTTGCCCGAGGAATACGGCGGTCAAGGCATCGATCACATCTCCTACGCCTTGATGACTGAGGAAATCGCCCGGGTTTGCTCCTCCACACGCACCCTGTTTTCCGTGCAAATTTCTCTGGTGGAAAAGCCAATTTTGTACTTCGGCACCGAAGAACAAAAGAGGAAATATTTACCCCGCTTGGCTACCGGCGGAATCATCGGTTGCTTCGGTTTAACCGAACCCAATGCCGGAAGCGACGCTGGAAACCAGCAGACCATGGCCACCCCCGATGGGGATTACTACGTGTTGAACGGCCAGAAAACCTGGATCTCCAATGGCTGCATTTCTCAGGTGGCGCTGATTATCGCCCAGACCGATAAATCCAAAGGGCATAAAGGCATGTGCGCCTTTCTGGTGGAAACTGACACCCCCGGCTTCAGCACCCGGGAAATCAAACCCAAGCTGGGCTTACGGGCTTCTGTAACCTCCGAATTATTTTTGGACAACGTGCGGGTGCATAAATCGCAAATGCTGGGCAATCCGGGCGAAGGTTTCAAAGTGGCCATGTACTGCCTGGATCAGGGACGCTTCAGCGTAGCCGCCGGTTCGGTGGGCGTCAGCCAGGCCTGTATTGATATTTCCACCAAGTACGCCATGGAGCGGGAAGCCTTTGGACAGAAAATCGGTGAGTTCCAGATGTTGCAGCAACTGATTGCCGATATGGCCGCCGACTGCGAAGCCGGTCGCTTTTTGGTGTTACACGCCGCAGACCTGAAAGACAAAGGGGTTCGCAACACCCGGGAAACCTCCATGGCCAAACTGTTCTGCGCCGAAGCGGCCATTCGGGCCTCGAACAGCGCCGTACAGATTTTTGGCGGCTACGGTTTCTCCGAGGAATACCCGGCGGCCCGCTATTACCGGGATGCCCGTGTCCTCAACCTGTATGAGGGCACCAGCCAAATCCACCGCCTGATTATCGCGCAAGATGAATTGGGGATTCGTCCGGCCAACGGCCCCGGCAGCCCCATGACACCGCTGGACAGACTCTCTCCCCGCGTGCCTTTACCGCCCCGGATTTAAAATATTCAGGTCGGTATTCCTTCGGGACGCAGCCCATTCATTCATCCATCGTCCATCCCATCCATCAAGCCGTCCATCAATCAGTCCATCAGTGGGATGAAACCGAAGGAAAGCACAGCGCTTCTCAACCATTTTCAGCTATGATAATGCCTGATACGCGGTGAAAAAACTCGCTTGAGATGAGGGCCTTATGCGGATTCTGGATCAACTCATCGTCCTGGCGTTGCCCTTTGCCCCCAGGGCGTTGGTCAAAAAATTCGCCTGGCGCTATGTGGCCGGAGAATCGCTGGAAGAAATGCTGGAGACGGTTCGCCGTTTAAACAGCCAAGGGGCCATGGCCACCATTGACGTGTTGGGCGAATTCATCCACACGCCCCAGGAGGCCCATCAGGCCGCCGCCCTGTATAAAGCCGTGCTGGAGGCCATTGCCCGAGAGCGGCTGGACGCCAATATTTCGGTGAAGTTGAGCCAAATGGGCTTGTTACTGGATAAAGCCCTGTGTTCCGAGATCATGCACGATTTGGTGACCACGGCGGCCAAGGCTCGCATTTTTGTGCGCATTGACATGGAAGATTCGGCCTGCACCAGCGACACGATTGCCCTGTATCTGAAGCTGCGCAAGCAATTTGATAACGTGGGCATTGTGCTGCAAGCCTATCTGCGCCGCACCCTGAGCGATGCCCGGCAAATCATGCGGGATTTAAGCAAGATCAACAGCCCGGCCAATTTTCGGCTGTGCAAGGGCATTTACCGGGAGCCTCGCACCCTGGCATGGCCTGACCATAGGCTGATCAACAAAAATTACACCCTCGTGCTGGAAGAAATGTTCAAGCAGGAAGCCTATGTAGGCATTGCCACCCACAACGAAGAACTGGTTTGGGAGGCCCTGCGCCTGATTGATCATTATCGGTTAAAGCCCCATGAGTACGAGTTCCAGATGCTATTGGGGGTTGACCCGGAATTGCGGCAAATTCTGCTGGACGCCGGACACCGGGTGCGGGTTTACGTGCCCTTTGGTCAAGACTGGTTTGCATACTGTACCCGCCGCCTGAAAGAAAACCCCTCCATTGCCGGGCATCTACTGAAAAATTTATTTTCTCGAGGTGAGTAACGGTCGCATCCGTTATTTGGAGAGCCCAAAGCGCTTTAACAAGCGGCCACTAATGCGTTCCTGCAAATATTGGGCCTCACTCACCTTCAACCGCAAGGTCACCAGCACGTACACCAAAATGCCAGTGGTTGCGGCCAAAGCAATGACCCCATACTCTACTACAGCTTGCCCCACCGGCAAGTTCTGCCCAAAAGACCACGCTTGCGGCAATACTCGCAACAACAATTGCAATAGCCACTGACTGCCAAAACAAGCGGCCATCATCAGCACACCCGCCATGGCCAGTTTGGTGAAAGGCAAAATCATTTCCCGAAACCCCAGATCGGCGATGTGTTTTTTAGACAGAATGCCCAGCAAGGTCATGTTGATAAAGGTCACCAGCGTAATGGCCGCCGTAATGCCTCCCACCCCCAAGTGCAACCGGGTGACCAGCAGCCAGTTCAGCGCCGCCTTGACCCCAATGGCCAGCAAGCCCACCATCAATGGGGTGCGAGAATCCTGAAAGGCGTAAAAGACCCGGGTAATGGAGTCTCTGGCAAAGTAGGGAATAATTTGCAAGGCCTGATAAACCAAGGCCAAGGATACCAGCTCGGTGGCTCTGGCATCAAATTTGCCGTGCTGGAAAATCAGCCGAATGAGCGGCTCGGTGTACATCATCATCAAAATCAGCAGAGGAATGCTGATCAGCCACAGGGAAATCACCCCGGTTTTGAAGGTGCGCTTGATCTCCTCAAAATTCCCATCGGCGGCGGCCCGGCTGAACCGGGGGAAAATGGGGACCAGCAGGGCGGTTTGCAGAACCCCCAGGGGTAACTGCACCAGGCGATTGGACAAAGTGACCGCCGACCAGCCCCCCGCTCCCAGCGAAGCGGCAAAGAACATATCCACATAAGTCACCAATTGCCCAATGGTAGTGCCCACCGTGGCCGGAAATAACAACTCTCCGGCCTGACGAATTTCAGGCGCTTTCCAGTCCAAAGCAGGCTTCAAGGTAAATTTCTGGCGGAAAAACTCCGGCAACTGCATCACCACCTGCAACATGCCACCGGCCAAGGTCGACCAGGCCAGCACCATGCCCGTGGTATCCCCGGGCACCAGCCACAGCCCCAACAAAATGGTCACACTCATGGCCACCGGCGATAAAGACGGCCACACAAAGCAGTTATAAATATTGGACAAGCCGTATAAAATGCCCACCACCCCACCGGCCAGAATACAGGGACTCATCACTTGCAGTTGGGCGGCGGCGGAATCAATCAGGGAGGGGGCCGCCCCGTGTAAAATCAGTCCCATGATGGGGCGGGCCAGTATAAAGGTCAGAATCGACAAGCAGGTAAACACAAGCCCCGTCAGGGTAATAAATGTACTGGCCAAATGCCTGGCACGCTCAGAAGGGGCCTCCTGATCTTTAATCAGGCGGGAGAACACGGCCACCGTGGCCGTATGAAAGGGCCCACCCAGCCCGCCCAGCAAGATGATGGCAAAGGAAGGCAACTGAAAAGCGGCATAATAGGCGTCACTGACCAGCGAGGTACCATAGGCGTACATGACCGCCCAATCCCGCAGGAAGCCCAGCATTTTACTGAAAATGGTTACGGCGGCAATCAGCCCGGCGGCCTTTAACAGGCTGGGAGTCCGACTGGGTTTAGCGTCTGGGACGGTGGGCTGATCTTCGGCAATGGGGGATTCTGCGCTCATAGTAATGCCCATTATACGCTGAGGTCAGGCCTTGGGATCGGTGAAAACTGTAAAGAAACTAATAGGGAACCAGCAAATTCAGGGCCTGCTGAATGGGCAACAAGTCCACGCCCAACTCCGTGATGCGAAATAAATTCCCCTGCTGCATGGCTTCCACGGAAATACTGGGGCTGTAGGCGATTTCTCCCAGATAGGGAACGTCCGTATGCCCCCGCAAAAACAGCACATCCTGCTCCCATTCCGGCACGCGGGTCGGTTGGGTTTCCACAGCCAGCCAGCCGATGGCCTTGGCATCCCGAGACCACAGGTAAGACAGCATGGGGGCCATAACGCCAATAACATCGGGGCTTTTAGCCGTGACCAACACCAAAGGAATCTCCAGCGCTTTGGACAAATCCACGGCGTCATTCAACTCCAGATCGACAAAGCGAATGGGAGAGGCCAAACTGCCGGTGGCTTCCAGAATGTAGGGGTACACCCGCTTGCGGCAGAGCTCCTGCAAGTGTTGCCAATCCCCGGCGGTCACCTTGCGCGGGGAAGGTTTTGAAAACAGTTCCAGCGGTTGCCGGGGCGGACTGAGCCGATCGAAAAAAGCCTGCTCGTAACCATCCCGAATGGTCACTTCCGGCTGAAAGCTGAAGGGCTTGATGGCTTGCACCGTAAAGCCCAGATCGTTGAGGACACCGGCCAACCCGGCACAGGCAACGCTTTTCCCGCATTGGGGATGGGTGCCTACCACCAGCAAGCCCCGGGCATCCAACAGGTTCCGATCAGGTGGCTTCACCTCCCACATTCGCTCAGGCCTCCGCTTCCGGGGGCTGCTCTCGCCCTTCCTGAGCCTTTAATTCGGCCAGTCGTTCCGCATGAGCGGCCAGCTGGTTTTGAATATACTGAACCTCCTCCAAACGATCCGGCACCTGTCCGGCCAGCTTGGCGTGCAGCAACTGATCCAGCAATTGCCCGATGACCTTGCCCTCCGGCACCCCCAGGCCGATTAGATCGTTACCGTCCAGCTCCACTTCGGTTTTTTCCCACTTGCGCTTATATTTTACAAAGGCTTCCAGCACGATTTTATAACGATTTCCCCCGGCCAGCGCCAATTCCAATATACAGGCTACCACGGTAATCAAGTGCAGCCCATGGAACAAATCGTAAATGGCCCCCGGCGAGGAATACTCGTGCAAGGTGCTGAAACGGTCGGGCACCCCATCCTTGAGTTTGCGGAACTGCTCCACAAACTCCCGCTCGTTCCGGGTAAGCCCCAGGCGGGCCAGCGTTTTCTGGAAGTCTTCCGGCTCCATATCCCGCAGCAAAAAGCACAGGTAGACATCAAACACAAAATCGGCGTCCACAAACGGACTCAGCGGATCCATCAATTCGGGTAAAACCGGCCCAATGCCTGCCAGTCGTTCAAGCAATGCCGGACTGGGCGAAAAGGAGGTTTCCATATTGAAGAGCCGGTAACACTGGTGCTGCATAAAATACCGCAACCACTTGCTTTTGGCGGGCGATTCCTCCACTCGCAAGAAACCTTTCAGCTCTTGTTTAATCCGCTCCCCGCCGCCTTTATAGCAGAAAGCGCCCACCTGTAAAAACTGCTGGAGTAAAGTGGCCGTTTCTTCGGCCAGAGAAAAATCGAAGCGGGCGCAAAACTTCAGAGCCCGCAAAATACGGCTGGGATCCTCAAAGAACGAAATGGGGTGCAGCACCCGGATTTCCCGCAACTCAATGTCCCGCAGGCCATTGGCGAAGTCCAGCACCTGCCCCAGATGATGCACCGAAAACGAGAGGGCGTTTACGGTAAAGTCCCGACGCACAATATCGTTGACCAGCGGCACGCCCCGGTTCACCACCACCGGCAAGGCCCCGCAATGCGGATAAATTTCCTGCCGAGTGGAGGCCACGTCAAACATCAAATCGTCTTTATAACTAATTTTGGCCGTCCCAAACTCGGGAAATTTCTCGATGAGGGTAAAGTTGCGGGAATTGGCCAGCAAAAAGTCGGCCAAAGCGAGGGCGTCGCCTTCCACCGTAATATCCACATCCCGAACGGACAGCCGTTTTTCCTGGTACAGCAGTAAGTCCCGTGTAATCCCCCCAATCACATAGGCTTTCAAGCCCATTTTCTGAATCAGGGACTGCAATTCGTATAAAGCGGCCACAAAATACACCGGAAAAAAAGCGGACAGGCGCTTGGCCAAGTCAAGGGTGGCCTGCATATTGGCCCGGTTCTCATGACATAACGGGGAACGCTCCGGGATGGCCACACTGCCCACCGGTAATTCTCCCAGGCCCATGGTGGCCATCTTGCTAAGGTCATCGCAGAAAGCCAGCCAAACCTGCCCCTGCGAGTCACTGAAGCTGACCGCGTCGGCATGCTGCTCCCGAGCCAGGCTCAGCGCTTCGGCAATGGGCACGGACTGCGCCACCTCAATTCGGGCATCCTCGATTTGGGCATCTGGGTTTAAATGGCGTTTGTCGTTCATGAATCGTTACGCATTCCGGGACAGGCGATTGGCCAGAGGAAAGGTGTGGGCCTTAAAGCAGCCGGCCGGGGTTGGCAAATTTTTTCAACCCCGGTCACGATGCCTTTTGGGTGCCTATTTTGACAAGCCTGCCAGCTGTACTATAATCCCTAGTATGCCAGAAGATTTCCGAAAGCCCAAGCTGACCCATTACCCCCGCATGACTTTACATTGCGAGTGTGGGAACGAGTTTAACATCAACGTCATCCGCCTGAAAAACGGCGAGCCAGTGCTGTGCCACATCTGCGGCGAACTCTTCCCGGAGGAACTGGGCAAAAAATTTGCCAACGCCCTGCAAGAAATGTTTACCGTGAAATACGAGCTGGAAAAAATCAACAGCGGCTTTGACCTCTCCTTCATCTACAAATCCACTTTTAAGCAGCCCCCAGCCCCGTATCCCTTTGAGCCCACCGATTTCCCGGAATAATTCATTTTTTAAGGTAAGGCTGCCTTCACAACACGTTTCTAAAACTGCGTTCAGCTCAGACAACCCCATGGTGCTTCTGGCAAAGATGCCCAGCCTGAATTTTTAACTCGCTGTACTCATACAGTTACAAACGTCTTGTGAAGGCAGCCTTACCTTTTATAACCCCTCTTTTAAGCCCCGGTTTGCCCTTGGTGCCCCAGTGATGGCGTCGTAATGGCATCAAAATCGCTTGACCGGTTTTATAACATCACCAACGCAAAGGGCGGACACCGCAATGAGCAGTATTGCAGGCTTAGCGCTTTCCAGAAGCTCCGGGGCTTTAAGCCAACTTCAGCAAAAGCTGGGCGATAATTTATCCACCGAAAGCCTGCAAGGGGTTGCCCGGCAGCTGGAAGGACAGTTTCCGCAAATGGTAAACGAGGCTTTTCCCAGCTGGGAGAATAACGGAACTGCTGTCAACAACCCCTATCCGCAGTCGGCAATCCCGGGCGTCCTGACTGGCCCCGCCTACCTGTATTATTACGGCTACGGCAGACCCTTCCCGGCAGGCCGCACATCGCCCGTGGCAAACCCCGTGCCGGCTCCAGCACCCACGACCGGGGGCCTGCCGATGTGGGCCGTCAGGCCGATGTCTCAGCCGGTGGGATATGTTGCCCCCAGCGAGTATATAGGTCATGCCCCAGCCCAAACTGGTCCAAGACCTTTCCAATGGTATAGTTAATCTGCCCGTCAATGGTGCCAAAATCCGGCAGATAAAATGTCAGCATGGGGGGCAAAATAACGGCGCCACACTGAGCCAGCAAACTTAAATTGCGCAGATGAATCTGGTTGAAGGGGCTTTCTCGTGGCACCACCACCAGCTTACGGTGTTCTTTCAGGGTGACATCGGCGGCCCGAGCCACCAGAGTGTCGGTAATGCCGTTGGCAATGCGGCCCAGGGTTCCCATGGAGCAAGGAATGACCACCATGCCCTGGGTCATGTGCGTACCACTGGAAGGGGCCGCGTCCAGCCTGTTGTTTTCAAACACGTCCAGCAAATCCACCATGGATTCCGGCAAATTGAGATGGTCTAACACCCGCAGGGCCTTGTTTTGGCCGCCCATTTTCAGGCCGGTTTCCTCAAAAATAACCTGATAGGACTTCTCGGTAATGACCAGTTGCACCCTTTGCCCCAGCTTCAGCAACTCTTCAATCAAACGAAAGCCCAAAATACTGCCAGAGGCCCCGGTAATGCCCACCACAATCGGTGGCTTGGGTCTTGGATTGGACAGGGAAGGCTCATGGGTCGCAGGTGACATGGCAAGGCTCTCCAGTTCGTAAGCGCATGGCTATTGTATCCAAACGAACCCGTTTTTAGTATGAGAAAACAGGCCAGCCAGCGCTTGGCCTGTCCATTCTGTAAACCCAAAAGTCACTAACAACTGTGCTTCCTGTTTGGGTTTGTTTCAATCAAGCAATTCATTCAAAGGGTTTCATGATGCTGCCTGCTCCATTACCACGGCTGAATCCACCATTATCCGATCCCTATCCGCCAGCCCCATACCCGCGAGCCCCCTACCCACCGACGCTGACCGGATCACCGCCTACCGTAGCAGCCCCTAGAGGGATTTACCCGCTTCTACAGTACTCTCCTTCAGCGGTATCGGCCTCAGTTGGTTCCGGTTGGACCACACCGCCTGCTCTGTCAACATCCACATCCATAACCCCACCAATGCCAAGTCCTTCACAGGCGCCTTTAGGGGGTCAAACGCTCAAAGGGAGACACGGTGTGGGCATTGGGGTCAAAAACGGCTTGTTGTTCAGCCTAATCGCCGCTTTGCCCATTTGGGGCGTGGAGTCCTACGTCAATAACGCCACGCTTAAAAAAACGGGAAAATTTAAAGGTAATTTCATTCAGGATTTGGTGGCCGCCCAGGAGGGAATTTTGCGGCCCAAAAACATGGTTTGGACCAAGGCCCTGCTAAAGCCCATTCCCACCTTTTTAACCAGCGTGGCGGGCACCGCCTTAATCGGCATTTCAGCGGGCATGGCCCTGGGTCCCTGGTTTGTGGGGCACGCCGCCAACCGGTTTGAAGAAGTTAAAAAAGCAAAAGAAGAAGCCCGCCAAGGACTTTTTCAACCCAAACCGCCCACCCTGCGACAACGCTTAAAACTGGCCAAACCGCCCATCACCAAACCCCATCAGGCTTATCAACAGTTACTGGATAAGGAACTGAACAGCCAACACGCCTTTAAAGAGGGGGCCACCGCCGTTTTGCTTTTAAAAATGCTCCCCGCCCTGGCCCCTATGGCCATGGTGCTGGCCCTGTGCGGCATTCGAAACCGGCAGCTGGGCAAGAAAATCCCTTCCGAAGTCTGGCAGGCCCTGGATCAGTTTAAGTTAATCGACAACTTAAAACTGTTAATACAACCCGTGTTTCTGGTCAAAACAGCGGCATTGCCAATCATGGGAGGCTTTATTGCCCAGCAAACCATCCCCTGGATCAGGCAGCAACTTGGCATCGACCCGCCCTGAGAGATCCCCTATCAGGCGCTGTCAGGCCCAGGCCTGCTTCTGGATCATGATGCAGGCGTCATGCACCACTTCCATCCCGCCGTCCTTGGCTTTTTGGACGGCCTCTTCCGATTCGGAGCCGGGCTGAAACCAGATGCGCTTGATGCCAGCGGCCAGGCAGTCTTCCACCACCTTCAGGCTGGCTGCGGGAGGCACCACCAAGTCCACCACATCGGGCGTTTCCGGCAGGTCTTTGACGGAAGGGTAACACGGGTCGCCTTCCACGGTCTGCAACTTGGGATGCACGGCAAACACCGTGTAGCCAGCGTCTCGCATGTCCCGGTAAATCTTGTTGCCGTACTTGGACCGATCCTCGGAAACACCCACCACGGCCCACTTACGGTACTTGGGAAATTCGGCGATATAGTTGGACATAACCAGCGCTCCTTCTCATCGGCCCATCATACGACGGCCTGCACTGGCATCATTATACACGGCAAGCGCCCGCCAAACAGGCCTTGGCCAGGTCAAAATACCAGGCGCATGCGGTAATGGGGAATGCCCGCCTCCATAAACTCAAAGCCTTCTTTAACAAAGCCCAAACGCTCATAGAAAGGCATGGCCCGAGTCTGGGCATCCAGAATGGCCTGCTGGAAACCCTCCGCCTTGGCATAGGCCAGAATCTCCCGCATCACTTGCTCGCCCAGTCCCTGCCCCCGAGTGGCACGACTCACAGCCACTCGCCCAATTTTAGCCACCGGACGGGCCTGACAAGCCTCCTGATACGGCAACAACCGGGCCGTGGCTACAGCCTCTCCCGTTTCAGGGTCAATCAGCAGCCAGTGCAAGGACTCGGCGTCGAATTCATCCCATTCCAATTCAGGGGGAATCCCTTGTTCTTCGATAAATACAGTGGCTCGCAAGGCCTGAGCCTTCACGAAGGCCTCTGGGGACTCCGCCGGGCGAAACCGTAGCATTTGTAAACCCTTGCTCATCGCTCAAACACCCTTTCTTTGCATGTCTTTAAACGCAGTACCCCAGGGACTCCAGGGTCTACTGGCGTTCGGCCAACGGGGATGTTCCTGCCAAAGGCCGTGGAGTATCCCCAGCCCTGAAATTGGTCTATGATCTTATAATACATAAGGGTTCTTTTCAGCAGGGTTGTTTTCAGCCCATGCGAACTTTGCCCAACACCGTCCAGTCGGTGCGCAGTGCAGCAGGCCAGGGAGGCTTCCGCAAGTAGGTCATGTCCATTCCACAGTACATTTTAAAACGACTGCTGGCAGCCATTCCCACCCTGCTGATCATCTCCATGATCGCCTTTTTCATGATGCGTTACGACTTTACGGTGGGCCCCCTCAGCCTTCCCACCCCCGGCGGACAGTGGCACGTAATGGATGCCGTGCGCATTAAAAACCCCATCAACCCGCTGGCCGGTATCGAGACCAACCCGCAAATTTCGGAAGCGGCCAAGGCCCAGCAGCGGCACATGATGGGGCTGGATCAGCCCATGTACATTCAGTACTGGCGCTGGCTGACCAATTTTTTCGCCTTTCACCCGGAAGCCCTGAAAAGCGGGAACCTGGCCGGATTTTTCACTCCCAGCCTGGGTAAAACCTTTGCCAATGAGGATGTGCTGGAGCTGCTGGTTCAGCGGGGCTGGAATACCGTGCAACTCAATCTGGTGGTCTTTTTGTTCTCCTGGCTGGTGGCCCTGCCCCTGGGCATTTTTGCCGCCCTGCACTGGCGTTCTTACACCGATCGGGCTATGACCGTGCTGGCATCAGTGGGCATGTCCTTCCCCGGCTTTTTACTGGCCTTGCTCATGGCCGTTTTCGCCGTCAAAAGCGGCTGGTTTCCCCTGGGAGGCATTCAAAGCGAAAACTATCCCAGTATGAACCTGCTGGAAAAAGTTTGGGATCGGGCCCTGCATTTGGCTTTACCGGCCACCGTGCTGATCGTGGGCTCTCTCTCCAGCATTCAGCGCCAAATGCGAGGCAACCTGCTGGATGTGCTGGCGGCTGAATATGTGCGCACTGCCCGGGCCAAAGGCCTGCCGGAGCGTCAGGTGATTTACAAGCACGCCGTGCGCACGGCCCTCAATCCGCTCATCACCATGCTGGGTTACGAGTTTTCATCGTTACTGGGCGGGGCCATTTTGATTGAAACCGTGCTGGGCTTTCCAGGGCTGGGGCAATTGGCTTACAAAGCGGTGCTGGAAACGGATACCAACCTGGTCATGTCCACCATCATCCTGTCCGCGGTGATGCTGGTGCTGGGCAACCTGCTGGCCGATATTCTGTTGAAGTTTGCCGACCCTCGGATTGAGCTGTAAGGAAGGCCCGGCCATGTTGAAAAAAACATCCAACAACCCGGAACTAAATTTAATCCGCCAGATGTACCAAAAGCTGTACCGGGATCGGGTGGCCTTTATTTCCCTGTTGGTTCTGGTTGGCCTCTACCTGATGGTGGCCCTGGCCGATTTTTTAGCCCCCTACAGCGAATCTCATTTTGATCGCAGTCTGGCCAAAGCCCCACCCACCCCGGTCTACATCCTGAATCAAACCGGCGGGCTCACCTGGCCCTATGTGTTTCGCTACGAAAAACGCTACAACCCGGCCACCTTTACCCAGGAATTTACCCCCATCCTGAGCGAACAATACCCCATTCGCCTGTTCCCCCAAGCGGAACCCTATCGCCTGTTTGGCCTGATTCCCGGTTCAATCCGCCTTTTCGGGGTGGATGCCCCCGCTCAGATTTCCCTGCTGGGCAACGATATCAACGGGCGGGACGTGTTTTCCCGCATGCTGTATGGCGGGCAAATCTCGCTGACCATCGGTTTCCTCAGTTTGTTTGTGGTCTTTCCCATTGGCATGATTTACGGCGGGCTGGCCGGTTACTTCGGCGGCAAGGTGGATGATCTGATGATGCGGGTGGCTGAAATTGTGATGTCCATTCCCAGCTTCTTCCTGCTGATTGGCTTGGCCGCCATTTTACCCCCCGGCTTGCCCAGTACGCAGCGCTTTGCCCTGGTGGTGCTGATTTTGGCCTTCATCGGCTGGGCGGGGCTCAGCCGGGTGATCCGAGGAATGGTGCTGTCCATCAAGAACGAAGAGTTCATCGAATCCAGCCGGGCCATTGGCATGAACCCCTTGACCATTATCGTGCGTCACATCTTGCCCCAAACCACCAGCTACCTGATGGTGGCCCTCACCCTCAGCGTGCCGGGATATATTCTGGCCGAATCGGGCCTGAGCTTTTTGGGGCTGGGCATTCAACAGCCCGATGCCAGCTGGGGCAACATGCTGAAAGAGGCCCAGGATATCAGCAACATCATTGAGCGTCCCTGGATGTTGATGCCCGGTTTCCTGATTTTTCTGGCGGTATTGGCCTTTAACGTGGTGGGCGACGCGGTGCGGGACATTCTGGATCCCAAGTCCCGGCAAGTCCGCAAGTAAAAGGACTATGTAAAAACCGCCCAAAAATAAGAAAGGGGCAGAACAAAGTCTGGCCCCTGGGGATAAATTCCCCTCACATTCCTTATTGTACCTCGGAAGCTCAGCTTGGTGTCATCCTCCAGCTTCCTGATAAGGCCCCTCACTCAAGAAATCCACTGGCATAGCCAGCGTTCGTTTTACGATTTCCGGCGGCGCGCCCTGTATCCCATCTCCATTTCTTCATTCACATTCAATTCAAAGTGACACTGATGCGCAAGCCCGCCTGCTAGGGACGGTATTGGGCATAGGGATAAGCCCCCTCCATCCGGGCACGCTGCGAACCGTTGGCCTGACCCAACGGCAGAGTCAGGGGCGGGGTCACCTGACCGGTAAATTTGGCGGTAGACGCACCGTTTGAGGCGGACTCATGGTTGCGGTAACCAATACCGGTTCGATAACCAGAGAAGGCAAAAAACAGTGGAATAAAGGGCTCCATAATTTCCATGCCCGCTAAAGCCAAAGCCGTGGGTAAATCATCCACGTGCAAAATGGCGTCAGCGAATTCAATGCGCCGCTTTTCAGGAACCGCTTGCGTCTGGGGGGCTTTGCCCTGCATTTTGTCAAAGAAGGGATTCACCACTTTGGTACCCAACTGGTTGGCGATTTTACCCCCACCCAGAATGCCCAGACTCAGGCCGGTACCAATCAGGCCAAACTTGCCCACTTTGGCCCCTGTGGGTCCTAACTTTTGCAAGGCCTGCTGCACCTTGGGCAGTTCCACGGCCACCAGGCCCGCCGAAGCCCCCACCGCGCACAGGGCGATATTGGCCACAAACTGGAAGATCCCCTCCTTGCACATGTTCACGTTGGCATCCGGGTCTTGTACTTTGTTCACTTTGTTGGCCAAAACACCGCCCAATCCTCCACTGATGACCGAGGCCAGCCCCACGCTGAAGAAGTTGAGCATTTTCCACAGCTCACCGCTGCGCTCCTTGATATCTCCCTTTTGCTCCACCTTGGTCAGCTTTTGCCAAATCGCCTTGGGCAGGCCCCAAAGTGAGTCATATTGTAGGGTTTCATTCTCCCCAATGGGAAACAGCTCATCCAAATCCGCTTCAATCCTGGCTTTATTCGGGTGCGGGGTACTCCGCATGCCCTTAATCAGGTCTTTGAATTCCCGCACACTCAATTGCTGGCGCTGTTCAAAGGGCTGGGCCTTCAGGAATTGTTCAATGGCTGGGTACTGATCCTTGAGCTTCAAGAGCTTTTCGCCCAGCTCTTTCATCTCATGCTGAATCAGCTTGACGCTGGGCGGTTTCATCAATACAGCGGCCGCGGCCAGGGTGCCAGCCGTGGTGGCTCCCAGCACAATACCATCCCGAACCAATACCTTTTTACGCTCCTGCGGCTGAGCCTTCCAGGCATCGTAGCCCATTAGGGCCCCCAGGCCAGCAACACCCGCCGCCCCAGCCACTTTGGTGGAAGAGCGAACCACCTTGGGCTGATCCAGATAGTGTCCCAAAGCCCTTAGATTAATTTTCGCGTCGTCCCATCGCATACTCCGGCACTCCTGAGCAAGCCCTGCACTGGACTTTGCCAGCCGGGGCCACTTGACTCCAACAATTAAATGACGATTTCGGTAGATATAGGAAACCCACTTGGCTGAGAATTATTCTCAACAATTCAATTAAATGATAAAGATTCTCAGTTGTAAAGCACTAATGAGAGTAATTCTCAAAAAATAACTTGCCCCTAACGCCCTTTTGCCTTAAAAAGAAAACATCGAATTCAAGTTAATCTGGTTTCTTTTCTTGTGGCAGCGTTCAACAAGTGGGTGCCCATGCCAACGGCCACAAAATGGTTTCGGAATGCTATCGAATTAATTTCACGGTGATTTCACATTAGTTTCGCAATGGTTTTGTGGGGGATTTGATTGTCCTGGAGTGTCACGGATCCAATCAGTGGCCAGGGCGGGTTATTCAGGTTCTGGTTAAGCCCGGTGACCAAGCAATTTGCATTTACTTACGGAAGGAGTCGACTCACATTATGATGACGCGCGTGCTGAACCCTCAGGCTGTAGCCACCCCCAATTTCCCCTGGCGTCACTCCCAGCAAAATGATGGCCCCTCCCGCAAAAAAGCCGAAAACATCCCGCCACTGGTTCGACCGGCGCATCCCAAGCGCCCCGCTCCCCCACTGGAAAAGCGTGTGACCACCCAACGCATTTTTGAAACCCTGAGCCATGAGAGTGAGCGGGCCAATGGCAACCCGTACGGCCTGAAAAACTACACGCTGAAATATGTGCTGTACCACCCGCCCACCCAAACTTACTTTAAAGTGGATCGGGGCCAATACCCCCAAATAATTACCAGCGAACAGGCAAAGCTGATCTTTGAGAACAAGCTTCAGAAAAACCCGCATGCGGGCCGCCTGAGCTTTGTGGATGGCTTTCATCAAATCAAACTGTCAGCGGCGGCTTTACAAAGCAAGGATGGCAAAGTGCTGGTACGCTTGAAAGGCCCTATCGTCTGGCCCCTGCCCGCCCCCGAAAATAGCACCGAAGCAGCCCCCCCAGCCGATCCGCTGGGCTCCAGCGCGCCCGACGCCAAACAGCATGGCACGGCCTACCACCCTTGGCAGCTGGCCATTCGGCGCTTCCAATCGGTGCAGGAAAAAGCCAAAGCCAGCAAGGCGCCGGAAATGGACATTGTGGTGGAATTCACCAGTTTACTGCCCGATGGCTACACCGATGAACTGGAGGTCTTTCCCACCGAGGATTTGCCCAAACTGTGGAGCAAAAAACGGGTGAATCTGGAAGCCTAGGCTTGAGAAATAGACAAGCAAGCTATCCGGGAAAGCCAGCGCGCGCGAGAGAGAGAGAGAGAGAGAGAGAGAGAGAGAGAGAGAAAGAGGGAATGGATGACACTCAGCTTAAACGCAAGGGCCACAGGCCCTCACCCCATACAAAATCCAAAGGCCAAAAACCAGATAACCCGTACGCCTCACAAATCCCCCGATGCTCCTAAAACCCCTTGGGAACGCTTGAAAAACAGCCACCTCATCGTGGATCGGAAAACAGGAGACTGTTTCAGCCTGAACAGCGAACAACTGCCAAAAGCGGGCCTGCTTCCTGGTGAATGGATTCCCCTGCCCAAAGCGCAGGCCGACGCCCCCACGGTAGAGTATTTCAATCCGCTTAAACGCTTTAAGCTTTCCGCCCAAAAAACAGGGCCGGTTTCCGGGAAAGACCCTGTGGATTTGAGTATTTCCCTGGATGAAAACGACGAAAACGGACGATTTCAGGTAATTTTCTAGCGCCTTGAGCGCGGGCCTGGTCTGGGTTAACTTGGAGATGTCCAACAACCCACCCCCAACGAGTGCCCGCTTTTGAGCCTTCTGATTCTGGACAACTTTGACTCCTTTACCTACAACCTGTACCAGATGGTGCAGGCCAGAACCACTCTGCCCGTGCGGGTTCATCGCAACAACGAACTGGACTGGGACACCGTCAAAGCCCTGGCCCCCCAGGGTATCGTCATTTCCCCCGGGCCTGGCCATCCGTCCCGTGTCCAGGATTTTGGCATTTGTAAAACGGTGATTGAACGCCAAAATGAGCTAAACTGTCCCATCCTGGGAGTGTGCCTGGGACATCAGGGACTGGTTTACACATTGGGCGGTCAGGTAGTTCCGGCTCCCCGAATTATGCACGGCAAAACCTCGGCGGTTCGCATTGTACAAAGGCATCCGCTACTGGCGGGCCTGCCCAGCCCGTTCACGGTCATGCGTTACCACTCCTGGATGGTGGATCGAAACACTCTGCCTGATGACTGGCAAATTCTGGCGGAGACTGAAGCCACCCCCGCCGAACCGCTGCCCCTGATTATGGCCCTGGCCCACCGAGATCGCCCGCTCTATGGGGTGCAATTCCACCCAGAGTCTGTGGGAACCCCGGAGGGCGGCCAACTGTTAAGCAATTTCATCCGGCTGGCCAGCTGCCCGCCAGCCGCTGGCGACAATTGAGTAAACCGAAAGCAATGTAAGAAGCAATTTAAAACGCTGCGCGGTTTTCTTTAACGAACGTTCAAGTTGCGGTTCACGTCTTTTTGCCGTATAGTACTCCTGTTTGACGTATGGTTTGGCTTGCGGAGTGATGATTTCCATACATACGTCAAAGCCAATTTAGTTCGTTTGGCTCGCGTCCTTTGGGTCATTGCCTTGGGTTCAGCAAGTCATCATTTTTTTTGTTTATCAACGTGATCAACCCACTTTAGTTTTCTCGTCATCCACCGACCTGTAGTTTACAGAGCGTCTTCAACCGACTTAACCCGAAGGAGGATTAACCGTTGCTGAATAATTTAACCTTAAGAGCGGGCTTGAAAGGCCTTCGAGCCCTGAGCCATCCCCAAAATCAGCAAGGGCACTTCCCGTCGACGCAACATTCCAGACCCAGGCCGCTGACCTTTGCCGCCAGCCATACCTCTTCCACAAGAGCATCTTCCAGACACTCCAGCGAATCCACAACCCTGGACACACTGGCGTCGCATCCTGTAACGCTTTCCAACACCAGTAGCAGTACCAGCAATATTTTCAGGCGGCTCTCGACCCTCAGTAAAAGCAGAAGCAGTCAAGCCCTGAAAGAGGCCATCCATCGACCAGAACCCATCAAAAGCGGATTTCTGGATCGACGCAGCATCCAGCTCCCTTTAGACAAGCAAAAGTTAACCATCAGCCAAAAAATCCTGCACTTGCTCAATGATGAAGAACAAGCCGTTCAGCAGGACTTTCAACAACTGGTTCAAAACCACCTCGGCAATTTGCACAACCCTCAGGTCAAAGCGCTCACGAACAAGGCGGTAGACTTTTTCAATAACGGTGTCTCCAAAACCCTTCGACACTGGCTTTTGCAAGACTTAAACAGCCAACATCCCAAACATTTTACCAATGCGCAAGGCTTAAGCGCTGGCCTCAAAAGCTATCAGGGTAACCTGGAGGCGGTTGACGACTTTTTGAACCAGGCCATGGAAAGTATCACCCAGCAATTGAAGTCGCACGATACCGCTGCCGTGCCACCCAAAATCGCCGAGGCCGCCCAAATGTTGAAAAAGACGGAGCAGGACGTTCACGACTACCGGGATGCCTTACATCACCTGATTCTGCAACCCAGCGAGCTCCGGGTTTAAGCCCAGCTCAAAAAACGGCAGCGCTGATGCGCCTTCTCCAAGCAGTCTCTGACCCAAGAGCCTCTAAACCGGGTTGGCCTGGCTTTTTTTCACTTCGATATGCTCGGCCAGATCCCGCACGTAATGCACGGCGTCTTTCAATGAGGCCTCCAGCAAGGGGGTGCCCTCTGCCTCAGCGGATTGCGCTTCGCTATTCAGCGGTTGCCAATCCATGCGGAACTGCACCACCGGCAAGGCCTTTGGATCATCGTGGGCGGGCGGAATCAGGGCGTTATAGACATCGCCCTGAAACAGGGGATGATCCTGTAGCGCGTAGCGCACCTCGCCCAGCCGCTCGTCAATGGTAATGCGCTCTCGCAATGGAAACCCCTGAATCAGGATTTCCCGCACCGCGTAGTCTTCGGTGCTTTCCAGAAACTCAAAGGAGTCGATACCCTGCATGTAGCGTTCGGGATGCTCGATACGATCCAGCAATACGTCCCAAATGGTTTGCAGTGAAGCATTAACGGGGACAAAATACTCCAGCTTGGGCATGGCAGTCACACTCCTTCAAAGCAGTAAAAGATGAATGCCCCATCATACGATGAAAGAACCACCAGGGTCTATTCTCGGGCCGGAAATGCCCGATTTCTCAAAGCGCCGCAAGCAGGGACTACTGTCCGCTTACTGGAACATCTCGCTCACAGACTGATGATCGTGAATACGACCCAGGGCTTCACCTAAAATGGGAGCCACCGAAAGCTGAACAATCTTGCCGGTGCGCTCCAACTCCTGAGCGGCGGGACTCAAGGGGATGGAGTTGGTCACGATCACTTCGCTAAAGACGGAATCAGCAATGCGATCCACAGCGGGGCCGGAAAAGACCGGATGCGCCGCCATGGCGTAAACAGCCTCAGCGCCTTCGTTTAAAATCAACTGGGCGGCTGAGCAAACCGTGCCAGCCGTATCAATCATGTCATCCACAATAATGGCCGTCCGATTGCGCACGTCCCCGATAATATTGAACACTTCGGCCACATTGTGCGCGCTACGACGCTTATCGATAATGGCAATGGGGGCGTTCAGCTTTTTGGCGTAGACCCGGGCCCGCTCCACCCCACCGGCATCGGGGCTGACCACCACAATATTTTCCAGATTTTTCTGTTGAATGTAGCGCAGCAAGACCGGGGTGGCGTACAGGTGATCCACCAGAATGTTGAAAAAGCCTTGCAGCTGGCCAGTGTGCAAATCCATAGCCACCACGCGCGTGGCGCCAGCAGTGGTAATGAGGTCTGCCATTAATTTAGCGGAAATAGGCTCACGTCCCGCGGTTTTACGATCCTGGCGGGCGTAGCCATAGTAGGGAATAACAGCCGTAATGGTATTGGCGCTGGCCCGCTTCAGGGCGTCAATAATCATCAACAACTCAATAATATTGTCGTTGACCGGGTTACAGGTGGGCTGCACGATAAAGGCATCGCAGCCCCGCACGTTTTCCTTCACCTGAACGTAGGTTTCCCCATCGCTGAAGTTTTTGATTTCCACTTTGCTGAGTTCGGTACCGAGATAACGGGCAATTTCCTGGGCCAAACGGGGGTTTGCTCGCCCGGTAAAGATTTTAACCTTGCTGGTGTCGTGAATACCGCTTTCGATTTCCAGATCCGGCAAGCGAAGCTCGATAGCCAAGTCGTTATCCTCCATAATGGTACCTTCTTGCAAGAGGTGCTTTTAACGAGAGGGAATGGTAAAAGACGTTGATACCTTCGATTGGTGTCGTTGGTGAGAGAGTGGTTGGGCAGGCCCGGCGGGAACGAGAACTCTGGCAGAACAGCGCCTGACTGTCTTGGCCAGTCTGCCCGGAGGAAATTTACCGGAGGACTCTTCTGGTGAATTTCCCGACTCTTGGATTCGCCTACTTGAATAAAAGATTAACAGAAAAAAAAGTGCTTTTCAGCCTGTAAAAACAGGATTCGCAATTTCAGAATCCATTGCCGAGGGGATATCGTGAAATCCAAAACCGAAAAATCAGCCCTTTAAAACAACTGATTGACGAAGGCCAGCCCGTCATCGGTCATGCTGTACTCGCTGACTTCCGCGGTGCCACTGAGATCCGGCACCATGGATAAGTATCCCTTAGACAACACCGCCTCCAGGGCACTATGGTTCACCGGGGTCAGGCCGGATTTCACCAGATTGGCGTTGATCCGCTTCAGGGAGAAACACGCTTGCGACTCCACATGACTGAGGTAATAAGCGGCCAGCAGCAAATAGTCCTCAGAGCTGCCGGGTTGGGCCTGATCGCAGAGATCGGCCAGTGAGTTGACCAAATCCAGATTCATGGGTCTGTCCGCGGACACCAGGGATTGCTCATAAAGGGTCTCAATCACCGGGGTGGTGGGCAGCGGGGGTGGCGGGGCTTCCAGATCGCGCATTACCGTGTCCATGACCGATTCAAAATCATCCTTGGGCGCAGCGCTATCGGGAGGCGTGGTGCTATCGGGCTGAACGGTGGCCGCTGGGGGCACCACCGATAAAGCAGGCGGGGTGGAAACGTCTGAAGGCTCCACGGGTAGAGAAGCCGCAACCGGGGCAGCCGATTCAACCGGGGGCGACAAGGGGGCAACAGGCTCTGGGAGCGCTGGCACCGGGGCAGCCATGGCTGGAGCGAAAGGTTCTGGCAAGGGAACCGAAGGCGTTAATACTGGCACTTCAGGGACACTGACTGCGGGTACAGGCGCTAGTTCAGGGGAAGAGGAAGCCGCTACCGGGGCCGGGACCTCCGGCGGAGGGGGTGCAAGCACCGCCTCAAGAGGAGGGGCTTCCGGTACGATTTCAGAGACTGAGGCTACAGGTTCACTGGGCGGCTGAACCGGAAGAGGCGGAGCCGCCACAGCGGCAGGCTTAGGCAGACTGACCGGCACGTAACTGTCATCCAGCAAAATCCGAAACCACTTGTCCATTTGCTTGGACACGAAATAGACATCATCCGAGGACAGGTTGATGAACAGCCCATCTTTTTTAAGGCTCATTTCATAACGATGTGGGGCATCCATGACTACGAGACTCCTTGCCGTGCGGCCTGGGCCAAATACTATCTCTCTAGGGGCAGGGCATTCCCCAAAGGACGGGGCCCCGCCATCAGCAACCTGTAAGACACCGGCAACTTCTAACAACTGAACAAAAAGCGGAACCTGCGTAATCTTGTGTGGCCAGCCTGTTGCCGATTAACACCATTATAGGAGGTAATAACCCATAATACATTCTACGCGTGGTGGAGATTTCAAGAACCTGGCCAAAGGGCCTGTCTCCGCCACCCAGGGCCTATGCGCAGAGCCAGCGCCTACTTCTCTTCCTGCGTGACCAGCATATTCCGCCAGTTGTCCATCTGGGTCTCAATAAACTTGGCATCGTCGCTTTTCAGCTCCAACTCCAGATCCCCTTTTTTCAGCTTGAATACGTATTCGCTCACGGTACTTCCCTATCCTTTTCAGCCTTGGTTAACCATGGCCGATTCTACCAAGTGACTTGAGCCCTATTATAATACGCCCGATCTTGATGAGGAAACATTTCGCTGACCAGCCCACACAAAAACTCCCTGAAGCCCAAGGCGTTCAGGGAGTTTTGAAATGGAATTACACGCGGCTCAATACAGCTAGGCTTCAGTGTCCAGCTTTTGCCCGCAACCAAACATGGGGGCGGCAGGGGCGCCAAAGGCTTGAGCCGGAAATGGCTGAGGGGCCGGAAAGGCCTGAGGGCCAAAACCCTGGGCAGGTGGAGGGAAAGCACCCGGCAATGGGGCAGGACTACCCGGGAAAGGCTGGGTGGGCACCGGTGCCGGGAAACCAGCGGCTCCCGGAAAGGGTGCGGGACCCTGGGAAAGGGCCGGATCCCCAAAGCCAGCGGCGGGTGGGAACTGAGGCGTAAAGGGAGCCCCGGCGGGTGGAAAAGGCATTGCCATTCATAAATCTCCTGTTGGGAAAGGGTCGGGAAAACCCCACAAGATCACAAAATCAAAAGGGTCAAAGACATCTTGTGAAGTGCGTCTTGTGAAGTGATGGTAGCTATGTAAACCCCCTACAGCAAAAAAGCTGCGAAAGCGTTCTGAATTGCAAATAAAATTGTTTTTTAAATTTAAAAACCGAGACACTCACTCCTCCGCCTCAGTCCCCTTGCCCAAATCGATGAGGTTGGCTACACTATTTTTTATCGAATTTTTTTTCGATTTTAGCATTCAACCAACCGATGATCCCGCATTCAAGATACAAACCCGCATGACACCCCCCTGCCGAAAAATCATTCATGTTGACATGGACGCCTTTTACGCCGCCGTGGAACAGCGAGACTTTCCACAGTATCAGGGTTTACCGCTGGCTGTGGGTGGCACCACGGAACAACGCGGGGTGATTGCCACCGCCAGTTACGAGGCCCGGGCCTTTGGGGTGAAATCCGCCATGTCCACCTACAAAGCGCTCCGGCTGTGCCCGCAGCTGATTGTGGTGCCGGGCCGATTTGAAGCCTATAAAGAAGTATCCCGACAAATTCGGGCCATTTTTGCCGACTACACCAGCCTGATTGAGCCCCTCTCTCTGGATGAAGCCTATCTGGACGTGACCGGCCAGGATCGCACCAACCCTTCCGCCACCCTGATTGCCTACGAAATCAAGCAGCGGATTTTGCGGGAAACCGGCCTGACGGCCTCCGCCGGGGTTTCCTATAACAAGTTTCTGGCCAAAGTGGCTTCCGACCATAACAAACCCAACGGTCTTTGCGTGATCCCACCTCACAAGGCCCAACGCTTTATTGACGAGCTGCCCATTGGGCGTTTTTACGGCATCGGGCAAAAAACCGAGCCCAAGCTGAAGGCCATGAATATCCACACCGGGGCCCATCTCAAAGCGCTGAGTATCCAGGAGCTGGAGGCCCTCTTCGGGAAAAGCGCCGCTTTTTATTACCACTTGGCACGGGGGAGAGATGATCGCCCCGTGGAAACGGACTGGGTCCGAAAATCAATCGGCTCAGAAACAACCTTTAGCCAGAATCTGAGCCATCCGGCTTCCATGCTCACCGAACTCTCCACGCTGGCCACCGAGGTTCTGGACTGGATGCGGCGGCATGAGACCTATGGCAGAACCCTGACCCTGAAAGTGAAATACGCCGATTTTCAACAAATTACCCGCAGTCGTACCCAGGCCACCCCCTTTCACACACTGGAAAGCATGATGCAGACCCTCACAGACTTGTTATGGCAGACGGAAGCCAGCAAGCATCGGCCAGTCCGTTTGCTGGGAGTGTCCGTTTCCAAACTCTGGAATACCGAAACCGGCCCCCCACCCGTTCAACATGCCGAACAACTCAAACTGGCGTTGGGCGCATAAGCGCTGAAGACAAGGATTTCAGGAAAATAACTTTACAAAGCGAAACAAATGGTTCCAAGCTGGCAAATGTTTGTTTTTATGCAATTACAAGGACAAGGCTGGAACAAATTTAAAACTCTTCTTTCATATTTGCGCTTTAACGCCATACCCGATTGCATTTGGGTTCGGCGTTTTTTATTTTGTTAGAGAGTGCGCAATCCTGCAGTATTCAAGCCCTCCCAAAATCCAACTGAAAGAGAGAATCCATAGAGAGAGAGGACTGACCCATGACCCGCATTGGCGTTTCAGACTTTGTCAAACGGCAAACCCCCGCTAGCAAGTACGATCACTTTGCCGGGGACTGGGATGAGCTGGTAAAACTGGTAGAAGACCAGTGGCAGCACGGCCAGCCCTCCCCCCACAACCGCGGGGTCATGTTGGTGCCCGTCCCGAAAGCGGCGTGCCATCGTTTTTTCAGCAGCGTGGTTCCCGTCACTGAGTCCACCATCCTGAAGGCCCACTTTGCCCCCAGAGTGCCCGGAGAGGCTGGATTGATTCAGGTGGAAGCAGCCGGGGGAGAAAAAATGCCCGCCCGCCGGGCTGAAGTTATCCTCTATAGCCACGAAACCCTGGCTCAGGATGGGGACGCCCCGGCCACCCGGGAAGCGGACTTTTACATCATTTCTATCAACGCCTACACCACGGAGCAGGCGGAACCCATGAGCCCCATGACTATGGCCCGTAATTTCCTGGGCTTAAAGGGGGGCACACGCCCGGAAACGCCCTACACCGCACAGGAGTTCGCCGAATCCATTCTCTACTGGAGCCAGCATGCCCGCATTGGCGGCTAAAAGCGAAGCGGCCATCTCTCCCCAGTCCTGGGGCAAGCCCGCCGGTCGTGAGCAGTCCGTTCCGAGAAATCAAAAATAGTTCGTAAAACACAAATCAAACCCACAGCCCCCTCCATCGGCTAGGTTTAAGATAGATGACTTTAAGCCATATAAATCATGGTAAGCCACATCCACCATGCTGGAACCCGGAGTTAGCAGAGTCGACCAAGTGGAGCGTTGCACCATGCGGAACGCCATGTCAGTGACCAGATTGAAATACGCCACTCTCAAAAACAGCAGTGGGCTTTACAACTGGAACGCCACAAACCGCAAAGAAACCGGTAAAGAATCAGAGGACGGAAATGAGTCCGCCAGCCAAAAAGCAGAGGGTTATCACAAAACAGATCCACCATCCCCTGAGGCGCCAGCCTCCAGCACTTTGAACTCGCTAGCAGGCTCCGCCGAAGCGGCTTATCCGCCACAGCAATCCCCCTAAGCAGAAATTCCCCTGAAGAGAAAAGAGGGCTTTCTTATGTTCAAAAGTCAAACCCTATCGACCCAGGATTTTACGACGCAAGCCACCCAAACCTGCGCCCAGTTGCAGTCGATGGACATACAAAGCTATCTTGCCCTCATGCTGTCCCAATATCACGAGGACAGTGAGCAGTGCTTATTTCTGCCATCGTTGCTCAGCATGGCTGAATATTTTGAATGTTCCGCCGTGGAAATTCATCAAGCCCTGGAGCAGCTCAAAGCCTTTGGCTGTGACTTTTTTATTATGGGCTTTGAAAGCCCCATTACCCTGTGGTATCCCGAACGACTGAATGGTGCTGTCAGCCAATCCGCCTAGCCCCTTTGCAGCGTTCTGATTCCTGAATCTAAACCCTTAAACTGATCTCTGAAAAAAATCCCGCCCTGGCCTTGAACCGGGACGGGATTTTTGAGTTGAATCCGCAATGAGCGGAAAATGAGGTTACCAGTAGCCGCGAACGGTGGTGCCACTGGAAGCGCTGCGGGAAGAGCGGCTTTCATAGTAGCGAGGCTCAGGCTTGGCGGCAGGCTCCTGATAAGCCACTTTCTGGTTTTCGATGACTTGCTGCAAGGTGCTACCCCAAGCGGCAAACTGCTCTTTGGAGGCAGAGGACACGTTGGGCACCTGGCCTTCCATACGGCCATTCAAATCCCATTCAGCCACGGTGGCTCCATCGGCATCTACAACTTTGTATGCCTCTCCGGCTTTGTAAGGAACGGTCACAGTGTTGTTGGAAACCAGAGGAATGTACTGACCATCGTTCCCATTGAAAAACAGGGCTTTACCAGTGTTGTTGATGATGTGGAAAGAAACCTGATCCTTGGTAATGGGCTCTACAATCGCCGGGCTCAGGTTGGAGACAGACGGGTTGGGATTCACTTTGATTTCAAACGTGGCGTAAGGGCCTCCCTCAGCGAACACGTTGGCCGGAACCATGGCCACAGCAACAGCGGCGGCCAAAAGGGCGCCTTTAAAAAAACGATTCATTTGATTCTCCTTCAACAAATAACTCAACCAAATCACAAAACGAAAAAGTGATTCTGCAAAGCTCAATGCCCTGCCAAATTACAAACTAAACTGCCAAACGTACATCACTCAATAATTCAACTAAAAATATCATAACACACTTTCAGCAAGGGCATTTCCACCCTTTACAAGCGCTTACATTTCAAACAAAAACAACACAGCACCGGATTTTGCAAATCCGAAATTTAGAGATACGCTTACGAGATACGAATCATCGTCATCCCTCAAAGGAGTCTCCATGCCAGCCAGTTCTTCCAGCAATCTTCAGGGGCAAGTCGCCATTATTACCGGGGCCAGCCAGGGCATTGGGCAAGCCATCGCCCACCATCTGGCCCCCTTGGGCATTCATCTGGTTTTATGCGCCCGCAACGTGGAAAAATTAACCCGGCTTTCCCAGGATTTAGCGCTGGCCCATCCCAACGTGCAAACCCTACCCCTGGCTTGCGATGTGCGAGACGTCGAACAGGTGCAACGGGTCATTGAAACCACCCAGAAAACCTTCGGGAAAATCGATGTCCTGATCAACAACGCCGGTGTGGCCGCCAAATTGGGCCTGCTTCAGGAAATGAGCATTGCCGATATCGATCGCACCATTGATACCAACCTGAAAGGGGCCATTTACTTTATGCACGGAGTGTTGCCGGTCATGGTACAGCAGGCGGGCGGCATTATCATCAACATCAACTCGGTGGCAGGCAAAACCGCTTACCCCTTCTGGGGCGTTTACGATGCCTCCAAGTTTGGCCTATACGCCATTACCGAAGCGGTGGCCGAGGAACAGCGCAGCAACAACATCAAGGTCATAGGCATCTATCCCGGCGCGGTGGATACCGCCATCTGGCAGGGGCTGCACACCGACGACGCCGCCCCCAAGCGAGACGGCATGCTAGAGCCGGAACACGTGGCCGAAGCGGTAACCTACATCCTCAATCAACCGGAGAAAGTGTTTATCAAGGATTTAACCCTGACCCCCCTGAAGCCGCTGGTTTAAAGCTCAGGGGCGTGTCCCACTACCAGCCATTTGTAACTGTTTGAGTACAGCGAGTTAAAATAAAGCGTTAGGGGCTTTGCCCAAGGCTTCCTACCTTTGCCTGAGCGGCACGGAGTCTTATAAATGGCTGGTAGTGGGACACGCTCCTAAAATAATCAGGCATCAAATTCCAGTGAGCGGCGTTTAAATCGTAGTTCTAAACCATAGTTTTAAACCATAGTTCTAAACCGTCGTTCATCGCCCAACTGGAATGCCCTGCGCTATGCCCCTCGCCTCTCTCCCTTTCTGGCCCGGCAGAATACCCAGAACATCGACCGGAGGCCTTTATTGGCCAAAACCCCATCCAAATTGGGAAAAATGGCTTGGGGAAAAATGGCTTGCCGAGCTGTTGGAGGCCTGCCAAACCCTACAGCGTCAAGCAACCCGTTGGCTGAGCGGGGCGCTAATCATACTGGGACTGTGTACCCTCTACGATCAGGGGATTGGGGATGGACGGCTCCCCAGCTTCAACGATCTCTCCGGCATCCGGGAAGTCCAGAGCGCCGCCCGGCAAAACAGCTCCCCGAACCTCAACGCTACCGCCAACTGGAACAGCCTTTCGGGCGGACGTAGCCTGCTCCTGGCCCTGTCTCCATCATTGGCGGAATGGCTGTATCAACTCAATCGTCAACAAAAAATTGTTTATGAGATCCAAGAAAAATGGCAGTCCGCCTACGGACAGTCTTCAGAAACCCCACTGTTGGCCGCCTATGAGCCCTGGAGCGGAAATCTTTATATTGGCCCTGCTTTTTGGGCTTTAAGTGATGGCGAAAAGGCCGCCGTATTGGCTCATGAATATCGGCACTCCCGGCAAAACTGGCCCAAAATCCTGAGCCATCGGCTGGCCCAATGGATAACCCACGGGCAATTGCAATACGAGAGTTCGCTTGAGCGCGAGGCCTTTGATTACGAGCGCCAGGCTCGGGCAGCGTTGGGCTTATTCCCGCTGACGGCTCAACGGTCGTTCTAGGACAAAAATGACCGCTTGCAGCCATCCAGACGGGCAAGGCGTATAATAAGAGCAGGGGATTGACCGGTTAGAAGGTCGAATGCATTTTCGCCTTTTTCGGACAAGCCCAGCTGTGTTGAATGGGGACTGAGCGCTGTATGAGTATCGCACCTGCTATTGAAAACGATTCCGCCTTTTTGGAAGCGCTGGAAGAAGCGTTTTCCAACTCCAACAAGGATTTTGCCCGAGCCTACTACCTGTTTGCCACGGCCAAACTGGCAGAAACATACAACTCTCAGGACATTTACGCCAAATACCCCATCCTTAGCGATGAAGCCACCTTTCATCGGCTTAAACGGCTGTACGATCAAAACCCGCAACACGAAGAAACCAAACGGCTGTTCACCTCGGTACTGGGCACTTACATTGGCAGTCAACTGGCCGCCCTGTCCGATGCGTTTCAGAACGCTAAGAATCAGCTCAAAATCCCGGTCAGCGATTTGGGACTGAAGAACGGCAACGGAGAAACCATTGAGCAGCTCTTGTATGAAGATGTTTCGGAGTGGCTGAAAAAAACCGCCAACAAGACGACCCGGCAAGCCTTGTACGATCGCATGGCCCAGGCCTATAGCGACAATCTGTCCGCCCAGTTTATTGAACTGTTTGAAAAAGAGAATCGCCTGCTGGCAGGGCTGGGATACCTGGATATCATTGACTTTTACAGTCACACCAGCGGACATGACCTGAAAAAGCTGGGAGAAAACGGTCAAAAACTGGTCACAGAAACGCAAGCCCTGTACACCCGCTTAATGGGGCAGCATTACCAAGCGGTTACCGGGCTTGATTTCGCCACCGAGGCCACCCGGGCCGATATTTCCTACGTCCTGCACGGACACGCCTCCGTGGAAATGGAAGCTATTAACCGGCAATTTCCGCAAAGCAAACTGGTGCCGCTGGCCACGCAAACCTTTGACGGCCTGGGTCTGGATTTTTCCACCATTGCCCAACCCGCCAATTTCGAAAATCTGGAAGCGTTTGAGCAAGAAGTGGTTCAAAAAACGGATCACATGAATCCCAAGCAGCCAGCCCTGCGTCGCATTCTGCTGGATATCGCCAACCGGGAAGGCAAGCGCTCCAGGGCCTACGTGTACCCCGCGGCGGTGCCCGCTGAGATTTACCTGTCCGTCAAACCCGAAGGTGGTCTGGATGATTACTCGGCCTTTTTCCACGAATCCGGCCATGCCCAACACTTTGCCTACGAAAAATCGGAACTCAGCTTCGCCATGGCCTTAATGGGCAACAACACCACCACCGAAACCTATGCCTACCTATTCCAAAATCTGTTTATGAACGCCCACTGGCTGACCCACATGGCGGGACTCACGCCGGAGCAGGCCCGATTGGCGGTACAACGACGCGCCCTGGAAGATTTATACATGCTGCGTCGCTATGCCAGCAAAATGCAGTTTGAGTTGGCGCTGTTTGAGGGCGTCAATGAGCCGGGTTACACCCTCAGCGACAAGGGAAGCGTTTATGCCGGGTTACTGACTTTGGGCTGCGGCTTTAAATACGACGCAGAAGGTTGGACTCGGGACGTGGACGCCGGCTTTTACGTGGCCGACTACTTTACGGCCTGGAGTCTGGAGGCCCAGCTGAGAGAGTACCTGTGTCAACACTTCGGCACAGCGGAAACAAACGGCGAGGACTGGTACGCCAACCCCAAGGCAGGCGCATTTCTCAAAACCCTGTGGGCCGATGGCAATTTGCCCCAGCAGGCCTTGAGCGCCCGCCTGGGGTATCACGACCCCACGGATTTAGGACCTCTACTGCGTTTTATGAACACGCACTTACAGTAACCGGTCGGCATCGTAATAAATGTTTAATTTCTGATAAACTAATCCATAAGAAGTATATTCAGGAAACATCCTTTTTAGTTCTACTTGCGAACAAAAAGTGCGTCCCAAACGAGTCAAACCGCACTGGAAAGTGATTCAACCCGTTTTATGCTTGCCATCAAAAGCCAAAATGGCGCTTTGTTGCTGGAAATTACCGCTGAAAACCTGCTTTACGCGGATTTAAGCGGTAAAGAGCTGCCGAATGCGGAATTCTGCCATTCCGTGCTGTTTAATGCCAATCTCTCCGGCGCCAATCTGGCCAATGCCAATTTCCGGGGAGCCAACCTGAGCAACAGCAGTCTGCAAGCAGCGAATCTCAGCAAAGCCATTTTCAAAGGGGCCAAACTGGAGGGCGCCAACCTGTCCGGCGCCATGCTGGAAAAAGCCAACTTGTCCACCGCCCACTGTGTAAAAGCCAACTTTGCCGATGCCAATTTAAGGCTGGCGGATCTCAGCCAATCCGATTTTGGGCAAGCCAATTTGGAGAGAGCCTACCTGGAAATGGCCGAACTGTGGGAAGGCAAGTTTGCTCACGCCAATTTCACGGAAGCCCATCTGGTGAAAGCCAACTTTTTGAAAGCCCAGGCCCAATCTGCCAAATTTATCAACGCCAATCTGGACAAGGCCGACCTGGAAATGGCCCAAATGGGCTGGGCCGATTTGACACAGGCCAGCCTACAGGGAGCCTTGATGCGGAACGCCAAACTCCCCTCAGCAATTCTCCGACAAGCCAACCTGCAACAGGCCAATCTCAATCAGGCTCAGTTCACCGAGGCCAATTTAAGCGGCGCTTGCCTGCAAGGGGTTAAAGCTTTTCAGACCAATTTTAGCCAGGCCAATTTGAAAGACGCCGATCTCTCCAGAGCATCGCTCCAAGGGTGCATTCTCAGTCTGGCCAATCTGGAAAACACCAATTTAAAAGGGGCTGACCTGCAAGGGGCCATTCTCAAAGGGGCCAAATACAACGACAACACGGTCTTTCCAAGCGACATCAAGCCGGAGCAGCAAGGCCTCATCTACGTCAAACTAATCGATTAGGCCAGGAGAGAGCGGTTTCCTCAGGCGGAGGCCACCTGACAATACAAATCCGGTAAATTGTCCCGCTTGCTCTCATCAAAGGGCTGATGAGACAAGTAGCGCTCAATGTAGCCGCCGCCAAACAACTGCCTGAACTCAGTATCGTAAAAAGCGGCGATCTGGCCCGGGGTAATGGCCGACTGAGCGATATGCAAGGTCACTTTCAAACTTCTGGCGGCATAATCCAGCCACTCTACCCGGCCTAACACCGGCGGTGAATTGTAGCGAATCTTGACCATAAATTCCCGAGGTAAGGCGTCCGGTTCGTCCAAACCCGGAACTAGCCAATTGGGAGAGAGTACGCTAAAAGTGGTACTCTGCAAGTGATGGGCATCGCCCAAATAGACCGTGTTGGTATGGGGATCGATTTTAGTGACATACACCGGGCGCCCGGCAGCCACCCCAATCCCTTTCCGCTGGCCCAGGGTAAATCGGTAATAGCCATCGTGCTGGCCAAGCACTTTGCCGGTATCGGCATCCACAAAGTTACCGGGCTGCTTGCCAAAGGTTAAATCCATGTAGTTGTGTTGCCCGTTCAGCACAAAGCAAATGTCTTGAGACTCTTTGCTGTAGGCCGTCGGCAAGTCCAGCTCTCGGGCCAGGGCGGTCACCTGAGGCTTGGTCATTTCCCCCAGCGGAAACAGGGTTTTGGTCAGGTCTTTGGGGAAAACCCGAGCCATCATGTACGTCTGATCCTTATGCTCATCCACGGAGCGATAAACATTGACCCCATGCGCCGCCGGGCTGAGAATGGCGTAATGTCCGGTGGCCACATAATCGACCCCCAGCACATCCACCGCATAGCGCACCAGCAATTCCCATTTGACGTAGCGGTTACACTCCACGCAGGGGTTGGGGGTCAGCCCAGCCTGATAGGAGTTGTTGTAGTAATCCATGACAAAGTGAGAGAACTCGGCCCGCAGATCAACGGTATCGTATGGCACACCCAGCATCTCGCAGACGCGTCCGGCATTGACCAGCGCGTCATTACAGCATTTGCCCGGCCCGTTCAACGTCCAGGCCGTCAAGCCCACCACATCATGTCCGGCCTTGGCCATTAAATAGGCGGCCACACTGCTGTCTACCCCGCCACTCATGGCAACGGCGACTCTTTTTTTGGTGGCTGGCAGAAAATTGAGTGACATAAAAGGGTGTAATTAGCCTTGCGGCATTAACCTTGTAGCATTTTTTTGCCGGGGCGGGACAGGTAATAGGAAACGACCAAAAATACGGTTGGGATGAGCCATAAGGCCCCCCGGTGGATGGTGCTGATTATATCAAAGTAATGCTTGGCTGGCATGGTAAAGTCCGCCAGAACAAACATGACCAAGCCCTTTAGCAAACCGGGCATTAAAATCAGGGCATAGCAAACCAGCCAAATGCCCAGCAACTTTCTGACAAAACCGTGAAAATCTTTCATCGCCAATATCCTTTTTATTCCAGACGCCTTGATTTCAACCCAAGGCGAAGCCCAAAAGCCTGATTCCTACATCCATTGGCCGTTACAAGGCCAGCAATACACAGTGAGGTTTATACAATAAAAAAAGAAGCGTGATAAGAGTTGCTTCCATTTCCGATAAAAAGAAAAAAAGACGCGTCCACACCAAAGGGGGCTTTAAAAAAGCATCCGTTTTTCTGATTTTTTAAATGTCCTCCATTAAAATGATATGGATTAGCCCAAAGGGATGATAAAGTATTTACCAGTGAGTGGCGCAACCACTTGGTTCTGCGGCCAACCACTAGAACTAGTCTTTAAAGTCTTTAGCTAGAACATTCCCAACAACCAAAAGCCCCTCAGAGCTAAAATCCGAGGGGCTTTTTTTTATCTCAGGGTTTTGAAAAGACTAGGACAGCACCTCGCCATCCAGCTCCTTGTTCATGTTGCTGTTCCAGAAGCCGTATCCGAAATACAAGGCCATCCCCAGCAGGAACCAGGCACCAGTCACCACCCAGGTGAACAGAGGAAGGCCAGTCATCACGTACAGGCAACCCAGCGTACCCAAAATGGGAAACGTCAGGCCAAAGGGGGCTTTAAAGGGACGATGACGGTTGGCATCGGTAAAGCGCAGGATAGCAACCCCAATGCACACAATCATGAACGCGCCCAGGGTGCCGATGTTACACATTTCAGCCAGCAGATTAATGGGCAGCAAGCCCCCGCCAATGGCCACAAACAAACCCACCATCATGGTGCAAATATGGGGAGTTTGAAACTTGGGGTGAATCTTGGCCAAGGCAGCGGGCAACAGGCCGTCCCGGGCAATGGCGTAGAAAATACGGGTGCCACCCATCTGCAGTACCAGCAATACCGAACTCAAACCGGCAATAGCGCCAATGCTAACCAGCCAGGACGCCCACGGATAGCCCATGTACTTCATGGCGCCCACCACAGCGGCCTCTTTGTTGATTTGGTGCAGGGGGACAATCCCGGTAATGACCGCTGTCACCAGAATGTACAACAGGGTACAAATGGCCAGAGAGCCCATAATGCCAATGGGGATATCCCGCTGAGGGTTCTTGGTCTCTTCGGCAGCGGTCGAAACGGCATCGAAGCCAATGTAGGCAAAGAAAATAGTGGACGCGCCGGTGATAATCCCGTTCAATCCGTTGGGCGCAAAGGTATTCCAGCCATCGGCGAACCAGTTGTGTTGTAAAACATCCATGTGGCCGCCAAACAGGAACAAAGCCCCAATGACAATGAACAACAAGACCACAAACGTTTTCACAAAGACCATCACGGCAGCGGTTCGGGCGCTTTCAGAAACACCCACCAGCAACAAGGCGGTCACCGCCAGCACGATAAAGAACGCAGGCAGATTGAAAGCACTTTGCACCAGCAAAATTTTCTCTTCCGTGGTGAAAGGAATCACAAAGGGAATGGCCTTGAGGACGATGGACATATCCGCAGTCTTCAATCCTTCCCGGGAAACGGTGTCAATGGTGTTACTGACCAGCCAGCTGGGCAGATGAACATTGAACGCCATGGCCAAAAATTCCTTGATACTGCCCGTCCAGCTGACGGCTACCGCCATGTTGCCCACGGCGTACTCCAGCACCAGGGCCCAGCCGATAATCCAGGCCACAAACTCGCCCATAGTGGAAAACGCATAGGTGTAGGCAGAGCCCGAAATCGGGGCCATGGCCGAGAATTCGGAATAACACAGGGCACAGAAACTACAAATAATACCCGTCAGGACAAAGGATATGGTCAAAGCAGGCCCGGCAGCCGCATGATCGGGGGAGCCAACGGCAGCGGCCCCTGTCAAGGCAAAAATACCGGCTCCAATCATGGCCCCAACGCCAAAAATAATGAGGTCGAAAGCACTCAGGGTTTTCTTAAGCTGATGCTCCTGATTGGCGTTATCGGCCAGGATTTTGTCCAGGTTTTTGGTGCGGAACAGTCTGGACAATAGTGATCGCTGCTTGACGCTAGCTATTCCTGACATAAAGTGGGAACTCCCTTGAATTTGTGTACTTCTATATCCACGCTGAGCCTTTTATCGACTCGTAAAACCCGCTTTAACCAGCGATTGACGAAAACCCGCAAAGTTCAGCCAGCTGTGACATATTTTTACTTTATAAAGTCGGAACATATCACAAAAGCAAACAACACTCCATCAGGTGGCGGATGCCCGCCCGAGTCATCCTGGGGGCCTGTTTCATATTAAAAAAAGGAAAACACCATAAAAGTGCTGATTCCAGCCCGACTTGTAACGGAGCATTTACAGGGCCGCGCTCAAAATTTCACCCTGCCGGGTGAGTCGAACCGAATCCTTTGTTTCCCCATCATCTTCATCATCTTCATCAAAAAACCAATTCATTAATAAAAACGATTAAACCAACCGAAAAGTGGGTAATGATAAACAAAGGTTTGCTGCAAAACCGTTTTCTTAAACACTTGGCACTCCTGCCCAATCGAAGGATCATCGCGCATGAGTAGCAACTATTCCCTGGGTGGCGTTGGCGGGTTCAACTCCGGCTTTGACGTGAATGGCATTATTTCTCAGTTACTGGCCATGGAGCAACGCCCGATTACCCTGATGAGTCAGAAAAGATCGACCATCAGCAGGCAGCAGGCGGCCTATACTAGCATTCAGAACAAAGCCCGAAGCCTGTTTTCGTCCATCGATCAGCTGGCCCGGCGGGATGTGGCAACCCAGAAAACCATGTTCGAGAACATGAGGGCCACCACCTCAGACAGCAGTTCAGTAACCGCAAGTGTTTCTAACAGCGCCGCGGCGCAAACCCTGAATGTGGAAGTCCTGGCCCTACCCACGGCCACCACAGCAACCAGCACCCAGGGCATTGGCCGCTTTGACGCCACCATGACCAACACGGAACTGGGCGTTACGGCAGGCAACTTTACCTTATACACCCAGGTCGGGGCCGCCCAGAAGGCTTATCAGATTACCATCGCCGATGGGGACACCCTGGGCGACATCATCGCCGACATGCAAACGGCCATTCAAACCGATATTCCCGGCGCCACCGTGGGTATTGTGGATGGGAAAATCCAGATCAATCGCGGCGGTTCAGGAAACGCGGTTACCTTTGGCGCTGGCGGCGACACCAGCAACTTCCTGGAAAAAACATTCCTGAATACGGCAGTGGCCATTAACGAAGGAGGCGTTTTTACCACCACGGCCTCCCAGCGGGTCAGCACGATCAATCGGGATGCCGCCGTCACCACAGCCGGAGCCAACCTGGCCACAACGGTTAACGTCAACAGCGAATTCAAAATCAATGGCATTACCTTTAACGCTGATGGCAAATCCATTAACACCATCATTGATGAAATCAATAAATCCGAAGCAGGCGTGACCGCCAGCTTCAACCGGGGCACCAACAGTTTTCAGTTAGCAGCCAAGGCGACCGGCAGTAATTTAATCAGCCTGGAAGACGTGGGCGGGGGAAACTTCCTGCAAGCCATGAAACTGATTAACGGCACCGATGCCATTTCCTCCCAAAAAGCCGGAAACAACACCAAATTTGTACTCAATGGCCAAACCCTTTACGCCACCAGCGATACCGTGGATGAAACCGTAACCGGCCTGACCGGCGTAACCCTCAACCTGAAAAAAGTGGCTGCGGGCACCACCACCCAAATCACCATCCAGAAAGACAACGACGCCATTGTGAATCAGGTGGATGACATTATTAAAAAATACAACAGCCTGATTGATGAAATCGCCAAGCAAACCAAGATTGACCCAGAGGCCACCAAGACCGGGGCCAGCGCATCCAACGGGCCTTTGGCGGGCGACAGTCGAATCAAGAGCTTTAGAAACCAGCTCCGTTCCATTTTTACCCAATCCGTGGGCGGCAACTTGGCCAACACCGCTTATGAGAGTTTGCAGATGGTCGGCATTTCCTCAAGCCCCAAAGCCATAGGTAGCACCGATACCACGGATACCACCGACGAAAACAACACAGAGGGCGACAGCAGTTCCAATTCCAGTTCCACCACCACCAATAACAACGCCAATAATACGTCCAGCACCAACGCCTCTTCCGCCTCAGCAAATGGCAAGCTGTACGTGGATAAAAATGCCTTGCGCGCCGCGCTGAGCGAAGACCCGGACAAGCTGAAACGACTGTTCATCGCCCAGGATTTGCCGGTAGGGGCCAGTGGCGTGGATGACGGGCTGGATGGCACCTTTACCAAACTACAACGCTTTTTGACCGATAAGACCTACACCGACGGTAGTGGCCGCACCGGGTTTGGGGCCTTGTACAACCTGGGAGACTCCGGTAGAGGGTTGTTTGCCACCTATCAGGATTCCGCCGGAAAACGGATTAAAGCCATTGAAACCAGCATTGAGCGAGCCAATGACCGGCTGGCCATCAAGGAAAAAACCCTGCGTCAACAGTTTCTGGCCATGGATCGCATGGTGGGTCAATACCAACGACAGGGGACGGCGCTGGCAGGCCTTGCTTCCCAGTTAGGCCGATAGACGCTACCCCCAAGTCCTTGAGGCCCTTTCATTCAACGCGTCTGGAGATTCCAGAAACTTTGTGATGGGCTGGCCCATTTTTTGATTCGGACTCATCCCCAGGCCTGCCATTGAGCGTTCATACGCTCATTATGATCTGTGTTTTGCTCATTTTGATCTATTTTTCACCCTCGGCCCGTCCCTCCCCTGAATAAAGGACATTCCGTCCAAAAGCTGGACTTTCCTGCAAACTTGCCGACATCCCAAACAGCAGGAAATACATGATTGTGGAGATGACTGCCATGTTTGGATTCATTCGACTCAACCCGAATCATTTGCAAAGTCACCCGGCAGCGGCTCGGCAAGAGACCCTGGTCAGCAGTGAGGACATTTACCGTTTCGATCTGGGCTTGGACCCCATTTTACTGTTACGGAAAGGCTTTGAACTCTCCCCGGAAGAATTGCCCCGCTTCCTGAAAAGCGGCGCTCAACTCCACCAGTTCCATTACAAGCACAGCGGGCAAAGTCTGGCCAAAGCCCCGGCACTCGCCCACGGCATTCATAAACGAACCGGCATGGGCAACTCCATTCTGGCAACCTTCAAAAAGCCCAAAAAATCGACTCAAGTGCCCTATAAACAGGCGCTCATTATTGAGCCAGATCAAAAGCACCTGAAGCGACTGATCGATTGCCTGTTTGTGTGCGGCGTCCCCCTGGATCAGATCCATCCGGTTCGGGTCGTCTCCAGTGTGCCCTGGGCCCTGGAAAAATACCGCCCTCAAATTCTAATGGCCAACTACGAACTGTCTAACACCATTAACGGGCTGAGCCTGTTGCAAATTCTAGCCGACCTCTCCTATGTGGAAACCCTTGTCCTCATTCTGCCGCCGCATATTGCGCTGTCGACGGAGGAACAAACGGCCTTGCAACGCATCAACCAGAAGAAGCGCATCAAACTGCTGACCCGACCGGTCAACCGCTTTGATCTTCAGCCCCTGCTGGACGAAACCAGCGAGTGGCAGCAAGGGCGACTTCACCGTAAGAATGAAAAACCTGTCGCTTGAAAGGCGTAACCGAAGCCAGCCATGAACAAGTTCACCTCGGGAGCCCACGAACTGATCCTGAAGCGCATTCGGGACATCCCATCCTTGCCGGATGTGGTGAATCGCATTCTGGCCATTATCAACCAACCCAACACCCCGGCCTCTGAAATCGCCAAACTCATCTCCTATGACCCCGGACTAACCTCCAAGGTGCTACGCATGGTCAACTCGGCGGCCTATGGCTTTCAGCGACAAATCAGCTCCATCCAGCACGGCATCATGATTCTGGGCTTTACCAACGTGCGGGGGCTGGTACTGAGCGCCAGCATTTTTAAACTGTTCGAAGGGCATGCCCATCCGGGAGGCCTCAATCACCAACAGTTCTGGGAGCATTCGCTGGGTACCGCCGTAGCGGCCAGACTGCTGGCCAAGTCCCTGGGGGTGGCCGATAGCGATGACGTGTTTAGCGCCGGTATGCTGCACGACATTGGTAAAGTGGTGCTGGATGTCTACTTCAAGCAGGATTACAGCCAGGTGCTTCATCAAGCCCAGCTTAAAGGACTCCCCCTGCACGGATTGCCCTTTTATCAGTTGGAGGAGTCCATTCTGGGGGTGAACCACGCCAGCATTGGCAATTATCTGGCCAGCAAGTGGAAATTACCGGTGGGCATCAGCGAGGTGATCCTGCACCATCATCAACCGGCCCAGGCGGAGTCCTGTCCCCGACTGGTGCATTTGGTGGCGCTGGCCAACGAGTTGGCCGTGGTGCAGTATGAGCAACAAGGCATGTACAATCCGGCGCATTTCAGTCCGGCCTTACTAGACTACTTCGGGCTGGATGACGCCATTCTGGAGCAATATTTACAAGCCCTGAAAACGGAAATGGATTCCGCCCAGGATTTGTTGAACGCCATTTCCACCCGCTGATTGGTTTGTAAACTTTTCATACAGTTTGTCCTCAAACATTCAAGAGAATCACCCGTTCTCTCGATAAACCGACTATGTTGAAGCGTTCTTTTGTTTGCTTGCTGCATGGCCTTTTTCTGGCGGCCCTGCTGTCTCCTGCCGCCGTAGGGGATAACTACCTGGACGGGGTCAGTGCCTACAAAGGCAAAAATTACAACCGGGCCGTCCAGCTTCTGCAAAGCAGCATCATGAACCAGGGAAAGGCAAACCCGGACGCCCTGTTTTATCTGGGGCTGACCTACACCCAAATGCGACGCTATGAGGAAGCCCGTAAAGCCTTTGAGTATGTCATCCAGCTGGTTCCTCCCAATCACGAATTGGCGGCCAAGTCTCGAAACAACATTAGCTACCTGACCAGCCAGCAAATCACCCTGGCCAGCAACAGCGGAAAGGCCAACCAGATCATAAAAACCGCTTTGTCCCGAACCAGCAAGGACAACTACCTGACGCACGTGATTCCCAACGGAAAAATCGTGCATTTCTCCACCCAAAAAATGCCGCTCAAAGTCTACATTAGCAATGGCTTTCACATTAACGGCTGGCATACGGGCATGAAGCAGGCGGTCAGTAGCGCCATGCGCCGCTGGCAGTCGGCCTCCGGGGGAAAGGTTTCATTTGTGCAGACCGCCAACGCCAATCAGGCCGACATCACGGTGCGCTGGCAAAAAAACTTCTCCGATAACATTCTGGGCGTCAGCCCCTTTCAATCGGTGGGCAATACCATTATTCGCTCGGACATTACCCTAGCCGTCTATTACCCCAACAGCGATCAACCCATTCCCCAAGCTGAATTGGTGACCATTGCCACCCACGAAATGGGACATGCCATTGGCCTGAAAGGACACAGCCCCTACCCGGACGATGTTATGTACTACTCCACCAGTCACAGCGGCGATCAGGCTCTCAGCCAACGGGACATCAATACCATTGGCATGTTGTACAAACTGAACGCCGATGTACAGAACAGCACCAGCGGCAGCACCGCCCAAACCCAGAAATCCTACGAACTTTACCAACTGGGCGTGCAGTCCCAAAAACAAAACCGCATTACCGAAGCCATGGCCTACTACCGGCAAGCCCTGCAACTGAACCGGGAACTGGTGGAAGCCAAGTTCAACCTGGGGGCCTTGCTGATTAACGAAGGCAATCGGCTGGTACGGAGTAAACAACTACCCGCCGCGCAAAAAAACTTTGAGGAGGCCAGTCAGCTTTACACCGAAGTCAGTCGTCATCGCACGCCTCCCAGCGGCACCCAGGAAAATCTGCAAATCGCCAAAAGCAACCTCAGCCTGGTGACCCAGGCCCTGAACCCCTAAGGCCAACCCATGAATTTCCCTTCCCGACAGTCCAACACTCCTGACCGTTTTGATTCTTGCCAAAATACTCATCCAAATAAAGGGTATTAAGGCCCGAAACCCAACCGCTACCCAAGCGCACTGATATAATTTTTTTGTCTTTCAAAAAGCACCTGCTTGAAACGCACTCCCCACAAAACCCGATACTGAGGTCGCATGAGCATTTCCCAGAAAAAGAAACCCGGTATTCGACAATCCGCTGCCTCTTTACGCAAAGGATCCGCCCCCTTGGACGAGCCCCGTAAAACCAAACGTCAGGACGAGTTTATGCCTCTGGATGACGAAAACGAACTGTCCTTCAACGATGGTCAGGAACGGGTCGACTTTTTCGAGGAGGAGGAAGAGGAAGAGGAAGAGGCGGAGCAGGAAAAAGTTCAAGCTGAACGGGGCTCTGCCGATGATTCGGTGAAAATTTATCTGCAACAAATCGGCAAAGTTAAACTACTCAGTTCCGAACAGGAAATTGAGCTGGCCAAGCGCATTGCCGAAGGGGACGAAGTAGCCAAAGGGCAATTGGTCAAAGCCAACTTACGCCTGGTGGTCAGCATCGCCAAAAAATACATTGGCCGTGGCCTTTCTTTTCTGGATCTGATTCAGGAAGGCAATTTGGGGCTGATTCGGGCCGCTGAAAAATTTGACTACAAACGGGGCTTTAAGTTTTCCACCTACGCCACCTGGTGGATTCAGCAATCCATCACCCGGGGTATTGCCGATAAATCCAGAACCATTCGCCTCCCCGTACACATGATTGAAACCATTGGCCGTCTGAAAAAAGTGACCCGTGACCTCTCCCACGATTTGGGCCGCACGCCCACCAAGGAAGAGTTGGCCGGAAAAATGGGTATTTCCCTCTCCAAATTGCGCTTGGTGCTGAAGGCAACCCAATCTACCATCAGCCTGGAAACCCCCTTGCATACCAAGGATGAAGCCTCCAAAATCGGTGATTTTCTGGTGGATGAAAACACGGAATCTCCCGACAGCCGGGTATCTCAGGAAAATTTGACCGAGGAACTGGATAAAATTCTGGACAGTTTGCGGCCCCGGGAACGGGATGTTTTGAAACTGCGCTTTGGCCTGAGTGACGGCAACAAACGAACCCTGGAAGAAATTGGGCAATTGTTTGGAGTTTCTCGGGAACGGGTTCGCCAAATTGAAACCCGTGCGCTGAACAAGCTGCGCAAAATGTGTCGCAGTAATCGCAATATCAAAAGCCTGAAAAACTATTTGAATCCCTAACCGGCTGGTTTCCCCATCCTGGGTTGTGGAGTATGATCGTACTATCCAATCCGGGCAGATGAGTGAGTGTATTTTTTAGGTTGGCGCCCTTCGTTAGGACTTGCCTTTTCGCTTATTTGTACTTTTGGCTATCGCTGCAAAGCATAGTCAGCTACAGTCCAGAGACCGTTAACATTCCGAAGCAACCGGAAAGGCTGGAACCCACATGAAGTTGCTGTTTATTTGCCACCTGACCCAAAACGCCCTGGATGACACCGTTCGGGCCATGCGCTACCTGGGACGGGAACTGGCGCTGAGAGGGCATGAGGTCGAGTACTTTTTTCGCCGCCCGCACGATAGTGAAGAAGAACCAGAGCCTATTTCGTTATTAGAGTGGCCCATGCGCATTGCGCCTTTGGCCAGCCGCAAATGTCAGCAAAAACAGTATGACATTGTTCTGGCCACTGGCAGCAGCGGCTGGTGTCTGTCCTCCTTTCGGGACTGGCTGCTCCCCCCGGAAACACGCGTGGTGTCCTGGCATTTACACGACGATCCGGCCATTGGGAAATCAGTGGATGACATCCCGGAGCCCGCCGCCACCCTGCCCACGCCCTCCCTTCCCAGGGAGTCCCTGCTGCAGCAACTAAACGCCTGGACGGTGGAACAAGCGCTAAAAACTCAGGATGGCTGCTTTTTAACCGGGCTGGAAGATGTGCATCACATCCGGCGAAAATACCCCCAGTACGCCAGCAAAGCCATGTATCAGCCCCGTGGTGTGGACGCCAAATTCTACAGTCCGCAACGATTGAAGCAAAAAGCCACCCCGCCTTCCAAATTGCTGCTCATCGGCAACAACCATACGGAAAACCCCATTGGAACGCCCGTTGTGGAAGCCTTTCTGCAGATCCTGAAGACCCACCCCCAAGTGACGTTGACCGTGGCAGGCGATCACCAGTTGCCCCCTCCCGATGAATTGTTCGCCGACTTTCCAGAACCCGTCAAGCCCGCCCTCAACTGCGTTCGGGTTCAGCAGGAAGAGACCCTGCCGGAGCTGTACTTGCAGCACGATGTGTTCATTCAGCCCCACAGTACCCCAGCGCAACCCCTGGCCGTACTGGAAGCCATGGCCAGCGCCATGCCTGCGGTGGTGGTGCAAAACCCGGATTTTCAGGAAGTGGTCACCCACTATGAGAGTGGTCTGCTGGTGCCGCCCAATAACCCGCAGGCCATTGTGGAAAGCGTGACCCACCTTCTGGAAAATCCCACCCTGTGCCAGTCCATGGGCGAAGCCGCCTTTGAGACCGTCACCCGCTGTTACACCTGGCATCAGGTTTGCGATATTTTCGAGGTCAATTTAACCCGAATTGCCGGGCAGGCCCTTGCCTAAAGTGAAAGCCTCCTGGCCTCTCTCCGTGAATCAATCGCAGTTCTTGCAACTGGAAGGCTCATTTTCGGTAGGTGCAGGGGCTTGATTTACAACTGAGAGGGGTTGATCCTGACGGCTGTTATTGCGGTACACGGTCACCCCTTTAATACCGGAGACGTGCGCCAGGCGGAAGGCCTGCGCCACATCCTCACGAGTGGCTGCCTCTGGCAAATTAATGGTTTTAGAAACCCCGTTGTCCGTAAAGGCCTGAAACGCCCCCTGCATGCGAATGTGCCACTCCGGGGCCACATCGAAGGAAGTCACAAATACTCGACGAGCCGATTCGGGCACCCCTTGGGCGATGTTATACCCGGCTGCATGATTTACAGCATTCGCTTCAAAATAACCATCAAAAGCCTCATCCAGACGCCCTGTTGCTTGTACACGATCAAAAATCACTTGTGGGTCAGCGGCATGTTGCCTTAACCACTGGGCGAACACCGGATGCACCTCGGAAAGCCGCTGGTCGTTCAGCACGGTCCGGGTAAAGGCCAAAGCAAAGACCGGCTCAATCCCCCCGCTAACGCCCGCAATCATGCTGATAGTCCCTGTGGGGGCAATACAGGTGGTGGTGGCATGGCGAAGCCCCACTTGCGCAATCCGATCCGCCAGCGCCTGCCACTGGTCGGTAGACACCTTGGTCACCGGCCTCGCCTTCACCCGGCCCAACAGCCAATCGGCCTGCGTATAACGACTTTGAGCAAAATTCGGAAATGCCCCTCGGGCTTCCGCCAGCCTGACCGAAGCCACTTTAGACTGATAATCGATCCAGGCAGCCAGCTCGTGGGCTAAGGCCACAGCCGCTTCGGAATCGTAGGGAATGCCTTGGGCCATCAGGCAATCGGCCCAACCCATCACCCCCAGGCCAATTTTGCGATTCCCGGTCACCATCGCCTCGGTTTGTGGTAAGGGATAGCGGTTCACGGTAATCACATTATCCAGAAAGCGCAACGCCAACTGCACCGTATCGGCCAGCTTTTGCCAATCCAACTGGTTTTGCTCATCCAGCATTCGCATCAGGTTAATGGAGCCCAAATTACAAGCCTCATAAGGCAATAGAGGCACCTCCCCGCACGGGTTGGTGGCCTCCAACGCCCCCATCGCCGATGTGGGATTATCCCGATTAACCCGATCCAAAAAAATCAAGCCGGGCTCCCCGGTGCGCCAGGCGCAATCCACTATACGGGCCATTAAATCTTGAGCAGGCAGAGATTTGACCACTTGCCCCGAGTTGGGATGAATCAAGTCAAAGTCGCCATCCTCGGCCAGCGCTTTCATAAACGCATCGGTCACGCCGACAGAAATGTTGAAATTGGTCACCCGCCGCAAATCGTCCTTGGCGCTGATAAAGGCTTCCACATCGGGATGATCCACCCGCAACAGGGCCATGTTGGCCCCTTTGCGCTGCCCGGCCTGCTTGATGCTATCCACGGCGGCATTGTAGACTTCCAGAAAGCCCACCGGGCCGGCGGCCACCGATTGGGTTTCCCGCACCTCATCCCCCGCCGGGCGCAATCGGGAAAAACAAAAGCCGGTACCGCCGCCGCTTTGGTGAATCAAGGCGGCATGCTTCAAGGTTTCAAAAATACGTTCCAGAGAATCCGCTATGGGCAGCACAAAGCAGGCCGACAGCTGCCCCAGGGGCCGTCCAGCGTTCAGCAAGGTGGGACTGTTGGGCAAAAATGTCAGTTGGGCCATCAAATTGTAAAACTGGTGGGCCACTGCCGTTACTTGCTCCGAGGTCGCCCCGTAAGCCCGCTCCCCTTCGGCAATGTGAGTGGCCACCCGCCAGAACAAATCCGCCGGAGATTCGCAAACCGTCCCTTGGGCATCCCGCAGTAAATAGCGATGCGCCAGCACGGTCAAACCATTCGGCGGTATGTTCGGTTGCAGCAAATTAGGCGGGCTTTTGGACATTGCTTGCTCTGATTTCTCCACAAAATATTGACCAATGCCCGGCAGAGGCTGCGGGGCAGGCGATGGTGAGATCAGGCAATCCCACTCACCTTTTCATGATAACCGAGCTTGGCTCGGTTCACAGGTTCCCCTTCAAAAATCCAACAAACAACCGCTCCCAATGGTCTGGAAAGCGGCTGTTTGTGGTTTATAAAGTTGCGATTTTATACGGCTGCTTTGGGCAGATTGACCGCATTCATGGCCGAACCCGCCTTGAACCAACGAATCTGCTCGCTGTTCAGGGAATGGGTCAGCTCAATGCTGGCGGTACTGCCATCGGCATGGGTGACCGTCGCCGTGATGGTCTGGCCCGGTTTCAGGTGGCTCAACCCGGCAATGGTCAGGTGATCGCCTTTGCTGACTTTCTCGTAATCGGCCTTGTTGGCGAAGGTAAAAGGCAACACCCCTTGCTTTTTCAGGTTGGTTTCGTGGATACGGGCAAAGCTGCGAGCAATGACCGCTTTCACGCCCAAATAACGAGGGCACATAGCGGCGTGTTCCCGGCTGCTGCCTTCACCGTAGTTCTCATCGCCCACAATGATGCTGCCGTTTTGCTGCTTGTACTCCATGGCTTTCAACGCCCAGGGAGAAACACCCCGCTCCACGCCGTTGACCGGCATTTTGACGGGCTCCGCCGGTTGACCGGTGGCGGCGTCCACAGCGCCCAGCAACATGTTGTGGCTGATGCCGGACAGGTGACCCCGCAGGGGCAGCCAGTCTTTCCCGGCAGGCGAAATGTGATCGGTGGTGGTTTGGCTCTGGGTTTTCACCAGCACAGGCACGTTTACAAAGTCCTGACCATCCCAGGGGGCGAAGGGGGCCAGCTTTTCCAAGCGAGGGCTTTTGGGATCGATGGAGACCGTAAGGGCTGCTCGATCGCTGGGTGGTTGCAACAAGCCTTCATGGGAAATCTGGAAGCCTTTGGGGGGCAATTCCGGTGCGGTGGGCGCTTCCAGCTTCACCCCATCAATGGTATCGGTGATGGGGTTAAAAGTGGTTTTCCCGGCGATGGCCATGGCCGTGACCAGTTCCGGGCTACCGATAAAGGCCAGGGTTTCGGCGTTACCATCGTTCCGCTTGGGGAAGTTACGGTTAAAGGAGGTAATGATGGCGTTGGTTTGACCCTTTTTGATGTCAGTGCGATCCCAGTTGCCGATGCAGGGGCCGCAGGCGTTGGCCATGACAATGCCGCCAATATCGGTGAAGTCCTGCATTTGGCCGTCCCGCTGGATGGTTTCATGCACCTGAATAGAACCGGGGGTGATCAGAAAATAAGACTTGGCTTTCAAGCCTTTGGCCTTGGCCTGACGGGCCACGTTGGCCGAACGCTCCAGATCCTCATAAGAAGAGTTGGTGCAGCTGCCCACCAGAGCGGCGCTCAAATCTTCCGGGAAGTTGCTGTTTTTCACATCAGCGGCAAACTCGGAGAGCTTGCGAGCCCGATCCGGGGAGTGTGGGCCCACCACGTAGGGTTCCAGCTCGGACAGGTTGATTTCCACGATTTCATCGTAGTAATTCTCAGGGTGCTTCAATACATCCTCATCGGCCCGCAGATCGGCGGCGTACTGCTCTGCCAATTCGGCAATCTCAGCCCGTTCGGTCGCCCGCAGGTAAGCGGCCATACGAGCGTCAAACGGAAATACCGAGGTGGTAGCGCCCAGTTCAGCGCCCATGTTGGTGATAGTGCCTTTGCCGGTACAGCTAATGGTTTCGGTGCCGGGGCCAAAGTATTCCACAATTTTATTGGTGCCACCTTTGGTGGTCAGCAGGCCGCACAGGTACAAAATAACATCCTTGGGAGCCGTCCAGCCATTGAGCTTACCGGTCAGGTGTACCCCAACCAGCTTGGGCGCTTTGACTTCCCAGGCCAGACCGGCCATCACATCGGCGGCGTCAGCGCCACCCACCCCAATGGCCAACATGCCCAAGCCACCGGCGTTGGGGGTGTGGCTATCGGTGCCAATCATCAACCCGCCGGGGAAGGCGTATTTTTCCAGCACCACCTGGTGAATAATGCCGCTACCGGGCTTCCAGAAGCCCATACCGTACTTGGCGGCGGCGGAACGCAAGAACTCATAGACTTCCCGGTTCTCTTCGCAAGCCCGCTCCACATCGGCATCCGCGCCGGAAAAAGCCCGGATCAGGTGATCGCAATGCACGGTGGAAGGCACCGCCACGGTGTCCCGATTGGCTTGCATGAACTGTAAAATAGCCATTTGGGCGGTGGCGTCCTGCATAGCCACCCGGTCTGGCTGCAAGGACAGGAAGGTTTCTCCCCGCACGATTTGCGCCGGGTAGTTTTCCGGGATCAGGTGAGAGAATAAAATCTTTTCTGCAGCGGTTAAAGCGGATTTTCCAAAATGCTTTTTGGCTTTTTCCAGGCTGGCGCTGATTTTGGCGTAATGCTTTTTTATCATATCGATATCAGTTGAGTTGCCGCTCATGAGGGTGTGTCTCCTATCCAAATTGAGATTGGCGGGATTGTACGAAACAAAACTCCCTTGATTCTACTCCGGGCAAGGGACAGGAGCAAGGCAGCCAGCGGAAGGGCTCAAACCGGCGCTCAGTCGGCAATCCTCCGGGAATCAAGCCCTTCATCCCACAAATAGCCTACTCCGGCTGCCCGTTTTTTGTCCACGGCAATGGTTTATGCTAGATTGGAAATGCTTTACGCACTTTAGTATTATTTCATCGTCAAGCGACCCACTGGAGGCATTACATGACCACGGCAGGCGAAAAAATCACCATTAATTCCGATTTATCTCTCAACGTTCCCGATCACCCCATCATCCCCTACATCGAAGGGGACGGCATCGGCGTGGACATTTGGCCCGCCACCCAAAACGTGCTGGATGCCGCCGTGGAAGTCGCCTACAACGGCAAGAGAAAGATTGTGTGGAAAGAAGTACTGGCCGGTGAAAAAGCCTTCAACCAGACCCAAAGCTGGTTGCCCGAAGAAACCAACGAGGCCATCCGGGAATATAAAGTAGCCATTAAAGGCCCCCTGACCACCCCGGTGGGCGGCGGTATCCGCAGCCTGAACGTGGCCCTGCGCCAGATTCATGACCTGTACGCCTGTGTGCGTCCGGTGCGCTGGTTCCAGGGCGTACCCGCCCCGGTGAAAGAGCCCCAGAAGCTGGATGTGGTCATCTTCCGGGAAAACACCGAGGACATTTACCTGGGTATTGAGTTCCAGCAAGGCAGCGCTGAAGCAAAAAAAATCATCGACTACCTGAAAGCGGAATTCAAAAAGGACGTGCGCCCCGATTCCGGGATCGGCATCAAGCCGGTCAGCGTGGAAGGCACCAAGCGACTGGTGCGTCGGGCCATCAACTACGCCATTGCCAACAACCGCACCGTGGTGACCCTGGTTCACAAGGGCAACATCATGAAGTTCACCGAAGGCGCTTTCCGTGACTGGGGTTACGAAGTGGCCCGAGAAGAGTACGCCGATCAGGTCATTTCCGAAGCTGAAGTCTGGGAAAAGCACAACGGCAAACTGCCCGCTGGCAAAATCATGATTCAGGATCGCATTGCCGATGCCATGTTCCAGCAACTGCTGTTGCGCCCGGATGAGTACCAGGTCATCGCCACCATGAACCTGAACGGCGATTACCTCTCCGATGCCTGCGCCGCCCAGGTGGGTGGTTTGGGCCTGGCCCCCGGCGCCAATATCGGCGATCAGTCCGCTGTGTTTGAAGCCACCCACGGTACCGCTCCCAAATACGCCGGTCAGGACAAGGTGAACCCCGGTTCCCTGATCCTCTCCGGGGTCATGATGCTGGAGCACCTGGGCTGGACGGAAGCGGCCAAACTGGTCGTAGATGCGTTTGAAAAAACCATCGCCAGCGGCAAAGTCACCTACGATTTGGAGCGCCAGATGAGCAACGCCACGTTGATGAGCTGCTCCGGCTTTGCCAACGAGATCGTGAATAATCTGAAGCTGGTTCGCGTTTAGGATTAAGGTCTCTATAAAATCAAACCGGGAGCGCTTTTAAACGCTCCCGGTTTTTTATTGGATTCCGCACTCCGTGCTTAAGGCAAACTTTTTGCCCTGCGAGGGGAGCCAGGTACAGATCCCAGTTCTGAGTCTGCTCCTGAACTCGTTGTACTGGTGCCTGAGGAAGATGTCCCACTACATTCCGATCCTGCGGTTTTATAATGACTGGATGATGAGGCAGCATCTCCGGCGGCGTTTGCAGAAGCTGTTCCCGTACTCCTGGCCTGAAAGACGTCATGTCTGGCCAGGTTCTCCGTTGTCAATGGCACCGGCGGCTGTTGAAACGCTTCCAAACGCTGCTTCCGTCCTCGGTTCAATTCGCCAATCCGGGCTTCAATGTCCTCGGTCGGTTTACCGGCCAATTCCCGACGCTCCAACTTGTGATTTAAATTTTTCAGTTCCAACACATCTTTTTGTTCGGCGCCAATCCACTGTTTGACCTTGCTTGCCGCTACCGGGTCGGAGATCAGTCCAGCCCGCAAGGCATCCTCGGCGTCCAGCACATTATCCAACTGGTGAACGCCGCCATTCACTTTCTGCTTTAAGTCCTTCAAATGCTCCAGAGAGCCCTGATTCGGCCTGAACTGGCTCTTGATTTTGTCAACGGACATTTTCAGCCAGTTAGAAGCGTTGCCTTTGCTGTCCACATAATGGTTGCCACCCCACAAGGTTTTCAAACGCCCCGTAAAGCCGAGCGACTTGGTGGCATCGCCCCCCAGCAAAAAGCTGCGACCATTCATCACAATTTTACTGGGTGCGCACCGAATGGCCAGCAAGCCCCCCAGGCCCAGCAGCAACCCTTGGGTAAACCCTTGACCATCCTGATTAATCAAGCCTTTGGCGGTGTTATAAATACCAACACCCGCAGCCAGGGCCCCCAACGGAATCAGGGCCGCCCCGCCCGTGGCCACCGTTAATCCGATGGCTCCCACAGTGGTCAGGACACCCGGCACCGTGGTAAACAGTTTGCGGATACCATCCCAGGTGCCGGTGAATAATCCTTCTAAAAATCGTTTGGGTTTCTGCTGCCCAGCGCCAGCACCCAGATAAGAATCCGCTGCCGGTGCGCTGCCCGGCGGGTGAATGCCTGAAGCAAAACTCGGGGAGCTTCCTAATCCGCCATAGCCCCCATACCCACCAAAACCGCCATAGCCACCGTAACCACCATAAACCATGGTTGATAACCTCCCATACCTGACAGGTGTTCCGTGTATCACCTGCTACCCCTGTAAAAGCATAAAACCCCCAAACCCTTATTTTTTGTTATTTAATCTAAAAAGTTATTAAAATTTAAATGAAGGGAAGGGGAGGCTGCCTTACCTAAAATAATCCCAAATAAAAACACCGGCCCGAAGACCGGTGAGTGAATAGGAATGTTTCAATGGAATAGAATCCATGGGAACAAGTAATGGGGGTTAGAAGGCCCACTCCCCGTTCCCGCGGTATCGATGCGTCATGGATCGACCTCCTGGGTAGTAATGTTTGACCGTATGTGTGATGAAACCCTGAGAAAATTGCCTGGAATTCTAATTAATCCCGATGAAACGTTAGAAAATACTGCTTATACCGTCCCAGACCTTGCCCAAAAATCCCTTTTGCTCTGCCGGAGGCGGTGATGCCGGTGGCGCAGCGGGCGCTGAAGCCCTTTGAGCCATCGCCGCCTTATAGCGAGGATCGGTGGTGATCATGGCCCGCTTGAACTCTTGATTGGCCGTAGTCACAGTTTGATTGATTTTGGCAAATTTGGCATCATTCGCCGTCATTGGCATATACCCACCGTAAGGCCCTGTCGGCCCACCTGCCCCTGCTGCCATATTAAAGTCCCCTATTGATCCGCGTCATTCGCAACGTGCCTTACCAGACGATGGCCCAAAAGCCACTCCCTGATTCGATTCATCGTCCCTGTATCCCTGTGTTTGCATAAAAACAATCTTCTGCTTTTTTGTGCCACGTTTGTAAAATTTGAGTCTAATCATCCCCTAGAAATTCGGCCAAAATGCTGTTGCTGAGCGGAATAGCCGATTCTTCCAAACGCAGTCGATGGCCTTCCCAGATCAAGGCCTTCCCCGCATAGCGATCCAGAACCGCCCCGTATCGCTGCCGGAAATCAATGCCAAAAGCCCGCTCCAGTGCAGAGGTATCAATCCCTTCCGCCTTGCGCAACCCGAAAATAATGGCGTTTTCCAGCTGCTCCCGGGTCGGGCAGGCTTGCGTGATTCCGGCCAGTGGATTGTTTAAATACCGCTGCAAATCGGGAACGGTTTCGTAGCGCTGACCCTGCCAATAGCCGTGCGCAGCCACGCCCAGCGCTAAAAACTCCCCATTGTTCCAGTAATTTAAATTATGCCGGGATTCAAACCCCGGCTGGGCCAGATTGCTGAACTCGTAGCGGCAAAAGCCCGCCTGGGCCAGGGTGGACAGTCCCGTAAAATACATGTCCACCACCGCCTCCTCTTCCGGCAACGGGTAACTGCCCTTTGCCAGCGGCAGGGTGGTTAAAGTCTCCAGCGGGGTATTTTCCTCCACCTTTAGGCCATACATGGAAATGTGCTGGACGTTCAAGGCAATGGCCCGTTGCAGGGTTTCCTGCCAGGAGGCTTCCGTTTGCAGGGGTATTCCGTACATTAAATCCAGGGAAATATTAGCCCAACCCGCCCGTTGTAACCCTCGAATAAATTCTTCCGCCTCTTCCGCCGAATGCAGGCGACTGAGCTTTTTCAACTCGTTATTATTCAGGGTTTGCACCCCCACGCTGACTCGGTTGAAGCCACACTCCCGATAAGCCTTGGGGCTATCGACCATTTCCGAACGACGCGCCCCCGGGTTGGCCTCCAGCGTGATTTCCGCTTGGCCCGCAAAGGGCAAATACTCATTGAGCTTTTTGAAAATACGCCGATATGCGGCAGCATCCAGTAAGGACGGCGTACCCCCCCCCACGTACAAGGTTTGAATGCCCTGCGGAAAATCCGCTACATTAATGCTGGCAAAACGCAGGTCAATTTCCCGACACACCGCATCCACATAAGCCTCATGTCCGCCGTATTTATCCAGCACCACGTAAAAATCGCAATATACGCAGCGAGACAGGCAAAAAGGAACGTGCAGGTAAATGAACATCGTGCCTCTATTCTAATCGAAAGATCGGGACTAACCGCATGGCAGGCTTTGGGGTAAGATAAAGGCCAATAAAAACAAATCGCGCCGCAATCTGCTTTTCCTTATACCCTATAACAACCTGGTGGTTTTCCCATGATTAACCTGCAAGCCCTGAAACAGTTTAAAGAATCGCATTACACCCGACATCTGGTTTTTAAGTCCAACAGTGTGGAAATTTTAGTGGTCTGTTGGCGTCCCGGACACAGCAGCCCCATTCACGGCCACGGCCCTTCGGATGGCCTGATGATCATTCTGGAAGGGGAAATTGTAAACACCAGCTACTTCCCCGATGGTAAAAAAGTCACCACCGTGTGGAGTGCGGGCGATGTGGGCCACACCCCGGTGGGTGCCCGGCATGAAGTCAAAAACACGTCTGACCAGGATGTAGTCAGCCTGCACATTTACGCCCCGCCGCTGGATCGGGAACTGCAAGGGGCGGACATGGGGTACCATAACGATGTCATCCCCAAAGAAGTAACCCTGCCCAACGACGTGATTCGCTATTTTCTGGGCACCGCTTGCGAAAAAGTCCCCCTCGCCCTGCTCGATCCCGGCCTGTAGTCAAAAACCAAAGGATTTTCCCGATGCATTACCTGGACAATGCCGCCACCTCCTGGCCCAAACCGGAAGCTGTTTATACCGTGATGGATCAATCCTTCCGCAGTCTATTCAGCCCCAAACGAGGCACTGCCAAAGCGGCCCGGCTGGGGGCCAGCCAGCTTCAAGCGGCCCGGCAAACCCTGGCCGACCTGTTCAACGTGGCCAACCCGGAGCGCATCAGCTTTACCAGCGGGGCCACCCATGCCCTGAACCTGGCCATTCAGGCCTATCCCTGGCAAGCGGGCGATGGCATCATCATCAGCGCCGTGGAGCACCACGCCCTATCGCGCCCCGTTCGTAAAATGGCCCGGGAAAAAGGTATCCAGTTCTTTGTGGTGCCGTACACCGACATCCTCCCCTTTGATCTGTCCGCCTATGAGGCCCTGCTGAAAAACCATCCCGAAATCAAGATGGTGGCCACCACCCACGCCAGCAACGTGATTGGCTCTGTTTTACCCGTGGCCGAAATTGGCCGCCTGGCCCATCAGTACGGGAAACTCTATCTGGTGGACGCCGCCCAATCCGCGGGCGTGTTACCGGTGGATGTGCAAGCCCAGCACATTGACATGCTGGCCGTTCCCGGCCACAAATCCTTATACGGCCCGCCGGGCGTGGGCGCTTTGTACCTTTCCGAAGCGGTACAGCTGAACACCTTTATGGAAGGCGGCACCGGCAACGACTCCGGCAAGCACGCCATGCGTCCCACTCCGCCGGATGGCATTGAAGTGGGCACCATTCCCTTGCCTCAGATTTTAGCCATGGCCGAAGGGGCTCGCTGGGTGCAGGAAGTGGGCCTCAGTAACATTCATCATCACGAGATGACCCTGCTTGCTCAACTGCTGAGCGGTTTGCAGGAAATCCCGGAGGTGACTCTATATGGTCACACGGATATTGCCCACAAAACGCCGGTGGTGTCCTTCAATGTCATGGGCCAAGAGCCCAAAGTGGTGGGCGAGCGCCTGTTTGAACAGTATGGCATCGCCCTGAGGGCCGGTTTTCATTGTGCCCCCATGGCGCATGAGGCCATTGGCAGCATCCACCGGGGCGGAACAGTGCGGGCCAGCATTGGCTACTACACCCAACCGGAAGACGTGGCCGCCCTGGTCAACGCCCTGAAGAAGCTGCTCAGCGAATCCCTCAGCCAGGTTTAGTTTTCAGCCAGGTTTAGTTTTCAGCCAGGTTGAGTTATAAGGGCTCAGAATTGACCAGGGCTGGCTGACAGGCCACTTCAACCATAGGTATTGGCCACCACCCGATTTTTTCCGGTCTGCTTGGCCTGATACATCAACTCATCGGCTTTGGCCAACAAATCCGGGGCAGCGAAACCCGCCTCCGCCAAAGCCTGGGTAAATTGCAGCGTACAACAACCAATACTGGCGCTGATCGGATACTCTGGCGCCCCATCCAGCTTGAGTTTCTGGATATAAACCCGAGCAGTTTCCGCGACTTGCTGCGCCACCGCTGAGCTGGTATCGGTCAATACGATCACCATTTCCTCGCCGCCATAGCGAAAGGCCACAGCCTTCCCTTGAGGCGGCTTGATGTTGGAGAGGACGGCAGCGACTTTCTGGAGCAGCTCATCTCCCGAGGCATGCCCGTAGCCATCATTGACCGCCTTGAAATTATCCACATCCAGCAACAGAACGGCCAAAGTGGAGCCATTCCAGCGGGCTTTTTGCAATTCGGCGTCCAGATAAATATCCAGGTATCCCCGGTTAAACAACTGGGTCAGGGGATCCAGGTTCACCGTTTTATTCAGGGCGGAAATCTCTTTTTTTAACCCACCCACCAATTGATTGAACAATACATTTTTTTGTCCAGCTCCCGGCTCCTTTTGCGTGCCGCCCCCCTCCTGAAAGGAGCGCAACAACGCCTCATCCCGCCGACGGATCTCGTACCGGTACAATCGGCTATCCAGCACATTCAAGCCCTTCAGTATGCCAGATTCCACCCAGCCCCAAAAGGCAACCGATAGTAACAAGCGCCAATCCAACACCCCGGGGAAATACGCACCATAACTAAAATCCAGCAACTGAGGGCCCAAGGGGGAATTCATCATGCCGGGAAGCTGTAGGAACGTATCCACCAACGCTTGTACGAATCCGGCAGCCGAGGCCACCGGAAAACGGTCTTGCCAGGCAACAGGCACCAAAGGCAGCACCCACTGACAGACTTGCTGAACCGGCCAGCTCAAAATCATGACGCCCCCATCCAGCACTGGCTGGATAAAACCCAGAGCCTTAAAAATGGCGGCTGTATCCGCGTTGCCGGGGGCAAACACCCGAATTACAAAAACCAGCAACAGAAAGAAAGCGATGGAGGAAGCCGTGAAACGCACTAAAAATCGAAGCAGTGAGATCATAATAAACTATCATACCTGCTACAGGTTTAAAAACGGATTGGGCTTGGTATTAATAAAGCATCCATAGGAGTCAACCCCAACCGAGGTGGGGGTGGCATACAGCGATCCAATTCCGGTTCATTGTTCTTGAAGTAAGTGCGGCACTTATAATCAGCTTATGAGGGATTCTGGCTATGGAATCGACCTTGGCCTGGACAGGCTTGTGGACTTCTATTCTCGTCAGTGGATTGGTGGTTATTACCGTCCTGATTGAGTTTTGCAAACGCAATTTACCCATTTGTTTTGGGATACTGGCGACCCTTCTGACCATTTACTGCCTGACACCCTATTCCGCGGGCGCCCGTCAGGTCTGGAGCCCCCTGAACAAAGCTCAGGTTAGCGTGACCCATGCGGTGCAGGAATTCTTCAACCCGTCTCACTCATCCTGAAACCTAAAACCTGAAAACTCAGTCCTCTCAAACACGCAGTGAATAATCGGTTAGCAGCAAAATGCCTGGAGCTTTTCAGTTCCAGGCATTTTTTTGTATTGGAAGGCTTAGTGCCGACCGAAAAAACTAGCCTTTCAGGGCGCGGGCTTTTTCGGCGTTCAAATCGATGTACTTGGCTTGATCAGCGGGAACTTCAGCGTCCATATAAATAGCGCTGACCGGGCAAACGGGTTGGCAAGCGCCACACTCAATGCACTCATCCGGGTGGATGTAGAGTTGGTTTTCACCATCAAAGTCGTAGATACAGTCTACGGGGCAAACGCCAACGCAGGCCTTATCTTTAACATTAACGCAGGGTTCGGTAATTACGAAAGGCATTGATTACTACCTCCAATACAATATAAATTAAAACGCATTCTGATACGGTGAAGTTGAGATATAAGCAAAAGAACTTTTCATCAGTTGATTCTGATTGCATTATAACTGCTTAAGAGGGGATGTTTTTGAGTTTTCTCAACAAAGAGCGCATCCGCATCCCCGTTCATCAGTTAAACGCCAAGGGGGCTTTTTTGGCCTCGGGCTTCAGCAATCAAGCCTTCGTACCCCTTCCGGCCCATCAGGGCGTAGGTGTACTTCTTGGCCAGCTCCACCCCGGGCTGATCAAAGGGATCAATGCCCATCAATGCCCCGGCGATGGCCGTCTGCACTTCCAGTAAATACAGGAGCTGCGCCACGTGATAGGCATCCACCTGCGGCAGGGCCAGGGTCATGTTGGGACGCTGGTTGTTGGTAATGCTAGCCCGGGTGGATTCAAACTCGGCCTGCATCAGCTGGCTCATGGGCTTCCCGTTCAAGTAGTTCAGGTCTTCCACATCACTGAACTGATTGGCCGGAATTTGAATGTCCTGAGCGGGCTTACCCACCGAAACAAAGGTAAACACCTTGTCAAAAGGGCCTTCATTGAACAACTGCACCTGAGAGTGCTGATCGGTCACCCCGACGGCCCGAACCGGCGTGGGCCCCACATGCACCACGTTGCCCTGCAAGTCGTGCTTTTTGCCCAGCGACTCCGCCCAAAGCTGCACGTACCAATCCGACACTGAAGCCAAACGGTATGAGTAGGGCATGAACACGGAAATGGGTTTGCCTTGCTCATACAGCAAATACTGCAGCAAGGCCCCTTGCGCCGCCGGGTTTTGCTGGATATCAGGATTTTGCAGCACCTTATCCAGATCCTGAATGCCTTTTTGAATCTCGGAGAGAGAAACCCCGCACAGTACCGCAGGCAACAGCCCCACCGCGCAAAACACGGAGAAACGACCGCCCACGTCATCGGGCACTTCAAAGGTCTGGTATTGCAGCTGATTGGCCACCGGGCGCAACACCCCTTTTTGGGCGTCGGTTATGGCCACAATGTGCTGCTTCACCTGATCCGCTGGCAGTTTTTGCTCCAGCCAATCCTTGGCGATCATGAAAGCGCTCATGGTTTCCGCGGTGGTGCCAGACTTGGAGATCACCACAAACAGGGTGCGCTGGGGATCCAGCATGTCCATCAACGGATTAATCTGGTCACTGTCCACGTTTTCCACAAAGTAGTAACGGGGAAAACCGTTGCGCTGAGCATCGCTAAGCTGGTTCCAGTAAGGGTGCAGCAAGGCTCGCAAAAGGGCGTAGCCTCCCAGCGAGGAGCCGCCAATGCCCAGAATGACCATATCGCTGAAGCGGCCTTTGACCGATTGGGCGTAAGCGTTCAGCTCATCCAGCAATTTTTGATCATAGCCCAGATTGAGCCAGCGTTTCCAGCCGCCGGGCTGGTCTTTTTCCGCGTAAATGCGGCTGACAATGTCCCGAATCTGAGCGCCATAATCCTCAAACACCTGAGGCAGGTTTAATCCGTGCGCTTGTCCCACTTTGTCGGTGGAGATATTGCCATAGTCCAGTTTAATCATCGGTGGCCTTCTGTTCTCAATTCAGACTCAATTCAAATGCAATCATATAAATGCAAGTTCCGGGTTTTAAATTTCGGCTGGGGCTTGAGTGCAAGTTTGCATAAACGCCCCAAAAACCCGGACTGCCAAAGCACTCCCCTTTAAATAAAGGGAAAGTTTATCATATCGCAAAGATAACACACGCCAAGGGGGGGCAGCCGCTACTCAGTGGCCAGGCTGACGTTCCGTCGCAACCCCTGCAACTTGGGACGCTTAATGGGGCTTTTACGAAAGACCTCTCGAAACGCCTCCTCATCCAACCCCATCAACGCTTCCCGCTGAGGACTCACCGTCAATGGCCGGGGCTGAAAAGCCTCTTCCGCCGTGGGACGCGAGAATTTGACATTCCAGGGGCACACATCCTGACAAATGTCACAACCAAACACCCAACCATTCAAATTCTCCCGAATGGGGGCCGGAAACACCTCGCCTTTGTACTCAATGGTCCAGTAGGCAATGCAGCGGTTGGCATCCACCACCGAAGGCGCCACAATGGCTTCCGTGGGGCAGGCATCCAGGCAGCGCCTGCAATTGCCGCATTGGTTGGGCACCACCGCGGTGTCATAGTCCAAGTCAATATCCAGCAGCAACTCCCCCAAAAAGAAAAACGAGCCCATCCCCGGCAAAATAAGGTTGCCGTTTTTGCCCATCCACCCCAAGCCAGCCTGCACGGCCAAGGGCTTTTCCATAATGGGGGCGCTATCGGTCAGGGCCCGTCCCTGCACGGTCGGCTGAAGTGTTTGCACATAGGTCAACAAGGCCTTCAGCCGTTCTTTCAGCACATAGTGGTAATCCGTGCCTCGGGCGTATTTGGCGATTTTCAGCGCTTGCGAATCGCTGGGGTCATAAGCATCCGGGGTGAAATAATTCATGGCCACGCACACAATGGAGCGAGTGCCTTCCATCAGTGAGCCCGGATCTTTCCGCTTGTCATAATGGGTGACCATCCACTCCATTTCGGCGTGAAAGCCCTGATCCAGCCAAGCCTGCAAATGCGCCGCTTCTCCATTTTGAAAGGCTGCCGCCGGAACGATACCCACCTTGGCGAAGCCCAAGGCCAGCGCTTTTTCCTTGATCAAGCGGGTCAGTTCAGACTGAGAGTAAGGCGGTGCGGTCATGCTCTCATTGTAATGGAATGGCCCTCCCCCTGCCAGGAAGCGAACAGCAAAAAGGGCACCTGAAACAGATGCCCTTTTCATTCCCCCTCGAAAAAACCGGATGCTTATTCAGCGGAACGAGCCGCTGAACGACCCCGACCACTGGCCTGACCGCCCTTGCGGCCCGCAGCGGCTGCCTCTTCAGGCGTAAACTCGTGAGCGGTTCCTTTTTCGTGAGCGGCTTTACCGCCTTTGCTAGCGATTTCCCGCTGTTTGACCGGATCCATGGAGGCAAACCCTCGCTTGCTGGTTCCAGACCCTTGCTTACTGGTCATGATGCCCTCCCCCTGCTTGTGCGAAACAGAAGTTATTGCGTAATCGACCTGCACAGGAATCAACTTCATTCCTGCAAACATTGCATCGGATAGGCAGTATTATGGCGGTCGGGCACAGCTGTGACAATTGGCCAGCCGGGCAAGCTGAGCCAGACAACCGACTAATTGAATCTCCCCGATTTTGGCGAAAGCGCAGACTTTTCGGAGCATTCTCCGCCAGGCCATAAGACAGAACAACAATCGACGAAAGCCCTTCCCTTGGTTATGATAAACGGAGGTATTCCAAGCATTGCCCGTCTCTGTCTGCTGTAAAGAATCGTCTCCCATGAGCCAAACCCTGATTGATATTTCCATCCCGCTCTCGCATCAAATGATTGCATGGCCGGGTGATCCGGGGGTGGAGATTACCCGAACCCTGGATGTGTGCTGCGGCGATCCGGCCACGGTATCCTTCCTCAAACTGGGGTCGCATACCGGCACCCACGTGGACGCCTTTTCCCACTTTAAGCAGGACGGTCACAGCCTGAGCGAGATGGATGTATCCCCCTACATTGGCCCAGCTGTGGTGGTGGAGATTGAAGACCCGGAAAAAATCACTCTGGGCGAACTCCAGCGCAATCCCTCTTTTCTGGATTTGCGCAAAGCGGAACGGGTACTGTTTAAAACCGTGAACTCCGAGCAGGAGTGGTACAAACAGCCCTTCAACGAACACTTTTGCCATCTCAACCCCCATGCCGCCGATTTTCTGGTGGAATTGGGCGTCAAGCTGGTGGGCATCGACTATCTGTCGGTAGAGGCTTTTCACGCCAAAACCCTATACGAGGAGGAGGCCCCCACCCATCACCGGCTGATGAACGCTGGGGTGTACATTCTGGAAGGACTCACCCTGAAAGGGGTCAAGCCGGGATGGTACGAATTGCTCTGCCTACCCTTGAAGCTAGAAAACGGGGATGGCGCCCCCGCCCGTGCCGTATTAAGAAGCAATTCCGCAAAAGGTTAATCACGATGGACAGCAACCCAAACCCCGAAATTTCTGAATCCGAGACCTCCAAACGCCAGAAGGCCCTGCATCAACTGAAGCAATCGCAACTCATCGCCATTGTGCGCAGCGATAACGCTGAAAGCGCACTGTGGGCCAGCCACTTACTGATTCAGTGTGGCTTTGGGGCCATTGAAATCCCCTTTACCGTCCCCGAAGCGACCGATGTTATTGAAAGCCTGTGCGAAGAATACCCGGAGGCCCTGATTGGGGCGGGCACCGTACTGGATGTGGACACCGCCTATCAGGCCCTGTCCGCCGGGGCGGAATTTATTGTGTCTCCCGCTTTGATCGAGGAAATGATTCCGATGGGCGAAACGGAGGATATCCTGATTTTGCCGGGCTCCCTGACCCCCACCGAAATGCATCGGGCCACCCAGCTGGGTGCTTTGGCGGTTAAGTTTTTCCCGGCCCAGTGTTCAGGCGGCGCCGAGTTTTTAAGCGCCCTGCGTGGCCCTTTTCCCCAATTACAAGTGGTGCCCACCGGGGGTATTCTTCAAGAACACGTTCCAGGCTATCTAAAGGCGGACGCTTTGGCCGTGGGCGTGGGCGGCCCATTGCTACCCAAGGCACTGGTGGCCAAGCGGGATGAGGCGGCCATTCGGGAACTGGCCGTGGCCTATTTGAAAACGGTTGAGGCTTGCCATGTCGCTCAGTAATAGCCAGCAAGGTCGGCAACAATCCCCGGAAGCGGATTCTCTCAGAATGGGCTGCGGCTGGGGACGGCAAGAAACGGACAAAGCGTGGATTCTGGTGGAAACCACCCACGGGGATTCCCATCCGGGGTCGATTCATCTGGGCGATTTGGCCCAATTTGTGGACAAGGGTATTATTAGCGCCGGAGGTACCCCAGCCCACTACACCTGCACCGATATTTGCGACGGCATTGCCCAAGGCACCGCCGGGCAGCACTATTCGCTCCCCTCTCGGGAAGTAATGGTAATGGCCTGCGAAATGCACGCCAAGGCCGGACATTTCGACGGGGCCGTATTCCTCTCCGGTTGCGACAAGTCCTTGCCCGCCCACCTGATGGCTATGTTGCGGCTCAATTTACCCGCGTTGGTGGTGCCCGGCGGGGTGATGGAAGCGGGCCCGGAAGGCTTTACCCTGGAAGGGGTGGGCACCATCTACGCCCAAAAGCGCCGGGGCGAAATTGACGAGGCCAGCTACGAGTTTTTGCGCAGCGGGGCTTGTCCATCAGCGGGATCTTGCGCCTTTTTTGGCACGGCGGCCACCATGCAGCTCTTATCGGAGGCCATGGGTCTGGCAATGCCAGCCACTGCCCTGATCCCAGCCCACCTGAACGCCTTGAAAGACGCCGCGAGACAGGCGGGCAAACGGGTGTTTGAGCTGATCGCGGAAGATTTGCGCCCCCGCCAAATCTTCACCCAAAAAGCGCTGGACAACGCCCTGATGGTGCATGCGGCCACCGGCGGCTCCACCAACGCCCTCATTCATCTGGCGGCAATGGCCAAAGAGGCCCAGCTGGACTTTTCCTACGAGCGCATCAATGAAATCAACCGCCAAGTGCCCTTCATCCTGAACTTAAAGCCCTCCGGCAAGTTCACCTCCGATAAAATCTGGTACGCTGGCGGAGTTTACCGAATCCTGAAAGAACTTCAGCCATTCTTGCATTGGGACGCCCTTACCGTCACCGGGCTGACCTTGGGCGAAAATCTGGAAATTCTGGAGAAAACAGGGCATTTCCTGAACATGCCCCGCTTTTTAAGCAACTACGGCGGCAAGCCTGAGGATATCATCCGCCCCATCCACGATCCCCTCCGCCCGGAAGGGGCTATTCGGATACTCACTGGCAATTTGGCGCCCGATGGGGCGGTGATCAAAGTCTCCGCCCTCAACCCGAACATGCGCCGCTTTGAAGGCACAGCCAAAGTGTTCAACAATCAGGATGACGCCCGTGAGGCTGTCCTCACCGGCAAAATCCAGCCGGGTGATGCCGTGGTTATTCGCTACGAAGGCCCAGCAGCCACTGGCATGCCGGAACAGTTCTACATTACCGAGGCCATTGCGTCCAACCCCCTATTGGCCAGCAGTACCATGCTGGTCACTGATGGCCGCTTTTCCGGGGCCACCCGAGGCCCTGCCATTGGGCATGTGGCCCCCGAAGCCGCCCGGGGAGGCGCCATCGCTACGCTGATCGATGGAGATTTACTGGAATTTGATCTGGACGGGGGCGCTTTGAATATAATAGGACTCAACGGGAAACGGTTGGCCCCGACTGAACTGGACGGCATTCTGCGTCAACGGCAAACACAACTGGAAACAAGCATAAACAAACCCAGCCCCAAATACACCCAAGGCTTGCTGGGCATTTATTGTCGCTATGCCCTACCGGCAAGCGAAGGAGGCGGATTATCGACATCATTTCCATAGGCGAGGCCATGCTAGAGCTCTCCAGTGAGGGCGATTTAAAGCAGGCTCGTGTCTTTAATCGCAGTTTTGGTGGCGACACCCTGAATACAGCGGTGGCCGCGGCTCGTCTGGGCTCCAGCGTTGGGTACGTCACCCGCTTGGGCAATGATGCCTTCGCCCTGGCCTTACAAGAAATGATCTTGAAGGAAGGCATCCAGATTACCCCCAAGCGAAACGGGAAAGGCCCGACCGGGCTTTACTTCGTGTCAGTAGACGCGGAAGGCCAGCGAGATTTTGTGTACTACCGGCAGCATTCCGCTGCCACCCAACTGGGCCCGGATGACATTTCCGTGGATCTGATTAAACAAAGCAAAATTGTGTACTCCTCAGGCATTACTCTTGCCATCTCGCCTTCTGCCCGGCAAGCCACACTGAAAGCCTTCCGCCTGGCCCGTGAGAATGGGGTGATGACCGCCTTTGACCCTAACTATCGGGAAGCCCTGTGGGAAAGCGAAGAAAAAATGGTGGACGCTTTCAATGAAGTCCTGCCCTGGGTGGATATTTTTATGCCGTCCTTCCCGGATGACACGGTGAGCATGATCAACTTCAATAAGCCCCAGCAGGTGGTGGACTACTTTCTGTTCAAAGGGGTCAAGCTGGTGGTGGTCAAAGTGGGCGCTCAGGGTTGCTATCTGGGCTACAAACGGGAAATTCAGCAGATTCCACCCATGTCCATCAAGGCCATTGATACCACTGGCGCGGGAGACGCTTTCAACGGGGGCTTCCTGCACGGCCTGGCCCAGGGAGAGAGCCTGATTAACTGCGCCAAATTGGGCATTACCACGGCTGGCCTGAAAGTACTCAACCGGGGATCCGCCATTGCCATGCCCCACAAGGACGCCGTCTACAACCGGGCCTTCAGCTATTGAAAACAGCCAGCAAATCGTTCGGGCTGGCCTTTGTCCGGGCCCACAAAACCCTTTGCTGATTGTCCAGCGCGTAAACGGCCCGTCCCGTCACAAACTTGTTGACCCAGGCCGCATGATAGAAGGTCGCTTGCCAGCAACACTGGTCAAACAGCACTGGAAACGGTAGCTCCAGACGCCTGGCCAAATGGAAAAGATTTTCCCAGTTGATGCTGGAAAGCGCCAACACTTCTATTCCAGCCTGCCCCAATGCAGCATACGCCTCCTTGTAGTCCCGCAATAAAGCCAAATCAGCCTGAAGCCAGTCGGAGGCGAAAAACAACAGCACCACCCCTCGCTTATGGTTAAAATCGGACAGCGATACCAGTCCGCCTTGCTGATCCAGCAACCGGAAATCGGGCACGGTCTGGCCAATGGGCAAAAGTTTTGGGGGCAGCAGCAAGTTCAACACGGCAACTCAGGGCAGCAGAAAAAACGATCATTGCTTTGCAAGCATATCCCAATCATACCGAAAATGCCCCGGCTGGGTATAAACCCGACACAGAAACCCTGAATAAAACAACAGGCCAGCCTGTGGCTATCCGAACGCTTTCCAGGGCGTCCCGTTCGCCAGGCCAATGAACCGCCCTGAATTGATACGGATAATTACAAGTCCTTAAAGCCCCTTCCGGGAAAGCATTGTGGCCGATCTCTCAAAAGTACGGCTTGAAAGTAGGGGGCTTGGGGCATACAATAGGGCCATTGTTATGGTCTGGTTTTATTTTTGATAGGAGATTACACCAATGGTCGCACAAATTGGCAAACCGGCTCCTGAGTTTACAGCAGCCGCTTACCACGAAGGCAAAATTACCGAAGTGTCCCTGAAAAACTACCGTGGCAAATGGGTCGTCCTGTTTTTCTGGCCGCTCGATTTCACCTTTGTCTGCCCCACCGAAATCCAGGGCTTCAACGACAAAAAGGCCGAGTTCGACAAGCTGAACGCCCAAATCATCGGCGCCAGCGTAGACAGCGTTCACTCCCACAAAGCCTGGAGCGAAGGCGCTTTGGGTCAAATGAACTATCCCATGGTCTCCGACATCAACCACCGCATCAGCCGTGACTACGGCGTATTGCTGGAAGACAAGGGCATCAGCCTGCGTGGTCTGTTCCTCATCGACCCCGATGGCAACCTGCGTAGCTACCTGGTGAACGATTTGGCGGTTGGCCGTAACGTGGATGAAGTCATCCGCTTGCTGCAAGCTTTCCAGTCCGGCGAACTGTGCCCGGTTGGCTGGAAACCCGGCGCTCAAACCCTGGGTAAAGCCTAAGCTTTGTAAGCCTCAACCCTTTAAAAAGCCCGGTAGATTCTTTCTATCGGGCTTTTTACTTTGGCGGGCTTTTTACAAAATTACGCTGACTATTTTTCTTTGATGAGTATCCCCTCACCTTTACTTTTAAACTCAGAGAGCGCATACCAAATGCAAAAAAGAAGCCCCTTCCAGGCGGAAGAGGCTTCTCTCAGGTGAGAATAAAAGATTTAGTTCGCCAGATAATCCCGAATCTCCGAACCCAGCTTGGAGGCATCCAACTTAATGCTGGGCCCCATGGTGGAGGTCAGGTAAACGGACTTGACGTAAGCGCCTTTGGCAGCGGCTGGTTTAGCACGCAGAATGGCATCATACAGGGTGGAGAAGTTTTTCAGGATTTGCTCTTCCGTGAAGGCTTTGCCTTTACCGATGGCGGTGTGAACAATCCCTTGCTTGTCCGCACGGAATTCCACTTTACCGGCTTTCACTTCTTTAATAGCCTGAGCAACATCAAAAGTCACGGTGCCGGTCTTGGGGTTGGGCATCAGGCCTTTGGGCCCCAACACTTTACCCAACTTGCCCAATAAAGCCATAGCGTCCGGGGTGGCGATCAAGACATCAAAATCCAGCCAGTTTTCTTTTTCCATTTTTTCGACCAAGTCTTCGCTACCGGCGAAGTCAGCGCCTGCATTTCTGGCTTCGTTGACTTTTTCGCCTTTGGCGATAACAGCCACACGGACGGTTTTACCGGTCCCTTCCGGCAACACCACGGTGCTGCGGACTTGTTGATCGGCATGCTTTACGTTGATGCCCAAACGAATGTGGGTTTCAACGGTTTCATCAAACTTGGCATGCTCCAGGGCTTTTTTCAAAAGAGCCACGCCGTCTTTGATACCCACCGGCTGGGTGGCGGAAGCCATCAGCTCTTGAAAGTGTTTTTGACGCTTGGTTAATTTAGCCATTTTTTACTCCTTGTGGTCAAACAATTGCTCGGAGCAATCTCCCACATTGCATTACAACTTAAATATTTTCCCGATCGCTTCTAGGCTTCGCAGGTCACGCCCATGCTACGGGCAGTACCACGCACCATTTGCTCAGCGGACTCCACGGTGTGAGAGTTCATATCAGCCAGCTTGATGTTGGCGATTTTGGTCACTTGCTCAGCGCTCAACGTTCCTTTTTTCTCGGTGTTGGGCTTGCCTGATCCTTTGGGAATGCCCGCTTCCTGAATGATCAAAAAGGCGGTCGGAGGGGTCTTCAGGATAAAGGTAAAAGAGCGATCTTCGTAAACGGAGATCTCAACCGGAATGATTTGACCGGTTTTGTCAGCAGTCTGGGCGTTGTACTGCTTACAGAATTCCATGATATTAACGCCGTGCTGACCGAGAGCGGGGCCCACTGGGGGAGACGGGTTGGCTTTGCCTGCTGGCAATTGCAATTTGATTTTACCGGTTACCTTTTTAGCCACGAGAGAATATACCTCCAACGATAGTTTGGGAAAGTTAAATATGAATGTAGATCAAAAAAAAATTTCGATCCACTATTTATAGATTTTGCCGGAATTTTGTGACCAGAAGCCCGACAATCTGTGAGGGTTGAGGAATTAGTGAGATTTTTGTACCTGGTTAAAGGCCAATTCCACCGGCGTTTCACGCCCGAAGATGGAAACGGATGCTTTCAAGCGCTCTTTTTCCGGGTTGATTTCGGTAACGGTGCCTTCAAAGTCCGCAAAGGGCCCGCTGACAATCTTGACGATCTCGCCCACCTTGAGGTCGATTTCAATCTTGGCCACCGTGGTGCCGGTACGCTGATCCTTGAGCAGGATGCGCTTGATTTCCACATCCTTGGCCGGGATTGGCTTCTTTTGAGAACCGACGAACTTAGTCACGCCAGGCGTGTGACGAACCACATACCAGGAATCATCATCCATCAGCATTTCTACCAACACATAGCCAGGGAAAATACGCTCTTCCTTCTCGGTTCGCTTGCCATCTTTAATCTTGGTCACGGACTTCTGAGGCACTTCCACCCGAAAAATCTTGTCGCCCATGTTCATGGACTCAATCCGGCGCTCCAGATTCACCTTCACCTTGTTTTCGTGACCGGAGTAAGTGTGCACAATGTACCAGCGACGCTTGGGAGGACGCTTGGCGGAGGTTAGGGAATCTTCGGCACTGACGCTAATGGCTTTGTCGGCATTTTTCTCCGACAGCACGCTGACCCGGTGATCAGCGGAAGAGGCAGGGGCCTCTTCTTCTAAATCCTCATCATCCAGAGCGAATTCATCGACTTCCAATTCTTCGGAGGGAATTTGCGGTTCTTCTAAAAATTCCATGTCAGTTTCCTGTTAGTTCTCTTTTAACTGCGATGGGGTGTAATGGCGTTAACTATAAAGTGGAACGAGTAGTCCATAACCAATAAAATCAAGGTCATTACACTCACAACGGCTAACACCACAATGGTTTGCCCAATAATTTGCTGCGTGGTGGGCCAGCTGATTTTAGTCCATTCGGCGCGGACGCCTTTCAGGTAGGTGGTCAGTTGTTCCATGGGTGAGCCTGATACTTCTTGTTGACGGGGCACGTTTCCAGCGGAGCCGGATTTCTTTTGGGAGTTTGCTTGCTGCAATGTGGTCATAATAAAGCGTTTAAACTCCCGGGCTGACCAGCCAGCATTCATCATTTAATGAGACAGAGAACAGAAATCGCGCCCTGGAGGACTCGAACCCCCGACATTCGGTTTTGGAGACCGACGTTCTACCAACTGAACTAAGGACGCATAACATGTAGAGAAGTTGCCTTTACTGTTTGGGAGACGCTTGGGGCACCTGTGCCCGTCAAGCCTTTGGGTGTTTAAACGGATGACCTCTTTTAAATCTTTTGAACGATTTCAGGCATTAATGCTTCAAACATTGATGAGCAAGGAGTTCACCGAAGACCTGGAACATTGTAGTCTGAAAACCAAAAGAAAAGAAGAATCGGTTTTTCTGACAGAATACTCTCTCAATGAATCTGTTCAACTCCCCGAATCCGATTTCAGACCATTTGAGAAGAACATATACCATTTTAGAGAGTCAATTCACAATATCCAATCACAAAAACCTATCGAGTTTCGCGATGAACGGTATGACTCGTGCAACGAGGGCAGTACTTCTTCAGCTCTAGCCGCTCATTGATTTGATTCAAGCCTTTTTCGGTAGAGTAATTCCGTTCGGAACAGTCCACACAGGCTAAAATCACTTTCTTTTTTTTCTTGGCGTTGCCCATTGTTTTTTTCAGCCATGCTTTTTTGAGGATCGTGATAATAGCCCCAATAGAAATGACTGTCAATGAAGCCCTGAATCACGGGAACCTTTTCTTGCCTTTTGCTTCTTGCGTATCAATATCTTAAGAAATCTTAAGCAACGTCAAGATCATCAGCAATCAGGCAGATCCCAGCGAAGCGATCTCGCTGCAAGCCTCTCAGGCCTTTTCCTTTGCGTGATCAGTCGTAAACTTTTCTTACAAATATAGTCAACTCGTTGTTTATTAACTTTTCCATATAGTAAACTGATTCTTGTCTACAGTGAGTCCAACACCTTTCTGAGTAAAGGGTAAGGCTTTTCCAGGAGAGTTACGAGGCAGTGACCATCGCGGTTTACCCAGGCAGTTTCGACCCCATTACGCTTGGCCACGTGGATATCGTGACTCGGGCCAGCCAAATGTTTGAGCGCGTGATTATGGCAGTGGTTAAAAACCCCCAAAAACGTCCCAATATTGAGCTTAGCACTCGGGTCAGCCTGGTGGAACAAAGCCTGAAGCACTTACCCAACATCCAGGTGGAATCGTTTGAAGGACTGACCGTGGACTTAGCCAAGGCCCACCATGCCAAAATCATTATCCGTGGGCTTCGAGCCGTATCCGACTTTGAACACGAGTTTGCCATGTCCCAAATGAACAAACGGCTTTGCCCCAACGTCGAGACCCTGTTTATGATGGCCGGGCTGGAGTACCAGTTTTTATCCTCCAGCATGACCAATGAAGTGGCCCGCCTTGGTGGCAGTATCGAGGGACTGGTGCCCGAGCAGGTTCGTGAGTATTATAGGTCTCAGTCTCAGGCTGCTGAAAAGGCAGGAAGCTGATGATTGAACGCAGCGACGCCATGAAAATTATGGATGAACTGGAAGCCCAGATGATGAAAAAGGGCTGGCCTATCCCGCTGACCCCATTTTACCTGGTGGATCACGAGAGAGTGGTGATGCTACTGGACCAGTTGCGGGTTTGCCTGCAAGATGAAATGGATTCCCGCTTCATCAAGGCCTTTTCCAACGCCAGCGAAGCCGAAAAAGTACTTTATCAGAAGAAGCCGAAGAACCAAGGAAAGGAGAGAAGCCATTAATACCTTTGCCAGAATGATCGAGCGGATGGAAGACTTCATTCTCACAGGGATGGGGATTCCATTTACGCCTTTTACCATTGTGAATGGTGAAAAACTGGTGCCTCTCCTGGATCGCATCCGGGAAAACCTGCCAGCTGAAATCCAGCAGGCCCAGCGCGTGCTGGATCGCCGGGATGAAGTGGTGAACGAGGCCCAACTGAAGGCCAACCAGATTTTGCAAGAGGCCAAAAAGCAATCCGAGTTCATGTTGAGTGAATCGGAGTTGCTGCGGGCCGTACACGAAGAGGCCAACCGAATTCGTCAGCAAATTACCATGGAACTGGAAGCCATGCGCAAAAAGGCCTTTGAAGAGGCCGAGGCCGCCCGGGCTCAGGCTTACGAAGAAGCCGCCTCCGTTCGGGTGGGTGCGGATCAATACGCGGAAGCCATTTTGGGCAGTCTGGACAAGAGCCTGGTGGAATTCCAGACGGTGGTGCGCAACGGCCAGCGTCACCTGAAGAAGGTGCGTATGGACGCCGCCCAGCAAATGCCCCCGGCCCTCAGCGCCAACTATGGAAGCTATCGCCAGGAGCAGCCTGCCTACCCAGAGTCCTTGGAGGCCGCTTCGGGCCAGCAAGGTTCCCCGGATTACGCACAGGAATTCTTGAAACAAACCACGCTAAGTAATTCGTAAGAATTGGGGGGCTGGGCCCCTCACTTCATCGAAGTCTTTTCTTCTTACATCGTTTCTGCGCACTTTGATTGTCATCAAAGTGCTTTTTATTGCTAATCCCAGCTGAACCAGGCCGGAACAGCACCTTGCTCTACTGCAGTAAAGGGGCAATGCTCACTATTACAGGTATTAGGCAACATATTGCCCGAGTCCACAATTCTGCCATTCGTATAAAGAAAAAACTGAGCACTCTTGCCAGGGCCATTGGTGGTGCCAGAGTAAACCCCATCGGGCTCCACATAAAACCAAATGGCATTTGTGGTGTTGGTACCGTTAAAGCTGCCCGAAGCATGGCGGTAACGAATCATACTACCATTGTGCATCCGCAAGCACCGATAGTCGCCGAAGCAGGCCACACTTCCATTACCTTCAGTAGCATCAATTGTAGAGCTACTATCCAAAGCCACATAGTTCATATAGGGTGTAAACGCGCTAAAGGTTTCATTGCCTGTAATTTCATTGGATAAACTGTAAGCCTGATAGGCAGCCGCAACGGTGGCGACGTTTTCTTTGGCGACAGCCTTAAAGCGACTGTCTCCCTGGGTGCTCAAAATTTTAGGGATGGTAAAAGTGGCAATCACTCCCAATATGGCCAGCGAAATCAACAACTCGGCCAGCGTAAAGCCCTTTTTGACAGGAGAATTCCTTCGCATTCCAGTTTTCCTTTTGGGGAGTCAATCCTTTTACAAATAAAGAACTCGGACGGCCGTAAAAATTCTAGAGAATTCACGTCGAGATCTTATTACTTCTTAATAATCCACCTGCCTCATTGTGATAGACGCCCAACCAGTTTCAGTTCCAAGCCAAAGGAAAAGCCACCCAAAGTACCCCCGAAATTAGCGGATGGGAATTTCGCTGCTCAGCACCACCCGCCGCAATAAGTTGACCAATTGATTGTCGTAGAGCGTCATGCGCCCCTGACCAATGACCGGCAGCGCATCCATGGGCTCATGGGCATGGGAACGATAGGGGCGATGCGAGGTCAGCGCGTCAAACACATCGGCCAAAGCCAGAATCCGCCCGCCAATGGAAATCTCGAAGCCCTTGCGGTGCGCCGGATAGCCCTTGCCATTCATGCGCTCGTGATGCTCACTCACCCACAGGGCAATATTGTCAAAGCCGGGGATGGACTTCAGCACTTCCTGCCCCAATAACGGATGATCCTGAATCACCCCGCGCTCATCAGCGGTCAGCGGGCCGTTTTTCATCAAAATATGGGCCGGTGTGGCCAAATGACCAATGTCCATCAACATGGCCGCCATGGCCAGCTCGCCGCACTGCTCCCGATGGATGCCCAGGGATTCTGCCAGCGAAGAGGCCAAATCCGCCACGTGTCGGGAACGACCGGTTTTATACAAGGGCATCAACCCGTCGGATAAGCCGCCCATGGCCGCCACGATGCTCAGCAACACCGGGCCGCTCATCAGCATGGTGCGCTCTGGCAACAGGCAGCGTAGCATGTTTTCCACCTCCAAGGAGGCAATCATGCGCAGGAAGTCCTCATTGTCGGAAATCAGGTTCCTAAAAGTCCTCACCACGTCAGCGTCAAACCGTCCGGGTGTTTTGATATCCATAAAGTTTTCCAGGGCATGCCGCCGGGAGGTCAGGCCCGACAACTCCTTAGAACAGCCTTCCAGCACGCCTTCTACCACGTCTGCGAAGGCCAGAATCTTCCCGCCCATGGGGATTTGCTCCGCCGACAGGCCAAAGGGATAGCCCGAGCCATCGCACAGCTCGTGGTGGGTGGCGATAATCTCGGCAATGTCCTGAGAAAGATGAACTTTGGAAATGAAGTCGGCGGCGGTCAGGGGATGTTGGTGAAAGGTCTCGTAGAATTGGCTGGAAAACGGTCGTTCATGGGGAGAACCGATAATGCGGGCGTTGACCAGTTGATGATTCTGGAACAACTGCTTCTCCGTCACGCCAGGAGGCAAGTGCGGATACAGATCAGACACCAGGCGAACCAGCCCGATATCGTGCAGCAGCGCCGCATACACAATGGAAGCCACTTCCCGGTCGGACAGCATCATGATTTTAGCGATAGATCCGGCAATGACCGCAACCTTCATGCCGGTTCTTAAGGGGCGTCCCTCCAGCAAGTCCATGGCCTTGGAGGTGGCAATCATCAAATCATTGATGCTAGGCAGTTTCCCCTGACTATGCCTGACCCGCTGAGGGGTTTCCGGGCCCCTGAACCGCTCGGCCACTTCCGAAAAAACACCCAAGTCGCACTTCCTTATCCACGCTAAACGAAATTCTATTCTATTACATGCGAGTCGCTTACAAAAGCGTTGACCCCAAAGAAGGCATGGCCCGCTTTGTAACAGGGGTTTCCAAAAGACGGACTGGGACTGAGCCGATGTGACAGGATCTACCCGGAAGCCTGACTGGCTTCCTGTTTTTTCAGTTTTTCAGCGTCTTTTTCAATCCACTTTTGATACTTGGCGTCAATGGCGTCCCCATTGGGATCCTGGCAGAAGTGAATCAGGGCGAGTGCAGCTCGCCCGGCCAGAAAAAAGGCAAAGGTAGTGGGAATGGTCACGGCCATCACTGGGGAACCAATGGCCAACACGGCCCCAATCCCCACACTCCACAAAGAGTCACTGAGTAAAGGCCCTCGGCTGACGTATTGCTTCCCCAAATCCATCAGCACTTTAAATCGGTTCCGTTCATTCCGGGACGTCCAGTTGGCCGCCGCAGCCTGAAGAAATTTTGCGTCTTTAGAAGGCGTGTCATCTCCCTCGCTGGTTGAGCCCTTGGCTTTGGTCTTGCCCGACTTGGGTTTGGACGCCGATCCGATCTGAACCGAATCCTCCTGGACGGCATCAAAAACCTGATCTACGACCTGAGGATACTTTTGCAAAACCAACTGGTGTCGCTTTTCCAGCAAGGCTAATTTCTCTTGAAGTTTCTGCTCATAGGTTGCCTTATTTTTAAATGCGTCCTGAAGTTGTTCCATATGATCATCATAGAGATTCCAACCGTTCTGGATAGTCTGTAGCTCAGACTCATCCCCTTTTTGAAAATCAATAACGCATTTCTGAAATTCATTGGCATATTGCACTGAGGGCAGCAACGTCGGCGGAAAAGACGCCTTAACGGATGCTCCGTTTCCAAATCGAAGAGATGAGGACTGAGGACGAGTGCTGGCAGTTGATGTCAGGGAAACGGGCATGAAACAGGCTCCTGTCAAAAATGGGTGATCTGGGCGAATTAAACCCGAAGCGGCGAAAAAGTTGCAAACCCACTCCTTTAAAAAAACAAAAAGGCTCATCACATGCAAGCACGGATGAGCCTTCTGTCATTCCGAATAATGGGACTAAACCGGTGTAGCCGCCGCTTCCAGCGCCTCCAGGTATTTCTCGGCGTCCATGGCCGCCATACAGCCAGTTCCGGCAGCGGTAATGGCCTGACGGTAATGATGATCCGTGACATCACCACAGCCAAACACGCCTTCCACACTGGTGCTGGCGGTCCCCGGCTTCACTTTCAGGTATCCGTTGGGGTGCAGCTCCAGCTTGCCTTCAAAAATGCCGGTGTTGGGCTGGTGCCCAATGGCCACAAACACGCCCTGGGTGGCAAAGTCGGTGACTTCACCGCTTTTCAGGTTTTTCAGCTTGACCCCGGTCACGCCGGTTTCCTTACTGCCCAAAATTTCTTCAATGGCGCTATCCCAGATGAATTCGATCTTGGGGTTGGCAAAGGCCCGATCCTGCATGATCTTGCTGGCCCGCAGGCTATCCCGGCGGTGTACCACCACCACCTTGGCACAAAAGCGGGTCAGGAAGTTGGCCTCTTCCATGGCCGTATCGCCGCCGCCCACCACGATCACCTCCTTGCCCCGGAAAAAGGCCCCATCGCAAGTGGCGCAAGAGGACACGCCGTGGCCCATCAGCTTTTTCTCGGACTCCAGGCCAATCCATTTGGCGGAGGCCCCCGTGGCCACAATCACCGTATCGGCGGTGTAGGTGCCTTCATCGGCCACCACGGTAAAGGGACGCTTGCTGAAGTCAACATCGGTCACGGTGTCATAAACCACCTTGGTGCCAAAGCGTTCGGCCTGAGCCTGAAACTTTTCCATCAACTCAGGGCCCATTATGCCTTCCGGGAAACCGGGGAAGTTCTCCACATCGGTGGTGATAGTCAGCTGCCCACCCGGTTGCGTGCCCTGTAAAACCAACGGGGACAGATTGGCCCGCGCCGCGTAAATGGCAGCCGTCCAGCCAGCGGGACCCGATCCGATGATAACGACCTTGTAATGATTTTCGGCCATAACAAACAACGCTCCATTCAGGGCTACATGCTTTCAACGATTCTGGATCTTATCACAATCAGCCCTCCCCGCCTCATCCGGCCCTGATCTAAAAGGGTGGCCTTGTGTTTTTATGAAGATTTTTTAAACGGACAGCTCGTCTGTACCTGGCCCCCTTCTCCCTGGAAAAAACCCCTATATCTAGAGGATTACGGGCGATGTAAAGCATTTGTATATTAAGAGTTGTTGCCAGTAAAGGGCCAACAGGTTTAGGCCGGAGGATGGGTTGGCATTATATCGGTGTAGCAAGGTTCTATAACATACACAGTTAAAGTCAGTTGTGCAGAAGAGATTAGAATTGGCAAGCGAAGGAGACGAGTTCCTATGTATCAAATGTTGATTGCGATGATGGCCAGCAAAAAATCCAAAAAAGGCCAAGGCGTTATTGAATATGCGGGTGCTTTGGTCATTGCGGCGGCCATTGTGGCAGGGGTGCTGTTGATCGGCCCTCAAGGTCTGTCGGACTTGTTCACCACCATCCTGGACACGGTAACCGCTAACTTCACCGCGGCACTGAACCAATAACGATTAAGCCGCCTTGTAAGTCCAGGCCAACCAACACAGTAACCCAGAGGGGGCAAGGCGTTCAAACCTTGCTCCCTCATCATTTGAAATCACCGTTCAAAAAAATGCATAGCGCGAGTTGAGGTGTGTCGTGAAACGATTTCTTGGGAAACGTCTGCTTGCCAAAGGCCAGCATTCTGGCCAGGCCATTATTGAAATGATTGGGGGCATGATTATTTTCACCCTCCTGTTGGCCATGGTGATGAGTTTATCCATGTACCTGTACTTTCAGCAGGCCCTGGTCACCGCCGCCCGAGAAGGGGCCCGGCACGCCTCGCTGAACAACAACCTGGGCAGCGCCAGTACCGAGCAAACCGGAATATCCGAAATTCAGAGCTACGTGACCACCGCCATTCGCAACCTGACGGGCCAGACCGTAAGCCCCTCGGTGGCCACCATCACGGTGTTGCCGCCGTCCGAGTCCGCATCCCAAGCCATAGGTAACCGAACGGTAACCGTCAGCATTCAATGGCGCATGACCAACCCTTTGGGGGTGGCTAATTTTTTAAATGCCCTGGGCACCGACGGGGAGAGTTTTCGAACCTTCCCGGTGGCGGCCAGCGCAACCATGCGCTACGAGGAGTAGTAGCCCGGCACAATATGCCCACTTCACAATCAGAACAAAGCCTTGCCTACCAGAAACACAACAAACCTCTGGCGGGGCAGGGCTTTTTTCGCTTCACACTCTTTTTTTCAAGCTCTGCCATAGCCTTGGGCCACAAGAATAATCTTTCCAGAGGATCTCCTTTGACTGAAAAATCCGCATTAATAGAGAGGAGATTCTGGCCGCATTTTGATGCCCATGCACCCGTGCCAGCAAACGTTCAACTCAAGAGGAAGTCATTCATGCCAACGTCCAACTTGCCCATTAAAGCGGGACAACTCTACATCGTGGTGGCCGTGGTTCTGGGCATTGCCACGGTGGGATTGTTCAGCAACGGAAAGCCATCCCCCAAACAGGCCGTGGTGGAAAAAATTGAAACGGTCGATGTCGTGGTGCCTGTGGTACAGGTCAACCAAGGGCAAACCCTGTCCCTGAACGACATTACCCTGGTCAAATGGCCCAAAGCGTTCCTGCCCCAACAGGAAACCTTTGATAAGCCCTACCTGATATCCGGGCGAGTGGCCAAGCAAACCCTGTTTCCGGGGGAACCTATCTTTATCCAGAAAGTATCCGGCAGCAATTCCGCCGGTGGCTTAACCGCTCTCATTCCACAAGGGAAACGGGCGGTGACCATTGCGGTCAGTGAAATCAAAGGCGTGGCGGGCTTTGTAAAGCCGGGCGATCATGTGGATATTTTATCCACCGTTGAAATTGATCAAGGGCAGGATCAATCGGTCAAGAAAACACAGACGGTTCTGCAAAACGTGCTGGTGCTGGCCTCCGCCCAAACCATGGTCAAAGATGAAAACTACAACATTGAAACCCCGGAAGGCATCGAGCGAGGCACAGCGGCCACGCCCCAGCTAACCACGAAAAAAGACGACAAAGCCGCGGATAAGTCCAAGGAAAAGAAAGAGCGCAAACCGGAAGATATTGAAAAAGAAATCAAGGAACGGCGCAAGGCAGCCAAAGAAGCAGCCAAAGAAGCCAAACTGGTCTCTTCGGTGACCTTGGCCCTGAGTCCGAATGAAGTGGAACTGGTGGCCCTGGCCGAGGAAAGCGGTGACTTACGCCTCTCCCTGCGTCCCGAAGCGGACAACAGCATTGCCACTCTGGACGGCAAACGGAGCGATGAACTTCAGGGCAAATCGGCCTTTATGGCCCAGGATACTCGCATGCCTGCGCCCGGGCCCATGCCCAGCGCCCCGGCGCTACCCACCCCCACTTTGGGAACCCAGGTGGAATTTATTCAAGGAAATGACAAGACCCTCTACAACTTTAACCAGTAGTTATCGAATAACACCCACAAAGTGCGTCCTGGTTTCCAGCCAGGCCCATCACGCGCCCCGTTGCCTTAATAACCCTTCAAGAGAGTTTGAACAGACAGCCTTATGGTGAGGAGAGAGCCGATTATGACCTTTAAAAAAGCCGCCGTACTGGGACTCAGTACCCTGTTGTTAAGCGGTCAACTGATATTGCCCGCAGCACAGGCCTTACCATTAATGGCCAGCAGTCAACTCCAGGGTAACCCGCAACTGCAAAAAATGATTCAGGGGCCTTTGTATGGCACTCTGCCCCTGAGCAACCAGCACGCCCGGGGGCAGAAACACGGCATTCTGGATTGGTGGAAAAACCCACTGGGTCTGTTCCACCGAACCGCCTTACCGTTGATGGCCCATAGTACACCGTTACAGTCAGTCAATCTGGCGGCGGTTCCCTTGCCCTTTTCCAAGCCGCTCTCCAAAGGACAAACGGACAGAAACACGGCAAACGGAAAGAAGTTACTCGTCTCAAAGCCGGGTCGGGAGAAAGCCCTGAAACCGATCGTTCAGGCGGCCCAACCGATTGAGGCCACCAGCAACCCCAATCCCGCCTTCAACCCAAACCACAGTCCAAACAGCACCGTCCAAAGCAAACCGGAAACCCCGCCGCAGGATCATCGCATTCAGCCCGATAAGGCGGCCAACCAGATCCGGCAAGCCCAGCCGAGTCCGGCCAAAATCACTTATAAACAAATCTTCGTACCGCAAACTCAAGATAAAAAATCGGGCTCCGCAAGCCCGGTAGAGCAAACGGCGGTCAACCCGATTTTCCAGCCCATTTATCAAACCTACGATCCCACCGAGCATCAGCTAGCCAGCAAGCCCAGAAGCAAGCAGTTTGAAGCCTTTCAAATGCTGGCCACCAGCGCCCTGGATCAGTTGGCCATGAGTACCAAAACCAGCGATCTGGTTTATACACCCGCTTTGGACACCAGCACCGCCGCTAGCGACACCTACAACAATCGCAGCAATCTGAAAGTTTTGAAATCCGGCATTAGCCAAAAAATGACCAGCGTGGACCTGACCATCGGCAAAGCCGAAGTCATTTACCTGAGCCGACCGGCCTCTCGGGTTTCCGTCAGTAATCCCGAGGTGGCCACTGCCGTTATTATCAGCCCTACCCAGATTCAACTGATCGGTAAAACGGTGGGCGTGGCCAACTTATTGGTGTGGGGAGACATGGTATCCCCGGATCATACCGTGGTGGACATCAACGTCCACAAAGACGTCTCCGTGCTGGTCAACCAGCTACGCTACGTGGATCCCGGCATTCAAATCGTCCCCCTGGCCGCCGAAGATACCGTCATTCTGACCGGTCAGGCCGAAACCCGTGAAACCGCCCAGTTGGCTGTTGAGATGGCCAAGGCCTTTTTTGGGAAAAGCACCAACATGGCAGCGCCCAACGGCGGTAACGGCCCCAACTCTCAGGCCCCCGGCTCCGCCCTGCCGGGATTGAACTCCAACGTCATCAACCTGCTCAAGGTCAAGGGTGAACCTTCCACCAAAATTGAGCTGGTGCGTCAGCGCCTGATGGACATTGATCCCAACATTCACATTGATGTGGTTCCCGGCCCCGATGGCGATGAAAAAGTCATCCTGACAGGACGGGTGGCCACGGCCAGCATCGCCTCCAAAGCCCTGAACCTGGCCAGCGTGTTCTACGGCCAACCCGGCATGAAAATGATCACAGCCCAGGGCGGAAATGACTTTACCCGCATGCAGGTCAACAATGCTTCCAGTTCGTCTTCTGGAGGAGGTAGCACCGCCACCGCCCAAACCGGCAGCGCTGCCGGGGGCGCCAACCTCCTGCAAGGCTCGGTGGTCACCGATGCCACCGGCAACGTGATCAGCATGCTGGAAATCGCCCAAAAGCCGCAGATCAAGTGCAGCATTAAATTCCTGGAGCTGAATAAAACCTCCCTGAACGCGCTGGGGGGCAGTGTGAGCGGCATGAGCGGCAACACCGGCTTTGCCAGCTGGAGTGGCGTTCAAGGGGCCGCACCGGGCAAAGCCATCTCCGCGCTCAGTACCCAGGATCGCTCCGGCTCTGCCTTCAGCAATTCAGCCACTCGGGCCAATACCGGCTTTGCGGGCGGCAACATCATCCAGAGCCGCTTTAACGAAGTCTATCAAAGTGGCATCACTCAGGTGCTGACCATCAACAATCAGGTAGCCATGGCACTACAGGCCCTGCAAGAACGGCGTCAGGTTCGCACTTTGGCCGAACCCACCTTGACCCTTCTCAGTGGCGAACAAGGCAGCTTCCTGGCAGGGGGCGAAATCCCCATTGCCTTTGTGGGCGGTCAAGGCCAGGTCAGTATTGAGTATAAAGAGTTCGGGATTCGGCTGAACCTGCTGCCCAGCGTGACCGATGACGGTAAAATCCAGATGCAGGTGGCCCCTGAGGTCAGCTCGCTGGATCAGGCCAACGGGGTTTCCACCAACTCGGTCAGCGTGCCCGCCTTTATTACCCGCCGCATGAACACCACCCTGCTGGTGGAGCCGGGCCAGAGCTTCATTCTGGCGGGGCTTTACAACCAGCAGGACACGGACTCCATGAGCCGCTTCCCAGGCCTGGGCTCCATCCCGGTGCTGGGCACATTTTTCCGCAACAGCTGGAACAGCCGCAGCAAAAGCGAAATGGTGGTTCTCATCCGCCCGGAAATCATCTACAGCAACACGGGAAGCGCCAGTCCCCAGGCCAGTTTTCTGCCGGTGAGCGCCACCCCTGCGGAGCTGCCTAAAAAATAAATTCAAGTCCCGAACATTCTAACCGATGACAGAAATGATGCCCATTGCCCTGCCGTGTGGGCATCATCCCTCCCCGGCAGTATTCCCCCCACCCGGATTCCGCATTTCCCCTAACCGCGTTGTCATGAAATGGAATGAGCCCGCTCACCGATGAACTCAATTAAAGTCGTTGCCGTCGCCAGTTCCGAGGAAACTCGGCTTAGCCTGTACAACCAGTTGCAGGCGCTGGACTTTGTTGACTTCAATGGCGTTTACATTGAATTATCCGACGCGGTTCGGGAGTGTCAGGAAGTGGGGCCGGATGTCATTCTGGTGGATATGACCGCCAGAGAGCTGGACGCCGGTTTATTCATCCAGGCCATTGGCATGAACCCGGAAACCCCTTGCGTCATCTTTGCCCTGCACCGGGAAATGGATTTAACCGTCTTCAAGGAAAGTATCCGCCAGGGGGCCAAGGAGTTCATTCAATACCCGGAAGACAAACCGGGGCTGGAAGTGGCCCTTAAAAAGCACTTTAATTACCTGAGCCGCTTGTCTGCCCAAAACCATAAAAGTCATAGCAATCCCCAAAATAGCAAGGAGCTTCCGGCCAATGGCAAAATCATTGCCTGCTTTGCCAGTAAGGGCGGGGTCGGATGCTCCACCGTGGCCGTCAATCTGGCTCACGAATTGCACGCCCTGAAAAATTTATCGGTGGCCTTTGTGGATCTGGATCAGGTGTTCTGCAACAGCGCCATCATGCTGAACCACAAGCCCAGCTACTCGCTGGGCGATATTGCCGAAAACGATCCCAAGGATGTGGACGAGTCCCTGCTGAACAAGATCATCGTCAAGCATGAGTCCGGCCTACACGTGGTTGTGGGCAGTAAAAGCGTGCTGGATGACAATGAGATGATCTCCGCCGAACTGCTTGAAAAAGCGCTGGACTACCTCACCCTGAAGCACCACTTTGTCATCATCGACTTACCCACGCACGTTCTGGATCCCTATCACCAGTACGTTGTGGAGCGGGCGGATGAGATTCTGGTCATTTCCGCGCCCGATATTCCCAGTTTGTACCGCACCCGCCAATATCTGGATCTGGCCCAAAAGTACCTGGACATGCGCAAGATCAAGATGATCCTGAACCGTTATAACATCAAAGCCGCTTACCGCATGAGCAATCAGGATGTGGAAAGTGAGTTTCGATACGAAGTTTTCGCCCGACTGCCCAACGACTGGGAACTCAACGTGGAGGCCAACAGCTTCGGCTCCAGCCTGAGCAAGGTCAATCCCAAGTCCGAGCTGGTCAAAGCCCTGCAAAAACTGGCCCTGCAATTAACCGGAGAATCCATCAGCAGCGAACCAACCGGTAAGCCTGCCAGCGGGCCCGGACTGCTGGGAAAACTGTTTACGGCCAAAAACGAGCCGAGCCAGCCCAAACGAACGTAAACACAACTTTAAACTGATTCACAAACGGGTATGCCCCATCAAAAACCGGGTATATCAGCATTAAAAAGGATCTGTCATCCATGTCTCTATCCAGGCAAAATCGATGGGGTTTTGGCAAGAAGGATACCCCCAACAACCCGGAACCAGAAAGCCTTCAGGCGGGAATACCGGCAGAGGTGAACCCGGTGGGCGGGGCCATTCCCCCCAAATTCAACCAGCCCGCCAGCCCATCCCCGGCCCCCAAGCCCAAAAAAGAAGTCGCCCCCGAGGATCCTTACTATGAACTCAAGTCCAATATCCACCGGCGGCTAATCGAAGAGATCGATTTAAAGCAACTGATGGAAAAAGGCAGTACCGGGCTGCGCGATCAAATCCGGGACGCCATCAGCCACCTGCTGATGGAAGAAAGCAACCTGCTCACCCTCTCCGAGCGGGATCGCCTGATTGAGGACATTGTCAACGAAGCCATGGGCCTGGGGCCGCTGGAACAATTGCTGCGCGATCAATCCATCAGTGAGATTATGATTTTAGGGCCTCATCTGGTGTACGTGGAACGCAATGGCAAACTCACCGAATCCAAGGTGCGCTTTAAGGACGATGGTCATTTGCTGCAAATCATCGACCGCATTGTGTCCGCCGTGGGACGACGGGTGGATGAAACCCAGCCCTTGTGCGATGCCCGCCTGAAAGACGGCTCTCGTTTCAACTGTGTGATTCCGCCCTTGGCCCTGGATGGCCCGTTGGTGACCATCCGTAAGTTCTCCAAAGATCCACTGACCGTGCAAGACCTGATCAACTTCGGCTCTCTTACCCCAGAGTCTGCCGAACTGCTGCGAGGATTTGTGCAAGGCCGCATGAATATTGTCATTTCAGGGGGAACCGGTTCCGGTAAAACCACCCTGTTAAATGTCCTGTCCAGCTTCATACCGGATGATGAGCGGATTGTGACCATTGAGGATACCGCCGAATTACAACTGCAACAAAAGCATGTGGCCCGCATGGAAACCCGTCCGCCCAACCTGGAAGGACGGGGAGAAATCACCATGCGGGACTTGGTAAAAAACTCCCTACGGATGCGGCCCGAGCGAATTGTGGTGGGTGAGTGCCGTTCCGGCGAAACCCTTGATATGCTTCAGGCCATGAACACCGGCCACGATGGTTCACTCACCACCCTGCACGCCAACACCCCCCGGGATGCCATCCGACGGATGGAAACCATGGTCATGATGGCCGGGTACGATTTGCCCCAAAAAGCCATACGGGAACAAATCGCCTCTGCCGTCCACGTGATTATTCAGGCCAGCCGCTTGAGCGACGGCAGCCGCCGGGTCATGAACATCACCGAAGTGGTGGGCATGGAAGGCGAAGTGGTACTGCTACAGGATATTTTCCACTTCGTGCAGCATGGCGTGGATGAAAACAACAAGATCATCGGCGCCTTCAAACCCACCGGCATCCGCCCCAAGTTCCTGGATATTCTGAAAGCGGAAGGTATTGAAATTGACGAATCGCTCTTTGCGCTATAGAGCTTACGTTGAGGATTCACCCCCATGGACAACAACCTGCTAACCAGCCTGGTTCCTGGCCTCGCCCTGATTTCCCTGGCCATGTGGGCCTACGAAACCTTTTTCAAAAAACAGGTTCAGGCCCAGGAACACATTCAGAACCTGCTGAGTACCAGCACGGCGCAAGGAAAGTCCGGCAAAGAGCAGGAAAACATCCTCAAACGTCGCAAGAAAAACACCACCGGCAAAGCCACCAAAACCGAAGAACTGGAAATCAAGCTGGAACGAGCCAACATGCTCATCACCACCAATGAGTTTTACCTGATTTCAGCAGGTAGCGCAGTCGGGGGTGGCTTGCTGACCTGGCTGATTACCGGACAAAACCTGCTCTTGGCCTTACCCGTGGGTGGGGCTTGCAGCGCCTTGCCTTACGGCTTTATGACCATTAAAGGCATGCTCCGCATGAAAAAAGCGGCCGCCCAGTTTGCCGATGTGTTAAACAGTATGGTGAATGCCTTTAAAACCGGCTTTGGTTTTAGCCGGGCGGTGCAGATGATTGCCGACAATTACGACGATCCGTGGGGTACCGAATTTGGCAAGATGGCCGCCGAAATGAATCTGGGCGCCCCCATGGAGGATGCCCTTTACGGCCTCTCCAGTCGGGTGCCCTCGCCGGATGTAGACTTGTTCGTGACCGCGCTCCTCATTCAAAAGGAAACCGGTGGCAGTATGGCCGAACTGCTGGGCAACCTGTCCCACACCATCCGGGATCGCTATAAACTCTTCCAGAAGGTCGGGGCCATTTCCGCCCAGGGGAAACTGTCCGCAGGCATTGTGTGCTGTGTGCCCTTGCTCTTGTGCCTCATTATGTACATGTTCCTGCCGGAGGCCACCACCAAATTCGTGACCAACCCCATTGGCATCGTACTGCTGGTGTTGGCAGGATTCTGGGTTTGCTGCGGCATCGGGGTACTCTACAAGATTGTGCAAATTGAGGTGTAACCCATGCAACTGACGCTGATGATGGTGTGCTTGCTTGGAACCGCCATCTTTCTGATTCTAGGGCTCAAGGCCAACAAAGAGGATGAGCAGGTACAGGCCCGTATCAACTCCCTCAGTCAACGAGAAGCCAAAAAACAAACCAGCCGGGCCAAACAACTGGAAAACAGTTTTTCTCACCGGGTCATTTTTCCGCTGGCGCAACTGGTGTTTGACAAAACTCAGGCCATTATTCCGTTAAGCAGCAAGTCCTGGGTAAAATCCAAACTCATCCAGGCCGGTTATCAAAAGCCGCACTATCAAAAGACGTTTCTGGGAATTCAGTTGCTCTGTACCGTCATTTTGTTTGGCTTATTTTTCAGCCTGATTTCATTGGTCGGAAAATTCAGCGGCACCATCGGCTTTAGCGTGGCCCTGGCCTTTGGACTGGCCGGTTATGGATTGCCCATGCTGTGGTTGACCCAGCAGGCTCAAAAACGACAAGAAGGCATTCAGAAATCCCTGGCCGATTTTCTGGATTTACTGGTCATTTGCATGGAGGCGGGCCTGGGGCTGGATGTGGCCATCAATAAAATTACCAGCCTGAAGTCCGTGAAGACCTCGGCCTATCTGCGGGAGGAATTAACCCGCTATACACGGGACGTGGGCTTTGGGCGAGGCCGAAAAGACGCCTTGCTGGATATGGCCGAACGAACCGGGGTTGATGATTTGAACGCCATCATTAACGCCATCATTCAATCGTACGAAATGGGTACCAGTGTGGCCCATACCCTGCGGGTGCAGGCAGACTCACTGCGAACCAAGCGACTGACCAAGGCCGAGGAAAAAGCCAACAAAATCCCGGTCAAAATGGTTATTCCCATCTATGTATTCTTGTTTCCTGCCATCTTTGTGTGCATTTTTGGGCCCATTGGCATGGTCATGATCGATGCGTTGAAGGGGATTTTTACAGGGGCCAACTTGATGGGATAGGGTAGGACTTTTACACGGCAACCCACCGGGCGTTTCCCCGAGCAAAAGCCTTAAAAGAGTGTACAATTGACACTTTCCAGCACTTCTCCCCCCAAAACTTTCTCTTTACAATTTTGATGAATTTAATTATCATAATAAGAAATTAATCTCATCTTTGAGTTGCGACTATACACGAGCTTAAAGATTTCTCGGATTCAGGTTTTTATAGTAGCCAGTCCTTGGCGACTCTTTATTTTAAATGGTTCATCAAGACACAACAAAATTCAGGATTAACTGAGTTTTATTTTGCTTGATTTTTTAAAAGATTAGTTAGATATCCAACCCCGCCTATTGTAGATAGGCGTCTTGGAACAATTGGTGACGAGTGAGGTAAAAACAAAGCGGGCTTCAAACCCCGCTTTTTCTTTTTCTGTCAAACCGGGCACAGGGTCAAGCATTGTCAAAACTTGAAACTTCTTGTATGTTGTTTATATATTTTTCAGAATCCAATGTGGACATTATTCAAACACTGAAAACAATCGTACCCGTTCTCGCGAAAGTTACAAATCAACGTCAACGACCTATTAAAACCAGCGCGTGGGACTGTCATGACCCGGCATTTATTTTTATGTGAAATTTGAGGGAATCCATTAATGCAAGCCAGCACCGATCGAGAAGCACGCCTTAGCTTTCTAAGAATTGATTCTCAAGCCTGTCAAACGCTCCAGGGAATTTCCCCGGTTCTGGAAGGCCACTTGGAGAAGATCCTGGATGAATTCTATAATCACATCTTCCAGTGGCCGGAATTGAAGGCCAAATTTCCCAATGACGCCCGGGTAACCTACGCCAAAAAAGCGCAGGCCGAACACTGGAAAATGCTCTTTTCCGGGCGTTTCGACAGCCTCTATATGGAGCGAATCACCACCGTGGGAAAGACCCACGAGCAAAAGGCCATTGAACCGCGCTTTTACCTGGGGGGCTATTGCTTTGCTCTCATCAAACTGATGAGCACCGTTTTCGATCATTACTCCCAAAAAGGGAAAAAGCAGCAGGATTTTCTGCCCGCCATGCAAAGCATTCTGAAAGCGGCCTTTCTCGATATGGACATGGCCATTACCATTTACAACGATACGGTGAAAAAAACCGCCGCCGAAAAGCTATCCAATTCCTTGACCGAAGTGCTGGGCAAGGTGTCTGAAGTGGAAGAAAACGTAACCACGCTGGCCAGCGCCGTGGAAGAATCAACCGCCAACATTCGCCAAATACTGGAATCCAGCGGTCAGGTTGAGCAAAACGTCAATCAGGTGGGCCACAGTGCCAACCAGGTGTCAGACAACATGCAAACCGTTTCCGCGGCGACGGAGGAAATGTCCATGGCCATTAACACCGTGGCAGCAGCCATGGAGCAGATGGAAGCATCCCTGAGAGAGGTTTCCAGCAATGCGGCCAAAGCCTCCAGTGTCGCCAGTAACGCCGTATCCAAAGCGGAAAGCACCAAGTCTACCGTTGGACAGCTTGGTATTTCAGCCGATGAAATCGGCAAAATCGTCGGCATAATCAAAGACATTGCCTCCCAGACCAACTTGCTGGCCTTAAACGCCACCATTGAGGCCGCCAGTGCCGGAGAGGCCGGTAAAGGGTTCGCCGTGGTGGCCAACGAGGTTAAAGCACTGGCCAAACAATCCGCACAAGCCTCTGAAACCATCCGCAACCAGGTCGAGGAAATGCAGGGAAACACCCGAACCTCCATTCAAGCCATCAATGAAATCACCGGAATCATTGAGCAAATGAATGAAATCAACCACACCATTGCCGGGGCGGTTGAAGAGCAAACCGCCACATCCAATGAAATCGCCAAAAACATCACGGACACCGCAAGAGCGGCCCAAGATGTGGCACAAAACATCAGCGTGTCCACCGCTTTAGCCAATGACGTGGCGGCCAGCGTGGAAGAGTCCAAAGTGGCCTTTGCTCAAATCAATCAAAACCTGGAGGAATTGAGCCTGGGGGCCCAGGATATGGCCAAAGCGGCTGCCAATTCTGCCGTCCGGGCTTCCCAGATTACCGAGGATCTCAAGGCCACCATCAACGACTCCGCTTCGCCGGAAAATCGGCCCAAGCTGGTTACCCACCCGGAGTACCAGGAGTCCATTCGCCCAGGGCAAACCACCCTGGCCTAAGACCACCCCATTTTCTAGCGAGAGGAGGAACGCTTGTACTGTAGACAGGGCGTTCCTCTTCTGCTTTAATATCCGTGTCAGATTCATCAAGCTCTGGCATTCTCTGATTTCATCTTGTGAATCCCGATTCGAGCATTCAATGCGAATCATAAAACTAGCAAGACTTTAGTAGTTAGCTAGAATTCAGTTAAAATTTAGCTGAAATATAGAAGGTTACAACGATGGCTGATATTAAAGCATTACTGGGCCAAATCATTCAGACGCCAGCCAAGTCCAAGGCGGCTCAATCGCCCCAGCTCTCTGCTGGCAGCGGTAAAAAAGCCGTTGATGCACTGACCGGCTTCAGTGCCATGCTGAAAAATGGCGAGATTCGCTCAAACCTGAATCAACCCGCCTTGCCGTACACGGCGACCAAAAGCTGGGTTGCTTAATCCCAGCTTTACAGGCAATGTTTATTTTTGTTCAAAGAGAGGAAGCGTAAAGTTTCCTCTCTTTCAGTTTGATGCGTTCACAGTGGATCAAGCCTTCTCTGACACGGATTAGAGGGTCAACTTTCATTTTGCCGAAAATTTGCCTGGCAACTTTTAGCTGCAGATTGTTTTTATTTTTATATCAGTAACAAGCAGTTAGAGGAAAAGGTTGCTCATGGATCAAAGACTTGGAGCCAATCCAAACTTTTTTTCGCAACTGGCAGGAAAATTACCGGCTGTCAGCACCCGCTCGGCAGGCTCTCCTGTTCCGGTAGCCACCAGCAGTCCGGGCACTGACCAATTTGGCCAATTCCTGCAAGGCCTGCAATCACGCCCCATCGACCTGTATCGTCCGCGAGCGGCGGAAGGACAGGGTCAAAAGTTGGACTTCTCAGCGTAAGCGCCTATAACCGTGATAAGATTTCAAAGAGAGGCTACTTTGCCTCTCTTTTAGTGTTTCAGCCCCTTGTTTCAAAGCCTTGCCGCCATGTCTAAAGAACTTGCCATTATCGACCTGATCGCCAAACTATCTGGCCAAACGGAAGCCATGGCCGATGACGCCTATTGGGACGAGCCAGTCCGGCTGGTTTACACCACCGACATGCTGGTGGAGAATCGTCACTTCAGCTTGGATTACTTTACGCCCCAGGATTTGGGATGGAAAGCGGCGGCGGTGAATATCAGCGATTTGGCCGGCATGGGCGCCCAACTGAAATGCCTTCTCATCTCTCTGGGTCTGCCGGAACACCTGCCCTTGGACTTTGTCCGCAATCTTTACCAGGGCTTTCAAAGTGCCTGCCAGCAGTTCGGCGGGTTTATCGCCGGAGGAGACACGGTGGCCAGCCCCACCCTGACCCTGAACGTAACCGCCATCGGCACTTGCCCTGAGGGAAGTCACCCCGGCCGTCGGTTTGCCGCCCAACCCGGTGACTGGGTGATCGCCACCGGTTTTCATGGCCTGAGTCAAGTGGGCCTGGAAGCCTTAACCCACCGCTGGCCCGACTTCAAGACCAGCAAACAGGCCCACTTACATCCCATCCCCCAGATACAAGCGGGTCAAGTGCTGGCTGGTAAGTTTGAGCGCTACGCCCTGATGGACAGCAGCGATGGGTTGGCCGATGCCCTCATTAAAATCGGCTTGAGTAGCAAACAGGCCGTAGTCGTGGAGCAACGCAAATTGCACATTCACCCGGAAGTGAGAGCATTCGCCCAACAACAGGCCGCTCAAAACGGTACCCTAAGTCCCGAACAACTGGCGCTGGATACCGTGCTTTACGGCGGAGAAGACTTTCAGTTGGTGGCCGCCGTTCCGGCCATTCCAAATGTGGACGCTGATATATTGGCCCACTTCCACGTCATTGGCCGAGTCGGTTCAGAGACATTGCAGCCGGGCGCCTACCTGCTCCAGGAAGCCGCCAGCGCCCCCGTACCCTTGCAGCTCGATCAGGCGTATCAGCATTTCCAGGGAGAATCCCCGTGAAGGCGTCGATATGCTGGGCCGTCCTGCCCGCAGGCGGAACGGGGAGCCGATTTTCGTCCACCCAGGACAAGTTATTGGCCCCCTTGGCAGGCAAACCCGTGTTATGCCATACCGTCGCCGCCCTTTTGTCCATTCCAGCCATTGAGGGCATTGTGGTTACCGCCAGCACGGAGACTTTAGAAACTTACCGGCATCTGCTTGAAACGGAATTTCCGGGCAAAAACCTGCGGTTTACCACCGGCGGCAGCTCCCGCCGGGCTTCCGTTTACCAGGGCCTACTGGCGCTACCGGAGAATGTAAGCATCGTCCTGATTCACGATGCGGCCCGTCCGCTCATCCAAACGCAAACCATCCAGCGAGCCCTTCAGCCGGTGGAGCAGGGCGCCATCGGCAGTGTGGTGGCTATCCCTGTGGTGGACACCCTCAAAAGCGTTGTTCCAGGGAGCCAAGCCCTTCATATTGAGCAAACCGTCGATCGGCAGTGTTTCTGGCGGGCACAAACCCCACAAATCTTCCAACTGAACGCCCTGCGACAAGCCCATGAGCAGGTTCCTCAAGACGCAGCGGTCACGGACGACGCCCAGCTCCTGGAACTACTGAATCTAGGCCCGCTGCAAATTGTGCCCGGTGAATCCTCCAACCTGAAAATTACCACCCCGGAAGACATGACCCTGGCCGAATGGTATTTGAAAAGCCAAATCGCAAAGCGGGATTGATTTCTTTGGACGGAGAATAGGCGCTATAATGGGCAACATTGGTTGAACAGGAAGCAAGGTATGCTGTCGTATCTCAAGGGCGAATTGGTTGGTAAGGCGTTTGAATCCCCTCGGGGCGCTTATTTTCTGGTGGATATGCACGGCATGGGCTTTGAAGTGCTGACCAGTCAGCGTTCCGTGGAAAGCAGTCCACCCGTTGGACAGACGGTTCAACTGTTCACCACCCTGGTGGTTCGGGAAGACGCCATGTTCCTGGTCGGTTTTAACAGTAAGGAAGAGCGGGATCTCTTCAATATTCTGCAAAGTGCCTCCGGCATTGGCACCAAAGTGGCGCTCTCTCTGTTATCGGCCTTATCCGTTTCCGAAATTGCCCAGGCGGTGGTCTCAAACAACTTCAACTTGCTGACCAAAGCCAAAGGGGTGGGCAACAAGCTGGCCCAAAAAATGACCCTGGAACTCAAGGAAAAGATGATGAACTGGCGAACGGTGGACTTCAGCCACCAGCTGAACGCCGAAAGTTTTCAGGGCGCCTCTGAAGCGTTCGTGGAAGCGGAATCGGTGCTACTGTCTCTGGGATATCAACCGGAGGAAATCCAGCGCAGTTTCAAGGCCATTGCGGCAGACTCGTCTCCAGACTCTTCAGAACTCGTCTTACGTGAATCGCTCCGCTGGCTAGCCCATTCCGTCTAAGACAAATCATACAAACACGGCCAGTCAGTCCTCCCCGCTCAGAAAGAGTTTATGGCAAGCGCCGGGTAATAGACTTCACGGGTAAGCAGCCGGATAAACCCTGGGCCAGGATAAAAGAAACCCCTGCTCGTGGGTCAAGCAGGGGAGGAGATGATGAATTCTGAACCAGAGCCTTCAGCATCTCCGGCAGAGAGAAAAAAGAAGAGAGTGAAAGAAGAGAGAAAAGAGACAGCGGGCCAATGTCTGCTGCGGGTTTTCCCCAATGTGCTTGTATTAAAACCAGCAGTCAGCGCCTGGTTCTAGGTACTTCCTCTCAATTTTTGCCACAGGAATGGGAAAAAAGTCACTTCCCGTCTGGAAGCTTTAAAGGTGCCTGTGACGATGTGGATCAGTCTGTATCTACAAATTCTGGCATTCTGCCCTAAACTTTTGAAACAACTGGCCGATAAACAGGCTACAGAAACATGAGCTTGTATCGATGACTGCCCATCACGCCCAAACGTCTCAACACGCTGAAACCATTGCGCCCGGGAAACCAGCGCATTACCCAGACTTGCCACAAACGGAAGTCGATGACAGTAGCAGCACAATGCCCGTCGGTACATCCGAAGCGACGGACGCCGCCACAGGTGCCGCCTTTCCGGCAGCCCCTGAGATGATTTCCAAAGCCCAATACCAAGCCGTCGTTGATGAATTAGCCCGCTATAAAGTCTACTTCGGCGAGCTTCCTGAATCGGCGCTCCCAATAGCAGAAATTCCTATCGACGCCAACCATCCTGTTACCGCTGTCGATCCTGAAGCGTCTGAAAGTCCCTCTGAACAGGGCATGTCACCGCTGGCCTCCCCCCCCGAGGAAAGCGTCAGCCCAGAGCAAAGCCGTGAGGAAACTGAACTGTTGCTGAACATTCTATCCATCAATGACCGGGATTTGGCCCATGAAGTCAACAATTTACCAGAGCTGCTGAATCTCTCCACCTCTCCCAATACTCCTTTAAAGCATTATGGCTTTCAGCGCGGCAAATCTCTGTCGTAATGAAGCCCGCAAGACAAGAAAAACCCGAGCAAAAGCGGCTCGGGTTTTTCAATGGTTCTCAATGGTTCTAAAAACCTGATTAAGACAGCACAGGAACGATGCTGACCTTTTGAGAGGTTTTACGGTGACGCTCAAACTTGACGGCGCCAGCAACCAGGGCAAACAGGGTATCATCCCCGCCACGGCCTACATTGGTACCGGGGTGGAACTTAGTACCACGCTGACGAACCAAAATTTCGCCAGCATTAACCGCTTGACCACCAAACCGCTTGACGCCCAGCCGTTTAGACTCGCTATCGCGTCCGTTCTTTGTCGATCCTACACCTTTTTTTGATGCCATTGCTTGTTTTCTCCAGATTTAAACTTGCTGCGACAAATACCTGCCCTCAGGCAGGCGGTCAAAGTTACTTCGGCAGATTCAACCCTTCGATCTGAATTTGGGTATAGCTCTGACGGTGGCCATTTTTGCGGCGGTACCCTTTTTTGCAGCGCATTTTGTAAACCAGCACTTTAGGGCCACGGAAGTGGCGAAGCACTTTGGCCTTGACAGTGGCACCGCTCACATAAGGAGCGCCCACCAGGGATTTTTCGCCGTCAACGACCATTAAAACGTTGCCGATTTCAAAAGTCTCATCCACATCTTTGGGCAACAAATCCACATCGATGTAACGACCTTCTTGAACCTGATATTGTTTTCCGTTCAAATCCACAATAGCTAACATGTGTTTAATACCTTTGTTGAGGGGAATCTAACCGTACAATTGCGGGACACAGATCTCGATGGTGACGGCTGAAGTGAGGAATCAATATACCAACACCAAAAAACCGTGTCAAATGAGTGAGGGTTTTAGAGCCAGAGGCCCAAGGCCTGCCCTATTGGGCGGGACCTTGGAACTCCAAAGTGATTTTGCGCTCACCGGCAAAGATGGACACAATGCGGAAGCTGTAGCTTTCGGTCAGGAAGTACTGACGTCCACTGTTGTCGTAGGCGCAGTACGCTTCCACGCCGGGGGCCAATTCAGCCAGCACACCGGAGTTGAGCAACTTGGAAATGCGACCGTTCAGCACTTCGCCCACCTTGAACTGCTCATTCACGGAGACCCAAGGGTCCGGCTGCAAGCGTTTCAGACTGAGGCTGATGCGCTGTAAATCGCGATCCACGGTCAGCACGCGAACCGTTAGGCGCTCGCCCAGGGTCAGTACTTCGGAAGGGTGCTGAATCCGACGCCAGGTAATTTCAGACAGCGGCAGCAAACCATCGATACCATTGATATCGACAAACACCCCGAAGTCGGTGATCTTGACGATTTCGCCTTCTACCACATCGCCTTCGTTCAGCTTGCCAATGGTTTCGGCGCGCATTTTGGCTTTTTGCTCAAACACGGCTTCCCGGTGGCTTAGGATCAGCTTGTTTTTGTGCTTGTCCACTTCCAGAATTTTGGCGGGCAAGGCATCACCAACCAAATCGTGCAGGGTTTTGGCCACCCGCAACTGGCTGGCGGGAATAAAGCCTTTGAAGCCCAGAATGTTAACGATAACCCCACCCTTGGTGGTGCCGCTAACGGTGGTTTCCACGATTTCACGGGAATCCCGCAGCTCCATCAGGCGATCCCAGTTTTTCCACATGGCTACCCGACGGATGGACAGGGTGTAGTGGGCACGGGTCTCATCGGCGCCATCGTGCTGGCTGAGGAGGAACAACTCCAGCACCTGGCCGGGTTTGTACTGAGCTTTCAGGTCATCCAGGCTGTAGCAACCGGGAACTTCCTTCATGGGAACGACACCCTCGGACTTGCCGCCGATATCTACCGTCATGCCATCTTTTTCCAGTTTCAAAACCTCACCAACCACAATGGTGCCTGGCTTTAAAGCGGTTTCAAAACTTTTTTCCAGCAAGTCGGCAAAGCTTTGGCGCATTTCATCCGACGTTTCTAATAGTGTGGTCATTCCCATTAATCAAAATTCCTTTTTGATTGCTAACTGTAACGTTGACTGGAGTTTAAAGCGTTTGCAGGTACTCCAGAACCTCCTGAATCAACCAGTCCGGTGTGGAAGCCCCGGCGGTGACGCCGATAATATTAGCCTTTTGCAAGGCTTCGCACCCTTCCAGTTCTTTGTACGTCTCAATGTGAATGGTTTCCGTGCCTTCCGCCCGGCAAATTTCTGCCAAATGCGTGGTGTTGGCGCTATTTTTCCCACCGATGACCACCATGAACTCCACTTTACCGGTCAACTCCAGGGCGGAGTTTTGCCGAAAATAAGTGGCAGGACAAATGGTGTTAAATACCTTCAGCTCTTTGGCCACCTTGGACAGCTCTTTGACCATCTCAAAGAAATTTTCTTCCATCTGGGTGGTTTGAGAGACCACACCAATCCGGCGACGGGGCACATCCTTCAGCTTCTCGGTGATCTCATCCACCTTGTTGATGGCCACAATTCTAGCCCCCGGCACCCGCTGGGAGTATGCCTTGATACCAATAATCTCGGGATGCTCTTCTTTTCCCACGATCACCACGGTGTAGCCTTCCTCTGCCAGCTGAATGGCCTTGTTCTGCACCAGGCGAACATCGGGACAGGTGGCGTCCGACACTTCAATGCCTTTAGCCAGAGCCTCATCGACCATCTCCGGTGGGGCGCCGTGGGTGCGAATGACGCAAACACTGCCCGGCGGAACCTCCTCCAGGGAGGAAACCGTTTTAATGTGCTTGGCATCCAGATGATCAATCACTTGCTGGTTATGAATCAGCTGTCCCAAGACATAGACAGGCTTATCACTGCTTTCCCCAACCGCCAGCGTTTTATCAACAGCCTTTTGAACCCCGTGGCAAAAACCGGAATGTTCTGCCACCAGTATGGTTTTGGGCTTTTTGGACTCGGTTACAGAGTGGGTGAGTTCCAAGCGGACTACAAACCTTTCGTTTAAAATCCCTGTTTTTGGCCAAATATTGAAACGCTTTGGTCATTTTGAAAACAGGGAACACCGTTTCGTTCCTTAATTTGTATTACAACCCGCCCGAAAAAATCAACCATCTTTAGGAAAGGGCCATCGCCCTTGCGATGCTATAATGCCGATAACATCTTTTATTTCGCCGCTGGCCCCGTATTGGAACGAGTGTTTGACCCATTTCACCTGGAGAGCCGCGACTATGATCCACAGCTGAGTGAGTTAGAGGACGGTGACTTCGTGAGCAGTACGCCAACCAGAGCATCTTCGGAAGATATATTCTCCAGCGATCTGGAAGACTTACTCCATAGTTATTTAAGCTGTGATTTGGACGCCCAAAGCAAGGAAAAATTGCGCGATCAGATTGTGGCCCGGGTGATGCCCTATGTCAAAAAAATTGCCCATGGACTGGCCCGGCGAAGCTCGGATCCAGTGGAAGACCTGATACAGGTGGGCAATATTGGCCTGTTAAAGGCCATTGATAAATTCAACCCCCTGGTGGGTAGTAGCTTTAAGACCTACGCCACCTACTTTATCACCGGGGAAATCCGGCATTATCTCCGGGATAAAACGGCCATGATCAAAGCCCCCCGACAGATGTATGAGCTGTACTACCGCATCAATCAAATTGTCCACAAGCTGACCGAACATCTGGGGCGCACCCCCACCGACCTGGAAATCGCCGAGGAATTACAATGCCCGGTCACCAAGATTACCCAGGCCCAGGATATTGAGCGCCGCCGGCTGCCGGTTTCTCTGGATCAATATTTGGTTAATGACAACGGCGGCAACGAAACCATGTACATGGAGCGGCTGGTTGACCACGCCCAGAACGAATTCCGGGAAACCCACGAAAACCGGCTGGTCATTGAACGGGCCATGGCCAACCTGAAGCCCGATCTTCGGGATGTGATCACCATGACCTACTACGAAGACCTCAGCCAAACGGAAATCGCCGAGCGCCTGGGAATCTCTCAAATGCAGGTGAGCCGCCGATTACGCAAAGCATTGGATTTATTGTCCCAAACCCTCAAAGCGGATCAGGGCGCTTCCCAGTAGCGTTGCTTCTCATCTGCCCCGCCCGTTGTAAGCCGCTGCGCCCGCGATAGACCGATAGAGAGAGAAAAAACGTGTTTGACCCCGTTACACAGGCCTTCTGGATTCCCTTCATTTTTATTGTCGGGCTGTGCGTGGGCAGCTTTTTGAATGTCATGGCCCTGCGATTTCTGGCCGATGAGCCCATTGTGTTGCCGCCCTCCCATTGCCCCCAGTGCGACACCAAACTCCGCCCCATTGATAACATTCCCGTGGTCAGTTATTTGCTACTGGGGGGGAAATGCCACAGCTGCAAGGCCCCCATTAGCATTCAGTACCCGCTCATCGAGCTAGCCACAGCGCTCTTGTTCTGCTTTACCGTCTGGTATTTTGGCCTAAGCTGGCAATCGGCTTTTTTAATGTTCATGATTGCCAACCTGATTGTCATTTTTATCACCGACCTACGGGAAAGCCTGATTTTCAACTTCAACTCCATCTACATGCTCATTCCGGCAGGACTACTCTACAGCCTGCTGAATTTGGGCGGGGTTGAGGGAACCGCCTTCACCCTGGATCTGGGCTCCCTGGTGCTGCATGTGCCCGAAGCCATCACTTCGGCCCTGCTGGCCATGCTCATTTCGCTGGTTTTCTTTGAGGGAATGATTCTGCTTTCGCTATTTTTCTTTGGAACAGAAGGGTTTGGCCATGGAGATACCTTTTTAATGATGGGAGCCGGGGCCTTTTTAGGCTGGCCCCTGACGGTTTTATCCCTGGGGTTGGGGTTTCTGGCCCAAACCATTCCAGCCATTCCCTTGCTAATCATTCAGTGGATTCAAAATAAGCAGTATGTTTCCCTCGTCTCCGGGGCGGTGGCCTTAGCCTGTGGTACCAGTCCGCTGCTATTAATGAATTCCGGCCTTCCTGCGGAAACGACGGTCTGGATTAGCCTGGGCTGCCTGATACTCTCGCTGATTTCGCTGCTGGTGTTCCTCAAGCAGGTACGCATCGCCCAAACGTTTACCTACTTGCCCCTGGGCCCCGCCCTGATTATCGGTATTCTGGTGTCCCTGTTCTGGGGAAATGACCTGATTGGCTGGTACCAGCACTACTTATTCAGGCACTAGTCAAAACGGCGCTTGCGCTTGGCATGCCGTGGGCCATTTTTTGTGTTAATCTCTTCATTGAGATTCATCAATTTACCCATCTTACTTATCTTAGCTATCGGTTTTAATTTCCGTAAGCCCTCTCTCAACCGCCCATCCGTCCTCACGTTGGAGATGTATCGTGCTTGCTTTCCATTTGTTAAACCACCGTATTCTGGTAGACCCGGTCTATGGCCTGGAAGTCCTGAACCACATGTGGGCCACCGAACCGGTAGGCACCACCAGTATTTTACTGACCTCCATCGGTTTACTGCTTACCCTGGCCTTTAAATTCCTGGATTTCCTGTGGGATATTTACAAGGAGCGGGCCCGACAAGGCAAACTCAAAGTAGAGCTGACCGTGGAATCCGGCCCGGATGGGGAGCCTGCCCTGTGCGCCATTGTGTCCAACGTGGGCCAGGAGCCCGTGGTGGTAAGGGATATTGGCTACAACAAACCCCGCCTTATTGGCAGCGAGTTCATTCGCCTGCAAACGCAAGCCTCTCCCTTGCCGCATGCCTTAAACGCCCGTGAACTGATTCGCGTTCCCGGCATTACAGAAAACGAGGCCGACTTAAGTCAGGTGCTAGGGCATTTTCGAGTCAAAGACTCTCTGGGAAAACTCTGGGAAGTCCCCGATCCCGAAATTCGCAAAGCACGGCGGGCTTTAAAAAATCTGCGTGGTAAATCGCTTTCCACGGCAAAAGGCCCCCAGCCCCTGCCCCGCACAGAAATCCTGGCCCAACTGGAAGCCAGCGGCCCCATTTCCACACAGAATTAAACGCCACGCAAAATTTTAAGCGCGTATCCCTTCACAAACCGTTTTTAAAACTGCGTTCAGTGCGCAAAAACCGTGGAATCGCTTTGGATGATGGCTGTAAGTCAAACATTTCAGAATGCGCCAATGACAGGCGACGGCGCTTCCCCTATAATGGGGCCATTATGACTGAGCCAAACCAATCCCCCCCCGCCCCCACTGAAATTCTCAACCTGAAAGAAATTGAAAAGCTGCCCGCTTCGGCCAAAGTGGTCATGTCTGGCATGCGCCCCACCGGAAAGCTCCACCTGGGGCATTACATGGGGGTTCTTAAAAACTGGGTCACCCTACAAGATCAGTATCCCTGCTTTTTTTCCATCGCCGACTGGCATGCCTTGACGACCAAGTATGATGACACCGCCAGCTTGCGAGAAAACATCATTGAAATGGCCCTGGACTGGCTGGCAGCGGGAATTGACCCTCAAAAAGCCACCCTGTTTGTGCAGTCTTCCATTCCCGAAATCGCCGAACTGCACCTGTTGCTCAGCATGATTACCCCGGCCAAGTGGGTACAAACTGATCCCACGCTTAAGGACATGGTGGCCATGTTGCACGAGGATTTGTCTTACGGGCTGTTGGGGTATCCGGTGCTGCAAACCGTTGATATTCTCTCGGTTCGGGCCGGTTTGGTGCCGGTGGGCAAAGACCAACTGGCCCACCTGGAAATTTCCCGAGACATTGCCCGCCGCTTTAACCATCTCTACCAAGCCGACCTATTCGCCGAGCCCCGCCCCCTGTTGACCGACACGCCCATGCTGATTGGTCTGGATGGCCGAAAAATGGGGAAATCCTTCAACAATGCCATTTACCTGAGCGATACCGCCGATGAAACCTGGAGCAAGGTGAAAACGGCCATTACCGATCCGGCCCGGGTCAAACGCACCGACCCTGGAGCCCCTGAAAACTGCGAAGTGGTTTACAAATACTATCAGGCCTTTGCCGATGCCAGCGCCCAGGCACTGACCGCTGAAGAGTGCCGTTCCGCCAGTCGTGGCTGTATGGATTGCAAGAAACAGCTGGGTGAACTGATCAACGCGCAAATGGCTCCCCTGCGAGAGCGTCGAGCCCTATACGCCGCTGACAAAGCCCAAGTGGAGGCCCTTCTGAAAACGGGTGGCGAGCAAGCCCGGATCCGTTGTCAGGAAACCCTTCAGCAAGTGAAGAATTTAATGAAACTGTTTTAAACCCTGACCGACAACCCGAAGAAAAAAAGAAAACAGCGTAGTCAGGGACACACGCTGCCAAAAGGGGACAATAAGGGTCTGTTGTCAGTTGACGAATCTGCATAGCCAGCAAAAAGCCAGCAAAAATTTTATACGCTTGCGTTCCTGGCTTTAGCCACCCAGAAACAGGTTGGTGCCGCTACCGGGGAACAATTGGACGCCCTGAAAAGGCGCATCGAAAATGCTGGTGAACTGGGAATTAAAGGCAAATGGAGGAAACTGTGGATAAAACGCAGTGGGCAATGGTTGTCCGCTGGTAAAAAACAGCAACGCCCCAAGATCCTGTGAAAACGCTGCCCGTTGTCCACTGGGTAACAGGGGAAAAACACCCTGAAGCAAAGCGGGGTTTGGGAAAAAAAAGCCGCCTGGTACTGACATTACCGTTGTCCTCCAAAAATTCAGATTGATGGGTCTAAAAAAAGAATAAGCCAATGCTGACTATATTTCGCCATCAATCCATTCATTAACTCTCTCGGGTAATCCTGAAAATATAGTTCAGCCAATGAAATAAAAACAATCAAAAAGGCAGGATTGCCTCTTGCCTCAAGTCGTGTAACAAATTCATTACACCCCGCAAGAACAAAGCCCACTGGAAATGCCTCAGCCAGCCTTTGAAGCTGGCTTACACCCCACTCCCGTAGATGGGCTAGGTAGAGGGTCTAAAAGGAAGAACTGGGCTTGGCGTTAAACAACCTGAACAATTCCAGCTCCTGCCCCCCCATGACATACAAGCCCATCGAATGAAACTTGTAAGCCAGGCTCTGTCCGTCCGCCTCCAACACATCACGAACCGTTTGGGAAAAAACGATGGTATTGGCCATTGCAAATGACGTCAGCCGCTGCGTTTCCTGCAGGGCCGCCTCAGGGCTTAAATCGCGATCAATGGTATGGACGCCAATCCGAAAGGGGGGCTGGGGATCCTTGGGACGCAGCGTGGCATAGTAATTCATCAAGGCCTGGGAAGCAGTGAGGGCGTAGTGTAAAGACTGGGACAATGATAAAAATTCCAGCGTCAAATTAGCCAAATCGCGATCCACCGGCTTCCCGGCCTGACGCGCAGGCCCCTGATCCAGGAATTGTCCACCGGCAGGGCATTGGTTAAAGTCATAATTAACCTGCACCAGATATCGACGGTTGGTCACCACCTTTTTTTGCCGAGTCTCCTGCAAAGCCTGTAACCGTTTCATCCTAATTCGCTGGAGTTCGGCCTGATGTTCCAGATCCTGACGCTGCTCGATCGTCTTAAAATATTCCGACAGAGTACTCAATCCCAAAAACAGGGCCGTAAACACGCAGGCCACAATCCCTTGTGTGGTGGAAATTTCCTGGCCGCTAAAATGCAGGACAGGCGGTTGGATAAAAAGCTGGACACTGGCATTTAAGGGCGTAAAAAACTGAGTCAGCGGCACCAGAAAAGGGTTGAGCAAGCGATTGTTTACCGCAAGCAACAGCCAGTGGAAAATGGCCACCGGCGAAATAACCGCAAACAGGGCGGCCAAGACGTCGCAAAGGGTATACAGGATTCGCAGCATCGCTCAACAAGGGATGAATGCCTGTTTATCGAGGGTTACAATCTCTGGTAAACACGCACACAGAACCCGCTCTCAACATTCAATCAGCAAGACCTAAACCTGCCTCCTACCAGCATAGCCTGAAATCACAGGGGAAGTAGTCCTCTCAACGGAGGAAATCCCGGTGACAACCCATTCTGTGCAGTCAAACGGATGCTTGCTGGGGATAAGTTTGCAGAATATTGTAGGCCGTATCCCGCTGGGCGGCATCAAAACCAGCCCGATGAATGACCTTGACCATCTCGTCCACGCTTTTACGGGTGGGATTAATACCGCACTGGGTGACCACGTTCTCTTCCAGCAGCAGGCCGCCCATATCATTGGCCCCCATTTTCAGGGCTGTCTGGCCGATTTTAAGGCCCTGGGTAATCCAGGAAGCCCCGATATTGGGGATATTATCCAGCACAATGCGGGCCAAGGCACTGACCTTGAGGTACTCCACCCCGGTGGCCGGCGGATTGGATAATTTTTCCAGCTTGGTATTGGGTTTCTGGAACGTCCAGGGAATAAAGCTAAGGAATCCGCCGGTTTTATCCTGCAAATTGCGAATCTGGAAGAGGTGATCCACAATGTGCCAGTCCTCTTCCATCATGCCAAACATCATGGTGGCAGAGGTTTTCAAGCCAAGCCCGTGGGCCACTTCCATCACTTCCAGCCAGTCGTGGGTGCTGACTTTTTTGTGGCTAACCTTGCGACGAATCTCATCGTGCAAAATTTCACCCCCCGCACCGGGAATGGAGGAAATACCCGCCTCAATCAACTGCTCAATCACCCATTGCAGGCTTTTACCGGTAATGTGGGTCATGTAGGCAATCTCGGTGGGCGAGAATGAGTGAATGGTTAAAGTTGGGAAATCCTTGCGCAGGTTGCGCACCACATCCAGATAATATTCAAACGGCAAATCCGGGTTGACCCCGCCTTGCAACAACAGCTGGGTGCCGCCAGCGTCTACCAGTTCCTGGGTTTTTTCTTTGATCTGGAAGTAATTCAGGGTGTAAGCGTCGGCATCGTCCTTGTGCCGGTAAAAGGCACAGAACAGACAGTCCACATTGCAAACGTTGGTATAGTTCACATTGCGATCAATCACAAAGGTAACCGGCGAACCGGACGGGTGAAAGCGCTCCTTGACGGCTTCGGCCATCAGCCCCAGCTCAAATAAACTGGCTTCCCGCAGCAAGCGGAGGGCTTCGTTTTCATCGATACGCTGACTTGGATCTCTATTTGCAGGGGTGGCACTTTGCGCAATCGTAGACATCGGTCTGTGTTACTATCCTATAGATTCCGGGCGCTATATAATGCATACCATAGCAGAAAACAATTTACAGCCCAAGGCGTTTACGCAACTCCATCACTCATCCCTAAGACCTTTATATGTATATGTTTGAATCGACCCATTCGCCCACCTCACAATCCAGGGAGCTTTTCTCCAATTTATGGCCACCACTGAATTGAAAAAACCGGACAATCGCCCTTCCTACCGCCAGGACGACCATCAGGAATCCTACTTATACAAACCAGTCGCTCCCAACCCGGATGCCTTGCGGGTGGCCATGGTTTACCCAGCCCCCTACCAGATTGCCATGTCTTCGCTGGGCTTTATGATCCTCTTCAAACAACTGGATATCAACCCGGATATTGACGCTCGGCGCATTTACGCGGACACCTTGCAAGAGCATAACCCCAAAGAACTGGAGCTGATGGGCTTTTCCTTCGCCTTTGAGCTGGACATTGTGAAGGTGCTGGACATTTACGCCGAATACGATATTCCCATGTTCGCCAAAGACCGGGAACGTAGCCACCCCCTGATTTTTGCCGGTGGTCCGGTACCCATGAGCAACCCGGAGCCCTTTGCCGAGTTCTTCGACTTTTTCCTGATCGGGGAAGGCGAGGAAGTGATGAACACCCTGATGGATGTTTACCGCAAATACCGCCACCTGAGCGATCGGGAGGAACTGATTCATCGGCTGGCCGTGGAAGTGCCCGGCTTGTACGCACCGGGCATGTATGAGGTGCATTACGAAGGCCCAGATGGCCCCATTAGCGCCATTGTCCCTAAATACGACGATATTCCGGCTCTGGTACAAAAGCAAATTGTGGCCAACATGGATGATTACATCGCCCACACCCCCATTCTCAGCGATAAGGCCATCTTCTCCAACACCCTGCTTGTAGAGGTCATGCGGGGCTGCGCCCACCGCTGCCGCTTCTGTCTGGCCAGCTACAGCATGCTGGGGCCCATGGGTTCCAGCTTACCCGCAGCTCGGGGCGGCACCATCGAGAAAGTCATTCAGATCATTGAAAACGGCATTCAGCACACCGACAAAGTGGGTCTCTTGGGTGCCTTGGTGTCCGATCACCCGGAATTCCCCGCCTTGTGCGATTATCTGGACAGCAAGGAAGGCTTGACTATCTCTTCCTCATCCTTGCGGGTGGACACCATTACCGAACAAATTGCCAACACCTTTAAAAAGGGTGGCCAAAAGCAACTCACGCTGGCTATTGAAACGGGCTCCGAGCGCATGCGCCGCCGGGTGAACAAGAACCTGCGCCATGAGCAGATTTTGCAGGCCGCTGGTACCCTGGCCAAGGCCGGACTGGAAGGCGTTAAGTTTTACGGTATGGTGGGTCTGCCCGATGAGACGGACCATGACGTGGAACTGCTGGCCGAGTTGCTGAAAGAAGTGCGCAAAGAAAATCCCAAACTCAAAATCCATTTGGGCTGTAGTTCTTTTGTGCCCAAGGCGGGTACGCCCTTCCAGTGGCAACCCAAGATCGATAACAAAACCGTAGATCATCGCTTTGAGATTCTGCGGAAAAAGCTGCTGAAAGTGGCTGATTTGCGGGCCTCCAGCGCCAAGTGGGATTACTTTCAGGCTTTTCTATCCCGGGGCGATCGCCGCTTGAGCAAGTTGATTGTGCGCTTTTATGAACTGGGCGGCAGCTTAGGGTCGGTCAACCGGGCTTACAAAGAGCTAAAAAAAGAAGGACAGGTGGACTTCCCCGATTTGGACTGGTACGCCCTGCGGGAGCGCCCGGAGCATGAAATCCTGCCTTGGGACATGATCAGTCTGGGCGTGCCCAAGCACATCCTGTACAAGGAAGGCTTACCTCCGCCCGGCTTTGAAAACGCCGTGTTCAAAAACTAGCAGACTCAAACGTGTTTTCCGTTGAGATGGTGACGTACCCCTCGGCAAAGCACAGGACTAGAACTTTTAGGCTTAACTTCTGAAGTCTAGCCTTTTTCTTGCCGATTGGAGACTGAGCCTAACTTGTCTGCCGCCCAGTTAAATGGCAGTAACACGTTGTCCAACAAGCCTGTGACAAAGAGCGTGGTTTTCACCCACTTGCCCGCCCCGCTCGGGTCGTGCGGAATGACGCCCGGATACTTCCGCTCGGTGGCGGTGATGGCGGCGGCCGCTTTTTGCCCCAGTCTCTGGAATGGATTGCTCTTTTTACCCGTGGGGGCCTGCACGCTCTGGATGGCCGCTTTGCCTAACAAAGTCCCGTCTTTAATGCCGTGAAAGCCCAAGGCAGTGACCAGCACTGCGGCTAGATTCTCCCCGCTGGCCGTGTAATGCTCAGCCTTGGCCGCGTTCATGCGCTGGGGATGTTGTGCGGCTTTTACTTCGCTGCTCACGGCTGCGGCCGTGCCCCAACCCATAATCCCCAAGCCGGAAATCCCACCCAAAAAGGGGTACTTCGCTCCCAGAAAAGCCACCGCCCCGATAATACCAGCGCTCATGGCCGGATGCTGCCGACAGACGGCCACAAAATCAGCAAGGGAGCGATACATGCCATACAGGCGATAATCCCACCCAGTGCCCCGATAATGATTCCGACCTGAGAGCCAGGAATCCAGCGCTTCCTGATAGGCCGCGTTTTTAAACCGCCGCTCAAAAGGGTTTCCGGCAAATTCCGACTCAATCAGTTCTTGCACACTGGCAAACCCTTTCCCGTGACGACGGACTTCCCCCAGAACGGCCCGCTCAAACTCTGGCTTCAGCCCTTTCCGGTTTACCCGTTCCAAGACCTGTAGCACCTTTTTTTCATCCGTGCCGAAGCGGGCTTCCACGGTGGCCCGGCAAAATGTCTTGGCCAGCAGTTTGGCCTGTTTTTCCCGCTGTTGAGCCTGATGGCGCTGCCAGTGGAAGTCCAGAACGGAGAAAGGCAAAGCTGGCCTGGGAAACGCCGAGAAAATCCCACCCTCGGTTCCCATATGGGGCAAGGCTCTGAGATGCGGGGTGGAAAATGGGGAGGAAGGCAGGGACATACCCAACGCTCGCCCCCCGGGAGGCGTTTCCGCGGTATAGGACTGTCTATGGGCAGGCCAAGCCAGCCATGTGTTCTGAACCATCATTTCTTTTCGCATCAGTTGGGTATGAACAAGCTCGGCGTTCACCTAATGGTTCATTATACCGAATCCAACCCCGCCGCTCAATTTCCTGAACATGCTTGCAAACAGGAGGCCCTGCTCTTTCATGCCGGAGGCAATGGCGCTAGAATAGGGGGCACGTCACCAAGCATCAATCAAACAGGTATCAGGCCATGGACATTCAAAGACGCAAATCTCGCAAAATTAATGTAGGGAACGTGGCAGTGGGCGGAAACGCGCCCATTTCAGTGCAGTCCATGCTAACCAATGACACCCGTGACGTGAAAGAAAGCGTCTACCAAATCAAACGGCTGGCCGACGCCGGTTGCGAAATCATTCGACTGGCAGTGCCGGATAAAGAAGCAGCGGAAGCCCTGAAGGCCATCGTGCCTCAATCACCCATCCCCGTGGTGGCCGATATTCACTTTGATTACCGGCTGGCCCTGGCCGCCGCTGATAACGGGGTGCATTGCATCCGCATCAACCCGGGCAATCAGCCCCGCAAGGAATTCATTCGGGCTGTGGTGGCCAAGTGCAAGGAGCGGGAGATCCCCATCCGCATCGGAGTCAACAGTGGCTCCGTGGAGAAACCCATCAAGGACGCCTATCCCGATGATCTGGTAACCCAATTGGTGGAAAGCGCCCTGCTAAACGCCCGTATTCTGGAAGAAGAAGACTTTTTTGAGTTTAAAATCTCGGTGAAGGCCAGCGATCCGCTGAAGATGGTGGACGCTTATCGCCGCCTGGCCAAGCTGGTGGATTACCCCCTGCACCTGGGCGTGACAGAGGCAGGCACTCTGAAGCGGGGGCTGATTAAAACGTCCATGGCTTTCGGAATGCTTCTGTCGGAAGGCATTGGGGACACCATTCGAGTGTCCCTGACCGCCGATTCCATTGAGGAAGTATTCGCTGGTCATGAGATTCTGCGGGGGATGGGCTTGCGCCAATCCGGCTCCAACCTGATCAGCTGCCCTTCTTGCGGACGGTGTGAGGTGGATCTGCACGGACTGGCCAATTCCGTGGAAGCCCTGATGGCGGATATGGATCGACAGAATCCGGGCAAGCCGCTGGATGTGGCGGTGATGGGCTGCTTTGTGAATGGCCCCGGGGAGGCGGGTCACGCTGATATCGGCATTGCCGGGGGTATTGGGCAGTACTACATTTTTAAGGGCGAAGAAAAGGTGATGCGGGTGCCGGAGCAGGAGGCCCTGGAGAAGTTCAAGGCCGAATTGCAAAAGGCGTATGCCGAGTATGACCCGGAAGCCAAGAAGCATCAGCCCAAGCAGAGTGCCAACTGGCAAACCGCCAACAAGGACGCCGAGACGCTGGCCGTGGAAGCGCACATTGCGGAGTTGGAATCCTCCGTTTAGCGCCACTTTCGTATAAAGTGACTTGACTCTGTTGACAAGGCTTTCTGAGAAATGCCAATCAGTGGATTCCCGCTTCCGTGGGAATGACAAGGCCACGGCATACTTGGGGGAGTGGATATTTCGGACAAGTTGAATGTTTTCAGCTTACTTATACTTTGAGGAGTGTTGTTGCGGCGTGATCACCAGTAGCCGTGACTGCCTATCAAGCTAAGAGATCCAAAATATCAGCCTTCGGGATGGAGGATGAGTACGTTGGGTAAAGGCTTTTTGCAGCGCACAGTGGCTGAGAATTAAAACCATTTGATGGGGGATGGCGTAGCTGTTCCCGGGATTGTTTCGTTTTTTCCTCTTGCAGTCGCATAAACAGCCAATAATTTGCTGGGACGCCTCTGAAAAATAAGCTGTTTGTGGACTTGCTACTCATGCTTTAAAAAACCAACATTGATTCAATCTATCTGTACTACAAAAGCCAGCAATCTGGGCATTTAAAAATCTTCTATCAGTAAGATTTCTTATCTTTAACAAAAAAGAATAGGGAAGCAAAGGCTTACAGGGTGGGGAGGTCTGGAGGGGGGACCGCCCTGGCGCTGGACTCTGTCTAGCTCTGGTAAAGACAAGGGCCAGTGGGGTACAAGGGGCAACGCCCCTTGAGAAGTATAGCCTTTGAAGGAAAAGTAGGATCAAAAGGGGCAAAGCCCCCTTGAAAGAATCTATCGTCCAAAAAGGAAGCGCAAGACGGAAATAACCCCCATCAGGCTGAAGAAGCCGACGGCAATCCAACCCCAGGTAGGCATCTGGAAGCCCCCCCGTTGCTCTTGGGGATAAAAGAAGCGGGCTTCGCCTTTACTGAGCAAAATGGCGCTTTGCGGGCCATTGTCGTTGACCACGGTCAGATTGCCCTGATTAATCCCTTTAAACCAGGCGTCATTGGCAAACAACTGGGCGTCTCGCACCAAAGCGGTGTCATTCTCTCCGGTAATCAGCAAGACCACCCGGGCATCATTCCAGGGCGAAAGCATTTCTTCCACAATCCCTTGTCCCGGTGAGTAGCTCAGTTGGGCCACTTTGGTTTTCTGATCTTCCTGCAAGGTGTTCCAGGTGCCTTCCGTCAGCAAGGCCGTTTTGTCTTTCAACTCGGCAAAGAGCTTGTTCTGGCTGTGTTGGCCGATGATGACCAGATTGCGATCTTTTTTCACGTCTTCCGGGAGCTTGGAGGCGTGATAGGCCACTAGCTCGATCCCTTTGCGGGAGGCAGATTCCCGTCCCATACGGGTGGCAAACTGCAACATGGTTTCCAGATCAGTTCGATTCAGGGTATCCGGCAGCACAATGGCCGTGCGGGACATATCCTGATAGGCGGTAAATGGATAGCCGCCATCGTTGATCAAGCCCACATCGGGCAAGGGGGCTTTGATTTCTCCGGGGAACTCCACGTAAGAGGTGTTATGCACCGTGCCCCAGATATGCACATCGGTCACAAAGCGGCACAAATCGTACTTTTCCGGGTACAGGTGAAAGCGATATTCCAGATCGTTAAAGGTGTGGAACTCCTCGGTGGGAATTTCCACGGTCAAATCGGCCAGACTTTTGCCGTTCTTGTCATCCAAAGGCACGCTTTTGATGGCCTTGCCGTTCAACAGCACTTCCAGCTTGGACTGGGTGGCATCCAACTGCGAGGCGTAGCTGTAAATGGTGTGCAGCTTTACTTTTTGCCGACCGGGCAAATAGATATCGGGCATCAGCTTGAGTTGGTAAAAAATGGGCAGGGCTGTGATGCCACGAGAGGTCTGGGTTTTCAGGCCCAGGTTATCGAAATTATCGCCCGATTGCAAAATAAAGCCATCCCAAGCCCGGTGCGGATAGTCCGCGCCTTTCTGGTAGTCTTTCACAATGGCGGAGCGCCCCACCAGCACTTTATTCAAACTTCCCTGGGCCAGCACGTGGGCGGCTTTTTTGACGCCCGCCGGGCCATTGCCGCTGACAATCAGCACCGCTCTTGTGGGATTGTAAGGGTTGGGCACCAGTTGCAGCACGCCGTAATCATCAGGCAGCGAAGTGCCGCTTTTGTCGGAGAACCTGCCACCGGACAAGGGCAGATCCAAGCCACTGGCCACCGAGCCAATGGCGCTGTTTTCCTGGGGCGTACCCACCAGAATGACGTTTTGATTCGACTGCAAGGCGCTTTCATCCCCCATGGAGGGCTTGAGATCCCGCCATTTGGCCTGCTGCCCCAAATGAGCCGCCACCACTCCGAAGGCTTCCAGCGCTTCATCGGAAGGGGCGTTGGGCAAGACGTAGGTCACCGTGGTGGGGGTGTAGTTGTTCAGGGGATCCAGCAACGGAAAAGGATATTGGGCCAAGTCGGGGTTCACCCGCTCCCAGCTGTAATTAAGGGTCAGAGCGCTGTCCGGTAAAATTTCCGTCCACAGTTCTTCGCTGAATGGATCTTCACACTTGTAGGTGTAGTGCTGATCCACTTGAAAGGACAGCATGTTGTTGTCTTTCAGCAGCTCCGGCGGCACCGGGATATTGACCGTGGTGGGGGTCACGTTGTTTTTTCCCAGGGGAATGGATTTCAGGATGCGGTTGTTCACCAGCACGTTCAAGCTGGAGCGCTCCGGCAGCAGGTTGCTGCCGTGCTGAAAGGTCAGGTGAATGTTAGAGGAAGGCAGCACTTTCCAGCCCTTGGGCCGGGTAAAGGGGTAATCCCGCTGGGTGCGCACCGTTTTAAGCCGATACCCATGCGGATCCCCCAGCTCCTTCATGCCAATACGCAGGGAGGAGCCCGCCGCGGGCTTGGCCGCAGGCGCGGATGGCGCCACCGACTGAGCCTGAGACACAGGTAGCAGACTAAAAGAGGGCGCTAAAATCAGCCCCAACAGGGTAACCAGGGTAGTCCATTGCATCAGGTTGGGTTTACGATTCATCCCGTGTGTTCCTTATGGCTCAAAGCGTTTCAAATCTTGCTTTATCTTGAATGAAGAGCGTGGCGCTAGCGCCGAAACAGTGCCCGAACCAGAATGGGCAGAATAATCAGTACCAAAAGGGCGCCTACCAGCCCCAAAAGCAGTACATTCCAGGAGAGCCCTTTCACCCAGTTCAAGGGGGCATCCCACCAATTGCTGGTCACCACGTTTTTTTCCTCAATGTGGAACCGAGTCTCTGTGATGGGGTTCAACTGGTTTTGCAAGGTAGAAGCCTGCTGCACAAAGCCGCTGGCCAGGGTTTCAAACTGGGCGTCCGACTCAAACAAGGCTCCCAGCGCTAAAAACCCGTCCGGTTTACTGGCTGTAAATACACTGGCCACTCGTTCGGGGCCCAAAGCGTATTGCTCCAGATAGGCCCCTTGCCCTAACTCGGCGGTCTCCCCGCTGATGGTTCCCCCGTTGGGGTCAGCCAGCTTGAGAACCTGCATCAGCGAGCTGCCGGAGAGTTGCCACACCAGCTTGGCCCCGGCGGGCAAAGCGGCGGCGTCGGTCGACTCCCGGAAGATGGCCAGATTTTTATCGCCGGGCAGGCTGGCGAAGCCTTTGCTCAGGGTCAGGCGCAAGTCCGTATCCGCCAGGGTAGAGCGCCCCAAGCGGGTGGTAAAGCCCAGCAGGGAATCCAGCACGGCGGCACTGGGCGTGGCGGGTACGGCTAGGTGGACGCCTTCCAGGTTATCGGCCCGGGAATAAGGGTACATGGTGTTATTCAGCAAGCCCGCATCCGGTAAGTAAGAGCCCGGCGTGCCTTCCACCCGAAACTGGGAGTCATCCAGAATCTTGCCCCAGGCGTTGTCCTCGTAGTTATCCACGCACCAACCGTATTTGTCAGGCATTAAGTGGAACTGGGCCACCAACTCGTTACGGGGGTGAATCAATTCACTGGCCACCGGGATGCTGGCCCGCAACAGTTGCTCCCCAGCCGGGTTGGTCAGGGGCAAATTGGCGATGGACACATCGTTCAGGCGTAATTCCAGGGAGGAGAACTCCGGGTTGAGCTGGGGACTGTAGCTGTAGTTAAGATCCAGCCACAACTTACCGCCCGTTTTATGGAACCTACTAACCACCGGCACCTTGTAAGTAATAGGCGGAGCGTTGATTTTATGCACTTCCTGAATGTCAAAGCCCAATTCCCGGAAGGTGCGAGACTGGCCTTCCACAAAGCGGGGCACCTTGGCCGTGCGGGTTCCGGGGGGATTCCACCCACTGGGCACTTCCGCGGCTCCACCGGCCAAAACGGAGGCTTTGGGACGCAAGGTTAGATATTCAGCGGCTTTTAACACCGCTTCATCGGTGTTACCAGTGACCACCAGTCCAGTTTGAGACTTGGAGCCGGGAATCTGAAAGAACAAGACCAACCCCTGATCGGGCGACAATGGCTGCCCGGACTGCCTGTTGACCCACTGCCCCCCTTGCAGGGCGTAATTACCAACCGACCCCACCAAAGGCTGCATCCCAGCCAAATGCGCGGCGGTGCCAATCCAGACCGCATGCTCATCAGGAGCCGCCGTGGAACGCCCAAAGGCCACCCGGGTTTTCAACTCGTGATCTTGGGCTTGCTGGGCCAAATGGACATTGACCAGGGCCAAGGCTTGCAATTCCTGCTCCGAGGCGGCCTGATCCATTACGTACTGCACCTGGGCCGGGCTGTAGGTCAATTCATCAATGATGGGATAGGGGAATGCGTTTAAATCGACCTTGGGCACCACCGGCTGATAGTCAAACACAATGCGGGTGGCAGGCAGAATTTGCGTCCACAGGGACTTATCCAGCGGATCTTCACAGTGATCGGTGTAGTGCTGCTGCACCCGGAAATTAAGCGTGTTAAAGTCCTTCAATAAGCCCACCGGCAGGGGAATAGTCATCTTGGTGCCTTCCGCGTTTTGCGGGGTCAGCGGAATGTGCTTGATGACCTTATCGTTCACCATCACCTGCAACCAGGAGCGGTGGGGCTGTAGTTCAATGGAATGCTGAAACTCCAGGTAAACGGCGCTTTTGGGGGAGACCTGCCAGGTTTTTGGCCGGGTAAACTTGGCCTGATACTGGGAGCTGACCGTGGGCAACAAAATCACGTCGTTGACTTTCAGGCGCTTGAGGGGAACCACTTCCGTGGCGGCCAGGGTGGGCAAGCCCTCCAAGCCGAGCCCCAGGCTCATGGCCAACAGAAAACTCGCCAATCCGCGCCTTATAACCGCTTTACTCACCGTCACTCCTTGAGTTTAAAAGAGTTGTCCCAATACATCACTCAAAACTGGATATGGTTCTGATTATAATATGCCACCGGGTTTTGTGGGGCCGATTTCGTATCCGGCTCCTACAAAACGTCTGCGGGATCCGGGTGAGCGCACCGACCGAACGGGCGCTTTCAGCGAAGCGACATCTTTGCTTAAATAAAGGGTCAAACGACTGAATTTCCCAATGAATGGAGATACAAGCCATGGCCAAAAAGATTTTGATGGTAATTGCCCCCGATCAGTTTCGGGATGAGGAATTGCTGGTGCCCCGGCAACTGCTGACCGAAGCGGGCTGGGGCGTGGAAACGGCCAGCACCCAAACGGGCACGGCCAAGGGCATGCTGGGGGCCACGGAAGTGGTCAATTTTGACCTGGCCTACGCCCTGGCGGAAGCGCAAAAGCAGGCCTATGAAGCGGTAATCGTGGTGGGCGGCATGGGCTCCCCGGAATACTTGTGGGAAAACGCTGACGTCCATCAATTGCTGCAAACCCTGAACCAGCAGAACCGAATCATTGCGGCCATTTGCCTGTCCGGGGCGGTACTGGCCAAAGCCGGGTTGCTGGGCGGCAAGCAGGCCACCGTATGGGAAAGCCCGGACGCCTTAAACGTCTTTAAGTCCCATCAGGTCACTTACACCGGTCAGCCCGTGACTGTGGATGGCCGCTTTGTGACCGCCAATGGCCCGGAGGCCGCCGCTGACTTCGCCCAGGCCATTCTGACCCAACTCAAGGCCTTAACCCCCAGCGTGTAAGCGATTCTAAGCCCCCAAAAGCCCCTGAGCAACTTTTTCAGTTCAGGGGCTTTAATTTGCTAGATTCATAGTAAAAGAACCAGATTCATTCCCCCAGAGATTTAGAGGACACCTATCATGGCCATTTCCATTCAGGAGTTACGCAAGCCCCACGCACCGGAGAATCCCTGGCAAAGCATTTCCGAGAATGGCAGAGCAGCTTCCCATTCGACCCCAGCCAATCCCTTTCACGTTGCGCCCGTGGTCTCGGCCAACTTTCCCTGGCAAGCCCAGACGCCAACAGCAAGCGTCCCCCAGCCTGGCCGTAAGCCTCGCTCCAGAGGGATCCTGAAATTCGTCAACTACCTGTACGATCAACGTTAAGCCCTGCGGCTACTGCCACCCAGTGGGCAAGACATTTTTCGTGATGGGTAGGCTGGAAATGGCGAGCTACTGAAAATTCAGGCGAATAAACTTGCGCTTGCCCACCTGCAAGACCACGGATTGACCGGCAGGATAAGCCATTTGGACATCCACGTCCTCGACTTTTTCACCATCCAGTTTCACACCGCCACCCTGAATCAGCCGACGGGCCTCATTGCGACTGGGAGCCAGTTGCTGCTCAACCATCAAGGCGGTTAAAACGTGGGATGTATCCGCCGACAGCCCCAATTCAGGGATTTCCTCGGGAATATCCCGCTTTTGAAACCGGGTAATAAATGCCTGCTCGGCTGCGGCTGCGGCCTCTGGCCCGTGGTACTGACCCACCAAGTGCTTGGCCAGGTACATCTTGACATCACGTGGGTTCAAAACACCATCTTTAAATTGTTGGGCCTGCTCTGCCAGTTGTTGCTCGTTCAGCAAGTCCAACAGCAGCTCATAACGGGGCAACAACACATCGGGAATGGACATTAATTTGCCATAGAAATCCTCGGGAACATCCGTCAGGTTGATGCAATGCTCGGGGTAGGATTTGGACATCTTGACCTTGCCATCGGTGCCTTCCAGCAAGGGCATCAGCAGCACCATCTGCGGATCCCGCTCTCGCCCGTAAGCGGCTTGTAGCTCGCGGCCCATCAGGTTGTTAAAGCGCTGATCGGTGCCTCCCAATTCAATGTCGGCATCCACCACCACGGAGTCATAGCCTTGCATCAAGGGGTAAAACAGCTCATGCAGGGAAATGGGACGATTCTCTTTCAAGCGGTTGGAAAAGTCTTCCCGGGCAATGATTTGAGCCACGGTGGTTTTGGCGGCCAGCTTCAAAAAGTCTTCCAGCTTCATGCCGCTGAGCCACTCGCTGTTACGCACCACCTGGGCCTTGCGGACATCAATAACTTTCCCGGCCTGATCCAGATAGGTTTGGGCATTGACCTGCACTTCCGCATCGGTCAACGGGGGGCGGGTGGCGCTTCTCCCGGAAGGATCGCCAATCATGGCCGTGGCATCCCCGATGATTAAAATGGCCTGATGGCCCAAATCCTGAAAGGCCCGCAACTTACGTAGCACCACAGTATGGCCCAGGTGCAGATCGGGACGGGTGGGATCCAGGCCCAGTTTTACTTTTAAAGGCGTGGAGGTTTCAGCGGCCTTTTGCAGCTGACGGGCCAGTTGCATCACTCCGCCTGGCAGCAATTCGCCGCCCCGGCAAAGGGTTTGGGCCTGTTCTACAAAAATCTGGTTGATCTCAATCGGGGAAGAAGTCGTTGTCATAAGATGATGGTACCACGTTTAGCAAGGGGGGCTAGCAAGAGGGGTTAGAGAGAAGGGCAGGCACAGGGAAAGCCGGACGACGGGGCACACCGGCTTGAATCGGGCGTGCCATAGACAGGGCAATACGATACCAAAAAAAGTGGCGTCCTGTCCGCTAGTTTTTCAGGTAAGCCCCTTCGCACCAAAAGGGCTGCGCCGGATCGGCCAAGTCCACCCGCACCACGGCCCACCGCAGCAAGCGGGTGGGCGCTTCCAACTGTTGCATCAAACGCTCTTCCAGCGCGGCCAACGGTTCATCCTCTTGCAGTAACTGAGGCCAGCCTTCCAAACGAATCTGAAAGCTCTCCACAGTAGAGGAAGGGTGAGGCAGCGACACCGTTGGTTACTCCACGGTCACGCTTTTGGCCAGATTGCGGGGCTGATCCACGTCTTTCCCCAAAAATTCAGCCATATAGTAGGCCAGCAATTGCAGGGGAATGGTGGTCAACATGGGCGAAAAATGCTCCACGGACTCTGGAATCTCCAGAATATCCTCAAAGGTATCCCGCAGCTCGGTGGGAACCGGCATGTTGGTAATGCCAATCAGGCGAGCCTCACGGGCCTTGGCCTCCTGGCAGTTGGAAATCATCTTCTCAAAGACGGGGCCTTTGGTCAGCACGGACACCACCGGCACATTGCTATCCAGCATGGCGATGGGGCCGTGCTTTAGCTCACTGCCGGAATACCCTTCAGCGTGAATGTAGCTGATTTCCTTTAGCTTCAGGGCCCCTTCCAGGGCCACCGGGAAATTCACCCCCCGAGCGATAAACAAGACATCGCGGGCCTGGCCATATTTACGGGCCAACAATTGTAGCGGCTCCGTATTGTGCAGCACGCTTTCAATGCGGGCTGGCATTTTCAGCAATTCCGATTTGAGAGACTCCAACGCTTCAGGAGACAACGTCTGCCGCTTTTCCGCCAAGGATAAGCCCAGCAAATACAACGCCGTGATTTGAGCGGTAAAGCTCTTGGTGGCGGCCACGCTCACTTCCACCCCGGCCCGGACGGGCATCACAAAGTCCGCCTCCCGGGCCATGCTGGAATCTTCCCGGTTGGTAAGGGTCAAGACCTTGGCCCCTTTTTGATGGGACAGGCGAAGCGCTGCAAGGGTGTCGGCCGTTTCTCCCGACTGGGACATGGTAATGACCAAATCCCGATCGCTGATAAACGGGTTCCGGTAGCGGAACTCCCCAGCGGCTTCCACTTCCACCGGCAACTGCACCAGTTCCTCTATAAAATACTTGCCCACCAACCCGGCATTATAAGAGGTGCCGCAACCGATAATCACAATGCGGTTAATGGCGCTCAAATGCGTATCGAAGCGCTGCTCCTGCTCGGGGGTATCCCCCAAAATCCAGATGGGTTGATGCACGCTTTGCAGACGCCCGGTCAGGGAGTTGCGCACCACATCGGGCTGCTCGTAAATTTCCTTGAGCATGAAGTGCTTGTAGCCTTTTTTATCAATGGTCAGCGGATCGGTGCTGATGGTCTCAATGACCGGCTCCACCAGCTCTCCCAGTAGATTCATAATCCGCAGGCCCGCCGGGGAAATCTCCACGATTTCACCGTCTTTCAGGTAAATCAGGCGGTTGGTATGGTTGACAATGGCCACAGCGTCGCTGGCCACAATGTACTCGTCGTTCCCGTTTTGATCTTTGCCCACGCCCACCACCAGGGGGGCTTGATGCCTTGCCGCATACAGGTGATGCGGGTTTTTCTTGGAGATGACCGTCAGGGCGTAAGCGCCTTGCAGCTTTTGCAGGGCCTTCAAAATGACTTTGCAAAAATCAGGCTCGGTTTCCGCGAAATGTTCCAGCAGTTGTACCACGCTTTCGGTATCCGTTTCGGAGACGAACTGATGGCCCTTGGCCTGCAACTCCTGGCGCAGCTCATAAAAGTTCTCGATAATGCCGTTATGTACCAGGGCGATTTCCTGCCGAGATCCGGTGTGGGGATGCGCGTTGACATTGGTGGCCGCCCCGTGGGTGGCCCAGCGGATGTGGCCAATCCCAATATTTCGGTGCCCATTTACCGATTCAGCAGGCCCCGTGGGCAGGCGCAACTCGTTGGGCAAAATGCCTTCCAGATTCAGCAACTTACCGGATGCTTTATAAACGTGCAGCAGGCTCTCATCGTCCAGATAAGCAACCCCGGCGGAATCGTAGCCTCGATATTCCAACGTGCGCAGACTGTCTACAATCAAGGGAACGGGAGATTTTTGGCCAAAATAGCCGACGATACCACACATTGCGCTGAGTCCTCAGGGTTGTTCGGGATGCTGAAACGGAGAGTCGAAACCAGGAAATTGAAGCAGGTGTCACCGGTCGGTCAGCCTGAATGGCAGAGTACACCCACCACGCTCTTCCTGCTCGATTGAACTTGATCATTGCCGAAAACCCTCCCTTGCGCAAGAGGCACCGGATAAAATCACCGGCAAATCTTTCCCAAACTCAACCGATGCCCTCCTTGAGGGGCAGCCCGTACAGCCCAAAAGAGGAAAGGCCCCCAGACTACAGCACCGTAAATGCGGCCCGCACCGCCTGCTCATTTTCAGTCACCAGGTACAACGAGTCTCCCTCTTCCAGAAATACCGCCTCCAGCTCCACGATGGCTCGCCCGTTCCGGGTCACGCACACCACACGGGTATTCTCCGGCAGCGGCACATTATCCAGCAACAAGCCCTTGGCAAAGGAGACTTTGGATATCTTCACTTCCACCAGAAATAAACCATGACGCTTTAAAATGGTCACATTATTGAGATCCCGAGGGGTTAACCCATTACTTTGCTTGAGTATCGTTGTCATGTCATCGTTTCCTTTCCCGTCTCAAATTCCCTGCTTCCGTAATTTCACGGCGGGCAGCCCCGCGCATAGCAATCCACTTGAGTGACTGAGGTTCGATGCAGCCAGTATATCCACCTCTTACTGTTTGTATTGCCGATTACTGTTTCTGATTTATTTTTCTGGCCCACGGAGTGAAATTTTGAAAGTCCCTCAACAAATTTGAATCTAGCAAAAGCAAAAACGCTTGAAAAGGGATGTGTTTCAGACACGAAGGTCAAATGCCCCCAAACACCCATCCCCATCGAATGGAACGCCCGGCACAATTCCCCCATTGTCCACGGTTTCATTCTATCTATAGACCTTCTTTTACAAGCAACCTTTGCACTACCAATATGATGCACTACCAATATGAGTCTTAAAGAAAACGCTAAAAGCCCCCTAAAAAAATGTCCTCCCTGAAAATACCGATGGCTTCGCCCCTCGCATTTGCGAAGCCCTTGCCACTTTTGTAGGATACAGAAAGTCTTCACTTACCTAGCCCACGAATTACTCACCAAATCGCTTGAGCTTTTGCCTTCATGCCTACAACCGAGACCGATAAACCGTACCGCCCCTACAGCGCTTACCTCAAAGAAAAGCTGGGCTATAAAACCTACAAGCTCACCCTGGACGCCGGGTTCACCTGTCCCAACCGGGATGGCACCAAGGCCTACGGCGGCTGCACCTTTTGCGATCAAACCGGCTCCTCGTCCCGGGCGCAGGACAGACGGGACAGCATTACCGAGCAATTGCTCAAAAATATGGAAAAACAGCGCAAACGCTTCAAGGCCGATAAGTTTATCGCCTACTTCCAGAGCTTTACCAACACCTACGACTCGGTGTGCCGTCTGAAGGCCTTATACGATGAAGCCTGTGAAGCGCATGAGGATATTATCGGCCTGGCCATTTCCACCCGCCCCGATTGCGTGGACGAGGAAAAAATCGCCCTGATTGCCAGCTATAAGGAACGCATGCAATACGTTTCCGTCGAGTACGGCCTGCAAACCATCCACAATCGCACTCTGGACTTGCTGAACCGGGCGGAAACCTTCGAGGACTTTTTAACCGCGTTTGACTTAACCCGCAAGTACGAGCTGGATCACTGCATCCACGTGATTCTGGATTTACCCGGCGAAAGCTGGGAAGATCAGATGCAAACCGCCGATAAACTGGCGGAACTGCGGGTGAACGGCGTCAAAATCCACCTGTTGTGCGCCATGGAAAAAACCCCATTGGCCGCTCAATACCTGCGTGGGGAATGGAACCCCCTGGATCAGGAAGCGTATGTCTCCCTGATTTGTGACTTTATCGAGCGCCTCCACCCGGAGTGCGTCATTCATCGGGTGGCTGGAAACGGGCATCATCAGCACGTGGTGGCCCCTCTGTGGCTTCAGCGCAAACTGGAGCTGATGAATGAAATCGACGCGGAATTCGCCCGCCGAGGAACCCGACAAGGTTCCAAGTGCAAGGTTTTACGCTAGTTCAGGCCTTGCTGGTGCCCATTCGCCCTGCTTGCCCATCCTTTTGTAAACAAAAGTTACAAAAAGGCAATTTCAGGATTGAAAAGTATATACAAGTGGAATAACATTTAAATATACCAATCCCCCCCCCTCTTAACAAAACGCACGACAGCTTTGCAAGAAAACCAGTAGAGCCTCCTTATTTTACCCAGTCGGCCCAAACGCCCCTGCTGTCCGTGGTTCACCGGTTGTTGAGCCACAATCCGCCGGGCTTGCGACTTGACACACTCACAGTGAAAGATATCGCCGTTGGCTGTTGCCTGGGTTGACGCTTCAATCCCTTGGCCATCCTCAACACGCAGCCGGGTAAAATCAGTACGCCTTTTTTTCAACCGAACTCTCGCACTCCTCTCTAAACTACATGCTAGAAGGGAAAGCCTTGCCTTTTGACAAGGCTCTTTTTTTTAGCCGCCAAATTCGCTTGATCCAGCAGAGTCCCGGAGCCATCTCCCCACAACTGAAACTGCAAGTTGAAGAACCATTGTCGCCACCCCACAGAAAGACACAGGAGGTTTACCCTATGGCAAACCCTATGAATGCTTTCGCTCCCCTGTACTACGAACCGGAGGATGACGATTGGAACACGCCCATGGGCGAGAGAGACCTTTTGGCGGAAAGCGGAAAGGTCGATACAGAAAAGATCGATACCGAGAAATTCAATACCTTAACGGAACCCGGCGAGGATACCGCCGCCTGGTACCTGCGCCACATGACCCAGCAATCAGGCCTGTTAAGCAAGACGGAAGAACAGGAACTGGCCAAGCGAGTCGCTCAGGGGGATACGTTTGCCAAACAACAATTGGCCCAGGCCAACCTCCGGCTGGTGATCAGTATCGCCAAACGCTATGGCGGTCGAGGCGTCAGCTTCATGGATCTGGTACAGGAAGGAAACCTGGGGCTGATGAAGGCCATTGAAAAATTTAACTACCGGCTGGGCTATCGATTCTCCACTTATGCCACCTGGTGGATCAAACAGTCCGTGTTCAAAGCTTTTTCCGAGCAGGATCGCCCCATCCGGCTACCGGGACACGTGATGGACAGCGTCATCAAACTGCGCCAGGCCAGACAATTCCTAAAGACCAAACTGGATCGCCCAGCCACAGATCATGAACTGGCAGCTCATCTGGGTGTGTCTCTACGGAAAATCCACCAGCTCACAAGGGTTTCTGGGCGAATGATGAGTCTGGAGTCTGAGTTGACATTGAAAGACGGGAATACCCAACCGCTGGGCGAAACCATTGAGGACGATCGCTGGCCTGAACCGGAGCAAAAACTGCACCGCGATAAATCTTTACAATTATTGAGAATGGCCTTACACAGTCACCTGGATGACCGGGAACGTGATATCTTATTAAAACGTTTTGGCATAGAAACGGGTCAGAAAACCACCAGCCTCAACGCACCAAAACGCCTGACCCTTGAGGAAATAGGACGCCATTATGGGGTAACCCGGGAGTGTATTCGTCAAACTGAATTGCGAGCCATTCGCAAACTTCGTTCGTCGTCATTTTTACAACAATTAATCGATTAGACAGTTCGGTTTCCCGTGATATTATTGATATAATTCATTGGTTGGGCTATGCTCTGCAATAGTCCAGCCCTTCTATTTTTGTTTCTGTTGGAGGTATCTCACCCTATGTCCCCCCGTAAAATTAATCCCTCCCTTGGGGATGAGGAAATGCAGACGCCTGAAAAACTTGAGTTTGAAAAGTTACTGCAACAATATGACTATGCCTTTAAGCGCGGTGAAATCGTTCGGGGGACGATCATCGCCTTGGAATCCAGTGGCGCCCTAGTCGATATTGGTGCAAAAACCGCTGCGTTCCTGCCCAACAAAGAAGTCGCCTCGCCTTACGCGACGGCTCAATCCCTGGTAAAGCCAGGCGAAAGCTTTGATTTTTACATCCTCTTTGAGGAAGACGAAGACGGCCAGCTGACCCTGTCCCTGCGTCGGGTGCAGACCGCCCAAAACTGGAATACCCTGGAAGAGTTGATGAACAACGACACCGTGGTGCAGTGCAAAGTCACCGCTGTGGTCAAGGGTGGCCTGCTGGTGGATGTGATGGGCCTGCGTGGCTTCATTCCGTCCAGTCATTTACGGGTTCGTCAGCAACTGGAAGAATTGGTGGGCAACGAGCTGCCCGCCAAAATTATCAACCTGGATCGCCAACGCAACAACATCATTCTGTCTCACCGCAAGATGATGGCCGAGCAAATGGCCGAGCAGCGCAAAGACCTGTTCTCCAAGCTGCATGAAGGCGCTTTGGTACAAGGCGAAGTGGTTCGCCTGACCGACTTCGGGGCGTTCGTTGACTTGGGCGGCGTAGATGGCTTGCTGCCCTTGTCTCAAATGTCCTGGCGCTGGGTGGAGCATCCCTCCGATATTCTCAGCATCGGCGACAAAATTCAGGTGGAAGTTATTGGCATTGACCACGACAAGCAACGGGTCAGCCTCTCCATTAAAGGCCAACATGCCGATCCCTGGAACGAAGTGACCAAGGAACTGGGCATGGGCGATGAAGTGGAAGGCACCATTACCCGTATGAAGCACTTCGGCGCTTTTGTGGAAGTGTATCCCGGTGTGGAAGCCCTGCTGCCCAGCAAAGACATTGCCGAATACGAGCATCGTAACAATGTGAAGCTGGATGTGGGCCAAACCATCAAGACCTACATCATCAAGTTCAGCCCGGACGAGCGCCGCATCAGCTTGAGCTTTCACGCTCCAGCCACCGCTAACGCCGAATAAGCGCTGAAACCACTCAAACTTTAAAAGCCCTGTTGTGCAACAGGGCTTTTTTAATTGACGCCTTTTTAAAATACGGTGAGGCTGCATTCAAAATCCGTTTGTAACTGTTTGAGTACAACGAGTTAAAAAATGTGCTTGGAGGCTTCGCATTCCAAGCCTCTACAGTTTGTTTGAGCTGAACGCAGTTTTGCAAAGGTGTTTTGAAGGCAGCCTCACCGTATTTTAAAACCGAATGGCCGCTTCCAGCGCAGTGCGATTGGCCGCCCACACCTGCGCCAGCGATTCCGCCGGGGGCAATTCCGGGTCAAAGGGTTCATCCAGACCGGGCGGCAGCTCCAGGGTGACCACTGGAATGTGGCGAATCACGCCCGCATAGGTACCAAAGGAACCCGGCGTGGGATAACCGATGCTTTCCACCACCGCATAGCCGGACTGGTGGGCCATGGTCTCTGCCAAAGGCCGAGCCGGGCCGTCAAAGTTCAATACTTTGTAGGGAGAATGCACCGTCAGGATTTTTTGAGGCTGGTAACGGGCAATCAGCTCAAGCATCAGGCGAGTTTCCGGCTCACTGCCCGCTGTCGTGCCCGAATAATAAGGCGTGTACCGGTTATCCTCCGTCCAATCCGGGGTGGGGTAGTTGCGGTTCAAATCCACCCCGTTGGCGTTTACCCGAGTGCCAGCGACCAGCCCATCCGGGTTGAGTACCGGAATCATCAGGGTGGGGCGGGCCATAAAATCGATAGGCTCTTGCGCAAACTGTCCGGCTTGCAGGTGTTCCACAAAATGGGTCACCAACTCACCGCTAATGGTTTCATCCCCGTGGAAAACGCCCACAATCAGGGTGTTCAAACGCTCTGGATTTTGAGGGCCGAAAAAAACGCCTTCAATGGGCCGGTTTTGCACCGAATAGGCCAGAATCTGGCGATGGGAGGAAAGCATCACACTCATACTGTTATTTTAAGGGAGAAATTGGGTTTCAGGGCGCTCTTTTAGAGGCGTTCCTGATGATGAAAGCCATATTGGCTGTCCGCCTCTAAATTCACCCGCATCAACTCCATCTCCAGTTCAGTGCAACAGGCCTGAATCTGCTCGTCCGAGAGGGTTTCAGGCACGTGCAGGGGCTTGCCATACACCAGGCGCATTTTGGTAAAAGGCATGGGGGCGTGGTAATGATCCCAGGCCCGGTCAAACTTTCCCAACAGCCATTCGGTGGCCGAGCCCAGCGGAATGATAGGCACGCCCGTCTGGCTGGCCAGGCGAATGATCCCCGGCTTTACTTTATAGCGAGGCCCTCGGGGCCCATCCACGGTAAAGGCAATGGACAAATCATCATCCAGCAAGGCTTTTCGCAAGCCCAAAATGGCCTGAGTACCGCCCCGCTTATGAGAACCCCGCACAAAGTGCCGGAAGCCAATGGTGCGGGCCAACCGGGTGATAAATTCCCCGTCATTGCTGGGGCTCACCAAAATAGCCACTCGCTCCAGCGGAACGGCTTTGAAGAGGCAGTACATGCGCCCGTGCCACAAAGCATAAATGACCGGTTTGCCTGAGTCCAGAATGGCTTGAGCCTCGGGATCGCTTTCCACACCTTCCACCCGCCAGGAAGCACGAATCCACCGCAAGGGCTGACCCGCCAATTGCGATAAAAGGATCTTGAGAACGCGGTTATTCTTGATTTTCATGCCCATCGCTTTACGTCATCTGCGGGAACGTGTCCCATCATAGCCTATTTGTGATTAGATGAGAAAGTTGGTCTATCCCGTTGTTCTCTCTCCCAAGGAGTGTCGTATCCCATGAGCGCATTCAGCCCTGTTTATAACGCCCATCAGACCCTGGTGGCCCCTTCAATCCTCTCGGCGGATTTTGCCAAACTGGGAGAAGAGCTGCAACGGCTGGAAGCGGCCCAGGCCGACTGGATCCATGTGGATGTGATGGATGGCATGTTTGTGCCCAACCTGACCCTGGGCCCGCCGATTATCAAAGCGTTGCGCAAGCACAGCACCCTGCCTTTTGACGTGCATTTGATGATTGAGCAGCCCGATCGCTATTTGGCCGACTTCCGGGATGCCGGGGCCGATGTCATTACCGTGCATGCGGAAGCCTGCCCCCATTTGCACCGCACCCTGAGCGAAATTCGTCGGCTGGGCTGCAAGGCGGGGGTCTCCCTCAACCCGGCCACGCCCGTTTCCGCCATCGAGAACGTGCTGGACGCACTGGATTTAGTGCTGGTGATGTCCGTGAATCCCGGCTTTGGCGGGCAAACTTTTATTCCGCAAAGCCTGAACAAACTGGCCCAGGTGAAGGCGCTAATTGCCGAACGGCCTATTTTCCTGGAAGTGGATGGCGGGGTTTCTCCCAAAAACGCCGCTGAGGTGAGAGCTGCCGGGGCGAATGTGATTGTGGCCGGTTCCGCCGTGTTTAAAGCCGAGGATATGCCCGCCACCATTCAGGCCTTGAAGGGGTAATTACCTCCTCTTTCAAGATTGCCTGCCAGTTTCTGGATCAAACTATCTAAATCAAAGTTTCTGGATTCTGGGCCGAAACGGATTACAGTGAATAAAAACGCTCGTTCCTGGAGTCTGAATGGCCACACCTCGGCGTAATACCAATCGCTTGGCAAGCCTGCTGATGGGGTTGTTGCTGGCCTGCCTCCTGACTGCCTCAGCCGGGTGGGCTTGGGATGGGGATTGGACTCAGGGGCGCTCCGGCTACGGCAACGATATTTTTGAGGACACCGGCCGCAGCGATGGACAGTCTGGTACCGATCCGCCCCAGAAGTTCTGGAAGGCCGATCCCAGGGACTATGCCAACGTTGACCCGGAGGAGCTGCACGATTACTTTGACAAGCGAAAGCACCGGGATTACGTTCCCTACGCGCTGGCTCGAGTAGAGCAAGCCCTGCGCTATCAGAATTTCACCTTACCCAAGGGCTATTACCTGATCAAACCGGGGGACGCTAATGACGGCTCTCCGCTGGTTACCCTGGATACCACGAGGGGTAAAGTGGACAGCTTGCAAAGCCCCGCAGAGAGCGGCTCACCTCCCTCGCAACCCGGCAACCGACCGGCCAGCCTCAGTAAACGGGTGGCCTTTTACCAGAGTTTTGTCATTATCCGGCAAGGCAAAGTGTTAGGGGTGGTGCCGGTGCATCGCATGACTCCGTATAAGCCCCCCAGGGAGGTCAAAGTGCCTCGACAGGCCCTGGCTTGGGTGGCCTGGGAAAATCGTCGCCCCGTACTCAAGTTTTATTACAAAAAATGGCTGTATGAAACGGACTTTCAGTAGCCCCATATTGTCAATCCACACGTGGTGGGATATGCTTTGCGGCACTTTTGATAGAATAGGCCAATGTATTCTTTTTGATCCCTTAATTTTGATCTCCCAATTTTGATGCCCAAAGCGTAAAGGTTCTTTTCCCTTGATTTTGGAAGCGTTTAGTACGCACTTGAAGACCAACACGATCCCGGACAAGCCCCCGGAACGCATTTTGATGGAATGGTTAACCAGCATCCTGCTCCTCCCACCAGCACCCGGCGATCATGTGAGTCGGGTCATCCATACGGAAATCGCCATGAGCGAATACAATGGGCAGTTTTTGTTTGAAGGCACCAGCAAAACCGGCCGAGAGTTGCTGCGATCGCTGACCCTGTACTGCCGCAGTTACGATCATTGGCAGTTCAGCCGTTGGGTGCATGAAGTCCGGGCTTCCGACTTCCAGTGCCAGTACGACGCCTAGCCGCTGACCGGATTATTGGCGACAGGCCCTGACAAAGGCCTTGACGTCCTGTTCTTTCAGGGTACCCGAGGAAGCGTCCCGCATATCCCGCTCAAACACGCAACCCAGCCATTGCCGCCCTTCCAGTACCGGCATAAAGTCCAGCCGATGCAGGCGCATCAGGCGCAGGGCCTCAGAGGCGTAATCGTTGGCGGAAACAAACAAGGTCTCCGTATGCTCCTGATGGGATGCAGCGCGAAATACCATAACCGTGATCGCCTCCCTCTGCGATAATTCGTAATAAAGTCACTCTTATTTGCGCAACCTGCCGGGACGCCCCGGGAAACCAGGTCAATACAGCCTGCCGGGCCAGGACTATACTGGCTACCAAACAGGGCTAACCGGTCTATTAATGGATTAAAGCGAATACATAAACTGTATGGATTATCCGCCCGAAAGTCTATTACCCAAACAGGCAAAACCAGCCCCCACTGCTCAGCAATGGCTTTCAATCAGGCAAGGCTGCCTTACCTGATAAAACTCCCGAAAAAGAAAAAAGCACAACCCAAAAACTGGCGTTGTGCGCGCTATGAGGAGTTAACTGTAAGTGCAAGTTGAAGTGAAACTTTGAAAGTCAGAAGGAAGAGAATGGAAGTGCAAGTGAGGAGTGAAATCTTATGTTATTAATATAGACAAGAGTCCCAAAAACTTTAATTTTAGACCTAAAGACTGATTCACCAAGGGTTTTGCCCCCTAAAAACCCCTCATTTCCCCGGAAAACACCCCAAAAAAGAAACAATTCTTAACAAAACACAAAAAACACCCGGCCAATGCGCCTTGCCACTTTGTTGGGCGGGATTACCTGGGTGGGATTAAAGGATGATTCGGAAAGTGAATGGCCCTTCCCCATGGTAAAACCGAAGGCATCGACACATGCGGGTTTCGTGGGAGGGCAGAGGTCGGCAACGGCCCCAAACCACCATCCAGCGTGATGGCGGCCTGCTCCTGAGTGGCTCCCCCGGCCTCGTCCCGGAGAAATTGCAAGAGGCACTCTTCATTTAAATTCATCATGCGTACAACTACCTACCTGGACTCCCCCAAAGGGAACCGCCTACACCGTTTCATACTAACCAAATAACTGCCCCTCATCATCGACCAACCGATTTAAATTTGCCCTCCGCCCACCGGTTAAGAACAGGCATTGAAAAATAAAAAGGCATCTTTTTCTAACGGTTCCAGCTAAACCAGCTTGGATTGAGACTGGGAAATGGCCCTCCAGCGCTAAAACAGCTATTTGCATAGCCGGCCTGCTCCCCTCTGGTTGTAACCCGGCCGTTATAAAACAGAAGAAATTCAATAGCGGTTCCTGTACCGCCAGCAGTAGCGTAAGGAAGTCCATCTGGATCGAAGGTGAAGCTGATGGAATGGGTGGCACTCGTCCCCCCAAAAGCTGTGACACCACCACAGCTATTCGAGGTAAGTTTCAAGATACCTCCAGAGTGCAAGCGTAAACAGGTAATATCGCAATCTCTTGTATATGAGGTGCCGCCATCGCCTAACCCATCAATCTCGCTCGCTGGATTAGCAACAGACACATAATTCATATAAGGCGATAAATCCCCAGAGCTAGTGCTAGTGCTGATCCCTTTGTCCTGCTTTAATCGAAGATAGGCTTCACTAATCATCGCGACAACCTCTTTGGCTGTGGCGTTATATCTACTATCTTGCTGTGTTATCAGAATTTTAGGGATAGTAAACACTGCAATCACGCCCAATAGGGCCAAACTAATCAGTAGCTCGCTCAGAGTAAAACCCCGTTTGAAGATCAAAGGCTTGCAGCGGCAAGGGAATAGCATCAGAACATCTACAAAATAACCAATTAAAAGAAATTACCAATCACCACCAACGCCACCGAAAAACGCTAGAATTAATTTACTATTCTGTTAAAAAACACTCATCCTCTCCCGGGTTGAAAAATCAATATAATATTGAATAACCAACGATTTTGTTGGAAGTCGGCGCAGGAGTGTGAAACCCAGTATGAATCAATCACTCAGGAGTCAATCACTACTCAAAAAGACTTTGGGGGTGTTGGCGATGGGATTTTTGCTTCTCAACAGCCACATCCCTAACGCCCAAGCCGAGTTGTGCGGTATGGCAGGCTCCAACGCCAGCATACCGGGCGACAAATTTGCCGGATACTGGCAAACCACGTTTGGCTTGATGCGGTTGGTGCAGTTTGGCCCCCACTGGGTGGAAGGCCCCGGCAGCGCTTCCGGCTATATCCGGGGGACACAGACAGGCCCCCTGCTTCAAGGGAGCCTGGGGGAGGATCCCGGTGAGTTGCACGGAGCCAATGTCACTTTGCAAATGACCGAAGGCGGTCGTTGCCTGAAGGGCACTTATGTTTTTGACGGAGACAAAGAGGTCAATGAAATCCTGGGGTTCCGCATTAAACGCCCCAGCCAGCCCTACCGCTTCTATTACGAACTGACCGACCGCACAGAGCAACTGAAGCGGATGCTGGGAGGTCTGCTGGATCTGGGCACCATCGATGGGCCGGATTTCAGGACCTTTCCGCCCGGCTTTGTTCCTGGAACCCTACCTGTGGTTGCCCCCGCAAACGTCATCAGCCAACCGGCAGCTCCTCAGGACAACCCGGATCCCGAGGTTCACGAGGACAATCACCAGCGCCCGGAAGGATACGAATAGGTTTTAAATCCGTTCATCCAGATGATAGCAAATAACAGCCCCGACCAAAGGGCCCACAATGGATCCAAACACAGGGATACTACGCCCCACAGACCAGCCCAGTCCGGCTCCGGCAACCGCGCCGTCCCAGTTGGGATCCAGGGCACTGGCCTCAGGCGCTTTCCGCAGTCCCTGAAGACCAGACTGTCCTCGTTCGGCCTGAGCGAACTCAGCATGATTAAACATAAAGCCCTGAATCTGCAAGCTCTGCTCCGGCTTTTGCATAAAGTTAATAAAGCCCGTACAACCAACCGCAAACAGCCCCCCCAATAACAAAACAGCCGCCAGCAGACGGTTCCCGCCTTTAATCAGCAGGCCGGTACGCTGGTGGGCAATATACAACCAGTTGAGGTCAACGTCACGCATACAAGCTCCTTCCAAACCCGTCATTTCTGGTATTGAAAGATGGGCCTGAATTGATGCAATATATAAATATAAAAACAACCAAAAAGGCCGGATTGCCTTGTGAAGGGCTGTGATTCCCTCAAAATTGGCCAGGCTGGCTGTAAAATAAAGTGAGCGTTTAGGCCTGACGGCTCCAGGGCTTGTGGTCAAGCGGGATACGAATACGAATCAAAATGAGTGAGAACAACAAACGACACGGCAATCAGAGCATGGGCAATTAGATCATGAATATTTGGAATTTACCGCTGAAAAAATATACCGGGAATATTATATTTTTGTCCTTCCTGCTTTGCCTATTCACCGGGTGGGCAGTGGCCGAAAAAACAATGACCGCCAAGGCCAGAATCAGCAGTGATGCCGAACTGGCTCAGCTCAAACAGGATTTGGATAAACTGGATACTCTGGTCAGCCAGGGCTTGGTGGGAGAAGCCTCCGTATTGGTCGGTCAGGAAATTCGGGCCCGGGATATCTACCGACGCTATCTGGACAAAGCGGCCTCCATGAGTCAGGAACTCTTGCGGGTCAACGAAAAAATCAACACGGCTGGTCAAGATATTTCCCTGCAACAACTGGGCGCTATTTGCCAAAAAGTCAGCCTGGCCAACCTACGGTTTAAAAGCACTTTCCAGCACGGCGAAGACCAATTTCAAAGTTATCAACTGATTCAGGAGGCCCTGTCCAATCTGGAAGCGGCTACCGAATACTGGCGCGTCTCCAACCGCTACCGCAAGGTATACCGGGGTGGGGCCAAGGAACAAATGGAAGATGATGAAATCCTTCGGGTTCGTTTACTGAAGGCCGTAAACGCCATTGATGAGTTGAAAACCCTGATGGACACCCGAGCGGCCTTATCCAAAAACCTGGAAGAAGATTAGCTGGAAGAAAATTAGAAAGATCAGCGGGACACCCTGCTGGCCCCCCGGCTTCCCCTTTGGTAGTCGGCCTCAGCATAGATAGCGCACATAAGGTGGCTGCTTGGCTTGGGCTCGCTTCTTTGGTAAAGTGGGCCGGTAGGTCAATATTCAAACCATATGACCGCAATAAATTTAGGAGTTTACCATGGCCGTGATGACAGCAATTCCCTGCGAAATCAAAGACCCCTCCCTGGCCGCTCAGGGCAAAAAGCAAATTGAATGGGCCGATCGGGACATGCCCGTCCTGGCCCAAATCCGGGAGCGCTTTGCCAAAGAAAAACCCTTTGCCGGAATCCGTCTGTCCGCTTGCTGTCACATCACCAAGGAAACCGCCAACCTGGCCCGCGCCCTGCAAGCCGGTGGGGCGGAAACGGTGTTAATCGCCTCCAACCCGCTCAGTACCCAGGATGATGTAGCCGCTTCTTTGGTTCACGACTACAACGTGTCCGTGTACGCCATCAAGGGCGAATCCGTGGAAACCTACACCAAGCACGTCAACATTGCCCTGGATCACAAACCGCAAATCATCATCGATGATGGCTCTGACGTGGTGGCCACACTGGTGAAAGAGCGTCCCGACCTGATTAGCGACATGATTGGCAGCACCGAGGAGACCACCACCGGCATCGTGCGCTTGCAAGCCATGGAAAAAGACGGCAAACTGCCCTGGCCCGCCATTGCCGTGAACGACGCCCAAACCAAACACTTCTTTGACAACCGTTACGGTACTGGCCAAAGCACCATGGATGGCGTTATTCGGGCCACCAATATCTTGCTGGCAGGCAAGAACGTTGTTGTAGTGGGTTATGGCTGGTGCGGTAAAGGCTGCGCCATGCGGGCTCGTGGCCTGGGCGCCAATGTTATCGTCACCGAAGTCAACCCCATCCGGGCCATTGAAGCGGTGATGGACGGCTTTCGGGTCATGCCCATGCAAGAAGCCGCCAAGGAAGGCGATGTGTTTGTGACTGTGACCGGTAACCGCCACGTCATTGATAAAAAGCACTTTGAAGCTATGAAAGACGGGGCCATCGTCTGCAACTCCGGTCACTTTGATTTGGAATTGAACCTGGAATCGCTGGCCGCCATGTCCAAAAGCCGGGAGCAAATCCGTCCGTTCATGGAAGAATTCACCCTGAACAACGGGCGTCGGGTTCTGGTCTTGGGCGAAGGCCGCTTGATCAACCTGGCCGCCGCTGAAGGTCACCCAGCCAGCGTAATGGATATGAGCTTCGCCAACCAGGCTCTGGCCGTTGAATATCTGGTCAAAAACAAAGGCAAATTATCTAACAACGTCCACGTGCTGCCCGCCGACGTGGATACCGATATCGCCACCCTGAAGCTGAAAGCCATGGGCGTGTCCATTGATGTACTGACCCCGGAAATGACCGAGTACATGAACTCCTGGACCATTGGGACATAAGCCCCGGACAGCAGCTCCAAGTCAGAGCAATGCCTTGGAAAATCATCTCCAAAAGCCCTCTTTCCACTGGAAAGGGGGCTTTTTTAGCACTTCCTGCTGCCAGCCAAATACCTTTAATTAAGTGAGGCAGGCTTAATTTAAATTCTCAATGCCGCATATGCTGCGGTAGGCGCAAAATTTATCAGGGCATTGGCGATTATCCGGCAAGTCATAATCTTCTTCCACCGCCATGGCCGATACAATGGCCGATAAGGTTTGCCGGGTGGCCTCGTGTTTGGTCGTGTTGTAATCCACAAGCACTTCCCGCACCGGGGTGTGATTATCCGCCTTCACTTCCACATACGCAAACTGTACCTGCTCCGGCTGAAGCGGGCCATTCCAGTTCAGGTTCAAGTCCGCCGCGGATTGGGTGTGCGCCACTTCCACCAGCGCATACAAATACAAGCGGGTTTGCCAGTCCACTTCGGGATTACGGGGCACCCCGGTTCCGGTTTTCCAGTCGATGACCAGCACCGTGTCATCCCGCCGGGCCACCCGATCAATCCGCCCAGTCAACCAATCCGTAAACCCCTGACTGGAGGGCATGGGCACGTGAAAAGCCCATTCGTTGGCAATGACCGGCAAATAGGCCACCGGATGGGCCATCAGCTTTTGCCAACTGACCCGCACATCCATGGGGGCATTCTCCAGCAACAGGGTACAATCCAGCCCACGGGCCTGATAATCCAGCAATTTATGCACGTCCCGTCCCAGCCGGAAATGCTGAATATCACTGGGCCACTGCATTTTTTTGACGTGCTTGTAAAAAAACTGACGCTTACACCGGCTCCAGGATTTAAAGGCATCAGAGGAAATTTGGGTAAATTCAAGTGGCCTGGGCACTGTGAACCTCCCCAATCGGCACCACATTATCCAGCGGCGGGTTTAATTTGGCGTGCAGGATTTGAAAAACGGCGGCTGGCTCCATTTTTCGGATTTTGTTGTAACGGGTCATCGACTGTAAATGCGCCGACACATACAAAGCCCGCTTGGCCCGAGTCAGGCCCACATAAATCAAGCGGGCTTCCTCTTCAATTTTTTCCCGTTTTTTATCCTGCTGATAACTGTCTTCCAGCATTTGTCCCTGGCCCTTGAAGTGGATGCGATCCAATTCCTGAACCAGTTTGTCCGTTTCATCAAACCGAATGCTGCTGATCTGATGCGGAAAGGTTTCCGCCTGTAAGAAGGGCATAAAGACCACGTCAAATTCCTGCCCCTTGGACTTGTGCATGCTCATGACCTGCACCACTTGACTGGCATTTTGGGCTAACACCTCCCCAAAGCCTTTCTTGCCCCGCCAGGATTTTTGAAAGGCCTCAAACTGGTGCAGCACAATCTCCAGCGGCGATAAATGCACCAGATGCTGAAACGCGTTCAAAATATCCTGAGCCATGAGGGCGCACAAATACCCATTGCTGCGATCGGCCACGGATGTACAAAACCGATCCACGATACCGGCCACCAGGGCGCTGACATTGCCCCCCGCCGCTTGTCGGCTGAAATCAACAAAATCGTAATACCACTGGCGCAGCAGTTCATCATGCAAATGCAGGGGCGATGCATACAGCAAGGGCTCACTTTCCATCATCGCCTTGCGAGAGGCTATTTCCGGGAATCCGGTACGCTCTGCCTGCAACTGATACCACTGACTTTGCAGGGACAAATCGGAAGGGGAGGCCAACAATTTGAGCGTACACACAATGAACGAAAAAACGGGATTGACGTTTAATTGCTCACTCAAACTGACCGCTGGAATTTGGGCCTGATGCAACATGGCGGTGACCCGGTTAACCTGCGAATTGGTGCGCACCAAAACCGCGATTGAGGCTTCCGGTTCTTCCGTGCGGATTTGCTGAATGCGTTCCACCAGCCAGCTCTCTTCCATTTTGTCCAAATCAAACAATTCGGTAGTAGGCGGGTACAACAACGCTGGGTTTTGTCCAGGTACCGGCTTCATGTCCACTGGCTCAAAGGCTTGTTCCAGGCCAGGAAGCTGGCTGGCTTGCCGCATCCAGAAATTGGCCAATTCGATAATTTCAGGAGCGCAGCGTCCACTTTGAACCATGCGAACCGGCACCTTCGCGTTTTTGACGAAATCCCGGAACACAGCGGTATCGGCGGAGCTAAAGGTGGTGGTGATGGATTGGTTGGTATCGCCGGTGCGAATTAAATTGGGCGAATCCCCTCCCAACAGGGCGATAAATTCCTGTAGTAAACGAGAAGAATCCTGGGCCTCATCTTCAATAATATAGGCAAATTGCCGCTGATATTTTTCCCGAATATCGGGGAAGCAGCGTAAAATATCCACGGCCTTGGTAATTAAATCGGTAAAATCCAGCGAGCCGCTGTGGTGCAGTTCGTGATTGTACAACTTGAAGGCGGGTAAAAATTCCGCCAAGCGGAAATTACCGGGCTGACTGTCAATGTGCCGCTGAATGTCAGCTTCCGTAATGCCAAACATTTTGCAGTGGTTCATACCCCGATCGATGGCCCGTTGCCAATCCGTCACATTTTTAGTGGACTCCGGCTGGGTGAGCAAGGCCACTTTCGTCAGGATTTCGCCCCGCCCATAATCATCCAGAATGGTCATGTCATCCGGCAAAAATCCGGCCAGTACGGCATGATCGTTTTCCGCCAGAATGCGAAACGCCAGACTGTGAATGGTAGACACCACCGGCAACTGATTGGTCACGCCGGCCAGTTTCTTTTTCAGGCGGCCTAGCAGGGTTTTGGCGGCGCTGTCCATATAGGTAAGTACCAGAATGCGGTCCGGCTCCGTACCCCGTTGAATTAACTCCAGTAACAGTTCCACGTTCACGAAAGTTTTACCCGCACCGGGTACGGCGCTGATGGCCATGGTTCCCGACTGGTAACTCAGAATGGGTTGCTGATCCGCTCGCAACACAGCCCGCTCCAGAGCCTGTAAATCCAGCCTGGCTTCCGGTACATTCAGCAAGCGCGGTTTCAACAAGCCCATGTGCGTTCCCCCTAAATCGTCCAGTTCGCTGGCGTAGGCTTGAATGCGCTCTGTAGCCAACAACATCAGCGAGCGGGTAATATGTCCGGCCCGGGTGCGAATGACCGCCTCGTTGAATTCTTCACTAAAGGCCGTATTGGAGCCATCCCAAACCGCCGAATGCACCCAGGCGTTATACAGCGGGGCGTTGTCGCTGCGAGCCCACTCCCGGGCGCTGACATCCAGCCAGCATTGGACTTTGCGGTAAATTTCCAAATCAATAATCTTTTGGGGCGTGCCGATAATCAGGGCGTCTGGCTGCACGGCCTCCGGCATTTCAGGCGTGTCCGCCATGGTGCCGCTTTTGACCTGCTCCAGCCACCAGCGATTAAAGTCGTTGCCCGCCACCGTATCGGACGTTTGCCCGGAACGGGTCAGGCCTTTATAAATTTCTCGCTGACGCAAATAACTTTGAATAATGCGGTTTAAATCCGCATACCCGTCCCGGTCGGTGGCGCAAGGGGCCAATAGTTCCTTGAAAGCCGAATAGAGCTGTTGATCAAAACTCAGTGCGGACGCCTTTTGCAACCACTGACCCAACAATTGATACCGGGATAAGGCGGGCTCGCTTAAGGAAAAGGGCAGCACTTCCAGCAGCGGCAAGGGATAAAACCCTTCCGAATTACACCCCAGCCAATCACCAATGGCTTGAGACAACTGATCCAGACCCTCCCCGGAAATGTCGGGTAGCTGCTGAAAACCCAAACCCTGCATGAGGATGGTTTTAATTTCCCACCGGGATGGATACACTTTCCACTGGGCGGCATTGGCCCACTGAATCAGGGAAATAAAGCTTTTGCACTTGGGGTTGTCGCTGGGGCGTTTGGTGCCCGATAGCAATTGCACCGGAATACCCCGCTGACTAAGGCGACTGTGCAACTGATGGAAACTCAAAAAATCCGTTTTGGGCAGCACCAGGCAAAAATCGCCGGGGCTGTAACCCGCCTCCAGGGCTTCCAGCACGTCCTCCACCACTTGTTCCAACAGCTCTACCCGAGTCATAAACCCATCGTTCAGCCTGGCCGTGGGCGGCATGGGCAAAAAGTCTTCCGTGCGTTTCCAGTTGGCCAACAAGGTTTGCCCGGCCTGATAAGCGGCGTCTTCCCGGGTTAAAACCACCGTTTCTCCGGGACGCAAGGCTTTCAAGGCATTCCAGTCGTAGGGATAAGCGTTGAGATATCCCCGCCGGGATCCCCCGTCCACATCCGCCGCCAGCACCAGGGTTTCCAGGCCAGGACTCAAACACTCAATCAACCGTTGCTGGGCCACAATGGTTTCATCGACATCATCCACAATCAAGTGACGAATTTCGCTTTTCAGCCCGGAGGACAGGGCATTGTCCTTCTTGAGCAGACTGTTGAAAATATCCAGTTGCTTGTTGGGATCCAGCACCCGCAAGATGTAACTTTCAATGTCAAACTGTTGCTCCAGCCAACTGACTTCAGGGTGGCACATCTCGTTCATCAAGATAGAGCGTTCCTGCATGTCCTTGCGGGAAAGCATATTTTCCGAGCGCAAGCGCAAGCGGCGCACCATTTGCTTCAGGATATGCTGGTCCGAACCGGGGAAATTCTCGAAAACGGCCTGTCCCTTTTGTTCAGACTCTTTTCGTAAGCGGGCCAACAGCCATTTTAAAATCAGCTCGCTATCCTCCAGACCCGACAATTCAGGACGAATCACCGCAGCGCCTTTTCTGAGGACACCGCTGATTTCCTGCTCCACCAAGGGCCAATAGTTAAACAGCGTATTACGCACAAAGCCCGCGTATGTATAAATGGGCAGTTGGGCCACCGCCTGCGTCCGATTGGCCAGAAGGCGCTCAATGAATTTTTGCTGCCGAGCGTGGTTGCTACAAAGAACCAGCACCGACGACGCCGGGACGGCTTGCAGCAATCGACTGGTTTCCGCTACCAGACGACTGGTTTTTCCAGAACCCAACGGGCCTTCCACGTATAACATCGCGCCTGGAGGCACCCTTTAGACTTGCCATCGCAAGCTGGCCAAACTGTAACAGCACTACTATACCGGATTCCACCCAAGCCCAACAGGGCATAATCTTCGGTTTTAGCCCTCAATACCCATCCGCCGGATCAAAAAATCCGGGGCCATCACCCACTGTTCCCCTGCCGAGGGGCTAGTTTACGCCCTAGTTAGCGCCCTCGGTGGGTAAAAATTGCCTTAAAATCGCTTCGCGATTCTTCCGAAACTGCAAATAAGTGTCCCAATCCTTGGCAATTTGCTCGGACTCTTTCAAAAGTCGCTCCAGTTCTTGCTGCGTGATGCTTGTCATCATACGTTTGCAATAATCCCTCAGTCCCATTGCGTGCCTCAAGTCACTCTCTCATCGACCCAATCGTGGAAAAGTTTAGAAAAACTGGCCCATTTATGACTTTTTCTTTAAAATAGCTTATGGATTGTTACAATCTAGGCATCCCTGAAACGGTATTATACAAGAATGTAATCAAAAGTAAAAAGTTGGTGAGAATGGGAACCCCCAATGGCTAACAAGATTATTCAAACCGCGCGCTTTGGAGAGGTCTCTGTTGACGAAGAACGCATCATTGACTTCATTGAGCCGATTTTAGGATTTAGCGACTCCGCGCGTTACGTGATTCTGGATCATGCCGAGGATTCTCCCTTTAAGTGGCTGCAATCCGCCGATGATCCTGAACTGGCCTTTGTGGTGACCAACCCCAAATTGTTCGACATCGACTACGAATTTGCCTTGTCCGATGAAACCGCTGAACACCTGGCTCTGCACAGCGCCGAGGATGCCCTGGTGATGACCATCGTCAATATCCCCCAGGAAGATCCCAGCAAAATGACCACCAACCTGTTGGGGCCGATTGTAGTGAACCAGGCCAGCCGCAAAGCATTGCAAGTGGTGCTTCACGACAGTGGATACAGCACCAAAACCCGGTTAATTCCTGATGAAGTTCTACAACAGCAACCCAAAGGAGCGCCTTCGGTCTCATCTCCGGCATCCGCTGACAAAGGAGACTAGGGTTCATGCTGGTACTCACCCGAAAAACCGGTCAAAAAATCATCATCGCCAATGAAATCGAAGTTACCATCCTGGAAACCAAGGGGGATTCGGTCAAAATCGGCATTGAAGCCCCCAAGCAAATCACCATTTACCGGGAAGAAATTTTCGAGGAAATCAAAAAAAGCAATCGACTGGCGACCCAGGACGCCGAAACTGCCCGCCTGAACAAGGCCATTGAGGCGGTCAACCTGATTAAAACCAGTCCTCCCACAAAGGAGGGATAGGCCGTTGGCTGTCTTCTCTCAACTCAATGAAGCCAGAGACCTTTTGTTCAGAGAGAAAAAGGCCCCAGCTGCCGAAGAATCGTTACGCCTGTTGATGCGGCAGGCCTCATCCTTGAGCGTTGACCTGAGCATTGAAGAAAAGCGAGCCCTTTATGAGCTGATGGGCCTGGCGCTCAGGGGTCAAAACCGGTTTGAGGAGGCCGCCGAACTATACAACCAAATTGACGATTACTACCAAAGTGGCTACTGCGCCATGTTGCAAGGTAAAACCCAAGCCATGCAGCTGGCCTGGAGTAAAGTACTTAACCTGCGCCAAAACCACTGGTGCGTGTCCTTGTACGGCTTAATCAGCGGTCAACTCCGAACAGTGCCTACCATTTTCCAGATTCGCAACCACATGGAAAGCGACATCGCCAACCTGATTGCGGCCAACCGGGTCGACTATCTGGAAAATTACCTGAACTACGTGGATTTTCTGACCCAGGTCAATCTGGAGGCGCCCAAGTTTGCCGGACGCGCCCTGATGAACGCGGATTGGATTGATCGGGCCGGAAAGTACTTGCTGCAAGGGCAAAAAGCCTTGCCAAACGACCCTGAAATATACTTTCATCTGGGGCAATACAGCGTGGCCTTGAAGCACCTGAAAGAGGCTCGCCTGATGCTGAACCAATGCCTGCTGATCAGCCCGACCTACCGTCCGGCCAGCGACCTATTGGCCACCTTGAACGATACTTCCCTAGAAAGCCCCCCGCCATGAGCTCTTATCAAACCATCAGTATTCTGATCCCCGTCTACAACGAAATTCGCTTTCTGGATAACCTGCTGGCCAAAGTGAGCGCCGTGGATTTTTGCGGCCTGCAAAAGCAAATCATTCTGGTGGATGATGGCTCCACCGACGGCACCCGCGAGCTGCTCAAGCGCTATGAGGGACAAGCGCCTTACACGGTGCTATATCACGCACACAACCAGGGCAAAGGGGCCGCCCTCAGAACGGCCATTCAGCAAGCCAGCGGGGAGATTATCGTCATTCAGGACGCCGATTTGGAGTACGATCCCAAGGACTACCCGGAACTCATCCAACTCATTCTGGAGGGCAAGGCGGATGTGGCTTATGGAAGCCGCCTGACCGCCGGAAAGCCGGTGCGGGCCTTCAACGTCCTGCACTACTTTGGCAACAAGTTCCTGACGTTGATGACCAACATCCTCTACAACACCACCCTGACCGATATGGAAACCTGCTACAAGGCCTTCAAGGCCGAATTTCTGAAGGACGTGGTAATCCGCTCCAACCGGTTTGACTTTGAACCCGAGATTACGGCCAAAGTGCTGAAACGGGGAGCCCGATTATATGAAGCGCCCATTTCCTACAGTGGCCGCAACTTTGATGAAGGCAAGAAAATTACGTGGCGAGACGGTATTTCTGCCCTATGGACGCTGATTAAGTACCGCTTTGTTGACTAGCTGACCGTTTGCAAGATTTAATTCGCAAGGTTTGATTTACAACGCTTAGTTTACAAAGCTGGGCAGGATAGCAGCCTTACTCCAGATCCAGTCCCACATCAATGGCCGGAACACCCAGGGTAATTTTACTGGTGGAAATGACATCCACCCCGGTTTCCGCATAGGCCCGAATGGTGTCCAGGCTGATGCCGCCACTGGCCTCGGCAATGGCCCGTTTTTGAATAATGCCCAAGGCTTGCCGGATTGTGTCAGGGCTCATATTGTCCAGCAGAATGATATCGGCCCCTGCCTCCACCGCTTGCCGGACTTGCTCCAGCGTGTCGGCCTCCACCTCAATCCGGGTGGTGTGTGAAATCTTTGCCCGCAACGTCCTCACAGCCAAGGTAATAGCCTCGCCGGGGTTGACTTCGCCCAGCGCCTGCAAATGGTTGTCTTTCAGCATGACACAACTGCCCAGATTAAACCGGTGTGGCGTCCCGCCGCCATGCAGAACCGCCTGTTGTTCCAGTAAACGCAGACCGGGCGTTGTTTTTCGGGTGTGGGTAATTCTCGTTCCCGTCCCGCTGACGGCCTGGACATATCGGCGGGTTTCGGAGGCCACCCCACTCAAGAGCTGTAGAAAGTTCAAGGCCGTGCGCTCCGCTTTCAGAATGGAAGCCATGGCGCCCTGCACTTGGGCAATGACCGTTCCAGCCTTTGCGAAATCACCGTCCTGAAGTGTCGGCGTGAACACCAAAGTCGGATCCACCATTTGGCAGACCAGGCCAGCCACCGTCAAACCGGAAACCACACAATCCTGTCGCACCCGGAAAAGGGCCTGCCGTTGCAACAGTGCCAATTGCGGCAGGGAATCCGTCGTCACATCGCCCTGGGCCAAATCTTCCAGCAAGGCAGTATGTACAGCGCCCTGAATCGCCAGACTATCCGCGTCCAGAGGGAGTCGATTTAAACCTATCACTGGCTTCATAGAACGGAAGCGCCCACAGATACCATCTTGACCGACTCGTCAGGCAAAACCGACGCCGCCTCCGGGAAATCCAGTCGTGTGTGAGCCCCCCGGCTTTCACAACGGTTTAAAGCGGCCTGGGTAATTAGCCGAGCCACTTTCAATTGACTCATCAGCTCAAAGCCCACCGGGATGACCTGTTGCCAGTGATTATCCAGCACCTGTGCTTCCAGAGCCTTGAGTTCGCTCAACGCCAGCTCAAGTCCCTCGGCACTTCTCAAAATGCCCACCTGTTGCCACATCAGATCATGCAGTTTCTCTAAAGCCTCAAACATGGCGGGCTGCGGCTCATAATCGTAGTGACCGGATGAGACTTGGGGAAGCTGGGCGCTCAGTGCTTTGGGATTTTCCCCGATATAACGGGCCACCCGACGCGCCAAAACAACGCATTCCAGCAAAGAGTTGCTGGCCAACCGATTGGCTCCGTGCAAACCGGTATAAGCGGTCTCTCCCACGGAGTACAGGCCGGTAACGACCGTTTTTCCCTCCACATCCACCGTAATGCCACCCATCAAATAATGCGCGGCTGGGGCCACCGGGATCCAGTCCTTGCGGATGTCAATGCCAAACTTCAAGCAACTGCTCAAAATGGTCGGAAAGCGCTTCTCAATGGTTTCAGCAGGAAGATGCGTGATGTCCAGATAGACATATGGCAGATGAGCGGCGCGCATCTCGGCATAAATGGCCCGAGTCACAATATCCCGAGGGGCCAGCTCGCCATCGGGATGATATTTCTTGGCAAACAGTCGGCCCTCCCGATCCCTCAGCAGACCACCCTCCCCCCGCAGGGCTTCGGAGACCAGAAAGTGAAGCTGCCCATCGGCGTAAAAAGCAGTGGGATGAAACTGAATGAACTCCATGTTCTCGATATCGGCACCGGCCTGTGCGGCCAGGGCAATACCATCGCCGGTGGCAATGGCCGGATTGGTGGTATGACTGTAGATTCGGCCAATGCCCCCCGTGGCCAGCACCGTATGGGAACTGTACACCACCACTTCCTGACGGTTGTGATAATCAACGGCCCGGCACCCTTGGCAAACGCCATCCACCACCAGTAATTCCACCACCTGGGTATATTCCATGACCTCGATCCGGGCATTCTTGCGAACTTTGTCGATCAAGGCCATTTCCACGGAGTGACCGGTGGCATCACCGCCCGCATGTAAAATTCGCTGCACACTGTGAGCGGCTTCTCGGGTTAAAGCCAACTGGTTGTCCGGGTTTCGGTCGAAAGGAACCCCGTAAAATAGCAAATCCTCGATGGAGGCATACCCTTCCGCCAGAATAGAGCGAGCGGACTGTTCGTTACAAAGCCCGGCTCCAGCCCGAATCGTGTCCTGCAAATGCAAATCCAGGGAATCATCAGGATTGGAGGGCAGGACGGCAGCAATTCCCCCTTGGGCGTAACGAGAGTTACTTTCGTCCAGCGCGGACTTGGTAATCAGGAGGGTTTCAACGCCAGCTTCCGCCAATTTTAAAGCTGTAAACAAACCGGAAATTCCCGTACCCACTACAAGTGCGGAAACTTGTTTGACCGAAAAAGAATGTTTTTTCATGAAAGCGGGGTTGTTGCTGAACACAACTTCAAAATTATTTGGTGATTATAGCCTAAGACGCTTCGAATTTCTTTTGATTTCCTCAAGGATGGTCTCAAGAATCATGCGGATCATCGGATGAACGACTGTTCCCGGTTCAAGCCCATTGAGGGGAGAGGGTAAATTGGCTCTGGGCAGGCAAAGCTGTTAGACTGGTATAAACAGGCAGGAGGAGGGTTGATCGAAACACCAATGGAACACAGCGCCCTGGATACTTCCGTTTTAGTCTTACTGGCTCTGATTTTCTCCATTGGAGCGATTTTCGCCTACATCCTGCAACGGTTTCACCTCCCAACCTTCCTGGCCTTCATTCTCACCGGCATCTTGCTGGGCCCGAACGCCCTGAATTTGGTTCATGTTCAGGAAATACAGATTATGGCCCAGGTGGGCATCATCTTCCTGCTCTTCATTGTCGGGTTGGATCTTTCTGTGGACAAGCTCCGCCAGCTACGATACCAGGCGCCTTTGGCTGGCTTGATGCAATTAGGGTTTACCACGTTAGCCCTGACCCTGGCACTCCACTTTCTGGGAAAATTCCCGTGGCAACTGGCCTTTCTGGTAGGCTCTATCCTCTCCCTGAGTAGTACAGCCATCGTGCTGAAGAGCCTGGAAGACCACCGGGAAATCGATTCTGACCACGGGCGTCTGATTCTGGGCGTTCTCATCATCCAGGATCTTTCCATTATTCCCCTCATGGCGCTGGTACCCTCCTTAACGCAGCCTTTCACCAGTGAAACCACCACACAATTGGCCTGGATTACTTTCAAGGCACTGATTTTCGGAGCCCTTGCCGTGGCCATCAGCCTCAAGATAGTTCCCGTTTTTCTGGATCGGCTTGCTTCCACCAATAAAAAGGAAGTGTTTACGCTGGCGTTGGTCTGTATTGGCCTGGGGATGGCCATACTCACGCATAAAATGGGCCTTTCCTATGAGGCAGGCGCGTTCGTGGCAGGCCTCGCCCTCAGTCGAAGCCTGTTCTGCAGGCAGGTCATTGCCGATAGTAAAGCCTTTAGAGACGTTTTCATCACCCTCTTCTTTGTCTCCATGGGCCTCCTGTTTGATGTGCGATTTTTACTGCAAAACGGATGGCTGGTACTGGGGGTGACCGCCCTCTTGATCCTTCTCAAAGCGGTGTGTGCCTACATGGCGATTCGCGTATTGCGCTTTCCGCACCGAACCGCTCTGTGGGCAGGCCTCTCGCTCTTTCAGGTTGGTGAATTCTCCTTTGTGCTGCTTGGTAGAACACTGGATACCATTCGCCAGGTGCCCAGCTGGCAAGAACTACTGAGCTTCTGGAACCCCATTATCATTGATGCCATTATCATTTCCATGTTTCTCACCCCGCTTGTGCTTCGCCTGATTCACCGCTTGAGCAGTCCCTATCTGAAAACCCGTCTGAGACGCGTAACAACAACCGCCGAATCCGAGGAGCAACAAGCCAGTCCGCTGGCGCACGTTATTATAGCCGGGTATGGCCCTATCGCTCGTAACCTGTCCTCCGCCTTGGAAGAGCAAGGCATTCCCTACGTGGTGGTGGAAACCAACCTGAAAACAGTCCGAAAACTCAAGGCCAGAGGGATTACCTGCGTGTACGGCGATATCTCACGCCGGGAGATACTGGAATCGGCAGGAATTGAGCAGTCAACAATCCTGGCCATTACCTTCCCCGACATTCGAACCGCTGAATCGGCAGCCCAACTGGCCAAGCAAATCAACCCAAAAACCTACTGCATGGCCCGTTCGAGATACCGGACCGACATTGATCGCCTCCATCGCATAGGGGTGGACAGCATCATCTACGAAGAGTTCGAAACCAGTATCAGCTTTATCTTCAACATCATGAACCATTTACACTATCCGGTTTTGGAGACGGATCGGCTTATTACCCAGGTGCGACAACTGGAAAACAACCTGCACCGGGCACCAGTCACCAAGGAGCATACTGTTTTTGGGCGCTTTAGCCTGCTGGAGGGGACTCAAATTCGATGGCTGCCCATTGCGGCTGGCAGCGAACTGACCGGAAAAAGCCTGAGAGAGGCTAAAATTCGTCAAAAAACCGGGGTCAACGTAATCGCCCTGGTGCAAAGACAGGAAAAAGTCCAGGTGGCCGCCAATCCCGATCTGGTTCTACACCCTGAAGACATATTGGTCGGTGCCGGAACCCTCTCTCAATTGCAAGCCCTGGAAAATTTACTATCACCTTGAACACAGAGTCCTTGCCAGAAATTTGTTTATGTTAAAATCAGCACTACTTCTTGATGATTGTCAGAAGTGGGTCAATGAAGAAAGGCCCACTTCTTTTATTAAGAAAGAAAATCAGAACCCAAATGGACTCAAGACCCTCAGGAGTATGCTATCCGGCATGAAACGGCCCGCCTCCCCCTCAATGCAGCCAAAACCAGAGCAAGTAAAAGCCATTCAAGAGGCCGTGTTCCCCTTGGTGGAAAGTCAGCTTGACCCTCGCTATTTTCTGGTGGACGCAGTCTTTGAAAAAGAGGCCGGGTATTGGTACTTACGGGTGTACGCAGACCTGAAAGAAGGCTCTATCTCCATTAGCGAATGTGAGGCTATCAGCCGAAGTCTGGATCCGGTGCTGGAAACGTTTCCTTTATTGGCGGATGTGGCCTATAGCCTGGAGGTCAGTTCACCAGGCCTCTTCAGGCCACTGAAAACAGTCCGGGAGTTTACGTTTTACCAGGGAGAGCCTGTTCGCATCACGGGCTCCATAGAATCCAAGAACAAGAAAAAAGCCGCCAAGGCACTCCCTTCGGAGCTGCCCACTGTGGCCGAGGGGATTCTGACAGGCTTTGATGAGACTCGCAAAGTCGTCACGCTGCGAGACAGCAAGACCACCAAAGATTTCGAGGTTTGCCTGCAAGATGAGCAGGCTGTTTACCTCAACCCGGTCATTCGATTCCCGGAAGAAGAGGACCATGCGTCCTTATCTTCGGCGATTGACCCACTATAATTATTTAAAATCAAAGGATAAACAGGAGGTACGCCGTCACCATGATTAAAGTTGGCCCCGCGTTGATGGAACATGCTGAACAACTGGAGCGGGAACGTGGTATTCCCAGAGACGTAGTCATTTCCTCCTTGAAAGAAGCCATGCTGGCCGCTTATAAACGGTATGCCAAATTGGAAAGCCTCACGGGTTATGAGTGTCGCCTGAATGAAAAATCCGGCGAGATTGGTATTTATGAGCTCAAACGGGTGGTTAAAGAGCTGAGCGACCCGGAAGCGATTGAGTACGATGAAGAGGGCGAGGAAATCCCCCGAGAGCCCGAGATCGAGCTGAAGGAAGCCCGGAAAATCAAGCCGGATGTGGAGCTGGATGACATTCTGGAAATTGAGGTCACGCCGGATGAATTTGGCCGTATCGCCGCTCAGTCCGCCAAACAGGTCATTACCCAGCGTATCCGTGAAGCCGAAAAGAAGCTGGTTCAGAAAGAGTTTGAGGAGAAACGCGGCTCGGTGACCACGGCCATCGTTCAGCGCATTGAAGGCCGGAACGTGATCGTGAACATCGGCAAGTCCGAAGCCATTTTGCCCCCGAAGGAACAACTGCCGTCCGAGTATTACCGGGTCGGTAACAAGCTGCGGGTTTACGTGCTGGATTTGAAAGATTCCGGTCGAGTGCCTCAAATTATTGTCTCCCAGGCCCACGCCGCCATGGTGAAAGAGGTATTCGAGCTGGAAGTGCCTGAAATCGAGGACGGTCTGGTCGAAATCAAAAGCATTGCTCGGGAAGCCGGCTACCGGACAAAGGTTGCCGTCACTTCACATGACCCGGATGTGGACGCCCAAGGCGCTTGCATCGGAACCCGTGGCAGCCGGATTCAGGCCATTGTTAATGAGCTGAAGAACGAGAAAATCGATATCATCCGCTGGTCACCGGATCCGGTGGAGTTCATCGTCAACGCTTTAGCTCCGGCAAAGATTATCCGGGTTCTCGTGATGCACGATCCCCGTCAATCCCGGGCATTGGTCATCGTGCCGGATGATCAACTCTCTCTGGCCATCGGTCGGGAAGGGCAAAACGTGCGTCTGGCGGCAAAACTAACCGGCTTCAAGCTAGATATCAAGAGCATTGGCCAAGTCGAACAAGAAGGGGGCATGGGCTACTTTGAGCAAATGGCCGCTCCTCCTGCCGACTACATTCCCGAAGGTCAGGAATTTACTGAAGGTGAAGATCAACCAGTGCCGGTGGCTGCTGGTGAAATCCACTCAGAAGAAGTCCAAGCCGAAGCCGATGTGGCCGATGCCCAAGAGGCACCGGCACCAGAGGCGGAACTCTCTGTGGAAACGGAGGAAGTGGAGGGCTAGACTCCCCACTGAAGGCCTGTCTTGCCACGTACAATCATTCGACAGTGTATCCATTGTCGACAACAGCTTCCTCGTGACAGCATGCTCTGCCTGAAAAGCAGTCGCGACCAGCACTTTTCAATCGATGGAAATCCCCCTTTGCAAGGACGCTCCTCTTACGTATGCAGGAACAAAACCTGTCTAACTGAGGCGTTACGGGCAAAGAAATTTCAGCGCACGTTGAAAAGAGCGATCCCTGATGCTATATTGGAAGCCTTGAATGACCAATTGAAAGGAATCTCCTCACTGTGACGTCCCCCAAAGTAAGAGTCCACGAAATCTCCAAAATCCTGGGCGTCAGTAATGCCGCAGTGATTGAGTTACTTGCCAAAAACCATGGTGTTCAGGTCAAAAGCCACTCCAGCACGGTGGATCAAAGTGTCGCTGATCGCTTGATCAGCGCATTCAAGGCGCAGCCACAAGCAGATGCCCCCAATAAACAAGCTAAATCGGCCACTACCGAAAGTAAAGCCACGGTTGCAGCTCCTGCCGAGACGAAGACGGAGGCAACACAAGCCACCGCTGCTCAGCCAGCAACAGAGAAAAAGCAAGCGGAGCCCCCTACCGCAGCCAGCAACAAGGCAGTTGAACCGCCCTCTATGCCAGCAGCCAGAAGCGGTCAGGCTCAAGCGCCTTTGACCGGTCAGCGGACGCCCGGTACCCCCCCCCACAGTTCCCAGGCGAACACGGCACACCGTTTCCCCTCCCAAAACACGGCTTCACCTCAATCCTCGCAAGCTGCTCGTCCACCGATGGGTCAAAGCAGGCCGGGTCAACCACGTCCACCCCAAGGTGGTCAACGCCCAGGCGGTTTTCAACAGCCGCAACAACGCCATGGGCAATCCTCCCGTCGGCCATCGCCTTATGAGAACCGACTGAGCCTCCGGCAAAAGCGGGAAGAAGAGCAGGCAGCCCTGGATGCGTTGCCCAAGGTCACCCGCATTGATGAGCCGATTGTGGTTCGTGATTTGGCGGAAAAGCTCCGCCTGAGAGAAACTGAAATCATCAAGCACCTGTTTATGAAGGGCATGATGGTCACGGTCAACCAGACGCTGGATGTTGATTTTGCCAAAGGCGTGGCCAAAGAATTCGGCTTTGAGGTTGAAGAGACCGCCAAGGTCAAACACGAGGGCGAATATACTCACCTGGGCGCGGAAAGCAAGAAGCTGGATGAATCCAAGTTTCAGAATTTACAGGGTCGCGCTCCGGTCGTATCAATTATGGGCCACGTTGATCACGGTAAAACCACCTTACTGGATTCCATTCGGGAAAGTCGTCACAAGGTAGTGGACAGTGAGGCCGGTGGCATCACCCAAAGTATTGGTGCTTACACAGTCGAAAAGGGCGATCAGCGGGTAGTCTTCCTGGATACGCCGGGCCACGAAGCGTTCACGTCCATGCGGATGCGTGGGGCACAGTCTACAGATATTGCCATTCTGGTGGTCGCTGCCGATGATGGCGTGATGCCCCAGACCATTGAGGCCATTAACCATGCCAAGGCCGCCAAAATCCCCATTATTGTGGCTGTCAATAAGATTGATAAAGCGGATGCCGACCCGGATCGGGTATTGGTTCAGCTGGCGGACTACGGACTTTCCGCTGAGAAGTGGGGTGGCGACACCCTGACCGTTGAAGTCAGCGCCTTGCAAAAGCTGGGTCTGGATGATTTGCTGGATTCCATTTTGCTGGTCTCTGAGCTGTTGGAACTCAAGGCCGATGCCACTGTGCCTGGAGAAGGCATCATTATCGAGGCCCAACTGGACAAGCGCATGGGCCCTGTGGCCACTGCCTTGGTTCAAAACGGTAACTTAAAGGTTGGCGATAACGTGTTGATCGGCTCCGTCGGTGGACGTGTCCGGGCGCTGATTGACGATCACGGCTCTCGCATCCAGCACGCAGGCCCGTCCACTCCCGTCGAAATTCTAGGACTGGATGGCGTGCCCAACGCTGGTGACGCTTTCCGGGTCGTGCGCAATGACAAGGAATTCAAACAATCCCTGGCCGCCGGAAAGCAAAAGGAACGGGATCAGCGCATTGGGGTCAGCCGTGCCGTGGCCGCAGGCTTCAGCGGACGTTCTGAAATTGAAAGCGAAAATACCGTCAAGGAAAACCAGTTTAACTTGCTGGTTAAGGCGGATACGCAAGGCTCACTGGAAGCGGTGGTCGATGTGCTGCAACGGATGACCAACGACGAAGTGAAGATTAACATTGTACACAGCGCCACCGGGGATATTTCGGAAGCCGATGTAATGCTGGCTTCAACGGCGAACGCCCTGATTATCGCGTTCAACGCCAAAGTGGACACCACGCCGCAGCGTTTAGCCGACCAGGAAGGCGTGAGCATCAAGCGCTACGATGTGATTTACCACATCACCGAAGAGATTGAGAAATGGGTTCTGGGTCAACTGGAGCCGGAAACCGAGGAAGTGCAAACCGGTTCCGCCGAGGTGCGTCAAATTTTCAAAGTGGGCAAAACCGGCACCATTGCAGGCTGTATGGTCACCAGCGGTAAGTTGATCCGTAATGCCAAGGCTGTGGTACTACGTAACGGTAAAGAAATCTTCTCCGGCACCTTGAATAACCTGAAACGATTCAAAGATGACGTAAAAGAAGTCGCAACCGGTTACGAATGCGGTATTTCATTCGACAAGTTCCAGGGATTACAGGAAGGCGACGTGATTGAAGTCTTCACCACCAAGGCACTGGAGCGAACCTCACTGTAACAACCAGTCACAACTACCTGGACTGCTCTCCGGGTGAAAAACCGGTTTTCTGGTGGAACAAACTCTGTTTTCGTTTCGTTTTAATTCTGGATACGAAGATTAACCATTGGAGGTCTTAAGCCATGGCCAACCGAAGTGACTTCAGCCGGGCTGATAAAGTAAGAAAAGCGATCATTCGCGAATTCAGTGATATCCTCACCACTGAGGTGAAAGATCCCGCCCTGGTTAATCAATTAATTTCCGTGACCGATGCGGAAGTCAGTGGCGACTTGCGACATGTCCGTGTGTTTGTCAGCGTTATGGGCGATGAAGAGACTCAAAACGCGGTGATGACGGTACTGCAAGAGCAGACACCCAAAATCCGCTCGGCCATCGGCCAACGCATCCGTCTGCGCTACACGCCCGAAATTGAAGTCCACCTGGATAACTCACTGGAACGTGGCTCTCGGGTCACCCAGTTGCTGAACCAGATTTCTCGCGGTGAAGTCTAGGGCGCGATAGGGCTAAGCCATTGGCTTTCCCAGTTTTTCCGTGTGACTCAGGGAGATTTGTGGCGATTCAGGGCGATTCAGGGTTGCTTTAAGAGTGCAGTGCAAACTGCTTGGCGTGGGTCGAAGGCACCTTTAACTGGTGCGCCATGTTGTAGGCTGCAATCAGGCTGCATGGATCAGCGATTCCCTGCCCCACAATATCCGGGGCGGTGCCATGGCTGACCGAAGTGCGCAGGAAAGGCAGCCCGATGGTCACATTAACCGCATTCAGCCCAGCCACCATTTTAAAGGGAATCAACCCTTGATCGTGATAGGCGGCCACGTAGGCATCATAACGAAGCCGCTCAATATCGAAGTGCCGAAAAGCGGCATCGGCGGCCACCGGCGGCTCTATGCCAAAACCGTATTTTTGCGAGACTGCTTTTAAGGCGGGCTTGAGAATACGCTCTTCTTCCTCGCCATCAATTTCACCCGCATGCGGATTCACCCCCAGAATGCACAACCGGGGTGACTGAATCTGGCAAGCCACCTGAAAAAACTCAGCCAGATTCCCAAGAGAGCGGGAAACCTCCCGAATGCTCAGAGACTCGGACACCTTGCGCAAGGCCACATGGCGGGTCAAGAGCAGCATCCGAAACTGCCGATACACAAACAGCATATCGGACTGAAAAGGGTGACCGTAATTCTTGCGGGCCAGCTGCTGAAGCATTTCCGTATGTCCTGTAAGCGGAATCCCTGCCAATTGCAGGTTTTCCTTGGAAATAGGGCCAGTTACCAAGGCGTGGGCCTGTCCTGCGCTGATTTCAGAAACAGCCGCCTCGACACTCTCATAGGCGACCTGACCCGGCGGCTTCTGGTGAGCGGAAAAACGGGAGTGCTGAAGATCCTCATAATCAAAACGATGACCTTCCGGCAGCTCGATACCCAGAGCATCGGCAGTTTTTACCAGGTTGGCAATGTCCCCAAAAATGCGCAAACAAACCCCGTCATCGCTCAAATGGGCTTGGTGCGCCAGAAAGCGGGCGGTAATTTCCGGGCCGATGCCGGTGTAATCACCAATCGTCAGGCAAAAAGTAATGTTTTCAAGCGACGCTTTAGGCATGAACGGAGGTAGACTCGTGTTGCTTGATAAACTTTACCACGTTGGCAAGCGCCAGGGGAGTGCCGAACCCGCCTGATTTGGTGATAATCCAGCGCCCCTGACTGTCGGTACTCAGCGGGATCGAGTCATCTGCCTCGGCCAGGATTTCAAGTTGAGTGCTGCGCAAGTCCTGACAGACCTGGCAGGTGGTTTCTCCACCCACCAAAACCAGCTTGACCGGTTTATGACGGTAAACCGACTCCGCTAGCATGGAAAGCACCTTCTGGGCCCGCTCAGAGGCCTCCAGGTCGGATAAGTTGTGTTCTTTGGCCAGATTCATGGTTCGGGCGCATGCCTCTTCCTTCAAGGCGCTGGAAAGAACCACCGTATTCCGCTCACCCAACGCTGCCAGCAGGTTCTCTAACAAACCATCCAGAGGGCTTAGGCCCAAAATTTGATCCGGGGTCAGTTCAAACAGTTCCAAACTGCTGCCTTGTCCGTAGTAAGCGTAATTTTCCATGAGTCGCAGGGTCTGGGTGCGGGTGGTGTCGGTCGTGCTGCCGTTCACAATCAGGATGGGAGAAGGACTGGCCTGAAGACTCCGCTTCCCCTTGACAGGATTGGCCCCCAATTCGGGCCGGTTAGTCCACAAAGCGGCCAGGGCATTGGCCAAACCGGCTGAGCCACAGGGAACCACCCGAGCGTATTTTTGGGCCTTTTCAATGGCCAAAGCAATTTGCTCCAAGTCTTCATGACTGGTGGCATCAATAACCACCAGCTTTTTGCCCTCTTCAATCAGCTCTTTCAGCTTAACCAGAACCGGACCTGCCCCGTGCAGCACCATACTCAACGGGATGTGCCCCACCAAACCGGGGCGGGTCGCCTGCTCCAGTAAGGTCGGCACGTGCGATTGACGCACCGGAAAGAGCGGATCCCGAGCCACAACGGTTTTTTCCACCGGGACGCCACGAACCAGCTGGTATCCCCCCACCGTGCGCCGCCCTTCCTGAGGATAAGCGGGAACAATCACCGCGCACTGGGCTTTCAGCTCGTCCAACATGCCCAAACACTCCTGAGCAATGTGGCCCCGCAAGGTGGAGTCGATTTTCTTGTAAAAATTCTCGACCCCCAGCTTGTCCCGGCCAAAGGCCACCGCCTGGCGCACCATGGATTGAGCTTCCAACGGCTGCATGTGCCGAGAACCGGTATTGATGGCCCAAACCTGGTTGTCTTGCTCCGAGGCAGCCTGAGACAATTCCTGATTAGCCAGCTTTTGGAAGTCCAGCAAAATGTGAGTCTGGGCCTGAGCGGAAAAAAATTGCAAGGCCGTATCACAGGCTCCGGTCAAATCATCCGCCACGATACCGACACTTAAACCCGGAATTTGCATAGGACATCCTTATCAATGCTCAAGTAGAGACAGTGGAAACAATGAATTAATACCGAGATTCGCCATTGTTAAACGTCCCGGCACTGGGCAGAAAGCCTGACTTAAAAAGAGGCGCCCACTTCCATGGGAGCGGCATTGTCCCGCTTGCTGCCCACAAAACTGACATCGGTGGCTTTAATGTAGGGCCATTCCTTGGGGTTCCCCGCCTGGTCGTTGTAGCGATTCACTTCCAGTTGCCCGGTGATACTGACCAAAGCGCCTTTTTTAATCCACTCGCCCACAAATTCGGCCTTACGACCCCACACTTCGATGGTAAACCAGTCCGTAATGCGGTTTTCCTTGGAGTAATTCCGATCGACAGCCACAGAAAACCGGGCCTTCACGCTGCCGCTTTCAAAGTATTTGATTTCAGGATCTTGACCCAAACGGCCCACAATGGTTACGGAGTTTGCCATAACAGAAGTCTCCAAAATTTTTACAATGAGTGAGGCCCATTATACCGTAAGGCAACTGGATCTCCCAACGATCGGGGCCCGAGCATCAGCCATCCCATCGCACCGGGGACAAGCTAGGCGTCTTGGGCCAGGAGGGCCTCTAACTCTCCGTGCAGCTCGTTACCGTTGGAGCCAATCAGGTCAATACGACGCTCCGAATAGGGAACGGGCCCGCCAGTCAGGCCAGTCACCTTCCCTCCAGCCTCTTCCACCAGTAAAATGCCAGCAGCTACGTCCCAAATAGAAAGTTTCAGCTCCCAAAAGGCATCCAGTCGACTACAAGCCACATAGGCCAGGTCCAGCGCAGCGGCGCCTGGCCGTCGGACTCCCTGGCAATGGGGGGCGATGCGCTCAAAGTGACGTAAGTTATTGATGGTCGAGGTGGCAATATCATACGGAAAGCCGGTGGCCAGCAAGGCATGATTGAGCGTGTGGGCCCGATTCTTGCTGACAAAAACGGCCTGATCGTTCAAAAAAGCGCCCCGCCCCCGCAAGGCATAAAACAACTCTTTTTTGAAGGGATCGTAAATAACCCCGATTTGCGGCTGTCCGGCAAAGAAGTAGGCGATGGACACGGCGAAATGGGGAAAACCATGGGCGTAATTGGTGGTGCCATCCAGCGGATCGACCACCCAGGTGTTGGATAAATCGACCGCCTGCCCCTCCTGAAAGGTCTCTTCAGTCAGCAACAAGGCCTCTGGACAGCCCTTGCTCAAGGTATCGACAATGACCGCGTCGCATTCTTTATCGACCACCGTTACCAAATCAATGCTGGTATTTTTGAACTCCACCTGAACGGCCTGCCCAAAGGAGGCCATTTGTATTTTTCCAGCGGCATGGGCGGCCTGAATGGCCACCTTCAGGCACCGATCCGCTTTCTCAGGGGGTAACAACAAAAGCTTCTCAGGTTCGGCCATATTGGACGTGGCTCCATTCATTTTCAGACGCCTCCGGTTTTAGATATGATATATGAAATCATACGACGCATTGTGCCCACAAAATAGCCAAACAACCTCTGAGCGTTTTGCCCCATGACCACCCCTCTCAACCCGCACGCCATTTTCTCCACACCCTTGCAAATCGGTACAGTCACGGTCAACAGCCGGGTGATGCTCGCCCCCATGGCCGGTGTCACCGATGTGGTCTTTCGGGGGCTGGTACGCCGCTGGGCGCCAGAATCCCTCATTTGCACAGAAATGATCAGCTCTAACGGACTGGTGTATTCCAAGCGCTTTGACGCCCCCATTCTGGACAAAACGATCACCGATCAGCCCATTGCCTACCAGCTGGCCGCCCACCGGGAAGAAGTACTGCTGGAAGCGGCCCGTACCATTATCCGGGACAAACAACCGGACACCCTGGATATTAACATGGGCTGCCCGGTCAAGAAGATTACCGGCAACTTTGAGGGCTGCGCCCTGATGAAAGAGCCGGATTTGGCCTATAAGCTCATCTCTTCCCTGGTGAAAACGCTGGAACGGGATGGCACTCCCACGCCGGTTACCGTTAAATTCCGGCTGGGTTGGGATAGCGAAACCATGAACTATCTGGAATTCGGCAAAATGTGTCAGGATGCCGGGGCCAGTATGGTGACCCTGCACGCCCGCACCCGGGCTCAGGGCTACAAGCCCGGCTGCAAGTGGGAGGCCTTTGGCGAGCTGAAAGAAGCGCTGTCCATTCCGGTGATTGCCAACGGGGACATTGTGTCCATGGAAGACGCCCTGCACGTGATGACCACCTACGGAGTGGACGGGGTGATGATTGGGCGGGGCACCCAAGGCCAGCCCTGGCTGATTGGGGCCATTGATGAAGCCCTGAAAACCGGAAAACCGGTGGAACCGCCCAATATCAAGCTGCGGCTGGAAAGCGCCTATGAGCATGCCCGTCTGCTGGCCGATTACCGGGGCGAAGTGACCGGGGTGAAGGAAATGCGCCGGCACCTGACCGACTATGTGAAGGGCTTCCCCGGGGCCAGCGCCTACCGCAGCCGCATTACCAGCGTCAGCACCCTTCAGGAAGTGCATGAGATTTTGGGTGAAATCGCCGATTACGCCGCTTCTCAGGAATTGGCCGTGGCGGTTTAACCAATTGCCCGCAAGCTCTTGTATTACCCTCCGGCCTATTGGCTAATGCCCATAGCCAAACGTGCATGCAACGACACTGCTAAACGCATTTGCAAAATAGTGCTTGGCAATTTCAAGCCATTTGTGGTTTTCTTATACGCATCATGTTGAATCTCGCTTTACACCATCAGCACGTCCATCATCACCATCATCATTGGATGATGGCTTACGGCTTGCTGGCTGGTAACGATTAGAAAATCGCAAGAGTTCAACACCGCACATAGATTTTCAATCCAGACCCAAATTTGACAAGAACCGTAAGCCCCGTGTTTACGGTTCTTTGCGTATGGGCACCAAATTTGATTCCAGAGGTTTTAACCACTACCATGCAACCCCTGTCACCATCTCCACAACGATTGAAACCCCCGACCCGCTTCGGTTCCGCGGGGGGTGGCAGCGGCTTGACCGGCGTCACCAAAGCGGCTGACAGTCTGTTTCGGTCACTCCAGAGCAACCGGGGCGCGGAAATGCTGTTTGAAGATGTGGTGGGTTTTGGGTTGTTGCGCACCGGTCTGGATTTGCGGCGCAATAAAATGTACGGGGATGACTCCTTAAACGTACCCGCCGCCGCAGAGCGCTTTGCCCGGGAGATTCTCTCCATCCTGACCGATTGCGTACTGGGCGGCATGGTGGCACTGGGGGTTGGGAAAGCCTTTGACCGCAAAAACCAGGCCTTCAGCAGCCAATTCATTCAGTATCCTTCGCTAGAGCTGTTCAAGGATATTGCCAGTTCTCAGGCGGTTCTGGATTGCCCCGATAAAGCTCAAACCGCATTTAAGGAGGCCTTGGCCAAGCGCTTTTTAGCAGACGCCCAGCAACCCATTCCCGCCAACATCACCAATGCCATAAACGCCGTATGGAACCAGAAACTAGCCCGGGACGTGATTAATGATAAGGCCAAAGCGCTAGTCTCTACCTTAAACTCAAAGGCCGAAGACTTTACAGTGGATGTTACGGTTAACAGAAAGACAAGTAAAAAAGCCTCTTTTGCCGTGAACGATTTGCTGGACGATGTGGGCCGCTTTTCCCGGGCCATGGGCAAAGCCTGGGAGAAGAACGCTTCGAAGAACACTATCACTTGGCAAGCCATGGCCGAAAAAGCCATTGGGCGAACCATCATCGCCAAAAACTGGATGATTCCCATCGGTCTGGCCGCCGGTATGAGCGCTACCTTCATCAGCCCGTTCCTCCTCAACGGCTTGACTAAAAAGGTATTCGGCATCGACTACTTCCCCGGCGAGACCAGCCTGCGCAAAAACCAACCCAATCAGGCACTCAGTAACCCTCCGGCAAAAAAAGGGTTTTGGGAGAAACACTTCCCTTATGTTTCTGAGGCTTTGAAAAACGGCAATCCCCTGCCTTTGGGATTGGCCCTAGCCCCTTTGCTGGCCGCCGTGGGGGCCTTTGACACCTACAAGCGGCGCTTCATCAACCCCATCCAGGGCCTGAGGGAGGGCACCTTAAAGAAGCTGTTTGATTTCAGCAAGAAAGCCCCCTTTACCTCTCAGCAGCAAATGGCCGCTATGTTCGCCCTGCTCATTACCTCTCGTCTGCTGTCCTCCCGTAGCGATAACGAATACAAAGAGCGGGTTCTAGACTCCGGGGTGGGCTGGCTGGCCTGGATTATAGGAACTCCGCTGCTAAAACAAGGGATTTCCAAACTGGCCGCTTCCGAGCTGCTGACCAAAGAGGGCACCCTCAAAAGTCGAGAGGCCGTAGAGGCATTCTCCCGTCAGGCTTTGGCCAAAAACGTGTGGGTGGGTATTGGCAGTACGCTGGGTACCATCGGTATTTTGGGTCTGGGAGCCCCTTGGGCCGGTATCAAGCTGACCCAGTGGAACGAAAAGCGTAAGCAGCAAACTGCGGTCTTGGGCCAATCCGCACAAGCACAACCCCAGGCACAGCCCATACCCGCTCAGGCATCCGTGGCTCCCAAACCCTTTACCCCGTCGCCGGTAGGTGGCAATCCTTTTGCTCCCGGAATCACACGCCCAATAGCCCCGCCACAAGGCAACGCTTTTCTGAACTATCCCCCCAATTACGCCTGGCCCCAGCGCCCCAATTAGGGTTTCGATTTTACAGGTTTTCCTTCGGCTTGCGCCATAGACAAATCGTAGCGGCTCACACACTCAAAAGCCCCTCAGCGAACTGAGAGGCTTTTAAAGATTTATAGAGTAGAAGCGGCTCTTAAATGGCGGCTTTTACTTTGGCGGCCAACTGAGCGAAAGCCTGAGCGTCCCGAGCGGCCAAATCGGCCAACAGTTTACGGTTCAGGTTGATGTCAGCTTTTTGAACGCCGTTAATAAACTTGCTGTAAGACATACCATGCTGACGAGCAGCGGCGTTGATACGAGCGATCCACAAGCGGCGCAAATCACGCTTTTTGTTACGACGATCGCGGTAAGCGTACTTCAAAGACTTCATAACCGCTTGGTTGGCGACTTTGAAGAGCTTGCTCCGGGTGCCCCGGAAACCTTTAGCCAGCTTCAGAATTTTCTTATGGCGCTGGCGGGATACAAATCCTCTTTTAACACGCATGATTTAAATTTCCTTACGGTGAGTTGTGATTCAAAAATAAACGAGCGTTAGAACTAGCGGGAGTACTTGGGATATGGCAGCTCTAAACGGATTTTCTTTTCGTTGGCGGTGCTGATGACCACATCCGGGTTGAGGCGACGCTTGCGACGGGAGGACTTGGTTACGTTCAAGTGACCCCGAAACGCTTGAGCCCGCATCACTTTACCGGTAGCGGTCACGCGGTAGCGCTTGGCACCCGATTTGTGCGTTTTCATTTTGGGCATGACTAACTAATCTCCTAAGGGTATACCCTGTTTTCGACTGGACTGGAAAATGGGACGGTCAGGGAAGTTCAGACTATAAACGTTTCAACAGGAACCAAACGCTTATTTCTTTTTGGCAGGCCCGATATTGATGGTAATGGTGCGGCCTTCCATCCGAATGTCCCCTTCGGGGGATCCGAAGTCTTGCAAGTCTACTACAAACTTTCTGCCGAGATCAAATGCCAGGTTGGCATGCTGGGTTTCGCGGCCCTTCAGGCGAATGGTGCACTTGACCTTGTTGCCGGCTTCCAGAAACTTGATGGCGTGTGCTTTCTTGGTCTCATAGTCATGATCGTCGATGCGGACGCTCATCTTGATCTCTTTGACTTCGACCACGTGCTGCTTTTTCTTGGCTTCACGGGCCTTTTTGTCATTCTCAAACTTGAATTTGCCGAAATCAACCAAACGCACAACAAGCGGCGAAGAGTCAAAGCTCATCACCACTAAATCAAGGCCCCGCTCTCGGGCCAAGGCCTCTGCGTCTCTGCGGGAGATGACTTCGTTAATTTCGCCATCAATCAGACGGACTTCCATAGCCCTGATTTCAGGACTTAAAATTTGCGGACCTTTATTAACCTGCCGCTGGGGTGGATACTTGGAAATAGAACGTTCCTCCAGACCTGATAAAGAAACAATGGACTCAAGCAAGAAAAAATCTTGAAAATATTATAGCGCCGGATCAAAAAATTAGCGAATATGCGGAAGGGGGGACTTGAACCCCCACAGCTTGCGCCACATGCTCCTGAAACATGCGTGTCTACCATTCCACCACTTCCGCATGAAGTAGGTAACGGGGAAGAGAACTGTAATGTAGCCTAACGGCGCCCACAGATCAAGAGGGGAACCCGCCGGTCTCGGAAAATTCTAAAAATTGTTTATATCCCATCACGGAGAACGCCTCAGCCACGGGCACTTGTTAAAACTGATCCATTGGCCTATACACGCTGGCCGATTCTGAAAAAGCCTGAATATATGATAACTATGCTTGGGTTTTCGCGGCGGGTATACCGTGGAACAAACCATCCTCAAAAACATCCTCCCCACTAGCCCAAACAGACAGTCCAGGCACAAATGCCCCGGAGTTTGTTTTTATGTCTGTAGTGAAAGCAGGAATAAAGTGGGCCTTTTAGTGCTTCCATTGACTAAGCCTTCCCCGTTCAGTTGATAGGGACGATCCAATCCGTACTATGAGCATACTGAGCCAAAGACAGCCATACGCCAACACCCTCCAAAGCGCCGCAGCTTCGGAACGGGTCAAGCTGGGCATTGGCTTGTCAGTCTTACTCAAGCTCAGTAACTCGCAAGAATGCCAAACCGCCCAGCAGATATTTGAAGAGCTTTTAAGCTGCAACCAGAAATCGGCCCTTTCCAATCCGCTGGCGCAAGCCGATTATGTCCTGAAGCAGACCCGCTGCCAAAGCGCCTTTCAGTTCGATCTGTCTGAACAATTGCCGGAAGCGGTGAATCAAATCTATCGGGCCCTCGCTCAGGCACTGGGCACCCATCATTGCGTCCTGCTGATTGCCGATGAGCAAACCGGCCTGTACGCCCTGCTGGAGGATTTGCAAACCCCGGGAGCCAAGATCCACGAATTGACTGGCCCTCAGGATGTCGCCTTGCGGAATCGCCTGCCGGAACCAATGATACAAACCTGCTTTCCCCTGGAAAACGGACAAACGGGACTGTTGGCCGTCAGCGCCTCCAGAGATACCGCGCGGCAACAAGCCCTGCTGGATCGCATTTGTCCTGCCCTGGCCACCAAGGTGAATCGCCTGCTCCGATTCCGGCAGTCCCAGAGCTTGCCGTTCGTGCAAGGGGTGGTGCTGGAGCTGGCTTCTCGCCTGGTCACCGCCGTGGATCGAGACGCCATCATTACCGCCACTCTGGAGATATTTACTCGTCGGCTGGGCTTTGACGCTTGCCAGTACGTGGGGTTCAATCCTGAAAACGGCCAAGGGGAAGTCCTGTTTGACATGCGCCATCAGGATGGAAAAGTGAGGCTTCACAGCTACAGCCACGCCGGACTCCAGGGCAAGCGGCGCAAAATCAAGGAATTTTCCAACCTGGTGGGTTTGCTGTCCTCTATGGCCCGCAACCGGTTTTATCTGCACCTGAACGGACAAAAGCTGGGTGAGCGTTCACTGGGCGATATCTTTGGCGTCAAACACGTCCAATCGGCACTGTTACTGCCCATGGTGGACTTGGCCACCGGAGAAATCCAGGGCACCTTCAACCTGTTTTACACCAGCGAGGCCCTAATTGGCGAGGAAAGCCGCCAGGTGGCTCAGGAAGCCGTTCGACTGGCCTCTCAGGCCATTAGCAGGGCGCTGGTTCTGGAAAAAGCCTTAGCCATGGCTTCCAGCGACGAACTGACCGGACTGATGAACCGCCGGGGCTATTATCAACGGTTTGAATCGGAACTGGAACGGGCCCGCCGCAACCAGACGCCCTTGTGCGTCGGCTTAGTGGATGTGGATCACTTCAAACGCTTCAACGATACCTACGGACACCTGAGTGGCGATCTGGTACTGAAGGCCTTGGCCGAGCTATTCATGCAAAAACTGCGGCGCAGTGACGTGATTTGTCGCTTTGGCGGGGAAGAGTTCGCCATTTTACTACCGGATACCAACCTCAAATCGGCGGTAGAGCTGATGGATCGGGTTCGGCAAACTGTGGAGAACCTGAGTATTACCGGGATGAACGGAGAAGCCCTCAAAGTCACCATCAGCGTGGGGGTGGCCGAAGTGAATACCCTGCCCAAGGCCAGTCTGCACCGCTCAGAAATTTCGGAGACGCTGGCCCTGGCGGATGAGCAACTCTATGAGGCCAAAAATCACGGACGCAACCGGGTGTGCTTTGCCCGTCCCGGAGAAGCAAGCCAGCACGTCTCGCAAGCCGGATAAGGCAAACAGCCTAAAGCTTACCTAAAATGAGGCTAACTGATGCCGGTTTTCAAAATATCGTGCATGTGTACCACCCCAATCGGCTGACCTTGCTGGGAACAACTGACCAGAACGGTAATTTTGTGGGTTTCCATCAAGCGTAGCGCCGTTACGGCCAAGGCATCCGGCTCAATCTGCTTGGGCGAAACGGTCATCACCTCGGCCAACGGAATGGTTCGGGGGTCACTGAAGCGGGTCAAGGCCCGGCGCACGTCCCCATCGGTCAAAATGCCCTGCATCACCCCTTGGGAATCCAGCACAATGGCCATTCCCAGCTTCTTCAAGCTCACTTCCATCAAGGCGTCCAGAAAGGGCGTATCCACAGAAACCCGAGGCAAGCTATCCCCGGTATGCATAACATCGGAGACGCGCAATAACAGGCGCTTGCCCAGGTTACCCGCCGGATGGAACAAGGCGAAATCATCGGGAGAAAAGCCCCGGCGTTCCAACAACATCACCGCCAGGGCGTCCCCCAGGGCCAAGGTGGCTGTGGTACTGGCTGTAGGGGCCAAACCCAATGGGCAGGCCTCCTGCTGAACGGCGATGTTCAGCACCACATCACTTTGCTGAGCCAAGGTCGAGCTGGCTTTGCCGGTCATCCCGATTAAAGGCACCCCAAACCGCTTGACCAAAGGCAATATTCCCAGAATTTCAGGGGTTTCCCCGCTATTGGAAATGGCAATGACCATATCCTGGGGCGTTAGCAAGCCCAAATCCCCGTGGCTGCCTTCGGCAGGATGCAAAAAGTAACTGGGCGTCCCGGTACTGGACAGGGTGGCGGCAATTTTCTTGCCAATGTGCCCGGACTTTCCCATGCCGGTAATGACGACCCGACCGGTGCAGGCCTCGATGAGTTCCACGGCCCGCACAAACTGGCCGTCCATCTGGGCTTTTAAGTCTTCCAGCGCCTGAATTTCAATATCCACCACCCCACGGGCACGGGCCAGCAAGGCATCCTGGGCATCGAGAGCGGTCACGGAAAGGGTCTCGGCCTGGGCAGGGTGAAAAGAATTGGTCGAAGCGTGTGACATAAAAAAAGCGGCATCCTGTTTTTCAATTACTGAAGTAAAACCCAGACTGATTGTAGCATTGACCCCTGCTGGCCCCAAGGCTGCGTGATTTTGGAAAGGGAGTGTTCCGCCGTAATCTTAAAGCGGCATGCGGTTTTACAAACGGCCTTGCGTGGAGGCTGCCCGGCCTTGGGTTGCCCAGAGAGAGACACAGAAAGAATGAGAGAGAAAAAAGCCCCCAGTCCTGGCTCAAAGGCAAAACGGGGGACTCTTTCAAACGTGGATACGTCCGGGGGTTTAGAACTCCGGCTCGTGCTTGCGTTCGGGCTTTTCCGTTTTTTGCAGAATCTTGATATGCTCCACATCCACCCAGGGCTCATCCAGCGCGTTACTGAACTGAGTTCCCACAATCTGGATTTTGTCGCCGGTTTCCAGCTCCATCACTTCGCTGCTCTTCTTACGGGGGAAGAACAACTTCAACTCGGAGAGGGGGATGGTGTGCTGGGGCACATCCGGGCGCAGGATGAAAAAGCTGACATAATCCCGGGAATCGCGGAAGGCTTTTTTATAGTCCAGGGCGGTATCGGCAAAGCGGTTAAACACGCCGGTAAACGTCACTTTTTGGTTCATGTGCCGGGAAGGGTCTTTCAGCAACTCCAGGCTTTCCACTTTCACAGCGCTGGCCAGACTGGCTTCAATTTCCTTGTCCAGAGCCGCTTTTTCCTTGGCGTCCAGCTTGCCTGTGGGCTCTTTCTTGTCCACTTTATCCGTAGCAGGAGGCTTGCCGGGCTCTTTTTTCTGAACCGGCGCAGGCTTACTGGCAGGGGGAGCAGCCAGCCCGGCAGCGGGAGTCACCAGCGCGGAGAACAAAAACAAAGCGGACAAAGCCAGCGGTAAAAAACGCTTGCTGCTTGGCTGACGGTTTAAGGGTTGGCTGTGCATATTGAAAAATCCCATCCTATTTATGATTTGGCTATACAAGTATTGGAGTGGCGGCGTGGCCGCCGGTGTGTAAAATCATTGTGTAACAATCCGTGTCGGGCGCTATATGCCTTCATGCGGCCTATTTTACCTCTTATTGGACTCAATGGGTACCGCAGCCGGTAAAACCACCTCTGGCACGGTTACCTTGGGAGGCGCAGCAACCGGCGGCTGACCGGATGGGGCCATAGGGGCCACCGGGGTCTGTGAATGTTGAATGACCGTCCCTTGCACGTTGGTTTCCACGGCCAATGCCTTGTTCAGGCTATTGGCCAGCTCAGCGGCAGTATTCGCCGTATAAAACTGGCCTTTGGTAGCCAGGGCCACACAGCGTAGCTGCTTCACCGCCGCATAGTCCTGTAAGCCAAGCCCAATGACGTTAATTTTGATATGAATGCCCATTTGCTGCATTTTCACAGCCACATCGCAGGGGTCTTCCCCACAGGTCTCAATGCCATCGCTGATAAGAATAATGGAATTGGTACCATTGACCACGTTAAAGTCTTCCTGCAGGGAGCGCAATACCGTGAAACTGATGGGGGTGGCCCCGGTGGGACGCAAACCGATCATTTTGCTGGCGATCAGGTTGCGGTTGTTCTCTCCCAGGGGGACCAGCAAACTGGTGGCCCTACAGGCGGTGAACTGATTGGCTGAATTTCCATAAACCCTGAGTCCCACCCGGGTACGGGGTGAAATATTTCGCAACACCTCTAAAACAGTGCGCTTGGCCGCAATCATTTTATTCTCGCCGCCTTGCTCAATGGGTTCAGACATGGAGTAGGAGGAATCCAGAATAATCATGACGTTCTCTGGCCCAGCCTGTTGACTCAGGCCCTGCTGACTTTTCTGAATATTACCGGTAACAGGCGGCAACTGGGCCTTGGCGGATGAGGGAAGCACCCCCATCGCCGCGAAAACCACGCTGGCCGTTATCAACGCCAGCCCAGACAGGGCCGATTTGCTCATCAGGACTGCCGGAGTATCCTGTACCATTTGTCTGGAACCTTGCACAAAAGCCTCAATACGATTCACAACATGATTCAACCAGTAACGCTGAGATCGATCATCCTGATGACTCATGACGCCATCCTCCCCCAACAGGTTCCGGTGTCCAATCCCAAACCTCAGCACAGTCAACCATCCGTCACTCAAGAATGAAGGCATCGGGTGCGTTCGGGCAAGCACATCTCACTCACCATCATAACAGGCAATTGGATGGCAGTCCTCACCCGTTTCCAAAAATTAAACAAACTTGCGGCATAATTCTGAGAGAGTGCCATCTAAGCTAAAAACAGTTTGAAATCATTGAAAGAGTTTATAGGTGTCCTCTCAACGCGCACTCTGTATGCCACTTCCCCTCCCCAAACAGAAAGGCGCAGATTAATCCGTCTTTTTCAGCAAACAGTCGCTGCCAATAATTCGGACGGATTTTTACACAAAGCAGATTCATTCAACTGGGCATCACGCCAGTCACCATATGATTGACCTGTCCCCTTTGCCTTCCAATAAGTTCTGCCGTTTTTGGAACTACCACAGACAAACATGGCAGCAGATGACGGACTTTTAAAGGCCTTATCTCTGGTTAAGCGAACAAGATCATCCGGCAACCCTTCCTCAGGCACCAAAGTTCCATTTTTCAGACTCTGATTGATATCGGAGATAACGTAACCAAAGCGTTCAACGGAAAATGAGTTGGCCATTTTGGAAGGATGCCGACAAACTGCCCCGGCTTGGACAATAAACTGCCCTTCCAATTCATAGGCCTCTGCATAAATGCCACTATTCATAGTTAACTCAAATATCGGCACCTCTTCCGCTATGGCAAGTCGAGTTTGCGAGGAGCCTGCCTCTTCATTGCCTGGAGTACTGAGCGGTATAGCTGGTCGCTTGGGTAACTCTTGAAGGAAGGTAAACCCGAGAACAGGAAGGATCGTGCGAATCTGGTGCAAGAAATACTCCATATCCGCGACATCCGATTCCGGGAGATTTACAGGTTGACCCATATTGCCGTTGTTGAGTTGGGCAACATCCTGTTTGCGAATAATATCAATCAGGCGAGCTTCAAGATAACGTATATGCCCCTTGGTCAGATTATCGTCCTTACTCACAACTAAAACCACCTGGTCAAAAAAGGCTTTGTTGTCATCTTTATCATGGCTAATAAGTCGTTGAGCCACCACATCGCTTTCGCCAACGTAAACAATCGGCTGAAACGGATTATCAGGATTGGAGCCAACTAAAAAATAGACGCCCGTCTTCCCAATTTCCTGACGGCTTTTAAGTACTTGTGGTAATAACCCACGAGGAAAACTGAGCACTTTACCTGTCCAGTTCAGGATTTCAGCCACGATAAGGCCTGCTGGATGTCCATCGGCCAGATACAATTTGAGGGTGCGACTTTGAATCATGCGAGCAAATTAACTTCCTGCACTGCTGTTAGTATTTAACCACAGTCTCTTGAAGTCTAATTCTCCGGCTCTGACCAGCCAAAACTATCAATATTCCGCTCGGCAAGCCCACCTTTTGGCAGAAAAATGGGCAAAAAAAAATCTCTTGCGTGAGGGGGAAAGTGCAAGAGATCGGATAGAGAGAGGCAGTATTTATTAAATGAGAGACATTATGTTTTGGTGTGTGTTGTTTGTTTGCACTGTCATAAATCCCCCTGAAAAAAATGAATTGCCTGCATTGCAAAACTTTTTACATAACTTTACTTTTAATCTGATAAAAAACTTGAAACCCCTTCCTTTCACTCCGCTCTAGACCCAACGGGAAAGCGCAAAAGCCTAAATAAAACGCTGTGTTTGGGGTGACCGTGACGTAAAGGGATGAAGCCCTACAAACAGTCATTTTCACTCAAGGTAAATAAAGTCGATCAAGCAATAAAGCTCTTTTGATTGTTTTTATTTTTTTTAATAGAAAAATATGCGCAAGTTACTGACGAACTTTTATTGCTTAAAAGTCTCCGGGTGAGGTTAATTTTAGCGCCTTATTTTGCAAATGAGTGCTTTAAGCACTCTCATTACATAGTGAGAGGAGAGTATCAACTTGTCTATTTCCAGACCCACTCCATCCACACCAGGTATTTTTAACAATATATCAAGTGTTAATGGCGATACATCAGGTATTTTTAACAATACATCAGGTGGTTTTGCGGTGGATACTCCACCCTTCACCGCTTCACTCAGTCAACCGATAGCACAAGTGGGTATTGACGGAAAAGTCGATACTGAAGCAGAGGCATTATTTGTTTTAAAAAACAAATTTAGCCTGTTTGATACTGCCAGTAACGGGAATCGGGATGAACTTGCCAGTTGGGATGATATTATGGCTATTGCTTTGGACACCCAGGGGCAATATACGGAAGATGTAAAAGACGCCGCAAGATTAATCGTAAACAACAAAGGGTTTTACCAGAAGCTGGCAGGGGAGGATAACATGATTTCATTGGGAGAAGCCTCCGCTGCCTCATTAGCCAACCCGATAGGATTGGCTGCAGCCGGGCCAAGTAGCCCATCAGAACAAGATTTTGGCTATGCCAACGCACTTGGCTCATTAAAAAATAAATTTAACCTGTTTGATGTCGCAGATGCCAGTGGCACAAAAGACGGTCTTGTGGGCTGGTCTGATTTAATGGCGATCAGAGAATCTGGCGCAGGGGTATACCCTGAGGATGTCGTTAAAACGGCAACGCTATTGACAGATAACAATGGGGCTTATTTTAAGCTCTTGGCCGGTGATGATGGCTTATTTAATATGCAAGATATTGAAAGCGAAATGAAAAGGACTCAAATAGAAACAGACAATATTCCCAATGGCGCTGTAAACCCCTTTGCACAAGGGAGCTTGGGCGATTGCTGGATATTAGCCGGTATAAACGCGGTCGCCAATGATGCTGATGGTAAAGAAATTATCAAAAATAGCATAACGAAAAACCCCGACGGTACATACAGCGTTCGATTTAAAGGGGCCCCCGACAAGGTTTATACAGTGACTCAAGAAATGCTAAATAACAACATTAATAGTTCGGGGGACCTGGAAACGGCTGTTTTGGAAGAAGCAGCCCGCCAACACTATGCGGAAACCCAGGGTGGCCGCGACATTAATAATCCAGGATGGCCGAGAGAAGCATTCCAGTTGTTAACCGGACAGAGGAGTACCCCAATCACTTCTGCAGAACAATTACGATATTTGGTGGAAAATGATAAAGACGGACTAACGATCTCATTTACAGCCACTCCTGGATTGGATGGCAGTGCAGCGGGTAACGGAACCGAGCACGCCTACACTGTGACCTCCATTGATTATGCAACCAATACTGTTTATTACACTAATCCTTGGGACAGTGGCAACGTTCGCACCATGTCTATTGATGAACTTTTAAAATCACCAAGTATTGAATTTATCGAGGCCGCCGCCTAGCTTCGCTGAAGCACCCTCAACGGGTATTAACCAAGGCCTGCTGAATCCGCTGCACCTCCGAGGAGCCCGCAGCGGAAGGCTTGGCTAAGAGATAAGCGTCCAGAGCCCCCCGGGCTTCCCCCTTGCGGTTTAGCTGACTAAGATACCAGGCCTTGAGCATCATATACTCCGGCTCGCTGCGGTCGTAGGCAATCGATTTCTGAATATCGCTAAGCGCGCTGTCAAAGTCCCCCAGTTCCTGATGAACCAGGCTGCGGCGATGATACGCCCGAGGATCTTTGGGCTGCATCTCAATGGTCTTATCAATAGCAGCCATGGCCTTTTCAAGCCACGGTTTGGCGTTTTCACCCCTTTGAATGCCCTGGAGCGCCTTTTGATAATAGCCCACCCCTAAATTCATATAATTCAGGGGGGTGCCACTTTGTTTCACCTCACGCTCCAGCTTTTCAAGCGCCTTCTCCTCGGCACTGGCCAGCTCCTGCGCCCGCTCAGCATTTACCTCACGCTGCTCCGGTGAAAGATTGTCAATATCAGCGGCCAGGGAATACAACCGGCGAATGGTCACGACATCCCGAAGGGAGGGTTTAATGACGCTTCGGTTTTCCGAATACATAATGTCACCCGGCTGATCACTGTGGCCCATCAACCCCAAGCTGTGGCCCAACTCGTGAACGGCCACCGCATGAATCTGCTCACTGTTTTGCGGCTTGCCCAAAATGTCAAAGGTGGCAATTTTCACATCCATGTAATCAATACGATCCCCCTGATAATGCGGGGTCATCAAGCCAGCCGTGTAAGCGGTTCGCCCTTCCTCTTTATAAGCCTGGCTGTCAATGCTATTGACCCAGCTCACCCGAATGTCTGCCTGCTCTTTAGTGGTAACCAGTCTGTAAGAAAGCTGGTTTTCCAGGGTCGCGCACCACACATCCAGACCTCGACGCACCTGAGCGACAAAACCCGGCTGAAAATTCCGAATCCCCAATGGCGATTCCTCAATGTAAACCTTCAGGGGCAGTTTAGACAAGGCCCACCGCACCCGTTTCCCCCCTTCGGTGGCGTTGTCCAGGTAATCCTCGCCTGCGGGGATGACCCCTTGATAGCGATCGGCCTTGCTCCCGCCAGCCCGTCCACTGGAGCGCCACTGCCGACTGTCACTGCTTTCCGTATAGAGCCGTAAACGGGACAGGCCCACCCGAGACAACCGGGCGGCCTGGGAGTCGGGCGCCAAGGTTAAAATCTTCTGGTATTCGGCCTGGGCTTCCACCAAGCGGTTCAATTTCAGGTAGGAGTCGGCTAAATAATAATGGGCATTGGCATTCATGCCGTTTTGAGCCACTGATTCCAGGAAGTAACGGACGGCTCCCGCGTAATTGCCTTGAGCATAAAGGTTCAATCCAACCTGATAGGCATCCGCGTGAACGGGCACCGAAGCAAGCAGCAAGGCCACCACCCCCCAGACAACAACAGATGCCACCACTGCGCTCTTCGGTTTGAAAACGGCAATAATTTTCATGCTCAAGCGTTAATCCCATACACTGGCCTGTTAAAAAGTTCTATCGGCCAACCAACCTGAAACTGTAATTTCTATTTTACCCTGTGCCCATCCACTGAAACGGCCCCATCCGTTTCCAGGGCAGTGCCAGGTTCCGAGTCCCCAGGCTGAGACCCCACGCAGTCCCTCCCCGTCAGGAATCACATTGAATGTTCATCGCCAATTCCGGTAAAATGCCCCTACAGCTTCCTGTAGAAAAACCGATTGCAGTCCCCCCGCAAGCAAAGGCACCCGCCATGTTCAAACGCAGCTTTTTACTGGTTTTGATGATTACCTCCCTGGTGTTCGCCTCGGCCTTTGCCGCCCAGTTGTGGATGACCCGGGATCTGCCCTCTTCCTATGACCCTGGACTCAGCATTGAAACGGCCTTTAAAACCTCCAAAGTGCCCTTACTGGTTGAGTTTTACAGTGACACTTGCAGCACCTGCAAACAACTGACGCCGGTGATTCACGAGTTAAAAGAGGGCCCCTACAAACACCGGCTGACATTGGTCATGCTGGATGTCACTGAGCCCGCCAACCAGGATATTGCCAAACTGTTCGGGGTGGACGCCTTGCCCGGTGTTTTCGTGTTTGACCCCCACCACATGAAAAAGTACCCCATCAAACCGGAATTTTTCACGTCCAAAGGCACCTTGCAACAGGCCATAGACAACGCCTTATCCAAGACCATGAATTTATAAGCACCCTGGAATGACCGTATTTTTGGAGTAGCTCCATCGTATTTTCAGAAAACTGTCAAACCAGGGCTTCATTTTTTGAGCAATTGACCGCTATATAAATTGACGACCCCATCAGCAACTCGAACGACCGGGGTCAATGTTTCTTCACAAATTAAAGCCGGGTCTTAAAGAGGGCAAAAAGCATGCCCTGTAGTCAAATCAGGCGCTCCTTCATTCGTCAGACTGACAATGCCGTCAATGTCGCGAATGCAGAAAAGCCTGAAGTCTGTGTAAAATACTGATGAAGGATAGATTGACACAGCAAAACAGAATGGCCATTCAAGGCTTAGCCATCAGCTAGGAGGGATTATGAGTAAAAATGTCGTAATGACGCATGAGGTCGGGCTGGGTAACTCGGTTTTCACCGAAATTTCGAGAGATTTTCGTTGCACCCTCAAAGCTGTAAAACGGGTTTTAGGGGACAAGCACATCATGACCACCGTCTTACTGCATGCCTGTGTTTTTCCAACCGATCGCATGAGCCTGAAAATGGTCTGGGATCAGTTTGCCGCCTTACCGGTCGCCCAACGGGCCGATATCCTGCAACAACTACGCAGCCGGGCCATGTAAGCAGGCCTTAAAATACCCATTCCCAGACGCCTGAGAGCGGAAGTGCCCTGTGCTGCTAAAAAGTGACTGATAAGCAACAAATCCGGCTCTATCCCGTCTTTTCCCCAAAGTATCGGTTTTGGGTTCATCCCTGATCCACATCATAGGAGGGAGGGCTTTTAGCATGTTTTCAAAATGCAACCCACAAAAGCTGAGCAAAACCATCTATTCCCTGCTGTGCTTTGGCTTTTGGGCAGTCTCTATGGCCGGCTCCCAGGAGGCGCTGAGCCACCCCTGGACTTTGACTCAAGGGGCTCTGACCCGAGAAACTTTGGCACAGGGCAGCATTCCCTCAGCGGGCGCTGTGCTTGGCTGGGAGCTGAACATGAACCGCACTTACACGCCCAAACTCGATCCAGGTGTTCCGGCATCTCAGACAAACTCGGGCCAGCAGGCACCTGTCATCTTTTACGACCTGAAAAACTGGCCTTCACAGCCTACCCGTCAGGATAGCCCCTTTCTCCTCAATACGCCAAGCCCCGGCAAATAAAACCGAGCGATCAGCGCTGGCCAGAATAGCTGGTCGCTGGGGCAGGCATTGGCTGAATGCCGTAAAGCTTTTGTATTGTTCGCACATCCCGGCTGGACAAGTCGGAAACCAAGGGATGCGTGTACATAATATCCCCCGGATCGCTGCTGTGCCCCCAAATGCCAATGGCATGACCCAGCTCGTGTAAAACCAGCTTACGTACCTGCTGCTTGCGATTTTCCAGGGTGATAGCGGTGCCAGGTTCACCGGTATTGACCACAATGGTCACCCGCAAGCGATTGATGGGATCTTCGGTATTCAAAATCTCGGTGTTAAAGCTGGCATGCCCAATACTGGCGTTGGCATCCATTAAAGGCCCCTGCTTCAGGGTAATTATAATGCGGGCCTGATCGGGAAAGCCCACCTCACGAAAGCGAAGACGCCCCTTGGTAGCCTGAGTCCAGATATCAAAATCCTTGTATACCTCCGGCACAAAAAGCGCCTGAGAAGGATCGTTCATCACCACGAAAACCGGCAGTGGCATCTGCCAATCTTGCCAAATCAGCCGCTCTCCACGAGACTCTTTGGTTGTCAGCGTTGAATACTCAGGCTCCTTGCTGGCCGAAAAACGACGGCCATCAAAATTGCGCACCAGCTCAACAATTTGGGGATCCGGGCTGGGCGAGAGCTTAACATACTGTCGGTAATGCTCGTAAGCCTCCAGGATTTTACCTTGCTTCTCCTGGATAACAGCAAGGTTAAAGTGCAATAGGGGCTCATTGGGAGCCATTTCTATGGCCTTTTGGTAGGTTGCCTGCGCCTGATCAAAGGCGCCCAGGCTTTCCTGTAAATTGGCCAGGTTGTTGTAAGCGGGAATCAGGTAGGGATTTAGAGTCAAGGCCTCCCGGTAAACAGCGATAGCCTCTTTATGCTTGCCCTGACGCGCTAAATCAATGCCGGTATTATAGGCCTGCACAGCTTGTCGTCGCTGCGCCTCCGACACATTTTGCTGTTGAACATTGATAAGCTGATTAACCCGGTATTGTGGACTGGCTTTTACGGGCGGGTTCGCGTTCAATTGCCTTTCCAGCTGTGTCAACCGGCGTTCTTGGGACAGGTTGTCATACTTTCGTCCCAAAACCTGAATCTCAACCGTGTCCAGAACTTTATCATGCTCCAGTTCCTGGGCTGCCGCCGGAATCGGCAAAGCGCCCAACAGAAATATCATCCCGTAAAGGCTAAGATTTGGCAGAGAAACCTGAAATTTCATTGCAACTTGGCTGTCACTTTAGGAGAGGAGGGAAACAAAACCACATACTTCAGTGGATTTTTCTGGGCCGCCGCGCCCTGCGCCTTGCTTTGCTCCTGGGCAGTCGAACTGGCAGACTCGATATCGGCATAGAAGCCTTCCATATATGCTTTTAAAGTATCGTTGGCTTCTTTCAAGCGGTTCATTTTCTTATACAGCAACGCCAGGTTGTAATAAGAATCCTTGTTCTTGGGATCCGCCTGAATGGCCTTTTTATAGGCTGCCACCGCCGGCTTTGACTTGTACTGCAATTCGTAGACGAAGCCCAAACGATTCCACAACTCCGCGTCTTTCGGATGTTTTTTAAGAATTTCCTGATACTCCCGAATGGCTTCGTCATAGTCCTGATTGGCCTGTAATACAAACGCCAGGTTTTTACGCGCGGTTACTAAATTGGGGTTAAGGGCCAGGGCGTGCTGATAGGCGAACTTGGCATCGGTGCGTTTTCTGCTCATCTCCAGAATAAAGCCCATATTGTTATACAACTGAGCTTTCAGCTTGTCGGAGGGCGCATCCTTAATGGCGTCCAGAATTTCTTTTTTTGCCTGCGCCAGATTCCCAACACTCAAGGAGGCAATGGACGCATTGGAAGTCACCTCCGAAAAGCCCATTTTATTCCTGGAACGCAGTAACATAAACTGCTGATGCGCCTTGGGGTAATCACCGGCCAGTAATAAAACAATGCCGTAATCGTTGATGATTCCCACCGTTTTCAGCTGAGCGGCGGCCACCTCATAATAGCGAGCGGCATCTTGATAGCGAGCCTCTTCAAGGGCCTGATTCGCCTTGGCCTGAGCCATTTTGGCGATTTTAGCCAAATTACTCTCAATGGCCTTTCGCTCAGGCTCGGTCAACTTTGGCTCCAGTGCCTTTAACTCCATAAAGGCGGTCGCCTCGTAAGGATTGTTACGCAAGATGGCAATATACTCATCTCGGCTTTTTAGATAATTCTGCACGATGGCGTAAGTCCGCGCCAACCCCAAAGAGGCAATTAGAGGGCGCTTTTGAGGCGGAATACTTTCCAGCAAGGAAATCGATTCTTCATAAAACTTGGTATTAAACAATGACTGCGCCAAACCGACTTTGGCTTCAATATTGTCCGAGTCACGCGCCAAAACCTGCCGCCATTCATAATTGGCCGAAGACCAGTCCTTGGCCTGCATGGCGGCCCGAGCCTGCACCAGGTTCCCACTAATATCGGCAAAGGCCACAAAAGGCATTCCGCCAAAAAGCAGAACCAAACTTAGCAAGCACTGAAAAAATTGACGGGGTCTGCGCATTAGTAATACGCCCCTCGCATGCCGTACAGGGGGAAGAAGGGGAAATAACCCTGATAACCGCCCGTATAGGGAAAATTCAATTGACGATCCCCGTTATTTTGCAAAAAGTAACTGACATCCATGTACTGATTATCCGGGGACTTGTACTGCATGCCCACTAAAAAGCCATTTTCAAAAACAAACACCGTCGCCGCACCGCTTTTGTTTTCATCAAAATAGTAAAAATTGACGATCGGTGGATACATCTGCTCAGAACGAACAATTTCGTCCGGTGGGCGGCCCAAGGCCATGGTGACATCATTGAATGAAGAAGAACCATACACCAGATTTTGCACACTGCGCTCAGACGTCCAGGGTGTGGCATTTTGTAAGGCCCAACCGCAAAGGGAGCCCCAAAGACTTAAAGACAGCATTAACGCTGTCGATAAGTAAATCCATTTTGATGTCTTGATCCGTGATACGGTCATCACGCACACAGCCTTTTGGTGAGAGACGAGGTGAACTACTGCTTACGGGCAGAAGGAGACGAGACAGCCAGCTTGCCGCGAATGGGCGATTGAGCGTTTTTGACGCCGTCTGCCGGGTTTCCGAGGGTGACTACATCGACTTCCGTGTAATCATTCTTGAGGTATTCAAACTGGCCTTTTACCCAACCTTCGCGGCCATTGGACATAATGATCTTGACCCAGCCGGAACTGGTGTGGCCGATATACCGATATTCTTCGCCGGTGGTTGTGGAGCCGACTTTGTCGCCTTTACCCAGAGGCTTGGAAAAAACTTCGGCATCCGCCAGAGCCAGCACTTTGGGAGCGTTCAACAAACTGGCTTTTTCAGACTCCACCTGTCTCAGGCCATCCCGAACGCCTTCCAGCTTGGGAGAGGCAGTGGTGGCGTAGTTGTAAGCGTTCAAGCGCACCACTTTGCCTTGCACGTTGGCTCGGGCGTTTTGCTGATTTTGCAGGGAGCCAAACACTTCCCGCTCATCCATCATGCGCTGCTGACGGATGTCATCCAGTTGGTTGTTGCGGGGGTTGGCGATGATGTCAGGGATTTTACCGAAGGGAATGGTCAAACCACCTTGCAAAAACCAACTCATGGCGTCGGTTTTTCCGTTGACCGAGTTTAAGTTCCCCAGAATGGGGTTGTTGTTTAAACCGAATTGCAAACCGAAGTTGGAGCGCCCCAGGTTGGCGTTGGGCAAGGCCAAGGGGTTGCGAGGCAGCACCAGTGCGGATGTACCGCCAGTAGATACGGATTGCGTGGGAGAGTAAACCTGGGTCTGGTTAGCGTTCTGGTTTTGGTTGCTTAAAGAGTTCTGGTTACCGTTAATGTTGCCATTGTTGGTGGAACCATTCAAACCAACCGTACTGCCATCAAAAACGCCATTGTTAATAGTAGTATCTGACCAAGTGGGAATGCTCCCAGACAGCACAAACAATGAAGCGACAACCACACATTGGGTGAAGCCCAAAAAGAGTTTTGAGTTTTTGGTGAAAACCTGTGTGGTCATGGCCTGCGCTGCTCCTGGACGAACTAACTTCTATACACAATCGAAAAAACGAGAACCGGAATCAGGAAAACGATTTTCTGGGTGAAACCCAGATCCCAGGCCGAAGCCTGGAATCTGAAGTTTCAGACAGTCTCAACTAGAAGTTGAAGGTATTTTGGGTAGCGTTGATGTCACCGGTAACGGTGGAACCATTTTGCCCAATGGTGGTGTTGTAGAAGCTAGCGGAGTTCATGGTGCCGCTACCAGCGCCCAGATCACCAGCGTTCACGAAGATGGCGTTGGTCATGTTGCCAAGCACACCGAAGGAACCGTTGGCCAAGCCGTTGTTGGTGCCCAGGTAAGAACCGGAACCAATGACGCCGTTGCCGTTCAGCTGGTCGCCGTTGACCAGGTTACCGTTGTCTTGCACGCAAGCGTTAGCAGCGTTCAAGCCGGAACCCAGCACGTTGTTCTGGAAAGCCAGATCCAAGTTGGTGCTGTTGTCTTGGCTGTTGTCGTTGTAAGAACCGTTGATGGACTGATCTTTGAAAGCATCAGACAAAGCAACGTTGGTGTTGCCTTGGTTGCTATTGTTGGACTGATCTTTGAAAGCATCGGTCAAAGCAACGTTGGTGTTACCTTGGTTGCTGTTGTCGTTGTTGCTATTGCTTTTGAAAGCATCTTGGATGGCAACATTGGTGTTTACGCTGCTATCGTTGTTGCTGTTGGTGGTGTTTTGGCTGTTGCTTTTGAAGGAGTCAGCAATAGCAACGTCAGTGTTACCACTGTCGTTAACGCTGTTGTTGGACTGATCTTTGAAAGCATCGGACAAAGCAACGTTGGTGCTGTTGTTGCTGCTATCGTTGTTGCTGTTGGAAGTGTTGCCTTGGTTGCTGTTGTTGGACTGATCTTTAAAAGCATCGGTCAAAGCAACGTTGGTGCTGTTGTTGGACTGATCTTTGAAAGCGTCAGAGATACCAACGTTCAGGTTGTCACTGTTGTCAGTGCTGGTGTTGGTGCTGTTGTTCTGACCGCTGTTGTTGCTGTTGTCGGTAGCAGTGTTGCCGGACAGCAAGTTGTTGCCGTTGACTTGATCATTGTCCTGGCCGCTGTTGTCGGTCAGGTTGTTGTTGGAGAACAGATCGTTGTTGTCGATGCTGTTGGTGGTGGTAATAGGGGAGGTAACGCTGGTGTTGGTGTTACCGATGTTGCTACCATCGTTGTTGTCGTTGTTGTCAACAACAGCAAAAGCGCCAGCGGTGCTGACAACGGCCAAGGACATGGCCAAAGCGAATAATTTATTCTTCATTGAAGTACTTCCTTCCAAAGAATGACTTTAACTAAATTTGACTTTAACAATTTGGTACTAACCTCCCCTATAATGAGCCGTGAAACCCAGCTGTCAACACAGCAACAAAGCATATCATTTATACATCAAGGTCCTAAAAACCGCGCCTCATCCATACTTTGCAGCGTCATCCGTAAAGAAATCACCCTTAAAATCACCCCAAAAAATCAATAAAAAACGATACAAATCCATTATTTTTTTAAAATAACCATTATGCTCTCCGTTCTGCAAAATCCCGGAAAGCCTTGTAAAACTGCCCACACGACTAGTCCCTATTTGGACAACTGGACAATTGTAACTATTTCATGCCGCAATTATGGAATTTTAATTTGCACAAGAAAATAGACTTGCCCAAATCTCCGCACGGACGGCCAATCTTACCAAACATCAGAATTATTCAATTCTCAGATAATTTTTCCCAAACCTGTCGCAATACGCACCAAGCCTTGATTTACAGAACCCTCTGTCTAAAAATTTCTACAAAACTTTTGTTTTCCGCTGAATCAGCACACAGCCAATCACGGCCATAATGGTGACCGGCATCCAGGCCAGCAAGGTGAGATAAGCGGGAAGCGGCATACTGGCGATGAAGTCAAAGTGGCTGGATTTACCGATATTTTGAAACGTATTGTGCAGCATATAAAACAGAAATAGCACGACAATGGCATAGACAAAGCCACGGTTGCTGCCTTGACGGGGCGGCGTGATGGACAGGGGCACCGCGCTGAGGATGATGACCAGACAACTCAGGGGCCAGGTTAGTTTGGCCCACAATTGCAGGTAGTTGCCACGGGCCACCCGCTCTCGATTGGCTTCCCGATTTTGAATGGCTTGCAACATTTGGGCAAAGGTTTGCTGCTCAGAACTGATCCAGGTGCCGGACGCCCGCTCCCGCTCCAGTTCGGCCCGTTTTTCATCCTGATTGGGATTTTTAATAAGATCGCCCAGACGCAAACTTCCCAAATGGCCGCTGCTAAACTTTTGCTCATCGGCGGCGGCGGTTTGCCCACGCACAATGGTGTAATGGTTCACATTCTCCAGACTCCAGCCGTCATAAGCGTTCAGCTCGCCGGAACGGGCCTGATAAATCTGCATGGCCTTGGGCTTGGACAAATCGAGAATGGTGGTGTCTTCCAAACGATGGCCCTGATAGTTGCTGACGTAAATCATCTGGGTCAGATTGTGCTTCTCATCGAAGGTCGTGTAGGTGAAACTGCTCCCATTGGCAGGCAACGCCGATTCGCTGAGGGCAACCCGCTTCATTTGCTCGGTTTTCTGGTTGCACCAGGGCACCACATAATCATTCAGCCAGTAGGCCATCCCGCTGCATAGAAGACCCAAGGCCAAGGCCGGTACCATAATCCGCCACAAGCTGATGCCGTTCATGCGCAAGGCGATGATTTCAAACTGGTTGTTCAGCTGGTTAAACACCAGCAACACGGCTAAAAACACACTGGCAGGCATCACCAGGGCGATGGATCGGGGCAACTGCAAGCCCACCATGGTGATCAAGGTGCTGAAGGGGATGCCGTACTTCTGCACGTCCCGAATGAACTTGAGCAACGTGTCGGAAAAGAAGGCCACCAGTGTGAACACCACCACGCCCATCACAAAGTAATCCAGTAGTTGCCGGAAAATATAACGATCGAGCAGTTTAGGGGCCATTGAAAAAACCTTTGCCGCAAATAAGAGAATCGGAAACACGAGCGAGAAAACGTAAGCCATCAGGAGCCAGAGAGGGGATGCCGGGTAACGCTCAAGTTCAACCAGCTTTATGATAGAATCAAACGCAATGAAAAGCAAAGATCCTGAGTGCTGGAGGACATGACACACCAGCCCCCGGGATCGCCGTGATTGCGTTTATGTAAAGGAGCCCACCCATGGGAAACGTATTAAATGTAACGGATGAAAGTTTTGAACAGGAAGTTAAAAAAGCCGATGTCCCGGTTCTGGTTGACTTCTGGGCTCCCTGGTGCGGGCCCTGCCGCGCCCTGGCCCCGGTGATTGATGAACTGGCCAGCGAGTACGAAGGGAAGCTGAAAGTCGTGAAGGTGAATACCGATGACTCTTTGCAAACCGCCCAAAACTACCACATCAGCGGCATTCCCACCCTGATTATCTTCAAAAACGGTGAGCCGGTTGAGCAAATGGTGGGCAACCACAAAAAGTCCACCCTCACCGAAGTGCTGAACAAGCACCTGAACAACTAGTCCCACCGCACGGGAGCAAACCTCAAAAAGCACGATCTTCGGGTCGTGCTTTTTTGGTGAGGGGGTAATAAAAGATGGCAATAAAAAAGGAAAGCCTATGCCTGGGCTTTCCCTGATGAATCACACGAAATTGGAGAATAAGAAAGACACACTACTTTTGGTTGTTATAAATCCGTATGGGTGTAATACCAATACCCGAGGTGAACCAAACCTCAGGTTAAGTTATATGAAGCTGCAAGCCCGAATCAGAGAACCGTGAATGATGGAATAGTCAGGCTTGTTGGGGCGGACGGGCCTGCTGTGGCTGCTGGGGCTGAGCCGGCGGCTGCTGTAAACGCTGTACCTCCAGCATGGCTTTAAAGCCCAGGTACACCAGGGAACATTTTTTGACCGCAGGTAAATACAGGGCGCAGTCGGCCCCCAGGCACAATTCATCCACACTGGGATTGCGAATGCTTAAAATGGGACAAATGGGGGTGCTGGCAGTCATAGAGAAGAGATCCCTGATCAATGGGCTGTCTCTCTATTATGGAAATAACTTTTTCCCAAACGCATCCCTTAAACGCATGAGGCCAGCCCACCGGGCCATGAATAGCCCGTGAACGAATAGGCCCTGGGCCATCAGCTCTCCGCCAACAGCCGATGCACCCAGGAAAACAGTCGAGACAATTCAAAGGGGCGGGGCAAATACAAATCCGCGCCCGCCTGCAACACCCGCTGGCGATTATGCAGACTGGAAGCGCAAATAATGCGTAACTCAGGATAGTGCGCCCGAATTTCAGCGGTCAGTTGCAACCCGGTTTCCTCCTGATTGACCAGCGCGTCCAGAATGACCAGACGGGTTCCGTAAAACCGGGCGTTTTCGGTCAAACGCTGCCAGGCGTCAACGGGGTTGGTGGTCAGCTCCACCGCAAAACCCTCCATTTCAAGGGTGGTTTTAAGCAGGTATGCCAAAGCGGCGTCCGTTTCCAGGATTAAAATCCCCGGACGCCTGTCAGTGACAGCCGACGAAGCCGTGCTTCCGGCCAGTCGCAGGCGGTCGCTTTGCCAGCTGGAGCCCGACTGCATGCGAGCCAGGCTTCCCATCTGCTGACTGGCATTAAACAGGGACATAAAAGAGTCAAACGGTTGGGTTTCCGTGGAGGCAATCCCGATACTTAGACTGAGCAAGGGCACTCGGCGACTAATGTTATCCGAAATGACAGAAATCAGGTAACCCTGCTTACGATCCTTCTCCGAATAAAAATTGGGCGAAACGGTTTCAAACTGGCGGCAAGCCAACGCCGCGATTTTTTCGGCCTTATCAGGGTGGGTGACCACCACAAAGTGATTCTCATCGCTCTGAGTGATGAAATCAGGCACCATCACAATGCGGCTGAGCATGGCCGCCACCGTTTTCAGCACCTGCCAGGCGGGCAAGTCGCCATAGGCCTCGCTGTACACGTCAAAATGATCAAGTTCCAGTGTCAACAGGGCCACCGGCTTTTGCTGATTCAATCGACGCTGTACCACTTTCCGGGCAAACTGCAAACCCGGCAGCTGGGTCACGGCATTGGCGGCAAAGTCCAGATTACGCCTTAAATGCACCAGCAGACGAATCTGAAACTCCTCTTCTGACAAGGTAGGCCCAAAAATGTCATCGGCCCCTTGCAACAGGTACTGAATCCGCTGGTTCTCCGTCCCGTTGCTTTGCACCACCACTATGGGCCGAACCTTCAGCCCCTGCTCCCGAATTTGCTCACAAAAGCCCAGCACATCATCACCCTGAGCCTCCAGATCATCGGCGAACAGACAGATCAAATCTGGCATGGCTTGGGCCAAAATCGCCTGAACGGCCTCCCCGCCCGGCCCCAAGCGCTCACTGTGCAACAAGGTCAGCATGTTTGGGTGCCCAAAGTTCTCGATTAAACCAGCCGTGTCGTGAGCGGGAACGTTTCCAACCAGCAATACCACCTGAAAATCACTCATCTACTCCACCTCCGAGGTATAAAGCCGCCGCTGGTACATGGCCTGCCGCTCCGGGGTAGCCGCCGGAAAAATCACCGTAAAGGTACTTCCCTGACCGGGGGTACTTTCCGCCAAAATCCGCCCCCCCATGGCTGTGGTCAGGGATTGGGTGATGTACAGACCCAAACCAGTGCCCTCTACTTGCTGCTTCAGGGGACTTTCCACCCGGTAGAACTGAGTAAAAATTTTGGGGAGCAATTCCGCGGGAATACCCGGCCCTTCATCCTGCACCATCACTCGCACCTGAGTGTCATCCTCCGGCAGGAACTCAGCCCGCACAGTCACCAGGGTGTCCGGCCGGGAGTATTTGGCGGCGTTGTCCAGCAAATTGATGAATACCTGCTCCAGCTTGTCCGCGTCCGCCCATACCTCAATGGATTCAGGGTGTACACTCAGATGAAACATCCGGGGGAGTGCGGTAGACTGCGCCGTGAGCTTGGCCCGCACGCTCTCCATGGTTTTTTCCAGCAGTTTTTTAAGGGGAATGGGCCGGTAGCTCAACTCCACCCGTCCGGCGCTGAGGCGGGAGGCGGCCAGTAAGTTTTCCACAAGCCGAATCAAACGATCCGCCTGATCCTTGATAATGCTGATAAAGCGCCGCTTTTCCTCCTCCGGCAACTGGGTGCCATAGCGCAACAGGGTATCAGCAAACCCTTTAATGCTGGTAAGGGGGGTTCTAAACTCGTGACTGACAGTACTCACGAAATCGGCGTGGGCCTGAGTCAGGGTCGTGTCTTCCGAAAAGGCGTCTACCAAGGTTAGGATACAGCCTGAACCCAGAGGACTGTGCTTCACTTTTACCTTAAAGGTCTCGGCATGGGCTTCTTGGGACGCTGTTCGTAAAAAACCGCTGTGGAACGGGGTAGGCTCCCCGTCCGGCAAGCCCAGGCAAAAGGCGCAATCCACCTTGGGGGGCGGCTGAATCCAGTCCTCCAGTCGGCCCAACGGTTGTGACCCGGGAACGCCTGAAAGCCGCCACAAGGCTGGATTGGCATAAAGCACCTGCCCAGCCGCATCGCACACCACGGCCCCGGAGCTTAAGCTTTCCAGCAGGGGCACCGCCCCCATCCCATCCAGAGACAGTGACTCAGAAGCGTGAGACTCAGCCATGAGAGCCCTCCAGAGCAACTAAACGGCGAGTCAACGCTGACTGCAATTCTGGTAGAACCATAGCGGCAGGCCCTTGCAAAAAATAATCCACCACGAACGGGGTCAGGGCACTCAGTTCCGGGTTGATTTCAATCACGGTCGCCCCGGCCTCTTTGGCCAACTGGGGCAGGCTGGCCGCCGGATGCACCACCCCGGAGGTGCCCACAATGAGCATCAAGGTGGCATGGGCGGCGGCGTCAAAAGCCCTGTCCAGCACTTTAGGCGGGAGCATTTCCCCAAACCAGACTACATCCGGGCGCACCCAGGCATTACAAACCGGGCAATGTGGCGGAGATGCCTCAGAGTCAGCCAGCAAATCCAGACTGACCGGGTGGTTACGCTCCAGACACTTATAACGGAAGATGTTGCCGTGCAATTCCAGCACACATTGGCTGCCCGCCCGCTGGTGCAGGTTATCAATATTTTGGGTAATCAGGGTAAAAGCGGGAAACAGCGATTCCAAATCAACCAAAGCATGGTGCGCAGGGTTTGGCTCAGCCTGCCACACCGAATTTCGGCGAAAATCGTACCAATCCCACACCATGGCCGGGTTGCTTAAAAAGCCCTCTCGGGTGGCCAAATCTTCGGCCTTATAGTTGGCCCATAGACCGGTTTGGGCATCCCGAAAGGTGGGAATGCCGCTTTCCTTAGATACCCCAGCCCCAGTCAAAACCACCAGGCTGCCTTGAGCCTGGTGGCATTGCATGAGCGCTTCAACGGCTTTATCCAGAATGGCCAAATCGGGCAAGAGGGGTTACTCCTTTTTTGGCACCAATTACTCTGGCTATCATTCTACGATAGCTAGCCCCGATCGGAACCGCCTTTTTCCGCCTGATTTTGTACCGCCCGCACCGAACCGGCCAACGCGCCCATAAAGGCAATGGACTCATACGGTAAAAACAGGGTATTGGACTGCCCTTGAGATACTTTCTCCAGAGACTCCAGATATTTTACCTGCAAGACTTCCCGGGAAGGATTGGCCTCCTTGATGGAAGTGAACATTTTATAGACCATTTCCGCTTCAGCGGTTTGCACGCTGCGGATGGCTTGCGCTTCCCCTTCCGCTTTTTTAATGAAGGATTGCTTGTAGCCTTCGGCCTCCAAAGTCATGGCCTGTTGCACCCCTTCAGCGTTACGAATGGCCGCTTCCCGCTCGCCTTCCGCCCGTAAAATGGCCGATTGTTTTTCGCCTTCCGCAGTCAGAATCATGGCCCGTTTTTCCCGCTCGGCCCGCATTTCCTTCTGCATGGAATCCACGATATCCCGAGGCGGATCAATGTCCTTCACTTCTACCCGGTTCACTTTCAAGCCCCACTTGCCCGTGGCGTCATCCAGTACGTGCTGCAACTTGGAATTAATCACATCCCGGCTGGCCAATGTCTCGTCCAGGGTCATTTCCCCAATGATATTCCGCATGGTGGTCAGGGCCAGCTTTTCCACGGCGGTAATCAGATCCACCACCTCATAAGTGGCCCGCACCGGGTCGGTGACCTGAAAGTAAATGATGGCGTCAATGTTCATGGTCACGTTTTCTTTGGTAATGACCGGCTGGGAGGGCAAGTTATAAACCTGCTCCCGCATATCTACAGTACGCATGGCATCCAGAAAAGGCACCAGCAAACGAATTCCAGCCTCCTGGGTGGCGAGATACTGGCCCAAACGCTCCACCACGCCCACCGTGGACTGGCGCACAATGCGCACCGAGGAACCCACCACCACCAGAGAGAAAATGATCAGAATAATGACCAGAAAACCGCCCAGTACTTCCATCGAGAGAACTCCCTATCACTTGATTAAAAAAATTGCCTGAAACAACCAACCCAACTGTACACCAATCATCAAAAGGACGACAGCCAGCGCTTGGCCTGATTACTTTGGCGCCACGGCCAGTTTGGCCCCGTCCACCTTCACAATCACAGCCTCCTGACCAGCAGGAATATTTTCTCCAGCCTGATCGGCCAGATACGCCGTCCAAACCTCACCCGTGTGGGTCACCTTAACCTTGCCCGTGTATTTGTCCACCGGCTCCAATACCAGCACAGGCGCATTCTGCAAGGCGGACACGTTGGATTCCACGGCGGGACGACTGCCCACTTTAAAAGCCTTGGTCAGCACCGGACGGGCCCACCAAACCATTAACAGGGAAGAAAGCACAAAAACAACCGTCTGTCCCAGCACCCCCGGGATAAACAGGGAAGCTAGAGCGGCTATCAGCGCGCCGATGGCGAAAAAGCACACAAAGAAGCCCACGGTAAACACTTCGATAATACCCAGCAGCAAGGCCAGGGTCACCCAGCCCAGCATGACGTTTGACATGCCCAATTCCATCAGTCTGCTTTACCTCTGTCCTGTCCTATGAGTTCATTGTAACTGATAGAACAGAGGGTAGCACTTTCTTAATTAAACTGTGAAGCGGGCTGTTCTTTCAGTTCCTGATTTTTTAGCAAGGGAAAGCCCAGCGCTTCTCGCTGTTGCACATACAGCTTGGCCACTTGCTCCGCCAAACGACGAATACGCAAGATGTAGTTGGTACGCTCGTCCTTACTAATGACCCCCCGGGCATCCAGCAGGTTAAAGGCATGAGAGCATTTCAGCACATAATCGTAAGCGGGCAGCACCAACTGATGAGACAAGGCGTTCTCCACCTCGCCCCGGTACAGGTCAAACAACTGCATCAGGGTTTGCGGGTTGGATACTTCAAAGTTGTACTTGGACTGTTCAATCTCGTTTTGCAGATAAATATCGCCGTAGGTTAAATTTTCATTCCACTTGAGCTTGTAGACGCTATCCACATCCTGCAAATACATGGCGATACGCTCGCAGCCATAGGTGATTTCCACGGCGGTGGGGTAAATATCCAAACCACCGGCCTGCTGGAAGTAAGTAAACTGGGTGATTTCCATACCATCCAGCCAAACTTCCCAGCCCACACCCCAGGCCCCCAGGGTGGGCGATTCCCAGTTGTCTTCCACAAAGCGAATGTCATGATCGGCAATGTTAATGCCCAGCACTTCCAGACTCTTCAGGTAAAGCTCCTGGATATTGTCCGGCGAGGGCTTCATGATGACCTGATACTGAAAATAATGTTGCAAGCGGTTGGGATTTTCCCCGTAACGGCCATCGGTAGGGCGACGACAGGGATCCACGTTGCCCACGTTCCAGGGTTCCGGCCCCAGCACCCGCAAAAAGGTAGCCGGGTTCATGGTACTGGCCCCTTTTTCGCTATCGTAGGGAAACTGCACGACGCAACCCTGCTGGGCCCAATATTGGTTTAAATTAGCGACCAACTCCTGAAATGTAAGTGCCATGGTATCAATAATCTTTCTTTTAACGTGCGTTTGTACAAGTTTGTATAAAGAGGTTGGGGGCAGGACGAGCGCTTTGGCAGAACGCCTGCAAAGACTAACGACAAAAAAGACTGGCGACAAGGTGTCGACAACCCTAAAAGTCTAACACAAGCGCGGTGGGTGATTTTTCACTTCTTCATTCAACAAATCCACGGCGTTGGTAATCAGACCGTCCACCCCCATGGCCATCAGCTGGGGAAATTTCTCCTGCTCCTGAGCCCGGGTTTCCCCGTGAACCCAGGGTATCACCGGCAGGCCCACCGAATGGGCTATTTGAATCAACGCCGGGGTGGTATCGTTGTAACTGGGCTGAATGGCATCCACACCTGCCAGCCGTTGCGCGTACAACTTAACGAATCCACGTAACAGAACCGGCCACTGCTTGACCAGAGCGGGAACCTGAACATTCAGGGCGGTTTTAATCTTGGGGTCGTAATGCTTGATTTTGCGCAGACTGACCGGGGAAAAACTCAACACCGTAACCCGATCATAGAGATCTTTCTCCCGGATCATCTGGGCCACCTTTCTTTCCAACTGGCCACTGGCAAAAGGATTGACCGTTTTCAACTCAATACAAAACCGGGCATTGGGCAACTCCCTCAGCACCGAATCCAGAGACGGCACCCGTAAGCGATCAAACCGCTCAGGACTTTTATAAGCACCGTCCGCTTTTTCCGCCTGGCCCATCATGCGCTGAATCTCCCGTTCATGCGCTGCCGGGTTAAACCGGGCCTTGCGCAATTCTGCCCAATCCGTTTGCCGAACGGCTTTTTGTTCGGTGGGCAAGCGGAAAGTCCGCCCGGTTTTAAAGTCGTGGTGTACCACCACAGTTCCGTCCCGGGTCGTCATCACATCCAGCTCAATGGCCGCGCCTTGCTTTTGAGCCTCCAGAAAGGCGGGCATAGTATTCTCAGGAGCCACGCGGCTCCAATCGCCATGGGTGGTAGCCCCCCGATGGGCAATAACAAAGGGCCGTTGGGCCTGATTTAAATGATTCAACATACTGTAAAACTCCCCACCAAAAACACCCACAAGATTTAAAGGCACAAACGCCTGACCATCCTGAAATTTAAAACTAAAAATACCGTATCTTCAATTAACCAAAAAAAAATACAAACAGACTGGCCGTTTAAGCCGTTTAAGTTTAAGAGGGTGCGCTGAAGGCGGAAGCAGCTTCATCAAGAAAACCAAAGCGGTTTGAAATTTACAAAGCCCATTCCTTATGAAAGCTACGGCGAGGCCTGCAAAAGGGCCATTTTCTGCCGCCAAGCCTCCGTGTCAGCCTCCCAATAACACTCCGAGAGCAAGGTTTCATCCCGAGTTTCAGAAAAAACCACCCGCCACGCCGCCGGGTAGTCCTCCGGGGCCGTCCAGTCGGGCGACTGATTGCTGCGCACCACATACAGCTTTCGCATGGCCCGGGTCAGGGCCACATAAAACACTCGCTGGGCCTCCATAGCGGCCCGAGGGGACAGCCAACACTTCTGATAGACCTCTTTTTTCAGGTTATCCAGCCCATTCACTTTGCCCAAAATCAGACCAAAACCCGCCTTGCCTTCATATTGCGGATCAAAAATCAGGGCGGAATCATTGCCGCCCCGGTTGCCGCCCAAATCGGTGTAAGCGGCAAACACCACCGGAAACTCCAGCCCCTTGGAGGCAAACACGGTCATAATGCGCACGGCATCCTCGCCCGACAATTCCTCTTTGACCGGCAATTCCTGGTTGGGGTTGGCCGCGTACTGCTCCAGAATCTCCAGTACCTCCTCCAACGTAGGCTGAATGGGCTTGTTCTGCCCGAATAAATACAGTAATTTTTCAAACATACGCAAGGTAATGCGCTGCTGCTTTTGAAGCCACGGGGGTGTTTGATGGGCAATCAACCCCACGGCTGCGGCCAATTGCTGAAACAACTGCACCGACGATAATCGGGCCTTGCGCTTACGGAGAGCCAACAATTGAAAAGCCAAGTCGCCCACCGCTTGGGCCACAGCCAGCGGCAAGGCCGGGCAATCTTGGGGGTGTTCATGCAGGTGCAAACAGGCGTCAAACAAAGTGGCCTTCCGGTGGGCCCACTCCGGGGAGGGATTGGGCAAACTGTTTTTCAAGGTCATCAACGCCAGCAACTGCTTATGGTTCAGCTTGGACTGCAAAATGCGCACCAGTGAGAGTTCGTCGCCCAAGTCGCACATCAAACGTAGCAGGGCCATGGCGTCCTGAATGACCGACTCCTGAAAAAAGCCCAGGTTCTTGGGCTTAATCGAGGGAATCCCCAGCACCGCCAGCTTTTCCTGAATGCGCTCCGCCTTGGCGTGAGACTTGACCAGCACCGCAATGTCGGAGAAGCGACACTCCCCGGCATCCACCAGACGAGCCACTTCCAGAGCGATAAACTGGGCTTCCCGCTCCTTTTGTTCCTCGATGGGCTTTTTACCCGGCTGGCCGTTTTCCTTTTCAATCATTTCATCCAGATTGAGCCAAACCACCTTGGGCTCCGCAATGCCGGCGTTTTTCTCACAGGGCTCCAGCTGTTGATTGGGGCCTTGGACTATTTGTTCGGTCAACTGGTTGGCCACCGCCAGCACTGGCGGCAGTGAGCGGTAGTTGGTTTGCAGGTTCACCGTCTTGTGGGGATGCTGCCCGAAAATCAGCCTTAAATTCTCCGGCTGGGCAAACCGGAAGGCGTAAATGGACTGCTTCTCATCCCCCACCACGGTCAGGTTTTGGGCCCGCTCTCGAATCAGCAGGCTCAGCAAGCGCAACTGGCTGCCGTTGGAGTCCTGAAATTCATCCACAATGACCGCTTCAAACCGGTTTTGGTAACGCTGACGCAAATCCGGGCGGCGTTCCAGCAAGTGAATGGTGTGATTGATGAGATCGTCAAAATCGCAAGCCTTTTCCATCAGCAAACGAGCCTGATACAAGGCATAAATAACGGCCACAATGCCGATCAAACGGGTTTCCACGGCCAAGGCCCCTGTTAATCTCTCCGTGTCTGGAAAAGCGGGCTCAAACGTCTTTGGCACCAAATAAAACTTGGCCAACCCCTCCACTTCATCTTTATAGACGGAGGGACTCAGCTTTTTACCCTTGGCCTCCGCTTTACGCTCAGCAGACTGGATCGGTTGCCAACTGCCATGCGCCCAGGGAGCCAGACTGGCCGTCCAAGCCTCTACCTTGGCCAGCATGTTCTCCAGCTTGGCCGCATCGGGATCATGGGGAACGGGTAGCCCGATCAACTGGTCGGTCAGGGCCGTGGATTGCCGCAAGGCGGTCTGATAAAACTCCAAAGGGGAAAGCCCGGCGGTTTTAATGCGGGTAATGAGCGCGAACAAACGCTCTGGGGACAGGGTGTTTTCCACATCCTCCAGCCCGGCATCTTGAAGCGAGGCCAGACTCAACACATCCGGCGGCACATGGGCCGACAGGCCAAACTGAGCCAATAAAGCGCCCAACGCCCCGCATTCACCCAATAGAACCCCTTTCACCACCCGATTGAACAAGACCTGCTGATCCAATTCATTCAGAATGGTAAAATCCGGCGGCAAATGGACATCCACCGCGTGCAGGCGCAGTACCCGCATACAAAACTGGTGAAAGGTGCTGATCCAGGCATCGGGGCCCAAGCCGCTTTCCCCGTTCTCCAGCAAGCGCCGATGAATCCGCTCCCGCATGCCCTGAGCGGCATCCTTGGTAAAGGTTACCACCAAAATACTCTCTTCCGGCCGAGCCCTGCCCTGCTGACGTAAATCCTGCACCAGCTTCACAAAGCGCCGGGAGATGAGTTCGGTCTTACCCGTCCCCGCACCGGCCAGCACCTGCAAGGGCTGGTCAATAGGGGTGGTGACGGCCTCTCGCTGCCGTTCATTGAGGCCCTTTAAAAAATCGTCTTCCAAAGGCGTTTCCAGGCTGTGTGCTTGTGATGGGTTGGTTTCAAACAAATCCAGTTGACTCATCATTCCAACCCCTCACGCTCTGAAGCATTTCCCTGCTCACAAATACCGGCGTAGGCGCAATACCCACAGCCGCCCGCTTCCGGCACCGGTAAAAAATATTCGCTGGCTAAAATAGGATCGATCACATGGGCTTGAATCTCTTGTAAAACCCGATTCCGCTGGGCATTCAGCACATCGCTGCCCAGTCCCAGGCGAATGGAACCTTGAGCGGGGTTATCCGGGAACTGGGGGCGCACCAGTTGCAGAGAGACTCCGGCCATGCCTCCTTTGAGCGTCTTATCCTGCTGAGCGACCCAGTAGTACAGGGGCAATTGATAATCAATGGGGTAGGCCGTGTTTAATTTATTGGCGAAGCGTTGGGGGTGGGGTAGCTCCGGCTCCTCTGGTAGCGGCTCCAGGGTGGCTTCAAACTTCTGCTCGCACAATTCCCAGCGGGTGCCGTATTTGCTGGGCCCGTAGGTTTTGTAGTCCACCACTTCCCAGCGCCCATCGGCCAGCTGAATCAACGCATCCATTTTTCCGCTCAAACGACAGCGCTCCAACCCGGCCAGAGTGACCTCTTTTAGCTCCCGCTCGGCATAAATGGCCTTGAGGCTGCCGTATCGGTCAAAGTACCCTTTCTCGGTCAAATCCTCAACGGAGGCCAGCAAAGACTGCCGAAGCGCATGCACAGCCAGCGGGCTCATCTGGGACAAGGTCTGGCGCTCCCGCTCCCCAAAGCCCGCCATATAAAAGGCATGAGAATCGCTTTCAAACCCGAAGAAAGCCTCAGCCACTTCTCGTAAGCGCTGGGGGGTATGCTCACCCGGAGGCGTTTGGCTATTAAAGGCCTCCATGACCTTGTGAATCAGCGTGCCCAAACTGGCCGCCACCGAGCCCGGCTCCTTCAGGCCCAGCAAGTGCTTGTAATAATACTGCCGTGGGCACTGCATGTACCGGGTAATGGCCGTGGGGCTAATGAACAGATCCTCGTCCACCTCGAAAATCGGTTCCGGGGCTTGCGGATGGAGCTGCGCCCAGAGGCTGTTGCTCTGGTAATCGCTTTGAACGTCTGGGAACTCGCTTTCAACGGCAGCCTGTGGCTGTGCCGTCTGTAACCGAGCGGGGTGATTGCAAAAATCAACCTCACAGGCAGCTACAGGGGTGGTTCCAGACTCACAAGCGCAGACCTGCGCAGCCGAGGGACATTGCAAGCACTGCCGATTCTGGGCCAGCAGGGCCGTATAGTAGGGCGAGGGCAAGACTCGCTCGTTGTCCTGCCGTTGGTGGCAAGTTAGTAACAAACGATGACTGGCCCGACTGGCCGCCACGGCAAACAAGCGCCGCTCTTCGGCTTCGCTGAACAGCGCGGGCAAGCCCAGCGCTTCCAACGCCGACGGACTGAGCCACTCCGGGTTCTCCCGATGGCTGGGGAATTCCTCGCTTTGTAGAAAAGGCATCACCACCACGGGAACCGTCTCTCCCTGCGCCTGGTGAACGCTGAGCAATCGCACCTGATTCTTGGGTTCCGTAGCCGTCAAGCCCTGCCAAAACTGCTCAAACTGGTTCAGCATCATACGCAGGGAGACCCCTTGCCCGGTGGCCTCATAAAATCGCTGGCCCCATTGCGCCATGGCTTTTCGCACAGGCTGCAAAGAGGCCCACAAAGCCAGCTCAGGCGTGCTATCGCCCGGCGTCACATCAGGCGAAAATGCCTGCACGGCACCATCCAGCAACTGTCCCGGATCCGGGTGTTGCAACCAGGCCTGGTACAGGTTCACCATGGCCTGCAAGCGTTCCGCAACCACGGGAGACGTTTGCTCCCGGTTCAGCCAAAGGCCCAGCAACCAGACGGGCTCCGCCTCCTGAACGGGGGCCGCGAGCTTGGCCAACGCGGTCGTATGGGGCGTATCGTGCAGAACCGCCTCCAACCAGCGCAGTAAATAGCGATTGTGGGCTTTCAGGGACGTTGCCCAGTCCAGAGACGATTTCACTGTGCGCATAGCCTGACCTTCCAAAGCCTCAGGCGTCTGGAAGTCTTCAGGCTGGAGGCCCCACCCCTCCCAAATGGCCAGCACTTGCAGCAAAGCGTAAAAATCCCGCTGAAAATCCAGCACCGCCTCACTCAGGCTCTCATCCTGAAACGGAATGCCACGCTGCAAAAAGGCGGCGTACAAGTTCGACTTATACCGCCCGGAACGCAATAAAACCACGCAATCCGACCAAGTGGCGGGACGGGAGCCTGTGGGGGACAAAAAGTCAGACACGGGCATCGATTGCCGTTCCACAACGTCAGCCAGATAATCTACCAGGGCAGTCGCTTCGGCGGCAGCGTCGGTGTAATACCCAAATTGAAGCATCTGCCCCAGCTGTGCCGGATCCGGGGCCTGCTCCTCCCAAATTGGGGCGGGCAACAAGCCGTTCAGCACAGACAAGACCGGGGCGTTGTTCCGCAAGTTGGCCTGCTGAACCTGATGGGTAACAGGTCGGCCTTGCTGCTGGAAAAAAGTTTCAAAACACTTCGGCTGTCCACCCCGGTAACTGCGGATCCCCAACTGTGGGTTCCCCGCCAGAACCAGCCGCACCGGCAACTGGGCAAGCCAGTCATAATGAGCGGAAGACAGCTCCTGCGCCTCATCAATCAAGAGGGCGGAAACCTGGCCAGGCGGGAGGAAAGACTGTGCAGCGGCGTCTTGCTCCTGAAGCATCTGTGCCAGGGCCGGGTAGGTCAGCAATCGGGCCTGCTGGCACAGGCTCAGGAATTGCTGATAAATCTGCCCCAGTAACAGCACACGCTCTCCGGAAAGGCCCGTATACGTCATCATGCGATCCGGTAAACAGCCACCCACCTGGCATTGCCGAATGAGATTCGCCATCAACCGGGTGAAGGAGGCATCCTGACTCGCTGAAAACAGGGGATGCTCCGGGTGAATGACGCTTTGCACTGCGTGAGCAGTTAAGGCCTGGCTCTCCAGCTCACTGAGCAAGCGCCATTGGCTGGTTTCCGGCTGTCCCTGGTTAACCTGGGCCAACCAAAACGCATCTAGCGTTTGCACTTTAATTTTTACCCCGGCCAGGCCTGCCAGTTGACTCTCGGACTCAAGGTAAACCTGAAGTCGGGACTGATTCTGCGAACTAACGGCCAACACGAACAAACCGGACAGGGCCAGCCCCTCCTGCACATGCAGACGGATGGCCTCTTTGGCCAGAAATCGGCTTTTACCACTACCGGGGGGGCCAGTAACCAACAAAACCGGCTGGGACTTGGAACTCAATTTTTGAACTCCCTGAGCAAAGCAACAAAATTGAAGGCTTGAGACTGCGATTTATTATTTTCCCCCGATGGACGTCCCTTGTAAAATAGAGACAGTTTGACGCCACCCCGGTTCTTACCGATAATGCCCAGTAAAGCAAAACTTTAGCAAGCCGCCGTTCCCCCACCGTTAGCCCAAGGATTGGATTGAACAATGTCCTCCCTGCTGTCGCCCACCGTCCAACAAGCGTTTGATTTGATTCTAGCGCCCTTGAATTCGGTTAAAGACAGCCTGAAAGCGATCATTCCGCCGCAATCCGCAGTTTTAGCGGAAACCGTGGAATACTCCCTGCTCAGCGGTGGGAAATACCTGCGCCCCGTGGTCACTTTACTGTGCGCGCAGGCCAGTAAAGCCCAAACCGAAAGCGAAATCCATCAGGCCGTGGAAGCCTCCGCCGTGGCTGAGATGATTCATGTGGCCACCTTGCTGCACGATGATGTGATTGACGGTTCCGAGCTGCGCCGGGGGCGTAAAACAGTACGGGCCCAGTGGGGCAATAAAATTTCCATTCTCAGCGGGGACTACCTGCTGGCCCAGGCCAGCGTCAAGCTAGCCAAACTGGGAAATCCTCGTCTGGTTTCCATCTTCGCCCATGTACTGGCCGACTTGTGCGACGGGGAAGTGGAGCAGATGAACACCAGCTATCACTTGGACACCGCCTGGGATAGCTACTACCGGAAAACTATGTGCAAGACGGCCAGCCTGTTTTCCGCCGGATGCGAGTCGGCGGGCGTGATTAACGGTCTGCCGGAAGAGCAGATACAGGCCCTGAAGTCCTATGGACACCACTTTGGCATTGCATTCCAGGTGGCCGATGACCTGCTGGACTACACGGCCACGGAAGCGGAAATGGGAAAGCCGGTGCTGGACGATTTGCGCAACGGCTTGTTGACGGCGCCTATCCTGCTGGCCCTGGAATCAGAAAAGCTCAGCAGCGACGAACGAACGACCCTCAAGCACCTGACCACCCAGTTGTTTGAAGCGCCCAGCGATGAAGCGCTGATCCAGAAAATTCAGGAACATCTGACAAAAGCCGATGCGGTGGCTGGTACACAACGACTGGCCGATGAGTATGTGGCCAAAGCCAAGCAAGCGCTGGATTTTTTACCCGATTCCCCCGCCAAGACCGCCCTCATCAACCTGGCTGAATTCATCCCCCAGCGGCGGGCCTGAAAAACGTCCGCCAGAGGCCTTGGATGCCTTGCCAGAAGGGAAAGACAAAGGCAATTTGAATTTCAATCGCAGTCTACGGGTTGTTTTAATTTCCGGTCTCAAACTCCGATTAAACTTTCGGCCCTCCCTGCCGATACCCCTCATACGTCACCTCACAGACGAGCATGAGGACAGCAGCACCATGTCAGCCGGGCAACATCCCTCCGAAAATTCATCCAGAACCAAGCGCATTGTCGGTAAAGAGGCGGCCATTCCCATGGAAGTGGTCATCCTGACCGCCGATCACGAAGTGCAAGGCATCATCCATGTATCCCGAGATGCCCGTGAGGAGCGCCGTATCAGCGATTTACTCAACGACCCGGAAAAACGATTCCTGGCCGTCACCGACGCCAAGCTCATCAACCGGAACGGCCCCAGTTCGCCGCGTATTTACAGCTTTATGCAATTGCATATCGACAACATCATCATGGTGCATCCCTCGGCCCAAGCCGTGCTTAAAAACACCGAATACAGCAAGGATGAAGCCCTGCGCTTTGACGGGCTGCGCTCCAAAATGGTTCGCAGCATGGGGCAGGCGTCTGCCGGTTCTTAGAACCCCTATTAGAACCCCTAATGGAAGGACTGACGCATTAAGTCCAGCACGGCCCTGGCTTCTGAATCACCACGCTGAGCCTGTCCAGCAGCCCGGTCAACAACCTGCCGGGGATCTTTCCCCTGTGCTTTCAGTTTTTGAGCCTGTCGCACCCAATCATTGGCCTTCCGCAACAAGCGCTGCCGCCCATCCAACAAGGCATTTTCAAAGGGAAAAAGATGGGGTCGGGCTTGATCCACCGCTGCCTGAGCCTGCCTCAGCTCCTCTTCCGAGAAGGGTTGCGGGCGCTCAATGGGAATATCAGCCCAGGGATGCGCCTGAGCGGTAGACCCCAGCCCGAAGATCGACCCCGGTAACAGACTCAGCAAGCCAGCCTGTAGCAACTGCCTTCGCTTTAAGCCAATGGAGGGCCGCCCAAAACCGTCATTGGATTGGGCCGGAGTTGGGGCAAAGACTGTGTTTTGCTTTGGGGCCGTCCATCGCAACCCTTTTTTAAACTCTGTCGATTTCCGCACTGAATCGCCTTCACGGTGCCCAAAGGCGTTGGGCCGAATTTGTAACAGCATTCTATTTCCCCACTCTGATGTTGATGTTCCCTGTGTGAAAACCGATAAAAGCCCCATTGATAAAGGCCCCATTAAAGGGACTTGCCAGACTCCTTTTGCTCGGATTTCAATTTTCGAGTCATCAGGCTTTTCACAATCATTTTCTCGGAAAAAGGCCCCGACAGACACATTTCTACCATATCCACAATGGGCGTATCCAGGCCCATCTTATGGGACAACTCATAAACGGCATGGGTGGTCTTCACCCCTTCAGCCACCACTTTGAGGTCGGTCAAAATATTATCCAGCGTTTCCCCTTGAGCCAAGCGAGCCCCCACCTGAAAATTCCGGCTGAGCGGGCTGTTGGCTGTGGCCAGCAAATCGCCCAAGCCGCTCATGCCATATAAGCTCTCCGGGTCAGCTCCCAAAGCCACGCTAAAACGGGTCATCTCCGATAAGCCACGGGTAATGAGCGCCCCCAAGGCATTGTCGCCCAGTTCTTTTTGCTTCATGTAGCCACTGGCAATGGCGAAAATGTTTTTCAGAGCCCCGCCCAGCTCCACCCCAGTTACATCGGTGTTGGAATACAACCGGAATAAATCGTGGGATAAATCCCGCTGCAAGGCTTCGGCTATCTCTAAATCTTCGCAGGCAATGGAGCAAGCGGTGGGCAGGCCATTCAAAATCTCCATGGCCAAAGTGGGCCCAGATAACACCGCATACGGATTCTCCGGCATTTCCTCGGCAAAGACCTCGGACATGCGCTTGAGACTGGGGAACTCAATGCCTTTGGAAGCGTTGACCAACACCACATGCCGGGGCAGCTTCACTTCATCCCGCAAGCGTCGCAAGACCTCCCGAGTCCCGGAAACGGTCACCACCATCAAAATCACATCGGCATCCCGAACGGCCTCTGCCAATGAGGCGGTCAGGTTGAGCTTTTGGGGCAAAATCACCGGCAACGGAAACAGCACCTTGCGATCCCGGCCCATGGCGGCTACTTTGTCCGCGTTTCTGTCCCACAGCCACACGTTCTCATGCTGCGCGCCATTCAACCAGGCCAGGGTCAGCCCCCAACTGCCTGCGCCCAAAATTGCCAGTTTTTTCATTTAAATACGGTTCTCCGTACCATTTAACAGCCGCTGGATGTTGGCCTTATGCAAATAAATAACATAAAGTCCGGCAATGGCGGCATAAATTTGGTAAGGAACCGGGGCCTTAAATACAATCAGCAGAATGGGAGCCAATACGCTGGCCAGCATGGAGCCCACCGAGACCATCCGGGTCAGGCGCATGGTGGCATAGGCAATGGTCGCCAGTAAAATCCCTGCTAGCGGATCCAGGCCCACAAAGCCACCCAAACCGGTAGCCGCCGACTTCCCACCGGCAAACCCCAGGTAAATGGACTTGCTATGACCAATGACGGTAGACAAGGCCACCAATACATGCAGCCATGGCGCTCCTGGAAACAGGAATTTGGCCAGCAGCACCGGCACAGTGCCTTTTAGAAAATCCGCCAGCAACACAAACAGGAACGGTTTAAACCCGGCAGCCCGCTTGACATTGGTGGCGCCCACGTTGCCGCTACCCACCTGCCGAATATCCTGCCCGGTCAGTTTTTTAACCACCAGGTACGCTGTGGGAATCGCCCCAATCAAGTAGCCCAGCACGGCCGCAATCAGGTAATGCATTGTATTTACCGCCTATTTTCCCTTCTTTTGCATTCTTTCCTTTTTCTCTTCACGAGAGCGAGGCACGATGATGATCGGCGTCCCGGAAAACTCGAAGTTTTCACGCAGCTTTTTCTCCAGATAACGACGATAGGAATCCTTCATGAGTTTAGCATCATTGACGAACACGATAAACGTGGGCGGGGCCACTCCGACCTGAGTAGCGTACAGCAACTTCAGGCGGCGCTGCTTAATGGGGGCAGGCGGAGACAGGGTGAAGGCCTCGGCCATAACCTCATTGACCAGACTGGTTTTAACCCGACGATTGGCGTTTTCATGCACCGTTTTAGCCAGTTCAAAAATGTTGGTCAGGCGCTGGCCTTTGGCGGCGCTGGTAAACAACACAGGGGCAAAGGCGGCGAACGGTAGTTCCTGATAGAGCTTTTTCTTGAAGGTATCGACGGTTTTGGAGGTCTTGTTGGGAATCAAATCCCATTTGTTGACCACCAGCACCAGCCCTTTGCCAGCCTGGTTGCTCATATCAATGATTTTTTTATCCTGATCGGTGACCATGCCCGCCGTCTGACTTTGAATGTTTTCAGTGGCATCCAACACCATCACCGTCACATTGGCCTCTCTAACCGCCCGGATGGAACGATCTACAGAGAACATCTCAATGCCGTAGTCCACTTTCCCTTTTTTACGAATCCCTGCGGTATCCACCAACACAAACTCCTCACCCTCAAAGGTGACCGGGACATTGAGGGAGTCTCGGGTGGTACCGGAAATATCGCTAACAATGGAGCGCTCTTCACCCAGCAGGGCATTCAGAATAGACGATTTGCCCACGTTGGGGCGGCCCACCAGGGCGATGTGGATACGGGTATCCTCCTGCACGTCTTCCGCCGGGACGGGCAAGCGCTTGATGATTTCATCCAGCAAGTCGCCCACGCCCACATTGCCGTGCAAGGCGGACAGGGAATAAGGCTCTCCCAAAGACAGGGCGTAAAACTCAGCGGCCAGGGCTTTTTGATCGTGGCGATCGATTTTATTGATGGTCAGCAAAATGGGCTTGCCGCTCCGACGGAGCTGCTCGGCAATATCCTCATCCACAGCGGTGATCCCAGCTTGCCCATCCAGCAGAAAGACCACCAAATCAGCCTCCGCCAGAGCTACTTCCACCTGCATGTTGATTAAATCCGCAAAAGGATGCTCTTCCAGATCGGCGTCCGGCATGACCCCACCGGTATCCACCAGGGTGAAGGCTTTCCCCTGCCAGTCGGCGTCATAATAGGAGCGATCCCGGGTTACCCCCGGCGTATCGTCCACAATGGCCTTTCGGGAGCCAATAATACGGTTGACCAGAGTGGATTTACCCACGTTGGGGCGGCCAATAATAGCAACAATCGGTTTTTTCATGAATTTATGTCCATTCTTGGGGGAATCCGTTTCTCCAATAAAAAGCGGAGCGGTTTCCGGTTTGCGTTTGGGCTCAAACCGAGCCTGTTTTATACGTTCAGGGCTTGGACGGGCTATGCCGAAGGCTGGCGACAAGAAATCTGAAGGATTAGCCTCTCAATATTTTCTATCACTTCTATCACGGATGCTGTGAGAAGAAGTGCTTCCGTATTAGAATACAGCTATGTTATCGGAAATATTTCAAAAACCCAAACCCATTATCGGTCGGGTGCAATTGCTAGCCCTGCCCGGATCTCCAGACTGGGACGGCAATTGGGACACCCTGGTTGCCCGTGCCGAACAAGAGGCGACAGCCTTGGCTACCGGGGGCGTGGACGGCCTTATTTTGGAAAACGCCCACGACACCCCTTTCTCCCCGGAGCGGATGGATGTGGCCGGGGCCATCGCAATGGCCTTGCTGAGCAAGCGGCTCAAGCAATTTACCCACCTGCCAGTCGGCATTTCCGTATTGCGCAATGACCCGGAAACCGCTTTGGCTATTGCCTTGAACACTGGGGCCGATTTTCTCAGGCTGTCTGTCCTCAGTGGCGCCCTGATTTCTGAAAGCGGTGTGGTGAACAGCCGCAGCAATCAGCTGTTACATTACAAAAATCGGCTAAAAGCAGAGCTCCCGCCATTGCTGGTGGATCTCTCCCCGCAACACCTGACCACCGGTATCAATCAAGCCGTCATCGGCCAGGCGCAGGCGCTGGAGCGCTTGCTGACACTGGCCCAGGAACTCCCAAGCAACTTTGGCCCCATTAGCCTGGCCATTTCCAGCCAATCCCTTCAGCCAAACGAACTTCACCAATTCAGGCGGCAAGTCAGTTTCCCCGTCTGGCTGGAGCATCAAAGTGCGCACACCGAACCGGATGCCTGGTTTGAATTCGCCGACGGCCTGATTTTAGAAACGGGCATTCGTAAAACCAGTGCCTTGCAACCCCACCTGCCCCCCACCATTGATATGCCCCAGGTGGAAGAACTGGTCAATCGCCTACGCGGGATTAAACCGGTACAGGAAATGGATCCCGATATTTTTCTGCAACGCTGAGCGAAGCCCTCGCCTCACAGTCCCTAGCACCCCCTTTTGAGTGTGACGCATTCCCGCTACAATAGGACGAAACAGTCTGCGCAAAGCGATTGCACAAAGAGAGGGTCAGGCCATGCAAACATCCACTGCCGTATCCGTACAGGCATTTCAGTCCCTGGTGAATGAAATCCACGATCTCTCAGCCACGCAAGCCCTACTGGGCTGGGACTTGGAGATATGCATGCCGGAAAAAGGCGGCCCCTTAAGGGCCAAGCAAATGGCCACCCTGGCTAAAATTTCCCATAACTTGATGACCAGCCCGGAAATGGCCGAACACCTGCGCAGCCTGCGCCAGCCCAGCGTTCTGGAAAAACTGGACACCATGAGCCAGGCATTGGTGCGGGAAGTCGGTCGCAATTTTGATAAAAGCCAGAAGACCCCCATTGAACTGCTGCAAGAAATTGTGGAAACCACCGCTGAGGCCCATAAAATCTGGGTTGAAGCCCGAAGCAACAAAAACTTCAAGCAATTTGAGCCGGTCTTGCGCAAAATCGTCTCCCTCAATCAGCGCATGGCGGAAGCCCAGGGGTATGAGGATTCTCCCTACGATGCCCTGCTGGATGACTATGAGCCGGGCCTGACCGTTAAGCAACTGGATCCTCAGTTCCAACAACTGAAAGCGGAACTGGTGCCACTGCTCAAGGCTATTCAGAACAGTGGCTACACCCCACAAACCGACTTACTGCACCAAGGCCCGTTCCCGCAAAGCGATCAGCTGGCTTTTTCCGAGCAAGTGCTGAAGGATATGGGCTTTGACTTTGAGGCGGGCCGTCTGGACTTGGCCCCGCACCCCTTCTCCTCCGGGGCCAGCTCCATGGATGTTCGTCTGACCACCCGCGTGGACGAGTATGACGTCTTCTCCGCCCTATCCTCTTCCATGCACGAAGGGGGCCACGGCATGTATGAGCAAGGGGTCAACCCGGCCCTGAACCGCACCCCTCTGGCAGAAGGCACCTCTCTGGGCATTCATGAGTCCCAATCCCGCATGTGGGAAAACCTGGTGGGCCGCTCCAAAGCGTTTTGGAGTCACTACCTGCCCAAGTTGCAAGCTACTTTTCCCACTTTGAAAGACGTGAGCCTGGAGCAGTTTTACCATGCCATTAACCGGGTGCAGCCTTCCTTCATTCGGGTGGAAGCCGATGAAGTCACCTACAACCTGCACATAATGGTGCGATACGAGATTGAAAAAGCCCTGATTGAAGGCACCATGAAGGTGGATGAAGTTCCAGAGGTCTGGGCCGCTAAAATGCAGGATTATCTGGGCATTACCCCGGCCAACGACGCTGAGGGCGCCTTACAGGACATTCACTGGTCCCACGGGTCGTTTGGGTATTTTCCCACTTACACCTTAGGGAACTTGTATTCCGCCCAGTTTTTTAACACCGCCAAGCAACAGAACCCCACCTTGGAAACCGAGCTGGCGCAAGGGAACCTGCTGCCCTTGAAAAACTGGCTGAGCCAGGAAATTCATGCCGTAGGCAAAATGGAATCGGCGGCCACCATTGTGCAGCGGGTCACCGGGGAACCCCTGAACGCCCGCTACTTTGTGGATTACCTGTGGCAGAAATACGGCGAGATTTTCAATATCCAGCGCTAATGCTCAACCCCAGCGGCGACAGGGGAAAAGGGCGGCAGGTGATGAAAAGCATTGAGAATCCCTCTCCCGGCTTGTGGGACAGGCGGCCTTGAAGCAGGCATAATCTGAATGGCTCGCTTTCGGTAGCAGGCATCGGGTTTATGAGTGTCACATTTCGCGGATGAGCCTCATACCGACCACCGGTCGGAACCTGCTCACAGAATAGTGTTCAAAACCAGCCCCAATTTGCAGGCTGTACTTTTTTCCCAATTCCAAATGCACTTGCGGCAGATAGAGATAGTGATTGTTTCTGGATTTGGTAAGGCTTAAATTGGTTTCGAGCCCAAAGCGCAGATGTTTCGAGTGGGTGTAAAACAGACTGGGGTTCAGCAGCCCCACAAAACTTCCGTTTCTGTGGTTCAGGCTTGAATGGCGAAGCCCGACCATGGTCAATGCGCTCCAGCGTTCATTGAGTTGACAGCCCACAATGTAAAGGCCGGTGACCGAGGCCTTTTTGGTGTGTAGGTCATATTTACCGATGCCCTGCAAGCCATGAATGAGCCTGTGGTGCTTATCCGTCCCCAGGGTAACCTGATAGGCCGCTTTTAAAGTTTCAAGTCGCAAGCTTTCAAAGGGCAACTCAAACTCAATGGCGTGATTGTCCAGAATGGCATATTCAATTTCCGGGGCCCATTCCAGGGCAGTTTTACCAGAAAGCGTCTTCAGAAAAAGGCTGTTGACCTCCAGCTCTCCTTGCCGAGCGCCCAACGGGCGAATCAGGTCGAAGTGCATCGGCTCCGGGATGTGGGGAATCAGGCTGCCTGAACTGCCCGTATTGGGGTCAGTGACTTGAATTTCCTCTAACAGCGCTTCGTGACTGTGTTCAGGCGGATGCGATTGCACCTGATGTTCCACGGTTTCCAGAACTTCTTCTAATTCGGGTTGCCAGTCCGGGTAGTTGGCGATTTCTCCGACCAGAGGATCGGCCAAGGCGCTGGAGAAAAAGCTGGCTCCAAGCAATAGGCATGTAATCAGCCATCCCTTCACGAAAAAGCTCCTTGAGTTTGTGCAGTTCTGTTTATTTTAGCAAAGGATGAGCTTGACGCCCAAAAAATGGCTGACCCCGAGGGCTCATGCCGTGGTGCTGCCACTATGGCACAACGGTTCACCAGAAAGCCCCCTGAACGCCCACTACTTTGTGGATTACCAGTGACAGAAATACGGCGACATTTTTTAACATTCAGCTCTAATTCTCAATAGCTAGAATGATAAGAATAAATTAGCAAGGATTTTATAAGCCTAAAAAAAGATATCCGTTTTTAAAATAAATATTGAGCATGATAAGTCCCTGTTAAGGATTTATTTTTTTAGCTTGCTCACACCTCTTTTTACAAGCCTTACAAAATCTTGAGCATCAGAAAAATAATTTCGAAAAGCGTTCCTTATACTTTCAAGAGATTCCGCTCGAACCAATACAATGTCATCACCGCTATAAATCTTTTCATATTCAAAATACATTTCAGTAGCTTTCGGTAAAGAGTCAAAAGTAGCAACCCTGACTCCATATTTATCCTTCCCTTGCTCCGAAAAAATTAAAATCACATTCTTACCTTTAAAGTGCGTCTGGGTTGACAGTACACTCAGATTGTCTAACGCTCTCAAGAGCTTAATCTCATCTTCAAGTTGTGTAAAAGACTCAATCAACTCTGCATTCGTATAAGCCGCCTTACAAGATTTAGAATTTTCGAATGCCCTAGCAATTATTTCACTAGACAGTCTAAAAAATTCTTTGTGACCAAGATCACCCTGATCAAATTTTGAGTGATTACCTGTTAAAGATCCTGCGACTTCTACAGCAGTCGCCCAAGCATGCTGAAAAATTGTCCGGTATTGAATTTCTACTAATAGCCCATTCCAAGTATTTGAACGATTGTGTCTAGCACAATACTCATACACATCATGAATGCCCCTATAGCCACTTTTAGGAGGCGTCGCAATATAGTTGTAAGGATATGGAACTATCTCAGCTTTTTTCCTTATATGTATCATCCTGGCTTTATGCAAGCTCTCCCGATACTCTATAAGTTCCTTTGTATTTCGAAATATTAGCCGGCAGCCTGCAATATCGTGCATGCGCGCTAATTTCATCTCGGGTTGTCGTTGTAATTTATTAAAAATCGTATTTCTTCGTTTCAACCTTTGAGCAAAAACAACATCTTTATCTCTGCTTCTATTACGCAGAGTCGCTTGCCAAGAATTTAGAATATGGTTATGGGAAGCGCGCCAATTTTCAATTATATTTACATCGTCATCAGTAAACTGGTTTTTCCTGATATTTTCTCCAGCCTGATTAACGACACTTTTAGAGTAGCAAGGCTTGATATCTCTCGACATTCAAAAAATTTCCAAATACCCAATCTTTAAAAAAATATTGTAAAACAATTTAGCCCTAGAGATCAGTATACCCTAGACCTTCAGGTCGTAGGGGTCACGGAGTCGCCCACTCCTAAAGGAGAAAATTTGGTGGAGCCGGAGAAAGCAAAGCTGTAGCACGAAGTGCGTACAGATAGGCTTGTCGCCCACTGGCACAGAAGAGAAAATGGTGGAGCCGGAGAGATTCGAACTCTCGTCCAGAACGTACGCCGGCAAACGTCTACGCGTGTAGGGAAGAGTTATCGTCAATCAACCCAAGGCACTTCCCACGACCTTAGGATTGATCCAAGCGTTTGGCCTCGCCAGGCTTGATCATGAAATTCGCATTCACCTTATGATCATTGGGTTTCCGCTAGCATGCATGGGGGACCCGGCACCTCGGCATGCAGGAGGTACAAGGTGGCCACCCTCAGTAGGTCGAGGGGATTTCTGGCTTATGCTACAAGACTGCTATTAAGCAGCTTTGCGAGCACGAGCGCCGAAATCAACGGCGATGACATTGCTTTTGGCATTTGTCAATTTGCTTGTTTTTACGAGGAACAGCACCTCGACGCGCAGTTTGCGTCCGTATTCGCCCTGTCAAATCCAAATCGGCCCCATAAAGCTGGGGTTTGAACTTATGACAAGTCCAAAGCGCAGCTTGATGAGCGTTTGGGGAAATGGTGGGAACTGGGTTTTCAAAGTACAAAGTAACTCTATAGGGCACTATAGCACATGACGTGTGGGACTTGGAGAGGTTCATTCAAAAATATTAAGATTATCGGTCCCCGAAAATCACTTACAATACTCTGATGCGCGTGTTGGTGGCTGTGAGTGAATGGGGCAAACGGGCCGGGGATAGCCTGTCTTTGCTTTGTCCCTGTTTTGTCCCTGTTTTGTCCCTCTGTGAGCCTAATAGAGGCCAATATGCCAAAACTGGTCACTTTGTTCCAAAGTGACCAGTGGCAAGCATTAAAGAACGATCTCTACTTTCGGCTCTATGGTCGAAAAGGCCAGGCGGCATACATACCGGAAAAACCTGTTATGACCAATACAATACTGACGATTGGCGATTTTGTAGAGCCGAATACACTTCAGCGGTTTCGCTTAAAACCGTTTTAGTGGTGGTGCCCGTGGGGGCCGTGGGGATGCCCATGATTCAGCTCTTCAGCGGAGGCTTCCCGAATGCCCACGATTTCCACGTCAAAGTTCAGCACTTGACCCGCCAAAGGGTGGTTGGCATCCAGAATGACTTCCTGACCTTCCTGTTTCACGATGGTGGCCATCATCACCCCTTCTTCCGACTGGAGCTGAACCACCATACCCGCTTGAGGAACCTCCCCGCCGAATTGCTCAATGGGTAAGCCAAAAATCAATTCGGGGTTGTGGACGCCGTAGCCTTGCTCGGGCTGCACGGTTACTTGTTTTTTATCACCGGCCTTCAGCCCTTCCAGGGCGTTCTCCAGACCGGGAATGATATTTTGATGCCCTTGCAAGTACTCCATCGGTTCATCTTGAGAAGAGTCCAGCACAGCGCCGTTGGCATCCGTGAGCGTGTAGTTCATTTTTACAACTTTATTAGCAGTTACCAGTTCGGCAGCCATGACAAGTTCCTTTATTTATTGTTGAGTTTGAATAGTGGGTTTTGATTGAGTATTTTGAAAATGCTACCTTAACAAGCCTGATACGCAAGATCAACTTATTTTGATTCAGGAAAGGCTCCAGGGCATAACACTTGGCCCATCCTGAGGTTGTGGACAGAATCGGCTCTCACGTTAAAAATGACAAGCGCTACCCTTCCCGATTGCCCCGCAAGGCAGCCTGAACACCACTCAAATCCACTGTGGAAGGCTCTTTAGCGGGGGCTCCAGCAGATGAGGATTGTACCGTCTTCTCAAGCGGGGATGGGGGATCGATATCTTTGCATCCAGACTTGTTCAGGGTGAAAAGCGGAGCGATGTGCCGGGCAAAAAAACCGTTGTTATTATCGGGAGCCATATAGGGAAAAGCCAGACTCAGGCCATTTTCCCGATGCCCCAGGTGAATGACGGCTTGCTTCAGCGTGGCTTTAAACTCTGGAGAAGCCTGCCGATAGGAGTCCTGATCCTGAAACACAGTGACTACCTGACCGGGACAGTACGTGCAGCGAGCATCTTTTTTTTGAAGATCGTGAAATACTTCCACAGCCTTGTTCGTTGAAACCAACGGGGCAAAGTACAAATGGACTTTGCCACCCAGTTGTTCCCGCATTTTATGGTAAACGTCCAGCAAACTATCGCCGCTACTGGCCAAATCATCCAGTACCACCACCAAGTTTTTATCGGGAGTATCAGGCAGGGCATCCAGGCGCTCAATAAACTGCTGCGGCCTTACTGAATTAACCTGGGCATACTGATAATTAATAAGCCCATAGCTCTTCTTCTTTTCATCAATGTAATAAAAAATGGCTTGGGGCTGAATATCCAACTGTTTAGCCTGCGCTAAAATATCCTGATGTTTTTCCTGAATCAGCCCCTTTAAGCGCATGGGGCTATACACTTCGGCTTGCTCGTTCAGGATTTTCAGAATTAATTGCTTTTGTTCAGGGTTTGCCCGACCCGGGAACACAGTCAGCGCCTTTTCCAATTCCTCCAGACTAAGGCGATTGGGGGCCAACTGATCGGCTACTTTTTGCACCGGTGAGGTATTATTTTTTTTGAAAGACGGAACCAGGGGAAACAAGGGCTCTATCAGCACCAGCGAATCCTCCAGATTGAGTGATTGCATCAGGGCTCTGGTGGGAGCGGATATCACCTGCTGAATGACTTCATCCTCATTAATCGAACTATGAGCCTGTCTTTGCTTGACTGTAGCCACCATGGGAGCCAGTTTCTCCATCATGGCATCCAGAGACGGCTGGTGAAAGGGGGTAACGCCTTCATCCCAGCCTTCGGGATACAACAGCTTGATGCCATTTTGGCGAATATGCTCGCACAATTGAGGGTCGCCTTGCAGTCGAGCCTTGGTAGGCTCATCCAGTAAAATGGCACCACTTTCCACCCGGTTTAAATCGCCCACTTCGGTGGTAACAGGGTTTGCAAAAGGATGCATAATTCCAGAGGCTTTATGCTTCATGGAAAGATAGTCCAGCGTGCTGCCCAGCGTGGGTTCTCCCTGATAGTAAATCACTCGAGATGTTTTGTTATGATAACGAACCAACGCACTCTGTAAGGCATTCAGGCCCTTCATGTTGGCAAAGCGGGTCATTTGGGTCAGGATCTTTACGGCCAGCTCCCGATCGGTGGGAATTGGAAAGTTCTTCAAAAGCGCTGCCTCAAGGGCCTCTACCGTAATGATGCGTTGCTGGGCCTCCAGCTTCTTCACCACCTGCTCAGCTGAAACCCTGAGTGTAGACTGCCGGGGTGAAAGGCTTCTTGGGGCGGAAATCTGCAAGACATCGCCCCTCACGGACTGTACGGACTTTTCGCCGTTCTCTGCAAACAACCTGAGCGACTGAAAGACGGAATCCGTGTTGTCTGCATTGAAAGTTGCTGAGGAAACAGCGGCTCCGTGGATACCCTCTCTGAAGCGAGAGCGTGTCGGGGAAGATATCGGCGGGGAAAAGGTTGCTATAGGGCTCATAAAAAAGACAATTCAGGGCAATTGACAGAATACCGTGCGGAAAATTGAATTAGGGGTATGGTTTTATCCAGCTGAGACCGGCTTAAACAGGTTTAAACCGGAAGTTTTATAAAATTTGTCAGTAAATCCTTGAAACTACTCCGTAAAAAAGGTGGGGAAGCATCGGCAAGAGGGGCCAAACGGTTACAGGTTTGTGCGTTTGCCGCAGACCGGGCTCACACAGAATCAAACAGGGTGGAGGGGGTTGCGGAGTGTCTACGGCGGTCAAATGGAACTGGACAGGGGAACCTTATGAAAGGCGGAAGGCGTTTTCCACTGGGCGCTCAAGTCTGTGTCCATTCGCGCCAGAGCGCCCTCCTTTGCAAGTTCGGCAAGGTTCATCTGCGCCGGACTCTTCTTCAGCCCACCGAGGGACAAGTGGACAACCGGGCTGTTATCCGAGTCCTCCTCCAAGTCTGATACAGCCGACTCAAAGTCTGAGTCATCCCATTCAAAGTCCGAGGCACCCAACGCCAGGTCCGAGTCAACCTTGGGGCGGTTCCGACTGTCCCCGTGGATTGTTTCCATCAACTCATCCAGTTTTTCCGAGGGGTAATGAAAGCCTGCCCCCTTAGAACCTGCCCGGTTGAGGGTAAAGTAGGGCGCAATGTGCATGGCAAAAAAACCGTTGTTATTATCGGGGGCCATATGGGGAAAAGCAACTGACAGGCCATTCTCCTTAAAACCCAAACTGCCAACCGCCCGCTGCATTATTTTTTTCAGGGCGGGAGATAGCGCCTGGAACGAAGGGTGACTTTTGAAAGTCTCCACGGGATACGCCGCCAGGTATGCCATATTTGGGTCTTCCCCCCCTTCAAGCCGGGTTTTGGCCTCTGAGGTGGAAACCATGGGGGCAATGATGACTTTCCCGGAGAATCCGCTTTGCCGGATTAAATTCTTGGTCGTGTAAAGACTAAAACCAGTACCCGCCACATCATCCAGAATGACCAGAATACTTTCGGCAGGATTTTTAATACTGGCAGGATTTTGAATCAATTGGGTAAAGGGCACTTCGTTAACCATCAGATGGTTCCCGCTGACCAGACCAAAGCTTTTACCCTTTGTGGGAATGTAATAAAAAATACGGTTGGCCGGGATCTTGTGCGCCCTGGCATAATCCAGAATTTTGAGATGCAAGTCCTGGGCAGTCAGGCTCAGCCTCAGCGGACTGAAGATTTCCGCTTGCTGAGCCAACACCGCTAACGCTCCCTGTTTGTAGGCGCGCTCAGGAAATTTTTCCAGCGCGCTATCCAGGCTCTTCTCGGAAATACTGGCGGGTGCCAGTTGCTCTGCGATTTTGTCGCTGGAGGGAAAACCACCCTCCTGAGTCACGACAGTATCAAGGGGCTGAACTGAAGGAAAGCCGGGCTCCAGTATTTTCAATTGTCTTTCCAGACCCCAGCTTGCCAGCAGCGAGCGTGTGGGATGTGACAAAGCCTTCTCAACCGACTGCTCTTCGCTCAGTCCCTGCGTTTGCTGTAACTGCTTGGCAATGTTCACCAATTGGGCCAATTTAACGGCAATCCCCTCCATGGAAAGTTGATTAAACGGGTTCACGCCTTCTTCCCACCCTTGGGGATACAGCAGTTTCAGATTGTGTTTCAAAACGTGGTCTCGCAATGCCCGTGACTGCGCCAATTGATGCAGGGTGACCGCATCCAGCAAAATGGCGCCCTTTTCCACCTTGTCCAGAGACTTTTGTTTCAGCACATCTATTCTGAACGGAGAGGGCAGTCCCGCGTTATATTTACGATTGACCGTGGAATATTTATGTTTTTGGGCCAAATAATGCAAGGTGCTTCCCAAAGAGCCTTCTTGCCCATAACAGATGTCTCGCTTTTTATCCCGGGAATAATGAACCAGACGGGCTTGTAATCCATTCAGGCTTTTCATACTGGCAAAACGGGTCATGGCATCCAGCATCAGCGAGGCCAACCGGTGATCCCTGACCGGAAAGTTGCTCACAATAATATCTTCGATGTCGGCTGGCTGAATGAACGCTTGTTGTTTTCGAATTTTTTCAATCACGTCACGGGAAGTGGCCGTCCAGAGACGCTCGAAAGCGTCCCCAGCGCCCTTAGCCGTATGCGCCCCCCCGGGAGCGGATGTCTCCTGTTCCGCCGCTTGAAGCAAGGAGTACCACAGGGATGCCCGGGCAGCGGTATCGGCTGAAGCAGAGCGGGTAGCTTGTTGGCTGGAGGAAGCCTGCCGCTCCTGAGGGGCACGAGGCAAGAGGGCGGGGAGAGCGCCCGGCAAATTATAGATAGACATTGAAAATATCCCGCTGATAAAGGCAGAAACAAAGGTAAGAACAATGAGGCTCAATAAAGAGAAATAAAGGCTCGCCCAGGCTGAACCAATGCTGAGCATTTGAACAGTTTAAAACGGAACCTGTTCAAAAAATGACATCAATTTCGTTTGTTTAATATTTGATATCAGCTAAATTCAAAAATGATGAACAAGGAGTGAAGTAAATGGAGCGGGCGACGAGGCTCGAACTCGCGACCCTCAGCTTGGGAAGCTGATGCTCTACCAACTGAGCTACACCCGCATCCGGTGGTGGTTGGGTACAGGGGGGATTGCCGGTATTCCATAAATTGGGGCTGGCAAAACCCTGTATTGGTAATAGAATTATTCTCCCCTCCAAACGCTTCTGTCAAGTTTCCAAACCACAGCGACTCGCTTTTTTCGCTTTGCAAGACACTTTTTATAGGACCGATACCCACACTATGTTTGCCACCATCAACATCTATAAGCCCAAAGGCATCACCAGCCACGACGTGGTTTCTCGCTTACGCCGGGTGTATGGTCTCAAGAAAATCGGTCATCTCGGCACACTGGATCCTCTGGCCGAAGGCGTGTTACCGCTTTGCCTGGGGCAGGCCACCCGCCTGATTGAGTATTTCCCTTCCGACAAGCGCTACACAGCTGCGGTGACCCTGGGGCAAACCACCACCACCCTGGACAGCGAGGGTGAGATTTTATCGACTGTCGATTGTGGCAATCTAGACTTGTCAGAGACCCGCCTTGAATCAGTGCTGACCCAGTTCCGGGGCGTCATTCAGCAGCAGGTACCCTTGTATTCCGCCGTTCATGTGGGCGGTAAAAAATTGTATGAATTGGCCCGGCAAGGCAAAACCGCGGATTTACCGGTACGGGAAACGGTGATTTATGAACTGACCTGCACAGGCCTGAACCGGGACAATCCGGCCCATCCAGTGCTGACACTGGATGTCAAATGCGCCTCCGGCACCTATATTCGTTCCCTGGCCCGGGATATCGGGGAGGCCTTGGGTTGTGGCGCTTATATGTCAGGCCTGGTACGCACCGAGCATGGCCAGTTTAAGGTGACCGACAGCGTCCCTTTGGACACGCTCCAGCAGAGTGAAACCCCGGCGGCCTATTTACAGGACCCGACGGGCTTCCTGAGCTTTCCAGTCATTGCGCTATCGAATGAGGAAGAGGCCAAAAAGCTGTGGAACGGCATGAAGGTGCTGCCCGCCGCTGATGAAAGCACCGAGGGCGCCGCAAGCAAGCCAGAGGTCAAGCTGAAGCCCAACGCCCTGTATTTGGCCACCTGGCAAGGCAAGCCACTGGGGGTGGTGCAATGCGTCAGCCATTGGCTCAAGCCCGTCAAAATTTTTCATCTGGATTAACCGCCTAGACCGCTAGCCTGGCTGTACGCTTTTATTCACGTCACTTTTCAGCCCTCTGTCAACTCTTATGGGAGCCTCTGTCATTCCCACGTAGGTGGGAATCCACGCTGACAGACCGCAACTAAGGAACTGCAACAACGCTGGGTTGATTTAGCGTGGAGCAGCCCCTCTCGCACAAAAATGCCCCACCACGGTTTTATGCGAACAGGGCTTTATGCCTACAGTCACAAGATCCATTTTAAGTTGGGATGGTGCGAATGTCCAAGGTCGATTCATCACACGGTGGCAATATGGATTACGACGTCTGGCGCCTGAGCCAGCCACCCACGGCCAGCGATGGCGCGGATTTATACATTGAAAAGCTGCTGACTCAGGCTGGTCTGGCCCCTTCATCCGCGAACAAGGACAAGTTTGAAAAAGCTGGCGTGGCTTCCGCGCAGAAGAACAAAACCTTTGCCGATCAGGCCTTGAAATGGGCCAGCATTATTTTTGCCGGTGCGCTGGGCGTAGTGGGCTTGCGATATGCCCTAGGCTCTGGAGCGGCCAAAGCCGCTACAGGAGCCGTACAAAAAACCACCGGGGCGACTAAAATCGCTGCGGAAGCCGCTCAAAAAACCTCTGGAGCTGCCAAAGTCGCTGCGGAAGCGACTCAAAAAGCGGCTGAGGCAGCCACTAAGGCATCCTAAACAAAGGTTTTTTCGTAGCTGTGCAGGCCATGAACGCCACCTTCCACCTGAGCGGCGTGGGTGCGCATTTCAAAGGCCAGGCGTCCGCCGTACAGGTTTTGGTGCAGCTCGCTGACGCTACGGGTGCCCAAGTCTTGCAGACCGTGCTTAATGCCTTGGGTCAGGTAGGGTAAAAACCGCTGGATGGAGCCCTTGTCCACCACGGCGCCGGAAACGCCCTGTGCCACCCGGATTTTATCGCCTTCGCTAAAGTAGCGCTTGGCGCTGCCTTTTTTCATGGCCTCCAGAGAGCCCATGCCTCGGTATTTTTTCAGGCGAACCCCATCCTGGTAGAAGTATTCCCCGGGGGCCTCTTCGGTTCCGGCCAGCATGGAGCCCATCATGACGCAGGATGCGCCCAGGGACAGGGCCTTGATAATATGGCCAATGGTGGAAATACCCCCATCAGCGATAACCGGCACCCCGAACTCACGGGCGTACAATGCGGTTTTATACACGGCGGTGGCTTGCGGACGGCCACAGGCCATCACTTCCTGGGTGGTACAGATGGAGCCCACCCCCATGCCGATACGCAGGCCATCCACGCCCGCCTGAATCAGGTTACGGGCCTGATCCTGGGTGACGATGTTGCCGCCAATCACTTCCAGTTGGCTGTATTTGTGCTTAATGTACTCAATCATGCGGATTTGATACACCGAGTCCCCCTGAGAGGAGTCCAGCACCACCAAATCCAGTCCAGCTTCCACCAGAGCGTCCAGTCGCTCCTGATCTTCCGGGCGAGTGCCGATGGCCGCCCCAGCCAGCAAGCGCTTATTAACCGGATCTTTGGAAGCCAGCGGGAAGTCCCGATTCTTTTTCAGGTCATTCCGGGAAATCAGGGCCACGATTTCGTAATTGCCATTCACAATGGGCAGCTTGCCTTTTTTGCTTTCCCGCAGGATCTGGTTGGCCTCTTCCAGAGTGCAGCCTTCCTTGCCCACCACCAGATCGGTGGTCATCACCTCCGACAGGCGCAGGTCACGATCCTGCACAAAATCAATGTCCCGGTTGGTGACGATGCCCAGCAGTTTGGAGCCCATTTCGCCACTTTCGGTAATGGGCACCCCAGAGAAGTTGAATTTCTTCTTGATTTCATCAATGTCCCGAATGGTGTGATCCGGGCGCAGGGTCACCGGGCTGGTGATGAAGCCGTTTTTAAAGCGCTTGACCTTGGACACCTCGTCCCGCTGCTCTTCAATGGCGTTGTTGTAGTGAATGATGCCCATACCGCCTTGCAGGGCCATACTGATAGCCATGTCCGCCTCGGTTACCGTGTCCATGGGGGAGCTGACCAGCGGGGTTTTCAGCTTGATGCGGCGGCTGATTTGGGTTTCCAGGCCCACTTCATCGGCGGAAAAATCGATGTGGCCAGGTAGTAAAATGAAATCGTCGTAAGTGTAGCCGGTGCCTTGCTCAAAAAACTGGCGTGCGCTCATGCCGTCCAGCAGTGGTTGTTGGGAATAAAGGTCAGGATTGGGGGAAGGCATGAGGGCTGTCCTTTCTGAAGGGGAGCGGGCGGGCAAGCGGCTTATGGGGAAGTTGGCCGGTATCCTACCATAGGAACGGCTTTTAGGCAAAATGTGCTTCTGGCTTTTAATAATCTGTTCTTAAGCAGGCTCTACTTTTTAAGAACAAAACGCCGCGATTAAAATTGACTCCATTCAAATGGACACGCCTGAAATTGATTGCTACCCGCTCCCTTCTTTCTTTGGGATGCCGAAGCGCAAGCGAATAGTGAAGCGCAAGTTTGTTATAATCGAGACTGTGGAAAAGAGTGTTGCTAAATTCGGCTATTACCCCCAGTTGGATGGCTTGCGGGCGCTGGCTTTTCTTCTGGTGTTTTCAAACCACCTCAAGCCTTTTCCTCTGGCGGGTGAAAGCCATTCGCCTGTTTGGGTCTTCCTGCAATCCCTGATGGGCTGGGGTTGGCTTGGCGTTCAGATTTTCTTTACGCTCAGTGGTTTTTTAATTACGGCCCTGTTGCTGCAAGAGCGGTCTGGCAGCGCTAAGATCGATTTACCCGCCTTTTTTATCAGGCGGGCTTTAAGAATTTGGCCTCTGTATTATTTCATGATCCTGATTAATTTTTTGATCCTGCCTTTGGTTTTCAGTCACGGGTCACTGGGCTTTGGCGGGCCCGTCTGGTCGGCGATGTGCCAAACCTATTTATTGCCGTTTTTGGGTTTTGTGGGAAATTTCTGGATGCCGGAGCATCATGGGGTCAAATTGCCGTTATCGCTTGTTATCCTGTGGAGCGTGTGTGTGGAGGAGCAGTTTTACCTGATTGGGGGATTCACGCTGGCCCGATTTAAAACCTTTAGGGCTTTAGGCCAACTCCTGGTGCTGATTGTTATATTGGCGGCTTTCATCCGGGCGGGCTTGTATTTTTTATCCAGAGACAACGGCGCTTTTTATTTTCACACGCTGGCCCAAATGGATACGTTGGCCGTGGGAGCCATTATCGCCCTGTTGAGGCACCTGGGCAAATTACCTGAAGCGCTGATGTCTCGGTATGGGGCGATCCTCTTCTGCCTGCCTGTTATTTATTACGCCTTTCTGGCCCTGGCGGTTCCCAATGTGGGGGTCAATCACCCCTCCCAGATTTTAGTCTTTACGGGCAATGCGTTTTTTTCCGGCTGCTTTTTACTTTCCTTGTTGTATTGGCGGCCTGCCAGCCGATGGTTTTCCCTGCCGTGGCTTGCCAACCTGGGACGTTCCACCTATGCCATGTACTTAACCCATCTATTTGCCGTGGTGGCCGCAGAGTCGTTACTGGCGAACCGGTTGGCTGGGCTGGGCGCGTTGGGGGGCTGGCTGGCTCATGCCCTGACGGCATTGCTGCTAACGGTTTTATTTGCCTTTATCAGTTGGCATGGCATAGAAAAATGGTTCCAACGGCTTCGCACATCATTTGTGCGGTAATTGATTGCTTCGATCCCAGGCAGACCTGAGTGTTTTTGGTTCTGGCACAGGGGTGTTAGGCGGCGATAATCAGGGTGCTAATTTAAAACCAAAATTGCAAGTGTTATACTCAAGAGCATTGCCGAAGGGGCGTGTTTAACAAGGGGAGGAATCCGATGAAAATTGCTACTCAGGAAAATATCAACCTGCTTGAAAACCCTCAGTTTGTATCAGGCAAGCCCACTAAGAATCCCATCGCTACCATTCAGGGAGTGACGCTCATTAAACTCGCCTTGAAAGCGGGCGATGAGCTGCCCAGCCATCATGTGGACAAAGCGGCCTTTGCCGTGTTGCTTGAAGGAAAAGCGGTTTTTCCCATTGCAGAGAAGCGCCATCACATGATCACGGGTTCTTTTGTTGAAATTCCCAGTGGCGCCGAGCATTCCATTACCGCCGAGGAAGACAGCGTCTTTTTGGTGGGTATTATTGGGGCCCCCTCGGAAGGGGAATGTTGAGCAGCCTGCCAGACGCCTATTTTTGATGTTTTACGCCCTTGCTATTCCGGTCAGGGCGTAACTGTAGGTATTGATTAGTCCTTTGCAGTTGGGTTGCCTGAATGAGTTCCGGGTGAATGTGGGTGTGTCTAAAAAAAGAGCGGTTGGCAGCGGTCTGTTGTGAAGTTGGCCGGGTTCCTACCAAAGGAAAGATTTTAAAGCTAAATATTTTTTATTTTAAGAAGTAGCTACGTTACTCGAAATTGCCAGTGTTCCGGGCTCTATAATGTCAAACCAAAAACTCGTCTCATTAATTTTTTTGTACACATACTGCTTGCAAAAGCTGAATACTGATAAGGGAATTTTATTTTCGGAATGAGGGTTATGAATAAATATAAATTCACCACCCAGTCTTTTGGGCCGGTTTACGCAATCGACGTGGCTATATAAAATTCCGCTGATTTGAGAATGTGCATCGTCTAAAAAATGCCCCAAAATAATCTCTTTTCCATTTAACTTATTAATCGAAGGCTTGCTTTGATAATAAGGTTGAACTGTGCGACCAAAATGGTACGTTAAGGGTCCCACTGAAAACAAGACTTTCACAATCATCGGCAGACTTCCAAGGTGCCCAAGTTGATTGCCGTTGAGAGCTATGACAAAAGGGTCATTATCTGAAACATGAGGCTTTTTGGAATGCGTACCGAGCCAATTTTCATATTTTGTTTTAATTGAATTTGTTAATCTTAATTGTATTTGACGTTCCGGCAGATCGTATGTGACACAGTCCCCCGGTTTTTCAGGCTCTGGAGGTTCGGGCACAACATCTCCTTTAGCAGGATCTCCTTTTCCTGAGACAACTGCTTCAATATGGATTGTTACATTATCTTTTGTAACGACAAAGTCCGTACGGCCTTCCCCTAATGGCTTTTTAGGGTTTAACCCCCGGTTTAAAAGAGTCGCTCCCAGATATTTTTCCCAAAAGCGGGAATGAAAATGTTTTATTGACTCTTGCTGATGATTGGAATCAAGTAATTCGTGCTTCTTACACTTTATCCACAGCCATTCAGTAAAATTACGTGCTTTTAAAAAATATCCGTCTAAATCCCGAACATTTCTGTAAACAATGTCGTTACTGTCTTTAGATAAGAAAAAGCTCATTGAATCTTTCCATCCCCTTCACGAAATCATGGGCTAATAACTGCTATTTAGCCGAAATTTTACAGTATTTCTTTCAACTTGCAATCATTGTGAATAGAGTTTTTCACGCCCTCGCTTTTCCGGTAAAATAAGGGAGCCTTTGGGCCAGCGACCGGCCAAGCGCTGCGCTGTGTTTGATAGGGTTTGCAGAGAGAAGGAATCGATTCCATGACCACCGCCACCGAAGTAAAAACGGCCACCCGTCAGGAGAAGGACTCGCTGGGCTACAAGGACGTCCCGGCGGACGTGTACTACGGCATTCAAACCCTGCGGGGCAAGGAGAACTTCCCCATTTCCGGGCTGCCGGTTTCCCTGATCATGCCTGAGCAAATTCGGGCGTTCGGCTGGATTAAAAAGGCCACCGCCAAAACCAACATGGACTTGGGCTTGCTGGATAAATCCGACGCCGCCCACAACAAGGCCATCGGCGAAGCGCTGATGAAGGCCGCCGACGAGATGATTGCCGGTAAGTTCAACGACCAGTTCGTGGTGGACGTGTACCAGGGCGGTACAGGCACCTCCAACCACATGAACGCCAACGAAGTGCTGGCCAACCGGGCCACCGAACTGCTGGGCGGCAAACTGGGCGAATACAAAGTCCACCCCAACGATCATGCCAACTACGGGCAATCCACCAACGATGTGACCCCCACCGTGATGCGGCTGACGTTTTTGTCCATGCACGGCCCGCTGATCGAATCGTTGCAAACGTTTGAAAAGGCCCTGCGCCAAAAGAGCGTGGAATTCAAAAGCGTGCTGATTCCGGGGCGCACCCACATGCAGGACGCCGTGCCCCTGACACTGGGACAGCAGTTTGGCGCTTATGCCCAAGCCATCGCCGATACCATTGAGAACGTGGAGCATGCCAGCAAACGGCTGCACTTTATCGGGCTGGGAGCTTCGGCCTTGGGTACGGGCTTAAATACCCATCCCCAGTACCGGGACGTGGTGACCAAGAATCTGTCGGTCATTTCCGGTTTCCCCCTGTTGCATGCCAAGGACTACTTCCAGGCCACCAGCAGCTTTGGCCTGTTCGGGGATTATTCAGCCGCTTTGCGCAGCACCGCTTTGGAGCTGGAAAAAATCGCCCACGACATCAAGCTGTATTCCATGGGGCCGCGCACCGGCTTGGGCGAAATCAGCATCCCTGACTGGCAACCCGGCTCTTCCATCATGCCCGGTAAGGTCAATCCCATTTATCCGGAATTGATGGATCAGATTTCTTATATCGTGCAGGGCAACGATCACACCATTTCGCTGGCCGTGCAAAACGGTCAACTTCAGCTGAACGTGATGATGCCCACCATTTTGCTGAAGATGACCGAATCCATGCGCATTTTGACCAACGCCCTGCCGGTGTTCGCCGAAAAGCTGATTGCGGGCATTCAGGCCAATCAGGAAATTGCCCAGTACCGTCTGGAAAACAGCGCCCAGATGGTTACGGCCTTGAACCCCATCATTGGCTACGAGCAAGCCGCTCAGGTGGCCAAAAAGGTGAACAAGGAAGGCAAAAGCGTGCCGGATGCCGTGGTGGAGCTGGGCATTAAGGATCATGCGGGCAACCTGCTGACCAAGGAAAGCCTGGCCGCCATTTTATCCCCGGAGGCCATGACCGAGCCGCCCAAAGCCTAGGCGGATTTAAGAAACGCTCAAGCAAGCAGCGACCTGATGTAATGATCGGGTCGCTGTTTTTCTGTGGGCTCCTTTTGGGTTGCGAAGCGCTCCTTAATGATTAATGAATGAATGCAATCAATGATGAATACAACGGTTACAATAGTAATATTGAGATCCCATCAACCCCTGTAACGGGAGCAGAGTGAGGTAACCCATGAAGCATTCCCTGTGGCGCACCAAGCCCGTGGCTCAAATTTTGAGTGAGGCGGAAGGTAAGGAAGGCGGCCTGAAGCGGGTGTTAACAGCAGTGGATTTAACCGCCATCGGGGTGGGGGCCATTATTGGGGCGGGTATTTTCGTACTGACCGGCACCGCCGCCCGGGATGCCGCTGGCCCAGCCATCATGCTCTCTTATGTTTTTGCCGGGCTGGCCTGTATTTTAGCGGCCCTGTGCTATACGGAATTCGCCACCCGCCTGCCCATTTCCGGCTCCGCTTATAGCTATGCCTATGCCAGCGTGGGCGAATTGTTCGCCTGGATTATCGGCTGGGACTTGATTCTGGAATACACCATCGGCGCTTCCACGGTGGCCGTGGGCTGGACCCATTACCTCACGGAATGCCTGAAAGGCTTTGGGCTCACGGTGCCGCCCTGGCTGCTGGCCCTGCCCGTGGGGGCTTTACAGGTGAATGTGGCCGCTGTGCTTTTGATTGTAGGCTTGACCGGGCTATTGTGTTTTGGCATTAAGGAATCGGCCCGCTTTAACGCCGTGATGGTACTCATCAAGCTGGCCGTAGTGCTGTTTGTGATTGTGGCGGGCATTCCCTGGGTGCAGCCGGCCAACTGGGATCCGTTTTTCCCCTTTGGGGTGGCCGGGGTGTTTCAGGGGGCGGCCCTGATTTTCTTTGCCTACATTGGTTTCGATGCCGTTTCCACAGCGGCGGAAGAGGTGAAAAATCCCCAGCGGGATTTGCCCATTGGGATTATCGCTTCCCTATTGATTTGTACGGTGTTGTATGTGGCCGTTTCCGCCGTGATTACCGGAATGGTGCCGTTTGCGCAAATAGATGCTGGAGCCCCGCTGGCGGCGGCTTTTGGCAGTGTGGGCAATACCCTGGCCCAAAAGCTGATTGGTCTGGGCGGCTTTGTGGGACTGACCACCGTGGTGTTGATTCTGCTGATGTCCCAGCCCCGCATTTATTACGCCATGGCCAGAGACGGCTTGCTGTTTCCGTGGTTTTCCAAAATTCATCCCAAATTCAGAACCCCAGTGAACGCCAGCGTGGTGACCGGGCTGATTGCCGCCGTGATGGCCGCCGCCGTGCCCATGGAGGAGCTGCACCACATGGTGAGCATTGGGACGCTGTTTGCCTTTGTAGTGGTTTCCGCCAGTGTGCTGATTATGCGCTATAAAGCCGAAGACGCCCCCCAGCAAAGCGTTTGGACGGTGCTACTGCTCGGCTTGGGGCTGACCGTGTTTTGCTATGGCTTGGCCCATGACTTTAGCAAGCCCTTGGCCTTATTTGGGATGAGTTGGCCCACACCGGCCGTTTTCTTAACCCCGCTGGGCCAATCAGGCCTGTACTTGGCCCAAGGACTTAAAATGCTGGCAGGGCTACTCATTATGGCCAAGCCCTTGTACACCTTGTCCACCGCCAGACAGCTTAATATTCCCAGTGGCTTTCAGTGCCCCTGGATGCCCTGGGTGCCCATACTGGCCATGGGCGGTAATATTTACATGATGGTCAATTTAAATCTGGAGGCTTGGGTGCGCTTGCTAGTCTGGCTAGTAGCCGGGCTGATTTTCTATTTTCTGTACGGACAAAAGCGCAGTAAACTGGCCGCACCCCATCCCCCCGAGTGAGTGAAGGCTTGGCGGTAGGTGCCGTTTTTTTTGCAGACCGCCTTGGGTTACGATACCCAAGCCAGTAGTAGGTAACGGCTGGTGGAAGGCCCAGTGACTCCGCCAGATGTTTGGTGGGCATGTCGGGATTCTCTTGAGCCGCCTGCCGAAACAACTTTTTGACTTCCTGAGGATACCGGGCCTTGTCTGTTTCCTTGTGGCGTTCTCGTTGACGAAGCAGGGGGGCGATTTTCTGGCGGTATAGCGCCATGGGGGTGAAGCTCTTTTCTTTTCCTTTTTTGCCCCTTGATGCGGCATTTGAATCTGCTTTTGGGCCTGTGGCAGCAGCGGAAACCAAGGCGGAATGGGGCATTTTTTGGCCCCCGGCGTCCGCGGAAAACGAATTATCAAAAAGCCGTGGGGTTACCGGCTGCGAATGCTGGCCTCGCACAAATGTGTCGTTGGCTTCCTGTTCGGGATCAATAAATTCCAGTTGCTGAGGGGGAAGCCGGAGGCTCGGCGGCAAATCAAAATCCAGAGCGTCATTGAGAAGAACAGGCAAGGACGGAAAGTCCCGGACAGGAGCGTGTGGTACCGGGTGGAAGATGGGAGTGGAAATACGCATGATAGGCCCTCGTGATGAATGAAACGCCAACACAAAATAAAAGCAACTTTAAGAAAGCCGGAACGTGTCCTTAAAATCAGAAACCCAATTTAACGATTTGACTCAGGCGGAGGCTGGTATTTGGCAGGCCGCTTGCAGCCATTGTGCCTCTTCCGGTGAGAGTGTGTGAGCCAGTAAGTTGAGAATATCACAGTAGTATTGGGCCAGCCACTCTGTTTGGGCAGGTTCCAGCAGAGACCAGTCGATCAGTTTCTGATCGAACGGAATGTAAGTCAGGCTCTCAAAACCATACCAGCGTTGGCCATGGACATCTTCGGCGCGCTGCACGGTCAGGTAGAGATTTTCCAGGCGAATCCCACCCCAGCCGGGCTCGTAAAAACCGGGCTCGATGCTGGTGATCATCCCCGGCTCCAGGGGCTTGTAAGCCAATTTGTGGATGCCGTTGGGGCCTTCATGCACATTCAGGAAAGCGCCCACCCCGTGCCCGGTGCCATGGCCGTAATCCAGCCCCTGTTGCCACAGGGTGGCCCGGGTAATGCCATCCAGCCGGGCCCCATCCGTACCTTTGGGAAACTGTTGTTTGGTGCAGTTAATATGGGCTTTCAGTACTTCCGTATAGCGCAGCTTTTGGGTGGGGGTGGCGGTTTCTCCCACCAGCAGGGTGCGGGTGTCATCGGTGGTGCCCCCCATAAACTGGCAGCCGGAATCGATCAGGAACAACTCCCCCGGCTCCAGCCGTTTGTTGGGGTTAGGGGTGCCATAATGCACAATGGAGCCGTTGGGCCCGGCTCCGGCGATGGTGTTGAAACTGAGACCGAAAAAGCCATCCTCCTCGGCGTAAAACCGTTCAATGGCCTGCTGGAAATCCACCTCGGTGACGGTCTTTCCGGCTTTGAGTTGAGCATCCAGCCAGGCCCAGGCCCGAATTTTCCCCCGACTGGCCTTCAGGTTGGCCGCCTTCATCCCGGCGATTTCCACCGGGTTTTTAATGGCTTTCATCAGTTCAATGGGATGCTCGCCCTCTTGAATGGAGCCACCGCTCTCCTGAATGAGGCCCAAGGTGCCACAAGTGGTGTGCTTGGGATCAATCATGGCGACTTTGTGGGCACTCAGTGACTTTAGCGTGTCCGTATAGGCAGCATAGGGGCGACAGGTAATCAGGCCTTCAATTTCGCTGAGGGCGTCTGGCTCAACCCGGCTGGTGTCCATAAACAAATGGGCGGCCTCCGGGGTGAGGATGGCATAAGCCGTAAACAGCGGATTGTAGGGAATATCTTGCCCCCGCCAGTTGAGCAACCAAGCCACCTGATCCAGCTTGGTGACCGGCAAGAGATCCACGCCCAAGGCTTTCAGTCGTTCTTGTACAGCGCTTATTTTGGCCCTGGTGCTTTGCCCAGTGATTGACTCAGGCAGGGCAAAGACGTTGCTGTGTGCCGCCGGAGGCGCATCCTGCCACAGGGAGTCAATCAGGTTCCCGACCACCGGAACCAGCTCGATTTTCGTGTTTTTAAAGGCTTTTTGAAAGCCCTGATGTTGCAGCACGGTTAAGGTAAAGGGATCAAACCCCAAGCGAAATGGACTGTCCGAGGCAGCGGCCATTTTCTTGACGGCCTCCGTCAGGCTGAGCTGCCCTTCCAGTCCCAGTTTGCTGATATGGATGTGGGTGGTATCCACTTCATAATCCGCTTGTTCGTAGTAGCGGGAATCGGCAAAGACCCAGGCTTCTGCTTTCCCAAGCACAAAGTCCCCGGCGGAGCCAGAGAATCCACTGATCCAGGCCCTGCGTTGCTTGTTTTCCGGCAAGTACTCGTTGATATGCTCATCCACCGACGGCACCATGTAGGCATCCAGCCCCACTTCCACCATGACGGCTCTCAGGGCCCGCAACTTGGCTTCCGTGGTGTTCAGTACCGGGGTTCCTGCGGTCATGTTGGTTGATCCTCTCGTCTGCGGATGGTTTGGGTTGGGAGCAAGAAGCCCCTTTCTGTTCATTATAGCGATTCCTGGGGCTTCTTGCTTGACCCACAATGGGTTTAGCCAGTAGAGCCTCCATAAAGCAAAAACATTCTGGCAAGAGAAGCCCAAATTAAAGTTTTCAGAGGAGGGGTCGATAAAATCAAGGGTAATTGGACAGTGAGGTTATTAAGAGCCAATATGATTAAATCATTTGGATCACCCACTGGCTTTACGCTGGCGGAATTGTTGATTTCTCTAGCGATATTGGGCGTGATTGCCACCTTTACCATCCCTAAAATCCTCACTGCCCAACAAGATTCGGGCTACAAGGCAAAAACAAAGGAAGCAGCGGCCATGGTCGCGGCAGCGTATGAGCTTTACACCAAACAAAATGGTTTCAGCACAAACGTTTCTATTGAGCAATTAACGCCATACATGAACTATGTTTCTATCACCAACACTGGAACAACGGATGATGTTTACTCCTACGGCACAACATTGCCCTGTAACGCATGGGGTTCCAAGTGCGTTTTTCTCCACACCGGTGCTGTTATTCGATATTGGCCCCAGAATGTATTTGGCGGCACCAGCACCACCAATGGCTACCCGTTCCATATTGATCCAGACGCCACCACTAATAACAGCACCACAAATGGCCCAGGAAAAGCTGTCGAGCTAACCCTCTATTACAACGGACGCATCACAGATACTGGCGGGGTTGCACCTAATACCACCTGTAATAACGGGGGTGTTGTGGTTTATGGACCTAATCCTGGAGCAGTCCCGCCTTGGTTTAACTGGCAGTGAATCGGTTGAGTGGGAGCAATCGGCTCGCACGGCGAAACAGTTTGAGCAAGCCCCAGTGGTACAGTACCCCCACTCCCAGACACAAAAGCAGGGTGGGCATCAATTGGGTTAACAGCACCACGGCCCCCAGTGATTTCAATTGCAGCACCAGGGCGTAAAACGCCTCGGGGCCCGGATAGGGCGAGATAAACAGGCTTTTAAAATCCACCCAGTGGCTCAGGGCGACATGAAGCAGCCAAAGGGAGGGGGAAAACAGGGTTGAAACCACAGTAGCCAGGAGCCACGCCAGCAGTGGAACGCTTTGCTTGGCCTGAACCGGTGGCGGCTGCTGAACCATGAGTAAATGGGCTCCCAGAAGTATTGCCTTGTTATATGAAGAATAAAAAATAAATCAGGGGCGAAAATGCCAGAATGGGTTGTTGTGTAAAGGCCAGTTTTTGGGAAATCCGGGTAAGGCGATTATAATAGAGGGCAGTAGCAGCCATCCATCGGGAGTGAGGACTGTCTGCGTTATCCCCAGGGCTCCGCTGAGGTAATAAAGCAGAAGGATGTTCGGCCTTGGCCGATGAGAATAAACAGTTTGAGGCCTCAGCCCAAAAGCTGAAGAAGGCCAAGGAAGAGGGTCAGGTCTTTAAAAGCAAGGATCTGTCCACGGCGCTCTTTCTGATGCTGATGTTTATGATGCTGTTTGGCATGGCCCCTTTCATCTGGAAGGAAATCGCCACCCTGTTTATCCTGGTGTTTGAGCAAATCCCCAACAAAAGCATTGAGAACATTGGTTGGCAGTATTTGACCCTGATTACCCTGAAAGCGGTTGCCTTTTTGATTACCCCGTTTATCCTGGTGGCTGCCCTGCTGGGCATCGCCGGGGATTTTTTCCAGGTAGGGCCCATTTTTGCCACCAAAGCGGTCAGCCCTAAGTTCGATAAGCTCAATCCGGTCAAGGGCTTCCAGAATATTTTTTCCCAGAGAACCGTCATTGAGCTGGTGAAAAACATCATCAAGATGGTTGTGCTGGGGGTGATGGCCTGGATCGTCTTTCAGAAGTACCTGGGGCACATGCTAGCCGTGGGCGGCACGGAAAACATTTTCGCCATTTTGGGTCTGTTGGGCGAAGTGCTGATGCAGTTTATTTTTTACGCCGGTGGGGCCTTTCTGGCCCTGGGCATGGCCGATTTTTTATACCAGCGCTGGAAGTTCATGCAGGATCAAAAAATGTCCTTCAAAGAGGTGAAGGATGAGTTTAAGAATACCGAAGGCGATCCCATGGTCAAACACGCCATCCGACAGCGACGCATGCAAATGTTGCAGCAAAGTATGCTGGAGGCGGTTCCTACAGCTGATGTAGTTACAACCAATCCCATACACATCGCTGTCGCCTTAAAGTATAATGCTGATGTAATGGAAGCGCCCCGAGTGGTGGCCAAGGGCACTGAGTTATTCGCGGAGCGAATCAAAAAAATCGCGGCTGAGAATGGAGTGCCTGTGGTGGAAAACCCGGTGGTGGCCAGAGCGTTATTTCGGTTGGTAGAGATTGATCAGGAAATTCCCCCCGACTTATACCAGGCAGTGGCTGAAATTCTGATGTTCGCCTGGCGCACCAAAGGAAAAACGCCTCCCTTGCAGAATTAAGGTACCCAAAATGGTTGGACTGAGCTGACGTGTCATCATCACCCAAAAAAGTGCCCGGCAAAGTGAACATTACCCAGTTTCTGCCCTTGGTGGAACGGGTGGCCAAGGTGGAGTACCGCCGTATCCCCTCCCACATGGTGGATTACGAGGAACTGGTGAGCATCGGGGCCATTGCCATTCAGGCCTTGCTGAAAAACAAGACCGCCGAAGAGGTGGAAAAGCTGAACACGTCTTATATGGCCACCGCCACGCGCTGGGCCATTCGGAACGAATTACGCTCCCGCTACAAGTGGTACACCCTAAAACATGCCAAAACGGATGAGGAGCAAGAAGGTTCACCCGCTTCTGGAGAGGGTGGCCCTGCGCCTCATGGAGCCACGGCCAACAACCCCTCTCAGGAAAACGTGCGGGAAGCCATTTACGAGACCATTCTGTCCATTGAGGGCATTCAGGAAGGCCAGGACGGCGATACCTCCTATGATTTTATCAGCGATGGTTCGGCCACCCCGGAAGAAAGCCTGGAAATCGTGGAACTGGGGCGGGCCATCAAGCGGGCCATTGAAAGTTTACCCCCCAAAGACCGCACCATTATGGAATATCGCTTTTACCGCAATATGCAGGTCAAGGATATTGCGGCCATGGTGGGCCTGTCCAGTTCCCGAATTACCCGTATCGTGCAGGCTTCGCTGAATCAGGTTCGGGAATACCTTCGGGAAAACAACCATTTGGACTAACGGGTCTGGACTAACCGGATCCACAACCCGGGCTTCAGGGCGAAATTTTTGTAAGCATCAGGTTCGGAATGCTGGCATTCGGGCGAGGAAAGGGCCTTTAACAAGGAACTTTTTCCCACCCCAGTCATCTATCCAGTCATCCATTCAGTCATTAATAGGGACAAAAAGGGTTCGATTCCGAGCCAGTTTCTGTATAATGATGGCTATCCGTCAATTGAAAAAGTTTTCTGATTTGCATGCGTAAGCCTTTCTCGTTCAAACTGGTGTTAAGCGCGGTTCTGCTTCTGGGCCTCATTGCATTAGGGGTTTCTTTCTCCGGGCTATGGCCCTCCCAGCCTGCTTTTAAACTGGCTGGTGAAGTGCAGGCCCGCGAATTCAAAAATGGATCCCGCTTTGGTGGGCGTGTCCTCCAAGTCCTGGTGCAGGAAGGCCAAACGGTGCAGAAGGGCCAGCCTTTAATCGTGTTTGATGAAACCGATTTGCAGGCCAAAATCGCTGATGCCAAAGCAACTCTGGCCCAGGCATTGGCTCAGGAAACCCTACTGGCCAAGGGCGCTGATACCGGCCAGTTGCGTCAGGCCAGCGCTGGTGTCCAGCAAGCGGAACAACGTTTAAGGATAGTCTCGACCGGGGCTCGCCCGGAAGAGGTGGCGCAAGCCCAAAGCAAGGTTCAAATCGCCGAAGTTCAGGCCCAGCAAGCCCAGCAAGCGTTGAACGGGGCTAAATCCATGCTGGATGAGGGCATTATTTCCCGCCAGAAGTATGACGGACTGGTGGCTTCGGCGGAATCGGCCCAAAGTAACCTGAATGCCGCCAAAGCCGCTTTGGCCCTGATGAAATCCGGTGGACGTCCTGAAGAAAAACGGATTGCCCGTGCCCAGCTATCGGCGGCCAAGGCACAGTACGGCCAATTGGCCAAAGGGGCCAACTCGGAGGAATTGAGCATTGCCTCGGCCAATGTGGAAAAGGCCCGCAGTAATCTGAAAGCAATGGAAGCCCAGTTGTCGGAACTCAGAATCCAGGCGCCCGCTGCCGGATATATCAGCGTGGTGGCCGTAACCCCCGGCGATTTGGTTGCCCCGGGCCGACCGGTAATCACCATTATCGATTATGACCATCTGTGGGCCGATGTCTTCATGCCAGAATCCAAACTGGCCAGCCTTTCGATTCATCCGGGACAATCGGTTTCAGTGACCCCTCGCAGTAACCCCAAAGCCCATTTTCGGGGTCAGGTGGCCATCGTCAACCCCAAAAGCGAGTTCATTCCCAACAGTGGTGGGGATAGCAGCAGTGAGGAATCGACGTTCCGCCTGAAGATTACCATTGCCAACAAGGATGAAACCGGTAAAGTTTCCCTGTACCCCGGCATGAAGGTGGATGTTTCCTTTGCCCACTGATTCAGTGCCCTGACCCGTTTGCTCTATGCTGCGTTTAAGCGTTTGAGCCAAACGTCACTCCCCAATTTTCAAAGTATTCATGATGACCCTTCCCGCCGAAACCCAGCCCCGCAAGCAGTTGTCAGAACCGGCCATTCTGACTGAAAACCTGGTGCGCACCTTTGGGGAAAAAGTAGCAGTGGATCACCTCAATCTGCACATCGATAAGGGCGAGATTTTCGGCTTTTTAGGGCCCAACGGGTCTGGGAAGTCCACCACCATTAAAATGCTGTGCGGCCTGCTGGCACCCACCTCCGGGAAAGCATTGGTGAGCGGCATTGATGTGCGTCGCGATCCCGAGCGCATTCGCTCCAAAATCGGCTATATGCCTCAAAAGTTCAGCCTCTACGAAGACCTCACGGTGAAAGAGAATATCGACTTCTACGCTCAGCTTTACGGCGTCAAGGGCTCTGGCGCCAAACGCCGCAAAGAAGAGGTGATTGATTTGGTGGGCATTGGGCATTACCGGAGCTTTTTGGCCCGACAGTTATCGGGGGGCTGGAAACAGCGGCTGGCCTTGTGTTGTGCTTTGGTGCACCAGCCTGAAATTATCTTTCTGGATGAGCCTACGGCCTCCATGGATCCGGTAGCCCGCCGGGGCTTGTGGGATTTGCTGTTTACACTGGCCAGTAATGGGGTCACGCTGTTTGTGACCACCCACTATATGGATGAAGCGGAGCGATGCAGCAGCCTGGGCTATATTTACAACTCCAAACTCATTGTCAGTGGGGGACTGGAAGAGTTAAAGCACGCTAAAGCTGTTGTGGGTGAGGGAAACGTGCGCCTGGAGGTGCTGTGCAAACCTCTGGTGAAGACCTTTAACCAAATCAAGGCCCTCCCCTACGTGCAGGATGTGACCATTTTCGGACAGGCCCTGCATGTGGTCAGTGAGGATGCCGATGTGCTGGCCCGCCTAACCCGGGATCTGGATCGGGCTGATGTTGCCGTTCAGCAGATTCGGGCCATTGAACCGTCGCTGGAAGACGTATTTGTGACCCTCACCAAAGCCAGCATGGCCGAAGACGAGAGCCGCCAGAAGGATTTGGGGCACAAGATGGCTCAGACCCATGCCAGTGGCTTTGATGACGATGAGGATAACAACGATGCTTGAGGCCTTGAGGCGGGGCGAATTCCTGGGCTTGAGCTGGGCTGGAATCCAGTCCATTTTTCGCAAGGAGATTATCCAGTTACTACGGGACCCTTATCTGGTTATGTTTATCATCGCCCTGCCGGTGATTCAGCTGATGGTGACCGGATTGGCCGTGCAACGGGATCTCAAGCATATTGCCACCGTGGTGGTGAACTACGATCAGGGCAGCGCTTCCCGCGATCTAATGGCTGATTTCCAGAACAGTACCTTGTTTGATCTGGATCAGGTGCCCTCGGATGCGGTCATGATGCAGAAAATCCGCAATGGGAATTACCGGGTGGGTATTATCATCCCGCCGGATTACTCCGAGAAAGCCCTGGCAGGGATCACACCTCCGCAAATTAACATCATCGTGGATGGTACGCAGGGCACCATTGCCAAAACCATTGTGGATGGGGCTAGTCAGGTGGTGTTTAACCATAACCGCAAACTGTTGGCGGAAGCCGGTCTGGGGAACGGCGAAAGCGCTCTGCCCGAAGGCATTGAGCTAAAAACCAAGGTATTGTACAACCCCAAAATGTCCTCGGCCTACTATCTGGTACCGGCCATTCTGGCCATTGTCATGCACATGTTGACCATTTTATTCACCAGTTTTGCGGTGGTCCGGGAACGAGAGTCTGGAACATTAGAACAGTTGATGGTCAGTCCGGTCAAAGTCCCCGATTTAATGCTGGGAAAAGTCCTGCCCTATGCTTTTATCGGCTTTCTGGACATGCTGCTAACCCTGGGGGTGATGGTCTGGTTCTTTAATATCAGCATTACCGGCAGTTTCTGGTTCCTGTGTCTGGCCTCCTTCATTTTTATCCTGACCTCTCTGGGCATTGGGCTGTTGATTTCCATTCTCTGCCGCACCCAAGTTCAGGCCATTCAGCTGACGGTTGCCATTTTTCTGCCCAGCTTGCTGCTCACCGGCTTTGTCTTTCCGCTGGAGCCCATGCCCTGGTTTATCAAGATTATCAGCTACTCGCTCCCCCTGACCTATTATCTGGACATTATTCGCGGGGTGGTGATTAAAGGGATTGGCGGCGGCGATCTGTGGTTTCAAACCGTGATTTTGCTAATTATGGCCGTGATCACCCTGGGCGCCAGCATTTTGCGCTTTAACAAGCAAATTACCTAGGGAGCCAGTACAATAATTCCAGCACGATAGAGGCAGTCATGAGTCCAATTTTCACATCGCACCTTCAACATCCGGCCCTGCGCCTGACCATTGGGACTGGCTTGCTTCTCATACAGCTTTTCTCACCGGTTTTAGCCGCCTCTCCTTCAGCCAGGGAGGCCATTCCTTTGGATGTGATGGCCCCCATGCCAACCGTGAATGGCCCTTTGGAAAAGCCCAACAAGCTGTCACGGGCCGCTCGCAAACCCTTTGCCAAGCCTGAAAAAACGGACGCCAGAGCCTCTGCCTCCCCTTCAGATACTTCTGTGATTGCGGAAGTGCTGAAGCTGAAATGGCAGACGGCCCCTTTATATGGGGCGGTGGATGATTTGCAAAAAATCGGTCTGGAAAAAGTCCTGAAAGCAGCCGCGGAACGCAACTTATCCGTGCGCCAGGCGGAAGCACAGGCCAAAGAGGCTGAGACGCAGGCCAAAGAGCTTGTGGAGTCGAACCCGTTAATCTTGCTGAACCCCATTCAGCTGGGACTAATGAAGCAGGCGGAAAGCGCCAACGTCCAGGCCGCCCGCGCCCACGTTCAGGTGGCCCGACAAAAGGCCTTGCTGGAGAGCGCGTCTCGATATTACACCCTGACCCAGGCTTATCTGGCCAAATATTCAGCATTTCAGGCCATTGAACAAGGAAAAACCCAGCTTAAAGTTGAGGAAAGCCGCTTCATCAACGGGGAAACCGATCGCTTTGGGGTGACCCAGACGGAAATGGCGCTGATCGATCGCTACAGTCGCTATATGAGCGCTGATCACGCTTATTACTCCGCTTCGGTAGCCCTCTGTAATTTTCTGGACTTGCCCGAGAACAACGTGCTGGTGCCGGAGGAAGTCAGCCTGCAAAGCGAAATCAATATGGTGCCCACCCTTAAGTTGTTCCCGGAGAGTTTAACCCTGGAGAAGGCTCAGAAAATGGCCCTTACCCGCCCCGATATTCAGGAAGTGACACTGCGGCGGGAAGCGCTGCAAAAACTGATCAAAGCGAGCTTTGGACAGGAAAAGCGTAAGCGGGAAGCCGATTTAAAACAGCTGGATTTGCAAGCCGAACAAGGCCTGGATCTGGTGTCCGCAGCGCTCAGCCGGGCTTACGCCCAGGTGCAGACGGCTAAAAAAAATCTACAGCTGGCCCAACAACGATACGAATTGGCCATATCACTGGTTCGGCAACTAGAAATCAGTAACAAGGCTGGCTTTAGCAGCACCAAAGAGGTGCTGGATGGCCAGTTGGAGCTGGCACGCAGCAACGCCAACCTGATTGAAGCCCGGTTGGGGAGCAATTTGGCCCAAATCCAGCTGGCCTACGAGCTGGGTCTTCTGCAGGGCGAACTGATTTCACGCCCTTTGCCGATGAATTTACTGTAATGGTGGAGGCTCTCAAAACCTGAGGCGTCTGCGTTACACTGAAAACCGCCTCAGGTGATGACCTCAGGCGGTTCAGCAGACTGATACCCTGGTTTCTTACGCTTAATTAATGCTGTGCCAGGGGAGCAAATCGGCCCAAAAATCAGGGTTGGCTCTGCCCACTTCGACCGTTTGCAATTTATTGATGCAGAATACCTGCTTGAGGTACATAATTTCCGCTTGCAGCAGGGGGTCGATATACACCTTGTTATACTCGGGCTCCACCACGAGTCCCAATGTTAAAGACAGTTCAGTTTCAGTCATGTATCCTGCTCTCTCTTTCTTTTCCTATCGTCCGGCAAGGCCGCTCAAAGCTTACTTCACATCCATATAGATAAAAAAACAAATAAAAGAGGCTGATTGCTTCCATGCGGGCATCTTGTTACGAAGCGCAATGTAAGCCTTATCCCCGGCTCCCTTCCCCGCCTTTTGATTGAAGGCCCCTCCCCAGAAGGCCACTGCCCCCTAAATAGGCAATAGGCCGCGGAAGTCCCCGCTACCGCACCGCACCATGCAATAAGGCCTCCCTGAAAATCCGAGAGGCCTTGCCTGTGTTGCGATGACTGGTATCTCTGCCGCTAACCCAGTTCGGATTGAGGCATAAAACGAGCCTCCGCTTCCTCTTGCAAGAGGGGCAACTCGCTCAGATCGCCATCCAGGATGTAAATGTAGTTGATCAGTTTCACGGCCATTTCTTGCTGATCCTCGGCGTTCAGATGCTTGAGCAACTCTACCAAGTGACGGGCATGCATTTCAAAGCCGCTACGACGGAAGTTGGGAAAGATAAAACGCACGCGCTCGGTTTGGGTGCGTAGCTCGGCGGAATCGAGCAGCCCATTGGATTTCATCACCGAAAACAAGTACCGGGCGGTCATTTCCTGATGCGTGTGCGAGGCGTTTTGCAGCAGGCTAATGGCCATGGACAGGGTGGGATCTTTGTCATACCAACGTTGATTCATAGGCCTTAAACTCCCGCTTTGCGCTCTCAAAAACGTCCAACCATGAAGAGGAATACTGATCTCTTTCGGTTCAACACGCTGAAAAGTTTAGGCTTTGTAGGCCAATTTTAACAATTAGAAACAATAAGACTCACAAACTCAGTAAACTTCGGTGGGAGCCAGCGAAAACAGCCGGTTCAAACGGCCTATGGCGGAGCCCCGGCTAAAGCGTGTCGGATCCAGATAGATGTTGTAGAGCCCCAACCCGCACCAGAGCCAGTTTTGGGCGTAATAATCATTTTTGGTGTTCCACTGGCCACCGGGCTTTAAATTGGGCACAATCTTCTTCTGCAATAATTCTTGGCCCAACCGTTCATCTTGCAGGTACAAACTAGGGAATACGGCTCCGTAAATGGCCCCGGATTGCAGCTCAGGATGGCGGACAATGCCATCCCAGGTAATGGAAATGGGCAGATCCTTGCGGATTTTCCAATAGCGGGGCAGCATATTTTTGGTTTTCAGTAGTTGGGTAGCCCGCTTTTCCAGCGGGTTCATCAGGGCGTCCAGCGCCACCCGCCAGTAAACCCGGATGGCCTCATAGCCAAAGTCACTGCGGGCATCCAATGGATCGTTGTACAACTGGATATTGTCATTATCCAGCGAGATTTCCACCCAGTCCGGCATCAGGCCACTTTCGGTCTGAGTGACCGCTCGGCTCATAATCTCGTACGAGGAATCGATCAGCAACGTCCAGTCGTGGTTGTCATCCACTTCCGCAAACACCCGATAGGCGTAAGGGGCAAAGTAGGAGGGGTTGATCTGGTAGGTGCGCCCTTTTGGGGGCCAATCACCCGGCAGCAGTACCCGCCCAAGCGGCGCATTCAGAGTCAGTCGATCCCAAATCTCGTTGAGAATGGGCAAGGCTTCGCTTTGATACTGAGGCTCGTTCCAAATTTTGGCCCCCAAAATCAAAGCCAAAGCAATATCCTGATCGGCATCCGTGGCGCTGGTGGTATCCAGAGCCCCCCAGCTTTTGTCGGCCTTCTGCCCCCACTTCCAGGAGAACAGATGGTCACCCCGGGGGATTTGCAAGTTGTCCTTGGCCCACCGGTAGGTGGCGTCAAAGGTGGGTTTGTCCCGCATCCAAAGGGCCCGGAGCATGGCGTAGGCCTGCCCTTCCGAGGTGCTGATGTTGCCATTGTAATCAATCACCCGACCATCCACCTGGATGAAGGTGTTTTTGTACTGAGTCCAACTGCTTTGCAGCAGCCCCCGAACTTCCAGTTCGTTCAGGAGGGGAGCCGCGCTAACCTTGGGCAAGCGAAAGGTTGCCATCAGCACCAGGAAAGCAAGTATCATCCCCATCCAGACAAGGAGGCGATGCGCTGACCTGCAAGATCGCATGACTTAACCCACCTGCTGGGGGACGTTAACCGTTTGTTTGCCCTTGGTGGCGATTTCAGCTTGCAGTTGCTCGGCGAACAGGCTGAGGGAAACAGCGCCCAGGTCACCCTGGCTGCGGCTGCGCACCGCCACCTGGTAGGCTTCCAGTTCCTTGTCCCCAATGATCAGCATGTAGGGAATTTTGGCCAGCTGGGCTTGGCGAATTTTGTGACCAATGCCCTCGTTGGAAATATCCGTTTTGGCCCGCACCATGTCCGCCCGCAGGGTGGCTTCCACTTGCTGGGCGTATTCCACGTGCCGATCGGCAATTGGCAAAATGGCCACCTGTTGGGGGGCCAGCCACGCCGGGAAAGCGCCGGAGTAATGCTCAATCAGCGTACCCGCAAAGCGCTCCAGACTGCCAAAAATAGCCCGGTGAATCATGATGGGCCGCTTGGCCTGACCATCCCGGTCGGTGTATTTCAGGTCAAAGCGCTCTGGCAGATTGAAGTCCAGCTGCACGGTGGAACATTGCCAGGTGCGCCCAATGGCGTCCTTCAGCTTGAAGTCGATTTTGGGGCCGTAGAATGCTCCATCGCCCTCGTTAATCTGGTAATTCAGGCCGTATTCTTCCAAGGCCTCTTTCAGCGCTTGTTCGGCCTGATCCCAAATGGCGATATCGCCAATGCACTTTTCCGGGCGAGTGGACAGTTCCACCTCAAAGCTCATATCAAACAGCTTTAAGGTGTCATCCACAAAGCGAATCACTTCCACCACTTCACTGCGAATCTGATCAATGCGGCAGAACAGGTGGGCGTCATCCTGCGTAAAGCCCCGCACCCGGCTCAGTCCGTGCATGGTGCCGGATTTCTCGTAGCGGTACACAGTGCCCAGCTCGCTCAGGCGCAAGGGGAGTTCCCGGTAGCTGCGGATGCGCCCTTTGAAGATAAGCACGTGCATGGGGCAGTTCATGGGTTTGACGATGTATTCCTGCTCGTCGATTTCCATGGTGTACATGTTTTCCATGTAAAAGCCGGTGTGGCCGGAGGTGTCCCACAGATCCCGCTTGGCGATGTGCGGGGTGTACACCAGGTCGTAGCCCCGTTTGCGGTGCTCCCGACGCCAGTAGTTTTCCAGCTCTTCCCGCACGGTGGCCAGGTTGGGATGCCACAGAATCAGGCCGGAGCCCACTTCCTCTTCAATGCTGAACAGGTCGTATTCCTTGGAGAGCTTACGGTGATCCCGTTTGTCGGCCTCTTCCATCTGGTGCAGGTAGGCATCCAGGTCCTTTTGCTCCCAAAACGCAGTGGCGTAAACCCGTTGCAGCATAGGGTTATTGGCATCGCCTCGCCAGTAGGCGCCCGCCACGCTGAGAATTTTAAAGGTCTTGAGCCAGGAGGAGTCCGGCAGGTGGGGACCTTCGCACAAGTCAAACCAGATGTCCGCCCCGGTTTTGGGATCTTTGTTGATGTACAGTGTGCTTTCCGGGGCGTCTTTGTATTTTTCCAGAATTTCGGCCTTGTAGCGCTCCCCGGTGGTTTTAAATTCAGCGATTTTAGCCTCTACATCGGGGATCACATAGCGATCAAACAGCTGCCCTTCTTTGGCGATGCGTTGCATTTCCGCTTCAATTTTGGGGAAGTCATCCGGGCTGAGTTTGTGGTTGGGGATGTCTAAATCGTAGTAAAACCCGGTTTCAATGGCTGGGCCGGTGGCCACTTTGGTACCCGGCCACAGGGTTTGTACGGCCTGGGCCAAAATATGCGCGGCGGAATGGCGCAGCACTTCCAGCGATTCGGCATCTTTTTTGGTGAGGATGCGCACGGTATCCCCATCCTGCAAGGGGGTTCTCAAGTCCCGTAAGGTACCGTTAATCACGGAGGCCATAGCGGCCCTGGCAAGCCCTGCGCCAATCGAGGCTGCCAAATCTTGGACAGTGGCGCCTTGGGCCAATTCTCTCACGCTACCATCGGGAAGTTTTACTTGAATACTGCTTGTCATGGGAACCATCGCCGTTTCTTGCTGATTAATAACAGGCCTGACCCGAGCGGATCAGCGTAGCGGAATGCACAGACTGCCACTACTTTACACGACCCATTATATGCACAACACACGGAAACCCCAAATCAAGGCCGGACAGCATCCGGGGCAAACACAATCCCGCCAATCCAAGACGAAAAAAACAGAGACGACTACGGGCTGTTTTGTTCGTATTGTTTCAGCCAAACTGACAGTTCCTGGGCAGCCGAAGAAGGATTGATTCGGGCATAATCAGAGGCAGTGTGGCCTTCATGATCCTCTTCCTGAGCCTTGGCACCATTCTCCAGCAGAAGATTGGCCAACGTAACATTGCCGTATAGGGACGCCCACATCAAAGGAGTCCTTCCAAAACAGTCCTGGGCGTTAAAGTCGGCTCCAAAATTTTTGCACAACCGGATAATGTCGCGCAGCGCCTCAAAAGAACGCTCCGATTGTACAAATCGTCCACTGGCCAAAAAATGCAGCGCTGTTTGGTTAACGATATCCTCCGCCGTGTTAAACAGACTACTCTGGCGCACCACGGAAGACTGTTTTTTAAGAATCCTTAGAAGGCTGGGGAGATCGGCCTTGTGCATGGCGTTTAAAAATTCGGTGTGGCTTCTTTCCCAGTCCCTGATAGTTAACGATTGCTGAAAACGGTGGCGCGGGATGTTGGAAATCCTGGACGTTTGGGAATTACTGGGACTTGCAGGCTCATTTCCGCCAAAGTGAGGAGTCTTTGGCAAGGCAGCCCGGGAACGATTGCCATGGAAGCCCGGCGCGGCAGGCAGGGGGCCTGGTCGATAGGAGGAAGACGTGATCATGACGTTGTGCGGAAACTCCTGTAGTGTTTTATAGGTGAAGCATAGTTAAAGAATAGGTGCCGAAGGCTAGCGCAGTCCCAAGGTTTGTTTCAGTCCGTCCACCCATTTACCAATAATATCTTTGTCCTCGTGCGCCTTGATACGCTTGAGAGCCTCCTGAGCAGTGTGGTTGGTGGCTTCAATTTTGGAATCCAGATACGCCAGACGACTGTTCAACTCTCCCAGCGATTGCTCCTGAGACTCCAACCGGCTTTTGACGTCGCTGCTTTTCAAACTGTCATTGACACTGGCCAATTGACCAGACAGTTGGCTGATTTGAAATTGCTGATAAGCCATAAACAAAACAAGGGCCACGGCCAGGCCTGCCAGGACATAGGTGGATTGTTTGCCGAGGTCAATCCCCCGGGAGGAAGCGGTAAACTGGGGGGCGGCAGACTGGGTAAACGGTTTTACGTTGGAGGGGGTGGGGTGTTGGGTATCAGTCATAGGGTATCTCCTTTGGGCGAGTGGCCGAGAAGTTCAGTCGAAATGATCAGTAGAGATGTCCAGTCGAGAGGCTCAGTATCGTAGCAAGCATCGGGCCAAATCAAGCACAGGCAATTACTACAAAAACAAATCCTGTTTTTAAATTGTCGGATTCTCGATTCAGATTAACACCCGTGGCAACCCAAGCGGCATTTTTAAGTTAATGGAAGAGTTGTTGCAGAGTGTCCAAAATGCCCCCTTCCTGCTTTTCGGGAGGGTTTTCATCGGTATCATCCGACGGATCGCCCTCTAGCGTTCCACGGGGCTGCAGACGTTCGTTCGCGGCTCGTTTATCAATCACCTTTGCCACCTTGCTGTCCATGTAGCCAATCCGGGCGTTAATTTGTTCTAGTTGCCCATCAAACTGCTCATTTTCTGCCTCCAGATCACGCAAACGGTTCAGCAAATCAAGGCTCTGGCTGTTCAGGGTTTTATAATCGTTGCGAAGCTGCTTGAGTTGTCCTTGCTGATATACGGTGATGAGGGCAAGCGCCAGGGCCAGCAGGATCAGGGCTTTGTTTTGCATCAGGGGACTCCTTGTAAAACGGGGGCACAGTGCGGTTTTTGGATAAAGAATGAAGAACAGCCCGCCGTATGTGTATGCAGTGTGTCTAGTGTATCGGAAATCTCGCCAAACCGCGGTAAGTTCGCTGGAGCCTGCTGGGTAAAGGCGCTGCGCTTTTTCTTTGTTTTCAGGTAGAATGCCCCTGAATCCGTTTTATTTTTGTGAGCGAGAGGCGAAGTTCAAACTATGTCTGCCACCCTGAGTGCCCCGGTACTGCCGGAATATTTAAAAGGCCGGGATTTTCTGACGTTTCTGGAATACTCTCCGGCGGAATTGCAGGAATTATTGAGCCTGGCTTCCCAACTAAAGCAGCTCAAGCGCAACCGCATTCCCCATAAATTACTGGAAGGCCTGAGCGTGGCCATGTATTTTGAAAAGCCCAGCAACCGCACCCGGGTCAGCTTTGAGGTGGGGATTTACGATCTGGGGGCACATCCCTTCATGTTGCGGAAAGATGAAATTAACCTGGGCGTGCGGGAAACCATTGCCGATACCGCCCGCACGTTGTCCCGTTACGTGGACTGCATTATGATTCGGACTTTTGCCCAAAAGGATGTGGAGGAGCTGGCCCAGTGGGCGGATGTGCCGGTGATTAACGGATTGACGGACGATTACCACCCCTGCCAGGTGCTGGCCGACTTATTGACCGTGCAAGAACGCTTTGGCAGCTTTAAAGGACGTAAACTGACCTACGTGGGCGATGGAAACAACATGGCCAACAGCCTGATGCTGGGTTGCGCCATGGTGGGCATGGATGTCACCATTGCCAGCCCCTCCGGCTACCAGCCCCAGCCTGCCATTGTGGAAAAGGCCCAAAGTATTGCCGCCCAAAGTGGGGCCACGGTGGCGGTCTCCGATGATGTGAAGGCGGCGGTGAAAAACGCTTCCGTGGTGTACACCGACGTGTGGGCCAGCATGGGGCAAGAAGCCGAAGCGGAGGCCCGCAAACAGGTTTTCAAGGCCTATCAGGTCAATGCCGAAAATCTGGCGCTGGCCTTGCCTGAGGCAATTGTGCTGCACTGTCTGCCAGCCCACCGGGGCGAGGAAATCACCGCCGAGGTGCTGGAAAAGCACGCCGATGTGATTTTTGAGCAGGCTGAGAACCGCTTACATGCTCAAAAAGCAGTATTGGCGGCCATTGTTCGCTAAATACCGCCTTCCAGATAAGAATCCCCGCTAATGGTTCTGTTGGCGGGGATTCTGCGTTTTGTCCTTATTTATAGGGTGCCCCCCCCCCCCGACATCCACCCCCCGACATCCACCCCCCGACATCCACCCATGGATCAATTATGAACCCTTCAAAACTTCGGCCATGTGGTGGTCATTTTGATACCGGATTTTGATTATGATTTGAATGTAAGCAAGCGGAAAGAGAGGTCACCCAAGATGTTTAACCTCCATCAAATCACCAACTGGTTCCCGCAGTTCAGAAACCCTTTTGTCAGCGTTCGGGTGAAATGGCTGTTTCATCATAGCTACTAGGACAAATTATTTCCGGGGATATACTTCCCTAGAAAGCCCTCGCTGTATTAAACTAGGGAAATGCTAAAAGTTTTAATCTCCAACGACGATGGCATTTACGCCACTGGCCTGCAAACCCTGGCAGCCAAGTTGTCCCAGTATTACGAGGTTTACGTGGTGGCCCCCGATCGGGAGCGCAGCGCCATGGGCCACGCCCTGACCCTGCACAAACCCATTCGGATTGACGAAGTGGAAATGAAATTTCCCGTGACCAAGGCCTTTTCCACCAGCGGCACCCCCAGCGACTGCGTTAAGCTGGCCTTAAACGCCCTGCTGGATGTGAAAATCGACGTGGTGGTCTCGGGCATTAACCATGGCCCCAATCTGGGTTCCGATGTCATTTATTCCGGCACGGTCAGCGCGGCGCTGGAAGGCGCCATTCATGGCATCCCCAGCATGGCCGTCTCCCTGGTCAACGGTTCGGACAAGTTGGCGGATTTCAGCCATGGGGCGGAATTTATCGCCGAATTTTTACCAGAGGCCATGAAAGTAGGCATTCCGGCCAAGAGTATTTTAAATGTGAACATCCCGGCGGTGTCCAAGCATCACTTCGCGGGCGTTCAAATTACGGAACTGGGAACCCGTATGTACACCGATAGCTATGAGCGCCGGGTGGATCCCCGTGGCGGCGTTTACTACTGGCTGGCCGGGGAAGTCATTGAAACCGGCGAGGCCGAAGGTACCGACGTGGAAGCCATTCGCAACAACATGGTGGCGGTATCCCCGGTGCATTACAACTTATCCAATTACAGCGCCATGACGTTGCTCAAGGAAAAGCTGGACGTTCAGCATTAGCCAACCGGTATTGGCAATGTCTTCAGCCTAATTTCGTGTAAGGCAGCCTCCCCCACACGTTTGTAACTGGTTGAGTACAGCGAGTTGAATGATGCCTTGGGCAACTTTACCAAAAGCAATTCCATAGCTTGTATGAGCTGCACGCAGTTTTACAGAAATGTGGGGGAGGCTGCCTTACCTAATTTTGGCCTGTCTATTCTGCGTTGGAGCATAGGCAGGGCGCACTGTTTGGGGCACAATAGGCACTGAGCCTTTTTACGAAAAAGCGCTCCGCAGCGTGTGTGTGTTTATCAGGAGGAGAGTCGTCATGATCCAGTCTCAGGAAGATTTAATGGTGCAAACAGCCCAGCCCATGGCCCGCCGGGAATTTTTAAAGCTGGCTGCGGCATTGGGTGGTAGTGCTTTGGCCCTCAGTCAGTTTCGTTTGGAGTCCCAGGCGGCCGCCAAACCCGCCCCAAAAAGCATGCCCGGCAAAGGCCTGCCCAAAGATCACCCCATGCACCCCTACGACGCCAAGGAAGCCATTCTGGCCAAGACCTTCGAGAATTTATCCACCGTGGAAGGCATCAGCCAAAATCAGCTGGAGCAGCACTTGGGCCTATACAAAGGCTATGTCAGCAAAATCAATGATATTGAGAGCCAGATCAGCGCCATGCAACCCGATCTGGAAAAAATGAACGCCACCTACAGCCCCTACCGGGAATTACACGCCGAGCAGACCTACGCCCTGAACGGGGTCATCTTGCACGAGTATTACTTTGAAAACATTGGGGGGGCCAAAAAAGCGGCCACCGAAACGGAGCTGGTGCATAAAATTTTCTCCCAGGAGTTTGGCAGCTGGGAGAATTACGTCAATCATCTGCTGGCAGTCGGCAAGTCCTCCCGTGGATGGGCGTTAACCGGCTACAACATGCGCGATCACCGGGTGCATAACTATGGGCTGGATCTGCACAACCAAGGGGTGCCGGTAAATGTCATTCCGCTCCTGGTATTGGATGTGTACGAGCATGCCTACATGATCGATTTTGGCACCAAGCGGCCCGCTTACCTGCAAGCCTTCATGAACAACGTGAACTGGGCTGTGGTGGACGCTCGCCTGAAAACCATGATTCTGCATGGCTAACTGCCAAATAGTGAGCGCCCAAACGGGTCGCTCCTAAACGGGTAAAAATGACTGAACAGAACCCCTGTAAACCCCGGCAACTTTCCAATTGCCGGGGTTTTCGCGCCCCAGGCAGCCTCGCTGCGAGACCAGCACTTTAATTCTCTAAAATGCACTGTACAATGAAAAAAGATCCCCAATTGCAGAGCGCCGTGCGTATGACCCTAGAAACCCCGGAACAACTAGTCAAACTTCGCAAAATTGGCCGCATTGTGGCCCGAACCATTCAACTGATGGGTCAGCACATCCAACCCGGCATCACCACACTGGAACTGGACGCCATTGGCCGCCAGTATCTGGAATCCCAGGGGGCACGCTCTGCCCCGGAGTTGATTTACCAATTTCCCGGCGCCACCTGCATCAGCGTCAATCACGAAGTGGCCCACGGCGTGCCCGGGAATCGGCGCATACAAGCGGGCGATTTGGTGAACATTGATGTCTCTGCGGAGTTGGATGGTTACTTTGCCGACAGCGGTTACTCCTTTTTGGTAGAGCCGGTTCCAGAAATCAAGCGGGCGGTCATTCGCACCGCCCAAAAAGCGCTCAAGCGGGCCATTGCCGTGGTTCGGGCAGGGGTTCCTCTCAACGCCATTGGCAGGGCCATTGAAAACACCGCCCAAGAGGCTGGCTGTAGCGTTATTTTAAACCTGGGCAGCCACGGGGTGGGCACGGCACTGCATGAAGAACCCTTTTTCATCCCCCCGTACTTTGATGCCGCTGATGAACGTGTACTAGAGGAGGGTATGGTCATTACCATTGAGCCCTTTATTTCCAACGGGGCCTGGGACGCCGCTCAGGCAGAAGATGGCTGGACGCTGTACACCGCACCGCACTTCGTCACGGCCCAGTACGAACATTCCATGGTGGTTACCCGAACCGGAGTCACGCTGTTAACGGCCGCCTAACCAGTGGCCAAGCGGGAGTCTCCGAATTTCAGCCATTTTTAGCCTACTGTGTTGCGCACTATTTTACCGGGGAGCGTCCAATCAATGAGGCGTCAGTGTCTGTTTGAACGGGCTGGCGACTGATTGGACGGCCAAGCCTTCTTTGGGTTTAAGATCCCGTTTACGATCCAGTGGAGAACCCACCACGTGCGTGGCCAAACCCAACTGGCGGAGCAGGGCGATGATCCAGTAAGTGACATCCAGCTCATACCAGACAAAGCCCATTTTGGCGGAACGGGCATGGGCATGGTGATTGTTATGCCATCCTTCGCCCCAGGTGAGCAGGGCCACCCACCAGTTATTGCGACTGGTGTCCGGGGTATCATAGCGACGGTACCCCCACAAATGCGCGGCGGAATTAACCAGCCAGGTGACATTCAGCCCATAGATAATGCGCAAAAAGCCACCCCACACAAAAATTGACAACCCCATTTTCAAGCCGCCGCCCAGCCAGTAACCCAGGGTAAACAACAACCCCAGAAACAAGACATTGATAGCGCTGTAATACCGCTCCAAAAAACGCATGCCCGGATCTTTCCACAAATCCGGGGCCAACCGGTGCAAGGTCTCCTCGGATTCATCCAGTTGGGGATGCCAGAAAAAAGGCCACAAAAAATGCGCCCACCACACGCTGTACTTGGGAGAGTGTGGATCGCCTACTTTGTCGGTTTTGCTGTGGTGCAGGCGATGGGTGGCCGTCCACCAGATGGGGCCTCGCTGAAAGGCCAGACAGCCCAGCAAGGCCAAAAAATAGGTCAAGGGCTTCACCAGTTGATAACTCTGGTGGGCCAGCAAGCGGTGATAACACAGTGTAATTCCCAGGCAAATGGTGGCAAAGGAGAGAACCACCATCACCAGCAGACCCTGCCAGCTAAAGGTAAAAAATCCGGCCAGAGCGGCCACATGAAGCAAGATATACACACTGAACAACGGGGCATTAAAACGTTGCCAGGTGGCGTAAGGAGGCAAGGCGGAGGACGGTAGAAGACGGGAAAGGATCAAAAAATTCTGCTCTCTACGATAAACAACAAAATTAAGAAAATTATATAAGAGCATCATACCGCAAACACACAAAAACACCCGTCGTAAACGGTTTTTCTTGTAACCCCGGCCTGTTTAAGATACAAGGAAAGGCTCACTCACTTGAAACCTGTAAAAAGATTGGAAAAACCCCTCATGACAGATCATAGTAACCAAGACGCATTGATTGATGCCTTAAACAACATTGCCAGCGAACTCAAGCGCATCAACCAGGCCCTAACTGGATTGGGGGGACAAACCGTTTCCAGACCATCCGCGCCCGGCGCAGCCCGTGGCCCTGCCTCCTACAGAAGCACCGCCACCAGCAGAGGCCCAGCGCCTCGGGGTGATAAGCCCGCCTATGGTAAATCCCGCAGAGAGGGCTTTGGGGCCACTGAATCCGACAGTGAAGGCTTTCCCGGTAAAAAACCGGCCCCTCGTGCAGGCATTAAAAAGAAGCCCGCCAAAAGCCCCTTGTCATTCAAGAAAAAAGATGGCTACCCCAAACGCCCCAAATAGGCGCCAAAATAAGCAATTGCTGGAAAATTAACGCTGAAGCCAGCCCCTTGGGGCTGTGCTTTAGGCCGTATTGGACAAACTCGCGGGAGGCCCAGAGGGCTTTATGGCCCGCTCTATTTTAGTGCGTCATCCCCATTGGTTCGCCATAGCGCCATTTCGCAGCAGGCCAATGGGTGACGGGCAGCAAGTCCTGAGCGTCCCCGGTGCTTGGGTGTGGATTAAGGCCGGGCGCTGGATGGAAGGGCCCCGGGTTCCGCAGTCAAAGACAATCCCAGATGTCTGGCCTTTTTATCGGCCTGACGACGCCAATATTTTTCATCCTTTGGATCGGTCGCGTACTGGGCGGCCAATCGCTGATGAAGCAGGGCCAAAGCCTCTTGATCCCGACGTTCCAGACTCCGGGCCACCTGTGCATGGGCCCGCCCATCGACACAGCCGACCTTAAGAGTTTCCTTGACCGCGTTTTGCCAATAGGCGTTAGAAATTCGCCGGGGGAGAATGGATAAAGAAGCCACATGCTCCTCTAACAGTTTTTGACTGTGATGCACACGTTGCTGCAACGTCCGGGCCTCTTCCGCCTGAGCCGTGCCCTCAAAGCTTTTCGCGGAAAGCAGCGCTTGCGCACCGCTGTAATCCCCCAGTTGAAACAGCTGCCTGGCCAGTGCCAGGCCATGGGCGGAAGCGGTCTTGGCGTAGTTCAGCAAGCGCTGGTATTGCGCACGGTTACCCTGCAAGAAATGCAACTGGAGGGTCTCCCCCAATTGAGCGTCCGAGGGGGTATAGCTTTCTGGCAAGGGGGGCAGGGCTTGTAGCGGATCCAAAAACAGTAAATTCAAACGGTTGGTAATATCGTAACCCTGGGCGGACTCGCCATTGGCAATCATGGCGTTCAGTCGGGACTGGGCAAACTGGCGAGCCTGGGCCGTCACCGGGTCTCTCAACAGATCCTGCCGGTTAATCAGCCCTCGACCATGCTGGTATGCCGCTTGCAGAAAGAGATTGACCACCGCTTGCTGGGCGTCGCCATTGGCGTTGGGGTCGGACAAAATAATCCCCACAAAACCCAGGCCTTCGGTGTAAGCCTCGTCCCAGCACTCTGCCTCTGCCAGGCGAGATAAGAGCAATTGGGCCAAATAAGGCTGGCCAGGACGGTCTTTCAGCAAAGTTTTCAGCAAGAGAATACCGCGGTCTGACTGTTTGCGCTGATCGTAAATTTTGAGCAAGGCATCCACGGAATCCATGTCCGAAGGATTCAGGGCAATGGCCTTCTCCAAAGCCTGAGCGGCGTCTTCCGGCTTCATTTTCAATTCATAGGACTGGCTGAGGAGCTTTAGGCCATCCGCGTCTTCTGGCACGATTTGAAGCATTTGCTTTAGGTTGATAATGGCGTCATCCACCCTTCCTGTCTCCAGAGAGGCTTTGGCCAGCAGCAGGAAGACCTCTGGCTCTCGGGTGGTGGTTTTTTTTATGCCATATAAATGCTGTAAGGCCTCTTCCGGCTTTTTTTGGGCCAACAGCAACTCGGCTTCGGCCAGTTGAACGCTTAAGTTGTTGTGGCCATACGTCTTGGCCTTTTTCACCCACTGCTCGGCGTCACTAACCCGACGGTTAGCCAGGGCCACCTTGGCCAAACCTGCCCAAGCGTGAGAAAAACCAGGAGAAAGCCGAGTGGCCTGCCGAAACGCGCTATCGGCAGCAGAAAGGCCTGATTCAAAGCCTGCTCTATCCCCGTGTTTTTGAGCATACAAAGCCCTGTTATAATGCGTCCAGCCCAGGCCATTCAAGGCTCCGGCCCGCATCCCTTTGGGCTTGTTACGGCTTTTTTCCAGAATTTCGTTGTATTGCAGGATGGCTTCCTGAAAATTCCCCTCAGCGCGTAAAATTTGCCCCCGCGTCATTTGCAGTGTCAAATCATTGGGGGACTTCCCCAAGCGGCTGTTTACCAAGCGAAGGGCATCGTAATACCGGTGTTCGTCCATCAAGGTCAATAGCGGATCGCGTGGTTTAACCGGCCTGACTTTTTCCACCGCGATGGTTTTGATGATGACCTGTTTATTCCCGGGGGTCGGCTGAATAATGACCGTGGGGGCCGGTTCAGCGGGAGGCGAGGCCGTGGGTAGTAATTTCTGATCCGAGGGCGGCACAAAGCCAGGCGGATAATATTTTTTTGCGGCTTGTGCCGGGCTCTGGATAGTCTGAACAATGGCACTCAGCAACAAGCCAGTCAGACACAGCAACACACCCTGATTCTTCATCCATTGCTCCCTGAAGAAAATAACGATTTTGGATAATGCAACGACTCACGCCTTTGGCAAAATATCGACAAGCCCTTATCACCCAATCATCTTGAGCAAGACGCTGGCTCATCGCAAAAGTTTCTGTATTTTTAGTATGGCTACTCAATTTTGTCTATTGTACGAAAAAAATTGGGAAGCAGAGTATAATAATCGGACATTCAAAGTGCTTGGGCATTTTGAGGTACCGATGCACGCTGGAAAGGACAACCAACCATGGAAAACGTCACGTCCACCAAATCCCAGGTGATTCGTCTCTTTATCGTGGAAGATTACCACTTGACCCGCATGGGTCTGATGGCGGTGCTGGGTGAGTTCCCCCAAATTCAATTCATCGGGGAAGCGGAATCGGCAGAAGAGGCCTTGAGCAAGCTGGAGCAGAACTGCCCGGACATTTTACTGCTGGATTTGGGCCTACCTGGCATGAACGGTATCGACATGGCTCAGGAAGTTCGCAAACGCTACCCGGAGGTCAAAATTGTCATCCTGACCTCACACAGCGAGGAGCAGGAAGTGATTGCCGCCCTGGGGGCGGGCGCCAACGCCTATGTGCTGAAAGACGTCAAACCGGAACGCCTGGTTCATATTATTGAAACCGTCCAGGATGGCGCCGTGTGGCTGGATCCGGCCATTGCCTCCCTGGTACTGACCCTGGTCAATGATCCCGCCGCTTTGGCCCAGCAAAAGCGCCAAATCAGTCAGGCCGATGCCCCGACCACCGAATCCGATTTGACTGAACGGGAACTGGAAGTGCTGCAACTAATTGTAGAAGGCAAAAGCAACCCGGAAATCGCGGAACGGCTTTGCATTAGCATCCATACGGCCAAAGCCCACGTGGGCAGCATTTTGAACAAACTGTGCGTCAACGACCGCGTCCAAGCCGCCATCAAGGCTTTAAAGGAAAACATCGTTTAACCCCCAACCATCAATCCCCATATCATTCATCCAGGAGAGAGGACATGACTCAAAAATATGTTGGCCTGTTATTAGGCGTGGCCGTATGCGCCAGCAGCCTTGTCATTTTGTCGGGTTGCGATGAAAAGGCGGCCAGCCAGGCGGCAGCGCCTCAAAAGGAAACTTCCGCCTCTCAGGCGAGTGACGCCAGTGAAAGCGGCAGCACAGAGACCGTGCGCACCGTGAGCGGTATCCAGATTGAAGACGTGGAAGTGGGCGACGGCACAGAAGCCAGACGAGGAAACACCGTGTCCGTGAACTATTTGGGCACCCTGGCCTCCAACGGTCGGAAATTTGACAGTTCCTACGATCGCAACGAGCCTTTTACCTTCAAACTGGGTTCCGGCCAGGTCATTGAGGGCTGGGAAAAAGGAATTGTGGGCATGAAAGAAGGCGGTAAACGGATTTTAACCATCCCCCCGGAAAAAGCATATGGCCCCAACGGGTACCCACCGGTCATTCCGGCGAACGCGACCTTAAAGTTTGAAGTCGAACTGGTTGAAGTGCAATAAGGACGTCTCACCTTGCTAGAGCTACTGCAACAGCCCCAAACCTATGTCAGTCTGGCCAGTTTAACCCTGCTTGAAATTGTTCTGGGGATCGATAACATCATCTTCATCTCCATTCTGGCAGGAAAGCTCCCCAAGGAGCAGCGCAATCAAGCCCGAGTGGCGGGATTGATCCTGGCCCTGGCAGGGCGACTGGGACTGTTGCTCAGCATTGCCTGGCTAACCAAGCTCACCCAGCCTTTTCTGACGCTGGGTGGGCTTGCCTTGTCCGGCAAAGACCTGGTGCTGTTAGTCGGCGGCTTATTCCTGATTGTGAAAAGCGCCCAGGAAATTTACGAAAAAGTAGAAGGCCACCAGAGTGAGGGAAGTACCCTATCGCCCAAAGCGGCAACCATGGCCAGCGTCATTTCCCAGATCATTTTGATCGATATGGTTTTTTCCCTGGACTCCATTATCACCGCCGTGGGGCTGGTGTCTCAAATTCCGATTATGGTCACGGCCATTGTCATTTCCCTGGTCATTATGATTCTTGCCGCAGGCAGCATTGGCGATTTTATCGATCGACACCCCTCGGTCAAGGTGCTGGCCCTCAGCTTTTTGCTGATGATCGGTACGTTACTGCTGGGTGAAGCCTTCGGAGCCCATATTCCCAAGGGCTATGTGTACTTCTCACTGGCCTTCTCCCTGTTTGTGGAGTTTATCAATATTCGGGCACATACCCGCCCTCCCGGAAAAACCTCGCCCGATTAGGAAATACCGTCTCCACTTGTCTGCTTTACGGCGTTTATTCAGGACGGGCTGTCAGCAAGTAGCGCTGTGGGCTCTCTTTAAAGGGATAATACCAGGCCGGGTTTTTACGCAGGCCGTTCACCAGTACTTCAAAGTGCAGATGAGGCCCGGTAGAGTGGCCGGAAGATCCCACCCTGGCAATGACCTGCCCTTTGACAACCCTGTTACCCGCCGTCACCAGCACTGTGGCGCAATGGGCATAGCGGGTCTGCAAGCCGCTGCCGTGATCCAAAACCACGCTGTATCCATAGCCAGACTCCCAGCCGCTGTGGGTGACCGTACCATCCGAAATGGCGTAAATAGGCTGACCCGCTCGGGCGGCCAGATCAATCCCCTGATGGAGGCGTCCCCAGCGCTGACCAAAGGGAGAGGATATCGAGGAATACTCTACCGGCAAGGGCACCTGAACCGACGGGCGAGGCGTATGGAAACGTCCCCACCCCAACGACTGGAACACCGCATGCTGCCAAGGCAAGGGCAGCAAGGCAAAAAGCGTCAGGACAAGCAACCCCCGACCCGCCAACCCTATGGCGGCAGATTTTAGCAAGCCAGGCCGCCGGGAACTCCTGTTTTCGACAGCGCCCACCTCGCAAACGGGGGGCATCCAGCGAACATTGGCTCCGGCGGAGCGGGTTCGCTGCCGAACAAAAAAAGAGGGTTTCACCTGGGAAAAAGGATTCTCCGCCGGGGTAGCCTGTTGGCGCGCTGAAAGTTGCATGGTGCCCCTTTGATGAAGAAGGTTCGCCTGACAAAACGGGAAAGCGCTCCGATGAACGAAGGCAGGTCAGCAATGTATATAAGTACACAAAACAAAGCGGCACTACAACCCAAAAAACCGGCCAACTCTAAAACGAGGCGACAGCCACAGGCCCAAAATCACAAAGGGTCACAGGGCAAAAAAAAGAACCCCATCAGACGAGAAGAGGTTCCGCGAATTGATTCAACCAACGTAGAGCTCTACTATAGAGAATCAATAGCCTGCTGTACCGGGTAAATATTCGGTTTTCCCAATTTCCCTGAAGGATGCCTTTATTAGAAAAGGTAACGAAACCGGGCATACCCGTTTAAGATGATCCATTCCTGGGAAATGGATCCTTATTATGGATAATCAAAATTCAATGCCCCCTGCCGCCATAAATGAATCGCCCGATTATATTCGCTGGTACGACCGCCAACCCAAGTTGTCACTGGCCTGTAAACTGCTATTTCGTTTTTCGGATGAAATCAAAAGCCTGATCAGTGAGGCGGTACTGATTATCATCGTTCGGGAATTCAAACAAAATAAAAAGCCGGAACAAGTACGCACCCTGGGAGGCGAAAAAATCCTGGGGCTGCATAAATCCAAAAATAGACGGCGGGAATACGACGTGAATCCCCACCTGCATCAAGCCATGAATGAGATATACCTGCTGTCAGAGGGGGATCGTGATTTTATGGCCGAACACATTTTGAGCATGGTGCATTACATTCAACACTATCTACAGACCCACCAGATCATCAAAACGCAGGCCTCACTGGAAGAGGTACCCAGCAGCACCTGCGTGTACCTGCAATCGGGGAATCCCAGCGCCACCCTGTTCCTGAAACATTTACGTCTGGAATTTTGTCAAAAACTAAAGAGCGGAGGCAAGCTCGCTGTCGCCAATTCCGGGTTGGAGATTATTGAAAACGACACCCGGACAAACGGGGCCGATATGAAAGTCCGTTATACAGACCAGCCTTTATAATAGAGCGCATGAGCAATCCAGCGACCACACAACCTGTTCTCACGCCATCCAAAACCCGTGTGATTCCGTTGGCCGTTTTAGCCTGGATGGCCTTGGCCTACACCTGGGTGCTGGGTCATATTCAGCCCTTCACCCACTGGCTGTCGCAGCTTACGTCCCAGGGGCATCCCCTGACAGCGTTGGGTGTACCCGGTTGGTGCCTGTTCAAGCTCACCCTTCACTTACCCTGCCTCTTCTGCGGCTTTACCCGCAGCTTTATTCTAATCAGCCAAGGGAAAGTGTCTGAATCCTGGCATTATCATCCTTTGGGACTACCCGTTTACTTTTTAACGTTGGCTTTTGCCCTGATCGGGATCACAAAACCCATATGGGGAGAGGTCATTCTTCGATTATTAACCCGAAGACACTGGCTGATTTGCATTTTCGGCGTACTCAGCCTGAGCTGGCTATGGAAGTTACTTCACTCCCCACGCTTTTGGTAGGGCAAACCGATCTCTTGACGGCAGTGCTAGGTTTGCAATACATTACTGAGACTGCATTGGGATCGGCATGCGGCTGCTCTTGATTATAAGGTTCATAATCAATGAGTACACAGGTCAATAAGACACGACATGCGTCCCCCTCAAAAAGTTTCTATCACTGGCTCTCACAAAAAGGATTGCAAACAATGACCACTGAGCTCATTAAAGAAATCGAAAAAGAGTATTTGAAACCGGAAGGCGAACTGCCTGCCCTCAATCCCGGCGACTCCGTCAAGGTAATGGTTCGCATTCGGGAAGGTAACAAAGAGCGTTTGCAGGGTTACGAAGGCGTCATTATCAAATTGGCTGGCGCTGGCGTAAGCAAAACCATCACCGTGCGTCGTGTGTTCCAGGGTGTTGGCGTGGAGCGTGTGTTCTTGCTGCACTCTCCCAAAGTAGAAAGCATTAAAGTCCTGCGCCGTGGCGATGTCCGTCGCGCCAAGTTGTACTACTTGCGTGAGCGTACCGGTAAGGCTGCCCGTATCCGTGAGAAAACCACCCAGAAATAAGGGACTCACACCACTTTATTCCACAAAGAACGAAGAGTTTGCTCTTCGTTCTTTTGTTTCCAGCCCCACCTCACCGGAGCCCCTCACCCATGCAACAGTCGGACATTATTACTCCAAAAATTCAGTGGTACCCTGGCCATATCGCCAAATACGAACGCAAGCTCAGCGAGCTTTTAAAACTGGTGGACGTGGTGGTGGAGGTGCTGGACGCCCGCTTGCCGGTGGCCTCTGTCAACCATCGGCTGGAAGCCACCATCCGCAATAAGCCCACGCTTATTATTCTGAACAAAAGTGATTTGGCGGATCCGGTACAAAATAAACGCTGGCAAAAAGCCCTGACCGGAGAAAACCGACGGGTCATGCTCTATGATGCCAAAGGGGGGCAGGCCAAAGCCCAACTGATCCAGCATGTACTGGCCCTGGGAGAAGCGGCCATGCAAAAGCTAATGGCCAAGGGGCGCAAGCGTCGTCCCGTTCGGGTGTTGGTGGCGGGCATGCCCAACGTCGGCAAATCTACCCTCATCAACAGCATTGTGGGCCAGAAAAAAACCAAAACCGGGCACCGGGCAGGGGTCACCCGAGACACCCAATGGGTACGCATTCACCCCGAGGTTGAACTCATGGATTCTCCGGGAGTTATTCCGCCCCAACTGGATTCGGATGAAGCCGGAGCCTTGTTGGCCACCGTCAGCTCCATTGGCGATGCCGCCTTTGATGAAGAGGAGATCGCCCGCTTTTTAATTGAAATCATCGACCGGCTCTACCCCGGGCAATTATCTCGTTACTTCAAACTGGACGACGCGGAAGCACTGTCCCTTGAAAATATGGCGTTGGCCCGGCATTATAAACTGAGCGGGGATCAGCCGGACTTACTGCGCACGGCACAAGCCCTGCTCACCGAGTTTCGTCATGCCCGTCTGGGAAGGATCACCCTGGAACATGCCCAGCCCACCCAAAAAGAGCGAGAACGCAGCGAAGCAGAGTCCGCCCGGCAAGCGCCAGAGCCAACTGAGTCGGCTACTGAAATTTGATCAGGCGCTTTTAAAGCAGCGCTCCCCGGGATGTCATCTGATAGGTCTGGATGAAGTGGGCCGGGGCAGCCTGATTAGTAGCGTAGTGGGGGGCGCCGTCTGCCTGCCTCCCAAGTTAACGCCTAGCCAAAAAAAGCTGCTGCATTGGCTCAATGATTCCAAGAAGTTGACGCCCTCGCTGCGGGCCGAACTCTCAGAGGGAATCCACAGTTTTTGCTGGACGGGGATTGGTGAGGCCAGCCTTGCGGAAATTCAGGCGCTGAACATTCATTATGCCTCCTTATTATCCTTATACCGGGCCTTGGAGCAACTTTGCTCGAAAGCAAACCTATCGATTGAGGGGAACCAAGATTTGTTGGTGGTCATGGACGGTCGGGCCACCATTCCAGATTTGCCCGCCGAAATTCAGGCCGCCATTGTCAAAGGAGACGGGTCATCGGCGGCCATTGCCGCGGCGTCTGTCATAGCCAAGCACCACCGGGATCTGAGCATTCAACGTTTAGCCCAGCAATACCCCGGCTATGGTTGGGAGGTCAATATGGGCTACCCGACGCCACTCCACTTACAGGGCATAGAAACACTGGGGGTCACCCCGCTTCATCGCAAAAATTTCAAAAAGGTGCATCAACAACTGGCCTTACCCTTGAAGGCTTGAGATCCAGCAAAGGGACGATCCACCACCGGAAGCATAGCCCTTGAATCCTGCACTTGGCGTTCTCCCAAACCGTCACTAAAGGGGTTCGGAACCTTTGCCTGGGGTGCGTCTTTAAAGCGATCCAGTTTCCTGTCAACGGATGTAACATTTCCTGCCACTGGAAACAATTTGCACCTTTTGGCTGTTTTTATTTTTATACAAAACTAATTTTTAAAAAGCGCAAATTAAAAAACATATTCAACATCAAAAGCCAGACGCAGTCTGCTGGCATTCACCACTTGTGTTCACCAATGAGCCCAAGTACTTCCCTGTTTGAGTGTTAGATTTGAGGAAAGCGCATGATCGGTTCACTATCTTCTTACGGGTATATCCCGCAACCAGCCCAACTAATGCAGCCATTCAATCCGTTATTGCCAACACCGCTGCTACCACAACAGCTGGCCAGCCAGCCACAGTCTCCACAAATCGATTTGAGTGCCCCCCAGCTTGATCCCACTGCTGGTCTTATCTGCGCTCTTTTTGAAGTCTGCAAGGCGTTGGCATCCATGTTACCTAGAGGCGCAGCAGGGGCCTCTACTACCGCTGCACAGCCTACTACAGCCTCCGCCACCCTCCCTGGCAGCGCTGTTGGTGGCGCTAATCCCCAAGCCATGAACGCCTCTGCGGATCCCCGCCTGAGCCGTGATCTCAGCGCTCTAGCCAGCGACCCGGAAGGAGCCAGGTTATTGGCGGCGGCACAAGCCAACGGATACACCATTGAGGTTGGTGACCCCGGTCCTGCAGCCGGTTCTGGGGTAAGGCCAGGGCAACGAATCAATGGCGTCACCTTACCCGATCAAAAGAAAATTATCATTAGTCCCAACGCGCCTGAATTCACAAAGACCTTAATCCACGAATTGGTTCATGCCGCCACGCCGGGAGATGGCAATTCACAAACTGAGGAAGGCATCGCCGATGTCATCGGCTATCGGATCGCCAACCGCATCACCGGTCAGGCAATACCTGGTGACGCGAATTCAATCTTCTCAAGAAAAATTGCCAACTATCCGGGCCTTACCGGAGTCAACGCCATCAGAAATAGCCTGGCCAGCCTGGGGCTCAGCGCGGGGATTTAGTAGCGAAGTCGCCCACCATCCACCGCAGGGTCGCTAGCAGGAACCGGGGAAGCGCCGTAACTTTGAGCCGACGTAGCCGGTGAGTCGTAGCGTCCTCGCCGTCCCCGGTCTAGTGGAATTACCCCATAGCCCACCTTGGAATTGGGTGACGGGGGCGCGCTGCCATAACCCGGCAAAGGTTGCTGCTGAACAGGCGCCGGGGGCTCGGAAGGAACCACCGGAACCAGTGGACGCCCTGTATTTTCTGGTGCCATGACAGGATCCAGCGGAGGGCGTGCGGTATTGCTCACATCTCCACCGCCAGCCGACTCCCCGGAAGGAGCGCCTTCAACGCCTGCTGCGGCATTGGGATCCGCAACCGGCTCCAGTACCGGATCCTGTTGGATTTCACCGTCCTTCATTTCCCCGGTGGCCAAACTCTTACTTGCCTCGTTGGTGGTGAGATTCTTGATGTCATAAGTCACAAAATCAGCGTCATCCAATGCCTTGCTGTAGGCCAAGTCAAAGTCTTTGGCAGGGCGGGCAGCTGTGTAAGGCTGCATAAAGGACCGCCAGATAGTGGCTGGCAAAGAGCCCCCTGTCATGCCCGGCATGGTGGTATTGTTGTCGTTGCCCACCCAAACCCCGGTGACCACATCCGGCGTAAAGGCCACAAACCAGGCGTCCCGGTAATCATCGCTGGTTCCGGTTTTACCGGCCACCGGGCGGCCAATGCTCCCGGCCTTACCGGTTCCACGGGTCACCACCGCCTGCATCATCTTGACCAAGGTATCCACAGTCGTGCGGTTCAGCACATTGGTTTTCACCGGATGTTCCCGGTAAATCTCATGTCCGCTGTCATCCACGATGCGATCGATGGCGTAAGGCTCCACCCGAACCCCCTGGTTGGCCAACACCCCAAACGCGGAGGTAATCTCCATCAGCTTGACGCCGGAGCCCCCCAAGGTCAGGCCTAAGTAAGGCTCCATGGGGGTATGAATGCCCATTTGCTCCGCCATGCGCACCACCGCGTCAGCCCCTAATTCATGAATGACCTTGACCGCCACAATGTTGTTGGAAGTAATCAGGGCTTTGGCAATGGTCATATAGCCATGATAGGACTTATCGTAGTTTTTGGGCTGCCATTCGCCAATTTTAATGGGTTCGTCCAGATAAACCCGGGTCGGCTCATAGCCACGATCAATGGCCGTGGTGTACGTGAAAATTTTAAACAGCGAACCCGGGGAGCGCACGGCGTCACTGACCCGATCAAACTGGCTATTCTGATAATTCTTGCCCCCCACATACGCCAAAATAGCCCCGGACTGAGGGTTAATGGAAACCAGGGCCGCCTGCTGATTTTTACCGGTACGGCCATACACAGCGGACTGACGGGTAACGGCTTCCTGCGCCAGATTTTGGGCCCGTAAGTCCAGCGTGGTAAATATCTTCAGGCCGCTTTGCCAGAAAGACTGCTCGTCCAGGTTGAAGTAACGCATGACCTGGGTCATGACGTAGCGGTTAAAGAAGGGGGCCCGGTCGGAAGAGGACAGGCCCCGACCGCTTTGGTTCAACACAATGGGCTGATTTTTGTAACGTTCAAATTGATCCTGAGAAATTTTGCCCACTTCCAGCAGGTTATGCAAAACCTCGTCCCGACGGGCTTTGGCCCCTTTCATATTTTGAAACGGGTTATAACCAGACGGCGCCTGAGGCATCCCCGCCAACATGGCCGCTTCCGGTACCGTTAATGTGGCAGGTTTTTTCCCAAAATAAATTTCACTGGCCGCCTGAATGCCATAAGCGCCTTCGCCAAAATAAGTGTTGTTGACATACAACTCCAGTATTTGCTGCTTGGTCAGCTTTTTTTCCAACTCCAGGGCCAGGGCGGCCTCCCGCATTTTACGGCTAAAGGAGCGCTCGTTACTCAAAAATACATTTCGGGCCAATTGCTGGGTAATGGTACTGCCGCCTTCCCGCAGCTTTTGGTGGGTGATATCGCGAACCACGGCTCGCAAAACAGCCAGCGGATCCACCCCGTTATGCTCATAAAACCGGCGATCCTCCGTGGCGATCAGGGCGTCAATAAAGTAGGGCGAAACGTTTTTTAATCTCACATTGGTATGCCGAAACTTGCCAAAGGACATAATCGGTGTGCCGTCAGCGGCAAATACCTGCGTCCACTGCGTTGGATTAATCCCATCTCGCAGGACTTTTTCCACCGAGGGCAGTTCCTGGGTCACCACGAAAAAGTAGCCAAAAACAACCAAAACGCCGGTCACCAGCATAGCCATCAAAGAGCGCAACATGAATGCGGTTTTCCTTAAAGTTGAGTGAGAGGGGGGAATGGCCAGTCACGGGTTCGCCTGGGCCAGCAGCGTTCCCTCGTTGAAACTGTGCCCATTGTACTCGAAAGATTGACCCGCAAGATCAACTTGAGCAATCAACCCTGAAAATCAAACCCAACATTCGCTAAAAACCTTTATCCCTCCCCCAAAAAACCGGTAAACGACCGCTACAGCCTGGCGTTCCGACTTAAATGGGCAAAGCTCGCCCCAAGCGGACACCCAACACCACCAGCAGAACCCCCAATACCAAGCTGCCCAGCATATAAATCAGGGCCCGTTCCCAAGCTCCTTGGCGCAACATCACAAAGGCCTCCAGCTCGTAACTGGAAAAAGTGGTAAAAGCGCCCAGAAATCCGGTCATTAATAGCAGTCTTAATTCCACTGGGACGGCAGCCAGAGCCTCAAAACGGCGCTCAAACCCACCCAGCAACAAACCAATTAGTAAACATCCCAACAGATTGACCAGTAATGTGCCATAAGGGAAAAGAAGGCCCCAGCGGTTTTGACCCCAGTCCGCCAGATAATAGCGGCACAGAGTACCGATGCTTCCGCCCAAAATCAACAGCACAGCCTTATTCATTGAACCTTCATTCGGTTGAGGCTTTATTCCTCTTAGGGTATCACCAGGACGTTACCACTTTTTTCCCTGCCGCCGCAACTCATTTAACTGCGCAATAAAACGAGGGCGCAACTGAGTAGCGTAAGCCAGCAGTTTTTCCTCAAAAATAGCGCTTTCGACCTTCATTTCCATCATACGACTTTGCTCCAGAGCGCGTTCCACAACCGCCTTGACCAACGGTAAGGGTAAAGTATGCACCTGGTAGGCCCGTTTCAAAACTTTTATAACCACGCTGGACAGAGCGGGGTTGTTCGGTACAAACTTAAAAACGCAACCTTGGATGTCGGGTGGCACCAGTCAAACCCTTTTAATAACAATCACGCTTACTGATTTTAACAATTGCCATCACTAAAAATCGTCAATCACCTGATGGAGTGACCCACCGCTCATCACACAAGCAAAAGCAATACACGCTTTCCAACCCTCACGCAAGCACCCACAAGCGCTCTATAAGGCACTCGAATTCCCGGCTAGCCGTTTGACAAATGGACCCCCGTTAATACATTCTATGATTTCAAAAGGCAGGAGAACGACCTAACAATGGCTAAGAAACGAATACTGGTTATGACCGGCGGCGGCGATTGCCCTGGTTTAAACGCAGTAATCCGTGCGATTGTACGACGCACCGAGCAGGAAGATGACTGGGAAGTCATCGGTAGTATTGAAGCCTTCAACGGCTTGCTAAGAGATCCCATGGAAGTGGTACTGCTGGACAGCAAGACGGTTTCCGGCATCCATATCCGGGGCGGCACCATTTTAAAAACCACCAACAAGGGCGGCCCGTTCCACTGGCCGGTCAAAAACGCGGACGGCTCCTTTTCCTACGTGGATCGCTGCGATGACTTAATCAATCGCCTGGAAAAACTGGGCATCAACGCCGTCATCAGCATCGGCGGCGAGGGCTCTATGGACATCGCCCAGCGCCTCTTTGAAAAAGGAATCCCCATCATTGGCGTCCCCAAGACCATTGACAACGACTTATCCTCCACCGATTTGACCTTTGGCTATCAAACCTCCGTTCAAATCGCCACTGAAGCCGTGGACAGACTGATTACCACCGCTGCCAGCCACAATCGCCTCATGATTCTGGAAGTAATGGGTCGGGACGCTGGCTGGATTGGCCTGAGTGCCGCCATTGCCGGTGGCGCCCACGTGGCCCTGATCCCGGAAATCCCCTATGACATTGACAAAGTGGCCGCTGAAATCAACGATCGGGTTGAAAACGGTCGTGGCTTTGCCATTGTGGTCATTTCCGAAGGGGCCAAAGCAATCGGGGGCAACACATTCTCCCGTGACAGCGATCAACCGGGCTACCAGAACAAGATTCTGGGCGGCGTGGGGCACCGCTTACTGGAAGAAATCAAGGACAAGATTGATGTCGAGGCCCGGGTTATGATTCTGGGTCACTTGCAACGCGGCGGTTCGCCCATTGCCTACGACCGGGTGCTGGCCACCCAGTTCGGGGTAAAATCGGTGGAACTGGTACTGGAAGGCAAGTTTGGCCACATGGTGTCTTACCGCCATCCCAATGTGGTCTCCGTGCCCATTGCCAACGCCATTGAAGAGTACAACTATGTGAAGCTGGATAGCGCCCTGGTGCATACCGCTCGCGGCGTGGGTATCTCTCTCGGAGACTAACCCGCACTCATCCTGATTTATTCAAGATTAAAAACCGCCTAGCACCACTCACACTGGCATTAGGCGGTTTTTGCATGGCGCTTTCGACAGATGCCACTCTAAAGTTTGGCCCTGACAAGGACAAATACCATGATAAAAAGGACATTCAAAAAACGCTGACCCACAGGACACCGTTCTGGTCTAGCGAACTCAGGGATTGCTGCTAGTCTGAAACAGTGGATGCGGCCTGAAACAAGCGCTGCATCGGCAAGGGCAACAATAACAGCACCCCCATCCCCAACCAAAGCCAAGCCTGATGCTGAGCCAAGGCAGCCCCCAGAATCACCAACAGGGTATTGCGCACCAGTCGGGCCGCCGTAAAAATCAAGGCCAGTCGCAAGCGGCTGTAATCGCTGACTAATGCCAAAAAGCGCATGAAATCAACCGGCAAAGGCAAGGCGTTAAACACAAACAACCAAAGCCCCAAACGCTTCAGGAACAGTTGGCGATAGGCGCGCGGAATCCGCTCCACCACTTGCGGTTTGCGCTGCACCCAGCGCTTTAAAACGCCCTCCAGGCACAGCCAGCCCAAAAGCGAGCCCAAAGTGGCCACAAAAACAACCACCACCGGTGTTTTAAACTGACCCAGCCACAGCACGGTAGCGGTCAAAGGCAAGGGCACCGGGGCACTACCCAGAAAACTGATGCAAAACAGAATTAATAACCCGGATAGCCAGCCTAAACTCATAGGATACCCAACTGGGATGGTATCCCAGACTGATCTATCTGGCGACGTTTCAAAATCTCTTCAGCCAGTGCTTTATCAGACGGCTTATCCACGTCCATACAGCACTCGGCAAAGGGCATGACCACCACATCGGTGGGGCAACGCAACAAGCGAGAGGCTTCCTGGGCCACCTGACTCATAGTCAGTTGACGGCATAAAATCTTCAGTAAAGACAGCGGATTCAGCATGAACGCGTTTTTCCAGGGCTTTTTGCGATTGGCGTCGATGGTTTCCATCACCGTGACATTGGCCTGAAACTTGCGGCGATTGATTAAAAATAAATTCCCGCCGGAAAAAGCCCCGTCCCGAGCGTGAAAATAGGTTCGCTGACTTTCGGGATAAGCGGCCTGAACCACCGAACGCTCCACCACAGCGACCACCAAGGCCAAATCCTTGCGCAAGCCTTCTCTCACAAAATAGTTCAGCATGTCCGGGGTGAGTAGGGGGTGATCCCCGGACACGAACAAGACCCACTCGCCGTCTTCCGGCAGAGACCGCAAGGCTTTTAACAGGGAGCGGACCGCGCCGGAGGCGTTGGGGATGACCTCAAAGGCATACTCGGTGGACAAAGCCAGCACTTGCGGATCCTGGGTACTCACCCAAAGGCGGGCAGCAAAGTCAGAGGCAGCCACCGCCTTCAGCACCGAGGCCAACATGGACTCTCCGCCGACCGGCAGCAACGGTTTACTGCGCAAACCCGTACCGGCCAGCAAGGGGCCATGCGCTTGGCGACTCCCGGTTAGAATGACCACATGAAGATTATCAGGAAAGATCATGGGCTCGATAATAACACAGCAGGCGGCCCGCTCGAATGTTACGCCCCGGAAACTTTCCCGATTTTTTGAAAAGAGACTTGAGATCAAAGCACGCCTTCGATACAATAAGCCCACTTAACAACTTGATACTTTTCGTGGCGGGTGTCGCCAAGAGGTTAAGGCCCCGGGTTGTGGTCCCGGTATTCGTGGGTTCGAGTCCCATCATCCGCCCCATTTATTCCTTCAATTTCAATCAAAAAGTCCATCCATTAACAGGCTATCCAAAATACTCAGCGACCGAATACGCATTAAGAGGGTGGAAAATAGGAAACCAATATTCTCAAGCCTAAGACTTGAGGTAGGAAAATCATAATTGATGCAATCTGCGCTGTTACCGGTCATTGTAAAAAAAATCAAGATTGCCGCGGTTCGGGGAATTCTTTTTCGTTTGGGGATTGCCAGTCTGCCGCTGGTTGCGGTCATTCTACTTTGCCTCATTATGTTCAGCGGGCTGGGCAAATCGCGCACATTACCGACACTCCCCCCAGCCCGACCGCTACTGCCGCAGACTCAGACCACCCAGGCCATCCTGGTAGAACCGGCGCAAGTGGTTGAAGCCACCCGGGCCGCCCGTCCCAACCTGATTCAGGCGGGCTTCAGGCGTCTGGGCGTCACCCACGCCACCATTCACGTCCCGGACTGACAGAGCCTTGGAAAGTGTTTAGCCCGGTGTGGCCCAAAGGTCTTTCCCCCCACCCAATGACAGTGACCTGCTTTTGGGCTAACCTTAATGTAAGGGCAACAATCACTGTGAGGTAATTCATGACCACGCTTTCTTCCGATGAGGCATACCGACAAGCCGGAGTCGACCTGAAAAGTGCCGAGGCCGTGGTCGATATTGCAAAGCAGGCCGCTTTGAAAACTCGGCAACCCTGGTTGCTGGGGGGGATTGGCGGTTTCAGCGGGGCCTTTGAAATTCCGGCAGGCTATCAACAGCCGGTTTTGTTATGCGGCTGCGACGGCGTGGGCACCAAGCTAAAACTGGCCTTTCAAGCCAATCGCCACGATACGGTGGGCATCGATCTGGTGGCTATGAGCGTCAATGACATTCTGGTCAATGGCGGACAACCACTGGTTTTTCTGGATTATCTGGCCACCCAGAAAATTCAGGGGAAGCAGCTCAGCCAAATTCTCAGCGGCATCGCTGAAGGCTGCCAGCAGGCCAACTGCGCCTTAATTGGCGGAGAAACCGCCGAAATGCCTGGTTTTTACGAGCCCAACGAATACGACTTGGCCGGTTTTTGCGTGGGCGTGGCTGAAAAAGAAAACCTCTACCCCCGCAAAGAACATATTCAAGCGGGAGACGTGCTGATTGGACTGGCCAGCAACGGCTTGCACAGCAATGGGTACAGCCTGGTGCGTAAAATTCTATTTCAGGATAACGCCCTGGACTTGCAAGGGTTTGTCCCCGAATTGCAAGCCCCCTTGGCGGATGTACTGCTGGCCCCCACCCGTATTTACGTACAGCCGGTTCTCAAAATTCTGGAAAAACACCCCCAAGCGGTGCATGCCATGGTGCATGTGACCGGCGGCGGCTTCTACGACAACATTCCTCGAGTACTAACGCCCGCCTTATCCGCTGAAATCAACGCGGGCAGCTGGCCAATGCCGCCCATTTTCCGGTATTTACAGCAGTTGGGGAACCTCTCCAACGAGACCCTCTGGCACACCTTCAACTGCGGCATCGGCTACATACTGGTGGTAGCGCCCGATCAGGCTCAGGCCGTGCTGGACAGCTTTCAACAAGAAACCGATGAGCAAGCCTTCATCATTGGGCAACTCATTCCCGCCGTCGAGGGTCAAGCCCAGGTCATCATCCAATGAGTTCTCTAAGCAAACAAGCTTGGCCATTTCGACTGGGCATACTCCTTTCCGGGCGAGGCAGTAATTTTGGGGCCATTCAGGAGGCCATTGAGTCGGGCCAGCTTCCCGATACCGTGATCAGCGTGGTCATTTCCAACCATAGCAACGCCTTGGGACTGCAAAAAGCCCAAGAAAACAACTTATCCACCGCCGTTTTCGAGAAGGCAAATTACGAGAGCCGAGCCGCTCTGGATGAGGCAATTGCCGACTGCCTGAAAGCGCATCAGGTCGATTTGGTGGTGCTGGCCGGGTATGACCGCATCATTAGCGCTCCCATTATGGCCGCATTTGAGCAACGCATCCTGAACATTCACCCCAGCTTATTGCCCGCTTACGGGGGCAAAGGCATGGTGGGCCTCAAGGTGCATCAGGCCGTGTTGGCCAATGGGGAAAAAGAATCCGGGTGCAGCGTGCATCTGGTCACCCCGCAAGTCGATGAAGGCCCCGTTTTGGGGCAAAGCCGGGTGCCAGTAATGCCCCATGACACCCCGGAAAGCTTAGCCGCCAGAGTACTGGCTGAGGAACATCGACTGTACCCCAGGGTCATTCGACAGTATCTGCAAAATCATTTGAATCGTGAGGAGAATCAGGAAGCCCATGACCCAGTCCTTCAGTAAAGGCGTTAAAGCCATTGTCCTGTCCATGACCCTTATGTACCTGAGCCTTGCCTTAACCGGCTGTCAGCAAAACGTTGTGTATCAGCGTTCTATGGCCGAACTGAACGAAAAAGCCCAGGCCCTGATGGCTGCCGGTGATATTGATGGCGCGGTGTCCCGACTGGAAGCGGCCCATGATCTTCAGCCCGATGAGCCCAACACCACGTATAACCTGGCCATTGCCTACCAAACCCAGGGCAGCTACGACAAGGCCATTCCGCTTTTAAAGCAGTTGGTGGAAAAATCGCAATTGGACAAGGCCCAGGTACAAAAGACACTGGGCATTACCTACGAGGCCAAGGCCGATCAGCTGGCCTTTAAAGTCAGCGAGGCGGAAAGTGATCCCAAGGCGGACAAGGCCAAAATCCCGCAGATGAAGGCTGAAGCGCAAGAGGCCTATGAACTGGCCATCGAAAGTTACCAACAAGCAATGCCCGGGCTGAAAAACGCCGCCGAGGTCGAGAAGCAGATTGAGGCGCTGCAAGCCCGACTGAAAAAAAGCCAGACCCCAGCCGAAGCAAGCAACCCAGGCTCAGCGGCGGCCAATCCGCAAGAGAGCCCCTGAGGCTTTACCCCCAAGCCGCTTACGGGTATGATTAACCCTATGAAAGAGACGTTGAGCAAAATTATTTCCCGGTTAAATCAGGGCCGTGTGCTGGTGGTTGGCGATATGGTCATTGATGAGATGGTCTACGGCACCACCCATCGCCTGTCTCGGGAAGCCCCCGTGCTGATTTTACGCCACGAGCGGGCCGATATTATTTTGGGGGGCGGGGCCAATGCCGCCCACAACGTTTCCAAACTCAAGGCCAAGCGCACCACGGTGGTGGGCATTTCCGGGAAAGATTACTACGCGTCCCTTTTAAATGACGCGTTACAACGAGATGGCATTGATACCGCCGGGCTGATTCAGGATGCAGAGCGCCCCACCAGCACCAAAACCCGCATCTCCGGCATTGCCAACCATTCGGTCACCCAGCAGATTGTTCGCATCGACCGGGAATCCAACGCTCCCATTTCAGCCAAGATTGAAAATCAGGTGCTGGACACCCTGAGCCAATTGGCTCCAGAATTTGACGCCCTGCTGCTGTCCGATTACGGCTTAGGCGTTTTCACCCCGGCAGTGATTGCCCACTGTCAGGCGCTCAGTAAAAAACACGGCTTGATTATGGCCGTGGACAGCCAACAGGATCTCAGCGCTTTCCAGGGGGCCACCATCCTCACCCCCAACCAGCCGGAAGCGGAAAAAAACGTGGGCTACTTGCTGGATACCCCCCAAGCAGTGCTGCAAGCCGGTCAGGATTTACTGCACAAAACCAACGGGCAAAACGTGCTGATCACCCGGGGGGAATCGGGGATGAGCCTGTTTGAGCGGCAAGAGGGCAACGCCGAACCCTTGGCCACCAATATTCCTGTCTTCAACCACAGTGAAGTCTTTGATGTGACCGGCGCCGGGGATACCGTAGTGGGTACCCTGACCCTGGCCTTAACCGCCGGAGCCAGCCTGCTGGAGGCTTCTGTTTTAGGGAATTTGGCGGCCAGCATTGTGGTGAAACGCTTTGGGGCCGCCACCACCAACCCACAGGAATTACAAGCCGCCCTGGAGAGTGTGGATGAAACCCTGCTCCAGCAGGTTCAGCAGGCAGTGGTCAGCGCTTAGTTCACCATCAACTCTTTTACTTATCCCGTTGGAACTATTAACCAATAGAGGCACAGGACGACTTTCATGACACTGCTTGACCAATCCGGCAAATTGTTTGGCAAAATCAATATTTTCGACTTTGGGGGGCTGGCCCTGGGACTGTTGGTGGCGGGCGGCATTCTGCTCACCCAGTCCGGCATGTACCGCACTTCCGGCCAAGTCATTCAGGGGGAAGGCGATATTCAGTACACTGTTTATATACGTAACCTGAAAACCCTTCAGCCGAATCTATTCCAGCCCGGCAAAAAGCTGTCCATCACCATTCGTAACCAGCCCCGGGGCCAGGTGGAAATCCTGGACGTCAAGCAGACCCCCAAACGCAGTTCCTATCTGTTGCCCAATGGCAGCCTGAAAACCTTGGAAGATCCCGCCGATCCCTACGGTTACGACTATCTGATCACCCTCAAGGATCACGCCCTGTTTAGCGCCGATGGGTATGTGACCGAGGGCATTAAAGTGAAAATCGGTCTGGGTATTGAAGTGGAAGGGCATGACTACCGGGTTTCCGGGGCCATTGTGGACATTAGGGCCACCAACGCTCCTGCGGAAAAACCGGCAGCCGTCCCCCAAAAACCGCACTAAGGCCGCAGAGAGAACCCCATGATTCTGAAAGACGCACTGGAAAGTTCTCGGCTGCTCAGCCCGTGGGCCCGGCTGGCGGAAACCACTGGCCTGCAAATCGCGGACTGGCTGCGGGCCTCCAAGATTTTGAGCGGGCCCAGACAATGGCTCAATGGTCTGCCCCATCAACAGGCCAGCGCCATGTGGTATGGCTCAGCGGTGCGTTTTTTACTGACCCTGGGGGTTTTTGGCTTGCTGGTGCTACTCACCTTCAGCGGTACCGGCATTATTGGGGCGGTCACCTGGCTGTTGTTCGGGGTGACCCTGGTTGCGGCCCTCCTCCTGCGGCCCAACTGGCTCAATCAACTGACTATTGTGGATGTGCTGGTGGCCTGCTTTTTGGGATCTGCGGCTTTATCCACGGCTTTTTCCTCGTTTTTGGCAACCAGCCTGATTGGGTTGGCCAAAATGCTGACCTTTGCGGCGGGCTATACTGTGTTTCGGGTCATCAGCCAAAACGGTAGCAAAACCATTACATCCATTATGGGCTTATTGGTCTGCCTGGGACTGGGAGAAGCCCTGATTGGCTTTTATCAGCACCTCAACCACATTCAGCCGCTGGCCACCTGGAGCGATCCCAGCATTAACCCGGAACTGCAAATGGATCGCATCTTCGGCACCCTAAAACCCTCCAACCCCAACTTGCTGGCCGGGTTTCTAGTCCCCTGCTTTGCTGCCGCCGCCGGATTATGCGGCATTTTCGCCAAACCGAAAACCTGGCTCATCTCGCTCCTTAGCCTGCTCTCAGGCGTATTAATTCTGGTGGCTTTGGTTTTAACCGGTTCCCGGGGCGGCTTTTTGGCCATGGGTAGTATGTTTCTTTGTTTGTTCGCCTGTGTGGGGCACCTCATTTGGCACCATCCCACCTTACGTACCTTCCGCTGGATGAAACCGGCCTGGCTGATCGTGTTACTGGTCAGCCTGTTGGCCGTAGGCGGCGGGGTGATGAGTTCCGAGAAAATCCGCACCCGGGTGGCCTCCATTTTCGCCATGCGAGAGGACAGCAGTATTTCTTACCGCCTGAACGTCTACAACAGCGCCAGCCAAATGGTGCGAGACAACCCCGTTGTGGGCATCGGGCCTGGCAACAGTACCTTTAAGCTGGTGTACGGCTTGTACATGGTGCCGGGTTACAATGCCCTGGGCGCCTACAGCGTGCCTCTGGAAATCGCCGTGGAACAGGGTTTTATTGGCCTGGCTATTTTCCTGTCCCTGTTGTTTGTGCTGGTACTGCGGGCTTTTTTGGCCCTGGACGCCGTGCATTTGTCACTGGCGGACAAACTATTGGTCAGTGCCTTGCTGACCGGCATTGCGGGCTCCTTTATGTATGGCATCTTCGATACCATCTGGTACCGTCCCTCGGTCAACTTGCTGTTCTGGTTCATGGTGGCCGCCCTGGCCAAGCTGACCGAACCCCAGCACCCCAACGCCTTTAAGGGCAAACTGTAATGGGTAATAGACGCTTAAAAGCAGACGCCCTGAAACGCATCGCCTTCATTAACTTTGGGGGTATCGGCGATGAAATTTTATTCGCTCCGGTCATTGAAGAAATCAAAAAACACCTGCCGCAGGCTCACTGCACCCTGTTTCTGGAACGTCGCAGCCAGTCGGTGAAAGACTTACTAACCATTGATGAAGTCATCCCCCTGCAAGTGCAAGGACAATCCCGGCAAAGCCTGTTCGCGGAATTATGGAACAGGTTGCGCAAAGGGAACTTTGACGCGGTGATCTCCAGCGGCAGTAGTCCCTTTATCCCCATTCTGCTGTTTGCCAGTGGCATTCCCGTTCGGGTGGGCTTTCAAACCGGGGCTGTGAGTCGCGCGCTACTGACCACCGAAGCCCCCCTGGCTCCCAAGCACGACCGCAAGGGCTACGCCGCCGAGATGTACTTCGCCCTGGCCAGCAGCTTCCTAAAAGCGCTACTGGGAGACGCCTATCAGCCCATGCGGCCCGTATTGCCGCATCTCAAGCCGCCATCCGAGGCCGATCGGCAATGGGCAGCCAGCGTGATCCCGTCCCATCCGCCCGGCTCCAAAATTCTCATCCACCCCGGGGTCAGCGCCATTAGTGTGCAGAAAAACATCCTGAAAGGCTGGCCGCCCATTCGGTGGGCAGAGTGCATCACCCAGCTCTGCCAGCAGGGGCATCAGGTCTATCTGGCCGGGGGGCCGGATGACGCCGAGACCATCGATCAGATTCAAAAATCCCTACCCGCTACGCTGCATGGATTTCACAACCTGTACGGACAAACCAAAAACCTGCTGCAACTGGGGGCATTGGTGCTGGCCGCCGATGTGCTGGTGTGCGTGGATTCTTCTCCCATGCACCTGGCGGTAGGCTACCAGAAGCCACTGGTGGCCCTATTTGGCCCCACCGATGAACGCAAATTATTACCGGCCCACGATGCCCGCTTTCAGGCCGCCACAGTGGAAAACCTGAGCTGTCGCCCCTGCCTGTGGGACGTGCGCAACGACAACTGCGCCACGTCGGAGTGCCTACAAGTACCCGTGTCCCAAGTGTTGGCCAAGGTACGGCAGGCCCTTGAAGTCACTGCCAGTCCTGCTGTGTAAGTTGGGCAAGCGCCTTCAGTATTTTTCGCTACTCATATTTTTCCGGCAGAAACGGAGAGCCTTTCACCAGAAAACGGGCGAACTTCAGCAGTTCATCCCGGCTGCGGTTTTTGGTTTCCACCACAAAGATAATTTCCCGATCGTTTCGGGGCGATTGCTGTAAGGCCATCTCCGGCAATTGGCGGGGCATACCCATAAACAGACGAGCCCCAATCATGCGGGCGCTATTGCCCTGGGCCTGCTTGGCCATGTCTTCCAGGAACTTGCGAATCCCGGCTATCGGCGGTTGCTGCTCGTAAACCAAGCGCAGTCGAACCCGCTCCGGCATGGGCTTATCCGTATCGGACATCGCTTCTTTCAGGGAGTCACTGAGCTTCAGGATCTGCCCCTTAGGAGTCAGCAAGTGGGGCTCTTCCCGAATGTAAAACACCTTCTGGAACGTCCCCGGCTCTAATGGCTCCTCAGCCAAAGAGCCGTTATTGACCATACCCGCTCCGAAGCACTGAAAACTCTTTAGGTACAAAGGGCGTAGGGTATTCCACTGGTTGAGAGACGGCGCTTTTAAAAGAGCCTGCCCTTTTCGGGCAAAGGACGTCTGCCGACTTTTAGTTAATAGGTCGCTGCGCACGGCAAAAGAAGAAGATAAGAACGAGTTTTGCATAAGCCCCCTCTACTTGAATTTGAACCCACCCAACAAAATTAAAAAACGGTACCCCTGACACGTTTGATTGATCAGCATCAGGATGGAGTCATTGTAGGAACAACCCCGCCATTTAACAAGAGGGGATTATACTGCCGCAAGCCGGTTTCACATCCAAGCCCCGGCGGGTGTACAATAAGCGTATGATTCGATTGAGTGAGAGCCAAGCGCAAGAATGTCAGGCCCTGTTGGAACGGGCTCTGTACGAGCTGAAGAAGGTCATTGTGGGGCAAGAGCATCTGCTGGAGCGCTTGCTGGTAGCCATGATCGCCGGTGGCCATGTGCTGGTGGAAGGGGCCCCGGGGCTGGCCAAAACGCTCACCCTCAAATGCCTCAGCCAGGTCATGGATTTGGAATTCAAGCGCATTCAGTTCACCCCGGACTTGCTGCCCTCTGATCTGGTGGGCACTCGCATTTATAACCCGGCCAGCGGTCTTTTCAGCACCGAAGTGGGCCCCTTGTTCGCCAACTTTGTGCTGGCCGATGAAATCAACCGGGCCCCGGCCAAGGTGCAAAGCGCCCTGCTGGAAGCCATGCAGGAGCATCAGGTCACCATCGGCAAAGAGACTTTTACGCTGAGTGAGCCCTTTATGGTGATGGCCACCCAGAATCCCATTGAATCGGAAGGCACCTTTCCCCTGCCGGAAGCCCAACTGGATCGCTTCCTGTTCAAGCTGATCATCGACTACCCATCGGCGGAAGAGGAGCTGGTGATTATCCAGCGCATGAGCGGCGAAGTCTTGCCCACCCTGGAGGCCATCCTGGATCAGGCGCGTATTTTGGAAGTTCGGCAACTGGCTCAGTCCGTTTACCTTGATCCCAAGCTGATGCAATACATTGTGGCCCTGATCGACGCCACCCGTCGTCCCGAGCAAAAGGGCATCCAGTACGGCTCCTCCCCAAGGGGCTCCCTGGCTTTGGCCCACGCCAGCAAGGCCTTGGCCCTGATGAATGGTCGCACCTATGTCATTCCCAGTGATATTGAAAAACTGATCCATGATTGCCTGCGCCATCGCATTATTTTGTCCTATGAAGGGTTGGCCAGCGGACTGACCCCGGACAATCTGCTGAAAAATATCCAGGCCGACATTCCCGCTCCGGTTATGACAGGAACCTGAACCCATGGCAGCCTTCCTGCGTTGGTTCGATCCCATTCTGGATCCGCTGGCCTGCTTGCCACCGCCGCCCCCTCAGCCTGAAATCCCGGAGAACGCCGATGTGTTACTGGCCCAGCTGGACGTTCTGCTGCGCCAGAAATTAAAATACGCCATGGCCGGAAACCAAAAAAGTATCTTGCGGGGAGCGGGTCTGGATTTTGCCGATTTACGGGAATACCGCCCCGGCGACGACATCCGAAAAATGGACTGGAGCGTCTTTGCCCGCACCATGACTCCCCACGTGCGGGATTATCTTGAAGAAAAACAGCTGACCCTGTGGATCGTGGTGGATTTTACCCACTCCATGCGCTTTGGACAGCAACAAACCAAGTTATCCCAGGCCATTGAACTGTTTGGTCTGTTGGCCTTGCTGGCCCAAAAGGCCGAACACAAAACAGGCGCCTGCCTGATTGGGCCCAACGGCAACGAAATACTGGCCCCCGGCAACGGCCCCGGACACGCCAGGCACCTGACCCAGAAACTGCTCCAGTGGGCAGCCCGTCCGCCGGGCATTGACCCGCCTCCCGCGACAGATCCCCTGAAACGCACCTGGCAGGAACTGAACCGGGTGACAGCCCGCCACAGCACGGTGGTCATCCTCAGCGATTTTCTGGACAAATGGCCCCCGGATGCAGGGCAGCCGGATGGTAGCCCCTGGCACGCGGCCTTGGGGGAATTATCCCAGCGAGTGAAGTTGCTTTGCCTGATGCTCAGTGATCCGCTGGAAACGACCCTACTTCCCCGAATGGGCACCTTGTCATTGATCGACCCGGAAAGCGGCTGCCAACTGGCGGTGGATACCAATGCCCCGGCCTGCCTGCAAGCCTACATAACGCAGGCCAGCAGTTATCAGGAGAGTCGTCTGCAACAACTCAAGGTGCTGGGCGCGGCCACCCGCGTCTCCACCAGCCAGCCACCGCTGGATGCCCTGTTGAGCTTGCTGAACGGTGAAAGCAGGTGGCCCTGATGACCTTGCAAGACCTATCCACCCTGCACCTGCAATGGCCCTGGATGCTTTTGCTGTTGCTGCTGATTCCCCTGTTCTGGTGGTTATACCTCCGCCGACTGCGCCACCGCCTGGTGCAACAGGCCTTACACTTCAGTTACGCCGCCGTTGTGGAGCAGATTAAAACCGCCCCGCCGGTGTGGAAGCGGCTGCTGTTTCCAGGTACAGTCAGCGTGATGATGGCCTTGCTGATCATGGCCCTGGCCCGCCCCAGCGTTATTACTCAGGCCCCGGTCAACTCGGCGGATATTATGCTGGTGCTGGATATCTCGCTGAGCATGATGGCCAACGACATTCAGCCGGATCGCCTGACGGCAGCCAAGCAAGCGGCCATTGAATTTGTGGAAAGCCTGCCCCCGGACGCTCGCATTGGCCTGGAATTTTTCGCCGGAAGCACTTATGTGGTCACTCCGCCCATTCCCCAGCACCAGGAGGTGGTGAACTACCTGAAGGCCTTGAACCTGAAAGATTTGAAGCCCCGCACCGAGATTGGCAGCGCCCTGCAAGCGGCCCTTCAAGTGCTAACCCCACCCGACGACTCCGGGGAGACGCCCTCAGACCAAAGCGAGCGACCCAACAAAACGGCCCCGGATCGGGTCATTGTGTTACTAAGCGACGGGGACAGCCACGAGGGTTTCCCCTGGGAACTGGCCGCTCGGCAGGCCAAAGCTGCCAATATCACCGTTTACACCATCGGGGTGGGTAGCTCGGCAGGGGGCACCATTACCTACCAGGGCCTGCAATTGCCGGTCAATTTTGATGAAACCACCCTGCGGGAAACGGCAAGACTGGGCGGTGGCAGCTACTTTCGGGTATTCAGGCAAGCCGATTTCCGAAAGGTCTACGAGCAAATCCAGAAGCGCACCATTCATTACGAACAACGGACTGTGGATTTGGCCTTTTTGTTGGCGGGAGCAGGATTGACCACCCTGCTAATCGCCTTGGGCGTGGCTATGGTTTATCTTTAAGCCGAGCGTTAACTTGATTCAGGGCGTCAGTGGCTTCAATGAAATCGGGTTTCATCGCCAAAGCCCGCTCATAGACAGTCCGTGCTTTGTGCCACTGCTGCAACTGCTCATAGTTCTGCCCTTTCAGGAAGTACAGGGCTTCGTGCTCACCATAGTAGTGGATGGCGTCATCCAAAGACGCATTGCTCTTTTCATACTCGCCCATACCGTAGTAAATCTGAGCAAACCAGAAAGGAATATTGACCTCACCGGGATAGAAATAATAATTCTTCCAGGTCTGTGCCATCAACTGCTTCAAATCCGCAATCTGGGAGTGTACGGCTTGTGGCAGAGCATCGACCAATTGCTGGCCCATTGTCAAAAACACTCGGGGATCGCACAGATTCAGGCGAATGTGTGACAGCATCTGCTGAAGATGATCGACGCTTCCGTAATCGTCTCGTCCCGGCATGGCGCCGCACACGCTGTTGATGACATTGGCCCGGTTCAACTTGTGCTGATACAGATAATTCAGATGCTCAAACTTCTGCTCTGGGGTATCCAATTTCAGACAGCAAACTGTTTGCAGGCTCAAGCTGTCACCTTCTGTGTAAAAATACTGGCCGCTTTGGTTTAAAAAGTACTGGCCAATAGCATCGTAGTTCACCATATAGGAGAACGCCCCCTCGTGACGGGCATAGTCATGCAGGTAATACCGGGTCATCTCTTCCACACTGGTATAAGCCTTGTCAGAGGAAATCAGCATCAAGCGATTGTTGGACAGGGCTTCCAAGTGCTGGATGACCTGAAACGCACCGATGGGAAATAAAATACTGCCGTTGCGAATGGTATGTCGGTAGTGTTTCAAAATGGCGTTCAATCGGGGATTGTCGTAATACTGATCGCTGCGGAGATCCTTGTATTGAAAGACCGGCGTTATTTCGCTGAGCTGGGGCGGGGATTCCGGGTCTACGCCCTCCAGATTGCGCTCCAAAGTCACCAAACCTTCTTTCAACACTTTGGATTCGATCCGAAACACATCCTGTTTGATCGTATCGAAAAAGTAGTTGGCAATGGCAATCACCGGGTTTTTCAAGGAGCCAGGGGCCAACACCTCACCGCTCACCCGCAGGGTCACGGAATCACTCACCAGGGGATTGAAGACGGCAAAATCCAGCATCCCTTTTTCCACATAAGGAGCCAAGCGCTCGTGCTGCTCCCAAAAAGTGGGGTTGCTGTCGGTAAAATCGGTCATAATGTAGCGGATTCGGACGGACTGATACTTGGCAAAGGAGGCCAACTTGCTTTCCAGCTCCTTGAGCATATGGTGGCTGAAGCGCCCCGGGCCAGTGGCCAATTCAATAATGGTGAGAGGTTCGCTCAAATCCAGATGCTCAAAATAGTCCTCCACGAAAGCCAGAACCATTTCAGCGTAAGATTCGGCAATATAAGCGCTATTGGTAATGAACAAAGGCACATTCTGTTTCCAGGCGTTAATACCGGCTTCCCGATAAAACTGTTCCTGCATGTCCCACAACAGGGACTCCGACAAGCGACTTTGCTGACCCAAGATGGTCTTGGCCGGTTTGAACACGGCCTCTTCTTCCGGTAAAGCCTGTTGCGTGGTCACATTGCCCAACAGAGAGCCCATACCGGGCCTTAACAAAAGATCCAGCGGGCTGGGCAAAGCCGTTTGCAAATGAGCCAATAGCGTTTGACCATGAGAGGTGGATTGTAAAGGGGTATCCAGGTTTACTTCCACCGAAAGCTGGCTGTCCTGAGGCTGAAATTGCTCCATAAGGCGACGGTCTCCATCGTTGGTACTGGCTCTTTAAAAAATAAAAACATTCAATAAAATGCAATTGTCTTTCTATACAAAAAAATTAAAAAATATATACAAAAGCGGTAGCAAACGGTATCAAAAAAAATTCAATCTTTCCGAAAAACGGCCGAAACACTCACAAAGTACTCTCAAAGGAATTCACCCCTGACGTTAGCCAGGGGGACATCCTCCTTTAAACGATTAGGCTTTATGCCAGCCACTGATATGGAGACCCCGCCATGACGGCCTCACAGCAGGACGAAAGCAAAAAAATTAAGCTGCACAGCATTCTGAACCTCCTGGCCAAAGGAACCTTGACCACCGTGGTGGTGGCATTGATCCTGGGCATTTTTCTGCTGGCTGGCATTGACCGTATGGTGGCCCAACTGGAATTAAAAACCTATGACCTTCGAGCCCAAATGCAATGGGGCGAAGCGACCAAGCGACCCAGTCCCGATATTTTGATTTTGCAGTTTGATGATTCCTCGCTAAACGTACTGAACGATGAGTTCGGGGTATGGCCCTGGCCGCGGGATGTGCATGCACGCATGATCCACTTCCTGAACCGGGCGGGCGTCCAAAGCCTGATTTACGACATTATGTTCGTGGCCCACCGCAAGGGCAGCGAAGCTGGTGACCAAGAGCTGATAGACGCTTTTAAACAGTACAAAAACGTGTTCCTCAGCATGAACTTTGACAACGAGTTGCTGCAAAACCAAAAACTGGGCAAGGACTTTACGCCCAAGGATATTGAACGCCTGCTCCCACTGGCCGTTGACGTACGCTCCGAGCTGAATCAGGCTTCCGCCAACACCATGTTGAAACTGGAGCGCAATGGGCGCAACGGTACCATTTTCTTTGACAACGACCATATGACCTTCAACCATTACCGCAGCATTATGGATGATCTGCTCCTGACCGGGCGAAACATCGGTATTATCAACCACGGGGCCGATTTTGACGGAGTCAGCCGCAGCAACCCTCTGTTATTTCGATTCCAGTATCAACCCTTCATCCAAACCAGCCATAAACCTTTAACACGAGGAAAAGATGGCCACTGGTATGACAGCCAGGGGAGTCGCACCGACGCGGATGGGTACCTGTTCGCCAAAACGCAATACCTGCCGGTGGTCAAACTGAAGAAGGGACACTACGAGGATCAAAACCCAACCGAACCCAGACCGGTCGATGCTCGAGGGTACCTTCTGGATGACTACGGAAACCTGGTCTACGCCAGGCAGCCGTATCTGGAATATAAGTACTTTCCATACCTGGGCTTACGGGCCGTTCTGGACATAAAATTCCCCCATCAAAAACCGGTACTGACATTAACCAAGGAGGGGCGCCTCCAGTTTACCGACTATGACATCCCCCTGGATGAAAGCGGTAACTTCCTGGTGAACTGGTATAACGTCAACATCAAGCGGGATGAGTACACCAAAAATCTACAGGATTTAAAGGCCTACCACGCTTATTTGACCCAAAAAATGGAAGAGGCTGAAAAGCAACCCGACAAAAGCGTTGTCACTCCCAAGGAACTTCATGAAATCAAAACAAAGCAACAAAAAACCGAATCGATCATCAAGCTGCTGGAAGCGGCCCTGAACAGCAAATACGTACCTCAGCCCTACAAAATGATCTCGGCCTGGGAAGTCATACGCACCATGAAAAAGGAAGAAGCCGGACTACACCTGACTGAAGAGGACGAAGCCTTAAAAAAACTGCTTAAAAACAAAATTATTTTTGTTGGAGCCACCGCCGTAGGGGCCTACGACATCAAAAACACCTCTATCTACCCCACCATGCCGGGCGTGGTGTTACAAGCCAACCTGTTTGACAACCTTTATCAAAACGATAAGCGTTACCTACAGCGGGTGCCTCCTTACGTCAACTTCTCCCTAACCCTGCTTATTTGCCTCCTGGCGGCCTGGAGTTCGTTCAAAATGCGCTCGCCGCTGGCTGGCGTATTGATCACAGCCAATATCTCCGTGCTGTACGTGCTATTCACCATAATCATGTATCAATCCCAACACCTGTGGGTCAATGTGGCCATGCCTATGTTGTGCCTGATCATCACCATCACAGTCACGTTTATGCTGAAATACTTTTTCCGCAACCAGGATTATGAAAAAACATACGCGATGGCCACCACCGACAGTATGACTAACCTTTACAACCACCGATTCTTCCAGGATCACATGCGGCGCTCCGTGGATCAGGCCAACCGCTTCAAGCACAAATTCTCGCTCCTGCTGATTGACATCGACTTCTTCAAAAAATTCAACGACACCTACGGACACCAGGCCGGGGACGAAGTGCTGCGACATGTGGCCCGAAAGCTGAAAAAGAACGTGCGCAACGTGGATGTGGTAGCTCGCTACGGCGGCGAGGAAATGGCCATCATTCTGGATCGGGCCAACGAAGAGGAGGCCTTGGCCGTGGCGGAGAAAATCGTCAAATCTGTGGCGGAAGAAGCCTACGCTATTGCGGAAGGGGTGGCCAAGCACGTCACCATCAGTTGTGGGGTGGCCACCTACCCCACCCATGGGGAAATTCCTTCCGAACTCATCGAATTTGCGGATGCCGGGCTGTACCGAGCCAAGAAAAATGGGCGGAACCAGGTGGGCACCCAGCTCGACATCAACCAGGCAGGCCGGCAGACACAATCCGAGGAGACCATTCCGCAAAGTCCCCTGCCCACAGGCGAATTCCTCGACCCCTCGCGGAACGAGCCCCCCTCAGACACTACCCAGTAATTCTTGTCGCTCTTTTCGGGGTGTGGCTCGTCAGCGGGCCTTGGATCAGGGCGGGGTGGGGGGCTTACGCTGGTTTCCCATAGACTGACCGGTCTTGCGAAAACAGAACAGGGTGGCAGGGGCAAAAGCGATCTGTCGCCTTAATGTTTCGTATGTTTACAACATTGTTAATTTTCGTGTCTATTCAGGTACCTGTTGACTCATCCATTTGGGGATTCTGATAATATATGAATAGTCTAACCATTCCTTTCTTTCTTACGTAAAATTCAAAAGGCCCTTTTCCGTAGGGCCTTTTTTTTGCCCATCTGTGGGCAAGCCGACCGAAAGGCCCAACCCAGAAATCCCGACGGAGAAAATTTACAGCCAGCTCATCAGCCTAAGCGGCACCCAAACCGGCAACTACCCGGCCTGACACTCTGACGGCGTTCCGCTTAAGCCGGTAAGGCCTTGACCCCTTCTCCCGGTAAATCCGCCCCGGGTTCTCCCAAAGGAATGCGGAAGCCGAAGGTACTCCCCACGCCCACTTCGCTTTTCACAAACACTTCCCCGCCATGGTGCTTTTCAATGGCCACCTTCACCAGGTGTAAGCCCAGGCCAGTCCCTTTAACCGTGTGGACTTTGTTTTCCACCCGATAAAACCGATCAAAGAGATGGGGCAAATGCTCTTCGGAGATGCCACTACCAGTATCCTGCACGGAGACTTCCAGGGCATCGCCAATCTCGGTCACTTCCGCACGCACCCGAATGCGCCCGCCCTCATCGGTGTATTTAATGGCGTTGCTCAGTAAGTTACGCAGCACCCGTTCAATGCTATCGCTGTTAATGTATAGCTTGGGCAAGCCGGATTCGATGGCCGTGCTGAGGGTAATCTTCTTCTGATCGGCCAACACCTTGACCGATTGCACGGTCAGGTTGATCACCGGGGTGATATCGGCCAGCTCCCGCTCCAGCACCACCGCCCCTTCATCCAAGCGGGAGAAGTCCAGAATATCGTTCACCAGCTTCTTCAGGCGATCGGTTTCCGTGTTGATGGTCTCGATAAACTCATCATACGTTTCGGCGTCCAAATCTTTCCCGTGATTGTAGATGGTATCCACATAACTTTTAATGGTGGTCACCGGCGTGCGCAGCTCGTGGGACACGTTGGAAATGAAGCTGGTCTTCATCTTGTCCACTTCGGTTTCCTTGGTCACATCGTGCATAATCAGCACAAAACCCAGCATGTCACCCTCCGCGTCCTGAATGGGGGAGAGCATGATCTTCAGCGTGGTGCCGGGCACCTCCAGCTTATGGGTAAACAGGGGCGGTAAAGGCGCTTGCTTCTCGGTCAACACTTTTTCAAAATCGGCGATGATGGGCTCAAAACAGCGGGTTCCGTTCTCCGTGGTGTAATCCTTGAGAGTGCTTCCCAGGGCCCATTCGCTGGATTTATAACCCAGCATATCGCAGGCGGCATCGTTGATAATGGCCACCTTGGCTTGCATGTCGCACACCACCACCCCATCGGCGATACTCAGCAGAATGGCCTTCAGTTTGTTGCGCTCAAAGGTAATGGTTTCCAGATTCTGATCCTCGTAAGCCCGCAAGCGCATGGACATGTCGTTGAAGGATTCCGCCAGTGTTTTCAACTCGCCCCACAGGTCATGCTCCAGAATTTTGTAGCCGAAATCCCCGGTAGACAAGCGCTTGACCCCCCGCACAAAAGTGCGCAGGTGCTTGCTGAGAATATAGGTGTTGAGCGAGACCGCCAAGACCGAGATAAACCAGGCGCTTAAAAACACCCAGATGATGATATTACCGGTGGCGACTTTAATATCCCGCAGGGTTTTGCCGGTCAGCTTGACGTGAACCGTGCCCACCTCTTCCGGCTCCATATCATCGTGCAACACCCGGCGCAAGGGAGCCACGTAGTCGCTCACCGTCTTGCTCTCGGCGGCAGACAGCGGTTTAGCGCTCTTGTAAATTAGTCGCCCGTTTTTATCGTAAAACTCAATGGCCGCAATATCGTCACTGCCCGCCACCATGTCATCGGCAAAGTGCTTGACCCCAAACTCCGGGTTGGTGGAGGACAGTCGCTCCACCCCGCCCACGGAAACCACTTCGGTAATCATATTGGCAAAGCGATCGTAGTTATCGGCCAACGAGTTGTTGTAGTTGGTGTAAATCCCAAAGGCCACAATTAAAAACGACACGGAAATACTGGTAATGACCAGTAACAGAATCTTGTTTTCCGAAGAGAAAACTTTAGCTTTCCACACGTCCACAGTAGCCTCGGATTGGGAGGTTGTGCCGGAAACGCAACCGCGATCCCCATCACACCAGTTTTAATTGTATCCTGTTCCGCCCGACAGGGGAACGGGGCAGCGGGAGGGATGGGTGGAAAAACCAGCCCAGCGATCGACAAGGGATCCTCACAGGGGCTCCTCAATCTGGCTCCGCGGGTTGTTTACTCCAGAATCCGCCCTTGCAGCAATTCCACGGCATGCTTTTTGGCCTCGCTCAAATCCGGGTCACCTGCCAAATTAAGCGCTTCGGTGGCTGGGGAGTGCTGGGAAACCGGGGCCAGATCAGGCCCGTCCTCATCCATAAAAGGCGGAGGCTCGCCCATGTCCATGGGGGGCATGTCCTCATCCACCGGAGGCCCGCTGGAAACGGCAGGAGCGGCGGGCAAGGGCTGGGGGGGGGCACTAAAATTCAGGGGGATTAACGGTGTTTCCTCCACCTTGGGCATGGCCGGGGCGAAAGGAATGACCGACTTCTCAGCCACGGCTGCGGCCCCCGTTGGCTTGGATTCCGCCATGACTATAGGCTCCGCCATGGCCGTCGGGGCTGTCATGGCAGGAGTCCTATCTGGCAGGGGGCTAGCTGTCACCGGCTCCGGGGCTGGGCTTACCGTCGGCGCAACCGGAGCGGAAACCGGCAAGGCCGAACCGGCAGGCTTCTTTTTTTCCAATACCAGCTCGATCCGTATGGCCCGGCCAAAGGCTTTATCCACAGCCCGCTGCAAATGGGCCATCTTCTCGGGCTTTTTGACCGTATTCAAATGGGCTTCGCTCAGGCAACCCACCACCAGCATGTCGCCATCCTGACTGAGGGGAAAAGTTTGCTGCTGGATGAGAGAACGGAACATCAGGCTGGGAATAGCAGCGCACGCCTGAGCGTATAAAGCCTCCAGAGAGCCTGCCATAGCTGAAGCGGGAGTGGCAGGAGCGGAGGCACTCATTACAGGCGCAGCCGGAGGAACCGATGCAGCCGGAGGGCTTGCCGTAACGGCCGCACTCACAGGCATTGACTGCATCACATCCGCAATCGGTTTGGGCTCAACAGACAACAGGGGCGCAGGTGCCATGGCCGCTGACCCTGAGGACGCTGACACTGAGGCGGCGGCTGGGGGAGCATCCATAACGGGAGCCGCCATGGATCGGGTCGCCTGAGGCGGTGCCGCGGGTTGTGATTTCATCACGGGGGCTACCTGTTGCGAAGCGACCCCAGACTGAACCGAGACAGCCGGTACGCCTCCAGACAATTGGGCTTCCAGACGGGCGACTCGCTCGGCCAGGTCATGCACCAGTTGAATCTCATAGCGATAGGCCAGCTCGATCAGGCCCACCTCCAGCCATAACTGAGGCTGAGAACTTTGGCGCACGTTACGCTCCACGGAAGAAAGCCGCCCGATAATCTGGGGAATTTCCTCCACCGCCGGGAACAAGGCCGCCTGCTGAGAAAGCTGTTTAAAATAATCCGGCGGCAGGGACAGTAGCTCCGGGTCGGCATTGCCCCCGGAGGCCTGCACCAGCAATAAATTTCGGAAATGCACGGTCAGGTCTTTCAGCAGCTGAATGGGTTCAATGCCCCGGTTCAGCAGTTCGCTCAACTCATGCAATAAATCCGCGGCCCGCCGCTCGGCAATGGCCCCACCCAGACGGAGCAGCAAATCTTCTTCCAGATTACCGATAAACAGAGCCACATCCTTGCGGCCAATGACCTTATCCGCCTGAGCCCGGCTGAGCACAGACACCTGATCCAGCAAACCCACGGCGTCCCGCAAACCGCCCCGGGCGTGACGGCCAATCATCAGCAGGGCCTCTTCATCAATGGCAATGGCTTCCTGCTGGGCAATGTAGCGCAGACGAGACACGATGTTCTCGGTGGTAATGCGGTTAAAATCAAAGCGCTGGCACCGGCTGATAATGGTGGGCAGCACCTTGTGGGCTTCCGTGGTGGCGAAAATAAAAATCACGTTGGCCGGGGGCTCTTCCAGGGTTTTGAGCAGGGCGTTAAACGCCTGAGAGGTCAGCATGTGGACTTCATCGATGATGTACACCTTGAAGCGCCCGGTCATGGAGCTGTACTGACAGTTTTCGATCAGCTCACGGGCATCGCCCACCCCGTTGTTGCTGGCCGCGTCGAATTCAATGACATCCAGGGCGTTGCCTTGGGCAATCCCCGTGCAAGAGGCGCATTGCAGACAGGGCGAAACGGTTGGCCCCTGTTCACAGTTGAGCGATTTGGCAAAAATACGGGCGGTGGAAGTCTTTCCGGTACCCCGAGGGCCGCAAAACAAGTAAGCATGAGCCACTTTGTTCAGGTTAATGGCGTTGCCCAGAGTTTGGGAAATGGCCTCTTGTCCCACCAGGTCGGCAAACAACTGGGGACGATACTTGCGGTACAGGGGGATATAGGTTTCGATGCGGGGTTGCGGACGAATCTCAAGTTGATCGGTAGTCATGGCCCTGCCTGATTCTCCTGTTGGGAAGATAGCATCAGTGTACTGAATTTGCCCCTCGGAATAAAGAGGCCCAAGGCCATCACTCCCGGAACTGACTCTCTAGGCCCAACGCACCAGCCCATGCACCATCTGCCCGGTGGCGTTGCGCAAAGGCTCCTCCCGCGGATGCCTGGCCCGCCATCTGGCGAGATTCGCCGGAAGCTGATCCTGTACGGAACGCATTCCCATACGAGCCATTTCCGCCCAGGAGGGAATAATCTGATTCCAGGGCATTTTGCCAACCGCATCCAGAAACCAGTTGCTGGCGGCCGTGCTGGCCTGCTGCATCACCAGGGGGTGCTGATAGGGGGACAAGTAATAGAGGTAACCGCTGTAATAGCCGTAAAAGGGAGGATGCCCATTCTGGTTACGCCCCTGGTGCAAGCCGCCAGGACGCCCCGGATAGCCACGGACGGGAGGATTCAAGGGCCGATAAGGCGATACGCCAGTATCGCCCTGGCCCGGAGGGGACGCATAGAGCATCCTGAATTGACTGAATTGGGGTGGATACGATTGATGAACAGACATGGCGCGAACCAGTTGGGGTGCCTTGGCGTCAGGAAGCCACCGGTGCTAATCAATATCATAAAACGCCTCCAGCCCAAAGTGTGCCATGACCCATCAGCCCTATGGTTGCACCACGCTCTCCACAAATAGAACGGGCGACCATTCCCAATTAAAAAGCCATTTTTCGGGGGCGATACAGCCTTACGAAAAATGGCAAAAGCGCAAATGAAAGAAGAGTTTGATTAATTTTTAATTTTGAACCCAGCCTATTTAATTTTCAAACCCAGCCTGTTTTGTATATTCCAGCCTTGTGATTGCATAAAAACAATCATTTTTCAGCCTGGAACAGTTTATTACAATTTGTTTACATTTAGACCTGCAATCCGGTTCCGCAGCTGTCCTCCACGGGGTTTATGCAAAAAAACGCCTCTTCGAAATCAAAGAGGCACTTAAACGCAAGAAACCAGTAGAGGAGGGAGGAGTGTGTGAGGGAGTGTGAGTCAATTTTTCAATTCAGACTCACATTTATATAAAAACAATTTAAAAACATTATGGAACGAATATTTAAAATATATTAAGACCACTTTAAAGCAACCCGCTCTGGTGCGGACTATACGAGGCTTTGGGAAAAACCATCCCCTTAATCGGGATGATTGGTTCTCCCGTCACTCGGTATCAAATACATTGCGGTGGGCCAATTTGGCATGGCGTTTACTGACCTGCGTGTATATTTGCGTGGTGGAAATATCGCTATGGCCCAGCAACTCCTGCACCACCCGCAAATCCGCCCCGTTTTCCAGCAAGTGGGTGGCAAAACTGTGCCGAAAAGTATGGGGCGACACCTCTCGGCCGATGAGGTACTTTAGATCCCGCACCCGTTGCCAGACCTCCCGGCGGTTGAGCGGGTTTTTCAGCAGGGAGCCCTTGCCTTCAAAACTCACCAACAGGGGATCCTCCCCCTGTTGGCCGGTTTGCTCCAGGTATTGGCTCACAATCTCCAGAGACACTTCCCCCAGCGGAATCAGTCGTTCCTTGTCCCCCTTGCCCAATACCCGAATGTACCCCGCTGCCCTATCGATAGACTTGACCTTCAGGGCCGTCAGCTCGGAAACCCGCAACCCACAGGCGTACAGTAACTCCACAATCAGTTTATCCTGCAAAGTCAACTGATCGCAGGCCAACAAACGGCTCACCTCGGAAACGCTCAAAACCTTGGGCAACAACTTGCGCCGTTTAGGCAGCTCCAACAAAGTCAACGGGTTATCCCGCAATACCCCTTTCAGTTGCAACCATTCGTAAAAGCCCTTGATGCTGCTGATTTTTCGCAGGATAGAAGCCGTGGCGTTCTTGCGGGCCCGCAGTTCTCCCAGGTAGCGGTTCACCTCTCGCCGGGAGATGTGATACAGCTTGACCCGCTGACTGTCGTGGTAACTCAGGAACTCCAGAATATCCCGCTCGTAAGCTTCCAGGGTGTTGGTGGCATAGCCTCGCTCCGTGGATAAATGATCCAGATATTCCGACAACATCAAGTACATAAGGCCACACCTTCTCTAGACGACCCGCACACCCGCTGACCGCATCATTCATTGTATACGAACCGGTAAGGCGAAGCGGGGAATCCCAACCGAATCTGTGACCTGATTGCCAGTCGCCACCAGCGGTCTGCCAGCCATTCCGTTTTGTGGTTGCTAGCGGGTAGCCCCGCCCCCGCTTACCAACCGTTTGAAGTCCTCCGGGCGGGTGGTTTTGGAGAGGGCGTCCTCAAACGTGACCAGCCCCTTTTGATAGAGATCCTTCAGGGAAGTTTCCATGGTCTGCATCTGGTACTGAGCCCCGGTTTGAATGGACGAGTAAATCTGGGCCGTTTTCCCTTCCCGGATCAGGTTGGCGATGGCCGGGGTAATTATCATAATTTCCAGGGCCATAACCCGACCCGATTTTTCTTTCAGCTCGTTCAGCTTGGGCAACAACGCCTGAGACAAAACCGCCACCAGACTGTTGGACAACTGTACCCGAATCTGCTGTTGCTGCTCCGGCGGAAAAACGTCCACAATCCGGTCAACCGTCTGCATGGCGCTGGAGGTGTGCAGGGTACCCATCACCAAGTGGCCCGTTTCCGCGGCGGTCAGGGCCAACCGAATGGTTTCCAGATCCCGCATCTCACCCACCAGAATCACGTCGGGATCTTCCCGCAACGCGGCCCGCAAAGCGTTATCAAAGCTGCGGGTATCCTGACCCAGCTCTCGCTGGTGGATTACGGCGCGCTTGGAGGTGTGCAAGAATTCGATGGGATCTTCCACCGTCAAAATGTGGTGTGGCTTGGTGCAGTTGATATGGTCAATCATAGCGGCCAGGGTGGTGGATTTACCGGAACCCGTGGGCCCGGTCACCAGTACCAGTCCCTTGGGTCGCTCGGCGATTTCCTTGACCACCTGCGGTAAATTGAGTTGCTCAAAGGTCGGCACATCCGCCCGGATGGTTCGCAAGGCCGCCGCATAGGAGCCCCGATCCTTGTACACGTTCACCCGGAAACGGCCCAGGCCAGAAACCCCATAGGAGCAATCCAGATCCCAGTTTTGCTCCAGCACCCGGCGCTGCTCGTTGGTTAACATGCTAAAAATCAGTCGCTGGCAATCCTCTTTGGAAAGGGGGGCGTGCTCCGTGCGCACCAGATTGCCATCAATCCGCAACACCGGGGGCAACCCGGGTGACAGGTGAAGGTCACTGGCTCCTCGCTCAAAAACCTGTACCAGCAGTTCTTCCAGAATCATGCCTGAGCCTCGCTCCTCTTTCCCAATCAGGGGTATTGCTTTTAGTTGCCAAGCCCAAACCCGGCCAAACAGCCATGGTTTCTCACGCTTTCGGACTTGCTCATCACTTTCCGCCCAAGTCGCAAATCCCATTTCAGGATCTGCCATTCTCGACATTCGGTTCTTCTCATTGTATCGAAATTCCAGACAACGCCTTACACCAGACGGTCTAGACAGGCATAAATTCCACCAAACGCATGAGTTCTTGCAGTCTCCTTGCGCCAGGCGGATCCCTTCATCGGGACAGGCTGAAAGCCGAACATGCTCAAAGTCACTGCCATCGCCCATGGCCCAGTTTTCCGGGGAAACCCTTATAATAAGGTCATGATGAACGGGAAAGAGGCCAGCCAATCTCTGCTGCCAGAGAAAACCATCCGCCTGATGCTGAGCATCGCCAGCACCATCCTGATGCTGGGCGGTTTGACCCTCTTAATCCAGTATTTCTACGCCATCACCGCATTAATGGGTGGCGTCCTGATTGTGACCTACATTCTGATTGGGCCGGTCAATTTATTGGAGAAAGTCATTCTGGCCTGCTCCCGATTGGGCCATCAACAGCCACTCTACCGTTTTATTACCCAGCGCTCCCCGGAAGCCAATCCCCGCATTCTGGCGGTTTTGATTGTCTACGCCGTCGTCCTCATCGGGCTGACCGTGGGTGGCATTCGCTTTTTACCCATCCTGGCGGTTCAGTTGGGGGACTTGGGCCAGCGACTCGGCGTTCAGGCCATGGAAGCCTCCGATTCGGCCATTGACTGGGTCGATCACAATATCGGCCAAGGTACCTTGCGAAACGTCTTTAAAACCGACATTCAGCAGGCTGAGCGACAGGGCGTCCTGAAACACCACTCCGATGCCGGTAAGCCCGTCTCGGTAGAAGAGAAAACGGTTATCCAGCAAAGCGTCATCCAGAACGCCGTGTCCCAACTGGAAAATTTTTTAATTTCAGCCATCCCCAACCTGATTTCGGTGGCCACCGGCACCGTGAATGGCATCATCTATTTTCTGGCGGGCCTTATCCTGACCTTTTATTTTCTCATCGACGCCAACCGTATCAAACAGGCGTTTTTGCGGATTATTCCTCTTCCAGGCCGCCCCACCCTGGGCTACTTACTGGAAACCTTCCACCAGGTCATGTTCGCCTTTGTGAAAGGGCAAGTGCTGCTGGGCATTTTAACCGGCTTTTACATGTTTCTGGTTTACTCCATCTTTCATGTGCCCTACGCCTTTTTATTGGGCTCCATTTTCGCGGTGGCCGAACTGCTCCCCGTGGTGGGCACCTGGATTGGCATTGGCATTGGACTGACCGTAATTCTGCTGAACATGGATCCCGCCACCGCCTTGTACGTGTGGGCTTGCTCCTACGCCTACCAAACGGTGAAAGATAACATTCTGGCTCCCAAAGTGGTGGGGGACGTGATGGGTTTGCACCCCATGGTGATTTTGCTGGCCTTACTGATTTGCGCCCAGGTGGCGGGATTGTTGGGCGTTTTACTGGCCTTGCCCCTGGCCAGCGCCCTGAATGTGATCATTCGCCTGTTGCTGGAAAATGACGCCAAAGCGTCCCAAGGCGCAAACCCAAAACCGTCGGGAGGCGACACGCATGTCCACGCCCATAACGCCTGAGCAACCGTCAGTCTCCACCAGCCGGGATCCCCTATTTTCTCCGCTCACCCGGTTGAACCTGTTTGTACTGTGCCTGGTTTTTCTAGCCTATGTGGGCATCTCGCTGACTGAGCTATTGCCTGCCATTATCGCCATGTTGGCCGCCTCCCTGATACTGACCTATTTACTGTTGACGCCGGTGCAACTGCTGGAAGCATTCCTCAGCAGCCTTTTCAGCAAACATAAAAAAATTCCGGTCGGCATGTCCAGGATACTCGCCATCACCCTGGTGTACCTCAGTGGCCTGGCCCTTTTTGCCCTGATCATTTTACAAATTGCCACACCGCTCTCCATCCAGATGAAGGACTTCGCCAAAGACATCCCCCAACACCTCAACAAAGCCAATATGGACAACCGGAACAACGGGAACTTGATAAAACCCCAGCAAACCGCTGATAAAAGCATGGTCGCGTCCGCCGTTGTTTTAACGGCCCCAGGGCATCACGCAGGGTTGGCAGTGTCCGGGGCTCCCCTCAGGCAGGCGACAGCCCAAAGTTCCAAGGCTCGCATTTTATCGGGCACCCGCACGTTGGTCACCCAAAAGTTCACCGGCATTTTTAAAAATTACGCGGCCAAACTGGGCCGCTACGTGCTGGATGTCGGCACCACGGCCTTGAGCAGCATGATTTATATTTTAACCACGCTGGTATTGACCTTTTACTTGCTGCTGGATGGCAAAACCCTCCAGCAAGGCCTCATCAACCTGATGCCCAATCGGCATGAGGCCGCCGCCAAACAATTCCTGACCCGATTGCACCGACAGTTTTACACCGTGGTGAAAGGACAGGTGCTGATGAGCTTTTTATCCGGCAGCCTGATGTACGCGGCCCTGCTGATGCTGGGGGTAAAATACGCCTTATTGCTGGGGGTAATATTGGGCGGTGTTTCCATTCTTCCGGTCATTGGCCCCTGGCTGGGTTTATTGCCCATCATTGCCGTGGTGGAAATGGGGGGCAACCCCATCCATGTGCTGCCGGTGCTTCTGGTAGCAGGCTGTTTTTACCTGATCAAAGCCTACTGGCTGTGGCCCAAGCTGGTCAGCCGCAAGTTTGACCTGCACCCCATTCTATTCATCCTGACCTTTTTGATGTGTACCAAAATCATGGGCTTCTCAGGCATCTTTTTATCCTTCCCGCTGGCCAGCGTGGTGGGAGTGTGGATGGACATCCAGAAAGCTCGCCACAGCAAGGCCTACCTCACCCAGAATAATTAACGCTATGAAACCCGTTTGCCCATAACCACGGCATGCGTGGCCCCGGTACACGTGGGAATGTTATTGGGAATCCCCTCTAAATTGGCCCAGGCCAGCAAGGCAAAGGCCAAGGCCTCTTTGTACTGATCGGGAATGCCAAACTGAGCGTGCGTTTTCACCGTGATGGCTTGCTGTTGCTCGGCAAACAAGGCTCGCAAGTTGTCCAGCAACACCGGGTTAAAGGAGCCGCCACCACCCACCACCATTTCTTGCACGACGTAACGGGGAAACACAAAACGTTCATAGGCATCCACAATACTGGCCGCCGTAAACCGATTCAGGGTGGCCACCCAATCCGCCGGGAGAATATCGGGGAATTGAGATAACAATTGCTGAAAATAGGGTGCCCCAAACAGCTCCCGTCCCGTGGTTTTGGGAGGCGACTGGGCCAAATACGGATGACTGAGTAAATGGGCCAACAAACCGGCATGTACTTGACCGCTGGCGGCTACCGCGCCATCAGCATCATAGGCTTTGCTAAAAAAGTGATCCATGGCCGCATCCATTAACATGTTGCCGGGGCCGGTATCAAAGGCCATCACCGGTAAATGCGTTTGCTGCGCATCAACCAGACACGGCACCACGGTGACATTGGCAATGCCCCCGATGTTTTGAATGCACCGGCCCATGGTTTCATGCTGAAACAGCCATTGATCGGCAAAGCAGACCAATGGCGCCCCGTGGCCACCTGCGGCCATGTCCCGGGGACGAAAATCGGCAATGGTAAGGACACCGGTTTTTTCCGCAATCAAAGCGGGCTCCCCGATTTGCAAAGTGCCGCCCAGCTGGCCGGGCTGACCAGGAGGCCAATGGTACAGGGTTTGCCCGTGGGAGCCAATGGCGTCAATCTGGGATGCCGAAACACCGTGCGCCTGCATCAAGTCCCAGGCGGTCTCCGCAAACAGGGTACCCACGTCCACGTTCAACCGACACAATTCTTCCAGATGTACCTGCTTATCGGCCATGCAGCGCAATAGACGGTCTCGCAAATCGACGGGCATGGGCTGGCTATGGGTGGCCAAAATCTCGTAGCGCAATTGGCCGGATTCCAAGGCGAAGCGGGCCAGGCAGGCATCCACCCCATCCACTGAAGTCCCCGACATCAACCCCATCACCGTCCGCGGACGTGTGAATCTATCCCCCTTTGACAAACAAGCGCTCCAATCCCCGCAGTACCTTGTACAAGCGGCGCTCCTGATGTTTGATCAGAGGATCCACCAAGATGGTGAAAGCGCCCATGCGCTGTCCCACCCAAATATCGGTGAGAGGCCGATCGCCAACCATAGCCACCTCCCGAGCGCTCAGACCAATCATTTCCAGGGCCTTACGGAACTGGGAGCGCCGGGGTTTGGCCGCATGGCTGATGACCGGGATATTCAGCACTTTTTCGGCCAGCTGGCAGTAATCCGCCTTTTTGTTATTAGACAGCACCAGGCATTTAAAGCCTTCCGCCTGCAACAGCACCAGCCAACTTTCAATGCGTTGCTCTAAAGCGCCCGTATGCGGGGCCATAATGGTATTGTCCAGGTCAAAAATAAACCCTCTGATACCATTGGCCTTGAGCAGGGCCAAATCGATAGTCGTAATATCCTGAACAATGAGAGACGGTTTAAGAAACAACGGGGGCCAACTCCTTACCTCGAATCATAGACCAGGCCAAAACCGATTCATCCGCCTGTAACCCAGACGGCACCGGAATGGTCACCACATGGTTGGTCTGGGCCTCCCGCACCGGGAACCCTTGTTGATCATATAACGCATCCAGCGTGAAGGAAACCATTCCCGAAGGCGTAATCCAATCCACCGCGTCTCCCACCCGGAAGGGATTGCGGGCTTTAAAGCGCAAGCTCCCATCCGCCAGCACCGAACCCGCTTCATCCGGCAAGGCCGTCCCCAGGAACATAGCCGTCTGGTGGCTGCGGGAATCCTCGTAGTTGTAGGCGTCCTTATTGGGACGGCCATCAAAAAAGCCTTCCGTAAAGCCCCGGTTGCCAGCCTGAGACAATTCCGACACCCAGCGAGTGGTCAAACTCTCCGGGGCGGTGGTGTGTTGCTGGAAGTAGTCAATGGCTTCCCGATACACCCGCCCGGCGGTGGCCACATAGTAAACGCTCTTGGTGCGCCCCTCCACTTTAAAGGAGACAATGCCTGCGTCCTGCAACTCCCGCAGATGCCGCACCAGGCACAGGTCCTTGGAGTTCAGCATGTAGGAGCCTTTGTCATCCTCTTCAAAGGTATAAATATTGTTGGGGCGGGTGGTTTCCACCATTTGCAAGGTTTTCAGGCCGCTCGTTTCCAGATCGCTTTTGGCGTCATTGCAACCCCACGGTTCTTCCAACTTCGCGCAACCACAAGAACCCGACTCGGCCGAACCCGCCTCAGATAGGCCCGCGTGCGGCTTGGGCGTTTCAAACTCCCACCGGCAACTGTTGCCGCACATGCCCTTGTTGGAATTCTTGGTGTTATCGGTCAAATAATCACTAATCACACAGCGCCCGGAATAGGCCACGCACAGGGAACCGTGAATAAAGCACTCCAGCTCCAGATCGGGCAATTTCTCGTGGATTTCCACAATCTCCCGGTAAGGCACCTCCCGGGCCAGAATGACCCGTTCCACCCCCAAATCCTGCCAGAAGGCGCAAGCTTCCAGGTTCAGGGTGTTAGCCTGGGTGCTGAGGTGCAAAGGCACGGACGGGGCGTACTTGCGGGCCAGTCGGTAAACCCCCGGATCGGTAAAAATGATGGCGTCCGGGCGAATGCGCTCCAGCAGCTCCAAGTGGGGAATAATGCGCTTTAAATCGTGGTTGGAGGGGAAAATATTGATGGTGACATACGCCTTGACCCCACGGGCCTGGGCGTAGGCAACGTACTGGCCCAAATTTTGCGGGCTAAATTGCTCACCCCGTCCGGGGGTGCGCAAACTGGCCATGGGCAAACCTAAATAAACCGCATCGGCCCCGTAGGCGATGGCATACTTGAGTTTCTCAGGGCTTCCGGCGGGTAACAACAGTTCCGGTTTGGTTAAAGCGCTTGCGGTCATGGTTCAGGAATCCCGGTTGGTGGTGCATGGTGAGCATATCAAAAATCAGGGCAGGGTTGAAGCACAGGTAGTTTCCACCCACTGCTTCAGGGCCTCATTCATGGCCCGGTAGCCTTGACGAGATTGTTCCATATTCATTAAAGGCAGCAGCAGACCGGAAAATGTCTCTTTCTGAGTCAAGCGGGTTCTCTGCCTGTTTTGCCCATCCGACCCGTTGCTTAAAGGCTCTAAAATAAACTGGTGGACGCCATTCAATAACCATCCGGCCCCATAGATGCCACGCCAGACCAGTTGTTTGGCGGGCTCCAAGGCGAGAATCTTGGTCTTAAAGCGTACCCGCTTTTCTTTGGAAATGAGCACCCACTCCTCCAGGGTGGCTCCCACTTCCGCCCGACCGTTCATCTGAATGATAAAGGGGTTCCAGTCCGGGTAACGCTCAAAATCCAGCAAGGCCTGCCAGACCTGCGGAAGTGCGGCGTTGATTTCCACCGATTCGTTAACTTGCGCCATCTCTGGACTCCCCCCCTCCATCTTCCCTTCTATTGTATCCAGTCGCCCCGGGAAGCAAAAGCCCCCGGACAACACCGGAGGCTTTGATTGCTTGTGTGAACTTGGAGGAATTTATTCCGCAGAAGGGGCGGATTCTCCCGCGTCACGGCTGGCCGACTCCCCACCCAGAAGAGCTTCCTCGTCATCCATGGGCACAATTTTAGTGACCGAGGCCACGAAATCGTTCTCATCCAGGTTTTGCAGCCGCACCCCGGTGGCCATACGGCTTTGGCGAGAAATTTCCCCGGCCCGCAGACGAACCACCACCCCGTTGGCGCTGACCACCATCAGCTCGTCATTTTCAGTGACGATACAGGTGTTGGTCACCCGGCTCTTGGCGTTCTTGAACTTGGTGGAAATCAAGCCAATGCCACCCCGGTTCTGGGAACGGAATTCAGCCACATTGGTGCGCTTACCGAAGCCGTCGTTGGTGATGATCAGCACATCGGCGGTGTGATCGTTATTAGGCAGGGTGCTGAAGTCCACGATCTCATCACCGGCCCGCATTTTCATAGCGGTCACCCCACGGGCGGTTCGGCCCAGAGGGCGCAAATCCTTCACCGGGAAGCGAATGGCCATGCCCAGGCTGGTGCCAATCAACAAATCATCCTGATCGGTCGTGGCCATGACCCAGCCCAGATAGTCATTGTCTTCCAGGCCAATGGCGATGATGCCATTGCGACGGATGCTGTCGAAGTTGGTCAACTCAATCTTTTTAATCCAACCCTGCTTGGTCAGCATAATCAAATAATGCCCCGAGGAGAAATCGGTCACCGGCAATACGGCCGTCACCGTCTCATCCTGCTCCAGGGCCAACAGGTTGATGATGGCCAAGCCCTTGGCGGTCCGACCACCTTCGGGCAAGTCATACACCTTCAGGCCGTAAGCCCGGCCCTTGCTGGTGAAAAACAGCACCTTACTGTGCATCCCAGCGGTAAAGAAGTGGGTGACATCATCCTCATCACGGGTTTTGATGGCCCCTTTACCCCGGGTGGCCCGACTTTGGCGCTGGAAGGTATCCAGAGCGATCCGCTTGATGTAGCCCTGCTTGGTGATAAAGACCGCCATGGCGTCGTTGGGCGTCAGGTCTTCAATGCTGAACTCATCGTTTTCATCCGGCTGAATGGAGGTCTTACGGACATCGCCGTATTTTTCCTTCACTTCCAGCAGTTCAATTTTAATGATTTCCAGCACCCGGCTGCGGTTGGCCAGAATCTCGTTGTACTCGGCAATCTTCACCATCAGCTCAGCATGCTCGCCGTTGATTTTTTCCCGTTCCAAGCCGGTCAGGCGGCGTAGCTGCATTTCCAGAATGGCGTTGGCTTGCAGCTCATCCAGACTGTAGTTGGTGGTCAGCTTCTCCCGGGCTTCCTCGGTGGAGTTGGCGCTGCGGATCAGTTTGATAATGTTGTCCATATCGCCGATGGCAATCATCAAACCGGCCAAAATATGGGCCCGCGCTTCCGCCTTGTTCAGTAAGAACTGGGTGCGGCGAACAATGACTTCCACCCGGTGCTCAATAAACTCACTCAGCACGTCCACAATATTCAGCAAACGGGGCTGGTTTTTCACCAAAGCCAGCATGTTGACCCCAAAGGTGGTTTGCAACTGGGTGTGCTTGTACAAGTTACGCAACACCACATCCGGCTTGGCGTCCCGCTTCAGTTCAATCACCAGGCGCATGCCTTCCCGATCGGATTCGTTGCGCAGATCGCTGATGCCTTCCAGCTTTTTATCCCGCACCAGATCGGCCATTTTCTCAATCAAGTTACTAATGTTGACCTGGAAGGGTGTTTCGGTGACCACGATCGCGGTACGCTCCTGGCGACCGCCACCACCCGGGATCTGCTCAATAGAGGCCACAGCCCGCATAACCACGCTGCCTCGCCCGGTGCGGAAGGCTTCCCGAATGCCGGAATAGCCAATAATGCTGGCGCCCGTGGGGAAATCCGGCCCTTTAATGTACTGCATCATATCATCCGGGGTCAGTTGCGGCTGATCAATCAGCGCCACCAGACCATCCACCACTTCAGTCATGTTGAACGGCGGAATGTTGGTGGCCATCCCCACGGCAATCCCGCTGGAGCCATTGAGCAAGAGCATGGGCAAGCGGCAAGGCAAGACCGACGGTTCTTCTTCCGAGCCGTCGTAGTTGGGCACGAAATCCACCGTATCCTGCTCAATGTCCTCTAGCATGGTGGTGGCCACATGGGTCAGCTTACACTCGGTGTAACGCATGGCGGCGGCGTTATCGCCTTCAATGCTGCCAAAGTTCCCGTGACCATTGACGAGTGGATAGCGACTGGAAAAATCCTGGGCCAAACGAACCAAGGCATCGTACACCGCGGTATCGCCGTGAGGGTGATATTTACCCAACACTTCCCCGACCACCTTAGCGCACTTTTTAAAGGCTTTTTCAGGCGAAAGGCCCATTTCGTGCATGGCGTATAAAATACGGCGGTGCACCGGTTTGAGGCCGTCCCGCACATCCGGCAGGGCGCGGCCCACAATCACGCTCATGGCGTAGTCGATGTATGAACGGCGCATTTCATCCCGAATGCTGATCGGAAGGATCTTGCCGTCTCCAAAAATCTGCTGCTGAGAACTCAAGGTGTCTGCCTTTCCTGTTAAGCGCCCAAGTGCCCTGGAAACTCCAGACACATAGGCTCAAACTGCGGGATCATCAGGAACTCTGCCGATTCCACGGCACTCTAACTAATTCCCATTGACATGTGGGCCCATTATACCCCAAAAGGGGTTCGTTCGCTGGTCAGCAGATCCCTTTTGTTACCAAGTCCCCAAAAGCGGGCTTTCCTGGCCTGCCCCCGTCAGCCAGCGTGCCAAAACCGCCGCCCCGGACAAAACAACACGGGTGCCAGCAGCCGCACCAGCCAGGATGGCATGAAAAATCGCTCAGTCAGGGCGACCTGGTAGTGTTCCAACTGCAATACACAGCCAGGATCACTGAGGGCCACCTGAATGAAGCCCGTCCGCCAGTCGAAACGCACAATGGTTCCCGGCGCCACGGCCTTTACGCTGGCGGGCTCCCTCTGAATAAAACGGCTATAGTAAAACAACACTGACCACCGACCCTGTAGGAGCGAGTAGCAAACCACCCAAGGGTATAAAGCCCGAATTTGGCGGGACAAAGCCTCCGGCGACTGAGACCAGTCCAGCAAACCGGCCTCCTGCTTAAGCTGCCCAAAGTAACTTTTAGCCCTCTCATCCTGAGGGTGTTCAGACAGCGGGTGCCCAAACAGACTGTGATTCCGAAGCTGCTCAATCAATTCCGGCACCATTTCATAAGCGGCCACCACGCATTTGGCCCGCACGCTGTCGCCGGTTTCCTCCTGCGTCAACGGCACCGAACGCTGCAACAAGACGGGGCCCGTATCAATGCCCGACGCCATGCGGTGGAACGTCACCCCGGTTTCCCGCTCTTGCTGCAAAATGACCGAGGCGTAAGGGTTGGCCCCCCGGTGCGCCGGTAATAAGGAAGGATGGCAATTCACCAGAACAACACCGGGAAATTCCAGCACATGGGCTTTTAATATTTCCCCCCAGGAGCCCACCAAGACCACATGCGGGCGGATCTCCTGCAACAACTGGATGAACTCAAAACTGTTCATGCCGGGGCAGACAATATCGCGCAATCCAGCCTGTTCCACCAAGGCCTTGAAGTCATCTTCAACCGGCTCCCAAAAAGCCTGCCCTCCGGGACGAGACGTCCAGCGAAAAACGCCCGCAATCTCGCACCAGTCGGAAAGGTTCAAGAGCCCCTGAAGCAAGGCCAGTCCCAAATGACCATAGCCGCAGAGTAAAATTTTCAGGCGACTGTTGCCAGTGCTAACGGTTTCCATGGGCGTACAGATACATTGAGATGTTGGCCACCATATTCAACTTGACGGGGAATTCCGGGTTATCCGCCGCGGCGGGCTGTGGCTCATCCACTTTCTCAGGGCGAGAAATGGTGACCTTGTTAATCCGAATCAATTTCTTGCGAATCACCAGCTCATTAAGGACATCCACCAGGGCGGGGTAGGTTCCCGTCACTTTCAGTTCATAATCAAACCGCTCCACCGGCAATGTCGTGGAACCCAGGCGTGTTTCCGTGACCGAGGCAGGGCCTGATGGATCACCAATAGCACTCCCTCCTGTAAGTTCGGGGTTGGAGGGGGAGGGGCCAGAAGCGGAAGGGGGTTGCGCTAACGGGGCAGCGCTGGTGGGGCTGCCTGCCCCGCTGGCATCTGGATCGTCAGGCTTCAACAAATCCACCTGCACGCTGGAGAGAAAGGTCAGCGACGCGTCAAGCCGCTGGTCATGGGGCGGTAGCAGACGAGGCAACACGGTTTCGTCTCGCTTGTTCCCTTTGACCAGCTCCAGTATTTCAGCCGCCTCCGTCACCGAAACGACCTTGGAGGAATTACCAACAGGCACCGAAATCAATTCCGTACTCATGCTTTTAAGCTGCTTCTCCAGTGTGCTGTATTGCCTTTCAAGCCCCTCACGCTCAACCAGCACCTTTTTCTGCTCTTCCAACCCCTTGGTTCTGGCGTCCAACTGCTCCAGGCAAGGGCGCAGCACGGTATCCCAGGTGCCCATGTAAATCAGCAGAATGTTCAGGACAATCAGGCCCAGAATTTTAAAGTCAAAGATAATCGCGAAAAAATTGCTGACCGAACGCTTCAGGCTGGCGCTCTCTACTTTCAAAGCCATCTTCTAGGGGCCTCCCATCGATGCCGGGGGAGATGCAGCAGCAGGCATGCCAGAGGCGCCCGCGTCGCTGGTTTGAGTTACATCCTGATTTTGAATGGCCCATGTAAAATAGGATTGTCCGTCTTCGGACGTGGCTGGCGCCGCATTGGAAACCTGGAGATTGGCGCCTGTGGCAATCTGATTCAACGGGGCCAGCATGGTGTTCACCGTATCCAGCGCAATGGCCTTGCCCTCCAGGGAGATCGCCAGCGGCTTTTCTGAAGCGCCCACGCTCAACTGGATTTTTTCCAGCCACACGTTCTGCTGAACCGTGGTTCCCAGGCGCACCAGGAAGTTGTTGGCCTGTACGTTGCGATCAATCACCGATTTAATAAACTTTCGGCGCTGGATATCATCCATTTTGACCGGATCGAATCCAGCTCCCAGCTTAGCCAGCTGCTCACTGACGGAGGCCCGCTCCATATCTTTTTGCCACAATAACAAGGCCATCACGCCCCAAATCGCCAAGGACAAAACAAAAACCAGGACATTGGAACCGATCAGCCAAACCAGAGCCTCTTGCCGGTAGCGCAACACACCCGCCAGATCAGTCCCCCCTTCCAGCTGGAAGTTGATGGCGGGCATGTTGGGATATTGTTTGTAAAATATGCCGCCCAAGCCCTCCAGGGTACAAGGAAAAGCGCCGTCCAGCGCCCCCCTTGAGCGTAAGGTCAGTGCGTTCTGATCAATCTGGGTGACCGTGGCGGGCATCACAATGCGACACAGGAGGTCTTCACTTTTGAGGCGATTGGCGTTGTTCACAAAAACCAGGCGATCAAAAAACTGGTTATCCGTAAAGGCCTCAAAATCCTGGATAATTTCATGGATCGTGGCCAAATCGTCCTCTTCGTTGATCGATAAAGGCGCGTCGGCAGTCTTTAATATTTTGGTTCCTTGTTGAATAGAGGCAAAAAATGAGTAGTCGCTGATTACCAGCAAGCACCAGGGCTGATTATGCTCCAACTCCTGAGAAACCGCGCCAGTGACCACCAAGCCCCGTAAAATACTGAAGTAACTCAATTCAATGCCAAGTAACGGAATGCGGAGTTCCTGAAATACTTTCATGTATTTTTCAATTTCGGCCTTGGGAAAAGCCGAGTAAAGCAAGCGGGCTTCATCCAAATTAATCCAGCCAATTTGCGGCTCGCTTTTCTTGAAAATATAAAACCGCTCCGCCTCGGAAACGAGGGCAAAGCGCAGCTCATCCTTGCTGAATTCAGCAGGCAACTCAATCTCGCGGGTAAAAAAGCTGGGCAACACCAAAACAGCGGGCGTGGTATAAGGGATTCGATTCATGCTGAACAAATCCCGTATGGTCTGCATCATCTGATCCCGGTCGCTCATCTGCCGGGCCGCCGTGTCAAAGGAGCAGGGCAAAGCGGACGCTTTTTCGATTTCGCCAGTTTTTTCGTCAAACTGCACCAATTCAACGTAATCCAGCGAAGGGAACACGTTAATGGCAACAGGCAGCTTTTTTAAACTCATAACGCCCAACGGTACCAGTTACAGATCAATAAATTGGCACTTTCTTCACTATATCATATCCCATTAAACGCAATGAAAACGCCCTCAGCGACTTGACTACTCCAAATGCAGGAAGCGCATCCGCAAGCGCCCAAATTATACAAACCAGGGAGGGCACGCGTTAACAGAGTTTACAAATCCCGTAAGCCTGCTTTCTGCGCTTCATTATCAATTTTTTACAGGAGAAAAACAAAGGAATCTCAAAAAATTGGTAGGCAGCCGAAAAATCTCTGCTATAATCATAGGGCGTGGATGATATCAGTCTTATGGAAAGTATTTGTTTTTACGGACAGGGCTTGAGTGCGATTACTTTCCTCGGCGTTTTTTCCAGTAAAGAGGCAGATAGAGAAAAACAGATAGAGAGTACCCAGGGTGAGTATGGCTAATACCAATCGTCAAATTGCGTACCCAGAGGTTGCCTATCCCGAGCTACAACCCGTCATAGAACGGCAAGTAAAACGGCAACCGGTCAAAAAATCGCAATACAAAAAAAGAACAACCCGGTTTGAGTACCTGTTGTACCTGACCATTAACGCGGCTTTGGTGTTAGGGGTGGTGCAATGCGCCAGAACCCTGATTACAGCCAGCTTCAATTTATCTCAACTGGTTAGTAGTCAAGCCTCTGTGCAAAGCTTTTTCAATCAAACCAAAGTGGAAAATAAAGTTTTAAACGAGAAGATCCGCGTTTATTCCTCCCCTTCAGGCATTGAGGAACTGGCTCGAAATTATCTGAACATGGTGGGTGAAAACGAACTTCCGGTTCGCTTTCAATAAAATTTTCCAAACAACTTCCTTCCCAAGGTCTCTCTATCAAAAGGCATCCACTTTGCGGGATGCCTTTCTGTATTCCAGGGAAACGCGCTTTAACGGAGACTGCGTTTTTTAAACCCTGTGGCTCTGAACGACGCATCTAAAGTTTTGTAAATCAGCTACGGATAGCAACGGCACAGAATTGGATTGAGGCGTGTTAATGGCCTTAACCAATCATCCTCTTCTCCCTCCTTCTTCTCCTTCTTGAATCAAGCTGGGATTTTATCCGTGCTTTCATCTCTTTCCAATACACCCAAACTACCGCCCCGACATTTCTATCCCCCATCATCCACGGGGGATGGCATGGCCCATGCCCCCCGCCACCAGTCTGCCACACTGGAACCGCCTCAAATGTTGCCCGCCCGCCCCCATCCACTGGCCCAACCCAATCTGAGGCCAGCGAGTCCCCAATTTGGGGCAAAAAACCAAACGCCGCCCCAAGCGCCCAAACCGCTCTTCCGGGAAAAGCTCTGGCATGCCTTCAAGGAAGGGGCCTGGAAATCCTACCGACTGCTAGAGGAAGCCGTCAACTCCCTGGTCGCAGTCGGTTGTCGCTTGGCTTTAATGAGTACCTTTGTCTTCGGCAAAATGCCCAAAGTCATGTACGACTTTATCGAGCGCCAAACGTTCTACTCTCCTATCAAAAGTTGCTCGCTGGAGTTGCTGGACGATGACGAACTGGCCGATAAAATCATTAAATACCAAATCCCCCTGAAAAATGGAGGGGGAAAACGGATTGATATTTCGGCCTGGCACATACCGGTGCCGCCTGGCAGTGATAAACCCACCATTGTGTTTAGCCACGGCAGGCATAGCAATATCAGTCACCTCAAACATTATCTGAAAACCTTCAGCGATCAGGGCTATGGCATTTTGGCCTACGATTACCCCGGCTTTGGCAACAGCGAGGGCAAACTCAGCCTGGATAACTGCTATAAATCCGGCATTGAAGTGTGCAAGTTTTTAAGCAACCGAATGAACGTCCCGCTGGAGGAACAGGTTTTGTTTGGCTACTCTCTGGGAACGCATATTACCTCCCATATGGCCAAAACAATTGCGGAAGACGCCAATAACGAATTTAAGGGCAAAAAACCCAAATGCGTGGTGTTACTGAACAGTTTTCCCAAACTCAGCGATGGGGTCGCTTACCAGAAAAAGAAAATCGCCGATCGCCTGTTTTTCCTGCCAAAACCCATGGCCCTAAAGATCATCAATCAATTTTTTGACACCCGCAAGATGCGGGTGGACTTGAATACCCAGGCCAAACTGGAAGAAGCCGCCAAATATAAAAAGCTCAATACACTGATCATCAGCGGAGATGCCGACCGCGAGCTAGATTACCGGGATGCCCAACGAATGGCAAGCGCCCTTAAAATTCCTTTTCAGAAAATGGAAGGCGTGGCCCACAACCTGAAAGAGAAAGACTGCCACAACCTGCTGAAAATCCTGGAAGATCATTTGGCCCAACCGGCTTAACTGGGGCGGACATTCCTGAACTTAATACTGGTTTTCATATTGGTTTTCGGCGATATTTTCCGACAAGGGTGTTTCCCCAGCCACAATTTGAACGCCGGAACTGGTGCCAAGGCGAGCGGCACCCACCTTCAGCAAGGCTTCCGCCTGGGCACGGGTCTTAATTCCCCCACTGGCTTTCACTTTGGTTTTGGGATAAACCTTGAGTACCGTGTCCACCATGCGCTTCACCGTTTCTACCGTGGCCCCCAGCCCCCCTTCCACCATACCCGTGGAGGTTTTGACCATTAAGAGCCGTAATTCGGCGCACCAGCGACTGGCCAGCACCACTTCCTCATCACTGAGCAAATCGGTTTCAATAATCACCTTCATGGCACGGCCCTGGGCAGCCTCATGAATGGATTTCAGACCCAGACGGGCTACTTCCGAGCCTCGGCGGGCGTCCACTTTCAATTGGGCCACGTCAATGACCACGTCCAGCTCATCCGCCCCGTCCAAAACAGCCTGACGAGTTTCCGCGACTTTTTCAGCCAATGGTTGACGTCCGATGGTGGGTTGAAGCTTCTCCGTCTCCAGCTTGACCTTGGCCGAGGGAAACCCGATGACGGTGGCCACTTTTACACCAGAATCAGCCAGACGCGCCTTACAAAAGGCCACATGCCGGGGCTGCACACAGACCGAGTAAAAACCGTAGGTCAGGGCCTCCTCGCACAATTGGGCAATGGCGGCCTGCTCATCCTCACCGGGGGCAAACGTTAATTTGGTGTGATCAATGGCCTTGGCCAACTGCGCCGCTGGTAGCGGAGCCACGCTTGTTTGAGAACGTTGCATGCCAAACTCCTAATTCATTGTCTGCCCGATATCTGCCCGGTGTTTACTCGGTGCCTGCCCGGAACTTCATCCTGTTTATACAGTTATCCAGCCGACACACTTTCTCCCGATAAGACCATCTTACCCTTGAACGGGTCAGGCAATCAATTCCCACTTGCGTTTTTTTGCGCTGGGCTTGCCGGAGGGCTCCACTCGGGGCGGCGTGGACAGGAGATCCAGAGAAGGCCGACCCTGGGGCTGCCCTTCTTCAAAAATGGTCACCAGCGGCAGGTGATCCGAGGCCTCCTTCCAGGGAGACTGCTCAAATGAGCCAGCCACGTAAGCCTGACGCACCAGAGGCGTCAGCGCTTTGGAGGTAAAGGTGTAGTCCAGCTTGGCATCCGGGTAACCCTTGGAGCGGTTGGTGGGAACGCACTGATGATCCTTGAGAATCACTTCCGACAAAGCCTCCGCCCCCTCAGCCTGCCCCAGACGCTGCAAGGTCTGAATGACCGGGCGTCCCGCTTCGCTGTGATGGTGGGTATTCAGATCCCCTGTTAAAAAGAGGGGGGCATCGGGTTCCCGTTCTAAACGCTCCCGCAAAATGGCCGCAGCGGCAGCGGCCTCTTTCATGCGAACCGGGGCGGTCTTCAGCTCATCCCCACGCATGGACTTGAGATGGGCGTTGAATACGGTGAAGCGATAGCCGGTTTCCGTCTCGAAGGTGGCTTCCAAAAAATCTCGCACCGCCGCCCCGTGGGAGAGTTTGCAAAATTCCTTCCAATGACTGTGGGTATTGACGACCCGAATATTCCCCTTGGTCATAAAAGCCAGCTGGTGCTGACTCTTCACCCACACCGGCTTACTAATGACATTGGGGTAGCGTCCATGGAGGTATTTAAGATTGAAATGAGTCAGCAGGCCCTTGTCCCCCACCTCCTGAAAGGCGATGACATCCGGCTCTTCCTCATTAATCGCATCCGCCAGGGCCTGAATGGAAGCCTGCGGCTTAATATGGGCGTTTTTGGAAGATTGATAAAAATTTTCCGCGTTGTAGGACATCAGCTTACGAAACGGCCGCAACAGGCGCAGTTGATCCCGGGCCTCCTCATTCTCCACCAGAATGATGGGCTGAAACTCAGGCTCAACGCGTTTCCTCTGGTGGGGGAGAAAGGCGGAAGCAAGAAGCAGCGGGGAGAAGCGAGCCACTTCTTCGGCGGAAAGCGAAGTCAGACGTTTGGTATGGGTGTGGCGCACCCATTTTTTGGCCCCAACAGAGCCATCCACAGGCAAATGTCCCTGAGCCCTGGCAGGAACCCTCACCGCCCTGGGAGCGAACATAGAACGCGTAATCATCAAACCCACACCCCTTTTAGGATCACCCACTATACCTTGATGATGGCCCCAAGGCCTAATGTCCATTCCCATTCCCGACAACCCGATTTTCTGACAATAAACTGAAAACTGACGAAAAACTCAAATAGTTGTGTTTTAAAATTCTTGGCAATATTAACACAGCCGTGTTCAAAAACAAAGCGCCATCAACGCAGCACCAAGATGAATAGCACCACCCTCCTGCCGCCCGGCAAAGAGGTTCCCACAAGCCTTATCCGGGGCTACTCCACTTGAGCCCGGCAATCCCCAGAGCGATACAGGCAATGCAAAACAGCTTGATGCCAGAGACCGACTCCCCCAGACAGAGCATGCCCACCACAGCGACGCCCAGCGCCCCAATACCCACCCATACCGGGTAGGCCAGGCTAATGGGCAGCACTTTGAGGGCCTGCGACAATAACACCAGACTGAGTACCATGGCAGTTGCCGTAAAAATACTGGGCCACAAACGTGTCCAGCCGTGGGTGGCCTTTAAGCCCAAAGCCCAGCCCACTTCCAGCAGGCCCGCCAATACCAGTAACGCCCAGGCGCTCACAAACCTGCCCTCAGCTCAAAAGGGCTTGAGCTTGCGGCTGAAAAGGAGGCCATGCCTGATCCTTGGGAGACAAAACCCGCTCGCCAATTTCGGGCCAGTCAATGCCAAACGCTGGATCATCAAAGCGGGCGCCCACTTCCTGTTGCGGCTGATACTGCCCAGCCACCTGATAAGACACGGTAGAATCGGCGACCAGCGTTTGAAAGCCATGTAAAAAGCCTTGCGGCATGTACAACATGCGATGATTCTCAGCGCTGAGTTCCACCCCATACCACTGACGGTAGGTGGGGGAATGGGGCCGGATATCCACGATCACGTCAAAAATAGCCCCCTGAATGCAACGCACCAGCTTGGCCTCTTCATACGGAATCCTTTGACTGTGCAACCCACGCACCGTGCCAGCCCTGCGGTTGTAGGAAATATTGGTACGGTTAAACACCGCCGAAATGCCGTGCGCGGCAGCGGCCTCATCCTTCCAGCCTTCAGCAAAGAAGCCACGCTCATCCTCCAGCTTTTCAATGTCCACCACAAAGGCGCCAGCAAGCGGGGTTGGGGTAAAAATCACGGACTTACTCCTTGTTTCCTAGCCTTGGTTTTCTAGCCTTCTTTTTGGAGCTGGCAGACAAACAGAACCTGAAAATTCCAGTTCACCGGAAAGGGCAGCTTGCGCAAAAACCGCAGCAGGTTGGGACTTTTGGCCGGATGCCGCATGACAAAGCGGTAAATGGGCGGCACGGTGGGAAAGATCCCTTGCCGCTCCAGCACCCGGAAACCCGCCCGCTCAAACAGTTCCTGATATTCCAGCATGGGCCGATCGCCCGGATGATGGCCAACAGAGGCCGTACGTAACAAGCGTCCCCGGAACATCAGCTTTAAACGACTGGTAAAGTGGGCCAGGTTGGGGCAGGAAAAAATCAGGGTGCCCCCGGGTTTGACCACCCGGCGAATCTCGCTGATAGCGACCGCTTGCTCGTTGTAATACAGATGCTCTAGCATATCCAGGCACATCAGGGTGTCAAAGGTGTTATCGGCAAAGGGAAGCGCCGTCACGCTGCCTTCCTGCACATAAGCGGAAGCGTAATTTTTATCCACCCCCACAATGTCCCAGCCCTGCTGGGCGTATTTCTCCACCAAAACGCCTTCTCCGCAACCGGCATCCAGAATTTTCCCCGCTTGGCAGCCGTATCGGCTCAGCAGTTCGTCAATCAGCTCCACCTTATTAATGTAAACCGGGTAATAGCTCCAGTTGGGGTTCAGGTTGCGGTGGAACTCCCCCTGGCGGGCATATTCCCCTTTCAGGGAAGGTTGCACCGGCTCACACGGCGAAGCGGACGGTTCAGGCAGTGACTCAGTATCAGGCATGGGCGGCATCTTTGACTCTGGTTCAATATGCCCTATTTAACCACAAAAGTCAGCCTTTTACCGATTGCGCCGGAACCTGCCGCTGCCAGCAACGTCCATACCCTATCCCCTCCTCCATTTACACGCTTTTATCAATCAGACTCAGCCCAAGGTGCAAAATCCCATGTATGATCAAATGGATGCGGTCTCCGTGAAACCGCCTGTATCCCCGGTGGCCACTGGCCTGGAAAGATCCAAAAAACCGACGATGTCCCACCCCTCCTTTGCCCGTGGCCTTCACTGGCTCAAACTTCCCGATGCGGAAGCCGTGGCCCAACAAGCGACCCATATCGTAGCGGAGCAATTGGCTCATAAGCCCAACGCCTCTCTGGTATTTCCCACGGGTAGCACCCCCTTGGGCATGTACGCCCAACTGCGGCAAAGAAACGACATCAACTGGGAAAAAAGCCGACTCTTCCAGCTGGATGAATACGTGCGACCTGATTTTGAGGGCCCTTTGCCCTATCAAACCTTTGCAGAATTTATGCAAAATGAGCTGTGGCGCTTTGTGGGCGGGCAAAAATTCTACATGGCCCAATATTTTGAGTGTCCCGCCGCCTATGAGGCCCTGGTCACCAAGGACAACGGCCCGGATCTGGTCATTTTGGGCATCGGCAAAAACGGCCACATCGCCTTCAACGAACCCGGCTCCCAGCCGGACTCCCCCAGCCGAATTGTGGATCTGGCCCCACTGACCCGCATAAGCAACTTTGCCGACCCCTCTCAACCGGGTCTGCCCACGCAGGCCATCACGCTGGGGTTAAAAGCAATCCTGAGCGCCCGACATATTTTGATGCTGGCCACGGGCACCGGAAAACAGGGCATTGTCGCCACTGCCTTCGATCCCAACACGGCGCCTGACATCAATTGTCCAGCCTCTTGGCTGAAGCAGCACCCCCATGTGACTTTACTGACTGACTTTTAGGCAGAACAACTTTACAGGACTGGGGGCCCGTATTTTAAGCCCCCGCAACAGACTCTGGGTGTTCCCCGACGGGTGCCAAGCCGAAGGCAAGAGGTCAGCCGCTCCATAATTTCGATTCACCTTCATTTCACGCATTGAAATCCCACGCAATGCTGTTAGAATATGAAGCAGGGGTATGTGGTTGTCTGCGGTGGGCAGCATGTTATCGCCAATAACTGGTAAACACCGGACACTATGTCCCGCTTGAAAGACCTCCGTTCCTTCTATTGATCAAAAAGTGATCAAAAGTGGTCAAAAGGACTTAACGTTATTTAAGGGCGCGCCGTATTAGACTGACACACTCCCGGATTAAGGCCTTTGACGGCGTTTGCTGAGACTGTTTTCCGCAGAAAGAAAGAAGTAAGCTGATTTTGGGACAAAAAGACCGTCTGATGAAGACTTTGGATACGCTCATCGATTTTAATTTTGGCTACATCAAGCAACAGGCCAAACCCGGAAGCTGGCGTCGTGGCTACAGCTATTTCAAAGAGAACCAGTTGCAGCACATTACCCTGGACGCCATTGGGGTGCGGGCCAAAGTCAAAGGCAAGTACAAAGAAGCCTACAATATCCAGCTGAAGTTCAAGAAAGACCACGTAGAGCCAGTTTGTGACTGCCCGTTGGAGGAAGTCTGGTGCAAGCACTCGGTGTCTGTGGCGCTAGAAGCGGTGAAACGCCATTACTGGCAAAAGTATTATCGCCTGCCCATTGAGGACGAACTGGTCACCGCGCTGGACTCCAGCAGTTTTGAAGGTAGTTACCGCTTCATCATCAAGCCGGACAAGCACCACAAACCCAAGCAAATCGGCATTAAGGTGGAAGATCGAGCCAGTGGCAAGATCATCCACAATCTGGAAAAAGTCCTGCAACAAGCCCTGGATCAGGGTAACCGACAAGGGGAAGACAGCTTTAGCAAGGTTCAGAAACGGGAAATCACCACCGTTCAGTTCATTCTCAAGTACGCCAAAGGGAAGCCGGATCACGGCTGGTTCAACATCCCGGTGGCGGAAGGGGATAACCTGATGCAGCTGCTATCCCAAGTGGAGGAAGTCAGCAATACCAACGGGCAACGGCTGGCCTTTGAGCATGACCCCTTATTTTTACTGATGTCCGTGAACGTCTCCATGGCCGGTAACGTATTGGTGTCTCTGCACTGGATTCGTCAGGAACCGTATGACGCCTACCCACTGGAAGAAATTACCCTGTTTGGCCGGGATGTGCCCTGGGGTTTGTATAAAAACCGCATTTACCCCTTGTCCAACAAATTGTCGGATTTGCCCAACCACCTGACCAAGTCCAGCTTTACGGACATTAAAGACGCCGACGGCGGCAAGTTTATGTACGAGGATCTGCCCCAACTGCGCAAAGTGGTGGACATGGACTTGGCCGACATTGTGCATCAGGTGGATCTCAAGAAAAAACCGCCCACCAAAATGGTTACCGTGGAACTGCTGGATGAGGCCACCCTGAAAATTCGGGTCAGCCTGGATTTTGATTACGATGGGGTCAAGGTGCCTTTCAGCAAAAAAGCCCCCGAAACCCCGTATGTCATGATCACCAAGAAGGACAAGAAAAAAGAGAACGAAAATATTTACTGGGTGAAGCGGGACATTGAAAGTGAGCATGACGCTTACCAGGAGCTTCTGGATGGCGGATTGCAACCCTTGCAGACCAACCACTTTTTCGCCGAAGGCGATGAGGCCATCGATTTTTACAACCTGACCCTGAAAAACCGCATGGAGCAGGAGCAGGACCCTTGGAAGGCCAAGTTTGAAAACGACATGAAGTCGCTGAAGGCCTCCGATCATCCCCTCAAGCTGCGGGGCCGCATTGAATTTGCCCAGACCGTGGACTTGTTCATCCTGAAGATCGATTGCGTCATCGGGGACAAGGAAATGACCCTGGATGAAGTGCAGCGCCACCTGATGCAGGGCAAAAAATACTTCTTCATGAAGGACGTGGGCTACATTGAAATCCCGCTGGCCGCCATTTTGCACATCACCAAAACCTTGCAGTTCTTCGATGCCGAAAACATCGATCAGGACACCTACCAAATCCAGACTTTCCGGGCCGGGCTGATTGCGGAATTGGTGGATCAGGGCATTGAGCTGGATCTCAGCAAGAAATTCTCCAAGTTCTGGAGCGTGATTTCCTCCCAAACCTCCATGGAGGAAATCGAGCAGCCGCCGCAAGTACAGGCCGAACTTCGCCCGTATCAGAAGGCCGGGTTCAACTGGCTGTGGTTCCTGTATTCATATGGCCTCAACGGCATTTTGGCCGATGACATGGGCTTGGGGAAAACCTTGCAAACCCTGGTATTGCTGCAGCACGCCAAAAATCAGGATGGCCACATGCCGTCGCTGATCATCTGCCCCACTTCAGTGGTGTACAACTGGGTGAATGAAATCGCCAAGTTTACCCCGGAATTGTCGGTGGTGAACCTAACCGGCAGCGATCGCCACGTGCAATACAAAAAAATCAAGGAAGCCGATGCGGTCATTACCAGCTACGCCCTGATGCGTCGGGATATTCGGGCTTTGAAGGAATACCCCTTCCGCTACGTCATTCTGGATGAATCGCAGAACATCAAGAATTACGAGTCGCAAACGGCAGCCGCCAGTAAATCTTTGCAGGCCTCTCACCGGCTGGCCCTGTCCGGCACCCCGGTGGAAAACCGCTTGATGGAACTGTGGTCGGTCTTTGATTTCCTGATGCCCAATTTCTTGTACGACAAGGATGATTTCAAGTATCGCTATGTGTTTCCCATTGAGGAACGGGGCAACCGGGACGCCGAGCGCCGCCTGAAAAAGCAGGTTTTCCCGTTCATGCTGCGCCGCCTGAAACAGGACGTGGCCAAGGATTTGCCCCCCAAGATTGAAGCGGTGCAATACTGCGAACTGACCGAAGCCCAGCGGGAACTGTATTTGGAAGTGCTGGAAAAAACCAAGGAAGAAGTCTTCGCCAACGTTGCCGAGAAAGGCGTGGGCGGCTCCACCAACTCCATTTTTGCGGCCCTGTTGCGTCTGCGGCAAATTTGCTGTCACCCGCAACTGATGGGCGAGGAATTGTCCGGCGGGCTCAAGGACTCCGGCAAGTTTGACGCCCTGAAGGACATGATCGAGGAAGTGATCAGCGAAGGGCACCGCATCCTGCTGTTCAGCCAGTTTGTGGAAATGCTCAAAATCATCCGTACCTGGCTGGATAAAAAGGGCATTAAGTACGAATACCTGACCGGGGAAAGCAGGGATCGCCATGTCATGGTGGATCGCTTCAACAACGATGAGTCCATTCCCATCTTCCTGATGAGCTTGAAGGCGGGCGGCACCGGCTTAAACCTGACCGGGGCCGACTACGTCATCCACTACGATCCGTGGTGGAACCCGTCAGCGGAAGATCAGGCCAGCGACCGGGCCCACCGGATTGGACAAACCAAAACCGTGTTTGTCTACCGACTGATCACCAAGGGCACCGTGGAAGAGAAAATCCTCAAACTCCAGGATCGCAAGCGGGACTTGGTGGATTCCATCATCGCGGCCGATCGCTCCGTGGGTAAAATGCTCTCGTTTGAGGATCTCAAAGAAATTCTATCGCCTGATTTTTAACCCACCTGTCGAATGGGCGGCTGAAATGGCTGCGGGCCAAACCCATTGCCAGAAGGAGGGAAGGCCCCACCCACCGCCGGCAAAATAGATTGCTGACTGGTAGCGGCAAACCCTCCTGCGGACGGGATCGGTAGCCCCATGCCCGGCAGAGGAATAGCGGGGGCTGCACCTGCTTGGGCCGCTTCCGCGACTTCATCCGTCGCGCCATTGGCAGCACGGCCACTCATTTTGCTGCTCAGGGCTTGTGTGCCCATGTTCACGGCCTGGTTCATCGCCAGATCGGTCGCCGTTTCTTTGACAAAGCTCCCAAACCCGCCCGACGCTTCATCGTCCTGCACAGCCTGTTGCTTGTTCTTACCTGCCTGCCCGGCGGGTTCTACCTTTTTGGCGGGGGCCTTGACCTCAGGGGCGGCTTCCACCTTGGCAGATTCCACCTTGGCGGATTTTACGGCCCCGGATGTCGGCTTGGCAGCACTGGTTACTTGACCACCCGGCAAAGCGTTACCACCAGCGCCTCCCCTTGACTTGAGCTTGGCACGGGCTCGATTCAATAAATCTTTCAGGCGTTTGCTGATGTTGCCCAGCATTTTATTGAGTTTATCCATAATTTTGTTCATCACCTTGGTCAAGGTCTCAGCGATTTTAGAGAGGACTTTGGCAATTTTAGCCAAGGCCTTGGCCGCAGCCTGCATGGCTTTTCCGGCAGCTTTCAGGGCAATGCCCGCAACTTTCAGGGCCGTACCGGCGGCAATCAAGGCCGCGCCCGCCGCTGCCGTAAAGGGGTTAGACAGCATGGACTGCCCGCTGGAAATCATCCCTTGGCCCGTGTTGGTTAGTGTTTCGCCGGTTTTTTCCAAGGTCATGCCAATTTTGTCCAGAATCGTGCTGGCCTTGTCCTGCATTTTGGAGCTTTTATCCAACATTTTGGATTGTTTGGAGACTTTCTCAATCTGAGAAATCTGTTGGCTCTGCTGGCTCAGCGACTGAGTCAACTGCTGAATCTGGCTGGCCTCCGGCGAGCCCATCAGCTCCTTACCGGCGTTCACCAATTCCTGCTTGACGCCCTGAACCCCTTCCTTGGCCGCTTTACCAGGAGAATCGCTCATATCCTGAACCCCGGGCATATCTCTCTGAGCCTGCGACTCTTCGCTTTTACCCCGACTTTCCTCAGACTTGCCTTCGTCTTTGGAGGGCGTTCCACTGGTCGTGGCAGCTGGCGCCACAGAAGAGAAGCCTGAAGCCGGAATGGCTTTGGCCTGTGTTGAGCCGGAGGGCGCAACATAAGGAGTGGCCCCAGCCAATTCGGAAGTCAATGCCAAACCGGTACCTGCTGTGCTGGAGGTCTTGGCCCCCTGATCCATTCGGTTAATCAGGGTTTGCGGGGTAACCGGCATACCCGATGCGGTCTGATAAGCCTGACCGGTCAAATCCACATATTGCGTACCCGCAACCGCTGGGGTTCCCGGCAACACGGGTAGCTGACCCGTTACCGGATCCGGTTGCAATCCATAGCCATTGGCTGAGTTGACGTGATAGCTCACTGTCGCCATACCCCTAAACAATACTGTCCCCCAACGTGATCTGAATGTCTCAAATCACATGTATTTGCATAAAAACATTCGCCCCGATTTTGTTGCCGATCAATTGAAACATCACTTAAAAAAAGCCGTAACGCCCGTTCGCTTCCGCGTTTCTCCGCACCGGCTCGCAGGTTTCCTCAAACCCATAAGTCGCACTTGCCTCAACCCACGCACATTGGGAGGCATCGTTTCCTGATCCCTCAGAAAGGATGAAGGCAATTTCAACAATAAATTGTTTTTTATTTAAATACGCAAAACCAGAGTGAGCAAGAGTTGTGATTCCTAATATTCCCCGCAAGCCTTTCTAGCGACTGAGAGGCTGAAACGGTTGCCTTGAACGATCACGTTGTCACGCTTTAGCCCAAAATCCCTGAAAAGACAGCACAAAGCAGTCTTTCCTTATATCAGCGCAATATTCTAAAAACGACCCTGTCAGGGCTCTCCCGGTCTTGGATTGAGAGTTAGCTGATGATGGTCACCTGATGAGTGAGGATGATCCAACATGAACGTATCCAGCTTGTTTTACCAAATGTTGCTTGGTTCTTTTTCTCCAAGTCGGCGAACGACGCCCGCAACAGACGTATTTTCCATGATGAGCAATATCCTGGAACCACAAGGCTTTTCCGGGATTCCTGACGTTACGATTCCCACCCCGCCGGTTGCAACCCGGTTTCCAACTTGGAATGGTGGCTCCTCCTGGCAATTCAATCCTTACGCTGAGAACCTTTTTGCCCTACAAGCGCAGGCGATGGCCAACATGGGGCAAAGCCAATTGTTGGGCACACCCGGTCGCCCTCGCCCTGCCAGGGTGGAAACGAGCGCTCCTGTAGCCGGGCGACCCAGTGCGGCAGCAGGTACGCCAGCCAGGGAGATTCCCACACCGACATCCACACCGGGTGGTGCGAAGAACCCGTCCGAGATCGGGGTTGATAGACCGTCCGGCATCAGGGATCTTTCCAGTTTCAAACTCATGTTGCCCACAGGTCGTGAAGGCAGTCCCGACATGGTGCAAGGTCGAGACCTGGCCTCCCATCAGAGCCCTTATTTTAGACAGGAAAATGGTGCGGTTACGTTCTTCTCCCCGGTTAATGGCGCAACCAGCGCAAACTCCGACACCACCCGCAGCGAACTGGGTGAGGCCCAGGGGTGGAAAATGGGCGCCGGGCCGCGTAGCCTGTCCGCCACACTTTCTGTGGATCAAGCCCCTTCAAACGGTAAAGTCACCGTGGGCCAATTGCATCAACGGGGAGGCTCAGGCCGTCCGCCGGTCATGCTTCACTGGAATAATGGTACCGTGGAAGCCAGTGTTCTGGAGAGCAATTCGCCATCCGCCAGACGACAAAGCTACGTGCTGGCAGAGAATGTTCCCAGGGGTCAGAAATTCAACTACAACATCGACGTCACCCCGGATGGCACGGCGGGGCTTAGCGTGAATGGAAGAACAACCAAAGTCAAACTCGACTCCAGTTTCCAATCCAGTGACATGTATTTCAAAGCGGGAGTCTACTTGCAGGATAAGCAGGGCGGCAGCGAAGAAGGCGCTAAAGCGACCTTCAACGAATTGTCCATCAAAAAACCATAATCAGTGTCATTCATTGTTTCAAGCTACCTATAGAGGATTAAAACCACTATATGGGCGCCGGCAGTATTCACCCTCACCCTGACCTGCACCAGACAGCCCAGCAAATAAAAGCTGGCAACGGTTCTTCTTCTGCCACAGAAAGCAGCTCGCAGAGCAGCCAAAACCCTGACACCACACATGCCACGAATTCTACAGACGCCCAGACATACATTGGCACGGGCCCTAACAACCCTTTATCGCAACAGGCGGATGCAATGGTCTTGCAAGGCAGAAGCCAGGTCTTAAGAAGCCGTTCCTTATCAAGCGGACAGCCAAGCGCCGACGCACAAGACGCTCCTGGCGGCGACACGGGTGGGGCGTCAGAGATAATGGATCTATCCCCATTTAACCTGATGCTGCCCACGGGAGAAGAGGGGAACCCCGACACCATTACAGGCGATCAGCTCTCTTCCGACCAAAGTGAATATTTCCAGATGGATAACGGGCAAATGAAGTTTTTCACCCCGGTGACCGGCGTACACAGCGCAAATTCAAAGGATCCTCGAACCGAGCTTGCCCAGGCCCAAGGCTGGAAAATGGATTCTGGCGGACATACCTTATCCGCCTCATTAACACTGGATCAAGTGCCCTCCACCGGCGATGTGACCATTGGGCAGGTTCATCAACGGGGTACAGCAGGACGACCTCCCGTCATGATTAACTGGAAAAATGGCCAGGTAATCGCCAGTGTGATGGAAACCAATTCACCGTCCGCCCAAAGAAAGGACTATGTATTGGCAGACAATATTCCCCTGGGTGCCCCGAACAATTACAACATCGATGTCGCCCCGGATGGATCGGCCGCAATTGACCTGAATGGGAAACCCACCAACTTTAAACTGGACTCCAGCTTTAATGAGGGAGAATTGTACTTCAAAGCGGGCCTCTACGTTCACAATAACCAGGGTAGCAGCTCGGAAAGCGCCCGAGCGACCTTCACCGGCCTGCAAATGAGCTAATGCTCCCAGCGTAAAATCTGTAAATTACAAACAAATCAGGGGGATGAAAGAAAAACGTATCAAGCAAAAAAGCCTTTGGATAAACCAAAGGCTTTTTTAAAGAAGCTGGGGCGAAAGGATTCGAACCTCTGAATGCCTGGACCAAAACCAGGTGCCTTACCGCTTGGCGACGCCCCAATCAACTCAGTTGATTGAAAGTTTTAACATTCTATCCAGAGGGTCATCCGGGATCAAGTGCCTTTGCTCAACTTTTACGGAAAATGGGCAATTTTTTTCAGACAGCCCACGATTTGGCCAGTGGCATCTGGGTGCCCCAAACCAATGGCGGCGGACTTCATGGCCAGTAGGCGCTGTGAGTCACTGAGTAATTGGCTGAGTTCCCGACTCAGGGAGTTTCCCGAGCAGTCAGCGTCTTCAATCATGAGGGAAGCCCCCGCCCGCACGGAAGCCTGAGCGTTCTTGCGCTGATGATCGGCGGCGGCATGCGGGTAAGGCACCAAAATGGTGGGCACCCCGCACACGTACATCTCGGATAGGCTCAAGGAACCGGCCCGGCAAACAGCCATATCGGCCACGGCCAGCAAAGCGGCCATCTCCCCGGAGTAGGGACGCACCTGATAGCAGGCATGGCTTTTCAGCGAGGGATCGAGTGTATCCAGGGCCTCAAGGGTTTCATCATACAATTTTTTACCGGTGATATGAATCACCGCCAGCCCCAATTCATCCAATAATCGGGGCAAGGCTTGCACCACCGCCAGGTTGATCCGCCGGGCGCCCTGAGAGCCCCCAGTAACCAACAGGACTTTTTGACCTTCGGGCCAGTCCAGCCCTAACAGTTTCTGAGCTTCCAGACGGGACAGGGTGCCAATGCTCCCCCGGATGGGGTTGCCCGTCACCAGAATCTCCTGAGTGGGCTTGTGCCGCAGCAACTCGGCCCCTTCCGTAAAGCTGGTGGTAATCACGGCAGCTTGCTTGCCCATCAGTCGATTTACCAGACCGGGATTGGCGTCCGGCTCATGCACCACATAGGGAATCTTCAAGTCATGGGCGGCCATGAGTACCGGGGCGCTCACGTAGCCCCCCGTGCCAAACACCACGCTGGGCTTAATTTCAGATAAGTAGGCCCTGGCCTTGCGTTTGGCCTGCTCCAGCCGAGCCAGCCACATCAGCCAACGAAACGGCAGCAAGGGACTTTTCCCCCGTGGCATGCCATAAAAACTGATTCCCAAAAAATCAATGCCGTGCTGGGGCACCAAATCACTCTCCAGAGAACCGGCATTGCCGATATAAGTGACCGAGGCCACCGCCGGGTCTTCCCGCATCAGCTCGGCCACGGCTAAAGCCGGGTAAATATGGCCACCCGTTCCCCCACCCGTGACCACCAAGCGCATCCCCACCGGCTAATACTCCTCTTGGAGTTGCGGTACCGGATGCGTCCGGGAAATGTTCAGCAGCATGCCGATCATAGCCAGGGTCACAATCATGGAAGTGCCCCCATAGCTAATCAGGGGCAAAGTCACGCCGGTCACCGGCATCAGGCCAATGGTCACGCTAATGTTAATCATGGCCTGCAACACAATGGCCAAAGTGAGGCCAAAGGCCAGCATTTTACCAAAGCGACTGGGGCAATGCCAGGCGATGGTAAAGCCCCGCCAGCCCAGCAGGGCAAACAGGCCCATCACAATCAGCGCCCCAAAAAAGCCCCATTCTTCGCAAATCACCGAAAAAATAAAATCCGTATGCTGAAAAGGCAGGTAATACAGCTTTTGGATGGAATTACCCAGCCCCACCCCGAACAATCCACCCGAGCCTATGGCATAGTAGGACTGAATGAGGTTATAACCAGCGTCTTGGGCGTCCTTCCAAGGGTCTAACCAACCGACAATGCGTTTCCACTGGTATTCGGTATGGCGAATTTTTTGATACGCCAGAAAAACGATAAGAGGCAAGCTGCCCAGAACAATCGTACGGGACAATCCGGCCACAAACAGCATGGCAAAGGTCAGGAATCCCAGAATCATAGTCACACTGAGGTTGGGCTGCTGCAAAATCAACAGGATCATCACTGTCACCAAAAAAATATTGAGTACGCTGCCCATACTCCATATGCTGCGCTCGCTGGTGGCTTGGGCCATGAGGGCAATGGCCCCCACCTTGGCAAAGTCGGATGGCTGAAACTGAAACCCAAAGGGCAACATAATCCAGCGCTCACTGCCGTTAGCCGTGGTGCCCATAAACATGGTCATCAATAACAAGCCAACACAGACCAGAGAAAACGGTCGGGCCAAGCGCTTCAGCCGCTCAAAGGGAAAACCAATGAAAAAAAACAACGCCCCGGCGCCAATCAAGGCGGAAATCAACTGTTTCAGCAACAAGGTCAGGCTATTACCGGTTTCCAGATCCGCCTGAGCAGCACTGGCAGTGAAGACAGATACCAAACCCACCACCACTAGAGCAATAGTCGTGTACATCAATGCCTGATCAAAAGCACCCGCCCGCGCACCACCACTAACTCCATCCCCGAACCGATCGGCGGGCCCAAAATCACGGCCCGTCCTGTACCGGGTAGCGCTCGCTGGGCGGGTGATGTTCTGAGCGTAAGGTCGACTCATGGTTAAGGTCTCACAGAGCTTTCCACTTGGGCTTTCAGGGCTTGCACACCGGCCTTGAAGGCCCGGCCCCGTTCTTCAAAGTTTTTGAACATATCAAAGCTGGAGCAAGCCGGGGCAAACAACACCGGTTCCCCATCGCTAAGGTGATATCCCTGGGCGATGGCCGCTGACAAATCCTCAGCGAATTCCACGGCGTGGTACCCACTGGCCTCAAAGGCCTGGGCAAAGCGCTCTTTGGCCGCCCCAATCAGGATGACGGACTTGGCATTGGCCTGGGCGGCGGTCACAAAATCATCCAGCGGGGTCATCTTGTCATAGCCCCCGGCAATCAGGATGACCTTTCGGCTCTTGAAGGCCCGCAGCGCCGAAATGGCCGCATCGGTGTTGGTGGCCTTGGAATCGTTGTAGAAAACCACTTGCTTGGGCCCCAGGGCGTCCACTCGCTCCAGGCGATGCTCCAGCCCCTCAAAGGCCTGACAAGCCTTGGCAATCACAGCAGGTTCAATCCCCAGCAACAAGGCGGCGGAGGCACTGGCCAGCACGTTCTCGAAGTTGTGATCCCCAATCAGTTTCAGGGAATCCACCGAGAACAAGCGCACCGGGGCCTGCCCTTCCAACTGAATGACCACGGTCTGGTTTTCATCCAGATAGGCTTTATTGGCATGCTGGGCTACCAGATGCTGATCCCGGGAGAACCATAAAACGTTGCTGGTGGTGCGGCTGGCGATCAGCTGACTCACGGGATCATCAGCCAGTACCACCGACCATTCCGGCGATTGGGCACCGGTAAAGAGCTTGAGCTTGGCTTCCTGATAGGCCTCCAAGGAGCCATGCCAATCCAGGTGATCGGGTTTGAAGTTGGTAAAGATGGCCACTTTGGCCTTCAGCGTAGGCGAAAACTCCAACTGAAAGGAACTCAGTTCCGCTGCCAGATAATCGGGCGTCTGTCCGTTGATGACATCGGTGATGGGGATGCCAATATTGCCGCAAGCCGGGGCCTGCTTGCCCGCCTGAGTCAGAATCCAGGACACCAGCGTGGTGGTGGTGGACTTTCCGTTGGTGCCGGTAATGCCCACAATGGGGATTTGCGGGGTCTGCCGGTAAGCGAATTCCACCTCGGAAATGACCGTTTTGCCGCTCAGGCGCAGTTGTTCAATGGCCTCACTGCTGGGTGGGATGCCCGGACTGACCACCACCAGATTGGCATGGGTAAAGCACTGCTTACTGTGACCGCCCATTTCCACGGTGACGCCCAGGGCCGTCAGCTCCTGCCGAAGGGCTTCATTGTGTGGCGCTGCCGGAACGGTTTCACTGAGGAAGACCCGACCACCCCGCTGGGCCACATAGCGGGCCACCGCCGCCCCACTGCGAGACAATCCCAATACCGTGAGCGGTTGATCCGTCCAATCCTGTGTCGCCATAGCCATCCTTCACTTACATAGCAAAATTGTACAGAAAAACGGCCAGGGTGCAGCAAAAAAACTGGAAGGTCACAAAACTGTATACCACCCGATTCTCGCTCCAGCCGCCCAGTTCAAAATGGTGGTGCAGGGGGCTCATGCGAAAAATGCGCTTGCCCGTGGTTTTAAAGGAGTACACCTGCAAGATCACGGACAAGGTTTCCACAATAAACACAGCGCCCAACAACAAGGCCCAGCATTCTAGCTTTCCCAGAACCACTAGCGCCCCAAACGCTCCACCCAAGGCCAGACTACCAGTATCGCCCATAAAAATGCGGGCCGGATTGCGGTTAAACATCAAAAAGCCCAGACAAGCCCCGGCCACACCCAGGGAAAACAGGCCCAGCGCCCCCTGTCCAGTGGCCAAGAGCATCATGGCCAAGGTGATAAAAGTCATCAAGGCCGTACCGCTGGCCAGGCCATCCAGCCCATCGGTCAGGTTCACGGCGTTGGAAGCCCCTGTGACAATAAAGGCGGCCAGCAAGGGATAGAGAAAGCCAAACGGAAGAGAGAACCAGCCAAACACACTGACATCGCCCCCGTGAGGCAGGCTTTGCCAGGCGTACCAGCCCGCTCCCAGTCCGGCCACCACCTGGACGGCCAGCTTGGTATAACCGGTCACGCCCTTGTTTTTCTTTTTGGAAATTTTCAGGTAGTCATCCACAAAGCCCAGCAAGCCAAAGGCCAGGGTCACCGCCAAGGCCACGCCCACCGCCGGAGTGGCAAAGTGGGCTCCCATCAATGCCACCAAAACAGCCAAGCCCACCAGCAAGGAAAACAGAATCAGCACCCCACCCGCCGTAGGGGTTCCGGCCTTACTGTGATGGCTCTGTGGCCCATCTTCCCGGATGTACTGGCCCATGTACCGTTTTTGCAAAAAGCGGATATAAGCCCCACCCAAAGACAAACTAACCAGAAACGGGGTCAAAATGGCCACAGCGGCACCCAGACGTTCAACGCTCATGAGCGAACCTCCTGCGAGGCCGGGCTCAGCGCGGCCTGCTCCAGTAAGGCGGGCAGTTCATCCAGTTTGTAGGCCCGAGAGCCCTTCAAGTACACAACGGCGTTTTGCAGGGCAATAGAGCCACTGGTTAACTGGCTGACCAAATGCGTCAGGCTTTGGGCATGGCGCACCGGAAACCGGGCATTGCCAGCGGCGTCCGCCAACCAGGCCCCTTCTTCTCCCAAGGTAAACAGGGCATCAATGTGCGGCTGTCCGGCCAGCCACAGGCCCAGTTGCTCGTGATACTGGCGACTCAAGTCACCCAGCTCCTTCATGCCGCCCACCACCAGAAAGTGCTGCTGATCGGCTTGAGCGGTGGATAAAAAGGCCTTGATGGAGGCCTTGGCGCTGTCCGGGTTGGCGTTATAGGCGTCATCAATCACCCACACGTCGGTGTAGCCTTTCAGGGCCTTACGCTCTCCCCGCCCTTTTTCCGGCTTGAAGGCAGACAGTCCGGGAGCCAGCTGGGCCGCTGAAAAACCCAGGGCTTCCCCGACCTTGAGGACGCCCAGAGCGTTGGCCACCATATGCTCGCCGGGTACCGGCAAGACAATGGACACCCCGGCATACTCAAAGCGAACACCGGGCTGCCCCTGCTCATAGACGGGCGTGATATTTTGAGCCTCACTGAGGCTGTAAGCCACCGTCTTTCCCGACCAACCCGTGGGGGTCAACTCGGCCAAGTGCGGGGCATCCTGATTGATGACCAGGGTTCCCGTCGCCGGGTTCAGGCCTTCTGTAATCTCCAGCTTGGCCTTGGCGATGTTTTCCAAAGAGCCCAGCAGACCGATATGGGCCGGGCCAATGTTGTTGATGATGGCCACATCCGGGCAAGCCGCCTCCGAGAGCATGTAAATCTGGCGGAGGCCCCGCATGCCCATTTCCACAATCAAAATTTCTGTATCCGGCTGCAAAGCCAGCAAAGTTTGGGACACGCCCACTTCGTTGTTGAAGTTCTTATCGGTTTTCTGGGTCTTTTTGAGGGGAGACAGCGCCGCAAACAGCATTTCCTTGGTAGTGGTTTTCCCGGAACTACCGGTAATGGCGATGACCTTGGGATTAATTTTATTCCGGTGCAGCCGAGCCATGGCCAAATAGGCCATCACCGGCGATTCCACAGCAATGAGATTGGGAAAGGTTTGCCAGTCCGGGTGCGCCTGAACTTTGTCAGCGGCCACAAAAGCCCCCACCGCCCCCGCATGAAAGGCTTGTTCCAGATAATCATGCCCGTCAAACCGCTCGCCGGACAAGGGCAAAAAGAAGTCTCCCGGCTGAATCGTGCGGGTATCCGTCCACAACCGGGCCTGCTTAAATTCGGAGTGGGAAGAGGCCGCCTTGCCCTGAGAGCCCTCTAACAATTCCTGATAGGTGAAATGAGACACCGCCGGTCTTTACTCCAAGCTCATCAACTGTAAATCAGCCCGCAAACGGGTTCCAAAAGTCAGGCTCAGCTGAATTTCCTGAGCCGACAGATACCGGGGAAACAACACCCCACTGACCCGGGCCTCTTTCATGCTGGCTCCGTCCAGCTTGGCCAGACTCAAATCCAATGAACGCAAGTCAGCGGAGCGCAAATAGGCACCGGTTAAATCCGCTTTCTGCAAGTTGAACTTGCGCAAGTCGTAAGCCCGTAAGTGAGCCCCGCTTAAATCCACCATGCCCGCCGCGTTATCGACGTAGTTATTGAATTCCAGATAGCGCTCTTCCTGGATCAAGTTCAGGGCATGGGGATCTGCCATTCCGTTTACCTCTCTTGCCTCGCTAGGGGATTAACCTCTTGAGGGATATTATAGCCCGTAATAGGCGTTTTGCGTGTCTGGGATTCAGGGTTTACAATGAGAAACCGGAGCAGCTCTGCACTTTCGGACTCTGAAAAAAAAATGTGTAAAAAAGCCAGCTACTACACTTCGTAGTTTCAACAAAGGTCGGTTATGATCGACTCATCGAACGGGGCGCAATTGAAAGAAGTCCTTTAAATCATTCAGGCAAAGTTACTGTTCTGGATGCTTCTTAAGCGTTCGTACACCTTCGGCAAACGGCCATTCGGCCTGTGTCGCCAAGAAATATATTACAAGGGATATAGAGTTAGCGTTTTTTAGCGACAACTGTTTCTGGATTTCTGAAAATCGAAAGATTTCAGGATGCTTGGACGCTCGCTGTAAAAACGCGTAGTTTTCGTATTGTTTTGAATCCGTAAACAGAAACGGGGTGATGCTCAACCGGACAACAAAGGCCAAACGGTAGGATTCAGCTCCGAGGCCTGATTCATAACTTTTCAAAGTTTCTCTGGAAATTTGTTGGATAAAGAGATTTTTAAAAGCGCAAATTCTTGTTTCATTCGTCTATTTTCCTGAATGGACTTGAGTGAATCGTCAGTTAGTAAGTCAGAAAGCAACCGCAAATCTGTACCGTACCGCTTCAGTCAGGGTATCCACACCTGAGATTGATGCGTTTTGTCTTGGGTTTGCCCCATTATGGTTGTGTTAGACAAAAGGATCGATGTAAGCATGCAACAGTCGTTGTTTGGCAGCTTGGCCGGGCCCACCGTGGCGGAGGAAAAGCCTGCTTTGCCGCTTTCTCAAATGGACTTGTCCGATGCCGTTTTTTCGGTACTGGACTTGGAAACCACCGGCCTGAACGCCAAGCGGAACGCCATCACCGAAGTCACCGCCATCCAGTTCAGAAACGGGGTGGAAATTGGCAAGTACTCCACCCTCATCAAGCCCACCGAAGCCATCCCGGAAGAGGTGGAACTGCTGACCGGCATTAGCAACGATATGGTCAAAAACGCCCCTGCCCTGGTTATGGCCCTCAGTGAACTCTCTGCGTTCTTAGGGCCCTCGCCCATCATCGTGGGGCACAACGTGTCCTTTGATATGGGCTTCCTGAAAGAAAAAATCAGTCAAAGCGGGCTGGATGTGTTTGCCGAGCGCTACGATTTAAGCCGGGCCTTTTGCACCAAGGTACTGGCCCAAAAAGCGCTGCCCAGCTTGCCCAGCTATGAAGGCATCGTGGTGGCCACCGCCATTGGTTACCACAACCCCAACCCGCACCGGGCTGAGGCGGACGTGCGCATGAGCGCGGCCATTCTGTTCTCCCTGATTGAAAAACTGCAAGCCGAAAACGCCACCCTGAAAACCGTGCAGGACTTGCTGGTCTATCAGGGTGTTCTATCCGAGCGTTGATCGAGACCCAAAGCCCCGCCCAAAGTCCCGAAAGAACGCAAACGCCTGCCCCATCCTCAGGGGTTGAGCGTTTCAGGCATCACGTGTAAAGACCACATGCCCGCGGCGTGTTTGAGCAGATCATAAATGAGGCTGTGCCCCTCAATACCGGCGACTAGCAAGGCTTCAACGTCCTGATCGTTGGCGGCCAGATCCAGACTGCCCTCCTGAAGATACTGCTGAACCGCTTTCAGGTTTCCGACTTCAGCGGCTTTCACCAGCGCGGTTTCCCCGGAGGGAAGACGATGGTTTAAATCAAATTGAGGGTGCTGGCGAAGCTTCTGGGCAAATTCGTTGCGAGAATGAAAGAGTATCTTGTACAGCGCATTTTCACCCTTGGGGTTCGTGCAATTTACAATATCCTTGGACATTTTGGGGTGATCCAGCAACTGATCAAAAATCTCTGTCTGGTTGAAGTAGGCCGCCGCCACCAAAGCCACAGCCCCTTGGGGACGCTCGGCAGAAATCCCTAAATCCAGCTGGGGATGATTTAAAACATCCTTCACCAGGGCGGGATTTTTCACAATGGCCATGTACAGCGGGGTCATGGATAAATTTCCGGAGGGCTGATTCACGTTGACTTTGGGATGCCCCAGCAGATAGCGGGCAATTTGATTCTGACCGCAATCCATGGCTGACAACAAAACGGAATGCTGTAAGTTACTCTGGGGGACTGCGGAATTGACAAGCTCAGGCGTCACTTTGGGGTGTTCCAGGATGGCTTTCACCACATCCAGATGCCCCAGCCTGACCGCCTGATGCAAAGCCACAAGCGTTTGAAGCGCTGGGCCTTTGACGTTCAAGTCAAAATCTGGATGATCCAGCCTGGTGTTGATATTGGTGGTATGCCCCACCAAGGCGGACATCGCCATTCGGCGAGCCTGAATCGTTTTTGAATGAGCAGATCCCAAAATACTCTCCAGCATCTGGCTGCGGTCTTTCGGGTTGGGTGTCCGCAGAATGGCATCAAGTAAGGACAACGTAGACTGTTGGATTTTACGGGACTCCTCGGACAGCGAGGTTCTCAGTTGGCGTGAGGCTGGCTGGGCGGTTTCCCGCCGGTAGGGATGAAAGGCACTCCCGGACCTGTCTGCCGGACGTCTTTGAACGGATACGTGAAACTGATCCGAATCGGGAGACGATTGCGCGCGCTCCTCATCATCGAGTTGCTCGGCCATCTCCGCAAGATGCCTCAACCGGCTGTTGTCCACTTCAGGCGTGCGAGCAGAAGCGGATGAGCCGGAGAACCCGGGCTGTACATTCATCCGTGGTGTATTTATACGTGTATGCAGGCGTGTGTTCATGGACGGCGAGGACTCCAAAGATTGAATCAGTAAAACAATTCTCAAAAATCATCTCAAAAAAAGAGAAGCGCTGAAGGAATGAAGTCCCAACAAAACCAGAATTGCCTACAGCTTATTGATCAAAATTCAGGGTCAGGGTAACTGGACAATGATCGGAGCCCTGCACGTCCATTTCAATGCCCGCATCCACCAGGTTCTCCTTGAGGTCAGGGCTGGTGAAGAAGTAGTCGATTCTCCAGCCCACGTTGCGCTCCCGGGCAAAAGTACGCATGTTCCACCAGGAGTACATGTCTTTCTTATCCGGGTAAAAATAGCGGAACGTATCAATGTAACCGTGTGCCACAAACTTATCCACCCAGGCCCGCTCGATGGGCATAAAGCCGGACACCTTCTCGTTCTCCTTGGGACGGGCCAAATCAATGGGATGGTGGGCCGTATTAAAGTCCCCGCAGGCAATCACTTTCTTGCCTTGCTTGCGCAGATTTTCGATATGCTCTAAAAACACATCATAAAAACCCAGCTTGTACTGTAAACGGTCATCTCCCCGCCCACCGTTGGGGTAGTAAATGTTGTACAACACAAAGTTGGGGTACTCGGCAATCAGGGTCCGTCCTTCCGTATCCCACTCGGGAACGCCCAGACCTTCGGTCACCGCTATGGGCTTTTCCTTGGTGAAAATGGCCACCCCACTGTAGCCTTTTTTATTGGCGTGGCTCCAAAAGGTGTGGTACCCCTGGGGGGCTACCATATCCAGGGTCAGTTGCTCGGCGCTGATCTTGGTTTCCTGTAGACCCAGAATATCGGGCTGATCCTGGGCCAGCCAGTCGAAAAATCCCTTTTTAATAGCGGCCCGAATACCATTCACATTCCAGGAAACCAGTCGAATCGGCGACATCAGCAGCCCTTTCTTTGCACACTTTTCTCGTAGGGAAACTCTGTCTCCCATTGTGCCACAAGCACAATCAAGACTCATCCGCCGATACGGGCCGCCTTAACCCAGCCAACGCAAAGGCCCACGTTTTGCATACCGGAGCGCACAAACCCAAAAAGCCAGCAAAAACGCCAGAAACCCGTGGCCCACAATGGCGCTTGAGGTGGAATACCCGCCTGTGGCAATAATCAGGCCCAACGCACACAACCAGAACAACAGCAACTCCTCATCGGGTCGCTGTAGTAACCGGTACACAAATCGTCCCGGTATATGGTACCCCCCGCCCAAAATGCCCAAAATAGGCACCAGCCCAATCAGGAGTAGGCCCAGGCTTTTGAACCCGGCAGACACCAACAAGGACTCCCGGGCCTCAGAACCGTCCGCCGGTTGCCAGAGGCCGGTAAATTCCTGATGAAACGAGGAGAAGTACCCCCAGGGCAGCGGGGCTTGAGTGCCGGAGGAAACATTGCACTCCCAAAGGAAATCCCCGGAGCCCCACCCAACCAGAAAGAGCCTGAGCGCCAAAAAACCGATCAGGGTGGGCAAAGCCCAAGCCACACCCCACGAACGCATCCAGCGGGAGAACACCACCCGCCGAGACACGCTGCCAGCCCCCACGGCTCGCTCTTCCCGCTCGTGCAAAAAGCAATGCAGCCCGGAAAAACCGATCAACGCCAGCCACAAAGCCACTCCGGTGGCTACAGAGAACGCCAGTGTGAGGATTGTAACAGCCGAACACCCCCACAACCCTGGTACACCGGACTGCCCGGCGTACCAGCATTGCAGATAATACCAGGCCCCAAAGACCGCCCATAACGCACTGAGGCCAGCCCAAGCAGACGGACCGGGAGACAGAAAATTCAGGGCCAACACACCCCACAGGCACAACAATAGGGTCAGCCATGGCCGTCTCAAATGCCCGTTGCCCATTTTAAAGCCGGGATAGAAAGTTAAAAGCACAAGCAGCCAGGGGCTTATCCCCGGATCAATCATTCCCTGCAAGTGATTTAAACCCTCCACGTGGCCTGACCTTTTTAAGTGATTTCTGTTTGAGCCTCTCTATTGTAGTCTCTCTGGGTGCCCGACTTTTCCGCTCACCCAAATCGACCTTCATTTTATCAAGTTATCAAGGCAGCGGCCCGGGAATGACGCACCAAAAACGTCGGCCCCTTAAAAAGAGTCCGACGTTTTGGTCGCATTACTTTTTTCTGAGCTTTCTTTGGATTAGAAACGGTAGTTCCTCATCCAGCGCAGGCACAACTCGTAAAAACTCATCTTGAAGTAGGGATTCCAGCTGCCAAAGTTATTATAGGATTTACCCACCGATGGCCTGTAGACGTATGGCTTGTAGACATATGGTTTGTTGACCACGGGCGGATAGCCCACCGGCGGCTTCTTAACGGGTGGGTAGCCCACCGGCGGTTTATTAACCGGCGGATAGCTGACCGGCGGCTTGGAATACGAGGAATCCTTTTGGATTTTAACCCCATAATCCGTCCCGTAAATCGGTTTGGAGATATCCTGGTAAACCGGACGCTCGCTGTAAACCGGTTCTGGCTTGTATATCTGACGAACCCCGTATTTTTCACGAACACCATAGACGGGTTGTTTTTCATACTGAGGCTGTTGCTCGTATTTGGGGCGAACACCGTAAGTATCACGAACCCCGTATTTTTCACGAACACCATACACAGGCTGCTCTTCATACTGAGGCTGTTTCTCATATTTGGGACGAACACCGTAAGTATCACGAACCCCATAGGTGGGACGCTCACCATAGACGGGTTGCTCTTCATACTGAGGCTGTTTCTCAAAGACGCCACGCTCACCGTAAGTGTCACGAACCCCGTATTTTTCACGAACACCATAGACGGGTTGCTCTTCATACTGAGGCTGTTTCTCGAAGACGCCACGCTCACCGTAAGTATCACGAACCCCATAGGTGGGACGCTCGCCATAGACGGGCCCATAAATAGGCTCTTTGTTGTATTTAGTGGTTTCTAAACTGAAGGAATCCGGCTCGGCGAAGTGAGCGTCGTAGTAGGTTTTAACGCCGTTGGAGGTGGTAGCCATACCCCCGGCCACACCGGCGGAGGAACGGAAACTGCCCTTGCCGTCGGGAATACGGAAACCAAAGCTGGCCTGGGTTTTGGAGCGCAGGGCATCCACCTCGGCAGGGTTTGCCCCAGCGTCCAGCATTTTCTGGCGAGTCTCAGCTGTGGGTTTTTCATAGGACTCAAAGACCAGGCGTTGCTCATTAGCCCCATTTTCGCCACCGGGCATGCTGGCGTAATAGAACTTGGCTACCGGATCATTGGAATCCCCGATGATCTTCTCCTGACCGGGCTGCAAGGCCTGACCGTTAATTTTAAGCTGGCCGCCAGAGAGAACGGCCGTTGTCTTCTGGCCCTGATCATCCTGAATCACAAAGCCGTACTCGGTAAAGGCCCGGTTGCCTTGCGGGTTAATGCTATCGACGTGGGCGTTAATGGTCACTTTCCGACCGGCGTCGGTGCCATCCTCAAACATGGTCATGTAGCCGGTGTCGGGAACAATGGTCTTGGCGTCGTAGTTGTTGCCTTTACCCCCGACCACGGGATCCCCGGCAACATACATATCGTCGCTATTGGCTTTTTTGAAGAGATCCACGCCTTCGCCGTTGGTTTTATTGTCTTCGCCCAGCAGGCTGGTCGTTTTGTACTGGCTGGCCGTGGCCCCCGTAAAGAAACTACTGGCTTTGTTGGCATCCATCAGCACGCTGGTGCCACCATCCAGAATATCGCCAACCGCGCCGCCATTGGCTCGGCCATCCAACTCCCGGTTAATATCAATACGGCCTTTTTCAACCGTGGTGTTGTAACCGGTTATTTCCGTTCCGGTCTGATAGCGCTCGGTGCCGGTCACATATCGCTCTGTACCGGTAACGTACTTCTCAGTTCCCACCTGGACATCTTTATAGCCCGTCAGCACAGACTTGGTTCCGGTCTGATAGGACTCTGTCCCAATGACATACTTCTCCGTGCCGGTGACGTACTTTTCAGTTCCCACCTGGACATTTTTATAGCCCGTCAGCACAGACTTGGTTCCGGTCTGATAGCGCTCGGTGCCCGTCACATATCGTTCTGTGCCAGTGACGTACTTCTCAGTTCCCACCTGGACATTTTTATAGCCCGTCAGCACAGACTTGGTTCCGGTCTGATAGCGCTCGGTGCCCGTCACATATCGTTCTGTGCCAGTGACGTACTTCTCAGTTCCCACCTGGACATTTTTATAGCCCGTCAGCACAGACTTGGTTCCGGTCTGATAGCGCTCGGTGCCCGTCACATATCGTTCTGTGCCAGTGACGTACTTCTCAGTTCCCACCTGGACATTTTTATAGCCCGTCAGCACAGACTTGGTTCCGGTCTGATAGCGCTCGGTGCCCGTCACATATCGTTCTGTGCCAGCCGGGACATTCTTATAAGCTGATACATAACGAGTAGTGCCCACTTGCTCTCGGCTTTGTTCATACCCCACCACGTTGGAATTGGGCTTATTTTGCCCCGTATAAGTCAACGATAAGGTGTGATTCTTCTTACTATTAGCCGCTTTGTAACTCAGGGTCTTATCAGTGGTTTGAGCGTACTGATACACCTGACCACCCGTGGATATAAATTGTGGCTGGCTTCCCAGGCCAAAAGGCACTTGGTTAACACCCGGAGGGAGTACGTATGGATTGGCCGCTGACGAACCCGGGACGCCAGTCGCGCTGACGGGAACGCTGGAGGCGGCTGGGGGAACCGCAGTCGCCTTTGGGAGTGCGCTGGCTTGCGGTAACGCTCTGCCAGTTGAGGCCAGTGATACATTCAATAAACTCATATCAATCAACCCTTTCTCACTCTGACGAGAGGCCCTTAAAGCGCGTGCTAAGACGCCAGCCTCGACATCAAAATTGAATGCTTTGCTTATATTTTGCCTATGCTATGTATATAAAAACAAAACAAAAAGGATAATTGATCGCCCCTGACCCATTCGCTCAAAAAACAGTCCGTCGCCACGCAGCCGAGCGAATAGCGAACAGCCTTTGAACGCTATCCCCCCCCCCCCCAAAGCCCCCTGAAGCGCCTCCGTTCAGAAGCCCAGCCCCCCAAAGAAAGCCATAAGTCCAAAAGGCAGGTCAGTTCCCCGGCCCACCTGCAACTAGGCTGTGCCAAATTGTTCCAGAATCCAGGCTTCCGCCTGAGTGGGATCCTGCACTTCCCCCAATTGCTGCGCTTCTTGCAGAGCTTCCAGCATTTCTTTCAAATGCGGCCCCGGCCCCACATTCAAAATACGCATCAAATCATTCCCCGTCAGCAAACGGGGCAGGTTGAGTGCGGGCGCTTCCCGCTCATAATTGGCCATCAGCCACAAATGGGCCTCATGGGCTTTATCAAAGTCTGCCTGGCTCAACCAGTCCCCACAGGCGCTATGCCGATCAGCCAAAGCCAGCAGGGTCACATCCAGGGTTTCTTCGCCCATGCGCCGATAATACTTCAACACGGACTTGCGAGGAGAGTCCGGCCCAAACTGGCAGGGGTACAAGTGCCAGCGAATCAGCTTTTTGATATAGGCCCGAATCTCATTACTCACCTTCCAGCGCTTCAGCAGGGGATCGGCCATTTGCTCGCCCACTTCCTCGTGGCCATAAAAGGTCAGGCGTTGGCCATGCACGGCATCTTCCCGAGTGCCCATGGTGGCGGGCTTGCCGATGTCATGCAGCAGGCAGGCCAGTTTAATCAAGCCAAAGCGGGTGACCGCTGGCGTAAAAGCCTGTCGCACCCAATCCTGAGTCGCTTCCGGGCATTCCGCAATCAGGCGCTCGGATTGCTTTACCAATTCCAAGGTGTGATCGAACAAGCCCAAATGATGGAAACCACTGGAGCCAATAGCCTTCATAGGGGTTAAATCGGGAATCAGCACTTCCAGCAATCCACAATCAGCCATCTGCTTTAAGTATGGGAAACAGCGTTCCACACTGAGCATACGGAAAAATTCGTACTGCACCCGCTCGGCAGCGGAATCCCAAACCTTGGCCCCGTTGGCACTGACCACGGCCAAGGTGGCCTCATCCAAGGTTTCCGCCTGAATGGTGGCGGCAATACGAAACACCCGCAGCATGCGCAAGGGGTCATCCAGCAAATTAAATTCGCTGACCATGCGGATGGTCTTGCCCGCCAAATCGGCTTGTCCCTTAAAGGGATCGATCAGGGCCCCGGTGGTCAAGTCCAGCGCCATGGCGTTAATGCTCAAATCCCGGCGGGCCAAATCGGTATCCAGATTATTCTCCAAAGCATCGGCCAAATCCACATTAAGCCCCGCCTGCTCCCCCTCAGTAAACACCACCCGATGGATGCCAAAGTCCCAATCCAGGGGCACCAAATGCCCGCCCTGGGTATCGGCCAAAGCCTTGGCAAGCGTTGAAGCGGAGCAGTTTATCAGTGTAAAATCCAAATCCAGCGGCAGTTGGCCCGTCAGCAATAAATCCCGAACCGCTCCCCCCACCAGGTAGGCCTGCCCGCCCTGCTGTTCCGCCAACGAAACCACACAGCGCACCATGGGGTGACTCAAGGCTTGGCTCAGGGCGGCTTGTAACTGGCTGGAGGCTATAAAAGACATTTCAGCATTCTTTATATTTTAAGAAGGGAAGGCATGCTATTTTCGCTCAGGCAAGGCGCTTTGCCAACTGCGCTCCAGACCCAATCAAGCGTTAGCTGCCCAATTCATACACCACGGCCGCCATGGCCGCTACCGCCGCGGTTTCACTGCGCATAATGCGCTGACCCAAACTGGCAAAGGCAAAGCCCGCTTGCTCAAACTGGGCCAACTCACCATCCGTCCAGCCGCCTTCCGGGCCAATGGCAAACAAGAGGGTCTGATCCGGCGAGTGCTGTTGCGACGAATACTTCCGTAAAGTCGTTTGAAGGGTATCCCGATGTGCCCCCCGCTCGGCCAGCAAAATGCGCTGAACCTGGGCAGACACTTGGTCGCATAACGCTTTCACCGAAACAGGCGGCAAAATGGCCGGAATAAACAAGCCTTCCGACTGCTCAGCGGCTGAGCGCATGACGGCCTCCCAACGTTCCTGTTTTTTGGGAATATCTTTCTCAGCCAGCTTGATGATGGTCCGCTCCGAAGTGATAGGCTGAATGGCTGTGACACCCAGCTCGGTAGCTTTTTGAATCAGCCAGTCCCACCGTTGCTCCTTGATGAGAGCCACGGCCAAAGTCACGGAGGGTAATTCGCTGGCAGCCTTCGTTAGTAGCTGCTCAATTTGTACGCTTAGGGTGCGTTTCTCCAAGGTCTGCAAGGTGGCCAAATAGGCTTGGCGACGTTCTCCATCCACCAACACCACGGATTCCCCTACCTTGGCACGCATGACCGTGCGCAAGTGATGCACCACAAAGTCATCCTCGATGGTGAGTTGGGTGGGAAAATCGGCCACCGATGAGGGCAGAGTGACAAAAAATCGCTTCAGGTGAAAGGTTTCCATAAAGGCCTTAGGCTTTATAAACGCCGGACAGGGCGAACCAGTCTCCTTGCTGACGGCGTTGAATATCTGTAAATCCAGCTTCCTGCATGGCCGCCTCCACCTTGCCCACGGAGGTCTCAATCAGGCCACTGGCGTAAAACAACCCTCCCGGATTCAGGCGGGTCAGCATGTCCGGGAAGAGTTCCAGGATGACCGGGGCGATGATATTGGCCAGCATAATGTCATAGCGGGTATGGCACAGCTCGCCCAAGGGGGTGTCGGTAAACTCGCAACAGGCTTCCACCCCGTTTTGAGCGGCGTTTTTAATGGCTGTTTGCACCGCCAGATAATCGTTATCCACCCCTTTGACCTCACGGCAGCCCCGTTTGGCGGCATAAATGCCCAAAATACCGGAACCAGTGCCCACGTCCAGCATATTTTTCTGGGATAAATCGGTGTGATCGGCCAGTTCTTCCAGCAGTTTTAGCATGAGCTGGGTAGTTTCGTGGGTGCCGGTGCCAAAGGCACATTCCGGGTCAAGGACAATCACCACTTCATCGGCGGACTTGGGGGTGTATTCTTCCCACGTGGGGCAGATGGTCAGTTTTTCAGTGATATGGGTGGGCTTCCAATGCTGCTTCCAGCTTTCCGCCCAGTCTTTTTCCTCAATCCAGCGGGTGCCCACAATGTCGCACACCTTCATCAGCTTGAGATTCTGCACCATCAGCACCTTGACCAGATCCTCACCCAGCGGGTTGCGGGTCAGGATACTCACATAGCTCAAGTCCGAGGGACGGGTTTCATCATCGGTGCGCTCGTTGTTGTAGGTCTCACAGACGCTTTCCACCCCATCAATAGTCCACAGCAATTCTTCCAGATAGCTGGCCAGCACCGGCGGGCATTGAATGCGCACTTCCAGCACGGCGTTGGTCGGATGGGCGTGAGTGGTGGATTCCATAATAGGCAAAAGCTCCTCTGCGAGGGTTGAATGGGTGTTTCTAGGGGGCAGTATTTGTGTTAAAGTAGCCATCTAAAGATTACCCCAACCCCGCCCCCGTCCACAAGAACGCGCCGCCCGGCCTCGTGGATCGTTTCAGGGGTTCAGGCGTTTTCAGAGCCAGCTTTTTTATATCAGTTGTTATATAAGAGGATCTCCCCCATGCCCCAACCCGCAGCGAATCTGGGTAAACTGCCCCCTTATCTGTTCGCCGAAATCGACCGTAAAATCGCCGAAGCCAAGGCCCGTGGCGTGGATATCATCAGCCTGGGCGTGGGCGATCCCGATCTGCCGACCCCGGCCCCCATCGTGGAAGCCATGCAAAAGGCCGTGGCTGAACCTGCCAATCACAATTACCCGCCGTATCATGGCACTGAGGAATTCCGCACCGCTGCCGCCAACTGGATGAAAACCCGCTTTGGGGTGACCGTGGATCCGGCCACCGAAGCATTGTCCCTGATCGGCTCCAAAGAAGGCCTGGCCCACCTCATTCTGGCCTACGTCAACCCCGGTGACGTGGTATTGTGCCCCTCCCCCGGCTACCCGGTCTACAACAACTACACCCTGCTGTGCCATGGCGAGCCCTACACCGTGCCTTTGCTGGCCGAAAACCAATTTCTGCCCGACTTGAGCAAAATCCCCGCGGATATTGCCAAACGGGCCAAGCTGTTCTTCCTGAACTACCCCAACAACCCGCTGGGCGCAATCATTGATGAGGCCAAAATCAAGGAAATCGTGGATTTCTGCAAACAGCACGATATTTTGTTGTGCCACGACAACGCCTACTCTGAGATGACCTTTGACGGTTACAAGGCCCCCAGCTTCCTGTCCGTTCCCGGTGCCAAGGACGTGTGCATCGAGATGTTCTCCCTCAGCAAAATGTACAACATGACCGGCTGGCGGGTCGGTTTCGCCGTGGGCAACCCGGACGCCATCAAGGCTCTGGGCACAGTCAAAAACAACACCGACAGCGGCGTGTTCAAAGCCATCCAGCATGCCTCCGCCGTGGGATTGAATATGTCCGAGGAGCTGACCAAGGATCTCAACGCCATTTACGCCCGTCGCCGGGATATTTTTGTGGAAGGCCTGAACAAGCTGGGCTGGAACGTGCCTCGCAACGAAGCCACCTTCTACCTGTGGGTGCCGGTGCCCACTGGCATGAAGAGCGTGGAATTCGTCAGCCTGTTGCTTGAAAAATGCGGCGTGGTGGTGCCTCCGGGCACAGGTTACGGCGCGGAAGGCGAAGGGTACTTCCGGGTGGCCCTGACTGTCCCGGATGAGCGCTTGAAAGAAGTGCTGGCCCGTATGGAAAAAGAAGGCGTGACCTTTACCCAATTGGCCAAACACAGCGCCGCCGTTTAATATTGCCACTATTCAGGCTGCAATCATTAATGCCGTTTCAACAACGTCTTCATTTCATTACGCTGGGTGTTTCCGATCTGGCCCGGTCCCGTGCTTTTTATGAGCAGGGGCTGGGCTGGGTCGCTTCTGAGCGGGGGAAGTCCTCGGGGGTGGTGTATTTTCCCTTGCGGAATGGGCTCTCCCTGGCCCTTTTTCCCAAGAGTGCATTGGCGGAAGAGGTAGGTCTTGGCCCAGCAGTCAACGGTTTTTCCGGCACGGTACTCTCTCAAAACGTGGGGCAGCGAGAAGAAGTAGGTCAACTGCTGCACTTGGCCCAGCAAGCGGGTGGACACATTCTGAAGCCCGCCGAAGACAAGGCCTGGGGCGGCCATGTCGGGTACTTCGCCGATTTGGACGGCTATGTTTGGGAAGTGGTCTGGAACCCCAAATTCAGCCCCGATGAACTGGGGTAAAACCGGGTTGCTGGATCTATCCCTAATGCTGCCCTAAAAGCCGCCGGAAAATAGTATGATGGGAAATATGACGTTCTGGAATCGCTTTGCCATGCTGAAAACCGCTTTTGCCGTAACCACCGCCAAGACCGTGGCCAACCTGACCACGTTCCTCAAAATGGGCTCCGGCACCAGCCTGCCCGGCAAAGTGGCCCGCAAACTGGATCCGAATCTGCTGCGCAATCTGGGCAAACAGGTCAAGCATCAGGTCATCGCCGTGACCGGCACCAACGGCAAAACCACCACTTGTGGGCTCCTGGCCCAATTCATCCGGGAAAAAGACTATCGGGTGGTGCATAACCAACTGGGAGCCAATATGGTGCCGGGCATCACCGCCGCCCTGGTTCAGCAAAGCTCGGTAACCGGCCACCTCAACGCCGATTACGCCGTGCTGGAAGTGGATGAAGCCTCCATGAAGGGTTTGACCAGCGAAATCGGGGTACAAAGGGTGGTGGTCAGCAACCTGTTCCGGGATCAACTGGATCGCTATGGAGAACTGGACACCACCGCCAAGCTGATTTTAAGCGGCATTCAACAAACGGAACTGGCCCAAGGTGATGGACGCCTGATTTTAAACGGGGACGATCCGCTGGTCACCACGCTGGGTCAGAACGAAGCATTCAAGAACAATTTACTGTACTTTGGGGTGGAAACCGTCACCTACCAACATGGGGCCCCCGTCAGCGGACCGGTGCCGTTTACCCGGGAAGTGACCCAATGCCCGGCCTGTCAGGGGGCTTTGGAGTATGACACCCTGATTTTCGGGCATTTGGGAAAGTACCGCTGCCTGCAATGCGGGTTTCAGCGCCCACCCCTCAAGGTGGCCGCCGAGCATGTGCTGGTCAAGCCGGAGGCCAGTGACATTCGCCTGCGCTATGGAGAGGAAACCCTTACCCTGAGCCTTCCCCTGCCCGGCCTGTTTAACGTGTATAACCTGCTGGCCGCCGCCGCCGCCGCATACGATTTGGGCCTTCCGGCCAGTGTGATTGAAAATGGCCTGCAACACTATCAAAGCGTATTTGGGCGGGCTGAAAAGCGCATCTTACAGGGCAAAAACACGCTCATTATGCTGATCAAAAACCCGGTGGGCGCTTCCGAAGTACTCAAACTGGTGGGCGGCGACCCCAAAGGTCGCTTGCTGATTGCCCTGAATGACAACTACGCCGACGGGCGGGATGTCTCCTGGATTTGGGACGCCCAGTTTGAAGCCATCCCCTCGCATAAACAAGTCATGGTCAGTGGGGTGCGGGCGGAGGATATGGCTGTGCGGCTCAAGTACGCCGGCATCCCGGCGGAAAATATTCAGGTGGAACCGGATCTAAAATCAGCGCTGGATCAAGCCTTGAGCCAAACCCAGCCGGATGAAACCCTCTATGTGCTGCCCACTTACACGGCCCTGCTCAGTTTAAAGCAACTCCTGTCTTAGTTTCCAGTGTCTTAAGTGTTCATCGGCGGTCATTTCCGAGCCATTCTGTCCTTGCGGCAGCACGCTGTCGTTCGGGCGGCACACTGTCATCCCCGTGCGATTAGTCACCCCGGCACTATTCTATCCTTGCAGCAGAGCCCTGTCATTCCCGCGGAGGCGGGAATCCACTGCGCTAAGGCCCGACCGGTCTTTAAATAGCAGGAGGCAAAGCAAAACCAAGCATCTGCCCCCTTTTGGTTAAACGCCTGTGTTTAAGACTTTACCAGCAATATCCTTTACCTTGTTTTCCCCCAGCGTGGCGTTTTTCAGCACGGCGCTTTCCTGCCAGAGTTCATACGGTTTTAAAATGCACTTGCGCTTGGCGTTGCCATTTTTCATGGCATCCTGATTCAAGCGGATATCGGGCCGCATTTTCAGCCGGGCATCAATCTCGGGGCGACTAAAATCCAGCTCCTGTCGACCAATTTGCTTGCTAAACACCGTTTCCATCAGGTCTTTATAATCAATCTCAAAGCGCGGCGGCTTCTCTGACTGCCCTTTTTTGCCGTTTTTATCGACGTAATTCAGCTCCCGGCCCGCCAGCTTGGTAATCAGCCATTGGAAGGGTCGATACGGCATAAAGGGCAACGTGTACAAACCAGCCACGCCGGCAATCAGCCATTTTGCAGGGGAGTCACTGGCGCTATCGCCGTGCATTTCTTCCCGAAATTCCTCGGCCTCATCCCATAGCAGCTTGATATTATCCCCAAAGATGCGGTAGTTGGGGTCTTTACGGGTCATCAGGGCGAATTTCATACCAATCAGGGCCAACAAATCAAGCGCCCGATCCTGCTCCGCTTGCTGATCTTTATCCACCCAACCCCGATTGACCGATTTTCGGAAATGATCAAATGTCCAGGATCGAAGGACACCCCCCGGCCCGGAGCGCTTTTGTTTCACCCGGGCTTCAATATCCTGCCGGATGGTCTGAAGTTGCTTGACAAACAGGGAACCATCCGACAAGGCTTTTCGTTCTGCTTCGCTCGGCTCTTTGCCACGAATTAAAATTTTAAGATTGTTTTCAATGGCTTCTTCCCCCTGCGTATAAGCTGTAGGTAGCGCCGCGGCCCATTGTTTGACTTGCTCTTTACCAATCAGCCCACCGTACAGCGCCTTCAGGGTGTACATTTCAAAAAACATATCGGAGGATTCTTCCACCAGACCTAGCTTGCCAGCCTCGTGAAAGCGACTGAGGTCATCTCCGGTCACGGTTTTGGATAGATGGTCCACTTGAGCCTGTGCCCGTTGAAACGTCAGTTTAATGACCGAATTAGAAACAAAGTCCTCTTCAATGGTATAGCGATACTTGGGCATAGCCTTTTTCAAGGCCTCTTGCATCTCGGTGAGCCTCACATTATCCCGACCGAACTGGGTAACGTCTACCTGGCCCTCTTTTCTGTCCTGCGCCTGGGCTGTTTTCCCGAAAAGCAGGCCAGGGGAACGCCTTTGAGCGGATGAACGAGCGACAAGTTCTCTCGGAAAGGTTTGGGGTGAGGCGGCGACGGGAAACATAAAGACGAGGTTCCTATCTGCAAGGGCAAAAGAACAGGAATAATATCAACTGCCTTAAAAAAACCAGTAAAAGAAAATGATTGCCAGAGAAATTTCCAGAACTTTTCTGCACCAGACGGGGGATCTTTGGCACTCATATTGTCAAAAAAACAAGTTGGTTTGCAAATCACTCTATAATAAATGTAACGGATGGATGGCAGGAAAAGGGTCTAAAAACGTATGAGCGAGGCTCACCCCCCGGCATCAAAATTGCACGTAGACGCCCGTCAAGGACAATCTCCGCAGGCCGACGAAGTGCTGAAGCTGTGGCAAAACTACAAAAAAAATCCCAATAACGCGCAGTTACGGGAACAATTGATTTTGAAGTACCTGCACCTGGTGCGTTACGTGGTGAGCCGCATGCCCATCACCCTACCCATCAGCATTGCCCCGGAAGATTTGGTCAGCTTTGGCACCATGGGCCTGATGGAAGCTGTGGAACGCTTTGACCCGGATCGGGGCTTGAAGTTTGAAACTTACGCGGTCACCCGGATTCGGGGCTCCATCATCGATCAACTCCGCTTTCAGGACTGGATTCCCCGGGGTGTGCGCCGCCGCAGTAAAGAATTATCGGCCACCATGCAGAAAATGGAAGAAGAACTGGGCCGCCCCCCCAATGACGAAGAGCTGGCCGAACGCCTGGGCGTTCCCCGGGAACGGTTGCAGGTCATGTTGTCGGAATCCCAGAACCTCATCCTCTCTTTGGACGACACCTACGGCAACGACACCACCGGCAGCAGCATGACCTTGCTGGACATGGTGGAAGATCGCAATAGCCCCGACCCCCAGGGAGAATTTGAGGCGAGCGAATTGAGACGCCGACTGGCTGCGGCCATCGCCTCCTTGCCGGAACGGGAAAAACTGCTGATCGCCTTGTACTACCACGAGAACATGACCCTGCGGGAAATTGGAGAAATCATCTGCGTGTCAGAGTCCAGAGCCTGCCAGCTGCATGCCCAGGCCTTATTACGCCTCCGCAGCCGCCTGAGCCAGTAAGTGGACACGCCAGGCCCAAAGCAAGCCCGCCCAGCGCCTTGAAAAGTAATCAAAAAATCCTGAACCATGAAAAATAACGACTTAAAACTGGGATACCTTCTGGTCAGCAGTCCTGTGCCCAACGTGTTTGTGGGCGGGCTGATGGTCACCGACAGTCGGGGTTTACCCGCTGAATTTCGCTACACCGAGCCCATTCAGCCCACCAAAATCCAGCAGGTGTTGTACGGGCAGGTACTCAGCGCCTACATCAAACGGGAAGTGATTCTGGAAACGTTGCTCAAAAATCTGGAATCCAAATTCAAGTGCCTGCTGGTGGAAGATGAACACCTGGTGGACTACCCGGCCAAGGGCTACCCCATTGTGCGCATTGCCAGCACCAAGTCGTCTCCACTGGGGGCCGTGGGCCAAACGCAGGAAATCGCCCCCGGCGAAATGCTTCTGCAAGTCTCCGCCGATGGAAACCCAGTTCGCATCCATTACCAACGGCCTGAAAAGAGCGACACGATCGGCCCGGAAGCGGTCGATCCCATTGCCCTGTTGCTGGAGGCCGGGGAGGAAATGGATATTACCGAGCCCTTAAAGCGGGTGGAAAAAGCGTTGGAGATTATATGCCAGGAAGCGGGAATCACAACAGCGGGGAATCCCCCCAGCGCCAGCCCGACCACACGCTAGGCGCAAAAATCCGGCAGGAAATCAGCAGCGCTTTGGGGCTGTTGTTTAAAAGCGTCTCCCAGCAAGCCCTTGATGTTCAGATTCAAACGCCCCTGGTCAGCTACCTGACCGAACTCAAAACAGACGCCATGACGGTTCCGCTGGAAGCGCCGGACGTTCAGGTCAGTGAAGATCCCATTCGCTGGCAGCGGGAACATTTGCCAGGCTGCCAGAGCCTGCCCCTGTTGCAAACCGTCCCTTTGGCCGCTGAAAAACCCTGCACACTGTCACCTGTACTGTGCGACGCGCCGGTCTTCAAGGCTCATAACACCGCACTTCACCAAGTTTCCTTTGAAAACGCGCAGTGGACAGTGACGCACCAGGCCCCCCTGGAGCCCATTCAAACCCAGGCCCGGCAAACCCTGTGGCCCCGTATGGGTAAACCGGACGTCAAAGGCATTCCCATTCAACCAATTCAGGCCCGCCGCACCTCCCTCAGGGAGCAAGCCATGGCCACGCAGGCCCGAGAGAATCCCCGCTTTTTTGCGTTGCCCATTCGTAAAACGCCCATTCCGCCGTTCCGCTTCCCCCCGGAAATTCGGGAGCGCTTTCGGCAGGCCCTGGCGGTCAAGGAGGGCACCACACCCGGCAACGTTCAACTCAAAGTCATTTTTCAGCGTATGAACGTGGCCTTGTACACTACCGTTCAGCAAGATGAACAGGGCCATCTGTTGTGCGTACCCAAAAACGAGCTGATGGGCCGAAACCTGCTCAGCAAAAGCGGACAGTTACTGCTCAACCGATTGCGTCAAAACTCCGAAAACACCTATCTGGTGGTCGGCTTTCGGCTGGACAACCAGAAAGACATCCGCACCATGGTGCCTGTCAGCGCCTTGAAATGAGAGCATCGCCCATGCAACCCGAATTGCTGATGATGGACAACATTCTGGATATTTTGCCCTCCGGCATGATTGTTATGAGGGTCGATGGCAGCATCCTGAAAATCAACCAGAAAGCGCGGGACATCCTGGGACTCTCCCCATCGGTGCAGGCCAGCGACTTAAACCATACAATGCCCGATTGCCTGATCCCTCTGGTCAAACTCATGGAACAGGCGACCCAGGACATTCAACGGGCAGAAATCAGCCTGAGCCTGCCGGTTCGGCCCGAGGAGTCCACGCTGGGGTTCAGCCTGAAATTCCTGCGTGCGGACGACACCCAGCCTCCCCTGAAGATTTTGACCTTTACCGACATTACCCAGGTTCAAAAAGACCAGTTGGCCATGGAAAAAATCAAGGACGAACTGAACCAGTCCAAAAAACTGGCCTCTATCGGCACCATGATTGCCGGTGTGGCCCACGAAATGAACAACCCGCTGACGGGCATTTCCATGAGTACCTCCCTGCTGAAGATGAACCTGGAGCGCTTGAAAACGCTGCCACAAGTCCAGGAACACCCTAAACTCCTGGACAGCATTGAAAAAGGCTTGCTAGAAATCCATAAAATCGCCCGAGCCAGCGAAAAAGCCGCCGTTCTGGTCAACGACCTGCTGGCCTATGCCAAGCCCATCCAGATGGTTCTGGTGGCCCTGCCCTTGCAGGCCGTGGTGACCGACATCGTCAACGCCCTCAAAAGCCATCCCCACTTCTCGCAGTTTCACATTGAAATCAAGGGGCAGCCCCCCCATCGGGTGCGCTGTGACCGTATTAAGCTGGAGCAGGTGTTTTACAACCTGGTCAAAAACGCCTGCGACGCCACCGATGGCAAGGGGCAAGTCACCATCTTCTTCAGTGAGGCGCAGAACCCCAAGGATGGCGCCCCGCAAGTGGTAACCCACGTCAAGGACAATGGCCCCGGTATTGATAAAGCGTTGATGGGCCAGATTTTTGATCCGTTCTTTACCACCAAAGGGCACAGGGGCGTGGGCCTGGGACTGAGCATTTGCTACCGTACCGTGGAGCAGCATGGCGGATTGCTCTCGGTGGACAGCACCAAGTGGCAGGGTACGGAATTTAAAATTACCCTCCCCGTGTTCGAGGAGCCGCTATACTTAGAGAATAACCAGGGAGTAACAGGGAGCCTGTGAGCTTCGTTTTTCAAGTCCATTGTGAGGGTTTTCATGAACGCCCCATTACCACCGCACCCCAATAGCTCCTCCGCTGTTGCGGACGGACAAGTACAAAAGCATTACCGCATCCTGATTGTGGATGACGATGACCTGGTGCGGGAAGGTCTGGTGGGCTACCTGGAAAATTACCATGAGGCAAGCTACGACTTCACCATCACCGCCAGCCCCTCCGCGCCGGACGCCCGCCAAAAGTTAGCAGAGGCAACCTACCATCTGGTGATTTCCGACATCAACATGCCGGAGGAAGATGGCTTTTCCCTCATCCAGTTCATCCAAAAACATTACCCGCAAACCCGGACGGCCATGATTACGGCCTATAAGGTTGAAGATTATGTGCGCAACGCCAAAAAAACCGGCGTATTCAACATCATCGCCAAAACCGCCCCCTTCGATTTTGAAGAGCTTTCCACCGTAGTCAACAACCTGCTGGAACCCGCCTCCGCCTTTGGCATTGAGACCTATATGGATCCACTGGCCCCCTTGTCGCAAGTCGTGTTGCGGAGCAGCGACGATATTTCGGTGGCCTTTGAAACCCTGCAAGCCTTTTTAACCCAGGTACAGGTACCCAACCCTAACGATTTGCTGACCGCCGTGATCGAGGCCATCACCAACGCCGTCTATCACGTGGCCAAATTGCCCGATGGCTCCCTGAAATATGAAAAAGGCCAGCGCATTGAGCGGCTGGAGGAAAGTGAGTACGTTTACATTTATTACGGGCAGGATTTGGAGCGCATTGGCATTGCCATTGTGGATCAGGGGGGGCGCATTACCGCCGATGAGATTATGTACTGGCTGGATCGCAATATCAGTGGTACCGGGCTCATGGACACCCACGGACGGGGCATGTACCTGATTCATCGGCTGGTGGATCGGCTGCTGGTGAACATCGCCCCCGGCCAGCGTACCGAAATTATTATGCTGAATTACCGCAACCAAATTCACGGCGCTAACAAGCCCATTTATATTAATCAGCTTTAAGAAAAACCGCCCGTAATTCAGGATTTTAGCCAATTCAGCGTTACAGAAACGGCGGCGTTCAATCAAAACTGCCAAACAAACCGTGACCGTGGCGGCCAGATCATGATTTACATTTGTTGATATTTTGGGGTTGAATAGCATCAACTTATTTTCAGGGTCTTTTATTGGGCACTACCCAAACTGTCCTGAAGCCAAATCGTTTCAGCGCAGCCCGCCATCAAATCCATCACAGTATGGAAGGAGAATTATTGTATGGTCGCTCCCATTGGTACAAAACTACCTTATGATGGTCAAAAACCCATCAAAACTCCAGCTGGCGCAAGAGTGCTGGATGCCAATGAAATTCATGAAATTAAAACCAGTCAATCTTCCCCCTTATCCAATGGAGTAGGTGGACAAGCGGCCTCAGCAACAACTGCATCCAGAATTCGCCAAATGGCACAGTCCCTGTATGGCGCTGCCAAGAGTGGTTTCGCTACCATGTCTTCTTTTATAGCCCCCTTGCCAGAGCAAGCTGTACCGGGTACGCAGGATAAACCAGCCTCATCAACAACAAGTCAAGAAGCCCCAGCCGCAACAAATCAACCAGCCTCGTCAACAGCAAGCCAAGAAGCCCCAGCGGCAGCAGGACAAGCGGGATCGGCACCATGGGCATCCCGAGCTTATAATGCTTTCAGTAACTTCTTCGCCGCGTTTGCCTCCATGTTTAAAAAGGCCGAAGAAGGCACAGCAGGCGAAACTCAAGCTGGCGAAAATGATCCAGTAACAAAATTTCTAAATTCAGAAGTTGAAAGTTTAGGCAAAGAGCAGAAGATTACTTTGCCAGCGCTTAACAAAGAGCAGGCAGCCACTTATCAAAAGGCACTGAACCAAGCTAAAGAATTTTTAAATAACGGAGATGAAGTAGACCTGCCGGCCATCGTGGAACACCTTCTGAAGGTTCGGCAGAACATATCATCATCAGCAGCAACAGCAGGTCAACCGCCAGCATCCGCCTCTCAAACCCCGGCAGCAGGTGAGAGCGCCGCAACGGGCTCTCAAGCCCCTCAAGCAGGGGAAGGAACTCCCGAAACCGGGGGCGCTGAATCCCCCAGTGGAAAACCAGCCGTGGAAGGCGCCACAGCCCCTAAAGCCGCTAACGACGACACCAAGACTGAAACGAAAAAGCCGGAAACCGAGAACAAAACAAACACGGCCCAAAAAGAAGAACAGAACTGGAAAAACGGCTACATTGGCTGGAAAGCTGGCATTGGCGCCGCACTTCTGGCCGGTGGCATCGCCCTGAAAATGACGATCATCGGCATCATCCCCGGCCTGATTATGGCCGGTGCTGGGGCCGCCTTAATGGGCTGGGGCGGTATCAACTACTGTATGAAGGACAACAAATAAGAATCCTCCCCCAGCTGACCACCCCTACCATTGAACAGATGCAAAACCGCCCTCCTCGCCAAGCGCCTGGAGGGCGGTCTGTTTTTAGCGAAGCCCGCCGCCGCCCGTCAGTCTCTCTACTCAAGCAAGCACTGTGGTCAATCCAGCCTATTGATTGCGCATTGAGAAAAAATCGGCTTTTCATTAAAATGCTACAGACTTAGCATTTCTTCTTTAGTCATTTTCTCAACAGCAATGATTCTCGACGGCTGTGTTCTTTTTCTCCCCAACCTGTCTGGAGCCTCACCCCTTGCCTTCCTCCCCCAGCACACTCCCCCGCAACGGATTGCCCACCCCCCTGCGTTCAACCCCCATTGGATTTCAGGCCCAACCCATCGCCCAGCAGCCTGCTCAACCCGTTCAGGGGCAAGACGATTCCGGCCAGGACAGTTTTGCCACGGAAGGCCCAGACCCCAGCCGTCCCCCAGAAGCCAGCCCTGAGCCAGGCACCGCGCATCCACTTTTAAGTGTGGCTCTGGGCAGAGCCCTTCCCGCAACTGCTGGGCCTACTGATTTTTCAGACAGAAATGGAACCCCAGGATCAACCCTGGTGGTCATTGAACAACCGGATCAGCCCGCCGACGTTCAGGTTGAAGGGGCCCTGAGTGCGTATCCGCCACCCAGCACGATCGGCGATTCCAACGATCATAGAGACGTGTTTGACGATGATATTGAGCTTCCCCGAACGCTCAGCAGCAGCTTGGCATGGTGTTTTCGCATGCTCGGTGTTCTGGGAGGCACGGCCCTGATTGTTCCGGGCGCCCTAATGCTGGCTATATCCAATCAAACTGAAACACCACAGGGCCCAAGGTTAAAGTTCTTCGGCAAATTCCTGAGTGGCATCTTGATCACCAGTGGCTCGGCCATCACAGCATTTGCGACTATCTCCGGCCTGAAGGCAATTCAGCCCCCTTTATTCAGCCGTATCGCGGCAAGCTTAAGATCCAGGTTCACGCCCGAGCCTCCGGCGGCTCCACCCGCAGCCATTGAGCTACCAGCGGGTCATCTCCAGGTGCCTGTTTTGTAGGAAACGAACTGGTTTGTCTAGTATTGGGCACCCACTTTTTGCAGCAACATGGACACGTTGGCAATGCCATCGGCGCCCGGATAGCGATAACGAATAACGGGTTGCCTGCTAATGGCGGCCACAGTGGCTGGCAAGGGTTGCTGATTGGCCAAGGCCAACAGAAAGCTTTTTACGGTGTTGGCTGGCACGGCAAAGCCAATGCCAATGTTGGAGCGATTGCCATCCGGGTTGAAAATGGACTGGTTAATGCCAATGATATACCCTTGGGTATCCAGCAAGGGGCCGCCCGAGTTACCGGGATTGATGGCCGCATCGGTCTGGATGCGGTTCCGCTCAGCGTCAATCCGACTGATAATGCCGGTGGTCAGGGTGCGTTCAAAGCCATAGGGGTTGCCAATGGCTAGGACTTTCTGGCCCACTTTGACCCTGGAGGAGTCCCCCAGCTTCAGGAAAGGGAAACTGCCGCCTAAATTGACCCGCAACAGGGCCAAGTCGGATTTCTCTCCAGCCCGACCCAACACACTGGCTGGCCCCCGGCGTCCATCCGCCAGAGAAACCTGCACGGTAGTTGCGTTGCCAATGACATGGCTGGAGGTCAGAATAATGCCTGACTCATCAATCAGCACTCCGGCCCCGCTGGAAGGCCGACCATCCACCAGGGCGTTGATGGTCACGACCGCTTGCGCCGCCCGCTCGTAAACCCCAATGTTTTCTTGCTCCTCGGAATCGAACTGGGGGGCGTAGGCCAGGGCCGAAGTCGGGGCACCCATCACGCACAGGGCGCTGAAGCCGGTCAACAAGGCTAAAATGAATCGATGAGCAGACATAGGGTAAAAACACTCCGTGATATTGAGGGCAGGCAGCGAGTTCAGAGAAATCGAAGCCGGGTAAAATCGGAATTGGCCTATGAACCCCTTGCATTCAGGGCCAGCCTGTGAACTGGTAAGTTAAAAGCCGAACATGAAATAGAATTGCTAAATATTTTCAAACAACTTTGTTGGAAAGACAAACGGGGCTGTGATAGCTTTGGAATGAGCAGGGGTTTGCTTATAATGAGGGAAGTAAAAAAAGCTGCGGCCATGCGCTGCCCCAAGCGTTCCGCCAAACTGAACTCAAACAGGCCGCCCGCAAGTAAGCAAGCGTGTCACCAAGAAAGAGGGTTTAAACCATTTCTGCCGGAAACACACCTCGTAGCATACCCACTGTCAGCCGCAAGCCGGACTGGCTGAAAGTGCGCCCCCCCACTGGCGAGCGTTACTTTGAACTGAAGGGCGTTTCCAAATCGCTCGGTCTGGCCACGGTTTGCGAAGAGGCCCGCTGCCCCAACATCGGGGAATGCTGGGCCGGCGGAACGGCCACTTTTATGGTCATGGGCGATGTCTGCACCCGAGGCTGCCGCTTTTGCGCCGTTAAGACCGGAAACCCCAACGGCTGGCTGGATCCCGAGGAGCCGGACAAGCTGGCCAACGTCATCAAACAGGCCAGTTGGGAATATGTGGTGCTGACCTCCGTGGATCGGGATGATCTGCCCGATGGGGGAGCGGCCCATTTTGCCCGCTGCGTGACGGAAATTAAAAAAGCCAATCCGGAAATTATTGTGGAAGTCCTCATCCCGGACTTTCAGGGCGAAGAGGCCCCCTTGCGGGTGCTACTGGACAGCCAACCGGATGTCATTGCCCAAAACGTGGAAACCGTGGAGCGCCTGACCCACCCGGTACGGGATCGTCGGGCCGGATACCAGCAAACCCTCACCCTGCTGCAACGAATTAAAACCTGGCAGCCGGATCGCTTTACCAAGTCCTCCATTATGCTGGGCTTGGGGGAAACCGATACCGAGATTCGCCAGTGTATGGCCGACTTACGGGCCCACGATGTGGACATTTTAACCCTGGGCCAGTATTTGCAGCCCACTCCCAAACATTTGCCGGTAATCGACTTTATTCCGCCACAGAAATTCAAGGAATGGCAACAGATTGCCGAAGAAGAGTTTGGCTTCTTATATTGCGCTTCGGGGCCACTGGTGCGCAGTTCTTACCGGGCCGGAGAATTTTTTATCAAAGGCGTCATCGAGGCTCGCAAAGCGACCGTAAAACCGACGCCCCCATCATCATTCACAAAGGAGACAGGCCATGAGCAGTAAATCCGCTGATATTCCCAATTCGGCACCCCTGCTTCGGGCGATGACCGACAGCGCCAAGGCGGGCCAGTTACCGGAAGGCCTGACTGCCCAAGAGTTAAAACAGATGTATGAAGGCATGATCCTGATTCGGGCCTACGATGAGCGCCAGAAAAAACTGCAGCGCAGCGGGCGGATTGGGTTTTGCGTCACTTCTACCGGCGAGGAAGCGACCCAGGTGGGTATTGCCCATGCTTTACAAGATCAGGACTGGATTTTCGGGTATTACCGCCAGTACGGTATGATGCTCTACAAGGGCGCTCCCATTACCGAGCTGGCCGATCACCTGTTCGGCAACCGGGATGATTATGCCAAGGGCCGCCAAATGCCCGCCCACTATACCAACCGCCGACTAAACTTTGTCAGCTCCTCCAGCGTGATTGGCACCCACCTCATTCATGCCGCCGGGGCCGCCATGGCCGCCAAATACAAAAAAGACAACGCGGTCATCACCACCTTTATTGGCGACGGGGGAACGTCCGCCAACGATTTTCACTCCTGCATGACCTTTGCCGGGGTCTACAAGCCGCCGCTGGTCATCTATATCGTCAATAACCAGTACGCCATTTCCCAACCGGTCTCCAAGCAGTGCGGGGCGGAGACTTTGCATTTAAAAGGCGTGGGCTACGGGGTTCCTGCCGTGCGGGTGGATGGCAACGATGTCATCGCCGTTTACAACGCCTCCAAAGAAGCGTTTGCCCGGGCCCGTGCCGGAGAAGGCCCCACCCTGATTGAGTTGTATACCTACCGGGTTGGCCCGCACTCCTCCTCTGATGACCCCACCCGCTACCGGGGCAATGAGAGCGACCAGTGGTTGACTGAGGATAAAGACCCCATTGCCCGCACCCGCAACTACCTGAAATCCCTGGACTTGTGGGATGAGGCTTACGAGGCCAAAATCTGGGAAGCGGCCCAAAGTCAGGTGAATGAGGGCACCGGCGAATCCGCTCAAAAGCCGGAACCGGACTGGAATTCCCTGTTTGAGGATGTGTACGCCGAGCTGCCGCCGGCCTTGGCCCGTCAACGGGATGAACTCATTGAGCAGGAAAGTGAATTCCCCCGGCAGCAAGAAGGCGAGTTTCCGTTATAGGCTTTGAGAGGCTGACAGGAGAGATTGAATATGGCTCAAATGACTTTATTACAGGCAATCAACGATGCCCTCAAAACCGAAATGCGCCGGGACAACCGGGTGGTGGTTTTTGGCGAGGACGTGGGCGTCAACGAAGGCGTCTTTCGGGCCACCGAAGGACTGACCAGGGAATTCGGCGAAGAGCGGGCCTTTAGCACCCCCTTGACCGAAACCGGCATTGTGGGCGCCGCCATTGGTATGGCCGTGTACGGGCTGAAGCCGGTACCGGAAATCCAGTTTGCCGACTACATTTACCCGGCCTTCGATCAGGTGGTGTCAGAGCTGGCCAAGTTCCGCTACCGTTCCGGCGGGGAATACAGTTGCCCGGTAGTCATTCGCACCCCATATGGGGGCGGGATTCGGGGTGGCTTGTATCACTCCCAAAGCCCGGAAGCCTACTTTACCCATACTCCCGGCTTAAAAGTGGTCATCCCCTCCACCCCGGAAGATGCCAAGGGCCTGCTGGCCTCGGCCATTCGGGGCGAAGACCCGGTCATTTTTATGGAGCCCAAGAAGATTTACCGCTCCGTCAAAGGCGAGGTGCCGGAAGGCGACTTTACCGTGCCCATCGGCCCGGCCCGTGTGGTGCAGGAGGGCAGCGATCTGTCCATCTTCTGCTACGGGGCCATGGTGGAGCCCTGCCGTCTGGCCGCGGAAAAGGCTCTGGAAAAAGAGGGCATTCGCTGCGAGATTATTGACCTGCGTACCCTCTACCCGGTGGATGAAGATGCCATTCTGGCCTCGGTGCGCAAGACGGGCAGAGCGCTGATTGTGTATGAAGCGCCCAAAACCAGTGGCTACGGCGCTGAGATTGCGGCCCTCATTGCCGAGCGGGCCGTGGAGTATCTGGAAGCCCCCATCAAGCGCATTGGCGGCTTTGATACCCCATTCCCCTACACACTGGAGAAGATTTACGTGCCGGATGCCATCCGCATTTTCCTGGGTATCAAGGACGTCATGGCGTTTGAATAAGCTCAGGCGGGTCTAGCCCCCTGACTTTTGTGCAGTTTTGAGGAGACTTTAAAGACTATGGCCTACGAATTCAAGCTACCCGATATCGGGGAAGGCGTCCACGAGGGCGAAATTGTGCAGTGGCTGGTGCAGCCGGGCGATTTCGTCAAGGAAGACCAGGCCATTGTGGAAGTGATGACCGATAAGGTCACCGCCGAAATCCCAGCCCCGGTCAGTGGGGTCATTCAGGAATTGCGGGGCAAAGCCGGAGAGGTGATCACCGTGGGCAGCGTGATTGCCGTATTCGGGGAAGCTGGTGCAGGCAGCACCGCAAGAACCGCCGAAGCCAGCGCCAGCCAGAGTCCATCCAACGGCAACGGACGCACCGCCACGGCCACCATCACCGCCCCTTCAACCAGCCAAGGCGATGCCGGCAAAGTATTAGCGGCCCCGGCCACCCGCAAGCTGGCCCGCACCCTGGGCGTGGATTTAAGCCAGGTGACGGGCAGCGGCCCCCGTGGACGAGTCACCCAGGAAGATATTCGCAATTTTCAACCCGGCAATGCGGCCCCAGCCAACCGACCAGCGACCAGCGCCGCCAGTGTCATCCCTTCTCAAGGCGAGCGCCGGTTGCCCATGAGCGGCCTGCGACGCAAGATTGCCGAGCATCTGGTCAAATCCAAGCAAACCGCCCCTCATTTTGCTTATGTAGAAGACGTGGACATGAGCCGTCTGGTGGCCATGAGGGAAGAATTGATGCCCCTGGCCGAGGCCGACGGGGTCAAGCTGAGCTACCTGCCCTTTGTGATGAAGGCGGTCATCGCCGGACTACGCAAGTACCCCATCCTGAACAGTCAGCTGGACGAGAAGACCCAAGAGCTGGTCTACAAGCACGATATCAACCTGGGGGTGGCCGTGGCCACTGAGCAAGGGCTGATTGTGCCGGTCATCAAGCAGGCCGATCACAAAAGTCTGTTCACGCTGGCCACCGAAATCAAAACCCTGGCCGAGAAGGCCCGCAGCGGCAAACTGACATTGGACGAACTGAAGGGGGGCACCTTTACCCTGACCAGTATCGGTTCCATTGGCGGCTTGTTTGGCGTGCCCATTATCAACTACCCGGAAGTGGCCATATTGGGCGTGAACAAAATTGAAAAACGCCCGGTGGTGCGCACCATCAATGGGCAGGATCAAATCGTCATTCGGGAAATGATGCACCTGTCCATTTCCTGCGATCACCGGGTGGTAGACGGGGCCGAGGCCGCCTTGTTCGTCAAGGAAGTCATTCAGTATCTGGAGCATCCCACACGGCTGATTGCCGCCCTGTAAGCCCTGTTTTAAGCGTTTTCCAGAAAAAGGACACCGTCATTATGGCCGCAAGCCCCACTCCCCAACAAAAAACCGCTCAGAAAGCAGCCCAAAAAGTCGTGGTCATCGGGGCGGGCCCCGGCGGTTATGTGGCGGCCATTCGGTTGGCCCAACTGGGACATGCGGTCACCGTGGTGGAAAAAGAAGCCCTGGGCGGGGTTTGCCTGAACTGGGGCTGTATCCCCTCCAAGGCCCTGATTTACGCAGGCACGCTGTTGGAGCGGATTCAGCAGGCCAGCGAATTGGGCATCATGGTCGATGGGCTGCGGTTGGATATGCCCAAACTGCAACACTGGAAAAGCGGCGTGGTGCAAAAGCTGACCGGCGGCATTGGACAGTTGTTCAAGGCCCACGGCATTCAAACCGTGTACGGCACGGCCACGTTCAGCGATTCCAAAACCCTATCCGTACAAGGCAACGACGGACAAAGCCATACATTAAAAGCGGATGCCTTTCTGATTGCCACCGGATCTTCTCCTGTTGCTGTTCCCGGCTTTGAACTGAACGGGGACAACATCATTGACTCTCGGGATGCCCTGAACTGGACGGAAATCCCCAAGAGCCTGGCCGTGTTAGGCGGTGGGGTCATTGGTCTGGAAATGGGGACCTTGTACGCCAAACTGGGCGCCAAGGTCAGCGTTATTGAACTGAGCGATACTATTTTGCCCGGCGTGGACTCGGAAATCACCCAACTGCTTAAGCGCTCCCTGAAAAAGCGGGGCATTCAGCTGCACACAGGAACCAAAGCCAGCATCAGCCAAGCCAATAAAAACGAAATCAGCCTTCAACTGGAAACCCCCAAGGGCACTAACACCCTAGCCGTAGAGAAGTTACTGGTGTGCGTGGGCCGCAAACCCAACAGCCAAGGCCTGGGCTTGGAGAAAGCCGGTGTTAAAACGGACGCCAAGGGCTTCATCCCGGTGGATGCCCAACTGCGCACCAACGTGCCTCATATTTTCGCCATTGGCGATGTCACTGCCCCCCCCCTGCTGGCCCACAAGGCCTCCAAAGAAGGCTTGGTAGCCGCTGCCGTGATTGACGGCAGCCCGGAAGTGCTAGACTACCGGGCCATGCCCTCGGCCATCTTCTGTGACCCGGAAATCGCCACGGTGGGCTTGACTGAGGAGCAGGCCAAGGCCCAAGGCTACACGGTGAAAGTGGGCAAGTTCCCCTTTGCCGCTTCTGGGCGGGCCTTGAGTATGAACGAGCCGGATGGCATGGTTAAAATGATTACGGACGCTGACACCGACCTGATTTTAGGGGTGCATATGATTGGCCCGGAAGTGTCTGAGCTGATTGCCGAGGCCACATTGGCCATTGAAATGGGGGCCACCGCCGAGGATATATCGCTGACCGTGCATACCCACCCCACCTTGCCGGAAACCCTGATGGAAGCCGCTGAAGCCGTCCACGGGCTAGCCATTCACATCTTCCAGAAGGAAAAACCCGCCCCGGCCGCTGGGGTTAAATAGATTGCGGTTTAATATTCAAGACTTTGGGCTCACCGACTACCAAACCGTGTGGGCGTGGCAACAGTCGCTGGTGCAAGAGCGTCTGGCCGGAAAAATCCCCGACACCGTGCTGATGGGTGAACACCCGCCCGTTTATACCCTGGGCCGGGGCACCCATGCGGAAAACCTGCTGAATCCCGATATACCGGCTATCAAAATTGAGCGGGGCGGGGACGTGACGTATCACGGGCCGGGTCAGCTCATCGCTTACCCGATTTTACAGCTACCCGAAGGCCAGCGAGACTTACACCGATACCTGCGACATCTGGAAGAGGCCATCATCCTGACCTTAAAAGACTTTGGCATTGAGGGCCTGCGCAATCCGGGGTGGACTGGGGTGTGGGTAGCCGATCCGCAATCCGGGGCGTTGCTAAAGCTGGCCTCCATCGGGGTGGCCGTCAAACAATGGGTCACTTATCACGGGCTGGCTTTGAACGTGAGTACGGACTTGGCGGCGTTTTCGCAAATCAATCCCTGTGGGCTACAAAGTGAGGTCATGACCAGCATGCAGGCGCTCCTCAAGCAGCCCATCGCCGTGGATAGCGTGAAACCCGTATTGGCCCGACACCTGGAAACTGTTTTATTAGCGAATTAATCGGCCTTCACCACCACCGTGCCCGCCATCAGGTCATGGAGCGTTTGCCTGCGAGCGGTGAATAAGGCCGGGAGATAGCCCAGGATACTGCCAACAAACAGTCCAGTTACAGCACTGATGATACCGATTAAAATGCCAGTTGCAGTCTCACTGGGGTCTCCATTGTAGTACCCATAACTACTGGAATAAAAGTGACTAAAGACCCAGTGTCCCAATGCACTGCCAATCAAGTAACCTGAGATGCTCAATATATAAAAGTGAGCCAATCTGAAACCAACACGAGCGAGCGCGCGACCAAAACTCAAGCGGATACCGTCTTTCCTGGTAACCCGTAATCGACAAATCATCTTGCCGGGAGTCGCCTGTATTCCTGAGGACTCCATCCAGGCATAATACAGGCAGCTCATACCCCCATAACGCAAAGCGATAGTCAGTTCTTCGATCCATTTCGCCCACTCCTCGCTTATTGTGGATTGATAGGCGCTAATGGAAAGAAGCCATTCCAACAGAATCCAGGCAATCATAAAAATGATGGCAGTATCAATAAAATACGCCAAAAACCGTCTCCAAAACCCAGCATACGCCCGCTCATTTGTTGATAAGGAACTCTCACAATATTTTTGGGGTTCTGTCATAAATCAGGCGCACTTCCACCACTTATTTCAAAGAAAAACCCAAAGACCTAATCAGCCTTCACCACCACCGTACCCGCGATAATATCATGCAGGGCCTGCTTTTTTTGGGTAAAGGCGGCAATAACATATCCCACATAGCAAGGCGCTGCTGAAATAAATTTTGCCAGATATCGAATAGAGGCCTTCATAAACGTTAGTTGCTCCCCCTTTAAATCAACCACTTTCAGGCCACACATTTTTTTACCCAGCGTCGCTTGCCACGGTGAGGCCTCACAACCTGCATAATAAAGCCAACCCACCACAAGACCAAAGAGCTGTAAACCACCCTGAAAACCCTTGACCATTTCCCAAACCGTTTTGGCTAATTGTGCGTTGTTAAAACACATAAAAATAACAGGAACTACAAAAAGGGCATAAACAACCATAAAACTTAAGGTATCTAGAAACAACGCTAAAAACCGAATCCAAAAACCCTCGTACTCAGGCTCAGGGGCTTGCAGGGAACTTGAAAAATGCTGCTGCGACATACTCACTGGCTAGCGTTCCTTACGCTGTTGAAACCAAACCTGTCCCAAGCCCGGATTTGAACATTCCATCTGGACTTCGGCAATTTTCAGTATGGCCGGTTTTTAACCATCTAGCCATCAACCAAACGGTTGGCCCTCCCCGTTTCCCTCACCTGACCCGGTATGCCCCCTAAAAACCGGCTTGCAAATGGCCGCTTTGGAAAAATCGTCTGTTCTCGCTAGAATAGAATGGTTTGGGGGTAGCGCTCTCTGTGCGCCCAGCCCCGCCTCAATCAGAATCAAAGGACACACACCATGACCATCTCCCAGGAAACCGTGCAACACGTGGCCAAGTTAGCCCGATTGGAACTGACCCCGGAAGAAAGTGAGCGCTACACCCAGGATTTGGGCAAGATTCTCACCCTGGTGGAAGAGCTGAATCAGGTGGATTTATCCCAGATTGAGCTGGGTATGGACTCCTCCACGCCTACGGTATTCCGGGAAGACAAAGCAATGCGGGAATTCAGCCGGGAAGAGCTGATGGCCAACGCCCCGCACGAAGAAGACGGCTTCTTCCGGGTGCCTAAAATCCTGGGCGATACCGCCGGATAATCAACTTTTTTCCGCTTCCCCTCATCAGCCAAGCCAGTTAAACAAACGAGGTCCTCGTCATTATGGGTTCAACCAAGTATATTTTCGTCACCGGTGGTGTGGTCAGCTCTCTGGGCAAAGGCATCGTGGCCGCCTCTCTGGGCCGTTTGCTGCGTGCCCGTGGGGCCAAAGTCTCCATCCAGAAGTTTGACCCTTACATCAACGTGGATCCCGGCACCATGAGCCCCTTTCAGCACGGGGAAGTGTTTGTGACCGATGACGGGGCGGAAACCGACCTGGACTTGGGCCACTACGAGCGCTTTATCGACACCAACCTGACCCGCCTGAACAACGTCACCGCCGGGCGCATTTACCAGGATGTCATCGCCAAGGAGCGCCGGGGCGACTATTTGGGCGCCACCGTGCAGACCATCCCGCATATTACCGATGAAATCAAAAACCGCATTATGGAAGCCACCCACCAACTATCCCCGGACTTCCTGATCATTGAGGTGGGCGGCACGGTGGGCGACATTGAAGGCCTGCCCTTTTTGGAGGCCATTCGCCAGTTCCGCTACGATGTGGGCTTTAAAAACACCTGCTTCATTCACGTCACCCTGGTGCCGTACCTCAAAGCCTCCGGCGAAGTGAAAACCAAGCCCTCCCAGCACAGCGTGAATACCCTGCGCAGCATCGGTATTCAGCCCGACATTCTGGTGTGCCGCACCGAGCGCCCCCTGGGCAAGGGCGAACGCCTGAAGCTGGCCCAGTTCACCAACGTAGCCCCAGAGGCGGTGATTGAATCCATTGACATGCCCATTCTGTACGAAGTGCCCCTGGTGCTGGAAAAAGAAGGACTGGCCACTCAAGTGCTGGAGCGCTTGAATTTGACGCTGCCGGAACCCAACCTGACCTCCTGGGAGGCCATGGTGCAGCAGGTCAAGCAGCCGGTCATGAACCTGAAAATCGCCCTGGCTGGTAAATACACCGGCCTCAGCGATGCCTATCTCTCGGTCATTGAAGCCCTGAAGCATGCCGGTTACAGCGAAGGCACTTCTGTGGAAATCCGCTGGATTAACACGGAAGACTGCGTGGATGACGAGACTTCGGCGGCATTGCTGTCCGGGGTGGACGCCATTGTGGTGCCCGGCGGTTTTGGCAACCGGGGCATCGAAGGCAAAATCAACGCCGTCAAGTACGCCCGTACTCATAACATTCCCTTCCTGGGGCTGTGTCTGGGCATGCAGGTCTCCGTCATTGAATACGCCCGCAACGTGGCCCAGCTCACCCGGGCCAGCAGCGCCGAGTTTGAACCCAAAGGCGATCAGCCGGTGGTGGCCCTGATGGAAGATCAGAAAAATCTGGCGGACAAGGGCGGCACCATGCGCCTAGGCCAGTACCCTTGCCACTTGCTGAAAAACACCAAAGCGGCGGAAGCCTACGGTACGGATGTGGTGATGGAGCGCCACCGTCACCGCTACGAGATCAACAACGATTACATCGACATTCTGACCCAGGCCGGACTGATTTTCTCCGGCACCTCCCCCGATCGCACCCTGATGGAGATTATTGAGCTGCCCAACCACCCCTGGTTTGTGGCCTGCCAGTTCCACCCGGAGTTCAAATCCCGCCCGGACAACCCGCACCCCTTGTTCAAAGGGTTGGTGAAAGCCACCGTGGCCCTGAAGCAAAAGGTGCAAGCCACAGGCCACGAAAGCCCGGTTGTGTCCCAGTAGACCCGACTGAAGCAAGATTTTCCCCTTCTTAAAGACCGTTTTCCCAACGGATTTAAGGAGGGGAATTTTTTGGGCTTTTTTACAGTGTGGATGCCTTGTAAACATTTGATAAAAAAACAGCCATGCACCCTTGGGTTATTGGCCAGGTCTCCGATACCTAAGATCAGTGGTTATAAATTGGCTGCATCCAATCCCCCTTGAAATTGGCCATTCGGGTTGTCACTGGATCTTCTAGCCCCTGAAGCAAGAGGGTATCCCATGCGTTCACGGTTAAAACTACACTGTAAAGCGCTGTTTACCGCCGCCGGATTTTCAGGCATGGTGTTGGCCTTGACCTTCTTCTTCTACGATGGCCCGCTGCACCCGCCGGAACTGATTGCCACGGCACAGGCCACCCAGCAAAAGTCCGCCATCCTTTCACAGCCAAAATCACAGCCCAAAACCGCCGGTCAGCAGGATGCCAACCTTCACACGGAAGGCTGGTTAGAGTCAGCCCAGTGGGTGAACCACGCTTTGGATGGCGACGCCATTCGCCTCAGGGTACTGAAATCACCCTTAACCCTGGCGGACACCACTCACCAGTCCGGGCTGGAAGCGTTTGAATATGCCGCAGCGCTGTACGGACAAATGGCCCGGCAGATACCCAGCCAGAAACTGTCCGCCCAGCTGGCGGCCTTGCAACTCAAAGCCCAAGCCATGGCCCACGCCATGCGACAAGCGGCAGCACTTCGCTTTGAGGGGCCCCCGATGGAGGATATGACCCATTTGCAAGTCCACGCTGTGTTGGCAAACCATCTGGGACAACTCCACGCAGGTAGCCAGGTGACCGCTCGATACAGCCACCACGGGCAATTACTGGAAGAGACAAAAACCGCCGCTCAGCCCGGAAAAGCCATGCTGAGTTATCAGGACAGTCTGAAAGCGATTCTACAAAACCCGGAGGCAAGCCAATTTCCGCAAAGTATGGATTTAATCCGGCAGGAAAGCGCTATTTTGGCCCAACTGGCCAGCCATCTGGCCCTGCGCTGGGACAGTGTGCATTATTGCCCACAGGAATGCCAGCCCGTTTCTACAGATATGCGGATTTATATGCAACAAACCCTGCCTGCTCAGACGCTGGCCTCCGCGGCGTTGTAAAGGGTCAGTCTCTCCATTTAGAAGGGCTTTTCGGGGAAACCTATCGAAATATTCAAGTTCCAGCCCAGATCGTCGATACTATGGGAGGCCCTTAGACAACAGTTCAGAAGACAAACCCATGTTGCCGTTATTCCTCAGCCAGAATCATTCTCCGCCTTGCAGCGCCAAAAAACGCCTGCTCCGGTTGCTCGGCGTCTTGTTCGCCAGCTTGCTTCTGCTGCCTGCTGAGGGAATGGCCTACGATTTAAAAGACAACGCCATTGCCCACGCCCGTAACGGCCAACTACTGATGGAACGTCAGCAGTATGAAGAGGCCATCGAGGAATTCAAGGCGGCCATTCGCCTGAATCCCTATGCCAGCCTGGCCGCCTCCCTTTACAACAATCTGGGCATGGCGTATCGCCTGACCCAGAACTACGCCAACGCCTACGCCTCCTTTCAGCGGGCCATCCGCATCCAGCCACCCTTCGCCCTCTACTATCGCAACCTCATCGATACCTACAGTAGAGCCGAGCATTTACCGGTGGTCAAAACGCAATTATTGGCCCTCACCCAAGACAACCCTGACAATGCCGAGGCCTGGTTTCTGCTGGGCCTGACCTATCAGCAAGAGGGGGATTCCAGCCAAGCCCGGCCATGCTTTGAGCGCTTTTTGAAACTGCAACCGGAAGCGGAACTTGCCCGCGCCGCACAGGCCGCTTTAAAACCACGGTGATTTTCGGGTAGAATACATTGAGTGAGACCATTGAACCGGAAGTGAACCGCACCCTTATGAATTCAATCACAGTACTGGCCTCCTCCCTGGTTTTTTTAACGGAATTTTTGGCGGTTTATTTCCTCATTCGCCAACTCATTGTAATCCTGGCCGCCGAGCAAGGGCGTAAGCACGACCTGATGAAGCGCCTGTACAAGCCGGGGCAGGATTTTCACCTGTCGGTGCTGGTGCCCTTCCTGAACCCCAACGATCACCCGGCCCTGTTACAGCTTTTAAACGCCATACATCAGCAGGAATATCCGGCCAGCAAGGTGGCCGTGCATCTGGTCACCTCTCAGGATACCGCCCAGGAACTGATTCCCCAGTCTCTAAGGCCCAACGTCAAGGTATGGCGTCACCCGGATGCCCAGCCCAGCTATGAAGGCGCCCTGACCTGGCTGATTGAGCGGTGCCTAGCCGCTGGCGGCAACGGGATGTTCGTGTTTCTCAAGCCCACCGATATTGTCAAAAACGACTTTTTCCAGAATGTGGCCGCCCGTGGCATGGACAGCTTTGCCATTCAGGGGTACGTCGCCCTGAAAAATCCACCGGAAACTTTGCTGGCCCAGGTATCCGGCTTGACCAATCGGGTCTTCAACCGTATCGGTAACGCCGGGCGGTATCACCTGGGTATGAGTTGTCGCCTGCTCGATAGCGGCTGGGCCATCAAGCAGGAAGTCCTGGAGATGATACCCTATCGCCGGGGAACGGACACCGACAACCTGGAATATACCATTCGCCTGAATTTGCAGAACTTCAAAGTTACCTGGGCCCCCAACGTGGTAGTTTACGCCGACTCTCAGGTAGACGCCCAAGATTACTTCACCCGCTGCGCCGGAGCCTGGTTCAACCGCCTTTCCCTGATTGCCACTTACGGCCCGGCCCTGCTGACCCGCACCCTGCTGCGCTTTGACATGAACCACGTGGAAAACCTGCTGGCCGCAATCAGTCCGCCCTACTTTATGCCGTTCCTGATGGTGTTGACGCTGGGCCTGCTGGATCAGTTCACCCTCATCCCCATCCCCGGAGAGCCCGTTTTCTGGGGCATCGTAGCCACCCTGACCCTGGCCCTGAACTTCATGGGACTGGTAGTCGCCCGCAGCAAGGCCGCCGATTACGCCACCATGATGATTTTCACCCCGCTGGCCTACCTCCTGGGGGTCTTACTCTCGCCCCTTTCCCTGTACAACCTGCTGAAGCGCCAGTTCTCAGACCTGCCCGTGTCTGGCAGCACCTATCGCAAGGTACGTCACACCCGCTTTAACGAGGATCTGGATCATCTGCCGGACTTGTACGATGAAAGTCACGGGCAAGCCCTGATTGAGGGACTTCTGAAAAAGCAGGCCCCGGAGAACGCTTTAAAGTATGAGAGCGTGGACTTGCCGCTATCTCGCAAAGTGTCCAAGCCCTTATCCCTGGTCAAATCCCGCCCGGTCGAACCGACCTCGGAGCTGGAGAGTCACCGGCCCGAGGGCAACCCCAATAGCGACGCGTCTCCCCCTCGCCAGGATCGGGAAACCGTCAAGTCTGTCCCTCTCTCCAACGGTCGCAACCAGATTCAATGTCGCCTGAAAACCCTGACCACCTTCAACGATGAAGGACAAGAGCAGTATCGCCTGACGCTGGAATATAAAAACAGCGCCTTTTCCACAGAATCCTACCGGATTCTGGATCAGGCTTTCTATGAGCTGCATGCCAAATTAATCAGCCGAGGGCTGACCATTGTGACCTGTGGCAGCTGCGGCAATTTTTTTAACCCCACCGCCGATGTGCCTGGCGCCTTGAAAAACGCCGCTGGGGTGTGCCTGTTTGACAAGACCGGCAAAGAAGTAAATCTCAACACTGACGCCGTAACCGTCGTAAGTCAGGCGTGTGATTACCACTGTCCGCTGGACCAACGGGAAAGCATCGTGCGCCAATGGAAAGAGAGTCTGACCGCCAGCCGGTCCAACTAAAACTAGGCCCCATCGACCTAACCGCTAAAGGTCAGCCCCTGCGGTTGGTCTTTTTATCGCTGGCCATGCTGGCCCCTTGGTTTTGGGTATGGCTGGGACTGCACATCCTGAAGGACTACCGACTGACCATCCTGATGTATGAGGTGCTGGGCTGCGGTCTGCCTATTTTATTGATACGCAAAAAGCCCTTGCCACCTTTGTGGCCCTTCCGGTTCAAGCGCCGCTGGATTTTTAGTGGGGCCGTCGGGGTGATCCTGATTATTCTGGGCCTTTTCTGGCAGACCAACAGCTTCAATATGGACTGGGAATGGTTCTATCAGCGCATGCAAACCACCCATTTATTTGTGAACCTTGAATTTTGGCTGCTGGCCCTGTGTATTGTGCTGCTCAATCCTTTTTTTGAAGAGATGTTCTGGCGAGGCATTATCTACCAGGAGCTGAAAGACTACACCACCCCGATCAAAGCCAACCTGATTTCCTCGTTCTTTTTTGGGGCCTGGCACTGGGTGGTTTTACAGGCCTATTGCCCCCCCCTTTGGGCCTTCTGGCTGACCGTGGCCGTCATGCTGGGCGGCATTTTATTTGCCTACACCTACGAAAAAAGCGGGACGCTGGCCTCGGCGGTAATGCTGCACGCCACCGGGGCAGATTTGCCAATGGTTTATGTGGTTTACAGTTGCATTATGCAGGCCAGCCAGTGGGCGCAGCAGAATCCGTTGCAATAAGCCCCACCAAAAATTAAATTTTATAAAGTCCGCCCTCAACTTTTTCGATGGCCTGCCGAAGTAATCAATAGTCATAAAAAAAGGTGCTTAAAAAAATCACCGATTTCAGTCCGTTTTTCAAAAGGCTTTCAAGCCAACCATTCAGGCCAATAAACGGATAGAGGGTTTCTGCTTGTTTGTAAAAGTTCCTTTGAATGAACTGTCCGGCTTAAACACGCTGGAATTTAGCCTGTACACCCTGGCGGGTGAACGGTTATATCCCGCGGGCACGCTTTTAACAGACGACCTGCGGCAACACCTCAAAATGCAAAGCCTTTACAGAGACAGCCGGGATCTGCCACTGGCCAGCGCCCTGGAGCCTCTCTCTCTCCCGAGTACCGACTATTTCAACCACGAGGGACATATTTTTGAGTTCACGGCGGGCTTAACCCCGGCGGAGGCGGAAGACGCCCGACAGGAAAATACGAGTGAGCCTTTGTTGAGTGAGGATATGACCCAGGCCTTTCTGGGATCGATTGGGTACTTCTGGCAGCGTTTGCAAAAGGGAGCTTCCCCCGATATCGCTTTGTGCGAAGTGGCCCGAGACAAGCTGATTGCCGAGGTCACCTCCCAGGTGGATCAGATTCAATACCTGAGCCAGGTGCGGGTGCGGGATGAGTACACCTACTCCCACATCCTGGATGTCACCGCCCTGAGCATTGCCCTGGCCATCAAGGCCGGCTTCGGCAAGCAGGAAGTCAAGGAGATTGCCCTGGCCGCCATCCTGCATGACCTGGGCAAATTGATGATTCCCCGGAACATTATGTTTAAAACCGGTCGCCTGAGCGAAAAAGAGTTTGAGGTCATGCAACTGCACCCAGGCCTGGGCTACAAAGTGATCAAGGAGGTGCTGCGTTTGCCGGAGCCCATTGCCCTGCCCGCCTTGCAACACCAGGAAATGTACGGCGGGGGCGGCTACCCACTAGGACTCAAGGGCGATGAGATTCACCCCTACTCTCATCTGGTGAAAATCGCCGATGTGTATGATGCCCTGACCTCCAAGCGCCCCTACAAGGAATCCATCCCCAGCAGCAAGGCCATTAAAATCATGCTGTCGGAAGGGGCGAAAAGCTTCCAGCCCGAACTCTTGGCCCAGTTCGTACAACTCAGCAACTTCAAGGATTTCACTCAGGACAGCTTGCCACGACAGTGGGAAATGGCCTCCTAGAGACTATCCGAAAAGCTTCCATTTCTGGCGTCTACTGCGTTCGTGCGCTGCTTAGCTTCGTTGCTTATCTTTTATAAGCGCCTTGCTTGCGCTGCTCCGGTCTTGTAGCCACGCCGATCTAAAAACTTTTCAGATAGTCTCTTAAATACAACTCCACACCTCCTGAATGCGGAGGAGCCAGACAGCGGGGAGGCAAGGTATGATGACACTACCGAGCCTAGCGGGCTGAAGTGAGGCGCATTAAAATAGCCGGTGGATAGGCGGGAGAGCATCGCAAGTGACACAACCCAGTTGGGAGGCCCTACTCGGCGTAGCCAAGCCCGGCAGCTGTAACCTGAAAGCGGCCTGCTGCTCCGTGGCCGTGCCCAGCGTGCCGGTGTGGGAACTATTCCAAAAGGCGGCCCAGGGCGATGAAACCAGCCGGGACTTCCTCAGTGTGTTTGTCCCCCACCCCACGCATCAGGCGGCCAAAACCTTTTACCCCGAAGATCCCGCGCATATTGACCGGGTGTTGCGGATGGTGACGACCCAAAAAACCCGGGCCGCCTTGCAGACCGAGCAGGTGGTTTTCTACCATTGCCGAAATCTGGGGGCCGATCGGCGATGCCAGATTTACGAGGATCGCCCCAGCTTTTGCCGGGATTATCCCGCCAGTCCTATGGCCTTGCTGGTCAAAGGCTGCGGCTATCAAAACTGGATCGAGGCCTGCAAAGTCAGGCTGGCCGAGTTGGGATACGAGATTGTGGGAGAAGAATCGGAAACGTTCTGAGCAAGCCTTCACCCGCTGGAAGCCTTAACCAGCCGCCTTATTTAACGGGCTTTTTGAATCCACAGCTTCTGCAAACCGTCTTCCAAAGCCTCTTCCCGAAGGATGGCATGCCCTTCCTGGCGAATGCTGTTAGGAATATTCAGCGAGGATTGACTATCCGCCAGAATCCACACTTCCAACACCTCACCCAGAGACAATTTTTCCAGAGCCAGCCGTGTTTTCACAAAGTTCAGCGGGCATTTGGTGGTTCTCAAATCCAGGGTTTGCACCGGGGTGGGCACCGTCATCAACAGGGATCTCCAATCAGTGTGGAAGGCCAATGGCTTTCATATTAATACCATGTTAGCGCCATGCCAAATACCACTCTGCCAACATTGACCCCAGACCAGCCCGTCCATCTCACAAGCCCGTCCGCCCCGAATCTACTCTTGCAGCTTCAATTCCCGCATGCGCCGAAACAGATCATAGAGAATCCAGTGGTGGGGCGACCGCTTGCCCTCTTCAGGATGCACCAGATCAGCAGTCACCAGCCGCTTCTTCTGAAGGCTGTATTCGCCGATATGCAAGTGATCCAGGCCGGGAAAAATGCGCACATTGCGCACCGTGGCCATGTTGATCAGGCCCCAGATGTCCTCGTTATAAGGCTTGGGACTGGGTTTCAGAAATAGCATGCTACTGACGGGAATGGCCCCATCGTTATATCGATAGAGCAAGGTGTTCCGGCCCTGCGGATCTTCCGGGGTGTAAGCGGGCACATTGGCCAGTTGCAGGCCCATATAGGTCAGCACCCCATGCACGGTAAAGCCATAAAAAGGGAGTACGGCATCCACCGCTGTGCGAGGCAGGGTCAATGACTTCTTCAAGGCGCTTTTCGGGTTGACCGAGTCGGGGTCGGTATAGGCGTTTTGTAAATAACTGGCGTAGACAATGGTCTTTTGCCGGATGAGATCGGCGTTTGGATACTCTTCATAGGTCTTGGTTTTAACTATGACCTGATCCCCCGCCAGCGTGTGATCCTTTTCCGCGTCAAACTGAGGGCGGGAACTGTCGAAATTGTCCCAGTTCAAGCCCCGGGTCAAGTTACTTTTACTGAACATATACCCCCGGTACAGGGTACGATCCCAGAATCGTCTCAGAGGAGAGCGGGTGGGCGGGTTGAGATACTCGCTGAACCAGTCCGGGTCGAACATGGGAGAACCGTGAAAGGGAACGGCAATGGCAATAATGGTGTCAATCTTATCCAGCAAGGCCGGGTCTTTGGCCACTTCCCGGGCAATAACCCCACCCAGACTGTAAGTGACCAACATAAAGGGCTGGGAGGGCGGCAAATCCCCAAAACGGGTTTTCAGCTGTTTTACCAGCCCCTCGGCCTGCACATCCAACTCTTCCTTGGAGTTGTACAAAAACACGTACAGCTTGAAATACCGGTTAAAGGCCAAATCTTTCCGAGCCACCTGACGAATGGCCCGCCACCAGGAATTATGCTGAAACTCCTCCGCCCGTCCGGGCACCAGCAGCACCGGGATGCGATTCCCCAGAGGAGAGCGCTCAAACTGATATATCTGGTTCAAACTTTTATAGGAACGCTGGCGAGGCAGCAAAAACCCCTTGGAAAAATCATCCTCCCAGCCGGCAGCCTGACTCAAGGCACCCCGATGCGGGGCCTGACTGTGGACATTGGCGGCATTGGCAGGCAAAATGGTCAGCCCCAGTTGCGTTAACAGGAGCAGATTCACCAAAAGCGCTTTCAAAAGCCTGTTTTTCAAATTCATGGACCGCCTTGAGAGGAAAAGGTGATTAAAAACACCAAACCAAACCATCTACCAATCTCATAGTAACAGGAAATCTCGGACACGCCTAAATCTTTGATAAGATACTGAAGTGCCCTCAAGCCCTGCAATCCACTGGAGCAGGCCTCTCACCGAATCAAACTGGTCGCTAATCAAAGTAATCGTAAGTCGAGTAGATGGCCCCAAAGTTGTTGAAGGGGATGAAGTTGGTGTAGGTCATGGTGATGGAAATATCCACCCCGGACACATAATGCCAGTACCCCACCGGCAAAAACAGAATTTCACCGGGGGCCAGCATTACATCAATGGTTCGAATGCCGGCAAACAAGGGGAATCGCTCATAGTCCGGGTTGCCCAAATCCACTTGGGAGTAGCAATGCAGGTGGTTGTAAACCTCTGGCAGTCGGCTGGGCGGGATCATGCGTATCAGCTTATGCCCTTTGACCTGGGCCATGAAGTTATTGGTCAAATCGTGGTGTAGGGGGGTAATGATACCCTTGGGGCCGTACCAGAAAAAGCCCGGGTTGGCCGGATCGTCCTTCAGATACTCCGTAATCACCGGCACATCGTTCCACAAGCCTTTTAGCACCGTGCCGTTATGCCCGGAGTTATTGGCGGTCATGTAGTAATTATTGGTTTCCAGCCCACTCTCCACCCAGTCGATATACTCCTCAAAGGGCATGCGCTTTTTGTACTGGTTGCTGTTAATCTCGTAATTGGGGTCTTTGGAGCGTCCGCACTGAACTTCCACCTCCAGATGCCCGTATTCGGCCTTCAAATACTGGGGCGTCCAGCGGCTCATGGCTGGCCACTGATACAGCATGCCGGTAATGACCACCGGGCGGTTGCGATAATAGTAAGTTTCATAAAACTCATCCCGCGACAGGCGCTCCCGGCGTTCCACCCCGCCATAGTAGGGCGATTGCTCCAGCAGGATAGTCTGGCACTGCAAGACCCAATCCCGCTTTTTTAACTTCAGGGCCAGGGATTGCGCCCCTTGCAAATAAGGGTGATTCAGGGCTGTGTGGACTTCCGCCTGCGCCAGCGACTGGGGAAAGCCATTGTGAGCGAGTGCCTGCACCACTTCCTCCGGTGAGATTCCCTGCAACAGGTTTTTGGCCACCCACTGCCGCCACTCATTGGGCAAGGTGGGCTCAACGGCATCATAGGGAGACAAACTCATTTCAGCGACCTCATTTTCCAGGAGTTTCAGGCGATACGCACACAGCGGTCAAGACGCTCATCCACCCACATTCAAGCAGAATCCCGCCGACAGAACAATGCACAGTCTGGAGGACTTCTTTCAAAGGCCTGCCGCAGAGAGCCCCCCTGACATTGAGCCGACTCAATTCTTGTTCCAGTCAGCATTTATAGATGAATGAGAGTGCCGAAGCCTTTGGGTCAGAAGCAAAAGAACCTGCTGGCCTGAAGTTGACAAATTACTAAATACGAATTATTCTTAATTAGAATATAATACTAATCAATAAATAAAATCACTTAGTATTCATTCAACTATAGATCACCGGTACCGACCCAGAAACAAAGCCCCCTTTTGGAGCGCCCATCCCCATGATGACCACCGCCAAAATCCGCCAGATCCTGAACAAGAGAGGCCTCAAGGTCACTCCGCAACGGGCCGTCATTATGGACTTTATGATGCGCACCCACAGCCACCCCAGCGCCGAAGCAATCTACGAGGCGGTCAAAGACGCCCTACCCGGACTCTCCAAGGGAACCCTGTACAACGTCCTGAACACGCTGGTGGACGCCAACATCCTGAACACCGTGGTTTTGGAGCCGGGCGCCATCCGCTACGACGCCAACGTCAGCAACCACCATCACTTCATTGATATGGATACCGGGCAAATTCACGACATTCCCTGGGACAGGGTGCAAAACCTGTTCAATGCCCCGGGAGAAGGGTTCTGTGTGGCCGACTATCAGGTCAATTTCTATGGGGTTATGGCCCAGAACAGTCCAAAACGGCCCAAACCGGAGCAGCCCTGATCGCGCCTGGCAACAACACCGCTCTTACTCACGCGCCTTAAAAAATACTCACTGGTCAAGCCTTTACCAGTTGATTCCCTGCGAAAAGCACACCGCCCGCCGAAACCAAACCGAAGAAGGAATGCCGCATGAACCCAACGGAAACCCTCACCCAAACCACCAAGAACATTGAAGCCGCCTTTGCTGGCGAATCCATGGCCAACCGCAAGTACCTGTACTTTGCCAAACTGGCCCGGGAACTGGGTAACGCCGAAGTGTCGGCCCTGTTTGAGAATATCGCCAACCAGGAAACCGGCCACGCCTTTGCCCACCTGCAACTGCTCTACCCCAAACAGGGCATGACCGTGGAAAAGCTACTGGAACTGGCCCGGGACGGCGAATTGTATGAATCCAACCACATGTACCCGGACTTTGAACGCATTGCCCTAGAAGAAGGCGATGCCGCCGCCGTGGCTGAATTTCAGGAGCAAGCCGCCGAATCCCGTGAGCATGCGAGTATTTTCCAGAAGGCGGCCCAGCGTTTCAAGGCCCTGCGCAAGGTAGAAGCCCTGCACGCCGCCGAGTACGACGAGATGCTGCACAAAGTACGCAGCGCCTCATGAGCTAACCCTAGCCAACCCTATTTCTCCTTAACCGCTCCTTAACCTACCGAGCAGCGAGAAGCCCCGCCTCTTTCCAACAAGAAGCGGGGCTTTCAGCATTGAGAAGCACTTATACCGATTGGCGCACCCGAGGCTTGGCCCGCTCATACTGCTGAGGCCAGACCACATCCACCCCCAACTGATGGGCGGCATGCAAGGGCCAGTAGGGATTCCGCAGCGATTCACGGCCTAGCAGGATCATATCCGCCTGGCCCTGCGCAATAATGGCGTTGGCTTGCGGGGGCTCGGTAATCATACCTACCGCCGCTGTGGGAAGCCCGGCCTGCTGTCGGATTTGTTCAGCCAGGGGCACTTGATAGCCCGGTGCGACCGGAATTTTAGCATCAGGCACCGCCCCGCCGGAGGAAACATCCATCAAGTCCACGCCGTGTTTTTTCAGTTCAATGGCCAGTTGCACGGACTGATCCACGTCCCAGCCACCCTCGGCCCAATCGGTGGCCGAAATACGCACCCACAAGGGCAGGGTTTCCGGCCAAATCTGCCGGGCTTCGGTGGCAATCTCCAGTAGCAGACGCATGCGGTTCTCCAAACTGCCGCCGTAAGCGTCGCTGCGTTGGTTGGACAGTGGGGATAAGAAGGAATGGAGCAGATAACCATGAGCGGCATGTAGCTCCAGCACCTGAAACCCGGCTTTCAAGGCCCGGCGAGCGGCCTCGGCGAAAGCGCTCTTCAAGGTCTCAATATCCGCCAAGGTCATGGCCTGCGGGGTTTGCGAAGCTGCATCAAAGGGAATGGCGCTGGGTCCCAACACGGGCGACCAACCACCGGCCGCCACGCCCACAGGCTGCCCCCCCTGCCAAGGTGCCGCCGTGCTGGCCTTGCGCCCGGCATGGGCGATTTGAATGGCAGGAACGGCCCCTTGCTCCTGAATAAAGCGAGCCACCCGAGCCAGCGGTTCAATGTGGGCGTCTTTCCAAATGCCGAGATCCTGCGGGCTAATTCGCCCTTCCGGGGAAACCGCCGTGGCCTCTACCATGACCATTCCGGCTCCGCCCGCGGCCCGACTGCCCAAATGCACCAGATGCCAGTCCGTGGCAAAACCATCCTGACAGGAGTACTGACACATGGGGGAAATCCCGATGCGATTTCTGAACACCACGTCTCGAAGCTGAAAGGGACTGAACAAACTCATAAAAGGCCTTCCTTTTCTCAAATTCTCCAAAAACACCAAAATGTTTGACTCGTAAAACCATCTGCCCCGGGCTATCGGCTGGCGTTTCATCACCCAAGGCAGCACCTACCTGCGCCACCTCCCGCAACCGGGCCATCAACAGCGACCCGACAGGACTTTACAGCTTGCCCCACATGTACACGGTATAAAACAGAAACATGAGGTAAAAAAGCCCACTGCCAAACAGCACCTGGGGCAGGTGACGGGGTTGCTTCCATGCGCACAGGTAAATAAGCACCGAGGAGGCCAAACACAGGCCCACACTGAGCAGGCCCTGCTGATTCAGCACCCAGGGGGTAAAGGCCAGTCCAATGGCCGTGGGAATACAGCTCTGAAACACCATGGCCCCGGTAATGTTACCCAGGGCCAAATTGTCCTTGCGAGCCTTAATCCACACCACGCTGTTGAACTTTTCCGGCAGCTCGGTGGCGATGGGGGTCACGATTAAACTCAACACCAGGGCGGGAACGCCCAAGGTCGTTGCTACATCGTTGATCTCCCCCACAAAAAAGTGCACCAGCACCAGCAAAATAACAAGACTAGCCGCCAGTTGGCCCAGAATAATGAAGGTTTTGGGTTCCTTGGCCTTGGGAGCAAAGGTGAGGGCCGGTAAATCAAACTCTTCATCCGGGATGTGTTCTTTTTTGAGGGTTCGATACACATAAAACCCGTAAAAAGTTAACAACCCCAGAGCAATCAGCCGTTTCACCAGCAGATCGGGTATAAAAGCAGCGGTAAACACGGCGAGATAGGCCGGGAAGAAGTAGTGGTAATCTCGCCGAAACAGAGCGTGATCAAACTTCAGGTGACTGCTGCGCTTTTGTACCGCCGCGAAATAAAAAACCGCCGCAGCAGTGACCCACATGGCCAGGGTGCCTAACAGGAAAGGGGCCCCTAAAATGGCTCCAATGCCAATTTCTTGGCCAGTATGGGCATCCAGAGTGGATAAGCCAAACGCCCCTGAGGCAATGGCAATCATGGGAACCAACGTCTCCGGCAAGGCAGTGCCCACGGCGGCCAACACGCTGCCCACCGCCCCTTCCGAAAGGTTAAAACGATGGCCAGTCCATTCGATGGCGTTGGTAAACAGGGCGCAACAGGCCACAATGAGTACCAACAACACCAAAATTTCGATAGCGGAGAGAAAAAGGTCGAGCTGCATGGGTTTGATTATACCCGGAAGCCCTTTGGAAAATCACGCCCTTTCCGCTGTGGACTTCAGCCGGAGGGGTTTCATCCGGCCAGGAAAGCCGTATAATAAGGAGTGAGTAAAGGACGCTCCGCACCGTGCAGAATCTACAACCCGGCATCCTGAAGGAAGATGAACTGTTTGCGCAATTGCTGGATCTTTTGCGCGCCCAGGAGCGCCCTGAGGGTGATCTGCAACGGGTCACCCAAGCCTTTGAGTACGCCCGACGCATGCACGAGGGGCAGTACCGCAAGAACATGGAGAACTACATTGTCCACCCGGTGAATGTGGCCATTATTCTGGCGGGCATTCCGGTGGATACGGCCACGGTGATGGCGGCCCTGCTGCACGATGTGGTGGAGGACACCGCCAGCACCCCGGAGGATATTGAGCAGCGCTTTGGGGAAGAGGTGCTGAAGCTGGTGGTGGGGGTCACCAAGCTGGGTAAGTTTGAATTCGCCTCCAAAGAGGACGCTCACGCTGAGAACTTCCGCAAAATGTTTTTAGCCATGGCCGACGATGTACGGGTCATTATGCTGAAGCTGGCCGATCGCCTGCACAACATGCAGACTTTAGAACACATGAAGCCGGAAAAGCAGATTAAGAAAGCCACCGAGACCATCGAAATTTTCGCCCCGCTGGCCAACCGCCTAGGGATGGGTAAAATTCGGGCCGAGCTGGAAGACCTTTCCCTGAAATACCTAGACCCGGATCGCTACGTGGAAATTGAGAGCGAGATTGCCCACACCACCGATGAACGGGCCAATACCATTTTGCTGGTGATTGAGAAGATCAAGGATCAGCTCAGCGCCATGGGCATTGAGGCCAAAATTTACGGGCGGGTCAAAAACTATTACAGCATCTACAAAAAAATGCTGACCCAGGAGAAAAAAGTCCAGGAAATCTACGACATCAGCGCCGTTCGGGTCATCGTCAATTGCGAACGGGAATGCTACGAGGTGTTGGGGGTCATTCACCACGCCTTTACCCCCATTCCGGGTCGTTTTAAAGACTACATCGCTATGCCCAAGAGCAACCTGTACCAGTCCTTGCACACCACGGTCATCGGGCCTTACGGACGCCCGCTGGAAGTGCAGATTCGCACCTGGGACATGCACCGCATCGCCGAATACGGGATTGCAGCCCACTGGAAGTACAAGGAAGTGGGGGCCTCCGAAGCCAGCCAGAGTGGCGAAGAGCAGCAAATGTCCTGGCTGCGGCAAATGGTGGAACTCAAAGAAGACGCCGGGGACGCCAAGGAGTACGTGGATTCGGTCAAGCTGGATTTATTCCGGGACGAAGTATTCGTCTTCACCCCCAAAGGGCGGGTGGTGGTGCTGCCTCGGGGATCCACGCCCGTGGATTTCGCCTATCGCATCCACACGGAAGTGGGCAACACCTGCACCGGGGCCAAGGTCAACGGACGCATTGTGCCCCTCAACAACGCCCTCAAAAATGGCGACATCATCGAGATTATCACCGGCAAGAAAAGCACCCCCCGGCTGGACTGGATTAACTTTGTGCAGACCCAGACGGCCAAGTCCCGCATTCGACAGTGGCACAAAAAGCACTACCGGGAAGAGCATGTAGAGCAGGGCCGCAAGCTGCTGGAAGCGGAACTGACCCGAGCGGTGGTGGAAGAAGCCTTGCGCGGCGGCAAACTGGCCAAAATCGCCGAAGAGCTTAATTACATCAATCTCGATGATTTATTGGCCGCCCTGGGCTACGGGGAAATTAACCTGAACCGGGTTACCAACCGACTGAAAAAAGGCCCCAGCACCGACTTTGATCCCATGCTACACAGCTTTGCTTCCCGCAAGGAGCGCCCTTTGGTCAAAAGCGGCCAGGACATTCAGGGACTGGAAGGCATGATGTACCAGAACGCCAAATGCTGTAACCCTTTGCCGGGCGAAGGCATTATTGGCGTGGTCACCCGCTCCCGTGGGGTCATGATACACCGGGATGACTGCGATAACCTGGCGCACTCCAACCCCAACCGGCGCATGTATGTGAGCTGGGAAGGCGAGAACCAGACCAAGCATTCGGTCAAACTTGATATTCAGGTCATTGACCGAGTCGGCGTGCTGAAGGACATTTTGACCAAAATCGCCGACTGTAACGCCAACCTGTCCAACACCAAGGTTAAAATCCTACCGGATCACACCGCCTCCATTGAGTTGACCTTGGATGTGGAAAGCCTGAAGCACCTGGATCGGGTGCGGGATGCCATTTGTCAGATCAATGATGTGATTGGGGTACGCCGTCAGCGGGGGCGTGGGCCGACGCTTGGGGCCAAAAAATCGGAAAACGGCACGGACTGAGCCTAAAGCGCTGAAAACCCCAGCTAAAAACCCAAGAAATACTGGATTCCCGTCTGCACGGGAATGACAGGATGGCGCGGGCAGGGGAAGAGGTCACCCATACTTCCGGGAATGGAAGGCTGCGTGAGACGAGGGAGTGCGTGGGGAGGTCTGGAGGGGGGACAGCGCTGGCGCTGGACTCTGTTCCCCCTCCAGTGGGGTAAAAGGGGCAACGCCCCTTGAGGAAAGAATGCTCCAGTGGGGGTTACAGGGGGCAAAGCCCCCTCAAAAGAGTTAGTGGCGAAATTCCCGGACGCCAGTGGTGACCATGGCAATGTGGTACTGGTTGGCCAGCTTGATGACTTCCGGGTCTTTCACACTGCCGCCGGGCTGAATAATGGCTCCCACACGGGCCTGAGCGGCGGCGTAAATATTGTCCTCGTGCGGTAAAAACCCATCGGAGGCCAATACTGCCCCCTTGGCCTCATCGCAGGCCAGCTTCAGGGCGCTCTCCAAAGCTCCAATGCGAGAGGTTTGCCCGCCACCAATGCCCACCGTTTTGCCGTCCTTGGCCAGCACAATGGCGTTGGATTTGACGTGCTTCACGATTTTCCAGGCGAACACCATATCTTCCAGCTGGGCATCGGTCGGTTTTTGTTCGGTGGCGACTTTAAAGGCCACGTTGGCCTGTTTGGCCTTTTTCTCATCCACGGATTGCACCAAAAACAGGTCATCGGCCACTTGTTTGTAATCGGTTTGACCCAACTTCAGCGTTGGCAAATCCCGCTTGACCAAGCGCAGGTTTTTCTTGGTGGATAAAAGATCAAAGGCGCCCGGTTCAAAGCCCGGAGCGATAATCACTTCCAGAAAAATATCCTTCATCAACTTGGCCGCTGCTTCGGTGACCGGCTGGTTAAAGGCCACCACCCCGCCAAAGGCACTTAGCGGATCGGTATCTAAGGCCCGCTGAAAGGCATCTTGCACGGACTGGGTGGAAATGGCCACCCCACAGGGGTTGTTGTGCTTGACGATGACACAAGCCGGGTTTTCGCTGAACTCGGTGGCGATGTTCCAGGCCGCTTGCATGTCCAGAATATTGTTGTAGGAGAGCTCTTTGCCATGCAGGTACTCAAAATCCACTTCCCGCTTGGCCAGGCCGTACAAGGCCGCTTGCTGATGGGGATTTTCTCCGTAGCGCAGGTCGGTTATTTTGGACAAGGGCAGGGTCAGGGCGTCCGGCAAAACGGTTTGCTCTTCCGGCTTGATCAATTGGCTCATCAGGTAGCGCTGCACCAGGCCATCGTAATAAGAGGACTGGGCAAAGGCTTCCACGGCCAGTTTTTTACGAAAACTCAGTGAGGTACTGCCCTTGCCTTGTTCCAGCTCGGCCAAGAACCCTTCGTACTGGGCCGGGCTGCCCAACACGTTGACCAGAGGATAATTTTTAGCGGCGGCCCGAATGAGGGCCGAACCGCCGATATCCACAAAGTGCAGCATGTGCAAGGGATCTTGAGAATCTTCCTCTTTGGCGAAGCGATCCCGCTCGGCCTCGAAGGGATAAAGGTTGACCACCACTACATCCACGGCAAAGGGCACTTCAGTCTGATTGTCCCGATCATGCGCTTCGGCCAGAATGCCGGCGAAAATTTCCGGGTGCAGGCTTTTGACCCGACCGCCCAGCAACTCCCCAAAGCCGGTGATTTCAGCGCTTTCAATGGCCGGAATATTCCGCTCATCCAAAAACTTTTTGGTGCCCCCGGTGGATAAAATGAGGTATCCATATTGCTCGCTCAACGCCCGAGCCAGCGGCTCCAAGCCCTGCTTGTCAAACACACTGATAAAGGCCACTTTTTTACCGGCAAACACGGATTGCAATTCGGGTTTCATGGGGACGGTCACTCCTTCATACCAGCCAGACGGGAGGGGCAAAACGCATAATGGCTGTATTGTATGCCGAACATACGGGGCTTTCTAGCGGCCTGAAAACACCCCTTGCCAACTCAGATGAGCGGGGCACTCATGCTTTCGGCCCGTCCTCTTTTTGGTATGATGCGAACGTATGAACCAACCCTTGGAAATCAGTTTTTTCGACTACACCTGCGACCGCTGCGGGACGCCAGTGTGCGAGCGGGTTCAACTGATGAACCTGGCCCTGAGCTACGAAGAGGAACTGTTCTGCCTGGATTGCCTGTCGGCAGAGCAATCCATGACCCCGGCGGAACTGGCCGATTTTGCCAAAAGCTATGTGTACAGCCGGGATTGCTTTAAAAATCCCTGGATGAAATTTGACGCCACGCCCTGTCCCAAACTCTCTGAAGGCCTGTGTTTTTGTCAGGATGCCGCCTGTTGATTTTAGATCAAGGCCGCTTCTCAACCCGTTTATAATTGTTTGAGTACAGCGAGGTACAAAAGTGGGATTGGCGGTCTAGCCAGAAGTCGTTCAATTCCTGTTTGAGCTGCACGCAGTTTTATAAACGGGTTGAGAAGGGGGGCTGATCTAAATTTAAGTGCTGAATTTCGTAAACGGGCACACCAACACGCCGACTTGTTTTTGCTAGAATAGTCGCACAGAAATTTACACCCCACTGGCCGATACTTTCCCGGGACGTCCCTCTCTGCGACTGACTCAACGGCTTGCTCCCCAACGAAATACCAACCGTTCAAGTAAAGCCCAATAATAAGCCCAATAAAAGGTTCTAAAGCATGTCCATTTCCAGCACCCCTTCCGCCCAGCACCAGCCCACCCACTACACGGGCGTGTGCAACTCCATTACCGAGGCCATCGGGCACACCCCCATGGTACGCCTGAACCGGGTGTTCAGCGAGTTCCCGGAAACCACCGTGCTGGCCAAAGTGGAGTTCGTGAACCCCAACGGCTCCATGAAAGACCGCATTGCCCTGCGCATGATTGAGCAGGCCGAGCAAGAAGGACGCATCAAGCCCGGCGATACCCTGGTCGAGCCCACCAGCGGCAACACCGGCTTGGGATTGGCCATGGTCTGCGCGGCCAAGGGCTACAAACTGGTCATTACCATGCCCATGAAGATGAGCGAAGAGAAACGTCGCCTGATTCGGGCCTTTGGGGCAGAGTTGATCCTGGCCCCCACGGAGCTGGCCCACGATCACCCGGACAACTACATTGAAATCGCCAAGCGCATCGCCCGGGAGCGCCCCAACACCCACATGTTGAACCAGTACGAAAACCCCGGCAACCCGGAAGCGCACTACCTCAGCACCGGGCCGGAAATCTGGGAGCAAACCGCGGGCAAGCTGGATTACTTTGTATGCGGCATGGGCACCGGCGGCACCATTACCGGGACTTCCCGCTACTTAAAAGAGCAAAACCCCAACATCAAAGTCGTTGGGGCCGACCCGGTGGGTTCCATCTTCTCCGGCGGAGAACCCGGCCAATACTTGGTGGAAGGTATCGGCTACGACTTTTGGCCGCCGGTCTTTGAGGTGAAAGTGGTGGATGAAATGTTCACCATTACCGATAAAGAGTCCTTCGAAGAAGCCCGTCGCATCACCCGGGAAGAGGGCATGCTGGTGGGCGGTTCCTGTGGCACGGTACTGGCCAGCACCCGCAAGCTGCTGCAACGGGACAAAGAATTGCTGAAGGGCAAGACCATTGTTCTTATGCTGCACGATAACGGGCGCAACTATATTTCCAAAATCTACAACGACGACTGGATGAAAGAACAAGGCCTGTTGTAGGCTGGCCCGAGGGTTATCCTCGAGGTGATGGCTAAGGGTAATGAAAGCTCCTCAGGGCTGGCTCCTCCTCTGGCAACAATTCCGTTAGACCGGGTTTATTGCCTGTGAGTTACTACCTGGGAACCCCTCACCCTGAACACTGGCCTCGGTATGATTTCATCCACCCCTTTGAAGCATCCTTTACCACCACAGGTTATCAGGCCTGCGGCACCTGCTGGGCAAAAGCCCGCCAACACCCCCCACCCCGTTGCCGGGGTTCGCTTTGGCGGCAGCACCCCTACACCATCCCTGTGGGAGCGGTTTAAACAAGGCGTGGCCCGCCTTTGGAATACCATCATTTCGCCCTTTAAAAGTATCCTGTCGTGGTTCAAAACCCCGGAAGCCTCACCCAAAGCCAGCGAAACACCCGGCTCGGCCCCCTCGCCCAGTCAAAACCAAGACCCATCCGCCAAGCCCACCCCGCCAGCCGCAAGCGCTGAAGCACAAACCGCTGAAGCACGCCCTGCCGCACCGGCAGATCCAAGTCCGTCGGCAACACCACCGCCTGCGGCATTACCGGCACGCCCCAAGCCGGAGACACTCCCTAGACCCGGCAGCTTACCTGTCAGCGCCTCTCAGCCCCGTAAGAATAAAAAAAGTCGGAAATCCTCTTCCACAGAGCCCAAACCTGAGAGCCTGCCCGTCAAATCTCAGGTCACTCAACCCCAAGGGCATACTCCGCAACCGGCCCAACCGACCATAGTCGACCAGCCGATGGACAGCCAGCGACCCCGTACGCCACAACAAGCATCCCAACCGGCCCAGCCCGTTCGCCCAACCACCGACAATCAACCCATCTCCCCGCCTACGCCCGGCATTTGGGCCAGAGCCACATCATTCCTGGCCGGGCTGCGACCTCAGCCTTCCGCCCAACAACGCCATCAGGAAGCCTTGAATGCGCTACAAGAGATCATTGGAGAGCCAGAAACACCGCCGCCAGCGCCCTCCAAACAGCAAACCCACAAGTCATCCGAACCGGGCACACCATCACGCAACAGGCCTGCGGCCACTTCCAGCCGCCCCGTGTCTGCTCCAGCCAGTTTGGCAAGGGGCATCCCGGTGGAAACACTTTTCGGGAAAGATTTAACCCGCATCCAGTTCCAGCAAAAGGGCGGCAATACTTGTTATTTGTTAGCGGCCTTAAATGGCATATTTCATCATCCACAGGGAAAACGCATTTTAGAAAGCATTCATATTGAAGCCATTCCCAACGGCTACCGGGTTCAATTTCCGGGACAAAAAGACCCGGTGGATGTCTTTGACCACGAATTGGGGCATTTAACGCTGGCCAATAAAGAAACAGTAAAAGGCGTTGTAAGTAACGCCAAGGGCGTTCAAATTCTGGAATGCGCCTACTCCAAGTTGGACAATCATATTGAAATTCATGAAGATGGGAGAGACCTGACCGAAGGGTTTGGAGAGTTTTTCGGGGTAGAGCATTGCTTGAAAGCCTTATTCGGGCAGCAGAATGTTAGCTTGCCCGTATCAGACAGAGAAGATGCATTACTTTGCAACGCTTTAAACACCCAAAGACAAAAAACCGATTTCGCCGATATCTGGGTCGGTCAAAAAATCCATTACATCGACAATGAGCGTATCCCGACACTGGCAAGGCACTATCTATCTGTCGTGCCCCGCCAAAATCCGCCAAGCAATGTTCTCAATTATCTTGAAGTCAAAGACCCCTATATTCCAGACGCCAAACATGTCTGTCGCCTTGAAAATCTCAACCAGCGATACCAGGTCTCCAGCGTTCGGATTCGACTACCCAGAGCCAATGCATCGGCATAAAGTCCCTAACAAAATCGGCCCGCAATAATTCAGCCGGTTTGCGGTAAAGTAAGGGCACTACTCGATTCAAACAGGAGTTTTGCCATGCAATTCAAAACCATCGCCATCCACAGCCACCAGCATCCCGATCCGGTCACCGGGGCGGTCATTAACCCCATTTACCAAACTTCCACCTTCGCCCAGGAAGACGCCGGTGTCCACAAAGGCTGGGATTACTCCCGGTGTGGCAACCCCACCGTGGACACCCTGGCCGGTGTACTGGCCGACTTGGAAGGCGGAAAGCATGGCTACTGCTTTGCCAGCGGCGTGGGCGCTTTGGTTACTATGTGCAACGCCCTGTTTGTGCCCGGCGATCACCTGCTGATTGGGGATGATGTGTACGGCGGCACCTTCCGCTACACCACCAAGGTCTTGGCCAAATACGGCGTGGACATTGAATTTATCGACATGACCGATCCGCACAACGTGGAAAAGGCCATTAAGCCCAACACCAAAATGGTGTACATGGAATCGCCCACCAACCCGCTATTAAAGCTGGTAGACATTGCCGCCATCAACCAAATCGCCAAAAAGCACAACATTTTAACCTGCGTGGACAACACCTTTGCTAGCCCCTACCTCCAACGGCCCATCGAAATGGGCGTGGATATCGTGTTGCACAGCACCACCAAGTACATTGGCGGGCACAGCGATGTCATCGGCGGAGCGCTGGTGCTGAAAGATGACAGCCTGAACGATGTCATCCGCTTTCACCGCAACACCATTGGGGCCAACCCCGATCCCTTCAACTCATGGCTGACCCTGCGGGGCCTGAAAACCCTGGGCTTGCGCATGGATGCCCACTGCGCCAGCGCTTTGGAACTGGCCCAATATCTGGAAAATCACGAGGCCGTGGAAGCGGTGTTCTATCCCGGTCTGCCCTCCCATCCGCAATACGCCTTGGCCCAAAAGCAAATGAAAGCGGGCGGCGGCATGATTTCCATTCGGGTCAAAGGCGGCGAAGCGGAAGCCCGCAAGTTGCTAAAAAGCGTGAAAGTGTTCACGTTGGCTGAAAGTTTGGGCGGCGTGGAATCGCTGATTGAACACCCCGCCCTGATGACCCACCTGTCCGTGGATCCCAAGGTGCGTCAGGCATTGGGTATTACCGATAACCTGATTCGTCTGTCCGTAGGCATTGAAGATGTGGCCGATCTCAAAGCGGACTTGGAGCAGGCCCTGAGCGCCATTTCTCAAAAATCCGCCGCCACAGTCTAATATCCGATTCAGTCAAGCACACCCACTGATATGGACTTTCTCAAACTGGGCATTATCGGCTATCCGCTGACCCATAGCCTCTCTCCCTTACTGCATGCGGAACTCATGCGAGGCTTGGGGTTGGAGGGAGAGTACGCCAAATACGAGCTGCCTCCCGAGCAAGTGCGAACCCGCCTGCACGGAATGAAACAACAAGGGGTGCGGGGCTTGAACGTGACCATTCCCCACAAAGTGGCGGTCATGCAAGCCATGGATTGGCTCAGTCCCGAAGCGGAACTGGCTGGGGCGGTCAATACCATTGTGTTTGAACCCGATCCAGCGGGAGGGGTTCGTCTACACGGGCACAACACCGATATTGGCGGATTCATGCGCAGCTTACCATCCCCGGTGAGGGAAGCGCTGCCTCACAGCCACGTGCTGATTCTGGGAGCGGGCGGCTCCGCCCGAGCCGTGATGACCGGGTTGATTGAAGCCCACACCCAAGCCATTACCTTTGCCGTGCGCAATCCGGCCAAAGCCCTGTCCATTACCAGTGATGGCCAGCTGATCAAAAGAACGTTGAACAGCCCTACCCAACTCAACCTGGTGACTTTGGACAATTTATCGGCGTTATCCGGCTTTGCCGGGCTGGTTAACACCACGCCGGTGGGCATGTACCCTCAGATCGAGGCTTGTCCCATTCCCTCGGAACTGCTGGACAGCCTGCCGGAAAACGCCTGGGTGTATGATTTGATTTATCGCCCGCTGGAAACCCGGTTGTTGCAAGCGGCCAGTCAGCGGAACCTGTTCAGGGTCAATGGACTGGATATGCTGATTTATCAAGGCATTTGCTCTTTTGAGCTGTGGTGGGGACAAAGCGTGCCGACGCCGCTGGTTTCGCCCCTGCGAGAGCGCCTGCAAAAAGAACTGCCCCCTTAACGCCCACTTCCCGCCCTGGTGGACTGGTGGACTTTTTTGAAAATGCGCTGGGCCAAAGCCTCTGTCATCCAGTACAATAGGGATACTTGCAGTCATTGGAACACCAGCGATTCAATGGTGTCGGCTTGTACTTGGTTTATATTGGCCTTTATTTTAAGGATTAGGAGAGTTACCCATGGGGTCAGCCAAAACCCGCTTTAGTTTTTCCAGCGAAAAAGCCACCAGCATCAAGGCCGATGGCCTGATCATCCCGGTGTTTAAAAAGCCTGCCCCCAAAGCGGACAGCAAGGCAAAAAGCCCCAAAGAGGTCGATCCCAGCGCGTCCATTGTGTGGCCAGTGACCTTGGACAAAACCTTGAAAGACGAGATTGAGGCCATTGCCCTGGAGGAAAAATTTGACGGCAGCAAAGGTAAAACGCTGACCGTGCGGCAATCTTCCGCTAACAAGCTGGGCGCTCGGCGGTTGGTGATTGTGGGCTTGGGCGAAATCGATAAAGTGCTGCCCCGGCACTGGGAAGCCAACGCCCACAAAGCGCTGGCCGGATTATTGGGCTTGAAAGACTTTAAATCGGTGGCCATTTTACTACCGGAAGCCACTGAAAAACTGAGCGCGGAAGCCGCCGTTTCTCTGGCCGTGGACGCCGTTTTCCAGGCCACCTATAAATCCATGGAAGCCAAAGAGCCCGGCCCCAAGCTGGATAGTATCATTCTAATCAGTGATAAAAAACGGGAAAACACCTTGCAGCAAGCTCAAGCGCTGGCGGAAGCCCGCAGTTTGGTGAAAGATTTGGTCAATCACCCTTCCAACCTGAAAACCACCAATACCCTGGTGGAGCAGGCCAAAACCATTGGCAAAAACAGCGCCATCAAAGTCAACGTTCAAAGCAGCAGCGCCTGGATCGAGAAAAACATGCCCTGCTTCTTCACCGTGGCCAAAGGCTCTCTGGCCAGCGATCCGCCCAAGTTCATCAGCCTGCACTACGCCCCAAAATCCGGCAAGGCCAAAAAGAAAATCGCCATTGTGGGCAAAAGCGTGATTTTTGATACCGGCGGCTACCAGGTCAAACCGGGCGATTACATGGTGACCATGAAGGGCGATATGACCGGCGGAGCGGTGGCTTTGGCCACCATGCAGGCATTGGCCGCCTTGCAGCCGCAAAATATTGAAGTCACCGCCTATCTGGCCGCCACCCCCAATAAAATCGACAGCGACGCCATGATCCCCGATTCCATTGTGAATACTAGCTGCGGTAAGAAAGTGGAAATTCGACACACCGATGCCGAAGGCCGTCTGACCTTGATTGACGCAGTCACCAAGGCGGCGGAAAGCAAGCCTGAAGAGATTATTACCATTGCCACCCTGACCGGGGCGGCCTCCGTGGCCGTGGGCTCCTACATTGCCCTGATGGGCAACAATGAGGCCCTGCGGGATCGCATCGCCGTGGCTGGACGCTCTCAGGGCGAGCCCATCCAGACCCTGGATGTGACCGAAGACGACTTTGAAAACATCAAAAGCAAGCTGGACGGAGCCGATATCATCAACACCTCCCAGCGCAAGAACCGGGGGGCCCAAACCGCCGCCGCCTTTGTCATGAGCGGTGCTAGCGATGAGATGCCCATGGCCCACATGGACATCGCCGGAGCGGACATGACCCCGGATGAGAAGGCCACCGGGGTGTCCGTGAAAACAATCGTTCAGTACCTGCTGAATGAAGACGCCAGTTTGGGTGGCGGAAAAGCCAGCGCTCCCAAACCGGCAGCCAAATCCACGACCACCAGTAAAGCCGCTCCCAAAGGCAAAGTGGCCAAAGCACCGGCCACCGCCCCCTTAAAAAGCCCGGCTAAAAAAGGGGCCGCTAAAGGCACACCCAAAAAACCCAGCGACCGGCAGCCCCCCAAGGCCAAGCCTGCCGCATCCCCCAAAAAGAAAAAATAAACCCACCACCGACCAAAGAGCCACCTCGCCCCGCAATTCGATCTGTGGGGCGTTTTGGCGTTTTCGGGACAGTCAACCCTGCACTTCAGCCTTACGCTCAACCGTGAAGAGACCTGGGCGTAGCGATAAACGGGGGCAACAACAGAGAAGCAAAACGGGCGTGAGGGCAGCATGAAGTCATACAGGCAACCGATGCTGTTAGCCACCGAATTCCTTAGACTAGAAGGCAAAGCCTTTGCACCCAACCCGCAGTAATCGACAGGAGCATTTGCCGATGCCAAAATTCCCCAAGCCCCCCCAAGCCCTTGGCCTCAAACTGGGATTGGCATTGGCGCTGCTGACAGTGTGCGCCCCCCAGAGCTGGGCGGACGTGATGCACTTTATGAACGGCAAGCTGGTGCAAGGCAAGCTGGATCGGGTGACTGGGGACATCATTGAGTTTCGGGAGAAAAGCAGTTTAGGCAACAAAATGAACGTTCATCGCATCCAGCTGACCAACCGGCACGATGTGGTGGAAACCAGCCGCAAGAAACGCTATTTTGGTGAAATTGTGTACGTGGATAAATTTAAACTGGACTTGAAAACAGCCTCGGGCCTGGTCAAACTGAATCGCCTCAAGATCAGGAACGTGGTCATCGGCTCTCCCGCCGATCAACCCGTCTCCAATCTGGAGGTGATGCCGTTAGCGCCTCAAAACAATCCCCCTGAGATGAGCGGCACACCAGCAGCCTCGTATTCAAATCCCCTGATGCGGGAAGGGCAAGCGCCGGGAGCCTGGCCCAACCGTGATGCCTGGGAAGATCAGGACGCCATTCCGGCGGTCAGCCATTAACGGGTCTATATTATCGATTGGCCATTGCGGAGCCACTTTGAGCAGGATAAAGCTCAATCCAGGCCTTGATTTTACGCTGAGGCTGCTCCCGATCCGGGTATAGCAGGAGATGATTCAGCGTTCCCGCCTTCAGGTAGCCATCCACGGCAATGCCGGAACGGAACCCGCTGGGTGAGAGCTTCAGGTTCTTGCCGTTCAGCTCGATTTCAATGGTGCCCTGTTTGGTGGGCAGATTAGCCGCCGAATCGCCCTCCTGAATCCACAGGGTACCTTTGGGCTGATGCACGTCGAAGCGGGTCATGACCGGCTTATTCACCGGATTCGATCCCACGGAGACCGGAATGGAGCCCAGACTGACCCCCCGGTAGTAGTGCTGCACAATTTGCGGGAAGCGATAGCCGTGCTTGTGCATCCAGCTGGCCCCCAACTGGCTGAGGCCCACGCCATGGCCAAAGCCGCCGCCATTGGCAATCAGGCCCACAATGGCCCCCTTGGCGTCTTTCTGTGGGGTGAAAACCACGTTACCACTGGGCAACATTTTGCCCCCGTTGCTAAAGACCTTGCGCAGCAGGAACTCTTTTTTGACCGTCCAGGTGCCTCGGCTACCCTGAATGGCCACCACCATGGCCTTGCCGGACAGGCCCCGTTCTAGCACTTGCACCCCTTTGAACACGCCGATGCTATCACCCGGTTTGAATAACGGGCTGATAAAGGCCTTGGTGGAATTGTCCTTGGAAACCGCCAGCAAGCCCTGGTTGAGGGCCGCCTCCAGTTGTGGGCGAGTCCAGCGCTTTTCCCAGCGGTAGTAAGGCGATTCCACATCGAAGCTGCGGAAGGAGGCATCCGTCCAGAACTTGCGAGCGCCCGCCTCCGTGCGTAAATCCAGATTGGGTGGCAAGGGCAAGTCGGGCCCGCCTTGCAAGTAAGCGATGGGCGGGGCAGGGTACTGCTTGGTGGTGGGATCCGAGAAGGCAAACGAGTAATTCTCGGCCACCCCACCGTGAGAAGAACTGAACAAAGCCAGAATGGGATCGCCATTGTACAGGCCCACCAGCCCTTCGGTATCGGCAATGGCCTGGTTGCTACCGGGGGTTTCCGTTTGAGAGCCTAAATACACCTGGCACAACTGGGAGTCGCAAATATCAAAAGTCTTCCAGGGCTTTTCCCGGGGGCGAATGGCGTAATTCCGGGCGGCCACGGCCTGAGCTTTCACCGCCTCCAACCCGTAGCGCATGGGCAGCTCGTTAGGCACCACGGCCTTCAGGTAATCTTCCAGCGACACCACATCCACCACGGTCAGTTTATTGGGTGAAGAGGCGGCCCGCACAATCTCAAACACACCCCGATACTCAGGCACTTCCTTGCGGCGGGTGATGTTGGTAATTTTCAAGCGATCCCGATCGTTTAAAGGGGCCACCACCAAAGGGCCCGGCACAGGCATCACCGCAGCCGGTGGAACCGTAGGGGGCACAGCCAGAAGATTCAGGTTGGCCGCATCGCCCAGCGCCGGGGTAGGCGTTGCAGCAGACAGTCCGCTACTTTTGAGATAAAAGCCATTGCCATCGACCGTAATGGTGACCACATCCCCCGCCTTCCCACTTAAAACAGGCACGCCCGTATTTTTATCCCGAATGATAAAGGGGCCGGTGGCCGAAACCTGGGTGCGGGGATACTCCAGCGTGGTCATGCTGTCGTCGCTAATGCCCACCCGGATGAGATCCGCGTCGATGTAATTGGTTTGGGGCGACCAGTCCGCCTGGGAGCGGGTCAGCAGAAACACACTGGCAGCCAGAGCCACCCAGCCCAAGACCAGCCCCATCTTGATGGCCATTGGTTTTGAAGCTTGACCGTATTGTTTTTTCCGCATTTCCGCGCCCATCCTGTTCACTCTCAACATACTGCTCTCCCCTATTATAGCCTTGGCCAACCCTTTGCGCCAAAACCCGGCGAAATGACCGGCGGAAAGGCCTTGCCCTCGCTGCCCTGACCAACTCGGCAGACTTCACTCGGCAGACTTATGGTAGCGTTATGGCAATGACGTCTAAGCAAGCCAACAGGTTCCAAAAACCAATGAAACTCATTGCCAACCTCAGCAACGTCGATCGCCAAACCACCCTGCAAGCGGGGATCTCCCCCCAACAGCTCATGGAAGCCGCCGGTCAACAGGTGGCAACCGTGGTTCAGGCCAACACCAAGCCAACCCAGACCGGGGTGATTTTGTGTGGCCCCGGCAACAACGGCGGCGATGGCTTTGTATGCGCCCGCAAATTGTATGAGGCCGGTTACACCCAACTGACCGTCATTTACACCGGCACCCGTTACCGGAACGAGGCGTTGGAGAATCTGGAAAAACTATTGGTGGGCTTGCCCATTGAAATCATTCAAGCGGCTCAAAAGCCCCAGCAAGCCCTCCGCCGGATTGGGGAAGCGGATTTTATGGTGGATGCCCTCTTTGGCAGCGGCCTCAACCGGGACATTGAGGGGGTGGAAGCCCAGCTAATTGACGCTATGAACGCCCGACAGGCCCAAGGGCAATGCTGGGTGCTGGCCGTGGACATGCCTTCCGGCATTGGCAGTGAAAGCGGGGCCCTATTGGGAGTGGCCGTACAGGCCCATCAAACCGTCACCTTCGCCGTGGGCAAGCCGGGGTTGTATCTGTATCCGGGCAAGGGGTACGCCGGTGAAATCACCGTGACCGATATCGGCATTCCGCCCCGGTTAATAAAAGAAGAACCTAGCCCCTACCAGCTGATTGAAACCGTAGAGGCTCAGCAGTGGCTTCCCCAAAGGCCTTTAGACAGCCATAAGTACCAGTTCGGCCATGTGATGGTGATTGCCGGAAGTCAGGCCATGCCCGGCGCGGCCATTTTATGCGCGGAAGCGGCGGCCAGTTGCGGAGCCGGACTGGTGACCCTGGCTAGCGTGCCCGGCGTGTTTAGTCAAGTCCCTTGCCGGGCGGAGATTATGCGCCTGCCCTTGCCGGATACCCATCAATTGGGAGCCGCCTCGGTTTCCACTATTCAGGCGGCCCTGGTTGACGGTCGATACAGTACCATTGTCATCGGCCCCGGTCTGGGACGGGCTCCGAACACCCTGACCGCCGTGCAAGCCCTGTTGGAAAACTTCAAAGCCCTGAATCTCGCGGTCATTGTGGATGCCGACGCCTTAACCGCCCTGGCCCAGCAGCCCCTCGCTTTATCAGGGCATTTTATCCTGACCCCGCATGTGGGAGAGTGCGCCCGCTTGCTTGGCTGTGAGGGCGACGTGGTTTCCAAAAATCTTCCACAAGCCGCCCAACGGGCCCAGGAACGCTATGGGGCTACCGTGGTGCTGAAATCGGCCTCCACAGTCATCGCCCCCCGCACCCCGGCCGTAGACTCTGAGCAAGTGTGGATTTCTCCCACCGGCAATCCGGGCATGGCCACCGCCGGAAGTGGCGATGTTCTCAGCGGTATCATCGGGGCGCTGGCCGCTCAACAGCAGGCTCAAAAGCAGCCCATTTGGCAAGCGGCTCCCTTGGGGGTTTACCTGCATGGCTGCGCCGGGGATACCGCCGCCCGAAAACGAACCATTTACGCCCTGCGGGCTTCCGACATCACCCAACACATTCCCGATGCCTTCCGTACAATTCTGAGTGGGCCAACCCCACCAGAAAACCCCACTACAAATCCGTGAACTGGCATACAATAGCCCTATGAGCTCGTTCATTCCCATTAAGAAAATCCAGAAACGCTCGGCCACGGGAGAAGCGGAAACCTGGTTCGCCGTTCCCGCCATGGCCATCAGCAGCCCTCAGGGCCGTTTACTCATTCCCAACCCCGCCGGGGCGGAGGCCCAATTGTTTGCCACGCTGGAAGAGGCCGAGGAGGCTGTGCGTCGGGCCGGGTTCGATTATGAGTTTGAGGGCAAACAGGTGTTCGCTTTTCAGTCGGGTGCGGCGACCAAAAGCGCTGCGGTAGCCCGACCGGGGGCCGCCCCGATGGAGCAGGCGGTCCCCTTGCTCATTGAACATTTAAAGGATCGGGAAAGCAGCGTGGTGGCCAACGCCGCTTACGCCCTGGGCACCCTGAAAGCCGGAGCCGCCCTGGAGCCGCTCAGCCAGATTCTAGGCCACGATGACCCCACTGTCCGCAAAAACGTGGCCGAAGCCATGGCCCGTCTGGGGCCAGCCGCCTTGACCCATCTGAGTCTGGCCTTTGAGAAGGCTCGAACCAATCCGGGCAAACAAGCCCCCTACATTCGCCTGACCGTTTTAAGCGCTTTTCTGGAAATGGTGGAGCAAGGACAGGTGGGCGCTTGCAGCGGGCACTATTTGCCGTTGGCCGTGATCGCCCTGCAGGATGACAGCTGGCTGGTGCGCTCACAGGCAGCCTTGTTGGTGGGCAAAACCGCCCAGGCCCTGGAGGAAGAACGCCGACGACTGGAGCAAACCCGTCCCGGTCGATAAAAGCGGATGCCGTGGCCCTTGACTCAGCGTGGAAATACCGTGGGAAAGTCCTAGTGCGGCTGACGCAAGGCATCTTCAAAGGCCGCCTGATCCTCAGTCTCTTCAGCCGCCGGTTGATTCAGCAGGCCCATGCGCTGCTTCATGGCTTGCACTTTCAAAAAAGCCACCAGAGAATCAATCTCATCATCCGTCAACGGGCCGCCGTGTTGCTTGGAAAATGGCGGCATTTGGGGCGATTGAGCAGAGCCTTCGGCGATGATTTTACGCATTTGGGTCCGGTAAGTCTCATCCTCGTAATTGCCCTGCAACAGGGAAGGCCCGGCACTCTGATGCCCTTGCCCGTTGATCCCGTGGCACATGGCGCAATCGGCCACAAACAGGGCTTTTCCGGTTTTGCCTTTACCCGCCTGTACGTGGCAAGTGGCGCACTCCCCCTTGAACAACACCAGGCGATCGGTGGCCTGTACCGTCACTGGGGCGTGACTGGCCATTTTCTTGGGCAGCACTTCCCCCACCAGGAACAACGCCAGCGCCGGGCGCTTGGGATCGTTACTTTTCACCGTGATTTGCTTGCGGACTTTGCCCAGCTTGATGCTGGTATCCAAAGACACATCAAGACGGGTAAAATCCCCGGGATAGACCACGGTTTTAGAGAGCTTGGCCACCGTACAGCCGCAAGAAGTCTGCACATCGACGATTTTGAGCGGCTTGCCACCCACGTTGTAGAGTAAAAAATGAGCGGGCACTTTACTGTCGGTTTCCACCTGCCCCACGTTCTCAACCCGCTGTTCCGCCTTGATAATGGGTGGCTCATAAACGGAAATGACCACCGGTTTGCGGCCCGGCGTGGTGAAGATCAACCACATGGAGATCACGGCCAGCATCAACAGGATCAGGAGAATCAGTTTGCGGAGGGGGAAACGCATAAAGGCGATCAGTCCTTGCTTAAATGAGAAAAATATCCGCTTGAGCTAGTATCTGAGCGATTTTTCGCACTCAGCGCCAAGGCTTGAAACAAGCCGCAGCCAAGCCGCTCGATGGGCACTATTGTAATGCAAATAGACCATTAAAAGTCGAGGAGCCTGCCAAAAACCCCAGACCGCCCACCACCCCGGCACTCGGGGGGATTGCTGAGGCATTCGACGATTTCAAGCCCCGCCGATGCAAGAAGCCCGCTTTTACGGTAAAATCATCCCCAGTTTGATTCACTGTTTATCCCTTCACTTCTCCACCGTATTAGATTAGCCCGCCCGTCCAACCAAAGAGAGCAGCGCCATGAAAGATACCGTTGTTTCCCAACTGAACCCCCAACCCTATCACAGCCCCTCCAAGCTGGCAGTTGGGCACCCCCCCATCGGCATTGACATCGGCGGTACCAAAATTAACGCGGCCGTGGTCCGCCACAACCCCGGCATCGGCGAAGATGAACTGGTTTCCCTGTTAAACAGCCCCACCCCCACCGATTCGGACACTTTTTTGAACACCCTGGTGGACATGATCCAGAAACTGAACGCCGAACACGGTGTTTCCGCCGTGGGCATTTCCACCGCGGGTGTGGTGGACTCCATTCACGGGCGTATTCTGGGCTCTACCGGCAACATGCCAGCGCTCAAAAACATCGCCAACCTGAAAGAACTGCTGGAAGCCAAAACCGGCTTGCCCGTGCATGTGGAAAACGACGCCAACGCCGCCGCTTACGGAGAATGGCGCTCGGGTGCGGCCAAAGGCTCCCAAAATATGTTTGCCATTACCCTGGGCACCGGGGTGGGTATGGGTATTGTGTTTAACGGACAAATGTATCGGGGTTCTCACTTTTACGCCGGAGAAGGGGGCCATATCGCCATTGCCCACAAACGGGAACGCAAATGCACCTGCGGTCGCTGGGACTGCTGGGAAGCTTTCGCCTCTGGCACCGGCCTGCAAATTACCGCGGAACGCGCCGTAGAAGCCGCCCCGGAAAAAGCCCAGCAGGAATTTAAAACCAAATACTGCGAGAACGGTAAAGTAACCACGTATGCCGTCATTGCCGCCTGGAAAGACAACAACCACATTGGCCAGCAAATTATAGATGACTGGCACCATCACATTGCCGTGGGCCTGAGCAGCCTGATCAACGTGATGGACCCGGACATGATTGTGGTGGGCGGCGGTCTGGCCCAGTTTGTGGACTTCGATTTATTGCTGGAGCGCACCCGGGAACGCGCCATGAGTGATGCCTTCCAGTTAGTGCCCGCCGCCCTGGGCAACCACGCCGGTATCGTGGGGGCCGCATACCTTGCCCTAGAGTCCCAACCAGAGCCGCTTGCCTAAATGCCATCCTATCCTCAAAAACCCCGTCCCACCAACAATCTCTTACTTGAAGAAGCCCGCCATTTACGGTTAAAAAAGCGCTTCAGCCAGCATTTCCTGATTCGGGAAACGGTGCTGAAGGCTATTTGCGACCTTATGGATCTCAGCCCCAGCGATCAGTTGCTGGAAATTGGCCCCGGCGGCGGTTTTCTCACCGAAAAACTGCTGGCCACTGGCTGCCAGCTAACCGCCGTGGAACTGGATCGGCGTATGTGCAAGCATTTGCGAGAGCGTTTCCCTGCGGGCCAGCATCCTAACTTTCATCTGGTGGAGCAGGACATTCTCAAATTCGACTTTGAGAGTTTTACCACCGCCACCTCCAAATTCAAAGTGGTGGGGAACCTGCCCTATCAGATCACTTCTAAAATTATGTTTTTGCTGGCGGGCGAACTGTACCAGGCTCACTACCCCTTGCGCCAGCAAATCACCCAGCTGACGGTCATGGTGCAAAAGGAAGTGGCCGAGCGAATCTGCGCCCATCCGGGACAACGGGCTTTCAATCCGCTTTCCATTGCCTTGCAGTATTGGTTTGAACCCCGGTTTGACTTTGTGGTGCCCGCCTCCGATTTTTATCCGCCCCCCAAGGTGGAATCCGCCGTGGTCACGCTGTTTCCCCGTCCGGAGCCGTTGATTCAGGTGAACGATCTGGCGTTGCTTTCCAGACTGGTGCGCACCGCCTTTGCCCAGAAACGCAAAACCATTCGCAACGCCCTGATGGGGGGCTCCTTTGCCAGTGGGGCAGAGATTGATCGAATTTTCGCCCAACTGGGAATTGACTCCAATTTACGTGCAGAAGCCATCTCAGTAATTACTTTCGGAGAGTTAAGTAATGCTTTCGGTTCAAACGCCAGCCAAAATTAACTTGTTTCTGAACATTCGACCCCGACTGGCTGATGGATACCATGAGCTTTGCTCGGTCATGCAAGCCATCCGTCTGTGGGATCGGCTGGATGTCAGCCCCTTGCATGAAGGCAAGCAGCAGACCATCAAGTTCAGCTGCAACATTCCAGAATTGGAATACCGGGCCAAGGATAACCTCGTGGTGAAAGCCTATCGCCTATTCTGGGATGAAACCCAACTGCCCCCACTAGGACTGAAAGTGCATTTGCAAAAGGAAATCCCCATGCAGGCGGGCTTGGGCGGCGGCAGTTCGGATGCGGCGGCCATGTTGATCATCCTGAACCATTTATCCCACGCCCAGCTCAGTCCCGATGAGTTGCGGAGCATGGCCACCAAACTGGGCTCGGACGTGCCTTTTTTCATCAGCGGCGGGCTCGCCCTGGTCAGCGGGAAAGGCGAAGTGGTAGAACCCTTACCCACCAGCATGGTGGAAGAAATGGGACTGGTGGTGATTAAACCCCGCAACCTGAATATTGATACCGGCATGGCCTACCATCGGTTCGCCACCGGGGCCCGCTACGAAACCCGCTCCCCGGAGCATATCCTGATGGCCCTGAAAGACGGCAAGCAAAAACGCCGCTTACGCGACGAAGTGGATTTGGAGTCGTATCTGCTGAACGATTTTGAAAAGGTGCTGTTCCCGGAGTACCCTTTGCTGGGGCAAATGGCCCGTAAAATGAAAGAGGCGGGCATTCGCCGCCCACTCTTGACCGGGAGTGGTTCGGCCATGATTGGCTTCACCGAAGGCGGTCACACCGTTCGCAAAGCCATTAACGAGGCATTCCCGGCATCTGGCTTTGATGTTTTCTGGACACGCACCTACGCCGGTGGCCCCATGCAAACCACGGCCTCTCCAGCCAGCAGTGAACTCAGCGAAGCCCTGCTGTAGCCGCTGCCCGCCATCATCCCCCTTGGGACAATTTCCGCTCCAAATATGTTTTATATTCTTTAGAGAGTGATTTTAAAGCGCAATATTCACCTGAATCGTGTGGTTTGAGATCAGTGGTTTTTGATGAATGGTTTTTCATGAATGATGATCGGGCGCTCTAGCGGCCTTCCGACATTACCTGTGCCGCTTATGCTCACCGTCACCGGGAGGTTAACCCCATGCCAAAACTGGATCAACGCCGCCTGAAAGCCGATTTGAGTCGGGCCCAAAAGAACCTGAATGCCATTGCCTATGAATTTGGCAAGGACAATCCTGTATATCGACAAGCCCTGCAACGCTTTGCCCGCCTGTGGTTTGTGCTGCGCCTGACCCGTTCCAAGGACGAGTTTTTAAGGGAAGTATCCACCCAGGGGCCTCAAGTCAATCTGACTTGAATCAATCGAAATTGTATCAAGCTGACTTCAATAAATCAGACTAGAATCAAGCTAGCCGGATGCGCGTCTAGATGCGTGCGACGTGGGCGGCAGCTTGCTCGTATAGGGTTCGCTGGTGCAGGGTGGTCGCTTTCAGCAGGGCCAAAAAGTCGTCATCAGGATAATGATAGGGCTGAATGCGGTAGTTAAAGTCCTCAAACAGCAAGGCATGCTCGTTGACCGGGTGTACCCACCCGCCGTTCAACCGCTCGATATAGGTTCTTAATTTGGCTTCCCGCTTGAAGCGTGGGTTAATGGCCAGATTCAGGTGGACCAGATTGACCGTGTTCAGCCGTCCTTTGGGGCCCTGGCATTCAATACCCAGATGTCCCACGGCCCCCGGAAATTTCAACAAGCGCTTATCGTTGCGAAACAGGCGCATTTGATAATCGGGGTAGAGGTAACTGTCATTCACCCAGCGCATGGGGGCGACCTCGCACAAATGCAGCCGGGGAATTTTAAAGTGGGTATAGCGCGACTGCTGCATCAGCCCTGTGATCAGGGTCTCAAAGTGAGGCTCGGGGAATTCATCGTCATCCAGACGCAGCACCCACTCCCCCTGACAACGATCCACCAGAGCTTCTAGTCCAGCGTTACAGGTCAGGGCATCGCTTTCAATCACAAACAGCTCATCAGCCAAACCTTCACAGGCGGCCAGGGTATTATCCGTGGTTTTACTGTCCACCCCCACCACAATCTGATCGGAAAAGCGGCGAATATACCGCAGCAACGGTTGAATGCGCTCCGCCGAGTTCATGGTCATAATACAGGTGGACAAACGGGGCCTATTAGCCGAATCCACAATCTGAGCGCTACGTTGCCAACGGGGGGCCACCCAGAGACGCTCATACCAATACCCCAAGCGATGGGCCAGCCGTCGGGCTTGCTGACGTCGGCTGTCTCGCCGAAAAACCCGCTCATATTCGGCATCCCGCTGAATGGGGAAGTCGCTGGCTTTGGAGGTTGAGGGTGGGAGGGACATCCAATCACATCCGGGGGCTTCAATAACAGTAAACAGGGGCGTCAATCACCATTCAGACAAGTTGGGAAGAGGGTATGGACTGTTGATCCGTTTCGGTTCAATTTCGATTCAAGCGCAGTCCATTTCTGCCGATACCGATCCAGAACAGCGTTTTTTTACCATTTTTTGGTCCACACATTTTCCGTCAACACGCAAAACTGCCCAGGTGGGATTCGATCGTGCAACTGAATAACGCCTTACCATTCTACTCAAAACTGGCCTGCCGCTGGAAGCAATTCATGGCCAAGCTACTGCCTGCCAGCGTGGACACCATTACCACGCGCTTTCTGATTTTATTTATATTTCTGCTGTTTATTCCCTTGTGTACACTGATTATTTTCACCCTGAACGTGCTGGCCACCCACCTGGAAAGGGCGGAAAACGAGCAAATTCGCTTGAGTCAGGATCTGTTTGCCCAGACCCTGGAGCAGACCGAGGCCCGCCTCGTCCAATTACGCCGGGAAATTGATGGCAGGATAGCCGATGGCCACCTGGAATGCCCCAACAGTCCTGGCTTATTGTGCATGGCCCTGGATCTTCAGCAGCAGCGGGTCACGATTTTGCCCCGCAAAGGACTGAGGCAACCGACACCCAAACGCTCCCTGTATCCCGAGCTGGCCCACACGCTGGAAACCCAGACCCTGAGCAGAGAGATTTTTTGGGTTCAAATTCACAAAACCCTTTATCTGGTCAGCAGCAGCAAGCTGGCAGGGCATCCCATCCGTTATTTTTACGCCCTACCCTTGGATGATGTCCTGATTAACGGGCTTTTTAAAAGTATCAACAACCTTCAAACCGGCATCTGGATTCACTCGGCAGGGGCCCACCAGGCGGAGAGCGGCAAAAGGGAGCAAAGGGGGTGGCAGGTTCAGGGCGGAAAGATAGAACCGACCCCGCGCTTGCAAGATACCCTGGCTCATCACCTGGACAAGGCCTCACTGACCGGTCGTGACCACTGGACTCTGGATTTGGGTAAGGAATCCTTTCGGGTGCAGTGGCAAGTCATCTACACCCCGGAGAATCGCCCTCTGGCGCAAGTGGTTCACATCCTGCCATTGGCACCCTACCGTCAGTTACTGGACAACTTCTATGTGGCCATTTACCTGATTGGCGTGGCCAGTTTGTTTTTTTCCGCAATATTGGCCATGGTGGCCGGACGAACCATCACCCAGCCATTGCTCAGGCTCATTCGGCAGGTCAGGGCGCTGAACCGGGAGAGCGTCATGAAGGAAAGCGACCAGATTCAAGCGGGAGGCGTGCTGGAAATTCAGCAACTGGGAGAAGCCTTTAACCACATGATTGCCAGGCTCCGACAGGAACACAAACTCAAAGATGATTTTGTGGCCACCCTGACTCACGATCTTAAAGTCCCACTTTTGGCGGAAAAACAAACATTGTCCTACTTCCTGAAAGAAGCCTACGGCCCATTAAACCCCGAGCAGGCCGAAGTGATCAGCATTCTGAAATCATCCAACCAGTCCTGCCTGTCCTTGGTGACCGGTCTCCTGGAAGTCTATCGCTATGAGTCCGGTGAAGCCGCCCTCATGTATGAACGCTTTCATCTGGGGGAACTCATGGAGAATACGATTGGGGAATTACAGGCGCTGGCTCAGGAAAAATCAATTCAACTCAACCTCCAATATGGATTAAGCGAGCCCCTGCTCCTGATGGCATACGCAGATCCCGTGGAGATTAAACGGGTTTTACACAATTTAATCAGTAACGCTATCTCCAACACGCCCATTCACGGTAAAATTGAATGTAGAATCGTGGACGCGGCTAATTATGGCAGCGATACTGTTTATAAAGTTAGTTCGTTTCAACACACCTCTTTAAAGCATCCCGTAAAATTTGACGATAAAGTATTAGTAGTGATTCAGGACTCCGGTATTGGCTTCTCAAACGATGATCTCAATCACTTGTTCAAGCAATTTGCCGCCAGTAAAGGCAGAAATCCCATGAGTATTGGATTAGGCCTATTTAACTGCTATCAGGTGCTGAAGGCCCACTGCAATCCGTTATGGGTAGAAAGCACCGAAGGCGAAGGCGCCGCAGTGAGCTTTATGGTCAATACCAAGCCACAGTTGACCCAAGACAGGAGGGTGTCTGGTGACCGACGGCAGGGCCACTAAAATCCGGGTTTTGGTTGTTGATGATTCCCGATTAACCCGTATCAGCATTAAAACCACCCTGAAAAGCGTGCAGGAAGAGATTGAATTCATTGGCGAAGCCGAAGACGGCAGCCAGGCCTTGGAAATGGCCTCCACCCTCAAACCTCACGTGATTTTGATGGACATTGGCATGCCCATTATGGACGGGGTCAAAGCCACTCAATCGATTAAAAGCAAACACCCCGAAATCAAAGTGGTCATGCTAACCTCTCACGAAGAGGAGGCCGATGTCTTGGATGCGTTCAGTTCCGGGGCCAATTCGTATTGCCTGAAGGAAACCCCGCCGGAGATGCTGGTGCATGTCATCAAATCCACCGCCCACGGAGCCTGCTGGATTGATCCTAAAATCGCCCGCATTGTCATGAACCAGATTTTCCCCAACCACAGGTCGCTAGGAACGCCCGAAAACAATGGGGCCAGCCTGCTGACCGAACGGGAAATCGACGTACTGAAGCTGGTGACGCAGGGGCTGAATAACGCCGAGATTTCCGACAAGCTATGCATCAGTATGAATACGGTCAAAACCCACCTGAAAAACATCTTCCAGAAGCTGGAAGTGGAAGATCGCACCGCCGCGGCCCTTAAAGCCCTGAAAGAGCGCATTATCTGAGGTGAGTCGACCTCCCCAGCGCGTTTTTAACTGTTTGAAGTGAGCGAGTTAAAAAAAGAAAACGCGGAAACCTTTCCCAGCGTGCTTCTGCGGCTTGTTTGAGCGACACGCAGTTTTAAAAACGCGCCGGGGAGGTCGACTCAACGAATTGAAGGCGGAATCTCCATCCTGAGCGCATCTGGAAACTTCCTTTCCGCAAGCCGGGGGTTCTTGTATTACAATAAGGCCATTGCGTCCCGTTTCCGGCAAAAGGATTTTCCATTATGGCTGAAAACTCTTCCAAATCGATATTCCGCTATCAAATTGACCCGTTGATCAAGCCAGAAGCCAACTTATCCGTGTGGGTCTGGCTGACCTTGCTGGGCATTCCGGCCCTGCTACTGATGCTGATTTACAGCAAGGTAGAAGAGCGGCAGCACCATCAGGAAGTTCACCAGAAGCCCGTGGCCGTTTCCGCCCAGCCGCTTCCGGCCCCGCAGCCTCATACTGCCGCCCACCACTAAGTTTATTCAGGTTTATTCTCAACACTGATTGTATTCATAATCCCAGTTTCAAAAGCCGGAAGCGCCCTGATCAGCCTTCCGGCTTTTTGCGCTGACCGTAACGTATGAGACTGCCCAGACCGCAAATTACAAGCCGAAAGTCGGCCGGTCCTGACGTTTCCGGGCAGCCAAACCTACAGCCTGTTCCTAGGCATTCTTCAGTCCTCGGCATTTTTCAGGGAACAGCAGAAACCGTCTGGTTTTGGGACCAACCTGAGGACTAAAAGAGGGCCTACGTTCTAAATGGCCGGGGCTAGCATCCCTTCCGCGATAAAATGCTGTAGTTGCCTGGACACATCCGCCGGATCCATCTTTTTACGGGCTACCCCCGTTTCAATGGCCGCTTTGGCTACCGCCGCAGCCACCGCCGGAGGCACCCGGAAGTCCAGAGCGCCGGGAATAATAGTACCCGCAGCCAATTGCTCTTCCGTAATCATCTCGGCAATGGCAAAGGCAGCGGCAATTTTCATGTCATCGTTGATTTCATGGGCCCGCACATCCAGCGCCCCCCGAAAAATGCCCGGAAAGGCCAGAGAATTGTTCACCTGATTGGGAAAATCACTGCGCCCGGTGGCCATAACCTTGGCCCCGGCGGCATAAGCCTCATCCGGCATAATTTCAGGCACCGGGTTGGCCAAGGCGAAGATAATGGGATTGGGGTTCATGGTGCGCACCATGTCCTGAGTCAGCTGGCCGGGCACCGACAGGCCCAGAAACATATCGGCCCCCTTCAGCACAGAGTTGAGATCGCCCCGCTCATCGGCCAGGTTGGTGATTTCGGCAATATCCCGCTTGAACTGATTCATGCCCTTTTCCCGGCCCTTGTAAATGACCCCGGTGGTATCGCAGATGATGATATCCTTGGCCCCCGCCTTCAGCAGCAGTTTGGAAACACTCAAAGCCGCCGCTCCAGCGCCATTGACCACAATACGCAAATCAGACATGTGCTTGTCAGCAATCTTCACAGCGTTCAGCAGGGCGGCCAACACCACCACGGCGGTGCCATGCTGATCATCGTGAAACACGGGGATGTCCAGCTCCTCGGTCAGGCGTTTTTCCACTTCAAAGCACCGGGGAGCGGCAATGTCTTCCAGGTTCACCCCGCCAAACACCGGGGCGATTTTCTTGACCGTCTCTACGATTTCATCCACGCTTTGGGTGCGCAGGCAAATGGGGAAGGCTTCCACCCCGCCAAATGTTTTGAACAGCACGGCCTTGCCCTCCATCACCGGGAGCCCGGCGCCGGGGCCAATATTGCCCAGGCCCAAAACGGCGCTGCCATCAGTCACAATGGCCACCAGATTATTCTTCAGGGTCATTTCGTAAGCCATATCCGGGTTATCCCGAATAATCTCGCACGGGCGAGAGGCTTCCGGCTGGGTATAGACGCTGTTGTAAATGAAATTGTCCCGAATGGGCACATAAGAAACCGTTTCAATAACCCCGTGATAGCGCTTGTGGTTAATCAGGGAAATTTCATCGTTGCTTTTACCAGCCAAAGCGTCCGGGGCCAAGTCCTCTACCCAGGCGTTGGAACCCTCGTACACAAAGTTCATCACTTTGTCCTCAATGCTCTCCGGGGCCACAGCCACTTGGGCCACCTGGGTCTCAATGGCCGCATGGGCTACCGCCCGGGCGATTTTGGCGGCCACCCGGTAATCCAGCGGTTGGGGCAGGATAATGGCCTGATTCAGTTCTTCTTCCGTCACCAAATCCGCCATAGCATGCGCCGCGGCGCACAGCATGGGGTGGTTAATATCGGTAGCCCGCACATCCAAGGCCCCCCGGAACACCCCGGGGAAGACCAGAGACGAGTTAAACGGATTGGGGGCGTTGCTCAAGCTGGTGGCCACCACTTTGGCGCCCGCTTCTTTGGCCGCCTGATAGGAAATTTCCGGTTCCGGCAAGGCCAGGGCAAAAATAATGGGATCTACGGCCATACTACGGATCATGTCCGGGGTCAGCACCCCTGCCGCCGAAAAGCCGACGAATACATCCGCTCCCCGCAGCATGAAAGCCAGATCGCCCTTCTTGTCTTCCCGATTGGTCAGCCGGGCCACTTCGGATTTGATGTAGTTCAGCCCCTCGGTGCGGCGGTAATAGATGGCTCCATGCCGATCCAGCACCTTCACATCGCCCACGCCCACCTGCTTTAACATCTTGGCGGTGGCAATACCAGCGGCCCCGGCCCCGTTGATGACCACCGAGAGATTCTGGATTTTTTTGTCCACAATTTTCAGGGCGTTTAACAAGGCGGCCAGCACCCCGGTGGCGGAGGCATGCTGATCGGCATGCAAAATGGGCAGGGACACGGCCCGTTTCAGCCGTTCAGCAATGGCAAAACAGCGAGGCGAGGAGATATCCTCCAGGTGAAAGCCACCAAAGGTGGGGGACAAGTAGCGAACCGTCTCCACAAACTCATCCACGTCCTGGGTATCAATGGCGATGGGAATACCATCGATTCCTGCAAAATTTTTGTGGAAAACGCTTTTGGATTCCAGCATGGGCAAAGCGGCGTAAGGCCCCACGTTGCCAAGGCCATACACGCTGGAACCATCGGTAATAATGGCCACCGTGTTGCCTCGCATGGTGTAATCAAAGGAGGTCAGGTGATTCTGCTCGATTTCCAGGCAGGGCTTGGCCACGCCGGGCGTGTAAACCCAACTAAGGGTAGCCGTATCCTTAATGGGAACCTTGGGGGTAATGCCTATTAACCCTCTGTGCTTCACGCGCAACGAGCACCCATCGACTACGGTCATATCCACGCACTCCTTCTAACCAAGTATCTTTAAATGGAAAGTTATACTTTACCCCGCCTGAGCCCAGCCTTCAACGGGATAGCGCATATTCAAGGCCCGTTTTGAAGCGCTAAATATTTATAGCCTGGGAATTTATGGTTTGATAAACTCATTCAGTCCGTCAAGCGAAAGGGAAACCCGCATGAGCCCCACGCACAAAATCGCAGTATTGCCCGGTGATGGCATTGGCCCGGAGATTATGGAACAGGCCATTAAGGTGCTGAAAGCCGTGGAGCAAAAGTTTAACCTGCGCTTTGAGCTGACATACGCCCCCATGGGCGGAGCGGGCATTGAGGCGGCGGGCGTTCCCCTGCCCCCGGAAACCCTGAAACTAGCCCAGGAGTCCGACGCCGTTCTGATGGGTTCCGTGGGAGACTTTAAATACGATACGCTGGATCCCAAAATTCGCCCGGAGCAAGGGCTGTTGCAAATTCGCAAGGCACTGGGGCTGTACGCCAACCTGCGCCCGGTGAAAGGCTACAAATGCCTGGCGCATGTGTCCACCCTCAAACCCGAAGTGGTCAATGGGATTGATGTGATGGTCATTCGGGAACTGACCGGGGGCATTTATTTTGGACAACCTCGGGCCCGAGAAGGCAGCGGTACAGAAGAGAAAGCCTTCGACACGCTGATCTACACCCAACCGGAAATTGAGCGCATCGCCCGTATTGGCTTTGAATCGGCCCGCAGTCGGCGCAAGCAACTGATGTCCGTGGATAAAGCCAACGTGCTTGCCAGCTCCCAGTTGTGGCGAGACGTGGTGAATGCCGTGGCCAAAGACTACCCGGACGTGGCGCTGTCTCATATGTACGTGGACAACGCGGCCATGCAACTGATTTTGAACCCCAAGCAGTTTGACGTGATTCTGACCGAGAACATGTTTGGGGATATTCTGTCCGATGAGGCCAGCATGCTGACCGGCTCTCTGGGCATGTTGCCCAGCGCCAGCCTGGGCGAACGGAAGGCCAACGGCCAACGCAACGCCCTGTATGAACCCTCTCACGGGTCGGCCCCCCAATTCGCCGGACAAAACAAGGTCAACCCCATCGCCACCATTTTGTCGTTGGCCATGATGCTGGAGAACAGCTTTGGATACAGCCAAGCGGCCAGCCAGATTGACACGGCCATTGAGCAAGTGCTGGAAGCGGGGTATCGCACCTTTGACATTATGGGCCCCGGCGCCACAGAAGTAGGCACCGCCGAGCTGGGGGATCGCATCGCCGCCTCCCTATTGGCCCTTCCAGCCCCTATGGCAGTGTAAGCAGCGCTTTAGAAACGATATTCATCAGCGAAAGCAGGTCGACTTATTAGTCGTCCCCGCCGAAATCACCGCCGTCACCATCGCTATCGCCGCCAAAAAGTCCGCCAAGCCAGCCAAACAGGCCGCCACCGTCAGAATCATCGGCGGGATCACCCGCCTCCAAGTCGTCAGGGGCATCATAGTTGTCATCCTGATTGTCATTGCCATCGACACCCTCGGCCTCGCCATCGTTTCCGGCAACCTCCTGCGCCTCCTGATCCTCATGACCCTTGGCGCTTGATTTTTCAGCATCTTCGGGGGAAGCCATTTTATCAACTGCTGAATCCCCTGCATCGCCGCCATCACCACCAGCAGACTGTGCTTTTTTATCCTTTCTTTCTTGGTGCCAATCACTCAATTGATTGCCCAGCATATTTCCCCCTGCCGCAGCAGCCATGTTCGCTACAAAACTCTTAACCCCCGCGCCCCGGTTTCCCCCAGCCCCGGAAGACGCAGCCCCTCTCCCGGTCGAGGCCTCAGCCGGGCCATTGCCATTGGCCTTCGTTAAACGTTCCACCAGTTTGGCAAAATCTTGGCTGAGCTTGGCGTAATTGGAGAATAAGGCATGGTAAAAGTGCCGCAATGTCAGCTTGAGGCGTGGCCACCACTTGATTTGCCCATTTTTATTGATGTAAGACCCAAAGGCTTCTTGGGGTAGCGCCTTGACCACTTCAGGGTTTTTCAGGGTATTGCTGAGCAAGCTGGCCGAGGAGAAGGCAGACTGTTTGACCGTGGCCTGCGCCAGTTTTTTTCGCTGGGGCGCAGGGAGCTGGTTATAAATCGCTTCAGAAAAGGGCAGGGTGGCAACAGGGGGCATGAATTGTAATCCTTGTACGGGTTGGATAAGATGAATTGCGCAATCTGGATGGCTTTGCCTTGATAGCATATAAAATCTGGACAACGCTTTTTTGTGCCTGCCCTCTCAAAATTCGCGCCAGCGAAATCAGCGGCGGAGCACAGCCCGGAATTACCGTGATAAAACCGTGATCAAAAAGGAGACACCCTCACATGGAACGTACATTTATTGCCCTGAAACCCGATGCCGTGCAACGTGGCCTGATCGGCGAAATCATCAGCCGTTTTGAGAAAAAAGGCTTCAAACTGGTTGGCCTGAAACTGGCCCACATCACCCGTGCCACCGCCGAAGAGCATTACGGCGAGCACAAAGAGCGCCCCTTCTTCAAAGGCCTGGTGGACTTCATCACCTCCGGCCCCATTGTGGCGATGGCCTGGGAAGGCGATAACGTGGTGGAAACCGCCCGTAAAATGATGGGCGCCACCAACCCCAAGGAATCCGCTCCCGGCACCATCCGTGGCGACTTCTCCATCGATCTGGGTCGCAACGTCATTCACGGCTCCGACAGCGTGGCCAGCGCCGAGCGTGAGCTGAAAATCTTCTTCAGCGCCGATGAACTGCTGCCCAGCTGGAACCGCAGCACCGAAGGGTGGGTGTACGAAAACCCCAAAACCCCGGCTGCTGTATAAGCACCAAGACATCAGCGCTAGAACACAAGCGCTAAAACGGCCATTTAAAAAGCATCCGCTCCCCGGGAGTGGGTGCTTTTTTCTTTACCAGCCAAGTCGATGACTCTCGCTAGTCTCGGGAAGCCGCCCGCACCCGATCCAAGGCTTTTTGGGCGTCCGCGGCGGAGGCATCCAGCCTGAGGGCCCGCTGATAGTGCCGCTCCGCCAGCAGATTATCGCCGGATAACTCGTAAGCCAGGCCCAGATTGTACTGAATATCCGCCGAGCCCGGATGCAGTTCGGCGGCCTGCTTCAAGTAGGGCAAAGCCTCCTCGGTCTGGCCCAGTTCTTCATACAAGGTGCCCAGCATGTAAGCCACACCAGCCTGATTGGGATTTTTGCCATAGACCGCCTTTAACACCCCAATGGCCTTCTCTCGCTGACCGGCCAGCACCAGCGCCTGAGCGTAAGGCTGCCCATACTGTTGGGGGTTGTACTGATAGGCCCGGGCATAGGCTTTCACCGCCTCCTGCTTTTGGGCCAACTGCGTCTGGATGTCAGCCAGGGCCGCATAGAGATCGGCGTTATCGGTTTGGATCTGCAAAGCCTGCTGGATGAGAGACAGCGCCTTGGCATACTGTTTGGCCTGATACGCTTTGAGCGAGTCCGCCATCAGGCTGGCCACCCGCTGTCGGGCAGGGCTTCCCTCCGACTGGAACAGCACGTTAAAAGACTCCGGGGCCTGGGGAATATTGAATTCGGTGATGGGCTGATTTTTGGGGCGAATTAAAATGGGCTTGCCATCGGCGTCCGTGGTCATGGCCTGAATGGGAGCGGCGCCCCCCTGATAGCGAGGCAGCGGCGTCAAAACCTGATAGGCAGGCTCGGGCGGTACGGAGTCACCAACGGCGGCAGCTTCGGGCGTAACGGTGGCCAGGGGCGCTGCCGGGAAAACCGGCTCCGCTGACGACGCTGCCCCGGGCTCAATGTCGGATTCGTTATTAGCTTCCAGCCTTGAGGCCGCCTTCGAGGCCACTTTCGATTCCGCTTGCGGCTGCGCCATGGGCCGGGCCATTGCCGGGGGGATGCCACCCGCCAGATTTCTCACCGAAGCAATTTGGGGGCCGCGACTTTCGACAGGCGCAGGGCTTTCCGGTGTGGTGGCCATCATGGCCACCGGTTGACCCATCAGCTTATCAAAGCCCGAGCCATCAACGACGGGCTTGCTGGTCTTGAGTTCTTTTTTCAAGGCATCCAAATGAGATAAAGCGTTTGCCACACCGGGCTTGGCGGGCTTGCCCTTGGCTCCTGCCTTGGCCACAGCCTGGCTGACAGGGACAACGCTGGTTGCCTTGGCGGACGACAAGCGAGTGGGGGCGACGGCCAACCTCTCGGAACTTGATGGTACCTGCGGCTGGGGCAGCGCCACTTTGACCGGCAACGCCTCTCCCCCCATAATTTTGAGCTTTAACCGGCCCAAACCCGCCCCGGAGAAGATGAGCTCCTGAAAATTGGATGAAGTGCCCGCCGGAGTCGGGGTAGATCGCAATTTTGCCGATTCAATGGCCCCACCCGCCAGAACATTGATCGCTCCCTCCGGCGTCACCAAGGCTTGCCCCAAACGGGCGTTGTAGAGCCGCAACACCACCGTATTGTCATCCAGCACCTGTGTTTGGTACTGGAAGGGTAAATCCGCGCTGAAGCGGATGAGTTGACTGCCATCCGCCTGCAAGGTACCGGCTTCAATGCTGGTAATCCCGGAGAACAATGGCATGGCCATGGCCACGGCACCGTTCAACAGCAAGCCAAACATGGTTATAGCGAGGCTATAAGCGCAAAATCCGCAAAATCCCAAATCGCGTTTGGTCCACATCGGCTCAAACCCTACCAGCAGGCTCACACCCGGATTGTCAGTTACTTTCATCGCCACCGGAGCCTTTGTGCCATTGGTTGCAACAGGGGATGCAACGGGCACAACCGCTCCAGGAGTCTCAATCACTTTCCTTAGTAAACCATTGTAACATTGAATGCACTGTAGCCTATAAACCACATGGCCGATCTATCGCAAGGCACGAACGCCATCATCGCCTGCCGCACGGAAAGGACAAAAAAGCCAGTTCCCTGAGTGAATCTGGCTTCATTGCGCTTGAAAGTATGCCGAGTTAGCCGATTTTTCCGTAGGAATGCAGGCCCAACCCCATCAGGTTGACCCCAAAGTAGGTAATCAGCATCAGCACAAAACCCGTGACGGACACCCAGGCCAGAGTCCGTTGGCTATGTTCCCCATTGATGCGCATGTGCAGGTAAACGCCGTACCCCAGCAAGGTCACCAGACTCATGGATTCCTTGGGATCCCAGCTCCAGTAGTTGCCCCAGGCCTCGTTGGCCCACATACCCCCCAGAATAATCCCCAGGGTCAGCAAGGGAAAACCAAACGCCACGCAGCGATAGGTAATTTCATCGTAAACATTGGCCTTGTCCTGCACAATGTCCATTTCCAGATTAACTTGCTGGCTGTCATCCAGATAAGCATTCATGCCCGCCAAGGCCGGACTGAGCTGGCCGGGCTGCCCTCCCCCGCCAGACGACCGGGATGGCTTGCCGGTGAGCGCTTCCTTCACCAGAAACACCAGCGAACTGAGAAAGGCCAGGGTAAACAGGGCATAAGAGAGCAAAATAATCGGCACATGAATGCTACGCCAGTAACTTTGCAAGGCAGGCTGCAAGGGATGGATTTCGGTGGGCAGGCTAAGGTTATAAAACAGGGAAATCAGCAGCATAATGGCCACTGGCAAGCCCAGAGTACGCAACTTGAACCAGCGATCCAAGACCACAAAAGACAACTGCAAGCCGATGCAAACGGACAGCAGGGATTCATACATGTTGGAAAGGGCGAAATACTGGGCGTTTTGTGAGCGCACCACCATAGAGGCCACCAAACACAGGCCAGAAAGCAGCATGCTACCCCAACCGGCTTCCCGGAAAGCGTTTTTGGGGCGAATGGTGTGCAACAGGTAAAATATCAGGCTCACGGCGGTTAAGGTGAGGGCCGTGTAGTACCAGTTTTGTTCCCAGTCCTGATGAAAAATCATGCCTTAGGCCTCCCGTTGTATCTCAAGTCAGCGTGTCTCACGTCAGTACCGGCACTTTCTCGGCGTTTGGCTCGCTAGCCGGGGGTGCCGATGCCACCATCAAGGCGTCCGTATAGCCCGCTTGCCGAAGCGCCGTCTGTAAGCGCTGTAATTCTTTCATAAAGCTCAGTTTTGCTTTTTTGGTCTTGAAGGTCAAGGCCAGCTGAGCGCCCTCTCCCTCAGCCATCGGCGTGACGGCCACCCACACTTGTCGCTGGGTGAACACGCACATAATGGTACCCACGATAATGATGATGTAGGACAGGTACATCCAGGGTACTTCCGGCCCTTTTTTAATCTGCAAGCCGGTTTGTATCTCCGGCTTGACGTAGGTAAAGCGCATGCCCGATAACTCCCCGGACTCGCCTTCCCGTAAACGGAGATTCGGCGGCATTTTACCCGGCTGGGCACCCACAAAGCCCTTGGCGTCCCGCAGAAAGATGACCACATTGTTGCGGGTCACATCCGGGTCTTGCTGCACAAAAAACGGAAAAACCAGCAAAGCCCGTCCATTGGGCAGTTCCGTCAAACTGACGGGTCGATTCATGAACTCCGTATTGGTTTCCAGCGTCATGGGCTTGCCATCCACGGTCACAAACAACTTGCCGGTGGGATTGAAGCTGGCCTGATACAACACGGTGTCATCCACGGCCAGCGGATGGTTCACGGAAATAGTTTCCCGCTTGGTTTCCTTGCCCTGGGCGTTTAACACCGACAAATCGGCGTAATACTGCTTGACCACCGCGTTATTCCCGGGCGACTGCCCCTCCGGGTAGTATTCAATCCGAAAATCATTCACCCGGATTTTCCACTCCGGCACCGAGCCCAGCCAGATCGAGGGGTCAATGTTGGTTCGGAACATCTGGGAATCGGACAGGGCGAAGGTCTCCCCCGGAACCGCCAGCTTTTGGGCCTTAAACCCGAAAAAGACCCCATAAACCGAGGCCAGCAGCATCAAGAGAATGCCACTATGCACCACCACCGCCCCAAAACGGAAAAAATTCCCTTTGGTGGCGTATATCAACTTGGCATCGGCACTTTGTTGATTGGCTGGCGCTGGATGCACGCCGTAGCGCTGTTTGCGCAACCAACCGGACACTCGGCCCAAGGTGGCCTCCACCGACTCCGGGGAATCCAGAATCAGCCGCTGGGGGCTATTTTTGATGTAACTGGCGCTGAAAAACGTGTTGCGTGTGGCTGCCAGGTAGGCGGGCTTCAGCCATTGGAAGCTGCCAAAGAGCAGATTAAAGAAGAACAACACTTCCAAAGCCACAAACCAGTAGGAAGAATAGACGTTAAACAGGCCCATGGCCTTAAACATTCGGTAATTGGGCCCAAAGTCCCGCTTGATCTGCTGGAGATCCACAATGCCCTCTTGCGGAATCAGAACACCCGCCATGGTGGCCAAAGCCAACAAGGACAGCAGCACAATGGCCAACTGCACCGAACGAAAGCAGGCCAGCATATCCCACACTTGCTCTGGAAAGGATTTACGCCGGGGCTTTTTGGAGCAAGCCTGGGCATTGGTGACGACAGCGGAAGTCGGTGAGGTTGGGGAAGGCATAGGGGGCATTCTCACAAGGTTGGCAAGGAGCGTGAGGGGATCGAGAAAAAAGCACCATCATTATCCCCCAAGGGCGGGACAACTGACAATGAGGCTACAACAATAGTAATCCGGGACGCTGCCCAGTCCTTTGGGAATTATCAAACAGCGGCTCGTTCTAAAACAAACACCCAACCCAACCCAGAATTTACGCCCCTACAACTATCCCTGAAAAATCAGACATCCCAACGTAATGAGGGCGCCCTGTTAATTGCCTTTTTTGAAAAAGCCACCAGCCACCGGCGTAAAGAGAGCCAACTCCTGTTCGGCCTTGTGCAAGGCCACTTTAAGCGCGCTATTTTCCAAAGCCAACTCCTGAATTTGGTGGGCCATCCGGCGAGTCTCCCGCTCGGATTCGCTGCTCTTCTGGCGCAAGGACTCCAGCTCATCCTTTAAAGGATACTCCAGCATGTAGGCCAGCACGTGATCAGCCACCAACTTGGCAAAATCATTCCAATGAGCCTCTTCCACCGAAGGCGTGGAAGTCCACAAGCCAACTTGCGGCTGAGCGTCGTGGTTTCGGTAGGCGTCTAAGCCATCCTCCAGCGTGAAGGGAAGGCTTTGCTCCAGTGCACGCAGTTCATCGGCCTGCGCGGGGAGACTGTCATTCTCCCCAGACAAGGGAGGTTCGTCCAAAACAGCGTTGGCAAGAGAAGCAGACTGCTCTTCTGTTTGCTTAAAGGGCTGCTGGGGCCAACACTCGTAGGAATACCGCATTGCTTCAACTCTCCATACCTACCGTCTCATTATAAGGAGTGGGCGATCCGCAGGCTACCGCATCCCCCCAAGTTGACACAAAGTGTTACAGCCAGTTAAAGGACTACAAAGCCACCGCCTGAGTTGACCAATACCGTTGGAGTTCCTGATAGGCCCCCACAATGGCCTTCATTTTCTCTTCGTTGCCGTTGGGCAAATCCGGGTGGTACTGCAAGGTCATCTGGCGATACTGCTTTTTTACGGCATCCTGAGAGGCCCCAAAAGTCACGCCCAATGTTTGAAAGGCCTGCAATATCTTGCTATCTGGCCTGGAGGCATAGTTTTGTCTGGTACCGCTACCGCGATGCGCACCAGATTTTTGGCTGTTACGGGGGGCTTCATCCCCCATCATGTCGCACCAATCATCAAAGGTGAAGCCTCGTTCCGCTTCGGTGGTGTAATTGGCGTTATAAATCTTGTCGTAGTTCTTTTTATAGGTTTCCACATCCTTGCGGAACTGGGCAAACAGGCTCTGGCGTTCTTCATGGCTGGCCTGAATAAAAGCGTCTATCTTCTTGAAGGAGTCCAGGGTGAAGTAATGCCGCCAATTGACGTCCCGGCCGGTCAAGTCCAGCTCAAAATCCCGCAGGCTTTCTAACAGGGCCTTATCCGCAGGGGGCATGTGCTTACGGAAGTAGGCGAACACCCGCAGTTTATACTCTTCCCGTTTTTGGGCGCTTTCCGCCCGACTGGACAGTTTTTCCTGCCGGTACTGAGCAATTTCCCGACCCAGTTGTCGCCGAAAACCCGGCGAGAATTTCTGAAGCAACCGATCGCTGAGCAAGGTGGCGTCGTCCAGCCAATCGATGGACTTGAAAAATTCCAGCAGCTTTTTTTCCCGAAAGGCGGTATTACCGGTCAACAGGTACTGCTCCAGTTGACGCTTGCTTTCCGGGGATAAAAATGAAAATACCGGCAAAGGGTGCGCGGCGAAAAAAGCGATGGCGGTCATACGTACAGAATACCACCGGCCCGCCTATCCCCCAACCATAGGTTGGCAATTCCCCAAAGACGCTTACAATGACAACTATGAGGCGTTTAATGATCACCACTAACATTATGAACCGCTGGGCATTGCTGGGCTCCTTGACCCTTGGCCTACTTTCCGTGCAGCCGCTTACCAGTGCCGAAGAGACTTCCCAAATTCCCATCTCCCCTCCCGTTCAGCGCAGCGAACCCGACCCACGCTTTATCAATTACACCCTGCCTGCTGGAACCGCCTTTCACGTGCTGCTGCAAACCCCGCTCAGCACAGAGATCAACCAACTGGACGACCCGGTGGAAGTGATTAGCAACCAGCATATTTACCTGTACGAAGAACTCATGTTCCCCAAAAACACCCGATTTATCGGTAAAGTAAGCCAGTTGGAGCCTCCTATACAAGGGCGGGAAGCCATTCTGGCCGTGACTTTTCAGGAAATCATCTTGCATAACGGGGAAAAACTCCCCATTCAGGCCCACGTGCGCACCCCCCGGAAAGATCACACATGGGGCGGCCAAGTGACGCGAGGCACCAAACCCTACCTCTCCACCCAACGGGTGGCGGGCATTGGAGAATACAACAAAGTGGTGTTTGGCGGCCCCAGGGCCATGGGCACCCACATCACCATCCCGCCCGGGGAACACTGGACGATCATTCTGGATCAGCCGCTCAGCATTACCAAAGCCCGGGCCGAGCAATTTTAATTGGTCAACCAACAACCCAGCCAGTCACAACCAGCCCAGCGTTTAACCGGTGGCATCTGCCTCGCTGGCATAAATTGGAATGGTTTTGTTCAGGTTGGTCAGATTCACCAGGTTGTTGACGTAGTTCTGCAAGCCAAAAGCCCCAAAGGTGCCCCCGGCCTCATCGCAAACCCGCTTGCAAAACAGCATGACGCTCAGCCCGGAACTATCCATAAAGCTGACCTTGCTGAGGTTCAAAATAATATTTTTCTGCCCCTGGGACACAAAGCCCGCCACAGAGGATTTAATGGCTTCGCAATTCCGAAAGTCCACGTTTTGCGCTTCAATATCCACAATGGTCTTGTCGCCACTATCCCGGCTCAATATCTTGGTTTCGGTACTCATAGACCACTCCCTCGAACATCTGTCCTATTTTTTATGTTCTATTATCCCATTGTTTTATGCAAGGGGAAGAGCGCCGGGCCCTCCCAGAATCCTTTGGATGGTGTAGTAGATATTTCAATGCCCCTCAGTTACACTGAAGGCAAAGTATTGGAGGATCCCTTGTAACATGGCACTTTCGGGCACACTTTCAGGCGCGACTATTCGAGAAAAGTTCATTCGTTTTTTTGCCGAGCAATACGGCCACAAACACCAACCCAGCGCCAGCCTGGTGCCCAGTAACCCTACCGTCCTGTTGACCCCGGCGGGAATGCTGCCCTTTGTGCCCATTTTTCTGGGGATCGAGCCGCCACCAACCCCTCCCCGCGTGGTCAGTGTCCAGAAATGCGCCCGGGTCAGCGGCAAAGCCTCCGACCTGGAATACGTGGGCCGCACCCCCCGCCACCATACGTTTTTTGAAATGCTGGGTAACTTCAGCTTTGGGGACTACTTTAAGCGAGAGGCCATTACCTGCGCCTGGCAGTTTGTCACCCAGGAATTGGGCCTGCCCCGAGAGAAACTGTGGGTGACCGTTTTTCAGGACGATGATGAAGCCCGCCAACTCTGGCACGAGATTGCCGGTATCCCCCTAAACCAGATTATTGGCCGGGGCGAAAAAGACAACTTCTGGGGGCCACCCGGCCCCACCGGACCTTGCGGCCCTTGCTCGGAGATTTTTTACGACCGGGGCGGACTGCCCGCAGGAAGCCCGGAGAGCAACCCGGATTTGCTGGATGAAGACCGCTTCGTGGAAATCTGGAATCTGGTGTTCATGCAACTTTTCCAGGATGAAACGGGCAAACGCACCCCGCTGGAGAACAAAAATGTGGATACCGGCATGGGGCTGGAGCGCATTGCCATGGTCATACAGGGGAAGGACAACACCTTTGAGACCGATTTACTCTTCCCCTTGGTGGATCAGGTTTCCAAACTCTGTAAAACCCCTTACAAACAAAGTGAAGCAACCGATGTGGCTATGAAAATCGTCGCCGACCACATCCGCTGCATCAGCTTTGCAGTGGCCGACGGCATTACCCCCAGCAACGAAGGCCGGGGCTACATCATTCGCATGTTGCTACGCCGGGCGGTACGTTACGGCAAAAAATACCTGGGCTTCCAGGAGCCCTTCCTCTATCAACTGGTGGCCACGGTACGCAACCACTACCAAACCCCTTACGAGGAGTTACGCAGCCGCTACGATCACATTGTGGAAACCGTGAAGCTGGAAGAAAAACGCTTTCTGGAAACCCTGGAACGGGGCTCCAAAATTCTGGAGGAAACGCTGGAGCGCCTCAAGACTGAAGGCCTGAAAACCGTTCCCGGCGAGGATGTGTTCAAGCTCTACGACACCTATGGCTTTCCCCTGGAACTCACCCACGATATCGCCCAAGAGGAAGGTTTCGCCATTGATCAGGACGGCTTTGAGGCGGCTTTGGAAGCCCAGCGGGACAAAGCTCGCTCCGCCCGGGGTAAAGGCGAGGCCATCGTCAAGGATCAACTCTATAGCGAGCTGCTCAGCCGGGTCGGCAGCACCCAATTCGTGGGATATGACCAACTAAGCGCAGTAGCCACGGTCAAAGCGCTGATTGTTAACGGCGAGGAAGTGCAAAAAGTAGAAGGTACCAATCAACCCTTCCAGGCCATTCTGGATATCACGCCTTTTTACGCCGAATCCGGTGGGCAAGTAGGCGATCGGGGCTCTTTTTCCAGCGATAACGGGTATCAAGGCCTCACTGTGGTGGTCAATGACGTGACCAAGGTGGGTGATTTATTTGTACACCACTGCCTGTACGACCAGGGTGAAGGACTCAGTGTGGGCGATAGCATTGTGGCCCACGTGGATCCCGTCGCTCGCCAGCATGCGGCCATTCATCATACAGCCACCCACCTACTACAAGGGGCTTTGCGAGAGGTTTTAGGCGATTCGGTCACCCAGGCGGGCTCCCATGTTTCCCCGGACGGGGCCCGGTTTGACTTCACCTTCAACCGGGGCCTCAAACCCGATGAATTGGCCCGGGCAGAAGCCCTGATCAATAAGTGGATTCAGGAAAATATCGTCCGAAATGCGGAAATCCTCCCCATCGAGGCGGCCCGTCAATCCGGGGCCATTCTGATGGCTGGCGAAAAATACGGCGATGAAGTCCGGGTGATTTCTTACGGCGAAGCCAGCAAAGAGCTGTGTGGCGGCACCCATGTTATGCAACTGGGGGAAATTGCCCTGGTTAAAATCATGTCAGAAGGGGCCATTGCCTCTGGCGTCCGGCGGATTGAGATTGTGGCCGGCGAAAAAGCCTACAGGCAGTTTAAGCAGCTGGAATTAGACATGCGGGATATGGCCGAGCTACTGAAAAGCCCTGCCAAAGAAGTACCCGGCAAGGTGCAAAAACTGGTGGAAGAGCTGAAAAACCGGGAAAAAACCATCCGTAGCCTGGAAGAGAAATTGGCGTTACAGGAAATCAAAGGCTTACAGGAGCACCTCACGCCCGATCGTCCCATCCTGGTTCACTTTTTGAAAGGCTACAGCGTGGATGGATTGAAGCTGATTGCCGAAAAGCTGGCCAAGGCCTGCGGGCCCCATGTGATCGTCCTGGCCGGAGACGCAGATCAGAAGGCCGCTTTTGTGGCCAGCGTTTCCGAGGATTACGTCAAGCAAGGCATCAAGGCTGGCGAGCTGGTGAAGCAGGCCGCCCAGATTTGTGAAGGCGGCGGCGGCGGAAAGCCCAATTTTGCGCAAGCGGGTGGAAAAAACAGCGCTCGCATTCAAGAGGCGTTAAAAGCCGTCGAAAACATACTCAGCCCGGTTTTACGCTGAAGCCATTATTTTGTTCAGTTTGTTCATCCGGTGGATTGCAGATTGCACTTTGGCGAAAGCTCAAGTCAATTTTAAAATCCAGCTACAGAGTTGAAATTATTCTGGATAAAGATTATGCAAAGAATGACCCGCCCCAAACTGTACCTTTTTATAATAGAAACAACGGGAAGCGAGTTTCCGGGGCAGGAATTAAGATCTTGTGAAGACATTCGCCGTAGCGTTGGCAACTTTTTATGGAAGTGCTAGGATGCTAACTCTCGAAGGTTGCTTTTGCGTTTGGTGGGTAGAAGGACTTTCAGTTAATTAAGGTAGGTATAAGGTAAGTCAAATTGTTATTGAACCAAATAGGAGTTGAGTTAGATATGACTTCAAGAAGAGTGACACCCTTGCTGCTTGCGGCAAGCATCTTCCTGACGGGAGCTACCGGTGCCTTCATTGGTTCGACGACGTCCGCCCATGCCATTACCAGCGTGGACGAGCTGACTGATGTAAACCAAAACCACTGGGCTTACGAAGCGCTGCAGGATTTGGTTGAAAAGTACGACGTTATCGAAGGGTACCCGGATCACACTTTCCGCGGAGAGCGCAATGCGACTCGCTGGGAGTTGGCTGCTGCCCTCAACGCGTTGATTAAATCCGTTGGCCGTGACCTGGCTCGCCTGGGTGCCGAGAAAGCTGATAAAGCGGACCTCGAAACGCTGGCCCGTCTGCAAGATGAATTCAAAAACGAGTTGGCTGCTTTGCAAGCTCGTACCGAAGCTCTGGAATCCCGCGCCAGCGCCATTGAAGCTAAAAACGCCGAGCAAGATCAGCGTTTGAGCTTGCTGGAAAGAACCCAGTTGCACGGGGATGCCAGCATTGGTATTTTGGCCGATATGAACCGTTCCGGTGCCCGTGACCAACTGAGCGGTCGTAACAGCGGTCGTGACGGTATCCGTGACGCTATCAGCGCCATCGGTCGTCTGCGTTTGACCATGGATGTCCCGGTGAGAGAAGACAAGGAAGACTCCAAGATCGGCGCCGGTGAAATCCACACTCGCTTGATTGCCGCATTTGGGCGTATTTCTCCGAACGCCGCCCAGCAAAACAACGCAGGCGCTATCGGCTCTTACAACAGCTTGTCCAGAATCGCCAGCGATGCGGCTCTGGGTAACGAAGGCTTCGGCAACAGAGGAATTGGCGGCGGTTCCGTCGGCACCAACGTGCGTTCCTACCTGTACCTGGAAGACCTGCACTACCACCAACACTTCAAATCCGGTATTCCTCTGTTGACTGACTGGATGTTGGGTGCTGGTTCCGATGATAGCAACTGGGCTACCACTGGCGACTTGTACGTCGGTTCCATGCCCTGGCGCTACCTCTATGACAAGAGCCCATACCGTGGAAACGAAAACACCCAGTTCCAGAACAGTGCTTTCGTAAACACCCCCGGTATCGCTATCAACCAAAGCAACCCCATGATTGCTTACCAGTGGCACCAAAAATTGGGCTCCGATGATCTGAGCGCCGATTTGACCACCGGTGTCGGCACCTTCAACGTGGGTGATGCAATGGACGGCTTGTCCGCCACTTACGAAGCCCGCTTGAACTATCGTCTGTTTGACGTACCCGGTAACGTGTACGCTGGTGGTTACAACGTGTGGTCTGCTGGTAACAGCAACAACGCTAACAACTACCTGACCGGCGGTAGCAGATTTGTGAACGCTGCTGGCGACGCTGTTGTTCCCACCAACCGTTCCGGTGGTCTGACTGGCTTCCGTTCCGGCGCTGGCACCTACAGCGTGAACGCTGTGTACGCTGGCTGGAACCAGGAGTGGTACAAAGGCATCGGTACGACCGTGAACTACTTGTACAGCAACGGTGGCCAAAACAACTTCTTCCTGAACAGCAACAACCAGCTGTTGGGTAGTTTTGGCGCCACCACCCGTGGTGGAAACGCTGCCTTCAGCCCCTTCACCGTGGCTGTTCGTCAGTCCATCTCCGGCGTGTTGAACGTTCCCATGAAAGTCTTCGGAGTTCGTGAGAACGACGTGTTCGGTATCGGCTACGCTGTGGTTGACCTGTACAAAAACAACATGGGTCAAAACAACTTCAACCGTACCCGCTTCAACCAATCTTGGGAACACACCGCTGAAGCTTACTACAAGTGGGCTGTCAACGATGCGATTTCCATCATTCCCAGCGTACAGTTCATCAACAATGGCTTCGGTATCCAACAAAATGGCAATACCTGGGTCATCGGTTTGAGAACCAGCTACGCGTTCTAGGATCTCGAATCTCAAGAACAAGCAAGAAAAACCCTGGGTTTCGGCCCAGGGTTTTTTGTGCGTTTTATGATGCTTCCAAAAGACTTCAAGCCATAGCAAAACCGCCCCAATCGCAGTGGACAAGGGCGGCTAGAGTCTTCAATATCAGAGCAGACGACCAGGCTAGGAGGCTTGGGTCACGGGAGAGCGCCGGGTAAAGGCATATAATTGCGCTGGACGGTGATAGCCTTCCATTTTGGTTTCACCAGTGTCTTTGAGAATATCAGAGGCCAGAATTTTCTTGCGGAAATTCCGCTTATCCAGGGGCTTGCCTAACACCAGTTCGTAAACGCGTTGCAGTTCGGTCAAGGTGAACTTCTCCGGCAGCAACTGAAAGGCCACCGAAGAGCTTTCCAAATGCCGCTTGAGTTTGGCCAGCGCCATTTGAACAATCTCGTGGTGGTCAAAGGCCAACTCGGGCAATTCATTCACGCTAAACCATTTCACATCCTCAGCGTTGGCATGAGCTTCCAGATGTAGTTTTTCCGCGCTAACCAGGGCGTAATAGGCGACTGTGATAACGCGGGCCCGCGGATCGCGATCTGGCTGGCCAAAGGAGCCCAGCTGCTCCAGATAAATGTTGTTGACATTGGTTTCCTCAAGCAGGCGCCGACTGGCCGCTTGCTCCAGGGTTTCTCCCACGTGAATAAAACCGCCCGGAATCGCCCACATATGCTCATAGGGCGGCTGCTTCCGTTGAATCAGAAGCACTTTCAACTGGTTTTGAATGACTGTACAAAGCACAATGTCCACTGTCACCAGCGGCGTTTCATAGCAGGACAAAACGGTGCTGTGTACGGGACTACCTGAAGCGCTATTCTTACTCTTCTGAATGGTTTCAATAAAACTATCCGTCATGGGTTCCATCCAATTGATCAGCCTGTATATGAACTATCGGTATGTATAGCTTCCCTGTAGCAAGGGAAGTGAACGGCCAATACCCCTAAAAGCAGTGATAGAAGCGCAATCCTACCAAATCAGGCTTCCGCTACGTTTATCATACTGTAAATCCATGGATTTTCAATCCCTGGTGACAGCAGGCGAAACACGATGCGCCCTTGCTTTGAGCTTACACCCGACCAAAGGCGGTTTTTCGGGCTACCACCAGCCCACTGGGCGTCTCCAGGTCACTCACTTCCCAGGCCGGATCCGCGTGAACCGCCGCAATAAAATCCTGCATTTTATGACGATGGGAGCGGGTGTTATCGGCAATGAGCAAGCCACCCGTGGCCAGCAACCGATTGGCCCATTGAAGGTATTGGGTATATTCCGACTTGCGGGCATCAATGAACATCAGGTCAAACGTATGCCCCTCCGCATGCAGCCGGTTTATAACAGTCAAGGCGTCCCCAGGGTGGAAGGTCACCCGCTCCGCCAGCTGGGCCTTCTGAAGATTGAGAGCGGCTTCTGCCTGGCGCTCCCCGGAGGCATCAATGGTGTGCAAGGTGCCATCGTTGATATGGGCCGCCTGAGCCAGGTGCAGAGTAGAGTACCCAATGGAGGTACCCACCTCCAGTAAACGGCGATAGCGTCCCACCACGGCCAACAAATACAACAAACGAGCCTCTTCCCTGGGCAAGCACCAGTGGGCCCTCAGACGTTCCTCTTGGGCCTCGATCGGTTGCACTACAGTGTTGATATGGCTAAATGGAAAAGAGGTCGATTCCGGGGCGGAAAAAGACATTAGCATGGTTCCTTTGTTTCAAAATACTGCCGGATGGCCTGACTCAAGGCCGCCAGCGTAAATTCCTCCGGCTGGATGTCCACACGCCCAAACGCTTGTAAAGCCGCCTGAGCCGTACGGGAGCCCAGACAGGCCACAGGGCCGTCAAAGTCAGTCCCGCTGGCCAACTGTTGCCATCCCTGCCGAAAGGCCTCCACAGCCGAAGGACTGGTAAAGACCACCAGATTAAAGGGCTCCAGCAAAGTCTGTTTTTCCGGCGGGCTGAAATGGGATTTCAAACACGTCTCATAAACCGTGCAGGCCGTGACAATGGCCCCTTGAGACTCTAGCCCGGTTTTTAAATGCGGATCGGCCAAATTTCCACAGGGCCACAGAATACGCAAACCGGCCACAGCGTATCGTTCAGCGAAATATTGAACGGCGCTGCGGGCATCGTACACCGGGGAAACGAACCGGGCTTGCTGCCCATAGGGCTTGAGGGCCTGTTCCGTGACCGGGCCAACGCAGGCAATGGAGAGACTGGTATTCCATTCGGGCCAGATGTTTTGTCCTATGGCCCTCACCGCGTTTTTGCTGGTAAAAAACACCCAATCATACTGGTTCCAATCCAGCGCTGGCAACAACCGGGTCTTTACCTCGATCAAAGGCATCGACACAACCGCAAGGCCAGCAGCCTCCAGGCTTTGCTCAAAAGCATGAGGCCCTGCCGTTTCCAAAGGACGGGTGACCAGAATACGCGGTCTGGCCGGGGCTAGGGAGAAACCGGGATCAACCGCCATGGGCAATGTCCTCTGTTCAACGGGCTGCAAAGAATGAACACGTTACTATAATAAAAATAGAGAAGCCCTGTGGCAAGGAAAGTGAACGCATGATCCCAGACCAGTCACGACCGCCACTAATGCAGTTCATACCGGATTGTGGACGTCTGGCCCGCCGCCAACGGGCTGCCCAACTGCTGGAAGCGGTCATTGACGAGCAAATTGAGCCACGAATTGCCATTAACCGCTGGCCGGAACCTGCCACCGAGCCAGACCCCTCCATGGATTGCGCTTATCAGGCCTTATGGCACTTTGAGGCCGACGAGGACAAACAAAAATCCGAGTTGTTTTACCTGGATGCCCAACTGGAACTGCTGCGCCAAATGAGCCTGGCCTTAAAGCAGGGAGCGGATGTACCGGGACACATCCTGGCCTTGTATCGACCTCGCGGCAAAGTCAGGTTTTTTCAGGAAAAGGCTCCCTGGACGGTTCTACCCCTGTGGGGAAAACGCGCCTTGCAACAAGTTCGCTACACTTGGCAGCAGGCCTTTCAATTGCTGAAGTGGGAGAACTGATTCAGAGTATTCCACTCAGCCGCCTTTACAACCCCTTCCTGCCCCCAGTAAAACGTTCCTCCTCAATCACAAAACACAAAAAAGCCCCTGATTGTGTCAGGGGCTTTTTGAAACAAGAAAACCAATCTACTAGCAAAGATGGTTTTCTGAATGACTAGTGGTGCTCAGCAGCGCCATGCTCAGCGGCAGCGCCTTCAGCAGCAGGAGCAGCAGCGCCTTCAGCGGGAGCGGCGGTGGTGGCTTCAGTGGTGGTTTCGGTGGTGGCAGCAGCGCCTTCAGCAGGAGCAGCGGTGGTGCTTTCGGTGGTAGCTGCTTCAGGGGTCATGCTGGTGGTTTCGGTAGTGGTTTCAGTGGTGGTGGTAGCAGCTTCTTCGGATTTGCAACCGGTCAAGGTCAAAGTGGTAGCAGCAGCCAAGCCCAACAAGGTCACGGTCAACAATTTGGATTTCATTATGGTCTCTCCTTAACAATGTACGTTGAAAACAGGAACGAACTAAATTACCAACTAAAAAAAACCACTCTCCAGGCTGTGAGATTGTTTAAAAATCACAACGCCGTCCCTTTGTTTAGCCAAACAGTTTCCTGTGTTTAAAAAAAGGACGCCTACCTTTCGCAATGGCTCTCGTAGTATTTTGGGTTCTCTCTCGGTGACTTGATAGTTGGTGGGTATCAAGCTTTTAATTAGCGTAATTAAACCCTATGGAAAGGCAAGGGTCAAGAAGCTGCCCGGATTTTTAAAGCAGACTCTCGCAATCTTTATATTTCGTTTATCAGATTCCAGACAAAGTTGAAGGACACGCAAGCAATGAGCATCACGACAGAAACAACAGCCTGCCTGGTTTTGGTGACCTGCCCCAACCTGCCGGAGGCCCAAAAAATTGCCGAGCATATTGTTACGAAAAAATTGGCGGCCTGCGTCAATATCCTGGGAGAACAGTCCCCCTTACAATCGCTTTACTGGTGGGAGGGTCAGGTGCAGCAAGCGCAGGAAATTCTATTGCTCATCAAAACCCGCCTGGATTGCCTGCCGTTACTGGAACAAGAAATTCGCACCATCCACAGTTACCAGATTTTTGAATTTATCGCCTTACCCATTCAGGCAGGATCCCGGGACTATCTATCCTGGGTGGCCCAAGAAAGCTCGACCACTTAAGGCGTTCGGCCTCTTTTTGGGCGCTCGCCCACAAAAGTCCTTGTCCCCATAGGCATCATAAGGAATAATAAAAACATTGAGGACTTTTCGAGAGGCGACCGTCCGAAATGAACAACCGTTAGTTTTGCTGAGGTAAGGATTGTGGGACTTTTTGATTTTTTTCGCAAAAGCACCAATGACATGGGCATTGACCTGGGTACCGTAAACACCCTGGTTTGCACCACCACAAAAGGCGTCGTCCTCAGAGAGCCCTCGGTAGTCGCCATTGATTACAGCAAAAACCCACCGGAAGTCATTGAAGTGGGCCTGGCCGCCCGGGAGATGATTGGCCGCACCCCCGGCAACATTCGGGCCACCCGCCCCCTGCGGGATGGCGTTATCGCCGAATTTGAATGGGCCGAGAAAATGCTGAAACGGTTCATTGAAAAAGTCAACGGTGGCCCCGGCGCCTTTGGCATGCGCCCGGGTCGGGTGGTCATTGGCATTCCCAGTGGCGTCACCGAAGTAGAGCGTCGGGCCGTGGCGGATGCCGCATTACAAACCGGCGCCAGTATTGTAAACCTGGTGGATGAGCCAATGGCTGCGGCCATTGGGGCTGGCATGCCTGTGGATAAACCCACCGGCTCCATGATTATTGACATTGGCGGCGGCACCACCGAGATTGCCGTGGTCAGCCTGAAAGGCTGCGTGGTTTCCAAAAGCCTGCGCACCGCTGGCGATGAATTGAACGAAAACATTCAGGATCACCTGAAAAAAACCCACAACCTGTCCATCGGGGAGCGTACCGCCGAGGAAATCAAAATCCGCATGGGCTCCGCCTATCGCAACCAGGAAGAAGAAGAAATGGAAGTGCGTGGCTTGAACCTGCTGAATGGTTTGCCGCATACTATTACCATCAACAGCACCGAAGTGCGGGAATGTCTGTTCCCCACGCTGATGGAAATCGTGGCCGGTGTGAAAAGCACCCTGGAAATGACCCCACCGGAACTCGCTGCCGATATCGTGGATCGTGGCATCGTTCTGGCCGGTGGTGGGGCTTTGCTGGCTGGCATGGATGAACTGATCGCTAAAGAAGTGGATGTACCGGTTCATATCGCCAACGATCCGTTGTCTTGTGTGGTGCTGGGTACGGAAAAAATGCTCAATGACCCCACCTACCTCTCCATCCTCGACGCCACTGAGTTTCGAGGCTGATCCCAAAATCACCGTTGTTCTGGTCGAACCCAGGATTCCTCAAAACACGGGGAATATTGCTCGCCTGTGCGCTTGTACGGGTGCCGATCTTTACCTGGTCGGCAGTTTGGGCTTTCGCCTGAATGACAAGTATCTGGAACGGGCTGGCATGGATTATCTGGATGATATTCCCATTCAACATGTGCCCGACTTCAAGGATGTGAAGGCGGCCAAGCCCGGCTGGACGCCCTATTTTGTCAGTACCAAGGCCAAGCAAAATTACACGGATATCGCCTACCCGGAAAACGCCCTGCTGGTTTTTGGCAGTGAGAGCCATGGCCTGCCAGCCTGGCTGATTGAGGAAAACCCGGAAAACAGCATTCGCATCCCCATGCGACCCAACAGCCGCAGCCTGAACCTCTCTAACTCCGTGGCCATTGTGTTGTACGAGGCCATTCGTCAGCGCTTGAATGTCACCTTAAAGCCCTAATGGCTCTGTTGCTTTAAGGCCAGTCTTCGGGAATAAAAACGTCCACAAAACTGCGCACAGCTCGGACTCAGCCATGGCGACGCTCACTCCAAGGATTCATTCGCGTCTTTCCATAACTTGCTGTGCTCAAACAATTACAGACGTTTTTATTCCCGAAGACTGGCCTTAAGAAAACAAACATGGCAAAGCATAAGCTTCTAGCGCTCGATTATTTACAGAACGCACTGCTGTCAGCGACACTGCAATCCCGCCGATGCCTTACAGGCAACTCCAATTGAACAGTCACTGTTTAATAGAAAAAGGCGTCTTCGGTCTGGGCGATTTCCGACAGCTTATCCAGATCGGTGATCACAATTTTGCCACCCCGCAGGTAATTAATGCAGCCGTACATTTTTTTCAAGCGGCTAATAATGCGCACCGATTCTTCATAGGCAATGCCGGTCATGCTGGCAATGTAGTCGTGCGGCAGCTGAATGTTCAGTTGCTTGCCCACGGGGGTCTCCGTATAACCATCCCGCTTAAAGTGGTACAGCAAAATCTTGGAAACCCGGGCATCGGTCTTTTTCACCACCTGATTGTGGGTTTCGTAGTTAAACCACAATACCTGTCCCAGTGCGGTAATCATGCCCAAAGCCACCTTGGGGAAGCGCTCCACCAGTCGCACAAAGTTATTTTTTTCCAGATACACCACCGTGGAATCGGTCAGCGCTTCGGCGGAATAAGGCATGGGTTTATCGGTCAAGGCGCCGGTCACCCCAAAAAACTCACCCACGGAAGACAAGCGCACAATGGTGCTTTCCCCATCGGAAGAGTATTTGACCAACTTCACGCAGCCTTTGATGACAAAGTAAATTTTAGAGCCGGTATCGCCCGGTAAATCGCGCTCGTAGAAAATAACCGTTTCTTTATCGTAGTTGGCTTCGTAAAAAAAGCCCGCAATTTCTTGCAGCTCTTGGTCAGTCAGGCTTTCAAACAGAGGAATTTTACGAAAGCGGGGAATCAGATCGCTTTTATTGTCGAGTGAGAGAGCCACGGTCAAGGTGCCTCATCAAGGTCGCTGAGAATAATCTTCTATGTCGAGATTACACAATTATTATAGGAGTAATAAAGAGGAGCCGCAAGCACAAGCCCGTCAAAAGCGGACTTGCCGCAAGACCTGATCCGCAGGCAAAAAACTGACCCCCGGCCCGCAATCCGGCCCCAAGCGAGGAGCGACCGTCGGCGGCACCATGGGCTGGATGTAATGGGCCCAACCGGTAAAGGTCACCGGCACAAAACCCGGCTCTGCCAGGGCCTCACTATCCTCGGCTTCGGCCACCGACCGGGAAAACAAGGCCTGTTCAAAGCCCTGAAAAAAGGAACTCAACCGCAAAGCACCGCAGGGACGACCCTGAACGACCTGCATCACCTGAGCATCCTTCAAGGCCTGGGCCACCGCCCGCCCCTCCAGCATTTTCAGGCTAAGCCCCTCATAGGCCTGCTTTTGAATGGCTGGGGAGCCACGGGTGTACTCGGTCAGGGCAAACATCAGTTGCGGGTCTTGCTTGACCCAAAGGCCCAGCTTGTCCCGAATTTGCTTTAACGAGTATGGCCTTCCGCCCAGCAGGTAACGGGCCTCTGTTTCCAGGTTGCGCACCTCGGACGCACTGCGGATGGGGTATTGATTGATGATCATGCGCAAGGCCAGGGCATTGTGCGCGTTGATCCAGTACGCGATTTTGTCATTGTCCTGCGGAAAATCCTTGGGATGACTGTCTGGCGACAAGGCGGCCAACTGCTCCAGATACTCATTCAGGCGGCGGGGGTATGCCTTGACCTTGCCAAAATCCACCTCCCCCTTCTCATTGACGGCAAAGTTCAGCACATCCTGCCACACATGGTGCCGGAACGGATGGGTCACTAAGCTGTCATTCAGCACCCGGCCCGCCTGAGCGCCGTTGACAAAACCAGACAGGCCCATGGCCACCCAAAACAGCAACTGTAACGTTAACAGGCGTAATAAACGCACTGGAATCTATCCTCTATCCGTAACTGTGTGTATCCGTACCATGAGTTTCGGCAGGGCTTGCCAAACCTTTAATTCAGGACCAAACCGTGTTTTCAGACTCTAACGACCGGTGATGAAAGCGCGTTGTGTGATGAATGCCAACGCAAAAGCCCCCGCCAAACTCCCAATGACAAACCTTCTCCTTGATTCAGGAGGACAGCAAGGCCTCCATCTCAGCCAGAGCCAAAGGTGGCACACTGGCCACCGCCAAATTGTCCTCAACATGCGCTGGCTGCTTGTGACCCACCAGGGGGGCCAACACCCCCGGATTGGATCGCACAAACTGCAAGCAGGACTGAGCGGGGGTACTCAGCCCCTCAAAGTGTGGCAAACGGGCTTCTTTCAGTAATTGGCCCTGCAACAGGGGAACGCTGGTAAACACCCCGATTTCCAGCGCCATGGCCGCTTCCAGCAAAGATAAAAAGGCATCCGCCACTGGCTGGTTGGGCAGAGTCAGGGCTTCCGTAAAGGCCAAATTGAACGGCAACTGAATAAAGCGGAAGCCATGATTTTGGCCTCCCACCTGCTCGGCCAGGCGAACCACTGTTTCCAGACTGAGGAACTCGTCTGATTCCTCCGCGCTGACCCGGAAGCAATTCCAGGTAGCCAACCCATAATAGCGAATGCGCCCCTCGGCCCGTGCTGACTCGTAAAACTCGAAGGCCCGCCGCAGCCGTTCCATAAAGACTGGACGACCCACCGCAGGCAACTGGGATTCCGCGGCGTTGTGCAGGTACATCAAATCCAGCGTTTCCAGCCCCAGGTTGGCCAGACTGAGATTCAGCTGATCGTTGAGATAAGCCGGAGCCATACAGTGCATGCCGCCCGCAATATCCTCCGGCTGAATCAGTCCCGAGGCCAAATAGCGCTGCTGGAACCAGCCCCGAAAATCCTCGCCCCGGGCTTGCATGGCCGCATCGGGGGCGATAAAGCCGTTTTTGGAACTGATAAAAATCTCATCCCGCTGAAAGCCTTGGGCCAATAGCGTTTTTAGCGCCTCTCCCACTGAGCGTTCCGAGAGTTGATAGCGGTAGTTAATGGCCGTATCCAGCACATTCACCGCCCCGGAAGCCACAGAGCGCACCGCCGCCTCCGTCATCAGCTCGCTGGCCGCATCGTCCAACGCCCCCAAATAAGTGCCCATGCCCAGGCTGGTTAACCGCAAGTTCTGGGCAGTGGTTCGAAAGTGTCCTTCGGCGATGGGCAAACCCGCTTGATTTTTGCATTCAAAGCGAGCCTGACAGCGTTGGGTTCCCTCCGAGGTGGCAAAACCGGGAATGCTCATACAAAGGACTCCTCTCAAAAAACCACTAACGGCCCATAGTTTACCGCGATTCAGAAATGGCGTATAGCCCCGGTGAGTCCTTCAAAGCGCCGGTACCCAGATCGGGGAGAACGCTTAAACCGACTCAGGTGTGCGTGAGTAGCTCCTGATACTCGTAAAACTGTCGGTACAAGCCCGGCTGTTGCAACAGTTCCAGGTGCGTGCCCTGCTGCACAATACGCCCTTGCTCCATTACCAAAATGCGATCGGCCTGCTGAATGGTGGACAAGCGGTGAGCTACTACCAACACCGTGCGATCGGCCATCACCTGATCCATAGCCGTTTGCACCAGTTCTTCAGTCACCGGGTCGATGGCCGAAGTGGCTTCATCCAGCACCAAAATGGCCGGATCGTGGTACACGGCCCGGGCAAACAACAGCAATTGCTTTTCCCCGGCGGACAAGTTCTTGCCCCGTTCTTCCAGCACCGTCTCAAACCCCTGTGGCAAACGCTGAATCACTGAAAGGGCTTTGCCTTTTTCAGCGGCCCGCTGCAAGGCTGGCAACAAGTCGGCCCGATAAGGTTCCAGCGCAATGTTTTCACTGACGCTGCGAGAAAACAGAAAGTCATCCTGCTGAATGGAGACAATATTGCGGCGCAGGGCGTGTAAATTCCAGTCCCGCACGTCCCGGCCGTCCAGCTTCAGCGATCCGCTGGTCACATCGTAAAAGCGCAGCAGCAACTTGATCAACGTGGTTTTTCCCGCACCGGACGGCCCCACGATGGCGATTTTCTCGCCGGGGCGAATGTGCAAGCTGATGTCTTTCAGGATGAGGTGCTGGGGGTTGTAGCCAAAACTGACCTGCTCCAGATCAATGGCCCCCTGGGCCTTTGGCAGGGAAACAGTGACTGTTTCTTCCGCCAGCTGGCGCTGCTGTAAATCCGGTTGTTCCTGAAACAGAGCCATGACCTTATCAATGGAGGCCAGGCCCGATTGCAGGATGCTGTACTTCTCGCTGACATCTTCCACCGGCTCAAACATTTTGCGCACAAACAGGAAAAAGCCCACCAGCGCCCCAATGGTCAGCGTTCCGCTATGCACTTGCAAGCCGCCCAGCCACAACACTAAAACCAACGTAATCAGGGTCATAAACTCCACCACGGCGTTAAAGGCGGTGGAGTAAAAAATGGAATCAAGCCCACTTTGCAAGTTACTGCGATTCAGAGCCTCAAAGTGGCGGTAGTTCTTGGCTTCCCGAAGATAGAGTTGTACCAGCTCCATGCCCGCGAAATTCTCTTGCAAAAAGGCGTTGATGCGGGCCGCTTTCACCCGAATATCATCGTAGGCATGCCGGGCCCGGGTGCGAAAAAACTCCATCAGGGAGAGCAAGACAGTCATGGTCAGCAGCGTCACCAAAGCCAACTGCCAATCCATCACCAGCATGCCAGCCAAGGCCCCCACAATCATGGCCAAATCGGCCAAAATGGCCAACCCACCGGAGGACAGCATTTCGCTCAAGTTCTCGATATCAGAGGTCAGCCGGGTGACCAGCTTGCCCAGGGGGTGCTTGTGGTAAAAGCGAGGAGAGAGGGTTTGATAATGCCGGTACAAGTCGGTGCGTAAATCCCGAATGATCTTTTGGCCAGTGTTCTGCGATTCGGCCATTTGCAGATAGCGCACCCCGTAATTAATCAGCAGCAACACCGCAAAGCCACCCGCATAGAGAAACAACTGGTTGAGCTGCCCGGCCCGAATGGGGCCATCAATGGCAAAGCGAATAACAAAGGTTTGCCCCATTTCCACCAGGGAAATGACCGGCAATAGCAACAAGGACAGGAACAAGGACTTTTTGTAGACCCGCATGTAGGGCCATAATTTGCCCAGCAACATTAAATCCTTCAGCCCGGATTCCCGGCGCTCGGCGGCTTTCACCGGCAGGGCCATCACATCCATGCTCATGAAGCGGCCCCCTCGGTGGTGTTTTCCAACAGCTCGGCCAACGCCTCATCCTCATCCGCCAATACGTCGGCAGGCTTCTCCGCACTCGTCTCTGGCTCCAAGCCCCAATCCCCCAGAGAGGCCCGCAACTCTTGCAGGCGGTTTAAATTCTGGTACAAGGGCTGGGTGGCCAGCAATTCGGCATGAGTGCCCACGGCCAAAATCTTGCCAGCGTCCATCAATACCACCCGGTCGCACAGACTAACCAGCGAAAAGCGATGGGTGGCAAGCAGGGTGGTTTTATCGGAAAACACTTTGCGGGCCCGCAAGGCCGAAACGATATTGCGTTCAGTTTCCGCATCCACATTGGAAACCGGATCATCCAGCACCAGGACTTTGGCATCCAGTAAAATGGCCCGAGCCAAGGCCACCCGTTGGCGTTGTCCGCCAGAAAGCATCAGGCCCCGTTCCCCCACCAGAGTTTGATACTGCTGGGGCAGGCCCTGAATATCCAGATGCACGCTGGCCGTTTCAGCGGCTTGCACAATGCTGGGCAACTCGGCAGGGTGCGGGCCTTTACCGTTACCCTCCAAAAGCTCCGGCTGACCGAAGGCGATGTTTTGTTGCACCGAAGTCGAAAACAGAAAGCTGGCCTGGGGCATGAACACCAGGTTGGCCCGCAAGACCTCCAAGGGAAGACAGGTAATATCCTGCCCATCCAAAAACACGGTGTTTTCGGGCACTTCCAAAGTACGGGGCAACAAGCGCAGCAAGGTGGACTTCCCGCTACCCACCGAACCCACCAAGGCCACCGTTTCCCCGGGCCGAATGCTCAGATTAACATCTTGCAGCACCGGATGACTGTCTTGCGGCGCATCTGTGACAGATTCTTCTGGGGTTTCTGTCTCTGAAGTCTTGGCATACGGATTTTGATAGGCAAAGGTCAGGTTACGAATCTCGATTTCTCCCCGCACCGGTGACAGCGTCGAAGCGGGCTCGGTACCGTCCTGAATATTGGATTGAGCGCTAAAGACCTCATCCAGGCGTTGCAAGGCTGCTGTACCTTGCTGAAAAATGGAAATGGTCCAGCCCAGGGCCATGGTGGGCCAAGCCAAATGCTCCAGATACATGGTGAAGGCCACAAAGCCGCCCCAGTCCAATTGTTTTTCAATGACCTGCCAGCCCCCCACCAGCAACACCAGGCCGGTGCTAATGCCACTAAGACCGGCCAGCAGCATAAACAGCAAAATCCGCTCGTGAATCAAGCGGGTGTAAGCGCCAAAGTAGGCATCGCAGACTTTTTGAAACCGCTGATTTTCCTGAGCCTCCCGCACGTAGGACTGGATGACCATCATGCCATTCAGGTTTTCCTGAGCCACGGTGCTGATTTCCCCCAGCACGGTTTGCACATCGTAGAAGCCCTGGCGCACTTTTTTGCTGATTTTCCCCATAAACACAATCACAATGGGGTATAGCAGGAAGGTCACCACGGCCAGCTTCCAGTTCAGGCTGAGCATCATGGGAATGGTCAGGGTATAGGCCAGCAAGGTATTGACCCCCAGCATAATGCCGCCCCCGGTCAGGTACTTGGTGGCGTCCACATCGTTGGTCATGCGGGACATCAGCTCCCCCGGCGGGTGGGCGGCGTAATAGCTAGCAGGCATTTTCAGCAAGTGGTTATACAGATGGTTCCGCAGGTCAAATTCCAAGCGGCGGCCCGCCCCCAATAAGTAGTGACGTGAGGCCACTCGGCAGATCAGCACCAGCACGGCCAGTCCGGCAATAATCCACAGATGACTGTAAAAGCCCTGCCACAGAAGTTCAGCGCTGGTGTTTTTATGGAGCGGCTCATAAATAGCCTGAATGGCATCCACGGCCGCTTTAATTTGCAGGGGAATGAGCAAGCCAAGGCCGTTGGTAAAGGCCAAGGCCAATACGCCCAGGGCCAACTCGGTTTTATAACGCAGAAAAAAAGTTCGATATTTTTTTAAAAGCCCCCAGAGGGCCATGGGTGGCGAGGCGTTTGTCACGTTCTTACATCAGCCCGATACAGATTGGGGAGGAATACCCTATTGTACGGGCGCAGGCGTTGTTCCGTCCAGTGATGGGGCTTGAGCGATCCGAGACGGAGAAGGGATCTGGATAAGGCATTGACACGCCCCCCGGTTTGATTCATAACTATGCTTGTAACTTATTCAAGAGCCGAAGTTACGACCTCATGGGCGATTGGCGCAGTTGGTAGCGCATCACATTGACATTGTGGAGGTCACTGGTTCGAGTCCAGTATCGCCCACCACTCTCTCCCAAGGGCTTTAGGGGAAGTGAGCCGAAGAGAGATAAAGAAAATAGTCCACTGATGGTCCAGTTGGTCAAAACCAACTACGAAAAGTAGCCGCTCCAAGCGGACAACTCCGCAGTGGACTTTACTCTACATTTAGATATAGTAAACATTTATATGGCCACTATTTGTCGCCAATCAAATTCCTCGTCGGCACAAGACAGCAAAAACAAAACAATGACAGTGGTCAGCCCCCTCTGTTCAAATAACTGCGTTAAACACTTGGCAACCCCCACACCCTTCAAAGACAATAAGACCTGTTGAATACAGAACAAGTTGGGTCTTAGATATTCAGAAGTCCATTATTAAATAATTAACCACCAAGGATTGATATTTATCCTCTATTTATTCATGTTCAAAATATTATTTACAAGTGTGTGGGGAGATATAGAACTCATATCGGTAACTTTTTGAAGGCAGCTCGTGGCATCCAGATAATACAAACGCTTGCATGTTAAGGGACTTGAGCGCTTTCATCCTGACTCAAGAAAAGAACCACTCTTGTGATTGGGCCTCCTCGCAAGGATAATGATAGTTATTTTATGGTTGGTTTCAAACAGAAGGCGGCGGTCACATTGTCAAATCCCATTAAAATCGTTACCGTGGTTGGGGCGCGTCCACAGTTTATCAAGGCGGCGCCGGTCAGTCTGGCTTTAAAGGCAGCAGGCATCCAGGAGATACTGGTGGATACGGGGCAACACTACGATGACACCATGCGTCGCATTTTTTTTGAGCAACTGGATTTAAATACCCCTCAATATCAGCTGGCCATCGGCTCTGGCAGCCACGGCTACCAAACAGGCGAGGGGCTGGTTCGCCTGGAGCCCATTTACGAGCAAGAAAAGCCGGATGCCGTTTTGGTATACGGAGATACCAACGCCACCCTCAGCGGGGCGCTTGCCGCTGCTAAAATGCACATTCCCGTTGCTCACGTAGAAGCGGGACTGCGTAGCTTTAATCGCCGGATGCCCGAAGAAGTTAACCGGGTCATGGTGGATCATCTTGCTCAGTGGCTATTTGCGCCTACCCAAACCGCTGTTGAGCAGTTGGCTAAGGAGGGTATTCAGCGAAACGTCCATTTTGTGGGCGATGTGATGCTGGATGCCACCCTGATGTATCGGGAACTGGCCCGGAAAACGCATCCTGATTACTTATCAGGATTGAGCGTGCAACCCAAAGACTATTACCTGCTAACCCTGCACCGAGCCGAAACCACCGCCTCCCCCTCGGCAATACGGGAAATTTTATCGGTTTTAGACGCGCAGGAAAAGCCTGTTCTGTTTCCCATGCACCCTCGCGTGCGCCCATTGGTTCAGGGGCTGGGGCCATTTCGTAATATTCGCCTTTTAGAACCCTTTGGTTACTTTGAAATGTTGCTGGCTGAAGAATCCGCTTTGGCCATTATTACGGATTCTGGCGGGGTTCAAAAGGAAGCGGCTTTTCTGGAAGTGCCTTGCATTACACTGAGAGAAGAAACTGAGTGGCTGGAAACCGTTCAGGCGGGCTGGAATACACTGGTCGGCCTATCCTCAGTGCGATTGAAAGAGGCGTTAACGCATTTAAAACCCAGCAGCACAGATATTAGCGCCTGCTACGGCAATGGATTAGCCCGCCAGCGAATCGCCGATATCCTGTGCCAAGAGCTTCTGGGTTCCAGCTCTCCACGCCCAGAACTCGCCTCATCCATATGAGCCCAAGCCATCGCGTTTGTAACACTTTGTAAAAGGAATGAGCCTCCTGAACCCAGCCTGTTTCGCCAAGCCTGAGGCGTCCATTCGCAGAAGAAAGCTGGACAACAGCCCCTGTCTCTCTACTTTTGCGGGCAATAATCTTGTGGCTAAACGGTTGTAGTATAATGTAGCCTCGTTTGACTCGTTTATTCCCCTAACTCCCGTCGTCCCTACCTGCCCCCAATTCATGGACACTTAGCATGCTCAGTAAAATTACGGAATTTTTTGAAAAACGCCCTGAGGCTGATGGTACTTACAATGTGGGTTATCTCTACAAGCGTTTGTACGATTATTTTAGGCCTTATGCCCTACGGGCTTTGCTAGCCACGTTTATTACCATCCCCATTGGTGCTTTGGATGGCGCCGTGGCGTATTCCTTGAAGCCGTATGTTGACGCCATGCAGGTTAAAACCTCGATTCAAACAGTCTCCTACGTTCCGTTCATTATTGTGGGCTTTACGCTGGTACAAGGGCTATTGAATTATCTTTCCATCTATCTGAACGGCTGGCTGGGCGGACGCATTATGAATGACTTGCGTCAAGACCTTTTTGCCAAGCTGCAAACGCTGGATGTGAGTTATTTTGATAAGACCAGCTCAGGCGCGGTGATTCAATCTTATTTTCAAGACCCTCAGGCGGTTAACACCAATATTCTCAACAACACCAAACAAATGCTCACCCGTCTGTCTTCGGCGCTGTTTTTAATGGGCGTTTTGATCAACACCTCGTGGAAGTTGTCAATCATCGCCATCGGCATTTTGGGCCTGGTGCTTTATCCCTCCACCCAAATCCGAAAAATTATCAAGGGCCTGGCCAGAAACGCCCAAAGCGTGACAGGCAATATTCTTTCCTTTTATACGGAAACCGTTAGCGGAATCCGGGTGATCTATGGGTTCAACCTACCCCAAGAGCGCCAGAAAAAATTTGCCGAATACCAGCGCAATCTGTTTAAAACCATGATCAAATACACGCAGGCGCAAGGCTGGCTAACACCGTCCATGCACGTGATTGCCTCTGTTGGCATTGCCGTCATCATTTGGCAGGGAAGCCTGATGGTAGTGCGTCAAGAACTGACTACCGGCGGCTTTGTCTCTTTTATTGCGGCCATGCTGATGCTTTATAACCCCATGAAAAACCTGGGCGGCTCCATTATGACGGCGCAAATGTCTTTGCTGGCGGCTGGCAGAATTTTTCAGACCCTGGAGCAAATTCCAACCATTGTCGATAAGCCGGACGCCAAGGAGCTGCAAGGGATTCGAGAAGGCATCGCCTTTGAAAACGTCAGCTTTACCTACAATTACTCTCCCAATGATGACAGCCGCGTGCTGAAAAATATCAGCATGACTTTTGAAAAGGGTGAAACCATTGCTCTTGTGGGTGGCTCCGGTGGCGGAAAGTCAACGATCGCAAGCTTAATTCCCCGCTTTTACGATGTCACGGAAGGCGCCATACGCATTGATGGAATTGATATTCGCGATTACAGTTTGCACTCCCTGCGAGCCCACATCGCCAGCGTGACCCAGGACAATTTCCTGTTTGATGGCACAATTCGGGAAAACCTGCTGATGGGAGATCCGAAGGCAACAGACGCTGAGTTATGGAACGCGGTGGATAAAGCCTACCTGAAGGAATTTGTGGAATCTCTGCCCGCCCAGTTGGAAACCACCATTGGAGAAAGAGGCGTTTTACTCTCTGGAGGACAGCGCCAGCGGCTTGCCATCGCCAGAGCCATTCTCAAAAACGCTCCGATTGTAATCCTGGATGAAGCAACCAGCGCTTTGGACAGCCAGTCTGAAGTCATCGTACAAAAGGCTATGGAATCGCTGATGGCGGATCGAACCGTATTGGTCATTGCTCACCGTCTTTCCACCATTCGCAATGCGGATCGCATTGTGGTGTTGGATCAGGGCGAAATTGTGGAAGAGGGCACTCACGATGTCTTATTGGCTAGAAATGGCCTGTACGCTCGCCTCTATCATACGCAATACAGCCATCAACAAGATGGGTTGCCGACGGTTTTTTCATAACAATCTCACATCACTTGAAGCAGTCCTGTATCATCCCGGAGAGAACTCAAGGACACCATTGTGAAACGCGTTTGCATCCTGTACAACCACGATTTGCACTTTCAAACCCGTATATTAAGACAGGCGGAAACTCTGCTAGCCCAAGGCTATGAGGTCACTGTTCTGTGTCTGGCGGAAACCAGTGAACGGGCCAGAATTGAACGGCGTGGCCCGCTTATGATTCAACGAATCCTGAAAAAACGGTTGTACAAGTACCATATGTTCAGCCTAAGAACACTCAAAGTGTTTCTAAAGATTCTATTTAGCCAAGGCCCTTTTGATGTCGTTCACGTTATTGACGCGCCGCCTTTACTGCTGGGCTGGATGCTCTCCCGGATATGGAAAGCCAAGCTGGTTTACGATGCCGCTGAACTTTGGGACGCCCTCTTTGATGAAGAAAAAGCGCGCCTCACAGAAAATCCTTCACTGAGCAAGAACGAGCGCCAGAAAAAACTGAAACAACTGGAGCAATCCAGACGGTTTGAAAGTTGGGTTCTGTCTCGCTGCGACGGCGTAATTTCGGTTTGCGACTCCATTGGGGATATACTCCGGCAAAAGGCTGATGGACCAATTCATCACTACATCACACTCCGAAATATTGCCCGCTATCAGCAAATTACGGATAGCCAGCATTTGCGAAATTATTTTAACCTCCCTGAAAATCAGCGGGTTATTGTGTATCAGGGGCAAATTGCAGAAAAAAGAGGGCTGAGCAAGGCGCTGGATGCCATAGAGCAGATAGATGAGGTTGCTTTTGTAATGATAGGCCCCGTGCTGCCTGCGGATCAAGCCTTTTTTGAGCGGATGCAACAACGCATCCAACAATCTGACACGCTAAAAAACCGGGTGTTTTATCGAGGATTTATACCCGCAGAGGAATTATTACAGTGGACGGCTTCGGCTGACTTGGGATTACAGCCAATTATTAATTGGAATATGAACCATTACCTATGCTTACCCAACAAGCTGTTTGAATACGTACAGGCCGGTTTGCCCATTGCGGCTTCCCATTTTCCAGAAATGAAACATTTAATTGAGTCTTATCGGCTGGGCTTTGTATTTGACCCTGAAAATCCTAAGCAAATGGCCGATTCCATCAGACAATTCTTTGATTCCCCGGAGCAACAGGCCGAGTACCGACGCAATGTTCAAAAGGCAAAGAAAGAATTGAACTGGGAAAATGAGGAAATAAAGCTCGCCACACTATATTCTCAGATTTTACCAGGCTAAGATTGGTAACAATGATTTTTATGCCTTGATTCGCGTTGTGTTTTCGTTTTCAATGAGTTAGAGTTTAAAGTTTGAACGCTGTGGAAATTTCCAGAATAAAGGGTTCTCAATGCTGCAAGCACCGTCTCAGTCATCTACCAGTCAAAAAGAGCTTCTTCTCCACAAAATTACTCACGTCCAAGCGCATATTGCCGTCATTGGCATGGGCTATGTGGGACTACCCCTGGCGGCTTGCGTCGCCAAAATCGGGTTCTCGGTCACTGGCTTTGATCTCAATGCTGAGCGAATCGCCATGCTCAAACAAGGGAAGAGTTATATTAATGATGTCTCCAGTGACGAGTTAGCCCCGCTGGTTCGTACGGGCCAATTAAACGCGGAAATGGATTTTGAGCAGCTCCGCAACGCGGATGTCATTATTATTTGCGTACCCACGCCACTGACCAAAAATCGGGACCCTGATATTTCATTCATTCAATCCGCCGGAGAGGAAATTGCCAAACGACTCCGCCCTGGCCAGTTAATCACGCTAGAAAGCACCACTTATCCCGGCACCACTGAGGAAATTCTGCTTCCAATTCTGGAAAAAAGCGGCCTTACCGTGGGCGAAGACTTTTTCATCGCCCATTCTCCTGAGCGGGTTGATCCTGGAAACGCTCGATATACGACCCACAACACCAATAAAGTGCTGGGCGGGCATACCGAGGCTTGCTCTGAAGTAGCCTCCGCCTTTTACCGCAAAAGTATTCTGGATGTAATTACCGTGAGTTCACCGAGCTGCGCGGAAATGGTCAAAGTCTTTGAAAACACTTTCCGGGCGGTGAATATTGCCTTGGTCAACGAGTTGGCCTTACTGTGCGATAAGATGGGCTTAAATGTTTGGGAAGTGGTTGAAGCGGCTTCCACCAAACCTTTTGGAATGATGACTTTCTGGCCTGGCCCTGGCGTTGGCGGGCATTGCATCCCAATCGATCCGTTTTACCTCACCTGGAAAGCGAGAGAGTATAACTTCCATACCCGTTTCATTGAATTGGCGGGTGAAATTAACTCGTACATGCCTCAGTTTGTCAGAGAAAAGGTCATTCGGGCGCTTGGGAAACAGGGTAAACCGCTTTACGGCGCCAAAATTCTGCTCCTGGGAATGGCCTACAAGCGAGACCTCGGTGACTGGCGACAGTCTCCCAGTCTGGATCTTTTCAATCTGCTCGTATCGGATAACGCTTGCACCCAATACAACGATCCACACGTGCCTCAAATTGAGGACAACCTGGGACAGTGGCATCATTCGGTGCCTTTAACCAAAGAGAGTCTTGCTGCGGTTGATTGCGTCATTGTAGCGACCAACCATAGCGCATACGATTATCATTTTATCGTAGAGCACAGTCCCATTGTGGTGGATACCCGGAACGCCTGTGCGAGTGTGCTGGATCAGCGGGAAAAGATTGTGCTCTTATGAGTATTTTGCTGATTGGCTGCGGCTACTGGGGTCAAAACTGGGCCAAAACCCTCTCTAAAATGAGTGAATTAAGCGCTATTTGCGAACCCAGCACGGCGCTTCGGGCTCGCCTGGCGGAAACCTTCCCACAAATTGCCATTTATGCCGATTTGAATGAAGCCCTCCAGCATCCTGGCATTGAGGCAGTGGTTATTGCGACCCCGGTTCCCACTCATCGAGAGGTGGCTCGGCAATGTTTACTATCAGGAAAATCGGTGCTGGTTGAGAAACCGCTAACACTTGATCCGTATGAGGCCCACGAGCTGGTCAAATTAGCCGATGGATGCGGCTTAATTCTGGCTGTGGGGCATTTGTTGTTATATCAACCCGCTTTAATCGCCTTAAAAGCATTGATGGACGCGGGTGAATTGGGCGATATTCTCAGCGTTCAATGTACGCGCGTCAATCTGGGCAAGGTGCGTAACGAAGAGAATATATGGTGGAGCTTTGCCCCGCACGATTTATCCATACTGAGCCTGCTGCTCGGTGAGCCGCTGCGTCTGAAAAGCGCAAGCAAGCTGAATATTCTGCAACGCGCAAGGTTGGAAGATACGGTTTACGCCAGCTTTTCAACCCCCTCAGGACGGCAGGCAAGCGTTCATGTCAGCTGGATGTCTCCCATAAAACGGCATGAAACGGTGGTCATTGGCTCTAAAAGAATGGCTATTTTTGAGGACACCCTCCCTGCCGAGCAAAAATTACAACTCATCGAGTATGACCTGGATCGCGCGGGCGATCAGGTTCAGGGCGTCACCAAGGGTCGTTCCCGCTACATTGAATACCATCAGCCCGCCGATGACTTGCTGACCCTTCAGGCCAAAGGCTTTTTGGCAGCCGTTCGTGGCCAAATCGCTGATATACCCAATAACGGAGAAAATGGCCTGCAAGTCGTCCAGATGCTCAGTGACGTTCAACGCCACCTAGACGGCTTACCCAGTGGAAGCGCAGTGGGTTTGCCCGTATAATAAGGCCATCTTTCAGCCTGATTGGAGAAAATCGCCATGACCACCGCCGCAGAGCCTCAAAAAGCCAACTATTTCGTCCACGAATCCAGTTACGTGGATGCCCCTTGTGAAATCGGTGAAGGCACTAGTATTTGGCACTTTTCCCATATCCTCAAGAACTGCACGCTGGGTAAAAACTGCAAGATTGGTCAAAATGTGGTCATTGGCCCTAACGTGACCATTGGCAACAACGTCAAAATTCAGAATAACGTCTCGGTTTACACGGGGGTTACGCTGGAAGATGATGTTTTTTGTGGGCCCAGTATGGTATTCACCAACGTGTTTAATCCCCGCAGCACTGTGCCTCGTAACACGGAAGCGGACTTTCTCAAAACCTTGGTCAAACAGGGGGCTTCCATTGGGGCCAACGCCACTGTGGTTTGCGGCGTAACCATTGGACGGTTTTCCTTTATCGGGGCAGGTTCCGTGGTTACCAAAGATGTGCCGGATTTCGCCCTGGTTTATGGCAATCCTGCCCGCCAACACGGCTGGGCCTGCTACTGCGGAGAATCCATGGGAGCGCTTCGGGAGGGTCAGATTGCTTGTCCGGCATGCCAGCGCCAATACGCCATCACCCCTGAAGGTTTGTCACTGCAAAGCCTACCGGACTGAGGTCTGGGGACCATAAGCGCTCTGCGGTCTTTTCCCGATGCTCCTCTGGGAATATTTTTGACACGTCATCACACCAAATAATGCCTACGCTAAAAAGAGCGGCAACACTTTCCAGGCAACTAGGCCTTCTCTAGCCGATATATTTAAGAGACTATCCGAAAAGTTTTTAGGTCGGCGTGGCTGTAAGGCCGGAGCAGCGCAAGCAAGGCGCTTATACTGATAAGTAACGAAGCTGGGCAGCGCACGAACCCAGTAAACACCCGAAATGGAGGCTTGTCGGATAGTCTCTACGATTCGATACTTTTAAGCCGCTTAAGCGCTGCTTTGTACTGAAAACCCAAATATAGCCGCTTGAAAAAGGGGACTTTATCGTCTGGTTTACGGAAAGGACGTTTGGTTTGGCGGTACAGCATTTCGCTCTGAATGACTTTCCAGCAATGCTCATCCCGCTTGGCTAAACGCATAACGGATTGCGCATGAGCGTTCGTTTTGGCGGATGGCTGTTGAGCCCTTGCTTCCAGCTCCCGAATGATGGTTTCATCCAAGCGGGCCACAAAGGCCGAATAGGTGTAAGCCCCAGGGGCGACAATATCCTGGTAAGCTTTTTTGGCAATAGAAGCAAGCCTTTCGGGTTGCTCTAGCAAGCTAAATACTTCATCCAGATTCGAATAATCTTTCTTGATGGGCACATAATGCTCCCAAGGCTTGAAAATACCATTGTAAGTTCCCTCAATCAGGAACTGACAGGTTTCGGTAATGCAGGCCTCCAGATGCCGGGGAGAAAGACAGGCCAAACCCAATTGATGATCCTGATCCTGAAAGCAGGCTTGACGAACCGCCTCAAAGGCAGCGTTGGGATGCTCCTTCACATAGCGGTGAACGGCCGCTCGAATGTGGCCATCACGATCCAGTACACTGGCGCCGCCTTCTACCCCGATAGTGGCCTTGCAGTTTAACAGAAACTCAAACCAGGCCATACCGCGAATGGTATCTTCTTTGTTCAGAGAAATATCAAATTTAAAGTTTTTAGCCCTGGGATGCTGCTGAAATTTTTCCGCAACCCATACTTTATGGCACCCGTGTTCTCCCAGCCAGTATTCGGCCTTCCACGCACGGTATCCAATATCAATGGGTCTGCTCTGGGTGTTCATTCCCTTGGCCACAGACTCTGCTTTCATGGCCTCCACCTGCCGCACGGTTTCCTCATCCAGATAACCGGTCAGGGTGTTTTCCAGCGTGACACGCGAGCGATCAATGGCATCATAAATAGAATCCCAATCCGACTCGTAGGCACAGGTTAATATATAATTCACCCCAAATTCCTGGATAAACTGGTTCAGGATACCGGTATGGATGAACTCATCCTGAGGCATGGCGATCTTCAGGCAATCCAAGCGCTTCAGGTAGGCGCATTGATCCAGAAACTCCTGAAATTTTTCAGGAATCCAACGCCGACTCAAAAACGAGGTATGGAAAATAATGGCATCGATATCCAGGTCTTTTATCAGCTCCAAAGGAAAGCCAAATCCGATATTCAGGTAAACAACCTGGTGCGAAGAATATCGCTTCCAGCAGTATAAATGGTTGTAAACCGATTGCACGACCGGATAGACATAACGCACGTTGTAAACAACCAAAACGGTTTTGGTTTGACCGTTTATTGAATTTAAAGAAGATGACGTCATCAGCGTACTTGAGCCTTATAAAACATCATCCATTTTTCGGCAGCAGGCAACAATTTCGATCGGTTCCATCAAAAGTTTTCCGATATGGCGATTAATCGTTGCAACCTGAATGACATCATCCTGGTAGCGAAACTGTAACCATTGCCGAAACAGTTTTTTCAGTTTGGCACGTTTGGCCATGAACGGTTTGAGGCGATAGTCCAGAAATCCGTCATACAGGATTTTTTCAACCTTAAAACCCGCCGATTCCAGCACCTTTCGCAGGCTCTGTTCCGTAAAGCTTCGTAGATGCACAAAACGGTAAGGGCATCCCGCCAGGCGGGAGTATTGGTTAATGTCCTCATTAAAAGGAACTTTCACCACAAAGGCGCCATTTTTACGCAGCGAACGATTGGTGGAATACAAAAAGTCGCCCACATTAATTACGTGCTCTAAAATATCTGAGGCCACCAGCAAATCAAATTGATTTTTAAAAGGCACGTTTTCGGCGTTGGCAATAACCAGTTGCGTGTTGGGAGCAGGCTTGAACTGTTTCAGGTAAGGAATGCTAATATCAACGCCCACCAGTAACCTGGGATTCAGCTTGGCCATTTTGTTAAAAAAGTGTCCCTGGCCAACGCCCAGTTCACACACGTTTAACTGAGAAATATCTTGCCCTACAAAATTTAAAACATAACTGGTAAACCGCTCGCTCATAATTTGCAGATACTGGGTGGGCTGTATACTGTGTCCTAAATCATCCAGACTGATTTGCTCATAATTTTGAAAATAATCCTGAAAAAAACTATCGCTTTTATCATCAGACGATAATAGCAGCGGAATGCCTTCGATTTCCTCATACCGCCATTCACAGTTTTGACACGCTTGTGTACTTTGAATATCGCCAATACTGATTGACGCAAAGCAATTCGGGCAAATAACCCCATCCAAAAGGGGTGTTGAGCCCGCATTGTTGTTGTCTAAGTTGGTCTGAGTCGTGGTCATGTTGTTCCTTGCCGTAGCGTATTTTTGAGGCACTCCTGGCACCAATGCTGATACTCTGAAGGTGGTGTTTTAAATACCGATTGACGACGCAGCAGTCTTTTTTTGAAAAAACGCTTGCATTCTTTACCGATTTGACCCCAAAAAGACTTTTTACCTTTATCCTGAGCGATAGATTTTAATTGAACACCGCCGCACGAGGGACAGGTATGAGAAACAACATACTTTTGCTCATCAGGGCCATAGAACACGGTGCGCGACGCACGAGGCAGCGGCTTGTCCAAAATCGTTTCCAAGGGAATGGCGTTTGCGTAATTTGATAAGTACGGAAATAAAGTGTCCGTCACCGATGAGTGAGCCATTCCCACCAGCCCTTTTATAAACGTGCTTTTCCGAGGTTCTTGGACTCTTTCTGAAATCAACGCGTCAATTCGGTTTATAAAGCTCTTATAGCTGTATTTGCCTGAGGTTACAATATCCTGATAAGCTCTTTGGGTGAGACTTTCCAGATAGTTTAAATCCTCCAGTTTCTCAAAAACCTCATTCACATTACTAAAATCCTTCTTTAAAGGAATGTAATGCGTATGCGGCTGAATAACGCTTGAATAGGATCCTTCAAATAAAATCAAAGCTGTTTTTAGGATAATAGCCTCAAAAATCTTGGGAGAAATCTGGTTCATACGCACTAAACCATCGTAAGGCTGGACGTACTGTTGATAAGCCTCCTCATAACTGAGCCCGGGATTTTTATTTAAAGCGTTAGTAATATTTTTACGAATATCCCCAAAATCATCAAAAACATTGGCACCACTCTCCGTGCCCAAAGTCGCTCGGCAACTGGAAAGGAAATGATACCAGTCATCGCCATAAATGCGCTGATTACAATCCCACTCAATATCGTGAGGGATATTTTTTTCAAGACAAAGCTTTTTCATCTGCACACCAATGTTCAGCTTTTCTCGGCCCAGGCTTCCATACCAGTAAGGCAGCTCACGCCCACGATACCCAATGTGCAAAGGACGATCGGCCATTGGAATGACCGGAAATCGCTCCGCTAGAGTCTCTGGGACAAATCCGGTTAAAGTAGAGACAAATTCCGTGTTTGGAAAGCGCTCAGGCGGATAAACCTTGCCCATAAACTCTGGAGGCACCACGGAAAAAACCAGATGAATGCCCAGAGTTTCCATCCACCCCCGGGTGGTCTCCGTGGTCTCATATTCATACTGTACAAAAAGAACTTTAAGACCTTTAAAACTTTTTAAGGTCTTTACAATAAAAGGTGAAATAAAATTAGGTGAACTTAGGCGGACTGAATAATTCAGTAAAACCGCATCAAAGGCATTCATATCATAAAAGCAAGAAGCGCTTTTGGTTCCACTGGCATAAAAAACATTATGCTTGGAATATTTGGAAAAACTGAGAAGATATTCCTGAACCGTGCTAGTGAAAGTGCTGTGTTCATCGTAAAGCACTAACAGATTCAATTCATCCTGGCGATTTTTGGGGTAGCTATCACAATCATAACGATGACATGGATAGGTATGAGAGCCTACTTGCTCAATAATCGCCACTTCCTATGTACTCCTCAGCCCGCCCTAAACGCTAACCACGTCTTTTTTTGGATGAACGGCCGCGAGTTGTTCAGCATGTTGAGCAATACAACGCTCAATCCAGGGAAGGTTGTCACGAGTCCACTGAATGGTCTTTTGCAGGCCGTTTTTGGCATCGGTTTGCACCGAAAAACCCAACTCTCTCTCAGCCTTTTCCGTACTGCCAAACCGCTTGCCGGAGCGATCCCAATCGCGCTTGGGCTCATAGGCGATGGGCGTTTGATTACCAACCAGCTCGTTGATCAATTGAGCCCATTCCAGAATGGTGCTTTCCACCCCGGAAGCCAGGTTATACACATCTCCAGGGGTGCCGTTTGCGGCGCAGGCCATAAGCCCCAAGGCGATATCATCCACATAAATAAAATCGCGACTGGCAATACCACCATTTTCAACAGGTAAAGCCTCTCCGTGAATAGATTTGTAGATAAAAGTAGGCGTAACATTTCGCCAAACAGTGGCAGGAGTCCCTCTCCACTGGCCAGCGCCCAAAACCTCTCCAGGGCCATAAACATTCTGAAAGCGGGCCCGAACCGTAGGAACGCCGTGTTGCTTGAAATAATAATTGCAGTAAAATTCCCCAAAGATTTTTGACATGGCATAAGGGCTATCCATGTTTTTAAGAGAAATCAGCTCAGATTCCACAGTCGCTTGCGCGCTTTCAAAAGTTTTTTCCGCAATGCAACAACCAGCCCCGGAATAAACCATTTTTTTAAGCCGCTGAAAGTGCTTGACACGCTCCAGAAGTTTTAGCGTAGGCAGTGTATTGTTGGCATGATCGGCCAGCGGATCGTGGATGGAGCTTTGATTGCCGTGGTAAGTGGCCAATTGGAAGATATAATCAAAGCTATCTTCGAACTGATTCAAGACCCAATCTTCAGTAATGGAGGCTTCGGTAAAAAGAACCCGAGGATCATCGGGTAAATTTTCTCTTTCGGCAGAAAGCAGATTATCCACAACGTGGACCTGCTCAGCGCCGCAGGCTAGGATTTGTTGAACCAAATTGCTTCCAACAAAACCAGCGCCACCCACTACCAGGACATTGGCATCTTTAAAAACAGTCGTATAACTTGACATATCTTCCAATTCAGTCCTCTATAACACTGCGCTAAAACATTTTTGGAATTCGCCAGCAGTGTTCGCTCTTAACGAACACTGGCCGGCTGCTGACTTTCCTGAGGTTGCTTCAGGTGAGTGTAAGTTTCATTAATGCCAAATTCCTTGTAGTAATTGATTGTGGCAGGAATACCCACATTCAAAGGCGTTGCGGGAATACTTCCGTAATCCTGTAAGGTTTTGGACGGATCGAGCAAAATCGTGGCAGCGTCATCTGCGTTTCTAGGACGAACTTCCACTTCTTCCTCAAGGCAGATCCCGAGGGCGGCGATGGTTGAATCAAAAAGCTCTTTAATGGAAAAATCTTTCCCGGAGGAGATATGGTAAGCACCTTGCCCAATACCATCCACCGCTTTTTCCACGATATCAACCAAATCCGTGATGAAAATAAAATCTCTGCGGGTATCCATTACAAAGCACTTTTTGCCCGTGGTAAGACGTTGATAGAAAGTGGGCAATGGGCCGCTAATATTCCGAGGGCCGTATGCGTTTGCCAAACGGAATGTCACATAATTCAAACCACTGATCTCAACGTATTTTTCGCCAGCGGTTTTACTAATCGCATAACTGGTGGGGTCGGGGTTGATAGGATGATTTAAAGTAATAGGCTGCTCAATCGGCGTCCCGTAGCACAAAGCGGTTTGAAAATAAATCAGTCGCTTAACGTTCAAACGTTGGCTTTCCTTAACGACTACAGCGGTTCCCATTGCATTGGTAGCAGCGTCCCCAATAAAATTATCTGGGTCTTTGTAAGATGCAGCCGCATGGACAACCACCTCTGGCTGAAACTCATCAAACAGTTTTCTCATCAAAATTTCATCACAAATCGAGCCTTCAACCACCGTGAGGCCAGACTGAGGCGTTAAATTATCACGCCGTCCGGTTTCGTAATTATCAATCACAAGAACCTGATCACCGCGAGACAACAAGCGCTCAGCTAAGTGTGAGCCAATAAAGCCTGAACCACCCGTAATAAGAACTTTCATTAAATATATCTCCTTTTTTTAAGATCACTTTAAAACCATTAGATAGATGAATTGAATTTGAAATAAAGCGGTTACATAAGTTTATCCCGTTAGGGCATTCACCGGGCTGTCTCGCCAGGAAAAATACTGGTGATTATCAAAAAACTGCTGTTGCCATAATTCCAGGTTGAGAAGACCCCATATATTTCGGTTAAATTGGCCTTCTTTGGAAATTAACGACTCTATAGAAAAAGAGTCACTCAAATAAAGACGATGAAGCGCATTCTGACTCTGGAAAATATCACACACAAAATCCCGAACATTGGCGTTTTCTTTAAACCACACCTGCAACGGAACCGGGAATCCCATTTTGTCTTTTCTCTCCATAATGGGGGCGGGAACCACATCTGAAAACGTATTCCGCAAAAGACGCTTCAATTCTCCATTTTGGAATTTAATATTGGCTGGAATCGTAGCCGCCAACTCCACCAGCGAATGATCCAGAAAAGGAACCCTGGACTCTATTCCATTGGCCATACTCATACGATCTTCCACCTGCAACAGGGCAGGCAAGAGCGTCTTAAAATCAAAGTGGGTCATACTATCAAAGTAAGACTCTTTTCCGACGTTCTCACTCCAATAAATCTTTTTAAACTCATCAAAAGAAGTTGTTTTATTAAATATTTCCCAATGAATAATATCGCCCATCTGGTTAGAACGGTTCACCAAGCGGTAATAACGCTCATCCCTGGAATCAAACAGCCCTTCGGACCAGAATTCCTTAATCAGCGGCTTGTAATTTTTAAGGGTTACCAAATTAGGAATAATCGATTCATAATTAACAATATACTTGCCATTATTCATCGTTCCATCCAGCGCACCCTTGATGCACTGCTCAAAATAGGCAATCAGGTAACGGGCATAACCGCCAAAAATCTCATCGCCGCCCTGCCCACCCAAAACAACCTTGATGCCTGTATCGCGCACCAACCGAGAAACCATAAACTGCGGGAAAGAACCCGGGCCAGCGACGGGCTCATCCAGGTGATAAATCACTTTGGCAATGTTATCAATAAAATCCTGAGCGACTATATCCGCCTCATAAAGGCTTATATCTCTCTCAGCCGATAAAATCCTGGCGTAACGAGACTCATCAAACTGCTCGCCCAGGGAAAACTTTCCGGTAAAAGCCCGATACTGCCCCTGGGTCAATACATCGCGCGCCAGACAAGTCACAATGCTGGAATCAACACCGCCACTCAGATAGGAAGCTACCTCGACATCACTGCGGGTATGATATCGAACAGAGTCATACATCAACTCCCGCACTTTATCGATAAAATACTTCTCAGTATGATGCCAGTCCAAATCGTACTGCACTTCCCAGTATTTAAAATGCCATTGATCCAACTGAAAATCCAAATAACCACAATGGGCGGGCAATAATTTATAAATGCCATCAAAAAGAGTTTTTTCACCCAAGCAAAACTGAAAAGAAAAATAATCGCGCAAACCATCAAGATTAACGCTTAATGAGGGAACCAAGGAAGTTAACGTTTTAATCTCCGAGGCAAAATAAAACACACCTTCCTGAACAGTGTAATAAAAAGGCTTTATGCCAAAGCGATCGCGCGCCACAAAAACCTTACGCCGATCCGCATCCCAAATAGCAAAGGCAAACATACCGCGAAATTTTTCCACGCAACGCGGTCCCCATGCCTCGTAAGCCTTAAGCACAACCTCGGTATCAGAAGTTGTTTTAAAGTTTTCAACCCCAAGCTCTTGGCGCAGCTCAATGTAATTGTATATTTCCCCGTTGAACGTAATTACATTTCCAGAATCAGAAACCATGGGCTGATGCCCCGAGGAAAGATCAATAATACTTAAGCGGACATGCGCAAAACCAGCCAATCCACTAGCATCAACCCACACTCCGCTACCATCAGGACCACGGTGAGCCTGCCGGGAATTCAAATGATGAAGTAAACCGAGCGATTCCTCATTTTTTAATGACTCTTGGGAAAAGAACCCAGCAATCCCACACATATCGTCCTAACAAAAATAAAATAATACTTTAACTCAGCTGCCTGACGGAACATCTGGGCAACGAGTATAGCACAATTGGCTTCAAAGTACAGGCCTACAGTGTAAAATTTCTTGTCACCCCCGGCGAAATCTGGACGCATTAACGCCCAAAACGCAGCAAACTCATCCTGAAGCGATTCCCCTCTGGCCAAAGGCCTTCAATCAAATTACAGAAGCGCTACAACAACCTGAGCGAGACAATTTTGACCTCATCAAAAACACGAATGCCAGAAAAGCGGCATACAGCTCAACCAATAGTCGGTTGCATCCTTTTTCCTGCCTTTTGTCGCACACGATTCCATAATCGATCATGGATGTTTTGCCAGGCGCCGTCTCGGCTATAATCGGCAAAATATTCTTAAACCGTGCTATGTGGAGGGAAATCATGAGGCAGCTCCTCCCATACGCACCCGATTTCTGAGGCGATATGTGATGAGCCAAGTGGGAATTACTCTGGCATCTATTTTAATTCCGACACAATCAAATTTAATTCCACCTCAACCGAAAATAAGACCCTTTTTTTTACACAGCACTGCAAGAATTCTGCGCTTACTTCGACTTGTGGCAAACGACAATGTTGTTGTATTACAAGGGCATTTAAATCCCCATACTGGCCAGTGGGAAACAATCCCCCCTATACATCTGAGCCAACATTTCTCTAAGAAGAGAAGAACAATACGTCCAAAAACCATTCCACCGGGAAAATGGCATTCATTTAAAATTCCAGTTTATTCAAGGCAAGGCTGCCTTCACAACACATTGTCACTGCTTGAGTACAGCGAGTTAAAAAGAAGCCTTGGCAAATCTTGCCAGAAGCTATTCCTCGGCTTGTCTGAGCTGTAGGCAGTTTTGCAAACGTGTTGTGAAGGCAGCCTTACCTAATTATTAAAGCATTATTAAAGCCGCTTGCCGGAAGTTCCTCGCTTTATACCCATGACAGACGAGAGTCGATTGGCTCAAATTTACAAGCCCATCTTCATGGGGCATAATGAAAGCACTTTCCCCCTTTCACCCAAAAAGGATTGCACATGAGCAGCGCTTTCTTCCCGGGCGATCTGGAACAACCAGCGCCCAACACCTCCCTCAAGCCCATAACTTATGCCCTGGATGACACCAATCAACCTCTGGTGGGCGGAGTGAATCTGGTAGAGCTGGCCCGCACCCATGGCACCCCCCTGTTCGTACTGGATGAAGCCACCATTCGGGCCGCCGCCAAAGCCTATACCCAAACCCTGGCAACGGCCTATCCTGGCGCTAGTTTGCCGCTTTATGCCTGCAAGGCCAATATGAATATGGGGCTGGTCAAGCTGATGGAACAGTGCGGCATGGGGCTGGACGTGGTCTCTGGTGGGGAACTGTACACGGCCATTCAAGCGGGTTTCCCCATGGAGCGGGTGCTGTTTAACGGTAATAACAAAACCGCTCAGGAACTGGAATTGGCTATTCACCACGAAATTGGCCGCATTTCCGCCGATAATTTTCAGGACTTGGAGTTTATCCATAAAATTGCCGCCGCCAAAGGCAAAAAAGTCGATGTACTGCTGCGCATTACCCCCGGTATTGAATGCCACACCCACGATTACATTAAAACCGGCCATGTGGACAGCAAGTTCGGCTTCGATTTAAGCCAGTTACCGGTAGCAATTGAGCGAATTCTGGAAGAATTCCGGGAAACCATCACCCTCAAGGGGTTGCATGCGCACATCGGTTCCCAGATTTTTGAGGTGAAACCCTACGAAGACCTCATCGAAGTCATGATGAATATTTACTACAACATCCGTGAACAGTATAACGGACTGGTACTGGAAGATATTGATGTGGGTGGTGGCTTGGGCATTACCTACACCGGACAGGATGATCCGCCAGCGGTACCGGAAGCGGTGGCCCGCATTGCTGAGAAGTTAGCGACCTATGCCAAGCGGCTGAACTACCCCTTACCCCGATTGCTGATGGAGCCGGGCCGCAGCATGATTGCCACCGCCGGAATGACCCTGTATTCCGTGGGCAGTATGAAGGATGTGCCCGGTGTCCGCAAATATGTAGCGGTTGATGGGGGAATGGGAGACAATATTCGTCCGGCCCTCTATCAGGCGCAATATTCCGCCCTGGTCGCCAACAAAGTCGGCGCTCCAGTGGAAGAAACCGTCAGCATTGTGGGCAAATACTGCGAATCTGGCGATATTTTAATCAAGGGCCTGCCAGTGCCCCGCATCGAGAATGGCGATGTGCTGGTGGTATTTGGCACAGGCGCCTACAACTACAGCATGGCTTCTAACTACAACCGCTTTCCCCGACCGGCTGTGGTGTTGGTGAGTGGAGGCAAAGCGCATGTGCTGGTTCAACGGGAAACCTACGACACCATTATTCAGCAAGACCTCATTCCGGCTCACCTGCGCCGGGTGAACGAGACCTCAGCAACGCCAGCCTGAACAGCACAGTCTCGGCCCTTTTTACCGCGCCAGTGGTTTCATTCCGCGTTTGAACAAAAAACGCTGAGTTAAATGCTGGAAAAATGCTGTGCTGGATCGCAACCCGATGCGATATGCGTTAAAATAAAGAAAGATTGTTCTTGATCAATGAATCAAGGGCTTTTTTTCTGAAACGGTGTGTCTCTTGGGCAAATCCAAGACGCGATTTAATGACGCTTACCTGAAAACACCCAGGCTTTGAAACTTTATAGCACACAGGCCGTATTCCAAGTGAGTCGGGTTTATATCCAGGTCGTTTGCAAGCCACGGTCTACGATACCCTCTAAAGCAGCAACATTGGTAAGTTGAGACAGATGATGGAATGGATAATCCAGCAGTGGGCCCCTGACCAACAGGCCGTCTTGCCTGTGGTAAAGGTGCTGGCTCAGATCGCCATCCTGACGGGTATCATCTATTACGTTTACGTGCGCTTTATTCGCAAAAGCCAGGCCGAGCAGCTCCTGAAAGGGCTGTTCATTATGCTGATGCTGTTTGTGGGCATGTGGTGGCTGGCCAATATTTTCCATATGCCCATGCTGGAAAACATTTTTGCCGCCACCATTCAAATCCTCTTTATCGGCCTGATTGTTATTTTTCAGCCCGAATTACGTCGGATGCTCCTGTTTTTGGGCCAGGGCGAATTGTTTGGTGGCAGTACGGCCACTCAGTCCCCCGAAGAGTCCAAAGCGGAATACCTGATTCACGAGTTAACCGAAACCGTCCGCTTTCTCAGCAAAGCCAAGCGGGGAGCCCTGATTGTGCTTGAATCTCCCAATAGCCACGGTGGCGATTACCTGGAAATGGGCACAGCCCTGGATGCTAAACTCAGTACCGAGCTGATGCTGACCATTTTTCACCATAACACGCCCTTGCATGATGGGGCTGTGCTGATTGGCACCAATAACCGAGTAGTGGCCGCAGGTGTACTGCTGCCTTTAACGGAAGATCCCAAGCTAAGCTGGCAGTATGGCACCCGGCACCGGGCCGCCATTGGCCTCACCGAGATTTCCGATAGTCGATGCATCGTGATTTCCGAGGAAACAGGCTCTATTTCCCTGGTTCAGGACGGTAAACTGGAAAAAATGGCCAATGCCGAGGAATTGCGAAAAGCACTGGCTCGTTGGTACGCGGTCTCCGTGGAGCGCCCCGATGAAAAAAAAGTGCCGCTGGGAGAAAAGTTATCCGGGTTGTTTGGGGGGGAGGCCTCGCCCGGCCCCTTGCAAAAGATTTTCCAGGGAAAAAACACGCCCTCAACGGGCAGTAAACCCAAGTCCGGCACCGGACATTAATCTGGCAGCCTTGCCCCTTTTGCCATCATCTCGTTTTGCCGCTAGCCTTGTTGTTGCAGGGGTAAACCGTTGGGCGCCTGATTCATCGATACAGGAGCTGCCGACACAATGGGCTGAAACCTGGGTAGTTGGGGCGGACGGGGAAATGGGGGCTTCAGCAGTGCCAGCTCACGCTCTTTCACATTTTTTTGGGTCAGGTAGAAATTGAGATAGTTGATGCCAATCCCTAGCAGACCGATGGTGGAGAGCAAACCCACCCCGGTGGCCATGTTCCGATGGTGTAACAGCTTCTTATAATACTTTTCAACCCGCTGAAAGTTCTCACTGCTGTTATCAATGCTGGCTGTTTTCAGCCGATCGATAGCCTGGGTTTTCATGTCCCGCACCTGCTCACTGGAGGGGATAGCGTAACCAGAAATGGGGTTCCACTTTTTAACGGTGGCCCAAAGCCCGGTTTCCTGGTTACGGGTGGGCTGAATCAAGGCTTTTTCCATCTCCTGGGGCGGAAAAACTTTGAGATATAGCCGTTGAAGCGTGGGGGTGCCAAAAAACCAGAAAGCATAGCCCACCGAATCTCGCAAGGCGCTTTCCCGAATTTCGTTCCAGCTTTGGGAGGGACTGGCTTTACGCCGTTCGTTAGCGGCAATCAGCCGCCATAAAATGCAACCGGCATACACCAGCTGGATTTGCCCGACCTGGGAAAAACCCAAATCCCGAAAGTCAAAATACCGCAGCGCTTTGCCAATAGCGGGGGGTGTTTGTTTCAGTTTAAGCGGTGCCGCGCTATTGGGTGGAATCGCCGCTGCCCTGGGCGTAGGGGTGGTCACGCTGTGCTGAGCGGCTGGAGCAGGAGCGTCACTGCGAAAGCGCGAACGAAGTGTCTGCATCATGCCAAAATCCCTCCACTCACGGGGGTTTGCTGAAACCCTGCGGTGGGCCGGAAATTATGGTGCGGGGGAGCGGAGGGCGGCAGCAAGGCCGATTTCTGCTGGCCTGCCAAGGCCTGTAAATTGCCTTCTCCGGGGAAGAACATGCGCCCCCCATGTTTTTGGGCGGTAATATACTGGTTATAAAAGGTAAAAAGACCCGCCGCGCCTAAAGATAAAGCCAATGGAATCCAGGTCAGGGCATGCTTGTGCTTCACGGCAGCCGTGATCAAGCCATCTTCCGCCTTGGGAAATAGCTGGTGCAAAAAGCCGGACTTGGCCCGCCCAAACAGTTTGTTCTCCAACACCGCCACATCGCCCTTCGATTCGTGGGTGGCCCGGTCAACATAATGCTCCAGGTAATACTTCAGCTCCCGAAGGACATTTTTGCGGCTCTGAAAGCCGGACAGACGCTGTTGGCCCTCAGTGATGTGAACGGTGCCGGTCACTCCGTAGTCCAGCGCCTTTTTGTTCACCAGTTTCACAAAGGTTTCCGTCCCCTGTTTGGAATCCTGGTACAGGCTAAGTCGGGCTTGCTGAAGCATTTTTTGCCGGTAGTCTTTATCTTTCAGCTTTTTGGCCAGGTCACCGTAAGCGGGATCCTTTTCAAATTGTTGAATACGCTGTTCAGCGGCTTCATCCAGTTTCAGGGTTCCACAATCAGGCTTGTCAGGGACAGTTCCCTTAGGTTCAAAGAACTGGGCTAGCTCGTTGCAGGCGTCCGGGGAGAGTTTTCCGTTGCGGGCTTCCAGCTTTTTTCCCAAGGCCTCCAGCTGATTGTCGGTCAGGGTGCCACCCAGCTTTTCGATTTCTGCGTCAGCGGCCTCTTCCCCTAATATTTTGGTTAGATTAGCCTTTAAAAATTGACGGCGCTTTTCAGGGTCTTCGATTTTTTCCAGGCTCTCTCGCTGGGCCGCCCACATAAACTGCGGGTTGTCGGACACCAGGGAACCCAGCACTTTTTTCACAAAGTCCTTTCGCGCCTGGCCTGCGTCCAGTTTCTCTGCCAAGGCGGACTGATACAGCTGGTTAAAGGCGTTCAGGTTGGCGGCGTTAATGTGGGCATCCAGCGGAAGCCCATGCGGGTTGTAGCCATTCACCCGGTTGCCCAGTATCTTGAGCATGCCCCAGCCAAACCAGCCAGTGATAAGGACATTCCCCACCAAGCCTGAAAATTCCCGCAGGAAGGTTTCCCGACCGTCATCCGCCCCCCGTTTATGGTAGGCCAGGGCGGTACGGGGCACAATCATGCCAATCCCGTCGGAGGCCATCAGCTCAAGCAGCCGATTGCTGTCAACAAAACCGATCAGATTGGAAAAACCATCAACCAGACCCGAGAACTTGGGAGTGGACGGTTGACTGGGCTTTCGGTACTGGCGGCTGGAATGGGAGTATAGCGTGATTGGTTTTGCTTCCATTACCATCAGTCTTACGTACAGTTAAGAAGAACACTATCCGCTAGTATTAAAACCAAGCAGGGACATGCGTGTTAGTTTGTTAATAAGTGTTACATTTATAGGGGTTTATCACCCTGGACTGATTAAGATTAAACCAGTTCATTCACCGAAAAAACCTCATTCACATTTCTTAACAAGCTAGCACCAGATCATGTTGACTCTCTTTTATAGACTCACCTCGGATTTCAGTCAGTATTTTTCCCAAGTGGATGTGTAATTCTCAACGATGACCCAACCGGTTGGACATGGAGGCAACAAGCCTCCCCATCACCTGCCCCCTGCCGCGCGCCCAAAGGCCGCAGACAGGAGAATGGCACAAACGCCCCCGCCAACGTCCAAGGGTGGCACTGCGGGCAGCGTGAAATTTGGGGGCGCCCTGTTGAACGGGTCGGTCAACACGTTCCAGAACATTACCGAGGTTTTCCTGTGGAGTTTCCTGGCCCAGGACATGATTGCCATGTGGCTGCCCCGGGTTTGGACGTCTCTACAAGAGGGTAAGGTGCCCTACGATCCCGGCCAGGATCCGGCGGTTAAAAACAAGCCGTTCCGGGAGCAGGTAGGCGCCTGGCTGTCCGGGAACTGGAAGGGCTTGAACTGGGTCAATTTTTACGAGGGCACCAAACGAGAAATCGCCACCGGCCCTGGCTTGTTGGCAGTGCCCGCTGTGGCCTACATGTTAAACCGGGCCACGCTGAGCCCGGCAGTAGAGTTGCCAGCGGAAAGCATTAAGGGCTTGGGTGAGGGATTGCAAGCCCGTTTGGGGAAAAAGACGTTGACCCAGAAATCCGACCTGATTGCTGAGACCAAACAATACCTGCGTGAGGGGTTTGCGGATATTGAGCAGGTGGCTAAAAACGGCCTGAAAGGCAGTGACGCTAAAACGTCTGATAAGGCCAAGGGCATGGCAAAAGACATTAAGAAACTGATTGAAACCTGGGTGAATGCCGAGGTGGATGAGTCTGTGGCCTTTGCCGACCAAAATGGCGCTGAACGTGTCTCCAATGGTGTTAAACGCCTGTTCAGCAGGGAAAAGACCACCTCTAAAGCGGAAACTGAATTTAATAAGCTGAAAGATCAGCTGTGGGATTTTAACCGCAAGTATCGCGTGAACGCTTATGGCAAGCTAGGCGAGGTTATTAAGGATGAAACGCCTTTGAATAACACTGGCAAAGCCTGGTTTACCTATCGCCCGGATAAGCTGGAAGCTGATTTTGTGAAGCAACGCAATTTCGCCGAGATTCGCAATGATGTGTCCCGGGTCGGTGGCTTCCTGAACAAGTTGTGGGCCAACCTGGAGAAGGAAGGCAAAATGGCGGTAGGCGATGTCACCGAAAAAACCTGGAAGCAATTGATTCGCACCAAGTGGTTAATGGGCGTCGGGGTCACCTCCCTGACTGCCGCTTACCTGGTGAAGCTGGCCTTCTGGGCTCAAAATCACGGCACCTATCAGGCCACTCGCCTGTTGAAGGAAGAAGATGCCGCCCGTAAAAGTCACCCGAATCATAAGCGCCCTGGTTGTCAGCAGCCTTCAGCTTTGCCATTTCAAGCCGGTTTGCCATTTGGGGCAGAGCCGGCTTTTTCACGCTGGGGACAGGCCAGCGCCTTTGCCGCAGGGGCTCCGGCTAGCCTGAATACTGCTCGCATCTCCCCGTTTACCCTGCAACGTCCCGGCTATCATCCGCTCCCAGCTCAGGGGCAGTGGGCCGAAGGGGGGCAAGCATGACCCAGGTTCGGTTTGGCGCCAGTGACCCGTTTGCTTACAAGGCCGCCCAGTGGGCGTTTGACTTGCCCAAAAACGCGGAAAAAAGCCTGACTCCCAAGCTGGGAAAAAACGTAAGCCGGTTTATCGGCAATCAGCTCAAATCCGATTTCTCCCAGTACACCAGCATTTCCCTGGGACGTTTTAAGACCTTGCTGGCAGAGCCCCCCCGCCTGCCCCTGTTGTTATTGCTGTACCCCGGCACCGTGGGCCCCCGTTTATACCGGGCCTACCAGCGGGGCAAGGAAAATAACGACTTCCGGGAGATGGGCGATGTACTACGTCGGGATTTGACGGCCATTACCCTGTTTGTGTTTGCTCTGACCCCCCTGGTTTATGGGGTCAGCAAATTCACGCAGGGCCGCACCGGTGTGAATCTGGTGAAGCCCAAAGAGGGTGGGGTGCTGAGCTACTCGGATTTTCGAAATTACAAGATTGATAACCCTCAAGCCTTGTGGCAGGTGGTGAAGGAAGGCAACGGTACTGGCTTGCAGAAGGCCGTTGAGGCCTTGAATGATGGTGGGCTGCAAAAGGCCATTGAAGCCTTGAGTGATAGTGAATTGCAAAAGGCCACCAAGGCCTTGAACAAGGGTAGTCTGAAAAAAGAATCCGAGAAGGTCAGGGTTGGTGACGCATTAAGCCAGTTGAAGCAGAGCGTGAAAGACTTTGTGGCCAATCATGCCCCCAAGCCGGATGTTACCATTGATGAAAAAGCAGCTTTAGATGCAGCCCAAAAGACCTTTGGGGAATTTGAGACTGTAGAAAAGAGTATCGCAAACGCCTTGGATCTGGGAAAAGGAAGCGGTTCCAAGCGAATCCTGAAGATTGCCACCCACTTGCAAGGGCAAGCCAAAGGGGCCTTGGAAAATTACGCCAAGGTGCGGCGCCTGCCGTCCGATATGCTGAGCTTTGCCGTGCTAATTGGCTTTATTGGCTGGTTCCCCATGTGGATTAACGGGGTTTGGAATAAAAAGCAGTTCGAGAAAAAGCAGGCCATGAAAGTGCAGGCCTCCCCGCCTGCGCTGGAAAAATCCCCACCGGTGGCTGAAAAATCCCCGATGCTGCAAGCCCCCACTCTGGCCCCCACTTTCCGTCAGCAAGCGGTTCCGTTTCAGCCTGCCTTTAACCCATTTGCCCCTCAACCCCCGATGGCCCAACGTCCCATGAACCCGTTTATTCGCTAGGCTAAAAGCTCCTGGCGCTAGCGACGAAGCCCTTGTTTCTGGGTGTGCTGGATGTGGGCCAGATTGCTCTTGGCTTTTTCATGGTTTTTATCCAGACTCAGCACCTTCTTGTAGAACTTGATGGCCTTGTTAATGTCTTTCTTACGTTCCAGGGCCACGGCCAGATTATAAAAGGCGTCGGTATAGTTGGGATCAAGGCGAATAGCAGCGCTCAGTAGCTGGATGGCCTTATCCAGATTACCATCCACGCCGTACAAAGTACCCAAGCCAAAGCAGGCAAGCGGGTTATGGGGCTCCAGCTCCAGCGCTTTCTGGTAATGGGTCAAGGCTTCCTGTACCAAACCCTTTTGATCCTGCAAGACGGCCAGTTCGTAATGGCAACTGGCATCGTTGGCATTAATGGATAAAGCCAGCTCAAAATGGCGCATGGCCTTGCCACTATCTTTTGCCTCTATCAGCGCTTTTCCCAGATTGTAGTGGATATCGGCGTTACTATCGTCGTAAAGCAGGGCGTCCTGGTAATGCTGAATGGCTCCCCGGGGATCGTGAGCCTGATACAGTTTGACCCCTTCGTTACACAAGGCGGCGGCCAGCTGGTTTTTAATGGCCCGGATAAAGGTGGCGTCCACTCGGGCGGTGCCTTGCTCTTGCAAAATACGCTTGTATTGCTCAATCGCCCGGGCATATTCCCCCTGATCGAAGTAGGCTTGCCCCACTTTCCCCAGGTAATACAGCTGTTCCTGTGGGTTCAGGCCAATCAAGGTCTCCAGGGAGGCAATGGCCTTGGGGTAGTCGCCCAGCTTCATCAGGTATTCGGCCAGCAATTCCTGGTACTTGGTTGGATCGGGGAGCGTTTCAATCAGTTTTTGGAGGGGAGCCAACGCTTCCTGATACCGGTTTTCCTGCTCCAGCAGCTTGATTTGCAGCTTGAGAGACTCTGTGTGGTTGGGATTGATCTTGAGCGCCTTGTGCAGGGCGTTACTGGCCTTCTCCGCATTGTGCAGTTGCTGATAAATGCGGGCCATTTCATAATGAGCCTCCACCTGCTTGGGGTTCAACTCCAGCGACGTCTTAAACGCGGCCAGGGCGTTCTTGAAATCTTCCCGCTGCCCATGTACACGCCCGACTTTAAAGTGAATCGAAGCGTCTTCCGGCTTGAGTTTGATGGCCTCCCTGAAGTGGTAAAGGGCTTGTTCGTATTGAAATTGCCGAACACAGGCGTTGCCCTGATTCAGATGCTCAATCAGGCTGTTCTGCTCCCTGGAGGAGGGGGAGGCAGCGCCGCCGGAGCCAGAGGTAGACCCTGCGTTGGCTGACGTGAGGGACTTTTCCGGGGGTTTGCGTAGCAAAATGAGGATAATGGCAGCGGAAACCACCGTGACCAAGATGGCCACCATCATCAATTCCGAGGTGTTATGCAACCAATCCAATGGATATTCCCGCTAATTTAGTTTTTGACCCTTGCTTTCATTATAAGTTACATTGTTCATACCAGCCGCAGGCGACCGCTGTATCCCATGAAGTACCCCCAACCCTCCGTTTCTAATCCTCCCGCTGCCAGGCGCATTTTAATCGTGCGGCTCAGCGCCCATGGCGATGTGATGCACACATTGCCCTTGCTGGCCGCCCTGAAACGCCAGTACCCCGAGGCCTTTGTGGGTTGGCTAGTGGAGGCCTCCGCCGCGCCCTTGCTAGAGAATCATCTTTTGATTGACCGGCTGCATGTGTCCCACCGCAAGCGCTGGCTTGCTTTACTCAAACAGCCTGCCCAGTGGTCATCCCTGTGGCAGGAGGTGCGGGCTTTTGTGCGAGACATTCGGGCCGAGGGGTATCAAGTCAGTTTTGATGTACAGGGCCTGCTGAAAAGCGCCATTTGGCCCTGGTTGGCAAAAATCCCGCTACGCTATGGCTTTAAGGCCACCCGGGAAAGTGCGGATTTGCTCTACAATCGTCATCTTCCTCCCATGATCATCCGGGATGCCCACACCCCTGCGGTCCAGCGCTATCTGGATTTCGCCCGAGCCATTGGCTGTGAGGTCAAGGGCCCTGAATTCGTCCTCCCCCCGGTGCCTTCACAGGCGGCCACCAAGGTAGAAGCGCTGCTGGCCTCCCTGCCTATCCCCCGTCAGCCTTTGGTGGTGCTGGCCCCCTTTACCCGGTGGCCCAGTAAACACTGGCCCTTGGAACACTGGGCCCAATTGCTGCCCTTACTGCTGGACTTGAACGTTGCGGTCATCCTGCTGGGGGCTTCCAGTGACGCCCCTCGGGCCGCCACCATTTTGGGAGAGCATGCCGGGTCGCCTCAGGTGTTGAACCTTGTGGGCCAAACCGACTGGCCCGATTTATACGCCCTGTTTCAGCAAGCCCCTATTCTCATTGGTCTGGATAGCGCCCCCTTGCACATTGCCGATGCGGTGGGCGTTCCAAAAATAATCGGGCTGTATGGCCCCACCGCCCCAGGTCGAACCGGCCCAGTGGGGGGACGACATACCATCCTGACCACGCAACTGGATTGCCAGCCCTGCTTTGAGCGGGATTGCCCCTTAAAAACCAGCGCCTGTATGACGCAACTGACCCCACAGCAGGTGCTACAACAGGTAAAAAGCAGTCTGTCCGCAGCACAGGAGCCCCTGGCATGAAGCGCTTGCTGGTCATTCGTTGGGGAGCCCTGGGCGATTTAATTCACGCCTCCGCATCCGTTCAGGCGCTCAGGCAGGCCTATCCCGAGCTGGAAGTCCACTGGTTGACCAGTCCGGCCTATAGGAACTTGGTGGCCTCCTTTGCAGGGGTGGATCAGGTATGGACGTGGGGGAAAGAGCAGGGCTTATGGGGATTGTGGCGGTTGGCGGGTCAGTTTCGCCAATTGGGCGTGGATGCGGTGATCAATCTCCACCCGTCGCTGAAGTCAATTTTGTTGACTACCCTGGTAATGCCTCGCTCAAGTGCGGTGTATCACAAAGAAAAATTACGCAGCAAGGGCCAGGCCCAGCGGACCATGACCCGTCGGCATGCGGTCAGCGATTTTTATCAGCCCTTCCAGCGTCTATTGCCCGTATTGCCAGACCCATTACCCGCTGTGCCCACTTTGCTGCCAACTCAGGAGCAGGATCCGGCTCCCCAAAAGCCAAACAGCGCCGTCTGGATAGGCATCATCCCCGGCGTGGGGGGCAAACGTTCCAACCGGGCCTGGGAAAAGGTCGCTTACGTTGGCCTCATTGAGAAGCTGCTGGCCCATAACCCGGAGATTCAGGTGCTTTTGGTGGGCGGGCCGGATGAAGCGGCTTTGGTTCAGCAAATTCTGGATGGACTTGGAAAAGTGCTGGGCAGCATTGGCCCCCGGGTGCAAAACCTCTGCGGACGATACGACATTCTGGGCACGGCCAGCGTGCTGGCCCAATGCGATGTGGTGGTGGGCGGCGATACCGGCCCCATGCATCTGGCCGCCGCCACTGGTGTGCCTGTGGTGGGCATCTATGGGCCGACCGCTTTAGCCCGTACAGGGCCTTTGGCCCATGGAGCGTCCCGGATGCTCACGCCGCCAGAGGCCTTGGCCTGCTGGCCTTGTGAACAGGCAGACTGTCCCTATACGGGCGAGCAACAGTTAGCCTGTATGCGACAAATTACCGTGGACCAGGTGGAATCCGCCATTTTGGCCATACTCCAGAACCCTTGTCCAAAGAGGGGGTAATATGGTCAAACGTCCCAGGCCCCACTGTGCCTTGAATCACGATGTCATGCCGTTTGTCCGCAAAGGGTATCCACCGCTTCACAAGCGCCAATGCAACAGGCCTCCCACCCTCATGTTGATCGCCTTTTGTGTTGGTGCTATAAGTGAAAGCCTAAGATTTACCGATTTTTATCGAACCTGTATTTAGTGTGTCCCCTCAACCGTAAAAAGGTATTGCATCTTGCCAAGAATTAAATCCGCCAAGAAACGTGTTGATGTTGCCGAGCGCAACCGCCAACGCAACATTGCTTTCAAATCCGCCATTAGAACCGCTATGAAAAAAGCCCTGAACGGCGAGCCCGCCGCCCGTCAGGAAGGGTTGAAACTGGCTTATAGCTTATTGGATCGCGCTGTCCTCAAAGGGATTCTGCACAAGAATACCGCCGCACGCTACAAGTCCAAAATCGCAGTGGCGCTGAATCACACCGCCGCCTAAACAGCAGTATTCCACACATTTAAAAAAGTCCTTTGCTTTATGGCAAAGGACTTTTTGGTCTTTAAAAGCAAGGCCAGCATCCCCGGCAGACCCCGTTGACCCCAGCTTGCGCCAAGCCTGTCCTCAAAAAGAGGCAGCCGGTTGCCCTTCAATACGGCCGCAGATTGTAGGAGCGGCAACCAGCCTTACCAGGCATGGGCGGACGGAAGCCTACGCCCATGCGGTTATCCTCACCCATTGGCCGATGGCAAGACGGATTTGCCTAGACCACTGGATGGATGCCTGCATCCGGGCAATTCGGTATGCTGTTGCAGAAACGAGCTGGAAGAGAGCGCTGAGTGGTTAGTAGCGTATGGACATGAGTTTGGATAGCCGCAAGGCGAGCCAATTAAATGATCGGGCACACCCCTTCCCCAGAGTGGGGCGGGTCAGTCCATGGCAGGCCCAAATTCAGGCATGTGCGCAGCTGAGCCCCCATTTAGGCGAGGTGTTCTCCCAGTTCTGGGGCGTCCCCGTGAAGCTGACTTTTTTGGGAATCAGTGAGAAACCGCACTACTTTTGGCGTCTGGATGATTTCCACGTCTCCCAGCTTCAGCTGGAGAAGCAAACCGATGCCCATATCGGTCAGCCGCCATCGGCACTGTTGCGATTGTCCGAGTCTCTTTGCGCCAGCTTGCTCAACCGGGTTTTGGGAAGGCGCTCCCAGGCCGAGGCCGGTTTCAGCTTCCGACGACTCAGTCCGCTGGAAGCCAGCATTTTAAATGAATTAAGCCGGGATTTACTCGCCCTATTCAAAAAACACCTGTTGAAAAAACCAGCTCCCTCCCACTCGCAGGAGTTGGTTCAACTGCTATGGGTGGCCAGCCTGGATGAATCCGCCGACGCGCTGGAGCAGGCGCTGGGGCCGGTGCAGGCCGCCCACCTAATGGATGAACTGGAAGTGGGGAAAATGGTTCTCAGCGTCCCGGCTTCTGCCCTCAAACAAGTTGCCATACCCTCCCCCGGCGAGAACACCGTGCCGGATGACTTTTTTTTTCACGTTCTGGCCCCAGCTCGAATTTTCGTGGGCAGCAGCCGGGTGCCTTTGGCCGATTTGGATCACCTGGAACCGGGCGATTTGATTGTGCTGGAGAACAGCCAACTCGGCCACATGGCGCTGGTGGAAACACAGTCGGGGGAACGTTTGCCATTTCCGGTCAGGATAAATCGCCCGCAGGCCATTACCATGCCTTACGAACAGGAGTTTGACCCGATGGACACCCCGATGGATACTCAGAACCCAGGCAGTTCAGCCCGGCAAACCCTTTGGGATAACCTGATGATTGAGGTTGCTGCCGAGTTTGAGCCAGTCAAGTTACCCTTGCGTCAATTAAAGCAAATGAGCGAAGGCCTGGTCATCGAGATTGATGACCTGCTGCACAATCAGGTCAGTTTAAATGTAGACGGCAAGGCTTTGGCCTTGGGCGAGCTGATCATCGTGGGCGATCGGTTCGGGATACGGGTCAGCCAGGTTCTAACCCCCACAGCGTCCAGCGAAAATACTGGCGAACGCATGACTTTACCCGCTCAGGAAGCGGTTACTCCTGCCGAGGTACCGGCCGTTGAGGAGGCAAGCCCCCCGACCAATCCGACGGGTGAAATGGATTTGGACAGCTTTTTGAACGATGATTTTGATGAAGCCGCCGAAGGCGAAGAGAACTGGTAGTTGTTGAATGAGCAGGCGAGCGTGAAGGACAGACCGGCATGATGAATCACACAGGCGCTTTATGGCAATATTTGGGTACTTTTGTGCTGTACACCCTGGGGGCCGTGGGCCTCATTTACGGGGCTTACTGGTACGCCCGTCGTTCCTCGGGCCTGTTATCAGGCGGGTCAAACACGGTGGATCCCCAAGTGCCCACCTTGCAGGTGGAGTCCTCCCTGCCACTGGATCCCCGGAATACAGTTTACGTCATCCGTTCCGGGTCCGAACGATTTTTAATCGCCTCCGGTGAAGAAACCACCCTGCTGTCCAAGCTGGAGCCCGTGGTCAGCGAGGTTCCCATGGAAGAAATCCCGGTGGTCACGGAAACCGAGCGCCTAGAACCCTGGTTCGCCCCTCCGGCAGTGCCCCGAACCGTCCCCAGACGGCAGGGATTTGGGGCTCGCTTTGCCCAAAGTATCCAGTGGCTTGTGTCCTCTCGCTTGAAATAGGGAAGTCCGTTGTGGACGGCGGGCGTGGTACGGATTGATTTTTCTCTCTCTCAGGAACGATGTAAGGAAAGGAAAGACCTGCTGTGGATGTGATGTTTGGAAAGCTGGATCCGGCCCTCCAGCTAATCATCCTGATGGCCTCGTTGTCGCTCATCCCCCTGGTGGTGGTGAGCATGACCAGTTTTTTGCGTTACATGATTGTTTTTTCAATTTTAAAAACAGCACTGGGAACCCAGCAGGTGCCTCCGGCCATCGTGCTGGTGGGCATGTCCCTGATTTTAACCATGTACACCATGGCCCCCGTGTTTGGGGAGATTGGCCAAAAGCTGGATCCCATTATGCGGCGCAACGGGTCGGTGGTTCAGATGATGGTCAGTGGCTCCGAGCCGCTGAAAAACTTTATGATGCGGCAAACCCGACAGTCCGATGTGGCCTTTTTCCTGCAATTATCCCGCAATAAACCGCCAGAATCCCCCAAGGATTTAGGCTTGTGGGAAGTGGCTCCGGCCTTTATGGTCAGCGAGCTACGCACCGCCTTTGAAATTGGCTTTATTATCTTCATTCCCTTTATTGTCATTGACCTGGTGGTGGCCAACATCCTGCTGGCCTTGGGGATGATGATGTTGTCGCCCACCATTATTTCCCTACCCTTTAAAATCCTGATTTTCGTGGCCGTGGACGGCTGGAGCCTGATTGTCAATGGACTGGTTCAGAGCTTTAACTAGGTAGCGGCGCTTACACCAGGCGTCAGGGGCTGCAAGGCCTGAGTGAGGATAGCATGTTATGGAGATATTGCTGGAACATCTGGGCCGGGGGCTGATGCTCAGCCTGTTAATGTCCCTACCCGCCGTGCTGATGGCCGCAGGTATCGGCTTGGTAGTGGGTATTTTACAGGCGGTCACTCAGGTACAGGAGCAAACCATTGCCGCCGCGCCCAAAATCGTGGGTGTTTTTGCAGTGTTGCTTCTGGGAGGCGGCCTGATGATGAACATGATGACTGATTACGTACGGGAATCCATGCAGATTGCCTTTAGCGATGTACCGGAGGACGGCATTTTTGTCATGCCTACCACCCGTCACCAAACCCCGGGACAACTGCGGGCCAGACACTTTTTTGACCTGCAAGCCAAAGAAGGCGCTAACAGCGCCAAGTTGAAAGAATTTGCCGCCCAGTGGGAAATGCCAGACAGTGACGGTGCCGCCGGCGCCACCCTGAAAGTACGGCAAGGCGGGAGCAAAGGAGGCGCTCTCAGTGTCTCCGAGAAAATGGCCTTGCAGAAAGACGGCAAACGGTAGGACAGACGGATGCACTTTGACACGGCCCTTGAATCGTTCGGTCGGCTCCACCACCAGTTGGGGCCGGTGGTCGATGGGGTGCTGCTGATGTTTTTTCGCATGTTGGCGTTTGCCACCACCGGGCCGATTTTTAACCGTAAAAACATTCCCATTGTGCTTAAAATCAGTGCGGCCATTTTCTTTACCGGGGCCATGGCCTGGCTGGTGCCGCCGAACCAGGACACCGGGCCCCTCTCTCCCGGCGGGGACTACCCCTCGTTTCTGATTCAGCTGGTGCTAAATATTGTAGTGGGCGCTTTTCTGGGTTTTATGGCCGATATGATTTTGCAGGCCGCCTACGCCGCAGGCAACATCATGAACAACCAAATCGGCTTGTCTTCGGCCATGATTATGGATCCGGCCAGTGGCAAGCAGGCCATGCTATTAGAGACCCTGTTTAACAACATTACCATTCTGCTATTCATTGAACTGGGGGGCGTTCACTGGATGTTGAGCGCCCTGAAGCGCAGTTTTGAGGTATTTCCCCTGTATGCCATGCACCACAACTTTGCCCAGGCCATCAGTGTGGACTATCTGGTCACGCTGTCCAGCAATATTGTGCTGATTGGGGTACAGTTGGTTGCTCCCATCATGGTGGTGACCATGGCCGTGGATCTGATGCTGGGCATTATGAACCGAACCGCCCAACAAATGCCCGTCTTTCAGCTCAGTTTTGCCCTGAAACCGTCCATTGGAATTGCCGTGATGCTCATGACTATGACCGTCTTTCTGCAAGCCCTGAGCAATTACCTCAACGAATACGCCCACATTTTTTAAGCGTTTTTGCCGACCGTAGGGCGAATCCCCCCAATGCGTTGCGAGGGGTGTGCGTACGATTCTATAAAAAAATTAGGCGAGGGCGAGTCTGCCTGCACAACGTGTTTCTAACTGTTTGAGTACAGCGAGTGAACAAAGAGGACTTGGCATCCTTGCCAAAGGCACTTTCAATTTGTCTGAAAGACTATCCGAAAAGTTTTCAGTTCGGCGTGGCTACAAGGCCGGAGCAGCGCAAGCAAGGCGCTTATACTGATAAGTAACGAAGCTGAGCAGCGCACGAACGCAGTAGACGCCCGAAATAGTGGCTTTTCGGATAGTCTCTAAGCTGCACGCAGTTTTAGAAACACGTTGTGCAGACAGACTCGCCTAAATGACTGGCCCAAGAGATTGGCTCCAGAGATCAGATGGATGCCTGTGTTTCAAACACAGGGTATGATCAAGGGAGTGTGAGGATTAATTGCCGTTTAAGGAGCTTTTCGTATGGCCTCCGACTCCAGCCATCACCCGGAACAGGGTTTGCGTTTTCAGCGGCTGTTTACCCAGGAGGGCTTGCATCCCTTTGACGTCGTCTCCTTTGAGCGCCGGGAAGCCCGTATTACCAGTCCCACCGGGGAAGTGGTCTTTGAGATGCAGGATGTGGAAGTGCCTGCCAGTTGGTCGCAGTTGGCCACTGATATTCTGGCTTCCAAGTACTTCCGCAAGTTGGGCGTGCCTGGAACGGTTACTGAAACCAGCCTGAAGCAGGTGCTGACTCGTATTACCGCCACCATTCGCCAACAGGGAGAATCGGTCGGCCTGCTTGCCAGCCCCCAAGACGCGAAAGTGTTTGAGGACGAACTGACCCACCTGCTGCTCAATCAGATGGGGGCCTTTAACTCCCCGGTGTGGTTCAACTGCGGGTTGTGGCATCAGTATGACATTGAAGGCAGCGGGGGCAGCTGGTTTTGGAATCCCCAAACCCGGCAAATTGAACCCACCGCCAATGCCTACCAGCATCCCCAATGCTCGGCCTGCTTTATCCAATCGGTCGATGACGACCTGATGGGGTTATTTGATTTGATGAAAACCGAGGCCCGGTTGTTCAAATACGGCTCCGGTACGGGTACCAACTTTTCACGCATTCGGGGCAAGCAGGAGAAGCTCTCTGGGGGCGGCTATTCCTCGGGGTTGCTGTCCTTTCTGGAGGTTTTGGATCGGGGAGCGGGGGCCACCAAGTCCGGCGGCACCACCCGACGGGCCGCCAAAATGGTGTGTCTGGATATGGATCACCCCGAAATTGTGGATTTTATCCACTGGAAGCGCAAGGAAGAGCTGAAAGTCCAAGCCCTCATTCAGGCCGGGTACTCGGGGGACTTTAATGGAGAAGCCTATCAGACCGTGGCTGGTCAGAATTCCAATAATTCGGTGCGTTTGAACAACCGCTTTATGCAGGCTTATTTGACGGATGGGCCTTGGCAAACCACCCTGCGCACCACCGGGGAAGTCTGCGAAACTTTTCAGGCCAAAGATTTAATGCGCCAAATTGCAGAATGCGCCTGGGCTTGCGCCGATCCGGGGGTGCAGTTTGACGATGTCATCAATGATTGGCATACCTGTCCCGCCGGGGGACGGATTCGGGGTTCCAACCCCTGCTCGGAGTTTCACTTTCTGGATGACACGGCCTGCAATCTGGCCTCGCTCAATCTGCTAAAGTTTGTGCGACCGGATGGACAGTTTGACACCCAAGCCTTTCGCCAGGCCTGCCGGGTCTTTTTTACCGCTCAGGAACTGTTGGTGGATTTAGCCTCTTACCCCACAGCCCGCATTGCCCAAAACAGCCACGATTACCGTCCGTTGGGGCTGGGCTACGCCAATTTGGGGGCCTTGCTGATGCGCTGGGGCCTGCCTTATGATAGTCCCGACAGTTGCGCCATCACCGGGGTCATTACCGCCCTCATGACTGGGGAGGCTTATCGTACTTCTTCTGAATTGGCAGGCAGGCTGGGAGCGTTTCCCGCTTATTCCCGTAATCAGCGCAGCATGTTGACCGTCATGGAGAAGCATCAAACGGCGTTGAGCCAAATTGAACCAGCCCATTGCCCCACAGGCTTGCTGGCAGAAGCGGTGAGCGTGTGGGATGAGGTCTTGGCCCTTGGGCGGCGGCATGGATACCGCAATGCCCAAGCCACGGTGTTAGCGCCCACGGGCACCATCGGCTTGCTGATGGATTGTGATACCACTGGCATCGAGCCGGATTTCGCCCTGATTAAGTGGAAAAAGCTCTCCGGGGGTGGCACCCTGAAAATGGTCAATCACGGCGTGGCTGAGGCCCTGCGAGGGCTAGGATACACTGAAGCCCAGCAGCAGACCATTGTGGCTTACGTGGATCAGACCGGCACCGTGGAGGGGGCTCCCGACCTGCAAGAGGCCCATTACGCCATCTTCGATTGCGCCACGGCTTCTGGGCAAGGCACCCGCTACATCGCCCCCATGGCCCATATCCGTATCATGGCCGCCGCGCAGCCTTTTTTGTCCGGGGCCATTTCCAAAACGGTCAATCTCCCCCATTCGGCCACGGTGGAAGATATTGAGCAGCTGTATGTCACCGCTTGGCAGTTGGGCCTGAAGGGGGTGGCCTTGTACCGGGATGGCTGCAAGTTTTCTCAACCGCTCAGCGCCCAACCGGCCTCCCCTGTTCCTTCGGCCGTCACGTTGCAGTCAGAAGCGCCTATAACGGTGTCTGTGGCTGGGCAGACCTTACAGCTTCAGACCCAAACCTTTCCCGATCACCGATTGGCCGCCATTGATCTGGAAGGACGCTTTACGGATGAGACGGTCAAAGCCTTGCTGCAATGCTGGCTTTACGCGGTAACGCTGGCCTTGCAGGCGGGGGTTCCCCTGACACGTTTTGTAGAGGCTTACACCTTTACCCGCTTTGGCCCCGCCGGACTCACCGATCATCCCAACGTGCGGCAATGCAGCTCGCTGGTGGATCTGATTGTTCGTATTCTGGGTGTGGCGTATCTGGGACAGTTTGAATTGGCCCAGGTGCCACCCAGCGGTGAGGAGGCACAGCGGATTCTGAGCCGTGTGCCTGAAACTGAATTGACTTCGGCGGATGCCGGGGACAGCCTTGCCCCTGCCTCTCCCTTGGCCCACTTATGGACGGAGGCCCCGCCTTGTAGCCAGTGTGGGAATGCCACCCTGAGGGACGGGGCCTGTTATCGTTGCCACAATTGCGGACATTCCCAAGGCTGCGCCTAGCGAACGTTCCTACTCAAAAAGCGGCTTACTATGGTAATTTGGGCAGATCATAGCGCTTGCCCGGATAATGAGGCACCGAGGGCATACTGTGCTTTGTTTTCAACAAGACTTCATCTTGTATTTGGTTCAGTAATACTTTGGCATCGGCAGCATCTTTGACTTTACGAGCCTGAACACGCGCTTTTGCCGAATCCATACGCTTTTGGAAATCCGCTTTCTGTTGCGCATGAGCGGCTTTTGCCTTGGGACTAACCAATCGTTTTATTTTGTCGCCAAACCCATTAATCATTTCCGATACCCCCCACTGTGTTACCTATGATTTTTATTAGTTTTTATTTTCTAATAGCATAAAAACAATTTTTTGATTTTTTTGCTACTTCGTTCGCAGAAGCATTGATCAAGAGGCCCAGGAAACGGCCAGCGTGGATAAACAGTTTCCATAGGCACCCATCAAAAAACCCCACCGAGCGAATCGATGGGGTTTTTGAAGTGGGTTTTACGCGCCGATTAAATGGTGAAGTCGGCAGCGGCCTTGGACAGATCGGTGTTGGCGATCATGGTCTTGGGGTCGTAGTAGGGCAGTTCCACCGGGGTGAACTCGTTCAGCAAGGGAATATTCTTTTTCAGAATATCCTGGAACGTGGGACGTTCAATCTGGTAGTAAACACCCAAAGCCACACGGTCTTCCACCTTATGGGCCTGCTCGAAGCACTGGGCCTGCTTGGCGTTGACTTCGTTGATGTCGTTGGGGTTTTTCACCACGCCATCGTAGCCTTCGTTCTCCAGGTAGTACACCCGAGGCACTTGGTTACCGCCCACATCCACCATCTCAGCGAAGTAGTCCTTCGTATGGATGTTGTTGTAGGTGGGGCAGGGCTGAAGGACATCAATCAGGGCCATCCCTTTGTGCTGGATGGCTTTCATGATGGTTTCCTTCAGATGCTTGGCATCGAAGGCGTAACTACGGGCAATGAAAGTGTAGCCGCAAGCCAACGCCAGGGTCACCGGGTTGATGGCGGTGGTTGGGTTGGGCAGGGCCAGGGACTTGGGTTGAGCGCCCTGGGCCAACGTGGGGGAGGCCTGACCTTTGGTCAAACCATACACTTCGTTGTTGAACACCACATAGGTCATGTCCATGTTCCGGCGACCGGCGTGGACAAAGTGACCCGCGCCAATCCCGTAGCCGTCACCGTCACCACCAGCGGCGATGATGTGCAGGTTAGGGTTGGCCAGCTTGGCGCCTTGGGCAAAAGCCAGCGAGCGACCGTGCAGGGTGTGCATACCGTAGGTGTGGATATAGTGGGGCACTTTACCGGAGCAACCCACACCAGAGACGATGAAGGTTTCCCAAGGCTTCATGCCCAGACCAGCGATGGCTTGCTGAATGGAGTTGGTAATCCCGAAGTCGCCGCAACCGGGGCACCATTCGGAATGGATGTCGCTTTTGAGCTGTGTGCCCTTCAGCGGCGTTTTCAAAGGGGTGGGACTAGAGACCATAGGACAATACCACCTTTCTGGACTGTTTCTCGTTAATTTCTTGAATGGCGGCAACCAGTTCGGTTTCAGAGATCGGACGACCGCTCCATTTCAGCACTTCATGCTCAATCTGGATGCCGGTGCGCATGGTGATCAACTGGGTGATTTGGCCACCGAAGCTGCTTTCCACCACCACGGCCCGTTTGACGTTAGCCATGGCTTTTTTGAAGGCTTCCACCGGGAATGGGCTCAACAGGCGGATCTGAATGAAGTTGACATCCAGGTTGTGCTTTTCTTTCAGCACTTTCATGGTGTCTGTAATCACGCCTTTGGTGGAGCCCCAGCTGACAATGGTGATGGGGGCATTTTCGGGCCCGTGAACCACCAGTTGGTCTTCCGGCAGGATTTCCTTGGCCGCCAGATCCAGCTTTTTCATCCGTTTTTCCTGCATAGGAATGCGGATTTCCGGCTCTTCGGTGATGTGGCCGTACTCGCAGTGCTCGTCACCAGTCATCCAGTAGATGTGGCCGGGCATGCCGGGCAGGGCACGGGGGGAGATGCCGTCTTCGGTGATTTTGAAGCGGGGGAACTTTTGCAGGGCCGCTTCAATGTTGTCTTCATCAAATTTGGCGTCTTTACCGGCCATTACACCCAAATCGACTTTCATGTTGCTGTCATCGAACTTGGGGAAGCACACGGTGTTGTTGGCCAGCAACTTATCGCTGATGAAGGTGACCGGGGTCTGGTACCGATCCGCGTAGTTGAAGGCTTTGAAGGTATCGTAAAACTGCTCACGGGCATCGCCGGGGCACATTACGATTTTGGGGTACTCGCCATGGCCGCTGAACAAGCAGGCCAGCATGTCGGTTTGCTCATGACGGGTGGGCAAACCAGTAGACGGGCCGCCACGCATGTAGTTGAACATGACCACAGGCACTTCGTTGATGCCCGCCCAGCCGAGGCCTTCGGTCATCAGATCCATACCGGGGCCGGAGGTGGAAGTGGAGGCACGAACGCCGGTGGTACCACCACCGATGGCCATGTTAATGGCGGCGATTTCGTCTTCACACTGAACGACCGGCAAACCGTACTCGGACAAGTCTTCCAGGTAAATGCACTCGTCCACGGCCGGGGTAATGGAGTAGTAGGTTTGCAAACGGCAGCCCGCTTTGAGCTTGGCCAAACCAGTTGCCACAGCGGCGTTCAACAGGTAACGGGAGCCTTTGGCCGGAATCGTGGCCGGTTTTTCCATTACATAATTGAACTTGGCCGTATCCGGGTTGTTTTTCATGATTTCATAAGCCTTGGTGGCCGCTTGCATGTTCAGCGAGACCAACTTGGCTTTGCTGCCGGTGAAGATGCCGTTCAGGGCTTCTTCGATGGCGCTAATGTCAATCTGACACAGGGCCATGGAGGCCGCTACAGCCACGGTGTTTTTGATAATAGACAAACTGGTTTGGGTTTTGCCGGTGGCCTGGGCAATCTCTTCCAGAATCTGATCAAAGGGGATGGGGAACAGCAAGACGCCCGGCTTCAAATCCAGCTTGGCAGGATCAGTGACTTTGGGGTCATAGATGAAAGCGCCGTCGTCCACGATTTCAAAGGCGTGCAGTTGGGCGGTTGAGTTTTCAAAGGTCGCCAACAGGTTAACGGGATCGGTATGGCTGTAAACCGGCTCGGTTTTGACCCGAACCTGGAAGTAGCTATGCTCACCCTTGATGTTGGAGTGGTATTCACGGCGACCGTAGACCCAGTAGCCGGCTACAGCGCAGGAGCGGGCAAACAGGGTGGCTGAGGAGTCAACCCCTGTCCCTTGTGGGCCGCCGATCATCCAGCATAAATCATGCGTGCGGTTCATCTTGTATTGCTCTTTCTTTGTCTTGACTATTCCTGAGGGTTTGGAGAGCCTGCCTGGGGTTCAATGAATTGACTAAACCCGGCGAGATTCCAAACTGGACGTTGCCGAGGTCTTTGGAATCGTTGAACTCAGTGGAAGCTGGGCGCACCGGTTCCAAAGTGTGCATATTCTAGCAGAAACCAAAAAGAGCGTTAAGGATTTTACGCAAGCCCTTGCCCAATGTTTGAGATAGCTGCTCGGGTCAGCTTCTTTAGAGGGGAAAATAAATGGGAATCCAGACTTTTCAGAGGAAGAGATGCTAAATAGGCCCGATTTATAAAGCCCAGCCGCTGGCGAGAACGTAAGAATACCTTTGGCCGTTAGGGAAAGCCGGTTTAATATGCTAAGATTTTTTAATCCCCAACCGATCGGTGAATCACTTCCCTATGAAAAATAAAGCCACTAAAGCCAAACTGGTCATCCGTAATGCCACCCCAGCCGATTTGGTTGAAATTCAGCTTCTTTCCGAGAAGGTTTATCCTGATATTCCGCCTTATTCTCTGGATATTTTAAGAGGCCAGCTCAACAACTATCCAGAAGGGCAGTTTGTGGCCGTTTACGATTCTAAAATCGTTGGCTACTGTGCCACCATCCGGGTGTCGGAGCAAACAGCCATGACCCCTCACACCTGGCGTCAAATTACCGGTGGGGGCTATGGCTCTACCCACTTAGCCACGGGGGAGTACCTTTATGGCATGGAAATCTTCGTGGATCCTGATTACCGGGGCTTGCGCATTGGGGAGCGCTTGTATAGCGAGCGCAAAAAATTATGCCGGTACTATCGCCTGAAGGGTATTGTCTTTGGTGGGCGTATGCCGTTGTTAAAGAAACGGCTGAAACAGGTGGGTACGGTAGAGCAGTATATTGAGCAGGTCAAAGACCGTAAAATCAACGATCCCACTACCAGTTTTCAGCTGCGCCAAGGCTTTGAGATTATGGGAATTTTGCCCGATTACCTGCCCAGCGACAAGGAATCCATGGGCACAGCCACCCATATGATTTGGCGAAACCCGGAAGCACCCGAGCCAGAGGGAAAATCACGCACCAATGCCGGGCGACTGCCGGAATCGGTAAGGGTCGCTACCGTGCAATACGAGCAACGACGGATTCATTCCTTTGAAGAGTTTGAGCAGATCGTCACTTATTTTGTGGATGTGGTCTCTGATTACCGCTCGGATTTCGTGGTGTTCCCGGAGTTGTTTACCTTGCAGTTGCTCTCCATTGAGAATGAGCCCATTCCGCCGGACAAGTCCATTGACCGGCTGACGGAATACACCGAACGCATCAAGGATATGTTCCATCGTCTGGCCATTAAGTACAACATCAACATTATTGCGGGTTCACATCCCACCAAAATGAAGGGTGGATCCATTCAAAACGTCACTTTTGTCTGTTTGCGGGATGGTTCCATTCATGAGCAACCCAAAATTCACCCCACGCCCAATGAGCGGTACTGGTGGAACATTGAAGGTGGCAACAACCTGAGCGTGATTCAGACCGACTGCGGCCCGATTGGGGTGTTGATTTGTTATGATTGCGAATTCCCGGAACTGGCCCGACATTTGATCGATCAAGGGGCCAACATTTTGTTTGTTCCATTCTGTACCGATGAGCGCCAGGGGTATTTGCGGGTGCGTTATTCCGCTCAGGCCAGAGCGATTGAGAACCAGTGCTATGTGGCCATGTCCGGCAATGTGGGCAACCTGCCCCGGGTGCATAATATGGATATTCAGTACGCTCAAAGCTGTATTTTAACCCCGTGCGACTTCTACTTTGCCCGGGATGGCATTGCCGCCGATACCACCCCCAACGTGGAAACGGTGGCTTTTGCCGATTTACGACTGGAATATATTTATCGGGCCCGCCATTCGGGCACGGTGATGAACCTGAAGGATCGTCGCCACGATTTATACAGTGTGGTGTGGCATAAGAACAAGATTCTCAACAGCAAAGACTAATTCTCCGCCGATGGGGACTGTGTTTCACAAACCATAAATACCGACTGGCTCTTTCAAGACTGGGCTTAACTACTGTTGTTGCCCTGGAGAATCAATGAAAAGACCAGATTAATCGCGGTTTAGGATGGTGGCTGGGGCGTTCTGGCGAACAAATAGAAATTCGGTTTCAGGGCTTGACTCCGTACCAAAGTACAGAGATTAAAGTAGGTTCATACGGAGGTCAACCCAATGCATTCCCTCAAATCTGGAGAACTGGCCAAACAAGCTCAGGTCAACCCGGAAACACTGCGCTACTATGAGCGGGAAGGCTTATTGCCGGAACCCACCCGCACAGAAGCCGGATATCGTCTCTATCACCCCGATGATGTCAAACGGGTGCGCTTTATCAAAAAAGCTCAGGAATTGGGATTCTCCCTGAAAGAAGTGAAAGAGCTGCTGGCCCTCAAGCTGAATGCCGATCACTCTGCCAGTGAGGTCAAGCGCCTGACTGAGCATAAGATTCGAGATATTGAAGCCAAAATCCAGAGTTTGCAGGCCATGAAAAAAGTATTGGCCGATCTGGCCTCGGCTTGTTCCGGCACCGGCAGTGTGGATTATTGCCCCATTCTGAACTGCCTGGAAGAGAATTCGCAAGAAAACGGACAAGAAAACACTCAAGAGAAAGGAGGTGAACACTCATGCAAAGTCTGTTAGTTCGCAGTTTGATGCCGCAAGCTGAAAAAACGAAAGATTGCAATTGCAACCCCTGCACTTGCGACCCGTGCGAATGCGGCCCGCAATGCAGCTGCCATCAACAAAAGTGAATCAAGACAAAAACGTCCCAGTAGCCACTGGGACGTTTTTTATGGAAGCCAGCTTTAAGGCTGCCCAGGAGAAAACAGGAGCCGACGTTTATGGGGGAAATGGGGCCTTATTTTTGAAAGGGGCGCTACTGCCTGGCAGACTGGCGGCGTTTCCTACTCAAAAACCATTCCAGGGAGCAGGCTGGGCAGGGTGATGGATATGAACTCAGGTATTTTTATGGCACTGCCAGTGACTTTTCGGCTTTGGATAGGGTTAGCGTCTTTGTACTTAACGTAATTCACATATGCCTGCCCCCGGATTGATCTCGGGTTGGCAAATAACAGGGAGTAATAGGGATCGGTGCGGTTTGCGATTCCCGCTTTATAGCCATGCTCGCCGTCGCCCATATTGATTTGCCGGATGTTGTATTCTTCGGCTCTGGCCATGCGGTGGTACAGACTCAACAGCCCTGGAGCGAACTCCGGGTAGGCTCCGGTGTTGATGGTGATCACGGAGTAAAGGGTGTGACCCATCAGAATATTCATGGTCAGGTTGGTGAGAGTGCCGTTCAGGTAAAACCCTTCCAGCAACAAAGCCCCCTCTTTCTCCAGCGCTTCTGCCCAAGCCAGAATGAAGTTCCTTTCATTGGGATCGCTAAAATAAGAATGCCCCACTTTTTGTGTCCAATAGTCCAGATGATATTTAAAAAACAGGGAGAAGAATCGCTGGATACCATCAGCGCCTGAAAAACGCCGCAGTTCGGGATTAAGCGCTTCCGATTTTTTGAGTTTGCGGCGAATATCTTTCCGTTTGGCAGCACTTAACTGACTCAAATAAGCGTCAAACCCCTGGTGCAAATCAATCCAATAGGCCGTGGAATATGGTTTTTGGATTATTTTGAACCCCATTTCCGTCAATGGCTGAAATTGTTGAAGCGATTGGCGGCTTTTCGGCCAGGTTAAAGCAAAATAGTCCCACTGGGCATGGGACTGCATAGCGACAAACTGCTCAAAACAACGTCGATCAAAATCCTGGAACCAGGCATTATTCCAGCCTGCATGACGAAGCACCTTCAGGGAAAATCCCTTACAAACCCTACGCCGATGGATGGCCAGATTGTCCTTGGCTTCCACAATGTCAAACTTGGGGGATAAATATTGCCACCAACAGTCGTAAAAGCTTTGTAACTGGTAGGGCGGCAGGCCATCTGGCAAGGCGATTGATTCAGCAGTCATAAAGAATCTCAGCGTTATGGATTGGGTTGGCCGGATATAACACGGAATCGGGATTAAAAGCCCCAGTCAAATCGCGTATGGGGTTAAAAACTGCCCGGAGAAAAAAATTGACCTGGCCCATTGCACCGACAAAAAGCAAGCCCCGCGATTGACGGCCCGACGATGGTTGCATGCGAGCCGAAAATCTCGAGTGTGTACACATATTAAGTAACAACTTATCTCCAATTCCGGGGCTGTTTCGTGGGTTTCCATATATTGTGGGCCAGGGAAAGATATGCGCTTTTTATCGGTTGGATACGTTGAAATGAAAGCGAGCGCACACCGTTCATTTCAAATGATTGTTTTTAATTTCTATTGTTGTAATATGAAATCAGTGGAGATGTTCACCGGGCTGGTGATAAACTCATTTATTTTATATCCCCTGGGTTTTGAGTGAAGTGTGTGTTTAGAGAGGCTGTGTTGTATGGAATATTTTCCGAATGCCAAAGCATTGGTTTATGGTGAGTTAAATTTCGTTTCTACCGTCAATGGTTTAACCGAAACAAAAGTTGCTTACGATTTGGATGCCCTGCTGGATGAGGTTTCCAAAGAGGTGTTTGCCTTGTTTATTGGGGAACCACGGCCCACTGCGGCTCTGGAAGTGATGCGTCAGGCTCAGATGGTATAAATCCATCCGAGCGATGGATTTTCCCGTCGATTCAAGTCCTGGCGGCAGCGCCCTCGATGCTTGGTTTTATTTTGAGGCGAGGCTGCCCTGCCTGAATTTTCAACGGGCTGTTTCTTAAGCGGCTACAAACAGGTTTTACAGGGAGCTTACCCTGTTTTCAATGCGACACAATCGGCGATCGGACTGATCAGGGTGGAGGTTTAACCGGGAAACCCGAAAGGTACCCGGCAACCAGAACCGGTTCACAATCAGTTGGGTAAGTTTGCCTTACCCACTGGTTCTGGCCGAGTCTGCGGGCTTGAATGGGCCCAGAAATCAAACAGCATTCGTAATGGTTCTCTTTCTTTCTCTCTCTCTTTCTTTCTTATGATGCGAAGGTTTTTCGTTCGCGTCACAAGCTCATTCTTTCAACCCTTTTGTGGCGATGCCACACCAGGGTTTTTTATTTTCTTCCGCAGAAATCTGCCTTAAGATAAGGCAATGCACCCCACACCGCAAGAACCAACCATGGCCCCCCGCCCGGAAAGTCTATCCGACCTGGCTTGGCAACGCATGCTCAGCCAGTTAGCTTCCACGGATTCCGAGGGCGGGAGCCGCTCTGGGCACCCACAGCTCTCCTCTTTGCGGCTTTCCCAATGGCCAGGCTGGGAAGCTGTGTCGCGACAACCTGATGACCGTTGGGTTTATCTGTATGAGCAGACTCAGGAGCGCTTGGCCCAACACGACCGCAAAAAGAAGGGTGCTTTGCAGCAAGGGGTTTTTTATACACCCGAATCCATGGCCCGCTATCTGGTCGAGCAAACCTTGGGCGTTTTTCTCAAGCAACAATATCAGGCCATTGAAGCGGCTTTTTTGGCGGGTCAGGTGGATGAGGCCCACGCTTTCATCGATGAGGTACAGGCTGTCAAACTCATCGATCCGGCTTGTGGCACCGGGGTATTTTTGGTGGTCGCCTTGCGGTGCCTCAGCGAATTTTACCGGCAGCTCCGACAAGAGTTCCCCACCCTCACCATCCGGGGGAATGCTCAGTTCGCAGTCAGACACCAGTTATACGGCATCGACCTTGATCCGCTCAGCGTGGCCATTACCGAATGCCGATTGTTTCAATGGGCAAGCCAACTGGATGGACAGAGCGCTCTGCCAGAATCGTTTACAGGCTGTCCCCATCTGGTGACGGCCGATACCTTGAACGCATCGCCATTTCCAGACCGGCACTGGCAGTTTATTGTGGGAAACCCGCCTTTTGTCTCGGAAGTGCGCAAGCAGGCTGGGCGCTTTAAAGCGCTTCAGAACAGTGACTTTTATCAACCCAAAATGGATTTATGCGACGCCTTTACCGCCTGGGCCATTCGGCACCTTCAGCCCAATGGGCAACTGGCTTACGTGTTGCCCATTTACTGGATGCAACGCACCAGCAGCGAGCCGCTGCGAAGGGTGCTTTGGGAAAAAGGACAATTCCTGCAATTGTGGCGCTTTGGGGACAGCCCTGTTTTTCAAAACGCGCCGGGCCATCATCCCTCGTTACTCATTTGGCAGAAAGCCCGATTTCACCCGGAGGACGATCCCGAGAACGTCGGAAACGGAAGCAGGCAACCCATCCAGTGGGGAACAGCACAGACCCTGGAAAACCTGTCTGAGTCTTGTCTTTCGGTAGCCTGTATTTTCAGGGATGCCCGTTCCGGGAAATTACTAGTGGGCGAAAAACAGGCAATCCATTTACTGCACCGTTTGTCCGGCTTGCCACCGTTGATCCCTGAAAAAGCCATTCAGCAAGGCCTGGTGCTACCACAAGGACGCTTGAAAAAATCGGATTGGCAACAACAACCCTCGCCGTTTCAAGCCCGGTTTTCCCCGGAGGCGGGCATTTTCTTACTAACGGATGCGGAGGTCACGGCGCTTGATTTCAACGATTTTGAACGGGCCTTGCTGAAGCCTTACTTCGGGCCTAGCGGCTTTTTACCCTTTCAGGGGTTTCAACAAAGCGAAGCGCTGTATCAACTGATTTACACCGATTCCGCCGCCCGCAAAACAATAGCGGAAAACCCGGAGCGTTATTCCAATCTTCGAGCGCATTTAGAGGGCTTTGCCCCGGTACTGACCTCCGCTTTTAAGCCCTATGGCCTGCATCGTCCCCGGCAATCCCGTTGGTTTGAAAGCACTTGCAAACTGCTGTGTCCCCGGCAAGTGCTGCGCCCGGCCCTTGCGATGGTGGAAGCGCCTGCCTATGTGTCTGAAGGCTTTTATGTTTTACACCCGGAAAATTCAGGGCAAGGGCATTTCTGGACGGCGCTTCTCAATAGCGCTTTGGGCTGGTTCTGGTTTTATCATCAAAAACGCAAAGGCCAGCGGCTGCAAATCGATAAAGATGTTTTACGTGTTTTTCCCCAGCCCCCTCTGGTCACTCAGGAACCAATGGACGCGCTCCTAAAAATCAGCCAAAGATTGGCGCACCCAGTATCCACCGCCCATCGCAAAATACTTTTGCACAAGCTGAATGAACAGGTTTTTCAACTGTACCAATGCACCCCGGCGGAAGCCGCTTTGGTAACGACTGCCTATAACGCTATGGGCTTTGAGTCAGAATAGCCTGAGCAGCAGTAGCCCCGGATTGCACGCAGGCGTTCAGGGCGATGCCATGCAGATAATTGCCTGCCAGATGCAGCCCCTTGTGCTTTTGCAAAGCCGCTTCAATTCCGGTGATCCGCTGCACGTGCCCCAGGTTATATTGCGGAATGGCGTTGGGGTGATGCTGAACGTGGCTGAACACAGGCTCCAGCGAGCCCTTGAGATGAAAGATCGTTTGTAAATCTCGTGTGACTTGCCCCTGAATTTGAGAGGCTTTCTGCTTCAGAATATCGGGGTAATGGGCGCCCCCAATAAAATTGCTCAACAAGACATGGCCGTGAGGGGCTCGCTGCGGGAACAGGCTGCTAGCCCAAATCGCGCCCAGGAGCGGGATGTTTTCCTTGCGAGGAATCAGGCAGCCAAAGCCATCCAGCGAATGAGGTATTTGCTCCGTCCGAAACCCCAGATGGGCCACCGCCAAACTGCTGTAAGGAATGTGCCGCAGCAAACGGGCCGCATCGGGACTCAAGGTGTCCAGCAAGGCGGCCGCCACAAAGGCAGGCACCGCCAGAATGACGTGCTGGGCTTGGCAGATTTCCCCGTCATTCAGCCTGACCTGATATGTCGTGGTGTCGGCTTTTTCAATCGCCTGAACCGGGCACTGCAAGCGAACGGCCTGGGCGGGCAAAGCTTGGGCCAAAGCCTTTGTCAGGCTTTGCAGTCCACCGTCCAGACTCATGAGTTGCAGTTTGGCTTTGGGTTGACCGGGATCTTTTTTAGGCCGATGGCGTAAGCCCCGGAAAATACTGCCATAGTCCTGCTCCCACTGCCACAGCTTGGGGAACACGGCGGGCATACTGAGGGTATTCACGTTGCCAGCGTAAATGCCGCTGATAAAGGGATCCACCAGGTTCTCCACCACCGCTCGCCCCGCCCGATGAGCCAGAAAACCGGCCACGCTCATATCATCGGCTTGGCATTTACGCTGAAAGGGTTCTTTCAGCAACCGGAGTTTGGCCAGAGGCGACAGCACCGGGGTGGTCAGGGCTTGCCACGGTTTTTGCGGCAAGGCGGTCAATTGACCGTTGAGATACAAATAACGTTTGCTGGCCGTTGGCTGAGTCGCCTGAGGCTCCAGACCCAGCTCTTGGCACAAATCCACCAGTTCCCGGGCGGTGCTGGGGAAGGTATTGGGGCCACCCTCAAAGGTATAACCCCCTTGATGATGCGTTTGAATCCAGCCGCCCACCCGATCGGCCGCTTCCAGCACCACCACCGATCGGTTTTGTTGGTGCAGGCGGTACGCTGCGGTCAGGCCACTGAGCCCCGCCCCAACGATCAGGGTATCCACGGTTTGCATGTTAGCCACTGGCCTGCGCTTGAATCAGCTCGGGAAAGGTGGAAAACTCAGCGGCATTGCCGGGCTTGTTTTCCAGCTGATCAATCGTCAGCTCGCACAGGGCCTGAATAAAGCTGGCGTTGGTATTCAGCGAAGGAGCCCGGTAGCAATGCTCAATCCCCAGCTCGTGAGCCAGGGGAATGTATTCGTGATCAATCTCCACCAGCGTTTCCACGTGATCGGACACAAAGCTGAGGGCCACCATTAAAATGTTATCCCGGTTGTTAGCGGCAAAATAAGGCAGGACACCCTCCGTGGCTGGCCCCAGCCAGGGCATTTTGCCCACCTGACTTTGATAAGCCAATTCCCAAGGGTTGTTGGGGAAAAAGCGGGTGGCAATGGTTTCCGCGCAAGCGTAAATTTGCTCCGGGTAAGGGTCTTTGGTGCGCTTCACGTGCTTCACCGGCAAGCTGTGGGCGCTGAATAGAATCTGCACCTCATCCTTGGGACACGTCCAGGGATTGCTGTTGAGACCCTCCTCAATGCACTCCCGCATGGCCTCTAAATACAGGGGATGATCGTGATACGGCGGAACCACTTGCAGGTCAAAGCGCACATTTTTTTGCTCCATAACCCGCTTCAGCTCATTCAAGCTGCTACCGGTGGTGGTGTAAGAGAAATGCGGATACAGGGGCACCACAATCACCCGCTGAATGCCGTCTTTCACCATGGCGTCCACGGCCTCTTCCGTCAGCGGATGCCAATAGCGCATGGCAATATACACCCGCAGGTCAGGGTAGCCTTTCTCCGCTAACGCTTGCGACAGCGCCTCTCCCTGAGCTTCCGTATACTTCAGAATGGGGGAGCCGCCGCCCATGATCTCGTAGTTTTCCTGAGCCAATTCTTCCCGCTTGGTGGAAATGAGCCAGGCCAGCGGCTTTTGAAAAATAAAGGAAAGAGGCAGTTTGATAATGTCAGGATCAGCGAACAGGTTGAATAAAAATGGCTTGACGTTCTCCAGGCTGTCCGGGCCGCCCAGATTGAGAAAAAGAATGCCGGTTTTCGGTGAACTCATGTGGAAGCTCCTTGGCAGTCTAAACAGTTTTGGAAAAAGTGGGTTTGTCCCCACTCATCTGGGGCAAATAAGCATCAAAGGGCATGGCGATATTACGGCTGAACAGGCGTCCAAGGGAGGTGACCGTCAAGCCGGTGTCGGATAGTTCCACCAGGCCATCAGCGGCCATGTCCTCCAGCTTGGGGAAGGCATCGGCAAAATGGGATTTAAAATCCACCCCAAAGCGCTGCTGAAAATCCGGGTAGCTGATTTTACCCGGGCACAAAACGGCCAATATCACCGCTTGCCGCAAGCGATCTTCAGCGCTCAGCTCGTAGCCGCGCATAGTGGCGATGCGGCCCGCTTCAATGGCCTCGTAATACTGGGACAACTTGCGCCAGTTCTGGGCGAATTGGCCTTGCAACCCACTGATGGCGCTGACCCCGAAGCCGTATAAATCGCTGGGCAAGTCACCATGCTGCACCGTATAGCCCATAAAATTGCGGTGCAAATTGCCGCTTTGCAGGGCCAAGCTCAGTTCATCGGTGGGCTTGGCAAAGTGATCCATGCCGATATAGAGGTAACCCGCTTCCGTCAGCATTTGCTGGGCGGTTTGCAGAATATTGAACTTGGTTTCGCTTTCCGGCAGGGCCGCTTCCGGGATTTGCTTCTGGTGGGGGCTCAGCCACGGCACATGGGCGTAACTATAGAGGGCAATGCGATCCGGGCTGAGTTGAATCACGTCTCGCACGGTTTTTTCAAAACTTTCCACGGATTGATGGGGCAGCCCGTAGATTAAATCGAAATTCAGCCCTTCAAAGCCCAATTGGCGGCAGTGTTCGGTGGTGGCCGCGGTCATATCCAGCGGCTGAACGCGGTGGATGGCCTCCTGCACCTGCGGGTTAAAATCCTGCACCCCCAGACTGATGCGATTAAAGCCCAGTTCCTTGAGTAATTCCAGCTGCGATGGGGTGGTCACCCGAGGATCCACCTCAATGGCCACTTCGGCACGGGGAGCCAACTGGAACAGTTCGGTTTGGAACTGAAACAGGCGGGCCATTTGTTCTTCAGACAAATAGGTGGGCGTACCGCCGCCCCAATGGAACTGCACCACCGGGCGACTGCGATCCATCCAGCTGGCAATGGTTTCCATTTCCTTAAACAGGTAACCCAGATATTTTTCAGCCTGATCTCGCTGCTGGGTAATGACCACATTGCAGCCGCAAAACAGGCAGCGGCTTTCGCAAAAGGGCAAATGCACGTACAGAGACAAGGGATGCGGGTTGCTACCGGGCGGCTGGTTGGTGTCCCGAATGGTTTTTTCGTGGGCCACCGCATTGTAGCTGTCCTGCCACACCGGGGCGGTGGGATAGCTGGTGTATCGGGGGCCGGAGGTGTTGTATTTTTGCAACAGTGCTTTGGATGCCATGCTTTGCATGAGGATATCCTTGCGTTTCGTTTTTTTGTTTAAGAGTGAGCGGGTGTCAGGGCGCTTTCTTTCACCAGATTTACCAATAAGCGAACATTATCCACCGGGGTGGGCGGCAATATGCCGTGACCCAAATTAAAGATGTAGCCCTGATTACCGCCTTCGGCAATCAAGGATTGCACCAGCGGCTTCAAGACGTCCGGGCTACTAAACAAGGCGATGGGATCTAAATTGCCTTGCAAGGCGAACCGGGAACCCACAATCTGGCGGGCCTGACTGATGGAAGTCAGCGGATCCACGCTGATCACATCGGGGTCGGCTTCCGCCATCAAAGGCAAAATGCCCCGGCTGTTATTGACGTATAGAATCACCGGCGTCTCATCCCGCTTTAAATTGCGGATAATTTGCTGGTGATACGGCAAAATAAAGCGACGATAATCAGCTTCGTTCAGAATACCGCCCCAGGTGTCGAACAGTTGCACAGCCTGGGCGCCCGCTTCAATCTGGGCATTCAGGTACAAAGTCACCGTTTCGGCCAGTTTGCCCAATAGGCGATGTAAAACATCGGGCGATTCATACATCATCCCTTTAATTTTGGCGAAATGCTTGCTGCCACCGCCTTCAATCATGTAAGTGGCCAAGGTCCATGGGGAACCGGCAAAGCCCACCAGCGCCTTATCAGGATGGCTGGCCAGTTCCTGGCGCATGCGGCGAATGATTTCCATGACAAAGCCGGTTTTTTCCACCGGATCGGGCACAATCAAGCGATCCACGTCGGCGGCGCTGCGCAAGGGGTTGGGAAACTGGGGGCCGCCATCGCCAAAAACAACTTCCATGCCCATGGCCTCCGGGGGAATCAAAATATCAGAGAAAATAATGGCCGCATCCATATCAAAGGCGTTGATAGGCTGCATGGTCACTTCCACCGCCGCATCCGGCGTTTTGCACAGCTCCAGAAAGCTCAATTTTTCGCGGACAGCCCGGTACTCAGGCATGTAACGGCCCGCTTGGCGCATCAGCCACACGGGCGGACGATCCAGCACTTCTTTGCGGCAGGCTTTGATAAGGCGAGGAGTGGGGGTTGGGGAAGTCACGGGGATATCCTTATTGCGGGTTGGTCTGTGGGCATCGGATCAAGGGGCAATCTCAGGAAGCAATGGCCGATGGAGGCATGAGTCACACCCGTTATCATACTCCAAACTCACCGGAATCAAAAACAAGGCCCGGTTCAAGGCACCAACCCCCAATGGGAGAAATCCGGCCATTTGCGAGCTTGAGTTCGTCAGGGGCTTGTAGTAAGTTCATGGGCAAAGATATCGGGGTGCTGGCGTAAAGCTGGCTGAGAGCACCGTCTGGTCGGTGAAACCCTTGAACCTGCTCTGGATAATGCCAGCGAAGGAAACGCCATGTCATCACCTGTTTTGTCCAATGTCCCAAAACAGTCAGAGCTTTCACCGGCTCAGGCCCGATTTGTGTACTGGTTGAACGGCTTGGCCCCGGTGGTCACCAATGTGATCACGCCCTTGGTGGTCTTTTGGAAGATGGGCAGCTCCCACAAATTGCCTCTGGTGAAATATAACCAGCAAGTCAACGAGGTGGTACGCCAGTTTATCAGTGGCACCATTGGGCTGGTCAGTTATTTTGGCGGCGGGGAGCTGACCAAAGGGGCCTTGAACCGGGTTTTTGACCGGAATGGCCGCACGCTGGATGAATCCAGCAAGCAAGTGGCCATGATTGTGGGTGGGGTGGCCATGAGTTTTGTCGGCTTTGCCTTTGTGCGCCCTTACGTTAGCACCGAACTGATCTGCAAGTTCCTGAAGCAGGAAAAAGGTTTGGAGCAAAGCATTTCCGAAAAAAAAGCCAGAGAAATCCTGAACGCGGCTTGCCCTAACCCCAAAAACCTGCAAAACGGACTCAATTTGCTGGAAGGCACCCTGAAAGAGCAGGCTGCTGAACTGGCCGGGGCCAAGTCCAACAACGCGGCCATTCGCTGGCTGCAAAACAAGGTGGATCAGCACTTGCTACCCAATGGTCAACCGGATTTGAAGAAGACCGCCCTGGTTTCCACGGCGGCCTTGTCCGGGTATCTGGCCTTGCTGACCGGGGCGCTATGGGGCGTGAACCGGGCCCTGAGCCGAAAAACGAAACCGGAAACACAAGAAGCAATGGGGGCTCAGCGTTTAATGACCGTTTCTTATCCAATCCCTCAACCGTTGATGGGCGCATTGCCATCCTCGTCTGCGTCAGCGGGGCTCTACTTTGCACAGGGGCGCTTGAATCAGGGACGCTTGAGTCATGGAATCTCGCCCCACCGATTCCCCCCGGCGCAGCCCACTGTGCCCGCGTATCATCAACCCCGTTCCCCGTGGCCTCCTGTCAGTAGCCTGTGAGTGGAGGTCGCTGAACTAGCCTAAATCCGCCAAAGCGGTGGCCGGCGCCTTTTCAACTTCGTCAGCCTGTATTTCCGGCTGTTTGACTGGACTGGGCTGCAAGGCGTAACCCAGGGCAAAGCCCAACCCACTCAACCCAATGCCAATGAGGGTGGAATACGGCCAGCCGGGCAAGCCCAGCACATTGGGCAGGATACCATTTTGGGTCAGGGCGCTGAGGATGACCGCACTGATACCAAAGGCCATGGCCAATACCCCGCTCCATTGGGGCGGATTTTTCAGGTACAACATACCCACCACCGGGAAAAACATGCCGGAGGCGTAAATATCGGCGGAAATCCATAAAATGTGGATGAGATCCTTGAACGCTAGGGCCAAAGCCATGGCCGGAAGCACCATCAGCACGGTGGCGGTGCGACTGACCCGAATGAGCTCTTGATTGGAAGCCTGGGGGCGCAGGAAGCCCTGATAAATATCCCGAGTCAGGGTTAGGCTGCCCACGTTCAGCGAGGAATCCATGGTGGAGGTAACCGCCGATAGAAAGCCCAGCAACACCAAAGCACTGAAGAAGGGTATCGGGATTTTCAAGGCCAGATCAATCAGCACAGCGTCGCTTTGACCGATGATCCGGGTACTCAGTAGCCCGATCATCACGATGATGGAAAACAGGAACAACATCACGCACAGGGCTTGCCACCCGGCTTTAAAGGCCAGCTCCGGGCTCTTGGTGGAGGACATGCGCTGCCACATCTCCGGGGCAATGCACCAGGCCAACACAAAGGTGATCACCAGAAAGATGTTTGCCTGCCAGCCGTGGGTAAATTCCCAAAAATGAAGGGGCTGATGGCTTAAAAACTGCTGCCAGGCAGCCGCGTCGGGAATGGCCGTGGTGGCCGTAAACACCAGCAAAATGAGGAAACCCAGGACAATAAACACCATTTGGGCGATATCGGTAATCACCACCGTAAAATACCCGCCCCACATGGCGTAACTAACCACAGCCAGGGTACTGAGGACGGTCGCCCACACCAGATCCAGCCCGAACACGCTGTGGAACAACTGTCCGGCGGCTACCATCTGGGAACCAATCAGGGTGGTGGTAGCGGCCAATATGATACAGGCCAGCAGGAAGCGCCCGGGTTTACCGTAGTAGGCGGCCACCGCTTCCGGCTGGGACAGGTAGGATTGCCGGGCCACGGGTTTGGACATAAACAGGGTAATCACCACAAAGGACAGTATCGAGGGCAGCACCAGCTGCCAGGCCCCGCTGAGTCCCTGATGGTGAAAGGCGTTAATGGAACCCATGGTGGAAGAAGCGCCAAACCACGATGCCGCCAGCGTCAACGCCACCGGAAAGGCGCCCATTTGCCGTCCGGCCAAAAAAAAGTCTTTCAGCGTTTCCACTCGCCGGGAAAAAAAGCGGGCGATGAACAAAATGACCACAAAGTAGCCAAGTAAAAAAACGGGGGATACATTCATACCGGAATAAAAACCCTTCGGGGTCACTTAGTGAGCATGAGGATGCAGGGGAATATTGAGTCGCAACAGGCAGTCTCCAAAGGCGGTGGAAAACTGACGGGCCCGCTCTTCTTCGGAGGGGTAATGGGGCAGTTTGCCAATCAGCTGAATCTGCTGGGCCTGCAAAGCCTCTTCCAGCGAGGCAGGCAAAGCCTCGTTGTTGTACTGGTTCAGCAGAAGGGCCGGAGTACGCACAAAGGCTCGCCCATTCCCCAGATGCCACCCAGAAAAATCCTGCGGGGTAACGATGGCCAGCGATTGCATGCTTTCCTCAGGCAATACCCCGTGTAGTAACGGATGATATCCGTCCAGAATCACGTAATCGTAATTTTGAACCAGTCGGGTCAGGCCGTACTGTAACTTTTGCAAGGGAATCTCTGCCAGGGTCAGGGGCAAATCACCCACCGCCAGGAGTTCTTGCTCCTCCCCCACGGGAACGGTCAAATCCTGAAACACCCAGTCCACGGCCTCCCGGCTGGGGGCCGCCGCTGAGTGTTCAGAAACCAAACGCCCCAGCGTAAATTCCGGGGAGGTGGGGGCCAACGCTTCGGTCAACTGCTGATCCGGGGAAGCATCGATATAGAGAACGGAAGCGGGTGTTAATTCTTCTCCCAGACTGATGACCACGCAGGTTTTGCCTGAGCCGGGCTGACCGGTGACTTCGATGATGGCTTTCATAAATTCGGTGGAACCTTGTCCTCGTCAGAATTTTATTTGGATTGCTGGCTTTTCAGCGCCGCACTCAGGGCTTTTTCCAGGGTTTCCACTTTGTTCTCCAGAACCTTGACCTTGCTTTCGGCCTCTTCGCGAGAAACATCCTTGCGTTCCAGATCCCGATTGATTTTTTTGTACTGAGTGCCAAGATCCAGGGTGCGCTCCCAGGCTTTCAGCAGGATAGAGGCACCCACCATCAGCGCTACCACTGCAAGCAGCGCACCCAGAGGCAGGTCAATCAGGGTGCCGCCCAAAAATTGGACGTGCCGCTCGGGAATGTCCATATTCTGAAACACCAGCACCAGAGCAGAACCTAAGAGCAGCAGGGCCACCAGATTCAGGAACAATTTTTGGACTTTCAGCATTTCGCACCGCCTTCGCAGTTGAAATTGAGTATAAAACGCAAAATAAAGGGAAAAAGCATGAATGGGCCCATTTTGCCTGAAACGAATTTGAGTTTCAATTTTTTGACTGGCAATTTAATCATTGGGGCCTTTAGCTTGAAGAACACTTGAACCACCCCCGTTGACTTTCTCGGCCAGCAAGCGCCACATCCGGCTAATTTCAGGGTCTTGCGGGATTTCAAAGGTTAACCGTTCCCCACTGGGGTGAATAAAACTCAAACGAAAGGCTTGTAACATTTGGCCCGGAGTCTTAAGTTTCAACGTTTTCTCCAGACCACTGCCATACAGCGGGTCACCGAACAAAGGGTGTCCAATATGGCTCATGTGGACTCTGATTTGATGGGTACGCCCGGTTTCCAGGCTCAATTCCAGCAGGGCGAATTTGTCGTTGAGCCTGTCCTGAACCCGCCAATGGGTTACAGCATGCCGCCCATCCTCCAAAATGGCCATTTTGTCCCGATGCTTGGGATTCCGTCCAATGGAGGCGTCCACGGTGCCCGTGTCTTCCGTAAACTGCCCCTGGGCGATGGCCCGGTACTCCCGACGGGCGGTTTTGTCTTTTAACTGGGCCGATAAATGAAAGTGCGCCGCGTCCGTTTTGGCCACCATTAACAAGCCACAGGTATCCCGATCCAGCCGATGTACAATGCCCGGACGGATTTGCCCGTTAATGCCAGACAAGCTACTGCCACAGTGGGCCAGCAAGGCATTCACCAAGGTGCCCTCCCGCTCTCGGCCCGTCGGGTGGGTCAGCATGCCACGGGGTTTGTTAATCACCAGCAGTTGATCGTCCTCAAACACCACGTCCAAAGGAATGGCTTGGGGTTGCAAGGCAATGGGCCGGGCCTCCGGGATATGGATGGTGACCCGATCGCCCTCCTTCAAACGCAGAGAAGCCTTCAGGGCGGGTTGGTCATTGACTCGCACCTGACCCTCCTTAATCAGGGTTTGCAAGCGCTCCCGAGAGAGTGAAAACTCTTCCAGTTCGCTGGCCAGAATTTTATCCAGCCGCTCGCCCTGATCTTCCTCGGAAATGAGCAGGGCGTGGCATGTCCCGGTCGGACTAGGGCTGGGTGGGAGGTTCATGGGCCTGGCTACCAGCTGCGGTGGTCACTTGGGGGGGCGTGTTTTTAAAGACGGTTGCCATCATCAAAACCACGCCTATAAAAATAAAACTGTCGGCCACGTTAAAAATGGGGTAGTGAATGGCCACTACGTCAAAATAATCGGTGACCCGGCCGGTGGTCAGCCGATCCACCAAATTCCCCAGCGCTCCCCCTAAAATCAGCGCCATGGCCAGTGGTTCGCCTTTGGAAAGCTGACGGCGGGACAACGCGTAAGCAAGCAACACGATAAACAACACCGAGGTAAACGCGCTGAGCAACTGGGGCTGATGCCGCAGCAAGCTGAATGCCGCCCCGGTATTAAAGGCCAAACTGAGTTGAAAAACGCCCGGGATGATAGGTACCGAAACGCCCGGCGATAAATAGGTTTTGGCCAACCACTTACTTCCCTGATCCAGCAACGCAAAACAGACGATCCAGAAAAGTAGGTTCCAACGGTTGCTTTTGATCATCGTGCGTTAAGACTTATCGAGGCTTATCGGGCGGGTCGCTGCGACATACGGGTTACTCTTAGGGGCTGTCCGGCTCAATGTCCATAGGGCCTTCGTCGTTATCGTCGGCTGGACTCGACTGGACACTGGATTCCACCTTGACCTTACCGTCCGCCGTGGTTCGAGTGACAGCTTGCTCCGGGTTTTCCGCTTTGTAAGTGCTTTTGGGAATCACGTTGACCCGCTTCACCACGGTCAAAATCCCCTTCAGGTTGATAGTGGGGCGCTCCTGATCATCCTGCCCGATTTCGGTAAAGCCAACGGTGGCCGTGACCACTTCGTTGTTGCTGGTGGCATTGGCTTTAAAAATTCGCTCCAAATCCGTTTTTTCAGCGGACAAAGTGCGAAACTTGTCCTTGCTGCTATGTTGCGGATAGGTCAAGGGTTCTTGGGTCAGGGTAGCAAAGGCAATATTACCAGCAGGCACGTCTACCTGCACTTTGGCCGTGTAGGAATCTCCGGCAAATACCTGCTCGGGGGTTTCCACGTCTATATTCACGCTATCAAAAGGGCCATAGGTAATGGTGGCCTTTTCAAACAAGGTAGCGTCGCTGATAATTTCCCAGGTTTTACCAACCCGGTGCAAATACAACATTCCCCGGGAGCGGCTTTTCATGGTGCCGGGCTTGGTGCTGACCACCGGATCCACCTTGGCGGTGGCAGTGGCCGTATCCAGACTTTCCACAGTGGCCCACTTGCCATTGATGCGAATTTCCATGATCTGGCTGCTGTATTTAATGTCCGGGAACATTTGCCAGGTGTCTTTAATCAGGCCCCGGATATCCGATAGGCTCAAGCTGTCCCCGCTGGAAAAGTGGGGAGAATAGTGCCTCAGCACACCTTCCAGATCGTGCCGATTGGATGCGGCCATCAAATCACGCAACACCTCTTGTACGGCGTTGGCATCCTGAAGCTCGGCTTTGCTCACCTCTAAATGGGGGGTGGAGGGATTGGCTGTTTTTGCTGAAAAAGCCTGAGGCGCCATACTGCCGGAGAGTGCCAAAGTCAAAATAAGGGCTAGGGGAAAGAGGTTTTTACGCATGATTTACTCAGTCTGGTTTAACGAACGTGACATTATTGTACCCGATTCAACACCTGGACGCCTTTAAAAAATAAAGTTCAGCTTTCATGGCGGTTCTTGAACCGATTTTTTTGAACTAACGCAAATAATCCAGCAGGCTGGTTTGCATCAGCCGCCCCGTGATATTCAGAGAAGCCTCAAAAACATTTTGTTGCTGGTTAATATTGGCAATCAGGGAAGGCATGTCAATGTCCTGAATACTGGCAAATTCCTGGGTCAAAATGGATTTCCGCTCATCAATGCGATCCTGGGTCAGGCTGAGACGGTTTGAAGTGGCCCCGATGATAGATTGCTTACTGAGGATGGTGTTCAAATCGGTGGTCAATTCGTCCAGCCGGATGCGGATATCGGCCAATTGAGTCGGGTTGCTGACATCGGCCAGGTTCTGTTTCAGTTGCACCAGAGTCCTAAAAATTCCCGATCCGCTCACGGTGACCGGCGGGCCCGCCGTAACGGTACTGGTGCCCATCATGTCTTGTCCATTGACGTTCACGGTTACTTTAACGCCTCGGGCAATTTCCACTTCCCGCTCCCAAGACTCCGTGGTGGGGTTTCCGCTGTAGATGACATCATCGCCGCTGCGGCTAAAAGGAGGGCCATCCGTTTTGAAGCCGCCAAAAATGTACTTTCCGCCGATATCGGTATTCCCCAGCTGCACCAGCTGGTTGATGATCTGATCAATTTCCAGCCCAATGGCGTTTCGTCCGTCCTGGTTATTGGTAAAGTTGGCCGCCTGCGTGGTCAGCTCCTGAGCCCGCTGAACCAGTGACACCATGCTGCTGATGGCGTTATCGGCGGTATTGACCTCGGCAATAGAGTCCTGAATGTTGTTGCCGTAGCGCTCATCGCTTTTCAGGGTGTTGGACAAGGCCAAAATGCGGGTCAGACCCACTGGATCATCGGAAGGGACGTTGATATTCTGCCCGGAAGACAAGGTTTGCTGCAATGAGGACAGCAGGGACATGTTGGTATTGAGGTAGCCCAAGGCCTGATTTCTCATGTAGCTGGTGGTAATTCGGCTAATACTCATGGCGGAAGGTCCTTACAGTTGTCCTTAGTCAGTTGTTCTCGGGGCGGCAAACAGGCCTTAATTGACCAGGGCGATAATGGATTGGGTCACCTGATCCAGAATGCTGATCGTCTTGGAAGTGGCTTCCAGCATGCGTTGATAACGCAGGAGATCAATGGTTTCCTCGTCGATATTCACCCCGGAAATGGACTGGCGTTGCTGCTCCACCGACAGGTTCAGATTTTTCTGGTTCTGGCTGCCGTTTGTGTAGCTTTGGGTATCGATGCCCAATTTGGCGGTGGTGCTGTTGAAATAATCCACCAGTCCGGTACCCAGGGAGGCAAACGTCTGGTTTTTCAGCTGAGCCATGGCCAAAGCGTTCCGGCCATCCCCCACCCCGGCAAAACCGCCAGCCACGGTGCTGTCATCAATGGCTGCGGCCACCAGCTTGGGATCTGCCAAAATGGCGGGGTTCACTTTCCAGTGGAAAATATCCAGGGTTTGCCCCGGATTGAGTGCGGCATCGTTCAGAAACAGGGCGTCCGTGGCCAGGTTGCCGTTTTGATCCCGACCGGCTGGCAAGGGAGGCGCCACTTGACCCACTTGCAAAATATTCAGCTGTCCCACGATGGTGCCCAGCAGGTTGTCCAGTTTGCCCATCAGGTTCCGCACGCTGCTCAGGTTGGGATCATTCCCCCCCATATCCAGAATGCCCTTGATTTTCCCGCTGGTAATTTCATCGCCTGTCCCGTCATTCAGCACCACAGCCCCATTCACGGTGCTGACCAGGGCGGGCACATCATCGGGGGTGGGGGCCACACCTGTATTTTCAAGGGCTTGCAGGCTATCCAGCAGATCCACGCCTTTAATCATGGTTTGCCCGGCAATGCTCAAATCTATCTGGCCGTTGTCATAGTAAGTGACATTCGTGTCCACCAGCTTGGAAAGCTCGTCCAGCAATTTATCCCGCTGATCCAGCAAGTCGTTGGGTGCCGCCCCGGTGGCTTTGATACTGACAATATTCTGGTTCAGCGCGGCGATGCTGGTCAATTTCTGGTTAATCTCACTGACGGTGAGAGACAACTGACTGGTGGTAAAACTGTTGGGCGACAGCGGACTACCAACCAGGTTTTGTCGCAAGTCGGATAGTTGCAAGGCTTGTTGCTGAAAAACATCCACCAAGTCCAGTGCTTGTTGCACAAAAGTGGCCCGCACGGCGGCGTTTTGCGGGTTAACGCTCAAGGCCTGGGCGGCATTAAAAAAGCTTTGCAGGGCATCGTTTACCCCACTGGTTGAAGGTTCATTCAGAATGCCTTCCAGCTGTTTGAGGGTATCCCGCATCACTTCGTTTTGACCCAAAGCCCCGTTGGACAAACGAAATTGAGCATCCAAAAACTGATCCCGCAGCCGGGTAACCTGCTGCAAAATAGGGCCCTGCCCAATTTGTCCGGCGTTTAGTTGCGAGTTGTTGGGAAAAGCGTAGGCGTTATAGGCCATTAAATCGACCCGTTGACGGCTATAGCCCGGAGTATTGGCATTTGAGATATTGTGGTTAATGGTACTCAGGGCGTTTTGTGCCGCTGTCAGACCTCGGTGGGCGTTATAAAGACCGAAGAATCCCGGTGTAATCATCGTGAACCTCTCTCACTGGGGTTAAATTTTTCCCTGGCTATGTGCCTGATGAGCCTGAAAAGATGAACCTGAAAACTGGATCAAGAATTGAATGAAAAAGAAGATAGTTCTGGAGTTTATGCGGAGTGACTGATGGTCGATTGAAGGGCGCTGGCGGGGTGATGATTGGCCTTGGCCTGCTTTTCGCCCTGGGCGTTGTAACTGGCCGCATCCGGGTTCAGGGCGCTGCGAACCACGGTAATGGTGTCCTGAGTCCACTGGAGGGACAAGGACAGCAAGTCCCGAGTTTCCCGATTCGACTGCTCCACATCCTGTGCCAGGCGCTTGAGCTGTTCCCGCAAGCGGGTCAGGCGAGGCACATACTGGGCCGGGAGTTGGGCAATAATTTGCTTGAGGGGTTGCTGCCCCCAGCCTGACTGGTGTGACAAGGCCTCCCTTTTCCGACTGAGGGTGGCGCACTGTTTTCCAATGGCCACAAGCTCCCGATCAATGCGGGGCAGTTGATCCATTGCGCCGCTCACCAGGGCCTGTTGCTTCAGCTGAAGCTGATGCCGGGCGGCCTCCAGCTGCTGGCTTTCCTGTTGCAGGATACCGACCAAATCCTGAATGTGCTTCGGGACGGATTGATCTGGATGACTCATGACGTTCACTCTCCTCCTATACCCGGTAGTCGGCCAACAGGCTTTCGCCCTGCTGGTAGGCCCGACGGATATCCTGCTCGGTCACCCCCACAAACCCTGCTTTGGCCGCAATCGTCTGAATGTCGTTGACCTTGCGTTGCCATTGCGGGGAAATGGGTTGGCTTTGATTGACCGCTGGGGCTTCTGGGGTTTCAATTTCAATTCTGGAAGTGGAAAACTCGCTGGCGGGTGCTTGCGGCTTACTGGCACGACGGGCTTCCCAGGCTTGCTGGGCTTTGAGCATTTGTAACGACTGGGCGCCGGATTCAATACGCATGCCTATTTCACCTCACCGTTCGTTCCCTGAACCACCGCTTTAGGGGCATTCATGGCCCCGTTCGTTTCACGCTCGTCTTTTTTATTGTTCTGGGCCATTTGCCGATAAATGCTTTCCGCCAGACCAAAGCCACTGCCACCTTGCTTACTGGTCATCGACTTGGCGATCTCTTCGTTCAACATGCTGCGGAAGTACTCTTCGCTGCTGCCGCCGTTTAAAAAACTATCTTTGCGATCAATGGTTTTGTCCATGGCATCCAGCATCTGTTGCACGAAGATGGCTTCAAACTCCTGAGCGGCCTTTTTCAGCTTTTTCTGATCCTGATTTTCAGGATTCTGGTACTGGCGCTGTAATTCCAACAGCTTGGCCGTTTGAGCCTGGCCTTGCCACTGGGTGCCGCTGGTTTGAACATTGAAATCCATCACATTGATCCCTGTTTCGTATCAGATAATCACAGGTTAAATAATCTCAAGTATCGCTTCCAGGCTGCCTGAGGCCTTGAGGGCTTGCAGCACGGAAATGAGGTCGCTGGGCGTCACCCCCAGGGCATTGAGCGCGGCCACCAGATCCTGCAAAGTGGCGTTAGCCCCCAGCTTCACCAAGCTGCCCTGGGCTTTATCGATGGAGATTTTACTGTTGGACACACCCACGGTTTGTCCACCCGGACTAAAGCTGCCCGGCTGGGACACACTGTTTTCGGTACTCACGCTGACCGTAATTCCCCCGTGGGCCACGGCGGCGGGCAGCAGTTTTACATTGTTGCCAATGACAATGGTGCCGGTGCGTTCGTTAATCACCACTTTAGCCACTTCTTCCGTGGCGTTGACCGTGACGTTTTCCACCTTGGATAAAAAGGCCACCCGGTTATCAATAAACTGATCAGGAAACAACACCCGCACGGTGCTGCCATCAATGGCTCGGGCCGGGGCCACGCTTTTGGTAATGGATTCCGCCACCCGGCTGGCCAGGGTAAAGTCCGTCCGGTTCAACACCAGATCCATGCCGTTCTCGTCGCCAATATCCGTCTGGATTTCCCGTTCCATAATGGCCCCGTTGGGAATGCGGGCAGACGTGGTGATGGCCGTGCGCTTGGAAGATCCGCTGGCGCTGACCGAGGTGCCGCCGGTGGACAAGGGCCCCTGGGCCAGGGCCACCACCTCCCCGTTGGGAGCCCGCAATTCGGTATTCACCAAAACCCCACCCTCCAGACTGGAGGCATCGGCCATGGAGGAAACCATCACATCCAAGGGATCGCCTTCCTTGGCAAAGGGGGGCACAATGGCGGTCACAATAACCGCGGCGGTGTTGGTGGAGCGAATGTCGTTGTCGTTATTCAAACGACCGTTGAAGTTATTAATCAGGTTGGCGGTGGTGGTTTGGGTGGAGCGGCTTTTGTCACCGGTTTTACTGAGGCCCACCACCAGCCCGTAGCCCACCAGTTGGTTGTTCCGCACCCCTTTGACGTGAGAAATATCTTTCACCCGCAGGGTGGCCGCCGCAGCGCTCAACCCGAGCAAGGCATGGCCTGCTACCCCCACAAGCAGCAGCCCCCAGGCGATGATTTTGGCTTGAGTTGAATTCAATCCACGCATATCCATCTCGCCTCTCTAGTTAAAGAACTGGTAAATCTTGTTGGCGATGCCGTCGTTTTGCTGACGGCTGATAATGCCCTTGCCGCCTTGCATCATCTGGAAGTTACCCACCATATTGGAACTGATTTCGTTGCGGCGGTTCAGGTAAAAGGGCTTGATAATGCCGGTCACAATCAGGTCGGTGCGTTCCTTGCTGCCCTGCACCGTTTTTTGCCCCTGAACCATCAAATCGCCGTTAGGCAGCACTTGCACCACCTGACAGGTAATGGTGTCCACCAGGCCGGTCGTCCGGTTAATTTCGGCCCGACTGTTCAACTCATTGGAGTTATCCAGCCCGTTGAAGTTGGGCGCTTGCAAGGCATTGTTGATCCGGCTGGTATTGAAGGGCAGCTTGCCCAGCATAAAGCCCAGCATACTGTTAAACAGGTTGCTGCCATTCTGGTTAATGGTTTGCTCCTTGGTCATACGGATTTCGCTACGCACCAGATTTTGGGTGGTTTCGTTGATCTGGATGGTGATCAAATCGCCCACGGCCCGGGCAATGGGTGGGGTAAACAAGGATCGCGAGTACACCGGCTCCCGGCTGGTGTAAGTGGTGCTGGCCCGGAACAGGGACTCCGCGGAGGCGGGAACCGACTGACCAAGTGAGCCCAGCAAGAGCAGGCCAATCAAAATGGCTTGGCGTTGCTGACGTTTTTGGATGGTATTCATTTGCATCCTGTTTGGTTCTCCCTGAGCTTCCCTGATACTTGTTGATTGCTGGGAATGAGTTAAATCTCAACCAGCACCTTGTTTTTATCCACGATTTTGGCGCTGTAATCCTTGCGCTGAAACACAGCCTGACGCACCCGGATGGTTTCCCCGATTTTGCCGTTGGCCAAGGCAATGCCGGGCACGGTCACGGTCATGCCGTCTCCGTTGGAAATAAAAATACGCACCGGGCTGTTGTAGGTGACATCCGGCGGAATAACGATTTTACGGGCATCCAGAATGTCGCCGGGCCGCAGATTAACCCGGGCCTGATAGCTTCCCAGATTCCGGTTAGCGCCCACGGCGTAGCTGTAGATGTTACTGACCTCTTTACTTTGCAGGCTAAAATCCGCAGCCCGCAAGGGCTCATGGGCATTGACCACGTTTTTAACCACCCACACCGGCTTCTGAATGATTATGTGGACTGGCACGCCAATTTCCCGCTGATGACCCTGGCCATCTTGCAGAGAAACCTGCACGATGCCACGTGGCGAATAGGTTTCGCCCAACCGGGAGGTGAGACTCACCTTGATCTCCTCCAGCGTTTTGGCCGCCGGGAAATCAAAGGGGGCTGCCGGAACCCGGATAATGGAAACGTGAATATTTTTGACATCGGCGGGATCCACCACCTGAGCCACTTTCTCCTGAACGTGGGCCACCACTTTGTCCTTAATTTGCCCTTCGGTCAGCACCACCGCCCCGGCTGACTGAGACCATGCCCCCCACAGTCCCAGCAGCAAAGCGGCCAGGGGGAAAAGCGCGGATTTGAAGGCAATGGGGTTCATGGAATCATCCTTAGATTAATGCGGGGGGGTTAGTGGGAGGTTAGTTTGGGGGTTCAGACTAAATGGTGTTATTGGCGGTTTTTAGCAGTTCATCGGACGCCTGAATGACCTTGGAGTTGGCTTCAAAAGCTCGCTGGGCGCTAATCAGGTTGATCAGTTCTTCCACGATTTGCACATTGGAACCTTCCAGAAAGCCCTGGGTAATAATGGTTTTGGAGAAGTCTCCCTGGCCGGCGGTCCCTTGCACAGCGGCCCCGGAAGCGGGCGTTTCCTGAAACAGATTGCGTCCAATGCTTTCCAAACCAGCCGGATTCGAGAAACGAACCAACTGCAACTGGCCAATCTGGTTCAGGGTGGTGGAGCCCGCCTGACGTACAGAGACGGTTCCATTCAGGCCGATGACAATCTCGGTGGCATCGTTGGGAATGGTAATGTTGGGCTGTACGGGGTAGCCATCGGTGGTAACCAGGGTCCCGTTGGCATCCCGTTTAAAGCTGCCATCCCGGGTATAGCCAATGCTGCCCCCATCGGTCTGCACCTGAAAGAACCCTTCCCCTTGCAGGGCCAGATCCAGGGGATTCCCGGTCTGCTGAATCGATCCGGGGAGAAAAATACGCTGGGTAGCTGTCACCTGAACCCCCAGGCCCACCTGAATGCCTACCGGATCGGTGGTGCCCTGATCGCCAATGGCCCCAGCCGCCGAGTAGGTTTGACTCAGTAAATCCGAGAATTCCGCCCGGGCTTTTTTGTAACCCGTGGTATTCACGTTGGCCACGTTGTTGGCGATCACATCGATGTTGAACTGCTGGCTGTTGGAGCCGGTGGCTGCGGTGTATAGGGCTCTGAGCATGCGGGCCTCCGATTGGGGGGGTCAAATAAAAAGGGTTTAAAAAGCCGTTAAAGTGGATGTTCTGACACTCGGGATCTCAGGATTTAGCGGGAGCGACCGACTTCGTTGACCGCCTTGCCCAAGGTATCGTTGTGGATGTGGATATTTTTTTGCAGGGCCTCATACAATCTCAGGCCCTGAATGTTATTGACCAGTTCGGCTACCGGGTTGATGTTGGACTCTTCCAGCATGCCGCTATTGACCTGATAGCCCAGAGGCTCCCCATTTTTAGGGTCAGGCAGCTGCTTGCTGTTGGGACCGGCTTGAAACAGGTTATCGCTCACTTTTTCCAGTGCCTGGTTGTTTTCAAAACGGGCCACTTGCAGTTGATCGATAACACCGTTACGGCCGCTGATGTTGCCTTGCCCATTGATGTTAAAAGGGCCGCCTTCGAGAGCCATCTGGACATTGCCCAGCTTGCCTTGCACGTAATCTCCAGTCAGAGTGGTTAAAAAGCCGTTTTGATCCATAGTGAAGTTACCGGCACGGGTGTAGTAAATCTGCCCGTTGGTTTTGGATTTGATGGTGAAAAAGCCATCGCCCTGAATGGCCAAATCAAAGGTGTTGCCGGTTTGCTTCAAGGCGCCGGGGGCAAAGTTGATATAGCTTCCCTGCACTTTGCTGCCGGTCATCAGGCTACCCACCCGCTCTTGTCCCTGACTGCTCATGCGGTTGATCAGCATTTCGGGAAAAGTCTGGTAATTGACCTTGTTGCCCTTAAAAGCCACGGTGTTGACATTGGACAGGTTGCTGGCCAACGTGTCCGTGCCGGTGGTGGATGCCAGCATACCAGCGGCGGCGGTGTAGAGACCTCTCAGCATGGGTTAACCCCCTTGGGCGTTTTGATACGCCTGATAGGATTGCATGACCTTTTGGACGTACCGGGTGGTTTCCGGGTACGGGGGGATGCCATTGTACTTGTCCACAGCCCCGGGGCCCGCGTTGTAGGCGGCCACGGCCTGCGGTACGGAATGATATTTGTTCAGCAGTGTTTTCAGGTACTTGGCCCCACCGGCAATGTTCTGGGCCGGATCGAAACTGTTAGTCACACCCAATTCGGTTGCCGTGCCAGGCATTAACTGCATCAGCCCTTGGGCCCCCACGGGAGAGACCGCCTTGGGGTTAAAGTTGGATTCGTTCTTAATGATGGCTTTCAGCAAGTCTCCATCCAGACCGTTGGACTGGGCCTGATCGTCAATTAAGCCAGACAAGACGGCGGGAACCGGAGCGGCGGCATTGCTGCCCTGTGCTTGATTCATTGCTTGACCCAGGGCCTCATCGAAACTGGCCCCGCCCTGCGGGACAGCCGGTTGCGTATTGGGCAGCAAGCTGCCTAAACGGCTTTCAATGTCCGCAATGCGCTGCAAAGTCGATTGGAGGTTTTCCAAGCTCACGGTATGGTTTCCTACACTCTTTCACTGTTCCCTGGGGTGTTTGCCGTTGACCTACGACGGCGGTGAGAAAAGCCCTGATGGGAATGTCTGGTTAAACCGATTATCCCGGTAAGCCAGACACCCTCGCTCAGCATAGCCTTTTACAGAAGGCCTTTCATCGGTTGTCTGAATGAGGGTTGGTTACAGATTCCACCTGTTCTAGTATTTTTCCTTTTCAAGCTCCTCATAAAACTTGATCCTTTGGTCGGTTTTTCAGGTGAACGGAGGTCAACCGCATGGATGATTAAGCAGAATGATTAAGCTGGATGATTAAGAATAATGATCCCGGAAGCCCAGAGTATCCGACCCCAGCCATCGTCCCAAGCAGTCTTGACCCGTGGGTGGGTGTGGTCAGGGCGATCAATTTCAGATACAGTATTGATAACTTGGTAACCCATGAGTGGAAGGAGCTGTGAAAAATGGGCGGTTTGGTCGAACAGGCCGGTTTGGCTCGCACCGTTGAGTTAAAGGGGCATGTCATTGACTCCCTGACCCTGTCCAAGGTCATTGACCGGGTTCAGCAACTGGGCGGCGATTATCGCATCAACGATATTCATGTGGGCAGCCTGAAAAAAGATATTTCCTCCATCAATCTCACGTTGTTGGCTCCCGATGCCGACACCCTGGAGCGGCTTCTGGAAGCGGTAACCCCCTATGGGGCCATACCGGAAGTGGGCGATGCCGAGACCCTGATTTGCGCCGAGGACGGCGTACTTTCCGAAGAGGCCTACCGGGTGCGTTTGCCCCGAAAAATAAGGCTCAATGGCCAATGGGGCCCTGTAGAAAATGGCAGCGACTGGTGTTTACGCATCCAGAACGGACAGGCCCAAATGATTCCGGTGGCCCAGGTTCGTAAAGGAGACACGGTGGTTCGCGGCGCTCACGGTTTGGATTGGTAGGGGCGCGTTATGAGCCCATCCTCTTCTCAGCCCTTGAGCAGTGACTGGTTTAACCCCCATCCGGTGGGACATACGCCTTTTTCCAAAACGGGCAAACCTACCATTTTAATGTGCCCGCCCACATACTTTACCGTGTCCTACGCCATTAACCCCTGGATGCAGGAAGCCCCCCCCTGTAATGAAGCGCTAGCCCAGCGACAGTGGGAAACCTTGTATAAAACCATTCTTAAAAAGGCCGGGGCCAATGTGGAGTTACTAACTCCCGAGCCGGGTGTGCCCGATTTGGTCTTTACGGCCAACGCCGCCTTTGTCTACAACGATATGGCCATTATCGCCCACTACAAACATCCGGAACGCCGGGCCGAAGAGCCCATTTGCGCCCAATGGTTCGAGGATCACGGCTTTTTGCCGGTGCTAATGCCAGATCACGTCTTTTTTGAAGGGGCGGGCGATGCCCTGATTTGGCAGGATCGGGTGTTCGCTGGCTATAAAACCCGCACCGATATTGCCTCTCATAGTTTATTGACCGCCGCCACCGACTTGCCGGTGCTGTCTATGGAGTTGATTAACGATCGGTACTACCACATTGACGTGTGCCTGTGCCCCTTGCAGGACGGCCACCTGATTTATTCCCCCGACGCCTTTGATGAGTACGGACGGGCGGTCATTGAGGCCAATGTGCCCGAGAAAAAGCTGATTCCGGTTTCCCCGGAGGAAGCGGCCCGCTTTGCCTGCAATTCCGTCAACATTGGGGATACGGTGATTCTCAATCAGGGCTCCGGCAAACTGGTAGATGACCTTAAGCAGCGTGGCTTCCAGGTTATCGAAGTGGATCTCAGCGAATTTCTGAAGGCGGGTGGTTCCGCCAAATGCCTGACCCTGCGGATCGCCTAGGACAAGGATAAACCGGCTTTCTGGCAGCCTATCAGATCATGCGATTGCCAAAGGTATCCAGGGGACTGTCGTTGGGAGGCAGTGGCGGTTGAAGCACGGGCGCCGGGTTCTCCTCGGGAGACAGCGGATCACTTTGTGGCCCCTGTAGGCTATCTTCGACCTCAGACGACCTGGCTTCCCCACCCACTTTTTTGGGGATGGTAATGACCAGTTCGATCTGCTTGCCGTTTTGCTCGGTCTGCCGATGCACTTGCCCCGGCACCAACTCCTGGGCCGTGCTGAAGGTTTGCATGAAGGACGAGGATACCGTCTGGCCTTCACTTTGGCTGCCCGTTTGCCCGGATACCTCAATGCGATGCGGAGACACTTCCACTTTGATGGCCGAAGAATCCTCCGGCTTGGCCAAGGGCACCCGCAACACATAGGCGCTGGTGGTTTCTTCCACCATAATGTCCGTGGTGGGAACGGGCATGCCAAAAATTGAATTTTCCAGATCCGGGAATTTAAGCGGATCCGGCAGAGCGGGAGCGGCGGGGGTTTCTGGCGCGGTTTCCGCCTCTGTGCCGTTGGCATTGGCTTGCCCCAACAGGTTATCCAGGTGCCGCCGGGCCTCGTTGGGGGAAGAACCTTGCCATAGCAGGGTGACGGCCAACAAGAGAGCCGCCCCCATCAACGTGTATAGCCCAGCCGCCCGTCGATTTCTCATGGCTTGAACTCAAAGCCTTCTTTGCGATAAGTGGCCACAATGGTACTGGAAATGGCGCCCCGGGGGCTAAACTCCCCAGTCACTTCCATAAAGCGGGGCTGGCAGGTGGCCACCAAATCATCCAGAATCTGGTTGGTCACCGCTTCATAAAAAATGCCCCGGTTCCGGTAGCTGAGGAAGTAATATTTCAGGGATTTCAGCTCCAGGCATTTTTGATCGGCCACGTAGTCAATGCTGATGGTGCCAAAGTCCGGCAAACCGGTTTTGGGGCAAACCGAGGTAAATTCGGCCACTTTGATGGAATTGACGTAATCCCGGTTGGGGCGGGGATTGTCAAAGGTATCAATCTCCGGGGCTTCGGTGTACATTTTTTGCTTTTCAAGTTCGCTTAAGCTGCCAGTGGGGGTCATAGGGCGTCTTTCCATTAATCTGCTACAACAAGCACATTATACGGAACATGGCCCCTAAATTCCATTCGCGAACGCAGTTTCAAGCATTATTTTGCTTCTGCTGGGCGAAGTAGGCATCCACCAGCCGATCGATGCTACGACCCAGAAAGCGGTTGTTATGCAGGAGTATGTCCTGGCTGAAGGTATTGATGACATCTGTAATAGACTCCCCCGCTACGCTGACCGGGATATTGTTCGGCGCAGTGAGTTCCGGGGGACTTTGCCAGGCAGCAGGTTGTTCCGACAGTTCATCGGTTACCAGGCGGGGCTGCGCCGTTGGGGGATCAGCCTCCGGGCAGTCTTCAGCCTCAGCGGGCTCATCCTTGTCCTCATCCGTATCCTGATCCATGTCCTCCGAAGCGAACAGGAAGGACGTGTAAGCAGCCTCCGGCACTTCCGGCAACACCGCCTCTTCGGAGGAGGAAGTCTCTTCCTCTTCGGCTGAGATCCGGGCGCTAAAACTCAAATCGCTGTCAGAAGGCACGTAGTACTGATCATAAGACAGGTTTCTGAGGATAGAATTGGCGGGTTCTGGCTCCTCATCCAGAATAAAGGCTTCCACGGGCGCGTCTGGATCTTCATAATGGCCAAAGTCATAGGATCCCAGATTGTCATGCCCCTTGAGACCTTGGGCTTCGTCGCCGAAATAGTGATCCAGGATATCAACGTCCGAAGACTCGCCCTGGTTATTCGGGGAGACCGAAGAAGGCATTTCAGCTGGCCCATCAGGCTGAGCCGGAGCTTCGGCTGACTCGGCAGCACCCAATAAAATGCGATCCAGATCAAAGGCCTCATCATCCAGGCCACCCAGCACGCCATCCAAAAAGCCACCCGACAGACCATCCGGCAAAGGCAGGGTTGACTCCTCCAACGGAGTGCTTGACGGGTTATCGAAAATCAACGCCGGAATTTCCAGATTCCCAAGGGCATCAGGCCCCAGCCGCAAATCATCCAGTACCGATGTCAGGCCTTCCTGAGCAGGGGAATCTGGAGGCGTCGCGTCTGGCAAAGGTGGCGACAGGAAATCATCCGACCCCATCAGGAAGGACGCTTCACCCGATGTTTGGGCCTCCCCCTGAGCCATCCCCTGGGCCATCCATTCTTCCTCAGGACTCAAGTCGCTGGGACTCAAGTCGCCAGGACTCAAGTCATAAGGGGCCTCCCAGGGGGTAAAGGCGTCTGCCAACGATGGACTCTGGTCTAACACACCAGCAGGCTGAGCCTGTGGCGGTTCCGGGAAGTGGTTGACGGCAGTCATCAGGGCGTCGTCGGCACCCGGTGACGGACAGGAACTATCAAAAGCAAACAAATCTGGATTCAGGCCAGTGGCCCCCGGAATGTCCAGTACGGAAATGTCGGCGAAAATGTCGGCGGAAGTATCTGCGGGCATGTCTGGTAGTGGATAACTCCCGGCCAGTGGCATGGGCTCTCCCGGCGGGGAAGACGGTTGCGCTGCCAAGGCATCCGGGGAGGAAATGGCAAAATCGCTGAACAGGGCATCCAGACCAGCAGAACTCCCTCCAAACTCCGGGCTCAGGGCTTCAGCTCCTATCATTGCTTCTGGTTCCAGCAGGGCTTCTGGCCCCATCAAAACAGCGCCCATGTTAGCATTGGCAGGCGCTAGAGACTGATCGGGCAGCGGTGAAAGATCGAGCATTCCTGTCAAATCAGGGGAGGGCTCAAGGGGAACAGACTGGGCTTCTGCCGGAGTCCCGGCAGGAGATCCGCTCTGCTGGGCCCCCGTGGAGATCATTTCCAGTTGATGCTGCTCAAAAAAGTCGGGAAGATCCTTAGGAGTATTAGGGGGAGTATTAAGAGAAGGGGGATTCACAGCGGAGATGTCAAAGGAGGCCATATCAAAGGAGGGGACATCCCGGGGAGGAGGATCGAGAGGGGCCGCTGCGGTTTTTTTTTCTGTGGTTGGCGCGGATTCTTCCGCAGGCATAAACGCAAAATCCGCCAGCGAAGGAGTCTGGGGGGAGGGCATTTCAGGCGAAAAAAGCGGCTCAGGACTGATGGCGGGCGTCACCATAGCGGCTTGGCCAAAAGGAACATTCAACGCCTCCGGTTCATCCGGGCTGGCCAAAATCACGCCAGGCGGCAATTCCATCTTCTCGACTTGCTGGGACGTAATGGGGCTTGGGTTCGTTTTTTTTGAAAAAGGCCAGAGATTCACGAGCGGAGGTCTCCTCTCAATCGGTATGGCAAAATGGACTTGTTGGGTGATTCGGCAAATCCAAAAATATCTTCAATATTTTTTTGGTACGGTTTAGGTCGAAACCCGCAAGCCCTTTGTTCCGCCTGCCTTTTGAGAACAAAAACCACTTAACATACCTTTATGGTTGGCATCAAAAGACCGGGGCCCCATCATATTTTCGGTATACTCATACTGTTCATGTTTCAAGCAGGTTTTTCCGGGGTTGGTAGCACGATTTCGTTTTGTGCGGCGTTAGTAAAATCAAGCGAAACGTGTTCAATAACGGGATTAATAAGGACTAGTAATGGTGCTTTCTCGCAAACAATGGACTCTTTTAAACAGTAAGAAGGGGGCAAATTAGTGGGAATTTCTATGGCAAGGCTGACAAAGCCCTCATTGGTGGTTCAGGTGGTTGTGGGTATGGTACTGGGCATTGCCTTGGGCCATTTTTGGCCGGAAATTGGCGTTCAAATCAAACCGCTGTCCGACATCTTTTTACGCATGATCAAAATGCTGATTGCCCCGCTGATTTTTGCCACCCTGGTCATTGGCATTGCAGGCACCGGCAGCCATAAAAATTTAGGGCGTTTAGGCGCTAAAACCCTGATTTACTTTGAACTCGCCACCATTCCGGCCCTGATTATCGGCATGGTGGTGGCCAACGTGTTGCGCCCCGGTGACGGTATTGATATGAGTACCCTGAGCGCCAAAGGCGCTGCTGAACTGGGTGCCATTACCGGCAATATCGAAACCGTTCAGCACCACACCCTGTGGGATACGCTGGTCAACATGGTGCCCACCAGCGTGATTGACGCCATGGCCAGGGGTGACATTTTACAGTTGGTGGTATTCTCGGTGTTTTTTGCCCTGGCCATCTTGTCTGCGGGTGAAAAAGCCCGCCCCATTCTGGGGGGGCTGCAATCCCTTTCTGAAATCATGTTCGAGTTCGTGAATAAAGTGATGGCCTTTGCCCCCATGGGGGTGATGGCGGCCATTGCGGCCACCGTCGGCGCGAACGGACTCAAGATTTTGCTGGTGTACGCCAAACTGGTCGGCGCTTTATATTTTGCCCTGGGGATTTTTGTCCTGCTGGTGCTTTGTTCCGCTTGCGCCATCGCCCGAATCCCCTTCCTTCGCCTGATGAAAGCCATTAAAGAGCCCTTCCTGTTGGCCTTCTCCACCGCCAGCAGCGAATCCGCCTTGCCCAAGGCCATGGAAGTGATGGAACGCTTTGGGGTGCCTAAAAACGTGGTCAGCTTTGTCATGCCCACCGGCTACAGCTTTAATCTGGATGGCAGTACGCTCTATGTAGCCCTGGCCGCCTTGTTCGTGGCCCAAATGGCCCATGTGGAAATGAGCCTGCAAAGTCAGCTGGTTATGTTGCTCACCCTGATCTTGACCACCAAAGGGGTGGCGGCGGTACCCAAGGCTTCGTTGGTGGTTCTGGCAGCCACGCTCAGCGCCTTTAACCTCCCCATGGAAGGGGTAGCCGTGATCCTGGGGATCGATCACTTCCTGGATATGGGCCGCACCTCGATTAACCTGGTGGGCAACTGCGTGGCCTCCGCCGTGGTGGCCCGTTGGGAAGGCGTGTTTGACGATGAGAAGATGGACGTTTTCGGCACCGAAAATGAGGTGTTCGAAGAAGAGGCAGTGACCGAGTCCATTCGGACGCCTTTGCTGGTATAAACGTCGCTCTCGGTCATTGATTTAGAAAAAGGATGATCCAGTGGTCATCCTTTTTCGTTTTTAAGGGGCATGTCTTGTCTCACGCTTGGCTTCAGGAGACAATGAACCCAGTTTGCCCAAAGCCCAAGGAGCGTATCCAATGACCTCGCCTGCCACCGCTTATATTCTGGACGGAAAACTGACTTCCCGGAATTTGCTGGATTCCCTGTCCGGGGAATTGGCCCAACTCAAGGCGCAAGGGGCCCTGCTGCCCAAGTTGGTGGTGGTTCTGGTGGGCGATGACCCGGCCAGTCAGGTCTATGTCGGCAAAAAGGCCAAAACCGCGCAAAAAATCGGCATGCTGTCCGAGTTATTGACCTACCCTGCTGAAACCACTCAATCGGAACTGCTGGCCGTAATCGACCGTTTGAATCAAGACGCCAGCGTCCACGGTATTTTAGTGCAACTGCCCCTGCCCAGGCACATCGATACCCTGTCTATTATCCGGGCCATTGACCCCAAAAAGGATGTGGATGGATTGCATCCCCTGAATATGGGCCTGTTGATGGGCGGCGACCCATCCGCCTGCAAGCCCTGCACCCCGGCGGGGGTGATGACCCTGTTGAAAGCCTATAACGTGCCGCTAGCCGGTAAAAACGCCGTGGTGCTGGGGCGTTCTAATATCGTGGGAAAACCCATGGGCTTGTTATTGCTGCAAGAGAACGCCACGGTAACCTACTGCCACAGCAAAACCGCCAATTTAGCCGCTGTTTGCCGGGAGGCCGATATTTTGGTGGCCGCCGTGGGTGTGCCCAACCTGGTGACCGCCGATTTCATCAAACCGGGGGCTGCCGTCATTGATGTGGGCATTAATCGCCTGGATGGCAAACTGGTTGGCGATGTGGACTTTGCCAGCGCCAGCCAACAAGCGGGCTTCATTACCCCGGTGCCCGGCGGCGTAGGCCCAATGACCATTACCACCCTCATGGCCAACACCCTGTTTTTATATCGACAGGCGCAGGCGTCCGTATAAGTCCGCTCAGCAACTCTTTTAGAGTGCCCTTCAGGGTTTAAAGCCTGATTGGGCGCAGGGACAGGGCCGCCTATTTGTGGTATATTGAGCCCAATTGTTCGGGTTTGATTTTCCGTATAATCTCAACTGTCATAAAAAGAGGAGGCCCATTATGCCCGCCACCCAAGTGAAGCCTTATGAGGCTCAAACTTACAATTTGCAATTGGACGGTATTTCCGCTGAGCAGCTGGAAACCCACTACGCCCTGTATAAAGGCTACGTCACCAACACCAACACCCTCAACGACAAGCTGGCCGAAATGCGGGAAGCCGGAAAAGTCGGCACCCCGGAGTACAACGAAATTCGTCGCCGCTTGGCCTTTGAATACGACGGTATCCGCTTGCACGAATACTACTTTGAAAACATGGTGGGCAACGGTGGCCCTGCCCCCACCAGCGGCAAGCTGGCCGAAGCCTTGAAAGAGTACTTTGGCAGCGTGGATGCCTGGGTGGCTGATTTCAAAGCCACTGGCGCCATGCGTGGCATCGGCTGGGCGGTGTTGTACCAAGACCCCATCACTGGCCGTCTGCAAAACTTCTGGATTACCGATCACGAGAACGGCCACCCCGCTGGCTTCACCCCCATTCTGGTTATGGATGTATGGGAACACGCTTACGTGGGCGATTACAAAGCCACCGAGCGGGGCAAATACATCGAGGCCTTCTTCCGCAACATCAACTGGAGCGTGGTCGAATCCCGCCTGAAGTAGGCTAACCACCCTCCATAAACGCTAAAAATACCCTGATGCCCCTTGTTACGAGTGCGCTCAGGGTATTTTTTTTATCGTGACTCACCAGCCTTTTCATTTGAGTAAAGCTGCCTGATAAAAATTAGGGCGAGGCTCCCTTCACCACACGTTTTTAACTGTTTGAGTACAGCGAGTTAGAGAAAGAAAGAAGGAAAGAGGATTTGGCAGTCTTGCCAGTAACACCATAAGTTTGTTTGAGCTGCACGCAGTTTTAGAAACATGTGGTGAAGGGAGCCTCATTTTAATTTTTATTGGTTCTTAAATGAGAAAATTTTTTAATTAAGAATCAATCTAATTTAGGAATTTCTGCTTCAGGGTAGGGAGGCAGGACACCCTTCTTGTGTTCAAACAGCCTGTTCAAAAGCAACCGAGAACCAATAATAACTTGCGGCAAGGAAAACGGCGGCTGATACTGCGTTTGCTGGGACACGGCTTCCAGTTTTTCCAGCCCGGATTGCAGTTTATTGCGAGCCCCCACCGCGTTGCCCCGCTGCCAATGGTAAAACCCTACCCCCACCTGAAGTACCCCTTGCAAACAGGTCTTTTCCGGGCCGGGCGCTAGCGGACGCCACAGGTCTTCCAGCACCTCGTGGCACTCAAAAAAGGCCTGCCGATTGAACAGGTCGATCGCTTCCATCAGCAAAGCTTCAGAATCCGGCTTGAAATCGCTCATACTGCCCTACCAGCTTCAATGACAATGGCCACAAGCGAATGGTAGCACAGGCAAAGCCGGTTTCAGTGGCTCAGGTGTCCGTTTTCAGCAAACTGGGGGAAAGCCCCTGCTTTTTCATGGACTCCAAAAATCGATTGGCCGCCTGGCGCTGAATGGCCGGAGGAACCACACGAAGTAATTCCACGGCCTTAGAGACAACGGGATCCTGATCATACCAGCGATTGCCCATTTTTTCGGGCTTGGCCAGTTGATAAAACTTCTCCAGCGCCTCTTTGCCAATTTGCTCTTCGACTTTACCCAGAAAGGTTTCGGCCTGTTCCCGGACATCGGCGGGATAGGCCCGCAGCAACTCCAGCACCTCACCAAGCAGGGGATCCTGATCGTACCAGCGACGGGGGTTGCCCGAGGGATTGGATGTTTCGCTCATGGAAGTAATACCGATTACTCTCTCTATCCGGCGAGGACAGGTTCTTATGGTTTAAGCAGAAGTCTCTTCCGTGACCGGGCGTTCGGAATTATCCGGGACACGTTCAATGGTGGCTCCCAAGGTCTGCATTTTACCCACCACGTCTTCGTAACCCCGATCCAAATGGTGGAGATCAAAGACCTGGGTAGCGCCTTCAGCCATCACACCGGCAATGACCATGGCGGCACCGGCCCGCAGATCATGGGCATTGACTTCCGCCCCGCTCAGGTGGGGGACACCGGTAATGACGGCCACGTCACGCTCCACGGAAATATCGGCGCCCATGCGCTTCAGTTCGCCCACTTGTTTAAACCGGTTTTCATAAATGGTTTCTTTGACGATGCTGACCCCGTCGGCTGTACTCAGTAGCGTCATAAACGGCGCTTGCAAGTCGGTGGGGAAGCCGGGGTAAGGTTGCGTCACGATATTCTGGGCTTGCAGGCGGCGATCGCTGCGAATGCGGATGCTGTTGGGGGTGGGCATCTCGATATCGGCGCCCATTTCAATCAACTTGTGGGTCAGGGAGCTTAAATGCACCGGCAATACGTTGTTGACCGTCACATCTCCCAGGGTGCCCACGCCCGCCATCAGGTAGGTGGCCGCTTCAATGCGATCGGGCATAACGCTGTAGGTGGTGCCGTGCAAGGTGCCGGGCTTGACCCCGTTGATCACGATTTCGTTGGTGCCCGCGCCGCTGATATCGGCACCCATGGCGTTCAGGAAGTTGGCCAGGTCGACAATCTCAGGCTCCTGGGCGGCGTTGGACAAAATAGTAGAACCTTCCGCCATGGTGGCAGCCAGCATGATGTTCTCCGTGGCGCCTACGCTGGGGGTATCCAGCAAAATTTCCGCGCCCACCAAACGGGCGGCCTTGGCTTCCACGTACCCGTGGTTAATTTCGACTTCCGCACCCAGCGCCATCAGGCCCTTGACGTGCAAATCCACGCTGCGTTTGCCGATAGAGCAGCCTCCGGGCAGGGCCACACGGGCCTCGCCGAAACGACCGAGCAAACTACCCAATACATCGAAGCTGGCTCGCATTTTACGCACCAGGTCATAAGGGGCTTCGCAACTGGTAATATTTTTAGCCTGAATATAGAGGCGATCATCGTCCTGCTGATCCACATCGCAACCCAGATGCTTGAGTACCTGGGTCATCACGCCCACGTCACTGAGGTGGGGAACATTTCGCAGTTCAATGCTGTCTCCAGTTAACAGCGTGGCTGCCATCAGTTTGAGAACGGAATTTTTGGCGCCCGAGATTTCAACTTCACCGCGAAGGGCCTTGCCGCCGTGAATGATTAATTTTTCAGTCAACCCTGGATTCTCCACGCTGTCTTCGTAGGGGGGATATTGGTTAATATAACATATATTAAGAAACGGTGGCACCGCCTTGTTGGATGAATTAAAACCGACCCAGCCCCCTGATTGCCTCATTCTGCCTGCCGGATTTTTTGAGCGAGAGACAGTGACTGTGGCCCGTGCCCTGTTGGGCTGTCAGTTGTGGCAGTTCAATCCCACCCACAGGGCTTGGCGGGCCTTCCACATTGTGGAGACGGAGGCCTATACCCAAAACGATCCGGCTTGCCATGCTTACAATCGTAAAACGGGCCGGGCGGAAACGCTTTACAGTCATCCCGGAACCGCTTATGTCTACCTAATTTACGGGATGTACCACTGTTTGAACGTAGTCACCGAACCCCACGGCACCGCTGGCGCCGTATTATTCCGGGCCTTGCAGCCGGTTGAGGATCAGTCCTTAAAGACCCACGGGCCAGGACGCTTGACCAAAGCGCTGGGCATCACCCGGCAAACGGTAAATGGACGCCCCCTCACCCAATGGGAGCATGGGCTTTGCCTCAGTACGGGACAAGAATACACTGATTCCCAAGTGGTACAAACCACCCGCATTGGCATTACCAGAGCCGCCGACTATCCCTGGCGCTTTTACGTCAAGGACAATCCCTGGGTATCGGTCAGAGCGGCGAGCGTTTAGGGGCCCTTCTGGCTTTTCCGGCTTTTCTGGCTGCGCCGGATCCGTCAAACGGAAAAGGCAGCCGCCCGCTTCATCACGTTTCATCACACAAAAAATCAGGCAGACGAACTGCCTGATTTTGGGGTTGCCGATGGCAAGTTTTAGTTTTCTTCGCCTGCGAAAGCGTCTTCCAGGACGAATTCTTCGTGCTTGGCCTTGATGGCTTTCACCACCAGTTTCACTTGGGCGGAAACCTTGGCGGAGAATTTCACGTAAACGGTGTACTCACCCACCTTGTTAATGGGATGATCCACGTTGACATTGCGACGTTCGATTTCGTAGCCGGTTTTCTCTTGCAGAACCTTGGTCAGTTCCTTGGTGGTGATGGTGCCGTACAGTTTACCAGTATCGCCAGCGTTGGCTTCCAGGGTAATCAGTTGCAGGGCGTTCACTTTTTCGGCTTTGGCCAGGTCTTCCTGATGTTTTTTCTCGGCTTTGGCGCGAATGCGGTCGATGCGACGCTGCAAGTCAGCCAGGGATCCTTTGGTGGCGATGACGGCCATATTGCGTGGGCCGAGGTAGTTGCGGTAATAACCGTCGGAAACCTCGATGATATCGCCATTGCTACCCAGCGTATCCACATCTTTGGTTAAAATTACCTGCATGGGGTATGTCTCCAATTCCTTTCCAGAGTGTAGGGGGCCATTAATATAACACAAAAGAAAGGCTGGCAAGCAGCACCCATGATCATTCGGCGATGGACACAGCCCTCCGATTGTGACGAGATAGAAACATGAGCTTCATCAATTGTTTCTTCCGTTATATCCTTATATAACCAACATGACTAAAGGGTCATAAAGCCACATGCTACAATCAGCAGTGTTAAAAATCAGTGCGCCAACCGTGGTTTCTTGGCGACATATGGGTTTTCGAGGGTTTTAACGGTGTCCGATAGCCTGATAGACAAATTAAAAGAGCTGGGTTTCAATACCTACGAGGCAAAAGTCTATCTGGCACTGCTGAGGCAGCACCCCGCCACCGGGTACGAGGTGAGCAAAGAATCGGGTGTCCCGCAGGCCAGGGCCTACGACACTTTAAAAGCGCTGGAGTCGGCCAACGCCGTGGTGGCCATTGGCGGAAAGCCGGTGACCTACATGCCCATCCGCCCGGACGAGTTGCTGGATCGGTGGGAAAAATCTTTCCAAGGGTCGATTGATTTCCTGCGGCAGGCCTTGCCCAGTATTGCAGAGGAAACCGTAGAGCCGGTCATCAACATGCGTGGGCAGGAGTCTATCTTCAAGTACGCCCTGGATATGATCAACAGCGCCCAGCGCTCCATTTTTATGGAATTCTGGAAAGAGGATGCCGCAGTGTTGCATGCGGCCTTGCTGGCGGCCAAAGATCGGGGCGTGGACGTGCGTCTGGTCGGTTACGACTATTGCGAACTGGAAGGCCTGGAAGTTTATCAGCACGGGCTAGCCTGTAGTATTGAACAATCCCTGGGCGGACGCTGGATGATCCTTTCCGTGGATGACAAGGAAGGCCTGGTCGGAACCGTCTCCCAAGCGGATCGCCCCCCTCAGGCTGTGGTCACCCGGAATCCCGGCATCGTGCTGGTGATTAAAGAGCTGATTGTCCACGATATTTTCCTGTTGGATATTGAATGTAATTTGCAACCGGAACTGGAAAAGTTGTACGGCAAGGACATGCTTCGGTTGCGCCGGAAAATTTTGGGGAATGTGACCGCTGGCTTAGGGGTTTAATGGGCTTGTGCTACACTAGGGGACGTTCCTCAACGCCACCAATCAGGGATCGAGTTTGTTATGACCTCACAATCGCCGAAACTGGAAAAGTCCAAACCCGCCGCACCGCGTAAAAAATTCTCGCAAGAGCGCCTGATGATCATGTTCACCCTCTTTTTCATCGCTGGCATTTTGTTACTGGTGGTGATTCCTGAAGGGAGCCCGGTTCGGGGCGTGGCCATGACCCTGTATTCCGTCTCCGTTTTTTGGGCCATGTTCAAATTTTGCATGTAGCCAACATCACTTTTTGTAAAAACGAAGATATGTAATTCAAAGCTTCGGTTTTGTATGAAAACCGAATATTTACTTGCTTTGTTAAGCATTTGTTTTCGGTATAAAGATAAAGGTGAGTGCCGGGATAGCCGCTGAGAAAGTAGTGCGCTAAAAATGAACTGCTATTGGGAAATCGATTTGGGGAAAATAAGTTAAAGTAACGGTCGTTCAAGCATCCCGGCTTATAACGTACAATGCGGAGGAGGTAACTTGGCGATGGATAGTCAGGAGTTTATAAAGGGTCTTCTTGAATTAGTGAAAACAGCGCATGCCGCTTACTTGCAAGGCTTGGGGGAACCCCGTCCCGTTCCATGCTGGCCTGAAGGTTCTGAAAAAAATCTTTAGGGAGCCGTTCGATTTCACCTTGGCGAATATACTCCACCAAGGCCAATATCAGCTCTTCAAACTTATATTCATCCACCGCTCGCAAGGCTCTTAACTGGCTAAGCAGAAGACCCTCCTGCTGTAGAGCCGGGGTGTTGGCCAGCTTGACCAGCGTGTCGTCTTTAAATCGCCGCCGTCCGTGGATCAGGTTGGAAAGCGCATCGCCGGTAATACCCATTTGCTGCGCCAATTCTTCTATCTGCAAGCCGTTTCTCATTAACAACAGCTGAATAGCCAGACCCAGTTTCTTTTCTGAAGGTTTCATATCACTGCCAAGCCCTTCCTACAGTCGGAAACAGAGTGGCTAAAAGAATCGTAAATTTCATTTATGATCGTGCATCTTTCAAAAATGATATTATTAATGCAGTGGTATCAACAGCCCGAGCCCAAAAGCAAGATGGCCGCTTGAGTCCGGCTAGGCATTGCTTATTCTAATCCAAAATAAAGGGTCTCTGAAGGGTTTATCTTCGGTTTTCAAGAAGTTGTGAGGATCTTGCGGCATGCGATTGCTGATTGCGGAAGTGGCTTATCGTAAAAAAGGGTGGAACATGCGAAAAGTAGCTGACAAACTGGATGTAGACCATCAAACGGTCATGTACTGGAATCAGGGCCGGGCCTACCCCCGATTTCTGACGCTGGTTCGCTTGTGCCGACTGCTGGAATGCACCTTTGAGGACTTACTGGCGGAGTAACCCGACCCGGGCTGGACGTGTAAAGTTTCCCTACGGTATCAACATCCGCCGGATGGCCACCGTATTCCCAAAGTCTCCCACCCGAAGGAAAAAGGATGCCAATCCGCCTCCCGGGGTCGCTGTAGCCATCCCTCCTCAGAGGCATTGAGGCTCAATCGTTTGGACGTGCTGGGTTTTATTTTATAACAACAACTGTGCTTGGCCAGTTTGGCGCAGCGATCGGAGGAAGATGATTTGATTCGGTATCCTGTTGGAAGGATCGGGTTCACTTCAATGAGCGTTTCGAGGTGACAGTGCCTGATGGAGCCATGGCGAGAAATCAAAATTTCAGGCAATTCAGGACTCTTGCTGGAGACGGGGGATCCGTTTTTTGAACTATGGGCGTTGGAAATGGCTGGCTTACAGCATGCCCGCACAGACGCCTTCTTTCAGCAGTGTCATGAGGACATTCAGCTACTTTTGGCCTATACTCTTGTGCTGAAAGCCACTGTCCAAAATCCCTTCCAGCTTGCATTGAGCATGCCAAGGCATCCGCGCATGAATTTGATCTAGCCCAGTGGCTTGTTAAAGTGCCCCGCTTCAATGAGAAAGGCTTGCCCCATGACCCAGGATACGGTTTCTTCGCCCAGCCAATTAAGTAACCCGTTGTCCGAGCTGGTGGCACTTTTGCCCCCTCCGCCATTACCCATTGGAAGCTATGTGGCCACTGTGCAGGTGGGCAATTTAGTACACACCTCCGGGGTGTTGCCGATGAAAGAGGGCCAGGTCGCAGTGACAGGAGCGGTGGGCAGTTGGGATGTCAGTGTTGCGGAAGGTCAGGAAGCTGCCAGATTGTGTATTTTAAATGCGTTGAGTCTGGTTCAGCACGCCTTGGGCAGTCTGGATCGGGTCAAGCGCATTGTGAAGCTGACCGGCTTTGTGAATAGCGCCCCCAACTTCTACGAGCAGCCCCAGGTGATGAATGCGGCTTCGGACTTGCTGGTACAGTATTTTGGCGAGGCCGGAAAACATGTGCGTTCTGCGGTGGGAGTGGCCAGCTTACCTAAAAATGCCTCCGTGGAGCTGGAACTGGTCGTAGAAGTCCTGTAGCGCTGTTAGTTTAGTTGGCCTGAGCAAGTTCCTGGCTGAGCGTGGCTTTAATTTGTTGCAGGCTGTCCAGGCGAACCTGAATCTGTTGCGCCTCCGCGGAACCGGGTTGCACATTCCCTCCGATGGCCTGCAACGTAGCCTGAACATTGTTCAGGTGCAGGGCGGATATGAGAATGTTGGTTTTTTTAATATCGCCTGCAGAATAACCACTTTGCTGCATGGTTTCAGCCAGTTGCTGCTTAAGCTGTTCTGCTTGCGGAGAGTCGGGCTCGGTTGTGACTGCCTGATCCACAAGACCCTTGACCGCAGGGTTGTTACCGACCAGGCTTTCGAGATTTTTGGCAATGACCGGGTTACTGTTCAGGTCGATGGGGGTTGCGTTGGCTGACTTTCCCATGAGTAATTGGAGCGCGGACGATAAAAGACCAAGCGCTCGCGAGGCAAATTGATTGAGGCTAGCTGGCTCACCAGTGGGTGGAAGCAAACTGTTCCCACCCGGAATGATGCCAAAAACAGCCTGGTCAAAGGAGGGGGAGGCATTGAGCGACTAGGGCGCAGATTGCCCTTGGCTAGTGCTGAGAACGACCGGGTTATCCGGAAGACTACTGGGCGTGCCGAAGCCTGGAATTAATGTCATATTTTATTTCCTCCCCAAATCATATATAAACAACAAAACCATTTGAAAGATTTCTATTGCCTGTTGGTCTGGTTATTTTTACATGCATCATCTTCTCAAGCGGCTTGGGCAGTTCCCGGTTACAGATGACGGTAACAAAACCGCTCCCTGGCATTTATCCGGGGAACGGTTTTTCTGTCGCGCCTTATGGCCCAAAGGGAGGCTGGTCAAAAAACGGGTTCAATCAGCTTAAACCCAAAGAACCGCCTGAGATTTTCAGATCGCACTCAGAGAGCAAGAACGCCTACTGACCGTAGCGCCGCTCCCGTTGGGCAAACACTTCCACGGCTCGCTCAAAGGCTTGCGGACTAAAGTCGGGCCAGAGCAGATCGGTGACGTAAAACTCGGCATAAGCGCTTTGCCACAGCAGATAATTGCTAACGCGAGAATCCCCGCCGGTGCGAATGAGCAAATCCAGCTCGGGCAACCCTTGGGTGTAGAGCTTGGCTTCAATGTGGGCTTCGGTAATGTCTGTGGGCGATAGCTTGCCCGATTGGATGTCTTCAGCCAGTTGTCGCATGGCCTGGGTCAGCTCGTAACGCCCCCCGTAATTGGCGGCAATCTGGAATTTTAGGCCGGTATTGTGGGCGGTTTGCTCCTGGGCCGACTGGATCAGGTTAAACAGATCCTTGGGGAAGGCCGAAATATCGCCGATAAAGCGAATTTGCACGTTATTACGGTGCAGTTCGGCCAGCTCTTTGGACAGGGCTTCCACAAACAAACGAAGCAGATAACCCACTTCCTCGGTGCTGCGCCGCCAATTTTCCGTGGAAAAGGCATACACGGTCAGCGCCTTCAACCCATGGTCTGAGCCAAAGCGAACCAGCGTTCTCAAGGCATCCACGCCTTTCTTGTGCCCCAGCAGGGTCGGCAAATGGCGCTGTTTGGCCCAACGGCGGTTGCCATCCATAATGATGGCCACGTGTTGCAGCCCGCTTTGGGTCAGCAATTGGGTAAAACGCGGATTGGCTTCTGTGGTAATCATTCGGTTTATTTTAGGACAAGCGCTCGGCAATACAAAGCTGCGAGATAACGGCGTGCCGATGGTTGCGATATTGATAGCAAACTCTAAAAATGATCGAAAAACAGGTCTTTCTTTAAAGGCATTGTTGCGGACGTGTTGCGGACGAATGGCCCCTAAAGAAAAACAGCCTTACCAGATTAGAGGAGATGACATAGTGTAGTAGTAGGTGTGTTTGTTGGTAAAGCTGAAGAATTGAGTAGTTCGTTTTGTTTAACTTTCGCCAGACAATTATAGCAAAACAGCCCGCCAAAGGTCTAACAAAGGACTGGTTTTTATTAGACTTCTGGCTAATTCACAAAACAACTCTGCCTTTGTTTAAACTGCGCACCAATACGCAAAAACTGCCTGACCAGCAGGCAGTTTCTGTCGGATTGATTTTGGGAATGAGCCGAATCTCTAGCAGGCTACGCTCACTGCACGGGTGCTGGCGGCCACCACTGCTTGGCAACGGGCCACCATTTCCACTTCGGTTTGAGCTTGATTCACAAAGCTACCCACGCCAACAGCAGCGGCACCGGCGTTGAAGGCGGCGGCTACGTTATCTGCGGTCATGCCACTGGCGGTCATGATGGGCAGACGGGTGGCGTTCACCAAAGCACGGGTATTGCGCAAGGTAATGGCTTCTTTCTCCGCCTGGCTCAAGGATTTTACCGTGGGTTCAGCGGCCAGAACGCGGCTAGCGCCTTCGGTCTGGATGATATCCACGCCCAGGGCTTCCAGTTGAGAAGCCAGACGCACCTGGCTTTCCACGGTCAGGTGGCCGGGAATGGTGATGGACACCAGCGCTTGATCCTGCACCAGAGCCACGGTTTGCTGAGCCAGTTCCAGCACTGCATCGGCGCTGAGGAATAACCCTTGATCATACAGGGCATCGAAGTTGCCCAGTTCAGCCACATCGGCACCGGCGGCCACGGCAGCAGCCAGAGCGGCAGGCTCCACGCTGGAGGCGAATACAGCAGCCTGAGTGGCTTCTTTGGCCGCTTTCACGATTTCAGGGTGGGCGGCCACGTCCACAGCAACGGCGCCAGCAGCTTCAGCGGCCCGAACCACTTGCAGCACATTGTCCAAATCCAGGTTGGCGATCCCGGCGATGACTTTAACGGCGTTACGAGCTTTCAAAGCGGATTTTAAGGCGTTGATACGAGCGTTCATGATGGGATTTCTCTCCAAACAACAGTTGATATGAATGTCATTATAATGGAAGCATGCCTGCTATAAGGCAACCCTTTGCATCAGGGTTTCAATGTCAGGGTTCAAGGCCCTGGCCTCCGCCAACTTCTGGGAAGCAGCCTCGGTTTCTCCCATTTGCCTAAGGGACTCAGCCCAGTAGTACAAAATCAGGGCGCTTTCCGGGACCGGAGCGGTTTGCCGCAGTTGCTCAAATGCTCGGTTCAAGGCCTCTACGGAATCCAGCAAGCCAGCCAGCAGGGCCAGGTTGGCCTGGGCTTCCAGATGATGGGGGACAAGCGCAATCAAGCTCTGGAAGGTGGCCTGAGCGGTTTGCCAATGGCTTTGCTTGTCTGGTGGGGTGGTGACCGCTTCGGCCAGTCGCATGTGACACAGCCCCATCAGGTACAGGCCGGGAACGCTGTGTGGATCCTGCTGTAACAACTGAAGCAGGCAGTCCTGAGCCTGGGTTAGCTCACCCAGGTGCATCAGGGTTTCTCCCATGGCCACCTTGGCGCTCTGGTGATCAGGTTCCAGTTGCAGCGTTTTGCGGTACTTGTTCAAGGCATCCTTGAGATCGCCGTGGCGGTATAAGACCAAGCCGTAAAAAAAGTTAATTTGGGCCGAATCCGGCTTGCGGCGGATAATGGGGCGCATCTGACGCACGGCCTCCAGGGTTTCTCCCTGCTCGCAGAGTACCAAGGCCAGATTGACGGCGGCATCATCCAGATCGGGCTTTTCCATCAAGGCTTTTTGTAAATGCGCTTTGGCCTGCGACCAGTTTTCCTGACCCATATAATAGGTGCCCAACAAATAGTGGGCCTGCGGGTTCCACTGATCCCGGCGCTCAATGGCCTTCAGGTGCGGGATGGCTTCATCCGAACGGCCAGTCTTAATCAGGGCCAGGGCCAGATTCATAATCAGGGTCAGGTTGTCGGGCTCCTGGGCAAAAGCGTTGTTCAAATGGGGCAAGGCGGCTTCAAACTGACCATTCTCAAGCAACTGTTGTCCCCATTCGGCTTCCAACCCCGGAAAATCAGCTTGCAGGGTTTGGCAGCGGGCAAATTGCTCAAATCCAGCCTCATAGTGCCCTTGCTGGCACAGGGCAATGCCCCAGCTCAGGTAGGCTTCCGGGAGTTCCGGGTTGAGGGTGGTGGCTTGCCTGTAGTTCTCAATGGCCACATCCAGCCGCTTCAGGTTGGCCAGAATATCGCCCTGGTTCAGGTAGGCCTCCGCCTTTTCCCAGCCCAGTTCAATGGCCTTGCGGGACTTGCTCAAGGCTTCCTCATAGCGTCCCAGCCGGTTCAGTGCCACGCTCCAGAAGTAATACGCCTCGGCGTGCTTGGGCAGAAAGCGCAAGGTGATCCTGAATTTTTCGATGGCCCCCTGATAATCCTGTAGCTCGGCCAAAATGGCGCCCCATAAAAAGTACACCTGTGGCTGATGGCCATATATGGCCAAGGCCTGCTTGAAGTGCTTGATGGCTTCCCGGTAAGCCCCTTGCTGGGCCAAAGCGATGCCCCAGTTCACATGAGGCTCCGGGTTTCCCCCATCCAGCGCAATGGCCTTCTCATACAACTTGCAGGCTTCCTCAACCTTTCCCTGGGTCATGAGAACCGCCCCCCAAAGCATATAGGGATTCACCTGCCTGGGATCTTTTTCGATGCAGCGTTTAAACTGTTCAATGGCCTCCTCCAACCGGTTCAGCTTGGCCAAAGCCACCCCCCAATTCAGATACGGCTCATAGCGGTTGGGCGCAATCTCGCTGGCTTGTTTGAATTTGGCCAGCGCTTCTTCCAGTTGGCCATTTTGGGCCAAATCCACGCCCCAGTTCACATACGCCATCCCGTGATCGGGGGAGGATTCCACGGCACGCAGATAGTCGGACACAATGCGATTGTACTGCCCGACTTTATCCAGAAAACTGCGTATTGTTTTCTTCATGCCATTTCCAAGAATTTATTATGCCTATCAAAAACCAAAGGGAGCCTGTTCACAAGCTCCCTTTGAATGAGGTTGCACGACGCTCCGTGAAATTTGGCGTTGAGTCAGATCAGGCCCGATTTTCCCAATCGGGCTGCCCGACTTCGGGCCAACCCAGCTCAGACTCCAAATTCAGGGTGTCGTAGGCGTCCAAATACTCGATAAAGTCTTTTTGCTTGTAGCGCTGGCGTTTGAGTGAGCGGGTCTGGTACAGTCCTGCGGTGAGATCCAGGGCCTCAAATTTTTCAACATACTTTTTCATGGGCCGGTTCATAGCCACTTATTCTCCTATTCACTGTGGGAGTTAACCAAATTGGATCGTTGTGTAAATGTCTTTCTTACCCCGGGCATCAGCCCACCGCCGTGCCGCCAGGGCAGCAAGCGCTTGCGGGCTGACTGGTTAAAAGCGTATCCCTCTTTCTTGCCTTAAGAGACCTTTAATTGGATTAAATCATTCCGTTTTTTCTTGAGTTTATTATACCAGTTGGGCTTCAATGTGAGTAGCCTCATATTCATCCGGCCATACCCCTCTCGAAATGGGAGCCGTGACGAAAATAAAATAACGGCCCAGAGAGCCGTTATTTAAGACCTTTTGAAAGCGTCACTAGCCGATGAGGCCGTCGCCGATATCAATTTCGCTGGACTTCATAATCAAGGCCTGATAAATCACTTTCTCAGAGGAAGTGGAAGACTTGGAAAAAGGGTCGTGTCCCAGTTTGTCCCGGTTGTCCTCCAGCAGGCGCTTGCCCAGTTCGGCAATTTCCAGCACCAGCGCATAGCGGTTGGTTACTTTTTCGTTGAGATCGCAGGCGATCTGGGTAATGGTGGTCATGCGGTAAAACGCTCCCTTTGTTTGATGGTTGCCGACGGTAACGGGTACGTTCCGTATAGGGCAAGGCCTCTTATTTTAAGGAAAACCCCCAGCCAAAGTCAATTTGCCATTACACTCTTCAGGTTCAGTTGCACCGGTAAAATGGAACTGATCGAAGCGCTGCCTTCCTCGGGAGCCTTGGGGGTGGCAATGGTCAACATATTGAAAAACACTTCCAGTAGGCTGGGATCCCACTTGGTACCGGCACCCGCCTCGAGAATTTTCCGGGCGTTGGCCACTTGCATGGCCTTGCGATACGGACGATCGGAGGTCAGGGCGTGAAAGGCGTCCACAATAGACACGATACGCGCGCCCACCGGAATTTTTTCGCCTTTGTAGCCGTGAGGATGCCCGCTGCCATCCCAGTTTTCATGGTGGCATTCCACCGCCGGGATAATGGGCCGCAGGGAGGCCACCGGGTATAAAATTTGCTGGGCCCCGATGACCGGGTGCTGCTTCATGATCTCCCACTCTTTTTCATTCAGGGGGCCGTCCTTGCACAGAATATCTTCCGGGATGCCGATTTTGCCGATATCATGCAAGAAGGCCGCCGCCCGAATTTCCTCCACCTCGGTAGGGGTCATTTTTAAGGCGTGGGCCAGGGCCACCGCATAGTTGGCCACGGCCTGCGAATGCCCTCGGGTATAGCGATCTTTGGCCTCCAGCGCCCCAGCTAGGGAGGTGATGGTTTCCAGCATGAGGTCATCGGTTTGGGGTTTGCTGGGCGTCTTCTTCTCGATGTGGTTGACCAGTTCCTGATAGACGCTGGGCACGTGGATATTATCGTACTTGCGGGCCACCTGGGAGGCGAATACTTCAATCACGGTCTTGTCGTTCAGCTGATCAATCTCGCCGCAAGCGATACAAGCCGATTCTCCGGCTTTGTTGCCCTTGAACTTAGCCAGGTGCAAAGCCTGCTCGGCCAGCTTCAGCAGTTTTTCCCGGGTTTTGGTATCGTCCGGGTAGGTGGCATGCCCAATGCTGATGGACAAATGCCGAAGCTGCTCCGGCAATCGGATTTTGAGCCCCTCCAAGAAACGGTGGGCAATTTCATCGGCTGCCTTGGGCCCGGTTTCCGGCAAAATGACCACCACCTCATCACCGCCGTAACGGGCAATGGTGTCCAGGCCTCGGCTCAGTCGGCGCACCGTGGAAGCCAGATGGCAAATGGCCTCATCGCCCGCCTGGTGCCCCAGAGTCTGGTTGATGTCCTCAATGTTGTTGATGTCCAGGATCATGACGGAAACCGAGCTTTGGTTGGATTCGGCCTTGCTCATTTCCCGTTCTAAAACGCCCTGGAAGTAACTGTAATTCATCAGACCGGTCAGGTTATCCACCTGGGTTTGGCTTTTCATACGGTCTTGCAGGATGAGGTTCCAGATCAGCTGGGCGATTTGATCCCGCAGGGTGTACACATACGATAGTTTGGCCTGAGAAAAGGCGTCCATTTCCTTAAAACCCAGGGTGAGCATGGCAATGGCCTCTCCCCCGGCGATGAAAGGCACGCTGAAGAGGTTAAAACTGTTGGTGGCCGGTTCAGAATCTGCTACCGCCCAGGGGGTATGGGCCAAAATTTCTGTACCCAAGGACTTAAGGTAGGGGGAAAACGTGGTGTCCTTGAGGTTATAGGCCTGCACCAGATGGTTACTGGTATCCGCCGTGGAAATACGGGGCGGTTCTGTTTGTTGGGAGGCGGCCCCGGTGTGAATAAAGCGAGCCTGAATAAACTCCCCACGTTCGTCCTTGATGGAAAAACACAAAAAATCAATGGGGCTGCCGCTTTTCAGACGTTTGAGAAAGAACTCCCACACATCAGCCAGCGAAGCGGCGGAACTGACCAGTCGCCGAATTTCCTCTTCCGGGGTGGCCAGCTTGGTTTTGGCCAGCTTGGAACCGTGGGGCTTTTTGCCCATCTGGACTTTTTCCGCATGTAAAATGCCATTGGCGCACTGATCCACCCGTTGGGACAAGTGACTGCAAAATTGGTTCCACTGGGCCGCTAGCCGTTTGCTGACCGGCCTGGATTCGTTTTTGGACAATTCCTGCTTTTCCACGCTGAAAAACTCCCCGCTGTCTCCCGGAATGAAAGCGGTTACACACGCCTTAGTTCAGCAATTCTAACATATTGTAAAGATGGCATGAACCGGCAGTTTCTAATCGCTAAAGCTGTAGCAGGTCGAGTTCCTTGCCGATTTTTTCAAAGGCCTCAATACAGCGATCCAGATGGGCCTGGGTGTGGCAAGCGTTGATAATAATGCGCACCCGGGCCTTATCGGCGGCCACGGTGGGGAATACAATGGCCCGGCCATAGATGCCCTCTTCAAACAGCCGCTGGCTCAGCTTCTGAGCCTTCTCACTGGTGCCCACAATCACCGGGCACAGGGGCGTTTCGCTTTCAATGGGCAGGCCAATGGATTTCATTCCCGCCTTGAAGTAGCGGGTGTTGTACCACAATTTCTGAATCAGGGCGTCATCGGACTCTAAAAGCTCAATGGCCGCCAGGCAGGCCGCCACCACCGAGGGCGGATGCGGGGTGCTAAACAGCAGCGGGCGGGCCTTGTTGACCATAATCTCTCGCATGGCCTGGGTACTGGCCACGTAGCCCCCCATAGAACCCAGGGCTTTGGACATGGTACCTACCACAATGTCCACCTGATCGTGCAGACCAAAGTGATCCACGGTGCCCCGGCCATGACTGCCCAAAACGCCGCTGCCGTGGGCGTCATCCACCATGACAATGGCGTTATACTGCTCGGCCAGCGATACAATTTCCGGCAGCTTGGCGATATCGCCATCCATGGAAAAGACGCCATCGGTCACAATCAGCTTGCGCCGGGCGGTTTTGTGTTTTTTAAGCACGCTTTCCAGGGCATTCATATCGCTGTGGGCGTAAATATCCTTGCTGGCCCCTCGACTGAGGCGTACCGCGTCGATAATGCTGGCGTGGTTCAAGGCATCACTGATAATGACATCGCCTTCCCCCATAATGGGAGGAATAGCGGCCATATTGGCCGTAAACCCGGATTGAAGCACCAAGGTGGCTTCGCAGTGTTTGAAGCGGGCCAGCTTTTCTTCCAGTTGCTCGTGAATACCCATGGTGCCGATGATGGTGCGCACTGCTCCGGCGCCCACGCCTAGCTTTCGGGTGGCTTGAATGGCCGCTTCGATCAGTTTGGGATGATTGGCCAGCCCCAGATAGTTATTGGAGGAGAAATTGAGAATCTGCCGCCCGTTCATAGCAATTTCGGCATCCTGTGGCCCTTCAAATGGTTGCAGGGCCTGGTATAAATGCTCGTCTTTCAAGCGCTGGATCTCTTCTTTCAAAAAGTCCAGGCGGTGTGATTTCTTTTCGGTGCTGGTCGTCATGGGCAAATCCTATTTATTTAGGTAGTAGAAAAAGTCTTCTTCGGTCATACCGGCTGTTTTGATAACACCTTTCAGTAAAAACTGTTTGACGGGATTATGGCGAGGGATGGTCAATCGGGCAATCTGTCCCTCTTTGGTCAGGATTGCATGGCTACCGCCTTCACGCAACGTCCAGCCCGCTTTCTGGAACGCTTTGATGACCTGCTTATGCCCTAATCCGCTGAGACTCTTTTTCACCTAGCCAATCCAATATTGCGCTTTTGATGGAACCAATGGCCTCTTGCTTGGTTTCCCCTTGAGAGAAACAGCCGGGGAGTTCCACACATTCGGTAACGTATCCACCATCCTCAAGGTCAGGACTGACATGAATGGTGTACTCTTGTCCTGCAACTTTAATTAACTTAGTGTCGGCATGAAGATAAACGCGAACGTCCTCTTCCAGATTTTTAGCTGCTTCTCCCAGCTTGAATACACAAAATAGTTGCCCATCCTGATTTGTATTAATCAATGCCTTGCTTTGACTTGCCCAATCATCATCGTTGTTCGTCAATACAAAAACGCTCAAACCATCTGTAAAGAATTTAAGCTCAACAAGAGGCTTGGTGACATGAGGGAGGTTATCTCGAATCCAGGCCAAAGAACGTCGCATTTTCTGAAGTGAGACGCCGCTTTTTCTCAGAAAGGCTGCCGTTTTAATTTGTAGCAGATCGCTAAAGTTGAAAAGATAAGCCTTGCCTCGTCCCCCACTTGAGCCGCAGGACGGTACAATGACTTCTTTTTTTATCCAATCATTGAGTTGCTTAGGCGAAATTTTAGTAATTTTACAGGCAATTGCCGTATTAAAACTGAGATCCAGCATAATGAACACTCCTCGGTATTCATTTACGATCATAGCTTAAAAATTTACAATATGCAGCCCTTAGGGCTTCAGCAAGATTTTGCCGCTAACGCCTTGGCGAATCAGCTCCATGGCCTGGCCAAACTCGCTCATGGGCAGTTGGTGGGTGATGATGAAGTCCAGATCCAGCTTGCCCGCTTCCATCAGATCCAGCATCAGCAACCAGGTCTGGAAAATCTGGCGGCCATTGACCCCCACCACCTTGGCTTCCTTGAAAATAATATCCTTGCTGATGTCCAGCTCCACTTTACCTTTGGGAATACCCATCAGCACCACGGTGCCGCCCAGACGCAGGCTTTCCAGCGCGCCGTTGATGGCAATGGGGCTGCCGGACATTTCCAGCACCACATCCACCCCGCTGCCGCCGGTTCTTTGTTTGAGTTCTTCAGCAACATTCACCTTATCGGCGGCCAACACGGCATCGGCCCCGGCTTTTTCGGCCAGTTCCAGGCGAAAGGGGGATACATCGGAGGCAAAAACCTTCAGGGCGCCCATGGCTTTGGCCACCACAATAGCGAATAAGCCCAGCGGCCCGCAGCCCACCACATGCACGGTTTTCCCGGACACATCGGCCTTGGACACGGCATGCACGGAGTTTCCCAAAGAATCCAGCAAAGCGCCGTACTCCGGCTTGATGGAGCTGGGCAGCTTGACCACCTGCTTGGCCGGAATGGCGATGTACTCGGCAAAGCAGCCCGGTAAATCGATGCCGAAGATTTTCACGTTCTCGCAAATGTGTTTGTGTCCTTGCTGACATTGCAGGCAGTGGCCGCAAGGCAGGTGCATTTCCGCGGAAACATAGTCGCCCGGTTTCAGCCCGTGGACTTTCTCACCCACGCTTTCAATCACCCCACAAAACTCATGGCCGTAAACCAACGGGGTCTGAATGCGGTTGGCGCTCCACTCATCCCATTCCGTGATGTGGAAGTCCGTCCCACAGACCGAGGCCAGACTGACCTTGATCAACACTTCTTTGGGGCCGGGCTGGGGTTTGTCCACGGTGGCCACTTTAAAGCCCTTTTCCGGGGCGGCCTTCTGGATGGCTTGCATGGTCTGAATGCTGGTGGCTGACATGGTGTTCCTTACTGTTCAGGGGGTTTAGGGTGAAAGTTTGAATATCCTACTGCGAAGTCGCACTGGATGAAACGAGGCTTTTGATGCCTGCCCAGGAGGCCTGGTAACTCTCCTTTACTTCAGAGAGCGTTGGCAACCATGGGGCGGGAAGACCTAATGCTTTGCGTCTTTTCCGCTCGAGCAAAAAATTCCAGAGTGCAACGTATTGCAGGAATGGTACAGAAATAAAAAGCATTCCAGCAAATGCTGAAATTGGGCTCAATAAAAGTGCTTTTGCATGACTCATGGGTTCTTTGCCAGTAGTTAAAGCGAACTGGCATTTACCTACACCAAATAAAGCCCCCAGAAGAAATGTCAAGATGGATGCTTCTTTCATGGGAATGGGTTGAAGCGGGTCTTTATTAAAAATAGGATGAACAGGCTTTGAGGAGGCTGTAGCCGGCTTCTGTGCTAATGCCGACAACGGATAAGGAGGTTGTGGATATGTATAGGGGGGGTGATACCGAGGCGGCAACATTGACATTGTTGATTCCCCATAAAAAGGGCGCAAAAAAATACTATAGCTCGAAAATAGCTATTATCTCGGTTAAACGTTCCTCAAGATAAAAAATTAATAGCGCTCATTCACTGCTTGAGCCGTCGGTTGGATTACACATTAAAACGGAAGTGAACCACGTCGCCGTCTTTCATAATGTAGTCCTTGCCTTCCAGGCGCATGAGGCCTTTCTCCTTGGCGTTTTTCTCGCCACCGGCAGTCACATAATCGGTGTATGCGGTCACTTCGGCCCGGATAAAGCCCTTTTCAAAGTCCGTATGGATGACCCCGGCGCACTGAGGAGCGGTCATACCCTTATCGTATGGCCAGGCCCGCACTTCTTTTTCGCCCGCTGTAAAGTAGGTTTCCAGGCTGAGGGTTTTAAAAGCGGCCTGAATCAAGCCGTCAATGCCAGAGGACTGCACGCCCAGGCTTTCCAGATAGCCCGCTTTTTCGGCCTCGTCCAGCTGGGTCAGCTCCGCTTCAATTTGGGCGGAAATAGGCACGGCAATGCGCCCTTCTTCAACCGCTCGATCATGCAATTTTTTGAAGTGTGGGTTGTCCAGCGGGCTGGCCAAGTCGCTTTCCGCTACGTTACCGGCGTAAATCACCGGTTTGGTGCTGAGCAGTTGAGAGCGCTTCAGCAGGATCTGCTCTTCCGGGCTGAGGGTTTTGAAATCGATGACCCCGGCCCCGTCAATGATGGGCTTGATCTTCTCAAACAGGGCCAGCTTCTCCTCAGATTCTTTGTCTTTCTGCTTGACCTGCTTGCGCAAGCGCTCCATTTGCTTCTCCATGGAGCCTGAGTCGGCCAGACACAGCTCGATGTGGATGGTTTCCAGATCCCGCAGGGGATCGACGCTGCCTTCCACGTGAACCACATCGGTGTCCTCAAAGCAGCGCACCACATGCACAATGGCGTCCACTTCCCGAATATTGGCCAAGAACTGGTTGCCCAGGCCTTCCCCTTTGCTGGCGCCTCGCACCAAACCGGCAATGTCCACAAATTCAAACACGGCGGGAATGACGGTCTGGGTTTTGGCCAGGTCTTTCAGTACGGCCAGACGAGGGTCGGGCACCTTCACGATGCCTACATTAGGCTCAATGGTACAAAAAGGATAGTTGGCGCTTTCCGCCTGATAAGAAGAGGTAAGGGCGTTAAACAGGGTGGATTTTCCGACGTTGGGAAGTCCGACGATTCCGGCCTTTTGCAAAATAAAGGGTCTCCGTGTGGTTCCGTGTAATGGTGTGTAATGAGGGACGTACAGATTGAGCCCGGTCTGGGGTATGATAATGCCATGTCCGCATCATCAATCTACCTGAAACACGAAATCTCGATCAAGGATTTGCCCGAGTTGACCGGCTCGGCCCAGCGGGCCAGCCTGGGAAACAAATGGCTGTTTGTGGGCGTTGATATGGCCCCCATCGACAGCCTGGAAACCGGCATCGCCGTTTTAGACCGGGAACGGCGCATTCTGCGCATGGACAAGCTCAGCGATAACGATGACATTCTGCTGTTTCTGGACAATTTGGCCCCACCGGAAAATCTGATAGTCGTGCTGGATATCCCCAAAAGCCTGAGCATTCCCAGCAAATGGCGGCAGCAGCAAATTAAAATGCACCCCTTGCACCTGCGTTCCTCCATTCCCAACGCCACCCAGGAGGTGGTGCCCACCGAGCGTTTTGCCCAGCGGGCCAAGGCGTTTTATGAAGCGGTGGATGAGCGGGGCATTTTGATGCTGAACTTTTTTACGGCCCATGCCAAGCTGCGCTACGATTTGAGTATGCCCTTCCGCCATCGCAGCTCTCAGGGGTGCCGTACCCTGCAAGCGGCCCTCAAGCAACAGTTGCAGATTCAGGATGTGCCCTCCAATTTGATGCCCAGCTCCGTGCTGGATGCCATGATTGGCGCTTACACGGCCTGGATGGTGTATAAGGCCCAAGAAGGGCAGCACTTCCAGCTCTATCGGGATGATGAACACCGCCTGTACGTGGATCCGCTGAAGCGCTGGATTAAACCCGTCCGCTATCGGCAGGGCCGCCACCGATCCGGCTAGGCGCTTTCCCGAGCTGGCCGATTTGTCTGGGACATGATGGATTTGAGCAGGGCAAGTCGTATCAAGGGTAGGCCGTATCAATAGAGGGAACGATTTTGAGCGGAAGTGAACTGGCCTTGCTGGATCAGCTGAGAGACAGCACCTTGCAGCTGGCCTTTGTGGCCGCCACCGGGCTCTTGCTGGGTTGGATCCGTCGGGCTCAGCCCACGGGGCTGAGCTTGGGGCTCAGTTTAGTGCCGGTTCCCTTATTGGCCTTCAGTGTGTGGTGGCCTTGGCTGAGCTGGGTGGCCGCTTTCTACACGCCCCTGCTGATGGTTTTGTTGATGATAGACGGCTTTTTGCTCAGTGTGCCCGCTCGCTATCTCAGTCTGAGCCGCTCCATGGGACAAAAGCTCTCTATTGGCCAGAAGAATCCGATTCAGTTGAGCGTGGCGAATAACAGCCATCAGCCCTTGACCCTGACCTTGAGGGATAGTGTGCCCGAAGGCCTGCTCTATGACCAAACGGGAGCCTCCCTGGATTTACCGATGACGGTGCTGCCCTACAGCCATGAGTCCGTCAGTTATGAGGTGTTGCCGACCCGTCGGGGCCTTTACCAGTTTGCGCTTGTCCATGCCCGCTACAAAAGCAGGCTGGGCCTGTTGTGGTTGACCCTCCGCGGTGGACGATCGGAAACGGTTCAGGTGGTCCCCGACTTGCGCCGCATTCGGCAGATGCGCCTGAAGACCTCCAGGGCCCAAAACGCCGGGGAGTTGCAAAAGCGCTCCCTGGGCTTGGAAGGCAGTCAGTTTAGTGGGCTGCGACACTACTTTGCCGGCGATGATGTGCGTAAACTAGCCTGGCAAGCCACGGCCAAACTGGATATGCCGGTGGTACGGACGTTCGCCCACGAGGTGGAGCAACCCATTCTGGTGTTACTGGACGCCGGACGGGCCATGAATGTTCGGCTAAAGCACCTACAAAAGTTTGATTGGGCCCTGAACACCGCCTTGGCCTTTATGGGAGTGGCCATTGATCGGGGAGACGCCGTGGGCGCCGGAATTTTTTCCAATCGGGTGTTGGCCAACGTTCCCTTTGGAACGGGCCACCATCACCTCAGTCGCCTCCTGGACACCTTGGGACAGGTACAAGTGCAATCGGTAGAGCCGGATTACGAGGCTATCATGCTGCAATTCGCCCGAGGGCTGAAGCGGCGCTCCTTGGTGGTGGTGCTGACCGATTTAATCGATCCCGTGGCTTCCCGCAGCCTGGTGGCCAGCCTCAAGAGCTTTTCTCGCAACCATGTGCTGATGGTGGTCACTCTGGCCGATTCGCAGGTCGCCAGTACCGCGAATATGCTGCCGCAATCCTCGTATGAAGTGTATCAAAAGGGGGTGGCCCTGGATTTACTGGCATTGCGTGAAGAAACCCGGCAACTCCTGGGCAAGGGCCATCAGGCCATTGTGATTGACGCCTCGCCGGAAACCCTGGATGAGACTTTGATTGCTCGCTACCTGGAACTCAAACGCCAAAATCGGCTTTAGAAGAGGCCGATAGCACAATCTTCCATCAGATTGTTTCAGGGTGTGTTTTAATTCATCAAATTGCTATCGATAAACTCGCCCAGCACCGGGATTTTGAAGTCTTTGCCGGTGAACGCCATAATCATCAGGTAAATCCAGACCGCTAAAGTGGCCAGGCTGAGCAGGATACTAACAATACCGCTTACAATGCCAATGCCGGGAATCCCTGAACTGACGGTCAGAATGATTTGGCTAATGAACAACACCAACCAAAAGCCCATGCCTTGTAAACTGTGGAATTTAATATGGTCGGATTCGCCCCGCTTTAGCAGGAAAATGACAATGGTGGGAATCATGCAGCACACCAGACCCGCATAGCTGAGTCCGGCCCACAATTTATCGTCACTGTTTGGCTCACTGGAAACTGGATTGACCACGCGCTCACTCCTTAAAACGAATAACTCCCTGAATGATGGGCCATCACAAATGGCTTGACCACCGTGACACCCTAAAAAGGCACTCACCTTGTGTCAAAAGATGAGTGCCTTTAATAGTAGCGTTAAATAGGGTTTTAAGGAAGCTGACCCACGGGAGCCCCGGTTAACCGGCGTTAACTGCGGTACCCCTCCGTGGTGACTTCGGCTTCCTCTTCATCTTCATAAGTCAGGAAGACGCCTTGCAACAAGTCATCCTCATCGGGCCCCAACAAGCTCTCGGCCCCCTCTTCGGTGCCAGCTTTACGGATAGACTCGCCCTTGGCGGACTTGGCCCGACCCAGCAGCTTGGTTTTGTGCCGGCTCAGGACGCGTTCCACTTTATCCACCAGCTTATCAATACTGCCGTACAAATCAATGGAGGAGACTTCTACCCGCAAGACGGCCCGATTGACCACCACCGTGGCTTCCGCCAACTGACTTTCGTTGATACGGGGGTTTTTTTCCACGCTTAAAAACACGTGAATTTCCTGAATGAAATCGTAATGATGCTCTAACCGTCCGATTTTTTCGGAAACATACGCTTTAATCGCATCAGTTAGCTCGATATTACGACCATTGACGATTAGTTTCATAGTCTCCCGCTCCTCTCTAGACTCCTCTATTATACCCCTTTGGCTTTCTTTCAAGTAGTCCTTCTACACGAGCCTGTCCTCAAATAAGAAACTCAAAGAAGGAAACCCAAAGCAATGGCCGAACCATTCTAAAACGATTCGGCCATTGGGCGTTTTTCAAAAAACGAAAGGACGCAGCTTATTTGGCGACGGCCACCGGATTACCGGATTGACGCAGGCACTTAAATGCGCTGGGGCCTGCGTACCGGGCCACCGGGCCCAGCTCCTGCTCGATGCGCAGCAGTTGGTTATATTTGGCGATGCGCTCAGAGCGGCACAGAGAACCAGTTTTGATTTGCCCGGCATTGACGGCCACGGCCAGATCGGCAATAAAGCTGTCTTCGGTTTCCCCGGAGCGGTGGCTGATGACCGTGGTGTAACCGGCCTGTTGGGCCATGTTGATAGCGGATAAGGTTTCACTCAGGGTGCCAATCTGGTTCAGCTTGATGAGAATGCTGTTGGCCACGCCTTTTTCAATGCCTTCCCGCAGAATGGCCGGATTGGTGACGAACAGATCGTCGCCGACCAGCTGCACTTTGTCGCCGATTGCTTCGGTCAGCAATTTCCAGCCGTCCCAGTCGCCTTCAGCCATGCCGTCTTCCACGGAGATGATGGGGTATTGTTCAACCAAATCAGCCAGATAGGCCACCATTTCTTCCCGGTTCAGCTTTTTGCCCTCGCCAGTCATGTCGTAGTGGCCGTTCTTGTAAAACTCGGAAGCGGCCACGTCCAGGGCCAGTTTGACCTGATCCTTGGTGTTGTAGCCAGCCCGCTCAATGGCATGAATGATCAACTCCAGGGCTTCAGCGGCGCTTTTCAGGTTGGGGGCAAAGCCGCCCTCATCGCCAACGCCGGTGGCCAAATTGCGTTCGGCCAGCACTTTGCGCAGGGTGTGAAAAATCTCGGCGCCCCAGCGCAAGGCTTCCGAGAAGGAGTAAGCGCCTACCGGCACGATCATGAATTCCTGGATATCAATGGTGTTATCGGCATGAGCCCCACCGTTGATAATGTTCATCATGGGCACCGGCAAAATGGTGGCGTTGACGCCACCCAGATAGCGATACAAAGGCTGTTTAACGGTTTCGGCGGCGGCCCGGGCCACGGCCATACTGACGCCGAGCATGGCGTTGGCGCCCAGTTTGCTTTTGTTGGGGGTACCGTCCAGGTCAATTAAAAGCTGGTCAATCTCGGATTGATGGAAGGCGTTGCGATCCACCAGTTCCCGGTTAATGGTCTCGTTGACGTTCTCAACCGCTTGTAACACCCCTTTGCCAGCGTAGCGGGCCTTATCTCCATCCCGCAGTTCCAGGGCTTCCCGAGAACCGGTGCTGGCCCCGGAGGGAACCGCAGCCCGGCCAATGGCGTCCCCGGACAGGGTCACTTCCACTTCTACGGTGGGATTACCACGAGAGTCTAAAATTTCACGGGCTTCTACGTGCTCGATAAAGGAAACCATGGGGTGTTTCTCCAATAAACAAATGGCATTTTGAAAGCATTATAGCCGGAAGGCATTTTGAAAACCAATGCCTGAGGACGTTCTTGCCTATAGCGGGTTTTCCCGGGGAGCTGTTTGCAGGTGAATTTCCTGCACGACTTCGTACAGGGTGTCAGCCAGCTGAGCCGGCACCGCCTTCTCCGGGGTCTGAGTGATTTTGACGGTGAGCAGCCGATTACCAAACCGGAGTTCCAGAGTTTGGCCGGGCTTCACTTCCGCGGCGGGCTTGGCGGTTTGCCCGTTTAGTTTGACGTGTCCCCCCTGGCACAATTCAGCGGCCACAGTGCGGCGCTTCACCAGTCGAGAGACTTTGAGGTACTTATCCAATCGCATGAGGAGGTTTTCCAAAATTGCAAAAACAGGCTGTCCGCTCCATAATGCCAAAACTGGGGATTATCGGTGATAATCAATTAGTATGAGAGACGACATCCGCGTTTGAGAGGGACCTATGCAGGAATTTTATAACGAAACGTTTTTGAACGCTCAGAAACAATTGGATCATGTGGCTCAATTGATGAATCTGGACGCAGGCGTGCATGAGCGACTTCGCTATCCCCGTAAAGCGCTGATTGTCTCGGTTCCCATCAAGCTGGATAACGGCCAAACCAAGGTTTTCAGCGGCTATCGTGTACAACACGACCAGACCCTGGGGCCCACCAAGGGCGGCATTCGCTTTCATCACGAGGTTAATCTGGGAGAGGTGGCCGCTTTGGCCATGTGGATGACCTGGAAGTGCGCTCTACTCAACCTGCCCTACGGCGGGGCCAAGGGTGGCGTGTGCTGCTTCCCTGAAGAAATGAGCGTAAACGAGATGGAGCGGCTGGCTCGTCGCTACACCACCGAGATTCTATCCATGATCGGGCCGGAAAAAGACATCCCCGCGCCGGATATGTACACCAACGAAAACACCATGGCCTGGATTATGGACACTTACAGTAACTTTATCGGCTATGCGGTGCCAGGCGTGGTTACTGGAAAACCCGTTTCCGTGGGCGGTTCCCTGGGGCGTAAGGAGGCCACCGGTCGGGGCGTGGCTCATACCGTGAAAATGGCACTGGAAAAGCTACAATTGGGCAAAGATGAACCCACCGCCGCCGTGCAAGGCTTTGGCAACGTGGGCAGCATTACCGCCAAGTATTTACACCAACAAGGCGTTAAAGTGGTGGCGGTGTCGGACGTGCAGGGCGGCGTGTACAGCGCCAAGGGCTTGGACATTCCTCGTTTGTTAAGCTATGTGGCCGAGCGGGGCACCGTGGTCGGCTTTGACGATCTAGACACCATTGAAAACAAGGACGTTTTAGAGCTGGAAGTGGACATTCTGGTGCCTGCGGCCCTGGCCAACGTGATTACCGAACACAACGCCGACCGCATCAAGTGTAAAATCCTAGCGGAGGGGGCCAATGGCCCAGTGACGCCCGAAGCCGATCAGATTCTACAGGACAAAGGGATTTTCATCATCCCGGGAATTCTGGCCAATGCCGGCGGCGTAGTGGTGTCGTACTTTGAATGGGTACAAGACATTCAGCACCTCTTCTGGAGCGAGGAGCAAGTCAATGAAAAGCTGGGCTACCTGATGGGTCGTGCCTTTGAAGAGGTCTACCAGGTTTCCACCAACAAAAAAGTGGACAATCGCACCGCGGCCATGATGATTGGCGTGGGCCGGGTGGCTTCCGCCAAAATGCTGCGGGGCCTGTATCCCTAACCATTGACATGGCTTGCCGCAAGCCGCCTTCATAAGAGTTTACATTCAAAAAGCGTAACAGTTGTGGCTGTCTCGCTTTGTGCCTTGCTATGATACTCCCAAATCCTTAAATGGAACGGCCCAGCTGATGCAGTCCCTTGGTGCAGGCCTCAGTGTAGTTCTTTTTTGAGATTTTGTCAGAGAGTTGCCTGATTTGGCCTTGAAACAAGGCCGGACAGGAAAGAGAGGCCCCAGGATAGAACTATGGTAGAACTGCAGGACAGCCATCAAAATAGTGAAGCAGCTTTGCTTTTAGATATCTCTTGGGCTGGAAATTCCGCACAGGCTTGCCATGCGGCTGATGAATTCGTAGCCCACCTGGCCAATGCCCCGTCCGGTATCATGATAGACATTAACGCAGGCGATCTGCTCCTGACGCGTGGGGTTCTAACCAAAATCAAACAACAGATTCAACGGGCGGGGGCCGGTGTGGGAATCGTCTATGCGACCCTGCCCCAAACCCAGCAAGCCGCTCTGGATGAAGGGTTGTTCGTCAAGGAAAAACTGACCACCGGCTGGACGCCATTGCGCCAGCCTTTGCCGCTAAAAAAGGGCAATATAGGGGCCCAGCTGCCACTAAAGTCCAAATCCCTGAGTGCGGGGGAAGTGAACCTGCCGAATTTTAACGCCCCCCAAGAAGCTGAAATCACCCTGGAAGTGGTCGAAGTGGCAACCCAAACTTCAGGAATCACGCCAGACCTTCCTGAGTCAACATTTGAGTCCCAATTCCCGGAAGAACAGCCCGAACAGCCCTTAGAAGAACTGGAACGGGTGCTGGAGACCGAGAAAATCACACTGACAGAAGGGGTATTTGAAGCGCTGGAATCTGGTCAGGTGCAGGTAGTGCCTTATCCTGACTCTGCCGTAAATACACTTTATTTACGCCAAACCCTGCGTTCCGGCAAAACAGTCCGTTTTAACGGAAACATTGTCATTGTGGGTGACGTCCATGCAGGTAGTGAAATTACCGCCGGTGGTGACATTGTGGTCTGGGGAGAGTTGCGCGGTATTGCCCACGCGGGCGCCCAAGGCAACTACAAGTCAGAAATCCGGGCGATGAAGATTGAAGCGCTGCAATTGCGCATTGCCGATTATATTGCCCGGCGTCCCGATCGGATCTATTACCACAAAGACGGTGCTGAACATCACGCATTATCCCCGGAAGTGGCCCGCGTCGCCGACGGCGAGATCAAGATTTTCAAAACCATGTTGCCCAAGGGCTAAGCGCGCCTTCCGCAACGTTATCACTGGAATCCCCAAGAATTAACACTGAAACAATCAAAGTGAGGTAGCTCTCTCCATGACAAAATCTAAAAAAGAAAAAGGACGGGTTGTCGTCGTGACTTCCGGCAAGGGCGGTGTCGGTAAAACCACCACTACCGCCAACATTGGTGCCGGTTTGGCCAGAATGGGTTACAAAGTCGTTCTGGTAGACACTGATATCGGTCTCCGCAACCTGGATTTACTGATGGGTCTTGAGAACCGCATTGTCTATAACATTGTGGACGTGGTGGAAGAGCGCTGCAAACTCAATCAGGCCTTGGTCAAAGATAAGCGGATGCCCAATCTCAGCTTACTGCCCGCCGCACAGACCCGTGATAAATCGGCGCTGAACGAGGAGCAAATGAGATCGGTTACCGAGCAACTGGGTGAGGAATTTGACTTTATTCTGGTGGATAGTCCCGCTGGTATTGAGCAAGGCTTCCTGAACGCCACCGCTGGGGCCACGGAGGCCATTGTAGTCTGCACCCCGGAAATGTCCTCTGTGCGGGACGCGGATCGCATCATCGGTTTGCTGGAATCCAAGGAAGAAATCACCAACTATAAGCTGGTCATCAACCGGGTGCGCCCCGGCATGATTAAGAACAATGACATGATGGACGTAGACGATGTGTTGGAAATCTTGTCCATTAAGCTGCTGGGAGTGATACCCGAAGATCAGGAAATCATTATCAGCACCAATAAAGGTGAGCCCATTGTGAATACCGAAAACTCACTGGCAGGTCAGGCATATCGCAATATAGCCCGGCGGGTCGCTGGTGAGGATGTGCCCTTCCTGAATTTGGACGTTCCAACCTCTTGGCTGGATAAATTAAAAGGCTTTTTTACCAAAAGCGCCTAAGCCAACGTTTACGAAAGTTTTGATACGACAATAGGAGATTCGACAATGGGTTGGCTACGAAAACTTGTTGACTGGGTGGACCCGCCCCAAAAAACCATTGAACAAGAAATGCTCTCAGATATGCACTCCGCGCGCGGCGATGCTAAAAATCGTTTGCGCCTGGTACTCATGCACGACCGCACACAACTATCCCCCGTCGTTTTGGGACAAATGCGTGATGATATGGTGGAAGTCATCTCAAAGTATGTCGAAATTGACAAAGATGCCCTGGAAGTGAATTTGGAAAGCGAATCCAATACCATTGCGCTGGTGGCCAATATCCCGGTTCTGAGAACCCGAGCCGGGGTTTAATTCCAGGTTCTAAAACAGCACATTCTAAAAAAGACCTGACTGTATGGCAGGTCTTTTTTATTAGAGGCCATTCCAACCCAATAAAAAAGACTCGATATTGTAATCGAGTCTTTTTCAAAAAAGAGTGAGTGTTTCTGGATTAGAATTCCAAGCCAGCTTCACGGGCAGCTTCAGCCAAGGCAGCGATCCGTCCGTGGTACAGGTTACCGCCACGGTCAAATACCACGCTGGTGATACCAGCAGCCTGTGCGCGGCTGGCCACCATTTGGCCGACTTTGCGAGCGGCTTCCACGTTAGCACCGGAGGCGCTGCGGAGGTCTTTGTCCAAAGTGCTTGCCGAAGCCAAAGTGATGGCCTTGATGTCATCAATCACTTGAGCATAAATATGCTTGCCACTGCGGTAAACGGCTAATCTGGGACGCTCGGAGCTGCCAGTCAGGCGGCGACGAAGCCGGTAGTGTCGTTTACGGGTAACTTCCTTACGATTGGGTTTACTGAGCATAATCCTAGTACCTGCTGCTTATTGCTTACTTTTTGCCTGCTTTACCGGCTTTACGGCGGATACGCTCCTCAGCGTACTTCACACCCTTGCCTTTGTAAGGCTCTGGTGGACGCTTGCTGCGAATCAATGCAGAATACTGGCCGACCAGTTCTTTATCAGGTCCACTGACTTCCAATTTGGTGTTGGCTTCCACCTTAAAAGTAATACCCTCGGGGGCATCAATCTCCACGGGGTGGCTGTATCCCAAGGCCAGACTGAGCTTGCTACCCTGAACCTGGGCTCTGTAACCAACGCCAATGATTTCCAACTTACGGGAAAAACCGGTGCTGACACCCAGAACCATGTTGTTCAACAAAGTACGGCTCAGACCGTGCAAACCGCGAGCCATACGGCTTTCATCCCGACGAGAAACGATAAGTTCGCCACCCTCTTGGGTAATGATCACTTCAGGACGGAAAACACGGGTCAGAGTACCCAAAGGCCCCTTAACAATCGCCTTGATGCCTTCAGGGGTATTCTCAAGTTTGACTTCTACTTTATCCGGTATGCGGATAGGAGATTTACCAATTCGTGACATGGTGCATAACCTTCTATAATCTTTGTCTGCTTTAGTGTGGCTGGGGATTAGTACACGTAGCAGAGTACTTCACCGCCAACGTGCTCCTTGCGAGCTTCCCGGTCGGAAAGTAAACCCTTCGGAGTACTAACGATGGCAGTACCGCCACCACCCAAGATACGGGGCAGGTTATCTACCTTATAATATTTGCGCAAACCCGGGCGGCTTACGCGCACCAGCTTGCGAATCAGAGGATACCCTTCGCTGTCATACTTTAGCAGCACACGAAGCGTTTTAAAGTTGTTCGCTTCACGAATTTCGTAACTTCTGATATAGCCTTCCTTTTGAAGCACTTTGGCAAGTTCCGTCTTCAATTTAGAGGCGGGTACTTCCACCATTGGATGGCCGACATTCGAAGCATTCCGAATGCGGGTCAGCATATCAGCGATCGGATCATTGTACATGGTTAGTTTACCCTTGTTCTTACTTCTATGGTTAGTTACCAGCTGGATTTGGTCACGCCAGGCAGTTTACCTTCACTGGCTAATTTACGCAGACACAATCTGCAAGTACCAAACAGGCGGTAGTAACTACGAGGACGGCCACACAGGCTGCAACGATTGTGGAGTCTTACCTTGGGCAATTTACCCTTGGCAACTTTCACGATGCGCTTTTCCTCTTTTACGATCATGGATGTTTTAGCCAAAATGGAATCTCCTGTTCCCTTTGAATGCTTTCGCGATTAAGATGCTTGTGCCTTGGGGGCATCCGCTTTGGACTTTTTCTGGAAGGGGAAACCAAATTGCTCAAGCAAAGCACGGGCTTCCATATCCGTCCGAGCAGATGTAACGATGGTGATGTTCAAACCACGCATACGCTGTACTTTGTCGTAATTGATTTCCGGAAAAACCAATTGATCTTTCAGACCCAGGTTGTAGTTACCCAGTCCATCGAAACCATTGGGGTTCAGACCACGAAAATCACGAATCCGAGGCAAAACAATACCAGTCAATTTTGCCAGAAAATCGTACATACGATCGCCGCGCAAAGTAACCTTGGCGCCAATCGGCATCCCCTGACGGATTTTAAATCCGGCAATGGACTGCTTGGCACGAGTGATCAGGGGCTTCTGCCCAGTGATCATCTGTAACTCTTCAACACCATTGTCAAACAACTTGGCATTCTGAGCGCCATCACCCAGGCCAACGTTGACCACAATCTTCAAGATTTGCGGAACTTGATACTTGTTATTCAGTTCCAGATTCTTTTGCAAGGCTGGAACAATCTCTTTTTCGTAACGCTCTTTTAATGTCATTGCTAAAATTCCTAACTGGTTATGCGTCAAATTGTTCGCCGGTTTTTTTGGCGACACGGACACGTTTGCCGTCCACCATTTCCACTTTAATGCGGCTTGCTTGGTTGTTCTTGGTATCGTACAACATCACCTTGGACACATAAAGCGGAGCTTCAATTTCCAGGATGCCACCGCGCTGGCCAAGCATCGGATTTGGCTTAACGGCTTTCTTAACGATGTTGACACCTTCAACCAGAACTTTACCCTTGCTACGGAATACACGCTTGATGGTGCCGGTCTTACCCTTGTCCTTGCCAGCGATAACCATAACCGTATCGCCCTTTTTAACACTGTAGTGGAGGGGAAGCGCAATGCGCTTTTTGGATGACTTGGCTTGTAACATTCCTTTTCTCCTACAGAACTTCCGGGGCGAGGGATACGATTTTCATGTAGTTTTTGTCACGCAGCTCACGTGCTACAGGTCCAAAAACGCGAGTACCGCGGGGATTGCCTTCTTTGTTTACAATAACTGCGGCATTCTCGTCGAAGCCGATGGTAGAACCGTCAGCGCGCTTACGACGGGCTTTGGTACGCACCACAACAGCGCGAACAATATCAGACTTCTTGACAGTACCGTTGGGCTGAGCCTTCTTGACAACGGCGATGATAACATCACCGATACCAGCATAAGTTTTGCCTCCCAGGACTCGGATGCATAAGAGTTCCAACGCTCCTGAGTTATCAGCGACTTGTAATCTGCTTTCTTGTTGAATCATGGCGCTCTATACCTCCTGGGTCCGTTCCAGAACAGCGGCTAGACACCAAGTTTTGTCTTTGCTGTATGGGCTGCTCTCGACGATACGTACCAAATCACCTTCGTGACATTCGTTCTTTTCATCGTGAGCCTTGAATTTTACCGTTCTGTTTTGAATTTTCCCGTACTTGGGATGGGGGTGTTTCTCGGCAATAGCAACCACGATGGTTTTATCCATCTTGTTGGAAACTACTGTTCCGACTTTTTCCTTCTTGGGCATGGCTTAATAAATGTCCTTATTTGGATTGGGTTCAGACTTGCTGTGCTTTTTGAGTCAAGACGGTTTGCAATTGGGCAATCTGGTGACGCAACTGGCGAAGCTCGGCGGTACTCTCCAGTTGATTCATGGAGTGCTTGAAGCGAGCTTCAAACAGAGCTTTACGAGCGTTTTCAATTTGCGTGTTCAGTTCGTCCTGAGTGAGCTCGCGCATTTCAGTTATTTTCATGAGTAGAACCTCCCAGGATGTCTTCTTTGCATAGAATCTTGGTCCGAACCGGCAATTTTTGAGCAGCCAAAGCCAAGGCTTTGGTAGCCAATTCACGGTTTACACCTTCCATTTCAAACAGCAGCTTACCAGGCTTCACTACGGCAACCCAGTATTCTTGGTTTCCTTTACCGGAGCCCATCCGGGTTTCAGCTGGCTTTTTGGTAATTGGTTTGTCGGGGAAAATCCGAATCCAGATTTTACCGCCCCGCTTGATACTCCGGGTCATGGCACGACGCGCGGCTTCAATCTGGCGGCTAGTCAACCAGCCCGGATCTAGGGTCTGCAGGGCAAAACTACCAAACTCAAAGCTAGTGCCTCTCGTTTCAGTACCTTTCATGGTACCCCGCATCTGTTTGCGATATTTGGTTCGCTTAGGCATTAACATGGATATTTACTCCTCAGATGGGGTTGTGTCGACCGAAGGGGATACAACCTGGCTGTCTTTACGGGGCCCACGACCACGACCTGCGGCACCACGAGGACCGCGATTTCCTTCACCGCCGCGAGCACCCGGGGCGCCACGACGTCCGGCACCATGCAAGCCCTGATCTGGACGCTGTTGTTGCTGGCCTTCTTCAGGACGTGCGGACTTTTGCTTCACATTGGAGAGGGCCGTTTCACCCGGCATTACTTCGCCTTTGAAAATCCAGACCTTCACACCGATGATACCAAACATAGTGAGCGCTTCGGCAACACCGTAATCAATGTCAGCACGGAAGGTGTGCAGCGGAATGCGGCCTTCTTTTGTCCATTCGGTACGAGCAATTTCAGCACCGCCCAAACGTCCAGCAATCATAATCTTGATCCCTTTGATGCCAGCACGCATAGAGCGCTGGATAGCTTGCTTCATAGCCCGCCGGTAAGCAATCCGTTTTTCCAGCTGCTGGGCAATGGATTCAGCAACCAACATGGCATCAGCTTCAATCCGGTTGACTTCCAGAACATCGATCTGGATGTCTTTACGGCTGGTCAGGGCTTGCAGTTCCTTGCGCAGGGTGTCCAGACCTTGTCCGCCACGACCAACCACCATACCAGGACGGCCAGTAATGATCCGGATAATCAAACGCTGGGCTTTGCGGTCGATCTCGACTCGGCTGATGGAAGCAGCCTTCAGTTTTTTCTTGACGAATTTACGAATTTTTTCATCTTCGGCAACGTTGATGGCGTACATTTTTTTGTTGCCAGCAATCCAGGTCACTTCATGAGGCTGGATGATGCCGAGTCTGACGCTTTTGGGGTGAACCTTCTGTCCCACGGTATCTTCCTTCTATTTGGCTTCTTTAACTTGCACTGCGACGGTCAGGTGTGAAGTCGGCTTCTCCCGCTTGTAGATACGCCCTTGAGCCCGAGGCTTAAAGCGACGATAAGAAGGACCTTCATCGGCGAATGCACGGCTAATAACCAATTGTGCCGGATCATTAACGCCGAATTTCACTTGAGCGTTGCTGGTTGCTTCAATCAGTTTCTTTAAAACAACCCGTGCTGCTTCGTAAGGCATTAAACGGAGCATATTGTATGCTTCAGGAACTCGCTTGCCCCGAATGGTGTCAACCACACGGCGCAGTTTACGAGGGGACATAATAATGTACTTTTGCTTTGCTTGAGCTTCTTGTGGATTGGTTGCCATGATTGTTCGTCCTATCTCTTACCAGCTTTCTTATCGCTGCCAGCGTGGCCGCGAAAGAAGCGGGTGGGGGCGAACTCGCCCAACTTGTGACCGATCATTTGCTCTGTGACGTAGACAGGCACATGCTTAGCACCGTTATGGACGGCAATGGTGTGGCCAATCATATCTGGAACAATCATGGAGCGCCTAGACCAAGTCTTGATGACTTTCTTGTCACCAACCTTGTTGAGTTGATCCACCTTCTTTTCCAAGTGGTCATCCACAAAGGGACCTTTTTTTAAAGAGCGAGGCATACTGCGTATAACTCCTATTTCGTGCGTCGTCTGACGATGTATTTATTGGAGGCCTTGCGGCGGCTGCGGGTCTTGTAACCCAAGGTAGGTTTGCCCCAAGGGGTTACAGGGGTTGGACGACCGATAGGAGCACGTCCTTCACCACCACCGTGCGGGTGATCCACAGGGTTCATTACGGAACCACGCACTGTGGGACGGATCCCCAAGTGACGCTTGCGACCCGCTTTACCCAGGCTCAAGTTTTTATATTCAGCGTTGCTGAGACTGCCGATGGTAGCATAGCAATCAATGCGAACCATCCGCATTTCAGAACTGGGAAGACGCAACGTCGCAAAATCACCTTCTTTGGCGACCAGCTGAGCAGAACCACCCGCGGAACGAACCATTTGCCCGCCGCGACCTGGAGTCATTTCAATGTTGTGTACAACCGAACCTAAGGGGATATTTTTCAAAGGCAATGCGTTACCAGGCTTAATTTCAGAGTTAACACCAGCCATAACGGTATCGCCCACTTTTAAACCTTCAGGTTTTAAAATGTAGCGCTTTTCACCATCAGCGTACGTAATCAACGAAATACGCACATTACGATTGGGATCATACTCGACGGTGCTGACAGTGCCTGGAATATCACGCTTGTCACGACGGAAATCAATTAAACGGTAGTGTTTTTTGTTACCACCACCTTGATGACGAGTCGTGATTCGACCATAGTTGTTACGGCCAGCATGCTTTTTCAGCTTGCGCAATAGGGGCTTGTGAGGCTCGTGAGTAGTAATATCAGCTGTTTCCAGCTTGGACATGCCACGAACACCGGCAGAGGTTGGTTTATATTGCTTAACAGCCATTACACTTATACTCCTGTGAAGAGTTCAATTGGCTCACCGGTGATAGAAAATACGGCTTTCCGCTTTTCCTGGGTTTGACCAATTCTTTTACCGTAACGTTTGGTACGGGCAGGGACGGTAATCAAACGTACTGCACGAACCTTGCGACCCGGGAATGCCAATTCAAAAGCCTGGGTCAGTTCAATCTTGTTGGCATCTCTTGATACTTCGAACACATATTGGCTTAGCTCAGCCAGCGTAGTGGTTTTCTCTGTAACAATAGGGCGCTTCAACAAATTGTATAGTTCAGAACGCTGGGCTGTCTTAGACATAGAATGCATACCTTTCATTGATTTCCTGAATCGCGTTGTTGCTGGCAATGACAGCATCAGCATCCAGTAGATCCTTGGCGCTCAGATTGTGCGGAAGACACAACTTTACGCCGGGAAGATTACGCGCAGCCAGGTAGATAAACTGGTTTTCAGTGGTTTTGTAATCTGCCAAAATCAAAACTTTCTTTTCCATCAGGCCCAAAGCGGACAATAAATTAGCCACTTCTTTGGTCTTGGGGGCGGTTAAGAAAGAGAAGTCCTCGAGTACCTTAAATTTGCCTTGAGCGGCAGATAAGGAAGAACGCATTGCCAATGCACGGACTTTGCGGGGCAAATTGAAGGAGAAATCACGCGGCTTCGGACCAAACGTGACACCACCGCCAACCCACAGCGGAGAGCGGATGCTGCCGGCACGAGCGCGACCAGTTCCTTTTTGCTTCCAAGGCTTTTTACCGCCGCCACGCACTTCTGCACGGGTTTTACTGCAAGCCGTACCAGCACGCCCATTGGCCAACTCACGACGTACAGCTAGGTGCAGGACGTGAACGTTGGGCTCAATGCCAAACACATCGGAGGAGACTTCCACCTGGCCAGCTTCTTTGCCTTCCTTAGAGAATTTTTTGAGAATTATTTTATCTTCAGCCATGATGTCCTGCTCCTTACTTTCTCAGCTCGTTCCAGCGTTCCGGCTTGGCCTGAATGGTCAAAAAGCCGCCTTCCACACCGGGAACAGCACCTTTGATCAGAACCACATTCTTTTCCGGAATGACACGAACCACTTTCAGGTTACGGACAGTGACCTGCTCGTTACCCATGTTCCCGGCCATTTTCAACCCTTTGAATACACGTCCCGGCGTAGTACCAGCACCAATGGAACCAGGCAGTCTGTGAGACTTGGAACCGTGACTCATTGGCCCACGGCCGTGGTTCCAGCGCTTGGTGTTACCCTGAAAACCCTTACCAATGGATTTACCAGTGACGTGAACCAGCACGCCTTCATTCAAGAAGGAACCATCGCCAGCAGGCTGGATGGTGTCACCCACCTTAAACCCTTCTACCTGTTCTGCGGTCATGCGAAATTCTTTCAGCTTACGCAGTAGAGGCAAATTATTTTTCAATAAGTGCTGCTGTTGAGCTTTCGTTAAATGCTTGCCCTTCGCCGGGACAAAACCAACCTGGATTGCGGAATAACCAGCATCCTGCTTGGTTTTAACCTGGGTGACCGTTAACGGCAAAAGCTCTACAACCGTTACGGGGACAGCGGACCCGTCTTCCACGAAGACCTGGGTCATGCCACGTTTTCTTCCAATGAGGTGTCTTGGAAAACTCACCTTGTTTACCTTTCCTTATCTAGTAAGTGGTATGAGTCTCAACTTATTCAGTTGTCTTTATCCACTGGAGGACTGAATGGGGTGTCTAACCTGAGGAGGAGAATTTAATGTATTACAAGCGTACTTCGATATCAACCCCAGCCGGTAAATCTAACCGGCTGAGCAGACTTGCGAACTCTTGACCTGGATCAATGATGTCAATCAAACGCTTGTGAGTGCGGATTTCAAAGTGTTCTCTGGATTTTTTGTTTACGTGAGGAGAGCGGAGTACACAAAAAACCTGACGATGAGTAGGAAGGGGAATCGGGCCAACGACTTTCCCTTGGGCACCCTTAGCAACCTCAATAATCTTTTGAGCCGATGAGTCAATCAAACGACTGTCATAAGATTTGAGACGAATGCGTACCCGGTTTTGTTTGGGAGCTTTCTTTTTTGCCGTTGTAGCCATGTTCCTTCTTCCTACTCTTTCGTCAAATTCATTAATTAGCTGATGATGGTGTCTACGACGCCAGCGCCAACGGTGCGTCCACCTTCACGGATGGAGAAACGCATCCCTTGCTCGATAGCGATCGGAGCAATCAGTTCTACTTCCATCACGATGTTGTCACCAGGCATAACCATTTCAACGCCGTCTGGCAATTTGATGGTACCGGTTACATCGGTGGTACGTACATAGAACTGAGGACGGTAGTTGCTGAAGAATGGTGTGTGACGACCACCTTCATCTTTGCTCAATACGTATACGTTGGCTTTGAACTTGGTGTGAGGCTTGATGGAACCCGGCTTCGCCAGAACCATACCGCGCTCAACAGCAGTTTTATCGATACCGCGGAGCAGAGCACCGACGTTGTCGCCAGCCAGACCTTCATCCAGCAGCTTACGGAACATTTCGATACCGGTAACGGTGGTCTTGCGGGTGTCACCCAAGCCGATGATTTCAACTTCATCGCCCACGTTAACCTTACCACGCTCGATACGGCCGGTTACAACGGTACCACGACCGGTGATGGTGAATACGTCTTCAATCGGCATCAAGAAGGGCTGATCAATAGGACGCTCTGGGGTGGGGATAGTAGCGTCAACGGCAGCCATCAATTCAGCGATTGATTTTACCCACTTCTCATCGCCTTCCAGGGCTTTCAAAGCGGAGCCGCGGATGATGGAAATGTTGTCACCGTCGAATTCATATTTGCTCAACAGTTCACGGGCTTCCATTTCAACCAGGTCGAGCAATTCAGGATCGTCTACCATGTCGCATTTGTTCAGGAAGACAACCAGCTGAGGCACGCCAACCTGACGAGCCAACAGGATATGCTCACGGGTCTGGGGCATGGGGCCATCAGTAGCCGCAATTACCAAAATAGCGCCATCCATCTGGGCGGCACCGGTAATCATGTTTTTTACGTAGTCAGCGTGACCAGGGCAGTCAACGTGAGCGTAGTGACGGTTGTCAGTTTCATATTCTACGTGAGCGGTAGAAATGGTAATACCACGGGCTTTTTCCTCAGGTGCCGCATCGATCTCATCGAATTTTTTAGCCTGAGCTTTGCCTTCTTTTGCCAACACAGTGGTGATGGCTGCAGTCAACGTGGTTTTACCGTGGTCAACGTGACCAATGGTACCGATGTTGACGTGCGGCTTAGTCCGGTTGAACTTCTCGCGAGCCATGTTTTTGTTGTCTCCTTTACGTGCTGATTATTTCAAACAAGTTTGGATAACCTGTACCTACCTGGATATGCCCTGTGGTGGGAATCTCCGAGTTACGCGCCTGATTCTTTCTATTGAGCGGTGCCAAGTTATGCTGAATAAGGACACGTGGAGCTAGATAACCACAAAAAAAGAAAAAAAAATAGCCCATGACGAGATTTGAACTCGTGGCCTTCCCCTTACCAAGGGGATGCGCTACCCCTGCGCCACATGGGCATGTGTTTTGTATTTTGAGTTGCTTATTGAGGCTATCAGAATACTGGGGGTGTGAAATCTTGGAATTATAGAAAATCACAAAGGGAATTGGTCTGTCTAGTGGTTAATCTGATCTATCCGTAATTTTTTTATCATTTGTACAAACCAGGCGGCTCGGAACGCTTGGACAACGTCCCACAAAAAAGCAAAACCGCCTCGCAAGAGACGGTTTTGGTATGGGTAGGGTTGGATTTGAACCAACGTAGCTTGCGCAACGGGTTTACAGCCCGCCCCCTTTAACCACTCGGGCACCTACCCAGGTGTGGGGATACTGTCATTAGCCGGTGATGGGACTCGAACCCGCAACCTACGGTTTACAAAACCGTTGCTCTGCCATTGAGCTACACCGGCCCATTTTTATCCGAACTGGATAAAGCGGGAATATGGCAGTCCAATAATCATAGGGCTTCAATCAGTGCTGTCAACAGTCGTTTTTCATGGCCGTGCCAAATTATGCGCGGACAGGAAGGCCTGCCTTTTGAGCCACACTATTGATCTTGTTATCCATGGTGTTGGCGTGGTCACGGCGGTCATCAATACGAATACTGGTGGAGACCCGATAAGCGCCCTGGCTGAACTGAGCTTCATGCATTCTGCGAATCAGCTCCAGGACGCGTTCCATTTCTCCGGCTAGAGTGGTGGACATGGGATTTATTTTGAACTCCACATCTGGGAATTCCTTGATGAGCCGTTCGCTGGCGGCCACATAGCTGCTGATGCTGGTATCGGCCGTGCCAATGGGGACAATGGTCACGTCGGCAAATATGGTTGGCATAGGGTCTCTCCTGATGAGCGCTTTCTCTTTCACGAACACTTTTTATTCAAGCATAGATTGCAACCTTTTCAATTCAGCCAGCTCCTCCCGAAGGGTTTGAATTTTCCGCTGACAGTCCTGCTTGAGCGGATAATAGCCACAGCACTTTGGAATGGCCCCAAACGGGGACTCGGGAAATTCCCGGCATAAAGCGGGGCGATCCTCATAAATTTGGCATTGGTTTTTCCCTTGCAGATAGATACAACGATAGAAAACCAGAGCTTCGGCGTCATCACCCCGTTGCTTGGCCACTTCCTGAGAGGCCGCCACTGCGTCGGGGGCCTGGGTGATTGCCTCCTGAAGCGAGGGGTAAGGTTGGTACTGGTTCAGGAAGGCACGAGCCACACAATCTCCCTTGGCCGCCTGCACCAGAAGGGTTGTCCAGGGGGTCACTTGGGCCGCCCCTCGGCAGCACTCACCCGATTGATCACAGGCACCCGTGGGCCATCGCATATCCAGTATGGTTTCCCAGTCCATGGCTAACAGTTTAACCTTTTCCTCTCTCTGTTTTCCAGCCACTAGGCCTGACTGGCTGCTGAGTCATCGACCATTGGCAAGGGCGGGTACTGAATTTGATAATGCCCCACCACCTTGCCCTGTGTGTTCAAGCGCTGCTGTCCCCGAAAAGAGGCCAGCCGTTGATCCTGAATGGCCTGGGTGTCCAGCCACCCCAAGCGGATGAGAATTTCCACCACGGCCATGTTGCGCACCACTTCGTTACCATCGGCGATTTTGACAGCCAAGCCCTCACCAGTGCCGATTTGGCTCACGCAAAGGACGCCATCGGCACCCACTTTGGCAATCAACCGACCCTGGCTGGCCTGCATAATGACGGTATCCACCCGCCCTTCGCCGCCCACTATTTCGGGATGATGAATCATGGCCTCTTTAAGTGGCCTAAAAGCCTCACTGGTGCCTAAATGGGCATACAGCAAAGCCATGGTCTGCAATGGCAGGTAGAACACCGGGGCTCCACAGCCGTCAATGGCGGTTGGGATGCTTTGAACCCCTCCCCACTGGGCAAGGTGCCCTAGAATGTTTTGCTGAAGCGGATGATGAACGTTCAGATAATTACTTATTGGCAGGCCTTTTTGCTGGCAATAGAACAGCATGCCGGCATGTTTGCCAGAACAGTTGTTATGGATGGCCGTGGCCGTCTGGCCCAATTGCCTTAGAGAATCACGCATCTCCGCATCAATGGGGCTGTGTGGCCCGCATTGCAAACAATGCTCCTCCAATCCGGCTTTACGCAGTACGCTACGGGCCAAATCCACATGCAGGGATGATCCCACATGGGAGGCACAGGTCAGGGCCAGCTCTGGCTCAGTCAGTTTCGAATGTAACTCATCAGCAACCAATGGGTAAGCCTGAAAGGGTTTGGCTGAGGAGCGAAAAAAAGTAGCGGTTTCCTGGGCTCCCGGTGTAGAATACAGTAGTCCGCGATGGTGATGGCTAATTGCTATCCAGCCTAAGTGGATGTTTTCAATCAGGCTTTCGCGATTAGAGAGTGCGCCATCGCTGGTATTCGTTAGATAGCGGTTCGCCGTTACCAGAACGGATGGTTCAACGGAGGATTCAATAGATGGGGGCGTCATTGTTTTTTCCGAAAGCGGTTTGTAAAAATTTATTCTAGAATAGAAACACCCTGGTTTGAAAGGCGTCATTCTTGCTCAAGCATAAGGGGCCGTTGCCAAGGGTAAAACAATTCCAGTTGTATGGTTAATTGATAATAAGTGCCATCAGTGAAAACACCCTATTCACAACCTGCCATCACCAGCCAAGCACCACCTTCTACCGGGCTGGGGTTGTATTCCAGTAAAGAATACGACTCCAAGCTGTGGGGATGGCTGGGGTTAGCCGCGTTTCTGCACGTGGCCCTGGTACTGCTGTTGGTTGCCTTTATTCAGCTGATGGCCTTTTTTGGCTTTAAGATTCCCTTGTTTACCGCACAAATGAAGCAGCCGGATGTGGAATTTGTACTGGTGGACAATCAACCGGCCCAAACGCCTCGCCAGCCCACCAATCGCCGGGCTGAGCGCAATAGTCGTTCTGGTGGCAAGCGTATTGCCAATCGCCCCATTCAGGTCTCACAGCAAGCGGCTGGTTCGCCTGCCAAAAAGTCGACTCCACGTCCTGCGGTCGCCCCACAGCCTAAAGCCAATCCGGCTCCGCCATCGCGTTCACAATCCCGGCCTCAACCCAGGCCTCAACAAAGGCAGGCCCAACAGGTCGCCCAAAAACCAGCACCCACCCCTCGGCAGTCACCTTCACCGACACCGGCGCCGAGTCCCGCCCCAGCGCCGACACCGCCAGCCCCCAAGGCGCCACGGCCTGTTAAAATTGCCAGTGCGGCCCCCAGTTTGCCGCCCAATCCCATTGCGCCCACCATTAAAACGCCCGCACCCAAGAATCCATCAGCCACCATGGGCGGTGGGCCAGTAGCCAACACGTCTGGTGGCGGCTCCGCAGCGGGTAACCCTGGTGGCGGAAGCGCCAGTGGCAGCCCCAGCTCCAGTTTTATTGGCGGTAGCCCCTCACGGGGGAATGGCAGTCCCGGGAGCGCTGGAAGCCCCGGCGGTGGAGGCGGCGGCAGTGGTGGCCGTGGTTCATACAATCAAAGCGGCTCTCCCGGTGGTGGGGGAGGACGTGATGGGGTTGACGCCATGGCTGAACCTGATTTCGGCCCCTACATCGCAGAACTACAGCGACGCATCCGTCGCAACTGGGCTCCGCCGGTGGAAGATCGTAGCAAACGGGTTGTGGCCCTGTTTAAGGTGTCCCGCGATGGTCGATTACTCAGCCTGCGTTTGCAGCAATCCTCGGGTTCACCCGCTGCCGATCAGGCTGCTTTAGCAGCGGTACGGGCTTCAGCCCCCTTCAAGCAATTGCCTCCCAATTATCGGGGCAACGATATCGACGTGCAGTTCATCTTCGATTATGAAATATACGGCCACGGCAGCGCCCAGCGACGCTAGTTGAGAGTATTAATCGTGGTGGCCTCTAGAATGCGCTCCTCTGAGGGCAAAAAAAAAGCTGACTTGAAATCAGTCAGCAATTTTGGACACTTGAAGTCACATAAGGGGTAGGAGTGTGAGTGTAAGTAGGATTACCTTATTAAATAAAAACAATCAAAAAGATATGATTGCCTTATATAGTCCAGATATTTAATAAATCTTTAAACTTAAAAACTGCCCCCTGTCCAAGTAATCCAGCACGGAGCGATTGCACAGTGCACTTTACGAAGAAAAAAAGAAGTCACCTCAATGAAATCGAGGTGACATTACGTCTTATGACACAATAGGGATGGGAGTGGAAGTTTCTAAATTAATAAAAACAAATTAATAATGGAAATTGCTTAAATCCATTCGGCCGTATAGGGTTGAGATATCAGCACTATCTCTTAACGGACGGGATGGCTGCCTATAAGCTAATAGAGAGACTGCCGTAAATGCCTTCCAGTTGGCGAATTTGGCCCAGCACCGCTTCGGACGGGGCGTTATCCAGGTTGAAGACCATGATGGATTCTCCGCCCGCCTCGGGCCCGCTGCGGGCGACCTGCAAGGCGCTGATATTGATGCCAGCGGTACCCAACACAGTGGCCACCTGGGCAATCATACCGGGACGATCGTGGTGCGGGGTGATAAGCACGTGGGGAGTCGCCTTCAGGGCCATTTGGTAGCCATCCATATCCACAATGCGGAAAATCTCATCGGAAATGAGTGTTCCGGCGACCGTGTAGGTGCGATCTTCGGTTACCATCTTCACTTCCAGCAGATTGAGGTAATTCCCGGCGTTTTTGGTGGTGGCCGTTTTGACCTGAATGCCACTTTCCTCGGCGATGCTGGGGGCGTTTACGTAGTTAACCCCCTCCTTGGCGCTGGACAACAATCCTTTCAGAACGGCAAGGCTCAGGGGCTCAATGGCGTGCTTGCTTAAATAATCGCCTTTAGCCGTAATTTCAATGGCTTGAGCCACACCTTGGGCCCGCTGCCGAATGAAATTTCCCAGCACTTCAGCCATAGGCATGTAATGCTTGATGGGATCGAGCAATTCTTGACGCAGCAAGGGAATGTTCACCGCGCTTTTGGCAAAGCCGTGGGCAAAAAAGTCTTTCATTTGCTCGGCCACATCCAGGGCCACATTCACCTGGGCTTCTTCGGTACTGGCCCCCAAGTGCGGGGTGAGCACCAACTTGTAGGCGTGTTCCCCCAACTGGAACAGGGGGCCATTCATATCGGGCGGCTCTTGTTCAAATACATCCAAAGCGGCGCCAGCCACCTGACCCGCCTTGATGGCCTCGGCCAGATCGGTCTCATTGATAATCCCCCCACGGGCACAATTGACAATGCGCACACCGGGCTTACAACGGGCAAAGGTCTCCCGATTGAACAGGTTCTGGGTATCCTTGGTCTTAGGAGCGTGGATGGTGATGAAATCCGATTTCTCAATAATGTCATCAATACTGACCACCTGCACACCCAGCTCTTCCGCCATGGCTTTGGAGAGGAACGGATCAAAGACATTCACCTTCATGCCCATGGCCAGACAGGCTTTGGCCACCCGGCGACCGATTTTGCCCAACCCAACCACGCCCAGCGTTTTGCCGTAGACTTCAACGCCCACCAGTTTGTTGCGAATCCACTGCCCACTTTTCAAGGAAGCGTCGCCTTGAGGAATATGCCGGGCCAGGGCCATCAGCATGCCGATGGTGTGTTCGGAAGCCGCCACGGTATTCCCTTCCGGGGAGTTGATGACGATGACCCCCTGCTTGGTGGCGGTAACCACATCCACGTTGTCCGTGCCAACACCGGCTCGGCCCACAATACGCAAACGATGGGCCTGAGCTAATACATCAGCGGACACGGTAGAGGCGCTGCGAATCATCAGGCCGTCCACGTTCGCAATTTTGGCCAGCAATTCTTCGTGGCTGAGCTTGGGCTCAAAAATCACGTCGCAACTGTCCGCCAAAATGTCCCTGGCTTTGGGGTTGATATTATCCGTAATCAGGACGACCGGCCTAGGCATGGGTCACCGCCTGTTTCAGTTCAGCCTCGGTCTCGGCGGCTTGCAGGGCGGCAGCCACTCCCGCACCCGGAGAAACCGATAATCCCAGATCCATCAGTACCGCCTCCAGAGCGGACAAGGTGGTCAGCACATCCCGCTCAGAGACATGACCCAAGTGACCGATTCGCATGATTTTGCCTTTCAGCTCTTTCTGGCCATCGGCGATAATAATGCCGAAACGCTTTTTGAGACCGGCCCGAATGGCATCAACCGTGAGTCCGGCAGGCGGCAGGAAAGAGGTGACCGAGGGGCTGGCCAGTGCCGGATCGGAAACAAACAGTGACAGTCCCAGCGCCTGAACACCGGCTCGGGTCATCCGGCTCAGGCGGGCGTGCCGTTGGATGATATTATCCAGTCCCTCTTCTTGCATCAGGGTCAGGGCCACATCCAGCCCCAAAATTTGCGGGGTGGCTGGGGTATAGGGTGTGGTGTTTTCCAGTTGGGCCTTTTGATAACGGGTAAAGTTAAAGTAGTAGCCGGGCTGATGACATTGCTGGTGTGCTTTCCAGGCCCGATCGCTCAGAGCCAGAAAGGACAGCCCCGGCGGCAACATAAAGCCCTTTTGGCTGCCAGAAACGGCGATATCCACATCCCAGTCATCCAGCGAGAAGTGGGTGGCGCCCAAACTGGTGATGGTATCCACAATGGTCAGGGCGTTGGGGTGGGTTTGTCGGCTGACCGCCACCAGCTCCCGAATGGGGCTGAGAACCCCGGTGGACGTTTCACTGTGGTTGAGCAAAATCGCTTTATAGTCCGTGTTTAAGCGGGCTTCCAGATACTCTTGCAACATCGCCGGGGTATGCGCCTCCCCAGCGGGAACATCCAGGGTTTCCACCTGCAAGCCCAGGGTTTTGGCGATTTCCGCCCAGCGATGGCTAAATACCCCATTAACCAAAGCCAGCACCCGATCGCCGGGATTCAGGACATTGACCATGGAGGCTTCCATAGCCCCAGTGCCACTGGCTGTGTAAAGGAAAACCTGATTTTTAGCGCCAAAAATCCACTGCAAATTGGGGAAAACACGTTTCAGTACGTCTTTGAATTCGGCGCTGCGATGCCCAATGGCAGGACGACTCATCACTTCACGCACCGGCTCTGGTAGCGGCGTCGGGCCGGGGATCATCAACAATTCAGCTTTTTTCATGGCTTCCCTTCCAAAAAATTATCGGTGACAAGCAAACCCACACCATGGGCAGTTGAATAAGAGCAGATACAATTGATATCGAAATCTTCAGCATGCTTGTGTTACGCTCATTTTAAATCAAACATTCCAGTCACTACAGCGCCAACGTTCCCTCCTCGATGTTCTGTGACCATAAATCCAACTTTGAAATGGCCCGACAGACCGGCCTCTTTGCGAATAGATCATGAATTTGCCGCCTTTTAACGTTTTTTTTAAAACAGTACCGTCCCCGCTACCCCAAAGGTATGACCGCAGACCCCATTCCGAGCAGACCAAATTCCAAGGGCGTGGCAGTCAGACCCCCAACGGGGATACCGTGGAATTTTCGGCGGCAACGCCAATCCCGCCGGGCGAATCACACCAGCAGCATTTAGAACGGCTGCAACGCCATGCCCAAACCGCAGCCCGGCTGGCCCCGAATTATTCCGGCAGGCATTACGCCGCACTGGTCAAACTGGCCGATGGCACCGAGGGGATGAGCGCCAATGTGGAAGCCAGTCGTCAATTAACCCTGTGTGATCTGCGATTGGCCATTGGGGCTGCTCAAAATCAGTGGATTCAAAAACAAAGTCAGCAGCAGCAAACACCGTCGCCGCTCCCGCCCGTGAAGACGATTTATCTGGTCAGCGCCAATCTGAAAGACGATCATCCCATTCCCTGCGCGGATTGCCAGGAGTGGCTGGCCAGTCCCATCTGCCCGCCGGACGCGTCGGTCATTAGCCTTGAAAAAAATACCGCCGGGAAGCCTCCATTGATGCGCCAGCGCTCCGTTCGGGAGATGTTGCCGCTTTATAAGGGCCGCGCTATCACTTCCAAAACTCAGCATCCTCTCGCGGAATTGCCGGTGACCTTCAGCACACTGGCCACCACTCGGCCCACCGAACAGTATCCTCCCTTGACCAAACAGGCTGCCCGAGAGCTTATGGATCAGGCCCAGACGGCCTATCTCGCCAATCGCTCATTAGCCCGGGATTCCAAGGTGCCGACCGGTGTGGCCATGTTGCTCTATCCTTCGGGACGGTTAATCACCGGGGCCCGCGTAGACTGGTCGACTCGCTGGCATGTTCCGGCGGATTTAGCCACAGTGGCCGCTGGCTTGACCCAGAGAAACCCGCAGACGCCTGCCGATGAAGATGCGGCAAATACAAAACCGGAAAAAATACAGGCGGTGGCCTATTATGGCGATGATACCCAGTTACCCCCCATCACCAGCCTGGGCCGGATTGCCCGTAACCGGGGCTCCGCTGAAACCCGTATTTTGACCATTGAGGATGACACCATTCAGGTGCGCACCATCAAGGATTTTTTGCCGGAACTTTACCGGGACGGGAAAAATAAAGCGGAATAGCCTGAACTTCGCCTGCCCCATCCGCCTGAGTCGCCGACCACCAGACCAGTCAATAGGCCTGCCAATTATTGATTCCATTCATACGCTCATCAGCGAAAAAAGACCGGGAATATTCTTCCCGGTCTTTTCAGGTCTTTAACCGTTTACCGTCCTAGTTGGCAGCGGCAGCCTGGCCTCTGAATTTGGCGATCAGAGGTTCTGCAATGTTGTTTGGCATTGGCTCGTAATGAGCGAATTCCATCGCAAAGGTACCACGGCCCTGGGTTTTGCTACGGATGTCGGTGGCGTAACCGAACATTTCAGCCAGGGGAACCATGGAGCGGATTTTTTGGGTACCGGTGCCCGGAATGGGCTCCATCCCTTCAATCCGACCCCGACGGCTGGACAAGTCACCAATGACATCGCCCATGAAGTCCTCGGGCACTTCAACGTCAACCTTCATCACAGGTTCCAGCAATTGCGGGCCTGCTTTGGGGACGCCTGCCTTGGCCGCCATAGAGCCAGCGATTTTAAAGGCCATCTCGTTGGAGTCCACATCGTGGTAGCTACCATCAAACAGGGTCGCTTTGACATCGATCACTTCAAAGCCAGCGATGACACCACCTTGCAGGGCTTCTTCGATCCCTTTGGCGGCAGGTCCCACGTATTCCTTGGGAACGGTACCACCCACGATTTTGTTCTCGAAGACAAAGCCAGTGCCACGCTCTTGCGGTTCCAGACGGATCCAGACGTGACCATACTGACCACGACCACCAGACTGACGAACGTATTTGCCTTCCACTTCAACGGACTTGGTGATGGTTTCACGGTAGGCCACCTGAGGTTTACCCACGTTGGCTTCCACTTTGAATTCACGCAGCAGACGGTCCACGATGATTTCCAGGTGAAGCTCGCCCATCCCGGCAATAACGGTTTGACCGGTTTCCTGGTCAACACGCACCCGGAAGGTGGGATCTTCTTCCGCCAGCTTGGACATGGAGTTGCCCAATTTTTCCTGATCGGCCTTCGTTTTAGGCTCAATGGCGACTTCAATAACCGGATCGGGAATGTGGATGGATTCCAGAATAACCGGAGAGTTCTCAGCGCAGAGGGTATCACCAGTCGTCGTATCTTTCAGACCCACCACGGCGCAAATGTCACCGGCACGGATTTCATCAATCTCTTTACGATCATCGGCTTCCATCTGAACCAGACGGCTGATGCGCTCTTTTTTCCCTTTGGTGGCGTTGGTAACGTAGCTACCGGACTGCAACACACCGCTGTAAACCCGGCAAAAAGTCAAACGGCCCACGTAAGGGTCTGTCATGATTTTGAAAGCCAAGGCGGCGAAAGGCTCGTCATCGCTACTTTTCCGCTCGGCGTCACTGCCATCCAGGTTTTTACCCTGAATGTTGGGAACGTCGATGGGGGAGGGCAGATAGTCAATGACAGCATCCAGCAACAACTGGACGCCCTTGTTTTTGAAAGCGGTACCGCAGACCACGGGAACGATTTTAACCTCGCAAACCGCTTTACGCAGGGCTTTTTTCAATTCCTCTACGGAAATTTCCTCGCCACCCAGATACTTCTCCATCAAGGTGTCATCATGCTCAACAACGGCCTCTACCAGGCTTTCACGGGCAGCAGCCGCCTGATCGGCGTAATCAGCGGGAATGTCAATGACTTCAATTTCAGTTCCCAAATCATTTTTGTAGATGTGAGCTTTTTGTTCGATCAGATCGATGATACCGGTCAATTGATCTTCAGCGCCGATGGGCAACTGAATGGGGTGGGCATTGGCGCCCAAACGACCGGAAATCTGGCCGACTACGCGCTCAAAGTTAGCGCCGGTACGATCCATTTTGTTCACAAACACCATACGGGGAACCTTGTAGCGATCCGCTTGGCGCCATACGGTTTCGGACTGGGACTGTACGCCACCCACGGCGCAGAATACAGCAACCACGCCATCCAGTACCCGCAAGGAACGCTCTACTTCAATGGTGAAATCTACGTGGCCAGGGGTGTCAATAATGTTGATCTGGTGATTTTTCCAGCTGGAGGTAATGGCCGCGGAGGTGATGGTAATGCCGCGCTCACGCTCTTGCTCCATCCAGTCGGTTACAGCGGTACCTTCGTGAACTTCACCGAGTTTGTGCACCTTGCCGGTGAAGTATAAAATCCGCTCGGTGGTCGTGGTTTTACCAGCGTCAATGTGTGCGGCAATCCCGATGTTGCGGACTTTTTCGAGTTGAATTTTTCTGGCCACGGTTTAAAACCTCTTTTTCATTCAATCTTTTTCATTAAAAACTGGGGTTAAAGGAGTTGGATGGACTGAGGGAGAACAGGGAGTAAAAACGGTGAAAAACCGAGTGACACCTGTCGGAGACAAGTGCCACTCGGTACATCGAATTTAGAAGCGGTAGTGGGCAAAGGCCTTGTTGGCTTCAGCCATTTTGTGCGTTTCTTCCCGCTTTTTCACGGTAGCGCCAGTACCACGGTAAATATCCAGAAGCTCGGCAGCCAGCTTTTCGGTCATGGAGCGGCCTTTGCGCTTTCTGGCGTATTCAATCAGCCAGCGGGAGCCAATGGCCAAACCTTCATCCTCACGGACTTCGATCGGCACCTGATAGGTAGAACCACCCACCCGGCGAGCTTTTACCCGAACCAGCGGCTTGGCTTTGCGCAAGGACTTGCGGAATACGTCGATCCCTTTGTCGTCGGTCTTGCCTTCCAGCAGCTCGATCGCATCGTAGAAAATACGCTCAGCGACGCTTTTCTTGCCCTTCATCATAAGGCGGTTGATAAATTTGGCCACTTCCACATCGTTGTAAATGGAATCGGGCATTGGGATGCGTTTTTTCGGTTTCGAGCGACGCGACATAAAGGGAAAACTCCTTGCTTCTTACTTCTGAATGCTAGTGCTATTTCTTGCCTTTGGCAGCGGGCTGATTTTTCTTGGCGCCGTATTTGCTGCGGGACTGCTTGCGATCCTTCACGCCAGCGAAGTCCAGGGTGCCACGAACCGTGTGATAGCGAACACCCGGCAAATCCTTAACCCGGCCACCGCGGATCAGGATGACGGAGTGCTCTTGCAGGTTGTGGCCAACGCCGGGGATATAGGTGGTTACTTCAAACCCGTTGGTCAAACGCACACGAGCGACCTTGCGCAAAGCAGAGTTCGGTTTTTTGGGAGTGGTGGTGTAAACACGGGTGCAAACGCCACGCTTTTGAGGGTTGGACGCCAAAGCGGGGGACTTGGTTTTGCGTTTGAACTTGATCCGTTCTTTCCGAACGAGCTGTGCGATTGTGGGCAAGGGATGACCTCCTGAAATGGTTTATTGAATGATTAAATCTGCACTGAGTATACGCTTTTAGTCCGAAAGCGATTGCCAAATCCCTGGAAGGCATTTGCGATACCGCAAAATGCTGGGGCGCTTCGTGAGGTTGACCAGAGTGACCACTACTTCTTTTTGACGATAAATCGAGGGATTTAAAATCAAATCATGGAACTGGCACTTTCGTGGATGATCACTGTAGCCAAAGCAAAAATCAATGTCAACTTGTGCCGCGGAAGCCAAGGAAGATCGAAGCTACCCGCGTTAGGGGCCATACAGCTTGTGCCAAAATAAAAAGCCCCTATTGAATCTGCGTAACAGGGGTTGGCCAATGGTTTCAGACTGACCGGACGCTTATTTGCTTTTATTTTTGGCCAGTCCTTCCGGGATAAGGCGGTAACCTCCCCCGTAGATAGTTTCCACATAGCTTTTACCACCCGAAACCTTGTCCAGCTTGCTACGCAGATGTCGAACATGCACCCGAATGGTCTCCACATCATCATCGGGAGAATAGCCCCATACATCTTGCAGCAATTTACTGAGGGAAATAGCCTGATGGTGGTTTTGCACCAGGCAGTTCAGGATTTCAAACTCGGTGGGGGTGAGTTTGGCAATGTTGTTCTGGATTTTGACCTCCAGATTTTCAGGAATCAGGGTGATATCGCCAACTGAGAGAATTTCTGTAGTCGTAGCCGACTTGGGCAATTGCCCGCTACGACGCAATAAGGCACGCACCCGCACTTGCAATTCCGGCAACTCAAAGGGCTTTACCAGATAGTCATCGGCCCCCACATCAAACCCCTTGACCTTATCCTCCACCACGCCCAGGGCGGTCAGCATCAGCACCGGGATATGCTCGGTGGCCGGGTTTTTCCGAACCCGCTGGCACACCGTGTAGCCGTCAGCGTTGGGCATCATCACATCCAGAATGATGAGATCCGGCAGTTCCTGCTGAATCAGGGCGTAGCCCTCCACACCGTCGTTGGCGGTTAAAACCCGATGCTTCTGTAATTCCAGATTGATTTTGATGAGGGTCTGGATGGCCAAATCGTCATCCACCACAATAATTTTAGCCATGAAAGATCCTTATCAATAACAACGGTTAGCGGGGGCGTTCTGATAGCTTGACTTGGAGGGTGACAGGCGAGCCATTGCGGTTGATATTCAGGCTCAGGGTATCGCCCGGGCGCTTGGACTCCACGTAATTCATGAAGCGATCGGCGCTTTCAGCGGGCTTGCCATCGTAAGCAACAATAATATCGCCGCCCACCGGAATTTGTCGGTTTCCCACCACCAGCACCTGATTGGCCGCTTTAAGGCCCGCCTGGGCCGCTGGCCCGTTGGGCACGATTCGGGCAACCAATAGCCCCTTGGAAACAGGCAACTGAAGCGCCTTAGCCATATAAGGGTTGATTTCCATCCCGACTTCCACCCCCAGAAAAGGACGAATGACCCGACCATAAGCAATCAGGTCTTCCGCGATGCGCCGGGCAGTATTGGCAGGAACCGCAAAGCCGATACCCGCGTTGCTGCCGGAGGGACTAAAAATGGCCGTATTAATGCCAATCAGCTGCCCGGAACTGTTTAACAACGGTCCCCCTGAATTGCCGGGATTAATAGCGGCGTCCGTCTGAATAATGCCTTCAATCAGGCGTCCGTTGGGCGCCTTGAGGGTTCGTCCCAGACTGCTGATGACCCCAGTGGTCAGGGTACTGTTCAGGCCAAACGGGTTCCCAATGGCGTACACGTTCTGCCCAACCTCCAGATGATCGGAATTGCCCATTTGAATGGTCGGCAGCTTTAACGGGCCTGGATCGATTTTGATCAGGGCCACGTCTTTGCTTAAATCGCCGCCAATCAGTTTGGCCTTAAACACTTTGCCATCCAGCAGGGTGACTTCCAGTTGCTGGGCTTCTTCCACTACGTGCCCGTTGGTGAGGATGTAGCCGTCCGGGGTAATAATCATCCCGGAGCCCGAGCCTTTTTCGGGGATGATATTTGAGAACATGTCCAGGGACAACACCGTGCTGCTAATGTTGACCACCGCCGGGCTGGTGGTGCGGTAAATGTTGATGTTGATTTTCTCATCGGGAGTTAACGGCGAGGGCTCCGGGGCGGCCAACACCGGGGCGGCGCCTGTAGGGACAGGCAGGTGATTTTCCCACGGCCATTGCAAGGCACAGCTCATCAGGGTGCTGAGTACGGTGACCCCAAAAGAGAAAGCCACCAGCTTCCCCAGTTTGACCAGATTAAATTGCCAACCAACGTGTTTAAAAAAATTGGCCCGTTCCGAAGAGATTGTGGACTCAGGGGACTCGAAAGAATGGGAAGGGGTGTGCTTGCTTGGATGGCGCATGGGCTTTACTCTCTTAATTACCGGATTGTTTTCTGAATTCTCGATTCTCTTTTCAACCACACCACGTTTATGCGTCAATAACAACCAGACAGTATTTTATATCAAGCAACCAGGAAATTGGGTTGGTTATGGCAAGCGGTCTCTCAAAGTCCACACTGGGATCTCGTTTGGCGGAATACGCCGAACTGGTCAAGTTTGAGCACACTATATTTGCCTTGCCCTTTGCCTTGTCCGCCATGTTGCTGGCGTTACCGGGCTCCCAGTGGCCTTCCGGCTGGACGGTTTTATGGGTGGTACTGTGCATGGTAGGTGGGCGTACTTTCGCTATGGGCCTGAATCGCCTGATTGATGCCCCCATAGACGGCAGGAATCCACGCACCCAAAACCGATCCATTCCTGCCGGACGGGTAAAGGCGCGAGAGGCCTGGCTGTTGGTTCTGGCTTCCGCCTTGTTGTTTGTTGGGGCGGCCTGGCAGCTGCCCGTGATTTGTCGTCTGTTACTGCCGGTGGCGTTTGCCATTTTGACCCTTTACTCGTATATGAAGCTATTTTCGCCCCTGGCCCATCTGGTATTGGGCGTGGCTTTGGGATCGTCGGCGGTAGGAGGCTGGCTGGCGGTGACCGGGGCCATTACCTGGCAGCCCGTGGTATTCGGTTTTGCGGTGGTCTTTTGGGTGGCTGGCTTTGATGTGATTTATGCCTGTCAGGATCTTGAGTTTGACAAAGAGGCCGGGCTGAAAAGCATTCCAGTGGCCTTGGGCTTGACTGGGGCCTTGCGCTTGAGTCGGATTTTTCATTGTTTAACCGTGGCGTTGCTGGTGGTGTTTGCCCTGGGCTATTCAGTGGGGCCCCTGTTCTGGATGGCCATTGCCTTGACCACTGGCATGCTGATCTACGAACATCGCCTGATCCAGGGGGACAAGCAAAGCCCGATTCGGCTGGACAAGGTCAATGAGGCCTTTTTTACTGTGAACGGACGGATCAGTGTGGCGGTTTTTGCGCTGGTTTTACTGGATAAGTGGTTAGCCGGGCCGCCGGGCCTGTAATACGGGCGGGTAAGCCGGGCCACTCTGCCAATCAGTCGGGGAAAACACGTTAGAATATAATGATGACCCAACCTCAGCCAGAAAAACTCCGATTATTTCCGTTCACCCGTCGTGCTTTAACGGCGATGGGCCGAGAGTGGAGCGTGTTTCTGGATACCCTGGGCACTGCTGTGTACAACGCCCGTGAGATTGTCGGCTTCTTCTTCACCGGGCGTTTTGGGTTCAAGCAGTTTGTGCAACAGCTGGCCTTCGTGGGCATCGATACCTTTGGGATTTCTCTGATTATGGTGGTTTTCTCCGGCATGGTCATTTCCCTGCAAATTTCCAAGGAGATGGTTCGACAAGGCGCGGCGGACTATGTGGGGGCCTTGGTCTCTCTGGCCATGGTTCGGGAACTGGCCCCCATCATGACGGCGTTCTCGGTAATCGCCATGGCCGGTTCCGCTTACGCCGCCGAGTTAAGCACCATGCAAATTACCAACCAGGTCAGCGCCCTGAAGGTACTGCACGTCAATCCCATCCGCTATCTGGTGATGCCTCGGGTGCTGGCGGGTATCGTGGCCCTGCCGCTGATGACGATCATCACTGCCGTGGCCGGCATTCTGGGCGGCATGGTTATTGCCAACCTGATTGCCGACTTGAGTTACGGCAAGTACCTGGATTCGGTCTGGCATCAGATTGAGTTGCGGGATATTATCGCCATGATGCTCAAGTCGTCTGTTTTTGGCTTTATTATTTTCTCTATGGCCACCACCATTGGCATTAATACCACGGGAGGATCCCGTGAGGTCGGGGTAGCCACCACCCGAGCTGTGGTATGGTCGTTTGTATTAATGGCCATTTTTGACTATGTCCTGACTTTTTTAATCTATGGAACCAAGTAATCATGCCGGATGAGACGGTCAGCCCACAGCCACCAATCACGCCCCCCTCGGATGATGTGTTAATCCGGGTCAGTAACGTGCGCAAGTCCTTCGGCAGCAAGGTAGTGCTGAAAGACATCAGCTTTGAGGTCAAGGCACACGAGACCCTGGGTATTATCGGGATTAGTGGCTGCGGCAAAAGCACGCTTCTCAAGATCATCAGCAATCTGGAAGCCCCAGACAGCGGTTCCGTCACTCTGGCGGATCCGAACTACAGCCTGGTGTTCCAGTATTCGGCTCTGTTTGACTCCCTGAACGTTTTTGAGAACGTGGCCTTCTCGCTGCTGGAACGCCCCGATCGGGATTATGAAAAAGCCCTCGTCCAAAGCAACCGGGAACATCGAAAGTATTCCCCTCAGGAAATCAAGGCCATTGTGGCTGAAAAGCTGCAAATGGTGGGGCTGGAAGGAATCGAAAACCGATACCCCAACGAATTATCGGGCGGAATGCAGAAGCGGGTCAGCTTTGCCCGGGCCATTGTGGGAAGTCCGCGCATTATTTTATACGATGAACCGACGGCAGGCCTGGATCCCATCGCCTCCACCGTGATTGAGGACTATATTCGCAAGCTTCGGGATGAACTGAATGCGGCCAGTGTGGTTGTCACCCACCAGTTTTCCACCATCCATCGAACAGATCGCCTCATTCTGCTGCATGAGGGAGAAATTTGCTGGGAGGGAACCCCGCAGGAGTTGTTCCGCTCCCGGGATCCCTATGCCCGCCAGTTCTCTCAGGCCAGTCTGGAAGGCCCCATGACCGACTCCGAGTAAACCATGAGAGTAATCGGGTGGCTGGCCAAGAAGCATCTGACGGTTTGCCTGGCCTGGAGTATAATATGCTGAAGTGTGGCTTTTCCACGCATTTCCATTCAATGTTGACGATAGAGCGACACAGCTTGCAATGAATACGGCAAACAGACAAAGAACATCCACAGTCAAAGTAGGCTTATTAACCTTAATCAGCATTACATTACTGGTGATTTCTTTGATTTGGCTGCGTGGACGGGGTTTGGACAGCGGAGAGCTTCGCACGGAATGGTTTCAGGACGTGAACGGCATGAAAGAAGGCGCCCCGGTGCAGATGATGGGCATCCGGGTGGGCTTTGTGGAGTCGGTCAAGGCGGCCAAACGTGACGGCGAATACGGCGTGCAGGTGGCTTTCCGGCTGAATAAAAACCTGGGTATGCAAATCCCAAAAGGCTCCATGCTCTCTATCGAGCAATCCGGCCTGATTGGTGAGCAATTTCTGGAAATTACCCCGCCCCGGTTGCGGGAGGTGACCCTAACCACATTCAAGGAGCCCGCCAAGGCCATTACGCCGGGTATTCCGGTCAAGTTTCTTTATGAAAAAGGCTATATCCGGGTGGGCACGGTGGAAAACATTGAGCAGACCCGTGATGGCAATCTGGTGCGACATCGCTTGTTTTACCGGGTCTCGCTGCCGGGGGCCGTCATGCCGGAAGATCCCCTGTTTGAGCTGACGCTGGACAAAAACGGACAGTATTATCTGCGTATTTTATCCAAGGAGCCTTATTTGGCCCAAGTGCCGGATAAAAACCTTCAATTTACGGTGGAAGAGCCCCTTCGGCTCAAACGATTCCTGGAAATCCAGATGGATTCCGCGGAGGCCCTGCGCCTGACCAACGAGAAAATCAATGAGCTGTTGTCCGATGAGACCATCGAGAGCTTGCACAGCACCGTCAAAAATACGGAAGTCCTGACCGCCCAGGCCCATGAAGTGATGAACACGGCCAACGCCCTGTTTCAAACCACCCGGGTGGATCTGGATCGACTGGTGGGGGTCAGTGAGCAATTGGCCCAGAATGTGTCGGATGTCAGTACCAACATTAACCACATTATTGGCGATCCCAAATTAAAAAGTGAGCTGGGCTCTACCATTGCCTCCCTCCGGGAATCTTCCAACGCCATGAAGCAACTACTGAACGATCCGGCCTTGAAAGAGGCCCTGTACGCCACGCGGGACACCTCTAAAAATGCCAACCAGTTGATGATGACCTTGCGCAAAACAGCGCAGGATGCGGATTTACAAAACCGGGTGGATAGCATAACGGCCAAGCTGGATAGCTCCCTGACTCGCTTGAACACCGTACTGGGCAATGTGGACGCCTTGACGGATGATGAGGATAAGCAGGTGGACGCCATTTTGAATGATACCCGTGAGGCGGCCCGGAACCTGAAAATCCTGACCAAAAAGTTTAACGGGCACTTTACCCTGTTTAAACTCCTGTTTTAAGCCTCACGCTCGTTTTTTCACTGGATTCCGTGGATTTGACGTTAATTGAGACAACAATAAAAAAGCCTCTCTGGTCATTGGTGAAAATACCGGCCAGAGAGGCTTTTTAAATTTTGAGAGAGTGAGAAAAAATTAGCTTTTGCGCTTACGGGCGGACTCGGCTTTTCTTTTCTTTTTAACACTGGGTTTCAAGTAATGCTCCCGCCGTTTAATTTCGGACAGGATACCCGCTTTCTGAATTTTCTTTTTGAACCGCTTCAGTGCGCTTTCAATACTTTCACCAGGTTGTACCTGGACTTCTGCCATTTCGGATTTCACCCCGCTTTCAAATAGGCGTTAAATTTTTAATGTCTTGTGAGGGTAGCATAGAAAAAAAATCATGACAATCGGTTGAGCTAGCCAAGGAGGGAATCCCGGCCCCGTGCAACAAACATTGGTTATCCCGGGTTAGCCCGGCGGCCAATGCAGGGGGCGGCCGGCCAGGATATGGGCATGCAGGTGAAAGACGGTTTGCCCGGCTTGTGGGCCATTATTGATAATCAGCCGGTAGTCCGTCAGACCTTTCTCACTGGCCACTTCCCGAACACCCGTCATCAACTCCCCCAGCAGGGTGGCGTCTTCGGTTTCTGAGAGGCTGGCAGTATGGGTTTTGTGAATCACCAAAAGATGGGTGGGCGCCTGCGGGTGGATATCGTGAAAGGCCAGAATCCGCTCAGTTTCCGCAGCCTTTTGGCAGGGAATGGCGCCAGCCACAATATTACAAAATAGGCAGTTTTCAGCCATTAAGTCTCCCTCCTACGCTGTCTGAACTGGACTGGGTTGACGATACCTAACTATGATGCGGGGAAGAAGGCTGACTGTAAAGCCTGCGTGGTGGGCTTTAAAGGGAGCGGCTGCTGTTGAAGCCCGTAAGCATTTTTCCAGTAAGTGTTTTTAATGTGTTGAGCCAAAGGGACACCGGCATTCGTAAAGCCAGTTAAACCTGGCGCTGAATGCCTTCTTGGCGCTAGCGAGGGCACCGGATGGCCGGAACTTTCGATGGGCAGATCCCCATATTTTTGTACCACCCGCCGAACGAGCGCTTGCTTCTGCGAGTCTGGATCAAAGAAGAGCCGGGCGTACAGAGCGACCCCATCGGACAACAGGGGGCTGTGGGCGAGCATTTGCCCATAATAGGGATTTATGGCCCGGTGGAAGCGGTGGGCCAGGGTGTTCAGGGCCAGGCAGTTCAGCTCTTCCTGAATAGAGGACTGGTCATCGCCGTTACCAGCGGCGTGTCCCGCCTCGTGGTACAAGGCCTCAGAAATGGCGTACAGCGTCGCTAGGCTGCTATCGCCCCGGTAGCGCTGGTTAATCATGATCCGGTTTTGCTCGGCTATCCATTGGGCATGGGCCGGACTGTCCCCCATATCCCCAAATTCCACCCGAACGCCTTTTTGCCGAATCGTTTGCAAGGCCTGTTGTCCGTTTTGAAAAACCGGGCAGACGCCCAAGCGCTTCAGGTAGTCATCATCCCCCGGCAAATGGCGCACTTGACCCAGCAAGGCCAGGGCCTGCCCCAAAACCGCCTGATCCTGGGCCGTTTGAACGATAGGGCCTGCCTGATTATGAGCGCTCAGGGTGGCCAGCCCGGCAGCCCATCCGTTTGGCGCAACAGAATGGCTAATGGGCGAAAAAGGGGGGGTATAAGGATTAAGGGGGGGCCAGGAAATGCTACCCATGGAAATATCGGCCTTTGATTTGTTTTGTTGTAATAAATCCCCTCAAGCCCGGGTGTTGCCCCTTTATTGTGAGAAGGTTCGTTTTGCGATCTTTCCCGTTCCGTGGCCGCAGGCTTTTTGCTACTATGAAACAATACCTTGTTCACGCAGTCGCCATCAGGAGTTTTCCATGTCCGCCACCGTCCATCCCGCTGTCAATGTTTCCAATCACCCGCTGGTGCAGCATAACCTCAGTATCCTGCGGGACAAAAATACGTCCACCGAGCAGTTTAGGGCCACCATGACCCGTTTGGGCAAACTGATTTTTATGGACGCCACGGCCAATTTGCCCATGGCCAAAACCATTGTGGAAACGCCCATCACCAAGGCCGAATGCAAAATTCTGTCCCCCGATGTGCCCATTTTAATCGCCCCCATTCTGCGGGCGGGCCTGATTTTGTCCGAATTGGCCATTGATATTCTGCCTTCGGCCAGTGTGTACCACATCGGCCTGTATCGGGATGAAGAGACCTTCAAGCCGGTGACCTATTACAACAAACTGCCCTCCACCATTGACTACAGTGTCGCCCAGATTTTTGTGCTGGATCCCATGCTGGCCACTGGGGGATCGGCGGTGGCTGCTGTGGATATTATCAAGAAATTGGGCACCAAGGCCTCTAACATTCGCTTTGTCAGTATCATTGCCGCCCCGGAAGGCATTCAGCATCTGACCGAGCAGCATACGGGCATCCAGATTTTCACCGGCGCGGTGGATGAGCGTTTGAACGACAAGGCCTACATTGTCCCCGGTCTGGGCGATGCGGGCGATCGCACCTTTGGCACCGTTTAACCGCATCTTGTAATTCCTGGTGAGGCGGCCTCACCCAATTCTTTTATAAACTGAAAACCGAAGTCTGCCCGTTGGGTGGGGCTTCGGTTTTTTGTTGGGAAAGCCCGATCACGCAGGGTGGTCATTGTGCGCTATGATTTTTAAAGGTTCGGCGGAATTTGCCGATACTGTAAACAGGCTCATTGTGAGCCCGGTAAATCGGATGTGAGTTGAGGCTGGTTCCATGTTTGACCTGAATTACTATGGCACCGCAGACGATCTAAAAGCGGAATCGCCCACTTTACCAGACTTATGCCACAAATGTGGCCGCTGCTGCCGGTCTGCCACCACGTTTCATTCATATAAAAAATTGAAAGAACTGGTTGAAAACGGTGACAAAGAGGCCATCGATTTTCTGGAGATCTTTGAGCCGTATGCGTCCATTGAGGATGCCCGCCAGGTGGTCCCGGAGCAGGTGGAGCAAGTGTTGAAGACGGTTGCCGAACGAGAGGATATGGACGTTAATGAGGTCACCTTCTACCATTGCCGTTACGTCAGCCCGGAAGGATTATGCACCATCTATGAGCGGCGCCCCCGCTGTTGCCGAGAAGCACCCGGCCATGGGTGGTCGGTGATGCCCCCGGGATGTGGCTTTGAGGGCTGGCAATTTGAACAACGGGAAAAACAAAAGCGGATGATCCGGGATTTAAAAACCAGTGCCTACATTATGGAGCAGCTTTCCCCGGATGGCGTGCATCACCCCGTCCGCCCCGAGACAACCTTGGCCGATCTCAACGCGCTCGTTCTGGAAAAAATCAAACCCTGGAAAATGTTTGGTTCGCATTATTGGTAAATGACGATGAGTGAACAGAGCCCACCCCAGCCATCATCGGCGCTGCCCTCACCGTTGGGGTTGGCCCGCCAGGTAGAGCAGTTGATGAAACTGCCCCAGCACTTGTGCAAACAGCGGGGGCAGTGTTGCCGGGTGGCCACGTTTAAAGGCTCCTTGTCCTATGAGGATATTTTGGCCTTGGCGGCCAACCCGGAGGCCGAAGGACATGAATCGGCCAGGGACTTTGCCTCGGTTTTTTTGCCCTATGAGAGCCAGGCGCAAGTGAGCGAGATCGCCGGGGAATTTGTAGACAAGGTTCGTACGATCGCTCAATCCAAGGGGCAGGATCCCGATCAGATTACTTTCTTCAAGTGCAAATATGTTTTAGCGGACGGACGCTGCGGGGTACACGAGGATCGACCGGTTGGGTGCCGCATGTATCCTTTTCCCCACAAAAATACCATTTATCATCCCGGCTGCGGGTTTGAGCAACAGGGACAAGAAAACTGGGCCAAGATCGATGCCATTTTAAGCCAGTTGGGGCTGTCAATTTAAATGACCTATCCATCGCGCAGATTTTAAACGGCTACCAGGGCTGGATTCGGAAGAAGAACCAATATGGCGCATGACCATGCACCGGGGAAAGACGATAAGTTGAGCGAGTTATCGAAACTCAAAAAAGGGTCAAGGGGCTTCCCACCCTGAAAAATGGGAAAAGACCAACCTGATATGACAGGCGTTATTAGCCCATTAATTTAAAGCTGCTGTCGATATTTTTGGAGATGACTTTCTGAACAGAGTCAATCTCGGTTTGCACCGCCTGGTGTTGAGTATCCAGTCGCTTGGACTCCAACTCCAATGCTTTATCCCGCTCCTGAATAGCGGAAATGGTGGATTGAAGACGCTTGGAATCGGCGCTATCCGGCTCCAAGTTGACCTGGCGACCGAACAAGGCGGACACCATGTTGGAAATCTGCATTCTGGCCTGATTGACCATTTGCAACTGCAATTCCGTATCGGATTTTCGCGCGGTCAACATTAACAGCCGCGCCTGGCTTGCCCCAAGTCCCATAAGTAATAATCCCCCTACGTATGTCCCAGTCGTGAAACGGTTAGACTATGAACTTCCCTATTGTCCTGTGATTGGCAAATATATATCTATTGAGTCCCTAAACACATCCCGTATCAGCATAAAAACAAGGGCGATGCTTTTTGTGCTACGCCCATCATGAAGCAGTCAAACTACAGAAACCGAAAGCCCCAGGCCAAAGCCTCAGCCGATTCAACAGGGTGATGAGTCCGATTGAAACAACACGCATCAGCAAATAGCCGATGCCAAAGAGGAGACCAATGACCTCTTAACCCTTTTTTTGCAATTGATAGTTCAGGGTTTCCAAATCCTTAATGCGCTGCATGGCTTGGGTCAGTTGCCCCTGAAGCTTGGCCACGGCCTCGTTACCGCCACCGGGAAGGACGTTGGGCAGACCGGTAAAGGGTTTTTTGCTCTCTTCCTTCAAGAACAGAATGGCTTCGCTATCTTCTTTTCTGATATAACCCAGATTGATCAGTACATTGGCGATACCAGTGCGCTCTCCCATCGCTTCGGCGATGGCTTGCTGGGTGCGCAGGGCCTGATCCAGCTGCTGAATGTTGAGACGGTTGATTTTGACCAGATATTCCCCCAGCCGTGTGCGACCAGCCAGGTAGTCAATGGTGCCAGAGATAACCATGGAGCGGGCCGGGGAAAGTAATTCCTTGGTAATGGCTTCCAGTAAGAAAATGGCGCACTGCTCAAGCGTCCAGTGGTTGAGAATGGTAATACTCAGCACATTCTTTTTAAACCGGGCCAGGTGCAGGATCTTCAGGATGCTCTGGGGAACGTGGCCACTGGGCTTTTCCAGCTCTGCCAGGCCTTGCCGGGTGATCTCGGGAACCCATAACTGTAAAGTATGCTCCGGGCCAAAGGCTTCCAGGGTTGGCTTGGACAGAGTGGCTTCCATCTCATGACGAAGCTGGGTGTAAATGACCTGCTTCACCCACAGAGGCAAGCCACTGAGCTGTTGCATCAGGTTGTCAAAGGCGGTGGGTGGCAGTGCGCTCATCATTGGCAAGTAGATCCCGTCACTCTGTAAAACACTCAAGATACTCCTAGTAGCATTATGCCAAAATTCTTGCCAATATGCCTACTTTAGGAGTTGTATAATTGGAACATTCTTGCGCTGCTTGAAGTCATGAATAAAATAGTTTGGGCCAGTTACGTTCAGAGCCAGTCCCCATCTGTGTGTAATTAAAAAGGAGATTATTCGGTGAAAGCATCTTGTCAGATTGCGGCTTCCATAGCGTTGGCTTTGATGATGCCCGGCTTTGCAATGGCCGCGTCACCAGTCAATGATTCTCCCGCCTATGCACAGCCAGTGGCCCAAATCAGCCAAAGCTTACCGCCAATGCAAGGCGGGGGCTACCCAACGGGCGGATATCCTTCTTACAACAACACTTATAACACCCCCAACACCGGATACCAGACTTACGGGCAAAATCAGTCCCAATACTCAACAGCACCGTATGGTGGGCAGTCTTATCAACAGCCACCGTTACAAGGGTACGTGGTGACAGCTCCCCCCGGCACCGTGGTTTCCGCCACGCTCAGCAGCCCCGTTTCCAGTGATTTTGCCCGTGTCGGCGATCGCTTTAACGCCACATTGGGCTCTCCCATCGCTTCGGGTTCTAACATCATCCTGCCTGCGGGAAGCCAAATGGAAGGACAAGTGGTTATGGTCAAGCCTGCTGGCCGGGCCGGTCGAAATGGCGAGTTGGACATCCGCTTCACTGCGGCCATTTTACCCAATGGACAACGGGTTCCTTTGTCCGCCCGCATTCAGACTGAAGATGGAACGGGCATCATCAGAGGCGGCTCTACCGCAGGTCGGCTTGGCCGGGCGGCTGTAACCACAGGGGTCGGGGCTGGCCTAGGGGCTGCCTTGGGAACCGCGATGGGGCCCTTGTCCGGGGGTGGCGTAGGCCGGGGCGCAATTTATGGAACGGCTTTGGGCGCCGGGATGGGTGCGCTGGGTTCGGCGGTTCAAAAGGGAAGGCCCGCCGTTGTGGAATCCGGTCAACCCCTCAACATTGTGCTGGATCAGCCTTTAACCACCTCGCCCGGCACGATGAGCGCACCTGGCTTCAGTCAGCCCCAGTCCCAGCCGGATTCCGGCTTCCAGTATTATGGGCCGAACAATAGCACGCCCCAAAATCCCCAACCTTACCAGAATTACGGGTACTAAACTGACTGAATTCAACTTACAACCGATGAAGGAGTCGAGGCCTGCAATTCGCAATTTTTGCAGGTGGTCTGGTTTCTTATAATCTATTCAATGGAACATCTCGTTCACGGGTGTCCGTTTCCCTCAGCTCAAGCGCCATAAAGAGGCCGGGTAAACTATGTCTCAATCTGAAAAACCAGTCTCCAACGTTTCCGCACACAGGGAAACATCTGAGGGTGCCCGCCAAAAGGCCGGTCGGGCCAAACGCCCCACCCCCGCCATAACGATAGAAGCGCTGCAAGGCCGTCATCAAAAGGGTATCAGCCGGGTAGGAACCCAGGCCCAGCTGGAGAGCCTGCCCTTGGGTCGGGCCACCAGCCTGTCCGCTTTGCTGCACGTGGTCGGGCCAATGGTGTTGACGGTAGTGACCTTGGCCCTGCTATGGCTCCTTTCCTGGATTTTGCATTTTAACTTCTGGGACTTGTTCCAATCCCACCAAAAGCCGGATCTGGAGTTTACCCTGGTGCAGGACACCCAGGCCACCCGCCCAGATAATCCCAAGTTCAAAGGCAATTTCAACCAGCGAGCCGGTGGCGTCACCCAAAAAAGCCAGCCGCTGAAAGCCATTGAAGAGCCCCTCAAGGCGGCTGCCAAAAAGGCCGAGCCGCCCAAGCCGCAACAGCCAGCGGTTAAGCCACAGCCAACTCAACCGACGGTACAGCCCAAGCCCGTGGCCCAACAGTCCCCTGCCCAAGAGAAAACCGCTGAAAAACCCACCGTCACGCCCACCATTAAAAAGCCTTCCAAGGAAACGCCCGCTCAAGTGACCACGGCCAGCCCCACCACAGCCACTGCCTCCTCAGCGCAGTCGGCAGCAACGGGTACCAGCTCACAAGCGGCCTCTCAGGGCACCCAATTTACCGGCAGCAGCTCAAACAGCTCATCCATGGGCAATCCTCAGGCGGGCAACTCCCCCAACCCCGGAGTGGATGTAGCTCAGGATGTCGACTTTGGCCCTTTTATGGCGGATCTGGAGCGCCGCATCAAGCGCAACTGGGTACCCCCCCGTGGTTCGGAAAGTCGGAAGGTCGTCCTAATGCTTTTTATCGCTCGGGATGGTAATGTGATTAAGATCGATGTGAAAAAATCCTCCGGGGACGCTGAGGCGGATGAGTCGGCCAAGCAGGCAGTGGTTGCTTCCCTGCCCTTTCTAGCCCTTCCTCCGCAGTTCAAGGAGGACATACTACCGGTAGAATTCGCGTTTGATTATAATGTTCTTAATCCAAAGAACCCGAAGCAGGCTTTGAAATGGTAAGAGGAGATACCGATTAATGGATTTTCAATTATTATGGTTCGCCATTGCTAATGACTGGATGGTTTTGCTGCCAATCCTGGTATGCTCCGTTCTGACCGTGGCCGTGACCATTGAGCGTCATTACTTCTACAAAAAGAACTCCCGGGACGTGGTACAGTTTATCCACCGTCTGCAACGGGAGTTACAACGGAACAGCCTGGAGAATTCCCAATTGCTGAGCGCCCAGTTGGGCGGTATCATCGGGGAAGTGTCCGAAGAGGGCATTCGGGTCTTGGCCGAACAACCGGAGAGCTTTGAGCGCTCCTACGACATTACCGCCTCTCTGGCCACCCGTAAGCTGGAGAAGAATCTCCCCATCCTGGGAACCATTGCCACCATCTGCCCTTACCTCGGTTTGTTCGGAACCGTTGTGCGGATTCTGATCACCTTTGGCGATTTGTCCAAAGCGGGCGGCCAAAGCGGGGCGCCGGAAATTATGTTCGGGATTGGTTCCGCGCTGATCGCCACCGCCTTCGGTTTGGGCGTCGCTATTGTGGCGGTAGCCCTGAACAACTACTTCCAAAGCATTGTGAACCGCTACGAAGATGACTTCCAGTTACTGAAGCTCTTGTTCCTGAGCTTTGCCGATGAGCGGGATCCGATGGCTGTGGCGGGTACCCAAGAGCGTCGCCCGGCTCAACCCGGTTACTAAAAGCCTAACTAGGATTCTGAACGAATGAAAGCCGGTTCAAAACAGGTTTTTAACGAAATCAACATTACCCCGCTGACTGACATCTTTTTGGTGCTGCTTATCATTATGATGGTGGTGGCACCGATGATGCAGCAGGCCCGTAAGGATATTAAGCCGCCCAACCTGCAAAGCGGGACACCGGTGGAGCAAAATAAACTCACGGTGGAAATTGCCAGCGACGGCCAGATTTACGTTCAAGGCAAGCAAACCAACACGGAGCAACTCTCGGAAACGCTCAAAACGGAAGAGGCCAAGTTGGTCAGCGCCGCTGGGAGTGCCAAGGCGGAGTCCGCACCGGCCAACCCTGAACAACCGGCAAAGAAAAATATCATCATTCGAGCTGACAAGGCCACCAAAAGCGGGCAAGTCCTGAAAATTTTTGAGGCGGCCCGGGATGCTGGCTTCACCAAGGTGACAGTGGCCGGGGAACCCTTACCGGAAGCCCGTCAGGATGAACTGCGTCAAACGTCTATGGGTCGGTCGCCCCAAGCCCGGGAAGGAGCCTAGAATATGCGCTCTGGTGGACGAAAACAGGTTTTTAACGAAATCAACATTACCCCGCTGACCGACATCTTTTTGGTGCTGCTCATCATTATGATGGTGGTGGCCCCCATGCTGGACACCAAGGGACTAAAAGTGGCGGTGCCCTCAGTCGGCCCTTCTCAAGACACCACGGAAGAGCCCAAGACCATTCAGTTGTCGATTGACGCCTCCGGGCAATACTCGATTGACGGGGCCGGAGTTTCCCCGATGGCCCTGATTACCAAGTTCAAGGAGCTGAAGGGCGAAAAGCCGGACGGCCTGATTATTAAAACCAATACCGAAGCCACTCACGAAGCCCTGACCCGGGTGATGGACGCCGCCCAAACGGCAGGCATCACCAAAGTAGCGGTGACCGCCGATGAGGCGCCCCAGGGCGGCTGATCTTCCACGGCTGGGTAGTAGCTCCTTGGATGTGTTTGGCATATAACGAGCTTGTTAGTGTTCATTCAGGGGTATCCCACCATGAAAATTGCATTCTGTTCCGCGGAAGTGGCGCCCTTTTCTCAAGCGGGTGGCCTGGGGGATGTGATTGGCAGTTTACCGAGAGCCATTGCGGAACAGCAGGACACCCAGGTGGTGATTATAACCCCGCTGTACGGCTTGGTGGATACGGCGGCCCATCGGCTGGAAAAAACAGACATTGCCTTTGGCGTGCATTTTCACGGCAAAACGTATCCCATTAGCATTTGGCAGGGCATACTGCCCCGCAGCGATGTCCCGGTCTATTTTGTGGACAACTACGATTTGTTCGGCTCCCGCAAGCAGGTTTATCCTTACGGCCAGCCGGAATGGGAGCTGGAAGGCTTTCTGGTGTTCAACCAGGCCGTGTTTGAACTGCTGCGGCGGGTGCATTACCGCCCGGATGTGTTGCACGTTCACGACTGGCATACCGGCTCGATTGCCACCACCTTGGCGGAAATCCGGCCTTACGATCAGTATTTCTCCCGCACCAAGTCGGTGCTGACCATTCACAACCTGCATTATCAGGGTCTGTATGGCGATATCAACTGGCTGAAAGAAGGAATTCTCAAGGCAGATGCCATTACTACGGTGTCTCCCACTTACGCTCAGGAGATTCAAACCCCGGAGTTTGGGGCCGGTATGGATGCGGTCATCCGGGAGGTGTCCGCCAAGGTGTCCGGCATCCTGAACGGCATTGACACCACTTTGTACAACCCGGAAACCGACGCCTTTATCACGGCGCATTACAACCGCGGCAACTTTGCCGAAGGTAAGGGCAAGAACAAAGAGGCCCTGCAAGTGGAAATGGGCTTGCCAGTGGAGCCGAAAGCGCCTTTGTTTGGCTTTATTGGCCGACTGGCCGATCAGAAAGGGCTGGATCTGATTTTGCCCACCATGAAAGCACTGGAGGCCGAGGGCCACAACTGCCAGTGGGTGCTGCTGGGTACCGGCGATCCCAAGCTGGAAGAGGCTCTGAAAGCATTGAACGCCCAGTCCCGGAACATTCGTAGTTTTATTGGCTTCAATACGGCCATGGCCCAGAAGATTTACGCGGCCAGCGATATGTTTGTCATGCCCAGCGCCTTTGAGCCCTGTGGGCTGGGTCAGCTCATCTCCCTGCGATATGGGGCAGTGCCCATTGTGCGTGGTGTGGGCGGCCTGGTGGACACCATTACCGATGTGCGTAACCAGCCCCACCGGGGGAACGGCTTTAAGTTTGCCGAATACAGCGCCGCCAAGCTGAAAGAAAACGTGCTGGCCGCTGTGGAGTATTACCACAACAAACCCCTGTGGGCCGAGTTGGTAACCCGTGGCATGGAAGAGGATCACAGCTGGAAGCCCAGCGCCGAAGCCTACAAGGTGTTGTATCAACGCCTGGCTCACCCCACGCCGGTTTCGGCCTAGAAGCCCCTGAACGGTCACTGGCTTTGACAAGGGCTGGGGCTGGGTTAGAATAGTGCCATGGCAAATTTGGTTTCCCTCCTTCGTACCTTGCTCGGCCTGTTAGTGGTCGGCCTGTTGTTCATCCACACGTCGTCCATGTACTGGATCTGCTTTGTGCTGACCATTGTGGTCATCGCTATGGACGCTCTGGACGGCTACTTGGCCCGCAAATTTAATGAGACCTCCAAGATGGGAGCGGTCATTGATATTCTGGGCGATCGGATTGTGGAGCAAGTGTACTGGGTGACTTTCCTGGCCCTGGGTTGGCTACCCCTGTGGGTACCGCTGGTGGTCATCGTGCGGGGCATTGTGGTGGATGGCTTGCGCTCCATGGCCTTGGAGCAAGGGTTTACGGCCTTTGGACAATCCAGCATGCAGCAATCCAAGTTGGGATGGCTGCTGGTTAGTTCCAACTTTAGCCGCACCACTTACGCCGTGGCCAAAGCGGCTGCCTTCGCCTTCATGATTTTGGGCCACACCCCCGGCTTTGAACCTGCTGTCTCGACCCCCATCACCTGGCTGGGCCTGAGTTGCACTTATATTTCGGTGGCCTTTTGCGTGATACGGGGCTTGCCCGTCTTGATCGAAGGGCGTCGTTTCCTGTCGGATGATGCCAAACCTGCGGCACCGTCCCCCTAAATGACAGTACAGGATTTTTGATGATGGCCCAGTCAACGTCTGAGAGTAAACCGCCTGAACTCAAGCTGTTCAATACCCTGACCGGTCGATTAGAACCCTTTGTGCCTCTGAAAAAGCCTGAAGATCCGTCGGGGAAGCAGGTCAGGCTGTACGTGTGCGGCCCCACGGTTTACGATGACGCCCATCTGGGTCACGCCCGCTGCTACATCACCTGGGATGTGCTGTATCGCTTCCTCCAATTTTTGGGGTATCAGGTCGAGTACGTCCGCAACGTGACCGATGTGGACGATAAAATCCTCAATCGGGCCAAAGAGCGAGGTGAAACACCAGCGGCATTGGCCGAGCGCAACTACCAGAGTTTTACCGAAGACATGCAGGCCCTGAACGTCCTTCCCCCAGACAAAGAACCTCGGGCCACCCAGTACATTGGGGAAATGCTTACAGGTATTCAGGCCCTGATGGACAAAGGGGCGGCTTACCGCACCGCCGATGGCAGCGTGTATTTTCGGGTCTCCGCCAAGGCCGATTACGGCAAGTTGAAGTTCGGCACCAACGACCCGGAAGCCCTCAAAAAACACTTGGAGGATTTAAAGTCCGGCGCGCGGGTAGACGTGGACGAGGAGAAAGAATCGCCGCTGGATTTTGCCCTGTGGAAAGCGGTGCCCTTGAGCGATCCCGATGGCTGGGAATCTCCCTGGCCGGGTGAGGGGGCGGACAAAGGCTGGGGTCGCCCTGGTTGGCACATGGAATGTTCCGCCATGAACCACGCCGTGTTTGGGGCGCAGATTGATATTCATGCCGGTGGGGCGGATCTGATTTTTCCGCACCACGAAAATGAAATCGCCCAAAGTGAAGCCTGGACGGGTTGTACGCCCTTTGCCCAATTCTGGCTGCACAACGGCTTTGTGAACGTCAGCGGAGAGAAAATGTCCAAGAGTTTGGGCAATTTTTCCACCATTAAAAAGCTGCTAGAGCGCTATGACGCCAACACCATCCGCTATTTTCTGCTGACCAACCACTACCGCATGCCGGTTGACTTCAACGATGAAGCCTTACAGGCCGCTGAAAACTGGGTAAAAGATCGGCACAAAGCATTAAAAATGGTTTGTGACGTATTTAGGATTGATGCGTCTCATTTACAATCCTGGGGCATAGAAAATTATTCGCCGGATGTATCTTCGCAATTTAGAAATATGCATTCATTGTGTCTGGCAATGGCAGAAGATTTAAATACGCCTCGGGCGTTAAGTTTTCTGAATGCTGCTTTGGCTGAATTAAAAGATGAATTCAGAGAAGGTAATTCTGAGACTGTAAAAATTAAATTGAAAGAATGCATGTCAATTTTTGCACTTCTTGGTTTTAATCTGAATCTTATATTTCAAAAGAAAAGTTTACCGTTCAATGAAATTAATACAATTTACCGGGAAATGACCGGGAAATGGTTAGAACCTGATGTCGAGCCTGAAGTCATGCTTAAAGAAATGATTGATATGCGTAAGCAGGCCAAGGCTACCAAAAATTGGGTTCAGGCTGATGCCATCCGTAAGCATTTTACGGATATCGGCTTACAGATTCTCGACAACAAGGACGGCACCACCACGGTGGAAAAAGACGGCGTGGAAATCCTGCGTGTCTGACCCCACGGAGCCCGTATTCCACCACCTGCCCCACCCCCGGGCGCTGGCTTTTTTGGGCGATGCCGTGTTTGAACTGTTTCTGCGGGAATTGGCCGTGGGCCAAGGGCTATCCCAGTCCAGGGATTTGCACGATTTTACCACCCGCCATGCCAAGGCCAGTGCGCAGGTGGCGTTGTTTCATCATCTGAAGCCTTTGCTGACCGATGCGGAATTGGAGCTGGTCCGGCAGGGGCGCAATGTGGGGGTGGGTACTGGCCGCCGCTCGGATCAGGCTAACCATCGGCAAGCCACCGGCTTTGAGACGCTGCTGGGAGCCTTGGCCCTGCAAAACCCGGAACGACTCACCGAGCTTTGGGGTCTGGCTCGGCCATGGGTATTGAATCCACCGCCTGTCGAAAGGTGACTGGCCAAGCATAGAGCCCGTCGAAGCGTCATTTGTAACAAAACACTTACAATGCGTTCCAAGGTGAGAATCAATTGTTTTTATGCAATCACAAGGACAAGGCTGGAAATAGTTTTTTAAATTTGCGCTATGCGCCGCTTCTTTTTAAGGAATGCGGCGCTTTTTATTTTTTGACCCAAGTCACTATCAGACAAAATGGCCTGATATTCAGGATTTAGCCCTGTTTGATTAAAATAACTTCACAAACTGTTCCAAGGTTAAAATCAATTGTTTTTATGCAATCACAAGGACAAGGCTGGATAAGTTTAAAACTCTCAAATTTTAATTTGCGCTTTAACGCCCACCGATTCGGTTGTGGCGTTTTTTATTTTGGTAAGGCTGCCTGCACAACACGTTTGTAACTGTTTGAGTACAGCGAGTTAAAAAAGGCTGGGCAAATCTGCCAGAAGCTATTCCACGGCTTGTCTGAGCTGTACGCAGTTTTGCAAACGTGTTGTGCAGGCAGCCTTACCTGTATTTTTTCTCGACGCTTTTTCTAGCCGGATGTCATTAATGACGGAGCGAGACATTGGCATGGATCCTTCATACGCTGGGAAAGGCTCTATCTCAATATTGACTTTTTTGTAACGAATCTGTTGCAAACCATTCCAAAGTAAAGAGCGCCTGTTTTTATGCATATACAAGGACAAGGCTGGAATAATTTTTTAAATTTGCGCTATGCGCCGCTTCTTTTTTAAGGAAGGCGGCGCTTTTTATTTTGGCTCAGAAATAGCCATCAGGCAAAACAACCTGAAACTGAGGGTTTTGACCCGCAACTTCAAATAAGTTCACAAACTGTTCCAAGATGCCAATTAATTGTTTTTATATAATCACAAGGACAAGGCTGGATTTAATTTAAATCAACTTTCTTTCTTTCATATTGCGCTTTAACGCCCACCGATTCGGTTGTGGCGTTTTTTATTGTCCCCATAAAAAACTCTAGGAAAAAAAGAAGCGAATAATGTCCCATACCGGCTGCCAAAAAGTCTCGTCCGATGCCTGAGGCATAGCCCTATTCTCCTCGGGAGAGAGTGTCGCCGGAGTCATGGAATCTGGCGGGAGCCAATGGCTGGAATTACCAGCTCCCGGCGATACACTGGGTTTTAGAACCCCTTTTTGTATCAAATCATCCGCTGTCTTTTGCCCTTCAAGCAAAGTCTGGTTTATCTGTCGCACTTTATGCCGAGCGGGGGCCAAATCCCAGGTTTTACCGGCAGGAACTACTTGCTCCATCCGATCCAGCACGCCATCCACTGTTTGCTGACCCCGTTCAATATCCTCCAGCCATTGGGGCAAAGGCTTACGCAGGATAACTTGCCCCACACGAGACAAACTGCCGTTGAAGCGGCTTACTCCCTGGTTGAAGCGATTCAACTGATGGGTGATTTGATGCGCCAGCTTGCCTTCACGGACAAAAGCGTGATGAAAGTTATCCAGATCATGATTGATGGACGCCAGCAGCGGTCGCAGTTTGCTGGGCCGGGTCACCGCGTTGATTTTATTGGCGCCTTCGTTAAAGGTCTGGAACGTTTGGATGCCTTGCTGGGTATAAGTATTTACATCCTGCTGCAAACTACCCAGCGCCCGGTTCAGACTGGTCATGTTGCGGGTGGCCACGTTGGACATGGCCAACGCTTCCCGGATATTGAATTGCAGTTCTTCCACGGGTTTCCGCTTGCCGAAAAAGTCTGAAATATTCTCAGAGCCTTTTTGCAAAGCCTGCACACTGTCCAAGCTGGCGTTCAGCGTGTCCCGCATGCTAATGGGCTCTTTGACGCGGTAAACCGGCTTGCCGTCCACTTCCGGCTCGGGGGTGCCAGGAAGGCTGACCTCAATACTTTTGGCGCCGCCCAGCCCGGTAAATAATATGGTGAAAACCGAACCGGACGGGATTCGGATGGCGTCCGGCTTGGTTTGAATGGTCACATCCACGTGATCCCGCTCAATTCGAATGTTATCCACAAACCCGATATCGGTGCCCATCAAGCGAACGGGAGCCCCCCGACTGATTTCATTGGCGTTCAAAAACTCCAGATGAATGGTCTGGCCCCGTTTGGCGGGCAACACAATGGCCACCATGTACAGGCCATAAAGCAACAATGCGGCCATCAGCGCCCACAGCAACAGGTCTGATATAATAGCCTTATCCAGGGGCACTTTTTGGTTGATGGATTTTAGAAAACGATTGATCTTCATGACACTAGGATACAACACCATGCCTGTACAGAGAAAAAGCAGCGCCCATGCCCCTGATTAAATCGGCCCTCTCTCCAAAGGCCGTATCCGGGCTGAGTTCCGATAAGCATCCCCCCTGGGATTTATATACGGTTTTTGTATGCCTTTTATCAGGCTATATTTTTGTACCCCTGCTATTGTCCAATGTCCTGCTGCTGATTGATCCCTTTATGGGCTCCGTGCGCCAGATGGTTCTGGAGCAAGGGGTAACTTTATTGACCTGGGTGATCATTTTTGCCGGGCTGCATTGGCGGTACGGACAGTTGCCCCAATACCTGGGACTTTCATTGACCCGACCCCGACAGTATTACCAATGGGAAACCATCTTGCTCATTTTGCTGAGCAGTGGGCTCACTTTGGCATTAAGCCTGTTGTGGATGGCCGTGGAACTATGGTGGCCAACACTGAATCTAGGGACTGATCCCTATGAGCGTTTTTCTCGTTCCCAAATCTGGGCCATGTCGTTTTTCGCCGTTTTTACGGCCCCTTTACTGGAAGAGTTGATTTTCAGAGGGCTGGTACAATCCACCTTACATCAGCGCTGGGGACGCCTGGGATCGGTTTTTTACAGCAGCCTTATTTTTATGCTGTTCCATGGCAATTACCTGAATAACGTAAAAGCCTTAACCCATGTGATCGTCATTGGCCTGTGTTTCGCCATTTGGCGGGAGCGCAGCCAATCGCTGATTCCGGGCATCGTGGCCCATTGGTTTAATAATTTCCTGGCCACCATTTTAATGCTCTCCACACCCCATTAACCTTTAATGCTCTCCACACCCCATTAACCACTTTGCTCAAGGTAAGGCTTCCTTGCTTGGAAAAAGGCCTTTGATTAAACTAAAAAAAGAAAACCGCAAGTTTTGCAACTTGCGGGATTGGTTCAAGGAAGAGTGGATTTAACTCAAAAAACGAGACGATCCGCTAGACGATCTGAATAATAGTCTGCATCACTTCGCTCTGGGCGCGTACCACCTTGCTGGCGGCCTCCAGACCCCGTTGCGAGATGATCATGTTGGTGAACTCACCGGCCAGATCCACGTTGGAGGATTCCAGGGCACCGGCGTTGATGTTTCCGCGAGAGCCGCTACCGGCCACGCCAAATTGGGTTTGACCGCTGTTGGCGCTTTGCAGGAAGTTATTATTTCCATCGTACAAAAGCCCGGCGGGGTTAATGACACTGGCCGTTTGCAACTGGAGCTGCATCCCTTCCATCGGGTTTACACCCGCCGGGGTTGGGGTAGTGCCACTGGTAAATACCTCTTGACCGGTTGCCTGTGCCACCTGCCCACCATACGGGTTATCAGTGGCGGAATAAGTGCTGGCCGGATAGGAGTCCCCTTCATAGGGGCGGTGAACGATCTCCCGACGAACCAGGGTCGGATCCCCCGCCGCGTTTGCCGCGGTCACACTGGCAGCATCGGTTCTGACACTAATTTGATCGCCGTTGGAATAGGTGGCGGAAATGGAGCCGTCGGTTCCCACGCTGAAGCTACGCAACTGAACGGTCACCGTACTTAACGAGTTCCCAGCGGGCGGGGCACCAAAAGCTGCCGCGTAATCGGTGGCAATGTCGGCAGCAGCGCGACCGATTGGAGAATAAAAGACGTTTTGAACCTTACCGTTGGCGTCCAGCTCCTTGGTGATCTGGAATTCGGTAGGCACCTGGATGCGACCCAGGGTGGCTGTACTACTGCCGGAAATTTGGGAACTGCCCCGTAAACGGTTACCGGAGGCGGTGACCAGGTTACCGTTGGAGTCCAACGTGAAGTTACCGGCCCGGGTCAGGTAATAATCGGTGGAGTTGTTGCCATTGTTGGTGTCAACGCGTTCCACGGCGAAAAAGCCATCGCCATTGATGCTTAGATCGGTATTTCTGCCCGTAAATTGGGTGCCGCCCTGGCTAAAGTTGGAGGCAATCTCAGAAACCAAAGCGCCGTTCCCGATTTGTCGGGGGTTGGTGCCGCCCAAAATACCGTTGGGAGCTGAGCCACCACTCAGGGTGCTGGCAAACACCGTGGCGAAGTTGGCAGAACTGGACTTGAACCCCAGTGTGTTGACGTTGGCCACGTTATTGGAAATGACGTTCAACCGAGTTTGGTTGGCCCGAATACCGGATACAGCGGTAAACATACCTTGACTCATGCGATTTCCTCCACGTTATCTCTCTTTAAACTCTCTGAAATACTTAAAAACTGAATCTGGGTCAGGACTGATGAACCGGGATGGCTTAAAATTTGAGGTCAACTCTCTTTTGTTGGGTGGTTAATCTTGCCTTTCTAGCTCGAGCTGTTGGCGGGTGGCGTTGTGGCGGGTAATTGGGGGGCTGGGGGCGCGGAAAGTTGTTGGATGGTATCCGCGTCGTAGTAATTGCCGTTAATGCGAACCAGCGCTTTACCCAGTTGGGCATCGAACTGGACGGCCTCAACCACGCCGGTCACGGTTTTGGGCTGATTGGTCTGATAATCCCACTCCGGTGTGCCGGTTGTTTTATTGGTAAAGTCCCAACGGGCGTCCATCAGGGTGGCTTGCTGACCCACCATGCTGCCTGCCTGAGAGAACTTGGTGGCGCTGACAATTTCTTTCATCTGGTCGGCCTGTTCCAGTTGCAACTGCTGACTGAGCATTTCGGCGTTGCCCTTGGGCTCGGTGGGATCCTGATACTGCAATTGAGCCATAATCAACCGGATAAACCCTTCTCGATCCAGTTTGCCGCTACCCAGGTTTTTACGACCGGCTTCGTACTGCACCTTATTGGTGTTGTTTTGCATCTGGATGAGGGTTTCATAATTACTCATCGATTCTCTCCTTTGGGCTTCCCGGATGACTGGGAGACTTAAGCCAACACACTAACGTTACCGTTGTCATTCCGCCGACTCACCGATTCGGTGGATCGACCGCTACTCTCTTCACTGCCCTGAGCCAGCCGGTTATTCAGGGTGCCGGGGTTTTGAGCAAATCCCTGTTTGTTTTGGTATGCCCCGTTGTTGGCCTGAAAAAACGGGTTAAATGACTGATTTGATTGCTGGAATGACTGCTGCTGGCTTTGGGCCTGATTGGATGTTTGCTGCTGAAACTGAGAGGGTTGATCCTGTTTGTTGGGGTTAGTCCCATTGTCAGTGTGTCCGGCCAGCATGACGCTGAGTTTCTCAATACGGATTCCCTGGGCTTCCAGAGAGGCTCTCAGGGTCTCCGATTGGGTTTTCAGCAGTTCGTGTCCCTCTTGAGTGCTGGCAATCAGGCGGGCGCTCACTTCGTTGTTGCCATGGCTGGTTAAACGAATGCGCACTTCTCCCAAATTATCGGGGTTGATTTTTAAAATCAGTTCTTTTTGCCCGTTTTTTACGCTGTATGCGGTGCCCTCCACCACTTGATCCACCGGGTTTTCAGCCAGTGAAGCAAAATACGGCAGCTTGTCCGGGCCATTGGCGGCCATATCTTGCGAAAAGCCAACGGAGGCGGGCAAAGGGCTGGCCAAGGAAGCAGGCGGCAAAGAATCGCTAGCGGACTGGGCTTGGTCTACCCTCTCGAATGCAGGCACCTCTGAAAGTCCCTGCGGATTGGCCGGTTCCGGGCTTTCAGTCAGAGCTTCCACTTCTGCGCCCATGGCGCTGAGGGACTGCTGAAAGTCCGTGAGGGCCTGAAGCGATGCTGGCGAATTCAGCGGTGTTTGCTGATTGGATGCTTTCTGATTCGTGGCTGTGTTCACGGAGATATCGGAGGTTGCCGATTTTAGGCTCAGGTCGTTTTCTTTGGCCCCTGTGGTGTAGGACGCACCCGGAGAAAAAGCCATAATGGGTGTCTGTTCAAGCATTTCCAGGGAAGGAACGCTGGTCGTTTGAGCGGGCTCCTGCGCTGGCGAGGTCGATTCCGGTGTCGGTAGATTGAATGGACTGGGGAGCGTTTGCATACCCTGTGAGGTTTCAGGGGATGAGGGGGTGAGGGGTGAGGTAGTGGTTTCTAAAATTTCTGTAGAAATCCCTTGGGGACTGTTGGGCGTATTGGAGGCATCGGGCAGCCTAATCGGGTTCGGCGTTTGGCTCCACTCAGAGATTTCGGAAGCCCCGGACTGGGCCAGAGCGATGGGTAATTCCGAAGAACGGCTTTCAAGGAAAACCGCTGCCTGCGCCAGTGGATCTGCCTGGGTTTGGGCAGGAAGAGCGGATTGCGGGATAGCCTCCTCCAGGCCAAGGCCTTGCTTGTCCACCGCTTCAGAAAACGACGGGGAGGACGGAAGGGGGATCAAGCCGGTTGGGGTGACGTTGACCGGATTATTGAACCGAGCGGCAGGGATGGCGGAGGAACTGCCGGGCGCCAGCTCCAGGCTGGCTGGCACGGTGTTATCGGGTTCGGTTGTGGGGGCCAAATTCATGTCATTCATGGTGCTTTTCGCCTGAAACGCAGGCGGCAGACCCATCATTAACAGCGCTTCCGGGGAGAGCGTCCCAAGGCCGACGGATTGGGCCAGCCGGGTGCCGGTGTCCTCAATCAACCCGGTCTGTGTGTCAGATGCGTCCAGCATGGGCAGGGTTTCGCTTTGGCTTTTTACATCGGAGAAACCTGTGCGCCCTTCAGCAATCTGTGGATCATCGGCCAAGGGCTTTAGAGTGGTCAAACCCTCGGCCATGGCCAGTTCCACCGTGGCTTCCTCTTCGGCTTTTTTATGGATCTTCTTGTCAAGCGGGTCTATCTGCCCGGCTTGAACCGGAACAGCACTGTCCACTTTCAGATTGCTGGCGGCTTCGAACGGTTTCTCGTTGCTGGCGGGATTGGATTTATCCGGTTTATTGCGTTGGCTGTTCAACGCCTGATTAAAAGCGGCGGAAAATGCTTCGCCCGCTGAGGCGCCACTTTCATCCAGCGCCGTTTTGGCGTCCAATTCACTTTTGGAGCCAGCGAGCGCTTTTGGAACTGTGGCTTGAATGAAGTCAAGTGGGCTGGGCATAGAAACGCTTTACCTTGAATTATTGACTACAGCGAGGAACCGGGCTTATCAGGAGAAGACGGGGTTTTTGCGACAAGCCCGAGTGAGGGCGATTTCCGCAAGGAATTCTTCTTCGGCTTTTTCAATACTTTTTTGGTATTTGGCAAAATCCTTTTCACGCAATGTGTCCAGAGATTTCTTTTTGATCAGGGCTTGTTGCAGAAGGCCCCGCAGTTGGGTCAGTTTTTGTTCCTGCCCTTGCAGGCGCTGGGTTTCCTGAAAGCGGCTTTGCTTCAGACCCCAGATGTAGTTTGGAAATTGCTGTAACTGGCCCGGATTCAGGGCGCCGCTGGCCATTTGTTGTTGCTGGTCGCTGAACGCCTGAGCGATGACATCATCAAAGGCCTGAATGCGCTTTTGAATCAGGAGCTTTTGATGTTCCGCCTCGGCCACTTGTTGCTGAATCATGTTGAGCTGTTCAGCCCGGTAATCCAGAACGGCCTGCAACTTGAAACGGTACTGCTTGAGAGCGATGACCGTATCTCCTATCCGATGTTTTTAAACCAATATTTTAAAAGTGGATTTCTCTTTCCGATTGCGGACGGGTTACATAAGACAGCAATCCGTCACACACCCTTCGAACCGGTTCCCTGGGGAGGGGACTCGTTCTTTTCACAAGATAGGGCATGCCGGACGTTGATTTCCTCGTTCATGTGGTTTAATTCGGCCAAACTCATCCAGTTGGGGGAATGTTAGACCCTGGCCCCCATGAGCCACTCTAATAAGCTCTTTTTCTTTTGAGAGCGAGGCAAACGAGACAAAGGAGGCAAAAGGCCGCTTCGCAGCAGCATCCGTTTTTCTTGTGGGTTTGAGCAAGGCCTGAGCGGTTCGGCCTGTTTAAAATAGGGGGGGAATCCTTGCCGAAAGCGCTCCTGACGCAATAGGCTGTTAATAAACTGACTCACAGCGTCGGCCCTGTGACTCCCTTTGGCCATTTCCAGAAACTGGGCGGTGTCTTCATCCAAACGCACATAAATTTCGCGCTGTAAGCCCATGACGACCCTCCTCTCCCCGTGCGGCGGCACCTGTCCTTCGGCACCTGCCCCTTTATGGTAAAGTCACCCAATCTGGATTGCTATTGGATAGCTTGGCAGGCACCGGCTGCCCAGAGGGGCATCGCGGAGGCCGAATGCCATTGGCCCCTGTTGGGCCTTGTGCTAGGATTTTAGTTAATGCCTCCGTAGTTCAGTTGGATAGAACACTTCCGTCCTAAGGAAGGTGTCGGGCGTTCGAGTCGCTCCGGGGGCATTTTTAATGTCTTTCCCGAATTTTGCGGAACAGTATTTTATAAACCGCCATCCTTCCTGACGCCTTTCTTGTTCTCTAAAACATGGTTCCCTAAAACTTCAGCACGCACAGCGTTGGGATGCCACCCCCATCCCCCAGGCAATCAAGCTGGTTTTCATCCATTGCTATAAAGCGTAAAAATGGCAACACGGCCTTCGGTGCGTGTAAAACCTGACAACAGGCAAAAAGGTGACCCGTGAGAGTCACCTTTTGCGATATAGAAACAGGGTTTGGGAAATTGCTTTGGCAGTGAGTAATCCGTATCGTCGCTCTCTTTTTTACTCGTCGTGCAACGCTTTCGGAGTTACCCGAACCACTAACATCGCCGTTAGCAGTCCTCACCTTCACCGGCATCACCAGCGTCACCGGCATCACCAGCGTCACCGGCATCACCAGCGTCACCAGCGTCACCGGCATCACCAGCGTCAGCTTGAGCACCTTTGGAGTTACCTGCGTTGCCAGCATTACCGGCGTTGCCAGCATTACCGGCGTTGCCAGCATTACCTGCGTTGCCAGCATTACCTGCGTTGCCAGCATTACCTGCGTTACCTGCGTCAGCAGGCGGAGCGGCAGCGGCAGGAGGAGCAGCGGCAGGAAGAGCGGCAGCGGCAGGAGAAGCACCTCCGCCAGCAGCAGCCAGAATACCGCTGAAGGCATTCGGGGCAGCGCCTCCCAGGTACGCTTGCAGGATTAACATAATCAGGTTGAGTATGGCAGCAATTACTGCTTGTTGGCTACCCGCCGCAGACGCAGCATCCAGAGCTGGCGGAGCCACAGGAGCAGCACCAGGGAGGGCTCCAGGAAGACCGGCAGAGGCAGCGACAGGAAGACCGGCAGCGGCAGGAGGAGCAGCACCAGGAACACCGGCAGCGGCAGGAGGAGCAGCAGCAGGGGGCGTGGTACTTACGCCCACAGGGGTACCCCCACCACTCTTTTTGGAATTACCTGCATTACCAGCGTTACCAGCGTTACCAGCGTTACCAGCGTTACCAGCGTTACCAGCATTGCCAGCGTTACCCGCTTTTTTAGAATTACCCGAATTACCAACAGCATCGGCTTGGGGTCGACGCGATCTTATTTCCGAATTCAGGTCACCGCCTTGGACGGCAGCAATGGCCTTATCATACAGAGGACCATTTTTAACAGCATCATTTTCGTCATCAGCTCCACCGAAAATATCAGACAACTCCAATGCACCACGCCGAACTGCCTCGGTGGCGGCACTTATGGTTTCAACGTCCGTCTGACCCACACCCGGTCGTTTAGCCAAATCTGGCGCTTTTTGTGCCAACATTCTTTTTATCTTGGCATTATCATATTGACCATTTGCGTTTTTATACCGGGAGGCAACCAGTGCGAAGGTAGCCGCTTTTTGGGCCCTGGGGTCAGCCGAGTTTAAATCGGTATAAAGCCGCTGTACATTCTGCTGTACCTCCGCCCCGTTTTTTGCACGGCGTCCACCATAAAATTCTCCCGCGTAAGATTCAACGACGATACCTTTGGTTACACCTTTTTCTTTGGCCTCATTATTATCAACATTTCCACCCTGATCGACCACCTCGGTATAAGCCTGGTAGAGATTCGGGTTACCAATTGGACTACGAGGGGGGCGTGGGGGGGGCGCCGCTGCTGCTGGCGATGCAGTAGTTGCCAGAGCCCGGGCGGCTATAGGAGCCGCCCCAGGCTGTGGCGCATAAGGCGCAGCAGGCGGTGTAGCAGCCCGCAAAGTAGCCGCCATCCTGGTTAGTTGATTTACCAAAGATAGCGGGGACATCGCTAAACTAATACTAGACATACCCATAAATTAACTCTCCTAATTTGCGCTCATCTCTTTTAAAAACTGGAACTAAACTACAAATAAGTTAAATTCTTTTGATATTAATTCTTCAAACCTCAGGGGGCTTTGTAAGTTTTGATACTCTCTCAATATTGATTGAATGAACACTTATTTCCATTGAAATGCTGAACAGGGAGGCTTTCTCAAGGTCAACACCTGACTATCTTGGATGTAGGTATAAACCGTTATTTCAATATTACGCTTACATTAAAATAAAAACATTTAAATACGGAGAATTGCCTGTTTACTGAGTTTATACAAATTTTTTAACAAAAAATTACTAAGTAAAACCATTAAAAAAGGCAGCCCTGAAACAGAGCTGCCCTTGAACCTATTTTGCTTATCACAATAAAGAGGGTTAGTACCCGCCAGCACCTCCGGCTCCACCAACAGGAGCGGCAGCGGCAGCAGCGGCAGGAGCAGCAGCACCGGCAGCACCAGCTCCGGCAGGAGCAGCAGCAGCAGGGGCACCAGCTCCGGCAGGAGCAGCAGCACCGGCAGCACCAGCAGCACCGGCGGCAGCATCTTGCGCAGCGGCAGGCTGACCTGAGGCACCGCCAATCCAGTCAGTCATGGCCTGAAGAAGCTGAAGAATCGCTGGCAATAGTTGCTGCAAAAATTCTCCACCACCGCCGCCTAATTGAGGAGGCGCAAAAGCACTTCCTGGAGTTGCGGGGCTTGGAAAGCCACCTGTGATACCCGGTACAGGTGAAAACGGAGATGCTCCACCAGCACCAGCGATTCCTCCAGGGAAGCTAGGCATAATAGGAAAGCTAGGCATGCTGGGCACACCAGGGATTGGGCCAGTAATACCACCAGTGGGGAAGCCTCCGGGAAGGCTGACAATACCAGGGGATAACGTCTGAATGCCAGTCGGCACCCCTCCGATTGGAGAACCAAAAGATTGGAATGGCTGGCTAAAACTACCTAAAGGGATCATCAATATTTCTCCTTAATTTGCGCTCTCTAAGATTTCAAATCGACTCTCAGTAATTAAATTGGAAAAGGTTCGATAGAATGGCTGGCTGGAAATTTCTTCATTTACACTGACTTGATTAAATAAAAACAATCAAATGGTGTCGATTGCCTTTTGTTGCCAATTGTTAAAGCGCTTGCCAAAACCCCTTTCAGCACTATGATGAACCTGAGCAAGCTAGTCCGCATGCCTCTCCCACCCCGAATCACATTTTTTTGAAACGGTTCTTTTCAATGCCTCCCCAAGCCACCCCGACTTGTTCCCACGCAGGATTCGCCCACACCTTGACGGATTGGTACAAAGCCGATCATCGACAGTTGCCCTGGCGGGAAACCACCGATCCGTACGCCATTTGGCTATCAGAAATTATGCTGCAACAAACCCAGGTCAAAACGGTACTGGATTACTACCGACGCTTTTTGGCCCAATACCCCACCCTTCAGGCCTTGGCCCAAGCCCCGCCGGACGAGGTAATGAAACTGTGGGAGGGGCTGGGCTACTACGCCCGCTGCCGCAACTTGCAAAAAGCGGCCCAGCAGATCGTGGAAAAGCATAACGGGATTTTCCCCAATACCCTGGCCGAGGTGGAAGCCCTGCCCGGCATTGGCCGCAGTACGGCGGGCGCCATTTTGACCTTTGCCTACGGACAAAAACACCCCTTGCTGGATGGCAACGTCAAACGAGTACTCAGCCGCATTTTTGATGTGGATCAGGACATTCAGCAAACCGCCGTGATTAACCAACTGTGGCAAGCCTCGGAGACATTGCTTTCAGAAAGCGAAGAGCCGCACTTATACAACCAGGCCATTATGGAATTGGGGGCCACGGTGTGTTTGCCGCAAAATCCCCGTTGCTTGCTGTGCCCGGTGAAACCCTTTTGCCAGGCCTGCGATCGGGGCACCCAACATGAGCGTCCGGTGAAAGCGCCCAAGGCCAAAACGCCGCACCATACCATTGCCGTGGGAGTCATCTGGAAAGATGGCCAGGTGTTTATTCAGCAGCGTCCGGAAGGCGGTTTGCTGGGCGGGCTATGGGAATTTCCCGGTGGTAAGCAGGAGACAGGCGAAACCTTGAGCGACACGGTCACTCGTGAAATTCAAGAAGAACTGGGCATAGACATTGAAGTCGGGGAACTCATTACCAGCGTCAAGCATGCCTACACCCATTTCAAAATCACCCTGCACGCTTATCATTGCCAATACGTCAGCGGCGAGCTTCAGCCCCAGGCGGCCCAAGCCTGGCGCTGGGTTAAGCCGGATGAATTACCGCAATACGCTTTTCCCAAGGCCAATAAAACGGTGCTGGAAAAAATGCTGACCGAATGGCAAGCCACTCAGGCTCAACCTGTTTAAGTCCGAAAAGCCTGACGGAATCCCCGTAAAAAGGCGACCAGTCCCAACAGGCGCAAACCTTGCCCTAGCACATATAAAGTGCTGGACGTACCGGAAACCGCCGGATCGCTAATTGTGGTGCTGAGAACCGTCCACAACATCCCCACTTCCGATTGAATGGGAGCCGCCAAGAAGGCCCCTAAAATGGCCCCGCTGAAGGCCAACCAAACCAAGCCCTGATGGCGTTTGTAACCGGATAACCGATGAGCCAGCCCACCCGCCTGCTGACCCAGCGCATAGGTCAATAATACGGCCAGTATGGGCAATCCAAAAAACCACAGTAGTCCCACACTCATTAAAACGGGATGCAGCCAGCCGTATAGCCAACCCAGCCCCAGGCTGCTGAATCCTCCTGCCAACCAGTGTTTGGCCTGTACTTGTTGCAGGGTATTGGGGCGCTTTCGGGCACACTTCGGGCACTTGAAGCCCACCTCATACATCACCATGCACTGGGGACAAATGGGCGTTTCGCACTCGGTACAGCGCAAACGGGTTAGCGTTTGCGGATGGGCAGTACAGGGCACATTGCTGGAATCGGTCAAATCGGACATAAATTACAAATCAATCTCAAGGAACTTCTCCACTGTAGCGGATGTTGGCCATGGAAGGAAAGCCTGAGCGGACGAATCGACATTTGCATCACCGGCTTTTAAAGCTACAATAGCCATATGTTTTTTGTATTGCTCTGCATTGGAATTGTGGCCCTGATGGGCACGAAACATTCCCCCGATACCTATGGGTGGATGTTTATTGTGGGCCTGAGCTGGCTGGCCGGATTTTTAGATTGCCGCCTGTTTGCCAAGTCCGATCAGGATCGCCAGCGGGTTCTGCCCCCCGATGCCAACGAGCCCTCCGACGATCAATCCATTTTCAAATCCTGAAACGGTGGTCGCTATGCCCCAAGCCCTGGTTCAAACGCTCCGCAATATCCTGGGAGCCCGGTATGTTCTGGATCAACCGGAGGAATTGATGGCTTATGAGTGCGACGCTTGCACCCTGATTCAAAAAAAACCGGATATCGTGGCCTTGCCCAAAACCCCTGAAGACGTGGCCCAGGTGGTTCAGGCCTGCATTCAGGCGGGGGTTCCCTACACGGCCAGAGGCGCTGGCACAGGGCTATCCGGCGGCGCTTTGCCCATGCAGGGCGGGGTGCAAATCGGGCTAAATCGTTTGAACCGCATTATTCAAATTGATCCCAAAAACCGCACCGCCACGGTGGAAGTGGGAGTGATCAACGCCAGCCTGAATACAGCCTTAAAGCCCCACGGCCTGTTCTACGCCCCGGATCCCTCCTCCCAAAGCGCTTGCACCCTGGGCGGGAACATCGCCGAAAACGCCGGGGGCATTCATTGTATTAAATATGGGGTCACCACCGATCATATTTTGGCCCTGCAACTGGTCTTGCCCGATGGCTCCCTGACCTGGATTGGCAGCCAGAACCGTCGCAGCCACGGCCCCAATCTGGTAGGCCTGATGGTGGGCTCAGAAGGCACGTTGGGCATTATGACCCAGGCCGTGGTGAAGCTCACTCCTATTCCCGAAAAAATACGGGTCTATTTGGCCGCTTTTGATAGCGTGGCCGACGCCGGGGGCACCGTAGCCAGTATCATTCGCAGCGGTTTGGTGCCGTCCGCGCTGGAATTTATGGACGCTTTTACGGTGACTGCTGTCAATCAGGCCTTTCAGGTGGGGTTCCCGGAAGATGCTGAAGCGGTGCTGCTGATTGAACTGGATGGCCCCGCCACCCAGGTCTGGCAGGATGAGAAAAAGTTACTGGCCATTTTGGAAGATCACCGGGTGAGCCAGGTGCGCACCGGAGAAACCGAAGCCGAACGCCTGGCCCTGTGGAAGGCCCGCAAGGCCACCGTGGCCGCCTATGGTCGTTACGCCCCGGCCTTTTATCTCAATGACACGGTCATTCCTCGCAGCCAGTTGGTCAACCTGCTGGAAAAAATTTACGCCGTGGCCGAGCGCTACGAGGTCATTATTTGCAATGTGTTTCATGCCGGTGATGGCAACTTGCATCCGCATGTGCTGTTTGACCCTGACAAGCCCGATGAGGTGCGCCGGGCCATGCAAGCGGGCGAGGAAATTTTACAGGCCTGCCTGTCCGTGGGCGGCGCTTTAAGTGGCGAGCATGGCATTGGCATTGAGAAGTCGGAGTTGATGCCCCTGCAATTTTCACCAGAATCCTTGGAAAAAATGCGGCAGCTCAAACGCACCGTCGACCCGACTGGGTTGTGCAATCCAGAGAAGATCTTCCCGATCCGATCCGCCTGCGGGGAAGCCCGCCATGCGGTGAGCCCTCAACTGCTGACCGGGGAGGGCTTATGGATATAGCAACCTCCAGCACTTCTCCTGGTTTGAGTGAGCTTCAGCACAAGGGGCTAGCCTGCACCTGGGAATTTGAAGCTCGCAGCGGCTACAAGCTGAGTCCTCAAACCCCCTCGCAAGTGGCCAAACTCTTGCAGTGGGCTCAATCTCAAAATCAGCCCGTGGCCTTGTGCCCAGCGGATGCGGCTTTACTGCCAGTGCCTGTGTGGTTGGATTTATCAACCCTGAATCGCGTTCGGCAGCATTCGGTAGCCGATTTCATCATTCAGGTGGAATGCGGCATGACCTACCGGGAACTGCTGGCCACGGTGGCTCCCCACCGACAGACTTGGCCCCTCAGCTACCCGCCCGCCCTCACCATCGGGCAAATTTTGGCGGAAGAACGCCCGGCCTTGCAAACGGGCTTGCGGGGCTATCCACGGGATTATGTCCTGAAAGCGGAAGTGGCCACCCCGGATGGGCAAGTGACCATCAGTGGGGCGGATGTGGTTAAAAACGTAACCGGCTACGATTTGGCCAAGCTGCACATTGGCGGTTACCATCAATTCGGGGTGCTGACATCCGTGACCCTGAAGCTGGCCGCCCTGCCCGAAACCCGCCAGCAATGGTGTGTGTCGCCCGATTCTTTGAATCATGCCTTTCCATTGGTGGAGCAAGTGCTTGCCAGCGGGTTGACCCTCAGCGTGTGCGAGTTATTTCAGGAGCAGGGCCAGTGGCGCTTGCTGCTTGAGCTGGCTGGAGACGAGGCCATCGTGAAGGCCCAGGCGGCCATTTTATCCGGGCAGCTTCCGGGCTCTCCCACCGTGCTGGACACCCGCAGCGGTGAGGCTTTTTTGTTTGAACTGCAACAATTCCCAGCGCAGCAAACCATTCTGGAAGCGGCTTTTCCCCTCAGCCAATGGCAGGGCTTTGTGGGGCAGGTCAGCAAACAAAGCTCCCTGGGTTCCATTCGAATGCAGGTTCGCCCGGCGGCGGGCTTGGTGTCCCTGTTTGCCGACCAGCTGCCTTCAGCAGCCTTGCGCTACATCAAAGATCAGGCCGAGGCGCATCAGGGCTTTTTGCAAATCAAGCAAATTGCCCCCGGCGACGCGGCCAACGCCCTGGAGGCCAGCAAACTTTACGCCGCGTTCAACTTGCCCCAAAATCCTGCGGTACGGGACTTGCTCCGGCGTTTAAAAAACAGCTATGATCCCGGTAACATCCTGTTTGCGCCCCAGTTACCCTTAACCTAGCCGAAATTTCCACCCCAACCCACAAACGATCCACAAAGAGGCCCAATGAGCCACACACCCCTGCCCCACCTGCAATTGGAACTGGACAAGCTAAAGGCTTGCATCCACTGCGGGATTTGCCTGCCAGCTTGTCCTACCTATCAGGCCACCGGCTCGGAGGCAGAATCGCCCCGTGGACGCCTGTACCTGATGAAAAAACTGCTGGAAGGCCAGCTGGAGCCAGAGGCAGTCAAACCCCACTTGGATCAATGCCTGGCCTGTCACGGCTGCGAGACGGTCTGCCCGTCGGCGGTGCAATACGGCAACATCTTGCTGAGTACCCGGGAGGATTTGACCCAGCGGGATCACAGTCTGGGTCGCCGGTTCAAACGGTTTGTGTTTCGCCGGGTGTTGCCCAACCATCGGTTGTTGGTGTGGGGTGGGCGACTGCTGCGGCTGTATCAACGCAGTGGGTTGCAATGGCTGGTCCGTGGCTTGGGCTTACTCAAGGTTGCCCCAGCACTGGCCCATCAGGAAAGCTTGCTGCCCAATATTCCAGCCCGCAAAGCCCTGACCCCGGGCATGGGCTTTGGCAATTCGACGGGGGAAACCGTAGCCTTGCTGACCGGCTGCGTGATGGACATTTTTTACAATCCGGTGCATTGGGACACCCTTGAGGTCTTGGCTGCCAATGGCTACTGGGTGGTCATCCCGGAGCAAGGCTGTTGCGGAGCATTGGCCCACCACGCTGGAGAGATCGACATTACCCGGGAGCGGGCCAAAGACCTGATTACCAAAACCCTCAGCATTCAGCCCCGCTGGATTGTGGTCAATTCGGCAGGGTGTGGTTCCACGATGAAGGATTACGGCAAGCTACTGGCGGGTGATTCCAGCATTGCTCCACAAGCCGCGGAATTTTCCGAAAAATTGATTGATGTGATGGCCCTGCTGGCCAAAAAGCCGTTGGCTCCGTTCAAAAATTACGGCCTGCACGAAAAAATCACCTATCACGCCGCCTGCCATCTGTATCATGTGCAAAAAGTCAAACAGGAGCCCATGGATCTGCTGGCCCAAGTGCCCGGTGTGGAATTGGTGCCCCTGACGAACATGGAGGCCTGCTGCGGCAGTGCCGGCATTTTCAATCTGGAGCATCCCGACCTCAGCGGAGAGATTTTGCAAGAGAAAATGGGGCATTTGGCCAGCGCCTGTCAGGCCAATGGCGCCAGCACCGTGGTCACCGGTAACCCCGGCTGCATGCTGCAATTAGAAAAAGGCATTGAAACCCAAGGGCTACCCATGCAAGTCCGGCACCCCGTCTCGGTTTTGGCAGAAGCCTATCGTTCCCCGCAGCCATCCAGCGCCCGCCCCAAAGGAAAAGGCCAATGAGAGCAGGCTTGTCCGTTGGCCATCGCTTTGAGTTTTCCATACAGGTCACCGAGGCCATGCGCCCCCAATTTGGGGAGCAGATCATTCATCCTTTATATGCCACGGCCAGTATGCTCAACCATATGGAATGGGCGGCCCGCCAGCATGTTCTGCCTTATCTGGAGCCGGATGAGGAGAGCGTGGGCTATCACATCGATTTAAAGCATCTGGCCGCAACCCCCGTGGGGGCAACCGTTCGCATCGCCTCCACGGTTACCCAGGTGAAAGCCCGTAAGGTTGTCAGCCGGGTGGAAGCCTGGCACGGGCATCGCAAGATTGGGGACGGGTTTCTGACCCAAGCGCTGGTGCGTAAAGATCAGTTGTATACAGCCGCTCCCTCAGCCACCGGCACGCAAACCAGTACAGCCATCGGCCATCAATCGGCACAGACTCCCGAGTCGTCTGCCAAGATACCCCCGGCGGCTGCCTTGATGGATGATGATGAACCCGTTGGTCTGCGATTGGAAATTATAAAGTGGGAAACCGGGCAATTTCCTTGCTCCCGGTATGACGAATGGCTGGTCTGTCAGGCAGTGACCTACCATAAGGACGCCTCCAACGTTTACAAGGGTGCCTTTTTGCTACGACATGAAATTGAGGAGTGGCTAAACGCCTGCCAAAAAATGGCCACTGGGGAGATGAGCCAGTATCGTTCCGATTTTTTAGAGCCGGTTTTTAGTGTTGAAATGACATTGCAGCCTGATCAACGTTGCCAATGCGCCCTGAGTTTGAGCGAACCGGGTAGCACTCCCTATAAACGCCAGAACAGTGAGCGCATTACCCTTAACCTGACACAAAAAAACCTCTCACGCTTTTGCAAGGGGTTAATCGATCAACTGGACGGGTTTCCCAGTCGACTTTGATCCCGGATCGATCCGCCGGAATCGTTACAGTCCTTCGCAAATTGCCACAAATCGATCTTGCCCCCATATAATAGATGAGGTGGGTTTGACTTAAATATTTTTAAATGTAAAATATAGGGGTGTACAAATGAACATTTTTTTATTGATAAAAAACACTGACTCGCTGTTGATATTTTGATCCAAGTTATCCGGCATTCATTAATTCTGACTAAAGTGCGAAAAGAGGTAGGGCTAAAAACCTGAGAAAACAGGATAAAAAAGGCTTTTCAGGTTTTAAACACGCAAAAAACAGGTGCTAAAACGAGGCAATTGTAACGGAATGATTGCAAATTTCCCCATCTACGAGTGATCCCGTAGTCTGTTTCAGATATTGATCTACGCAATAGAGAGCAAACTTAAAAAGGAAATCCCGATGGATCCTCTAAGTCCGTTATCACAACGAATCCTTCGATTTTCAGGCGTTCAACCCCAGGTGCTCAAGCAATTGGAGGCGGAACGGCTCAAAAAAGATTCCACCGTCTTGTTTGGTGAAAACCTGGATGTGTTCATCAAACAAAACCATCAGGCTAACGATGGGCCCAAAAACAGCGCCATTATAGAATTGGTCACTAACAAGAAAGATTCACGAGCCTTGGCTTATGGCAGTGGCTTCATCCGCAACTTGCACCGAATGCTCACCGGCGAAGATATCCCGCCCACTGAAGTTGTCAATCGGATCCGCAAGGAGTCACCCAATGGGGACATTTTCGAGATGACCCGGGGAAGCGATAACTAGTGAAATAATCACTAGGCACAGGGGGTTGAGCGTTATGAATGACACTTTTGGCAACCTGCAATACGTGCGGGTCAACCGGGAACAACGGGTGGGTTTGGTACAACTACATCGCCCTGAAGCGTTAAACGCCTTGAACGGGGCGCTGATGCAAGAACTGATTCAAGTTCTGGAAGCACTGGACGCAGACCCATCCATTGGCTGTGTGGTGCTGAGCGGGGGCGAAAAGGCGTTTGCCGCCGGGGCCGATATCAAGCAAATGGCGCAGGCCTCTGCTATAGAGATGCTGCGACAGGATGATTTGGCGGTCTGGGATCGCATCCGGCTCATCAAAAAGCCGATTATTGCCGCCGTCAATGGCTACGCGCTGGGGGGCGGCTGTGAGGTGGCCATGATGTGCGATTTGATTATCGCCGGTGAAAACGCCAAATTCGGCCAACCTGAAATCAATATTGGCGTCATTCCGGGGGCTGGTGGCACCCAGCGGTTAACCCGAGCGGTGGGCAAAGCCAAGGCCATGGAATTGATTTTAACCGGACGCCCTTTCAAAGCATCGGAAGCACTGGAACTGGGCCTAATTAACAAAGTGGTGGCGGATGATCAAGTCATGGCAGAGGCCAAAGCCCTGGCCCATACCATTGCCGAAAAACCAGCCGTTGCGGTGCAACTGGCCAAGCAGACCGTTCTCAAGGCTTTTGAAAGCACCCTGGAAGAGGGGCTCGATTACGAGCGCAAGTTGTTTTATCTGTGCTTTGCCACCGAGGATCAAAAAGAGGGCATGCGGGCCTTTCAGGAAAAGCGCCCGCCAGCCTGGAAGCACACTTAATAGACACCTTCCACCTTTGGGTAAGGCCTCCTCAGCTATTTTAGGCAGCAACGATACCAGTCAGCTGCACTATCCGGCATCGTTCATCAGAACGCGCCTTTAAGCACCAACTTTCAACCCTCTAACACCTTTAACCAGTGTGAGGGTTGAAATTTCGGGATGACAGGATTCGAACCTGCGACCTTGCCCCACTTCGCTGGCTCAGCGGGGGCCCCTCCTTTTTTGTAAGGACTCCGGGGCGCTGGTTCAATCCCCAATAAAAATTTAAACCCCAACACCTACGGTGCAAGGGTTAAAATTTCGGGATGACAGGATTCGAACCTGCGACCCCTTCGTCCCGAACGAAGTGCGCTACCAAGCTGCGCTACATCCCGATGAACCTGACCAATATAAATTTGGCCACGGTGTATTTGGTCACCCTGTATTATGGGGGAAAGGGCGGCGCATGGCAACCCTGTGGGACAGGAAACGGCGAACCCTCTTTTAGTTTGTTTAGCAAAGGCGCGCAACGCCGCTTATATCTGCACTCAATACATCATCCCATAGCTGACTGGGGAATAGCCGTAAACTCATCCTTACTTTAAACTGAGTTTCAAGGGATTTGTGGCCCTGATAATCAAACCCGCTTTTGAGAGTATCATTCTGTCCGCTCTTGCAACCAACGTTATATAGGAAGGAAGGCTGTATGGTCGTTAGTTATGACGATTGCCCCGACTGTGGTTTTTGGGATCTGGCCCCCCGTCAAATTCTGGTAGGCCGTGCGTCAAAAGGCGCCTCCTCACCAAGAGAGTACCGGGAAATACTGACTTTGAAGTGCCAAAACTGTGGCTGGCTTGGAGAACAGCCATTGAAAGAGTACCGTGCGGTTTAAAGCGCTTTCAGCGCTTCGGAAATGACCCAACCTGCGCTCCAGCAGGCCTGAAAGTTAAAGCCCCCTGTCAGACCGTCGATATCCAGAATCTCTCCCCCAAAGTACAAACCCGGCACACACTTACTTTGCAGGGTCTTGAAATCCACTTCTTTCAGGGCCACGCCCCCACAACTCACAAATTCTTCCTTGGAAGGGCTTTTGCCGGTGACCTGTAGGGGCAACCGTTTTAGATTCTCAACCAGCCGATTCAGCGTTTTTTTGCCCAGGGTCTCGACTTTCTCCTCTGGATTGGCACCGCTTTCCACCAGCAAGGCCTGCCACAGCCGGTTAGGGAGTGCCGCAAATGAGAGGTTCCCCAGTTTTTTCTTGCCCTCAGGGCCAGCCAATAAATGCTGAAGCTCAGCCCGCAAAGCGTCTTCCGACTGAGTAGGCAGGCAATCCAGGGTGAGGAGGGCCTGATAGCGGCTCTCGGCCAAGGAACGAGCGCCCCAGGCCGACAAACGGTAAATCAGCGGGCCGGATAAACCGGTGTGGGTAATTAATACGGGGCCTTCTGCCGTGAAAGTCTCTGTTTTATGCGTGCCTTTCACCACCAGTTTTCCCTTGGCCTGAGGCAGCGCAATCCCTTGCAGGTCTTTTAACACCGCATCATGGATCGTGAACGGAAACAGCGATGGCACCGGCGGCAGAACCGTATGACCCAGGGCCTTGGCCAACTCCCATCCAGTCGGGCTGTAGCCGGTGGCCAGCACACAAACGTCAAAGCGCTCGGTCTGCCGGGAAGTGGTGGTTACTTCAAACTGAGCATCCATTTTTTGAATACGTTCTACCCGGCTTTGATTGTGAATGCGAATATCATGGCGTTTGGCCAAGGCGTGAAACAACTCCAGCACTTCCCCAGAAGTATCCGAGCGGGGGAACATGCGTCCATCCGGCTCGGTTTTCATCTTTACCCCCCGTTTCTCAAACCATTGCACCGTGTTCTCGGGCTGAAAACGGGCGAATAACGATTTCAACTCCCGCTGCCCACGGGGGTAGAATTCCACCAAACGAACCGGGTCAAAGCAGTGGTGAGTCAGGTTGCAGCGCCCCCCGCCGGAAATTCGCACCTTTTGCAGGGGCTTATGCCCGGCTTCAAAAATAGTAATAGCCGCAGCAGGGTTCTTTTCGGCAGTGTTGATCGCCGTAAAAAAACCAGCGGCTCCACCGCCAATGATGGCGATTCGTAGTCGGGCCGCACCGGTAAGCGCAGGCTTGGCAGGGACTGGGTCTGGTGTTGCTGACATGCACCCAGTATAATCAAAAAGCCTAATTTTTGCTGTCTGGTTTGCCTTGTTTACAGGGATTAAAGGAGTCTCTCATGTCGGAATCCACCCGTCGTCAACCGTTACCGGTACCTCCGGTCACCCTGGAGACTTTAGCGTCTGTCACCCCCGGCGCCAGCTTAAAAGGCAACGGCGCCATTGCGGTCAGCAGCCTGGCCCATCCCAAAATGATCACGTCCCCGGATGAAGCGGTTTTAATTCTGGACGCCGGGGCTTTTAAACTACTGCCCCATAGCCCCATCCCCGTTAAAGCCGCCGTGGTGGCCGCCGATATTGAAGTGCCAGAGGGCCTGTTTGAAGGCTACATCACGGTAGAGCGTCCCCGTTTTGCCTTGGCCACCCTGTTAAACGTGTTTGAAAAACCCTTGCACGCGCATCAAGGCGTCCACCCTACGGCGGTGATTGAAGCAACCGCAAAGGTTCACCCTTCAGCCTCCATCGGGGCCTTTGCCTATATTGGCGAAAAAGCCCAAATAGGGGCCGATTGCGTATTAATGCCCCATGTGACCGTTGGCGCGGAAGCTCGGCTGGATGCCGGGTGCGTCTTACATTCCGGGGCCCGGGTCGGCGAGCGGGTGATGATGGGGAAACGGGTCATTCTGCAACACAATGCCAGTATTGGGGCCGATGGCTTTAGTTATGTGACCCCGGAACCGGGCAGTGTGGAAGCGGCCAAATCCGGCGGTAAAATCTCCGGGCAAAACACCGAAGTGCTTCGTATCAACTCCATCGGCACCGTGATTCTGGAAGATGATGTGGAAGTGGGGGCCTGCGCCACCATCGATCGCTCCAACCTGGGCGCTACCTTGATTAAAAAAGGCACCAAAATCGACAATCTGGTCATGATTGGCCACAACAACGTGGTGGGAGAAAACTGCCTGATCGTTTCTCAGGTTGGCATTTCGGGCAGTTGCGAAATCGGCAACCGGGTGGTCATTGCAGGTCAAGCGGGTCTGGCCGATCACCTGAAGGTGGGCGATGACGCCATTATTATGGCCAAGTCCGGTGTCATGCGCGATATTGAGCCCAAGGAAGTGGTGGTGGGCATTCCGGCCATGCCCCGTCGGGAAACTTTTCAAACCCTCATGTACATGAGCAAGCTGCGAGAGTTGTTCCAGGAGGTCAAAACCCTCAAGAAGCGCTTGAGTGAGCTGGAAGGGCAGCACGCTGGAAGCACTCAGCCAGAAAAAGTCGAGGTTTAACTCAATGATGTCTTCGATGTCTTCGGCCATGTCCTCGACCAGCCAGTCCCCCATACACGTGTCTGGCATTGGGGTCATTACCGGCAAGCCCGTGGATGTCACCATTCAACCGGCAGAACCCGGTCATGGGATTGTGTTCTATCTGGCAGAAGACGCTGCGGTGCCTGCCCGGCTGGCGTCGGTGGTGCATACCGATCGGGGGGTGACTCTGGTCAGCCGAAACGGGCAAGTGTTGTCCATTGTGGAGCACTTCCTTTGTGCGGCGGCCTTGGCGGGCTTGGCCGATCTAAAAGTATCCGTGTCCGGGGGCCCGGAAATGCCAATTTTAGATGGCAGCGCCCAGGACTGGCTGAAGGTCTTTGCCGCTCATTATGACCTGCGACTGCCCAAGCCCCGTATTGACCTGAACCGAGCGGTCTTTTACCGCCACAACGAAGAGATAGCAGTCTATGCCGTACCGGACACACACTTTAAAATCAGCTACAGCGTGGATTTTGATCACCCGGATTTAAAAAGCCGCTGGGTACGCTGGGACAGTCAGGCCGATAACCCGGCCCTGATTTCCACCGCATGCACCTTTGGCTACGTGAGTGAGTTGCCCGCCTTGCAGGCACGGGGCTTGGCCCTGGGGGCCAGTCTGGAAAATTCTCTGGGGCTGTTTGAAGAAGGCGGCTATAGCCGAAGCCTGCGCCATGCGGATGAGCCCATTTATCATAAGGCGCTGGATCTGATTGGCGATCTCAGCTTGATGGGCGTTAATCCTTTGGCGTTAAAGGCCCACGTGTTTGCCATCAACGCCGGACACAGCAGCCACGTACCATTTGCCCAAAAATTACGAAACGCGTTGCGGTTGGCAGATTAACCGTGCCGCTTCGTTTTCATTTGAGGTCACTTTGGTTATAATGCTCCCCAAGTGATGATATGGAGCCTGTTTTTGACGTGGGAAGCCTGGTAATGAATGAAAAACCGAACACCGAAGCAAGCCAAACGCAATTGAGCCAAGATTCATTGAACAAAGATTCACTAAATAAGCAAGAAGCCTTGCCCTCTCCCCGGCGTATTCGGGACATTATGAGCATCCTGCCTCACCGCTATCCCTTTATTCTGGTGGATCGGGTCACCGAGCTGGATCCGGGTAAACGCATCAAGGGCTACAAAAATGTCACTATCAATGAGCCGTTCTTCCAGGGCCATTTCCCGGGCGACCCCATTATGCCCGGCGTCCTTCAGCTGGAAGCCTTGGCCCAAATGGGTGTCCTGCTGCTGGATACCATTCCCGGCGCTCAGGGGAAGCTGGCCGTTTTTGCGGGCATGAACGACGTGCGCTTTCGTCGCATGGTCACTCCGGGCGATCGCTTTGACATGGAGTGCGAAATACTAAAGCTGCGGCTGCCCATTGGCAAAATGTCCTGTAAGGCCTATGTAGACGGAGAATTGGCTGTAGAGGCTGAAATCATTTGCTCTCTGGTGGATCGGGAGTCCACGCCAACCACTTAACGGGTTACGCTGAAACAAAGATCGAGGCTGATACATGCTGATTCATCCCACCGCCATTATTGACCCCACCGCCCAGCTGGGGGAGCAGGTTCAGATTGGCCCATACGCCATTGTGGGGCCTCACTGCGTGGTCGGAGACCGCACCCGGCTGGATGCCCACGCGGTGCTGCAAGAATACGTCAAACTCGGCGCCGACTGCCAAGTCTCCTCCGGCGCCGTGCTGGGAGGCCATCCTCAGGACTTCAAGTTCAAGGGAGAACCCTCCTACGTTCGTATTGGGCAGGGCAGCATCATTCGGGAATGCGTCACCGTCAATCGCTCCACCGGTGAAGGCAACGAGACAGTGATTGGCGAGAAAGCGATGCTCATGGCCTATTCTCACGTGGCCCACAACTGTATTTTGGGCGATGAAGTGATTTTAGCCAACGCCGTACAACTGGGCGGACATGTGGAAATCGGGGATTTTGCCTTTATAGGCGGAAGTTGCGCCATTCACCAGTTCGTCAAGATCGGCAAACTGGCCATTGTGGCCGGATTGAGCGCCACCCGCATGGACTTACCGCCCTTTGCCACCCTGGATGGTCGCCCGGCGGTCGTAGCCGGAATCAACAAGGTCGGTTTAAAGCGGCGGGGCTTTGATCTTGCCAGTCGTACCCGGCTGAAGCGCGCCTTTAAGCTGTTGTTTTTTGCCAATTTGAATTACAAACAGGCTATTGAGACTATCCACGCTGAAATTGAGCCCGATCCGGCCATCACCGAGCTGGTGACTTTTGTGCAGCAGTCGCCTAAAGGCATTTTTCGGCCCACCCGGGTGAAAGGCAGTGGCCGCAAACCTGGTAACATGGATCTGTTGACCGAGGCAGACGAGGCAGAACTTTTATCCGACACCCTACTCTAGGGCTAGGTCGGAAATTGGGTGGGTGCTGGCCGCACTTTAAACCTCAGGACTTTGACCTCAGGACTTCAAAACATCAGGAGAGATGGTTTATATGCCCCAAAATTCCTTTAAGGCGGTTATTTTAGCTGCGGGCAAAGGGACGCGCCTGAAGAGCGAGTTGCCCAAGGTTTTGCATCCTTTATTTGGCAAACCCTTGCTCATTCGGGTACTGGATACGCTCGGCACGCTGTCCGTGGATGAAGCCTGCGTGATCATCGGCCATGGCCGGGAGCAGGTCACCCAGGCGCTGAATGCCTATACAACAGGGGATGTTATCCGCACCGTGGTTCAGGAACCCCAATTGGGCACGGGACATGCCCTGTTACAGGTGCGACAAAAGCTGAGTGACTGGCAAGACTTTACCGGCGATGTGCTGATTCTCTCCGGGGATGTGCCTTTGCTGACGGCGGAGACACTATCCACGCTGCTGGAAACCCACCAAAGTACCCGGAATGATTTGACCGTACTGGTGGCCACGCTGGAAAACCCCTTTGGCTATGGGCGGGTGATCACCGAAGGGCAAACCGTCCTGCGGGTGGTGGAACAAAAGGATGCCAATGAGGCCGAAAAACAAGTTCGGACTATTAACACGGGGGTTTACTGCCTGAATTGGGCCAAAATCTCCCCGCTATTAGAGCAACTGTCCAGCGATAACGCCCAGGGCGAGTTTTATCTCACCGATGTCATTGCCTTGGCCGTGCAGGCCGGTTACCGGGTGGGACTGTCTCACCTGGATGACCCGGATGAGGTTTTGGGCGTCAACGCCCGAGCCGACTTGGCCCAATGTCATGCCGTACTCAATACCCGCACCCTGAACCGGCTGATGGCGGAAGGGGTCACCATTCTGCATCCGGCTTCCACCTTCATTGCCCCAGAAGTGCGCATTGGGGCCGATTCCACGGTACTGCCCGGCTGCTACCTGCAAGGTGACATTACCATTGGCCAACGCTGCCTGATTGGCCCACACACCACCATGAGCGGGACGGTCGAAGTGGCGGATGACGTGAAAATTATGCAATCGGTAGTGCGGGATAGCCGGATTGGGGCGTTCACCAATGTCGGCCCCTTCGCCCAATTGCGAGACGGGGTGGACATCAGCCATCACGTCAATATCGGCAACTTTGTGGAAGTGAAGAAGACCCGCATCGATCACCACACCAATGCCGCCCATCTGACCTATCTGGGCGATGCCGAACTGGGCAGCGATGTCAATATCGGGGCAGGCACCATTACGGCCAACTACGATCCGGTGCGAGACATCAAAGAGCGCACCCTGATTGCCGACGGGGCCAAGGTGGGAAGCAATTCCGTGCTGGTAGCCCCGGTCAGTGTCGGAGAAAACGCCAGTGTGGCCGCCGGTTCCGTGATCACCAAAGACGTACGCCCCTGGAATCTGGCCATCGCCCGAGGTCGTCAGGTGGAAATCAACGGCTGGGTGAAGCGAGCCAGAGGGCTAGCGCCCAATGTTCAGCCATAGAGTTCAGCCCTAGCCAAGCGGCTACTTAATCCACAGCGTGGGCCAGCTTCTGGCAAACTTCCTGCTTGAGCCAGGGAAAAGCCGGTTTTTGTCCAAAACTCAGGCCAAACTCATTCAAAATGGAAAACCGCACCAGGTCATCCAGATCAACAGCCGTTGAAGCGGCGCTTTCCTGATTGATGGCCGTTATATCTTGCGCTGGATTGATCAACATATCCTTAAATTCCGCGTTCAGCCAAAGCAGAATGGCATTCAGCCGTTGGGGATCATACAGTTCCAATACCTGGGAAAGCTGAGGATGGAGGGTCATGGTGGTAGTCCTAAAAAATCCCTTTGAACGGCTTTGCTTGTTACAACTATACTTATAAAAAGGGGCTTCCCCTTGAATTGATCCAGATAGGGCGTGTATGGGCCAAAGTTTACAAAAATTCAAGGACGCTACAAAGCGGCTGTGCAAGCAGACTTTGGGGCTTGCGTTACTGTGCCTGATGCTGATGGGTCTGATGGGGTGTCAGGCCAAGCCCCCTGCCCGAACCGTCCAAATTCAGCTCTCCACCTGGGGCAGCGCTCAGGAGGTGGCTGTCTTGAAATCACTGTTGAGGGATTTTGAACGCAGCCATCCGCAAATACAGGTTCAGTTAATGCATATCCCGGAGAATTACTACCAAAAGCTCCATATTTTGGTAGCGGGCGACATGGCTCCCGATGTCATTTTTACCAACAGCCTGAGTTTCCCCATTTACGCCTCGCAAGGCGTTTTCAGAGATTTGCGTCCTTTCTTGTCCGCCCAAGGTCAGGCCAACGGCTCATCTCATGGCGTGTCTGAGACGTTATCTCAGACCCAGTTTTACCCACAGGCCCTGAAGGCCTTTACCTGGCGGCAGCCCAACGGCCAAAGCATCCTGGGCGCTCTACCCCGAGACATTTCCAATGTGCTGATCTTCTATAACCGAGATTTATTCAGGCAGGCCGGTCTGGAGGAACCCCAGGCGGGCTGGACGTGGGAGCAGTTTCGGGAAACGGCTGATCGCTTGACCGTGGATGTCAATAACGACGGGGATCCCGATCAGTTTGGCGTCTCGTTTTACAGTACCCCGCCCTTATTCTGGTTGCCGTTTGTGTGGAGTGCCGGTGGGGACTTATTCAGCCCGGATTTACGCCGCTTTACGCTGAACCAACCCAAAGCGATTGAGGGACTGCGTTTTTACGCCGACTTACGCCATAAGTGGCATGTGGCTCCCAAAAAGGTGGAAAGCGGCGGATCCAGCATGAGTCAGCTCTTTCTCCAGCAAAAAGTGGCCATGCTGGTCAGTGGGCGGTGGAGCGTCCCTGTCTTTCGGGAACAGGCAAAGTTCCGGTGGGATGTGGTACCTTTACCCGTCGGCCCCAGCGGGCAGTCTCAGGTGGGGATTGATGCCTCCGGTTACGCCATTTCCGCCAAAAGCAAGCACCCTGGGGAAAGCTACGCATTGATTCGCTATTTGCTCAGCCGGAAATCGATTCGCCAGGTCACTGAAAGCGGCCTCATCGTCCCCGCCCGACCGGATGTGGCCAATACGGCGGCCTTTTTGTCCCCGGGTCAAGCTCCGGCGCACGGACAGGCCTTTCTGGACATTATTCCTAATGGTGTTCCCACCCACACCCCACCCCGCTGGAATGAAGTGGCCGAGGAATTGGGACTGGCTTTAGAGCCGGTGTGGGACGGTCAGCAAGACCCTGCCACGGCCATGGCCGCCGTGAAACCCAAACTGGACAAATTGCTGGAGGTGAGCCCTTGAAGCCGCACGAATTGCAGGAGCGTCGGTGGGCCTGGGTGTTTTTGGCCCCCTGTTTGCTGGGTCTGCTGATTTTTACCTACATTCCCATTCTGGCCTCGTTGGGCCTGAGTTTTTCCTACTGGAACCTGCTGGGCGTGCCCAAATTTGTGGGTGTGCAAAATTACACGGCGGTACTGAACGATCCCTTGTTCTGGCGATCCTTCGGCACCACCTGGGTCTTTGTGCTGGTGTCCGGCGTTCTGGAGTTGGTCATGAGTCTCTGGCTGGCCGTGTGGCTGAACCGGGCCATCCGGGGGCAGGCTTTATTCCGGGCGGCTTATTTTTTGCCCTTTATTACCCCCATGGTCAGTGTGTCGCTGGTGTGGGGCTGGCTGTACGATCCCTCCTATGGGTTATTTAACTGGCTGTTGCAGCAGGCCCACCTGATCGATCACCCCATTCCCTGGTTGTATGACCCCAAAACGGCCCTGTGGGCGGTTATGATTTTGCGGGTGTGGAAAGACATTGGCTACAACATGGTCATTTTTCTGGCCGGACTGCAAACGGTGCCCCCGTCCTTGTACGAATCGGCCCATCTGGATGGGGCCACCGGCTGGCAAACCTTTTGGCGGGTGACCCTGCCCATGATCACCCCCACCTTGTTTTTTGTGGGCATCATGACCCTGATCAACGGCTTTCAGGCCTTTGATTCGGTGTACTTGCTCACCCAGGGCGGCCCGGAGCATAGCACCGAACTGCTGGTGTACTGGATGTTCAAAAACGCCTTCGAATTCTACAAAATTGGTCCGGCCTCGGCCATTGCCTATATTTTATTTATCACCATTCTGGCCTTAACCCTGCTGCAATGGCAGTTGCGCAAACGTTGGGTGATGTATGAGGATGAAACGGCATGATACAGCACACTCGCTGGAAAAACGCCGGGATATTACTGCTGATGGGCGCTGGGGCCGTGCTGATGCTGCTGCCCTTTTGGGTCATGGTCATCACCTCGCTGGTGGGGCCGGATGAGGTGTTTCAAATGCCGCCCCGCCTGTGGCCCAGCCAGTGGCATTGGGAGAATTACGGGCGGCTGTTTCAGCAAGCCCCCATGGCCTTGTACTTCTTCAACAGCGTGCTGGTGAGTGTAGTCACCACGGTGGGGCATGTCCTGTTTTCGGCCATGGCCGCTTATGCCTTCTCCCGCTTGCAGTTTCCCCATAAAAACAAGCTGTTTTTCGTGTTCTTAATGACCATGATGGTGCCCCCGCAGGTGAACATCGTGCCCTTGTTCTTCCTGATGAAGACCTTTCACTGGCTGGATAGCTACGCGGCCCTGATTGTACCCGGCCTGTTCGGGGCCTTTGGGGTGTTTATGCTGCGCCAGTGGTTTAACGGTCTGCCCAGGGAGCTGGAAGAGGCCGCCCGTATGGATGGCTGCAATCCCTGGCAGATTTTCTGGCGCATTGCCCTGCCGTTGGCTACCCCGGCCTTGGCAGCACTGGCCATTTTTGTGTTTATCAACACCTGGAACAGCTTTATGTGGCCCCTGATTGTCACCAATTCCGAAAGCATGCGCACCTTGCCCGTAGGAATCGCCACCCTGAAAGGGAGTTTCCGGGACACTACCGACTGGACGGTACTCATGGCCGCGGCCACGCTATCAATTTTGCCGGTGATTGGGGTTTTCCTGATCGGGCAAAAGCAGTTTATGCAGGGGCTTTTATCCGGCGGGGTCAAAGAGTAGCCCTATTGTTATTGACGAATAGGCTACCAAACCCCTCTTTTAAAACTGCGTGCAGCTCAAACAAAGCGTAGAAGAATATCTTGGTAATTATCCAGACTTTCTTGAACTCGCTGGACTCAAACAGTTAAAAGAGGGGTTTGGTAGCCTACTCGCAAATTTTGATCCGTTTTGGAATATCGCTAAATGAACAGGGCGTGGCGTTCCAACGCTTTGAGTGATTCATAAGACAATCCGGCTTCCGAGAGCTCTTCCGGTTCAATGTTGAAAAGTTCTATCAGGCGCAAAGCTTGGGGATGTAGTTCAGACAGGGCCAATTGATCCTGCACTTGGGCAATGGCCTGATTCCGGCTCATGCTCTGGCCTTCCTGGAACAGCCAGGGAGAAGTCATGGTTCGAATGCGTGTTTTTTGACCTTTTTTCATACTCAGCACAACTCAAGCAACGTCTGGGCTTGCATCCCAGCGTCTCTTCATCCACAAAACTACCGTATATTCAGCATAGAGATCTGTTTGGGCGATCTCAAGCGGCAAATATACTACAATGGATCCAAGCAGAACGGAAAAAAGACAGTGGACAGCGGGATCAAGTAGGATCGATCTCATTGTTACCATTTAAACTTTTCTGTAGTTTCTTCAAGTATTATGAACAAGTACCCGTTGCGCTGTTTACATGACAAGCAGGGGGTTCAGGTTCAGTCGGTTGGAGTGGTGAGGTACTCAGGCATGGCAAAAGCGATTAACTGGCCGTTGGTGTTTCGGGAGGAAGTGATTGCCGAGGATTGCGACACCTTGCGCATGGCCTGCCGTTTGGGCAGCTTGTACTACGAAAACCGCTACTGGGTGCCGGATGAGGTGGTGGACATTCGAGTGAACCACAAGAAGATCCGCAAGGCCAAGGTGGTGGGCGATTTGCGCCAGTGTGCCCTGAAAGAACTGACCGCTGAGGATTTTCAGCGGCTCAAATCCACTTTAAAGTCGGCAGAAGCGTTACGACAATTTTTGTCCGAAACCTACGCTCAGCCAGTGGATGCGGACACCCTCATCACCCTGGTCACCTATCAAAACTTGCCGGTGGTGCCGGAAGAAGTAGAAGCTCAGGACGAGCCCCATATTTAAGCCGCCGCAGCCAGATCAAGGCGAACGGCGGCAGATGACTCAAGAGGCTAACCGTGGCGGATTATCCAGACAATAGCGATAAGGCGATGCTGGGAAAGGTATTGACCCGAGACAACGCATAGGCCCCTGCCTGTTGCAGGATTTGCAATCGGGCCAGATTCGAGGATTCAGCGGCCACATCGGTATCCCGAATGGAGGAAAGCGAGGCCGACACGTTGGTTTTGGCAATACTCAGGTAATCCATCCGATCGCTCAGCCGGTTTTGGAAGCCCCCAATGGTAGCCAGGTTACTGGTCACGGTGTTGATGGCCGTATCAATCTGGCCCAGCAAGGTGGTGGCGTTGGCCGCCGTGGCCAGCGTGGTCTGGGTGATGTTCAACCCGCTGGCCGCCGTGGTGTTATTGCTAAAGGCGGTCTTGATATCAATGGTATCTGAAGTATTGGGGCCCGCTTGAATGTTGAAGGCGGAGCCCCCCGAGATAGAGCCATCCAGCAGGTTGAAATCGCCATAGGTGGAGCCAGAGGCAATACTGTTGATGGCGGCCAGCTCCGCGGTTAAGCTGGCCTGATAGGCGGTGTACTGTGCGGAGCTATTGGTGCCATTGGCCGCCGCCACGGCGATTTCCCGGATATTTTGCAAGTGTTCGTTAATTTGTTGCAGGGCGCTATCGGCGGTTTCCACCATACTCAAGCCTTGTTGCAGGTTGGTGGTGGCCGCGTCATACCCCCGGATTTGGGCATTCATGGTCTCAGCCAGCATCATCTGGGCAGCCCCATCGGCGGCCCGGTTCAGTTTATAGCCCGATGACAGCCGCTCCAGACTTTTATTCAGGCGGTTGTTGGTCAGGTTCATATATCGGGCAATGTTTAATTCAAGGGCATTGCTGTTTAAAGTAATGGTCATAAGGCGGGTTCCTCTTGCTCACGAACGGGTTCCTGATTCTGGTTTGTCTAAATCAAACCAGCCTAGGCGGAACTGCCCGGTGAGCGATTGGTCCGAACCGCTGCCTTTGCGGCAACATCGGCCATATGAACTGAAATCTGCTGACTGCCCTGATTTTCCAGGGCTACTTGCGCTTGAGCGTCCTGGTAGAGGCTATCCTTGTGATGCTTCCAGCTGCTGTAAGCACCTTGATGAAGCGCGGAGCCAATACCGGCGGATGAATTAGCCGGAACGTTACTGAAAAAAGGCTGAAGGTTCGGCTGTCGTTGCATACCACGTCTCCTTACATTGTTTGGGCTGTGTTAGAACCCGGCACTCCCATCCTGAGAGTGCGATAGCCCGATACACCTGATGAACCGAGGAGGACAAGCAGGGGAAACAGGGCGGGAAAACCAGAACAGGCCAAATTCCCAGCCTTGATGATGTGAACAACAAATGTTCAATGTTAGAAGGTATCTGGTGTTCCCTGTATCCCTGATGACCCTGAGCCGGATAAACGGGGCCGGACGATTCCGCTGGTCTCAGCGCCTGTCAGTGGGCGCTTGCGCTTCAATACGCTGATTTGGAATCACGGCTGTCGGTAGCGTTATCCGGAATTTGATAACATTGTTTTTATCCACTAATGGCTATCGGCAACCTTGCCGACTGGCTGAAGGGTTTCCAAGCAAACCGTTACATTTCTTGACATCCCCACACCCAAGGGCGCCGAAAATACAAAAGCCCCGCTATTGACCAAGCGGGGCTTTAGCAACCGATTTACCCGGGGCAGGGCCATCAGGCTCGCCGACGACCGGCCATGGCCAGCGCCACCCGGCAACTGGAGAGCGCTGCTTCCGAAGCGGCCCGATTCTCCATAATCACCTTCAAAGTCTGGCTGGAAACACCCGTTGGCAGGGCAGGCCCTCCCAGACTGTTGATTTGTTGAATGGCGCTATCAGGTATAAAAGTGATAGGGCTTTTGGGCATAGTGATGGGTCTCCTTGGTTGAAAGGGCAACACAAAATAATCCAAAACGGGTTGGGGATAATCAGGATCAAAACGCTTTAACTGGAACGGGGCTTTATTGCCGCTGTAGCAGGCTGAGGATCAAGCGGGGGAGCTGGTTGGTTTGAGACAAAACCGTTGTGGCTGCCTCCGTCAGGATTTGAGACTGGGTCATCTGGGCGGTTTCAGCGGCTATATCCACATCTCGAATGCGGGAGTTGGAGGCGGAGAAGTTTTCCACGCCTTGCGCCAGATTGCTACTCACGCTTTCCAGATTGTTTTGAAAAGAGCCGACTCTGGCACGCTGCACGTTGAGCGCGCTCAAGGCAGTGTCAACATCGGTCAGAAAACTGGTGGCCGCCGCACTAGAGCTTAAGTCAATGGCCGCGATGCTCAGGAATGTGGCTGGCGCTGAACCCACTATGCCCAATCCATCGGAACTGGCGTCCGTCAGGGCCGAACTGATGTCCAAGACATTGGTGGCCGCGTCAGAATTGGGGCCAATCTGAACCGGGGCGCTGGTGGTTGTGCCGTCCAGCAAGTTAATGCCATTCAGGTTGGTGGCTGCCGCGATACGATCGATGTCGGTCAGCAGTGACTTGATTTCGTTGCTGATGGATTGCCGGGCCACCGCATCGTTGGTGTCGTTGGCCGCTTGTATGGTCAGTTCGCGCACCCGTTGCAGGTTATCGCCAATAATACTGAGAGAGCCTTCCGCGGTTTGCAACACGCTAATTCCGTCCTGCGTATTTCGAGAGGCCTGATTCATCCGGCGGATGGAACTCATCAGGTTTTCGGAAATAGTCAGCCCGGCGGCGTCATCGGCGGCCCGGTTGATTCGATACCCCGATGAGAGGCGCTCCAGGGATTGCTTGAGCTTATCGGAATTGGTGCCCAGCCGACGTTGGGCAATGAGCGAGGTGATATTGGTATTGGGCACTAAAGACATACGGCACGTTCTCCTTAACGTTTCCGCCATCGCCATTCCTTGGCGATACTGTTTGGCAGGACTGTTGATTTTGCTCTCGGTGTGTTTGGGTAAAAACTTGAGAGTAGCCAGCGAGGATTTCCTCCCAACGGATGACCCCAATGTCCCGAAAGAGCTTGGTGTCTTGATGACACCAGCATTTTTGGGCTCAAACCCCTTGAAGCGTCTAGTTTTATGGTAAAGTAGAGTAAGAGAGTTCACGTGATACTTGTATGAAAGCGAGGGTTGGCCAGTGAAAATCGCGGTGATTGGGTCGGGCTATGTAGGAACCGTAACCGGAACTTGTCTGGCTGAAATGGGTCATCAGGTAGTCTGCGCCGATCTGAAAGAAGGCCGCATGCGAGACCTTCAGCAAGGCAAAGTCCACTTTTATGAAGAAGCGCTGGAGCCGTTGATCCGGGGCAATCGGGAAGAGGGACGCCTGGAGTTTACCACCGATATCGTGCAGGCCGTTCGTAACTCGGAAGTGATTTTCCTGTGCATTGGCACCCCGCTGTTGCCCTCGGGCAAACCAGATTTCAGCGCCCTGACGGCGGCGGTGAAAAGCATTGCCGAAGGCATTAATGGCTATCGCCTGATCATTGAGAAAAGCACCCTGCCCATTAAAACCGGCGAGTGGCTCCAATCCCTCTTGCAGGAGCAAGTCCCTGAGGGCATTGAGTTTGACATTGCAGCCGTTCCCCAGTTCCTGCGGGAAGGGCATGCGGTCAACGACTTTATGCACCCCGACCGTATTATTGTGGGGGCCGAAAGCAAGCGGGCCATCGATACCATTGTGGAGATTTACCGTCCCCTGAATGCGCCCATTCTGATGACCGACACCAACAGCGCCGAGCTGATCAAGCACGCCACCAACGCCTTTTTGGCCACCAAAATCTCTTTTATCAACTCCATCGCCCAGATTTGCGAGAAAACCGGCGCCGATATCACCAGCGTGGCCCGGGGCCTGGGCCTGGATCGCCGCATCGGGCAAGAATACCTGAACGCCGGAATTGGCTACGGGGGTATTTTCTTTCCCAAGGATCTCAACTCCCTCATTAATATCGCCGAAGAGTACCACTTAAACCTGGATCTGCTGAAACAGGTGGATATCATCAACCGCTATCAGCGCATCAGCTTTATCGAGAAGATTGACGAGGCCCTGGGCAAGAACCTGTCCGGTAAAACCATTGCCATTTGGGGCATTGCCTACCGACCGGATACCGATGACCTGCGGGATACTCCCAGCTTAACCATTGTGCGGGGGCTGGAAAAGCGAGGCGCCAAAATCCGGGCTTACGATCCGTTGGCCATGGAGCCCGCCAAAGAGCTGCTTCCCGATGTGACCTATTGTCAGTCCGCTTACGAGGCGGCCCAAGGCGCTGATGCCATTGCCATCCTGACCGAGTGGGACGAATTCGCTTACATCAACTTCCTGCGGCTCCGCCAGGAAAGCGAGTGTCGGCTGATTGTGGATGGCCGAAACCTCTTTAATCCAGAGCGGATGAAGAATCTGGGCTACCACTACGTCAGTATTGGCCGTCGGAAGGTCACCCCGGATAAAGTACCGGCCAAAGTCTAAGAAAAATCTCGACAACAATGCTCCCGGATTCATTTAAAATAGTCGGTATCCGCTCGTAAAAAAGGGGTTCCCCGGCGTGGTTACTTCCTTCCCAGAATAGAGGCTTGGTTAGCGTTTTATGGCAAATTTACAAGATCAATCGCTCCAGGGTGGCCCTTTGCCACGCAAAGTTGCCGATGTGTGGCCAGGCAGCGTGTTTTACGAACCCAATGCCGTAAAAGCCATCCAGCAGAAAGTGGACATGCTGGCCGCCCACATGCAGAAGCAGTTAAGCGAGCATGAAGCGGCCATGCGAAACACGCATCAGGTGTTTGATTACCTGTTGCAGGATATGGAAAACTTTGTGGAATGCTTTCAGTCCGCCTTTGAAGCCCGCCATCTGGAAGGGAAAGACGCCCAGTTGCCGAGAATCCGCTCTCAAATGGATCCTGATCGCTCCGTGGGCATCCTGCAAATTCTGTGGCACGCCATTAGCTTTACCACACGGGGCAATACCAAGCCGCTGGCCTTGAACCGCCCTGGGCGTCCCCCGGTGTTCACCGGGCGTATTATCGCCTTGAATGGGGATTTCCTGGATACCCGCAGCAATTTGCACGCCGCCTCCTTTTCGGAATTGATCCACCAGGAAATCGCTTCTTTATATATACCTGCCGATCCCACGGCCCCAGCGGTCATGAGCATGAAGCATTTATCCGGCGAAGAGATTTATTTTCATCAGGCCGATGCCCCTCGCCGTTTTTTACTCAAGGTGGTGGAAATTGTGTGCGGGGGCGGTTTTTTTCACGAGCAATAAAGAAAAGGGCTTGGCAATTCTTGCCAGAACCAATTCCACGGATTGTCTGAGCGAGCCTTGGTTTTTTACAAACGTGTTGTGAAGGGATACTGACCAAAAAAGAATGCTTGTGGCTTGGCCTTATCGCCCGGACTGGATGGTCTTTTCAATCATTTTGGCAATGGATGGGATGATTTTGACCTGCAAATCCTCAGGGCAATCCCCTAACAGCTGAATGGCCGAACTCAGCGTCTCGTGTATGTCGTACCAACGCCGATGCTGACGGTGGCCGTCCCAGGAGCGGCGGTAGGGCAAAGCGCTATCCAAGTCCTCGATAGACACAAGGCTTGGGTTTTCCAGGCTTTGGTCTTCCAGCTGGTGTTCCACCACGATTTTAATGATATTCAGGGCCACTTGAGCCTGTTGCTTGTCGGTGGCCTGATGCAATTGCCCCAATGCTCTTTGTAGCACCGGATCGCTATCATACCAACGGTTTGCCGGATTGAGTTCGGGATCTTCCTTGGGGCTGTTCATGTTTCCTGATGGGGCTATCTTAACAATATGGTTATTATAGCGGTGCCCTTGGTTGACAAGCACCCTCCATTCAACCCATAATAATCACCCATGGCATAGTAGCTCAGATGGCTAGAGCACGCGGTTCATACCCGCGGTGTCGCTGGTTCGATTCCAGCCTATGCCATTTTTTATTGTCAATTTTTCAGGGTTTGGGCTGGGGAATGGTTGCGCTTATGATGAGCAACCTTTATAAATAAATACAGTCGGGAAAAGTGAAAGTGAGAGAGAAGCCCATGTCCGCCAGTCAATCGCCATTACCACCCAACTTGCAGGTTTGCGTACTGGTGTTTATGCGCTCTCTGGCAACCCCATTGGTTTTATACGCCGATAATGCCACCCAGTTGTATGAAGAGATCAAGCAATTGATTAAAATGGCCAATCCGGCTGCCCCGAAACTGATTGAAAAGCAAGGGGCTGGCCCCCTGAAGAAGGTGGCCTTCCTGGATACGGAAATTTCAGGGGTCGCTATGCAACTGGAACAGGTCTTTGGCCAGCGATAGCGGGTTTTCAGCCTTATTCCAGCATTTTTTTCTTGAGCAGGTCGATGTGTTCGCGAATTTCCGCCTCTTCCTCGGCATCCGTGCCGATTTTTAGATACTGCTCAAACATCTCAATGGCCTCGGCGTAACGGCCTGTCTTTTGGTAGGCGTAACCCAGGTTATTGTAGGCATTGCCGTAAGCAGGGTCGATCTCGATGGCCTTTTGGTAGAACGCAATGGCGTCCGGCATCTCTTCCTGGCAGTAGTGGGCCAGACCCAACTGGTTGTAGGCTTTAGCGTAATTCGGATCGATTTGAATGGCTTTCTGGCTGTACTGGATGGTGCCTTCCCAATCCCCCTTCTTGGCCAGAGAGATGGAGAGGTCATAGTTGGCCTCCAGATTGTTGGGATCCAGTTCCAGCACTTTTTTAAAATTTTGAATGGCCTCAGCCAGCTGGACGGACTGATCTTGTAACTTCCCCAGAAACAGGAAGGCATTGATATTGGTTGCGTCGTAGTCCGTGGCTTTTTGGAATGCCTCCATGGCCTCGGCAAACTTTTTGTCCGCCTCGTAAACCAAGCCCAGGAGGTAATAGCAATCCGCGTCCTCCGGTGCGATTTCAAGGGCCTTGCGCAGTAAAGCCTCCGCTTGAGGGTAGGCGCTCTCTTCGTATTCGATTAAGGCCAGGTTATAAAGCGCTTCCAAATCGTCGGGGGCGATATCAAGCACACTTTGAAAACACTGCTTGGCATTGGCAGCGTCTTCCTGTTGCTGATAAATCAAGCCAAGGTTGTAGTGCGCCTCGGCAAAGTCCGGTTGCAGTGCGGTTGCTCGGGTAAAGCAGTCAATGGCCCTGGTTAAATGGTTGTTTTGATAAAAATCAATGCCTTTGTTGTAGTACCAGGACGCGTTCCGCTTGCTGAACTTGAAATAGGCCACCCCCGCACCCAATGCCAAAATACAGGCGAATCCGCCTGCCACGATAAGAATCAGGTTCCAGGAATGGGGAATCATGAAAATATCCGTCGAAGTGACGCAAATTTCGCGTTTATGACTATAGCGGACTGAGTGAAGAGTTCACTCCGCCCTCTAATTGAATATTAGAGAAATCCAGCGTAAATCGACACGTTTGGGCAGTGGATTTTCCTTGCGGAAATGTCAGTTCCGCTCCCCCTTTTGCTGTAACCCAATCGGATTTGCCACTCCAGGTCATGGTAGGGGCTTTCATTTGACCGCCCTTGCCCCCGTTTTCCTGTTTTTGAGCCGAATTCGCAATGACGCCGCCACTCAGGGTCACCGTATTATCCTTGGCCAAATACAGCCCCTCGGGGGCGGAAAACTGCAATACCGGCTTTCCTTCGGCGTCATAAAATTCGCCTTTCACCGTTTTTAAGGTGGCTTGGGCCCTGTTTTCACTGTAAACGGCCTGAAGGGCCTCCAGCTTCCACTTTTTAACCTTGCCTTCGGTCACCGTGAAAGAGACATTCTGGCCAGTCATACTATCCTGCTTGTTTTGAGCGGCTTGTTGCTGGCGATGCAGGGCTTCTTCCTGCTTCAACTTCTGATCGGCATTCCAGATAGCCCAGCCTCCCCCCAGCACCAGAGCAGTCAGAACAAAAACAACCAGTTTACGATAGGAATTCATAGCGATAAGGCAATCACAAGGTTAGGGAGGGAACGCGTTGTGGCCCTGCCAAAACGGACAGGCCAACAGGACATAGCTCATCATACCAAAATAACAGGCTAAAATAACGACGGAATGTTTTCCTAACCTGCAACCCGGCCCCGGGTCTCAAGGGCATCAAAGCAACCTTCCCAATGCCGCTGGCCGCGAATTTGAGAGAACGTATGGCGGGCTTGGGCCAATCCCGGCTGAAATAACAGGGAAAGCTGCCCTTGCAACGTGTCCATAGCCCGCTCTAAGCTGTCCAGACTTTGGTTGAACTGCCGCAAGTCCTTTGGCTGTCTGATCCAGCCCTGTTTCAAGCCAACATCAAAGACCCGCAACAGGGTCAGCTTATGGGCAACCCGATGTAACTTTAAAATGTCCAGAACCGGCCAGTCCAGACTACCCAATTCGGCATTCAGGGCTTCCAGCAAAGGCGCTTTCAGAGTGGAAAAAACTTCAGGCCGGGCCAACAGCGCCAGAATGAACTTTTGGGCCGCGGCTTCCCGCTGAGGCTCAAAGTAGCGAAAGTCCATCAGCGGGCTCAGCAACTCCAGCGCAGACACACAGGGCAGCAATGGACTTTCCAGCAGCTCCTGACAGAGGGCACTGCGTCGCTTGGAGCCCCCGTCAGCCTCCTGGTACAGAAGTTCTCCGTTACAATACAGAGACCAGGTCGCCTGGTTTTGCCAGGATTCCGTTTCCCACACCAGCAGATACAGCTCATCCTGATTTTCATTCCAGCCCATCGTCCATTGCCGGGCCTGATTGTTGAACAGCATACCCAGAGGGTCATCGTATTCAGCACGCAGGCGCCGCCAACGATTCTGGCGTAATTCAACCAGTAAAGACTCGGCCGCTTCGGGCTGAAGGGGAGCGCAACCCGGTAATCGGCTGGACTGGGAAGGGGCAAAAGGAGTCGCGAACTCTCTGGAGGCAATAACCATCAATAACGAACCACGCAATTCGTGCGGTAACATCCATGCGACATCGGTATAAACCAGTGCCACCCTATGAAACCTCCACAAGCTATTTTAATGCTAGCGATCTGGCCCAACCCAACACATCCCCCTCAGAATTCTGGAGTTTATGGGAGAATCCTTGACTGTCTCCGACAGAAACAGCACCGCTGCTTTACACTTTTTAACATATCACCTGTAAAAGCAAAGATTCTCCAGCCCGGCTGGAAAAGGATTTCTGCCATTTTGAAGGGCTTTCCCACACAGAAATATAAAGATAGGACATTTGTCCTGTTCCAAACTTCAGTTGAGGTGTTTTATTAGTGCAGATGGTCATACACCAAGTATTCACAACTCACACAATCTTTAACAACTCTGGGAGATTTACAACCATGTTTGGCATTAACCCGCTTGAATCCTATGTGTACCCCAAACTGCCCGCTCCCATCCGAAATAGCATCGGACAAGCCAAAAACGTTACCAACTCTGAAATGGGTAAAAAATCGCTGGCCTACGCAACCACCATTGCGGCCCAACAACTGAGCGGCAAAAAAGATGGCTTCGTCATGAACAGCATTCAGGCGGTAGCCCCTAACCTGTACAATGCCATTCGGCTTGCCAAGGGCAACCTTTTGCATGTGCCATTGGCCCTGGTCTTTAAGGATCATTACCTGGCCTACCGGATGTCCAAGGAAAGTGGCAAGGGCGTCAACCTGCTGGAAACGGCAGGGATTTTGGCCAGTCCCAAGCTGACCTCTTTGCTACAGTTGGGCCTGCTGTTAAACGAGGGCAAGCTGAAACTGACCCCAGAGGCCTTGAATCCGCTGAAATAGGCCCTACTATTTCCTGCTATCGATTGATGAAAGCCCGAGTGACTCGTCTGGAGCGACTCGGGCTTTTCATTGTGCGGCATTCGTGTTTTAACCAAGGGCTTCTTCATCAGAAAATACAGAGTCTGACGACTTTCGCAAATTTATTTGGAGATGACCTCTCTCTCCGGTAAGATCAAGGTCCATCGAATCGGGTCATGATTCTCAACACATTAAAAAACAACAAGGAGAGAGCCAATGGCGGAGTATACATTCGACATTCCCAAGGTTGTGGACACCCTGAACCGCATTGTGGAAATGGAATTGGCCGGTGTGGTGCGTTATACCCACTATTCATTCATGGTATTTGGCCCTAACCGCATACCCATTACCTCCTGGCTCAAAAGTCAGGCCAGCGAATCCTTACTGCACGCCCAGGAAAGCGGCGAGTTGATCACCCATCTGGGAGAGCATCCATCACTAGGCATTGGGCAACTGCTGGAAACCCACAAGCACGATATTTTCAGTATTCTGGAAGAATCCCTGACCCATGAGTCCAAGCAAATGCAGCTTTACCAGGAGTTGCTGGATTTGGTGAAAGACAAATCCGTCATGTTTGAGGAGTTCGCCCGCCGTATGGTGGCCGAAGAGGAAAGCCATATCGGGGAAGTGCGCAAAATGATGCGCAAATAACCAGCGCCCTCCTTTACAACCTGGATTCTCAAAGCGTCTGCCCCCAGTGGGTGGACGCTTTTGGCAGAGCCTGCCGGACATCGCAAATAATTGCTTGACAAGCCAACCCCACCAGCGGCTATGATAGTAGCTCAACGTCAATAAAGACTTAGTATTTTCATGCTTTCAATCGCAGTACAGCCAACCCAATTGCAGCAGTGGTGGTGGAACCAACCGCTTACTGGCCTGTCGGGCTGGATTGATTACCCTTGAAAGCATTGTTCGTAATTGACTCCAGATTTCCAGAAAGCAGGCCCCCGGGTCTGTTTTTTCGTTTTTAGCCTTAAATTTTAGTTTTAGATCAATCGCATTGGAGCGCTGTCGTTATGCCCCTGACCATCCACAGTTACCTCTCAGACACCGAGACACCGGTGTCCCTGTTTCATCGCCTGCAATCCTCCTTTTCCCTCATGTTTCTGCTGGAGAGTACGGACGGGGATCGGCAGGTGGGCCGCTTTTCCATCATCGGGCTGGATGCCGTGCTGAGTTTTCGCTTGAAAAACGGTTCCGCCATCATTCAAAACCACCGGGAAGGCACCGAGCGACTGGAAACCTGCACCGATCCCATGGGTCGTTTGCGGGCCTTGCAGCTGGAAACCTTGCCCCTGTTGGATGTTCTTCCGCCCGAATACAGCGATTTGCCCCTGACTTCCGGTTGGGTGGGTTATTTGGGCTACGGCACCACCCAGTATTTTGAGCAGATCCCTCAACCCGCAGAAGATGTGTTGAAAGTGCCCGATGTGTACATGGGCCTGTACGATTCGGTCATTATTTTTGATCACCTGTATCGCCGCATTCACCTGGTCTCGCATCGGGAAGCCACAGAAGCGCAACGGCTGTTTCAGACCGTCCAGCAGGCCTTGAACCAACAAACCCAGGAACTCCACTTGCTCACCTTGCCTCAACTCTCCGACGATCAGGTGTTTGACACGGTGCGTTACGCCACCCCCAAAGCCGATTTTATGAAGGCCATCCATCAGGCCAAGCAGTGGATTGTGGAAGGGCAAATTTTCCAGATTGTGCTGGCCCAGCGTTTTTCTCTCCCCGTCCAGTGTCGCCCGCTGGATATTTACCGCACGGTGACCGCCATCAATCCGTCCCCCTATGCGTACTACCTCAAATTCCCGGAGTTCGTCTATCTGGGCTCCTCGCCGGAAACCTTTGTGCGCTGTCGGGATGGACAAGTGACGCTGAAAGCCTTGGCCGGAACCCGTCCCCGAGGGACGTCGGAAGCGGATGACGCCAGTTTGGCCGAAGAGCTGCGGGCCTGCCGCAAGGAAATGGCCGAGCATCGCATGCTGGTGGATCTGGGGCGTAACGATTTAGGGCGTATTTGCCAGCCGGGCAGCATTGCGGTGGGAGAAATCGCCAAAATTCTTCGGTACACCCATGTGATGCATTTGGCCACGGAAATTACCGGCAAGCTGCGGGAGGGCTTGAGCGGCTACGATGCTTTAAGGAGTTGCTTCCCCCGAGGCACTGTCAGCGGCGCTCCCAAAATTCGGGCCATGCAGTTGCTGGCTAAGCTGGAGTCGGAGCAACGGGGCGTTTATTCCGGCATGGTAGGTTACATTGACGCCAATGGCAACGCCGATGGGGCCATCGCCATTCGTTCCGCCCTCATCCAGGAGAATACGGCCCATATTCAGGCCGGGGCTGGCATTGTGCATCACTCGGTGCCGAAATCCGAATACGAAGAAACCCGCAACAAGGCCAAAAGCATGATTAAAGCCATTCTGATGGCGGAAAGGATGGACGCCGATGCCCGCAGCGCAACCCGTCGTGATTATTGATAATTACGACTCCTTCACCTTCAATTTGTACCAGATGCTGCAATCCGAAACAGAAGCCCCGGTGGCAGTTTACCGGAATGATGGCATTGATTTCCAAACCTTACTGGCGAAAAAACCACAACGGATCATTCTCTCCCCCGGGCCCGGCCATCCCGCGGAACCTTCCGATTTCGGCATTTGCGCGGAAATCATTCAACGGCAGGCGGAACTGAATTGTCCGGTTCTGGGGGTTTGTCTGGGCCATCAGGGCATGGCCCACTACTTGGGCGGTGGCGTTATGCCCGCCCCTGAAATCGTGCATGGGGAAAGCCGCCTCATGCGGCAAGTGGTTAGCAGCCCCTTGTTTGACGGTCTGCCTGCCACGTTTGAGGCCATGCGCTATCACTCCCTGTTGGTGGATGAACAAACCTTGCCCTCAGATTTGGAAATTACCGTTCGTGACGTGGAAAGCAACCTGCCCATGGCCATGCAGCACCGTAGCCAGCCCCTGTATGGCATTCAGTTTCACCCCGAATCCATTGGCACCCCGCAGGGACAGCAGATTTTAAGGAATTTTCTGACCCAATGCTAAGCCGTGACCAACTGCGCCAACTGATCCATCTGGAATACAGCGAAGTGGACACGCTGGACTTACTGGGGCAACTGACCCCGGAGCGCATTACCCCAGCCCTGTTTACGGATGCCTTGGCCTGTATGCAGGAAACCGCCGTTCCTTTGGCTTTACCATCCGTCCCGGTGATGGATTGTTGTGGCACCGGCGGCAGCGGCTTGCCTCATTTCAACACCTCTACCACGGTGGCGTTTATGTTGGCGGCAGCGGGCATTCCGGTGGTGAAGTTCGGGAATCGGGGATTCAGCAGTGCCAGCGGTAGTTTTGATCTGTTGGCTCAACTGGGCTTTTCTGAGCGGATTCACTTGGATCGCATCCCGGAAGCATTGGCACAGTGCGGTTTGGTTTTTCTGTTTGCCCCGCAATGTTATCCACAGCTTGCAGGGTTTAACCAGTTGCGTCGCACCTTGAAAACCCGCACCCTGTTTAACTTTTTAGGCCCCCTGCTCAATCCGGTGAAACCTGCCTATCAGCTGCTGGGTGTTTCACACCCCGGTATGCAACAACGCATGGCCGACTATTTGATCAACGCTGGCACCTGTGAGCGTGGCTGGATCGTGCATGCGGAGTCGGGTTTGGATGAACTGGATATCCACGGCAATACGCACGTGTTTCAACTTGAGCAAAATACTTTCACCGAAATAACCATTTTTCCGTCTGATTTCCTGTCTGATTCTCCGTCTAAAAATGGGCACCGTGAACCGCACCAAACCGAGCATCATCCTGCTGAGAATTTGAAAATATTTACGCGGCTGCTTCACGGGGACGATGATCAATCGCCGTATTATGACACGGTGTGCCTGAATGCCGGTGCGGGCCTGTTGATTGCCCAAAAAGCCCCCACGCTGGAGGAAGGCATTCAGGAAGCCAAACAAATTTTAAAAAGCAAAAAAGCATGGCAAACGCTGGAACAATGCCGGAGGGTTTATGAACAACTTGCCTGCCCATAACGTGCTGGATGCCATCGTAGCCCACAAACGAGAAGAAGTGGCCCAACGAAAACAGCACCGACCCCTCTCCGAATGGGTGTCCCAAGTGGCGGCCTGTACCCAACCGCACGCTCTGGAGCGAGCCATTCGCCAAGCCACCCCAAAACCGGCCTGCATTTTAGAAATTAAACCGGCCTCGCCATCTGCGGGTGTGCTACAAGAAACGCTGGATTTAGCCTCCATATTGCCCATTTATGCGCAATACGGCGTGGCCATTTCCGTTTTAACCGATGCGCACTATTTTGGGGGCAGTTTGGCATTGCTGCAATCGGTTCGCAATCAAGTCACCCTTCCTACTTTATGCAAGGATTTTATCATTGATCCCTATCAAGTCTATGAAGCCCGACAAGCAGGAGCCCAAGCGGTTTTACTGATCGTCAAGGCATTGAGCGACGCACAACTTACGGAACTCAATGCACTGGTTTTAACACTGAACATGACCCCGTTGATTGAAGTGCAGGATGCCGAGGAAGTAAAACGAGCGCTGAAAATTAATCCGTCTATTCTGCTGATCAACAACCGCAATCTACAATCTTTAAAAATGGATCTGTCCACCACCGAACGGCTATCGCCCTTGATTCCAGAGGATATTCTCAAAATTGCTGCCAGTGGCATTCAGGATAAAGCGGATATTTTGAGACTCCAGCCGCACTGCGATGGGTTTTTGATCGGCTCCACCCTCATGCGCCAACCCACCCCAGAAGCACTGGCCAAAAAGCTTCAGGAGTTACTGGCATGATCACACCCCGGATCAAAATTTGTGGCATTACCAACCCGGCCGACGCCATGGCCGCCGTTCAGGCGGGTGCCGATTGGCTGGGGCTGATTTTCGTGCCCCACACCCCTCGCTTTGTATCGTTGGAATCGGCAAAAAATATTCTCAGTGAGCTGCGGGCCATGCACCCCTCCATCGACGTGGTGGGCGTTTTTCAAAATCAAACACCCTCTGAAATTGAGCAGCACATTCAATCCCTGAACATCAACCGGGTACAGCTTCATGGCAACGAAAGTCCTGAATTTTGCGCTCAAATTTCGGCACCTGTGGTTAAAACATTCCTGCTTCATCCAGAACTACCCAAACTGGATATCTCGGCGCTCCGCCGTAAAGCGGCTGCTTATTTGGAAGTATCGCAAGTGCAAACCTTACTGCTGGATTTACCCAAAGGCAGCGTCATGCAAAGTGTTTCAGACATCGCTCAGTCCAACGCTGATTCAGAATTGGTGCGCGCTTTTTTCTACGATTTTCCCTGTCTGCTGGCTGGTGGCTTAACCCCACACAACATCCAGCAAGTATTACAAACCTTCCAGCCCGCTGGGGTGGATGTGGCCTCCGGGGTGGAGCAAGCACCGGGAAAGAAAGACCTCGATAAAATGATCCAGTTTTGCCAAATCGTAAACCGTTTTAAACCCCAACCCAATCATGGAGAGAACCTATCATGCAATCCTTAGGCTTTTTTGGTGCCTTCGGGGGCGTTTATGTCCCGGAATTGTTAGTGCCTGCGCTGGAAGAAGTGGAAAGCGCTTTCTTGGAAGCTAGCCAGGACACAGAGTTTTTAAAGGAATATCATCAGTTACTGAAGCATTACGCCGGACGTCCCACACCGCTGTATGAGGCCAAAAATCTTTCCAAACGCTATGGGGCCCGCATATTTTTAAAGCGAGAAGACCTACTGCACGGCGGCGCGCATAAAACCAACAATGCCATTGGTCAGGCCTTATTGGCCAAGCGTATGGGCAAAACCCGAATTATCGCCGAAACCGGTGCGGGGCAGCACGGGGTGGCCACGGCCATGGCTGGTGCCTTGCTCGGAATCAAGACCGAAGTGTACATGGGTGCCGTGGATATGGAGCGTCAGCAACCCAACGTGTTTCGCATGAAATTATTGGGAGCCACTGTGCATGCGGTAGAGGTGGGCTCCAAAACCCTGAAAGACGCCATTAATGAAGCCATGCGGGATTGGGTCAGCAACTTGCATGATACTTATTACCTGCTGGGCACCGCCGCCGGGCCGCATCCTTACCCTTCACTGGTCCGTTTTTTTCAACAGATTATCGGGGAAGAAGCGCATCGACAAATTTTAGAACAAGCCGGACGGCTGCCCGATCAAGTGGTGGCCTGTGTGGGCGGAGGCTCTAATGCCATCGGCATTTTTCAGGGATTCCGCCATACCAGCGCGCAACTCATCGGGGTGGAACCCGCTGGATTGGGCTTGGAGACCGAGCATCACGGGGCGGTGCTGGCCAAAGGGACGCCGGGTTGTTTGCACGGCATGAAGAGTTTGGCCTTGCAGGATAAAGACGGCCAGGTGCGGGAAACCTACAGCATTTCCGCTGGACTGGATTATCCGTTAGTGGGCCCGGAACACGCCCACATGCAAAGCACCGGGGAGGCCATTTATGCTTCTGCCACCGATGCGGAGGCCTTGGCCGCCTTCCATACGCTGGCGGAGACCGAAGGCATTTTACCGGCCCTGGAATCCTGCCATGCCCTGGCTTACGCCCAAACCTTGGCGGCTCAGGGATCGCCGGAGCAGATTATTTTGATCAACCTCTCCGGGCGGGGAGACAAAGATTTACACCAAGTCATGGCCCAACAGGAGGGAATCCACCATGTCCACGCTTAAGCAAACCAAAACCCCGTCTCGCTATGATGATTTGTTTGCTCGTTTGAAGCAGGAAAAACGCCACGCCCTGATCCCCTTTACCCTGCTGGGATGGCCCACTCCCCAAAGATGTCTGGAGACCATTGATGCCTTTGTGGCCGGTGGGGCCAGCGCCCTAGAGCTGGGGCTGGCTTTCAGCGATCCGGTGGCCGATGGCCCGCTGATTCAGCAAGCGGGTCGAGCGGTCTTGGAGGCGGGCTTTAACGTGGATCAGGCCTTGAATTTACTGAAACAAATTCGGCAAAACTATCCGCACATTCCCATCAGTTTATTGGTGTATTACAACCTGGTACTGGTTCGGGGCATTGATCGGTTTTGCCAGGATATTGCCGAAGCTGGCGCCGATGGCCTGTTGATTGCCGACTTACCGGTCGAAGGCATCGCCGAAATTAAACCCGCTCTGGAGAAACATGGTTTACAGCTTACTTCCATTATTTCCACCCGCACCACGCCAGACCGTCTGCAACACATTGCGGCGCAATCCGGTGGCTTTTTGTATGCCGTTTCTCGCCTTGGCATTACCGGCGTGGAAGAACGCTACGATCAAGCGCTGGGTAATTTATTAACCCAAGCCCGTCAATGTTCCGACTTGCCCGTGTGCGTGGGCTTTGGCATCTCTAAGCGAGCGCATGTGGAAACCATGATTGCTTTGGGGGCCGATGGGGTCATTGTCGGCTCTGCGGTCATGGCTAAAATTCAGGAACTTGCGCCGGATGAGCCCATGGAACCCATTCAGCGGTATCTTCAAGCGCTGTCCTCTCCAATCAATCCCTAATTTAAGATTCAACCCGTCAAAACGCAAAAGCAGGCCAGCTTAAAAAACTGGCCTGCTTTTTGAGATAGAGGCTTATTTGGTTGCTGTGGTTTGTTGTGGGCCGTAAGCAACTCCGTTTACCAGGTTATTCAAATAACTGGTAATGGTGCTGCCGGAAGTGTAGCTGATATATCTTTTGTTGGCGATGTTATTCAATTGATTCTGGGTAATAGTCAGCCCATTGATATTCCCGTTGATTTGAGAAATGGCAGCGCCGCCAAAACCGGCATCGGTGACCCCATTAAAGATGTTATTGGTAATTTGCAGGTTCTTACCATACACCTTGGTGCCATCGGCGTAAGGTTCGGTACTGAAGCGCAAGCCCTTGCCCACGTTGGTCATGACGTTGTCGGCAATGGTGTAGTTCTCGCCCCAGTTAAAGGAACCCGTGGCCCGTGTGTTGGTATAAATATTCATGGCGAATTCCTTAATATTTTGTAGCTGATTGCCACGAATTTCCACGTTATTGTAATTGTTAATCTCAATCCCATAGTGGCTGCCACCATTAACCCGGTTATTCAGAATTTTGATGTTCTCAGCCCCTGCCGTGCGGGTAGCGAATTTAATGGAGCCCCGCAGGTTATAGAAGACGTTGCCTTGCAGCAAATAATTCTGGGTGCCGCCGTGAACGGTGTCGTTGGTGGTGGTGGAAAGTTGATAGACATTGTTGAACAGGTTATTCAGCACTTGCGTGTTGCGGCTATTCACCCCCGGAATGGGATCGCGCTCGTGAGTGGCCACCCGGAGGGCGCTATTTCCGAAGTTGAAAAAGCCGTTATTCCGAACCAGCACCGTATCGCAGGAGCCGAAATAAACGCCCTGATCCGGCCACACGGGATCCGCGTTGTTTTTGTAATCCGTAGTCCCATAAAACTGCATGCCGATCATGGATACATTTTTACTGTAGGTCACATTCAGCAGGTACTCACCACCCGTAGTGGCGTTCCAGCTGGCGTCCTTAATCAGCTGGGCGGGCTTGTTCATATCCGAGACAAATTCCACGTTCTGCAAATTACGCACCGTAAGCTGATTGGTAATCAGGTATTTACCAGGCGCCATCAATACCCGCCAGGGCTTGCTTTTGTCTTTCAAGCCAGACAGATAGCTCAGTACGCTTCTCAGATCAGCCGTGGTGGCCTGAGCGGTTTGACCAGGTGTCACCGACAGGGTTCTTTCCGCCGCGTTTAATTGATAGGCGAAGGCATTGCTATTTTGCAGCAACAGCACCACGGTTAAAGTAGCCAAAGAGAATCCTAGGGATTTTTTCATTGATCCAACTCCACTGTTATTGAAAGCGCCAGCCTTAAAAGCAAACAGGCGCTTATTCCTACAACACATCATTCACCTTGGGCCGATCAGATTTTCAACCACGCTTACGACTGATCACTGCCAAAGGTTTTACTCACTCCAAGCGAAAGTTTTACGACTTATATTGTTTTTATAAACTTTTTTGCAGGACAGTGTCAAACTCAAGCGTGAAAATATCTTTGGCCAAAACATCCCCCCAAAAACGCTTCAGCAGAGCTTCACAACAAGAAAGCTCAGCCTCAAAAAGCCATGGAACCTGCGTTTTAACGCCACGCCATGCAAAAACCCACGAAGCTGAGCCGGACTAAAAAAATGCCGCAAAAATCCCACAACGGAGATTAGGGCCTTCTCAGATCAAAGAGCAACAGCTGCGTTTCAGGAGCCTGAGCCGTCAGCTCCAGAAGCGCTTCGCTTTCTGTCAGACCCAGGGCATCCCCGGCCTGTAAAATCTGCCCTTCTGTTTGCACCTGGCCAGTCGCCACATGCAGCCAATAAGAGCGATTCGAGGACAGATCAAAGGTGGCCCGCTGACCCACATCCAGAGAGGCCCGGTAGAGATAGGCATCCTGATGAATGCGCACCGCAGCGCCCTCCCCGGTGGGAGAGGCAATGCACTGAAACGCCAGACTGGAGTCCGATTGGGAGGGCCCCATCTCCTCAAACGATTGTTGCTCGTAACTGGGCGATAATCCCTTTTCCTGGGGATGAATCCAGATTTGCAGCAGATGCAGTGGCTCTGTCTTTGAGGCGTTGAACTCGCTGTGCGTCACCCCGGTTCCTGCGGTCATACGCTGAATTTCGCCGGGACGGATTATCGAGCCATTCCCCAAACTGTCTTCATGCCTCAACTCGCCTTTCAGTACCACCGTGAGAATTTCCATGTCCCGGTGGCCATGGGTGGGAAAGCCCCCGCTCGGCTGGATGATATCATCATTAATCACCCGCAGATCGCTGAAATGATGAAAGCGGGGATCGAAGTAATCGCAAAAGGAAAAGGTATGATAGCTATCCAGCCAATCAATTCGGGTGCGTCCCCGCTCCTGACTGGCCCGCACAGTGAGTTTGCCGAGCGTGTTCATGACAGGCTCCTTTCTGGTGGTTTGTGACGTACAGCTTGAGCCACCCGGCTAAACAGCGACCTCAGCCTGCGTGAGTTTGGCTTTGAGTAACCAGTAATCCACGGAAAATTTACCGGGACTGTTCAGCAGGAATAACAAAGCGCCGGTCAAATAAACCAAAGCCAGTTCGCTGGAACCGTCACCGGTAGCACTGACGAACGGATGCCCGCTGGGAAAATGAACCAGGCTCAAAGCGCCAATCATGGTGGCAATGAGCACCAGACTGGCCAGCGGGGTTAAAAAGCCCAGGGCCAAAGCCGCCCCACCGAGGACTTCCGCATAGGCGGCAAACGCCTGAAGGATGCCGGGAATGGTGCCTTCTCCCATCCAGGCAAAGGCATTTTGGGCTTTGGGCAAGCCATGAAAAATAAAGGCGCTACCCATGACCACCCGAAAGGCCAGCAAGCCCAGCGAAGGCCAGGTTCTGGATTGAAAATAACTGTTCACGTTCATCGATTCATCTCCTTCTGATTCATGACGGTTAGAAACCCATTATTTGAAGATTGTTTTGAAGCATGATTTGACACCTTACAACAGTGTTTTGGCCTGTTTTCCCAGCTTTTTGAGCAGGTGGATCAATTGCGCTTTCTCCTCGCCGTTTAAACCGGATGTGGCCGTATAGAGGGCTTGCAGATGCTGTTCAAAAAACCGTTCAATCAGTGCCCGACCCGATTCGGTTAACTGCACCAGCCGAACCCGGCGATCGGTGGGAGACAATTGCCGCTGCACCAACGCCCGGCTTTCCAGACGATCAATGGCAGTGGTAATGGAACCGCTGGTCAGCTGAACCTTTTCCCCAATCAGGTTCACTGGCAAGGGGCCTTTGTGCAGCAACACTTCCAAGGTGGCAAAATCAGAAAAGCACAGGCCGGAGGATTCAATACTTCTCAAGTCATGCTCCCGGATAGCCTGCGTGGCTTTCATCAGAACCAGCCACAAGTGGGCGCTTTGATAGGGTTCTTGGTTTGGGTTGTGCATGGCTTGCGCTTTCTGGTTTTTATATCTTGATATCAAGATACTTTATTTCAAGCAAAATAACAAGCCCCCATCGAGGCTCTCGTTTTAAATCGCCTTTACCAAGTCGGCTTAGCCCAACTTGCGGGCAAAGCAGATGATATTGTCCCGGATGACCCCTTTATCAGGAATGCCCGTATAGGCTTTCAGTGCCATTTCAATGGCTCTGGAGAAATCTCCCAGACCTTCATAACACAGGCTCAAGTAATGGTAAGGCTTCCAGCTGTAATCCTCTTCCACGATCAATCCGGCTGTGGGCTTTTGGCAAGCCGTGGCGGCCATCAATACCGGCACAGCCTCCGCGTAAGCACCCAACCGATACCGCACCACCCCCAGACTCACCAAGGCCTCCGCACGACTACCGTCCAAGGCCAAAGCCCGATAGCCCAGGCTCAAGGCCTCTTCGTAGCGTTCCAGCTCCATGCAGCAGAGCATAGCATGATGCAAAGCCTGATAGCCGCTGATCCGGTCATTGACATTGAGTTCCAGATGCCTGGAAAAAGCCGCAATGGCCTCAGTCAAACGCCCATGATGGCGCAGTTCCTTGCCATAGTAGTACCAGGTGCGGGGGGATTGATCACCACGGTCAATCAAGGCTTTCAACAGGTTCAGATTCCGATCTGCCGAGCGTTCCAGATACTCTGGCGGCTTATGATGCTCAATGGCAATGTCCAGACGCTCCAGAATGACGGCCTGATCAGGCAGTACAAAGGCCTCGTGAATGGGGAACTGCCAAGATCCACCAGCGGCACGCCGCAGTAGCCGCTCTCGGGGCATGGAAACCAGGCAACGGCCATTGGCGTCAAAAGCAATGTGATAACTGCACACCACCGCATCCAGATGATCATTCAAGATGGTTTGTTTCAAATCAAGCAAGGCCTGACGATGAACGTCGGTGATCAGGTCATCGGCGTCCAGCCAGAGGATCCAATCGCCGGTGCAGTGGGAAAAAGCCTCGTTGCGAGCCGCCGAAAAGTCATCAATCCAGTCAAAGTGAAACACCTTCGCCCCCAACGACTGGGCCAAAGCCACCGTACCATCCGTAGAGCCCGTATCCACCACCACCAATTCATCACACAGGTCAGCCACCTGGGACAAAATGCGTCCCAGCACCCGTTCCTCGTTTTTGACGATCATGGCAAGGGACAGAGAAACAGCCACGGACCCCTCCTTCCATTCGTAATGCACCTAGGCCCATCCTAGCGTTTGCAGTACGCCAGGGTAACCCATAAATGATGGAGGCCAGCTTATCGAATCGTATGACTGCGCAACCCTCTGGCCTGTTCACTGCCAGGAATCACCACTTTTTGCTGCTGGAGCCGTTCTTCACGGGCTTTTTCCAGGGCCATGTTTAATTCCAGATGGCGTTGCACCATGGCCTGAAAGGCATCGGGCACCTGGGCAAACTCCTCATAAGGAATTTTGAGCAGGAAGGCCGCTTTTTGCAGGGCCCCTTTCTCTGAGCCTGCCAGATAGTAAAAGCCTTGCCAGATTTGCTGCAAGACAAATTCATTTTCCTGCAAGCAGCGATGGCAATGATCAAACACGGTGGCTTTGAAAATAGCGCCACACTGGCCGCAATTCTTAATTTTTTCCGAGGCGGTATGCTGCATACGAGATTGCTGCAAGCAGAAATTAAACATCTGCTTCAGGAAATTCCAGGCGGCCTGCTCGGTGGGAAATTGATAGGATGCCGTTTTTTCCCCTTTCCAGCCCGGCTTCAGCAGTTGCCGGTTTTCCCCGTTTTCCGCCAAGATGGCAATACTCCACCCTTCCCCACTGTGAATCACGTTCAGGGGGAACGGCTTTTTATCCGATGGTTGGGTGGCTTGACTCATTGGTATTACTTTTAGGGCTATTACTTTTGGGACTGACTCTTTATTGACCAATACCCGGGTTATACCCCCAAGCCCCCAAATTTAAACCATCCTCGCCCGCTAGCCCTCTGAGCTTCAAACACGGCGCTTTTCCCGCCTCACTCTCCGCTACTGGCAAAACAGCCTGAAAACAACACTCAATCCTGACCGGCCAACGCCTGAAGACCGTCTCTATCCTGAATGGCCAGGGTCGTCCCTTCCATGCGGATCAGACCTTGCTGCCTGAAGCGCTTGAAGGCTCTGGACAGCGTTTCGGGCACCGTTCCCAGAATGGCGGCCAGTGTCTTTTTTTGCATCAGGACGATGGATTGCCCCGGGGAGGAATGCTCACTGGTGGCCAACAGATATTTAGCCAGGCGGGCATCCACACTGCGCAGCGACAAATCCTCAATCATGGTGCCAAATTCCTGAATTCGTTTGGAGAAGCGAGCCAGCATGGCCAGCAAAATTTCCGGTTTGTCCGAAACCAGCGCTTTAAAGGAGAGAGCAGGGATGGCAATCAGGGTCACCGGCTCCAGACACAAGGCTGAGGCCGGGTAGTGGGAAAGCCCACCGAAGACCGGGTATTCCGCAAAGACCTCACCGGGCTGAACCAGATGCAAAACCACTTCCTTGCCATCCGGGCCCATTTTATAAGCCTGCACCAAACCGGAAACCAGCAGAAAAAAGGCCTCCACCGGCTCCCCCTCCGAGAATACCGGTTGCCCCGCCGAATACTGCCGAAATCCAGCCATGCCCGCGAGGGCCTGAAGATCCTCCTCTGCCAGGGCGTCAAAGAAAAAGCATTGCCGGAAGTTTTCCAGCAGCAGGGGTACGGACATCGCGATTTTCCAGGATTGCTTCCTGTATGCTAACACAGGGTTTTGAGAATAGTTGACCTGAGTCAAGGCAGGGAAGCACGACACCATTTATGCTGAGAATACACGATTCCGCTACAACCTAAAAAAGGTATGATAGACAAAAGCGTGTTTTAACATTTCTTTCTCGCTTAAAACGTAACTCTCGCTCCATCGTCGTATTTAAAGGAGATCAATCCCATGAGCTTAAACACGGCCCTCCTCGCCGAAACCTTTCAGCGCGCCCAACAGGAAAATGGCGGTGCGCAGGCACTTGGCATGCGGTTTTACCAACGCCTGTTTGAAAAGTACCCGGCAGTCCGCCCATTGTTCAACACCCCGCCGGAAGAGCAGCACAAGAAGTTAATGGCCTCGTTGGGCGCCATTGTGGCCGGTGTGAACAACACCGAGAAATTGGTGCCCTATCTGCACGCCATGGGTATTCGCCACTTGAAATATGGCACTGAGCCAGCCCATTACCCAGCGGTGGGAGAAAATCTGATCGCTGTGCTGGGAGAGCATTTGTCCAAAGAAGGCAGCTGGACGGACGAAATGGCCCAAAGCTGGACGGAAGCGGTGAATTTGGTTGCGACCATTATGATTGACGCCGCCAACCAGCCCGAGCAATTCAAGGACGAGCTGACCGCCGCTGGGTATCAGGCCGATGGATTTAAAGCCACCGATCCCCAACCCTGGCTGCTGGCGATTTAAAATCGAAATCCAAATAAATTTTGGCGCGCTTTTACTAGAATTGCATACAATAAGGCTGAAGCTCCTTTCCGCCAACAAAGCGGCATCTTGTTATGGTCAGATGCTGACCACTAATCGCGGGGTTTCAACGCCCCGGCTGTGGTTATTGCTAAAATCACTCTAAAAAGGGCTTAGATAAAAAATACTGCCAACTCTGCAAATGCAGCATACGAAATACACTAAACTACTAGTTACGATAGTTTACTAGCTGCTTGCAATACTGGAGAAGACGAGATTACCATAAGTTAAGGTTAAAGCTGAGGCTGATATGAAGCACTCATTTGTGACTCAAGGCTTATCTGTCTTCGATGATTTTCAGGCAATCACAGAAGATGATTCTGTTGAGTATAAAAAAGCGGCTGGTAAAAACGGTAAAGGGTCCGTACCCAATGATTTTTTTGAAAGCTATTCTGCCATGGTAAATACCAATGGGGGCACGATTATTCTCGGTATTGAACAGATTGGCGAAAAAATTAGCATATTAGGTATTGAAGAACCTGAGCGAGTAGTTAAAGAACTCTTTGATTTACTTAATAATCCACAAAAAACCAGCATCAACCTGCTTAGTTCCCAACGCGTTATTATTCGAGAGGTTCACAAAACAGGCAAAAGATTAATTTTTGTGCTTGTTCCCCGTGCAAGTAGAGCCCAAAAACCTGTCTATATAGGCCAAAACCCTTTTACTGGCACTTTCCGACGAAACTTTGAAGGTGATTATCTCTGCCCTAGAGATATTGTAGAAAAAATGATTGCTGAAAAAGTAACAGAGTCTCAGGATGCAAAATTATTACCACATTATGGTTTGGATGATTTAGATACAAATTCATTGAAGACCTACAGAAATAATTTTAAAAGCAGGCAACCAACACACCCATGGAACGACGAAGACGATAAAGGTTTCCTCGAATGCCTTGGAGGATATCGGCGAGATCGCGACAATAATCAAGAGGGCCTTACCTTAGCCGGCCTATTGATGTTTGGGAAAGGTCATATCATTCAAGATATTGTGCCCAACTATTTCTTAGACTATCAAGAGAGACTAGACGACAATATTGAAAATCGTTGGGTTGATCGGATAACCATTGATGGAGTATGGTCTGGCAATCTATATGATTTTTATCGACGGGTTATACAGAAGCTTTATGCCGATCTTAAGGTTCCATTTAAACTAAGCGGCTCTCAAAGAGTTGACGATACTCCAATCCATGAATCCCTGCGAGAAGCATTAGTTAATACTCTAATCCACGCTGACTACAGTGAAAAAGTCTCTATCTTAGTTATAAAAAGACCGGATATGTTCATTTTTCAAAACCCTGGCCTTTTGAGAATCCCACTTGATGAGGCCAAACGAGGCGGTAATAGCGACTGCAGAAACAAGAGCTTACAAAAGATGTTCTTTATGGTCGGTTTCAGCGACCGAGCAGGAACAGGCATACCTAAAATCTTCAAGAATTGGACTGATCAACATTGGCACCCACCATTAGTTTTGGAGCGTATTGACCCGGACGAAACAATCTTACAACTAAAAATGGTGAGCTTGATACCAGAGGAGACATTTAATGAACTAAACACTCGCTTTGGTAATCAGTTTCGAGAACTACCAGAGCTTCAACTTCTTGCACTCGCAACCGTTGTTAGCAAGGGCTTTGTTACACATAGTCTCTTAAAACCGCTAACAAAGGAACACTCTAGAGAGGTAACTACCGCTTTAGCTTCTCTTGTAAGGGATGGGAAACTTGTAGATGGTGGGAAAGGACGTAATAAGTATTATTTCTTCGAAGATGATCCCCCACCATTCCATTCCGCTGAACCTAAACCCCTACTAGCTCCTTCAGAAGCTGAATTAGACTTCATTTACGACCTCCTAGATCCAGTCGAACTCCCTGAGCTGGCCCAGCAACTACCAAGTTTGGGTGCTAAACTACCAGATTTAGATTCTAAGCTACCAAGTTTGGGAGTTAAAGAGGTAGAAGACCCTTTATCAAGTGCTTTATGGACTTTCACAGAACCTGCTAGGGCAAAACGTAAGCTCAGTAGAGAAGAGATGGAAGCTATTCTTCTAACTCTATGCACAAATAACTGGCTTAGCCCTGTTGAACTCGGGAAATATCTCTCTCGTGATGTAGAAACACTGCGTCCACATATTCAAAGGCTTGTAAACAGTGGTTATCTAGAAGGTAGATACCCCGGAACACCAAAGCACCCTGGACAAGCTTACAAGACAACCCCGGCAGGTACTATGTATAAAGACAACCTCGGATAAAAAATTCAGTTTAAACTTTAAAGAACACTATCGCTCTTATCTTGTTTTGCGGCTAAGTGGGACAAAAAGAACCCTATAAAAACAAAGAGCGGCCCGAAAGCCGCTTAAATACTGGAGCCGATGACGAGACTTGAACTCGTGACCTACGGTTTACGAAACCGTTGCTCTACCAACTGAGCTACATCGGCAAGAATAAGACTATTTTATACCGTAAACCCGCCCCAACAAACAAGCGCCCGGTAAAAACCGCAACACCTGCATGTTGAACCCCGCTCTTCCTTTGGCTATGGTGTAAACACCATGAGCCTTCCCCTCCCTCACCTGCCCAAAGCACCCCCAGCCGCCCCACTCAGCGCCGCACAAGCCCGCATGTGGGAGGCCCTGTTGCAGCGGCGCTTTTTCAAGCTCATTGGTGGGGGCAGCTTCACGCAGGCCCATAAAACCGCCGCCGTCAGCCGAGCCTATCTCTCCGCCAACGTGGATTGCATTGATATCGCCCCCGATCCAAGGCTGATTGGCCTGGTTCGCCGGGAAATTGAAAACAGTCCGTCCAAACAAACCGCGCTCATGGTCAGCGTGCCCCTTGATCCCGACCCCCATTTCCGCAAGATTGAACTCAACGAGCCCGATTGCATTCAGTGCGGGCTGTGTTTGCCCGCCTGTCCCACTCAAGCCATCACCCTACCGGATGCGCTGGCCATTTCTCAGGATCTTTGCTATGGCTGCGGGCGCTGCGTGCCCACCTGCCCTACCGATGCCCTACATTTGCTGCCATTTCAAGTGGAAAGCCAGATTGAAGCGGCCCTCAGTCATCCGGCCACAGAAGCCGTGGAGATTCACAGCCATTATGTGGACCCCTACATGCTGGAATCCTTCCTCATCCGCTGGCAGCCTCTGCTGCAAAACAAGCTCATCGCCCTGTGCTTCCGGCCGGAAACGGTATCTTCGGAGCAGATGATTCGCTTTGTGCAAACCGCCCAACAACAGCACCCACTGCCCATCTTCCTGCAAATAGATGGCGCGCCCATGTCGGGCAATGATCACCCGGAGGCTTCCCGGCCTGCCTTGCAATCGGCTGTGCAAACCCGCCTGGCCTTTGAGCAGGCCGGACTCACTCCGCCCATCATCACCATTTCGGGCGGTATTAACCTGCATACCGCCACCCTGCTGCAAGCGCCGGAGCATCAATTTATCGCCGGGGTGGGCATGGGCACCATGGCCCGGCAAGCGGTGTGGAATCTTTCCCCAGAGCAAGCGGCACAAAAAGCCCACAGCATGACGCAAGCCTTTCAACAGGATCGATGGCGCTCTTTCGAGCCGTGCGTAGCCACCAACAGCACAACCGGGTAAAATAAAAAACAGGCATCAGCGTCAAATTTTCAGGACAGTCTGCCCAACCTAATATATAATGAGGGCAAGAGGGACAAATCCAAGAGGAAAGTGACACTGAAACAGCCTGCCCCAGCGAGCAGAAATTTTCTGCAGCCGTTGAATCATCCTCAACATTGTGTGGTATCGCCATCTCATCCTGTGACTCTTGAGGGAAACGCCATCGCTACCGATCTGCAACTGCTTATAGACATTCTCCCCGAGCGCATCCGGCACGCGCTTCAAGTGGTCGATATCGAAGATTTAATTGAAATCGTCATGGATTTGGGCCGATTGCCCGAAGCCCGCTTCTCCGAAGGCAAACTGCTGGAGCTGGGTAACCAGCAAGTGACCCTGGATGAAATTCATCACGTGGTCAAACACATGGGGTACTTCACCAGCGATAACCGGGCGGGCATTCCCCGCACCCTGCACCGCATCAGCGCCATGCGCAACCGGCAAGGAGATATTGTCGGCCTGACCTGCCGGGTGGGCAAACTGGTCACCGGCACCGTGGATCCCATTAAAGACATCATCCAAAGCGGCAAAAGCGTCCTGTTGCTGGGCCGCCCGGGTGTAGGCAAAACCTCTCGCTTGCGGGAAATCGCCATGCTGCTGGCCGGAGAAGGCCAAAAACGGGTGGTCATTGTGGACACCTCCAACGAAATCGCCGGAGACGGGGATATTCCGCACCCTGCCGTAGGCCGGGCCCGCCGTATGCAGGTGCCGGATCGGGATCGCCAGAAAGAAACCATGATTGAAGCGGTACAAAACCACACCCCGGAAGTGATCATTGTCGATGAAATCGGCACCGAGGATGAGGCCATGGCCGCCCGCACCATTGCCGAGCGGGGGGTTATTCTGGTGGCTACCGCCCACGGGCATACTCTGGAAAATCTGGTCAAAAATCCCATGTTATCGGACTTGGCCGGGGGCATTCAAACCGTTACCCTGGGGGACGAAGAGGCCAAGCGTCGCGCTTCTCAGAAAACCATTCAGGAACGGGCCAAAAAACCCACTTTCGATATCTGCATCGAAATCCGTGATCGCCACACGCTGGCCGTTTACCCGGATGTGGCCGAAGCCGTGGATCACCTGCTGCGGGGCTGGACACTGTTCCCCGAAATTCGCAAAATCGATAGCGAAACCGGGGCCACCAAAGTGCTGAAAACCGACTTTGAAGTGATGCCGGGTCATATTATGGAGCCCGAGCCCGGCAGCTTTAACGCAGGGACGTTTACCGAACACCCTCGGGATTTGGCCGCCTTACCCGTGGGTCAGGAAGAGTATCGAGTGTTTGTGTATGGCGTCAGCAAGTCCTATCTGGATCGCATTCTAGAACGGCTGAATCTGCACCACGTGCGCATTACCAAAAACGTGTACGACGCCAACGCCGTGATTGCCATCAAGGCCAACGCCCGGCCCGGATCTAAAATTTTGAAACTGGCCCAGGATTATGAAGTGCCGGTGTTCTACGCCAAAACCAACACCATGCCACAAATTCAGCGGGCCTTACGGGAAGCGCTGGACGCCGAAGCAGGGGCCTTTGCCGGGCAAATCGCGCAGACCCCGTTTGAAGATGAGGTGGAAATGGCCTTACGGGAAGCCCAGGAAGCCATTGATACGGCACTGGCCGAAAAACTGGCCGTGGAGCTGGCTCCCCGGCGGTCATACATTCGGCGCATGCAGCACGAACTGGTGGAAAAACACCAGCTTACCAGCGTGAGCATTGGCGATGAACCCAACCGCCGCTTAAAAGTGCTGCCGCCCAAAAACCGGGATTAATATCGGCGCTGCCCCACCATTTGTTTATAATGGAAGGCCAAGCAAGCGGTACAGTCGGGCGGATGAAACACAGATGGACGAATTATCAACGCAGGGTCTGTTCATTACCTTTGAAGGGCTGGATGGCTCCGGGAAGTCCACCCAACTGGCCTTGTGCGCCCAAGCATTGACAGCGCAAGGTTATTCCGTCCTGACCACCCGCAATCCGGGCGGCACCGCCTTTGGGCAGGAGTTGCGGGAGATTCTGCTGCACTCCAAAAGGCCTGTATTTCCCTTGAGCGAGCTGCTGCTCTTCATCGCCGATCGGGCCCAGCACATGGATGAAGTGGTCTTTCCGGCTTTAGCAAAGGGCACCGTTGTCCTCTGCGATCGGCACATGGATTCCACACTAGCGTACCAAGGATATGGGCGGGGTTTGTCTATTGACACCATCCGGGAACTCAACCACATTGCCATTCAAGGCAAACAGCCGGATTTAACCTTTCTCTTCGACGCCGAACCGGCGGTCTTAGCTCAGCGAGTCAACCACCGAGGGCAGGCGGATCGCATGGAAGGAGAAAAAGCGGCGTTCCACAACAAGGTGCGGGCGGGTTTTTTGGCCCTGGCTGAGCAAGAGCCGCAGCGCATTCAGGTTTTTAACGCTTTGGAAAGTCCAGAGGCATTGCACCCCAAGGTCATGCAATCGCTGGAAGCCGTCCTCAAAGCTTTAGACAGTCTAAAAGCCTAGGAAGCCCGCCATGGCCAAGCCGTTTGAGAACCACCCCATTTATTCCCTGATGCAAACCTGGCATCAGGCCTCGAGTCAAGGGGATTTGGAAACCATTCGCTCCCTGATGGCGGAAGATGCGGTCTTTCTGGTCACTGACCATCCACCCATCACCCGTGATGATTTTCTCAATAGCTTCAACGCCATTCGGCAAAGCGTTCACCTGCGCATCCTCGATTGGCGCATTGAAGCGTTGGAGGAAGCGGGCCATCTGGCATACTGCCAAAGTTACCTGCATCTGGCCATTACGCCCAAGGGCAACCAGCACCCCATCGAACGCAAAGGGCCTGTCTTGTCCGTTTTTCGAAAAGAACCGAACGGTCAGTGGGTACTGCTCAGGGACGCCAACTTCTTAAGCACGGTCGAGGACTAAAAAAGGCTCTGAAGCAGCTCTTTCAATCCCCTGGTTCAAGCCGCTGGATTTTGAAATGCCTGTGCCGTATAGTGGAGCCAATCTTTAAAGAAAGCGCTGGGTTACAAATACGGGGAGTTCTGTATGTCGATGGATTCCATGAGTGCCTACCTGACTGTCCTACCAGTCATCCCGGTCGTCATTGATCCACAGTGGGTTCCGCAGCTTGCCACACCGGCCCTGCGCACAACACTCCCGCCGGTCACTCATCCCTCTAACACACCGGCTGACACGCTGGATGCGTTCATCGCCCCCCAAGCACCGACGGTATCCAAACCGCCAGCGTCCAAACCGGCCCGCAAACCGACCTCCAAAATCGATGAATGGGTGCTGAGCCGCTCGAAACCGCTGTACATGCCGGAAGCGACCGTACCGCTCACTCGCCTGGCCAAACAAATCGCGACCCGGAATGGCATTCCGCAGCCCCATAAAGTCATGGTGGTTAATAAACCGTTTTATAATGCCGCCGCCTATGGCAATGGAACCGTGATCTTCCATCTGGATGCCCTCAAACAGGCTAAATCTCCTGAGGAATTGGCCTTTGTGATGGCTCACGAGTTAAGCCATGTGCAGTTTGAGGATGTCAAAGCCAAAAGAAAGCGTCAGGGCATTGCCGCAGGTGCGGTAGTCCTAGCGGATGAACTGGCCGCTCGGGTCTTCCGGGTGCGCAGTCTGGTAAAAAGCCTGGGAATTTCCCTGCTGGCCCCAATTGGCAGCTTTCAATGGGCCGCTTTTATGGAGCGCAAAGACGAGGCCAGAGCGGACACCAATGCCATTCGATTGCTTTCCAGAGCGGGCTTTGACACCGACGGCTACGTGACCGCTTTTGAAAATATGACCCGGAACAAAGGCAAGGCCAAATGGTGGCGGCAACTGGAGTGGAAGATTTACGGAGAAAACCACCCCAGCCTGCCCAAGCGCCTGCAAGCCGTCAGTCAGGCCGCCAGCCAGCAAACAGCACTGCGGGAATCCAGACCGGCCATGAGCCCTGCCGAGTGGCAGCGCCTCAAAGCGGCCGCCGCGCTTGTGGGCACAGCGGACTCATAACGCGGAACCCGGTGCTTTCAGGAATCAGCCACGTTAACCGCGCCATTACCCTTACCCGGTTCAGGCGACAATTCCCGTTTCAACTGGAACGGAACGGGTGATTCAATCATCACGCTGATAATGCGAGGGCCGTCGGCTTCTTCCACCGTAAATTTAAGGTCTTCAAAGATGACCTCGTCACCAGCCTCTGGCTCTCGGCCCAATTCGCCGAACACATAACCCCCAATGGTCTTGAAATCATCAAAGGGAATGTTCAAATCCAGTTGTTCGTTGAGATCTTCGATTTCGCATTTTCCGTTGACCTGAACCCGATTGGAGCTAAGCACAGTCATCATGGGCTCTTCCGGTTCATGCTCATCCCAAATCTCGCCAATGATTTCCTCAATGACGTCCTCAACGGTCACCAGCCCGGCAAAGCCCCCATGTTCATCGGCCACGGCGGCAATACGGATTTTATTGCGCTTGAAATCCTCCAGCAAGTCGCTGATGCCCTTGTTTTCGGGAAAAATATCAATTTCCCGCACAATACTGGCCAAGGAGGTCTCCATCTGGTTTTTGCGAATCAAGTCAAAGACATCCCGGGAGTGAACCAGCCCCACCAGATCATCCACATTCTCCTTGAATACGGGCAGGCGAGAATGGCCGGTTTCAATCATCAAATCGGCCACTTCAGTCAAGGGCGTTTCCACATCCACGTATTCCACATCAATACGGGGAATCATAATGTCTTTGACCGTGGCCTCACTGAAGTCATACACGTTTTTCAGCAGAATCTCGGAGCGAGCGTCCAGTACGCCCTCTTTGCGGCCCTGTTCCACCAAGGCGTTAAACTTTTCGCCCCATTCAATCTCGGATTCATCGGCCAGCACCTCCACAAACACCTGGGAAGCCTGCACAATACGACGCTGAATTTTATGCTTGATGCGTTCGGTCAGATCATCCACATCCTTCACCTGAATGTAGGGATCCACCTGAACCTTGAGATGGACAGTCAAACCCGCAATGCCATGATCCAGGGTTTTTAAGTCCAGAATTTCAGAAACCCCGTGCATGCTGGTCACCAGGTCGGTGATCTTTTTCTCCACCCGGGGAGAGGCCGAACTTTGAGTGAGAATGCCCCGGTTATGACGGAACAGGTAAATGGCCATTCCGGCCAACAAGCCGCCAATCAGCATAGAAACCATGGCATCAAAGCGAATCAGCGTCCAGGAGAGAAACTCCGGCAATGCCAACGAACCCGGAATCACCAAACCGGAATGCACCACAAAGTAAGACACCGAAATGGCGCTGAGGGCCAAAAAGGCGCCCAACAGAGCAATATTGTCTTCGTAGTAAACAAAGCGGGTGGTGGGACTCAACACGTTTTTAATGTTGGCAAAGGCCAGGGTAAAAATTTCCAACTCGTTGCGCGGGGTAATTTGCATCTCCTCCAGCACCGCCTGGGAAGCTCGTCGAACGGCTACAATTTCCAGCACAATGCTGATAACCAGAATGACGGCAGACGTCAGAAAACCCTGGAGGGTCATCACTTCAGGATGTTTGGCGGTAAAGTGCTGAAACCCTTCTGAAACCGCCCAAATAGAAGTACCTATCAGGAATACGCAAGCGGCCAAGGCCCAAACATTGGCCTCCAGCCCATAACCAAAGGGATGACTGCGATCCGGGGGGCGTTGACTGAACTTGTTCCCCAAAATCAGGGCAACACTGTTCACCGCATCGCCAAAGGAGTGCAAACTCTCACTAAACATGGATGGGCTTTGAGAAAACAGCCAGGCCACGAACTTAATGGCCCCTACCCCAATATTGACCAGGAAGGCAACCCAAAGAGAGGATTCCGCATGCTGAAATGCGTTTTCGCGAGGGCCGATATAGGTGGGCGTTCCTGAATAATCGGCGGGCCTTGTACTGCCTGGAGGTTCGACTGTACCCATGTAACCTTTAGGGTTTACTTCCAACACACCTTTTTCCTTTAGGGAAAACGGTACTTTTTAAATCGGCATTGCTGTCAAAAACTTTAATTTCAGCGCAACCAATCTAATTTAATGTTTTATTATAGCAAACACTTCCCAAAACCATCAAAAAGCAGGGTTTATTCCAAATCGTCCGTGGACTCCGATGGCGCTGCGACCGGGTCTGGCGATTCTGATAGTTCACTTTGCCCCTCGGGATCAACCTCATCCTGAGTCTTGTCCGGTAAATTCGGCGGAGGGAGGGGCGAGGGCACAGGCGCTTCTATGGGTGAAGCCTGGGGTTTGACGACCTTCTGTGGGTGGGACAAGATATCCCCAATGATATAGCCGATCATCCAGGCAGCCATAGCCCCCAGCAAGCTAATGGCCAAGGTTTCCACCACCGCCATCCCGGAAAAAGAGTCCGAGGCGATAAAATTAAAGGCCGTGGGCCGGGCCTGCTGGTAAAACCCGGGGATGGCCGTAATCAGAAACGTCAAGCTGGCGCAGATGCCGCCGACCTTGGTATTCAATTTCATGACCAATCACGCTCCACGTCAGCAACTCCGTCTATGCCAATTGGGCCAAGTCTACCCGCACCGAACCCACGGCAGTGGCTTTCACGCTGGGGCCAATCTCGTTGTAGGATAACACGGCAATTTGGGGCAGCATCCGTTCAATCATGCGCCTGAAAGGCAAGCGCAAGCGGGCATTGCACAGCAATACCGGCTGCACGCCGTGGGCCCCAATCACCCGCTCAATTTCCTGATTGAGGGCGGCAAACAGCTTTTGGGTAAACACCGGCCCCAGGGCCAAAGTCTGACCATCCTGGGTCAGCCCTTGTGCCATTTGCTCTTCCACGGTCGGATCGAGAGTCAGTACCGGTAATTCTCCGGTATCCGGGTTTTGGTGCTGCTTGCAAATGCTGCGAGAGAGCGCCATACGCACCTGCTCGGTGAGGTAATCCGGGTCTTTGTTGACCCGGCAGTGGTACCCCAGCGACTCCAGTATGGTCACCATGTCCCGAATGCTGACTTTCTCCCGCAGCAGGTTCTGCAAGATAATCTGGATCTCGGCTTCGGTGAGCGTTTCGGGCACCAAATCGGTGACCAGGCTTTCGTTGGACTTTTTCACGTTGGTCAAAAGGTTCTGCACATCGGCCCGGCCTAAAATATCCGCCGAGTTTTTCTTGATAAATTCCGTTAAATGAGTGGAGACCACCGCCGAAGCGCTGACCACAGTGTATCCGTTCATTTCGGCCTGCTCTTTCTCATCGGCCTCAATCCACAAAGCGGGTAAGCCGAAGGCGGGCTCCTTGGTCTCAATGCCCTGAATGGGCTCGATGATATCAGGGTCGGTGCTCATGGCCAGCCACAAATCGGCCATGACCTCCCCCTGATCAATGGTTACCCCCCGCAGCTTGATGTTGTACTGGTTGGGCGGCAGTTGCAAGTTATCCCGTACCCGAATGGACGGCAGCACGAACCCAAGCTCCAGGGCGATCTGCTTGCGAATTTGGGCAATCCGCTCCAGCAGGTCGCCGCCCGCTTCCGCTTCAATCAGGGGCACCAGCCGGTAGCCGATTTCCAGTTCCATGGTCTCCACTTGCAGCAGATCCAGTACGTTTTCCGTGGTAGTCTTTTTCTTTTGAACGGTTTTGGCCTTGTTGTCTTCCAGCAATTTCATCTCGGCCTTTTCCCGGGTGTTTTTAACCAGCAGGAAGCTCCCACCCACCGCCAAAGCGCCAACCGTCAAGAAGGGCAAGTTGGGCAAACCCGGAATCATGCCCATCAACAGCATGAGGCTGCCCATAATGGCCATGACCTTGGGGTTCTGGAACATCTGTCCGCCGATTTCATCCCCCAGGGATACCTCGGAATCGTTGACCCGGGTGACCAGAATACCGGTGGCCGCCGAAATAATCAGGGCGGGCAACTGGGAGACCAAGCCATCCCCCACCGATAGGGTGGTAAAAGTGGCAGCGGCCTGCTCCAAGGGCATACCCATCTGCATGACTCCGATAATCAAGCCGCCCACGATGTTGATGACCGTAATGATAATGGCGGCAATGGCGTCGCCTTTCACAAACTTGCTGGCACCGTCCATGGTTCCGTAAAAATCGGCTTCCCGCTGAATGTTTTGCCGACGGCGCTTGGCCTCTTTCTCATCGATCATGCCGGCGTTCAAATCGGCGTCGATGCTCAACTGCTTACCGGGCATGGCATCCAAGGTAAAGCGGGCGGCTACTTCCGAGACTCGGCCCGCACCGTTGGTGATAACAATAAAGTTGATGATGATGAGGATGATAAAGATCAGCATACCCACCACGTAATTCCCGCCGATGACGAAGTTCCCGAAGGCGTGTACCACCTGTCCTGCTTCCCCGTTCAGCAGAATCAATCGGGTGGTGCTGACGTTCAGGCCCAGCCGGAATAGGGTGGCAAACAGCAAAATGGTGGGAAAAGTAGAATACTGAAGCGGCTCCTGGGTGTAAAGGGTCACCAGCAAAATAGTCACCGACAGGGCGATATTCAGGGTTAAAAATACATCCAGCACCAAAGGAGAGAGGGGGATCACCATCATGGTGACCACAAACACAATGCCCACCGCCAACAGCACGTCGTTATGCTTCAGCAAATCCTTCCAGCCCAGCCGGGGCATTTTTTTGTTGGGAGCGCTCATTCGCTAGCCTCCTCCCGCAACTTACGCTTGGCTTCCTGCTTGGCCGCTTCCTTTTGGGCGGCCTCTTTGGAGCGTTTTTGGGCCGCCAACCGGCGCCCCTTGTGCTTGGCAAAGACAAAGGCCAGCACTTCGGCCACGGCCACAAACAAATCCGGCGGAATCATGGCTTCTACTTCCACCACCGGGTACAAGGCGCGAGCCAACGGCTTGTTTTCCACCATGGGCACGCCTGCCTCTTTGGCCACTTCTTTTATTTTCTGGGCGAACAAATCCTTTCCCATGGCCACCACCACCGGGGCGGGGGCAATGTCCGGGTCATACTTCAGGGCAATGGCGTAGTGGGTGGGGTTGGTAATGACCACATCGGCGGTGGGCACGGCGGCCAGCTGACGGGTGCGAATCATCTTCATGCCCATCTGCCGCATGCGGCTTTTCATCATGGGATCGCCATCGGAATTTTTGCGTTCATCCTTGATGTCCTGCTTGGACATGCGCAGTTGTTTTTCCAGTTCCCAGGCCTGATAGCGCCAGTCAGCGATACCGATGATTAAAAATGCAATGCAGCCCTGCTTGGCGATTTCCCCAGCCACCCCCACAATGACGCCCCAGGCGGCGGGCACATCCATTGCCCCCAGCCCCATCAGTTCCTGGATATGCCCGCTGATGACCGAATAACCACAAGCCCCGATAATGGACATCTTGAGGATGGCCTTGACCACTTCAATGACCGAGCGCATGGAAAACAGGCGCTTAAAGCCATTCAGCGGGTTGAGTTTATCCAGTTTGGGGGCGATGGCCTGCATGGTAAACAGGGGACGCACCTGCACCAGGTTGGACAAGGCGGCCATCACGCACACGGAAAGCAAAAACGGCAGCATCAGCCAGATCATGGACTGTAAGGTGCCCGAGAACAGGGCGTCAAATCCATCCTTGGTCATGGGCTGCAACACCACCGGGCTGGTCAGCAACTGGCCAAAGGTGTACTGCATTTGGGCGTACACGGTATTGAGGGTATAAGGCCCCATTGAGCCCATAATCCAGGTGACGGCAATCATGACCAAAGCGGCGTTGAAGTCCTGGCTTTTGGCCACCTGTCCCTTGGCTCGCGCATCCGAGATGCGCTTGCCTGTTGGCTTTTCTGTCTTTTCACCGGACATGGCCTAGCCCACCCCCATTAGGTCTTGTACAGGTTCAGCAGGACTTTGACCAGCGTGGCGTACTGATCGCCCAGTAAACTGCTGAGATAGGGCAGGCTGACCATCATGGCAAACAAGCCGCCGCCCACTTTGACCGGCAGCCCCACGATAAAAATATTCATTTGCGGCATGACCTTGGCCACAAAGCTCAGGGCGATTTCCAGCAAAATGAGGATGGACATCAGGGGCACACTAATCATCATAGCCATCACAAACATGTCGCTACTGAGCTTCATAAACCGCTCGACCATCAGCCCTCCGGTCAAATTCCCTTCCCCTATAAAATGCCCCAAGGGGATGGCGTTAAAACTGCGGTCCACTCCGGCAATGAGGGCGTGATGGATATTGAGGTTTAAAAACAAGAGGGCCGCGAAGTAGAAAAAGAACTGTCCCACCACGGCGGATTGGGTATTGGTGACTGGATCCAGCAAATTGGCAATGGACAGGCCCATTTGCATACTAAAAAACTCTCCGGCCACTTGCAGGGCGATAAACACCAGATTGGCCGTAAAGCCAATGAGAATACCCAGAATACTTTCCTGGATGACCAACAGGGAAAACTGAATTAAGTCCTTGGGAATGACCAAATGGACCGAATGCAGGGGAAACAGAATGAGGGCGATGGCCACCGCAAAGCCCACTTTGACCTGCGCTGGAATATTACGCATATTGAATAACGGCGCGCTGACCAGCATCCCGGCAATGCGAAACAGCACCAGCAAAAAGGCGATGACGGTATTCATGGTTAGCAGGCTTAAATCCAAACCGGTTCATCTCCCTGGGTTATTGCTTGGGGGCTTTGGCCACTTCCACCAGCGTGTCAAAAATCCGACCCGAGTAATCCAGCACCATCTGGGTCATCCACGGCCCGGCCAAAATCAGGATCAGGAACGAGGCCAGCAATTTGGGCACAAACGACAGGGAGGCTTCCTGGATTTGGGTGACCGCCTGAAAAATGGAAATGGCCACCCCCACCACCAGATTGACCAGCAACATGGGCGCGGATAGCAAAATAATCAGCCACAGGGCGTTCTGAAGGAGATCGATAAATGCGGCTTCCGTCATCGGCAATCTCCCTTAGCCAAAGCCCGTTACCAAGGATTGAGAGATGAGGTGCCAGCCATCTACCAGCACAAACAACACCAGCTTGAAGGGCAGGGCAATAGTGGCGGGCGGCAGGAACATCATGCCCATGGACACCAATACGCTGGACACCACCATGTCGATAATCAGAAACGGCAGAAAGATGATAAAGCCCAACTGAAACGCCGTTTTCAGCTCGCTGATGGTAAAGGCGGGCAATAGCACATATGTCGGCACATCCCCCCGATTTTTGGGCTTTTTCAGTTTGGCCAGCCCCATAAACAATTCCAGATCCTTGGGGGCGGTTTGCTTGAACATAAACGTCCGCACCGGCACCATGGCCTTGATCAGGGCTTCCTCCTGGGGCATTTGCCCTTTGAGGTAAGGCTGAAAGGCCTGCTTGTTAATCTGATCGATGGTAGGCGACATGACAAAAAAGGTTAAAATCAGAGACAATCCAATAATCACCTGACTGGGCGGCAGCTGGGGAGTGCCAATGGCTTGCCGTACCAGAGACAGCACAATAACAATTCGGGTAAAGGCCGTACCCATCACCAAAATGGCCGGAGCTAAGGTCAGTACGGTCAGCAGCACCAAAATTTGCAGGCCCTTGCTAACCTCCTGCGGGTTGGTGGCCGAGCCCACTTTAATATCCACGGTGGGGATTCCCACCTGGGCCATGGCGGGAGACGCCAGCAGGCCAAAGAGTGCAAGCCCCGCCAATAGCAGCGCCCACGTTTTCCATCCACAAACTGCCCTGATGCCTAAGCCGGTCATCCGGTCTAACTCCACACTTTCACCACGTTCCTCCATAGTATGGAGGTTTTTGAGATGCCGAACATCATCCAAACGGTGGAGGCTGCGGCTGGCTCGTTTGCGAAGCATCCCCATTTTGGGCGTCTACCCCAGGAGAGACTCTCAAGGCTTTTTGGAATTGGATCGCTCGGGACGCAAACGGGCCAGCTCCTGATAGAGCTCCTTTTCCCGAGCGGATAAGGCATCCGGCACCACTACAGAGACAGTGACATAGTGATCGCCTTGGGTCAGGCCGCTTTGCACCCCCCGTTCCTTCAATCGAAAGACCTTTCCCGGCTGGGTTCCGGGCGGCACGGTCATCTTCATGGGGCCATGTAACGTGGAAACCTCGATTTCGCAGCCCAATACGGCATCCGTCAGCGCTATCACCGCATCCCCGTATACATCCAGCCCTTCAATGCGCAAGCCCGCATCCACGCTGATTTCAATCTGGAGGAACAAATCCCCGTTCTCCGCTCCCCCGTAGCCACGGCCCCCTTCTTTGGCCACCCGCACCTTGGAACCGTTTTTCACCCCGGCGGGAATACGCACATCAATTTTTTTAAGGCGCACCAGAATTTTCTCTCCATTACAGGCGGTGCAAACCAAACCGTTCACTTTGCCCGTCCCGGAGCAACGGCGGCAGATTTCATTGTGCTGCACATTGACCGTCTTCACCACCCCATCCATGGCCTCCTGCGGGGTAATGGCCGCCTTCACCTGCACGTCCTCGCCCCGCTGGGGTTTTTCCGACTTTTTACCGGGGTCTTTCTTGGGATTGGCGGTAAAAAAGCCCTCCTCCCGATCAGAGGCACCCTTGGGGGATTTGTCCTGAAAGCCCTTCTTTAGAAAGGACTCAAACAGGTCATTAATGGAGGTGTTGCTGCCTTTTTCCTTGTTCGGCTCTGGCTTTTCCGAAGACGATGATGCAGATGCGGCTTTGGGCGATGAGGCTGGCGGTGACTCTGCCCTGGCTTTTTTTTCAGCGGCAGGCGGGGGACTGGCTTTCCCTTTGGGCGTTTGATCGCCTTGCTTGCTGTAAGCCGCTTTTCCCTCTGCCGGGTTGCCCCCCAGATTGCCTTTCAGGGCCCGCAGACTGGCATCGTGCATGGCCCGTTTGTCGGGGTTGCTTAAAATCTCATAGGCCTCGTTAATTTCCTTAAAACGCTCCTCAGCCTGAGCGTTGCCAGCGTTCAAGTCCGGGTGATGCTGACGGGCCAGCTTGCGGAAAGCCGAACGCACGGCATCGGCATCGGCAAAGGCCTCCACCCCCAAAATCAGATAGTAATTTTTAAAACTGGCCATGCAAACACTTCACACTTTCCCTCGGCTCTTCTATTTTAGAGCAATTACAAGCCCACTCACCATATCCACCCGGACGAGATTAACGCGAACTTGCGCTGACACACAATCGCCTAAAAGAAGGCGCTAAAAGAAAGCGCTGAAAGAAGGGGTGACTCAGCCTTGCTGGGGTCGCAGGCTCCGCAGGACAAAGGTAATGGCCACGGCCACCAACAGGGGAATCCAGGCCACCAGCCAGGGGGCCACAATGTCCAGAGATCCAAAACTGCCGGAAAAAGGCACCAAAATGCTGTAGAAAAAGACCACCACTACCCCAAACAGCAAACCATACACCCGGCTGGCCCGAACCCGCTCCATGCCCAGCAAGGCACCCAGCAAGGCAAAGATAATGGTGGCCACCGGGGCCGACCACTTCTGCCAGGACCGAACTTCAAAGAAGGGGATTTCCTGGAGTTGGCCGCCTTCTTTCATCAGCTTGATGTACTGGCGAAGCTGCCCCCACGGCATGATCATGGGGTTCTGCCGGGTGTAATCCAGCAAGATAGAAGCGTACTTATTGGTGCGAACCTGCTGCTGGGCAAAAGGCCGGATATCCTGATACACCCCTTCGCTGTCCAGCACATACTCAATGCCGTTATTCAGTTCCCACTGATGACGATCCGGCACCCAGCGGCCACTGCTGGCCCGAATAATGCGGGAAATCTGTACGCCCGCCTGTGGGGTTTCCACGTAGTACAGAATGATGAAATCGGAAAGTGACGTTTTTTGAATCTGCCCGATCAGGAAAAATTTGCTCAGCTTTTTATCATGGTTCTTTTCCACAAACAAAAAATTACGATCAGGAATATCTTTCAAATTGGCATCGGTGTAGTACTTTTCAAGCACCGGGGCCGTTTGAGGGATAATCCACTCATTGACCAGCGCGTGCAGCCCCCCAAAAAGCAGTCCCACCCACAGCACCGCCCGTAAAATGCGAGCCGGGCTGATCCCGCTGGCCAACAGGGCCACCAGCTCGTAGTTCTGGCTTAAACGCTGAAATAAAATAATGGTGCCCAGCAGCACGGCGACGGGAATGGTTTGCGGTAACACCTGAGGCACGTGCAGCAGGAACATCAACGCGCCCTGAGCGGGATTGATATCGCCGCCAAAGACATACTGAGTCAGCTTAAACAGGGTTTCCGGGGCCAGCCAGATAATGCTGAACAAAACCACCGCAAACAGGATAATCAAGGTTAATTGGCTACAGAGATACCAGTCCAGTAAGGAGAAACGCTTGAACACTTTGACCACGAGACTCTCCTACAAGCTGAAATCTTCGCCCAGATAGGTACGGCGAACCATGTCGTTTTGAGCGACTTCTACATTGGTACCGGAGAAGATCAGTCGGCCATCGTGAATGATATTGGCCCGATCCACCACGGACAGGGTAGCGCGCGGGTTGTGATCAGTCAGCAAAACGCCTAGCCCACGCTCTTTCAGCAGCACAATCAATTTTTGAATGTCCTGAATGGCAATGGGATCGATCCCGGTAAAGGGTTCATCCAGCAACAAATACTTGGGGTTGGTGGCGATGGCCCGGGCAATCTCCACCCGACGACGCTCCCCGCCAGACAAACTGATGACCGAGGCACTTCTCAACTTACTGATGCTGAACTCCTCCAGCAGGGTATCAATGCGCTGCTGGCGTTGCTTGGCGGTCAGGGGTTGAAACTCCAGCACCAGGGCCAGGTTTTCTTCAACGGTCAAGCTGCGAAATACCGACGTCTCCTGCGGCAAGTAGCCAATCCCTGCCCGAGCCCGCTCGTGAATGGGCAGCCCGGACATGACTTGCCCATCCAGGGAAACCGAGCCATCGTCTGGTTTGACAATGCCGACCACCGAATAAAACGTGGTGGTTTTACCGGCGCCGTTCGGGCCCAGCAAGCCCACAATCTCGCCCGGATTGATATCGAAAGAGACATCGTTCACCACAGGGCGGCCCGCATAGCTTTTACGGAGATGTTCGACGATGAGAGGCATGGTGTGTGGACTTTCAAACTAAAGCTAGATAAAACGGAAAACCGGGAACCAAGGACATCGCCCAAAAGGCTTAGTAGTCCGATGAATCATCCGAGGGCAAGGACTTGCCACCACCGCTGGCGGCACCTGCGCCTTTGCCTGCGGGTGAACTCGCAGCCGGTTGAGACGGCTTGGCGGATTTAAAGTTCACCTTGACGTTGCCCACCGCATCAAAGTTTTTGGGATTGGTGGTAATGGTGATTTTATCGGCGGTAATCACCCGACCGGGCTCCGTGATGGTGGGTCGGCCAGTGAGAAAAATACGATCCAGATCGTTGCCCTTGAGCTTAAACGTAGCCTTGGGGCCCACGGCGACATAGTCATCGTAAATAATTTTCACATGCCCGCTGGCGATCATAATATCGGAGGACTTGTCGTATTGCTGGTAATCCGAGGTAATGATGACTTTGCGGGGCTTGGCCATCGCCACTGGAGTGGCGGGCTTGGGACTGGCGGCAGCCTCCTCTTTCAAATCGACGTTGGTGGTGACATTATGCTCGGCAATCATGTTGCCCGAATCCACCATAACAGTAATCCGGTCGCCATTAATGACGCTATTTTCCTGCTTGATTTTGGCCCCGCCGGAAAAAATAACACGCTCGGCCTTGCCGTCGGGCTTCATGCGCACATTGGCCAGGGAACTAAAGGCTTGAGAGCCCTTGTAATCCACCTTGACGTTTCCGCTGGCCGAAACCACCTTGTTTTTATTGTCAAACTCCTGAACATCCGAGCGAATCAGGAACGGATCCGCGGCCACCGTGGCAATGTGAGAAACAACATTGCCCAAAGCCCCGTAGCGGTCTTCCGCCAGATAAACTTTGATGATATCGCCCACCACGCTATCTTCGCCCACACTGGGCTTGATACGCTTGAAGGCGGGCCGATTGAAGAAATTGGCCACCTGCGGTTTCCCGGCCTCGTCCATATCCACTTCGGCCCGGTTACCGGTAATTTTCATGTCCTGAAAAGCCACCGTAACCCGTCCGCTCAGAATGTATTTTTTACTTTCCAGGTTGTAGGACTGCTTGTCAGCGGTCATGCGGATGCTGCTGGTATCCGGGGTGATGGCGGAAGTGGCTGAGGAGGCCAGAACCCAGGGGGATAACAAAGCGGCGAAGGCTACCAAAGCAGCTCTTTTATATACAGAGTAATTCATAAACACCTGCAGGGGATTAACCAAAGAAAAGGGCATTTCTATGGTACGACTTTCTTCTCTACTATGATAGAACAAACCGCCCGAATTTGAAAAAAGCAACACAACCACTCCCGGGCGCTCAGAACAGTAACGACAGACACAGGCCCATCCGGCACATCACCCCTCAACAGCCACAAAGTGCCCATCTATTGCAAAAACCTTATGTTAGAATGGAAACCATGTTTTACAGTCTTCACAAGCAAAATACTACCGCACTGTCCCCAACAGCAACGGCCCAAGGCCAGTCCCCCGATGGAAATCTGGACAAGTGGCCCGCTAGCTATCTGGATGGGTTTCAGTTGTTGAACAGCAATCAATGGGAACTGGAAGTGGGCGGCCTGGTTGAAAAACCGCAGCGGTTCACCTTGAAAGATTTCGCCCAGTTCACCCGCATCCAGCAAAACCGACGACTGGTGTTTGCCGATGGCTATACCTATCGGGATACCTGGGAGGGGTTTGTCGTGCAGGAGCTGCTCCACCGGCTTTCTCCCCTGCCGGAAGCGCAATACCTGAAGCAAACCAATTTATGCGGCCACGTGGAGTACATCGCCCTGAAAGATTTATACGCACAGCGAGCGCTGTTCTGCTTGCGGGTGCGGGGGAAAGCACTACCCACCATCCATGGCGGACCACTGCGCCTGATGGTATTTGACCGCTATGCCCACAAAGGCCTGGGTCAGTTAAGCAAACTGGAGCTGGTGGCTGAAAACCGCGACGAAGCCAGCGCTGAAAACCACAAAGGCTACTTTGCCGCCAAAGGCTATGATCCCGAGGCTCTGATCCAGCCGGGACATTACTACGCCTGCGACCTCCAACGGATGGAAGCCATCCAGGCACCGGGCGAAGTATTGCAGTGGTAGACCGGGGAACCGAATAACATTCACAACGTCATTCCTCAGGGTTACGACTCTGCCAGGATTGGTCTTAAACGATTGAGGCGTGTTAACTTTTACAAACTTTCACCAACCCTTCAGAAATTGGTCGCCATACCCCGGTTTTATTGGGATAATGTCTAATAGGGTTCTCATTGGCGCCCGCCAGCAACAACAAGGCAAATCACACCATGAAGTATCGTAAGCCGTCGGCATCCTGGGCTTTAGCGCAACACCTGGCCATTGGGGTGGGGGCCACTATTGTCGTGGGAACGCTTTCAGCAAGCCCGGCGCTGGCAGGAAGCCCCAACAAGGACGTTTTACGGGATTTTTTGCCCCCCATCGCAACCATTAATGCCCGTTTGGTGGAACAGGTTGTAGCAGAAACCGATGATCCCCTGGAGCCGGTGGCGCTATCGGCAGTACAAACCCCTGTATTGCACGCCACCCCCAAGGTGGAAAAGCTGGATACCGACCTCAGCGCCCAGATTAAAACCACCCAGGTGGAGAACCTGATAGAAATTCAGCGAAAAATAGACGAGGCCGATTTGGAATCCCTTTGGGAAGCCACCGTTGAAAAGAACCCGGTCATTCGTTTCTCCCTGGAAAAACTGGCCACACCGGCTGATTTACAAACCAAGCAGTCCAGTCGTTTTATGACCAAAACCCTGAACATGCTGATTTCCGGGGCCACCATGGTGCCTGCCATGCTTCCAGGAAGCGGTATGTACCAAAACATGGGCAGCATGGCCGTGGGCAATGCCTTGCAAAATCTGGTGAACGGTAAAACCCAGATCAACCCCAACAGCTTGTCCGCCACGGAACAAATCCAGCTGGCCGGACTGATCGATCAACTCAAGCTCCGGCTTATCCACAACTATCAGGACTATAAAAATACCTTGCAAAATCTGAGTCAAAGCCACGCCATTACAACCAAGAACAACCTCTTATACTCCAAGGCGCTGGCCTCCAAAAATGATTTGGCCATTATGGCGGCAGGTTCCGCCTATTATCAGTCACTCCTGAGCGAAACCGCCCTACGCCAGAAAGCCAAGCTGAATCGCCTGCAACTCGAACGGCTGGCGGGCCCAGAGGCGGTTCAAAGGTTAGAGTTGGCCGTACACGTCCCGGAAAACGCCGCCACCGCCCTGACCACCCCAAACCTTGAACCCGCTAACCTGAACATTCCGAATTTGAAAAATCAGGAATTAATCGGCCCATCGCCGATGGAAAGCCTGCTGCAAAGCAGTACAGCCAAAACCAGTGAGCTTATTGGCCCCGAACTGCCACCGGCCAAAATCCGGGCGCCCAAGCAAAACACACGGAACAAACCGAAAAACAACGAGCCCCTTCAACCCTTGGAGATTGGGCCACAACTCAATGAAAGCGACGCGCATCATTCGCTGGAATTGCCAAAGGCCATTTCGCATGTTGATGAAGATTCCCAAACAGGGGGCTTTGAACTGTAATGATCAGCCATCCACGCTCAAAGCATACCTATTGGCTGATTCAGGGCTTGATCCTGGTACTCATAGCACAGGGAAGCATTGTTCAGGCCTCTAAACCCGCACAGCCTGAAGTGAAAAAAAACATCACCAATCCCGCCAACAGCGCGCCTGACAATAAACCCAAATCGACCTCACATCGCAAGGAGCCCAAGCCGGTCATTGATGAGGAAACCCGTAAAAGTATTACAGAAGCGGCACTGAAGCTGGATCAAGACACCCGTAAGCAGTTGAATCAGGTGGCAGACAGCATTCAGCGGGAAGATCAGGGCATCTACAACGAAGTGCGGGATGATGAGGAATTGTCCCTGACCGATATCGGCATGCTGTGGGAAGCAGCTGTGGAACGAAGCGGGACAATCCGATACGCTATTGAAAAGCTCTCTCGGCGTGACGCCACCGGTAAACCCGTGGAAGCCGACAACTTTTCTAAACGAATGATTGGAAGCCTGGTACACCTGGGCGGCGTGGCAGGCAGTATGTGGACTGGCACACCCGCAGGGCTGATTGGTTCAGGCATGATTCAGGACATGATGGCCGGTAGTCCAACCGACTCAGCCCTGTCGAGAGTAACGGACGCCGATATGGTCATCCTGGCTAAGGAAGTGGAAGAACTACAAAGTCAGCTCATCACCCTGTATTACAACTATAAGCATGCCAAAGAGCGCTTGGCTCTGGCCAAGGAGGCTGAGCAGGTGATTGAAAAGCATGGCAATCAAGCCGAAGTCAGCAGTAATACCGCAGTTGCGCTAAAGCCACTTATGGAATCACTGGTTGAATCGGCTAGACAAGAAGTACAAAACGCCGAACAAGGTTATAACAGTAGCCGTGTCGCTCTCAGCGGGCTTGTCGGCCCTGCCGCCATTTCAGCCCTGGAGCAAACTTCCAAAAAAAGCGCTAGCAGCAAACTGTAAGCCCCCAAGAAAGACAAATACGGTAAACAACAAAAAAGAGGTCATTACCGACCTCTTTTTAAATGATTGATAGGCTATCCGCTTGGAGCTTATTCAGCGGCAGCAGCTTTGGCTTTCTCAGCGGCTTTCTTGGAAAGCTTGTCACGCTTGACCACTTCCAGCTTGATGAGGTTGCCATTTTCATCGGCTTTCTCGATCAGTTTCTTAGCGGTATCGCTAGGCTGAGCGCCCTTGCGGATCCAATCCATAGCGGCTTGCTTGTCCAGTTTCAACTCCTTGGAGATTGGATTGTAATACCCCAACTCGGACAAGGGTGCGCCATCCCGGCGATTACGAATATCAGTAACCACAATCCGGTAAAAGGGACGGTGTTTGCGACCCTGGCGCTTCAAACGAATCTTAACCATAAATCGGGGAATCTCCTAGTTATACACGTGGACACACTATTTAGGGTACATTTGTAGCACAAAGATGTTTTGAGTTACAAGCGGCTTTTTCTTTGATTCCGCAAAGCATTCAGAAAGACCAGATTTCCGATGGCTACATAAGTCAGGAACAGGATAGAAATGGTGTTAATCATCCAGGTATTGTGGCCGTCGCTGATAAAGCCAGCAGTCCAGGCGTGACCGTTCTCAGCGGTCACCAGACCATAAATGGACAACAACAGCATATAAGCTCCCAATAAATGCGGAACCAGGCAAACTATAGCCACTGCTACCAGGAACTCAACAATTAATAACAGGCCATACCCGCCCCAAACCACATCGGCTGAGCTGAAATAATTGTGCATCATCCCGGACAGGGTCAGAGGGATGGCATTCATTAACAGAAAACAGGAGGCAGGCAAAATGATCGGCCAAAACTCCTTGAAAAACCACGAGAAACGACCACCGGCGGTGCTAACGTCAAAATGATGTTCTTCATGATGCTCTGGGTGATTAGACATGATCGATCTCTCCTACTAACTCTCTGCAATGATACCAAAGCTAGCAATCAATAGTATCAAGGCAAAGTAGAAGAGATAGAACCAAACGTATTTAATAAATAGCGAAATATCTTTGCGATCTTCCATTTCAATCTCTTCCTTTGGCTACTTGGCGGCCTTGGCAGTGGACTTTACTTCCGGGACGGGCAAAGACTTGCAGTCTTCTACAAACTGGCCCACCAGCTCGCTCAGCTTGTCATACTCAACGGCTGAAAGCCAATATCCCTGGACGCGACGCTTATCCACGCTGGGCTTTAGCTTGGGCATACGCTTACCCGTCAAACGATCCCGGCAAAATTTGTTTCCTTCCCGGTAGTGGCAGTCACCCATCCGGCAACCGAGAGCAAAAGTACCGCTAGCACCGTTTTTAAGGGCCGTTTCCAGCATTACAGGCTGGATCTGACCGCTGCAAGGGACGCGAATGATTTTGACGGACGGATGATCAAGCATATTGCCTTCATCATCCAGGTGACCCTTAAAGTCCACGCTCCGCTCGCAGACCAGGCCAATCAATTTGGGATTTTCAGTAGTCATCAGCGCTTTCCTTATTAAGAAACTGTCAGAGCGGCTTCAATCTCAGCCAGTACGTTATTCGTATCCCGGCGGGGAATCTCAATGGCCTTGAAGGCGCAGGCACCGACGCACAAGCCACAGTTCGCGCAACGGCCTGGGTCAACGACGGCCAAACGCTTGAAACGTGTGCCATCATTACCACGATCCACCATCTGGATTGCCTCGTAAGGGCAGTCATTGTAACAAAGTGAGCAGCCCGTGCAATTCTCGCGGGTAACCACCGCAAACTGACCACGCAGCGCTTTCTTTTGCAGGTAGGGAAGGATTAACAAACCAACCGGCACAGCAATCACAAGCAGCACAACCAAGAGGGGAGCCACATTGTGGGCCGCCAGATACTGAGGCCAGGCATACAACAAATCGAAGTAGACATTCGGACTTACCGCAGTCAGCAGGGGGGCAGCGGCTGGATCCGACATGTTAGTCAGAACACCCAACTCCACCGGAAATGCGGCTGACACCAGGAACAAAATACCGGACAACATGACCACCAAGGCCAAAGGTGGTTCGGAAACCGGGCGGGTAATACGCAGATAATGCAGCCACAACATGAACATCATAAACAATGGAATACCCAGGTGCAGGAACATCATCCGGGTCAAGGTGTAATCGGTAATCATCTTGCCGGCCATTAACGCCTCGGCCAGAGCGCCACCCACAAATGGGGTTTTACCAACCAGGTTGAAGGTCATGTTGGCTAGAGTCACAGCTTCCTGATCCCAGATCAGTAGATATCCGCTCAAGCCGACAATAAAGGTGATAACCAGCAAAACCACACCCGTCACCCAAGGGACGATGCGATATTCCCGGTAACGATCGGTAAACCAGACCCGGAACATGTGCAAGATCACGAAAATCATCATGCCGTCACTGGCGTAACGGTGAACCGACCGGAACAAGTTACCAAACGGCAACTCGTAAGTAATGTAACGAACGGAAGCGTAAGCAGTGGCCAATGTCGGCTGGTAGTATGCAAACAACAGCAGCCCCGAAATAAACAACGCCCAGATAAAAAAGTTGGGCAAGGCCCCGTGATAGTAAAAAGGATTGTACTTTTGGGAAAAAAGTTTATTTAACCCTTTCTCCAGCCAAAGTGTGGCATTCTGTAATGGTTCGGTGTACACGGGCTTAACTCCTTTTTAGCACGTCTATTGCTTGTTTTTAGGCTCATCCAACGCAGTCGAAATCTCTTCCTGCGCACCTAGCAAAATATAAGAAATACTAACGGCAAATAACACGACCCCGATCGCCAGACTGTATTGCTGCAAACCGGGCTTGATCACGGCCTCAAACTGCTTGGAAATGGCCAAGGGGTTCAGGATTTCCTCGGGTTGTCCACCCACCAGCGTGACCAGCCAGACACTGCCTTCAGCGTTGAACATGACCCATAGACCAAACAACGAGGCAACGGCAATCAGCAGAGCGAGCAAATCTCTCCAATTGTTTTTTGATGAATTCATTGATTATTTCCTTTTTTCTCAGAACTGATTCTCAGCAAGAAACCTTTCCGAATCATCCAATCAAATAACTTTACCGGTTTTTGCACGTTACCTTTGTGCTTTTCCTGAACATAGCTGTCGTAGGCCAAAATGCCGATGGACTGGAACAGGAGCACCATTACCAGTAACCACAAGCCCGCGTTCAACCAGGTGGGTTCCAGGGTAAAGATTCTAAATGTCTGAAACCCCAGCGATGCGATAAAGGTGGCCAAGAGAAAGAAAAACCACCAAGCAAGCTTGTTCAACGGTTTCTGACAAAAATCGTGATCCTGTGACAGCCGGGTCATATTAGGCGCGAACTCCCTCGGGTTGCAAAGTTCCCAAACGAGCTTCACGCTGAGCCCGGTCGATCCAGAACAGGAAACCCGCAATCAGCATTTGAACCACGGAAAACCCGAACCACAACAGACTCCAATACAAATTGGCGAAGTTGATAGATACGGAGGCACCCTGGAACATCATTGCAAACCACGCTTCCAGACTGTGGCCACCAAAGGCGCCCGCCAACTTGGTATTTTCAACTACCAAGTGCCAGAAGATCAGGTAAAAGGTGCTGGTGGCCAGATTAAACAAGACCCAGACCGTCATGGGCAAGCGTTGTTTGTACATTGCCCAGTGCCAGAACTGACCGATAGTGATCATGCCAATCAAATGGGCGAACCAATAAGGCGGATCCGTTTCGATGTTGGCCATATTAGCGATGATGAGCATTGAGAAAACCACAAACTCAATCGCCGCCATAATGCCAATGGTTGTGAACAAGGGGCGCTTCAACCAGTTTCTCTCAGGGCCGAAGTCAAGAAAGGTCAATCCAATGGTGACAAAAGGGATACCCAGTGTCCAGATAGTGGCCCAGTAAGGATCCATGTACTTTAGCAATTGATACAGGGCCAAAAAGTACCAGTCGGACAGAATGGGCAGAGGGGTCACCTCTGGGTTTGCCCGTGTCCCGGATTCCGCTGGGAAAATAATGGCCGTAAACACCAACATGGCGATTACCAGAAACACCAGCGGCTTCTTCAGATTGATCCGCTTTAACCGGTTTTTGTAGAAGTAGATTTCAGAAACAACCAATAGGATCAAGGACAAGGCAAAGTGCAGGGAGTAGAACCGGGTCATGGTCGCCTGACCAATGGAACTACCACCCATCAGAATCTGCGAAGTGCTGAAACCCTGGTGCGTAATATTCCCTACCAATTGAGTGACCGCACCAATCATGTTGGGAATGAGCCAGGAATTTTTATAATTGGCAAAATCCCAAGGCCACGCCCAGTTAGCAGGTGTGATGTCCAGATAGGTGGGGAAGGTGGCGAAAACCTTGGTCGCCCAGAAAGCACGCTGGTTCCAGATGAGCAAATAACCGCTCAAACCGGAATACATGGCAATAACCAGTAACAAAATGCCCAAAATAAAGGTCAGCTCGCCTTTATTCTTGTATTCTGCGGTAAACCACATACGATAAACACGCAAAGTGGCGGCGATAATCATGGCATCGCCGCTGTACTTGTGCATTCCCCGCAGAATAGAACCCAATGGATTGTGCGATAGCAAGTCCACGGAATTGTAAGCCTGGGCGGTGGTTGGCAGGTATAAGGAAACGAGGATAACCCCGGAAATCAGTACCAGTACCCAGCACAAGTAATAGAGACCACCCAGCTGATACCACGGAGATTCCGACTGGAGATCCACCTTGGTTTCGTCGAACAAATCAATCTTCTGTACACGCTCCATGACCCAATTAAAGGCTTGGGCTGGAAGCTGCCTGGGATCAAACGTATTCGTGGCTACCATTTACGCAATACCTCCCGCTTCTAATGCGGTAATAACAAGCTTTGAACCTTGCATATCATACTGAAAATGACGGGGCGGACGAGGAGCCGGCCCGCTTACCACTTTCCCAGCCAGCAATTGACCGCTCACTTCCTGAGATTGCAGCGGATCATAAACACTCAAGTGGCAAGGGCAAGCGAACATGGGATTCTTGGCGGCTGGGTAGTTGTAGGCAGCCGCCTCAGCCGGATCCGGCAAAAAGTTAAACACACAACCCATGTGGGGACAAATACGGCTAACAACAATAAAATCCGGTTTCCCATCCTTGTCTTCCGGTAAACGCACTACAAAACCGGGAATTTTACTGGCCTGAAAGTGCTTGAAAGTGTATTCCTTGCTCTGTTGGCTAAAAGTAAAAGGTTGATAAGACCACGGAGTGGGAAACATGGACAAATCAAACTCTACGCTTCTCTCAGCCTTGGGCATATCCGGCTGCTTCACCAGACCGGAAATACCGTGCCAATCCGTTGGCTTTCCCTTAAAATCCCAGGCCGTAGTCTTTAAAGGGCCGGAGGAAGGGCGAAGATAGCGGAACAGCGGAGAGACAAAAAGAGCCAAGGCACCTAAAACGGGTATGCTGACAATAATTTTCAAAAAATCACGTCGGTTCATCTTAGATGGCCCCTCCTTGTTTCTCGTTTTTTGAGGCAGACCCCTCCCGAACCACGGACTGTGCAGGCACGGGGCCAACATGCGTCATTCCGCCCGTAATGGGATCCGCAGGCATAATATGATAGCGAGAGCCCTTATCGGGAGCATTTTTGCTCATAGCTTCCGTCCAGGGACGGTTGGTGGGCATGGGGGCACAAGATTGAATAACACCCAAGCCTGGTGGGGGGGTTTTAGCCTCAGGCAGATCCGGGTTCAAATCGTTGTCGTAAGCCCAAGCACGCACATAGCGAACCATGTTGGTCAGCAATTTTTCATCAAAGACAAAGGTAGGCTTACCCGTTTCTTTGTCAAGGTTTACATCTCCATACCAGGCAGGCATGGCGGAAGGGTAAATCCCTTCACACAGATATTTCAACAACTGAGCATCTGTGCGGTTGTAAACACGGCTGTATTGCTGAAAGTTAGCCGGGGCAGGCTGTAAGTTCTTAAGCTGTGGCGCATCGTGCAGCTCATGGTTACCGGTTTTACCCGTATGCAAGAAGCCATCCCCTTGCCCTTTAGATCCATGGCAAACGGCACAGTTTCCGCCAAAAATGCCTGCAAGATCCTGCTTGGGATCAGGAGATTTCATGTCCCCTGCGCCAGCCAGGTAACGGGCATAAAAGATGGCAGACCAGCGCTCATCAGCATTTAAGACGTCTCTGAAAGCCGGATGACCCTTGGGAAGGAGCTTTTTACGCTCCGGGGTCAGCAAGTCAGGAACGGGTTCACCGTGCTGATTAATCAATTGCTTGACTTCACCACGAGTCAGGAAGCGATACATATCAATGGGCGTGGTGTAAGCCAGATCCACTTTAACCTTTTGGGTTTGCCAGAAAGAAGTGGCGTGACATTTAACGCAATGCTGCTGAAAAACCTCCCGGCCCTTCATTAAGGAAGGTGGTTTGGAAGGAAAGGCAAAATCCTCGGCGCTCATCTGTTGATTGAACACCGGCTGCGCCGCAATGGTGGCTTTACTCAAACTCGCCTTGTCGGGGGCGTTGCCACACCCACTCAATAAAACAGTGGACGTGATGGCTGCAACCAAGGCCAATGCCGGTAATGGCGGTCGCTTTTTGAAAGTCTGCATTTTAAACGAGAAGTCCATTTAGTATAGCCTTTTTGCTTAATATCCAAAAAACTGAATCCATGAAATGGAGGCCCAGCCTACAATCAGGATGAAAAATAACCATAAAAACCAGGGAACCTTGTGCTCACCAACTTCAAACTCATCATAGGGTTTCGGCAGAGCCGCCTCGTTGAGATTGGCTGATTGCCCGCTTGTATTGTTTTCTTCAGACATAAGGAAAAACTCCGCTCCGATTAATCATCTTGCAGCATGCGAAACTTGGAATCTTCCAGATTATCCAGTTTGCCATTGCGGGAAGCCCAAAACATGGCCGCAAACGCAATCAGGAAAAACAGGCCGCAAATCGCAAAAGCCGCAATATAGCCGGGTCCGATACCACCAGAAAGACAGGATGGGCACATGTTAATGTCTTCCGCCTCCAAGTTGTTCAGGGTACTCGTCTTTGATTTCAGTCAACCGGGAAATCTGCTCATAGTTCCCAGACATCACATCCGGCTGATCCAGCTGAGAATAGTTTACAACTTCCACTTCGGAAGACGGGGTAGCCGCATTCACTGGCAGGGTTTTAATGAAAGCGACCAGATAAGCCAGTTGCTGCTCACTCAAACTCCGTCCCCAACGCGGCATACGGGTACCAGTCACGCCTTCCTTGAGACGCCAGTAGTACAACGCATCGGTGTAACCCTTGTAGAAGGGACGGGTCAGGTTGGCGGGCTTTTTAATCATGGAAGAGCTAACGGGCCCATTGCCTCGGCCAGTGACACCGTGACACTGCGCGCAGTTTTGCATGTAAATACCGCGACCTGAGTTGGCAATAGCTGAGTTGTTGGTGTCCACGTTCTTGGAAATCCGCTTCCACTCGTCCCGCATTTCCTGAGGCGCTTCCAGCCAAGTAAGGGGATCCTGAGCTGGTGTCGCACCATGGGCAGCAACGGAAGACTCATGCTCTGGCTTCTTACGACGACGCGCAGCCAGTTCACGCTCTCTGCCAAGCGTCTGCAAATAAGCCACCAGGTCTTTCATCTCGCTATCTTTCAAGTAACCGAAAGAGGGCATCAGAGAACCGGGTTTCACAGAACGGGGCTGTACGTGGTGAGCCCAGTGCCAGGCATCCGGGTATTTACCACCAATGTTGGACAGATCAGGGCCAGTCCGTTCGGTGCCCAACAAGTGAGGCGTCTCGTTCAGGTAGTCCCCAGCCTGTACCATTTCACCCATTTCGCGATCCTGATAACGGACAAACTGGGTATGACAGTACACACAACCTTCCCGCTTGTAGATTTCCCGACCCCGCCATTCACTGGCGGTGTAGACATGCGAAGCCGCGGTGGCTTCCGGCTGGAAAGTGGTGGCTGGCAAAATGGCCGTGACAAAAATAATGGTTAGAAAGATCAGGGCCACAAAGACAGCGGCAATCAGGTAGTTAAGAATTCGAGGTTGCATAGTCGTCTTTTCCTTAAATAGTCCTTGCGTTCGCCCTATACGTAAGCGATTCCGGTCGGAGACTCCGGCAGCGGCTCAGCCGATTTGGAGAAGACCGTTTTGTAAATGTTGAGCATGTATAACACCTGGCCAGCGATCAACAGGAAGCCTGAGACGGTTCGGACGATGAAGTAGGGAACCATTTCCATCACCCACTGATCGTACGGCAAGGTAAAGTGCCAGCCAGCGGCCTGAATCAGACCCGCAATGGTCAGGGAGAGCATCATCACAATCCAGCCAATGAAGCTGAGCCAAAAGTGCCAGATGGCCAAAGAGCGACTGTAGATTTTGCGGCCCGTGATTTTGGGAATAATGAAGTAGGAAGCCGCAAACACGATAAAGGAGAAGGTAGCCAACAGGGCCAAGTGAGCGTGACCCACCACCCAGTTAGAAAAGTGCAGATACCAGTTGATGGAACGAGTAGCCTGGAACGGGCCCTGCATACAAGTCAGCAAATAGGCCAAACCCGCAGCCATGGCAAAACGCATGGGGATGTGATCGGCCATCAGGTGCCACTTACCCTTCAGGGTCATAAAGAAGTTAACCTGTACCGTTAGCACCGGGATCAGCAAGAAGACGCTAGAGATAACGGCAATGGCTTTCAACCACTCGGGAACCGGAGATTGCAGAATGTGGTGTGTACCCGTGGGGGCATAAAACATCCCGATCGTCCAGAAACCAATCATGGATAAGGTGTGACTGTAGAGCGGGTTGCCGGAAAAACGGGGCAACAGGTAGTAGAGAATTCCCACGCCACCCACAGTAAACCACATCCCCAGAATGTTGTGTCCATAAAACCAACCGGCAATGGCATCGTTAAGACCTGTAAACTGAACGAAAGCCCGGTTACCAATCACATAGACAATAGGAAACCAAAACAACGCACCCATGAAGTACCACAGGCTCACGTACCACTTCTTCTCGGTACCGGTGAAAATGGTCATGTAAACATTCAAGCCAACCAGCAACAGGGCGCCCAACACCAACCAGTCGAACGGCCCATTCAGCTCTGCGTATTCTCTGCCTTCAGTGTAACCGTTCAGGATGCTGTAAACACCCGCAAACACCGTTAAATTCCAGAGGAAAAGGGTAATGTTCCCCAGACGCTCGGACCACAGGCTCTTACGTCCTGCCAGCACCGGCACAATGTAGTACATACAAGCGACATACCCCATGGACAGCCAGCCAATCAAAACGGTATTGATGTGCGCTGGACGCAACCGACCAAATGCCAACTGCGGAATCCCATGAATCAGGTCTGGGCTATACATCAATAACGATGCGATCAAACCGAACAACATGCCAAACACCAGGTAGAATATGGCACAAATCAGGAAATTTCGGCTGGCACTGAAGGGCTCGTCACTGAAGACGGCGCGCCATAGGTTGGTAAGGGCTTGCATAAACTTGGTTATTCTCCAGGATAAGGCTTACGAGGGGATCAATTTGATACCTTTAATATTCCATCAATAATATAAACACGGGGAAATCAAGTGGAATATGCGGAAACACATATGCCGATCGACTCCAGACCCAAGTTCAATCCAGAACAACATACCAAAAAAATCAAAAGTACACCCGGATCAGATCAACACAAGTGAGTTTACCCGCATTCAAGAGAAGAAAAAGCCGCAGAGTAGGCTTTATGGAGATGTCAAGTCCTGACTCAAGTGCAGCGTCCATCACCTGCCAGCCAATAAATGGGCTATAATGGCCCTATGGTTTCAACACCCTTACTTTCAATCCAGAATTTGTCGGTCACCTTTCCCACCGACGACGGCCCTGCCTACGCCGTCAACCATTTATCGCTGAATCTGGAACGGGGCAAGGTACTTGGCGTGGTGGGAGAGTCCGGTTGTGGCAAAAGTATGACCAGCATGGCCATTTTGCGCCTGATTCCCCGACCCGGCACGATTGCGGAAGGCGCCATTCACTTCGATGGACAAAATTTGCTGAGCCTGAACAACGAGCAGATGCGCAAAATTCGGGGCGCCCAAATCGCGCTGATCCCCCAAGACCCGCTGACCTCCCTGAACCCGGTATATACCATTGGTGAGCAGATTACCGAAATTCTGACCCTCCATCAGGGACTGAGCCAGAAAGAGGCCCAGCGGAAAGCTATTGAACTGCTGGATATGGTTCGCATCCCCAACAGTAAAGAGCGCCTGAATGATTACCCCCATCAATTTTCCGGTGGTATGCGCCAGCGAGTGATGATCGCCATGGCCCTGAGCTGCACTCCGTCCTTGCTGATCGCCGATGAGCCAACCACGGCCCTGGATGTGACGGTGCAAGCCCAAATTCTGGAACTGCTTCGAGAGATTCGCAAGGAACACCAAACCGCCATTCTGCTCATTACCCACGATCTGGGCGTCGTCGCGGAAATGTGCGATGAAGTAGCCGTCATGTACGCTGGCCGGGTGGTGGAAAAAGCCAGCGCCTACGACTTATTTAAAGATCCCAAACATCCCTACACCATTGGCTTGCTGAATTCCCTACCGACCATGACCCGGAGCCGACTGGAGCCCATTGAGGGTCAACCTCCCTCCATTACCGAAATGCCCCCAGGTTGCAGCTTTGAGCCCCGCTGCCGGAAGCGCTTGCCCGTGTGTACCACTCGTTTTCCTCAGGCAGCCCAGCTTGATGGCTCGCATTCGGTCAGTTGCTATCTGTATCCCGGCAGCTTTTACCCGGAGCAACAAGCAGTAGAGGCCAGTTCCTAGCGTTGAAGGACAGATCCAAACGCCTCCGGCAGCAGATCCTTCATCGTTAAAATACGCAGCTTCCCGTTGGACTCATCCGTCATCACCACTGGTGTCTCGGGCGATAAAAATTCGGCCATGACTTGCCGACAAGCCCCACACGGGGTCACCGAACCGTGGGCCCGCCGACTGGCCCACACCGCCATCGCTTGAAACTCCCGGTGGCCTTCACTAATCGCTTTAACCAAAGCGGTTCGCTCCGCACACAAGGTCAGCCCGAAACTGGCATTTTCAACATTCACACCACTCAGGATAGCCCCGCTTCCGGTCAACAGGGCTGCCCCTACCGGAAAATCGCTGTAAGGGGCGTAAGCGTTTTCAGCCGCTGCCTGAGCGGCATTCAGTAGAACCTGGGCTTGCTGGGCGGAAATAGACACCAATCTCCTGCTTTCCCCACTCTACTTCAAACGACCTTTTAAATATTGCACGGCCCGATCCAGTTGCGGATCCCGCTGGGCCAGATAATCCGCCTCGGTGAATGGCACCTTGATATCGGGCTCAATGCCTTTCTTGTTGATATCGGTGCCATTGGGCGTTAAATACTTGGAAATGGTGATGTTAATGCCACTGTTATTCATCAACGGGTTCACCTTTTGCACCAAGCCCTTGCCGAAGGATTGAGAACCAATGAGGGTGGCCCGATGATTGTCCTTGAGCGCCCCAGCCAAAATTTCACTGGCGCTGGCGCTGCCGCCATCGATCAATACTACCAGTGGCTTATCGTTAATAACACCCGGATGGGCCTCGAAAGAGCGTTGATCATGCTCTCGGTTCACAATGAACACGATTTTGCCCTGCTCCATCAGCATATCGGCTGCTTCCACCGCGTTAGAGAACAAGCCGCCATAATTACCCCGCAAGTCCAGAACCAGCGCTTGTTTGGACGATAACTTCTGAAGCGCCTCTTTCATCTCATCCAGCATGGTTTCGCTGATGAAAGAACTGAGCCGCAAGTAGCCAATGCGCTTGTCATCCAGAGGCTTGGTAAAAACCGATTTAATCTTGATCTCATCCCGCTGAATCCGCTTGTTCAGCTGAGCTTTACCCCGCTTGATGCTCAGGGTGACGTAAGTGCCTTTTTCTCCCCGAATCTGATCCGCAGCGTCTTCCACGCTCATCCCGGCAGTTTCATTGCCATTAATGTGGGTGATTTGATCCTTGGGCAGCAATCCGGCCCGCTGGGCCGGGGTGTCATCAATGGTGGCCAGCACCAGCAATTTATTGTCCCGCTTGGAAATTTGAATGCCTACCCCGTACAAGCGAGAGTCAATGCTCATGCTCTGCTCGCTCATGTCTCGCGGTTGCAGGAAACGGGTGTATTCATCGTTCAGGCTGGCCACCATGGTGCCAATGGCCACATAGGCATCTTCCAGGTTATGGAGCTTGCCCCGATAGCGATATCGCCAACTGGCCCAATCCTGACCGTTGAAACTACCATCGACATATTCTTCCTGTACCGTTCGCCAAGCCTCTTCATACAACTGGTTGGCCAGCTGAGACTGATCGCTTTGCGAGGTGGAGACAACAGCCGACCCCGGATTGACCCACTGAAAGTCGCAACCGGACAAAAAAACCGGAGCAAGCCCAAAAAGGCCCAAGGCAAAAAGGCCCAAGAAGGTGAAGATCCCTCGCCGTGACATTACGGCAGGGATCTTCAAAACACAGGATAGAGAACTGAGAAAATTCATTTGTCTCTAGAAAGCCGAACAGACTGAATTAATGATTCAAATCCTCTGGGCTACCCATTTTTCCACCCGAAGTGTTGGAGAGAATGAATAGATCAATGATTTCAGACAGCTCGTTGGCTTTCCCTTGATAGTACTTGATATCGGTTTCCAGTTTACGAATCACCGTTTTGTATTCTTCAATCTTCTTGATGTTGGCCCGAACGGCGTCCAGCATTTCCGATTGAGCGGATTGCGCTTCAGACAGCACGTCTTCCATGGAAATGCCCATGGCTTCCATGGTCAGTCGAATAATCTGGGCGCCGGTTTGCTTGGTCACCCCTTCTGGCAGTTCATTGACCAAACGAATCAGGGTCTTCACGTTTCCGCTGAATTCGGTATCCACCTCTTGTGGAATGGCCTCTTGGGCAAAGTGCTGGGCAGCGGAAAACGACTGCTGTTGGGGCACAGACTGAAAATGAGCCCGTTCATACCCCAGATCCGGTGACAAAGGCGAAGTATGTACTTCCTCTTCACCAAATGAAATAGGGGCTTTCGATAAATCCTTGTAACCTGAAAGGTCAGCCATACGTCCTCCCGAAATTGAGCTATCCGACTTCACATTATTTGCCTGAGATGTAGAGGAAGGAACTTCGGCTGAAAAGAGAGCCTCCGTTTGTGCATCAGGCACCATACCTCTCATCGTTAGTGTATCATCAAATTCTTCTTTAGAGACTCCTCTGTCTGGTGTCACTTCAATGGCGACGTGTTTCTTCACCATTTCCATTTGCAGCTCCAAACGCCGCTTACTTTCCCGCAAGTCCACAGAAAGCGGTTCGTCCTGGGCCATCTCTGATGATGAGAATTCGGAATCCCGGCCCTGAAAAGTCCTGACGGACTCCATCGGCTTCTCTGGACGAGAAGACACACCTTCCGTCGAAGAGACCGAAGTGCGCAACGCCTCAAAAAGCTTCTGCTTTAACAGAGAGGTGGAACCGGTTGTACGATCATAATCACTCATATTTTTATTATCCGTCTCCATAGGGAGTGTGGCAAGTGCAGGCTTGAAAGCAGACTTGAAAACCCTTTAAACAGTGGAATTTCAGCAATGAACCTTGACAACAGCAAAGCAATCTGAACAAAACAGGCTTAATTGTCAGAAAACTGTTAGAATACCTTCTATGATGGATAATGCCACGATGAAAATAATAACGGGTGCCACACTGGTTCACCCGGACGGGCGGCAAACGGACAGTACACTGCTGATAGAGGGCAACCGGATTCGCAGCATCAGCCAGGAGGTTCCTGGTTCTTTATTGTTGAATCAGGAAAACGTGGAAGTTTTTTCCGGGTCAGGCTGCTACCTGACCCCCGGCCTGATAGAACTCCACTTCAACGGCGCCCTGGGCTGCAATTTAAACCAGACCAGCATTCGTGAAGTGCAAACCCTATTAACCCAATTACCCGCCTTTGGCATTACCAGTGTTCTATTTACAGTGATTACCGGTGCCCTGACCGATATGGTGGCCGCCGTTCACACCCTGGAAGAAGTCATTCACCACAAAAATCCTTTTCATTGCCGCCCGCTTGGCCTCCACATGGAAGGGCCTTTCATCAATCCCGCCTTTCGGGGCACTCACCCGCAAGCAGATGTTCGACCCGCCACCGCCGATGATTTGAACATTTTGCTATCCCCGCACACCAAAATGATGACCCTGGCCCCGGAGGTGGAGAATAACCTGACTTTCATTCGAGAATTAAGCGAGCGGGGGATTCAGGTTTCCATCGGGCACAGCAACGCCACCCACGCCCAGACCATGCAAGCGTTCCAGCAAGGAGCCAGCAGCGTCACCCATCTATATAACGCCATGCGCCCCTTCCACCATCGGGAACCGGGCATTATCGCGGCAGCCTTGTGTGACGACAACGTTTACGTCCAATTTATCAGTGATGGGGCCCATGTCCACCCGGCGGCCATCCAGATGATTTTGAAAGCAAAACCGCAAAACCGGATATTGGTCACCAGTGATGCCAGCCCCTTGGCCGGACTGAGCGACGGCAGCAGAGGCAACTTCTCTCAGCAAACCGTGACGGTGCGGGGAAACCAGGTCATTAATCAGGAAGGTGGACTGGCCGGAAGCGGGAAACTGGTCAATGACTGCCTGAAAAACCTGGTCAACTGGCAACTCTGTGATTTTGCCAGCGCCGTTCAAATGGCCTCCCGGAATGTGGCCCGGTTTTTAAATGAGGACAGCATTGGCAGGCTTGAGCCGGGCTGTTTGGCTGATGTGGTGCTTTGGAATAAAGACACACTGGAAGTGGAGACTACGTTTATCAACGGGGAAGTGGCCTATCAGCGCAATGCCAGCGTGGCCCGTTCGGCTTAAAAAGCCCTTGAAATCAGTATTAACCAAGTCCGGCTTTTATTGAAAAGCGATCCCGGCAGCTTGACCGGTTTGGGCTTCCAGTTGGCGCTGGGCGTTTTGCACCCGAATGCAAGAAGGGCACTGTCCACACTGGGTTTCAGCATCTTCATAGCAGCTCCAAAGCCATTCAAACGGAACCTTGAGCGCCAATCCCCGATCGATAATCTGGGTTTTACTCAAGTGAACCAGCGGTGCCTCAACCTGCACGCCGTTCAAGGTGGAAAAAGCGAACACCTCCGTCATCTTCTGGCGAAAGGCCTCGGTATTGTCGGGAAAATCAACGCCCTCTTCAGCATTGGCCCCAAACACAATGGTGTCCGCCTTCAAAGCCTCCGCATAACAGGCAGCGATATTTAAAAACAAACCATTTCGGTTGGGCACCCACACCCGATTCACATCAAACAGCTCGGCCTCGGTGGCTGGCGGGGCCTGCGAAACACCCTGGTCCTCCAAAACCCGCTTGGGAGTTAAAGCCTTGGGCAACAAATCCGACAACCAGGGCAGCGGGATAATATGATGGGTTAACCCATAATGCCGGGCAATGGCCCGGGTGGCTTTGAGTTCCTGAGCAGCGGCCCGCTGGCCATAATCAAAGGTTAAAACACAGGCCACCGACTGCCGGGTTAAAACATCGGCCAAGGCCACGGTGGAATCCAAACCGCCTGACAGCAGAACGACCGCATGCTTTGAGTCGGGCACAGAAGGGGATGCCGCCATGAAAGAACCTCCCTTGGGAATGGACAGAATGCTTCCAAAATAGCACACTTCATCCGTGCCTCAGTGTCCCCAAGGCGTCAAAAGATGTCAGGCCCAGCACGTCTGGTCAATATAACTCTGGCCAATACAACCAGGACTTTAGGGAATATACCCTTCCATCTCTTCCCGTAAAAAGCGCGGTAAATTTTCCTGGCTCAGCAGATCCCGAATAACCGCCTCCCCGGCCAGTTTGTACAACGCGTACACGGCCGCCTTGGCCACCTCATCATTTTCATCCAGCACACATTGCTTAAGAGGCTCAATACTGTCCTCATCCCCAATCTGCCCCAGTGCTTCCACAGCGGCCAACCGGATGGAGGAGGCCTCATCCTTCAAGGCCTTTAACAAGCTATGGTTGGCTTTAGAGTGTGACTGACCAATCCGACCCACCGCTTCAATAATCTGCTCCTTCAGGAAATTAAACTTATCCCGAATGCCTCGCTTGGATTCCAGAACATCGATTAACGGCTCAATCGCCCGGATATCACCCAGCATCCCCAGGGCTTTCACTGCGGATTCCTTCAAGTATAACGACTTTTCCCGATCATCAGACAAGATATCAATGAGAGGCTTGACGGCGTAGTCATCACCCAAGCGCCCCAGACTCTCAGCCACGGCCAACCGCAAGCGATAATTCTCTTCCCGGTTGTTCAGCACGCTCATCAGGGGAATAATAGCCCGGCTGTCCCCAATTTTTCCCAATGCCTGGGCGGCGCTACAACGCAAGCGCATACTATCGTCGCTCTTGGCAAAGTTGGGAGCGTCACTCTGGTCGTAAATCTGAATGTGTGTGGCCAGTAAGACATCAATCAATACAGGAACGGCATCTTCGGCCTTAATGCGACTCAGTACGCTCATGGCCTGGATAATAACACGCACTTCACTCTCTTGCCGCACGCATTCCAACAGGCACAAAACACCCGCTTCCATGGGTTCCTTTAACAACAAATCTCCCAGCGATGAGATGGCCCGCAAACGGCTTTCAATCCCGTGACTGTCTCTGGCCTCAATCATCCCCATCAGCTCATAGATTTTTTGGGGAATAGCGTCCATTTGGCTCCGAATTAAACGTGTCTTCTGAGACCAATGTACCATTTTTTCAGCGGACAAACGCGCGGCCCTCAGCAAACATTTTCTCTCCCAGCAGCGCGACGCCAGATTGGCAGCGGTTCATGACAAGTACACCTTGTAAAACGTGGTCATTCTAACAAAAACAACGGCAGGCATGAAGCCGATTGTTTCAAAATTTAAAAAACAAGAAACCCATTTCAAAAAATTGCTAAAGCAAAAACATATTAAAATTTCAAGAACCCAATCAGATTTGCATACCAAGAGAGAATCTTTAAAGAATTGTAAACCGGTCAAAATCATTCATCCCAAGCCTCTTCTGAACCCTGTCAGCTTCAATCTGAGATTAATTTTTGTAAACAAAACCTTGCTCGATTGTTTATAATTTCAAAACGTGGAAAACAAATCAGTTTTGTGGGATAGGGTAGAGGAGTTAGCGTGAGTACAATTGATCCATTTGAGACCGATAGCATCGTTGTAGGTACCTTCAAGCGGTGGAGCGCCTCAGCGGTGGAATGCTACAGTCGCAAAGCCAATTGCGACGGGTGTTACTATCAAAACTTTTTTTCCAGTCGGCCTTACGGCTGCAAAATGAACCTGGCCGTAGAGCAATTATTGGAGAGTATTGGCGAGCCCAGCGCCAGCATGGTTAGTAAATTCTCCTGAAGAACTGGCCACCCTAGGGAAAAGTGAATATAAAAAGGCCGATCGCTGAATTGGATCGGCCTTTTTTTGTGCGCTTTTTTGGGAAAGGCTGCTTGCGGCAAATTGGGATCTGGGGCAAGATATGAAAATTCACGATCGCCAAGCGAGGTTTTCCCCATGTCCAACAACTTACCCATTATGCCGTTTATTGTTGCCCTTTTACTGCTGTTGCCCATTCGTATGGGTGTTCAAAGCCTCAAAAAGCTGGCCTTCACCCTATGGTTGGTCGGTGGCATCGTTCTGTTCAGTCGGGGTACCAATTTCCTGCTGGAATCCGCCGCCATCCAGAACATTCCTTTACTGGCCGGTTTGGTTGCCGTGGCTCTGGCCATTGGCTTTGGCAAAGGCAAATTCGTCCTTGCCAAAACGTCCCTGAAAAACATTGAACGACTGAACCAGTTTAACGAACCGCAAAAGCCCATTGCCGTCTACAGCCTGCGCAGCTGGATCATGATCGCCCTGATGGTGTCTATCAGCGTGGCTCTCAATATCTTCCAGGTGGAAAACATCGTGCGGGGCCCCATTAATCTGGGGATTGGCTTTTCCCTGATTATCAGCAGCCTGGCTTATCTCAAGTCCTTCAACGAAAGTAAAGCTTCCACTGTTTCCAACTGACTAGCAGGCCAAAAACGCTTTTAAGCGCTCCGCATCAAAGCCTTGCGCTATCTGCCCTTGATCGTTGATTAGCACCGGGCGCTTGATTAAGTTGGGATCCTGAAGCATCAGGGCAATGGCGGTTTGCTTGTCCGGCACGTTTTTCCCCAGGTTTTGGGCTCTGTAAATGGTGCTGCGGCTATTCAAACTGGCCTGCACATCAGTCTCGTTTACCAGCTTTTCCAGCTCTGCCTTGCTGGGCGGCTGGGTTTCAATAGGAAATTCCTCAAAAGCAACCTGGTGTTCTTCTAAAAAAGCTTTGGCCTTTTGGCAGGTAATGCAAGTTTTTTTGCCATAAAAACGCAGGGTCATCAGTCCATCACCTTCTACACTTCATTTCATCATAGGCAAGGCCGCCTTTTATTAAATACAGCCAGCGCAGCGAAATCAAACCCTATTTTTGCCCCCACACCAGCAAGGAGCCAATCCGGGTGCGAAAATCCACCACATCCTGCCAGCGCTCGTACCCCCAACCGGGCTTGAAGTTGGCTTGCTCCTCTGGCGTCAGAGGCGTGGGGTTCAACAACCGATCCACCTGTACCGAACGAAATCCCGCCTGAGCCAGCAAAGCCTGGTACTCTTGCTGGGCATACAGGTGCATGGGAATTTCCACCAAATCGGCCCAGCAATGGGAATAGGGATTTTCCTGATAGAAATCCACCATCAGCCAAACCGTGGCCCCGGGTCGCGCCACCCGATAAAACTCGCCCAAGGCCATCAAGGGATCAGGCATATAATAGAGCGCTTCCACCGACAGCAGGCGATCCATCTGATCGGCATCAAAGGGCAAACATTCCGCCGGAGAAACCCGAAACTGACTGTTGACCGGATTCTCTGGGTTTTGGCAGGCCTGCTCAATCATGCGGGGGGCCACATCCACCCCGTAAGCACGCCCCGTGGGGCCCACCCGACGAGCCATCTCTCGAACGGCGTAGCCGTTACCGCAACCAATATCCAGACAAGCCAGCCCCTGCGTCAATTGCATGCGTTCCAGAATTTGTGACACCATGGGCCAATGCCCACGGGCCATGGATTCATCACGGCCCGCAGCGGCCCATTCATCAAATAACAGCGCGGCGGGGTTCATAGGGAACATCATTGAAACCTGGGGATTGAGCGGGGATCTAAATCAAAGCGCGGGCATTCGCCCTGGACTAACGGTCGTATTCCAACGTGGGGTAGGGCTTTTCCTTCCATTGTTTGTAGCCCCCTTGCAGGGAATACACATCGCGGTAGCCCATTTGTTGCAGGACATCGGCAGCCATGGCAGACCGCCCACCGCCCCCACAGTAGGTCACAATGGTGCGATTCTTATCGGGAGCGGTATCCTCAATTTCCAACTCCAGAACGCCCCGTGGGACGTTGGTGGAGTTCTCGATGCGGGAATGAGCATGATCATTGGCTTCCCGCACATCCACCAGAATCATGTCTTTGCCCTGGGCGATCCACTGACGCAACTCGTCTTGCGTTACTTCCCGAATGCGGGTTTTGGCATCAGCCACAAAGTCCTGCCAGGTTTTAGTGGATTGGGTTTGAGTCATGAACTTGCCCTCCTTAAAATTGTTGGCCGGTAAAATTAGCTTTATTTTACAGCGAAGACCGGCAGGTTCCCATCGTTAAATCGGCTAATATCAAAGAAAAACAGCAAATAAATCAACAGCCACCGAACCGAGTGGCTCAGTGGCTGGCTTGAAGATAGCAAACAGATTTTAACGAATGAAGAGTTCTAAGTTGAAATACCCCAGGTGCGTGTCTCCACTCCACAATTCATAGAGAATCTCAATGATGCCGCCTTCCGGGGTTAGGGCATAGTCCAGCTTCTTGGTGAAATTGCGGCAAACCAGGGAAGCGCCCCCGTAAAAATACTGGCTGGCATACCATTCATTGGCCGAAAACGTCTGGCGGCTATGCACATCGCCAATTTTCACCACAGAGACCGTATTTTTAGAGATTTTAATGGTGGTGGTCACCTTTTTTTCCCGCAACATGGTGTCAAAGGCCAGAATGTAGGTATCTTTATCCACCTGATACAGAGAGCCCAGCGCCTCTTCCTCAATCTCCAGCGGATCATACCCGTTCACGGACTGGGTGTGGCAGATGTCCACCATCACCATTTTCTTGATTTTTTTCACGTCACTCATCGCACACTCACCTGACTTTTTCCACGTCAACGGTTATCCGCCACAACCCTATCGGCCATTTACCGAGAGACTTGAGCGCTTCTCTTCAAATCTTTACAGACGCTTATTGACTTGCGCTTATTTACTTGTGATAAGGTTCGCCCCGCCGGATTTTAAAGGCCCGGTACAATTGCTCCAGCAAGATCAGTCTAACCATGGGGTGGGGAAAGGTCATTTTGGAAAGTGATACTGTCCAGTGACAGGCCTGTAAAACCGATGGATGCAAGCCCAACGGCCCTCCCACAATGAATATAATAGGCCGGGTGTCATTGCCGGGAATACCTCCGTTTGAAGGATTTGCCCCCAGCCGTTCAAAAAAAGCTGTAGAAAACTGCTCAGATGTCAGCGATTCTCCCCGTTCGGACAGGGCAATGGCATAAGCGGCCTTCTCCAAATAGGGCAGTATGCGGCGGGCTTCCCCCAGCATGACCTGTTCTTCGGTACGGGAAGGCAATATGGCCTCATCGGGCACTTCTACAATGGACACGTTGGCATAGGCCTTCAACCGCTTTAAATAGTCATCCAGGCCGGGCTGAAGGTAGGAAAATCCGCCTTTCATACGGCCCACCACAATCATTTGAATGTTCATAGTCAAGACGCTCTGAGGTACTTTCATTTGAAACCGGCTGTCAAGCCGGTTATGCTGTATTTACCGTTTAAACATCCAACAAGGAGCCGGATTGATCATGGTGGATATTCTCCCCTTTCGTGGTTTACGTTACAACCTGCAAAAACTGGCCCAGGAAGGCGCTTCGCTGAACAGCGTGGCCACCCCGCCCTATGATGTGATCAACGACACCCAACAAGCCGCTTTTTACGCCAAACACCCGGCCAACTTTGTACGGGTGGATCTCAATCAGAAAACCGCCGAAGATAATGATCTCAACAACCCCTACACCCGGGCCGCTCAATGCATCCAACAATGGGAAGCGGAAGAGACCCTGATCCCGGAAGCCGAACCGGCCATTTACGCTTATTCCCAACGCTGGCAGGAAGGGGAGCAAACCATTGAGCGCAAGGGCCTGATCGCCCTACTCAAGCTGGCCACCTTTGAAAGTGGTCAAGTATTGCCCCATGAATTCACCCTGAAAGGGCCCAAACAGGATCGCATGCAGCTGATGCGCAACACCCTATGCAATTTGAGCCAGGTGTTCATGATTTACAGCGACCCCCAACGCATCATGGAAAGCCTCCTGTATCCGAAAAGCAACCCGAATGACTGGGCCACGGCCACCGATGCCGATGGGGTGGTTCATCAGTTCAAGCCGGTGACCGATTCAACGATCATTGAACAACTAAAGGCTTTATTCAAAGAAAAAACCCTACTGATTGCCGATGGACACCACCGCTACGAAACCGCCCTGGCCTACCAGCAAGAAGTACGGGCGCAAGTAAAGCAAAGCACCGGACAAGAGCCGCCTGAAGGCAGCTTGCTGTCTGATTACGCCATGATTTTCCTGACCAATATGGACGATCCCGGTTTAAAGGTCTATCCCACCCACCGCATTTTGTACCAATGGCCCCAAGGCTGGGATCAGGCTCGTTTTGAAGCCGAACTGTTCAAAAAATACGATCGGGTCAGTGCCGATGAAACTTTCAGCTACCGACAACCCGGCACCAGCCCACTCATCAAGCTGCGCTTAAAGCCGGAAGCCACACCCAACAACTTGCCGCCACTACTGGATACCTTTGATGCCGCTTTGCTGGAAGAGACCGTGTTTAAAGGTATTTTCAACAGCACGGGCGAAGCGTTGAAACAAGCGCATTTACTGGGCTTTTACCGCAACGAGGATGAGATTGAAGCCCTGTGGGAAACCGGGAAAACCGTGGGCGGCTTTTTTCTGGCCGCTCCCTCGGTCAAGCTGGTACACCAAATCTGCGAAAGCGGGCACCGCATGCCTCAAAAATCCACTTACTTCTATCCAAAAATCCTCAGTGGTCTGGTCATTTACCCCTACCGAACCTTTCTCAACAGTCAGGCGCATGCCTTAAGCGGGGTTCAATCCATTCAAACGGTGCCGGCGGCCAATAAGCTGGCCACGGTCTGAAATGCCAGAATCCGCTTAGCCTTTAATCTTGTAATCTTGGCGCTGAAACACGTCCTGACACTCGGTTTGTTTGGGAATACCCTTATGCGCATCCCAGCCACACCCCATCACTGAAAGCTGATAAGGGTGCCCCACGGTTTCTATGGCCTGGGCGGTTTCTTGCAGCAATTGAACCACCCATTGGGTGTAAGCCTGAAGCCCCGCGTCCGTTTTAATGTCAAAGCCCTGGGCAGCGGCAACGCCCTTCATCAACGCACGATCTTTTTTGGAAAAAATGAGGGTATCCGTCGGCAGAGATTTGTTTTGCACCTTGGCAAACAAGCTCTTTAAATCGAATTTCAGGTTTTTCAACTGGTTGACCCATTGATCCTGAGCGTCCTTGGCACCTTCCCGGATCCCTTCCCGGGTAAAATAGCACACCCCTTCCGTCAATATCTCCGGCTGCTGATAAAGCAGTGAAAAAAATAGAAGCGCACCCCAAATGGCCGTAGTGTGCTGCAAACCGTTCTTATCTTGGGCCCTGTTTCGTATGGAAGGCAGCAAATCGATGTCTGCTCGCCTGGAAAGCATATTTCCGAATTCAACGTGATCTGGATGTGGCGAATGCACGATGAGCTTGGCGTTGGATACTTGGGCCTGATTTTTTAAGGCTTCCGCTTGTTGAAGCAGCCGGGTTCCCAGCAAAACCAGAGATCGCAACGCCTCATTGGGGTCTTGCGCAGGGTTTTCCGCCTGCTCTAACAATGAGTGAAACGTGGCTTGCAGGGCCCGGATGGATTTCCGGGGAACGGGATTACGAACCGCCAGAGGATTTGGATTGAGCAAGCCATTGGATATTACCAAGGGCTTAGCACCCCGGGGTGTGTAGCCCTTGCGCTTCGATGCGTCCAGAAAACCTGATCGGCTTTGTTTTTTGCTACTCAACGGCTCCATATCGGCACTCGGCTGCCCCACTGTCGGCTTGTTAAACATCATGCTGAAAACCACTGACAAATCCTCCCCACTCAAAATATAACCACTTGAATTCAAAAGAAATGAAGCCCAAATTACTTAATCACATCCAATCAGTTTGGACAATTTTTTACGCCCTTTTTAGGCCCACGCCGCAACAAACATTGAAACGGGCTTAATATTGAGACTTGCATCCGGGCAACCGTCTTTTCTAAGATGGAAAGAAGCCATGCCCAAACTATGACGGAGCGCTCTTGATGACTTCCCAAAAATCTCTCTCGGATATTGAAAAACACCGCCGTTCACAACTCTACGCCCGACTGACATATGTGGGCATTATTCTGGTATTTGTCAGCCTATGCGCCGTGGCCGTGCTGGTTACCATGAGCAACGAGTCCAAGCGGGAAGGCTTCCGGCCCATTGAGGTCAGTAAACCCATCTCTTTCTTTGACTACAGTTACGTCAAGAAAGACAAAAAGCCCTAGAAAAGCCAGGCTGGGCCACCTTTACCACACGCTTTCTAACTGTTTGAGTACGGCGAGTTAAATCACGAGCTTGGAAGTATTCTCAGAAGCGGTTCTTTGGTTTGTCTGAGCTGCACGCGGCTTTAGAACAAGTGTGGTAATGGTAGCCCAGTCAAAGATTTATGACCGTTTTGCTCTGCCGGAAGTCTGCTTGGGCTTTTGCATGAGGAAGACATACTCATGCTTAAAGATATAAAAACCACCTACCAGGGCCCGGTACCGCCATAAATTGCTCATGCGGCCCTTGGCTTTTTCGTTGCCGCTGATATTTTTGACAATAATACTTTTGGTTTTGAAACCCACCCGGTTCATACGCTCCATGCACAAAAACCCCAAAGGAATGAGTTCCCCGCCGGCGTATTTATCACCAATCACCAAGCCAGCGAAGCGCCCCGGCTCCAGCATATCGTAACCCAGCTGGCAGACCTGCTCGAACATCTCAAGAAAAGCATCCGTGCTATCGGCGTTGGATAAATCCTGTTCCGAGTCGGAAAAGCGAATAATATCGGCATACGGCGGGTGCAGGAACAGAAACTGGGCTTGCTCCCGGTCAAAGTGCTTCAGGCTGCGCTGAATGGCCTTCCCCGTCCAGCCTTGATTGGCGCTATCGCCATTAATAATCTGAACCTGCTCGCTTTTGCCCTGCTCTTCCAACTTTTGGCGCACATAGTTGGCCATATCGGCCTTCAACTCAACCCCAATGGCCTTGCGACCCAAATTAACCGCCTCGATAGCCGAGGTGCCAGAACCCAAAAACAGATCCAGAATCACATCATCCTGCTTGGTGTAGCGGGTGAGCAACTGGGTCAGGATTTGGGGCACACAATTGCCGTGATAATCCAGCTGGTGGCCATTCTGGCGTTCCCGCCCGTTGATCATCCACAGGCTACCAGTCTCCACGTCTTCATACTCCCGCCAGCGGTTCACATCAATGTCGCTGTAGGGCAACACCTTGGCCGGCGGCTCCACCCCCACCGGCTCTATGGAAATGGACTGGGCCGTGGCGGCTTTCGAGACCCGTTTCTTGGCGCCGGTTGGCTTTTTGGTTTTGGGAAGACGTGCTTTGCTCATACCCTCATCCTAAAGGCACCGCATTGTTGACCACTTCCTTTAAACAGAGGGCTTTTCGACCCAAAGGCCCCATCGAGCCGCAAACCAGAAATGATCAAACCACCTGCCGCTTTGCGTTCCCCAAGCCAAGGAAACCCGGCTTTGCGTTACGGTAAATGCGATCTACAATACCAATCAGATCCCAAACTTGGCTTTGGCTGCATGCAAGTCCACCGCGCTATACAAGATATTTCCCTGCCGCAATCGGCTTGTGCCTTGGGCATGTTTGACGGCGTTCATGTGGGGCACGTCATGGTGCTGGAAAACGCCCTGAAAGAAGCCCGTTTGCAAAAAATTCCCAGCGTGGTGGTTAGTTTTGCCAACCATCCCCAGTTTTTAATCAGCAAAACCCCTACCCAGTTGCTGTCTACCCTGGAAGAACGGCTGGCCCGCTTTGAGGCCATGGGCTTTGATCACGCCCTGATCCTGGAGTTTGACGACTGGCTGAAGAATTTAAGCGCAGACGCCTTTATTGAATTGATTTTAATGCGGCATCTGGGGGTCAAAAGCGTGACGGTCGGCTATGATCATCGATTTGGAAAGAATCGGGCCGGAGACAGTGACCTGCTGAAGCGGTTTGGGCAAAGCTACGGCTTTTCCGTACAAGTCATTGACCCGGTACGCACCGAAGCCACCCTGCCGGAAGGGGGCGGACAGATCGTCAGCAGCACCCTGATACGGAAATTGCTGGCTTACGGCGATGTGGAACTGGCCAATACCCTGTTGGGGCAGCACTACCACATCACTGGCAAGGTGGAAGGCGGCCTGCAACGGGGACGGCAACTGGGGTTTCCCACTGCCAATTTACACATCACGGCCCATCGACTGATTCCCGGGAACGGCACCTATGCCGGATACGCCACCCTGCTAGATAAAACATACCCAGCGGTGTGCAACATTGGCCTCTGCCCCACCTTTGAGGATCCTGTGGGAAAACGGGTGGAAGTTCACCTGTTGAACTACGAAGCGGGCGACTTTTATGGCAATCCGCTGACTATGCACTTCACCCACAAGCTGCGGGATGAACAAAAATTTCCCAGCGTGCAGGCCCTGATTCAGCAGATCCAACGGGATTGCCAGCAAGCCCAAGTCTATTGGAAAACACAAAGCACCCTGTAGCCCTTTTTATCTCCTGTTATCTTATCCTCCGATATTTTTAAATCCAGAGACGATGTTTTTGCATGCAAGTACTGATTGAGGAATCCAAAAAACTGCGCCGGGCCTCCGCCTGCATTCGGGATGGGGGCACCATTCATGTGAAGCTGCCCCGGCACTGGCCCCGCACCTTGAAACACAGCGTTACCCAGGAACTGGTAGAACGGCTGCAAAAAAAGGACGCCAAAGAGCGGGCTCTGCTGGGAAAAGCCGCTCAACAGGAAACCGTGACCATTACAGACAACCCAACCCTGACTGCCTTTGTGCAGGCCATCAACGCCGAAACCTTTCAGGTGCCGTTGGGGAAAGTACAAATCGGCACGGCCAAGTACAACCATTTGGCCCAGGTCAATTTAAAGACCAAAACCATGACTGTTTCCCGGTACTGCCTGAACCAGGCCCCTAAAGCGGCCCTGCGGTATCTTATTGTTCATGAGCTGGCCCATTACTTTGAATCTGGGCATGGCCCCCGATTTTGGGCCTTAGTGGCAAAGCATGTACCGGATTATCGGCTGCAATCCCGAATTATGAAAGCCTTTCACCATCAGGCGGTCATTCAGGAAGAGGCTCCCAGCCCATTGCCCGAAGCGCCCACGGTAAAAGCCGGTTATGCCAGCCAACCCAAGCCGACCGCTTTCGCCCCCGCACTGGCCCCAAAGCCCAAGCCTGCCGCGGTTAAAACGCCTCGAAATAACAGAACGCCAAAAGACAAAACCGGGCTGTGGCCCGGCTTTGTCAAACAGTTGTTATTATGGGGTGAAAGCTTCAAGCCTTAAGGGAAGAAGCCCTGACAACCAACAGGGGTTACTGGGCAGACGGTTGCACCTTGGGAAGCGCAACACTTTCCTTCTTACTGTCACCCGCCGACACAGGCGGTTTAGCCTGAGCCTTGGCCAGAATCTGCTGGTTGATAATATCCTTGACCGTTTTGCCTTTAAGCATTTCCTCGACCACGCCAATCGCTTTTTGCAATTGCGGATCTTTCTTGGCCTTGGCGTCCTCTTCGCTCAACTCAACCGCGATATCGGGTTCAATACCCTTTTTGTTGATATCGGTATCGTTGGGGGTCAGATAGCGCTGGGTGGTAATGTTCACCCCGGAGCCCCCCGGCAATTGATTGATCTCTTGAACCAATCCTTTCCCAAAGCTGCGCTCCCCAATCAGCACGGCCCGTTTGTTGTCTTTCAGGGCCCCGCTGAGAATTTCGCTGGCACTGGCGCTGCCGCCGTTAATGAGAACCACCAGGGGCTTGTTGGTCAGAACGGACGGACTGGAGTAACGCACCTCCTTGTAGCCATCCCGATCCACGGTGCTGACAATAGACCCTTCTTCCAGGAAAAAGTCGGCAATGCGGATAGCATTGGACAATAATCCACCCGGGTTCGAGCGTAAATCTAGAATATAACCGCTCTTATCCCCCTGGTCTTTCAGGGCGTTTTGCACTTCCTGGGCGGCATTACTGCTTAAAAAGGTCGAGAGTTTAATATATCCGATATTTCGAGGAATGCTGACATTGAAGGGGTTATCCAGAGACACCGACTTCAGCTTGATTTCATCCCGCATAATGTCATAGTACTTGGCGGGTTTGTCGTCTCGTTTAATCAGCAAGCGCACCTTGGTGCCCTTTTCCCCCCGAATTAAATCGGCGGCATCTTTCACCGAAATTCCCTTGGTATTCTTGCCATCAATTTCCAGAATCTCATCATTGGCCTTCAACCCGGCTTTGTCCGCAGGCGTCTCATCAATGGGGGCAATCACCACCAGCTTGTCTTCCCGCAGGCCAATTTGAATGCCAATACCAAACAAGGTGGCCTTGATGGAACGACCTTCCTCGGCAAATTCATCTTTGTCCAGAAAACGGGTGTACCGATCGTTCAAGCTGGCCAGCATGGTCTCAATGGCCACGTTGGCATCGGCTTCGTCCTTGATCTGGTTATCAAAGCGATGGCGCCAGATGCGCCAATCCTGGCCGTTTTTATCTTCATTCACAAAGCGGGCGTTAATCAGTTTCCAGACCTCATCGTAGAGGGACTGGGGCGTGTAAGCGAAACCAGACTGGATGGTCGTAACCATCGCCAGCGGAATAAGCAGGGCACCAAATAGCTTGTTTCTCTTCATTGACGTTCCATCCAGGTTGCTGGGCTTGTGACAACACACCCATTTAAAGCCACATAACACTTATTATAAACAATTTCCGGGAGCTTTGCCGAGCCTATTCCGGGAATGGCTCCCGATCACCCGGGATTGATAGCATCAAAACCCCAAGCCTTTTGCTCGTTCCCATTAACTTAAACAGGACTCAAACAGTCATTCAAACTGTTGGGAAAAGACGTCCCTTTCCCCCAATTAGTTCCCTCCCGCTTCTCATCCTCTTTGAAAATCACTTCAAACTGGCCACGGTTATCTGAATTCGATCCACCGTTAACCCCGTTTGGGCTTTATACCCATTCAGGGCGTCCAGCAGGGCGGGTATATGAAAGGTCAGTTCCGAAGCCAGCGCCGCATTGGCCACTTTGACAAACAAGACCGTTTGATAGCCCTGTTTCCGTAAGCGCACGGCCCGGGTGTTTTGGGCAATGACCGCACCCGCCAATTGAGACACCTGGTTGGGCCACAAGGCCAGCAAGGCCATTTCGTTCACCTTTTTATCCAACTCCAGATTTTGGCAAATTTGGGGCAGTACATCGGAAAACGCCGCCAAGGAACCCACCCGACTGGGCTTTTTGCGATAGGTGGAACGGGGGGGCTCGTTCATAGGGAAAACTCCGGTTGTACGGAACGTTCACGCTGGGATACGGTGCCTTGCGTCACGGTAAAGGCAGCCAAGTCAGCCTCTGCCTGAGAGTATCCCTCTGTTTCTCGCTCCAGCAAAGTCTGCCAGGAGGAACTGGGGTGGGTGGTGGTAATAAACACCTGACTTTCCGGGTGAATATGCTCCACCAGCAAGCGTTGGCGATCCGGGTCCAACTCGGCCATGACATCATCCAGCAATAAAATCGGTGGCTCTTGCAATTTGGCGGTCAGGCATTTCAGCTCGGTCAGTTTCAAGGCCAGCACAATGCTGCGTTGCTGTCCCTGGCTGCCATAGGCATCGGCTGGCAAGCCATCCAGAAAGAACTGGATATCATCCCGGTGCGGGCCCACCAAACAGGTACCCCGGCGCAGTTCGTCAGGCATTCGCTGCGCCAGTAACTCGCCCAATTCGGCTTCAATGATAGAGACATCCGGCAAACCTTGAGGCGCAAGCGCTTTCAGGGATTCCCTCTCCAGCACGGCGCTCTGGTAGCGCAGGGTCAACGCTTCCCGGGCGTCACTCAATTCCAGGTAGGCCACTGCGGCCAAATCCTCAATCAGGCTCAAGTACTGCTGCCGGGAGGCGATGACTTTGGCCGCCGTAGCAGCCAACTGCACATTCCAGGCGCTGAGATGCTCTCTGGAAATTTGCTCCGGCGGGCTTTTGAGGAGTCGGTTCTTTTGCTGGCGCACCTTCTGAAACTCGGACAGATAGGTCAAATGCCGCTTATCGTACTGTACGATGGCCGCATCTAGCCAATGACGGCGATCTTCAGGCGTTCCTCGTAACAACAGCAAATCCGGCAGGAAAAAGGACACGCTAGGCAAGTACCCCAGCATTTCCGATCGACTGCGCAGTGGGCTGGCGTTGATTTTAAACGTGGTTTTCAGTCGCTCATCATCCAGCTTGATTTGGACTTCGGCCTGGGTGCGGCCTTGGTAATGATGGTTGGCCAACTGGGCCTGAATGGTGGCAAAAGACTGGCCGGTACGGATCAGCTCCCGATCGCTGCTGGTGCGATGGGAGCGGGCGTTGCTCAGAAAGTACAGGGCCTCCAGCAGGTTGGTTTTGCCCTGCCCGTTATTCCCCAAAAAAATATTTTTTCGGGGGGAGAAGGTCACGCTCAGCTCTGAATAATTCCGAAAATTGACCAAATGCAGGGTTTGAACACGCATGACGCATCTCTCTCAAAGGAAAATCAAACCTCCCCAGGGGAAGGAACTTGGCCATTATTTGACCTGAACCGGCATGACCAGGCACAGGTAACCATTTTCTTCCTTACCCCGGAAAATCGTGGGCGACAACGGGCCATTGGTTTCCATGCGCACATCATCGGACTCAATGACCTTCAGGGCATCAATGACATATTTGTAATTGAAGGCGATGTTCAGGGCATCCCCGTCGTACAGCACTTCCAGGGTATCTTTGGAGTCGCCCACATCCGGCGTTTGAGCGGCCAGACTCATATTATTCTTATCCAGAGACAGTTTGACGATATGGGTGCGCTCGTTGGCCATAACGGCGGTGCGTTCCAGGGAATCGATGAACTCTTTCTTGTTGGCGAAGGCCACAATTTTATTCTCTACAGGAATCAACTGGTTGTATTTGGGATACTGGCCATCCAGCAAGCGGGACAATACATAGAAGCGGGGGGTGCGGAAGGCAATTTGACCTTCCTGGATGGCCAAACGAACCGGCTGGGTGCTGATATCCGAAGCGCAGAGCTTCAGGAACTCCTGCAAGGCCTTTGCCGGAATAATGGCTGACACCGTAATTTGAGGGGCCATTCCGCCTTCGGAGACCGTTTCAATCCGGCGAGCCAGGCGAGAGCCGTCAGTCGCCGCCATTTCCAGGCCACTTTCGTTCAGCTGGAAAAAGACACCGCCCAACACGTTATTGGCATCGTAGCTGGCCGCGGCGAAGGCGGTTTGGTTAATGGCCCGGATAAAGGCCTTCCCATCCACTTCCAGATAGCCTTGCTCATCAATCTGCTTGATGAGTGGAAATTCGTCCGCCGGCAGGGTTCTCATGTCGAATAAGGCTGTCCCACACTGGATTCGGGCGGTTTGTACAGCCTCTTCAATCTCAAACTCAATTTCTCGCCCACTGGGCAGTTTGCTAATGATTTCCGCCAGTTTTTTGGCCGATAACGTGGTTCGGCCTTCCGCCAGCACTTTGGCCGGAATGGTGGTCTGAATCCCAAAATCCAGATCAGTGGCCGAGAGCTTCAGCGTGTCCGGGCCAACGCTTTCAATGAGAATATTGGACAGAATGGGCTGGATAACGCGGGTTGCCGTGGCCCGTTGCACGGCAGACACAGCCTGATGGATATCTTCACGTTGAACGGCAAATTTCATGATCCGGGATCTCCTTACTGTCCATTTCGTTTACTCATTCAACTATAGAGTACACATTTGCGGTAGCGATCTTCAAGCCGATCCCGTGATCTTTTTACAAGCCGCTCCAGAGGGAAGTTTTGCTCGAGTCTGATCGTGATCGTTTTTTATAAATTAGATCCATCATCGTACTTAGAGTAACCTAAAACCTGTAGAAAACTCCGTGAAAAGCCTTTTATTACTGTGTTTTCACCTGTTTAAAACTTGTCGAGATCCTGTTAAGGTTGTTGAAAGTTTCTGACAGATCCGGGTTTTGAACAGAACTTGATCACTTCTTCAGCCGATCGCTTCAACAGGTTTTCAACAGATCAGGGTGTGTAAAGTGCCGGTCTTTATTACGAATTGATCCCGAATATTGCGGATTGTGATCCGGTGGCGGGCGTTTGAGTGGATCAGCATGCCTGTTTTGCCGATCGGGCTTGGTAAAAGCCTTTAAGGCGAAGGTATTTCGATCCAGGGAGCCTTCAAAAGGGCCTACGGGGATCGAAAAGCCCGATTCGGGCTTTGTGAAAGCCCCTGCTGAGGATCGAACCCCGGCTTTGCCCAGTAATTCAAAGTTTAAGAGATGCCCGTCACTCGCTGTGGAACGTGAAAAACGCCGAGAGATAAACGCCGACAGATTGCGCACAAAGCAGGGTCAGGTCGGCACAATCTGGCATCCTGACGGTTTGAGCAAAGAGGGGGGGATTTACAGCTTAAAGCGCTTCCGCCAGAGAGCTGGGACGCTCCTGCTGCACCAAGGCCCGGATTTTCATACAGGTTTTCAGCATGGGCTCCACCCAATGCAAGGGCAGCATGTTGCTGGCGTCGCTGAGTCCTTTTTCAGGTTCCGGGTGGGTTTCAAAGAACAAGCCGTTACATCCGACTGCCACCGCGGCTTTAGCCAGCAACGGGGCGTATTCCCGATTGCCGCCGGTGGTTTCTCCCGCTCCCCCGGGTAGTTGAACACTGTGGGTGGCATCTAAAATAATGGGTAAGTCCAGGGATTGCACCATAGGAATGGCCCGCATATCCACCACCAGGTTGTTATACCCGAAGGTGGTGCCCCGTTCGGTGATATAAACCCGCTCGTTGCCCATGCTTTTCACTTTGTGGGCAGCGTGCCGGATGTCCAGCGGGGCCAGAAACTGCCCTTTCTTGATGTTGACGGGAATGGTGGTTTTACCTGCTTCTAGCAACAAGTCGGTCTGGCGGCATAAAAAGGCTGGAATCTGGATCATATCCACCACTTCAGCCACGGGAGCCACCTCATGGGGCCAATGCACATCGGTCAGGATGGAAACGCCCACGCTGTCCTTGATTTCTTTCAGGATTTGCAGGCCTTCTTCCAGGCCCGGCCCCCGGTAGGAGTTGATGGAAGAGCGGTTGGCCTTGTCATAGGAGCTTTTAAAGTAGAATTTGACTTCGGGAAACTGGGCCATAATGGCTTTGAGTTGTCGGGCGGTCTCAAAATTGACCTCACCCCGGTTGTTTTCCAGAATACAAGGGCCAGCAATGACGATGAACTCAGATTGAAGGGAATTGGACATGGGAGTTTTATCCTGTGGGTTGGGGAATTTTGCCCTTATCAAACCATTTTTCGGTTTGCGCTTCAAGCTGACGGTCTGATAAGCCACGTAAAACCGAAGATTTCACCCTGTGAGAAACCGCGGTCTTTTGCCACGATGGACGGTATGATTTTATCGACATTGGTAGCGACATTGATTGAAAGCACCCAGCTTGAAAGTGCCCTAACTGAAGGCAGGCAAACTAAAAGTACCCCAAAAAGCGCTGCTTTCCCAGAGCCTTACCCGGATGCCGCATATTTGCGTGCGCTGTTAGCGGTCGATGGCCTTGGTAACCTTTCTGTTTTAAAGTTATTACGAGCTTTTGATGATTCACCGGCAGCCCTGTGGCATGCTTCCGAGGCCCAGTTGGCCCTTCATTTGGGCGTGAGTAAATTGTCTGCGTTTTTAAACCGCCGGGAGCAAGGCTTGCCTTTAACCTTGCACCAGCGGGAAGCCGCTCAGGGGATTCAAGCCATTGCCATCACCGACGTGGCATACCCTGCCTTGTTGAAGGAGATTTATAACCCGCCGGTCTTGTTATATGTTAAAGGCGCGCTGGAAGCCTTATCCGGTCGGTGTCTGGCATTTGTGGGAACCCGAAAGTCCAGTGAGTACGGGCGAAAAGTGACGGAGCAACTGATTCAGGATCTCAAGTCCAGCGGGGTGACCATTGTCAGTGGCCTGGCCGCCGGGATTGATACCTGCGCCCATTGGCAGGCCCTTCAGGGTGGTTTACCCACGGTGGCCGTGTTTGGGTGCGGGTTGGATATTCTCTATCCAGCCTCCAATCGCACCTTGGCTCAAGAAATTTTAGAGGCGGGCGGGGCCTGGGTCAGTGAATACCCGCCCGGGACACAGCCCACCCGGTATACCTTTCCCCAACGGAACCGAATTGTGGCCGGTTTATGTCAGGGCATTGTGGTGGTGGAAGGCGATGTCAAGAGCGGGGCGCTGATTACGGCCCGGCTGGCGGCGGAGGAGGGGCGTACCGTGTATGCCATTCCTGGCAATATTTTTAGTTCCGGCAGTCAGGGGCCGCATGACTTGCTAAAAACAGGAGCCACCTTGATTACCCAGGGTACAGAACTGTTGAGTGATCTGGGCTGGGATGCCTCACAGCCCTCTGGAATGGAGGGACAAAGTCCCCCACAAGTGCCCAGTTTGTCGGATTTGTCCGACGATGAGGGGCGGTTATTACAAGCCATTGCCTTTGACCCCATGGCCATTGAGGATCTACCCAGGGCAACGGGCTACGCTTCTGCTAAAATCAATGAGCTTTTAACTTTACTGGAGTTGGAAGGCTTGATTGTTTTGTTGCCGGGGGCTAAAGTTTGTCGCAAGTAGAGATTCTGGAAAAAATGGAAACAGCCAAAGGGGCAGCTACCATGAAGACCCTGGTGTTGATTGATGGTCATTCACTGGCCTATCGCATGCATTTTGCCCTGGAGCGCACCAATATGCGCACCTCCGACGGGACCCCCAGTTGGGCGGTCTATGGGTTTTTCAATAACCTGTTTGCCTTGCTCAAAAAAATCAAGCCGGATGCCATTGCCGTGTCCTTCGATGTCAGTCGGATCACCTTTCGTAACGAGCTTTATCCGGAATATAAAGCCCATCGCGATTCTATGCCCGATGAAATGCGCGCTCAAATGGATTTAATCCGCCGTGGGGTGGAGTTGTTGGGTATTCCTATTTACGAGAAGCAGGGGTTTGAAGCCGATGATGTCATTGGCACCTTGGCCTGTAAAGCGGCTAAGGAAGGGTTTTGGGTGCAAATTCTCACCGGGGATCAGGATGCCTTTCAGCTCGTTGACGATTTAGAACCCAGCAATCCGGCCAAAACCCACGCCGGGAAAATTGAGGTCTTGATTCCCGCCCGCATGCCACGTGAGGAGATGAAAACCTACGATCGACAAGGAGTGTTTGAGAAGTGGGGGATTTACCCGGAGCAGGTGGTTGACTTTAAGGCCCTCAAGGGAGACACCTCCGATAATATTCCGGGCGTGCCTGGTATTGGGGATAAAACGGCGGTGAAGTTGCTCACCGAATATCAGACTCTGGAGAATTTATACCAGCATATTCAGGAACTGCCTGCCAACAAGCTGCGGGAAAAGCTGGAAACTTACAAAGATCAGGCTTTTTTGAGTCAACAATTGGCTACCATTAACCGGGAAGTGCCGCTTTCGGTCGTCTGGGAGGATTGCCATCTGGTCATCCCCGATTTGGAAGCATTGACTGGCTTTTTAGAGAAAATGGAATTTAAGTCCATTCTCAAGCAAGCCCCGGTTTTGTTTGCTTCGTTTTTAAATGGGGCCCAATCAGGAGCTTCATCAGAGCATGCTGCGTCTGCGTTGGCTTCGCTGCCCTCGGGCAGTTTATTTGAGAGCGCAGAGGTGTCCTCGCCCATCAGTTTGTCAGTGCAGCCTATGCAGGTGGAGCATACTATTGTGACCCGGCTGGAGCAGTTGACGGAGTTGATTCAACAGATTCAGAAAGCCCAGGTGTTTGCTCTGGATTTGGAAACCACGGGCCTGGATGTGCATACGGCCCAATTAGCAGGGATCGCCATCTCGGTGTGGGATGCCTTTGAGTGCTTTGAGCGGCCCGCCAAAAATAAATTGGCGCTGGCTGATTATCCGGCGGCATTTCCAGCGCTCCGCCTGAAGGAAAACTTACCTGAAGAACCCATTGCCAATTTTTATATTCCCATTCGGGCCGAAGGGCTGGAAACATCCCTTTCAGAAGCTCAGATTCTAGAGGCCTTGTGCCCGGTCTTGAGCAGTGAGTCGGTGGTCAAACTGGTGCATAACGCCAAGTTTGAGTGCAATATTTTTAGGCAACTGCAAATTCCTTTGCGGGGCCTGGTGTTTGACACCATGATTGCCAGTTATGTGCAGAACCCTGACCGGCGACACGGGTTAAAAGCTCTGGCGGAAGAGCTATTGGGTCAATCTATGACCGAAATCAAGGAATTGATTGGCACGGGCAAAAAGGAAAAGTTATTTTCTGAAGTGCCCGTTGACTTGGCGGCAGCTTATGCCAGTTGCGATGGTTACGCCACCATGGCCTTGGCCCGGTATTTTCTGGAAAAGCTGGATGAACCAAGGTGGACGCTGTTTTATGAAATTGAAATGCCCTTGGCTCACGTGCTGGCGGATGTGGAGTGGACGGGCGTTTCTCTGGATACGGCCTACCTAAAAAAACTCAGCGATGAATTGTCTGAGCGCCTGCAAGTCCTGGAGCGGGAAGTTTGTGACCTGGCGGGGGGCGATTTTAACCTGAATTCCCCCAAGCAGGTGGCTGAAGTCCTGTTTGACAAAATGGGCATTGCCCCCACCCGCAAAACCAAGGGAAAAACCGGCTACAGTACTGATGTGAAGGTGCTGGAATTGCTGGCCGATGAGCATGAGATTGTGCGCAAGCTGCTGGAGTATCGCCAGCTTTTCAAGCTGAAATCCACTTACATCGATGCTCTACCGGCTTTGGTCAACCCCATGACCCATCGCTTGCACACCAGCTTTAACCAAACGGTTACAGCCACTGGGCGCTTGTCCAGTAGTAACCCCAATTTACAGAACATTCCCATCCGCACGGAATTGGGCCGCCTGATTCGGCAAGCCTTTGTCCCCCAACAATCGCAAGGCTGGTCGTTGTTATCCGCCGATTATTCCCAGATTGAATTGCGCCTGCTGGCCCATTTCTCGGAAGATCCGCACCTGGTCAAGGCCTTCCAGCAAGGAGAAGATATCCACACGGCCACGGCGTCGTTGGTGTTTGGCTTGCCTATTGATAAAGTGAGCAAAGAGCAGCGCTACCGGGCGAAAACGGTTAATTTTGGGGTGGTTTACGGGCAATCGCCTTTTGGTTTGGCTCAGCAACTCAAAATCCCTCAAAGCGAAGCGGCGCAATTCATTCAGTTGTATTTTTCCCGGTATGGCAAGGTCAAACAGTGCATTGATGCCATTAAAGCCGAGGCTCACAAAACCGGGCAGGTGCAAACCATCTGTGGACGTACCCGTGATCTCTCCCGGGACTTGCAAAGTAGCAACCGCAGTATTCGAGAATTCGCCGAGCGAGCCGCTTTCAATACCCCTTTGCAGGGATCTGCCGCCGACTTGATGAAGGTGGCCATGATCCGCTTGCATCAAAAGCTGTTGGCTGAAGGGTTGAAAGCACGCATTATTTTACAGGTACACGATGAACTGGTACTGGAAGTGCCGGACGAGGAATTGAATCAGGTTCAGGTATTGGTGCGTAGTGCCATGGAGCTGGGACAGCCCTTGCATGTGCCTTTAGAGGTGGATGTGTATGTTGGCCCCAGCTGGATGGAGTAGAATGGGACAGAGTGGTCACGTTGGTTTCGTGGACTGCTGGCAGTGTTGTTGTGAGGCCCCATGCTAAAGCACGTTACCTTGGTTCAGAATCTGAGTACCGATCCCCAGAGCGTTTACGCCAATCAGGTGTTGGCCTATTTAACCCAGCATGGGGTGCATGTTTCCCACTTACAGGTGCTGGGCAAGGATTGCCCGGTGGTACCCCCGGCGGCGGCCCATCCTGATTTGGTGATTGTGTTGGGGGGCGATGGCACTTTTTTGAGGGCGGCCCGTAAATTTGTGGGGGACAATGTTCCCTTGGTGGGTATTAATACTGGTGCTTTGGGCTTTTTAACCCATATTGAGGCTGACAAGATTCCGTTTTACCTGGATCTGCTCATTCAGGGCAAATACAGCCTGGAGTCCCGCATGATGCTCTCCATTGAAAATTCCGGGGAAAAAGCGGACGCATTCTCCCCCTTATGCACGGAGAAGTTGGCCCTAAACGACGTGGTGGTGAAAAACGCCAATCCTAGTCAATTGTGCCGGTTGCATTTGTATGTCAATGACACGCCAGTGGCTGTTTACGATTCCGATGGCCTGATTTTATCCACGCCCAGTGGGACAACAGCCTATACCATGGCGGCGGGCGGCCCGGTCATTTCCCCCGAAGTGGATGCCATTTCCATTACCCCCATTTGCCCCCACAGTTTTTCGGCCAAGGCGGTGGTGGTGCCCTTTAACAAGGAATTTAAAATCCAGTCGGACGCCAAAAATCAGGATGTGGTTTACGCCCTGGATGGACTGGAATGCGGTGTGCTGAAACCGGGTGAGTCCCTGGTGGTGGTTCGGGCGGCCATTCCTTTCCAGATGGTAAACTTTGAGCAGAGCGAAAATGACTTTTATTCCCTGCTCAAGCGGAAGTTGCAGTGGTCTATGAACCCGCGTTGGCAATCTCAGGAGGCCCGAGCCGGAGCGCAGGTTTACACGGAACACCCGCCCCAGCAAAATACCTCTCCATTGCCCTGAGTGTCTTTGATTTGATTGTTTTTCGGGCTGATTTTTTGGCCAAAATTCGTTGAGACTGCTTTTATTATGCTCAAACAGCTTCAAATTCGGAATATCGCCATTGTGGAAGCCGTGTCGGTTTCCTTTGACAAGGGCTTTACGGTGATTACCGGTGAAAGTGGTTCCGGGAAAAGTATTTTGTTGGACGCCATTGCCTTGGCCTTCGGAGCCAAAGCCTCCCCTCGAGAAATTTTACGGGCTGGCGCTCAGCGTGGGCAAGTTGAATTGCTGTTTGATATTACCGCTTTGCAGGATGCTCAGCCGTTGCGGGAGTTTCTGGAAGGCCAAGGGGTCACTTTGCTGCCGGATGAAACCGAGATTTTACTGTCTCGGGAGTTTACCCCTGGCGGGAGTCGTTCCCGCATTAATGGGACACCGGTGACCCGGGATGTTCTAGAGGCTCTACGGCCCTGGGTGATTGATTTGCACGGTCAGCACGAGTTGACCAGTCTATTTCAGCGGGACAAGCAACGGGCCTATTTGGACGCCTTCGGCGATGCCAGCCATCGGGGTTTAAAACGGCAGGTGGCCAAAGCCTACGATGAGTGGGCGGCGCTCAAGCGTCAGTTGGACACGCTGATGAAAAACCGGCAGGATATCGAGCGTCAACGGGATTTCCTGATGTTTCAGTGGCAGGAATTGCAAGAAGCCCGGCTGGAAGATGATCAGGAAGATGTGAAAGCTCGCCAGCAACTGGAAATTTTGAGTCATGCGGAGCGTCTGATTCGAATTTCAGAGCAAGGGGCCAACCTGCTCACCGAAGGAGACGCTCAAACCCCCGCCGTGCTGGATCAGTTATCTCTGCTGCAAAAAAAATTATCGGAAGGGGCCACCTATGATCCGGTGCTACAGGCTTTAGCAAACCAGCTGGATGGGGCTTATGCTGAATTGCAGGCCGTGGCCAGTGAGTTGAGCCGCTATGCGGAGCGGGTGGAAGTTCAACCGGAAAGTATGGGGCTGCTTTCAGAGCGTCTGGACACTCTGGAAAAGTTAAAACGCAAGTATGGCCATACATTGGCGGAAGTGATGCAGCGGCGGGATGCTCTGGCCGAGGAGCTGGATTTTCTGGAGTCCGGTGAACAGAATTTCCAGGCTTTGGAAGTTAACATTGCCGAGAAGCAGGCTCACTTGCATCAGCTCAGTCAGCAGTTGAGTGATTCCCGGCGGCAATTGGCCGAAGCGCTCAAGCAGCGTTTATTGGAACAATTGCAGGTATTGGCCATGCCCGGGGTGTCTTTTGATATTGATTTCCTGCCCATTGCCTACAGCCGGGAAGGCTTAGAAGAGGTGGAGTTTTTGTTTTCCGCCAACCCGGGGGAACCGTTGCGTTCTTTGGCCAAAGTGGCCAGTGGGGGAGAACTCTCCCGGTTTTTGCTGGCCATGAAAGTATTAACCGCTGGGGCGGATGGCTTATTGACGCTGGTGTTTGATGAGATTGACAGTGGCATCAGTGGCCCTACGGCCAAAACCGTGGCGGAAAAACTGGCGGCACTGTCCAAGGTCATTCAGGTGATTGCCATTACCCACCAGCCCATGATTGCGGCCATGGGACGCCAGCATTTCCACGTGGAAAAGCAGGTATTGCAGCAGAAAGACGGTTCGGAAACCGTTCAGGTGTTGGTTCACGGTCTGGCGGGGCAGGACGATCAGCGTGTTCAAGTGCTGGGTCGTCTGGTCAGTGGGATGGATAGCGGGGATGAAGCGGTGGAGAAGTTTATTCGTCGCTTGCAGGCTGATGCCGAGCAGTTCTATCGGAAAATGGAAGGCTACACGGCTGTAGGCTAGTTTTTTTGGGTATCCTGAAAGCCCCCGAAGGCAGGCTGGGTGGCGATGCCTCCAAAGGGCTTTCAGGGATGGTTGACTTTACTGGCCTCAATTATCGGGGCGGCGGTGGGCCTTGAGGAGGAGGGCCCATGGGCGGCGGGAATGGCGGCATCGGTGGGTAGCCAACCCCACGGCCACTGTAAATCAGCCCTTGCATGAAGTTAACATCCTCAAACAGCGAATTGGTATAGGCATTGGTGGTCAGGCCATGGGCGTTCAAGCCATCAAAACTGGGCCCATACGGAAACGCGGCCTGAATGCCGGGAGGGCCCGGATACGGTGGAATGCCCCCACCCGGCGGCGGTGGATAACTTCCCGGTGGTGGAAACCCTGGATAGCCGGGGCCACCCCAAAACGGTTGAACCATACTACTGTCCCCCAATTGTGTCCCTTTAGGAGCTTTCTGCACAAAGCTCTGTCCCTTGTGTTTGCATAAAAACAACTTGGCCTGATTTTTTGTTATTAAAGTCATGCCTATTTTTTAAATCTGAATAAAAATTAAAGATTCTTTCCGGTTGTGCCGATAGGTTCCCCAAGTGCGACAGAGTAACAAAGGGATCATGCATGGGGTCGGCTTTACTGTTAAGACTAACCAAAGGCTTGCAAGCAGCGGCTTTGTGCTGCCTGATTGTTGGAACATTGGCGGTTCAGGCAGAGACTTACAATGATCGAGGATCGACGGGCGGCTATCTTCAGCCGGATTATGCCCGAGGGGTGCAGGCTTTCCGAACTGGAGACTATCATCGGGCGGCAGATTATTTTCGCCGGGTATTGCAAGCCGATGGCGCCAATGCCAATGCCCACTATTATCTGGGCTTAACCCTGGACAAACTGGGATATCTCTCTGAGGCCTTGTATGAGTATGAGTTTGTCATTCGTCAGGGTCGGGACGCCCGGCTGGTTCACTACGCCCACGAACGGGTGAACGTTTTGGCCTCTGCCATATCCGTTCAGCAGTCTTCCCGTTCGGCTCAATCCGCCGCCTTGCAGTCTGTTTCTTATTCACCCGTGACCATGCCCGCTTTAACACAAGCCAGCAGTTCACTTCAGGAGCCCATCAAGGTTCTGTTAAAAAATACCCAAAACGCCCTGATTGTGGATGCTGTCCTGTATGAGGGCGGTCAGCAGAGCAGCGGTGCCTTTATCATTGATACCGGGGCTACCTATACTTCCATTTCCCAGCAAATGGCTCAGCAACTGGGGTTAAATCTTGCGGAATGCGAGAAGGTACTGATCACCACCGCCAATGGGCGCATCGAGGTACCAAAAATCACCATTGAGCGCTTGCAAGTCAATGGCCTGGAGGCCCGCAATGTGGAAGCCACGGTGATACCGGTGCGGGCGGGTTCCAGTTTTTCCGGCTTATTGGGTCTCAGCTTTATGCGTCAGTTTGTGGTGACCATTGACCCCCAGGCGGGGCATCTTATTTTCCAGAAGAGTCGTTTGTTCTAGCGGTTTGTGTGAATCCCCGGGCTGGCCGTTGGATGGGCTTTTTGCGGAACTGGCACAAGGCCAAAGATGGACTTGACTTGACTTTGCCTTGCCCAGCGGAACAGCATGAAAGTTTAAATCCCTGATGCTGCCTTGAATAGGTGGAATCTGGTTTTTTATCTATAATAAAAATGTCACGAATAAGGATCGTTTTGGTATGTCCACGCCCCCTATTACCGCTCACAGCAAGCTAAAGTCTCCGGCCAATCGCCTGACTAAGCTGCCCACCTATGTTTTCGCTGAACTGGATGAGTTGAAAGCGGCGGCACGGAATCGGGGCGCGGATTTGATTGACCTGGGGATGGGCAATCCCGACCAGCCAACCCCCGAACCCATTATCAAAGCCATTCAGCAAGGCGTGGCCGATCCGGCCAACCATGGGTATCCAAACTTCAAAGGGAAACCTGAGTTTCGGCAGGCCGTGTCCGCTTGGATGAAGCGCCGATACAATGTGGATATCGACCCGGAAACCGAGGTTCAGCCCCTTATTGGCTCCAAAGAAGGTTTGGCCCATATCACCTTTGCCTACATTGATGCCGGGGACTACAGCATTGTGCCGTCTCCCTACTACCCGGTACACAGCCGGGCCACTTGGATTGCCGACGGCCATGTCCATCACGTCCCGCTGACCGCTGAAAATAACTTTCTGCCGGATTTGGACAGTATCCCGGAAGAAGTGGCCCAAAAGGCCAAGCTGTTTTTTGTGAGTTATCCCAATAACCCCACCGCTGGGGTGGCCGATTTGGCTTTTTATGAGAAGCTGGTGGCCTACTGCCGCAAGTACAATATTGTGCTGGTCAGTGATTTGGCTTACGGGGAAATTACCTTTGACGATTTCCACCCGCCCAGTATTTTCAATGTGCCGGGCGCAAAGGATGTGGCCATTGAATTCCACTCATTTTCCAAAAACTTCAACATGGCCGGGTGGCGCGCAGGCTTTGCCGTGGGCAATTCGGAAATCGTGAAAGCCCTGTACTCGGTGAAAACCAATCTGGACTATGGTTTGGCCTCCGCCATTCAGGATGGCTGTATTTACGCCTTGAACCACGGCGAAGAGTTTCTGCCCGGTCTGGTCAAAACCTATCAGGAGCGTCGGGATGTTCTGGTCAAAGGGTTTCGCGAATTGGGTTGGCAGGTGGAGCCCACAAAGGCTACGATTTATATGTGGCTGCTCATTCCCAAGTCGTTCCCCGATTCCAAGGCCTGGTGCCGCCACCTGATTGATACCGCCGATGTGGTGATTACCCCTGGGATTGCCTTTGGAGAGGCCGGGGATCGCTACTTCCGGGTGTCGTTGGTGTCTCCCAAGGAGACTTTGCAGAAGGCCATTGACCGCTTGAAAGAGAAAGGCATCCGTTACCAGTCATGAGCAGTCCGTTTGCGGGAAAGACTTATTTGATTACCGGTGGGGCCGGGTTTATTGGTTCCCACTTAACCAAAGCCTTGCTGGATGCTGGTGCCGGGGTCATTGTGGTCGATGAATTTAACGATTTCTACGATCCGGCCATTAAAGAAGCCAATGTGGCTCCTTTTTTGAACAATTCCCATTTTCGCCTGTATCGTAAAGATATTCGGGAATTTATTGGCCTGCGGGATATTTTTGAGCATCATGGTCGGGCTCTGCAAAGCGGCGGTATTATCCATTTGGCCGCTCGGGCCGGTGTGCGTCCCTCCCTGAAAGAACCTCGTCTGTATCTGGATACCAATGTCACGGGTACCCTCAATTTGGCTGACTTGGCTCGTGAGTTTGGGGTGAAAAAGTTTGTGTTCGCCTCTTCTAGCTCGGTTTACGGGGACTCTCCAGAGCGGGTGCCTTTCCGGGAAGATCAGGACATCTCCAAGCCCATTTCCCCCTATGCCTCCACCAAGGCTATGGGAGAAAGCCTGTTGTACACTTACAGCCATTTGTACAAGTTACAAGTGGTGGCTTTGCGCTTTTTCACGGTGTATGGGGCTGGACAGCGCCCTGATTTGGCCATTCACAAGTTTACCCGCCTGATTGATGAGGGTAAGCCCATCCCGGTGTTCGGGGATGGTTCCAGTCGCCGGGATTATACCTATATCGATGACATTATCCAGGGAGTTCTGGCGGCCACGGCCTACGATAAAATACCGTATGAGATTTTCAATCTGGGAGAATCCCAAACCACCGAGTTGGGTACGCTGATTTCCTTGATTGAGCAGTCTTTGGGTAAAAAGGCCATCATCGATCGTCAACCGCGCCAGCCGGGCGATGTTTCGGTGACTTTTGCCGACATCTCTAAAGCCCACCGTTTGTTGGGCTACAATCCTAAAACCAAAATCCGGGATGGGATTCCCAAGTTTGTGGAGTGGTACAAACATTACCGCAAAACGCCCACCATGGCTTAATGGAGGGACACCCGCCTGATTGGGAAGATTTGTGCGGAGGCAATTTGTACCGGGACATTGGTTTTTCAATCAAAGTAAGTGCCAGCTGGCATTGTTCTGTCGCTTTGCTTTGGGGTCACACCAGTTTTTAAGGTAACAAGCCCGAAACCTTGCGCTAGAATGAAAGAGCCTATTTGTTCGTTTTAAAAATGGAGCCTCGCCCGTGAAAGTATGCGTTGTTGGAACCGGATATGTTGGCCTGGTGGCCGGAACCTGTTTGGCCGAGATGGGAAACGATATTATCTGCGTGGATAACAACCCCGCCAAAATCGAAACATTGCGTCTGGGGCAGGTTCCCATTTACGAGCCGGGGTTGGAAGAGTTGATCCGATCCAATACCAAGGAAGGGCGACTGTCCTTTACCACCGATTTGGATGAGGCCGTGCGCAAGTCCCTGATTTGCATTATTGCCGTGGGCACGCCAGAAAAAGCCGATGGTTCCGCTGATTTGAGCGCCGTATTCGGGGTGGCCCGTCAAATTGCCAAGGCCATGGATGGTTACCGGGTCATTGTCACCAAAAGTACCGTTCCCGTGGGAACCGCTGATCAAATTCGGGCCATTGTGGCCGAAACCACGCATCACGAGTTCTCCATCGTTTCAAACCCGGAGTTCCTGAAGCAAGGGGCGGCCGTGGATGACTTCCTGAAGCCCGATCGGGTGGTCATCGGGGCCGATAGTCAACGGGCTTTCGATATCATGCGGGAGTTGTACGGGCCGTTTTTGCGCACCGGCAATCCCATTATCAACATGGACATTAAATCCGCCGAGATGACCAAGTACGCGGCTAACGCCTTTTTGGCCACCAAGATTTCTTTTATCAACGAAATGAGCACCCTGTGCGAGAAAGTGGGCGCCGATATTTCCATGGTGCGCACCGGGATTTCCACCGATAGCCGGATTGGCCCGCAGTTTCTGTTCCCCGGATTGGGATACGGCGGCTCCTGCTTCCCCAAGGATGTGAAGGCCCTGATTAAAACCGGTCAGGAAAATGGCCACCACATGAGTATTCTGGAAGCGGTGGATCAGAAAAACGATCAGCAGCGTCAGGATTTCATTGATAAAGTGCTGGCTTACTTTGAAGGGAATGTGAAAGGCAAAACCTTTGCCATGTGGGGCTTGGCCTTTAAACCTCGAACCGATGACCTGCGGGAAGCGCCCAGCAAGACCATTATTGAAGCTTTACTGGCCAAAGGGGCGAACATTCAGGCCTTTGATCCCAAGGCCACCGATGTGGCCCGCCAAATTTTCGGTGAAAAAATTACATACACCGAAACCGCATACGAGGCCCTGGAGGGTGTGGATGCCCTGTTGCTGGTGACCGAGTGGAACGAGTTTCGTCGGCCGGACTTTGACAAGATGAAAACCCTGATGAAGCGGGCCGTCATTTTTGATGGCCGCAACCAGTACGAGATTGAGCGCATGGGCCGTCGGGGCTTTGAGTACTACTGCGTGGGCCGTCCCGGGGTGGATGCCACGGAAGTGGATGAATCAGAAACGCAACGGGAGCGGGCGGGCGTATGAAAAAACGAATCCTGATTACGGGCGGGGCTGGCTTTATCGGCTCCCATCTCACGGAGCGTTTGCTCAACGAAGGCAATGAGGTTCTTTGTCTGGATAACTTCTTTACCGGCAGCAAAGACAATATTCTGCACCTCTTGGATCATAAGTATCTGGAAATCATTCGCCATGACGTGATTGAACCCATTTTGCTGGAAGTGGATGAAATTTATAACCTGGCCTGTCCCGCCTCTCCGGTGCATTATCAGTACAACCCGGTGAAAACGGTCAAAACCAATGTCATGGGCATGATCAACATGCTGGGCTTGGCCAAGCGTACCAAGGCCAAAATCTTTCAGGCTTCCACCTCGGAAGTGTATGGCGACCCGGAGCAGCATCCTCAACAGGAGAGCTACTGGGGCCACGTGAACCCCATTGGCATTCGTAGTTGCTACGATGAAGGCAAGCGCATCGCTGAAACCCTGTGTATGGATTATCATCGTCAGCATGGGTTACGGGTCAAAATCGTGCGGATTTTCAACACCTACGGCCCCCGCATGGCCATTAACGATGGCCGGGTGGTCAGTAACTTTATTGTGCAAGCCCTGCAAAACAAACCCATTACCGTGTACGGGGAAGGCCAGCAAACCCGATCCTTCTGCTATGTGGATGACCTGGTGGAAGGGTTTATCCGTCTGATGGACAATACCCCGGACGATTATCCCGGCCCGGTGAACATTGGCAACCCCGGCGAGTTTACCATTCTGGAACTGGCGGAGAAGGTCATTGCCTTGACCGGCTCCAGCTCCAAAATTGAGCGTTTGCCCTTGCCGCCGGATGATCCTACCCAGCGTAAGCCGGATATCACCATCGCCAAGGAAAAGCTCGGTTGGCAGCCCACCATTATGCTGGAAGAAGGTTTGAAAAAAACCATCGCTTACTTTGACGCCCAGTTGAAAAAAGCCTAACTTTTTTCTGGTTGACGATTTGAAAGTCTTTTTTGATGACATGTCGCTGGGTCAGTTGGTATGGTAATATGAAGAAATAGTAGAAGGCCCTTTTCAGAGCCTCCTACTCTACCCTAACCTAAGTTCCGAAGAATCAAAGCGAGAACTTCAAGGACAAACGCAAGTACGTTGTTCATGGTTCTTGTCTCCATATCAACTATATAGGGGGCTGTTCGCGCAGCCCCCGCTCTTTAGGGCTTAAACGACTCAGCTCTATTTTGTTGAGTAGAGAAGAGGGTAGTTAAGTTATATCCAATCGTCCATACGGTCTTCCATAATAGTGTCTAGCGTGACATTAATAATGGCTTTTAAAGCTTCTTTGTCATAAGTCATCTCAGCAAGCATTTTAGATAATATTGGTTCTAGTTTTTTATTGATACGGATACATTTTGCAATATCCTCTTCACTGGCTAAGGTGTTACTTGGGCGGAATTGGTGGGCTTTTTTAAATTGAGATTTATACGCAGATATTGTCTTAGGGTTTTCATCAAAATCATAAATTTCTTTTATGCGCTCTTGCACAAGATTGTTAGAGACTTCATTAATATCAAATCCATCTTCTTCTAGCTGCTGTAGGACTTTATATATAGCATCTTTGGCTATATAGCCTTCAGGTTTTGGAATAGACGATTGAAATGTCATCAACTGACTTCCTACATTTATAGTATTAGGCTTGTTCTCAAGATCAACATATGTCATAATTACTTCACCTCTTGTTGGTCATAGACAAAATACAATAAGAGAAATTGGCCCCGGTGGGACTCGAACCCACAACCTTTGGATTAGCATTCCAGCGCTCTCTCCTATTGGGCTACGGGGCCAAATATTTTTAAAAAGGTACCGATTAATATTCGGTACCTTTTTATTATAGCCTATGGCTAGGGAGGATCTACAGGGGCGGCTAGATCTGTTTACATAGCTTCAAGATAAAATGTGCAGTTTTGGCTTGAAGCCTAAAATGCTTTCTTCGCCTTGCGATCCAGATAATCCTGCAAAATGCGCATGGCGGCTGCCTGATCCACTTTGCCTTTGTGGCGATCCCGGGAGCTTTGAATCCCCATATCCCGCAGGGATTGCTCGGCCATTTTAGAGGTCAGGCGCTCATCCATAAAGGCCACCGGCAGATTCAACCCCTCGCTCAACAAGGCACCCAGTTCCCGGGCTTTTTGGGCAGAAATTCCCTCTTCCCCGCTCATGTGTAAGGGCAAGCCTATGATGATCTCTTTGACCTCATAGCGATCACAGACCGCCCGAAATTCAGGCAAGAGATCCTTGCCCTCGTAGTTGCTGATGGTGTCTAAGCCCACGGCGAAGTTACCAAACGGATCACTAACGGCCAGACCTAAACGCTTTTCTCCCGGATCAATGCCCAAAACTCGAGGGGGTAATAATTCATCATCGCTCATAATCGTCGGCTCATGGTTCCAGTTCCCAGGCGCATAGCACGGCATCCACCAAATGTTCAAAGGCTTCGCTGTTTTGAAGTTCCGGGCTGGTTTGGGCCCCTTGCTTTAGGCGTAACAAATCCTCTTCCACGCAGCGGCGCCCGTAGTGCTTAATAAAGCCATCCAACTCCGATTCAATACCTTTGTAGTTCACCAGCTTTTGCACTTCCGTGGCCGCCAGCCCGGCAAAGGTGCTGGCCTTTTGCTCCATCAACAGGAAGGCGGAATCGGCCAGCCGGTTAATCAAAATGTCCTTCCACTCGCTGTTTAACAGGCCATGCACCATGGCTTCGGCCAGGTTATCCAGGGTGGCGATAAAAGCGGTTTCCAGCTGCTTCAGTTTATGTTCTTTCTCGGCGTCATTGGCTTCGGCCATGGCGCGGGCGCAGACTTCCAGCACGTTTTCCAGAATGCTAGTCACCACCGGATGATCGCCTTCCTCCAGGAACCAGGTGCTAAAGTCGGGGTGTTGGTACAAACTGACGCTGGCCTGATGCCAGTTGGGATTGGCCCATTGGGCGCTGGCGGCCACAGGGTCTACGGCTGGCATGGCCATCAGGGCCGGATCTTGTAACAAGACTTTCCAGCAAGTGTACTCATACGGAATCCGAAACTTTTGCTGGTGGTTGATGGCTTCGGCGGCTTTGAGCTTTTGCAGGCAGTAGGCTGCCGGTGTGTGGATTTTGGTGTTTTCCTCGTGGAATTTTTCAATCAGCTTATGGAAATCCGGCTTGGACAGCTCATAAAAACCAAAGCAGTCCATCACGCCGTGCAAATCGTTAATGGCCACGCTCATCATGCAAATGTCGCCGTTTTCCCGCTCCCGGCTGATGATGATGCCCTGATTGCCAATGCCGTCCGGGATGGTGGCATAGCATTGGTAAAGCTCGGTCTGGGCCACCAGTGGGTGGATTTCCGTGGCTTCCTGACGTGCCTCATCCAGTTTTTCATCCCGATACAAGCCCCCGATTTTCAGGGCGTTAATGGATTTTTTGATGACCTTCATCAGTTTGGGATCATCGGCAAACCAATCCTGATTTTCCGCCAGAAACAGGGCCGCTTTTTTGGATCGGGTTTCTCCCAGCAGGGTTAAAAGCAGTTCCTGGGTTTGATGCGGCGGGAGGGCCAAAAGAGCGGGTAAAAAAATGTTGAGCAGATACTCCACCGGGTAATCCGCTTGCAGCGAGCTGATCAGATTACACTGCTCATCCACGGGAAGTGAAAAAATAAAGTCGATGAAATCAATCAGTGCTTCCGGGTTGCGGGTGGACACTTCCAGCATGCGCTCGGTTTCCCGGTTGATCAGGCCTGCCGGATCATCCAGGTAGTCCAGGTACAGGTTGGGGTCGGTCTCATCGCCCAGTTGCCGCAGGATGACGTTGGCGGCGTCTTTGACCTCATCGGTGCTTTTAGCGTTTTCAATCAGTGACCACAGCGGTTTTTGCAGGCTCTCAATGCTGCCCAGCTCCATCAGCAACTCGGAAACCACTTGCATGACTCGGGGGCTGCTGGCCCGTTGTAGTTCTTTCACCAGAATGCGAAGGACGGTTTCCCGGTCGGCAATGGCCTGTAGTCGCTTGATTTGTTTATTTTTATCCAACCGGGACGCTTCATCCCAGGTGTTTAAAAAATCAATGACCGACAGCACTTCACTGCGAATAAAAAGTTTGGAGGTGGGTGGTGGCGATTGGTTCATAACTCAAATTGTATTACATTACTGTCTCTAACTCCCGCTTCCAATCGTTTTGTCCCCAGTAAGGCAAGTCAGGGCCGGGACTGGTTTTTGTTCGGGAAGCGGTTATGATCGTGCTTGGTCAAGCCAACCTGGTAGGAGAAAATCCGACGTGTCCTTCAAAATGAATGCCGTAATTGCTTCGGTGACCGCTGGCAGTATTGCCGATCAGCTGGGCTTGCTTCCTGGGGATGCCCTTTTGGCCATGAATGGCTCCGATGCCCTGGAGGATATGTTTGACTATCAGTTTGAAGTCTCCGGTTCAGAATACCTTGAATTACACGTTCGGCACAACGACGGTTCAGAGGAGATTTACGAACTGGAGAAAGAACCGGATGAAGATTTGGGCATCGTCTTTACCTCGCCGGTGTTTACGCCCATTAAAACCTGTAATAACGCTTGTCCCTTTTGTTTTATCGATCAGCAACCGTCTGGGCTTCGGGCTAGCCTGTATGTGAAGGATGATGACTACCGTCTTTCATACTTTGCCAATACCTACATTACCTTAACCAACCTCACGGAGCGGGATCGAGAACGCATTGCCCGCTTGCGGCCCGGGCCTTTGTATATTTCCGTACACTCTACCGTACCAGAAGTGCGGGAAGTGGCCCTGAAAAACAAAAAGGGCGGCCACATCATGAAGGAGCTTTCCTGGCTGAAAAGTCTGGAAGTGCCCTTTCATTGCCAAATCGTGGTGTGTCCGGGTCTCACGGATGGGGATAGTTTGGGCCGTTCGCTGGCCGATTTGTACACGCTGCGGCCAGAGGCCATGTCCGTGGCCGTGGTGCCGGTGGGCTTAACCCAGTACCGGGACCACTTGTCGGAATTAACCCCGGTCGATGCTGAAAGCGCCTTGGGCGTTATTCGCATTGTGGATGCCTTTAAGGCGGAGTATGCGGATGCCGCTGATTTTGTGTTTCTCTCGGATGAGTTTTACTTCAAGGCCGGGCTTCCCTTGCCCACCTACGATGAATACGGCGAGTTTCCCCAGCTGGATGATGGCGTAGGCACCGCCCGCATGTTGTTGGAAGACTTTTTTAACCTGGAAGCGGAACTTCCCGCCCAAGTGGCCCAGCCTTTCAACGTGTTGTTGCTGACCGGCAAACTGGGGGCCATGATTTTACAACCCATTGCCACCCGCCTGAACGCCATTGAAGGCTTATATGTGGATTTGCTGGCAGTCAAAAGCCAGTTTTGGGGCGATTCGGTGGATGTGGCCGGTCTGGTTACCGGGCAGGATATAATTGCCACCCTCTCTCAAATGGATATTTCCGGCTATCGTTCGGCCATTATTCCGTCTGTGATGCTCAAACAGTCTACAGACGCTTTTTTAGACGGAAAAACAGTGTCGGAATTGTCGGAAACGCTGCAGCTGCCCTTTCAGGTAGTGCAAGATCCCTACAGTGCCAAAGAGCTGGTTCATAAAATCTTGCAGGATCAGCCCGAAAGCCTTTTGGGGTCTTCCATTTCTGCGAGAGCTTGATTTAAAGGGCATTACCCAGCTGCTGTAGGCGCTGGATGGCTTTCATGGCGTTTTGGGGCTGGTTGGCCTCTACAAACAGGGATGCCAGCTGTTGTAAACCGCTGATGTAGCGGGTTTTATCCCTGGCTTGTTTGGCGGTCTTGAGGGATTGCTGGTAGGTATCAATGGCCTGGGTGTAATTTTGGGTTCTGCGGTACGCGGCAGCCAAATTGGCCTGAATATCGCTTTGTACCGCGGGTGGAATGTTTTCCGTCTGCAAGAACCTAGACGCTCTTTCCAGAGCCTGAATGGCTTGGGTGGCATCGCCCGCTTTGAGGGCCACGCTGCCCAAATCGTTTAGGGAATGCAGCAGCGTTTTGGGATCGCCGGTTTGCTCGTCCAGCGCAACCACTTGTTCGTAATAGTCTTTGGCCTTTTGCAGTTCTCCGTGATCTTCCAGCAGAGAGGCGGCTGCTTGCAGGGCGTAAGATTGCTTTTGAGGCAACTGTGCCCGGGAGAAGCGATCGGCGGCCTGTTCATAGGCGTTCAGGGCATTTTGCCACTGTCCGCCTTGATCCAGAATTTTGCCTCTCAATCCCCAGACTTTGCCTTCCCAATCCGGCCTGTTTCCATCTTGAAGCAAGTCCAGGGCCGCTTGCAGTTTTTCATCGGCCTGGAGGTACTGTTGCTGGCCTTGCAGGGTTTTGGCAGTTTCAATCAGGGATTTCAGCTGTGTTTTTATACCTGTGGATTCTGGTGTGTCCGGGGGAACCACCGCTGGCGTCGTGTCCGGGTTCGTGTCGGCTTGCTGGGATGGGGGGGATTGGTTTGCGCTTTGGGGCGGCGTGACTTCTTCCGGGGTAATGTTGGCCTTGTAGTCAATGTCCTGCATCAGCAGGGCATCCACCCATTCCTTCACCACTTTAGAGGGTTGACCCAGGGCTTTGCTAATGTACTGATCTAGGGTATTGGCGGCGGTGCGTAGGGTCTGCTTGATGTACCCCACCTCCGGTTGATCCTTGCTCGCTTGCAAGCGAACCACCCCCAGATAGGTGGCCACTTCCTGCTGGGTGGTTTCATCCACCCCCAGAGCCGTCATGGTGTTGTTGAAGTCATGAATGACATCGTTCAACGGTATTTTCTGGAACTGGCTGTGCTGGACGGCTCTCAGTCCAGAGCCCGATGATCCCAATTCTCTGGGCGTGCGTTGTTGCTCCGGCTGGGATGGCTGCCAGGCGGGCGCCCTCTGTTCGTCAGGATTGACAGTGCCAGCATTGCCGTTGCCCGCGTTCTGCTGTGGACGCTGGTACGGGGTGATGAGTGGTGTATAAACACGAGATACCATGGATTCTGACTGCTCCCACTGGTCGAATGGAGGGCATTGATGCTGGAATGCTCAATCCGGGCTTTAAGCCCTATCCGTGGTTTCGGTGCGTTAGGATGAAACTCCAAAAAAGAATCGAAAAAATCCTGCTTTTACAGGAGATGTTCAAAGTGTATGTGGAAAATCGGGTTTTGCAGTTGATGACGGATAGCACAGACAACACTGCTCCCCATAGGGAGAAGAAGGCCAGATTTCAGCCGTTTTTTTGCTTGAAGCAGATTGCCGATGAATCAGGGCCGCTTGGCGAAAAGCTGCGCAGCGATCTGATGGGCGTTGCTTCGGGCGGGCGGTGGACTGAAACAGTCTTTCAGCTGAGGGGGCAGCTTGCTGTAATAAATGGATAGGCCATGGTGGTAGGTAAAGAACTTGAAATAGTTAAATCCCAGGTAAGTGCCCACCGTCAGGATTTCCAGGCCGAAGATGAGGAATAGATTGGTTTGAAAACTGGTGAAGTCGTGAATGTCCACGTTGCTTAAAAGCCAGTAGACTTCCCCCAAAATGCCGAGCATTAAAATCAGGTAAGCCGGAAAAAGCACATAGACGTAAGGCGAGCAAAAAGCGATGCGTCCACACCGCTGCAAAATCAGGGCGTTGGATAAATCGGGCTCGGTGACGGCAATGACGTCTCCAAACAAGGAGGTCAGAGCGTTCCAGAGACTGTTGCAGAAAGCAAACAGGGTGAACAGCCCTAGCATCATAATCAGGAACAGTTCAATGGTGAGCTGCATGGAGAGTCCGATAAAGGACAAATCGCTGAAGGTGTTAAACAGGTAAAGCTCGATTAAGCCCACAATAAAGGTGATAGTTCCCATGACAATGGGTGGCAGACAGATTGCGGCCACCTGGTAGATTTTCCACTGAATGAGGGCGGTCATGCCCTGATTGCTGTCTGTTTGGTAATCCACATGCAGGCTATGGGGACGGGGAAAAGCCTTGGCCCAAGTGGTGAAATAAATGGACTTGATGCGCAGCAACAACTGGAAGCCCCCTAGGAAGGAGAGGATGGCAAAGGCGCCTAGCTTGATAAAAAAGTAGGAAGGCAGATCCCCAAAGGTAGGCTCTTGACCCGCAGCAACCATAATTCGGGCCCGGATCCATTCAAAAAGCGGTACTATCAGGCTTTCTGCGGTCAAAATGACCAGAGGCGTCACCAGAAGCAATAAAACCAGCAGAGGTATCGCCTGAGGCGGAAGGATCAGATCGAAGACTGATACCCCTGCCGCGCGGGATGGAGAGACCTCATAGCTGGTTTTATGGGTGTTGCTCATCTGCCTCTGGCGTGATTAAGCTAAGCGGTTACCTGGGGAGAATCTGCTTTTTTAGCGGGTTTCTCATCGGTTTTTTCAAAAACGATTTCGCCATCTTTCAGGCTGGCAGAGATGTTATCGCCTTCTTTAAACCGGCCCAGCAGAATCTGTTCAGACAATTCATCCTCCAGTTTCTTCTGGATGACCCGACGCAAGGGCCGTGCGCCGTAAGAGGGGCTGTAGCCCTCTTTGGCCAGCTCGTCCTTGACTTCATCCGGTACGGACAAGGTCATGCTTTGGGTGGCCAACCGCTTGATCAAATCCTGCAACATGATGTCCACAATGTTGCGGATCTCTTCTTTGGTCAGCTGGTGGAAGATGATGGTGTCATCCAAACGGTTCAGGAACTCGGGACGGAACATTTTTTTCATTTCGTCCATCACGGTTTCCTTCATTTTTTCGTAGCGGGCCTTCTCATCGTCATCGCTGACCGAGAAACCGAACGGCGACGGGTTTTCAATGCCCCGGGCCCCCACGTTACTGGTCATAATGATGATGGTGTTCTTGAAGTCCACGTTGCGGCCTTTGGAATCGGTCAGGCGACCATCATCCAGAATTTGCAGCAACAGGTTGAACACATCGGGGTGCGCTTTCTCGATCTCGTCAAACAGGATGACGGCATAAGGCTTACGACGCACCAGTTCGGTCAGTTGTCCGCCTTCGCTGTAGCCAACATACCCTGGAGGCGAACCGATCAGCTTGCTGACCGTGTGCCGCTCCATGTATTCGGACATATCCACCCGGATGATGTTTTCCTGGGAGCCGAAGAAGTAGTCGGCCAGGGCTTTGGCCAACTCGGTTTTTCCCACCCCGGTGGGGCCGCTGAAGATAAAGGAGCCAATGGGCCGGTTGGGGTTTTTCAGACCCACCCGGGCACGACGGATGGCCTTGGAAATGGCCGTTACTGCGTCATGCTGGCCAATGACCCGCTCGTGCAAGGTATCTTCCATTTTCAGCAGTTTTTCGGACTCGCTTTCGGTCAGCTTGGAAACCGGTACCCCAGTCCAGCTGGATACGATATGAGCGATATGCTCAGCCGTAACCAGAATTTTCTTGTCTTCCTGCTGTTTTTTCCAATCTTCGGCCATTTCCCGGATTTTTTCCCGCAGCTCAGCTTCTTTGTCCCGCAGGTCGCTGGCGGTTTCAAATTCCTGGTTGCGGATGGCCTGTTCTTTTTCTCGAATGATCCCTTTGAGGTCTTTTTCCAGGGCTTTGCCTTCCGGCGGTAAGGCGCTGGAAGAGAGCCGTACTCGGGAGCTGGCTTCATCGATCAAGTCGATGGCCTTATCCGGCAGGAAACGATCGGCAATGTAGCGGGAAGACAACTTGGCAGCTGCTTCCAGCGCTTCATCGGTGATGACCAGTTTGTGGTGCGCTTCGTATTTTTCCCGCAGTCCTCGCATGATCTCGATGCTTTCTTCCACGGAAGGTTCTTCTACCATAACTGGCTGAAAACGACGTTCCAGAGCGGCGTCTTTTTCGATGTGCTTACGGTACTCACTGATGGTGGTGGCCCCAATGCACTGCAATTCTCCCCGGGACAGGGCAGGCTTCAGAATGTTGGCGGCGTCAATGGCCCCTTCAGCGGCACCAGCTCCAATCAGAGTGTGCAATTCATCGATGACCAGAATGATGTTGCCGGACTGGCGAATTTCATCCATGACCTTTTTCAGGCGCTCTTCAAACTCGCCCCGGTACTTGGTACCTGCCACCAGCAAGCCGATATCCAACTGCACGATTTTTTTATCGTTCAGGATTTCGGGCACATCGCCATTGACAATACGCTGGGCCAAGCCTTCGGCGATGGCGGTTTTACCCACGCCGGGTTCCCCGATGAGTACCGGGTTGTTTTTGGAGCGACGGCCCAGAATTTGAACCACCCGCTCAATTTCTTTTTCACGGCCCACCACCGGATCCAGCCGCTGCTCCTGAGCGGATTGGGTCAGGTTGGTAGAAAATTCATCCAGGGTGGGGGTTTTGCTGCGACCGGGGGTAGCCGTGGTGGCGGCGCCTCGGGTTTCGCCCAACATGCGGATGACGTTGCTTCTGACCTTGGTCAGATCCACTCCCAGGTTTTCCAGTACACGGGCGGCCACGCCTTCGCCTTCCCGAATCAGGCCCAGCAGCAAGTGCTCGGTGCCAATATAGTTGTGTCCCAACTGCCGGGCTTCATCCCAGGAGAGTTCCAAAACGCGTTTGGCCCGGGGGGTAAACGGAATCTCCACGGCCACAAAACCGGAGCCTCGGCCAATGATCTTTTCCACCTCAGCGCGTGCTTCCTTGAGGTTAACGCCCATGCCTTTCAGGGTTTTGGCGGCAATGCCAGTCCCTTCACCGATAAGGCCCAATAAAATCTGTTCGGTGCCCACAAAGTTGTGGCCTAACCGACGTGCTTCTTCCTGGGCCAACATGATGACTTTGATTGCTTTTTCTGTAAATCTTTCAAACATAAGCGCCTCAGATGCAAACAGATCTCTTTGTAAACATTCTAGTATTAAATTGTGAAAGAGGCGACCAGCGGCATGAAATCTCTCTCAAACGCACACGCTCCCCTCACTTCACCTTTCTAGTGTATCCTATCGGGGACACCCTTACAAGAGCGTTAAAGCTCTAACATTCAGAATTTAATGTTTTTTTCAGGAATCAAGGGGGTTAGTGTACCCATGGCATGTCCGAACTGTTCAGGTGAAATCCGGGAAACCGACCAATACTGCTCCCATTGTGGGCACCGACTTCCGCAAAAACCAACAGGACCGAAAGCAGAGTCAAAGCCAAGCGTTGGGTGGGCCACGTTTGCCTCTATTTTACTGGGCAGTGTGGCTTTAACGCTCTTGCTCAGCTGGTTGTTTCACTTTCCGGTGTTTATTTTAGCTGGATTTTTGCCCTTGCTTTGGCGACGGAGCCGTCAATAAGCTGTCTATTTCCACCTTTGAAAGGGGACGAATTTCACCAGCTTCCAAGCCTTCCAACCGAACGGGCCCAAAGGACACCCGATGCAGGCTGAGAACCCGGTAGCGCAGTTCAATCAGGGTTCGCCGGATTTGTCGATTAAACCCGGTGATCAGTTCCACCTGATAGGTAGGGCGGGGCCCAATGACGGTTTCCACGCGGGTCATTTTGGCCAGTTTGTTTTCCGGCATCAAGCGAACACCGTCTTTGAGCCGCTGGATATCGGCCTGCTGGAGGGGGCGATCCAGGGTGATTTCGTAAACCTTGGGCAGATGGAACCGGGGGTGGGTGACCTTGTAGATAAAATCCCCATCGTTGGAGACAATCAGCGCCCCGCTGCTGTCCTGATCCAGTCGTCCTGCCGGGTCTACGCTGCGCCATTCTGACGGAATCAGCTCGTAAAAACTTTTTTGGGTTTTTCCGGCCTTGCGGCTGGTGACGTAGCCGACCGGCTTGTGCAGCAGTAAATACACTTTGGGAGGTGATTGCAGGGGCTGGCCATTCACCGTGATTTGATCGGTTTCCAGGTTCACCTTGGTGCCCAGTTCCGTCACCACTTCCCCGTTAAGCTTTACTTTGCCCTGGGCAATGAGTTCATCCGCCTTGCGACGGGCACAGTAGCCACTGTCGGCAATGGCTTTATTCAGTCGAATCATGGGGTGTTTGCTTCCATTAGGCCGAGTGGGCCGTTGTTTTGCCCTGATGCAGGCGAACATGCTGAAACAGGCCCAACTGGCAGGAGTCTTCGTGGACTACCGTGCAGCCCAACTCGTGGGCCAGGCGCAAGGCCGCCTCATAATCGGACTGGGAGTACAAGGGCCATTCGCCTCGCATTTCCCCGTGGGCATGGATTTCCACCCGATCCACGAAAATGTGGAACGTTCCTTGGGAAGAACCTTCCTTGAGGCGACTCAAAGCCCGTTGCAGGGCCAGTTCCGGCTGAATGTTCAGGCTGTTCATGGCCACCAGCACCCGTAACAAGGTATCCTCCAGGGACCCCTGGGTGGTGAGCAGTTGATCCGCGTCAAACGATTCCAGGGCGAAGCGAGCGCTTTCCAGAACCCGCCCCAAGGCCTCTCTGGAGGTGGTGGGCGAACTCTGGTGATGCAGGCTGGCCATGCGTTGGGCCTCGGTTAAAGACAGGGGCGCATTTTGCGGTTTGGTTTTTAAGGAGTTTGCAGACATCGTTTCATCACCATTGCAGCACGGGTTGCGGCATTATTCCGGCCTTTATTGTAGCCGAAATCACTGCGCGAACCTTCAATGTGAAGGGGTGTTGTTTACAGTTTGCCTTTGACGCTTTCCTTGGCGTAACCGGTCATTTCCACATAAGCCTGGCCTTGCACGGCTTTTCCGCCCTTGCTGCCACTGACGCTGGAACTGCCTTCCCAGTAAGCCACTTTGGTGGAACCGGCGGTATAAAGCTCCTGATGGTCAAAGCTGGGGGTTACCGTTAAATTCAGTTTTTCGGACGGCACTTCAATCCGCCAGCCCACGGGATAGGTGCCTTTGCTGGCCGGACTGGTCCAGCGTTGGCCCGTTTCAATAACCTTGAAATCGTTCAGGGTCAGGTGGCGGCCTTTCCCTTGGGCATCAATCACCGTGCCGCTTGAGTTGGGCTCAATGGAACCGTCTTCTCGCCGCAGCAGGTAGAGCATCAGTTCGGTGTTGTCATTCAGTTGGATGCTAAACCAATCCCAACCGGTTTGCTCCCGGCTGAGCTGGTTGCTGCCAAACTCATGATCCATCCAGGAGAGCCCGGTGACCGGCTCGGCTTTGCCATCAATAAACAGCAAGCCTTCGGTTTTCAATCGGGTGAGGGAATAGTAATGCGAGGCACAACCCACGCAAGAAGCCTTTTGGCTGACCCCCCCTTGCCCGTGGATGACCGGCGGTTTCAGGCTGGTCAGCAATAAATGCACCTCTTGCTTGCCATCCGGGGCGTTGGCCCGCAGTACCATATGCTGACCCAGTAGTTCGGCCAGCCATAGTTCATTCCACACATAGTAGCTGTCGCTGCGGGCCCCGGCCTGATTGAGCCCCGCCCGGTTCAGTTTTTCGTAATAGTGAAAAGTCTTATTGTTTTCATCGCTCAGGGCAAAGTGGGTGGCGTACAGGTTGTTGGTGTTCCAGGGCGATTTATTTTCGGTACGAATTTGGGGATCGTTGCCGATGCGGAAGAAGGTCAATTCATACCCATAGCGCTTGCCGGACTGGGTCTGCAAATGGCCGGTGTAATACCACCATTCGGTTTTATAGGCCTCGTGTGATGCGTGATCGCGGGGAAATTGGTATTGATACCCCGGTAAAGCCGCTTTGTACTGAAAGGCCAAAGCCAGCGGCACCAAAAGCAACAAGCCCAACAAGGGGAGTGCCCAGCGGGGCGCTTTTTTTAAAAACAAGGGCAGGGAGGGCATGGGGATTACTCCGTTTTAATCACTTGGGGGGCAGGGGTTTTGGCCGCAATGCGAGCCGGAATGATACCAGAGAGAATGGCCGTGAGCATGACCAGGGCAAAGGACTGCAACAGGAACAGCCAGGGCGTTTCAAAGCGAATGGTCCACCCGAAGGACTGCTTGTTGATGACCTCAATCAGCAGAAAGGACAGGGCAAAACCCACTCCCAGCCCGCTGAGATTCCCGAACCATCCCAGTAAGGCCGCTTTGACCATCACGATTTTACCGATCTGGGTATCCGTGGCCCCCAGGTATTTCAACAGGCCGAATTCCCGGCGGGCCTCCAGAACCAGGGCGAATAAGGCGTTCATCACCGCCAGCAAGGCCACGGCGATGGCAATCACGTGCAGGGCGTAAGTGATGGCAAAGGTGCGATCGAAAATACGTAGTACATTTTCTCGAAGCTCTTGGTTACTGCGGATCTCCAGGCGGCTTTTGCCTTGCAGCTTGGCGTGAATGGCCTTACGAACCGTTTCCGGGTTGGTGCCCGGCGTGAGATAGACCGCCAGGTTGCTAATGCGGTGATCCTGATAAAAGCGTTCGTACCACTGTCGGGGCATCACGATGTAGCCCAAATCGCTGGAGTAATCGTAATAAACTCCCTGTACCCGGAATTTTCGCAGACCGGTGGGGGTGGCCAGCTCAATTAGGCTGTTTTTCCCCGCCTTGTGGCGGGTGGAAAAGGCCTCGGTGACAATCACGGATGGTTCGGCCATGACCCGCTTCAGCACGGCCTGCGGGGCTTCGTTATCCAAAAACTGCAAATTGCCGTGTCGGGCCAAGACCTGAAATTCTCCCACTCCCAGGTTGGTAGGATTACCGTGGTATTGGATGGGGAACTCATAAAAATCGTCCACGGCAGCCACACCCTGAATGCTCTTGATGAGGGGCACCACGCCCGGCTGGATGCGTCCGGTTTGCTTGCTGTCGAATTTGGAAACAGGTTCGATCCATAAATCGGCTTTCAGGGTTTGTTCTACCCAGGTGATCACGGTTTGCCGGAAGCTGCTGATCATCACCGCCAGGCTGACCATCATGGCAATGCCAATCATCAGGCTGGCCACGGAAACCGCCGTCCGTCCCAGCGCTCCCCGCAGGATGAGTCCTCCCAATCGGGCTTCAATTCCCAGCGTCCGCTTCAACAGGGGGAGTAAGCCGGTCAGAGACCATTTAAGCAACAGGGGCAACCACAGGGCCGTGCCCAAAATGGCTCCCAGTGCAGCCATAAAACCGAAAACCGGCAGCCCATTGACCGGGGGTTGCAGGGCGCTGGCCACCGCTCCCACCAAAAACAGGGTGCCCACGATGCTCAACTTGCCGGAAGACTCAAATATCTTGGATTCATAGGTGGCCCGCCGACTGGCTTCCGCCGGGGCCACGGTGGTGGCTTCCAGTACCGGAGCCAGCGCCCCCAGAAGGGTCATGATGACCCCAAAGCCAAAGGCCTGCACAATCAACCAGGGGTTAATGGAAAACTGATCCAACACCTGCCCCGTGTATAAGGCCGCTACGGTGGTGGCGATGGCCTTGATGGCAAACTGGGACAGGAATACCCCGAAGCCAAGGCCCAGCAGCGTTCCCAGCAGGCCAATCAGTAAGGCTTCGGTCAAAAATAACCCGAAAATGTGTCGTTTGGAAAAGCCGATAGCCCGCAAGGTGCCGATTTCTGAACGTCGCCGGATGATGGTGATGGACATGGTGTTGTAAATCAGGAACACCCCCACCAGCAAGGCGATGAAGCTCAAGGTGGTCAGGTTGTACTGGTAGGAGCGCACCATTTTTTCCACCTGTTCCCCTTTTTGGGTAGGGCGTTGCACGGTGACCCCTTCAGGCAGTTGCGCTTTCAGCTTGCTTTGGACGGCGGCCACGCTCTCTTCCGGCACCTGGATATCGATTTTATTGATATGCCCTTGCAAGCCAAAGGCCTGCTGGGCGGTGGATAAATCCATCACCATGATTTGCCCGCCGTAGGCGTCCCCCAGTTCCCCACGGGAGAGAATGCCTGCCACCGTAAAGCGGGTGATGCCGTCGTTCATGTATAAATCAAAATGACTCCCCGGCTTGAGCTGGTGTTGCCGGGCCAGCACCTCGCCTACATAGGTGTGATAGGGCTTTAAAATATCAAAGGCGTTGCCGGAAGTAGCGCTCAGCTTCATGCCGTCCGGGTCGTCTGTTTGCAGATTGGAGAGCATATCCACCCCCAAGGCCCGAATGACCGGGGGCGGGTTGGCCGGATCGCTGACCGTGTGAGGCTGGGCCCACAAAACGGTTTGTTCAATGCCCGGGGTAAAGCGGCTTGGTTCTTTGCCCGGAACCAGCCAGATCCAGCGCAACTGAGTCAGTAGGGTTTCATCCAGTACATCACTTTGGGTGGGGTAAATGGTCAGGTTATTCGAGCCGCTAACCCGGTTGATGCTGGTTTTAAAGTTGCTCAAGGCCATTTCGTTGGCCAGGTTGATGGCCAGCAGAATGCTGACGCCCAAGGCAATCCCCAGAATGGTCAGCACCGTTCTGAGCTTGTTTTGGGCCAGGGAGCGTCCAATCAGTCCTGGGATCCAGCGCAAAAATTTATTCATGGCGAATTTGACCGTCCCGCATGCGAATGATTCGATGGGCACAAGCGGCGGCCTCCTCGCTGTGGGTGGCCATCAGGATGATGGGGCCGTTTTCCTGATCGGAAATTTCTCGCAGCAGTTTTAAAATGGCGTTGCCGTTTTCCGTGTCCAGATTGCCGGTGGGCTCATCGGCCAAAATGACTGTGGGGCCGTGAACCAAGGCTCTGGCGATGGCCACCCGCTGCATTTCCCCGCCGGACAGGGTGGCCGGGAAAAAGTCGGCCCGGTGACTCATGCCCACCCGTTCTAAAATGGCGTTGACCTTGGCGGCGCGCTCACTGTCGGGCAAGCGATCTTCCAGATCCAGCGGCAAAGAAACGTTTTCTCGCACGGTGAGGGTGGACAGCAAATTAAAAAACTGGAAGATAAAGCCCAGCTCCTTCCGCCGAAAGGCGGTCATGGCCTGATCGTTTTTCCCGAACAGAGGCTCTCCCTGAAACAGCACTTGTCCGCTGGTGGGCTCATCCAGGGTGCCTAAAATATTCAGCAGGGTGCTTTTCCCGCAGCCGCTGGGGCCCATCAGGGCCACAAACTCGCCCGGCTGAATGGACAGGCTGACCCCTTTCAGGGCGTTGACCTGATGCTCGCCGTATTCTTTTTTGAGGTTTTCAACCTGGATGATGGGTTGAGGGCGTGTGGACATAGCGGTGGCAGACATAATTTAAAGAGACCTCTCGGGGTGAAGGCAAACGGGTCGGCTAGGCTTATTTTTGATTTTTTAAAACTTCCAGCGCTTTTTGCTGATGCGACTCCGGGTTTAACTGGGAGGCATAAGCCAGTCGCACGGTTCGATCGGGGGCGATGACAAACGTGGCTCGTCCGGGCAGCAGGCCCAGTGTCTTTTTTACCCCGAAGGCTTTGGCCACTTGCCCGTCCTGGTCGCTCAGTAAGGGGTAGGGTAGGCTTTGTTGCTCGCTGAAGCCTTGATGGGATTCTTGGGAATCGGCACTAATGCCAAAGATTTGGGCCCCTAGCGTGCGAAACTCCTGGTAACTGTTGCGAAAGGAGCAGGCTTGGGCCGTACAACCTGGCGTGTTGTCCTTGGGGTAGAAAAACAGCACCACCCATCCTTTGGAAAGCAAGTCATACAGGCGAACCAACTCTCCTTTGGCATCCGGTAACTCAAAGTCGGGGGCGGTCTGCCCGACTTGCAGGGTTGGTTGGGGATCCAACAGATTCAACATAGTCCCTCCAGTTGTTTACCGTTCGGTAGCTTGCTTAGTCTATCATGCGCCAAGTCGGTCTCTCAGGCAAGCGATGCACCCGTTTGGTTTTTGTTAGGGCAGTCCGTTTCAGGCGGTTCATCAGCCTATCTGGATGCCGTTTTATGAATGGCCTGCTTTGGCTACAATGGTAGTCCCTAAATTGATTTACGAACAGACCCCGTTGGATTGATCGGTATGGTTCCTTCATCGACTCAACTTCTTGGCAGCGCTCCGCTGGAAATCGAGACTGCCGCCCAGTGCCTGAAGGCGGGCGGCCTGGTGGCTTTTCCCACCGAAACGGTTTATGGGCTGGGGGCCGATGCCGAGAATCCGCAAGCCCTGGCTAAGCTGTACGCCGTGAAAGGGCGGCCCACCCATCACCCAGTGATTGTTCATTTGGCCAGCGTCGCCCAATTGCCCCAGTGGGCGGTGGACATTCCAGAAGCCGCTTGGGTGTTGGCCAAAGCTTTTTGGCCCGGCCCCCTCACCCTGATTTTAAAGCGATCCCGTCGAGTGCCCGATGCGGTGACCGGCGGGCAGGATACGGTGGGTATTCGAGTGCCGGATCATCCGGTGGCTTTGGCCTTGCTGAGCGCTTTTGGGGGCGGTGTGGCTGCCCCTTCAGCCAATCGATTTGGACGATTAAGTCCCACCACGGCCCAGCATGTCCTGGCGGATTTGGGCGGCGATGTGGAGGCCATTCTGGATGGCGGCCCGTGTCAGGTGGGGGTGGAGTCCACCATTGTGGCTTTTCGAGAGGGTCAGCCAATTATTTTGCGGCCTGGCATCATTACGGAAAATCAGATTCAGCAGGCTTTGCAGGGAGGAGCTGTTGCTTCCAGCGCACCATTGCCGTCTCAGGCCTCCACGGTGAGTCGTGCGCCGGGGACCTTGGCCAGTCATTATGCCCCCCGGACGCCCTTACGGTTGTTCAGTGGCCAGGAATTACAACAGCAATTCGCGGACGTTCAGGCCAAGCCGTGTGGAGGGGGCGAGCGCATTGGGGTGATGGCGTTGCGTAAGGCTTCCGCCTCTCCTGCTTTTTTCTGTGAAACGTGGATTGAGATGCCTGATACGCCTGAGGAATACGCCCGCTTGTTATACGCCACCTTGCGAGATCTCGATGCCTTGGGCCTCTCCTCTATTTGGGTGGAACGGGTGCCTGCCGATACGCCGTGGGCGGCGGTGGCTGATCGCCTGGCCCGGGCTGCTTTCGTGGGTTAGAGCCTCTTTAGTAAGAGCGTTTTGAGTTCAAGGGAGGAAAGCGCTACAATGGATTAGTTCCCTTCCCGACTGTGCTGTCCATTGGTAGCGGTAGTGATGCTGTTTCCCGGAGCAAGTGGGAGTATTGATAGTGAGCATTCCTATGGCTGGCAGACTCAAGCGGATTTTATTCAAGCCGTTTCATCAATTTTTTCAGTTACAGACTTCTAGTGGTATCTTATTGCTGGCCGCGACGCTAATTGCCTTGTTTTGGGCCAATTCTCCCTGGAAAGAGAGTTATGAATGGCTTTGGCACTTGCCGGTTGGATTGCAGGTGGGTTCCTGGCGTCTGGTTCACTCGCTCCATTTCTGGATTAATGACGCTTTGATGGCGGTGTTTTTCTTTGTGGTGGGTCTGGAAATTAAGCGGGAACTGTGGGTGGGGGAATTATCCTCTTCTAAAAAGGCCGTGTTGCCATTTATGGCCGCTTTTGGGGGCATGTTGTTTCCCGCTTTGATTTATCTGGCTATTGTCGGATTGCAGCCTGGCACCGCCCAAGCGTCTTATCAACCGGGCTGGGGAATCGCCACTGTGACCGATATCGCCTTTGCTTTGGGTGTTTTGGCTTTGCTGGGGGAACGAGTACCTTTGGGCCTCAAGGTTTTTTTGACAGCCTTGGCCATTATTGATGACTTGGGAGCCATTGTGCTGATTGCCCTGTTTTATTCCCACGGTTTACAGTGGGAAGCGTTGGGCTTGGTGGCTTTGATTATGGTGGCGCTGCTGGCTTTGAACCGGCTGAAAGTCGATGCCCCTTTGCCTTATGCTGTCTTAGGCCTGTTTTTGTGGTGGGCTATTCTCAATTCAGGACTGCATGCCACTTTGGCGGGTGTTTTGCTGGCGTTTACTATTCCAGCCAGCTCTCGTTTAAATCCGGTGGATTTTTATGAGCGGGGCATGGCTGCCTTGAAACGCTTTCAGGCGGCCGATTCCGATCCGCAGCCGGTGCTGATGCTGACCAATCAGGAGCATCAGGCCAGCGTGCAGGAACTGGAGCTGATGTGTGAAGCGGTGCAATCGCCCTTGCAGCAGTTAGAGCATATTTTGCACCCTTGGGTCAGCTACGGCATTTTACCCTTGTTCGCATTGGCCAACGCCGGGGTTCTGTTGCCTTCGGGCGGCATTTTGGAAGCGTTTTTGCATCCCATTGGGTTGGGGGTTATGGCGGGCTTGTTTCTGGGCAAGCCCTTGGGTATTTTTGCCTTCTCCTGGCTGGCGGTTCGCTTAAAGCTGGCGGAGTTGCCGGAAGGCGTGAACTGGCCTTTGATTGCCGGGGCGGGGATTCTGGGGGGCATTGGCTTTACCATGTCCCTGTTTATTTCGGATTTGGCTTTTGCCGCTCCTGATTTGGTCAATGGGGCCAAAACCGGCGTGCTGCTGGCTTCAGCCTGCGCTGGTCTGGTGGGTTCCCTGGTCTTGTGGAAATTACTTCCCACTACGCCAGCATCTGAGCGTTAGTGGTGTTCTTGGCCCGCTTCCCTGTTGCTTTGACGAGTGTGGGATTGGCCTAGGTGCCGCTTGTAAACAAGGGGCTGGGGGTGCCGTGGAGTTGAATTCCCAGGGTTTCGGCTTCTTTCCGCACTGCCTGAATGTCTTGCCCCATTAGCCACTTGGGGCTGCCTTCCGCTTTGGAAGGATTTCTGAGCAAGTAAGACGGGTGAAAGATGGGCATGGCCTTGGCCCCGTAGGGTGTGTCAAACCATTGTCCCCGAATCTTGGTAATCCCCTCTTTGGTTTTTAAAATATCCTGCACGGCAGTGGCCCCGGCCAGCAAAATGATTTTAGGCTGTATATTTTGGATTTGTCCGGCCAGATAAGGAAAGCAGGCTTCCATTTCCGAGGATTCCGGCTTGCGGTTTTGGGGTGGACGGCATTTGACGGTGTTGCAAATATAGATGTCCTGCTGACGATCGATGCCCACCGAGGCCAGGATTTGAGTCAACAGCTGTCCGGCACGCCCCACAAAGGGAATGCCGCTTTCATCCTCTTGTTGCCCGGGGCCCTCTCCAATCAGCATAATCCGGGCTTGGGGGTTGCCATCCGAAAATACGGAGCGAGTGCGGGTAGCGCCCAGAGGGCAACGGGTACATTCTGCGGCGGCTCTGGACAGCTCTTCCAGACTTGGACACGTGGCTGGCGCTTCCAGCAGGGGTGTTTGCATTGGTCATTTCCCACACAGCCTGACTCTATCGTTGAATCATACCGAAAAAGGACAACTCAAACCATGCCTGTCAACGGGACCAGTTCGCCATTGTCCTGTAAAAACCCTTCCGTAACGAATGTCGGACAGAGGGTGGGAAAACCATTAACACAATAAATTGGCAACACAAAAAATTGGATCGACCTGAACAATAATCAATTGTTATTATTAACTATAATGACTTATCTTTAAAACTGTCAAGAACAAGTGCTGATTATGATTGAGTTTGTAAACAAAAATATAATTTTTAAAAAAGCCGATCTGTTTTTCATAGCAGATCGGCTTTTCTTAGGTTCCAGATAGCGGATGATTTATCCGCATCCGTTGATTAGGTCAAAAAGCGACGAGACCGCTTAGGCGCGTTGCTTTTGTCTGTTTCTGCCACGGAGGCAACTACCGGAGCATCGGTCGTTTCTTCAGGGTCGAGTTCGGTAAACGTCGGGCCCGAGTCGGAATTTTCAGTCAATTCCATCATAGAGCGTGGTATTGAGCGTGGCGTTCTAGGAACCATCACATTCAATTGGAGCAGCCTGGCGGCTTGCAGCAATTCGTCATAGCTGAGGTATTTCTGGTTTTGCTCCAGCAACTGAATGGTTTTCAGGTCGAAGTTGGGGATTCCAGTGACGGTTTTACCGGTGAAGGTTTTTAACAGGGAGGCCAACAGAGGGTTGCCCGGGCTCGCTTTTACATCCTGGGGTTTCTTGATACCAAAAATCGCTGCAAAATTCCCAAAAGGTAATGGGGTGGGTTTAGTGGAAGTGAGTAGTCTCAACTCACCGTTGGGTCCTCTAGTTGCTATTTTTGCAAAATCAAGGGTGTTCAGCCTTCTGGATAATTCAGTGCCTTTGTTTACAAGGCTAGGATCTAAGAGGCGCACTTTGATTCGAAGAAGTGAATCCAGGGCTGTATTAATTAACTCTTCGGCGTTTCCACCCTTGGTATCGTCATGAAGTGCTTCATGAAGTACTGTGTCAATAAGATCTTTCCAGTCTTCGCCTTGGTATCTGGGGTTTAGCCACACCTGTTGTTGGGTTTCTCCGTTAAGACGCACGCTGTAGCCGGTGGCGTCCTGAAACGGAACAGGGTGAAATTTTAAGGTCGAGAAGCGATTACTTTTGTAGGTGTTAACCACAGCACCAAACCCCATTGCTTGCAAGCTGGCCAACATGGCTCTGATTTTGGGGTCATTGTTGGTTTTTTTCTTGAGTATGGGGTCGTTAAATACAGCCATAGCTTGGGCGTTTCTTACTGTGTTTCCCCCGGTAATTTTATTGAGAAAGGGAATCAGTTCAGCCTTGATCCGTGCTTCGGTGTAAGGTTTAAGGGGGGCTGGCTTCATGGGCTTGGTAAAGGGGTAGGTCACTTTACTGAATAATTCGAAATTCCGCGGGGCAAGGCTGGAGGCGTTCCAGGCGGTCTGAGCGGCTTTTTCCTTGGAAATACTGGGTGAGACAGCTGCTGCGTAGGGTTGACGTCCCGAGGTTCTGCTGGCGTTTGTGTTCAATAGCTTTCGTTGGCTGGCTTTGCTTTCAGCAAGGTCGGCAGGCTCTTTCTCATCCTCAGAGCCCGCTTCAAAGGCATCTGCCGGTTCCGCCAGAATCAGCGCATCCCAGTCGGTTTGTTTGCCTTGGGTCAAAGCGAGCGCCCGGTGGCTCTGATCGGCCCCTACAGGAGAGGCTTGGGTCAGGGCGTTTTTATCTTGGGTGGGCTTTGCGCCAGTGAGCGAGGCCCCAGCACCGGCGGAAGCCAGTAAAGATCCGATCAGCGCGGTCTTAAAAACAGAGGGTTTATTTTGCGCTTTTTTACCCGCAAAGCGCGGATGGGGAAACGGTGTGGTTGTATTAATCATGGGACGATGAACCTTCTTATATAATTGGCCACTTGAAAACAAATCCAAAATTGCTTTTGGGTTTTTAACTAGGGATAAACTGAACACTTGAACCAACAGCATGCTATTGCAAAATACAGCTGAGTCAAACAGTTCTTTCTTACAAAAACCGACCGACCTTCAAAGTGGGATCGGTTGTAACATTTTTTAAACTGGCAATGGTAAGGTCAGGGTGTGGCAGATGGCAGCAGCCCCAGGGGTTCAAAAATTTCCACCGGTTCGCTTTTGCCTTTTAATTCACACCAGCCCAGGCTGCGGACTTTAATGCGATCCCGCACTTTTTGACAGGTGGCCGCTGAAATAATAATGGTGGTGCCATAGGTTTTATTTTGGCCTTCCAGTCGAGAGGCGATATTGACGGCATCGCCAATCACGGTAAAGTCCATAAAATCCTCGGAGCCAATGTTGCCAATCATTGCTTCTCCCGTGTTAATGCCAATGCCAATTTGGATGGGTAGCTGGCCTTTCTGGGTTTGCCAGTTCTGCATGGCCTCTTGCATGGCCAATGCGGCGCTTACGGCCAAAAAGGCGTGGTCTTCATGATTCAGGGGGAATCCCCAGTAGGCCATAATGGCATCGCCAATCAGTTTGTTAATGGAACCCCGGTATTGGTGCATGATAATACCATTCATGGAGGAGAAGTACTGGCTTAGAAAGACTTGCACCACTTCAGGGTTATTTTGATCCGAAAAAGTGCTAAAGCCTCGAATATCACTGAACATAAAGGTCATTTCCCGACGTTCTCCGCCCAGCGATAGTTGGCCCGCTTGTTGTTCAATCATTTTAAGGACGTCGGACGAGACGTATTTGCCAAAGGCATAGCGCATTTGCAGACGTTGTTTATGTTCCTTAGCGTACCGGTATACGTACAGCCCGCTGAAGCACAGTGCCAGGGCCAGGATGGGGTAAATGGCGTATATCCAGATATTCCATTCATAGTAGGCGTGCAGGCAAAGTAAAAAATGCCCTGCGGCCAGGCAAATGCCTACCAGCAGGTTAATAAGGGTGGATGGGAATCGATAAATGGAGAGGCCCAGCAAAGTGGGGAGGCCAAGGAGACACAGCACATTCAGCCACCCCGGCGCGGGTCGGACGAAGTCGTTATGCAGGGCGTTATCCAGTACGTTGGCCATGATGTAGAAACCCGGATATTGGCTCCTGTAGATGGTGGAGTGCGTATCGAAGTTGGGATTGACAAAGCCAATCAGGGTAAACTGGTTCCGAAATGTTTCGGGCTGCACCAAGGGCTTGCGGGGGAGGTCAGCTTGTTGGCACAGGGCTGCGGATGGGTTTTCCTGACATTCCAGGCTCAGTTCAGAGAGAACCACATCGGCAAAAGAGTATTCTGGATATACGGGCTGTTGCGGGTTGACCCCCTGGCCATACCATTTGATCAAGGGTGAACCATCGACTCCCAACGCCAGGCGTTGGTTTTCCCAGCGCAGTTCCCCCTCACGGTTAATGGTAAAGTCTTTTTGATCTCGGGCAATGACGGCCAAGGGCAAGGACGGGTAGATATGCCCGCCATATTGAGAAAAAACCGACCAACGTCTGATTTTAGCCTGCGTATCGATGAAGTGGCCACTCAAATCAGTGGTAAACGTCCCCAGGGTGGCTGAGTAAAAGTGCATCCCGCTGTAGAGGAGTCCTGTATAAGGAGCGACCAGGCTGTCATAGTGATTTTGGTTTTGGTATACGGGGAAGTTGCTGAGCCCCTCCACTTGAACCGTGCTGGCCAACAGGGCTTGTTGAACTGCCTTTGGCTGTGCCTCCCAGCGCTGGGCCGAAGGGCCCAGATTTTCAAACATGAGCTGAGAAATGACGGGATGGTTGCCTTTAACGCTGTTTACCAAAAACTGGTCGCCGTCCCGATCGGTGGGGTGATCTCCACCGTTGAAGCTGACATCCAGAATGACCGCTTTGGGTTGCGTTCGATTCAGGAACCGAATGGCGTACCCGGCGGCCCGTCGGGAGAAGCTGTTACCGAACAGGGTGCGATAGGTGGGGTTTGCTTCGGTCTTGGCGTCAATGCTGATCAAGCGAATGGGGCTTTGATGCATTCGGGGTTGGGGGGGGGCGCCACTGCTGCACAATGTTTAGCAGATCCAGTTCCCAGGCAAAGGCCATTTTACTCAGGGGAATCAGGGCTATGCCCAGGATCCACAAGCCCAGCACTCCCAGTAGCAAACGGTAGCCAGTTTGTCCAACCCGTTGCCATCGCGTTACCCGATTTGCAGCCACACCAAAACCCAGTCCAATAAATTTTAAAAACAAACTTTATCAACAATTGTAACAAATTATTCAAGTTCAGCCGGTGCTGACCGAAACCGATGCAAACACTATTTTGAAAATCGGGTTTCGCAAAAAGATTGGTAGTAAGTGGGAAGTACAAAGATGACCGCTTTGAAACGATCGCAGCGTTTATGGACGCAATCCGTCAAGGGCCAAAGCCTGGTGGAATATGGTTTGGTGCTGGCCATTGTGGCCTCGGTGGCTATTGCCAGTTTGAACGTTCTGGGTCTTTCCGTTCAAGGCCTGTTGGCTGACTTGGCTTCCCAAATCGAGGGGCAGTCCACCCGCTCTCCTGCCGTGGCCAGTGCCGGTGGTGGAACCAATCCCGCTTCAACGCCAGCCGCTGACAGAAGTGCGCCCTCCCTGCCCAGCACCGCCAGCACGGCAGGCGGATATTGCGGAAAAAGTCCTTGTGGTGCAGGTGGTACTAGCTTTTAAAAAAAGCCCCCCTTCCACACGGCACTAAACCGGGGAAGAGGGGAACCTCATAAGCGTATGAAAGTAACTTGTGCCTACTGGCAGGCTTCGCAATCGGGGTTATCGATGCTACAGGCCTGCGGCTGGGTTTCGGCTTGCCGTAAGTGGGTTTTCCCGAATTGGGATTGATCCACGGTGGATTTCTCCACTTGGCTAGCCCCCAGGGTTCGTAGGTAATAGGTGGTTTTGAGGCCCATTTTCCAGGCGGTGGTGTACAGCTCGTGCAGTAATTTGCCGCTGGGCTTGGCCACAAACAGGTTGAGGGACTGGGATTGATCGATCCACTTGCCCCGCACGGCGCAAGCCCGAATCAACCAGGTCTGATCGATTTCAAACACTTCCGGGTACTTTTCCTTGAGATCCGCCGGAATGTTTTTCAGCTTGGACAGCTGGCCATCGGCGGCCTTCAGCGCGGCCACCATGTTGGGCCCCCATAAGCCCCGTTTTTCAAGGTCCTGCACCAGCCACTGGTTAATCACCGTGAACTCGCCCGACAGGTTGGAGGTCACAAACAGGTTTTTGAAAGTGGGTTCCACGCAAGGGGTAGTGCCCACGATGTTGGAAATGGTGGCAGTGGGGGCAATGGCCATCAGGTTGGAGTTGCGCAAACCGGTCTTGGCCACTTTGGCCTTCAGGCTACTCCAATCCAAACGCTGAACGCGATCGCACTCAATGGGCAGGCCACGCTCCGCTTCCAGCATGTCAATGGTGTCCAGCGGGAAGATTCCCCGATCCCACTTGGAGCCCTTGAAGCTGGCGTAGTGACCCCGCTCTTCGCTTAAATCCGCGGAAGCGTTGATGGCCTCGTAGCTAAAGCGTTCCATCAGCTCATCGGCCACTTCCAGGTGCTTTTCTGAAGCAAACGGAATATCCAGTTGATAGAGCATCTCCTGGTAGCCCATCATGCCCAAGCCGATGGCCCGGTGCTTCATGTTGGCCTCTTTGGCCTCCTGGGTGGGGTAGTAGTTGATGTCAATGACGTTATCCAGCATGCGCACGGCCAGACGAACGCTCTCGCTTAAACGCTTGTAGTTGATGGCTCCGTTTTCCACGTGCCGGGCCAGGTTAACCGAACCCAGGTTACAGACAGCCGTTTCCTGCAAGTTGGTGTTCAGGGTGATTTCCGTACACAGGTTGGAGCTATGCACCACACCGGCATGATCTTGAGGGGAGCGCACGTTGCAAGGATCTTTGAAAGTGACCCAGGGATGACCCGTTTCAAACAGCATGGTCAGCATCTTGCGCCACAGCGTTTTGGCCTCAATGCGTTTCCCCAGAATCTGACCGGCGTCAAATTCGGCTTCGCGCTGGGTGTAAGCTTCTTCAAAAGCTTTTCCGTACAAATCGTGCAATTCCGGCACGTGATCCGGGCTGAACAATGTCCAGTGCGCATCGGCCTGTACCCGTTTCATGAACAAATCTGGAATCCAGTTGGCCGTGTTGATGTCATGGGTTCTGCGGCGCTCATCGCCTACGTTTTTCCGCAGATCCAGGAAGTCTTCGATGTCCAGGTGCCAGGTTTCCAGGTAGGCACAATGGGCCCCCTTGCGCTTACCACCCTGGTTCACGGCAATGGCCACGTCGTTATCGATTTTCAACCAGGGAATGAGACCCTGGCTTTGGCCGTTGGTTCCCTGAATCAGGGCGCCGGTAGCCCGAATGGGCGTCCAGTCGGTCCCAATACCACCCGCCCATTTGGACAAGCGGGCATTATCGGTGTAAACCTTGAAAATACCCTCAATGCTGTCATCCACGGTGTTCAGGAAGCAGGAAGACAGCTGGGGGTGTACGGTACCGGAGCTGAACAGGGTGGGGGTGCTGGAGACATAGAAAAAGTCTTTCAGCAAGTTGTAGAATTCAATGGCCTTTTCTTCTTTATGGGCCGGCTCCAAAATGGCCAAGCCCATGGCCACCCGCAGCCACATCCACTGGGGTAATTCGATCAGCTTCTGCTCCCGGTTCCGAATCAGGTAGCGATCCTTGAGAACCTGAATACCCTGGAATTGGAAGTGGTGATCCGCTTTGCTATCGATGGCCTTGGACAGCTTTTGCAGGTCAAATTCCAGCAACCGGAAGTCCAGAATACCCGCTTGTACCCCTTGTTGCAGATAATCGGCAAAATGAGTCTCATACAAGTTCTGGATGGATTGCTCGCGGGCATTGACCGGCCCAAAAACCTGCTGGTAGAGTACCTTTAAAACCAGCCGGGCCGCCACGTAAGCGTAGTTGGGATGGGTTTCAATCAAAGCCCGGGCCGACATAATGGCGGATTCATCAATTTCCTCGGTACTAATGCCACTGTACCAGGACAACTGACAGCCCAAGGCCACATCAGACCAGCTCACCCCATCAATGCCCTCGCAGGCTTCTTGAATGACGTGATTGATTTTGTCTTCCTGAATGGGCTCCAGGCTGCCGTCTCGACGACGGACCAAGATTGCGGACATAAACAGTTCCTTATTAATTGGTTGAACGAAACGTGGATTGGACTACCGGGGGATGACTAGAAGTCATCCCACTCCAGGGCCCCACCGGTCTGATACTCGGTGACCCGGGTCTCAAAAAAGTTTTTGGACTTGGTGAGATCCACCGCCTCACTCATCCAGGGGAAGGGGTTTTTGGCCTGGAAGCGGGTGGGCAGGTTCAGGGCATTTAAGCGACGATCCGCGATATAGCGGGTGTAGTCCTGAAAGCTGGAAGCGTTCATTCCTAAAATGCCGTTGGGCATCAGTTCATGGGCATAAGCCTCTTCCAGTTCGGCGGCCCGCACGATTTTATTGCTGATCTTGCGCTGGAAAGTTTCCGTCCACAGGGTCGGCTGCTCAATAATGATCTGGTGGATCATCTCAATGCCGAAGTTCATGTGCATGGACTCATCCCGCATGATGTACTGGAACTGCTCAGCGGTTCCAGGCAGCAGGTTCCGGCGACGGAAGGACAACATGGCGGCAAAGGAAGAGTAGAAGAAAATGCCTTCCATAATCACGTAGAAGTCAATCAGGTTCTCCAGGAAGCACTGATCCATATCAAACGTGCCCGTGGCGAAATCCGGTTTTAACAAGTTGGGTACCAGCTCGGAGGCGAACTGATCCTTGTCGTAAATGGCCTGAATGCGCTGGTACATGGTGAAAATTTCAGACTCATCCAGCCCCAGGCTTTCCACGATGTACTGGTAGGCGTGGGTGTGAATGGCCTCTTCGTATGCTTGGCGCAGCAGGTACATGCGGCACTCTGGCGAGGTGATGTGCTTATAGACCGCCAGTACCAGGTTGTTGGCCACAATGCTATCGGCGGTGGTGAAAAAGCCCAGGGCCATTTTGACCACCCGACGCTCATCATCGGTCAGGATGGAGTTGGAGCGCCACTGCTCGATGTCTTTCTGCATGGAGATTTCGTTGGGCAGCCAGTGGTTGGCGTTTCCAGCCAGGTAACCATCCCAGGCGAACTGGTGCTTGATGGGGTAGAGTTGCACTACATCGTCTTTACCGTTGATGATGCGGCGTTGATTGACCTGATACGCTAATGAGGGCATAGCATTGGACATGCGGCTTTCCTTTCATGGATTGTTTCGCGTAGCTATGTGGAAATATAGAGAATGGAAAAAATGGAACGTCTTAAGCAAACCAGCAAAAACCAATCCCTTTATGCACAAGGGGCAGTGGCCAGAACTAACTTGAGTTTTTTACGCTATGAGGACTGATCAACTTCCTGACCGGGCAGCGGTTTTTACTGAAACAAATTATCCAGGGGCTTGATGCAATCTTCTAATAATCCGGGTTTCAACCTTTTCCCACTGCCTGTTGCAGGACTCATCCTAAACTCTGACTCCCCACTACGAAGGGTGCGTGAATATAGACAGTGTGAACCGGTTTTTCCCGTGGAATGCCCGATTCGGAAAGGCTGCTTACACTTCTGTTATACAGTTTTTAGCAATCCCATGCAAATAGTTTAAGCAACTACGTGTTTAGTATGTAAAACTTTCCACATGCGGCGCTAAGCGGGCTTTTGGAGGCTTGACAATAGGCAGAGCCATGGCGTGCCAATTTTCGCATTTTGCTTTCGGGTTCAAGGGTTTTGCCGGGTCGGCTTTTTGTAACAAACCGACCTTTTTTGAGGATTGCCGCTTGATCGAAGAGGCCGGGTTTGTTCCATAAAACCAAGAGGGGCTCTGTACGTTTTGGAAGCTGAAAAGCAATGTGATTCCATAGTTTTGGCCTTTCAAGAAGGCTTTAAAATACTTGAGTTCTTGGGTTATAGACAGGCGGGGAATATTTTTTTTAGGCCTGATGCCTTTTACTGTTAGGGCATTTATTTTTTTAGGTTGTACGGTTCTCTCTAATTCATCGCTAGATGATTACAAAAACAGAATAGAAGAGGGTTACGCCATGCGAATTCTACGGAATGTGGCCAGAACCGGGGTTTTTGCCTTGGGGTTGCTGGCGGTGGTATCGGCTTATGCCCGGGCGGAAGGTCTATCCGGGCAGGTGCGGCAGGATACGGTTTCTTATCCAGGAGCCATTACTAAATCCATGACCATGACGCCTGGGCCTGGCACCTTTAGTGCCGATCACCTGCGCTTTGGACGCCAGGTAGCCATCACCCTATATAACCCCAATCCCTACGCCATGCGCTTTGACACGGTACAACGCATCGGGAAGGAGTATTCGTGGGTGGTTCCGGCCAATAGTTACCGAACCGTGGCCTTTCGTTACTTCAATCCGGTCAGCGACGAGGTTCGCTTCCTGAGTTATCAGGATCCCGACAGTTTGCTGGTGACTCAGGGCACGGTGACTCAGCGCCCTGCAGCGGTGGCGGTGGAAGAGTCTACCGAGAAGGTTGAAGAAGCTCAGGAGAACACGCAAATCACGCCTGCCCAGCCTCAAGCGCAAGAGCCCATGAAAACAGAGTCTAAATCAGCGGTGCGCGGATATTGGTAATGTCCCACCGTGTGAGGGCCGAACACAAAACGATCCCCCGGAGCGCTTGCTTTCAGGGGATTGTTTTGTATGGTTGTGGCTAGTAGCTTTTGGCGTCCAGTTTAACCTTCCCCCGAAAGATCCAGTAAATGCTGATGGTGTAGGCCGTGACCATGGGAATGGCCAGGATGGCGATGATCAGCATGATTTCCAGGGTTTTTTGAGAGGAGGCCGCGTTGTAGATGGTCAAGCCCCATTCTGGGTTCGGGTTGGACGGCACCATGTACGGGAAAACACCCAGCCCAAACAGGGCCATCAGCAAGGCAATATTCAGACAGGAAAAGGCAAAGGCCCGTAAGTCCCGCCCATAGTAAATGTCCCGGGGAATGGCGGCAATGGCCAGCATGTTGAGCAGGGCCAGCACGAAAAATCCAGGTTGACTCCTGACATGTTCCGTCATTTGCGGCACATACAGCAAGGTGGCCATGGTGGTGGTCACATAGCAGATGACAAAAAAGGCGATGGTGTTTTTAATCCAGCCGCGGGCCTGAGCTTGCAGCTCACCGTCTGTTTTCATCACCACGTAAATGGAAGCGTGCATGGCAAACAGGGCCACGGTGGTCAAGCCCACCAGCAAGGCGTAGGGGTTCAGCAATCCTAAAAAAGTACCTGCGAATTCGCCTTTGGCGTCCAGGGGAATGCCCAAGGCAATATTACCCAACGCCACCCCAAATAGCAGGGCGCTAACGGTACTGCTGACGGAAAAGCTGGCGTCCCAGGCCTGTCGCCACCAGGACTTGGGTTCTTTGCTGCGGAATTCAATGGCCACGGCTCGAAAGATCAGCATAACCAGCAGAATCATAAAAGGCAGATAAAAGCCGGAGAACACCGTGGCATACACATCCGGGAAAGCCGCAAACAGGGCGCCGCCGCCGGTGACCAGCCACACTTCGTTGCCGTCCCACACCGGGCCGATGGAATTGAGCATCAATCGCCGGTGTTCGTCGGTTTTGGTCAGCAGGTGCAAAATGCCCACGCCCAGGTCAAAGCCATCCAGCATGGCGTAACCCGTCAGCAGGATGCCCACCAGTAAAAACCAGACGATATTCAGATCCAGTGCTTCAAAGAACATTGATGTCGCCCTCCCGGCTTTGTGTGGTTAAGCGCGGATCCAGGTGGACGGAATCGTGATCCTGAAACACCGGGCCCTTTTTGATTTTTTGGTTCAGCAAATAGACAAACAGAATGAATAACAGCGTATACACGCTTGAAAACAGAATGATGGAGGCTAAAATGTCATCCGCTTTGACCACCGGGGAAATACCCTGAGAGGTTCTCAGAAGGCCGTAGACAATCCAGGGTTGCCGTCCGATTTCCGCAGCGGCCCAGCCCGCCTGATTGGCGATTTGGGGCAGTAGTACAGCAAATACAAACAGCCATAGCACCGGTTTGCAGGTGTACAAGGTGCCTTTCCATTTCAGAATCACGCCCAGCACACTGAGGCCGATGAGGGTCATGCCAATGGCAATCATCAGGTGATACATCTGGAAGGTGATGTTGACTGGCGGACGCTCGGATTTGGGAAACTTGCCCAGCCCAACCAGCGGCTTTTGGAAGTCGTTGTGAGTCAGGAAGCTCAGTCCACCCGGAATGGCCAGGCCGTGTGTTTTTTCCGCTTTTTCATCCACCCAGCCAAATAAGTACAAATCGGCGGTTTTATAAGGGTGGAAATGGCCTTCCATGGCGGCCAGCTTGGCCGGTTGGTGCTTGGCCACCACCAGAGCCGATTCGTGGCCGGTGACCAGTTGCAGGAAAGAGGCGATGAGCGCCACGGTCAAGCCGATGTTCATACCCGCCTTGGCCACTTCCAGGTGCTTTTGCTTGATGAGGTAAAAGGCGCTGATACTCAGTAATAAAAAGGCTCCGGCTAACCAGGCACCGGTAATGACGTGACTGAGACGCTCCACCGAGGAAGGGTTGAAGACCATGGCCCAGAAGTCGGTAATTTCCGCCCGCATGGCGCCGTTGTGTTCTACCAGATGGAAGCCAGCCGGGGTTTGTTGCCAGGAGTTGGCCACCACAATCCACACGGCGCTAAAGTGGGCCCCCAGGCACACCAGGACGGTAGAGAGAAAGTGCATTTGCTTGCTGACCTTGTTCCAGCCGAACAACAGCACGGCTAGAAACCCCGATTCCAGAAAGAAAGCAAAGAGTCCTTCCGCCGCCAAGGCGCTACCAAAGACATCGCCCACAAACCGGGAGTAGTTGGCCCAGTTGGTGCCGAATTGAAATTCCATGACAATGCCCGAGGCCACCCCAATTCCGAAAATCAGGGCGAAAATGGACACCCAGAAGTGGGTCATCTGGTGATAAACTTCACGGCCGGTTTTGAGGTACAGGCCTTCCATAATCACCAATAACAGGCCCAAACCAATACTAAACACCGGAAAAATATAGTGAAAGCTGATGGTTAAGGCAAATTGCACACGAGACAACATTACAGGATCCAGAGCCATGCTGAAGCCCTCCAGGAGCGTTTTCAAGGGGTAAATGGACAGATTAATTACTACTTTGGCTAGAGTGTAGCGCTAAGAGCCCATCTGTACATTGTGAATTCTTACAATCTGGTGGGCGAATGGGGTATCACATCGGCGGTAGCCGATCGGGTAATCAATGAGTGAATTCTTGCTTGCGTGCTTCCAATGTACGTGATAAATCACTTATATGTTTGAAGTCATGGTTGAAAAACATTTTGCCGCAGCGCACCATTTGCTCAATTACCGGGGCAAATGTGAGAATCCGCACGGGCACAACTACGTGGTACAGGTGTTTGCCCGCAAGGACACTCTGGATAAAGCCAATGTGGCTTTTGATTTCACCGTACTGAAGGCTGAACTGAACCAGATTGTCGATGATTTGGATCACAAGGATTTAAATGTGGTGTTTGATGGGGAAAGTCCCAGCGCCGAGTATATCGCTCGTTACGTGTACCAGCGCATCCAGAAAAATGTGCCTGAAATCACCAAGGCCGTTGTCTTTGAAACCCCCACCCAGTCCGCCTGCTACTTTGAGTAGAGCTATCTCAGCACCGATTAGCGCCATGATTGCCTTGATTCAAAGTGCGTTTTAAGGCTGCCGTTTTAATGCAGAAATAAGTTTAGACTGGATGCCAAATCAGGTGGACAAAAGCCCTACAAGGATGTGGGTTGATTCAGCTTCGGATTGGTACGACCTTTTAGGAGGCTTCCGGCAGGCTTCTGTTCAGCCATTTTTCCGGGGCTACCACATTGGCGTGGCTCCAGAAGTTTTCCAGTTGATAAAATTCCCGCTCGTTGCGGTGCATAACGTGAACCACGACATCGCCATAATCCAGTAAGCACCAACGATAGGTTTTATCCAGTTCTGACCCGATGCGTACCTGTCCGTGTTTTCGAAATGCTTTGTCAATTTCATCGGCGATGGTGCGAATTTGCGCAGGGCTGTCACCGGTGCAAATTACAAAATAGTCTGCCAGGTAAGAAACTTTTCCCGTATCCAGTACCAGCGTCTCCGATGCCTTCTTGGCTTCCGCCAGGTTTGCGGCCAGCACGGCCAATTCAAAAGCGCTCATGGTGTTTTGTGGAGTCTGGGTCAAAAGCATTTCTCCTATTCGTTGCTAAACAGGTTACTAACTCATAATTGTCTTTCCGCACGTAACTTTAACACAAAGTCATTGCGGGCCTCGATGGTTCGGGGGTGAATGGCCTGGTGCTTCTCAATCAGAAACTGAATGGTGGAGTCCAGGATGTACAACATGGTGAAGTCCAGGCTATAGGGGTTCTTAAAGTCCAGGGACGATGTAACTTTTTGGACGTATAAGGGGTTGCGGGTGTTCCCCTCGATTTTATCGGCAATATAAACGATTTTTTCCACCCGGCTCATGCCCGCTCGCCCGGTGGTGTGGAACCGTATGGCGTCTAAAATCTCCGGCTCCTCTAAAGCCAGGGCTTCTCGCGCCATTTCAGCACCCACAAAGGGGTGCAAGGTTTGCGGGGTCTTGCGATCCATCTCGTCCAGCGGAATTTGATGCTGGTCGCAGTAGTTCAGCAGCTCGCTGGCCGGCATGAGTTTGGCGGCATCGTGGAGCAGGCCTGCCAACACGGCCCGTTCTTTTTCAATGGAGGGGAGATTAAACTTCTCGGCCAGTTCAGCGGCCTTATCCATGGCGCCTAAAGAGTGCTCAAAGCGCTCAGCGGTTAATTGCTGACTTAACCAAGCCTTGGCTTGTTCCAGATCAAGCACGGTAGAAGTTTGAATCAAGGGCATCCTTTTGTCTGGTTAGATACTTTCACTTTTGTATTATAACTGTTCCATCAAAGAAATGCCATCCTCCAGATGGTTAAATCCTGTCTGTGCAGGTCATTGAGCCCTTTCAATTATCGGGTGGCGAATGGCTGCAAGGGCTCCCCGTTATGGGAGAACACTTCATTAATACGCTCCACCTTGCGGCAAACCCCGGTTTTCACTTCAATGGTAAATTTTACGGCGTTCACTTGCAGGATGTCGTCGGGGCCAACGTCCAGACGGGTGGGTAAATGGGACTTGAGCCGCTGGAGAGAGCCGCTGGCTTCCATGCCGATGACGCTATTGTAAGAGCCGTTAAAGCCGGTATCGGTAATGTAGCCCATGCGGTTGTTTAAAATCTTGGAATCGGCGGTTTGCACGTGGGTGTGGGTGCCGGTCATGGCGCTAACGCCCAGTGAAGAGGCGTGCCAGGCCATGGCTATTTTTTCAGCAGTGGCTTCGGCGTGGAAATCCAGAAAAATAATGGGCGTTACGGCCAGCATGTCGTACACCAGTTCTTCAAACTGCTCCCAGGGGGAGTTGTAATTGCCCATGAACACTTGGCCAATCAGGTTGATGACTCCCACTTCGCAGCCACCGATCTGAAAAATCCTGGCTCCCCGGCCTGGAGAAGCGGCGGGGAAGTTGTAAGGCCGCAACAGGTTGACCTCATCAATGAAGTTAAAGACTTCTTTTTGATCCCAAATGTGATTGCCGCTGGTAAAAATGTCTACCCCGGCTTCGCGCATTTCATCGTAGTGCTTGCGAATCATGCCAAACCCATGGGAAATGTTTTCCCCATTGGCGATCACCACGTCCGGGCGTTCGCTCAAGCTGTCCAGATAGGCTTTGACAGCAGTACGACCTGGTTTTCCGACGAGATCACCGAAAAACAGAAGTTCAATATGTGTTTTGGAATCCATAACGCTTTGAGGGCCTTACATGGGGCTGTGGGGGCAGGTAAAGGGAATCAAACCCTAGAGGGAATTAAACGTGATTAAAAAATAACTTTTATCTTAACTCAAGTAGTCTAGGGTCACAAGTGAACTGCCTCGAAGCTGCCATTGCTGCTGTGGAAGCGCGTGTGTCCCGGTTCGGCGTGAACGTAAAAAGGCAGCCCACCCAAAGAGCAGGCTGCATACAGGAATACAGGATAGCGTGGAGATAATTTCAAGAGTCAATTTGACTTGTGGGATTTAGTTATCCCCAGAGTCCAGGGAGGGGGCGGTGGACACGCCCGAACCAGTCGCTTGGTTGGCCAGGGCGGCAGTACGCATGGCCGCGATTTTGGCCCGCACTTCCGCGTCAATCTTCTTCATCACTTCCGGGTTGTCCCTGAGGAAGTCACGGGCTTTTTCACGGCCTTGACCGATTTTTTCATCGTTGTAGCTGTACCAGGTACCGGCTTTTTTAACGATGTCCATATCGGTGGCCACATCCAGCACGCAGCCTTCCGAGGAAATGCCTTGCCCGAACAGAATGTCGAATTCACAAACCCGGAACGGGGGAGCCACCTTGTTTTTGACCACCCGAACTTTGACCCGGTTGCCGTATTCTTCCCCGTCTTTTTTCAGAGTTTCTACCCGGCGAATGTCTAGACGCACACTGGCATAAAATTTGAGGGCGTTCCCCCCGGTGGTGGTTTCCGGGTTGCCGTACATGACACCGATTTTTTGGCGCAGCTGGTTGATAAAGACAACCGTGGTGCGGGTTTTACCCACGATAGCGGTTAATTTCCGCAGGGCTTGAGACATTAAACGGGCCTGCAAACCCACGTGGGAGTCACCCATTTCGCCTTCAATTTCCGCTTTGGGTACCAGAGCGGCTACGGAGTCAATGACCACAATGTCGACCGCGCCCGAGCGCACCAGTTGTTCGGTGATTTCAAGGGCCTGCTCCCCGGTGTCGGGTTGGCTCACCAGTAGTTCATCAATTTTAACCCCGATTTTAGCGGCGTATTCTGGATCGAGGGCATGCTCGGCATCCACGAAGGCTGCGATGCCCCCGTTTCGCTGGGCTTCAGCAATTACGCTTAGGGTTAAAGTGGTTTTCCCGCTGGATTCCGGGCCGTAAATCTCCACCACACGGCCCCGGGGCAAGCCGCCAACGCCCAGGTTCAAATCCAGAGCCAAAGCGCCGGTGGGAATGGCATCCAACCCCACCACCTGACGATCGCCCAGCTTCATGATGGCCCCTTTGCCAAAATCTTTTTCGATCTTGTCCAGGGTGTAGCTCAGGACTTTCCGGCGTTCCTCCAGGGAGGCGTCTTCCAGATTGGCGCTGGTTTTGGCGGATTCTTTATCTTTAACGGCCATGCGGGGTTCCTTTTCAATAGGTTTGGGAATCGATAAATCAAATACTCAGGCGGGCTTTGAGGGGCCCTATCTGTGCTTAGCCTGCTCTCACAGAATACTCTCTCGCAGAACATCATGGTACGGAATTACGGTCTGACTGCCTATGCCATTGAAGGCAAATGTTACACACGGCAAATCCGTTTCTTGCACAAAAATAGTATACCTCGAAACTTTGTTCTATGGAAATTATTTTCGATAAATTGCGGATCAGGGGCTAAAAAGGTTGTAGACCCATACAAACCGTTTTTTTAAACGCTGGTTTTACTCGCCGCTGATGAACCCACCCAGCAGATTCCCTCCCAGACCGCCCAGGCCTTTGCTTTGCTCGCTGTTGCCCGTCACGGCGGCCGATAAAATGCGGTTGGCCAAGCGGCTGAACGGCAGAACCTGAAGCCAAACTTTGCCGGGGCCTTTTAAATGGGCAAAAAATAGTCCCTCGCCTCCAAACAGCATGTTTTTAACGCCTTTGGCCAGTTGAATGTCGTAGGAAACACTTTCGGTCATGGCCACCAGACAACCGGTATCTACCCGCAGGCTTTGCCCGGCGGCTAACTCAAACGGGATCATTCCGCCACCCGAATGAATATAGGCCTGGCCTCGCCCGCTGAGCTTCTGCAAAATAAAGCCCTCGCCGCCAAAAAAGCCAGCGCCCAGCTTTCGGGTAAAGGCGATGCTCACATCCACTTCCGTGTCCGAGCAAAGGTAGGAGTCCCGCTGGCAGAGCAAGGTGCCAGTTTCCGCCAGGTTAATGGGCATGATCTTGCCGGGATAGGGGGCGGCAAAAGCCACTTGCCCGGGCTGTCCCTGCGCGGTAAAGGTGGTAATGAAAAAACTGTCCCCGGACACCGCCCGTTTCAGGCCCGACATCAGGGCGCCCACCATGCCACCCTCTTTGTTCGTGCCCACCTGGGTGTTCATCTCAATGCTATCGCTCATGTACAACATGGCCCCCGCTTCGGCCCGCACCGTTTCGCCCGGTGCCAGCGAGAGGGCCACTGCCTGAATGTCGTCTCCGATGATTTGGTGTTGCATGGGGATCAAGACTCCTGAGGATGCTGCTAATGATGACTGGTAATGCGTTGGGTGATTTCCACCTGCCAGCTTTCGCCGGGCTCTAGGCTCAATTTCCAGTTGGGGAACATGGCGCTGGACTGGTAGACCTTTTCAAACCCGGTTTCCGACTGGGAGACGGTTTCAATGGGGAAACGCCACACGCTGCCCAGCCGATTCCAGATTAAATGGTAATCGATATCCAGCCATTCATCCCGCAGGCCAATGCCGTACACTTCCTTGAGGGCCTCTTTGGCAATCAGTTTCTTGCTGCGCAGTTTCGTTTTGCCGTCTACTGTTTCCAGAACTGCTGCTTTGCTGGCTTGGGTGATGCCTTGAGCGGGTTTGGGGGAGGATTGCGGCAGGTAGTAGTAGCGATCGGGGGCATCGCCAGCCAGCAAGTTTACGTTAAACTCTACGGCGAACCACAGGCTGGCCTGGTATTCCGATGAATTGGTCAGGGTATAGCGAATGACGGTCTGGGCCTGAGTCGGCTCGGAGACGATCAATTGTTTCTCCACCCGCATGGCGGTGGGCTGCTCGTGAACCCAGACGGTGCCCTCCCGGCTGAGGGTGACGGTGTGGCCGTCAATATGGCTTTGGTAGCGCCCGGTCACAAAATCCCCCTGCTCCGGGTAGGTGGATTGGGCTAGGGAATCCAGGGTAGTGCCTTCTCCCCAGAAATGATCCAGCAGGCTGACCCGGCGGTGCCAGTCGTAGTGTAAATGTTGCTCCAGCCGACCCTTGGGGCCACTGGCGTTTTCCCTCAGTTGGTCGTGATAGGGCTCGTATCGTCTGGCCAAAGTGTCCAGCAGGTTAAAGTTCTTGGGCCGGTAGTCCAGCTCAAAGAGGCTGCCCCCTTCGTGAGGGTGCAAATACAGGTTCTGGGCGGTGCTTTCGATTAAAATTTCCGGCTGACCGTCGCAATCCAGGTCGCGTGTTTCGATCCGGGTAAAACTGGGCCCGTATTGCAGGGTGTCGGCAATGGTTTCCGCCTTGATTAAATGCTGATAGTTTGCCGTGCGCAGATTGGTCAGGTACAGACCCCCAAAAACGCCGTGCCAGAAAATATCGTTGGACTGCCCTTTCCAAAGCTCGTCCAGCGCTTCTGGGTGGTGGATGCCCTTTTCCTGGGCCAGACGATGAATCTTTTCGCTGACGTACAGCATTTTTTTGTGGATATTGTTGGCTTCTGGGTATTTCACCAAAAAATTCCGCCAGAATCCGGCTTGAAAAAAGCGCTGTTGCTCTGGAGGAACGGATTTCAACGCTTGCTGGTAGGCGTGCCATTGATCGGCGGGCAAGGCCCACTCCATCATCTCGCTGTAGCTGGCTGTGGGCAGGTAAATCCGCCCCAAAGGTTTGGTTTGGGCCACATACTGCGAGGGAGTAATGGGTTTAATCCAATCCTGGTTGGCACTCAGCGCCTTGAAAAATCGATCCAGCCATTTTTCCTTAAAAACCAGTCGGTGAGAGCCGGGCCAGACCCCGAATTTTTCGCCGTCATCAAAGTAAATGGCCGTCTTTTGCCCGTCGGCGCTGGCTAGGCTTCCCAGATAATCAATCACCGCTTGCGGAGAGGCGTAAGGAATCTGGTAGCGCAGTGTCTTGTCCACCGGGAAAATATCCACGGTTTTGCCCAGCTCCTCGCTGGTGTAACGCCCATAAAGGGCCTGTTCCTCTAGTCCTGCCGCTTTAAAGTGGCTATCATCCAAAAACAGGTAACGAATCCCGGCTTGGGCAATGGGCTGAACCAAGTGCGGCTCCCAGACACGTTCCGCCAGCCAGAGTCCTTCCGGCCGCTGCCCGGTGAGGGCTTCCACCCGATCGGTCAGTTTCTGGATTTGCCCGTGCTTATCCCGGTCTGGAATAATGGCCAGCACCGGCTCATAATACGCACCGCCGATCATCTCCACCTGCCCCCGCTGAATCAATCGTTTGAGCTGATCGATGAGGCTGGGGTGCCTGCCAAATAGCCAATCCAGCAAGTACCCGGTGTAGTGAATGCTCATCCCTACATTGGGGTAAGCCTCCAAAACGTCCAGGAAGGGCTGATAGCAATTGTTATAAGCGTCTTCCACCACGTGATCCCAGTTGTCCACCGGTTGATGGTTATGAACGCCTAAAATCAGGTTGATGGAGTTGCCCATTACACATCCCCCTTCGGTTGAATGGCAGTGCCTGCTTTAGAAGCGGGTATGATCCCGATATTAAACAGTCTGTAATTCAGCGGGATAGGATGTGGGCGCTGGCAGATTGGTGGTTTCAAACCAACGGAAGTCCAGATTCGGGAAGGGGTTGTCCACTTCCTTGCTGGCAGCCAGTTGTTCCTCGTTGATTTGATCTTTTTCAATCATGTCGCACAGCTGGTTGAAAAAGGCCACGTGCTTTTCAAAGCGCTCCACGGCGTAGTCCTTGGCCTGGAAAGTCGTCACCAGGAAGGGCCAGTCGCTGCTTTCCAGCAGTAAAAGCTCTCTGAGTGCCTGATTGAGTGCCTCAATCTTGAGCGCGTCCGTTTCATTGGCATGTTTCTGAACCAGCTTGCGCATGCGCACTTCGCACTGGTGGATAGTGGGCCACATCCAGGCGGTATGCTGGTTGTTCCACACCCAGTAGTGGCCGCCCTGGCCCCAGGTGCTTTCCGGCAATGCAATGGCTTGTTGCGGTGGGTAATGCTCCAGGTATTGGCTGGAGGTTTCCACGTCTACGCCGTCGCAGGCATGCAGCATTTTAATGACATGCTTCAGCCAGGTCACGCCCTCAAACCACCAGTGTCCGTACAGTTCGGTATCAAAAGAGACCATGACCAGCTTGGGTTCGCCGGTTTTGTGGTATTGCTCTTTCAAAATGTCGTAAACCAGCGACACAAAGTGATCGGCGTGCATTTTGGTCTGGCTTTGCGCCAGTACGGGATCATACAGCATTTTATCGCCCAATTCGGCGTCTTTACTGGTTAAGCGCCAGTATTTCATGCCGGAATTGGCATCTTTACGGTGAAACTCCCGGTACAATCCGTCACCCGGATAGCCGTGCGCTGCCGACCATACCTGAAAACTGGCCCGGTTGTTACGGCCAATCACTGCCACTGGGTAATCTTTTAACCAATAGGCCTCGTGGGTGGTTAAGCCGGTTTGGCCCCGGTTGGGAAGCGGGATGTACTGAATATCCCGGTACACGCCAAAGTCGCGGCGAATTTCGCTGCTGACACTGCCTTCAATGGCGTGGTACTCAGTAAAGAAATGCTTGATACCATGCTCAAACAGGAAGGCTTCGATGGCCGGACGCAAGGTGGGTTTGCCGGTTTCTGGATCAACATGCTCTTGAGCCGGTCGGTAGGCGCATTCTGGTAACCAGATGCCCTTGGGCGCTCTGCCAAAATGGCGTTTGTAGGACTCTACGCCCACCTTGATTTGGGCCTGAATGCTTTCATCGGTTCCCAAGAGGGGTAAAAAGCCGTGCGTTGCTCCCGAAGTGGTGATTTCAATGCAATCGGCGTCTTGAAGCTCTTTAAAGGCCTTGACCAGGTTTTTCTGGTACTTGACGGTAAAGTCTTCCAGAATTTTGGAATAGTATTGTTGGTAGTAGCCTGCCAAAAAGCTGAGATGCTCTGAGTGGGGCACTTTGGGATCGGGGTAGCGCTCCACGTCCTTATCAATTACCGCAATGCGGCCTTTGACAAACTTGATAAAACCTTCTTGCAAATGCTCGTCAGCCAATTGTTCGGTGAGGATGGGGGTTAAGCCCACGGTGATTCCCGCTTTGATGCCTTCTTCCCGGAGTTCATTCAAGGCGTTTAGCAGGGGAATATAGGTTTCCACCATGCAGTCGTATAGGTTTTCTTCCCCAAATGGCCACATCCCGGCTTTCCGATAAAACGGCAAGTGGCTGTGTAGCATTAGAACAAAAGAACCGTAATGTTTCATAAGCAGGAAATCCACACCAACATTGCCGCCCATCTTACACGATACAAGCAAGCTTTGCAAAGTTGAGATTACGGCTGAGCTAGATTGGGGCGATTTTGCCTAAATGGCGGGTTGGCTGTAGAGACGACTGTAGTTCCAATAACTGGTGAATACTTTTTTAATATAATCCCGGCTTTGATCATAGGGAATTTTTTCCACGAACATGTCCGGGTCGTTGTTAAAGCCGTTGCTGCCTTGTACCCAGCGCTTCATGGCGTTGGGGCCGCCATTGTAAGCACCCACGGCGGGCATGGAGTTTCCGTTAAACAGCCCGTGCAAGTGGGATAAATAGCGTGAGCCTAACTGGATATTAATGGCCGGGGTGAACAAGTCGGTGGTCTGAAATCCAGAGAGGCCTTCCCAGCCAGCGACTTCTCGGGCGGTGGAGGGTAAAAGCTGCATCAGGCCCCGGGCGTTGGAGGTGCTGATGGCGAATTCATTGAAGTAGCTCTCTTCCCGCATCAACGATTGGATGAGAAAAGGATCCAACCGGTTTTTGCTCCCGGCTTGCCGGATGAATTCGGCAAAATAGACCGGGTAAAGTAGCTTCAGTTCATCCCGAGTGCCTGCGGGTTGAATGGTGGTGCGTCCACTGTTAATGAACGAGTCCTTGACCTGCTGATCCAGGCTGTCACGAATGGCCCTGAGTCCCTTGGCCCGGTCTCCCGAGGCTTGGGCGGCCCAGCTCTCCACGCTCGGTGGCACGGTGCCCATGGTTTCGGTGGTTAACAGTTTCAGATCCTCGGTGGCCCCAATGCGCTGTAGTTCCTTGGCGGCGTTCCGCAGGTACCAACCGGTTTGCCCTGAGCCAAACGCATCGGGCTTGGGCAGGATGTCCAGACTGTTTAAATCGGTATTGGCAGCGGGGTAGTCGCTTCGATTGCTTAGGGTGGGCCAGCCCGGATCGGGCCGATTCTGGGTCAAAACCCGCAGCCGACCGGTGGCCCGGAAGGCGTAATAGTTGGCAGGGTAGAGTTCAGTTAGGCGTTGATAAGCCTGGGTGGCCTCGTTGGGCTGGCTTTTTTCCAGGAGCTTACCCATCCAGAAAAGCACTTTGGGGGCTGCTTTGCTGTAGGGGTACTGCGCCAGATACTTTTGTCCTTCTTCAATGAACCGGGTCTGCTGCCCGGAGGATAATAAGGGCCACAGCAGTTGCCAGCCACTTTCCGGGGCGTAATCCCCCTGTTGGTACTGGCTTACAATTTTCCGATACAGCGAAAGCCCCTGCGCTTCATCCAGTTGAGCCAGCTTCCAGAGGACGTAATCGCCACCCACGCTGGGGAGTTTGGCCTGTATGGTTTTGAGCAAGGCAATTTGCGCGCTGGCGCCGCTTGTGTGGGCCAGTAAAGCGTCGATGGCGGCTCGGGTTTCATCGGTTTCCTTGGCGAATGGTAAGCCGTTAATCAGGGTTTGCAAGCCAGCCTGGGTTTGTCCTGCTTGCAATTGGGTTTTTCCCAGGGCCAACCAGGTATGCTGCCGCTGACCTTGGGTGAGGTGGGCCAGCGTTTTCTCAAGTTCCTCGGAGCGGTTGGCGGCAGCCAGGCCCATAAGGGTATGTTCCTCGCTGGTCGGTCTTGGCAGTATTTTTGCCAGTAAATCCGCCGCTTCTCCACTGAATTTGCAGTCTGGGCATTGTCTCAGGTAGTCCTTCAGCAGTTCGGCGGCTTCCGTTTGGGTGGCCTCAGCTTTGGTTTTCAAAGCTCCCAGATAGTACAGGCTGCCAATGGCGTAGTCGGTTTTGGGGTAATCCGTTCGGACGGTCGTAAACGTCTTTTCGGCTGAGTCCCATTCGCTGCCCCGAAACTGGGATTGCCCAATACGGTAGATTGCTGCCGCTTTAAGTGGGCTGTGGGCGTGACTTTTCAGCAGGCTGTTCAGCTTTTTTTGCACGGCCCATTCGTTGCCTTGTCCCGCGTAGGCTTCCGCCTCGTGCAGCCATAAAAAGTCCTGAAGCCCCGGGTAAACGGGCTCTAGCCGTTTGAATTGAGAGAGCGCCTTGTCGTAATTACTTTCCTGGAGGTTCTTTAAAGCATCCCGATAAAGAGAACGGGCGGTTTCTCGATCCAGATCCACCGTGGCCACAAAAATCTTTTGCTCCCCGCTCAGGGGCAGCAAAACTTCACGCATAGGTTCCGGTAGCCAGTCGGCTTGTCGGGTGAACCATATGTAGGTCAGTAGTACCGTTAAAACGCCCAGCCCGGCAAAGACAAAGGAATACAGGCTCCGCCTGTTCGTTGTGTTGGTTTTCAGGTTTTCGGTTGTAAAGGGCTTTAATTTATTCATGGATAAGCGAACGCACTGACTCGGGGATAACGGGGATAACATGGGGGATGAAACTCTAAGTGCTTCTGGCAGTCCAGGTAGGAGAAGAGCCCTTGGCGTAAAACGTTTTAGATTCCTGAAACTGTCAGCCTTGGGCCTTGTTATATAATATATTAATACGGAAAACGCTTTTCCTGAAACTTTTGGAGGATTGTCACAGTGTTGATTCCATTTTTTAGGCTGCTGTCCCGGCAATCACTCCATCAACGGTTGGTTTCTCGTTTGTTTGTCGGCTTGAGTTTGGTGGGCGTGTTGCTTTCTCTGGTCAGTAGCACAGCTTTCGCGGACTCTGTGGAATGGCAAACCCTGAAACAGGGCAAGGTGGTGGTCAAGCAGTACACGGCACCCAATACGGTGCCTTCGGTTGAGGCCAAAATACTGATTCCCAAGCCGCCCGAAAAGGTTTGGACTGTGGTTAGTGACCCCGAAACCCTGCTACAGGCCGAGCGGAAGGTCAAGCGAGTGAAAGTACTCTCTCGCACCGCCAATAAACAGAATGTCTCTTTTAGTGTCATTATGACCAGCCTGTTTCCGGCATTTAACTACATTTTGCTCCAGGAGTTATCTCCCCCTTACCTGATTAATTTTCACCGGGTCAGCGGCAGTTTTAAGGACATTCAGGGTGCCTGGCGGCTCATTCCGGCGGATAATGGCACCAAAACCATTTTGAGCTACACCTTGAAGCTGGATCCCGGGCCTTTAGTGCCGCGCAGTTTATTGCTGGCTGCCGTCAAGTCCGATTTGCCCAATTTTATGAACAATGCCAAAACGTCCATCAATAAAAACACGCCTTGAAAAATATACCTTGCTTGAAAAATATACCTTGATGCTGAAATCCTGCCGTGTTTTGATCTTGGCATTGGCTTTCGGGAACTTGGCTTTCGGTTATCGGATGGATTGGATGTCTCACACGTTGTCTGTACAAGATGTTTTGGGTCAGGCTGGTCATTATTATGAAATCTTCTAATGTTTTGAAATTTCCCGGCGGAAAATCCGGCGATTGGAGCCTCAAGCTGTTTGCCGTCCTGTTCCTCTTGTTTTTGGGATACATGATTACCCTGCAAACCGGCTTTTCCGGCAATGGCTTCATGCTCATTATTCTGCTGGGGGTGTTGTATCAGTTTTTTGTCCGGCAAGGGGTTCGGTATCAATCTTACTTACGGCAAAATCGTCTGTTGCTCGTTATTTTGCTGGTGGTCTTTTTGCTGGCCTTTCAATGGAAGATGATGCTGATTTTGTTGATGGCTGGCGCTTACTGGCTGTTGGTTGGGCGTTCCGGGCGAGAAGCCCCTTATTTTATTCGGTTTCATATCCTAACCGGCCTTATTTTGAATGCGTTTGTGCTGTTGACCTATTTTTTGACCTACTCGGCATTGCAACTGTTGCTTCCGTTGTTCAAGTTGGTTGGGTTAACGGTTTTGTCCACCAGTCTGGCAACATACTTGCCAATGCTGCCGCTGGTCTTTCTGGGTGTTTTTGGTCTGGTGGCCGTTTGGTTATCCTGGAATGTCTTGTTGGGGCGAACGCCCTACATTGGTTGGGTGACGACGAACGTCAGGCATTGGGTGTAGTTTTCAAGTCAAGGCTTCCCTTCCTTATCTTTTTTTAAGAACCCCTTTTTTGTATCTCCTCCGTTTGGAGGGTGTCTCATTCTGGCGGCAAAGGGATGATAACTCTAGGCTGGCCGGATTGTACCGAGTTAGTGAGTGGTGGAAGAAGTTGTAGGAAACCTGTCCTGATGAATGGCGCTTTTAAAAAACTGTTGGCCCTCGTCGTCTTGGCGGTAGGCGTTTGTGCCGTACTTTTTGTGTTCTGGCAAATTCCCACCCAGGATTCAGCGTCAGCGGCCTTTTCCTCCGGCGCTTCCATTGCCGATTACGCTTCCACCTATTCGGGTGTTCTCTCCCGTCCGCTTTTCCCGGAAAAATCCCTCTTCCTGCCCTTGATGTTGCAAGTGCTTTGGTCTTGCTTGCTGGTGGTGGGCATTGTGGTTTCCTCCATCTTTTTCCCGGCTGCCCGGCGATGGATTATGTTGCTGACGGTCTTAACCAGCGTTCGCCATCTGTTGTGGCGGGGTTTTGAAACACTGGATTTCAGTTCTCCGCTCTCCATTTTTATTTCCGTCCTGATTTACGGCGCGGAATTGACCGCCTTTTTTGCCATGGTCATCGGCTATTTTCAGGTGTGGGGACAAACCGACCATCAGGCCATCAGCATCAGCCGGTTTACCCCGGATCAGTTACCCAGCGTGGATATTATGGTTTGTACTTACGGGGAGCCGGTCAGCGTTTTGTATCGATCTCTGGTGGGTTGTCAGGCCATTGACTACCCCAAGAAGACGGTTTACTTGTGCGATGACGGCAACCGCCCGGAAATGAAAGAGCTGGCCGAGAAGCTGAACGTGACCTACATCAGCCGGGCTGAAAATACCCACGCCAAAGCCGGTAATTTAAACAACGCCATGGGCTACAGTTCCGGTGAGTTGGTGTTGGTGTTTGACGCGGATCACGTGCCTTGTAAAAACTTTTTGAACGAAACCGTGGGCTTTTTCCTGGATGAGCGCATGGGTTTTGTGCAAACGCCCCAGCACTTTTTTACCGATGATCCCTTCCAGCGGAACTTGCTGGCGGCCAAAGAAATTAACAACGAGCAGGATCTGTTTTTCCACGTCATTCAGCCGGGCAACGATTACTGGGGCGCTGCCTTTTTCGCCGGTAGCGGGGCCTTGTTCCGTCGGGCCGCCTTGCAAAGTGTGGGCGGGTTCGCCGTAGAAACCATTACCGAGGACGTGCATACCGGTATGCGGATTCATGGGCAAGGCTGGAAGTCGTTGTATTACAACCGGGATTTAGCCGCTGGCATGGCGCAGGACAGTTTTGCCGATGTGATCAAGCAGCGGTTGCGTTGGGCTCGTGGCATGACCCAAATTTACTGTCTGGAAAACCCGCTATTCGCCCGGGGCCTTAGCCTGGCCCAACGGCTGTGTTACTTCACGGGTATCTGGTACTTTTTTCACGGGCTGCCCCGTCTCATCTTTATGGTGGCCCCGTTGTTCTTTCTGTTGTTTGGCTACAAAACCGTGAACTCCGGTTTCGTGGAAGTGCTGATTTACTATGTGCCCAGCTTTTTAGCCACCACGTTGGGATATACCATTGTTTCCCGTGGGGTGCGGCACAGCTTTTGGTCGGAGGTGTATGAAACCTGTTTTTGTATTTACCTCAGCCTGACCACCTTCCTGACTTTCCTTTCGCCCACTCGGGCCAAGTTTCGGGTGACGCCCAAGGGCGGACTGACCGAAAAACTGAATTTCAACTGGCGGATTGTATTCCCTCAGGTTATGATTGCCGCCCTCACCGTGGTGGGGATTGGCATGGCTATTATTCGGGGCATCCAGACGCCTGAGTATGCCGGGGGGATTTACACCAACCTGGTCTGGGCCCTGTACAACCTGGTTTTATTGCTGGGCGCTATCTATGTCGCTCAGGAGCGTCCCCAGTTTCGGATCACACCGCGTATTTTCCGTCGCATCCGCTGTGAGCTGAAATTGCTGGATAATTCCATCGCCGTGGGTTATACCACCAACATTAGTGAAAGTGGTGTGGCGGTGGTCTTTGATGAACCGGTGCCACTTTCCGGCACGGTTTTACTTAAAATTATGGATTGGGATATCAATGAGACCACCATTTTGTCCGTGCAGGTGGTGCGCAGCATCGTGGATGAGAACAACCGCCATTACGTCGGCTTCCAGGTGGTCAATCGCACTGAGGAGCAGCATCAAAAACTGGTGCGGCACATGTTTGGCTTCGCTGAAATTTGGGCTGATGATTACGTGTACACGCACACCTCTAAATCCTTCTGGCAATTAATGATGACCCCATTCCGCTTGACTTCGGCGGTGGAAGCGCCCTTGCGCCGAGGGGCGCCCCGTTTCCAGGCCACCTTGTCCTGTGTTTTGAATGTGAACAACCAGTTTGTGGTTGGTTTCTCCAACGAAATCAGTGAATCGGGTGTTTCCGTTTACTTAAAAAAAGGCCCGCAACTGCAAGTGGAGCAGCCCGTGCGCATCCGCATTCAATGGCAATCAGGGGACATCAGCGAGCTGTCCGCCGTGGTGCGTCGGATCGAGGATGTGGGCGGCGGCCAGTTGAAAGCGGGACTGGAATTTTCCCAGTTGACCAACGAGCAACGGGTGGATCTGGCCCGACAAATTTATCGCCCTAAAGAACGCTTGATTCGGGTGGCTCCATCGGTCAGCAAATTTATGAACTGCACCCTCATTCCGGTGGATGGTTCGGCGCCCGTGGCGGGTATGACGCAAGAGGTCAGCGAGTTGGGTGTGATTGTGCATTTAAAGGCGCGAAGCGATTTGCAGATTCGTCAAAAAGTGTGGATTCAGTTGTCCTGGGATGGCCAGAATACCGAAAAATATCCCGGTGAGGTTATTGATGTGTCCGTTTACTATGGCAACCATGTGGCCCTGGTTTACTTTGACGGGCTGGATATGAAAACGCTGGATCTGCTGAGCGCCCGTTTGCACGAGCCACCGGAAAGCAAAGCCTTTAAAACCCTGATGGCGGAATAAGGCGGCCCTCCTGTGAAGGAAATTCTAAATAATAATAAAAACAAGTATAATGATGAGATAGGTATGAAAGCGTAAGTCAGTAAGACGATTCGAGTGTCATCACTTTTTGGTGTTCAGTGACCTGACCGGTGTGGCCTGAGTGGGCCGGTTAGCAAGCGCAGCGAACTGGGGAAAGCCTCCCCTGGAATAACGGGACAGACGAGTAAGATGAAAAAAGAATTGGTTGGAATAACCTTGGCCCTGAGTATTGGTCTTGGCGTTAGCGCCCAGGCCATCACACCGGCGACGATCACCGGTGCCACCCAATGGCGCTACCCTCAGGCTGACTCAAATCCGTTGTCGGAGGACGCCCCACAGGAAGCCATCGAGTTTCAGGGTTTGGCTTTGGGAGACTCACACCAGCAGCGGCTGGATGGGGCTTCTCTGGATGGGCAGTTGCTGGCTTTGGCCAAAACACCCAGTCGGCCAGCCGCCAAAGTTTCGGGTGCCAGTTCTGTTTTAAAGCAGGGTATTTCCAACTATAACCGGGGCTTTGTGGCCAAGGCCATTCCGTTGTTTGAACAAGCCACCCGCCAAAACCCACAAAGCGAAGAAGCCTTTTTATGGCTGGCCCGTTCTTATCAAAAGCAGGGCACACCCGCCGATTTCACCAAGGCCAAAGCCGCCTACCAGAAAGTATTGCAGTTGAATCCCAATGAAGTGGAAGCCTTGTCCAACCTGGGTGAAATGTGGAGTTGGGATCCGGCCATGCGGGCCGAGGCTATTACCTTGCTGCAACGGGCATCGCAACTGAAACCCCGAGAGGCCGGCATTTCTAAAAAGTTGTCCCAGGCTTTGTTCTGGCAGGGCAACGCCATGGATGCCCTGCGCTACGCGGCGCCCATTGCCACGATTTATCGTGATGACAAAAAATTTATGGCCGATTACGCGCAAATGCTCTCTCTGACCGGGCACCCCGAAGAAGCCCTGAAAATTTATAACACGCTGCTACAAAGTGAAGGCGGACGGCAAAATGCGGGTTTAAGCATTCAGCAGGCCCGGGCTTTGCTGGGAAGTGGACAGAAACAAAAGGCTCAAGCCCTGTACGAGGCCATTGTCCGGGATGTGTCGAAGACCCCCCTGGCCAATGATGAGGGCACCATTCAGTCTCTCTCATCTCTGGCGTTTGATTTGGGCCTGTATGCCGAGTCCTTTCAGTGGGATCAAACATTACCGGCTGCCACTCAGCGGACGAAGGATACGCAGTTGCGGCAAGCCCGTGCCTTAACCCGGCTCTTCCGGGTGCCGGAAGCGATTGATCGGTTTCATCGCCTGTATGAAGCCGGGTTACTCAATACCAGTGAAAAACTGGAGTATGCCGAGTACCTGCGCACGCTGAACTTGTCCCCGGAGGCTATGCCGGTACCGGATTTGGTGGAAAAACTTTACGCCGAGGCCGCTGCGGAATCCCCGAATGACCCGGAAGTAGCCCTGCGGTCGGCGCGTTTATTTGCTGAACAAAACCGTTTTGATGACGCTTTAAAAGCCTATCAACAGGCTTTGGCCAACCCCGCCCTCTCCAATCCGTCGGGTGCGCAAAAGGAATTTCTGGATTTTATCAAAACGGATAAATCCCAACCCGCTGTGGTGGAGGCGTTGTTTAAAAGTTTGATGGCGCAGTCTCCCGACGATGTGTTGACCAAGACCGCTTACGCCGAGTTCTTGTCCTGGCAGCCGGATCGTCGGGCTGAGTCCTTGCGGTTATACGTGGAGCTGGGTAAGGCGGATATTGCCAACGCTGAAGCGTGGGAAAGCCGCATTGAGGAAGTACTGAAGTGGCATAAACCCACCACGGCCATGATTCCCGTGTATCAGGAAATTGTGAACCTGT
>QFWI01000010.1 GCA_003149345.1 Vampirovibrio chlorellavorus | reverse complement strand
AGGTAGTAGCGGGTTTCCTCGGTCGAGATCGCGAAACGGGTGCGGTCGATCAGCTCGGCCAGCATCCGCGCGGGCAGTTCGAAGCTGGTCGGCAGGTCGCCCTCGACGATCACCGGGAAATCATCGCGCGGCAGCGTCGGCAGCTTGAAGTTGGAGCGCCCTGCCTTGACCTCCAACCGGTTGTCGTTGGTGGTGAGGCTCACCTGGCTCCCCTCGGGCAGCTTGCGCGCAATGTCGAAGAGCAAGTGCGCCGAGACGGTGATCGCGCCGGGCTGATCGACCGAGGAGGCGCTCATCGTTTCAACCACCTGCAAATCGAGGTCGGTCGCCATCACCCGCACCGATCCACCGGCATCAGCGTCGATCAGCACGTTCGAGAGGATCGGAATCGTGTTGCGCCGCTCGACCACCGATTGAACATGGGAAAGGCACCGCAGCAGCGTCGCGCGTTCGATCGTGGCCTTCATCGCTTGTCCCTATCGGTCTACGTGTCTTGCATGAGCGGCGAGGAATCGCCCTCAAGCGCCGGAAGTTGCGCAAAACCTTAGCGCAGGCGAGAATACGGGCAAGCAGGCGCTTCTGCGAGGGGCACTTGCGCTGGGGATAAGGGGGCTAGAAGCCCCCCACGCGGCCTCAGAGCATCGCCATCCCGCCGTTCACGTGCAAGGTTTCGCCCGACACGTAAGCCGCCTCGCGGGACGCAAGGAAGGCGACTGCGGCACCGATCTCGCTGCCTTCGCCCATGCGGCCCATCGGGATGCGCGAATTGATCGCGGCCTGCTGCTTTTCGTCGAGTGCGGCGGTCATGGCGGTGCGGATGAAGCCGGGGGCGACGCAGTTGGCGGTGATCCCGCGGCTGGCGACTTCCTGCGCAAAGGCCTTGGTCATGCCGGTGAGGCCCGC
>QFWI01000001.1 GCA_003149345.1 Vampirovibrio chlorellavorus | reverse complement strand
GTTTCGAAACATTCAATCTGATCACCCACGCGGATGTCGTCGTAGTTCTTGAAGCCCATGCCGCATTCGTAGCCGTTGGTGACTTCCTTCACGTCGTCCTTGAAGCGGCGCAGCGTGCTGAGCTCGCCCTCGTGGATGACGATGCCGTCGCGCAGCAGGCGCACGCCGCAGCCGCGCTTCACAACACCCTCGGTCACGCGGCAGCCCGCCACATTGCCCAGGCGCTTGACCTCGAAGACCTGCAGGATCTGCGCGTAGCCAATGAAGTTCTCGCGCTGGACGGGGGCGAGGCGCGACTTGAAGATCGCCTCGATGTCGTCCGACACCTGGTAGATGATCGAGTAGTAGCGGATGTCCACGCCATCCCGCTGCGCCATCTCGCGCGCCTGGGTGGTGGCGCGGACGTTGAAGGCGACGACGACGGCGTTGGACGCCTTGGCGAGCTGGATGTCGCTCTCGGTGATCTGGCCGACGGCCGAGTGCAGCACGCGCACGCGCACCTCCTCGTTGCCGAGCTTGCCGAGAGTGACGTTGATCGCCTCGGCCGAGCCCTGCACATCGGCCTTGACGACGACGGCCACCTCCTTCTGCTCGCCCGCCTGGATGCGCGCCAGCATGTCGTTCAGCGTACCACGGCCGGCACCGAGTGCCGCGGCTGCCTTCTCGCGGGCGCGGCGCTGGCGGAACTCGCTCACTTCGCGCGCCTGGCTCTCGCTTTCGACGGCGACGAAATTCTCACCCGCCGACGGCACGCCCGAAAGGCCCAGCACCTCGACCGGAACGGAGGGCCCGGCCGCCTTGAGCGGCTTGCCCAGGCTGTCCACGAGCGCACGCACGCGCCCCCATTCGGCGCCGGCGACCACGATGTCGCCCTGCTTCAGCGTGCCCTTCTGCACCAGCACCGTCGCCACCGGGCCACGGCCGCGATCGAGCTTGCTCTCGATCACGGTGCCCTCGCCCGGGCGCTCGGGGTTGGCGCGCAGGTCGAGGATCTCGGCCTGCAGCAGGATGGCTTCCAGCA